>NZ_CM178967.1:0-170000 GCF_058724655.1 Rhodobacter sp. 4.3.4
ATGACGAACAAACTCTGGGGGCAGGCGTGCAATGAACTTCAACGGACCGTCGGCCGGACCAATTTCAACACCTGGATCGCGCCCCTGCAGCTGATCGAGCTGTCGGACGGCATCGTTTCCTTCGAGGCGCCGACGAAATTCATGTGCGACTGGGTCTCGCGCAATTATGGTGAACCGATCCTGCGCGAGCTGCGCAATTCCGGCCTTGCGGTCGAGCGCGTGGCGATCCGCGTGCCCGAGGGGCGTCCGATGCCCGCGCCTGAAGCCCGTCCGATGCCGGAAAAGGCCCCTGCCCCGGCGCGCAAAACCGCGCGGATCAGCGAGGATCAGGACCTTCCCGGGGCGCCGCTGGATGCGCGCTTCACCTTTGACAGCTTCGTCGTCGGCAAGCCGAACGAGCTGGCCCATGCCGCCGCCCGCCGCGTCGCCGAGGGCGGTCCGGTGACCTTCAACCCGCTGTTCCTCTATGGCGGCGTCGGGCTGGGCAAGACCCACCTGATGCATGCGATCGCGCATGAGCTGCAGTCCCAGCATGGCGAGCTGCGGGTGCTTTATCTCTCGGCCGAACAGTTCATGTACCGCTTCGTGCAGGCGCTGCGCGACCGGCAGATCATGGATTTCAAGGAACTGTTCCGCTCGGTCGACGTGCTGATGGTCGATGACGTGCAGTTCATTGCAGGCAAGGACAGCACGCAGGAAGAATTCTTCCATACTTTCAATGCTCTGGTCGATCAGGGCAAGCAGATCGTGATTTCCGCCGACCGCGCGCCGGGGGAAATCAAGGATCTGGAGGAACGGATCAAGAGCCGGTTGCAATGCGGTCTGGTCGTCGATCTGCATCCGACCGATTACGAGCTGCGTCTGGGCATCCTGCAGACCAAGACCGAGATCCATGCCGCCCGCAATCCGGGGCTTGTCGTGGCCTCGGGTGTGCTGGAATTCCTGGCGCATCGGATCACCACGAACGTGCGCGTGCTGGAAGGCGCGCTGACGCGGCTGTTCGCCTTTGCCTCGCTGGTCGGGCGCGAGATCACGCTCGATCTGGCACAGGAATGTCTGGCTGATATCCTGCGCGCCTCGGACCGTCGCGTGACGATCGAGGAGATCCAGCGCAAGGTGGCCGAGCATTACAATGTGCGGCTCTCCGACATGATCGGGCCGAAGCGGCTGCGCACCATCGCCCGGCCGCGGCAGGTGGCGATGTATCTGTCGAAGCATCTGACCACCCGCTCGCTGCCCGAAATCGGGCGTCGTTTCGGCGGCCGCGATCACACCACGATCATGCATGGCATCCGCAAGATCGACGAGCTGATGGCGACCGATCGGCAACTGGCCGAAGATATCGGGCTCTTGAAGCGGTTGATGGAATCCTGAAACCCTTGACGCCCCGCGCAAAGCGGCGGAATGTCCGGAAAAATCTTGTTCCGGCGCGGCGGCATGTTACCTTGCCGCCCCCGGGAACCGGCGAGGAATGGATATGAAGATCAGCATCGAACGCGCCGCCCTGCTCAAGGCGGTGTCTCAGGCCCAGTCCGTTGTCGAGCGGCGCAACACCATTCCGATCCTCGCAAACGTGCTGATCGAGGCGGATGGCTCGACCGTGTCCTTCCGCGCCACCGACCTTGACATCGAGGTGGTGGACAAGGCCCCGGCCCAGGTCGAACGCGCGGGCGCGACGACGGTTTCGGCGGTGATGCTGCATGAGATCGTGCGCAAACTGCCCGACGGATCGCTGGTGCAGCTGTCGGATGATGCGGCGGCGGGGCGGCTTTCGGTGATGGCCGGGCGCTCGAGCTTCAACCTCGCGACCTTGCCGCGCGAGGATTTCCCGGTGATGGCCTCGTCGGAATATACCGCGAATTTCGTCGCCAAGGCGGGGGTGCTGAAGCGGCTCTTCGACAAGTCGAAATTCGCGATCTCGACCGAGGAGACGCGCTATTACCTGAACGGCGTCTACATGCATGTGGCGACGGGCGACGATGGCCCGGCGCTGCGCTGCGTCGCGACCGACGGGCACCGGCTGGCGCGGATCGATGCGGCGCTGCCCGAAGGCGCCGCAGGCATGCCGGGCGTGATCGTGCCGCGGAAAACGGTGAACGAGCTGCGCAAGCTTCTGGATGATGACGAGGCGCAGATCGCGGTTTCGGTCAGCGAAACCAAGGTGCGCTTTGCCACGCCGGAAATCACCCTCACCTCGAAGGTGATCGACGGCACCTTCCCCGATTATACCCGCGTCATTCCGATGGGGAATTCGCGGCGTCTGGAAGTCGATGCGGCCGAGTTTGCGAAAGCCGTGGACCGGGTGGCCACCGTGTCCTCGGAGCGCTCGCGCGCGGTCAAGCTGAGCCTCGACGAAGACCGGCTGGTGCTTTCGGTCAATGCCCCCGATGCGGGCGCGGCCGAGGAAGAACTGGCTGTGGCTTACGGCGACGAGCGGCTGGAGATCGGCTTCAACGCGAAATATCTGCTGGAGATCGCCAGCCAGGTGGATCGGGAAAATGCGGTCTTCCTGTTCAACTCCTCGGGCGATCCGACGCTGATGCGCGAGGGCAACGATACTTCGGCGGTCTATGTCGTGATGCCGATGCGCGTGTGACGCGGGCGGCAAGGGCGTATTTGGACCAGGAAAAAGCAGGGCCGCGATGCTGCGGGATCTGACGCTTTTGCAGTTCCGCTCGCATCGGCGCGGCGTCCTGTCGGTGGATTCCCGGCCGGTGGCGCTTTACGGGCCGAACGGGGCGGGCAAGACCTCGGTGCTGGAGGCGGTGTCGCTTTTGTCCCCCGGGCGGGGGCTGCGCCGCGCCTCGGCCGAGGAGCTGATCCGGCGACAGGAGCAGGTCGGCTGGAAGATCCGCGCGACACTTTCCGAATATGAGATCGAGACATCAGCCCTGCCCGGCCAAAGCCGCGAGGTGCTGATCGACGGCAAGGCGGCGGCGCAGGTGGCGCTGGGACGGCTCTTGCGGGTTCTGTGGCTGGTGCCCGCGATGGACCGGCTTTGGATCGAGGCGGCCGAGGGGCGGCGGCGGTTTCTGGACCGGATGACTTTGTCGTTCTTTCCCACCCATGCCGAAGCCGTGCTGGCCTATGAAAAGGCGATGCGCGAACGCAACCGGCTTTTGAAGGACGAGATCCGCGATGCGGCCTGGTATGGCGCGCTGGAGGCGCGGATGGCCGAGGCAGGCGCCCTGATGACCGCGCATCGGCGCGCGGCTTTGGCGCAACTGGCCGCCGCGCAGGCGGGGGCGGCGACGGCCTTTCCCGCGGCGGATCTGGGGCTGAGCGCCGAGGGGCCCGAGGATCTGGCCGCAGCGCTGGCCGAGGGGCGGCGGCGCGACATGGCGGCCGGGCGAACGCTTGAAGGCCCGCATCGGGTCGATCTGACGGCGGTTTATGCCGAAAAGGCGATCCCGGCCGATCAATGCTCGACCGGCGAGCAAAAGGCGCTGCTGATTTCGCTGCTGCTCGCCAATGCCCGGGCGCTTGCCGGGGAAAACACCGTGCTGCTTCTGGACGAGGTGGCGGCACATCTGGATGCCGGGCGGCGGGCGGCGCTTTATGACGAAATCTGCGCCCTGCCCGCCCAGGTGCTGATGACCGGCACCGGGGCCGAGCTTTTCGACGCCCTGGGCGACCGGGGGCGCTATTGGCAGGTGACGGAGGTTGCGGGAACCTCGGACCTGGTGGAAAGCCGCCCCTGAACCGCTGAATATTGTGGCCAAGGCGTGACATTGCCCGCCCGAAACTCTATAAGTCCGCAACGAAAAGCAGGATAGGCGCGGATGACCGAAACCCCGAAGAACAAAGCCGAATATGGCGCGGAGTCGATCAAGGTCCTGAAAGGCCTCGAAGCGGTGCGCAAACGCCCCGGCATGTATATCGGCGACACCGACGATGGCTCGGGCCTGCATCACATGGTCTATGAGGTCGTCGACAACGGCATCGACGAGGCCCTGGCGGGCCATGCGAATTACGTTGCGGTGAAGATCCACGCCGACAGCTCGGTTTCGGTGCGCGACAACGGCCGCGGCATCCCGGTCGACATCCACCCCGAAGAGGGGGTCTCGGCAGCCGAGGTCATCATGACCCAGCTGCATGCGGGCGGCAAATTCAACAACACCGACGAGGGCGGCAACGCCTACAAGGTGTCGGGCGGCTTGCACGGCGTCGGCGTTTCGGTGGTGAACGCGCTCTCCGACTGGCTGGAGCTGAAGGTCTGGCGCAACGACAAGGTCTATTTCGCCCGCTTCGAAAAGGGCGATTGCGTCGAACATGTGCGCGAAATCGGCGAGGCCCCCGGCGAAAAGGGCACCGAGGTCCGGTTCATGGCGTCATCCAAGACCACCGACCCGGAGGGGACCTTCTCGAACCTCGATTTCAGCTTCAAGACGCTGGAAACCCGGCTGCGGGAACTGGCCTTCCTGAATTCCGGCGTGCGGATCATTCTGGAAGACGAACGCCCCGCCGAACCCCTGCGCAGCGAGCTGCATTACGAAGGCGGCGTGCGCGAATTCGTCAAATATCTGGACCGCTCGAAAACCGCGGTGATGCCCGATCCGATCTACATGGTCGGCGAGGTCCGCGGCATCGGTGTCGAAGTGGCGATGTGGTGGAATGACAGCTATCACGAGACCGTGCTGCCCTTCACCAACAACATCCCGCAGCGCGATGGCGGCACCCATCTGGCGGGCTTTCGCGGCGCGCTGACCCGGACGATCACCAAATACGCGCAAGACAGCGGCATCGCGAAACGCGAAAAGGTCGATTTCACCGGCGATGATGCCCGCGAAGGCCTGACCTGCGTTTTGTCGGTCAAGGTCCCCGATCCGAAATTCTCCAGCCAGACCAAAGACAAGCTGGTCTCCTCCGAGGTCCGCCCGGCGGTCGAGAATCTGGTGAACGAAAAGCTTGCGGAATGGTTCGAGGAGCATCCGACCGAAGCCAAGGGCATCGTCGGCAAGATCATCGAAGCCGCGCTGGCGCGGGAAGCCGCCCGCAAGGCCCGCGAACTGACCCGGCGCAAGACCGCGATGGATGTGGCAAGCCTGCCCGGCAAGCTGGCCGATTGTCAGGAAAAGGACCCGGCGCTGAGCGAAGTCTTCCTGGTCGAAGGGGATTCGGCCGGTGGCTCGGCCAAGCAGGGACGCGAGCGGAAGAACCAGGCTGTGCTGCCCTTGCGCGGCAAGATCCTGAACGTGGAACGGGCGCGGTTCGACCGGATGCTGTCCTCGGATCAGATCGGCACGCTGATCACCGCGCTGGGTACCGGCATCGGTCGCGACGAGTTCAACATCGCCAAGCTGCGCTACCACAAGATCGTCATCATGACCGATGCCGACGTGGACGGCGCCCATATCCGCACGCTGCTGCTCACCTTCTTCTTCCGGCAGATGCCGGAGCTGATCGAGCACGGCTATCTTTATATCGCGCAGCCGCCGCTTTACAAAGTCGCCCGCGGCAAATCCGAGGTTTACCTAAAGGATCAGGCCGCCTTGGAAGATTACCTTGTGCATCAAGGGGTTGAAGGGGCGATTCTGCGGCTGGGCGACGGCACCGACATCATCGGCGCCGATCTGACGCGGCTGGTCGAGGAGGCGCGGCAGGTGCGCCGCATCCTGCAGGCCTTCCCGACGCATTACCCGCAGCGCATCCTGGAACAGGCGGCGATTGCCGGGGCGCTGCTGCCCGGCCGGATCGATGCCGATGCGCAGGGCGTGGCCGACGAGCTTTCGGCGCGGCTCGACCTGATCGCGCTGGAATATGAACGCGGCTGGATGGGGCGGCCGACGCAGGACCACGGGCTGCGGATGTCGCGCATCCTGCGCGGCGTCGAAGAGGTCCGCACGCTGGATGGCCCGGTGCTGCGCTCGGGCGAAGCGCGGCGGCTGTCGCAATACACCGCGAGCCTGCAGGAAAGCTATCGCGCGCCCGCCCGGCTGATCCGCAAGGACCGCGAGCAGTTCATCCATGGTCCGCTCGATCTTTTGACGGCGATCCTGCAGGAGGGCGAAAAGGGCCTGACGCTGCAGCGCTACAAGGGGCTGGGCGAGATGAACCCGGAACAGCTGTGGGAAACCACGCTTGACCCCGCGGCGCGGACGCTGTTGCAGGTGCGCGTCGATGACGTGGCCGAGGCCGAGGACATCTTCTCGAAACTGATGGGCGATGTGGTGGAGCCGCGGCGCGAATTCATCCAGCAAAACGCGCTGAGCGTGGAAAACCTCGATTTCTGAGGCCCCTCCGGGCCGCGACGCAAGGGGACGATGATGACCGAGACCGACCGGATCGACGCGACCCCCGCCGGGGTCGAAGGCCACCTGCCCGACCCCGCGGAGCCGCGGCTGTTGCGCGATGCGCTGGGCCGTTTTGCCACCGGGGTGGCACTGGTCACCGCCTGCAGCGCGGATGACGGCAACCCGATCGCGATTGTGGTGAATTCCTTCGCCTCGGTCTCGCTCGATCCGCCGCTGGTGCTCTGGTCGGTGGCCTGCAGCTCGATGCGACACCGGCATTTCACCGCGGCGCCCGCCTTTGCCATTCATGTTCTGGCCGAGGATCAGCACGCGCTGACCACGCGATTCTCGCGCTCGGGGCCGGGCTTCGAAGGGCTGACGCTGACCCGCAACGACGCGGGCGTGCCGGTTCTGCCCGACGCGCTGGCCCGATTCGACTGCGTGACCGAGGCGCTGCACGAAGGCGGCGATCACACCATCATCCTTGGGCGCGTCTGCCGCTTCGATTTGCGGCGCGACGGCCGGCCGCTGTGCTTCTTTGGCGGCGCCTTTGGCGGATTCACCGCGCGGGCGTGACCGAAACCCCAAGGAATTGCTTGCGATTTTATCCGTTAAGGCGGCCTTAAGCGGCGCCTGCTAGCTCTGGTTCCGGGTGAAATAGAGGTGGTGGGATATGGGCGCACAGGATGGTGTCGCACCAGTCATCATCAAGCGCAAGAAGGTCGTCGGGGGCGGCGGGCACCACGGTGGGGCGTGGAAAGTTGCCTATGCCGACTTCGTCACTGCCATGATGGCCTTCTTTCTGCTGATGTGGCTGCTGAACGCGACAACAGAAAAGCAACGCAAGGGGATCGCGGATTACTTCAACCCGACGATTCCGATCAACCGGATCTCGGGCGGCGGCGAAGGCGCCTTTGGCGGCGATTCCGTGTTTTCCGAAGATCAGGTGGCACAGAATGGCACCGGGGCTTCGGGGCAATCTCCGACCGAGGAACGCCAGGCCCGCGGCGACAGCGGCGCCGCCAAGCAGGAGCAGAAAGAGGATCAGGCCGAGTTCGACCGCCTCGCCAAGGAGATCGAAAAGGCGCTGTCGGCAACTTCGGGCGAATCGATGGTCAGCGAACAGCTGGCCCGTCACATCGTCACCAAGGTGACGGACGAGGGATTGATCGTCGAATTCTTCGATCTGGAGAACGAGCCGCTCTTCGTTCCCGATACCGCCGAGCCGGAACCGATTCTGGGCGAAATCGCGGGCATGCTGACGCGGGTCTTCAGTCTGACGAAGAACAATGTCGCGATCAACGGCCATACGCGCTCCTATCCTTCGGTGCTGCGCACCAATCCGGTCTGGGATCTGTCCTCGGAACGCGCGCAAAGGATGCGAATCCTGATGGAAACCGCGGGGTTCGATGCCGCGCGACTGCAACGGGTCTCGGGCTTTGCCGATCGCAAACCGGCCGTCGAGACGCCGATGTCGGTGCGCAACAACCGGCTTGAGCTGATCTTGCTGCGCAACGGACGCTGAACCGGGCGAAGAAGAAATCAGGGGCATTTTAAGCGTTAGGCCGATCTTAACGGCGATTGCGGCAAGGTGGCTTCGATCAGGGGACGCAGCAGCAGAAAGGCGCTTACATGTCCATTTCTTCTTCGCTCAACGCGGGTGTGGCAGGCCTTGCAGCCAACTCGACGCGTTTGGCAACGATTTCCGACAACATCGCCAACTCGGGCACCTACGGCTACAAGCGGGCGACGGCGGATTTCGAGAGCATGGTGCTGACCCAGGCGCGCAGCTCCGGCACCTATTCGGCCGGGGGCGTGCGCGCCTCCTCGGGCCGTCTGATCGACCAGCGCGGCTCGCTGATCGGCACATCGAATGCGATGGATATCGCGATTTCCGGTCGCGGCTTCCTGCCCGTTGCCAACACCTCGGCGCTGGCGAACGGGCTGGGCGACCAGCCGCTGACGATGACCTCGACCGGGTCGTTCCACACCGACAAGGACGGCGTGCTGCGGACCGATTCCGGGCTTGTGCTGCTTGGCTGGGCGGCGCTGGCCGATGGCACGATCCCGGTCAATGCGCGCGATACCGTCACCGGCCTGCAACCGGTGGTGATCAACGCCAACCAGACCGCGGGCGACCCGACGACGGCGATGAACTGGGGCATCAACCTGCCCGCCAGCGAAACCGCGGATACCGCAGGCGGGAAAACGCTGACCTCCTCGATCGAATATTTCGGCAACCTCGGCAATTCGAACACGTTGCAAGTCTCCTTCACGCCGACGATTCCGGCGGCGGGCAGCCCGAACTCCAACCAGTGGACGATGACGATCAAGGATTCGGCGACCACGACCGATCCCTATGGCATCGATGTCGGCGTCGTCGGGCAATATACGCTCGACTTCGACAACACCGGCACGAATGGCGGCACGCTGAGCAACGTGACCACGATCCATGGCCCGGTCTGGGATTCGACCGAGGGCACGCTGAACTTCACAAATGCCACGAACTTCGCGCTGGCTGACGGGCTGCAGGACATCACCATCACCATCGGCAAACAGGGTGACACCAACGGTCTGACCCAGCTTGCCAGCGATTTCGCACCGACCTCGATCAGCAAGGACGGCTCGCCGGTGGGGAACCTGACCTCGGTCGAGATCGACGAGAACGGCTTCATCAAGGCGACTTACGACACCGGCTTCATCCGCACCGTCTATCAGGTGCCGCTGGTCGACGTGGCGAACATCAACGGCCTCACGGCACTCGACAACCAGACCTTCCAGGTCTCGTCCACCTCGGGGTCGTTCTATCTCTGGGACGCCGGTGACGGTCCGACCGGCGCGGTCGAGGGCTATGCCCGCGAAGGCTCGGCGGTCGATGTGGCGCAGGAACTGACCAACCTGATCCAGACTCAGCGGGCCTATTCGTCGAACGCGAAGGTGATCCAGACCGTCGACGAGATGCTGCAGGAGACGACGAACATCAAGCGCTGAGCCTGATGATCGCACAAGGAGGAGATGACCCATGAGCATCGCAAGTGCCTTCAACTTCGCCCTGTCGGGGCTGACGGCATCGTCCCGGAAAGCCGAGGTCGTCTCTTCCAACATCGCCAATGCGATGACGGAAGGCTACGCCCGTCGGGAACTCTCCATCGCATCGGAAACGCTTGGCGGGACCGGCGGCGGGGTCCGCATTCTCGGCGTCAACCGGATCGTGAACCAGGTGGTGCAGCAGGATCTTCTGCTGGCGGATTCGGCGGCGGCAAACATCACCGCCAAGGCGGATTTCTACAACCGTCTCGAATCCCAGCTTGGGGATCCGGAGAAGGCCGGGTCCCTGTCGGCCACGATGTCGGATTTCGAAAGCGCCCTGCTGACGGCCGCCAGCATGCCCGACAGCACGGCGCGGCTGACGGCGGCGGTCAATGCCGCTTCGACGGTGGCGGACAAGCTGAACAGCGTCTCCAAGGACCTGCAGGCCGCGCGGCTGACCGCCGACAAGTCGATCGCCAAACAGGTCCGCACGCTGAACGAGACGCTGGTGCAGCTGCAGGAGATGAACCGCACGATCACCACGCAGATCTCGATCGGCAATGATGCCGCCGGGCTGATGGACGAACGGCAGTCTCTGGTAAACCAGATCGCCGAGATCGTGCCGATCCGGGTCGTGCAGCGCGACAACAACCAGATCGCGCTTTTCACCACCGGCGGGACGATCCTGCTTGATGGCACCCCCGCCACCATCGGCTTCAATGGCGCGGGGGTGATGGCCCCCCATCTGACGCTGGATTCGGGGGCGCTGTCCGGGCTGACGATCAATGGCTATCCGGCCTCAACCCTCGATGACGGTCCGCTGGGCGGCGGCACGCTCGGCGCCGCTTTTGCGGTGCGCGACGAACTTGCCCCCGAGGCGCAGAGCAAGCTGGACGCCTTTGCCCGCGATCTGATGACCCGGTTCGAGGATCCGAGCGTCGATACCACCCTGTCTGCGGGCGATCCCGGTCTGTTCACCGATGCGGGCGCCGCTTTCGACCCCGCCACCGAAGTCGGGCTGGCCGAACGGATCCAGCTGAACGCGATCGTCGACCCCAAGCAGGGCGGCGCCTCCTGGCATCTGCGGGACGGGCTGATGGCCGCGGCACCCGGGGCGATCAGCAACGGGAAGATCCTGAATGCGCTTTCCGCGGCGCTGACCCGCGAATCTGCTCCGGCTTCGGGGAATTACGGCTCTGCCCTGCGCAGTGCCTCGGGTCTGGCGGCGGATTTGCTGTCTTTCGCCGCTTTGGGGCGGCAATCGGCCGAGATGACCCAGGGCTATGCCACCGCCCGTCAGGAAGCCCTGACCGAGCTGTCGCTCGCCGACGGCGTGGACAAAGATTACGAGTTGCAAAACCTTCTCGTCATCGAAAAGGCCTATTCCGCCAATGCGAAGGTCATTCAGACCATTGATGCCATGCTGCAGGAACTTCTGGATATCTGACATGAAATACATCTCCATCGGTGACATGTCGCAGACCTATCTGATGCGCCGTCATAATGTGCAGCTGAAGGCAACGATGTCGCAGCTCTCGGAAGAGGTCGTCACTGGCATCAGCAAGGATCTGGGCACCAAGGTCGGCGGCGATTTCACCGCCCTCGCCGCGATCAACCGGTCGATGACCCGGAGCGAAGCCTACAAGCAGGTGGCGGCGGAAACCGATCTTCTTGCCGGGACGCAGCAGGATGCGCTCGAGACCATCCATGGTCATGCCACGGCGATCGGCGCGACCCTCCTGTCCTCGTCTTTCGCTTCTGCCCCGAACGTTATCGAGGCCGGGGCGCGCAATGCAGAGGAACGGTTCAAAGCCGTGGTCGATGCACTGAATGTCAATGTCGCCGGGCGTTACGTCTTTTCCGGCGCGACCACCGACACGAAACCGGTGGCTTCGGCGGATACGATCATCACCAGCATCGAAACGCTCGTGACCGGCATGACGGTCGCTTCGGACATTGTCGCCGCCGTCGATACCTGGTTTGACGCCGCCGCCGGTGGGGGCGGGTTCCTTGACCAGGCCTATCTTGGCAGCGCAACCACCCTGTCGCAGGTGCGGCTGTCGGAAACCGACACCGCGCAATTGACCACCACGGCGGCGGATTCCGAGATCCGCGACATGTTGAAGGGCTTTGCCCTGGCCACGCTGATCGCCCGCGATCTGGTGCCCGAAAACCATGAAACCCGGTCGCTGCTGATCCGCGCGGCGGGGGAACGCATCACCTCGGCCGAGGGCGGGATGACCGCGCTGCGGGCCGATCTGGGCACGGTCGAAGCGATCATCTCCGATGCGCAGACCCGCAATTCGACGCAAGTGACCGCGCTGGAAATCGCGCGCAAAGAGCTGGTCGGTGTCGACGATTTCGAGACGGCGACGGCGCTGGAAGCCACGAAATCGCAGCTGGAAACGCTTTACACGCTGACCTCGCGGCTGACGCAACTCTCCCTGACGGATTACCTGTGATGAAACTTCTGGCGTTCCTGCTGCTGCTCCTGCTGCCGTCCCTGAGCGTTGCCGCCCCGATCCGGATCAAGGATCTGGTCGAATTCGATGGCGTGCGGGGCAACGACCTTGTTGGCTACGGGCTTGTGGTCGGTCTGAACGGCACCGGCGACGGGATCCGCAATGCGCCCTTCACCGAAGAGATCATGGCAAATATTCTGGAGCGGCTCGGCGTTAACGTTACCGGCGAGCAGTTCCGGCCGAAAAACGTCGCTGCGGTCATGGTGACGGCGGCCTTGCCGCCCTTTGCCCGGGCCGGGGCGAAGATCGATGTCACGGTCTCGGCGATCGGCGATGCCAAGAGCCTGCTCGGCGGGACGCTGATCATGACGCCGCTGAACGCGGCCGACGGCGAGATCTACGCCGTCGCACAGGGCGCGGTGATCGCCGGGGGCGTCTCGGCCCAGGGGCAGGCCGCCTCGGTCGTGCAGGGGGTTCCGACCTCGGGCACGATCCCCTCGGGCGCCCATGTCGAGCGCGAGATCGGCTTCGATCTTGACAGCCTCTCGGACGTGCGGCTGGCGCTGCGCACGCCCGATTTCACCACCGCGGCGCGGATCGAAAAGGCGATCAATCGCGAATTCGGGTCGCGCATCGCCGCGATGGAAGATTCGGGCACCGTCTCGGTCAGCATCGCCAATGCCAACATGCGCTCGGCTGCGCATGTGCTGGAACGGCTCGAAAACCTGACGGTCGAGCCTGAACAACGCGCCCGCGTCGTGGTGGATCAGCGCTCCGGCACCATCGTCATGGGCGAGGATGTGCGGATTTCGCGCGTCGCAGTCAGCCAGGGCAACCTGACGCTGCGGGTGCAGGAAGCGCCGATCGCCGTGCAACCGAACCCCTTCGCCCGCGGCGAGACCGTCGTGGTGCCGCGGACCGAAGCCTCGATCGAGGAGGGCGCGGGTCTCAAGATGGCCGAGGTCGGCGAAACCAGCTCGCTCTCCGATGTGGTCGCCGGGCTGAATGCGCTGGGGGTCAGCCCGCGCGACATGATCGACATTCTGAAAAGCATCAATGCCGCTGGGGCGCTGCACGCGGAATTCGTGGTCAACTGACCGCTGCAGCCGCTTCCTGCCCGAACGCGTCGCTTGCGGCGCGTTCTTGGCTTTTTGCCACCGGGGTCGGACAGGGCTTTCGTTTCCAGGTTGATCTTGCAAGCATTTGATTGAATTCTGTCTGCAAGGCCAATCTGCCGGGCCTGAGCGCCGCCAGACGGAGGTTCCCGCGATGACGCTGTGCGCGCTGCCCCTGATCGCCACGCTGTTGAGCGGTTGCGCCGCGCCGCCACCCATGGCGACCGGTTATGTCGAGGGGGACCATGTGATGATCGCCCCGGTCTCGGTGGCGGAACTGGCCAGCCTCTCGGTCACGCGCGGCCAAAGGGTGCAGGCCGGGGCGCCGCTGGCGCAACAGGAAAGCCGCGACGCGCGGATTGCCGTCGATCAGGCGACCGCGACGCTGGCGCAGGCGGAAAGCCAGCTTGAAAACCTGCGCGAAGGCCGCCGCCCCGAGGAAATCCGGGTGATCGAGGCCGCGCTGGCCTCGGCCAGGGCGCAGGCGATTGAATCGGAACGCACCGCGCTGCGGCTTGCAGCGCTGGAGAGCCGCGGCGCGGCGACCTCGGCCCAGCGCGAGGATGCGCAGACCGCCCTGACCATGGCGCAGGCGAAAGTGGCCGAGATCGAGGCCAATCTGGCCGTGGCCCGCCTGCCCGCCCGCAAGGCCGAGATCGCCGCCGCCGAGGCCGCCGTCCGCGCCGGTCAGGCCGGGCTGGAACAGGCACGCTGGGTGCTGGAACAGCGCAGCCTGACCGCCCCCGCCGACGGGGTGATCTCGGATCTGTTGCGGCGGCCCGGGGAAATCTCGGGGCCGGCGGCGCCGATCCTGACGATGTTGCCCGATAAGGCGGTGAAGCTGCGGCTTTACCTGCCCGAAGCGCAGCTGGCGCAGGTGCGCACCGGCACCCGGCTCGAGGTGCATTGCGACGGCTGCGGCCCGGGTCTGACGGCGACGGTCTCCTATGTCGCTGACGGGCCGGAATTCACTCCGCCGGTGATCTATTCGCTGCAGAACCGGCAGAAGCTGGTCTATCTGCTGGAAGCCCGCCCCGATGACGCGACGGCGCTGAAACCGGGCCAGATCGTCGATGTGAGCTTGGCCGAGGCGCGCAAATGAGCCTGCCCGCGATCGCCGTGACCGATCTGACGAAGCGGTTCGGCAAACGGGCGGTGGTGGATCGGGTCTCGATCCGCGTGCAACCGGGCGAGATCGTCGGCTTTCTGGGCCCGAACGGCTCTGGCAAGACGACGACGATCCGCATGATGTGCGGGCTTCTCACCCCGGATGCGGGGGAAGGCCGCGTTCTGGGCCACGACATCTTGCGCGATCAGAGCGCGATCAAGCGCGCGGTCGGCTACATGACCCAGCGTTTCAGCTTTTACGAAGACCTGACCATCGCCGAAAATCTGGGCTTCGTCGCGGGCGTCTATGGCCTGCCCGCCAGCGCCGTTTCCGAAACGCTCGCCGATCTGGGCCTGACCAGCCGCCGCGCGCAGCTGGCCGGATCGCTCTCGGGCGGCTGGAAGCAGCGGCTGGCGCTCGCCGCCTGCCTGATGCACCGCCCGAAACTGCTGATGCTGGACGAGCCCACCGCCGGCGTCGATCCGAAGGCGCGGCGGGACTTCTGGGATGAAATCCACGCCCGCGCCGCCAGCGGCCTGACCGTCCTTGTCTCCACCCATTACATGGACGAGGCGGAACGCTGCCATCGCATCAACTATATCTCTTACGGCAAGCTGATCTCGCAGGGCACGGTGGCAGAGGTGATCGCCGCCGCCGGTCTGGTCACGGTGATCCTGCGCGGGGGGCGAACCGCCGCGGCGCAGGCGCTGTTGACCCACCGCCCGGAGGTCGAGCAGGTGGCGCATTGGGGCACCGATCTGCATGTGATCGGCCGCGATGGCACCGCCCTGCACCAGGCCGCCGCCGAGGTTGCGACAGCCACCGGCGCCCAGCTGATCGCGGCCGAGACCAGCCTGGAAGACGTGTTCATCCAGTTGATGGGCGCGTCAAAGGACAACATGGCATGAGCCGCTTCCTGTCCTTCCGCCGCCTCTTCACCCTCATCCGCAAGGAAGCGCTGCAGATGCGCCGCGACCGCATCACCTTCGCGATGATGCTGGGCGTGCCCTTGATGCAGCTGATGCTTTTCGGCTTCGCGATCAACAACGACCCGAAGGGCCTGCCCGCCGCCTTGGTCGCACCGACGCAGGACCGCTATTCCCGGGCGCTGGTCTCGGCGCTGGAACTGACCGGCTATTACCGCTTCACCCATCCGCAGGTCACCGCCGCCGAGGCCGAGCGGCTCATTGCCACCGGGCAGGTCAGTTTCGTCGTCACCGTGCCCTCGGATTTCGGCCGCAAAGTCACTCGCGGTGAACATTCGCAGATACTGATCGAGGCCGACGCGACCGATCCCGCCGTGGCCTCGGGCGCCATCGGCACCCTTGGCACGGTCGCCGCACAGGCGCTTTTGCGCGAAAGCGGCACCGAAGCCGAGGCGGCCGCCAGCGCGGCGCGGCGGCTCGAGGTCGTCGTGCATCGCCGCTACAACCCCGAGGGCCTCACGCAATACAACATCGTCCCCGGGCTTCTGGGGGTGATCTTGCAGATGACGATGGTGATGATGACCGCGATGGCGCTGACCCGAGAGGTCGAACGGGGGACGATGGAAAACCTGCTCTCGATGCCGGTCACGCCGATCGAGGTAATGCTGGGCAAGGTGCTGCCGTTCTTCATCGTCGGCGCGGTGCAGGTCAGCGTGGTGCTGATCGCGGCGAAAACGATTTTCGGCGTGCCCTTTGTCGGCAGCCTTTGGCTGTTGATGCTCGGCGTGCTGGTCTTCGTGATGGCGCTGGTGGTGCTGGGCTATGTGTTTTCGACGCTTGCCCGCACGCAGATGCAGGCGATGCAGCTGACCTTCTTTTACTTCCTGCCGTCGATCCTGCTTTCGGGCTTCATGTTCCCGTTTCGCGGCATGCCCGCTTGGGCGCAATGGATCGGCGAAACGCTTCCCCTCACCCATTTCCTGCGCCTGATCCGGGGGGTGATGCTGAAAGGCGCGACGCTGGCCGATATCGCGCAGCCGCTGCTGGCACTGACCGGCTTTGCGGTCTTCTTCTCGCTTCTGGCGCTGAGCCGATTTCGCCAAACGCTTGATTGAAAAGGGCCGCTTGAGCGGCCCTTTCATGGGTCAGACGAACCGGTTCCAGAGATTTTCCAGCCGCTCTTGCCGCCCGGATTTCGGCTGCGGATTGATGCCCTTGGCCCGCACCAGCGCCTCGATCGAGGCCAGATCCGAGCCGAGCATCGCCTTTGCCTCGGCCGTATCCCAGCCCGCATAACGCGCCTTGCGCTGCGCTTCGAGACTGCCATCCTCCAAAAGCGCAGCGGCGGCTTTCAGCGCCCGGGCACAGACATCCATCGCGCCGACATGGCCAAGGATCAGGTCTTCCGGGTCGATCGACTGACGGCGGATCTTCGCGTCGAAATTGGTGCCGCCGGTGGTGAAGCCGCCCGCTTTCAGCACTTCGTAATAGGCCCGCGCCATCTCGGGAACCGAATCCGGGAACTGGTCGGTGTCCCAGCCCGATTGATAATCGTTCCGGTTCATGTCGATCGAGCCAAGGATGCCAAGCGAAGCCGCCAGCGCCAGCTCATGCTCGAAACTATGCCCGGCGAGGATCGCGTGACCCTGTTCGATGTTCACCTTGACCTCGTTCTCAAGGCCGAAGCGTTTCAGGAAGCCGTAAACCGTCGCCACATCGTAATCATATTGATGCTTCGACGGCTCCTGCGGTTTCGGCTCGATCAGGATCGTGCCCTTGAAGCCGATCTTGTGCTTGTACTCGACCACCATCTGCAGGAAGCGCCCGGCCTGTTCCGCCTCGCGGGTCAGGTCGGTGTTCAGAAGCGTCTCATAGCCCTCGCGACCGCCCCAGAGCACATAGTTCGCCCCGCCGAGCCGGTGCGTGGCATCCATGCAGGTCTTCACCGTCGCCGCCGACCAGGCGAACACCTCCGGGTCGGGGTTCGTCGCCGCGCCCGACATGAAACGGCGGTGGCTGAACAGGTTCGCCGTGCCCCACAGAAGTTTGGTGTTCGAGCCCGCCATCTTCTCGCCGATGTAATCGACGATCACTTCCAGGTTGCGGGTGTTTTCCGCGAAATCCCTGCCCTCGGGGCGGATATCGGCATCGTGGAAGCAGAAGAACGGCGCGCCGAGAATGTCGAACATCTCAAACGCCACATCGGCTTTCAGTTTCGCCAGCTCGAGCGTGTCGCCAAACCACGGCCGCTCGAAGGTCTGACCACCGAAGGGGTCGCCGCCCGGCCAGGCGAAGCTGTGCCACCAGGCGATGGCAAAGCGCAGATGCTCGGCCATCGTCTTGCCCATCACCACTTCCGTGGGGTTGTAGTGCCGGAAGGCGAATTCGTTGGTCGAAGTCGGGCCTTCGTAGCGGATTTGCGGAATACCCTTGAAGAAGTCGGTCATGTCAGTCCCCGGATTGCGGCCTGCGCCGCGCGGTAGCGGGCATGGCCTTCGTCGAATGCCGATGACAGCGCCGAAACCGGCTCTATCACGGCGGAAATCACCGGTTGCGCGGCCAGTTCGGCGCCCGCCCCGGTTGCGGCCATCACGGCCAGTCGCGCGGCGCCAAAGGCCCCGCCGAAATCCCCAGCCACCGGCAAGGACACCGGCGTGCCCAGCGCTGTGGCAATCGCCTGACACCAATAGGTCGATTTCGAGCCGCCACCGACGGCCAGCAGGCTGTCGATCTTCGTGCCGGTCGCGGCAAGCGCGTCACGGCAATCGCGGATGGCAAAGGTCACGCCTTCCAGCACCGCCCGCGTCGCCGCCGCGCGGTCGGTCGCGTGCTCCAGCCCGATGAAGGCGCCGCGGATCGCAGCATCGTTCAGGGGCGTGCGCTCGCCGCCCAGATAAGGCAGGAATCGGGTCTTTCCGGGCGCCTGAAGCGCACCAAGACCCGCGGTCAGATCCTTGGGCGCGGCCCCGGCAAGGCGCGAAAACCAATTGAGCGCATCGGTGGCGGCCAGGATCACCCCCATCTGATGCCAGGTGCCGGGCAGCGCATGGCAAAAGGTGTGCACGGCCGTCGCGGCATCGGGCTGATAGCCGTCATTGGCGGCAAACAGCACCCCCGAAGTGCCCAACGACACAAAAGCCTGCCCGGCCCTCACCACGCCGACCCCGATCCCCGAGGCGGCATTGTCGCCCCCGCCCCCGGCCACGACGACCCCCGCAGGCATCCCGAAGCGTTCGGCCAATTCGGCTCTAACCTTGCCCGAAACCTCGGAGCCTTCAACCAGACGCGGCATCTGCTCGCGCCGCATGCCCGAGGCTTGCAGCAGTTCCTCGGACCAGTCGCGGCGGCCGACATCAAGCCAGGCCGTCCCCGCCGCATCGGACATTTCCGCCACATGCTCGCCGGTCAGCCAGAGCCGCAGATAGTCTTTCGGCAACAGCACCTTTGCCACCCGGGCGAAGATCTCGGGTTCATGCCGGGCCACCCAAGCCAGTTTCGGCGCGGTGAAGCCCGGAAAGACGATATTGCCCGAAAGCCGCCGAAAGATCGGGTTGGCATCCAGTTCGGCAGCCTCGACATGGGACCGGGTGTCGTTCCACAGGATGCAGGGCCGCAGCACGTCATCCGACGCATCCAGCAGCGTCGCCCCATGCATCTGCCCCGACAGCCCGATGCCGCGCAGCTCACCAAGGCCGAAGCCCGCCAGTTGCGCCAGCACCTTTTCCGCCGCGCCGATCCAGTCGGCGGGCGCCTGTTCCGACCAACCCTCCTGCGGGCGGGAAACGGTCAAAGGCGCCGTCGCCTCGGCCAGGACTTTCTGATCCGCGTCGATCAGGATGCCCTTGAGCCCGGAGGTGCCCAGATCCAGTCCCAGATACATCAGACTGTGCCCCCCTCGGGCTTCTTGCCAAGGATGATCATGCCGAGGATGTCTTCGTCGGTAACTTCTTTCACGTTCACCGTGCCGACCAGCTGGCCGTTCTTCATCACCGAAGCGCGGTCGCACAGCCGCATGACGTTGTGAATGTCATGCTCGATGAGAAAAATGCCCAGCCCCTGCGCCTTCAGCTCCTCGATCAGCTCCGCCACCATCTGGGTTTCATGCGGGCCCAGCGCGGCGGTGGGCTCGTCCATGATCAGGATTTTCGCGTTGAAATAGACCGCCCGGGCGATGGCGACCGACTGCCGCTGCCCGCCCGAGAGCGCCTTCACCGGCTCCTTGAACTTGCGGAAATTCGGATTGAGCCGCCCCATGATCTTGCGGGTCTCGGCCTCCATCTGCGCATCATCGACAAAGCCGAAGGGCGTCACCAGCTCGCGCCCCAGAAACAGGTTCGAGGCCGCATCAAGGTTGTCCGCCAGCGCCAGCGTCTGATAGATCGTCTCGATGTTATAGGCGCGGGCGTCGCGCGGATTGCGGATCTCGGCCTTTTCGCCGTTGATGTAGATGGCGCCAGAGTCCATCTGATAGGCGCCCGAGAGGCATTTGATCAGGGTCGATTTCCCCGCGCCATTGTGGCCCAGAAGACCGACGACCTCGCCCGGATACAGGTCGATGGTCACATGATCCACCGCCTTGATGCCGCCAAAGGCGATCGAGATGTCGCGCATCTCGACGAGAGGGGTTCCGCGGGTGCTCATACCTTTTCCCCCGTGCGCTTGCGGTATTGAATGTCGATCCAGACGGCCAGAACCAACACGCCGCCGACGACGATGTTCTGGAACGGCGCATCGACGCCGACCATCGCCATGCCCGATTGCAGCGATTGCATGATCACCGCGCCCAGAACCGCGCCATAGATCGTGCCGATGCCCCCGGCCAAGGCGGTGCCGCCGATGACGGCTGCCGCGATCACGCGCAGCTCATCGAGCGAGCCGATGTCGTTGGTATGGTTCGCCAGACGCGCCTGCGCCACCATCGCGGAAATCGCGCAGAGGACGCCCATCAGGGTGAAGATCTTTACCGTCAGCATCCGGGTGTTGATGCCGGACAGTTCCGCCGCATCGGGGTTACCGCCCGCGGCGAAGATGTAGCGGCCAAAGCGCGTCTTGCGGGCGATCAGCGTCATCACCACGACGATCACGACCAGAATCAGCACCGAGATCGGCAGGCCGAAGTAATCGACATAGCCTTCGGGCATCACCTCGCCGCGCGAGTCGAATTCGCGTTTCAGACGGCCGACCGGGATCGCATAGCTGTTCAGGATCGCAACGAAACCAAGGATCGCCGCGACGGCAGTGGCCATCAGCGCGCCTTCGGCCCAGAGCGGTTTCACCGGGAATTCATGCCGGATCTTCGCCTGACGCGCCCGCCAAAGACCCAAAACAGCCAGAACAGAGAAGAAAACCGCCAAAGCCCAGGACAGGGCAGAGCCCACCGTGCCCTCGACGCCGCCAAACAGCATGAAGGTCTGATCCAGCGGCCCGACCGTCTGCCCGTCGGTCAGATACCAGCCGACGTTGCGCCAAATGAGCAGCCCGCCCAGCGTCACGATGAAGGCCGGGATGCGCTGATATCCCACCAGCCAGCCGTTCAGCGCGCCGATCGCGGCGCCGGTCAGAAGACCCGCAATCACCGTCAGCGGCATCACCAGCGGATGGCCGATGCCGAAGAATTGCGGCAGCAGCTGCACCTGCATCACCCCCATCACCGAGGAGCAGATCGCCAGCACCGCACCGACCGAAAGGTCGATATGCCGGGTGACGATCACAAAGACCATCCCGGTGGCCATGATCGCCACGGAAACGGTCTGGATCGACAGGTTGAAGATGTTGCGGGGCGTCAGGAAGCGCCCGTCGGTGATCACGTTGAAGACCAGGCAGATCACGACGAAAGCGCCGATCATGCCCAGAAGCCGTGTATCCAACTCGAGCGACTGCAAAAGCGAGCGCTTTTGACCGCCGTCCTGCGGGGCCGGTTTGTTCATGGGGTATCCGATCGAAAAAGGGCGCCGCGGCGCTCTTTGGAAGGGGGGCGGCCTGCGAGCCGCCCCGGTTCAGGTCAGGTCAATTGCACGGCGCCGGACCGGCGGTCACGCCCTGGCACAGCGTCTCTTTCGGGATCCAGCCCGCATCGACGACGGTCGCCAGATTGTCCTTGGTGATCGGCAGCGGCGTCAGGAACTTGGCGGTCATCTTGGTCCCCGCGGGTGAGGTCCATTCGGTGGCCCCCGCGACCGACTTCATGTCGGCGCCGCCAGCCAGAGCCACGGCGATTTCCGCGGCATTCTTGCCCAGTTCGCGCGCATCTTTCCACACGGAAACGGTCTGCGTGCCCAGCGCGACCCGGTTCAGCGCGGCATGATCGCCATCCTGACCCGAGACCGGCACAACCAGCCCCTGCGCGGACAGCGCGGCCACGGCGCCCCCGGCGGTGCCGTCGTTCGAGGCCACCACCGCATCGACCTTGTTGTCATTCGCGGTCAGGATCTGTTCCATGTTGCGCTGCGCATTCGCGGGCAGCCAGCCGTCGGTATAGGCTTCACCGACGATCTTGATATCGCCCTTGTCGATCGCAGCCTGCAGCACCTCTTGTTGCCCGCCACGCAGGAAATCGGCGTTCGGATCGGTGGGCGAGCCCTTGATCATCACGTAATTGCCCTTGGGCGCCGCGGCCAGAACCGCCCGCGCCTGCATCCGGCCCACTTCGGCATTGTCGAAGGTCAGGTAAAAGGCCCGCGGATCCTCGATCAGACGGTCATAGGCGATGACCGGAATGCCCTCATCGGCGGCGGCCTGCACGGCGGGGCCGATCGCCTCGGTGTCCTGCGCCAGCACGATCAGCGCATTCACCCCCTGCGCCATCAGCGATTCGATGTCCGAGAGCTGCTTGGCCGAGGACGATTGCGCATCGGCCGAGACATATTTCGCACCGGCTGCTTCCAGCGCCGCCTTGATCGCGGCCTCGTCGGTCTTCCAGCGCTCCTCCTGGAAGTTCGACCAGGACACGCCCACGGTCATGTCGGCAAAGGCCGTGGTGGCAAGGCCGGCCGTCAGCGCGACGGCGGCGAAAAGGGTTTTATACATGTTCTCCTCCCGAGATGTGGCCCGACGGACCGCCCGACAGATTCGCCGGGATGCCCAAAGGATGAGTTGAATAATTTTAGTTGTCAAAATAAAAATGGGGCGCAAAAATGAGGTTGACCAATGGAGCGGCGGGAAATAGCTGCATTGCGGCAAGAATGATCGCTGCAGCGCGTTGATGTGCCGTCTTTTTGTTAATCCATTGAATGAAAGATGCCGCGATGAAGAAGATCTCCCAGATCGGCAAGGCCTCTCTCGGCTGCGGTCCGCTGATTCAGCCGCTCTCGGAAACCGCCCGGCCGCTGCGCCAGCAGATCTTCGAACGGGTCCGGGCGGCCGGGCAGATGGCGCGGGTGCAGCTGGCCAAGGAACTCTGCATCAGCCCGGCCTCGGTCACCACGATCACCTCGGAGCTGATCGAGACCGGGTTGCTGGAAGAGGTGCAGACCCTGCGCGAGGGCGAAGGCGGCCGCGGTCGCCCGGCTGTCGCGCTGCGGGTCCGCCCGAACACCCGGCATGTGGTCGGCATCAAGCTTTCCGACCGCGAACATACCGCGGTTCTGGTCGATTTCGCCGGCAACATGATCGCGGGCGAGGCGATCCCGCGCAGCCCCGGGGCGATGGGGCTTGACGGCATCCTTGAGGCGGCCGAGCGGCTGCTGCACCGCGTCTGTGCCAAGGGCGGGGTCGACCGCGAGGCGATCCTGGCGCTGGGTCTGGGCGTTCCGGGCTTCGTCGATTCCGAAGCGGGGGTGGTGCATTGGTCGCCCGTGCTCTCCGACCGTCACGTCGGGCTGCAGGCGGCGCTGCGCGAACGGCTGGGCCTGACCGTTTTCATCGACAACGACGCCAATCTGGTGACGCTGGCGGAACTCTGGTTCGGCGCCGGTCGCAAGCTTTCGGATTTCGCCGTGGTGACGATCGAACACGGTCTGGGCATGGGCTTTGTCATCAACCACCGGATCTATCGCGGTTCGCGCGGCATGGGGATGGAGCTGGGCCATACCAAGGTGCAACTGGACGGAGCGCTGTGTCGCTGCGGCCAGCGCGGCTGTCTGGAGGCCTATGTGGCCGATTATGCGCTGGTGCGCGAGGCCCGCACGGCGCTGAACCTGCCGCTTGGCGATACCCAGCCGGTCGGGGTGATGCTGGAAAGCCTGTTCGATCATGCGAAAGCGGGCAATGCCGCCGCGCGCTCGATCTTTCGGCGGGCGGGACGGTATCTGGCGGTGGGGCTGTCGAACATCGTCAATCTGTTCGATCCGGCGCTGATCATCCTTTCGGGCGAGCGGATGCGCTATGACTACCTTTACGCCAGCGAGACCCTGGCCGAGATGCGGGAGCTGATGCTGGACACCGGCCGCGACGGGCCGCGAATCGAGACCCATGCCTGGGGGGATCTGCTTTGGGCGCATGGGGCGGCGGCCCTGGCGCTGCATGAGCTGACCGAGCAACTTTTGGGCTCCAGCCGGGAAATGGCGGCGCAATGAAACGGGTTCCGCTCTGACGGATCGCCTTTCCTGCCGGTGCAGAGCCGCTTTGTGCCGGACCAAAGATTTCCGGGCCCCACCCAAGGCCCGCCACAGGAACGTTGTGCCCCGGCGGGCAATCGGCGATGCTGGCATCAGCGAGGGCGGCATGCGTTTTGTTTTTCGACTGCGGGATCGGTTGTCCCAGACCAACATCTTCCTGATCTCGGCCGGGGTGGCATTCTATGCCATGCTGGCGGTGTTTCCGGGCCTGACCGCGACGATCTCGATCTGGAGCACGTTCGCCGATCCGGTCGTCATTCGCACCTATCTGGAGGTGGCACAGAATTTCATCCCGTCCGAGGCCTATGCGATCCTTGATGCGCAGCTCAGCACGCTGCTGGCGGGTCCGCGCGGGGTGGTCGGCTGGGGGACGCTGATCTCGGTCGCCTTGGCGCTGTTTTCGGCGCGGGCCGGGGTGGATGCACTGGTGCAGGGTCTGAACGTGATCCACGGATCAGAGCCGCGCAACACCATTTTCGGCTTCCTCTTCGGCTATCTGATGACGGTGGCGCTGGTCGGCGTGATGCTGATGGCGATGGCGATGATCGTCGCCCTGCCGATCCTGGCGAATTTTCTGCCCTTTCATGCGGTGACGAATGTGCTGCTCTCGGGCCTGCCCTGGATCGCCATGGTGGCGCTGATGCTGACGGTGCTGGGCGTGCTTTACCGCTTTGCCCCCTATCGACCGCGCCGCCGCGATCCGATCTTCTCGCTGGGCGCGGTGGTGGCAACGCTGGTCTGGGGTGGGGCCTCGCTCGGCCTCACCACCTATCTGGCGAATTTCGGCACCTACAACAAGGTCTATGGCTCGCTAGGCGCGGTCATCGCGCTGCTGATGTGGCTCTATCTTGGCGCCTTTTCGGTTTTGTTCGGTGCTGCGCTGAACGCCGAACTGGCCAACCGGCAGGCTCAGTAGAACGCCTGCAACCCGGTCACCGCCCGGCCAAGGATCAGCGCATGCACATCATGCGTGCCCTCATAGGTGTTCACCGTTTCAAGGTTCACCATGTGCCGGATCACCTGGAACGATTCCGAAATCCCGTTGCCGCCATGCATGTCGCGGGCATTCCGCGCCACCTCCAGCGCCTTGCCACAGTTGTTGCGCTTGATCAGCGAGATCATCTCGGGCGCGGCATTGGCATCATCCATCAACCGCCCGACCTGCAGGGCCGCCTGCAGACCCAGCGTGATATCGGTCAGCATATTGGCCAGTTTCAGCTGATAAAGCTGCGTCTGCGCCAGCGGCTTGTCGAACTGCTTGCGATCCAGCCCGTATTGCCGCGCCGCATGGAAACAGAACTCGGCCGCGCCCATCACGCCCCAAGCAATGCCGTAGCGCGCCCGGTTCAGACAGCCAAACGGCCCTTTCAGCCCCTCGACACCCGGCAAAAGCGCGTCTTCGCCGACCTCGACCCCCTCCATCACGATCTCGCCGGTGATCGAGGCCCGCAGCGAAAGCTTGCCCGCGATCTTCGGCGCCGAGAGCCCTTTCAGACCCTTTTCCAGCACAAAACCCTTGATCTTGCCGCCATGCGCCTCGGATTTCGCCCAGACCACGAAGACATCCGCGATCGGCGCGTTCGAGATCCACATCTTCGATCCGGTCAGCACATAGCCGTTCGCCGTCTTCTTCGCGACGGTCTTCAGGCTGGCGGGGTCAGACCCCGCATCGGATTCGGTCAGGCCAAAACAGCCGATCCATTCGCCACTGGCGAGCTTCGGCAGATATTTCCGCCGCTGCGCCTCGGTGCCGTAGGCATAGATCGGATACATGACAAGGCTCGACTGCACCGACATCATCGAGCGATAGCCGCTGTCGACCCGTTCGATTTCCCGCGCCACCAGACCATAGGCCACATAAGAGGCCCCGAGCCCGCCATATTCCTCGGGGATGGTCACGCCCAAAAGCCCCATCCGCCCCATTTCGCGGAAAATCGCCGGATCGGTTTCTTCCTCGGCAAAGGCGCGGATCACGCGGGGGGCAAGCATTTCCTGCGCATAGGCCCGGGCGGATTCGCGCAGCATCCGTTCCTCTTCGCTCAGCTGGCCGTTCAGGCGCAGCGGGTCATCCCAGTCGAACCGGGCAAGATCGGGGGCATCCTTGGGTTTCAGGGCCATCTGGTCCTCCATGCGTTCGATGCTTTATGCGCGAGGGAAATACGCTAATCTACCGCTATTCCGGTTTATGTCGATGCATGGAGCACATACATGACCCTGCCCAGACGCTATATTCCCTCGGTCTCGCTGCTCGCCGCCTTCGAGGCGGTCTGTCGGCTGGGCTCGACCGCCGCCGCGGCGCGGGAATTGTCGCTGACGCAGGGCGCGGTCAGCCGGCTGGTGCAGAACCTTGAAGGACAATTGGGCGTGCAGCTGTTCCGGCGCGAGGGGCGGCGGCTGATGCCGACCGAGGCGGCGCAGGCCTATGCCCGCGATGTGCGCAAGGCGCTTGAACTCATCGCGCGGGCCTCGCTTGGCCTGCGCGCCAATCCGGGCGGCGGCGTCCTGAACCTGGCGATCCTGCCCACGTTCGGCACGCGCTGGCTGGCGCCGCGGCTGGCCGGTTTTCTGGCGGAAAACCCGGGGGTGACGCTGAACCTGGGCACGCGGCTGCGCCCCTTCGATTTCGCCACCGAGACCTTTGACGCCGCGATTCATTTCGGCGTCCGGCATTGGCCCGATGCGGACCACATGCTGCTTTTCGAAGAACGGATCATTGCCGCCTGCTCGGCGGATTTCGCGCGCGCCCATCCGATGCAAAGCCCTGCGGATCTGCTCGATCAGTCTCTGTTGCAGCTGGAATCGCGGCCGAATGCCTGGACGGCCTGGTTCGCGCATCACGGGCTGCAGGCTCCCGCAACGCGCGGGATCATGTTCGACCAGTTCGCCCCGATGATGCAGGCCGCCGCGCATGGGGTCGGCATCGCGCTTCTGCCCGAGTTTCTGGCGCTGCCGGAAATCGCCGAGGGACGGCTGATCCGCACCCCGGGCGAGGGCGTCTCGGGCGTTGGCGCCTATTATCTGGTCTGGCCGGAGGGCGTCACCCCCTCGCCCGCGCTGGTGGCGTTCCGCGACTGGATCGGCCGCACTGCGGCTCAGTAATCCTTCTCGAAAAACACACCAAGCGAGCTGTCCCCCGCCGAGCCGACCGAGGCCTTGGCGGTGATCTGCTTCGTGATGTCAAGGTTCAGCGTCACCTTGGCCTGACCGGTACTGCCCACCGACACGTCGGAATAGACGTTCTTTGCCAGATACTTGCCCGCTTTCAATTTGGCATTGCCGCTGTCATCGGTGCCGACATCGAGATCATCGAGGCCAAAGCCCTGCCGCAGCTTCGAGACGATGCCATCGCCGCCCTTGCCCGCCAGCGTCGCCACCGCCGAGGCCAGCTGTGCCGCCTGCAGCGGCGAAAGCGTCGTCAGCCCCTTGTTGAACAGAAGCCGGGCCAGAACCTCTTCCTCGGGCAGATAGGGTGCGGAAGAGATGGTCAGCTTGGGCTCTGTCGCCGCGCCCTCCAGCGCCAGGGTGATGTCGAGATCTTCCTGCGACGTGGTCGCCTTGAACATCACCCAGGGCACCAGCGCCCCTTGCAGCGCCACCTGCCCCTCGGTCAGATCGAAGCGCTTGCCAAGCACGTCCAGCCGGCCCCGGATCAGGCTGAACTGACCGACGGGAACGATCTGCGCCGTCGTGCCGGTGACGCGCAGCTGACCGCCCAGTTCCGCATCCAGCCCGCGCCCCCGCACGAAAATCTGCTGCGGCGCCGAGACCGTCACATCCAGCGCAATCGCCCTGCCGCCACCCTTCGCCGCCTTGGCGGTTTCAATCAGCCCCGCGCGCAGCCGCGTCTGATGCACGGCGCCGGGTTCGTTCCGATGCGTGATCGCGGGGATCGCCCCCGCCCCGCCCAGCCCGCCCGCGGGAATCCGCAGCTCGGTCTCGTCCAGGGTCAGGGCACCGCCGATCCGCAGCGCGCCGGTCAGACCGCCATTGATCGCCAGCTTGCCGCTGACGCGGGTGTCGTAAAGCTCGGGGTCGCGCAGCCGGGCGCGGTCCAGTTCCAAAGACAGCTTCGCCGGGAAAGGACTGGTCAGACCGACAGGCCCGGACAGCGAAAGCCCGCCGCCCCCCGCGAAACTACCCTGACCCGAGAGCTGCGCCGTGCCTTTGGCCAGCTTCACTTGCAGATCGACATCGTTCAGCGCCTGCCCAAGGGTCGGGGCGGCCACGCGCAGGTTGGAGCCCATGATCTGCCCCGACAGCGCCGAAAGCCCCGGCGCCCCCTTCAGGGCCAGATCGAAAGTCAGCGGCCCCTGCACCGATTGCGGTTCGATGAAACTGTTCGCCAGCGCCGTCTCGGCCCGGCCCGAAATCGCCAGATCGACGCTGGAGGCATCGGCGGCCATCGTCCCCTTGACCGTCGCCTGCGTGCCGCCCGGCCCGGTGCCGCGCAGATCCAGCCCGTAGCGGGCACCCTGATCGGTCAGACTGCCCGAAATCGCCAGCGGCCCGGGAAAGCCGGGCGCCAGCAGCGCGAGGTTCGAAAGTCTGGTGGACAGATCGAAGACCTTCGGCTGATCCTTGCGCGGCTTCGCCGAAGCCGAGAGCTGCGGCGTCGAGAGGTTCAGACCGGCCAGATGAAACGTGCCGTTGTTTTGCCGGAGGCTCAGCGTGAACTGGCTCTGTCCCGCCAGAAGCCGGTTCAGATCGGCCTGCGGCAGGGCCATGTTCTTGCCCGTGCCATTGACCGAGAGCACCCGCGCATTGAGCGGCCCGGTCAGCGTAGCGTCGACGGCCACCGCGCCGCCGTAACCGGCGCCAAGACGCCCGAGATTTTGCGCCTGCAGCCGGGCCGAGAGCGTGCTTTCGCTGCTGCTGATCCTCCCCGAGCCCCGCAGCGACGCCCCCCC
Organism: Rhodobacter sp. 4.3.4; assembly: GCF_058724655.1. Classification (NCBI taxonomy): domain Bacteria; kingdom Pseudomonadati; phylum Pseudomonadota; class Alphaproteobacteria; order Rhodobacterales; genus Rhodobacter; species Rhodobacter sp. 4.3.4. The sequence goes on from NZ_CM178967.1 coordinate 28,337, forward strand.
GGCATCGGCGGCAAGCTGGCGCAGGGTCAGGCCCTTGTCGTCCCGCGCCGCCGAGAGGAGGATCTGCGCCCGTCCCGCCAAAAACGCATCCGCCTGCGCCTGATCCAGATGCAGATCGGTCGCGTCAAGCTCGGCTTCGGCATCGAAAGCGCCGCTGGAAAGCACATAGCGCCCCTCAAGATCTGCCGAAACAGTGCCGGAAAGCGCTCGGCCCGCCAGCGCGGAGAGGCTTGCCAGCTTGCGGTGATCGGCCTCGAAGTGACCCGAAATCGCCAGATCCTCGCCCAGCGCAAAGCGACCGCGGGTGGTGAAATCGCGGGTGCCCAGCGTCAGGCCGGGCACCGTCAGCGGGTGGCCCTTTTGCCAGTAGAATTGCAGCTTGCCCGAGGCAAAGGGGCCCAGAGCCTCGGCCAGCGCCTTGTCTGAGGGGGCCAGCCCGGTCGCGATCAGGTTCAACGCCCCGCCCACCGTCTGCGGCCCGATCCGGCCCGACCCGGACAGGCTGAGCCGGTCCAGAACATCGGCGCCGCGCGCAAGCCCGGTCAGATCGGAGACAAGGCTCCAGCCCTCGCCCGTCGCGCGGTCGTAACGCAGCTTCACCTGACCGCCGCGCAGGCTGACGGGCGCCCCCGAAAGCGGCAACAACACGGGTTCCCCGCTGTCCAGCCCCAGCTTTGCCGTCAGATCGAAGCGGTCCGGCAGGCCGTCGGGGCGCAGATCAAGCCCGCCCGACAGGCTGACCGCCTGCCCGCGCAGATCCAGCTGGCGCAGCCGCAGCATCCCGGTGGCGCTGCGCTCGCCCAGCAGATCAAGCCGCGTCTGCGGCCCGAAGAAGCTGCGATAGGCCTCGGGCAGCAGCGCGGCGACATCGCCGCCAAGGCTGGCCGCGACCGTCCGGGCGTCGTTCTTGCCGCTCAGCGCCACCGTGCCGGTGATCCGCGACACGCCCGCGGTGCCCAGAAGCAGATCGGCCTTGAAATCGTCCAGACTGCCAAGCCCGCTCATCGACAGCGTCAGCGACGGCCGCCCCGGCAGGCCGATCAGCCCCGAGGCGATACCGTCCTGCGCCTCGGTCAGCAGCATGTCGAGAAGCAGCGCCCGGCTGTCTTCGACATAGCTGGCCTTGAGCGCGAAGCGCCCCTTCGGCCCGTCGGTGCGGGTCGCGATCAGGTCGGTCTCGCCGTCGCCACCCGAAAGTCGCAGCGATCCCTCCAGCTGAAACGCCGCCTCCTGCCCCAGAACGGGGGCGCCCAGAACAACCTTTTCGGCCTTTACAGAGCCGATTTCGACCGCGACCGGCAGCTTCGGCAGGGAAAACGGTTTCGCCTCGGGCGGGGTTTCCTGCGGCGGCGCAACCGGCAGGCGCGGCAGGTCGATCTCGGCGGCCGAGAGCTCCCGGACCGAGAGCCTGCCCAGAAGCAGCGCCGCCCGATCCCATGTCACGGCACCATCGCGCAGCGTCAGCCAGACGCCCTGATCATCGGCGATTGTCAACGTGTCGAAACTGGCGCGCGAGGACAGCGCCCCCCGGAACCCCTCCAGGCGGATTTCGCGGCCGGTGCCGGAGAGATTGTCCTCGATCAACCCGGTCAGATAGGAGCGGTCCCGCGCGGTCTGGGCCGGGTCGGCGTCCTGCGCCAGGGCGGGAAGCGGCAGCAGAAGAAGAAAGATGACCAGCCACCGCATCAGAATGCCTGCCCTATGCCAAGATAGAGTTGCGGGCCATCGCCCGTTGCGCCATCGACCGGCGCGGCCACGTCAAGCCGGATCGGGCCGATTGGCGTTTTGTAGCGCAGCCCAAGGCCCGCGCCGGAGTGCCAGTCGCCATCGTGGCCGAAGAAATCCGACGCGCTGACATAGCCCGCATCATAAAAGGCGACGACGCCGATCTTTTCGGTGACGCCCGCGCGCAATTCGGTCGAGAGCCCGACGAAGCGGGTGCCGCCGGTGTGCAGCGTGCCGCCCTGCAGTTCCCTGACCCCCAGAGCCTGATAGGGTTGACCGCGCACGGTGCCGCCGCCGCCGGAATAGAACAGGTAATCCCGTGGCGTTTCGGCCAGATCAGAGCCGAAAACGCCGCCGATCTGCGCCCGTCCGGCCAGCACGAAGCGGTCATTGGCGCCAAAGCCGCGATAGGCGCGGAAATCGCCCTGCAGCCGTGCCCCGGAGCCGGTGGTGCCAAGGCCATAGAAGGGCATCAGATCCAGCTTCGCATAGCTGCCGCGCGTCGCATCGGCGGGCATGTTGCGGTTTTCCCAGATCGCCGACATCGGAAAGGTGATCTGCCGATAGATCAGCTCGCCGGCGTCATCCTCGATCTTCGCCCATTCATAGCCGATCCCGGCCTCGGCCGAGAGTTTCGCGCTGAAGATATGGCTGAGCCCGAAGCTGACCCCGTAACCGCTCAGCGTGTAATCATCCTCATGGGCGCGAGCGATTTCGGTTTTCAGCCAGGCGGCAGTGTCGGGCGAAAAGGTTGCGGGCCGGTCCAGCCGGGCGCCGAACTTGTAATCCGTGCCGCCGCTGCCGACGCCGATGCCGGAAACCTCGGCATCCAGCCGCAGCTTTTCGCCGCCGCCCATCAGGTTGCGGTGCAGCCAGTAGCCCGAGAGCTTGCCGCCATCCGAGGTCGAGATCTCGGCACCAAAGCCAAGGCGGCGCGGTTTCGCCTCGACCACGGTCAGCTCGCCGTCCAGAAGTCGCCCCGCGCGCAGGCTGTCCGCCTCGGTCAGCGTCACCGCGCTGAAAATGCCGGTGCGGCGCAGCCGGTTGCGGACCTCCTCGAGCGCTTTGGGCGAGAACACCTCGCCGGAGGGAAACCCGGCGATCTTTGCAAGGCGGTCACTGCGCAGCCGCTCGTTGCCGGTCATCTGCAGCGTGCCGAACCAGGTCTGCGGGCCGGGATCGAGCGCGATCTCGGCGGCCAATTCCTGCTTGCGGTGATCGGCGGTGATCGTCTGCCGCGCCACCGCGGCCTTGGCATGGCCCGCGTCGCGCCAGGCCGAGACCCCATTTCCGGCCGCCTCGACGATGGTCGAGGACCGCGCCACCTCGCGCACGCGAAAACCTGGCGGCACCCGCGTCGCCGGAGCCAGCGGACCGATCGCGGCGCCGGAAAACCGGAACACCGGGCCGGGATCGACCCGGATCTCGACCTTGCCGATGCGGTCGGGCGCGTCCATCGGCGCGACCGCCGCCGCCTCGCGCCCGTCGATCAGGATCGAGACCGTACCGCCATAGCGGCCCTCGTCGTAAAGCGCCCCGATCAACCGCGCGTAATCGGCCCGCGCCGCGCCGAACAGATCCTGGGCGTCAGCTTCCTTGTTGCCTGCCGCCTCGCGCGACAGCGACACCTGGGTCAGCGCCTTCGAGAGCCCCGCATCCGGCGTCGAGAGCTGCAGCCGGAATTCCGTTTCGGCCGACGCCATGCCGGCGCAGGCGGCAACAACAACGATCACGCTTGCGGAAAGACGCGCAGACACCACCACCCCCCGGTCAGTACGCGGTAAATCATGCAGCTTTGCACGCAGATTGCCAGAGCCAGCTTTGCCGGGTGGTGGGTTTTTGCCGTTTTCCGCCGTTTCGCCCGTCAGCCGCGCAAAATTGACCCGAAAATCCGGTCAAGATGGCTCGACAGATAGATGTTCAGCCATTTCGAGAACCGCTCGGGGTGGCGACCGGCCTCGGCTGCCAGATCGTAAAGGCCGATCCAGCGCACCTCGGCCACTTCGCGCGGATCGGGGGCGATCCGCATATGCGGCTTGGCATAGGCCAGATAAATGTCGACAACCTCATGTTCGATCATGCCGCCGCCGACATCGGCGCGATATTCCAGACGGTCGGCATGGGCGGGATAGAGCCCGGTGATCCCCAGCTCTTCACGCAGCCGCCGCACCGCGCATTCCTCGGGACGTTCGGTCCAGCCCGGATGGGTGCAGCAGGTGTTCGCCCAAAGCCCCGGAGAATGATATTTCTCCTCGGAGCGGCGCTGGATCAGCACGTTTTCCCCATCCATGACGAAAACAGACACCGCCTTGTGGCGGAGCCCTTTCAAATGCACCTCCAACTTGTCCACCGGAGTCAGTCTGTCACCAACCCAGGCGGGTATAAGCTCACTCATGTGACCGACCCGAAAACAAAAGCCATCGCATTTTGAATGCGATGGCCTGCGGTGTCAGCGGGTCACCTTGTCCCTGAGGCAGGTTGCCGCGTTGGCATTTTCAACCTTGCGTTGATCAGTTCACCAGCGCTTCGCTTGCCTTTTGCGCCTCGGCACGGCGGGCAAGCTCGGCCCGGTAGAGCGCGACGAAATCGACCGGATCAAGGTTGAACGGCGGGAAGCCGCCATCGCGCGTCACATCCGAGACAATGCGCCGCACATAGGGGAAAAGCTGGCGCGGGCATTCGATCAGCAGGAAGGGATGCATCTGATCGTCGGGCACGCCCTCGATGTGGAAGATGCCGCCGTAATCGAGTTCGAGCAGGTAAAGCACCGAATTCGTCGCCTTGTTGGTCGAGGTGATCTTGAACTTGGTGATCACCTCGTACTGATGCTCGGCCGGGCGCTTGCGGGCGTCGAGGCTGACCTGCACCTGCATCTCCGGCTGCACCTCCGGGCTTTGCAGCCCTTTCAGCGCCACCGCATTCTCAAACGACATGTCCCGCACGAATTGCGCGAGGATGCTCATTCTCATCTGCGGCTGGGCCGCCTCGTTCGGGACTTCGGTCATGGGTCACTCCAGGATATCTGCGATCTTCTAGCATCGCAGGACCGCTGTCTCAATGCCGTGTCCAGCCCGAATTCCCCTTGATCGACGGGTTTTTCGGATCGATTTCCTGAAAGTCGCCCTCGATCACCTGCCCCGGATCGGCGCTTGGCCGGGGCGGTTGCGCCATCGTGGCAAAGCCCTGCACCACCACCCGTTTCGACAGCCGCGCGATCAGCAGCCTGCGCAGCGGCGGTACCAGCAGCAGCAGACCAAGCGTATCGGTCAGAAACCCGGGCAGAATCAGCAAACCCCCGGCCACGAGGATCAGCGCCTCCTCGGCCAGCGGCACGGCCGGATTGCCGATGCCCGCCATCGCCTGCCGCAGCCCGGCCTGCGCCCGGTCGCCTTGCGCGCGCAGCACCGCAATGCCCAGCGCCGCCGTGCCCAGAACCAGCCCCAGGGTCGGCCAAAGCCCCAGCCGCCCGCCGATCTCGACGAAAAGACCGATCTCGATCAGCGGCCAGGCGATCAGCAGGATCAAAAACCACATTGTTATCTCCAAAGGTGGGACAAGGGCATCGGTGGACTTGAACGAAGCGCTCCCTTACATAAGTGGGAGAAGCACACGTTCCAATCGTCAACATCGCCGCGGAAAAGCCCATGAGCCCAGCACTGTTCCAGTTGATCGTTCTTGCCGCTATCGCGATCTTCCTGATCTTGAAGCTCAAGAGCGTTCTGGGTACCCGCGACGGCTACGAAGACGAGCCGATGCCCGTCGAACGCCCGGGCCCGCGCGGTCCCGACCGTTTCGAGGTGATCGAGGGGGGGCCCGATCACGATATCATCGACCATGTGCCCGAAGGCTCGGATGCCGCCGTGGCGCTGGCGCAGATGAAGCGGGTTGAGCCGGCCTTCAATGTCGGCGCCTTCCTGCAGGGCTCCAAGATGGCCTATGAGATGATCCTGATGGCCTTTGAACGCGGCGACCTCTCCGAGGTGCGGCGGTTTCTGGCGCCCGAGGTGCTCGATGCCTTCGAAACGGCGGTGGCGGACCGGCAGCGGCAGGGCCTGACGGTCGAGGCCAGTTTCCTCGGCCTGCGCGAGCTGGTGCTGACCGAGGTCAGTTTCGATGAACGCTCGCGCGAGGCGGAGGTGACGGTCCGGTTCGGCGGTGAGCTGATCTCGGTGGCGCGGGATGCGACCGGGCAGATTGTCGAGGGCGATCCGAAAACCCCGCGCAAGCAGCGCGACAGCTGGACCTTTGCGCGCGTCATGGGCAGTTCCGATCCGAACTGGCAGCTTGTCGCCACGGGCGGCTGAGCCCGATGCGACGGCGGCGGCTGCTTTCGGCGGAAGATCGCGATCTTTGGGAAAAAGTGGCCGCCACGACGCAGGCGATGCATCGTCACGCGCCGATTTCGGCTGGGACAGAGCCTGATCGGCCGCAACCGCCGCATCAGCCGCCGAAGAAGCCCCGCTTCGAGATGAAGGATTTCCGCGTCGGTCAGCAGGCGCCGGGCGTGTCCTGGCGGCTGGATCTGGCGCCCTCGATCGCAGAGCAGCTGCACCGCCAGCCGATCGTGATGGACCGCAAGACCCACCGCGAGATGAGCCGCGGCAAGCTCGAGCCCGAGGCGCGGATCGACCTGCATGGCATGACCCTGTCGCAGGCACATCCCGAACTGAGCCACTTTCTGCTGTCGGCGCAGGACCGCGGCTGCCGTCTGGTGCTGGTGATCACCGGCAAGGGCAAGCGGGGCCTGGATGACGGGCCGATCCCGCAGCGGCAGGGCGTGCTGCGCCATCAGGTGCCGCAATGGCTGCGCCTGCCGCCGCTCGGCGCGGTGGTGATGCAGGTGACCGAAGCGCATCTGAAACACGGCGGTTCCGGCGCCTATTACGTCTATCTGCGGCGGATGCGTTAATTATCCCCGTCCAGCGCGGCGATCGGCGACAGCACGATCTGGGTCGCATTCTGCACCGACAGCACCACCCCCGAGGCAAGATCGCGTTTGCCGGTCTGATCGCTCTCGAGGATCTTCACCACCTGTCCGGTCTGCCCCAGAAGCCGGATCAGCGCCGGGTTGTTCGCCACGTTGAAATGGCCATCTGCCGTCGAGAACGCCGCGGTGTCGATCATCGTCACCTTGAGATCGGACACCCGGCTCAGATCCTGCAGCGTGCCAAGCCGGTCCTGTTCCCCGGCGATCGTCGAGGACAGCCGCAGAGCCTTGTCCTTTTTCGAGGTGAAGATGACGAAGGGCTGCGGCAGCTGCCGGATCGTGCGGGCCTGTTCGCGGAACATGTCGACATCGATATCGGGGGAAATCAGGATCACCCCCTCAAGATCGGCCAGAGTCGCCCTTTCGCCCGCCAGCGCCATGTCGCGCAGGGTTTCCATGGTGACCGAGGACCCCATCGAATGCCCGACCAGCAGGATACGCTTGGCCCCGGCGCGGTCCAGTTCGCGCAGGGTCTCGCGCAGACCATCGCGGGCGAAAACGGCGGAATCGCGGTCATAGGCATAGCCAAGCAACTGCCCGCGCGAGGGCCAGGCGTAATAGACCAGCGTCTTCGGCAGGTCGAAATCCTCGCCCATCTGCGACAGCCGATACAGCCCCTCGGCGAAGTTGTTGTTGAACCCGTGCACGAAAACGACCGCTTCGCCGCCGCTGGACTTCAGGCTGCGGCGCAAATCGGCCTGAAAATCCTCGGCGCCGGAAAACTTCTGCGAATGCGCCAGAACGAAGTCTTTCTGCGGATCGACCTTGCGCCCCCGCAGCGGATAGCTGAGCTGCCCCGCACTGCGATGGGGCGGGACAGAAACATCAAACCGCGCCCGCTGCAATGTCTCGCTGCGGGTGTAGCCGAATTCCTCCCCGGTTTCAGGGTCAAGCCCCCGGGTGGAGCCGACAAAGACCGGCCGGATATGGGCACTCGGCTCGCGCGTATAGGCGATCTCTCCGCGCGGCGAGCAGCTGACCAGAGCTACGAAGGCGACAAGGATGAAAAGGCGCATCTGCATGCCGCGGAGGATAGCATAAGCCTTAAGGATCGCCAGAGGTCAAAGCACGTATCGGCTCAGATCTGCCGATTGCGCCAGACTGCCCAGATGGCGTTCGACAAAGCCCGCATCCACCGTGACCTGATCGCCGGAACGGTCGGGGGCGGTGAAGGAAAGTTCCTCGAACACCCGCTCCATCACCGTATAAAGCCGCCGCGCGCCGATATTCTCGACCGAGCGGTTCACCTCGGCGGCGATCCGGGCAAGCGCCGCGATGCCCTCGGGGGTGAAGCTCACGGTGACCTCCTCGGTCGCCATCAGCGCAGTGTATTGGCGCGTCAGCGCATTGTCGGTCTCGGTCAGGATGCGGACGAAATCCTCTTCGGTCAGCGGCCGCAATTCGACCCGGATCGGCAGACGCCCCTGCAGTTCCGGTAACAGATCCGAGGGTTTGGCGATATGAAACGCCCCCGAGGCGATGAAGAGGATGTGATCGGTCTTCACCGGGCCGTATTTCGTCGAAACGGTGGTGCCTTCGATCAAGGGCAGCAGATCGCGCTGCACGCCCTCGCGGCTGACATCGGCACCGCGGGTTTCGGCGCGGGCGGCGACCTTGTCGATCTCGTCCAGAAACACGATGCCCGACTGGCTGACCGCCTCAAGCGCCGCGGTCTTCACCGCCTCGTCATCCAGAAGCTTGTCGGCTTCCTCGGAAATCAGCACCTCGTAGCTCTCCGCCACGCTCATCTTGCGCCGGGTCTTGCGGGCGCCGCCAAAGGCCTTGAACAGATCCTGCAGCCCCTGCATCTGCAGCTCCATGCCGGGATTGCCCATCATCATCTGCGGCGCCGAGGCGGTCTCGGCCACCTCGATCTCGATCTGCTTGTCGTCCAGCTCGCCATCGCGCAGCTTGCGGCGGAACATCTCGCGGGTCTGTTCGCGGGCATCGGTCCCGGCCAGAACCTCGATCACCCGATCCTCGGCGGCCTTGTGGGCGCGGGCCTTGACCTCCTCGCGCATGCGTTCGCGGGTTTCGACCATCGCAACGTCCACAAGATCGCGGATGATCTGTTCCACGTCACGGCCGACATAGCCGACTTCGGTGAATTTCGTCGCCTCAACCTTCAGGAACGGCGCCTTTGCCAGCTTCGCCAGACGGCGGCTGATCTCGGTCTTGCCGACGCCGGTCGGCCCGATCATCAGGATGTTCTTCGGGTAAACCTCTTCGCGCATCTCGGGCGACAGCCGTTGCCGCCGCCAGCGATTGCGCAGGGCCACGGCGACGGCGCGTTTCGCCTCGGCCTGGCCGATGATGAAGCGGTCGAGTTCCGACACGATCTCGCGGGGGGTCAGGCTCGTCATTTCGAAATGCTCTCCACGGTCAGATTGCCGTTGGTGTAAACGCAGATATCGGCGGCAATCGCCATCGCCTTGCGGGCGATCGTTTCGGCGTCATGCTCGCTGTCCATCAGCGCCCGCGCGGCGGCCAACGCATAATTCCCGCCCGAGCCGATCGCCGTCACGTCATGTTCGGGTTCCAGCACGTCGCCCGCGCCGGTGATGACATAAAGATCGGCGCCATCGGTGACGATCAGCATCGCTTCCAGATTGCGCAGATATTTGTCGGTCCGCCAATCCTTGGCAAGTTCGACACAGGCCCGGGCCAATTGCCCGGGCGCGGCTTCCAGCTTTTTCTCCAGCCGTTCCAGCAGGGTAAAGGCATCCGCCGTCGATCCGGCAAAGCCCGCCACCACCTCGCGCCCGCCCGGGGACAGCCGTCGCACCTTGCGGGCGGTGCCCTTGATCACGGTCTGACCCAGGCTCACTTGCCCGTCGCCCGCCACCACCACGCGGCCGCCCTTGCGCACGCCGATGATCGTCGTGCCATGCCAGCCGGGAAATTTCTCGTCGGTCATCTTGCCCTCCGTTTGCGCAGATATGTGCGGGGGGCGCGCGGCTTGCAAGATGACGGATTGCGCGCATGCAAAAGGGCGCCCGAAGGCGCCCTTGCGGTGGCTTGGCGTCGCTCAGAGCGAGGCTTCGATCCAGGCCTGCAGCGCGGCTTTCGGCGCGGCACCAACCTTGTTCGACACCACCTGACCGTTCTTGAACAGGAACAGCGCCGGAATGCCGCGCACACCCAGCGCCGCCGGGCTGTCGGGGTTTTCGTCGACATTGACCTTGACGATCTTCACCTTGCCGGCCAGCTCGGTCGACAAGTCTTCCAGCGACGGCCCGATCATCTTGCAGGGGCCACACCATTCCGCCCAGAAATCGACGACGACGGGCAGATCGGACTGGCGCACTTCGGCGTCAAAGGTGGCATCGGTGACGGCGACGGTAGCCATGGGATTCTCCAGATTGAGGGTTGGCGAAAGCTAGGTCTGGCGTCGCCGCGCGTCAAGATGCTGTGGCCGAAAGCAGGGCTTCCTCCAACAGTGTGTCACCCAACGGCATGATTTCGCCCGTCGCCGTCCAAAGCAGAGAGCACTCGACCGCACGACCCGGATAGATTTGCCGAAGCGCGGCGCGATAGGCCGCCATCTGCCGGATCAGCCCCAGCGGCACCTCGGCCGCGGTTTTCGGCACGACGGCATTCGACTTGTAATCGAGCACCCGGATGCGGTCGGGCCCGATCTGCAGCCGGTCGATGATCCCGTGCAGACGCTGCCCGCCCAGCTCCGGCAGCTCGGCGGTCAGCTCCACCTCGGCCAGCGTATCGGGGCCAAGGAAACCAGCCTTTTCGACAGCCGTCAGCACCTGACGCGCCCGGGCCAGAAGCGCGTCGATTTCATCGGGAAAGGCTCTGTCACTGCCAAAACCAAGCAGCGACTGCGCCAGATCGGGCCAGGTTTCCGACGGCGCTTGCGGCAGATGTTCCAACAGCAGATGCAACTGCCGCCCGCGCAGCATCGCCGCTTCGGTGGAAAGCTCCGCCGTCTCTCCGGGCAAAGCCTTCGGCCCGCCCAGATCCGAGGCCGAGAGCACCTTGGCCGCTTTCGGCACGGCGGCAACCCGGTCCCGCGCCCAGTCGGGCAGATCGATCTGCACCACCTCCTCGGCCCTCGCGGGGGTGCCATTTGCCGGCCAGTCGCCATGCGAAAACCGCAAGACCGGGCCCAGCGCCTGCAAGGGGTCCGAGAGCGTCGAAACCGTCTCTGTTCCGGCCGCTTTCATGCCATCGGACACCAGCGCATGCCAGCTTTCGGCGCCCTCCTCCTCGTCGCCCGCGGTCGCGACGATCAACCATTTCTCCGCCCGGGTCATCGCCACATAAAGCAGCCGCAACCGTTCATGCCTTTGCCGCTCCAGCACCTCGGCCTGGGCCTGCGCCAGCACGGGCGGCAGCGTCGCCGCGGCGGATTTCCAGAACGGGATGCCCTCGGCCAGCAGCAGCTCGCCGCGCTGCGAATTGCGCAGCTTGGCCGTGTCGGGAAGGATCACGATCGGCGCCTCAAGCCCCTTCGAGCCATGCACCGTCATCACCCGCAGCGCGGTGCCCGCACTGTCGGACTGCCGCTTGATCTCGATCTCATCAGCGCCCAGCCAGACCAGAAAGCCGGTCAGGCTGGGCACTTCGGTCTGTTCATAGGCCAAAGCCTGGGCGATCAGCGCGTCGATCCCCTCTTCGGCTTCGGCGCCAAGGCGGGCCACCAGACGCTTGCGGCCCTCGTGCCGGGTCAGAAGCCGCTCGATCAGATCATAGGGGCGCAGGAAATCGGCCCGATCCAGAAGATCGCGCAGAACGGTCAGCGTCGCCTCGTCGCCCGCCTCGCGCAGCGCCGCCCAGAGATAGCCCTTGCGCGGCTGCGCCAAGCGGAAAAGCCGGTCCTCGCTCCAGCCAAACAGTGGCGAGCGCAGCGCCTCGGCCAGCGACAGATCATCCTCGGGCGTGGCCAGAAAGGCCAGAACAGAGACGATATCCTTGACCGCCAACTCTCCGCCAAGCTTGAGCCGATCCGCCCCCGCAACCTCCAGCCCCTGCGCCTTGCAGGCCAGAATGATCTCGTAAAACAGCCCGGACCGGCGCTGCACCAGGATCAGGAAATCCCCGGCAGTGACCGGCCGCGGCCCCTCGCGCCCCGGCAACTGCACCCCGGCATCAATCATCGCGCGGATCTCGGCAGCGATCGCCCGGGCCAGCACGACGGGCGCGGTATCGGCGCCGGGCCGGTCGACGGGATCGTCCCACTCATCCGGTTCGGTCTTGTCGGGTTTCGGCACCGCGGGCCAAAGATCGACCCGACCGGGAAGACTATCGTGAAAGGCAAGATGCTCGGGGGCACCACCCAGCGCCAGCGCGGGATCGCCGCGGAAGGTCAGATCGACCAGACGCAGGATCGCCAGCGACGAACGGAAGGAATGCAGCAGCGCGGCATCCTGAAGCGGGCGCGAAATCGCCGCGAACTTGGCGGAAAACAGGCTCTTCATCGCCTCGAAATGGGTCAGATCGGCGCCCTGAAAGGAATAGATCGACTGCTTGCGGTCGCCCACCACAAAGATCGTGCGGCGGCTGTCGCGCGCCCCGTCGCCCGAGGTGAATTCATCGGCCAGTCGCTCGATCACCCGCCATTGCCCGGGCGAGGTATCCTGCGCCTCATCGACCAGGATGTGATCGATGCCGCCATCGAGCCGGAACAGCACCCATTGCGCCACGGAAGGATCGGACAAAAGCGCCCCGGCGCGGTCGATCAGATCGTCGAAATCGAGCCAGCCGCCCTGCGCCTTTTTCAGCGCCAGGGCGGGCAGCAGCACCCGGGCGAAGGCCTGCAACGCCAGCGTCCGGGAAAGTGTCGCAAGGGCGTTTTCCTGTTCGCGCGCCCAGCGCACGCGTTCGGCCAGCGCCAGGAAATCCTCGGCCAGATCGGGACCAAAGGCTTCAATCGCACCTTTGGTCAGAAGCCTGGACGACACGCGGCTGCCATCCTTGACGAGACAAAGATCGGCAAGACGCGCCAGTTCCACCGGCCCCGGTGCCACCAGATCGAGCTGCGACAGTTGCGCCGCCAGTGTTTTCATCGTCGCCGATTGCGTCTTCAGCAGCGGAATCGCCTCGGCGATGACCCGATCGGTGCCGGGCAGAAAGACCGCATCGGGCAGGGTGTCAGGACGCAGATCCGGGGCCAGCCCCAGCGCTTTGCGCAGCTCTGCCTCGGTCACGCGCGGCGAAAAAGCGTCTCTGTCATGGCTGATTTCCGCGATCATCCCGGTCAGATCGGCGCCGGTGAACGCCTGCAGGAAGCGGTCGAAAACCGGCCTGTCGGGGCCAGAGGCGATCTCTTCAAGAACCTCCTCGCGCATCCGCGCGGCGGTGCGGTCATCAATTTCGGCAAAGCCGTGCGAGACCCCGGCCTCAAGCGGAAACCGCCGCAACAAGGCGCCGCAAAAGGCGTGAATGGTCTGGATTTTCAAGCCGCCCGGCGTTTCGATCGCCTGTGCGAAAAGCCGCCGCGCCCGGGCAAGGCTTTCCCCATCCAGCGGTCCACACTCGCCCAAAGCCGCAAGCTGCGCCCGCAAATCGGCATCGGGCAGCATCGCCCAATCGCCAAGACGCTTCAAAAGCCGGTTCTGCATCTCGGCCGCAGCGGCCTTGGTATAGGTCAGGCACAGAACCTTTTGCGGCTCTGTTCCGGCCAAAAGCAGCCTTGCGACCCGGTCCGTCAGCACCTTGGTCTTGCCCGATCCGGCATTGGCGGCCAGCCAGGTCGAGACCGCAGGATCGGCGGCCTGAACCTGCCGTTCGCTGGCGGGATTGCGCTGGGTCATCCGACATCCTCCGGAACCGGCAAATCGGTGATATCCCACTCGCCAAAGCGGGACAGATGGTCATAGTCCCCGATATCGCGGCTTAGCTGCATCGCCCGCCGGGCGGTGAAACCTTGCGAGCTCTCAAGATAGCGCGCGATGAGCCCCTGCAATCGGGTCCAGGTCTGCTCGACATCCTCGCGCCCAAGGGCCAGCATGCGACATTCGCCACTGCCGCCCAGATGCACATAGCTCATCCCCGCCACCTGCCGCGGCCCGATCTGGGTAAAGGCGCCCCGTTCGATCATCGCGGCTTCCAGCAACAGCTGCTTGTCGAAATGCCGGACCTCGGCCTCTTTCGGGGGGGTACCGGATTTGTAATCGTAAACAAGCGCCATGCCGTTGTCGTGCAGATCGATGCGATCCGGCCGCGCCGTCAAGGTGAATCCCGGCGGTCCAAGCTCGATCGAGGCCGAGGTCTCGATCACCGCCGGCGTCGCTTCCGCGCGCCGCTGCGCTTCCTGCGCGACAAGCTGCGGGGCGATCCTCAGCAGCCGGTGCAGCCAAAGCCGTTGCGTCGAGGGCCAGGGGATCATCTGTTGCAACACCGTCTCGGCAAGGTCGGAGAGGTGTTTTTGGCTGGAATCGAGACTGTTTTTCGGATCGAAGCCGGTGACGAACAGCTCAACGACACGGTGCAGGGCTTCGCCGCGCAGACGCGGGTTCGGGCCGGGTTTCAGCGGATCGAGCGGCCGCAGCCGCAGGATCCGCGCCGCATAGATCGCATAGGGATCGCGGATCAGCGTCTTGATTGCGGTCACGGGAAGCTGGCGCGGACGCGCCTCGGCCGGAGGACAGGGCGCAGGCCGGGGCGCGGGCGCAACGCGTTCCGACGGCAGATCAAGCCGGGAGGCCAGGTCGAGAAACCGCTGTCCCCGCACCCGCATCTGCGCCAGCGCCTCGGGGCCCTGCGCCGCGGTCAGGCCCCCCGCAAGATTGAGCAACCGATTCAACCAGCGCGACGGCACCGTTTCTGCCTCGCTGTCACGACGCGCGCGCGACAGCACGACCTCGGGCGCCGCAATCGCCTGCTGGAAGTCATGCGCGGAAAGACCGATCTGCCGTTCCGGCAACAACAGACCCGCATCAAGCCGCATCTTCCGGCTGAGCCAGGGATCGGGCGAGGGCGCCTCTGGCCAGCTTTTTTCGTTCAGACCGGCGAGAATGACCACCTCGGCCCCATGCGCCCGCGCCTCGAGCGTGCCAAGGAACGTCACAAGCGGATGCGCCGCAAGGGTCGAGCGCACCTGACCCTCTTGCAAAAGCGTATCGATCAGATCGGCGAAATTCGCGGAACTCACCTCCAGCCCGGTTTCGTCCTGTGCGGCAAGATCCTCGAGGGTTCGAAACGCCGCCTGACCGGCCTCACCCAACCAGAGTTCACTTGCCGCGACGGTGCCGCCCGGGCCCGCGGCAAAGCCATCGAGAAGACCGAAAATCGTCTCTAACCAGGCTGAAATCGGTTGATTTCCACCGCCAGAAACCGTGTCGATCAACGCCGCCAACCAGTCGGACCAGTGCTGACGCTCGGGATCCTCGGTTCCGCCCCAGCGCCGCACAGCCTCGGCATCCGGAAAGGCGGGACCCTTGCGGCGCAAAGACAGTTCGAATTCGCGCGTCAGCCGCAGATGAGCCCCGCGCAGCGCCGACCCTGTCGCCACCAAAGGATGCTTGAGGATGACAAGCAGGCTTTCCATCGAGATCTTGCGCCCCAGAAGGCGCGCAAGATGCCGGATCAAACGGCCGGGCGCGGTCAACGGCAGCGGTTGACCGGCGGAATCGTCGGGAACAATCGACCAGCGGTCCAATGCGGCCGCGACGCGACGGGTCAGCATGCGGTCCGGGCTGATCAGGGCCGCCTTTTTCCCCCGGAACACCGCTTCGCGTAGAACCAGCGCGATCGCCAGCGCCTCCTGCCGCGGATCGGCGGCCTCGATCAGCGTCATCTGTGCGCAGGCGGCGGGCAGATCCGAGAAAGCCTGCCCCTCCCGCATCCATTGATCGGTGACCGGCGCGGGCCGCAGCGCCAGCGAGACCAGCGCATTGCGCTTTGGCGACTCCGGCAGTGTTTCGGTCCAGCGGGCCACCTGTGCGGGCGCAAGCGCCAGCCCGTCCAGCAAAGCGCGAAAGCGATATTGCGGGTGATCCTCGATCGGAATTGGGCCGGAACAGAGACTGTTCCATGCCGGGTCCGGCATGTCGAAATCAAAGCCGGGCAGGACCAGAACGCCTTGCGGCAGAGCGGCAACCGCCTGCATCAGAAGCCGCGTCGCCCCCCGCGAGCCGGTGGAACCGGCCAGGATGATCCGGTCCTCGGTCGGATTTTCGGCCCAGATCCGCGCCATCGTTTCGACGACACGCCGTTGCCGCCCCTCGGCGTCAAGTTCGGTCTCGAAATAGCGCGCCACGATGCGGATGAAGGCGAGGCTTTGCCGCCAATGTTCCGCATGCGAGGCCTGAATGTCGAGCCGTTCGAAAACCTCGGGATGCACGCCTTCGCTTTGCATCTCGGCGAGCAACGCCAGCAGGCTGTCGGTCAGGCTGAAGACGCCCGATCCGGTCTCGAAACCGGGCAGCCCCCGGGCGAGCCGGTCCACCAGACAGGCCAGTTCCAGCTTGCGGCGCAGCGCGGACACCGGCGCGGGCAGCCCGGGCATCGGCAGCCGGGCCAGATCCGAAATCAGCTCGATCCGCGGCAGAAAGCGGGTGCCAAGGCTGTCGAATTCCTCACGGACGCGCCGGCTCATCCGCCCGGCGTTGAGGATCAGCCGCACCCGGGCCATCGCCTCGGGCGGCTCATCCTGCATCCGGTGGACCAGACCCCGCACAAGCTCCCGGGCGAAATCGACGCCGGGCGGCAGGGCGAAAACATGCGGATCAGCGGGCGGCATCGGACAAAAGCCCTTCGGCGAGCGCGATACATTCGGGTCGGCCAACATCACACCAGCCGCCGGGATGCACCACGCCATAGGCACGCCCCTCGGCGAGGATCCGGTTCCAAAGCAGATTGAGCGAGAAGGCGGGCTCCGAAATCGTCTCTATTCCGGCCGGATCGAGGATTTGCGCCCCGGTGTAAACATAGCCCGTGCCACGGCTGATCCGACCGTCGGGCGCCAGCGCAAAATCCCCGGGGCCGGTATAGCCCAGCGCGGCCTCGCGCGGGACCAGCGCCAGAAGGGCGGACATCCGACCGCCGTCCCAGGCCTGAGACAACGACGTGAGCACATTCGGCCCGGTCCAGACCGCATCGGTGTTGAGGGTGAAAACCGGCCCGGGACCAAGAAGCGGCAGGGCCTTGCGCAGCCCGCCGCCCGTTTCCAGCAGAAGATCGGTTTCGTCCGAAACCCGGACCCCGGTTCCGGCCAGATGCGCAAGGATCTGATCGGCGCGGTAATGTGCATTGGCAACGATGCGCCCGATCCCCGCCACCCGCGCCAGATCAAGCGCATGGTCCAGCAGCGGCTTGCCTGCCACCTCCAGAAGCGGTTTCGGCCGATGCAGGGTCAAGTCCTTCATCCGCGTGCCAAGACCGGCCGCGAAAAGCATCAGCGCATCGGGTGTTGACCGCATTGCCGTCTCATCCTTTCCAGCAGCGCCACATCGGGCGGCAACAGCGCTTGTGTCACCACCGCGCGCAGGGGCGCAAGGGCGTCGTGGGCCAGATTGCGCTGCAACTGGTCCCAGACCCGCGGGATCAGATCGACATAGCCGGGCTTTCCGCCCGCCAGACAGAGACGCGCGAAAATGCCGAGGATGCGCAGCGCCCGTTGCGCACCGATCAGGGCAAAGGCCCACTCAAGTTCCGCCAGATCCAGCCCGCGTGCGGTGGCATAGCGGCGAAGTTCGGCGGCAAGGACGGTAGGCGACACATCGCGGCGGGCGTCTTGCAGGGCAGAAACCAGATCGTAGACCGGATGGGTGGCCACCGCGTCCTGAAAATCGAGCAGCCCCAGGCGGGCGACACCGCTGCGTTCGGGCAGCCAGATCACGTTTTCGGCGTGGAAATCGCGCAGGGAGAGAACTGGCGGCAGCGCGACAAGACCCTCGCAAAGCCGGGTGACAAGGGGCGCGATCGCCTCGGCGGCGGCGGGATCGCGCAGCGGATACCAGTCGCGGGCCAGCGACACGAGCGCGCCAAGCCCCGTCGCATCAAGGCGGGGAACGAAGTCGGGCGGCGGCAGGCTGTGCAGATCGAGCAGGAAACCGTTGATCGCGGCGTAATATCCGGCCTCGGCCCCGGGATCTTGCCGCAAAAGTCGGGCGAGCTGACCGTCGCCGAAATCTTCAAGAAGCATCAGCCCGGTTTCGGTGTCGATGCCGAAAATCCGCGGCGCGGAATAGCCCTGCGCCAGCAGCCAGGCGTCGATGCGCTGAAAACGCCGCATCTCTGCGCCCGGGGGCGCGATCATCAGAACCGCTGTGGTGGCATTGCGATGCAGCCGCTCATACCGGCGGGCCGAAGCATCCCCGGCCAGGGGGCGGCGCTCGGCCCCGGCCCAGCCGAAACGGCTCAGGAAGGCCGCGATTTCGGGCTCGGTCGCGGCCATTTCAGCCCTGCCCCAAAGCCGCCAGACGCGGCGCCCAATTGGCCGCGCCGCGCAGTTGAACCCGCCGCGATGCACCGGCGTCAAGCAGCGAAAACTGCACGAACAGAGCCTTTTCGGGCAGAAGATCGCCCAGACGCTCGGGCCATTCGATCAGACAGATCGCGGTGTCGAAGGCCTCCTCCAGACCGAGTTCGATGGCTTCATCGGGATGGGTCAGGCGATAAAGATCGGCATGCCAGATTTCGGGATCGGCGCCATAGACCTGCACCAGCGTAAAGGTCGGCGAGGGCACGTCTTCGGTCCCCCCCAGCCGGGCGCGGATCAGGGCGCGGGCGAAATGGGTCTTGCCCGCGCCGATCGGACCCTCGAGCAACAGCACATCGCCAGCCCGCAACAGCCGGGCCATCGCGATGCCGAAGCCTTCGGTGGCATCGGCATCGGGCAGATCGAGAGACAGGAGCGGGACAGTATTTTGCATGGCCGCACTCTAGCGGCCCTGCCCCCCGCGGCAAGCCCCTTAACTGGCCAGAACCTTGACCGGACGGTCCTCGTCAAACATTGCCCGGCTGGACGGATCCAGCGTCACGACACCTTTCGGCAAGAAACTGGCCATCATCGCGCCGCCGGTCATCGGGGCAAAGCGGCAACCGATCATCATGCCGTCTTCGCGACGCCGCACCGTCCCTTCGATCAGCGACCGCTGGCCGATGCGGTTGTTGAACCCCCGCGCCGAGGTCCAGATGTCGGAGGCATCGCATTTGCCCTGCCACAGCCGCACCGCATCCAGAATGGTGGTGCGCCGCAGCGAGGTATCGGTTTCCACGCCCCAAAGCCGGTCATAAGCCGCGTTCGAGGCCGTCAGCTCGCCCGAGGGCTGGAACACCGCCACCGCCTCGCTCATCATGTCGAGGATTTCCTGGCCCTGCTCCAGTTCCGCCCGGAAGCGGCGGGTCAGCGACACTTCGGAGGAGATATCCTCGAACAGGAAGGCCACGGCGCCATCGGGATGCGGACGGCCGGTGACGCGATAGGTCTGACCCGAGGGCAGCATCCAGGTTTCGGAATGGAAGCCCGCGGCGGCGGCCTGTTCGAGTTCGGTCATCTTCAGCCGCCAGCTGCGGTAATCCTTCGGCTCGGGCATCATCCGCGCCTCGCGCAGACGGTCGAGAAAGGCATAAAGCGTCGGCCGGTTCGACAGGAAATCGGTACCAAGCTGGGTCAGATCGATCAGCGCCGGGTTGAACAGCTGCAACTGCCGGGCACGGTCGAAGATCGCCAGACCGATCGGCAGATCGGCAAAGGTCTTGGTCAGGGTCTGCACGAAATCGCGCAGCGCCTTTTCCGCCCGCACGGTCGAATCGGCCGGCAGGGCGAAATGCAGCGCGCCCTTGTCCATCGGGAAGGAATGGCAATCGAACCAGGCCGCCCGCTGATCGCCGTCATCCAGACGCAGCCGCCGCGGTCCGGTGTGACGGGCGTTCTCGTCGATCTGGAACAGCCGCGGCAAGGGCCAGAGCATCGCCTCCTCGGTTTCGGAAAAGGCGCCCGAGCGCAGCACATAGGCGCGGTTCGCCCAGGTGATCGTGCCGGTCTCGTCCTCGCGCCAGATCAGCGTCGGCGCCCGGTCCAGCGTCAGCCGCATCAGGTCCAGCTCGTCTTCCAGCGCGCGCTGCGACAGCCCGTCGACAAGAACACCACGGCCCTCGGCCTCGGGATCGATGAGGGTGAGGCGCGCAAGGCCGTTCACCTCTTCGGCGATCAGCTTGATCTGCGTGCGGCGGCCTTCTTCGGGTTTCGACAGCAGCTCGATCCGGCCAAGTTCGGCAAGCTTCAGCATCGTGGCTTCGAAGCCGTCGAACCGCGGCGCGACAAAGGCAAGGAAACGCGCCCAGTCCGACAGCGCCATCGGCGAGGCCTCCAGCAGCGCCCGCGCCGGGCCGGTCGCATCGACCAGATCCTGATCGTCAAACAGGAACACCGTCTGTTCCAGCACCGGATGCGTCGCCACCCTGGCATCCGGCCCGGTCTTGCGCGTGGAAATCACGCTCAGCAACAGCAAAGCCAGAAGCGCCGATCCGACCGAGGTCGCGACAATCAGGATCGCCTGGAAAATCTCAATCTGCATGACTGCAGCCCTCTCGCCTGTCCCGCAGTCATGATTGATGAATAAAGGTTAATGTGCCGTTAAGTTAACGAGCAATTATGATCATCACA
Organism: Rhodobacter sp. 4.3.4; assembly: GCF_058724655.1. Taxonomy (NCBI): domain Bacteria; kingdom Pseudomonadati; phylum Pseudomonadota; class Alphaproteobacteria; order Rhodobacterales; genus Rhodobacter; species Rhodobacter sp. 4.3.4. The sequence goes on from NZ_CM178967.1 coordinate 48,616, forward strand.
CGGTGATCGGAACATTCTCGCCCAGCGGCCCGGTTTCGGGGGCGATCAGGCGGCCGATGTGCCAGCGCAGCTCCACCACCGCGCCCGAGCGCCGCGGCACCGGGGCGTTCTTCTGATAGGGCTCGGACCCGTTAACGAATCGCAGCTTCGCGCCGGTGCGTTCCAAAAGCGTCTTGGCGATGAAGAGACCCAGCCCCATGCCCTCGTATTCCTTGCGCTCGGCTGAGCGGGTGGAGATGAAGGGATCCCCGATGCGGTTGAGAACATTGGGCGAATAGCCGCGGCCATCGTCGGTGACGCGCACGATGATGCTGCGGTCGGTCCATTCCGCATCGACCCAGACCGTGGTCTGCGCGAAATCGACGGCGTTCTGAATCAGGTTGCGCAGCGCATGCACCAGCTCGGGATAGCGATAGATCGTCGGTTGCCGCTCCGACCCGCCCTCGCCCGGAACGACATCGAAATAGATCATCTTGCCGCGGTCCAGATGCGGCTCGGCCGCTTCGCGCAGCACGGCGAGCAGCGGCGCCGTGCGCAGATGCACGTCATCCTTGCCCGCCCGCCCCATCGAGCGCAGGATATCGCGGCAGCGTTCGGCCTGTTCACGGATCAGCACCGCATCGTCATGCAATTCGGGATCGTCGATCAGCTCCTCGGCCAGTTCGGTCGAAACCAGCTTGATCGTCGCAAGCGGCGTGCCCAGCTCATGCGCGGCCGCCGCCACCACCCCGCCCAGATCGGTCAGTTTCTGCTCGCGCGAGAGCGCCATCTGCGTGGCAAACAGCGCATCCGACATCGAATGGATCTCTTGTGCGATCCGGTGCGCATAGGCGCCCAGAAAGATCACCCCGATCACGATCGCCACCCAGGAGCCGAATTCGATCATCGGCGGCACGCCGATAAACGTGCCGTCGCGGGTCTGCAGCGGCTCGTTGAACACCGCGACAAAGGTGATCATCGCGATCGTCGCGCCCCCCAGCAGCAGCGTCGGGCGCAGCTTCAGCGCCGTGGCGGCAATCGTCACCGGCACCAGGATCAAAAGCGCGAAGGGGTTGTTCAGCCCGCCGGTCAGCGACAGCAAAAGCGCCAGCTGCGCGGTGTCAAAAAGCAGCGTCGCCGTCACCTCGGCCTGCGACAGCCGCCGGGATTCCGGGTAAAGATAGATCGCCGCGATATTGGCCGCGACCGCAAAACCGATCGTGCCCAGGCACATCGGCAGGTTCAGCGCGATGTCGTAATAGCCATAGGCCGCAATCAGCGCCGCCAGCTGACCGACCACCGCGGCCCAGCGCAACAGGATCAGCGTCCGCAGACGGACCCATTCCTGATGGCTCAAACTTGCCGACATGTCGAATTCCGGCCGGTCGACAGCCCTCATCATATCTGCCATCGTCGTCCCCACCGCCTCACCCTTACCGCAACCCCTTGATATTCCCGTTGCGCTGCGCAATCAATCTCCAGCACGTGAAGGAGAGGCGATGAACGTTTCGAGCAAGACCGCCGCGCTGGCTGCCACGGCAGCCGTCGTCGTCGTGGTTGGCATCTCTGCCGCCGTGTCCGTCCTTCCCTCTCAGACCGACCGTTTCGCGCAATGCCGCAAGGGCACCGGCAGCGCCTCGGCCAAAATCGGCGGCCCGTTCACGCTGATCTCGGAAACCGGCGCAACCGTGACCGACAGGGACGTGATCACCAAGCCAAGCCTTGTCTACTTCGGCTATACCTATTGCCCGGATGTCTGCCCGATCGACAGCACCCGCAATGCCGCCGCCGTGGATCTTCTGGCCGAACGCGGCCATGAGGTGACGCCGGTGTTCATTTCCGTTGATACCGCGCGGGATACGCCGGCCCAGCTGACCGAATTCACCGATCTGATGAGCCCGAAGATGATCGGCCTGACCGGAACGGTCGAGCAGATCGACGCGGCGGTGCGGGCCTACCGGGCCTATTACCTGATCCGCAATCCCGGCGATCCGGCGACGCTGGTCGATCATTCGACCCAGACCTATCTGATCGATCCGAAGCTTGGCTTTCTCGATTTTTATGATCGCGATGCCACGCCCGAAATGGTGGCCGAAAGTGTCGGCTGCTTTCTTGACGCGCTGCAGACCGCCGGGGAAACCCCCGCGGCGGGCAACGGAAATTGACCAGCGCAGAATATAGCTTTAGAACCGCAAAAGAGGGTGAAAGGGGGGAGCCATGGCCGAAGAAGAATTCGCCGAACTCGGAAGCGACAGGTCGCTGCTTCTGGTCGATGACGATAATGCGTTCCTGACCCGCCTTGCGCGCGCGATGGAAAAGCGCGGGTTTCAGACGGAAATCGCCGAAACGGTCTCGGCCGGCAAGGCGATCGTGCAGAACCGGGCACCGGCCTATGCGGTGATCGACCTGCGTCTGGAAGATGGCAATGGTCTGGAAGTGGTGGAAGCCCTGCGCGAACGCCGCCCCGAGGCGCGGATCGTCGTGCTGACCGGTTATGGCGCCATCGCCACCGCCGTTGCGGCGGTGAAAATGGGCGCGACGGATTATCTGTCGAAACCGGCCGATGCGAATGACATCACCAATGCGCTTCTGGCCAAGGGCGAAGCCCTGCCGCCGCCGCCGGAAAACCCGATGAGCGCCGACCGCGTGCGCTGGGAACATATCCAGCGCGTTTACGAGCTGTGCGATCGCAACGTTTCGGAAACGGCACGTCGTCTGAATATGCACCGTCGCACGCTGCAGCGGATTTTGGCCAAACGCAGCCCGCGATAAACAAATATATCTTGATTGCGCGGCCGTAATATTCGATATCCATAAAGCCACTCACCGGAGGTTTTTATGGATATCGACGCGCTTTCTCTCAACGAACTCAAGGCGCTGCGGTCCAAGGTCGACCGTGCCATCGTGACTTACGAAGAGCGGAAGAAAAAAGAAGCCTATGCCGAACTCGACGAGATCGCGCGCAAGATGGGCTATCCGCTGGCGGAAATTCTGAGCATGGTCGAGGCGAAACCGCGCAAGACCGTCGCCGCGAAATATGCCAACCCCGCAAATCCGGCCGAAACCTGGACCGGCCGCGGGCGCAAGCCGAAATGGGTCGAAGCCGCGCTGGCCTCGGGCAAGTCTTTGGAAGATCTGACGATCTGATCAGGCTTCCGCCTTCAGCCAGTCGATGAAAATCTTGGCCGCCGGGTTCAGACGACCCGGCGGTCTTACAATGTAATAGCCCAGGCTTTCCTCGGTCAGCTCGTGGATTTTCACCAGCCAGCCAAGTTTCAGATCCTCGACGATCAACGCCTCGGTTTCCAGATGCAGGCCGATCCCTTCACGCGCCGCGGCCAGCGCCAATTCTTCGTTCGGGAAATCGACGAATTTCAGCGCCGCCGGAACCAGCCCCATCGATTCCAGCAATTGCATCTGCTCGGGCCAATCGCCTTCGCGCACCCAGGGCAGCATCGCCATTTCCCGCAAGGACAGTTTCTTGCGCCCGCCCAGCAATTCCGGCGCCGCCACCACAACCTGAGGAGCAGCGGTCAGAAACTCGGAAATCACCCCGGGCCATTTGCCGATGCCAAACCGAATGCCGATATTCGCGCCGATTTCCTTCAGATCGACCAGCCGCGCATCGGGCAAAAGCGACAGCGGAATATCCGGGTGTTTTTTCCAGAACCGCGCCAGCCGCGGCATCAGCCATTCCGAGGCGAAAACCGGCGGCACCGTCACCGTCAGCGCCTTTTCGCTGGTGTCGGCGCGCAGCATTTCCGCCGCCGATTGTATCATCGAAAACCCGTCCGCCAGCGCCTTGGCGAAGCGTTCGCCCTCGGGGGTCAGGTGCAGATGCTTGCCGTCGCGCCACACGAGCGGCACGTCCAGATCGGCCTCCAGCGCGCGGACTTGCTGCGCTATGGCAGCGTGGGTGACATTCAGCTTGCGCGCTGCGGCGCTGAATCCCCCCTCGCTTGCCGTTGCGGCAAAGGCGCGCAGGGCTGTCAGCGGCGGCATCTTGCGCCAGTCGATTTCGCTCATCTGTTAGCCTGCCTATCATCTGTGGAAAAATTCCTGACTCGCCTTGTGGCCCGCGTCAAGGCATTCAGAGAGCATAGAGAGAAAAGGAGAGCCGCGATGTTCCGGATTCTTGGAGAAGTGATGGCCCTTGCCATGGGTGGCTACGCCCCCCGCGCCCGCAACGCTGGCGAATACAAGTTCAACCGCTGAGAGCACTCAGAAGCATATGGTGACGCGCGGTAAAGGCTGCGCGCACCTCGGGCGGGGGACGCAGGCGGATCGCCAGACCCCGCACAAGGACAGGATCGGGCTTTCCGAAGATCCTGTCCGCCTCGGCCCCTGAAAACCCCGCGATCTGTTCGGCCTCCAGCCGTGCCGAAACCTTGTCGGCCGCCTTGATCGCGCGCTTGATCGGGGCGGGCAGCACGGCGGGCAGGCCGAAGCGCAGATGCACCGCGGCCGTCAGCCGGTCATCCAGTTCGCCATAGCCCTTGCCGATCGCCGCCTTGACCGGGGTGATCATGTCGCCCAGCACATATTCGGGCGCATCATGCAGCAGCGCCGCCAGCCGCCAGCGTTCACCGATGCCGGGATTGGCGCGGGCAAAAAGCTCCTCGACCAGCAGCGAATGTTCCGCCACCGAATAGGCGTAATCGCCCGTCGTCTGGCCGTTCCAGCGCGCGACAAAGGCGAGGCCATGGGCGATATCCTCGATCTCGATGTCCACCGGCGTCGGGTCGAGCAGATCCAGCCTGCGCCCCGAAAGCATCCTCTGCCACGCCCGTTTCATCGAAGTCCCCCGTTTCCCCCCTGCTAGCCAAAGCGAAAGGGACTGTAAACGTCGCAGGTTCGTTTCGTTGCGCCGCGGGGCGCAAGATGGTATGCAACCGCCGACTGAAATTCGAGGAGCGCCCGATGGCCGACTACATTGTCAAAGATATCAAGCTGGCCGAGTTTGGCCGCAAGGAACTGGATATTGCCGAAACCGAAATGCCGGGCCTGATGGCCTGCCGCGAGGAATTCGGGCCGAGCCAGCCGCTGAAAGGCGCCCGCATCGCCGGCTCGCTGCACATGACGATCCAGACCGCGGTGCTGATCGAAACGCTCAAGGCGCTTGGGGCAGATGTGCGTTGGGCCTCGTGCAACATCTTCTCGACCCAGGATCACGCCGCCGCCGCCATCGCCGCCAGCGGCACGCCGGTCTTTGCCGTCAAGGGCGAGACGCTGGAGGAATACTGGGCCTATACCGACAAGATCTTCCAGTTCCCGGAAGGCACCTGCAACATGATCCTGGATGATGGCGGCGATGCGACGCTCTACATCCTCCTGGGCGCCCGTGTCGAAGCCGGCGAAACCGATCTGATCGCCACGCCGACCTCGGAAGAGGAAGTCTGCCTGTTCAATCAGATCAAGAAGCGCATGGTGGAAAGCCCCGGCTGGTTCACCCAGCAGCGCGCGGCGATCAAGGGCGTGTCCGAGGAAACCACGACGGGCGTGCATCGTCTTTACGACCTGCACAAGAAGGGCCTCTTGCCATTCCCGGCGATCAACGTGAACGACTCTGTCACCAAGTCGAAATTCGACAACAAATACGGCTGCAAGGAATCGCTGGTGGACGGCATCCGCCGCGCCACCGACGTGATGATGGCGGGCAAGGTCGCCGTCGTCTGCGGCTATGGCGACGTGGGCAAGGGCTCGGCCGCCTCGCTCCGCGGTGCGGGCGCCCGGGTGAAGGTGACCGAGGTCGATCCGATCTGCGCGCTGCAAGCCGCGATGGACGGCTTTGAAGTCGTGGTGCTGGAAGATGTCGTCGCGGACGCGGATATCTTCATCACCACCACCGGCAACAAGGACGTGATCCGCATCGAGCACATGCGCGAGATGAAGGACATGGCGATCGTCGGCAACATCGGCCATTTCGACAACGAAATTCAGGTCGCGGCGCTGAAGAACCACAAATGGACCAATATCAAGGACCAGGTGGACATGATCGAGATGCCCTCGGGCGCGCGGATCATCCTTCTGTCCGAAGGCCGTCTCTTGAACCTCGGCAACGCCACCGGTCACCCCAGCTTCGTGATGTCGGCCAGCTTCACCAACCAGGTTCTGGCGCAGATCGAGCTTTGGACCAAGGGCACCGACTATCAGCCGGGCGTCTACATCCTGCCGAAATCGCTGGATGAAAAAGTGGCGCGTCTGCATCTGAAGAAGATCGGCGTGAAACTGACCACGCTGCGTCCCGATCAGGCCGAGTATATCGGCGTCACCGTCGAAGGCCCGTTCAAGTCGGACCATTACCGCTACTGATCCTGCCTTTCCGGCAGATTGCGGGGCCTTCGGGCCCCGCTTTGCTTTGCGCCTGCCGCATCGGCAAAGACATGCCGCCGCCCGGCCGGGCGCGGGGATTCCCTTTGTTTCAGGGCGCGCGCAGGCCTAGGCTGGGTCCGGGATGAAGCGCGCCGACACGGGAGAAGCAAAGATGGGAAAACGCGACGCCTTGATCGCGAAATATGCCGAGGATCTGCAGGGAAAATGCGGGATCACCCCCGACATGGCGCTGTTGGAGAAAGTCACCATCGGTTGCGGACCGGCGATCTATGACCCGGACGCCGAAATCGTCGCCGCGACGCAGAAATCCGAGATCGATCAGATCCGGCGCAATTTCCTGATCAAGAAGCTGGGCCTGCCTGACGGCCCCGATCTGGAGGATGCGATTGATGCCGCGATCGAGACCTATGGCCGCTCGGAACCGCGCAAATATCGTGCGGTGATCTATTACATGCTGGTCCGGCACTTCCGCCGGGAAAGCCTGTATCTGTAAGTCAGATCAAGGCCTTGATCGCAGCAATATGGGCGGCCGCCGCGGCGGCCGCATCGGCCAGAAGATCGGTCAGCGTCGCCTCCATCGCCTCGGGGGCGACGATCCGGTCGATCAGACCCCAGGCAAGTGCCTCTTCGGCCTCGATCTTCTGCCCGGCCATCAGGATCATCTTCGCCCGCGCCGGACCGATCAGCGCCACAAGCCGCTTCGGGTCCGAGGGTTGCGGCAGGAAGCCCAGCTTCATCACCGGATAGAAGAACTTCGCCTGCGGCACGGAAATCCGCAGATCGCAGGCCAGCGCCATTCCCATCGCCCCCCCGGCCAGGGTGCCGTTCAGCGCCGCGATGGTCAGACAGGGCAGCGCCGCCACCGCCCCCGACAGTCGTTCCCAGACCGGATCGGTGGCCAGCCCCGCCCGCGCCTCGTCCAGATCGGCCCCCGCCGAAAACACCTTGCCGGTGCCGCGCAGCACGAAAGCATGCGCCCCGGCCTGCCCGGCGGCCTCGGCCGCATCGGCGATGTCGGACAGCATCCCCCGGGTCAGCGAATTCGCCTTTTCCGGCCGATTGATCGTCACCGTCCAGATGCCGTCTGCCGATTTCACCGTGATCATCCTGCCCTCCGCCGCCGCTTTGACCCTTGTTAGCAACCCCATTGCCCCTTGACCATCAGCGATGTGCGGCCGAAGGTAGAGCCATTCCTTATCCAAGAGGCCCCTGATGGCACGGCTCAGATCCGCTGGCACAACCACTTTCCTCGCCCTTCTCATGAGTTCGACCGCCGTCATGGCCGATGTGACGCCGGAGCAGGTCTGGGACAGCTGGCAAAAGCAATATTCCGCCTATGGCTTCACCATCACCCCGGGTTCGGTCGCGCGCGATGGCGACGTTCTGACGATCTCCGATCTGGTCCTGACGAACGAGAGCACCACCACCATCGGCACCGACAAGCAGGTGTCGAAAACCGTGCTGACCGTGCCCGCGATCCTGCTTGAGGATCTGGGCGACGGCACCGTCGAGGGCACGGTCGAGGGTGAAATCACCGGCCAGAACGACACCACCGACGCCACCGGCAAGACCGAGACGGCGAAGATCCGGATCGACAAGACCGATGCCAGCGTGGTGATTTCCGGCACGCCCGAGGAAATGTCCTATCTGGTCGATGCGCCCGAGATTTCCGCCAGCATCGAGGCCCAGCCCTCGACCCCGGGCGGCACGCCTGCCGTGCTCGGGATGACGCTGACCGGACTTGCCGGAACGCAGGTGATGACCACGACCGGCGGCCAGGGCACCAAGGCCGATCTGACCGCCAAGGCGATGGCTCTGACGATGACCGGCAGCGATCCCGAGGATGCCTCGACGATCGACGCGACGATCGAAATGCAGGATCTGGCGATCAAGGGCGACAGCCTGATGCCCGAAGGCGCCGATGCCGCCGAGCTGGGCGATGCCATCGCCAAGGGGATGCGCACCAACAGCCAGATGAGCTATGGCACGCTGAGCTACAAGATGAGCTCGACGACCAAGACCGGCCCGGTCAGCATGTCCGGGTCCGCCGAAAGCGGTCAGGCGGTCATCGCCTTCTCGCGCGAAGCGGTGCGGTATTCGGCCACCGGCAGCAAGACCAGGCTTGATATAACGACCAGCGATTTCCCGCAGCCGATGTCGGCGACCATCGATCAGGGCGAGATCGACTTTGCCATGCCGCTCAGCGCCAAGGCCGAGCCGCAGCCCTTCACCGGCAAGGTCTCGCTGGTCGGGCTGGCGGTCTCGGATCAGGTCTGGAAGATGATCGACCCGACGGAGAAGCTTGCCCACGGCCCGGCGACGCTGATCATCGATCTGACCGGAACCGGCAAGCCGCTGGTTGATCTGTTCTCGCCCGCCGCGGCCGCCTCGCCGGTGCCGCCGGTGCAGATCGACAGCCTGAACGTCAAGAAGCTGCAACTGACCGCCGCGGGGGCCGAGCTGACCGGCGCGGGCGCGCTGACCTTCGACAATGCGACGGCCACGCCGATGCCGCTGGGCGCCATCGATCTGAAACTGTCGGGCGCGAACAAGCTGATGGACGGGCTGGTGGCCATGGGGGTCATGCCGCAGGATCAGGTGATGTTCGCGAAGATGATGATGGGCATGTATGCCGTGCCCGCGGGCGAGGATATGTTCACCTCGAAGATCGAGTTCAAGGAAGGCGGCCAGATTCTGGCCAATGGCCAGCCGATCAAGTAAGACAAACCTGCCGAACCAGCGAAACCGCCCGGCCTTCCGGGCGGTTTTCCACAAGGAGAGCCGATGCCCCCCGTTCTTGCCGATCTGACCGATGCCCTGCTTTCCGCCGCCCGCAAGGCCGGGGCCGAGGCGGCCGATGCGCTGGCCGTCGATGGCCGCGCCGTGTCGATCGATGTGCGCGGCGGGGCGCTGGAACAGGCGGAACGCTCCGAAGGGCTGGAAATCGGCCTGCGCGTGCTGATCGGCGGGCGTCAGGCTTGTGTTTCAGCCTCGGACATTTCCGCCCGCACCATTGCCGACATGGCCGAACGCGCCGTGGCAATGGCCCGCGAGGCGCCCGAAGACCCGCATGCCGGTCTTGCCGATCCGGCGCAACTGGCGCAGGGCTGGGACGTTGCGGCTCTGGAACTGGCCGATCCGGGGGCGGAACCCTCGGCCACAGCTCTGGAAACCGACGCGCGCGAGGCGGAAGCGGCGGCGATGGCGGTGCAAGGGGTCTCGCAGGTGCAATCGGCCTCTGCCTCGTGGTCGAAGCGACTGTTGCACATGGCGGGCACGAACGGATTTTCCGGCGGTTACGCCCGGACCTCGCGCTCGACCTCGGCGGTTGCGATTGCGGGCGAAGGCGCGGCGATGGAACGCGACTGGGCCTCGGAGGCGCGGATTTTCGGCGCCGATCTGCCCTCGGCCGCTTCGATCGGTCAGCAGGCGGGCGAACGCGCCGTGGCCCGGCTGGGCGCGGTGCAGCCGAAAACCGGGGCCTTTCCGGTGCTGCTCGATGAGCGCGTCGCCGCCAGCCTGATCGGTCATCTTCTCTCGGCGATCAATGGCACCGCCATTGCCCGCGGCGCATCGTGGCTGCGCGACGGTCTGAATACGGACGTGCTGCCCAAGGGCCTGAGCCTGATCGAAGACCCGTTCCGCCGCCGCATCTCCGGCTCGCGTCCCTTCGACGCCGAAGGCCTGCCCCCGGCCCGCCGCGCCATCGTCGACGATGGCGTGCTGACCGGCTGGGTTCTGGATCTGGCGACGGCGCGGAAACTGGGGCTGCAAAGCACCGGCAATGCGTCGCGTGGAACATCGACGCCGCCCTCGCCCGCCGCGGGGAATGTGGCGCTGACGCAGGGGACGAAATCGCGCGAGGAGCTGATCCGCGACATGGGCACCGGGCTTTTGGTGACCTCGTTCATCGGCGCGACGATCAACCCGACCACGGGCGATTACTCGCGCGGGGCCGCAGGCTATTGGGTTGAAAACGGTCAGATTTCGCATGTGGTGAACGAATGCACCGTGGCAGGCAACCTGCGCGAGATGCTGCGCCGGATCATCCCCGCCAATGATGCGCGCGGCCATCTGAGCCATGTCGTGCCGTCGCTTCTGCTTGAGGGGCTGACGATTGCCGGGTCCTGATGCTGCCACCGATCTTGACCTGCTGATCCACGCCGCCAAGGCCGCGGGCGACTTGGCGCTGCAATATTGGAAACATGCGCCGAAGCAATGGGACAAGGCAGATGACGCCGGTCCGGTGTCCGAAGCCGATCTGGCGGTGAACGACCTGCTGGCGCATCTTTTGCGCAAGGCGCGGCCCGATTACGGCTGGCTCTCCGAGGAAAGCCAGGACGATGACGCGCGTCTGTCCTGCCGCCGCCTTTTCGTCGTCGATCCGATCGACGGCACCCGCGCCTTCCTGGCGAACGAACCGGGCTTTGCCCATGCCATCGCCGTCGTGGAAAACGGCGAGGTTCTGGCGGGCGTCGTGCACCTGCCGGTGTTCGAGGAAACCTATGTCGCCGTGCGCGGCGGTCCCGCGCTGCTTAACGGGCAGCCGATCCGCAACACCGACCCGGGGACGATCGAGGGCTCGAGCCTGCTTGCCTCGAAGGTCTGCGATGTCGCCACGAACTGGCGCGGCGAAAGACCTGCCTATCGGCGGTTTTTCCGCCCCTCGCTGGCCTGGCGGCTGTGTCTTGTGGCCGAAAGCCGCTTCGATGCCAGCCTGACGGTGTGGCCGACCTGGGAATGGGATGTCGCCGCCGCCAGCCTGATCGCCAGCTGCGCGGGCGCGCTTGTGACCGACCGTGCCGGGGCGCCGATCCGCTTCAATACCCCCAGCGCGCAGATCGACGGGCTTCTGGTCGGCGCCCCGGGATTGCACGCGCAATACCTCGCGCAGTTGCAGCCGCGGGCCGACGAATCCGGGCGCTGATTACCGGATATAAACCTTCTCTCCCTAAGTTCAGCCTTGGCAAGAATTGCTGAACAAGGGGGAACCCCATGCCAAGCCATTGGCGAATCGTCCTGTTTCTCATGCTGGGCATGTCCGTTCCGCTGCGGTCTGCGCAGGCTTCCGAGACGGCGCAAGGCATCTCGGCGACCTGTGAGCGGGTTGCAGAATATGCGTCGCTGCAAAGCGGTGTTCCCGTTTCGGTGCTGAAAGCGATTTCGCTGACCGAAACCGGCAAGAAGATCGACGGCAAGCTGCGTCCCTGGCCCTGGACCGTGAACATGGAAGGCGCAGGGCATTGGTTCGACACGCTCGATGAAGCCCGCGCCTATGTGTTTCAGGAATTCAAGCGCGGCGCCCGCAGCTTCGACATCGGCTGCTTCCAGATCAATTACAAATGGCACAACGAGCATTTCTCCTCGATCGACGAGATGTTCGATCCGAAGGCGAATGCACTTTACGCCGCCAGATTCCTTGCCGATCTTTATGCCGAAACCGGCTCGTGGAACGCCGCAGCCGGGGCCTATCATTCCCGCACCAAGGAACATGCCGACCGCTATTCCGCCCGCTTTGCCGAGCTGCGCGAGCGTTTCATGGGGGCCGATGGCGAAGCTGACGTGCTGGCGATGAATGCCGCGCCCGACCAGATGCCCTATGGCGAGATCCCCGAGATCCCCGATATCGTTGCCGCGATGAACGCGCAGATGGCGCCGCCGAAACCGCCGCGGGTCAATTCCTATCCGCTGCTGCGGCGCACCGGAACCGTCTCGCCGCCGCTCGGGGGCGCCCCCGGGGCCAGCCTCTTCGCCATTTCTCTCGACAAGACCCAGGTGAACTGATGCCGAAACTGAGCCTTGCGGCGATCTTCCAGCCGACGATTCTGCTGGCCATTGCCCTGATGACCGTGATCGTGATGATGATCCTGCCGGTTCCGGCCTGGGTTCTCGACACCGGCCTCGCGGTGTCCTTCGCGCTGGCCATCCTGATCTTCACCGTCACGCTGTTCATCGAACGGCCGCTGGATTTCTCGGCCTTCCCGACGATCCTGCTCGCCTCGCTGATGCTGCGACTGTCGCTGAACGTCTCCTCGACCAAGCTGATCATCGGCAATGGCCATACCGGCACCGCCGCCGCCGGTCACGTGATCGAGGGATTCGCCAATTTCATCATGGGCGGCTCGGTGATGATCGGGCTGGTCGTCTTTGGCGTGATCATGATCGTGAACTTCATCGTGATCACCAAAGGCGCGGGCCGGATGGCCGAAGTCGGCGCCCGTTTTGCCCTCGACGCGATGCCCGGCAAGCAGCTGGCCATCGACAGCGACATGAACGCCGGCGCCATCGACCATGCCGAGGCCCGGGCGCGGCGCGAAAAGGAACAGGCGGAAACGACCTTCTTCGGCTCGCTTGACGGTGCGTCGAAATTCGTCAAGGGCGATGCCATCGCCGGTCTGCTGATCACGCTTTTGAACCTTGTCGTCGGCCTTGCCATCGGCACGATCGTGCATGACATGCCGCTGGGCCGCGCGCTGGAAACCTATGCGATCCTCACCGTCGGCGACGGTCTGACCAGCCAGATCCCAGCCGTGATCATCTCGATCGGCTCGGCCATCCTGCTGTCGCGCGGTGGCACCAAGGGCTCGGCCGATTCCGCCGTGTTCGAGCAGCTGTCGCGCTACCCTTCGGCTCTGGCCACGGTGGCGGCGCTGATGGCGGGCTTCGCCATCTTCCCCGGCCTGCCTTTCGTGCCCTTCATGACCGGCGCGCTCATTCTGGGCGGCACCGCCTTCTTCGTGAGCCGGAAGGCGCAGAAAAAGGCCGAGCTGGAGGCAATGAAAATCCCCGAAAGCACCGAGCCGAAGAAGCGTAAGTCGATTGGCGATGTGCTCGATGTCGATGATATCCATGTCGAATTTTCGCCCGATCTGGTGGCGATGGCGCTTGACCCGGCGACCGGGCTCGATGCGCGGATCACCAATATGCGCAACCATGTGGCGGCCAGTTACGGTCTGATCCTGCCGGAAATCCGCCTGACCGACGATGCGACGCTCGATCCGGGCTGCTACCGCATCCGCATTCAGGGTGTGGAACAGGCGAAAGACCGGCTCTTCCCCGATCGGGTTCTTGCCCTGATCACCGACAACCGCGATTTCCTGCCCGATGGCGAAGACGTGCGCGAGCCGGTCTATGGCGCCCCCGCGCGCTGGCTTCCGCCCGGAAAACAGGAAGATGCCGCGCTGGCCGGATCGACTGTGGTCGGCCCGACCGAAGTTCTGGCAACGCATCTGCTGGAGGTGATCCGCCGCAACTTCGGCCGCCTGATGACGCTGCGGGCACTGCGCCGGTTGCTTGAAGAGATGTGCAACCTCTCCGATCCCGCCCGCGCCGAGTCGAACCGCCGTCTGCTGGACGAGCTGATCCCCGACAAGGTTCCGGTCGATCTGCTGCTGGCCGTGCTGCGTCTGCTGCTTGAGGAGCGGGTCTCGATACGCAACCTGCTGGTGATCGTCGAATCGATCGCGGAAGTGCGCGGCATGCAGTCGCCCGAGGCGATCTGCGAACATGTCCGGCAGCGCCTCGGCTTCCAGCTGGTCGCGGAATACCGCCGCGAGGATGGCACGCTGCCGCTGCTGCAACTGGCGCCGGAATGGGAAGACACGTTCTCGACCTTCCAGGTGCCGGGGGATCGCGGTCAGACCGATGTCGCGCTGCCGCCCGACAAGTTCAACCGTCTGGCAAACAATGTCGCCGAACGGATCGCGAAAGCGGGCGAAGCAGGGATTTTCCCGGCCATCGTCACCTCGACGCGGCGGCGGCGGTTCCTCAAGACGGTGCTGGGCGCCAAGGGCATCCTCGCCCCCGTGCTCAGCTTCGAGGAAATCGGCCTGGATGCGCGGCCCTCGATGGTCGGCGTGGTGCAGGCATGATCGAGGATCTTGCAACCCTGATGCAATCGGCCCGGGATCTGCTCTGGGTCGGTTTCATCGTCTTCCTGCGCGTCGGCGGCACGATGGCGGTGATGCCCGCTTTCGGCGAAATGATGGTGCCGACCCGGGTCAAGCTGGGGCTGACTTTCGCCTTCACCCTGATCGTGATGCCGGGCGCCCTGCCCTTCGTCAACGCCCCCGATACCAGCCTGCCGGTGGCGGTCTGGATGTTCGCGGAAATCGTGATCGGGCTGTTCATCGGCCTGATGCTGCGGCTTTTCATTCTGTGCCTGCAGATCGCGGGCACGATTGCGGCACAATCCACCTCGCTGTCGCAGCTGTTTGGCGGCACCACGGGCGAGCCCCAGCCCGCGGTCGGCGAATTGCTTGTCCTGGCCGGTCTGGCGATTTCGGTGCATCTGGGCCTGCATGTGAAAGTGACCGAGATCTTCCTCGGCTCTTATCAGGCGCTGCCGCCCGGGGCCTTTCCCGATGCCGATCTGTTCCGGCAATGGGGCCTTGGCGGCATTTCGCGGGCCTTTGCGCTTGGCTTCTCGATTGCCGCGCCCTTCGTGATCGCCGGTCTGATCTACAACGTCGCGCTTGGCGCAATCAACCGCGCGATGCCGCAGCTGATGGTGTCGATGATCGGCGCCCCGGCGCAGACGCTTGGCGGCCTGGCGCTGCTGATGATCGCGCTGCCGACCGGTCTCCTGGTCTGGCATGACGCCTTCGACGCCTTTCTGGCCAACCCGTTCGAGGTGCTGCGATGAGCGAGGAAGACGACAGCTCAAAGGAATTCGACCCTACTCCGCAGAAAATCGAGCAGGCGCGCAAACAGGGCGATCTGGTCAAATCCTCGGAAGTGACCGGCGCCGCGGTCTATGCCGCCATCGTGATCACCGCCCTCGCCTTCGGCAAAAGCTCGCTTGAAAGCTTCGGAACCTGGGCCAGCGTGCTGATCGATCAGGCCGATTCGATTTCGGTACAACTTCTGGGCGGCGGCACGGTGGTCGCGGGCAGCATTCTGGGTCGCATGGCCTTGACGGTTGCGCCTTGGTTGCTGTTGCCCGGCGTTCTGGTTCTGGCGGCCCTTGCGGCGCAACGCGCCATCGTCTTTGCCCCGGAAAAGCTGATGCCGAAGTTTAACCGCATCGATCCGATCGCGAATTTCAAACAGAAATTCGGCAGCACCGGCCTTTTTGAATTCGCGAAAAGCTTCGTGAAGCTGGTGGTGATCTCGATCATCCTTGGAAATTTCATGCTGCGGGAACTGCCGGCAATTCTGCTCAGCCAGAAATTCGAAGCGACGGTGGTTGCGGTCAGCTTTCCGAAGATGATCGTTGAATTTCTGTTGCTGATGCTGCTTCTGGCGGGTGTGATCGCCGCGATCGACTATCTGTGGCAAAGGTTCGACTTCCTGCGGCGCAACAAGATGACGCGCAAGGAACTCACCGACGAGATGAAGCAGTCGGAAGGCGACCCCCATATCAAGGCGCAACGGCGGCAAAAGGCGATCGAGATCGCGACCAAGCAGATGATCGCGGATGTCGCCAAGGCCGATGTGGTGATCGTGAACCCGACGCACTATGCGGTGGCGCTGAAATGGGAACGCGGTGCGAAACGCGCCCCGGTCTGTGTCGCCAAGGGTGTGGATGAAATCGCGGCGCGCATTCGGGAAGTCGCGGCCGAGGCCGGGGTTCCGATCCATTCCGATCCGCCGACGGCCCGGGCCCTTCATGCCTCGGTCGATATCGGGCAGGAAATTCATCCGGACCATTATCGCCCGGTCGCCGCAGCGATTCGCTTCGCCGAGAAGATGCGCCGTCGCTCGCGCGAACGGGGAGGCCGGAAATGAAGCGGAAGGATCTGGACTCGCTGAACGACATCGCCTCGATGATCCGGGATCGCGCCATGGCAGATCTGGCGCGGTTGAACCGGCAAAAGCGCGATCTGGAGACGGAAAGCGCACAAATCGCGCAAGACATGCAGGCCGCCTGGCGCGAGGGAGCCGCAAATCTGATGCTGGCGAAAGCCGCTGAAAACTACGAGAATTGGGCGCAGATGCGCTTGCAGCAGATTGCGGAAAGCCTGGCGCAGCTGCAGCCGCTGATCGAAGCGCAACGCCAGCGCACGGCAGCAGCCACAGGACGACATCGCAACCTTGGCGAAATCGCGAAAAAAGTATTGGCAGAACAACAGGTTGCCAAAGAAAAGCGGCTATGACCCGGCCCGCTTGGGCCAGGTCATGGGGTCGCGGGAACGCCTTCAGCCGATCTGGCTGAGCGCCTGACAGAGCTGATCAAGATCGTCCAGCGTGCGATAGCGGATCGACAACCGTCCCCCCTCGATCCCGTCGTGATCGATGCTGACACTCATCCCGATCGTCGCCGAAAGATCCGCCTCCAGCGCACGGGTATCGGCGTCTTTCTCGCGCGCTGCCCTGGACGAGAGCTTCGCGGGGGCGCCTGACACTGCCGATGTCTCGTCTTTCGCCAGCCGTTCGACATCTCGGACCGACAGGCCTCTGGCGATGGTTTCCTTCGCCAGGCGAACCGGATCGGTCGCCGTCACCAGAGCGCGCGCATGACCGGCAGTGAGTTTGCCCTCGCGCAGGAAATCCTGCACTTCGTCGGGAAGATTGAGCAAACGCAACAAGTTGGCGATATGGCTGCGGCTTTTGGACAGCGCCTCGGCAAGTTTTTCCTGGGTATGGCCGAAGCGGTCCATCAGCTGGCGATAGCCCATCGCCTCTTCCAGCGGGTTCAGATCTGCGCGCTGGATATTCTCGATGATCGCGACTTCCAGAACCTCGGTATCGGTGAAATCGCGCACGATCACCGGAAGTTCATGCAGTTTTGCCAGCTGCGCCGCGCGCCAGCGCCGTTCGCCGGCGACGATTTCGTAGCTGTCCTCTCCCTTCGGATGCTTGCGCACGATCAGCGGCTGAATGATGCCCTTTTCGGCAATCGAGGCGCGCAATTCCTCCAGCGCTTCGGGCGCAAAACTGCGCCGGGGCTGGTCCGGGTTCGGCACGATCTTTTCGATCGGAACGAGCATATCCTTGCGCCGCGGGGCGACATCGGCTTCGGCGGCCGGGATCTGAACATCCGCCATCAGGGCCGACAAACCGCGGCCCAACCCCCGACGCTCGGGTTTTCTCTCGCTCATGCCCTGGCCTTTCGTTCTTGTGTCGCATGGAGGTCAAGCAGTTCCGCCGCGAGCGACCGATAGGCTTCCGCGCCTTTCGACCCGGCGTCATAGCTCAAAACGGGCAAGGCATAGGACGGCGCCTCGGAAATCCGCACGTTGCGCGGTATCATCGTTCGGAACACCAACTCGCCCAAGGTCGCCCGCGCATCGGCTTCCACCTGCTGCGACAGGTTGTTGCGCACATCATACATCGTCAGAACAACGCCCTCGATCCGCAGATCGCGATTCGCGGTCTGGCGGACTTCACGGATCGTCAGCATCAGCTGCGACAACCCCTCAAGCGCAAAGAACTCTGCCTGCAGCGGCACAAGAACCGATTGCGCCGCAACCATCGCGTTGACGGTCAGCAGATTGAGCGAGGGCGGGCAATCGATCAGCACGTAATCAAGCTGAAAGAGGTCGATATCGGTTTGGCGCAGCGCATCATGCAGCAGAAAGGTGCGCTTTTCCGAGGCGACAAGTTCCATATCCGCAGAAGACAGGTCGGTCGTCGCCGGAGAGATCAACAGCCCGTCAAAGGCGGTTTTCTGAACGACCTCCGAGAGCGGAGCTTCGCCGAACAGCAGATCATAGGTGCTGAACTTGCGATCTGCGGCTTCGACGCCAAGACCCGTCGAGGCGTTCCCCTGCGGATCGAGGTCAACCAAGAGCACGCGGCAGCCGCGCTCGGCCATCGCCGCCGCCAGGTTGATCGCCGTCGTCGTCTTCCCAACGCCCCCCTTCTGGTTCGCGATGGCAATGATTCTTGGTTGAGTCGGGCGAGTGGGATCAGGCACGGTGCAACCCCTTGATTTTCAGAACGACGGACTCCGGATCCGTGGCACTGGGTTTCGGTTCGACCTCAAAGGACCATGTCTGCTGCGCCTGCGCAACCTCTTCCCGCCAGCGATTTCCTTTCGGAAAAAGAGCGATGCCCGCAGGCGACAGGTGACGCTCTGCGTAGCTCAACAAGGTTTCGAGCGGCGCCAAGGCACGCGCCGACAGGACATCCGCCTTGAGTGGATCAAGCGATTCGATACGCCGATCAGCCACCACCGCGGAGAGCCCCAAATCGCGGACGGCATTGAGCAGAAAGGCCGCCTTGCGCTTGTCGCTCTCGACCAGTGTAAGCTGCATATCCGGAAATTGCTCTTTTGCCAGAACGCCGACCACAAGCCCGGGGAACCCCCCGCCACTTCCCAGATCCGCCCAATGCTGCGGCGCCTGCGCAACAGATTGCAAAATCTGCGCTGAATCGAGGAAATGACGCGTCCAGATTTCCGCAAGAGTTCGCGGGGAAACCAGATTTATGGCTGGATTCCACTTTTTTAGCAACGCCTCCAGGCGTTCCAGAAGCCGAATTGTTTCACGTGAAACATCAACCTGATTTACGAAAGCTTCCGGCCCGGTCATTTTCGCTCAGCCCTTTTATCTTGCCGAAGTCGCGCGAGAATCAGCGACAATGCCGCCGGAGTCGCGCCATCAACCTGGCTGGCCTGATGCAATGTTCGGGGCGCCGCAGCGCTGAACTTCATCTTCAGCTCATTCGACAGGCCGGACAAGGCGCGGTAATCGAAGTCCGCGGGAATCTCCCAATTCTCGTCGCGACGCATTGCATCGACATCCCGTTGCTGCCGCAAGATGTAGTTGGCGTAGAGAGCCTCATTCGAAAGCTGCCTTGCGATATCGGGCGGTATTCCGTTCAGATCGGGGAAAGAGTCCCGAAGCTGATCAAAAGTGACATCCGGAAAGGCCAGCAACTGAAACGCCGAGCGCTTCACCCCATCCTGGTTCAACGCCAGACCAAGCGTGATCGCCTGCCCCGGGGTCAACACGATACTGTCCAGAACGCTCTTCCCGGCCGCCATTTGCCCCATCTTTTCGTCGAAGGCACGCCGACGGGTCTCTCCCACACAGCCGATATCAATACCACGCGGGGTAAGCCGCTGATCCGCATTGTCAGCGCGCAGAAAAAGCCGGAACTCCGCGCGCGAGGTGAACATGCGATAAGGTTCACTGACCCCCCTGCTCACCAGATCGTCAATCATCACACCGATATAGGACTCAGTTCGGCTGAAGGTTACGGGATCCCGGCGCAAAGCTTTCGCGGCCGCGTTCAATCCCGCAACCAGCCCCTGAGCCGCAGCCTCCTCGTAACCTGTCGTGCCATTGATCTGGCCGGCAAGGAACAGGCCTTCCTGATCGCGCAATTCAAGCGTCAACTTCAGCGCCCTGGGGTCGACATAATCGTATTCGATCGCATATCCCGGCTGCATGATCCGGGCGCCTTCCAGACCACGGATCGACCGGACATATCTCTCCTGAACATCCGCGGGCAAAGAGGTCGAGATGCCATTCGGATAAACCGTATCATCCTCCAGCCCTTCCGGCTCAAGGAAAACCTGATGCGAGGTCTTGTCGGCAAACCGCACCACCTTGTCCTCGATCGACGGGCAATAGCGCGGTCCGACGCCCTCGATATGGCCACCATACATGGCGGATCGTTGCAGGTTCTCCCGAATCACCTCATGCGTCGATTCATTCGTATGGGTGATGCCGCAAGCGATCTGCCGCACGAAAGGACCAGAGCTGAGAAAACTCAGCATCACCGGATCTTCGTCGCCCGGCTGCTTTTCCAGACTGTCCCAATCGATGCTTCGGCCATCAAGCCGCGGTGGCGTTCCGGTTTTCAACCGCCCTACGGAAGGCGCAATCTCGCGCAATCTTTGCGAGAGGCGCACAGAGGGACGATCCCCCACCCGTCCCCCCGGAGATTGCTGATCTCCGATGTGGATCACGCCGTTCAGGAATGTGCCTGCTGTCAGCACGACCGCTGGTGCATGGATCTCGGCCCCGTCCATCAACCGCACGCCGCTTATGGTCGTGCCGGTCAACAGCAGATCGGTCACTTCCCCTTCAACCACGTCCAAAAGCGGTTGGGCTGCACAAAGATCGGCAACCGCCAGACGATACAGCTTGCGATCCGCCTGTGTCCGCGGCCCCTGTACCGCCGGACCCTTGCGGCGGTTCAAAAGCCGAAACTGAATCCCGGCGCGATCGGCAGCCTTGCCCATCACGCCATCCATCGCATCGACTTCCCGGACCAGATGACCCTTTCCCAACCCGCCAATCGCCGGGTTACAAGACATCACGCCAATCGCCTCGCGCCGCATCGTCACAAGAGCCGTTCGCGCCCCAAGCCGGGCCGCGGCATGCGCGGCTTCGGTTCCGGCGTGGCCGCCTCCGACAACGATGACGTCAAAATGTTTCACGTGAAACACTCCTCACTTGCCGATGCAGAAACTGGAAAAGATCTCGTCAAGCAGGTTCTCGACATCGACCCGCCCCAGCAGCGATTCCAGCGCTCGGATGCCGGTCCTGCAATGCTCCGCTGCAAGATCCAGCCGTTCAAGCCCATGACCCAACTCCTCCAGAGCAGAGCACAATGCACCGGATGCGCGCCGAAGACAATCGCGATGACGTTCGCGCGTCATCACCCCTGCCCCGGCTGCCCGTGCCGACAGCCGTTTGGTGATCGCGACAATCAGCGCGTCAATCCCCTCGCCGGTCTTGCCCGAGACGCGCAGATCAGCCGACCCGCCAAGATCGGCCTTTCCCTGCACGATCAGGTCATCTGCCATCGGCTCCAACAGCGGAATGTCGCCATCATCCAGCAGGAAAACCCGCAAATCCGCCCGCTTCGCCCGCTCAACCGCCCGGGCAATGCCGATCGCTTCGACCTGGTCCTCGGTATCGCGCAGACCCGCCGTATCCAGCAAGGTCACCGCAAGACCCGAAAGATCCATCCGAACCTCGATCACATCCCGCGTCGTCCCCGCCACTTCCGAGGTGATCGCCGCCTCTCGTCCGGCAAGTGCGTTCAGAAGCGTCGATTTTCCGGCATTGGGTCGCCCGACAATCGCGACTTCAAAGCCTTCCCGCACCCGCTCGGTCACCGAAATCCGGTCAATTTCCGCCGCCAATTGCGCCGAAACCTCGGACAGCAGCGCAAAGGCTTCTGGCGTCACATCCACAGGCAGGTCTTCATCCGCGAAATCGATACAGGCTTCCATCAGCGCCGCCGCCCGGATCAGCTTGCTGCGCCAGGTCTCGACCATCCGCCCGACCGAGCCAGACAGCACCGCCAAAGCTTGTTTTCTCTGCGCCTCGGTCTCGGCCTCGATCAGATCGGCAAGCCCCTCGACCTGCGAAAGATCCAGCCGACCGCTTTCCATCGCCCGGCGGGTGAATTCCCCCGGCTCGGCCAGACGCAAAAATCCCAGCGACCCAAGCGCTTTCAGCACTGCCGCAACCGTGGCAATGGCGCCATGCAGATGCAATTCCGCCGATTCTTCGCCGGTAAAGCTGCGCCCCGCCTCGAAACACAGCACCAAAGCCTCGTCGAGCGCGTCCTCGCCGATCCGCAACAGCCGAACGGCGGCCTGCCGCGGCGCGGGCAAACGACCGCACAGGACCGCCACCGCCTCCCAGGCGCGCGGCCCGGACAGGCGAATGACAGCAACGCCGGCCTTGCCGCGGCCGGATGCCTGCGCATAGATCGTGTCCATCGAATTCCCTCTCGGGGCAACGATACCTCAGCCGTTCATCGAATCGAAGAACTCGCCGTTGGTTTTCGTCTGCTTCAGCTTCGAAATCAGGAATTCGATCGCATCCGTCGTCCCCATCGGGTTCAGGATGCGGCGCAGCAGATAGGTCTTCTGCAGGTCTTTCTGATCGACCAGCAGATCTTCCTTCCGCGTCCCCGATTTGAGAATGTCCATCGCCGGGAAGACGCGCTTGTCGGCGACCTTCCGATCCAGCACGATCTCGCTGTTGCCGGTGCCCTTGAATTCCTCAAAGATCACCTCGTCCATCCGCGAGCCGGTGTCGATCAGCGCCGTTGCGATGATGGTCAGCGAGCCGCCCTCTTCGATGTTCCGCGCCGCGCCAAAGAAGCGTTTCGGCCGCTGCAGCGCGTTCGCATCCACACCGCCGGTCAGCACCTTGCCCGAGCTCGGCACGACAGTGTTGAAAGCCCTACCAAGTCTTGTGATCGAATCAAGCAAGATCACAACATCTCGTTTATGCTCGACCAGACGCTTGGCCTTTTCGATCACCATCTCGGCCACGGCCACGTGCCGCGTCGCCGGTTCGTCGAAGGTCGAGGAGATCACCTCGCCCTTGACCGAGCGCTGCATGTCGGTGACTTCCTCGGGACGTTCGTCGATCAGCAGCACGATCAGGTAGCATTCGGGGTGGTTCACCTCGATCGAATGCGCGATGTTCTGCAACAGGACGGTTTTCCCGGTCCGCGGCGGCGCCACGATCAGCGAACGTTGCCCCTTCCCGATCGGCGCCACCAGGTCGATGATCCGGGCCGAACGATCCTTGATCGTCGGGTCCTCGATCTCCATCTTCAACCGCTCGTCGGGATAAAGCGGCGTCAGGTTGTCAAAGCTGACCTTGTGCCGCGCCTTCTCGGGATCTTCGAAGTTGATCTTCTCGACCGCGGTCAGGGCGAAATAGCGTTCATTCTCGCCCGGCGCGCGGATGATCCCCCAAACGGTATCGCCGGTGCGCAGGCTGTATTGCCGGATCATCTCGGGCGACACATAAATATCATCCGGGCCGGGCAGATAGTTCGCCTCGGGTGAGCGCAGGAAGCCGAAGCCGTCCTGCAGCACTTCCAGCACGCCATCGCCCCCGATCTCGACCCCTTCCTCGGCATGCTCTTTCAGGATCGAGAACATCATCTCGCCTTTGCGCATCGTCGAGGCGTTCTCGATCTCCCAGTCCTCGGCCATCGCCAGCAGGTCCTTGGGGCTTTTCGCCTTGAGATCGGAAAGGTTCAAACGTTCGGTCATCTCGCATCCATCCGCGAAAGGCGCCGGACCCCTCGGGGCGGCGCAGCATGGGTCAGGGTTCGGCAGAACCTGCGGCCGGACGGCCGGGGCTGTCGCGCTTCTACGCCCAAAGCCCGCGGCGAGTCAACGAAATCAGAACTTCACGATCACCGCGATCACGATCAGGAACATCAGCAGCGTCGGCACTTCGTTCATCATCCGCCATTGCCGGCCGGCCAGATCATTCGTGCCATCAACGAATTTCAGCCGCGCCCGCGCCAGAAACATGTGAAACACCGTCATCGCGATCACGCAGGCGCCCTTGATCCAGGGCCATTGCATGCTCCAGTCGATGATGCCGGGTGTGAACACCAGGCAAAGGCCGAAAAACCAGGTCGAGATCGCCGCCGGATTCATGATCGCCTTGAGCAGCAGCCGTTCCTGATGCTGGAACAGCTGATCCATCTCGCTGCCGCGCACCACGCCCCGCTTTTTCAGCCCCTCGACGTGGTAGACGTAAAGCCGCGGCAGGTAGAACAGCCCCGCCATCCAGGCCAGGACTGACATCACATGAAGCGATTTCGTCCAGAAATACCAATCCGCAAGGAAATCCGTGACGAGCTCGATCATCTGTGCCTCCTGTGTCGGCTTCTTCTTAAGAATAATTCTTGAAAAGAAAAGATGTTGATTTTGTAGGGGCTGTGGACAGTGTGGATAGGCCGGTTTTCCAGACCTTTTCCCAAGCCTTGAAAGCTTCGTGGGCAAGATTGCAAAACCCTGTTGATAAGCTTGCGATGTCATTTCATATCAATAACTTGCGTGGTTGATACCGAAGGGTAAGGATTGGGGGCGTTCCGTTTTGTTCCTGTGGGTTGCGGCACTTCCTCACATCTGCCCTCTCGGCCTTCCCACATGCGGAGAGTCTCCTTTCGTTCCTTGACAAACGCGCCCCTTCCCGGGGAGGAAATCTTGTGCCCCGCTTTCTCCCCAGGCGTCGTCCTCCGGTTTTCCCAACGGTTGTCCACATGCTTGCCCCCCTTGTTCTGGCCTCTTCCTCCGAAATCCGCGCGCAGCTTCTGCGCTCTGCCGGGCTTTCGGTGACAATCTCCCCCGCCCGCATCGATGAAGAGGCGATCCGTCACGCGCTCGAGCTCGAGGGCGCAACGCCCCGCGATGTCGCCGATCAGCTGGCCGCGGCGAAGGCGCTGAAGCAATCCGCCCGTCATCCCGGCGCACTGGTTTTCGGCGCCGATCAGGTGCTTGAATTGAAAGGCAAAATCTTTGCAAAACCCGAAAGCCCGGATCAGGCGATGGCGCAGCTGCGCGCGCTCTCGGGGCGGACGCATCGGCTTTTGTCCGCGCTGATCGTGGTGCAGGATGGCCGCCCGCTCTGGCGTCATCTGGCCGAGGTGCGCTTGACCATGCATCCGCTCTCCGAGGCTTTCATCGCCGATTACACCGCCCGCAACTGGGACTCGATCCGCCACGCCGTCGGCTGCTACAAGCTCGAAGAGGAAGGGGTGCGGTTGTTTTCCGCCGTCGAGGGCGATTACTTTGCCGTCCTGGGCCTGCCCCTGATCGAGGTTCTGAACTGGCTGCGCGCACGAGGAGATCTGACGACATGACCCCTGTTCCTCTGGCTGGCGTGATCGGGCATCCGATCCATCATTCCCGCTCGCCCGCGCTGCATGGCCATTGGCTGAAAACCTATGGAATCCGCGGCCATTACATCCCGATGGATGTGGCCGAGGGCAATCTGCAAGCCGTGCTGCGGACGCTTCCCAAAGCCGGGTTCGTCGGCTGCAACATCACCATTCCGCACAAGGAAACCGCGCTGGCCCTGGCCGATGTGGTTTCCGACCGAGCTGCCCGGATCGGCGCGGCGAACACGCTTGTTTTCGATGAAACTGGCCGTATTCATGCCGACAACACTGACGGCATCGGTTTTCTGGCCAATCTGATCGAGGGCGCCCCGGGCTGGCAGGCCGAGGCGGGTCCCGCTGCCGTCATCGGCGCAGGCGGTGCCGCCCGCGCCATCGTCGTCGCCCTGCTCGAGGCCGGTTGCCCCGAAATCCGCATTTCCAACCGCACCCGCGCCCGGGCCGAGGCGCTTTGCGCCGAATTCGGCCCCCGCCTCGTCGTTGCGGACTGGGAAAGTGTCGGCACCATCTTTGACGGCGCCGCGACAGTGGTGAACACCTCTTCCCTCGGCATGGTGGGCAAGGCCGCCTTCGACGTGCCTCTGGATTCACTCTCCGAAACGGCCGTCGTCACCGATTGCGTCTACACCCCCCTGCGCACTGATTTTCTCAACGCCGCCGCCGTCCGCGGCTGTGTCACCGTCGATGGCCTTGGCATGCTCTTGCATCAGGCCGTTCCCGGCTTTGAACGCTGGTTCGGCCGCCGCCCGGAGGTCACCGCGGAATTGCGTGCCGTGGTGCTTGCGGCATGAGCGCGCCGTTCCGGCTTGGTCTCACCGGGTCGATCGGCATGGGGAAATCGACGACGGCCCGGCTTTTTGCCGAAGCGGGCATCCCGGTCTGGGATGCCGATGCCACGGTGCATGAAGTATATGGCAAAGGTGGCGCCGCGGTTGCGCCCCTCTCCGCGATCTTCCCGGAGGTGATCCGCGATGGCGCGGTGGATCGCGACCGGCTGAGGACCCTGCTGCAATCCGATAAACAGGCTCTGTCCCGGCTGGAATCGGTGATTCATCCGCTGGTGCAAGCGGCGCGGCAGGACTTTCTGCTTGCCCATGCAACCGAGGATCTGATCCTTTTTGACATTCCGCTGCTTTATGAAACCGGCGCCGAGACGGATTGTGACGCCGTTCTTGTCGTCACCGCCGCGCCCGATGTGCAACGCGCCCGGGTTCTGGCGCGCGGCAAGATGACCGAAGCGCAGCTTGACATGATCCTGGCCCGCCAGCTGCCTGACGCCGAAAAACGCCGCCGCGCCGATTTCGTGATCGAGACCTTCACCCTTGAACAGACCCGCGCCGAAGTGCGAAAGCTGATCGCAACCCTGCGGAGCCGCCATGCGTGAGATCGTCCTTGATACCGAAACCACCGGATTTGAGCCTTCCGAAGGGCATCGCATCGTCGAAATCGGCGCCGTCGAGCTGATGAACCACGTCCCCACCGGGCGGACCTATCACCAATACATCAACCCGGACCGCGCGATGCCGCAGGAAGCCTTTGCCGTGCACGGGCTTGGCGATGATTTCCTGCGCGACAAGCCGAGATTTGGCGCCATTGCGCAGGATTTCCTCGATTTTATCGGCAATGACTCGAAGCTGGTGATCCACAACGCCGCCTTTGACATGAAATTTCTCAATGCGGAACTTGGCTGGGCGCAAAAGCCGCTGATCCCCGCGGATCGGGCGCTCGATACGCTCGCCATGGCGCGGCGAAAATTTCCCGGCTCGCCCGCGACGCTTGATGCGCTGTGCCGTCGTTTCGGCATCGACAACTCGGCCCGGACCCTGCACGGCGCGCTCCTTGACTCGGAGATTCTGGCCGAGGTTTACCTTGAACTGATCGGCGGCAGACAGCCCGGTTTCGGGCTCAATATCGACCCTGTTCAGGCCAAATCCGCTGTTTCCAGCACCGAATGGCGGCCCCGTCCGCGTCCCGTTCCGCTGCCCCCGCGCCTCACCGAGGCCGAGGCCGAAGCCCATGCCGCCTTCGTTGCGAAACTGGGCGAGGGTGCGATCTGGAAGCGGCGCGGCTGACACATAAATTTCACAAAACGCAGCCTTGCGGCAATTTTCCCATTCCATCCCGCCCTTGCAGCCATTAGATGCATCGCGTTCGCAGTTTAGGGCGTTCGCAGTTTTGGGGAGGGAGCCCATGCTGGACTTCGCTACGATGCGCGCTGCTCTGGCCGAGGCCTATGATCTGGCGCCCTCGCTGACGCTGGCGCAAGAGATGGCCGATATTCACGCCCGCATGGACCGCGTGATTCCCCTGCCCGATTTCGCCCGCCACGCGCCCTATATCCGCGCGATCAACCGGCTCAAGCGCGAAAAGAACGCGGTGATCCTGGCGCATAACTACATGACGCCCGAGATTTATCACGGCGTCGCCGATGTCGTGGGCGACAGCCTGCAGCTGGCGATCGAGGCGACCAAGGTCGAGGCCGAGACGATCGTGCAATGCGGCGTGCATTTCATGGCCGAGACTTCGAAGATCCTGAACCCGGCCAAGCGCGTGCTGATCCCCGATGGTCAGGCGGGCTGTTCGCTGGCCGAAAGCATCACGCCCGAGGGCATCGCGCAGATGCGGGTGAAATATCCCGGCGCGCCGGTGGTCAGCTATGTCAACACCACGGCAGCGGTCAAAGCCGCCTCGGACATCTGCTGCACCTCGGCCAATGCGGCGCAGATCGTGGCGGCCCTGCCCGAACACACGATCATCATGACGCCCGACCAGTATCTGGCGCAGAACGTGGCGAAAGCCGTGCCGCAGAAAAACGTCGTCTGGTGGGCGGGCTCCTGCATCGTGCATGAACAATACACGCCGCAAGACCTGCGCGATTTCCGCGCTTGGCACCCCGGCACGAAGATCATCGCCCACCCGGAATGCCCGCCCGATGTGGTGGCCGAGGCGGATTTCTCCGGCTCGACCGCCGGGATGATCGATTTCGTGACCCGCGAAAAACCGGCGCAGGTGATGCTGGTCACCGAATGCTCGATGGCCTCGAACATCGCTGACGCCCTGCCCTCAGTCGAATTTCTGGGGCCCTGCAACATGTGCCCCTACATGAAGATGATCACGCTGGAAAAGATCCTGTGGTCGCTGCACACCGGCACCGAAGAGGTCACCGTCGACCCCGCTGTGGCCGACAAGGCCCGCCTTGCGGTCGAACGCATGATCGACCTGTCGCGGAAGCTGGCCCGGTGAGCGATCCGGTGATCGAAACCCCGCGCGTCGTCATCGTCGGCGCGGGGCTTGGTGCGCTTTACGCGGCGCTGAAACTGGCGCCGCATCCGGTTCTGGTGATCTCGCCCGAAAGCCTGGGCGAAGGCGCCTCCTCGGCCTGGGCGCAGGGCGGTGTCGCCGCCGCCATGGCCCCCCCCGACAGCGCCGAGGATCACGCGAAAGACACCGAAACCGCGGGGGCCGGCACGGTCGATGCCGCCATCGCCCGGCTGGTGACGCATGAGGCCCGGGACCGCATTCTGGATCTGACCGCCTTGGGCGCTCCTTTCGACCGTGACGCGCGGGGCGATTACGTGATGTCGCGGGAGGCGGCGCATTCCCGCCCCCGTGTCGTGCGGGTCAAGGGCGATCAGGCAGGTCACGAAATCATGCAGACGCTGATTGCCGCGGTGCGGGCTTGCCCGTCGGTGCAGGTGATCGAGGGCGTGATCGCGACGCGGCTTGAGGTCGAAAATGGCAGCGTCACCGGTCTTTGGGTCGAATCCGCCGCCGCCTCGACCGGCCGCGTGCTGATTCGCACCCCTGCGGTGCTGCTGGCGGGGGGCGGCTCGGGCGGGCTTTTCGCCGTCACCACCAATCCGCCGCGCATCCGCGGTCAGGTCATCGGCATGGCGGCCCGGGCGGGGGCGCGGATCGCCGATGCGGAATTCGTGCAGTTCCACCCGACGGCAATCGCCACGGGCGAAGATCCCGCCCCCTTGGCGACCGAGGCGCTGCGCGGCGAAGGCGCCGTTCTGCTCAATGACCGGGGCGAGCGGTTCATGGTTCCGATCCATCCCGATGCGGAACTGGCGCCGCGCGATATCGTTGCCCGCGCCGTCTATCTGGAACGGCAGGCGGGACGGAACCCGGTTCTGGACACCCGGCAAGTGCTGGGGGCCGAGCTGCCGAAACGCTTTCCCGCCGTGGCCGAAGCCTGCTTTTCAGCCGGAATAGACCCTGTTTTGCAGCCGATCCCGGTGGCCGCCGCTGCGCATTATCACATGGGCGGGATTGCGGTCGATGACCGCGGCCGATCCTCGCTGAATCGGCTCTGGGTTTGCGGCGAGGCCTCCTCGACCGGGCTGCATGGCGCCAACCGGCTGGCCTCGAACGGGCTTCTGGAAGCCCTCGTCTTCGCGCGCATCTGTGCCGAAGGCATTGCCGAAACGGTGCCGCTGACAAAAGCTGACGCCGTTGCCCTGTCCTTTCCCGCGGGCGGTCCCCCGGTGGACGAGGCTGCCGTGGCCCGGTTGCGGCAGGCGATGACCGATGGCGTCGGTGTCGTGCGCGATGCCGCGGGACTGAAATCCGCGCTGCGCACCCTTGCGGAAATCGAAGCGAAAGCCGAGCGCGAGGCGCTGCGCAACATGACCGCCACCGCGACGCTGATTGCCGCCGCGGCGCTGATCCGCACCGAAAGCCGGGGCGGTCACTATCGGTCGGATTTCCCGAAAACAGACCCTGTTCAAGCCAAACGCAGCTTTCTGACCCTGACCGAAGCGCTGGAAATCCGGTCCCGCGCGCTGGAGGAAGAATGACCAACCTGCCCGATTTCCTGCTCGAACCCGTGATCCGCGCCGCGCTGATGGAGGATCTGTCGCCGATGGGCGATGTCACCACCCGCGCCGTCGTTCCGGCCGACACCCGCTACGAGGCCCGGGTGAATGCCCGCGAAGACGGTGTGGTCTCGGGCATGCAGGTCGCCGCCCTTGCCTTCCGCCTGGTCGATCCGGCGCTGGTCGTCACGACCCATGTCGCCGACGGCCATCCCTGCGGCAAGGGCCAATGCCTGATGACGATTTCGGGCTCGGCCGCCTCGATCCTGATGGGCGAGCGCGTCGCGCTGAACTTCGCGGGCCGGATGACCGGCATCGCCAGCCTGACCGCCAGTTTCGTCGCCCAGACCCGCGGCACGAAGACCCGGATCACCTGCACGCGGAAAACCACCCCCGGCCTGCGCCTGATTGAGAAAACCGCGGTGGCGCATGGCGGTGGCTCGAACCACCGCTTTGGCCTTTCGGATGCGATCCTGATCAAGGACAACCACATCGCCGCCGCAGGGGGCATCCGCGCCGTGCTGGAGGCCGCCAAGGCCGCCCGCAGCCACATGATGCGCGTCGAACTGGAGGTCGACAGCCTTGATCAACTGGAACAGGCGCTGTCGATCGGTGGCGCCGACGTGATCTTGCTCGACAACATGGACACGCCCACCCTGCGCGCGGCGGTGGCGCTGACCAGATCCCGCGTGGTGCTCGAAGCCTCGGGCAACATGCGGCTGGAGCGCATCGCCGAAGTCGCCGCGACCGGGGTCGATTACATCTCCTCGGGCGCGCTGACCCATTCGGCGCGCACCTTCGATCTTGGCCTCGATTTCTGACGGAACAGAGCCTATTTCTTCAGGTGTTCGGCAAAACTGTCGAACACCTGCTCATAGACGGCGCGCTTGAAGGGCACGATCTTTTCCACCAGTTCCGACGGTTCCATCCAACGCCAGACGGAAAATTCGGGATGCTCGGTGGCGATGTTCACATCGCTGTCCTGGCCCAGAAAGCGGAACAGGAACCATTTCTGCTTCTGGCCGCGATATTTCCCGCCCCAGATCGTACCGATCAGCTCTTCGGGCAGATCATAGACCAGCCAATCCTCGGTCTTGGCGATCTTTTCCACCAGATCCGGGCGGACCCCGGTTTCCTCCTGCAACTCGCGCAGCGCGGCTTCCTTCGGGCGTTCGCCCGCGTCAATGCCGCCTTGCGGCATCTGCCAGGCATGGCCCGGGTTGTCGATGCGCTGACCGGCAAAGATCAGGCCTTCGGCGTTGATCAGCACAAGGCCGACATTCTTGCGATAGGGCAGCGCGGCAAGCTCTTCGGGGGTCATCTTGTCCTCATGTGGCAAGGGGGCCTTTCGGCCCCCAGTCCAGGATTACGGCTTCGCAGCGGCTTTCGGTTCATCGACCGGCACCAGCGTCTGACCGGCGACCGCCAGCCCCTTGATGATGTCGATCCCGTAAGCCAGCTGGAAATCCTCCAGCCGCAGCTTCGCAGCATCTTCAGCCTTGGCCCGTTCGTCCTCGGCCTGTTTCTTTTCGTCCTCGGTCATCGAGTCGTTCGACAGCACGCCGCGCAGATCGGCTTCGGACCGGGTGTCCGCCATATCCTCGGCCTTGTCGGTCTCGGGCGTGACGGGCGGTTGCGGCACGACAATGTCGGGCGCAATCCCCAAAGCCTGGATCGACCGCCCCGAGGGCGTGTAATAGCGCGAGGTGGTCAGCCGCATCGCGCTGTCGTTCTGCACCTGAATGACCGTCTGCACAGACCCCTTGCCGAAGCTCTTCGTCCCCACCACGATGGCGCGGTGATGATCCTGCAGCGCTCCGGTGACGATTTCCGACGCCGAGGCCGAGCCACCGTTGATCAGAACGACAATCGGCTTGCCCTGCGCCAGATCGCCCGGCGTGGCGTTGAACCGCTCGCTCTCCTCGGGCTTGCGGCCGCGCGTGGACACGATCTCGCCCTTGTCGAGGAAAGCATCCGAGACCGCGATCGCCTGGGTCAGCAGCCCGCCCGGGTTGTTGCGCAGATCGAGCACGACGCCGTTCAGCTTGTCGATGCCGCCCGCTTCCTTGGCGAGCTTCTTCAGGCTTTCCTCCAGGTTCGGGTAGGTCTGTTCGTTGAAGGTGGTGATGCGCAGGATCGCCGTATTCGCCTCCAGCCGACCCTTGACCGCCGTCAGTTTGATCGTGTCGCGGGTCAGCGTCACGTCAAAGGGCTCGGTCTTGCCTTCGCGCACGATCTTCAGCGTCACTTCGCTGCCGACCGGGCCGCGCATCTTGTCCACCGCATCATCCAGCGGCAGCCCCATCAGGCTTTCGCCATTCACATGGGTGATGAAATCGCCCGACTGGATCCCCGCCGCCGAGGCCGGGGTGCCATCCATCGGCGAGACCACCTTGACCGCGCCATTCTCCATCGTCACTTCGATGCCCAGACCGCCGAAAGAGCCGCGCGTCTGCACCTTCATGTCGTCATATTCTTCCGCGGGCATGTAGCTCGAATGCGGATCAAGCGAGGACAGCATGCCGTTGATCGCCGCCTCGATCAGCTTCTTGTCGTCGACCTGTTCGACGTAATCGGCGCGGATGCGGCGGAACACGTCGCCAAACAGGTCCAGCTCCTGATAGACCGAAGCCGGTTTCGCCGCCTCCTCCGCCAGCAGCGGTGCCACCTGCACCGAGAGCAACGTCCCGGCGATCGTTCCGCCCAGTGCGGCAATGACGAATTTCTTCATTTTCAGCCCTTGTTCTGGTCTTTCGTCGGGGTGAACCATGGCGCGGGGTCCACGGGCTTCTTGCCCTTCCTCAACTCGATATAAAGCGTCTCCGAGCGCGCGGCGCCACTCCCCATCTGCGCGTTCTTCAGGAAATCCTCGCCGAATTCCTGTGCTCCGGGTTCGCGCCCGCCCATCAGCCCGACCGGAGCCCCCGCGGCCAGCACATCGCCGGTCTCACCATAGACACTGCCAAGCCCCGCCAGAACAAGAAGATAGCCTTCCGCCGGTTCGAGGATCATCACATTTCCGTAGTCCAGAAGCGGGCCGCGATAGCGGATCGTCGCGGGCCAGGGCGTCGTCACCAGCGCCGCGGGCGCCGTCGCCACCACCAGCCCCGGGCGGCGGATGCCCGCCGCATCGGCCTCGTCGAACTTGCGTAGCACGGTGCCCAGAACCGGCATCGGCAGGCTGCCCTTGGCGCCGGCGAAATCCTCCATCGGCGCGCCGATATCGCCTTCAAGATCGGCCAGACCCGAGGCGAAGCCCTCCAGCGTATCGACGCTTTGCACCAGTTCGCGCAGCTCTTCGGGCTCTTCCAGGTAGCGCCGTGGCAGTTTCGAGCGATCCGCCACCGCCTTCGACAGCTCCGTCCGCGCCGCCTGCACCGAGGCCAGCCCGGTTTCCAGCACCTTCTGCGCATTGCCCTGCACCGCGCGCAGATCCTCGATCTCGATCAGATCGGCGCGCATCTTTTCCGCCTCGGCCTGCAGCGCGGGCGTCACCGCGCCCAGCATCATTCCCGAGCGCGCCGTTCCCAAGGGCCCCGAGGGATGCAGCAGAAGCAACGGCCCCTCGGTGCCGCTCATCGTGCTCATCACGCCCAGCAACCGGCCGATATCTTCGCGTTTCGCCTCGAATTTCGCGCGGATTTCCGCTTCGCGCACGGCGGCGCGGCGCAGCCCGTCGCGCAGCGCGCCAAGGCCCTTTTCGTAAGCCGAGATCGTTCGCGTCAGTGCCGCCACCCGGTCGGCCTTGGTCCGGGCCGCGTCCAAGGCCTCGATCGCGCCGCGCAGATCCTCGGCGGCCTTTTGCGCCACGTCACCGGCGGGGCTGGCCAAGGCCGCCCCGGCAGAAAGCAGAAGGGCAAGGACCGCCTGACGGATCATCTGTCGATCAGCGTCTTGCCGGTCATTTCCGGCGGCACGGGCAGCTGCATCAGGTCCAGCAGCGTCGGCGCAAGGTCCGAAAGCCGCCCCGGATGCAGGCGAACCCCCGCGGGGCCGCCGACCAGCACCACCGGCACCAGGTTCGTCGTATGCGCCGTATGCGGCCCGCCCGTCACCGGGTCGATCATCGTTTCGCAGTTGCCGTGATCGGCGGTGATGATCATTGCGCCCCCGGCCTTGTCCAGTGCCGCCAGAACGCGGCCCAGATCGCGGTCGATCTCCTCGCAGGCCTTGATCGCGGCGGGCAGGCTGCCCGTGTGCCCGACCATGTCCGGGTTGGCATAGTTCACCACGATCAGGTCATAGCCCTTCTCGATCGCCTCGACGAATTTGTCGGTGACTTCGGGCGCCGACATCTCGGGCTGCAGGTCATAGGTCGCCACTTTCGGCGATTTCGGCATGTAGCGATCCTCGCCCGCCCAGGGCGCTTCCTTGCCGCCGTTGAGGAAGAAGGTCACATGCGGATATTTCTCGGTCTCGGCCAGATGGAACTGGGTAAGCCCTTGTTTCGAAACCCATTCGCCCAAGGTGTTGACGATATCGCGCTTGGGGTAAGCGGCGGTCATATAGGCGTTGTGGGTGATCGAATATTCGACCATCCCCAGCATCGCCGACCATTGCGGCCGGGCGGAAACGTCGAATTCCGCAAAGTCCGGCTCGCCCAAAGTGCGCAGGATCTCCCGCGCCCGGTCGGCCCGGAAGTTGAGGCAGAAGAAGCCGTCATGATCCGCCGTGCCGGTATAGCCCGCGATGACGGTCGGCTTAATGAATTCGTCCATCTCGCCCTTGGCGTAGCTTTGCGCGACGGCCTCGGCGGGCGTTGCGGCGCTGAACCCCTGCCCTTTCACCATGGCGTCAAAGGCCAGGCCCACCCGGTCCCAGCGGTTGTCGCGGTCCATCGCCCAGTAGCGGCCGATGACGGTGGCAACGCTGCAACCCGCGGGCAGGCGTGCGCAAAGATCGTCGACAAAGCGCGCCGCGGAATCCGGGGCGACGTCGCGACCATCGGTGATCGCATGCAGCACGACCGGAACCCCTGCCCCGGCAATCATCCGGCAAGCCGCCAGAACGTGTTCGATATGGCCATGCACGCCGCCATCGGAGACCACGCCCATCAGATGCGCCCGGCCCCCGGCGGTCTTCACTTTTTCAATGAATTCAAGGATCGGCGCATTCGTGAAGAAGCTGCCATCCTCGATTGCCAGATCGATCTGCCCCAGATCCATCGCGACGACACGCCCGGCGCCAATGTTGGTATGCCCGACTTCCGAATTGCCCATCTGCCCGGTCGGCAGGCCGACATCATTGCCATGGGTGATCAGTGTCGCTTTCGGACAGCTGGCGAAAACCCGGTCAAGGTTCGGCGTATGGGCCAGTTTCGGCGCGTTGCCCTCGGTCTCGGCGCGCTCGCCCCAGCCATCGAGAATGCACAGAACAACGGGTTTCGGACGGGTCATGAGCGCCTCCTGAACGAATTTGCCCCTTCCTACGCTGCCCCGGCCGAAACGGCAAGTTCGGCGGGATCAGACCCGGTGATAGGGCGTGCCCGCCAGAATCTGCCCGGCGCGGTACAGCTGTTCGGCCAGCATCACCCGCACCAGCATATGCGGCCAGACCATCTTGCCGAAGGACAAGGACCAGTCCGCCTTCGCCCGCAGCGCAGGGGCGATCCCGTCGGCGCCGCCGATGACGAACGTCACATCGCGCGCGGCATCGCGCCAGCCGCCCAGCCGCGCCGCAAATTCGGGCGAGGAGACCAGATCCCCCCGCTCGTCCAGCGTCACCAGCACCGATCCGGCCGGGATCGCACGTTCCAGCAGAACCGCCTCGGCCTCCATGCCCAGATTGCGCTTGTCCTCGATCTCAAGGATCGTGGCCGGGCCAAGACCAAAGGACCGCCCGGCCTTGCCGAAGCGGTCCAGATAATCGGTGATCAGATCCAGCTCGGGGCCCTTGCGCAGCTTGCCCACCGCGCAGATGCTGACCTTCATGCGCCGATCAGACCTTGGCGCCGGTCGGCATCCACATCTTTTCCAGCTGATAGAATTCGCGCACTTCCGGGCGGAAGACATGCACGATCACATCGGTGGCGTCGATCAGAACCCAGTCGCCCTGATCCTTGCCCTCGATCTTGCAGCTGCGGCCAAAGGCTTCCTTCAGCCGTTCGGTCAACTTTTCGGCGATGGCGCCGACCTGACGCGACGACCGGCCCGAGCAGATCACCATGTGATCGGCAATCGAGGACCGACCGCGCAGGTCGATCGAAACGATATCCTCCGCCTTGTCGTCGTCCAGCGAATACAGCACGAGCGCCAGTACCTGATCGCTCGTTTCGGCATCCGTGACATTCATGGTCATGGCTGCCACCGGTGCACCCGAAGCGACGGGCGCGGCATTGAGATGAGACAGGACATTGTCCTCCGAAACTCCACACGCCACTCACCCCGGGCGCCAGGTCGAAGCCAAACCTAACATCGCGGGGGCGAAATCTCAACCGATGGGCGACAGAATTGCTGAAGCCTTGGCAAAGGGTGTGACATCGCGGCCAATTTCCTTGCGTCAAGACCCGCCTTGGCCTATATCGCGGCCATGATCCGCATTTTCGACATGGACGATCGCGCCCGGCTTCGGGAACGCTTTTACGGCGAAAGCCGTTCCATCCTCGCCCGACTTTGACGTTGGCCGCGGGGGCTTCGCCCTGTCCGCCCGGCCGTTCCGGCCAAGATCTTCCTCAGCTATCCAAAGAGAGAGCCATGTCCGCTCCGAAGACCCTTTATGACAAGATCTGGGATGCCCATGTCGTCAGTGAAGACGCCGATGGCACCTGCCTGCTTTATATCGACCGCCATCTGGTCCATGAAGTGACCAGCCCCCAGGCCTTCGAAGGCCTGCGCCTGGCCGGTCGCAAGGTCCGTTGCCCGGAAAAGACCATCGCCGTGCCGGATCACAACGTCCCCACCACCGAGGGCCGTGACAAGCATATCGAAAACGAGGAAAGCCGGATTCAGGTCGAGGCGCTGGACAAGAACGCCCGCGATTTCGGCATTCACTACTATCCGGTGACCGACATCCGTCAGGGCATCGTGCATATCGTCGGCCCGGAACAGGGCTGGACGCTGCCGGGCATGACCGTCGTTTGCGGTGACAGCCACACCGCGACGCATGGCGCCTTTGGCGCGCTGGCGCATGGGATCGGCACTTCGGAAGTCGAACATGTTCTGGCGACGCAGACGCTGATCCAGAAGAAATCGAAGAACATGAAGGTGGAAATCACCGGCAAGCTGCGTCCGGGCGTGACTGCCAAGGATATCACGCTGGCGGTGATCGGCCTGACCGGCACCGCGGGCGGCACCGGCCATGTGATCGAATATTGCGGCGAGGCGATCCGCTCGCTGTCGATGGAAGGCCGGATGACGGTCTGCAACATGGCAATCGAGGGCGGCGCCCGTGCCGGTCTGATCGCGCCGGATGAGACGACCTTCGAGTATGTGAAAGGTCGTGCCCATGCCCCGAAAGGCGCGCAGTTTGAAGCCGCGCTGGCCTGGTGGAAGACCCTCTTCACCGATGAAGGCGCGCATTTCGACAAGGTCGTGACGATCCGCGGCGAGGATATCGAGCCCGTCGTCACCTGGGGCACCAGCCCCGAGGACGTGCTGCCGATCTCGGCCGTGGTCCCCGCACCCGAGGATTTCACCGGCGGCAAGGTCGAGGCTGTGCGGCGTTCGCTCGACTACATGGGCCTGACCCCGGGTCAGAAACTGACCGACATCGCCATCGACACGGTCTTCATCGGCTCTTGCACCAACGGCCGCATCGAAGACCTGCGCGCCGCGGCGAAGATCGTTGAAGGCAAGAAGATCAAGCCGGGCATGCGGGCGATGGTGGTTCCGGGCTCGGGTCTGGTCCGCCATCAGGCCGAGGAAGAGGGCATCGCGCAGATCTTCATCGATGCGGGCTTTGAATGGCGTCTGGCCGGCTGCTCGATGTGCCTTGCGATGAACCCCGACCAGCTGGGCGAATATGAGCGCTGCGCCTCGACCTCGAACCGCAATTTCGAGGGCCGTCAGGGCTACAAGGGCCGCACCCATCTGGTCAGCCCGGAAATGGCCGCCGCCGCGGCGCTGACCGGCCACCTGACCGATGTCCGTGAACTGATCTGAGGGGACAAAGCCATGAAGAAGTTCGAAAAGTTCACCGGCATTGCCGCCCCCATGCCGCTTGTCAATATCGACACGGACATGATCATCCCGAAGGGGTTTCTCAAAACGATCAAGCGCACCGGCCTTGGCGTGCATGCCTTCGACGAGATGCGCTATGACCGTGCGGGCAACGAGATCCCGGATTTCGTGCTCAACAAGCCGCAATACCGCAAGACGGAAATCCTGATCGCGGGCGACAATTTCGGCTGCGGCTCCTCGCGCGAACACGCCCCCTGGGCGCTCGCGGATTTCGGCATCAAGGTGATCGTCTCGACCTCGTTCGCGGATATCTTCTTCAACAACGCGTTCAAGAACGGGATGCTGCCGATCGTGCTGCCGCAAGAGCAGGTCGATGTGCTGATGAAGGATGCCGACCGCGGCGAGAATGCCCGGATGACGGTCGATCTTGAGGCGCAGGAAATCACCACCTCGGACGGTCAGGTGATCAAATTCGAGGTCGATGCCTTCAAGAAGCACTGCCTGCTTAACGGGCTGGATGACATCGGCCTGACGCTGGAAAAGGCCGCCGCGATCGACAGCTTCGAATCGCAATCGGCGCAGGCCCGTCCCTGGGTCTGAAGCCGTTAGTGGGGCCCGGCCCCTGAAACACAAGATGCAGGGCCGCCCACTGGGCGGCCTTATTTTTGCGCCAAAATTGATGCATTCGCGCACTGGTTCTTCCCAGAAAACGTCCGATTATTGACCCAGACGTTAAAGCACTGGTTGCCACCTCGGGTGAAACAGGGCAATTTCATGGCAAGAATGAGGCAATACGCCACAATCGGCGGAAACGACTGGCACGTTCCCGGCAAAGCATCGGAACTGGTAAGGGTAAAGGGCAGGATCGTGGTGGCACGTTATCTTGGCGCATTGGTACGAGCAATTCTGGTCTTTGTGGCGATTGCCACGCCGTCGCTGTTGCTGCCCTCGGTCAGCGACGACACCGGCCAGATCGTCGCCCTTGTGGGGATCTTTGCCGCTGCCCTGACCTTTTTCGAATATGCCTCGGTCTATCCCGGGCTGATCGAATTCCGCGACGCGCCGCCCCTCAACCGCATCCGCTATGCGTCGCTTGTGGTGACGGTGGGTCTGCTGTCGATGGTGGTGCTGGCCCGGACCGACCCCTCGACGCTGACGCTGTTCGTCGATGTGCTGGGCTCGGCGGTGGCGCGCGCGCTCGACCTGCCCTATTCGCCGGTGCGGCTTCTGGTGCTGATGCTGCCCGACGACGCCTCGGCCGAGCAGATCGGGATCGTCCGCACCGCGGGTGGCATCGCCTATATGACCTCGCTGATCACGCTGGGCGTGTTCGTGGTGATGATCCGTGTGCTGGGCTGGCCGAGTTCGGGGCAGGGGTTCAACGTCTGGGTCAACCTGCCGACCTTCGATCCGACCGCGGGCGGCGACGTGGTCGACCGTCTGCGCCGCGACGCCTGGTTCAACATTGCGCTGGGCTTCCTTTTGCCCTTCCTTATCCCGGCGGCGATCAAGGCGGTCTCGGCGGGCTTTGCCCCGGTGACGCTGGACGCGCCGCATACGATGATCTGGACGGTGACGGCATGGGCCTTCCTTCCCGCCAGCCTGCTCATGCGCGGCATCGCCATGGGTCGGGTGGCCCGCATGATCGAGGAAAAACGGCGCATCTCTGGCGCTGCGGAGTTGCATCCGGCCTGATCGCCCTTTGCCTCGGTCTTCCCGCCGCGGCCGAGACGCTGCGGCTGGCCACCTTTTCCCCCGGCCTGTCGCGGCCCGGTCCGGGGCTGCTGCTGGCGGCGCTGCAAAAGGGAAATGATCCGCAGATCACGGCCGTCGTCGATCTGATTGCGGCGGCCAATCCCGATGTGCTGCTGCTCACCGATCTTGACTGGGACTATCGTTCCGAGGCGCTGCGGGCGCTGCAGCAAACCTTGGCGGGGCAGGGGATCGACTACCCCTTTGCCCATGCGCCGCAGCCCAATACCGGGATCGACACCGGTTTCGACATCGACGGCAACGGCCAGCTGTCCGAGCCGCGCGATGCGCAGGGCTACGGCGCCTTCACCGGCCAGCACGGTCTGGCGCTGCTCTCGAAACGGCCGATTCTGGCGGATCAGGCGCGGGATTTCTCGGCCTTCCTGTGGCGGGATCTGCCCGGATCGCACCTGCCGCGGGCGCAGCTTCCGCCCGGTGCCGGGACGGTGCAGCGCCTTGCCAC
This sequence comes from Rhodobacter sp. 4.3.4, assembly GCF_058724655.1. NCBI lineage: Bacteria > Pseudomonadati > Pseudomonadota > Alphaproteobacteria > Rhodobacterales > Rhodobacter > Rhodobacter sp. 4.3.4. The sequence goes on from NZ_CM178967.1 coordinate 88,647, forward strand.
GACGGCGTTCTGGGATGTGCCGATCCGCGCCGGGGCAGGGGCCTTGCATCTTTGGGCCTATGCGGCGACGCCGCCGGTCTTTGACGGGCCCGAGGATCGCAATGGCCGCCGCAACGCGGACGAGACCGGCTTCTGGCTGCAGTATCTGCATGGCGCTCTGCCGCAAAAGCCGGTGGCGCCTTTCGTGATCCTTGGCCTGGCCAACCTTGATCCCGACCGCGGCGCGGGCCAGCGCGCGGTGATCCGCCAGCTTCTTGCCGATCCGCGGCTGCAAGATCCGCGCCCGACCGGCCCCGATGCGCCCGCGGATCATCCGCTGGCCACCGCCGATTTCGGCGGCACCATCGGCCCGTTGCGCGTCGATTACATCCTGCCCGCCGCCGGGCTGAAGGTTCTGGCCGCGGGCACGCTGGACGATCCGCGGGCGGGCAAACACCGTCTTGTGTGGGTCGATCTGGCGTTGCCCTGAGACCCGCGCTTGACCCGGCACCGGCCCTCGGCTAGGCCGCTTGCAACCCTTGTTCCGTTGGAGAAAATGATGGCAAACCCTTCCATTCTCATCCTTGCCGGTGACGGCATCGGCCCCGAAGTCATGGCCGAAGTGAAGAAGATCATTTCGTGGTTTGGCGACAAGCGCGGGCTGATCTTCGATGTCAGCGAGGACCTGGTGGGCGGGGCCGCCTATGATGTCCATGGCGTGCCGCTGGCCGATGCGACGATGGCGAAAGCGCAGGAAGTCGATGCCGTGCTGCTCGGCGCTGTCGGCGGGCCGAAATATGACGTGCTCGATTTCTCGGTGAAGCCGGAACGCGGCCTTCTGCGTCTGCGCAAGGAAATGGACCTTTACGCCAACCTGCGCCCGGCGCAGTGCTTCGATGCGCTGGCCGATTTCTCCTCGCTGAAAAAGGATGTCGTCGCCGGTCTCGATATCATGATCGTGCGCGAACTCACCTCGGGCGTCTATTTCGGCACGCCGCGCGGCATCACCACCCAGCCCGACGGCTCGCGCGTCGGCGTCAACACCCAGGTCTATACCACCGAGGAAATCCGCCGCGTCGCCCGCTCGGCCTTTGAACTGGCGCGTCGCCGCAACAACAAGGTCTGCTCGATGGAGAAGGCCAACGTCATGGAATCGGGCATCCTGTGGCGCGAGGAAGTGCAATGGGTGCATGACAACGAATACCCGGATGTGGAACTGAGCCACATGTATGCCGACAACGGCGCCATGCAGCTGGTGCGGCGGCCGAAGCAGTTCGACGTGATCGTCACCGACAACCTGTTTGGCGACGTGCTGTCCGACTGCGCCGCGATGCTGACCGGCTCGCTGGGCATGCTGCCCTCGGCCAGCCTTGGCGCGCCGATGGCGAATGGCCGTCCGAAGGCGATGTATGAGCCCGTGCATGGCTCGGCGCCCGATATCGCGGGGCAGGGCAAGGCGAACCCGATCGCCTGCATCCTCTCCTTCGCGATGGCGCTGCGCTACAGCTTCGATCAGGGCGAGGAAGCGACCCGGCTTGAGCGCGCGATCGAGAAAGTGCTGGCCGATGGCGTCCGCACCGCCGATCTGATGGGTCCCGAGGGCGGCCAGCCGGTCTCGACCAGCGAGATGGGCGACAAGATCCTTGCGGCCCTGACCGCCAGCCTCTGAGGTTCCGACCAGACGACAGGACGGCGCGAGGGCAATCCCCTCGCGCCGTTTTCATTGGCCGCGCTTGCATCCGCGACATTTCGGCGCGATTGTCGGCGGTACGGAGGAGATCCATGCATTCGGGCAAGCAGAACGCGAAAGGGGCCGGTCTGGGGCTTCTGTCGATGGCGATCTATGCGACGCATGACGCGGTGGTGAAGCAGCTGGGCTACAGCTATTCCGCGGTGCAGATCATCTTCTTTGCCGCGCTGCTGTCGTTTCCGCTTCTCACCGTCATCCTGCTGCGCGATCCGCGCGCGGGCAGCCTGCGCCCGGTGCGGCCGTTCTGGGTGATCTTGCGCGCGGTGGCCACGGTCGCCACCTCGGTCAGCGCCTTTTACGCCTTTGCGCATCTGCCGCTGGCGCAGGTCTATCCGCTTTTGTTCGCCATGCCGCTGCTTTTGACGATCATGGCGATTCCGATCCTGGGCGAGCGCGTCGGCTGGCATCGCTGGGCTGCGGTCATCGTCGGGCTGTGCGGGGTGATCATCGTCGTCCGGCCCGGTCAGGCCGAACTTGGCCTTGGGCATTTGGCCGCAGTCTTCGCCGCCTTCTGCGGCGCGCTCGCCTCGGTGATCGTGCGCAAGATCGGCCAGGAGGAACGCTCGGTCGTGCTGCTGCTCTCGCCGCTTCTGGGCAACTTCCTCGCCATGGGGGCGGCGCTGCCCTTCGTCTGGGTGCCCTTGCAACTGCATGACCTTGGCCTGATGGCGATTGTCGCGCTGTTTGGCCTTGTCGCGGCCTTTCTTTCCATCCTCGCCTATCGGCTGGGCGAGGCGGTGATCGTTGCGCCCATGCAATATTCGCAGATCCTCTGGGCGGTGTTCTTCGGCTGGGTGCTGTTTCACGAGCCGGTCGATACCCGGACGCTGGTCGGCGCGGGGGTGGTGATTCTGTCCGGGCTTTACATCGTCTGGCGCGAAAGCACCGCCGACGTGTCGCAAAACACCCCGGTTCTGCGGACCCGCGGCCGCACCGAAACCGTCACCACGCCGCGGCCCTCGATCCTGCAACGGGCCCTGAATGCGGGAACGCGCAGATAGCCGCACGAATACCTCTTGCAAATACCTTCGGGGTTCGGTAACTCCCGCCCCACACGGTCGGAGCGTAGCGCAGCCTGGTAGCGCACCTGCTTCGGGAGCAGGGGGTCGGAGGTTCGAATCCTCTCGCTCCGACCATTTTCCCGAACAATCCAAAGAGCTTGTGAACTCCCTTCGGGGTCTGGCCCGCGCAGGAGCGGTCCCGCAAGTCCGTGACAAGCCGCGCAGATCGAATCCACCTTCCGTTGCCGTTTGTTGTGGGAAATGCGCGGTGATGACCTGCCGCAGCTGTGAAGTGGCGGTCGGGGCAGGGTAGCGCCATCGCGCTCCGCTTCGGCCTTCAGCGTTTGAAGCCGCCGTCCATCGCCCTGCGCAGGGCCATCTTCTCGTCTGTCACAAGAGCGGGATTTCGCAGGGCCGATCAGTCGCGCCGAGAAAGCGGAAAGGGGGAGCGTATTGGCCCACCGCTCCCCCTTTCGTGCCTCCGGCGGTTGAGGAAGGAGGACCACCGCCGAGGTTCAACAGGCGCGTCGGACCGGGCCGGAGCGCGCAGTTAGCGTTAACATACGGATCTGCTTCGACTTGCACAAGCGAAATGTTTGACGCTATCTGGTAGCGTTCCCACGGAAAGGACCCGCCTTGGCCCGTTCGCCCAACGACTCCCGCCGTCCCCTGACCCTGCGTGATGTCTCCGAGGCTTCCGGGGTTTCCGAAATGACGGTCAGCCGCGTGTTGCGCAACCGCGGCGACGTGTCCGAGGCGACGCGGGAAAAGGTGCTCGAAGCGGCCAGGACGCTGGGCTATGTGCCCAACAAGATCGCGGGCGCCTTGGCCTCGCAACGGGTCAATCTGGTCGGCGTGATCATCCCGTCGCTGTCGAACCTCGTCTTTCCCGAGGTGCTCTCGGGCATCTCGACCGAGCTGGAGGATACCGGGCTTCAGCCCGTTGTCGGCGTCACCGATTATTCCCCGGAAAAGGAAGAAACCGTCCTTTACGAGATGCTGTCCTGGCGGCCCTCGGGGGTGATCATCGCCGGGCTCGAACATACCGCGACGGCGCGGGCGATGCTGCAGAATGCCGGGGTGCCGGTGGTCGAGATCATGGATGTCGATGGCGAGGGTGTCGATTCCGTCGTCGGCATCTCGCATCGCCGCGCCGGGCTGCAGATGGCGCAGGCGATCGCCGCCGCGGGCTATCGCAAGATCGGTTTTCTGGGCACCAAGATGCCCGAGGATCATCGCGCCCGCAAACGGCTGGAGGGCTTTTCCGAAGGGCTGGCGCAGGCGGGGATCGCGCTGCATGACACTGAATTCTATTCCGGCGGCTCGGCGCTTCTGAAGGGGCGCGAGATGACCGCGGCGCTTCTGGCGCGCAGCCCGGAAACCGATTTCCTTTATTATTCCAATGACATGATCGGCGCAGGCGGGCTGCTTTACTGCCTGGAAAAGGGCTTTGATGTGCCTGGCAGGCTGGGTCTGGCCGGGTTCAACGGGGTCGAGCTGCTTGAGGGGCTGCCGCGGCGGCTGGCGACGATGGATGCCTGTCGGCGCGAGATCGGGCGCAAGGCGGCCGAGATCGTCGCGGCGCAATCGGGCAAGACCTCTGTCGGGGGCGAGACGGTCGAGCTGCAGCCAGTCATCCAGTTCGGGGACACGATCCGCAAGGCCTGACGGATCAGTGCTTGGCCGACCAGCTCGCCGAGGCATATTGCCTTGTGTAGAACTCGCCCATCAGCCCGATCGCCAAAAGCACCAGCGCGACGTTCAGAGCATATTCCCAGTTCGAGAAATGCGGGTTGTAGTTGATGAAAGTATAGCCGCGCGCCTGATCTATGATGTGAAACAGCGGGTTCCAGCTGAACAACATCAGCATCTTGTGCGGCAGCGTGTTGGCGAGGAACATCTTGCCGGAAGCGATCATGTTGATCCGGCCATAAATCTGCTGGATCATCCCCACCAGCTGCGGGTTCCAGGGCTTTGCCGCCAGAAACACCATCCCCAGCGCCACCCCCGAGAACCAGCCGAGCATCACCATCCCCATCGCGCCCGCCCAGTCGTGGATCTCGATCGGTTTGATCGCGGCGTGATAAAGATAAAGCACCACCAGCATTGACAGCATCTGCGTGTAAAGCGCGCCCAGCGCCGCCGCCGAGATCGCGATCGCGGTGGTCATCGGCCCGTGCTTCATCATCGCCGAGGACGACCCTTCGGAGCCGAAGACCGCCGACATCGCCTTGGTATAGGTCATGTACAGGAAGATGCCCGACATGATGTAGAGCATGAAATCCCCGCGCACGGCGCTGCCGCGCATGCCAAGGATCGTGTACATCAGGTAGAATGTCGCCACGAGCATCACGGTCTGGAACATGTTCTGCAACAGGCCCAGGATCGCATTGCCATGCGATTTGCGGATCGAGCGCACCGTGGCATGATAGACCAGCTCCAGCAGGTTGAAGGTCGATCCGAGGGTGCTGGTCGTGCGTTCTGCTTTGAACATGGCTCTGCCGTGGGGACTGCGCGAATTCTGCCCCGGAAAACTTGCCGTTCCGTTGAGGGCCGATCATAAAGATAACGAAATTGCATGGAAATCTGGCCGAAATGCGGCCGACAGGAGAGAGTGATGGACTTTGACCGTCTTGTGAGCGTGATGCGCCGTCTGGCGCTGGAGGCGGGCGACCGGATCATGCAGATCTATGATTCTCCCGATTTCGCGGTGAAGACCAAATCCGATGCCTCGCCGGTGACCGAGGCGGACGAGGCCGCCGATGCGCTGATCTCCGAAGGGCTGGCCGAAGCCTTTCCGCAGATCGCGCTGGTGACCGAGGAACAGGCGGCAAGCCATGGCCAAAGCGTCAAGACCTTCCTGATCGTTGATCCGCTGGATGGCACCAAGGAATTCGTGCAGCGCCGCGGCGATTTCACCGTCAACATCGCCTATGTCGAAGACGGCGTGCCCTTGCGTGGCGTCGTCTATGCGCCCGCGAAGGGGCGGCTGTTCTACACGCTGGCCGATGGCCGTTCGGTCGAGGAGCTGGGGGCGTTCGACAAGGAAACCGTGGGCGAGCAGAAACCGATCATGGTGTCGGTGCCCGACAACCGGGCGCTGCTGGTGGTGGCGTCGAAATCGCACCGCGATGCGGCGACCGATGAGTACATCGCCCGCTATGCGGTGGCCGACATGACCTCGGCGGGCTCGTCGCTGAAATTCTGTCTGGTGGCGACGGGGGAAGCCGATCTTTACCCGCGTCTGGGCCGGACGATGGAATGGGATACCGCGGCGGGCGATGCCGTGCTGCGCGGGGCCGGCGGCGAGATGGTGCGGTTCGACGATCACGGCCCCTTCACCTATGGCAAGGACGGTTTCGCCAACCCGTTCTTCATCGCCTATGCCCCCGGCGTGATCCTGGTGAAATGATGTCGGTTCTGGTCGTCATCCCCGCCCGTTACGCCTCGAGCCGCTATCCGGGCAAACCGCTTGTCGCGCTGAAAGGCGCCTCCGGCACCGCAAAGACGCTGATCCGGCGCAGCTGGGAGGCCGCGCAGGCCGTGCAGGGCGTCGCGCGCGTGGTGGTGGCGACCGACGATGACCGCATCCGCCTTGAGGCCGAAAGCTTCGGCGCCGAGGTGGTGATGACCTCGTCGGCCTGCGCCAATGGCACCGAACGGGTGGCCGAGGCCTGTGCCATTCTTGGCGGCGGCCATGACATCGTGGTGAACCTGCAGGGCGATGCGCCGCTGACCCCTTCCTGGTTCGTCGAGGATCTGGTGGCGGGGCTGATCGCCAACCCCTGGGCAGAGCTGGCCACGCCGGTTCTGCGCTGCGAAGGCGCGATGCTGGCCGGGCTGATCGAAGACCGCCGCAACGGCCGCGTCGGCGGCACCACTGCGGTCTTCGGTGCGGGCAACCGCGGCATCTATTTCTCCAAGGAAGTGATCCCCTTCACCGGCAAGAGTTATGGCGCGGAGGAACCGACCCCGGTCTTTCATCACGTCGGCGTCTATGCCTATCGCCCCGAAACGCTGGCGGCCTATCCCTCCTGGCCGGTCGGTCCGCTCGAAACGCTCGAAGGGCTCGAACAGCTGCGGTTTTTGGAAAACGGCCGGAGCGTGCTTTGCGTCGAGGTCGAATCGCGCGGGCGGCAGTTCTGGGAGCTGAACAACCCCTCGGACGTGCCGAAGATCGAGGCGATGATGGCCGCGATGGGGCAGGACTGATACATTCATCGCGGCGCCGTGAGAGTTGTTTCCGCAGCGGCGAAAAACCGCCTGCTTTTTCCGGCGCCCGGTTAACTTCCGTACAGGCGAAGCTTGAGCCGGTCTTCAAAAGGGTGGATTATGCCCCCAACTGACACGCGAGCAGCCCACACACACAAAGGTGCATTATGAAACGCAAGGTCACGAAAGCGATTTTTCCGGTCGCTGGCCTCGGCACACGCTTTCTTCCGGCCACCAAGTCGATCCCGAAAGAGATCCTGACGCTGGTCGACCGCCCGCTCATTCAATATGCGATCGACGAGGCCCGCGCGGCGGGGATCAAGGAATTCATCTTCGTCACCTCGCGCGGCAAGTCGGCGCTGGAGGATTACTTCGACGACGCGCCGGAGCTGGAAACCTCGCTGCGCAAGAAGGGCAAGACCGATCTGCTTGAAGCGCTCAAGGCCACCAACATGGATTCGGGCGCCATCGCCTATGTGCGGCAGAACCGGCCGATGGGGCTTGGCCATGCCGTCTGGTGTGCCCGCCGTCTGGTCGGCAACGAGCCCTTTGCCGTCATTCTGACCGACGACGTGATCGCCGCGGAAAAGCCCTGTCTGCAGCAGATGATGGAAGCCTATAACGAGACCGGCGGCAACGTCGTTGCGGCGATGGAAGTGCCGCATGAGAAAACCTCGTCCTATGGTGTTCTGGATATCGCCGAGGACATGGGCTCGCTCGTGAAGGTCAAGGGCATGATCGAGAAGCCGGCCCCCGAGGTGGCGCCCTCGAACCTGGCGGTGATCGGCCGCTACATCCTGACGCCGCGGGTGATGCAGAACCTGAACAAGAAGAAAGAGGGCGCGGGCGGGGAAATCCAGCTCACCGACGCCATCGCCGAGGAGATCGAGGCCGGGGAACCGGTTTACGGCTTCCGCTTCCGCGGTCAGCGCTATGACTGCGGCTCCAAGGCCGGGTTCCTGCAGGCGACGGTGGCCTTCGGTCTGGCGCGCGAGGATCTGCGCGACGAATTCGCCGATTTCCTCGGCGATGTCATGGCGATGCGGACGGCGGCGCAGTAACCGATGGCGCAGCATGTTCTGGTGACGGGGGGGGCCGGCTATATCGGCTCTCACGCCTGCAAGGCGCTGGCAAGGGCGGGCTATGTGCCGGTGACCTACGACAGCTTCGTCACCGGCTGGCGCGATGCGGTCAAGTTCGGCCCGCTCGAGGAGGGCGATCTCTCCGACCGGGCGCGGCTGGATGCGGTTTTTGCGCGCTGGCAGCCGGTGGCGGTGATGCATTTCGCCGCCCTCAGCCTTGTCGGCGAGTCGATGAAGAACCCCGGTCTGTACTGGCGCCACAACGTGCTGTCCTCGCTGACCCTGATCGAGGCGGCCTGCGCCGCGGGCTGCCTTGATTTCGTCTTTTCCTCGACCTGCGCCACCTATGGCGATCAGGACGGGGTGGTGCTGGACGAGACCACCTCCCAGGCGCCGATCAACGCCTATGGCGGCTCGAAACAGGCGATCGAGATGATCCTGCGCGATTTCGGGGCCAGCCACGGCCTGCGCTCGGTGATCTTCCGCTATTTCAACGTCGCGGGCGCCGATCCGGAGGGGGAAGTGGGCGAATTCCACCGCCCCGAAACGCATCTGGTGCCCCTGATGCTGGATGCGATCGACGGCAAGCGCCCGGCGCTGACCGTTTACGGCGCGGATTACCCGACCAGGGACGGCACCTGCATTCGCGATTACGTCCATGTCTCCGATCTGGTCGATGCCCATGTGCTGGGGCTGCAATGGCTGCAGGCGGGCAAGGGCTCGGAAGTGTTCTGTCTGGGCTCTGGCACCGGCTTTTCGGTGCGCGAGGTGATCGCGCAATCAAAGGCGGTGACCAACCGCGAAGTGCCGATTGTCGAGGGCGCGCGCCGTCCGGGCGATGCCGCGGTGCTGGTCTCGGGCTCGACCAAGGCGATCCGCGATCTGGGCTGGGTGCCCAAACGCAGCGACCTGACGACGATGATCGCCGATGCATGGCGCTGGCATCAAAGCGGACATTATGAAAGATAACCCCCGAATGGGGGCAAGATGGCGCTTTGGTCAAAGCTGTGGCAGGCCTATCGCTGGCGGCTGAGACGCCGCTATCTGCTGGCGCGCGCCTTGCGCCGCCGCCGCCGTCTGACCGCGCTGCAGGATCGCACCCGGGCCATCCGCCGCGGTGATATCCTGCTCTTTGCCGCGGTCCGCAACGAGGGGCAGCGGCTGCCGCATTTCCTTGATCACTACCGGCGGCTGGGCGTCGATCATTTCCTGATCGTGGACAACATGAGCACCGACGGCAGCCCCGATCTGCTTGCCGCGCAGCCCGATGTCTCGCTGTGGCAGACCGGCTCCAGCTATCGGCTGCACCGCTTCGGGCTGGATTGGCTGACCTGGCTGATGTTCCGCCACGGCCATGACCACTGGTGTCTGACCGTCGATGCCGACGAGCTGCTGATCTATCCGCATCACGACACCCGCCCGCTTGCGGCGCTGACCGACTGGCTGGACCGCTCCGGTCAGCGGGTGTTTCCGGCGATGATGCTGGAACTTTACCCCAAGGGCCCGGTGCAGGCGCAAAGCTACCTTCCGGGCGACGATCCCTTGCGGATCCTGCACTGGTTCGATGCGGGCAATTACACGATCACCCGGCAAGCGCGCACGAAAGCGCTTTGGCTGCAGGGCGGTCCGCGGGCGCGGATGTTCTTTGCCGACCGGCCCCGGCATGCGCCGACCCTGTCCAAGATCCCGCTGGTGCGCTGGAACCGGCACTGGGTCTATCTCAATTCCACCCATTCGATCCTGCCGCCGCGGCTGAACGAGGTCTATGACCAGATGGGCGGCGAGGCGATTTCGGGCCTGCTTCTGCACACGAAATTCCTGCCCGAAGTGGTGCGCAAGGCCGCCGAGGAAAAGCAACGTCGCGAGCATTTCGGCCGCCCCGAGATTTTCGACAGCTATTACGACCGGCTGATGACCTCGCCCGATTTCTGGACCCCGCGGTCGACGCGGCTTGAAAGCTGGCGGCAGCTGGAGGCGCTGGGCCTGATGTCGCGCGGCGGCTGGCTTTAGACCCGATCGTATCCTCAGAAGAACCAAAGGTTTACCTGTTCTGCGGTTCCGCCTATGCTTGGCGCCGCGGAAACGGGCAGGAATTAATCCTGTCGCAAGCGGGATGCGCTAGGAAAGGGCCGCAAGGCACGACCGGGACGGGGGCAGTTTGAGACTGAGACAGGCGATCAGGCTTCGACGGGAGCGGCGTCAGCGCCAATGGCGCGCATTCCGCAAGCGCCGCCAGCTGAAGCCCGTGGCCGACCGCACCGCGAAGATCGGCGCCCGGGATGTGATCGTCTTTTGCACCCTGCGCAACGAACGCGTCCGGTTGCCGTATTTCCTGCGCTATTACCGCGACATGCGGGTGGGCCATTTCATCTTCGTCGACAATGACAGCACCGACGGCTCGCGCGAGTATCTGGCGGCGCAGCCCGATTGTTCGGTCTGGACGACGACGGCCTCTTACAAGGCCGCGTCTTTCGGAATGGACTGGCTCAACCATCTGCTGCGCAGATACGGCACCGGCCATTGGACGCTGACCGTCGATCCGGATGAATTCTTCGTCTATCCGTTCTGCGATACCCGCCCGATCGACGCGCTGACCGACTGGCTGGACACCTATCACCTGCGCAGCTTCCCGGCGATGCTGCTCGACATGTATCCCAAGGGGCCGATCGACGCCGTCCCCTACCGCGAGGGGCAGAACCCGTTCGAGATCGCCAGCTGGTTCGATGCCGGCAACTACATGATTTCCCGCAATCGCAAGATGCAGAACCTGTGGATTCAGGGCGGGCCGCGGGCGCGGGTGTTCTTTGCCGAAGATCCGCTCTCGGCGCCCTCGCTGAACAAGATCCCGCTGGTGAAATGGGAACGTGGCTTTGTCTTCGCCTCCTCCACCCATATGATCCTGCCGCGCGGGCTGAACATGGTCTATGATGAATGGGGGGGCGAAAAGGCCTCGGGCTGCCTTTTGCATGCCAAGTTCCTGTCACCGCTGAGTGCCAAGGTGGCCGAGGAAATGCAGCGCCGCGAACATTACGCGGAGTCCCGCGAATACGAGGCCTATAGCGCCCGGCTGGGGACCGAACCCGATCTGTGGACCAAGTGGTCGGAAAAATATATCAACTGGCGGCAGCTGGAAATTCTGGGGCTGATGTCGAAGGGCAACTGGGCATGAGGGCGGGGCGGTGACGGTCGGCTTCATCATGATGTGTCATACCGCACTGGACCGGGCGGCCCAGGTTGCCCGCTATTGGGCCAGCCATGGTGCGCCGGTGGTGGTGCATGTCGATGCCCGCGTGCCCGCGGCCGATTACGACGCCCTTGGCCGGGCGCTCGCCGATCTGGACAGGGTCTCGTTCTGCACCCGCTTCAAATGCGACTGGGGCACCTGGTCTTTGGTGCAGGCGGCGCAGACCGGGGCCACGCAACTGCTGTCCCGCCACCCCGAGGTCGGGCATGTGTTTCTGGCCTCGGGCGCCTGTCTGCCGCTGCGGCCGCTGCACGAGCTGGCCGATTATCTGGCCGCCCGGCCGGACACCGATTTCATCGAAAGCGTCACCACCGCCGAGGTCGGCTGGACGGTGGGCGGCATCGACATGGAACGCTTCACCCTGCGCTTCCCGTTTTCCTGGAAAAAGCGACGGCGGCTGTTCGATGCCTATGTCGATTTCCAGCGCCGCATCGGCTTCAAGCGCAAGATCCCCGCTGGCATCGTCCCGCATCTGGGCAGCCAATGGTGGTGTCTGTCGCGTCCGACCCTGACGGCGATCCTGCAGTCCCCGGACCGGCCGCAGCATGACCGCTATTTCCGCCGCGTCTGGATCCCCGATGAAAGCTATTTCCAGTCGCTCGTCCGGATCTACGCGACGAATATCGAAAGCCGCTCGCTGACGCTGTCGAAATTCGACTATCTGGGCAAGCCGCATATCTTCTACGACGACCACCTGCAGCTTCTGCGGCGCTCGGATTGCTTTGTCGCCCGCAAGATCTGGCCCAAGGCCGACAAGCTTTACGCCACTTTCCTGTCGGACCGGCCCGCCGAAAGCCTGGCCGAACCGAACCCCTCGAAGATCGACCGGCTGTTTTCGAAGGCGGTCGAACGGCGCACCCGCGGGCGGCCCGGGCTTTACATGCAAAGCCGGTTTCCGCGGCAGGACCATGAGAACGGCAAGACCTCGGCACCATATTCGATCTTTCAGGGGTTTTCCGATCTTTTCGAAAACTTCGAGGGCTGGCTGGCGAAATACGTGGGCGCCCGGGTGCATGGCCATCTGTTCGGGCCCGACCGCGCTGCCTTTGCCGGTGGCGAGACGATGTTCAACGGCTGTCTGAGCGACAGCGCGGCGTTGCGGGACTATAATCCGAAGATGTTCCTGACCAATCTGATCTGGAACGGCCGCGGCGAGCGGCAATGTTTCATGTTCTCCCCGCGCGACACCCAGGACATCAACTGGTTCACCGCCACCGATCCGAATGCGCAGATCTCGGTCATCTCGGGCGCCTGGGCGGTGCCGTTGTTCCATTCGCAGATGGATTTCGCCGAAATCCGCCGCGAAGCCGCCCGGCTGCAACAGATCGAGATCGACCAGCTGAACATCCTGCGCTCGATGTATGTGAAGGCGCGGGTGCGGATCTGGACGATGGCGGAATTCATCGAAAACCCGATGGAGCCGTTGCAGATGATCATCGACGAGATCAGCCCGCGCGCGACGCGACGGCTGACCGAGGCGCCGCAGATGATCGAGCTGACCGGCTTTGGCCAATTCCTGCAGAACCTGCGCAATCAGGGCATGCAGCCGCGGCTGATGGGCGATTTTCCGGTGGCGGGGGAAACCGTGCCACCGCCGCGCCGCCGCCCCTATATGGTGAAATGAGATGAGCCGCTTCGATTGCTTCGTCGTCTTTGCGGAAATGCGCACGGGCTCGAACCTGCTTGAAGCCGCGCTGAACGAACTGCCCGGCGTCGCCTGCCACGGCGAGGCCTTCAACCCCGCGCTGATCGGCTATCCGAAACGGACCGAACTTCTGGGCCTGACGCGCGAGGCCCGCGACGCCGATCCGCTGGCGCTTTGGGCCCGGATCAAGGCGGCCGAGGGGCTGAACGGCTGCCGGTTCTTTCACGACCACGATCCGCGCGTGCTTGCGGCGATGCTCGAAGACCGGCGCTGCGCCAAGATCGTGCTGACCCGCAATCCGGTCGAAAGCTATGTCAGCCTGAAGCTGGCGCGGGCGACCGGGCAATGGCGGCTGGGCGATGCCCGGCACCGCAAGGCGACGCCGCAGGCCGACTTCGATGCCGCCGAATTCGAGGCGCATCTGCAAACCCTGCAGGGGTTCCAGATCACCTTGATGCGGGCGTTGCAAAGCTCGGGACAGACAGCCTTTTACATCGATTACGAAGACGCGCAGGATCTGGCGGTGCTGAACGGTCTGGCCGACTGGCTCGGGGTCGAGGGACGGCTGACCGCCCTGCCCGGCAGCCTTGTGGTGCAAAACCCCGAGGCGCTGGAAGAGAAGGTGGCGAATTTCCCGGCGATGGAAGCGGCGCTGGCGCGGATCGACCGGTTCAACCTGTCGCGCACGCCGAATTTCGAGCCGCGCCGGGGCCCGGGCGTGCCCGGTTTCATCGGCTGCGAGGCCGGGCTTCTGTATCTGCCGATCCGGCCGGGGCTTGACGCGCCGATCCGCGACTGGCTGGCGAAACTGGGTCCGCTGGAAAGCGATTTCTCACAAAAGACGCTGCGGCAGTGGAAGCGACGGCATGTCGGCCACCGCAGTTTCACCGTGGTCCGGCATCCGCTCTTGCGCGCCCATCTGGCCTTTGCCGCGCTTTTGTCGCAAGACGGGATGGCCGAGACCCGGGAGGTGCTGCGCCGCAGCTACAAGCTGCCGCTGCCGCCCGAGGGCAAGCCGATGGCCGCACAGGATTGGGCGGCGGGGCTGCTGGCTTTCCTCGGCTGGGTGAAGACGAACCTGAACGCGCAGACAAGCCTTGCCGTGCATCCGCTCTGGGCCAGCCAATCGGCCAGCCTGCAGGGCATCGCGCAATTCGCCCCACCCGATCTGATCGCCCGCGAAGACCGCCTGCCCGGGGATCTGGCGGTGCTGGCGCAGATGACCGGCGTCGCGGCCCCGGCCTTCGCTGCGCCGCAGGGCGACACCGCGCCGGTCAAGCTCTCCGAGATCTGGATGCCGGAACTGGAACAGGCCGCGGCAGACAGCTATGCGCGGGATTACATGACCTTCGGCTTTGGGCCGTGGAAACGGAAAAAGGCCTGATCAGGCCGGCTGCACGCCGCCGTTGACCGCCGTCAGCACCGCATGCAGCGCCGCCGGATCGGAATTGGCGCGCAGTTTCGCGCAGGTCTCGACATTGCGCAGCGTCCGCGACACAAGCGCCAGCGCCTTCAGATGCTCGACGCCCGAATCCTTCGGCGCGAAAAGCGCAAAGACCAGATCGACCGGCAACCGGTCCACCGCGTCGAAATCCAGCGGTCGTTCCAGGCGCAGGAACACGCCCACCACCGATTTCAGCCCGTGCAGACGCGCATGCGGCAGCGCGACGCCATGACCGACGCCGGTCGGCCCCAGCATCTCGCGCTCCTGCAGCGCATCCATGGTCTGGATCGCATCCAGCCCGTAGGCTGAATGCGCGATTTCGGAAAGGTCCTGAAACAGGCGCTTCTTGCTCGTGACATTGGTCAATACCTTGACCGCCGCCGGTTTGAGCAGGGTGGAAAGATCCATCTGTCCTTTTTCCGCGCCCATCGTCGAACGCTCACTTGATGTTGCGGGGATCGATCCAGCCAACGTTGCCGTCTTCACGCCGGTAGACCACGTTGACCCCGCCATGTTTCTCGTTACGGAAGACCAGAAGCGGCTTCGTCGAAAGCTCCATCTGCATCACCGCCTCGCCGACCGAGATCGTGGGGACTTTCGTCTCCATCTCGGCGACGATCACCGGTGCCAGGCTGTCGCCAGCGGGTTCCGTCTCGTCATCTTCCGCGGCGAGCACATACAGGCCCGCGGCATCGAATTCAACCGGCGTCACGCGTTCGCGGTGATGGTCTTTCAGGCGGCGCTTGTGACGGCGCAGCTGCTTGTCCATCTTTTCGCGGCAGGCTTCGAACGCGGCATAGACTTCGCCCGCACGGCCCGCGGCCGAGGCGGTCAGGCCGGTGGACAGGTGCACGGTGATTTCGCAGGAATATTCATGCGAGGTGCGCGAAAACACCACGGTCGCATCGGTCGGTCGCTGCATGTATTTGTCGACCGTTTCCCCCAATTCGGTCTTCACATGGGTTTGCAGGGCTTCGCCAACGTCGAGCTGTTTTCCGCTGATCTGATAACGCATGGCTTCTCCTTCACGTCATTGTCCCGCAACCGGAATGCTCTGTCCGGAATGCGAGGTGGTTGAACTCTTCTTTGAAACCGGGGAGGTCGAACCCCAAATCCGATCAGGGCCGGGAATCGGGCCGAACAGGAAACGGGGCGAGGGTGCGTTGGTGCACATAACCCGTATTTGGGAACGGAACCGCGGGGCTGTCAACTGCCCGAACGCATCCTTTGTGAAAGCTCTGTTACTGAATCCGGAAATTCTCGCCGAGGTAGACGCGACGGACGTTCTCGTCCTGCACCACCTCTTCGGTGCGGCCCGACATCAGCACCCTGCCATCGTGAAGAATATAAGCCCGATCAACGATTTCCAGCGTTTCCCGGACGTTGTGATCGGTGATCAGAACGCCGATGCCGCGTTCCTTCAGATGCGACACCAAGGCGCGGATCTCCGAGACCGCAATCGGGTCCACCCCTGCAAAGGGTTCATCCAGAAGCAGATATTTCGGGTCAGCTGCCAGACAGCGGGCAATCTCCACCCGCCGCCGCTCGCCCCCCGACAGCGCCAGCGCCGGGGCCTGCCGCAGATGGGTGATGGCGAAATCGCCGAGCAGTTCTTCCAGCCGCTCGCGGCGGTGGTGCGGATCGTCGAGCGCGATTTCCAGCACCGCCAGGATGTTCTGTTCGACCGTCAGGCCGCGGAAGATCGAGGCCTCCTGCGGCAGATAGCCGATGCCCAGCCGGGCGCGGCGATACATCGGCAGCCCGGTCGCATCGATGCCATCGATGCTCACCCGCCCGGCATCGGGCGCCACCAGCCCGGCGATGGCGTAAAAGCAGGTCGTCTTGCCCGACCCGTTCGGACCGAGCAGCGCCACCACCTCGCCGCGCTCCAGCCGCAAGGACACATCGCGCAACACCAGCCGCTTGCGATAGCTCTTGCGCAGGCTGGTCACATCCAGCCCGGTCAGGCTTTCAGCCTCGATCCGCTGCGCCTCGGTCATTGGCGGTCCCCCGGCTGCAGGATGGTGCGCACGCGGCCATCCATCCGCCCGGTGCCGGTCTTCAGATCGATCGTCATGTGCTGCCCCGAAAGCACGTTCCGCCCCTGCGTCAAAAGCACGTCTCCGGTCAGCTCGACGGCGCCCGCGGCGACTTCATAAACGGCTTCGCGGGCCTCGGCGGCATCCTTGTCCGAGACCAGCGTCACCCCGCCCGAGGCATGCAGTTTCGCGATCTTGCTGCGGTCGGCGCCATATTCGACCTCGACCTTTTCGGCCTTCAGCCGCATCGGCCCCTGCACGATCAGCACATTGCCGGTGAAGACCGCAGAGCCATCGGCCTGATGCACCGAGAGGCTGTCGGCCGTCACCTCCACCTGCGCGCTGGTGTCGGTGCGCAGGCCCGGAAAGGCGACCTCCTGGGCCGTGGCCGCGCCGCAGGCAAGGGCAAGGGTCAGACCGGCAAGGGCAGGCAGAAAGCGCATCGGAACCTCATTTCTGCGGGTGATATATCAGCTTCACGCCGCCTTGGAACACAAGATCCGAGCCGGTTTGCGCATCCTTGCGGTCAATCTGCATCCGACCGGCCTGCAAGCGCCCGAAGGGCGCCTCGGCCGAGACCGCGCCCGGCGCGGTGATCGCTGTGCGGTCGGTCGCCATCTCCAGCTGCTCGGTCGCGATCCGATAGCCCGAGGTGGTCTGCACCGCCACGCCGTCATGCAGCCGGATCTGCCCCGCCGCGGGATCGATCCGGCCGGATTTCGCGCGCAGGTCGGTGACGACGCCCGACCCTTCCTCCAGCCTGGCGATGATCTGACTGGCAGAGGCGCCATTGCCCGCGGCATCGGGGGCGGCGGTCGCGGCCCGCACCGTCAGCGCCGCACCGTCCTCGGTCATGCCGGAAAACTCGGGCGCGGTCAGGCGCTGCTCGCGGGCAAGGGTGGCCACATCGACCTTGGAATAGATCGCCGCCGTGGTCGGGTCGACCTTGCCGGAAAACAGGAACAGCGTCGAAAGCAGCACCAGCGCGCACAGCGGCAGGGCGATCTTGGCCCAATGCACCAGCGCGGTATGGCGGCTTTCAGAGGTCATCACACCACCCCGGCGCGCAGGCAGTCGTGGATATGCAGGATGCCGACCGGCTTGCCGTCCTCGACTGCGAACAGACAGGTGATCTTGCAGTCGTTCATCACCGCCACCGCGGCCTCGGCCAGCGCGGTGGGGGCGATGGTGCGCGGCGAGCGGGTCATCACCTCGGCGACCGAACGCGACAAAAGCCCGTCCATGTGGCGGCGCAAATCGCCATCGGTGACAATGCCGATCAGCCGCCCTTCGGCATCGGTGACGCCGACGACGCCGAAACCCTTTTGGCTGATGATCAACAGCGCCTCGGGCATCGGCGTCGTGCCGGTCACCAGCGGCATGTCCCGGTGCATCAGATCCGCAACCTTGGACAGTTTCGCGCCGAGCTTGCCGCCCGGATGGAAGGTGCGGAAATGTTCGGGGGTGAACTGGCGATGCTCCATCAGCGCGACGGCGAGCGCATCGCCAAGCGCCAGCGTCATCGTCGTCGAGGTGGTGGGCACGACGCCGGTGCCGCAGGCTTCCTCGGCCTGCGGCAGCACCAGCGCCACATCGGCCTGCCGCAAAAGCGTCGAGTCGGGCCGTGCCGCAACGCCGATCAGCGGAATGGAAAACCGCCGCGTATGGGCGATCAGATCGGCCAGCTCCGGCGTCTCGCCCGAGTTGGACAGCACCAGCGCCACATCCTCGCGCGTGACCATGCCCAGATCGCCATGGCTCGCCTCGGCCGGATGCACGAATTGCGCGGGCGTGCCGGTGCTGGCCAGCGTCGCCGCGATCTTGCGCGCGATATGGCCCGATTTGCCCATGCCCGAAACGATCACCCGGCCACGCGCGGACAGGATCATCTGCACCGCCGCGCCGAAGGCACCGTTCAGGTTTTCCGCCAGCGCCTGCAGCCCGGCGATCTCGATTTCGATCACGCGCCGGGCGGTATCGGCAAAATCAGTGGTGGAAGATGTCATTCGGTTCCTCCCAGCCCATCAGATCCAGCCGGGCCCGGGCGGGCAGGAAGTCGAAACAGGCCTGCGCCAGCTCGGTCCGGCCCTCGCGGGCGAGGCGTTCGACCAGGGCCGCTTTCAGCTGATGCAGGTAAAGCACGTCCGAGGCGGCATAGTCGAGCTGCGCCTGGGTCAGCTCGGACGCGCCCCAGTCCGAGGTCTGCTGCTGCTTCGAGACATCGACGCCCACCAGATCGGCCAGCAGATATTTCAGCCCGTGCCGGTCGGTGAAGGTGCGCACCATCTTCGAGGCGATCTTGGTGCAGAAGACCGGCGCGGTCACCACGCCGAAGGCATTGTAAAGCGCGGCAATGTCGAACCGGGCGAAGTGGAAAAGCTTCTCCACCTTCGGATCGGCCAGCATGGCGCAAAGCCGCGGCGCCTCGGTCTGGCCTTTCGCGATCTGCACCAGATGCGCATGGCCATCGCCCGAAGACATCTGCACGAGGCACAGCCGGTCGCGGCGCGGATCAAGCCCCATGGTTTCGGTATCGATGGCGACGACGGGGCCAAGATCAAGCCCCTCGGGCAGGTCGTTCATGTGCAGATGGATGGTCACGGGCAGTCCTTTCGCGACGTTTCGCGCAGATATACAGAGTTTGCCCGGGCTTTGCCACGCCCGACGGGTCACGGCGCGGTGACGTGGCCGAAAACCGCGCCCGGCTCAGCGCCCCAGCGCCGAGGGCGGCAGGCCGAATTCCCGCCGAAAGGCGGTGGCGAAGCTCTCGACCGAGACGAAGCCCGCCAGATGCGCCGCCGCGCGCACGCTCGCCCCGCCGCGCAGCGCCGCCTCGGCCCGGCGCAGCCGCAAGGCCCTGATCCGCGCCTTCGCCGACACGCCATAGGCGCGCTGAAACAGCCGCTGCAGCGAGGACAGGCTCATCCCCGCCTCCTCGGCGATCTGCGCCAGATCGGGCATCGGGCCGGGGCGCAGCGCCCGATCCTCGAGCCGGCGCAGCCGCTCGGTCTCGGCCGGACGCAATGCCCCGGGGGCGGCGGTCAGCCGCGCCATCAGCCCCGCGACCAGGCCGAAGACCAGCGCCTCGCGGCTGAGCGGGTTGCCGGGATTGGCGCCGGTCCGGTCCAGCGCCACCAGCTCTTCGGCCATCGCGGTTTCGGTCGCCGTCGCGGGCCAGGTCTCGTGCCGAAAGGCGGCGCCGTCCAGAACCCGCGCGGGCGGGATGCCGCGCGCGGCAAGCCAGTCCCAGCCGATGTCGATGCTGACCTTGCGCAGATGATCGCCCGCCCGCGCCCGGCGCAGGAAGGGCGCCGCGGCCTCCAGCGCGTAAAAGGCCATCCGGACCGGCTCTTTGGCCCGGCGTTCCAGCCGCAGCCGATGCGGCCCGATGAAGGCCTCGGCACTGCCCGCAAGGATCAGATGCAGCACCACCCCGGGGTCGCGCAGGATCCGGGTCTCGAAATCGGTCGCGGCCGTTGCATCCAATGTATGCAGCCGCAGCCCCGAGGGCAGCTGCCCCGCAATCCTCACTCCCTCCAGCGCCACGCGATCCGGGCGAATCGTGGCGCCGAACTCCGCCCCCGACAGATGCGCCTCGGCGGCAATGTCCTGCAACAGGATCGAACGGGTCATCGCGGCCTCAATCTGACGGTTTCGACAAGCAGTTTGACGGTTTTCGCAAGCCCGGGCCGTGGCGGCGCCGGGCGTCTCCTGAAAATATATTACAAAAATTATCGGATATAAAGACGAGGAACCGGAATGCAGAGACTGACGATGCGCAGCGCGCTTTTCCTGGGCACGGCGCTGGTCGCGCCGTTGCTTGCGGGCGGGGCCTGGGCCGAGGACAGCACCGATCTGGGGGCGATCACCGTCAAGGGCGCCAGCTACGAGACCGAGGGCACGGACAGCTACAAAAGCGGGCTGATCTCGGTCGGTGAAAAGGCGGCGATGACCCCGCGCGAAGTGCCGCAATCGACTTCGGTCGTGACCCGCAAGCAGATCGAGGACGGCGGTTATACCGCGCTGGAAACCGCGATCGAGAACACCCCGGGCCTGCTGGTGCTGTCGAATGACATCGGCCGGTCCTCGCTGTTCTCGCGCGGGTTCGAGCTGGATTATCTTTATTACGACGGCCTGCCCGCGCCGGTCAGCTCGATCTATGGCACGCAGCCGGATCTGTCGATCATTGACCATGTGGAGGTTCTCAAGGGGCCCTCGGGGCTGTTCATCGGCGCGGGCTCGCCTGCGGGGGCGGTGAACATGCGGCTGAAACAGGCGAACCGGACCGAGCCGGGCGGGTCGGTCACCGCCACTGTCACCTCGGTCGGGCAAAAGCGGCTGGAGCTGGATTACGGCGGCGCATTGAATGCCGCGGGAACTCTGCGCGGCCGGGTGGTGGCCGCCCATGCGGCGGGCGACGGCTTTGTCGACAAGCAGGAAAACGGCGTCGATCAGCTTTATGGCGCGCTGGCCTGGGATATCGGCCCGAATACCACCGCGACCTTCTCGATCTCGAACATGCGCCGCGATATCGCGCCCTATAACGGCCTGCCGACCCGGGCCGATGGCACGCTGCTGTGGCTTGATCCGGCGGTCACCACCGCTGCCGACTGGAACCGCTTCGACAATGACGTGACCGATGGCGTCGCCGCGCTCGAGCACCGCTTCGAGAATGGCGTCCGGGTCAAGACCAGCCTGCGCCGCTCGCATCAGACCGGCGATTTCCTTTACGCCTATACCGGCACGGCGGCGGCAGCCGACAATACCGTGTCGCGGCTGTCCTGGATCGCCCGCGATTTCACCCATGACACCACCGCCTTCGACGCCCATGCCGAACTGCCCTTTGCGCTGGGCGGCTGGGAGGGTCTGGCGATCCTGGGCGTCGATGCGCAAAACAGCGACACAAGCCTGCGCGTCGCCTCGGGCAGCTTTTCCGGCAGCTGGGATCTCGACAACTGGAACACCTCCGGGCTGGCGGCGCCGAACGTGACTTATGGGCCGGTGGCGACGACCGACACCACCTCGCGCGGGGTCTATGCGCAGGGGCGGCTGAAACCGACCGACCGGCTGACGCTGCTGGGGGGCACCCGGCTGAGCTGGCATGATGTCGATTCGGTCTCGGCGGGCGGGCTGCGGACGCAGGTGGGCGTGGATGCCCATCCGACGCCCTTTGCCGGGGTGACCTTCGATCTGACCCCGGAAACGACGCTTTACGCCAGCTATACCGAAATCTTCCAGACCCAGACCGCGCTGGATGCGGCGGGCCGGGTGCTCGATCCGCTCGAAGGCCAGCAGATCGAGATCGGCGCCAAGGCGACGCTGGGCGCGGGGCTCGATGTCTCTGCCGCGCTGTTCCAGCTCGATCAGGTGAACCGGGCGCAGACGGTGCCGGGCACCACATATGCCGTGGCCGAGGGCGAGGTGCGGATGCGCGGCTTCGAGATCGAAGCGGCGGGCGAGATCGGCCCTTCGCTGCATCTGGCGGGCGGCTACACCTGGTCGAGCTCGGAATATCGCAACGGCCCCACCGCGGGTGCGCAGTTCTCGACCTACACGCCGCGGCACATGCTGAAGCTTTCGGCCGAATATGACGTGACCGAGGGGGCGCTGGCTGACTGGTCCTTTGGCGGGCAATGGCGGGCGGTCTCGGGCTTTTCCTCGGTTTCGGGCACGACCACGATCCGCGCCCCGGGCCATGGCGTGCTCGACCTGACCGCGAAGCGGCAGCTGAACGAGATGACCGATCTGCGGCTGACGGTCTCGAACGTCTTGGACAAGGATTACTATTCCCGCGTCGGCGGCCCGACTGTCTTCAACTTCCGCGGCGAACCCCGCAGCGTCTCGCTGGCGCTGACGCGGCGGTTCTGATGCGGCGGGTGCTGGCCCTGATGCTGGTGCTGGGCGGCACGGGGGCGGCCGCCCAGACTGTCGGGACGGTGCAGGATCTGGGACCGGCGCTGGTGCTTGAGCGCACCGCCCGGTTCGAGATCGCCGCGCCGCAGGGGCCCTTGGCCGTGGTGGTGGGCTGGCCCGATGCGCCGCCCCCGCCCGGGGGCTATGGCATCATCTATGCCATTGATGCGGGCTGGAGTTTCGCAACCCTGCGCGAGGCGCTGGTGCTGCAGGGCTCGGCGCAGGCGGCGGGGCCGGTGCGGCCGACGGTGGTGGTGGGGATCGGCTGGCCCGGGCCGGGGCTGATCGATCTGGCCCGGCGCGGCCCCGATCTGATCGAGGCCCCGGGGGCGGCGGCGACGCTTGCATTGCTGACCGACACGATCCTGCCGCGGGTCGAGGCGGTGCTGCCCGTCGATCCGCGGCACCGGATGGTGCTCGGCCATTCCTATGGCGGCGCCTTTGCGCTGCGGGCGGGCTTTGCCCGGCCCGATCTGTTCAGCCATGTCGCGGCGGGCAGCCCCTCGCTCTGGACCGATCCGGGGGCCTATGCGCCGCCGCCCGGGCCGCGCCCGGCGGTGCTCTTGACGATCGGCGCGCTGGAGCGGCCCGCTGCGGCCAAGGCGGCCGGGATCGCCCCCGACCGGGTGGCGCGGCTGGCCGAACGCGACATGGCGGGCCGGGCCGGGCGGCTGGCGCAGGATCTGGGCACCGCGCTTGCGGAAATCCCAGGTCAGGGCCATGGCGGTTCTGTCCCGGGGTTTCTGGCTGCCGCGGTCAGTTTCCTGTGGCGCTGATCTCAGCCGGCCTCGATCTGCCAGCACAGCCCGGTGAATCCCTCGCGATGGGCAAAGGTCACCAGATGGCTGTCGACCACAAACCGCGACTGGATCATCGCCTTGGCATCCTCGGCGGTGATCCGCACATGCAGCGCATCGGCCTCGGCGCGCAGGCTGACCAGGCCCGAGGGCAGCGCCGCCTGCCCCTGCGTCTCGTCCCAGTCGGCGGGAACCTTGTGGGCGAAATGCTTGCACAGCTGCGCGATGTATTTCGCGGCATGCGGGGTGGCAAACCGGGCTGTGGTGACGATCATCCGTATATCCTTAGTTTTTTTGTAGGCTACCTGCTGGTCAAGACCCGGGCAAGGGGGTATCTGAGTCCCCGCGAAGCCAGTTTCAGCCACGCCCAACCCCGGAGAGACCCGATGAAACGCTTTGCACTTGCGGCGGCGCTGACGCTGGCCGCCCTTCCCGTCCTTGCCGATCCGGTGACCATCGCCACCGCCCGCGGCCCGGTCAGCCTGCCTGCCGCCCCCGCCTCGGTCGCGGTCTTCGACGTGGCCGCCGCCGATACGCTGGCGGCGCTTGGCGTGACGCCGACCGGCCTGCCGGACCGGCTTTATGTCGATTATCTCGATCCGAAAGGCGCGGCGCCGATCGGCACGCTGTTCGAGCCGGACCTTGAAGCTCTCTCGGCCCTCGCCCCCGATCTGATCGTGGTGGGGGCGCGGTCGGCGGCGCAATTCGACGCCGTGGCGCAGGTGGCGCCCGTGATCGACATGTCGATTTCCGCCGATGTGGTGGGCGACGCGCGGGCGCGACTGGCCGCCTATGGCAGGCTTTTCGGCAAGGAGACGAAGGCGGCCGAGCTGGCCACCGCGCTTGATGCCCGCATCGCCGCGGTGCAGGCGGCCGCCAAGGGCAAGGGCGATGCGCTGATCGTGTTGACCAACGGTCCAAAGATGTCCGCCTATGGCCGCGGCTCGCGCTTTGGCTGGATCCATGACACGGTCGGCCTGCCCGAGGCGTATCCGGCGCTGAAACCCGAGGTGCATGGCGATGCGATTTCCTTCGAATTCATCGCCGAGGTCGATCCCGACTGGCTGATCGTGGTGGATCGCGGCGCCGCCACCGGGGCCGGGGGGCCCTCGGCCGCCGAGACGCTGAACAACCCGCTGGTGGCGGGCACCAAGGCCGCCAAGGCCGGGCAGGTGGTGACGCTGAACGCCGCCAATCTTTACATCGCGGGCGGCGGCTATCAGGCGCTGATGGCAAATCTGGCCGAACTTCTGGCCGCGCTCGAAGGCTGAGACGGCGATGACCCGCCCGCTTGTGCCGAGCCTTGCCGTCCTGACCGCGCTGGCGCTGGCAAGCCTGTGCGTCGGCGCGGCCAGCCTTGACGGGCAGGCCGGGCTGCTTTTGTGGGTCTCGCGCATTCCGCGCACCGCGGCGGCTATCCTGACCGGGGCGGCGCTGGCGGTGGCGGGCGTGGTGATGCAGCAGATCCTGCGCAACCGTTTCGTCGAGCCCGCCACGGCGGGCACGCCCGAGGCGGCGGCGGCGGGGCTTCTGGCGATCACCCTTGTCGCCCCCGCCGCGCCGATCTGGCTCAAGATGGGGGTGGCCGCGGTCTCGGCGCTGCTGGGCACCGTGCTTTTCGCCGCGCTGATCCGCCGCCTGTCCCCGCGCGAGATCTATCTGGTGCCGCTTTCCGGGCTGATCCTGTCCGGCGTTCTGGGCGCGGGCGTGACCTTTGTCGGCTGGGAAACCGATCTGCTGCCCTATGTTTCGGTCTGGCTGATGTCGGGCGAGTTTTCCGGCGTCATTGCCGGGCGCTATGAGCTCTTGTGGATCGCGGGCGGAGCGGTGGCGCTGGCCTGGGCCGCCGCCGACCGGTTCGCGATCCTTGGCCTTGGCCCCGAGGCCGCCACCGCGCTGGGTCTGAACCCCCGCGCGGTGCTGCGCCTTGGCCTTGCGGTGGTGGCGCTGGTCACCGCGATGGTGGTGGTGACGGTGGGCATGTTTCCCTTTGTCGGGCTGATCGTGCCCAATCTGGTGACGCGGGTGATGGGCGACAATCTGCGCGCCGCCCTGCCCGTCGTGGCGCTGGCGGGGGCGGGGCTGGTGCTGGCCTGCGATCTGGCGGGGCGGATCCTGATCCACCCCTACGAGATCCCGGCCGGGACGATCCTTGGGGTGATCGGGGCGCTTGCCTTCCTGTGGCTGTTGTGGCGGGGCGATCGCGATGGGCATTAGGCTTTCGGTCACGCTGGCGGCGGGGGTGGCGCTGGTCACCGGGCTTTGGCTGTTTCAGGGCCTTTCGGGCAATATCGGCTTCGTGCTGGGTTTGCGGGCGGAGAAACTGGCGGCTCTGGCGCTGGTGGCGGCCTCGGTGGCGATGGCGACGGTGCTGTTTCAGACCGTGGCGCAAAACCGAATCCTGACGCCCGCGATCATGGGGTTTGACGCGCTTTATCTGCTGGTGCAGAGCGCTTCGCTGGCCACCCTTGGTATCTCCGGTTTTGCCGCCCTGCCTGCCGGGCCGAAATTCCTGCTGGAGACCGCGCTGATGACCGGCCTTGCCGCGGCGCTGTTCGGCACGCTTCTGGGCCGGGCGCGGGGCGCCGACATCGGCCGCACGATCCTGAGCGGGGTGATCCTGGGCATCCTGTTTCGCGCCGGATCGGTGCTGGTGATGCGGGTGCTCGACCCGAATGCCAATGCCGTCGCGCAATCGGTCAGCTTCGCCAATTTCTCCCGCCCCTCGGTCGAGACGCTGCTTTACGCCGCCGCCCTTGCGCTGCCTGCGCTGGCGCTGGCGCTTTGGCTGGGGCCGCGGCTTGACGTGCTGGCTTTGGGCCGCGACCGGGCGCTGTCGCTTGGCCTGCCGCATCGGGCGATGGTGCTGGGCACGCTGGCGCTGGTCGCCGTGCTGACCGCGACGGCGACGGCGCTGGTCGGGCCGATCGCCTTTTTCGGGCTGATCGTCGCCGGTCTGGCGCAAAGCCTCGCGCCCGGGGCGCCGCATCGGAAGCTTTTGGGGCTGTCGGTGGGGCTGGCGTTGATCGGGCTCATTGGCGGGCAATGGGTCTTCGAGCGGCTGCTGGGCCTGAAAGCCACGCTCAGCGTCGTGCTGGATTGCGGCGGCGGGCTTTTGTTCCTGGTGTTGCTGATGCGGGGGAAAATCCGATGATCGAGGTGACGGAGCTGTCTTTCACGCTGGGCGGGGTGCGGATTCTGGCGCCGACGACGCTGACCCTGCCCGCGGGGCAGATCACCGCGCTGATCGGGCCGAACGGGGCGGGGAAATCGACGCTGTCGCGGCTGATCGCGCGGGTCGAGACGCCGCCGCCCGGCACGGTGCGGGTGAACGGGCGCGATGTGGCGACGACCCCGGGCGGGGTTCTGGCGCGGGAGCTGGCGTTCCTCGGGCAGCATACCGGGCTTGCCTCGCGGCTGCGGGTGCGGGATCTGGTGGCCTTCGGCCGCTGGCCGCATTGCCATGGCCGTCCGGGGCCTGCCGATCACGCCGCCATCGCCCGGGCGCTGGCGGAGTTCGAGCTGGAGCCGCTGGCGCAGCGTTTCCTTGACACGCTCTCGGGCGGGCAGGCGCAGCGGGCGCATCTGGCGATGGCGGCGGCGCAGGAAACGCCCTGGCTGATCCTCGACGAGCCGTTGAACAACCTCGATCTGGCGCATGCACGGGGGCTGATGGCGCATCTGGCGCGGCTGCGCGATGCGGGCGGCTCGGTGCTGATCGTGCTGCATGATCTGAACTTTGCCGCCGCCTGGGCCGATCATGTGGTGGCAATGAAAGCGGGTGCGGTGGTGGCAACGGGCAGGCCCGAGGCGGTGCTGACCGGCCCGCAGCTTTCCGCGCTTTACGACACCGAAATCGCGGTCGCCATCCACGGCGGCCGACCGCTGGTGCTGCATCATCTGGCGCCCGCCTGGTCCCCGGCCCGCCCGGCGGCGTTGACATAGCAGATTGTTTTTGTCAGCTTTAATGCAACCGGCGCCGCAAGATCCCCCCCAGACCCCGGCAGACCGGCAATTTCCGTTGCGTCCTTGCCCCGGCTGTGGCCTGCTTCACGTCAGAGCACCGCGACATCATGTCCGGGGTACGGCGGTTCGGGGGGTGATTCGGTTTCACGCGACGCCGCCCGGTCCGGCGCGGTCGTCGGCCACGAGGGAGGCGAGAGATGAGCCAGCACACGCCCGGAGAACGTCTGTTGCGGGCGATCTATCTGAGCATCGGCCTGATCTTCACGGCGGTCGCCTTTGTCGGCATCTTTCTGCCGGTGCTGCCGACGGTGCCGTTCCTGATCCTGGCCGCGGCCTTCTTTGCCCGCTCCTCCGAACGGCTGGAGGACTGGCTGCTGACCCACCCGAGCTTCGGCCCGATGCTGCGCGACTGGCGCGAACGCGGTGCGATCCCGCGGCGCGGCAAGGTGATGGCTTTGTGCGGCTCGGCGCTGGGTCTGGCGCTGTTCATCCTGCTGCGCCACCCCGCCGCCTGGCAGACCGCCGCCGTCGCCGCGCTGATGGTCACCGGCGTCGGCTATGTTTTCAGCCGCCCCACCGCCTGAGCCCCCACCGCCGCATTCGCTGTGGACAAAAGCCGTGATCGTATGATTTAGATTTTCCTAAATCATACCGCGGGGGCGAGATGTCGAAAAAAACCTTGAACGGGCTGGTGCCTGCTGCGCTGCTGGCTTTCGCGCTGGCGACATCCTTGCAGGCCGGTCCGGTGCCGCCGCTGGTTCTGGCGGTGGGCGGCGAGCCCGAGGGCGGCTTTGATCCGGTGATGGGCTGGGGCCGCTACGGCAACCCGCTGTTTCAGGCGACGCTGCTGCGCTTCGACGCCGATCTGACGATGGTCGGCGATCTGGCGACCAGCTGGAGCCTGTCGGAGGACCGCCTGACCTGGACGATCAAACTGCGGCAGGATGCGAAATTCTCCGACGGCACGGCGCTGACGGCCGAGGATGTGGCCTTCACCTTCAACGCCGCGCGCGATGCGGGCGGGCTCGTTGACATGAAGATCCTGCGCGAAGCCCGCGCCATCGCCCCCGATACGGTGGAACTGGAGCTGATGCGGCCGCAGATCACCTTCACCAGCCATCTGGTCGGGCTCGGCATCGTGCCGAAGGCGGGCTATGGCGCGGATTACGCCCGTCATCCGCTGGGCGCCGGGCCGTTCCGGATGGTCGAATGGCGTCCGGGCGAGCAGCTGGTGGTCGAACCGAACCCCTATTGGCACGGCGGCACGATTCCCTTTCCGCGGGTGAGCTTCGTCTTCGGCGCGGAAGCGGCGGCGATCGCGCTGGCGCAGACCGGGGCGGTGCAGGTGGCGGCCGTGCCCCCGGCAGGCTCCGATGCGCCGCCTCCGGGCATGCGGACGCTGCATGTGCAGAGCGTCGACAACCGCGGCGTGATGTTTCCGATGGTTGCCGCCGGGGGCAAGACCGCCGCGGGCAAGCCCGTCGGCAATGACGTGACCGCCGATCCCGCCATTCGCCGCGCGCTCAACCAGCTGCTGGACCGCAAGGCGCTGGTCGATCTGGCGCTGGATGGCCATGGCCGCCCGGCGCATGGTCCGGCCGACGGCCTGCCCTGGGATCAGCCCGCCGCCGCCCTGCCCGATGCCGACCCGATCGCCGCCGCGGTGACGCTGGAAACCGCGGGCTGGATCGACCGCGACGGCGACGGGCTGCGCGAAAAGGACGGGCGGGAGGCGCGCTTCACCCTTGTCTATCCCGCCTCGGATTCGCTGCGTCAGGCGCTGGCGCTGGGCGTTGCCGAACAGGCGAAGGCGGTGGGCATCGCCATCGAGCCTGCGGGCAAAAGCTGGGACGACATCGACAACGTGATGCATGCGGATGCGGTGCTGTTCGGCTGGGGCGCGCATGATCCCTCTGAAATCTATGCGCTTCATCATGGCGATTTCGCGGGCGTCGAGTATTACAACCCCGGCTATTACAAGAACCCGGTGGTCGATGCGCATCTGGATGCGGCGCAGGCTGCCCCGGATTTCGCCGCCGCGCTGCCGGAATGGCAGGCGGCGCAATGGGATGGACGCACCGGCTTTGGCGCGCGCGGCGATGCCGCCTGGGCCTGGCTGGTGAACATCGACCACAGCTATTGGGTCAGCGAATGCCTTGACCTTGGCCCGCTGCAGATCGAGCCGCATGGTCATGGTTATCCGATCACCCAGGGCCTGCAAGACTGGAAATGGACCTGCAACTGATGGCCCGGAGCTGGCTGGCCCGGCTGCTTCTGGAGCGGCTGATCCGGCTTTTCTGGCTGGTACCGTTGGCGATGGCGGGGCTCTTCACGCTGGTCTCGCTGGCCCCGGTCGATCCGGTGCAGGCCTATGTCGGCGCGCGGGTGGCGCAGGTCGGCCCCGAGCAACGCGCCGCCATCGCCGCGGCCTGGGGGCTGGATGCCCCCGCGCCCGAGCGGTTCTGGCTGTGGCTGTCCCATCTCGCCACGGGCGATTTCGGCACCTCGATCACCTACAACGCGCCGGTGCTCGATCTGATCGCCCAGCGCGCCGGGGCCTCGCTGGCGCTGATCGGCACGGCGTTTTTCCTGGCGCTGGGGCTCGGCTTTTCGCTGGGCCTGCTGGCCGCGGCGATGCGGGGGCGCTGGCCCGACCGGCTGATCCGGGGGGTTGCGGTGCTGCTTTCGGCCAGCCCGGGGTTCTGGATCGCGATCCTGCTTGTCACGGTCTTTGCCGTGGGGCTGGGCTGGTTGCCCGCCTGTTGCGCGACCCCCCCCGGCCTGACCGCGGCCGAGGCGGGCCTTGGCGCGCGGCTGACCCATCTGATCCTGCCCGCCGTCACCGTCTCGGTCGTCGGCATTTCGGCGCTGATCCTGCACAGCCGCGCCCGCGCCGTGACCTTTCTGGAAAGCCCGGCGGCGCGGCATCTGGCGGCACATGGCGCCTCGCCCCTGCGGCTGGCCTTTCGCTACGGTGCCCGGCATGCGCTTGGCCCGGCGCTGACGGTGCATCTGGCGGGGGCGGGCGAGCTGGTCGGCGGCTCGGTTCTGGCCGAGACGATCTTTGCCTGGCCGGGGCTTGGTCAGGCCACGGTGCGTGCCGCCACCGGGGCCGATGCGCCGCTGCTGCTGGGCATCGCGCTGGCGACGCTGCTTTTTGTCTTTTGTGGCAACCTTCTGGCCGATATCGCCGCGCGGCTGGCCGATCCGCGGCTGAGGGACATGCGATGACCGATATCAGCCCAAGCCTGCGCCCGATCGGCTTTCGGTCGCCGCTGCGCCGCGCGCTGCTTTGGCGCGGTGGGCTGGTGACGGCGGTCTTCGCCGCGCCGATCCTGGTCGCGCTGGCCCTGCCCGAGACCGGCCCCGCGGTCAGTGCCGTAACCCGCAACCTGCCGCCCTCGCTGGCCCATCCGTTCGGCACCGATGCGCTGGGTCGCGACATGGCGGCACGCAGCCTTGCCGCGCTGGCCGTCTCGGTCAAGGTCGGGCTTTTCGCCGCGATCCTGTCGACGGCGCTGGCGGTCGTGCTTGGCCTTGCCGCCGCGCTGGACCGTCGCCTGGACCGGATCGTCGGCGTGCTGACCGAGATGGCGCTGGGCCTGCCGCATTTCGTGCTGATCATGCTGGTCGCCTATGCGGCCGGCGGCGGGATCTGGGGCGTCGTCCTTGGCGTCGGGCTGACGCATTGGCCGCGGCTGGCCCGCGTCTTGCGGCACGAGGCGCAGACCGTCGCCGCGGCTGATTTCGTCGCCGTCTCGCGCGCTCTGGGCCGTCCGCGGCGCTGGATCGCGCGGCATCATCTGGCGCCGCATCTGCTGCCGCAGGTGGTGGCGGGCTTCGTCTTGATCTTTCCGCATGCGATCCTGCACGAGGCCGGGCTTTCCTTCATCGGCCTTGGCATCCCGCCGCATCTGCCCTCGATCGGGGTGATCCTGTCGGAAAGCCTGCGCGGGATTCTGGCCGGACATTGGTGGGTGGCGCTGTTTCCGGGGCTGGGGCTGATGATCGTCGCGCTCAGCTTCGAGCTGTTCGGAGAGACCCTGCGCCGCGCCGCCGACCCGCGCGAGGGGGTGGCGTGATGCTGCGGGTCAGGTCGCTTTCGGTGCGGTTTCGCCGCCATGACGGCAGCCATGCCACGGCGCTCTCCGGGCTTGAGCTGACCCTGGCGCGGGGTGAGGTGATCGGACTGGTGGGCGGCTCCGGCGCGGGCAAAAGTCTGGTGGCCGAGGCGCTGATGGGCCTTTTGCCCCGCAATGCCGAGGTTTCCGGGCAGATCACGCTTGATGGGCAAGGACTTGCCCCGGGGCAACTGGCGCTTGCGCCGCAAGCGATCGACGCGCTCGATCCGCTGACCCGGCTTGGCGATCAGATTTGCCGCTTTGCCCGGCTGGCGGGGCAGCCGCCACCCGATCTGCCCGCCGCGCTCGCCCGGCTTGGCCTGCCCGCAACCGCCGCCCGGGCCTTTCCGCACGAGCTGTCGGGGGGCATGGCGAAACGCGCGCTGATCGCCACCGCGCTGGCGACCGGCGCCGGTTTCCTGATCGCCGACGAGCCGACGCTGGGCCTTGACCCCGAAACCGCAGACCGGATCCTGGCGCTGCTGGCCGGGCTGGCCGCGCAGGGGCAGGGGGTCTGCGTGATCAGCCATGATCTGCCGCGGCTCATCGCCATTGCCGGGCGGGTCACGATCTTGCAGGAGGGCCGGATGGTCGAAACCGCGCTGGCACAGGATTTCACCGGCGGGCAGCTGCGGCATCCGTTTTCCCGCGCGCTCTGGGCGGCGCAAAGCTGGGCCGAGGCCGATCCACCATGCTGAGGGCCGAGGATATTTCGCTGGCCTTCGCCGGCCGTCCGGTGCTGCAGGATCTCTCTTTGACTCTGGCGCCGGGCGAGGTGCTGGGGCTTTGCGGCGCCTCGGGCGCGGGGAAATCGACGCTGGCGCGGGTGCTGTCGGGCGCGCTTGTCCCAGATGCGGGGCGGGTGCTGTGGCAGGGCGCGGCCCTTCCCCGCCGCCAGCCCGGCCCGGTGCAGCATGTGCCGCAGGCGCCGGAACTGGCCGTCGATCCGCGCTGGACGGTCGGGCGCATTCTGGCCAATGCCGCGCCGCCCGACCCCGAGGTTCTGGCCGCGCTGGCGATCCGTCCCGGCTGGGCCGACCGCCACCCCGCCGAGCTGTCGGGCGGCGAGCTGGCCCGGGTGTCGCTGGCGCGGTTCTTCCTGCCGCAGACGCGGGTGCTGATCTGCGACGAGATCACCGCGCAGCTCGATGCGCTGGCGGCGCAGGCGCTGTGGCGGGCGCTGCTGCCCTTGGCGCAACGCCGCAACATGGCGCTGATCGTGATCAGCCACGATGCCGCGCTGCGCCGGGCACTGTGCTCGCGGCAGATCACGCTGGCCGCCGCAGACAAGACCGCGAAGATGAAAACCATTTCTTGACAAAATAACTCAGATAACAATGATGCGCTGAGATGGAGGACTGCCAGCCCGCGCCAGCAAAGCCGACACGCTTTCGACCGGGAGATCTTCATGCGCCTCGCATCGCGGCAGCTGGCCGCCTTTCTGTTTTGCTCCACCGCCCTGTCCCTGCCGCTTGCGGCGGAACAGGCCGATGACACGCTCTGGCTGGGTCAGATCGTGATCGGCCATGCCGAGGACGGCACGCCGATCCTTGCGGGCGAAAACGCCACCCATCTGACCGGCGACGATCTGCGCGGCGCCACCAGCACCAGCGATCTCGACGGGCTGTTGCGGGTGCAGACCTCGGTTTTCACGCAAAAGGATCCGGGCAATCCGGGCGTTTCGGTGAATATCCGCGGTTTCGAGGGCTCGGGCCGGGTGGCGATGTCGCTTGACGGCGTGCCGCAGACCTTCCGCCTCACCGGACATGCGGCGCAGGGCTATGTTTTCGTGGATGAAAACCTGCTTTCCGGCATCGATATCACGCGCGGTCCGGTGACCGGGCTGGGCGGGTCGGGCATCGCCGGCTCGGCGAATTTCCGCACGCTTGAGCCGGGCGACGTGCTGAAAGAGGGGCAAACGCAGGGCGGGCTGGTGCGGCTCGACCATGCCTCGAACGGCGACACCAGCTCGGGGATGGCGGCGGCGGCGCTGAAGGCGGGGCGGTTCGACGCGCTGGCCGCGATCAGCCGCCACAGTGGCGACAGCTACAAGGACGGCGACGGAATCGAGGTCGCCAATACCGACACCGACATCTCCTCGGCGCTGCTGAAGCTGGGCTATGATCTGACCGAGACGCAGCGGCTGACCTTTTCGCTGATGCGCTACGAGACCGACTTTTTCGCCACGAGCTATTTCCAGCATCTGACGAATGATGTCGCGAAGATCGGCTATCATTACGACCCCGGATCGAACCTGATCGACCTGCGGGTGAATGCCTATGCGGCGAAGACCGAGACCGACTGGCTGCGCGGGAGCTCTCCCTCTGCCTCGGCGGTCGGGCGCAACATGTCGACGACGACGCGCGGGCTGGACGTGACGAACACGTCCGAGCTGAGCTTCGGCGGCTGGCGGCTGACCAGCGTGAACGGGATCGAGGCGTCGCAGGACAGTCTGGGCGGAACCAAAGGCGGGGTGAACCCGACCACGGGCAAGGCGCGCAGGCTCTCGGCCTTTTCGGAAAACGCCTTCGTTCAGGGCAAGTGGGAGATCACCGCGGGGCTGCGGGCGAATTCCTATCGGCTGGACGGAGAGGCCTCGAAGGGCACGATCGACATCAAGAATAGCTCGCTCGATCCGAAGCTGACGCTGGCGTATCAGGCGACCGACTGGGTCCAGCCCTATGTGACGCTGTCGCGGGCGATGCGTTCGCCGACGCTGCAGGAAACCATGTTGGGCGGCAGCCATCCGGGCGGGGGTGTCGGCATGATCGCCAACCCGCGGCTGGAGGCTGAGACGGAAGAGGGGGTCGAGCTGGGCTTCACCCTTGATCGCGAGGGGCTTTTCGCTGCGGGCGACCGGCTCTCCGGGCGGGTGAATTACTACAACATGGAGGTGGAGAATTACATCGTCAGCTCGATGGCCTTCACCAATGCCTTCGGCCAGACCGGCGCGGCCTTCGTCAACGTGCCCGGCACGACCGAAACCGAGGGGGTGGAGATCGAGCTGGACTATGCCCACCGCGCCTTTGATCTGGGCCTCAGCTACACCCATAATTCCAGCCATCTGCCCAGCCAGACCCCGGGCCTTGGCGCCGGGCAATATCTGCCCGATGACACCGTTTCCGTCCGGCTCTCGCGCGATTTCATGGCGGATCGGCTGACGGTCGGGGCGCAATATACCCATGTCTCGGGTGGGCTTTTCACCGACGCCTATACCTCGACGCCCTATCAGAAGGACGACAGCTACGAGCTGGTCGATCTGTTCGCCAGCTATGACGTGACCGACGACGCGGTGATCTATGCCAAGGTCACGAACCTCTTCGACGAGGTCTATGCGCCCTGGCTTTCGGCCAGCGCCAGCGAGAACGGGCAGGGCCGGACCCTGCATGTCGGCACCTCGATCCGTTTCTGAGATCCGTTTCTGATCCATGTTGAAAGGAGAGCCCATGACGCGCCTCAGCCCCGAAGACATCCGCAAGGCCCGTGCGCTGGACCGCCGCCTGCATGCCCGCGATCTGGCCGCCCAGCTGGGTCTGGCCGAGGCGGAAATCTGCGCCGCCCAGATTGGCTTTGGCGCCACAAGGATCGCCGCCAGCCCCGACCGGCTGATACCGCGGCTGAGCGCCTTTGGACCGCTGATGGCGCTGACCCGCAACGATGCCTGCGTGATCGAAAAGGTTGGCGTCTATGACGATTACCGGCCGGGGCCGCATGCGGCGCTGGTGGTGAACGAGGAAATCGATCTGCGGATCTTTCCGGCGCAGTGGGTGCATGGCTTCGCGCTGGAGGAGGAGACGGAGCAGGGGGTGAAACGCTCGTTGCAGGTCTTCGATGCGGCGGGGGATGCGGTGCACAAGGTGCATCTGCGCCCGGGAAGCGATGTCGGGCAGTGGCAGCCGCTGCTCGACGATCTGCGGCTGGACGATCAGGGCGCGGTTCTGGCGCTGGCGCCGCGGCAGCCGCCCGAGGTGGCGAAGATAAATCCCGCCCGGCTGGAGGATCTGCGCGCGGGCTGGGCGGCGCTGGAAGACACGCATCAGTTCCTGCGACTGTGCGCGAAGCTGAAGATGAACCGGCTGGGCGCCTATCGGCTGGCCGGGGCGCCTTTCGTGCGCCGTCTTGCCCCGGGCTCGGTCGAGCGGCTGCTCTATCGTGCTGCCGAAATCGAGGTGCCGATCATGATCTTCGTCGGCAACCGCGGCTGCATCGAGATCCACACCGGCCCGGTCGGCCGGGTGGGCGATGCCGGGCCCTGGATCACTTTGTTCGATCACGGCTTCGATCTGCATTTGCGCATGGACGAGATCGCGGAAATCTATGCCGTGGTGAAGAATACCGCCCGCGGCCCGGCGCATTCGGTCGAATTCTTCGATGCGCGGGGGCTGCTGATCGCGCAGATCTTCGGGGTGCTGCGGGCGGGGGCGGAGGCGGTCGCGCAATGGAACACGCTGGTGGCCGAGATGCCCGATGCCCCGCTGCGGGAGGCGGCGGAATGAGGGCGCTTGTCTGTGCCACGGTGCTTGCGCTGCTGCCGGGCTGGCTGGCCGCGCAAGACCGCGTGCTCTCGATCGGCGGCGGCGTGACCGAGGTGGTGGCGGCTTTGGGCGAGACGGGGCGACTGGTCGGGCGCGACACCACCTCGACCTATCCTGCGACGGTCACCGACCTGCCCGATGTCGGCTATATGCGGGCACTTTCGCCCGAGGGCGTGCTGTCGGTCGCGCCCGATCTGATCTTGCTGACCGAGGGCGCAGGCCCGCCCGAGACGCTGGAAACCCTGCGCGAAACCGGGGTGAAGCTTGTCCGCGTGCCCGAGGGCCATACGCCCGAAGCGGTTCTGGAAAAAATCCGCACCGTGGCCGGGGCGCTGGGCGTGGCAGACAAGGGCGAAGCGCTGGCCGCCCGTCTGGACGCCGAGATGACGGCGGCTCTGGCGCAGGTCGCGCAGGACAGCGGGCCGAAGCCGCGGGTGCTCTTTATCCTCTCCAACGCGGGCGGGCGGCTGACCGGGGCGGGGGCGGGCACCTCGGCCGCGGCGATGATCGCGCTGGCGGGCGGGCAGAATGCGCTGACCGGCTTTGACGGTTACAAGGCGCTGGGCGACGAGGCGATTGCAGCGGCGGCGCCCGAGGTGATCCTGATGATGGCGCGCAGGGGCGAGGATGCGGGCGGGCATGGCGCGGCCGATCTGGACAGCCATCCCGCGCTGGCCGCGACGCCCGCCGCAAAGGCGGGCCGGGTGGTGCGGATGGACGGGATGCTGCTTCTGGGCTTCGGTCCCCGCACGCCCGAGGCGATCACCGCGCTGCATGCCGCGCTTTCTCCGAAGGCGCCGTAAGATGGCCGAGACGACGCTTGCGGCCCCGGCGCGGCCGCGCCGGCTCGGGTTGCCGCAACGGCTGCCGGTGCCTTTGGTGACGGTGGTGCTGCTTTGTGCGCTTGCGCTGGCGGCGGCGGCAAGTCTGAGCCTTGGCGCCTCGGGGCTACTGCCCTGGGAGCCGCTGATCCGCGATCTGTCGCCGGTCGAGACGGCGATCCTGCTGGATATCCGCCTGCCGCGGCTGTTCATGGGGGCGCTGGTAGGCGCGGGCCTCGCCGTGTCGGGCGCGCTGATGCAGGGGCTGTTCCGCAATCCGCTGGCCGATCCGGGGCTGGTGGGCGTCGGCGCGGGCGCGGGGCTGGGTGCGGTGGCGGCCATCGTTCTGGGCGGGGTCCTGCCCGCGGCTTTCCGGGCCGCGACCGGGCCTTATGTGGTGCCACTGGCCGCCTTTGCGGGCGGCTGGGCGGCGGTGCTGATCCTTGCGCGGATCGCCAGCCTGCGCGGGCAGACCTCGATCGCGACGCTGCTTCTGGCGGGGATCGTGCTGGGCGCGCTTGCGGGCGCGGTGACCGGCATCCTGATCTTTCTCGCCGATGACAACCAGCTGCGCGACTTGACCTTCTGGGGGCTTGGATCATTGGCCGGGGCGAACTGGCTGAAACTGGGCGCCGCCGCGCCGATCCTGCTGGCCGGGCTGGCGTTGGCGCCGTTTCTGGCGCGCGGTCTGGATGCGATGGCCTTGGGCGAGGCGGTGGCGCATCACATGGGCGTGCCGGTCGAGCGGGTGAAACGCGGCGCGATCCTGTCGGTGGCGGCGATGACCGGGGCGGCGGTGGCGGTCTCGGGCGGCATCGGCTTTCTGGGCATTGTCGTGCCGCATATCCTGCGCCTTGCCATCGGGCCCTCGCACCGGCTGCTGTTGCCGCTCTCGGCGCTCTTTGGCGCGGCGCTGCTGATCGCCGCCGATACCGTCGCGCGGCTGGTCGTGGCCCCGTCCGAGCTGCCCATCGGCATCATCATGGCGCTGATCGGCGCCCCGGTGTTCCTGTGGATTCTTCTGGCCCGTCGTACCGTCGTGGAGATTTGACCGATGCTGAGTGCCACCGAAATCACCGCGAAACTGGGTGGGCGCGAGGTGCTGCACCGGCTTGATGTCGCGGCCCGGCCGGGGCAGATCACCGCCATCGTCGGGCCGAACGGATCGGGCAAGACGACGCTTCTGCGCCGCCTGACCGGGGATCTGCCGGGCGGCGGCGTGGTTCTGCTGGAGGGCGAGCCGGTGGCGCAGCTGTCGCCCCGCGATCTGGCCCTGCGCCGGGGGGTGCTGCCGCAGGCGAGCACGCTTGGCTTTCCCTTCACCCTGCGCGAGGTGGTGGCAATGGGCCATCAGGCGGGCGCCAGTGCCGCCCGCCCGGGCGTGGTCGAGGCCGCGCTGGCCGAGGTCGGGCTGGCGGCGAAGATCGACGGCTTCTTTCAGGACATGTCGGGGGGCGAACAGGCGCGGGGCCATCTGGCGCGGGTGCGGGCGCAGGTCTGGGAGCCGGTCACAGAGGGCCGCCCGGCCTGGCTT
The DNA here is from genome assembly GCF_058724655.1 of Rhodobacter sp. 4.3.4. Classification (NCBI taxonomy): domain Bacteria; kingdom Pseudomonadati; phylum Pseudomonadota; class Alphaproteobacteria; order Rhodobacterales; genus Rhodobacter; species Rhodobacter sp. 4.3.4. The sequence continues at coordinate 126,730 of NZ_CM178967.1, forward strand.
TTCGTCGATGAACCGGTGGCGGCCTTGGACATCGGGCACCAGCTGCAGGTGATGGCGGTGCTGCGCCGCTTTGCCGATGCGGGCGGCGGCGTGGTCGCGGTGATGCACGACCTGAACCTGACCGCGATGCATGCCGATGCGATGATCCTGATGGAGGCGGGTCGGATCGCGGCCTCGGGCCCGCCCGAGGATGTGATGACGGCGCCGCTTTTGTCACGGGCCTATCGCTGTCAGCTGTGCCTCAATACCGCGCCGCGCAAGGGGGTTTGGCTTCTGCCTCAGGCGGCGTCGCTCGTCTGAGGCAGGCAGTAATATTCCGCCGCGGCGCAGCCCTGCTTCGACTTGCAGCCGCAGCAGGCGGCTTCCTCGACCGCAAGGACAAGCCGCCCCTTGCGGACGAGGCGCCCGGCCATGTCGCGCATCGCCTCGGGCGAGGAGCCGAAATGCAGGCTCAGATCGCGCAGGCTCGCCCGGCCGACCCGGGCGACGTAGTCCTGAATGTCTTGCAGCGCCATCTGTGCCTCCTATTGCGCCGCCACGGCGCGGGCGCGTTCGGCCCGGTTCGCCCAGAATCGCAGCCCGCCGAACATCGCCGCCGAGACCAGCGCCAGACCGATCAGCCAGCTTGCCGAGGCCGCGGGATGCAGGCTGAACCGTGCCGCCTGATAGACGCCCGTGCCAAGGATCCAGCCCACCGCCGTCGCCCAGCCCGCCACGAAGACGGTCCAGCCCATGCCGGCTTCCCGCACCATCGCCGCAAGCGCCGCGGTGCAGGGGAAATAAAGCAGGATGAACAGCAGATAGGCATAGGCCCCGGCGGCGCCGTCGAAACGGGCGAGCATCGCCTGACCGGTCGGCGTGGCATTCGCGCCCGCCTGCGCCTCGATCTCGCCAAGGCCGAGCGGGTCGGTCCAGTTCGCGATTGCATCGCCCAGATTCGCGGGCACGGTTGCCACGGCTTCGGAGAGCGCGGCGGGAAGGCTGAACGGCGCCTCTGCCTCGGGCGCGGCCTCTTCTCCCGCGGTTTCCGAAGCAGCGGCGGCGGCATCGGCCTTGCCCGCTTCGGCATAAAGCGCATCCAGCGTGCCGACGACGGCCTCTTTCGCAAGAATGCCGGTGAAGACACCCACGGCGGCGGGCCAGTTTTCCTCGGTCATACCCATCGGGGCGAAGATTGGCGTGATCGAGCGGCCGATTTCGCTGAGCACCGAATTGCGGCTGTCGGCATTGCCGAAGCTGCCATCGGTGCCCATCGAGTTCAGCACGTTCAGCACCATCACCATCGGCACGATGATTTTCGTCGCCTGGGTGACGAAATTGCGGGTCTTTTCCCAGGTGCGGATCAGAACGCCCTTCAGCGTCGGCACGTGATAGGGCGGCAGTTCCATCACGAAAGGCGTGACCGGGCCGGAGAGCAGCGTCGATTTCATCACCAGGCCCGAGAGGATCGCCACCCCGATCCCGGCCATGTACAGGCTGAACACGATCAGCCCGCCATGCCCGGGGAAGAACACGGCGGCAAACAGCGCATAGACCGGCAGACGGGCGCCGCAGGACATGAAGGGCGCCATCAGGATCGTCATCAGCCGGTCGCGGTGACGCTCGATCGTGCGGGTGGCCATGACGGCGGGCACGTTGCAGCCAAAGCCGACGATCAGTGGCACGAAGGCCTTGCCGGGCAGGCCGATCGCCCGCATCGCGCGGTCCATCACAAAGGCCGCCCGCGCCATGTAGCCCGAATCCTCCAGCGCCGAGAGGAAGAGGAACAGGAAGACCACGATCGGAATGAAGGTCGCCACCGTCTGCACGCCGCCGCCAAGGCCGGTGGCGACGATCTCGCGCAGCCAGTCAGGGCTGCCGATGGCGCTCATCGCATTGCCCAGCCAGTCAACAAAGATCGCCCCCGCGGCGATGTCGAAGAAATCGATGAAGGCGCCGCCGATGTCGATGGTGAAAAGGAACATCAGATACATCAGCAAAAGGAAGATCGGCACCCCGAAGATGCGGTTCAGCACCACCCGGTCGATCCGGTCCGAGGTGGTTTCCGACACCCGGCGCTGATCGCGGATCGTCGCCGCCATCACCTGCCCGATGAAGCCGTAACGGGCATCGGCCAGCACGATGTCGATATCCTCGCCCAGGTTTTCGGTCAGCTCCTTGCGGGCCTGCGTCAGCGCCGCGACCAGCGCCGGATCGGGGCTGTCGCCCAGAAGGCTGTCGCTTTCCAGAAGCGAGAGCGCGGCCCAGTCGGCCTCGACCCCGCGCGCGATGGCCAGCGGCTCGATCTGCGGGCGCAGGGCGGCGACCGCCGCCTGCACTGGCGCGGCATGGAAACTGGCCCGGCGCGGCAGGACGATTTCATGGCCCATCGCCGCCAGACCCGCCTTGAGCGCGGCAACGCCCCGGCCCTCGGCCGCGACGACGCCGTAGACCGGACAGCCGAGGCTGGCGGAGAGCGCCGCCAGATCCAGTTTCAGCCCGCGCGCCTCGGCGATGTCGAGCATGTTGACCGCCAGCACCACCGGAACCTTCATCTCCAGCAGCTGCGCGGTCAGGTAAAGGTTGCGTTCCAGATTCGAGGCATCGACGATATTGAGCACCACATCGGCTTCCCGCGCGGCGACGAAATCGCGGGCGATCTGTTCGTCCAGCGACAGATCCCCTTCGGCGGCATCCAGCGAATAGGTGCCCGGCAGGTCGATCAGCTCGACCTCGGTCGCGGCTTCGCGGAACCTGCCCGATTTGCGTTCCACGGTGACGCCGGGCCAATTGCCGACCTGTTGCCGGGCGCCGGTCAGCGCGTTGAACAAGGTGGTCTTGCCGCAGTTCGGGTTGCCGACGGTGCCGACGGTCAGTTTCTTCATTGTGCGTCCTCCGACAGCATTTCGACCTGCAGGGCATCGGCCTCGGCCTTGCGCAGGGTCAGACGGAAGCCGCGGAGCGCGATTTCGACGGGATCGCCCATCGGCGCCACCCGCTGCACGGTGAATTCCGCCCCCGGCGTCAGCCCCATCGACAGCAGTTTCGCCCGGTAGCCCCCCGCGCCGCCCGCCAGACGCAGCACCCGGCCCCGGGTGCCGACCTTCATGTCCTTGAGATGCAGGGTCATTTCAGATCCTCCGGGCGGGTCTCGGTGACCAGGATCTTTTGCGCCACGCCGCGGCCGATGCCGAAACGGCTGTCGCCGACGGCCAGCACCACATGACAGCCCTCGCGCTGCATCAGCCGGATCACCCGGCCCGGGCCGATGCCCATAGCGAGCATCCGCGCCGAAAAATCGGCGCAGCCGGACAGGCTCTGCACGGTCAGCGCCACCCCAAGGGGCGCCATCGCCAAAGGCAAAGCCTTCAGATCGGGGTGAAAAGCCATGGTCATCCGGCTGCCTCGCTTAATCTGACTGGATAGGTCAAGAACTGCGTCATTCCTGACTGAAATAGTATGGGTCAAAAGCGCGCAGCCGTCAAAGCCCCCCTGCCGGGGGGCTGCGAGAAGCGTGCCAAGCGGCGGAACGCCGATCAGCGGGCCGGGTTCACTTCGATGGTGACATGGGCAAGCTCGTGCAGATGTGCGAGCCTTGCGCGATAGGCTGCGGGGGGCTGCGGGGGATCGGCGCTCAGCGCGATGATGGCGCCGTGCTGGCCCGGCCCAAGCTGCCACAGATGCAGGTCGGTGATCCGGGCCACGGGCTGCAGCGCCGCGCGGATCTCGGCGGGCAGGGTTTCCTCCGCGGGGATGTGATCGACCAGCACGCCGCCCGCCTGTTTCATCAGCCCGAAGGCCCAGCGCCCGATCACCAGCGCGCCCAGCAGGCCGATGACCGGATCCAGCCAGACCCAGCCCCAGATCCGCCCGCCGATCAGCGCGGCAATCGCCAGAACCGAGGTCAGCGCATCCGCCAGAACATGCAGATAGGCGGCGCGCAGGTTGCTGTCATGGCCGTGGGTGTGATGGTGGTGGTGGTGATCGTGGCCGTGGTGGTGATCATGATGATGATCCTCGTGCAGCAGCAGCGCCGAGCCGAGATTGACCACAAGCCCGATCCCCGCGACCAGGATCGCCTGGGTGAAATCGATGCCGACCGGCGTCACCAGCCGCCACAGGCTTTCCGCGCCGATCAGCACCGCCACCACCCCCAGCACCACCGCGCTGGCAAAGCCCGCCAGATCGCCGATCTTGCCGGTGCCGAAACTGAAGGCCGGGTTGCGGGCCTGCCTGCGCGCATAGGCATAGGCGGCCGCGGTGATCGTCAGCGCCGCCGCATGGGTCGCCATGTGCCAGCCATCGGCCAGCAGCGCCATCGATCCGAACAGCGTGCCCGCGGCGATCTCGGCGACCATCATCACCGCGGTCAGCCCGATCACCAACCGCGTGCGACGGGCATTGCGGTCATGATGCGCGCCCAGAAAGACATGCTCATGCGGTGCCGCCATCCCGGCAAAACGGGACAGGGCAGCAGAAGGGTCGGCGTGATCGTGCATGGGAGCCTCTATTTCAGATAGATCCGCAGCGCCCTGGACAATTCCTCTGCGCCGCGTTTGCGGGCCTCGGGGTCGTCGACCGCGGCGATGTGATGCGCCAGATGCGACTCGATCAGCTCTGCGGTCAGGCCGCTGACCGCGCCCCGCACCGAGGCGACCAGATGCAGAATGCCGCCGCAGTCGCGATCGGCCTCGACGGCGCGTTCGATCGCCTCGATCTGGCCCTTGAGGCGACGGATGCGCGACAAAAGGGCGGTCTTGTCTTCGGGATGGGTCAGGTGGGACATGCTGGCTTTCAATATAGCTATAGGGGTATGGGTATCATATCCCGGGCCTTGCGGCAAGCCGCGGACTTGACGAAACCAAGTAAAACGGTCAACTATTGCCTACCCAGCCTTGCGCACGGCAGCCCTGCTTCCCCTTCGACCAGCTTCCCCTTCGAAAGGTCTGCCGATGTCGCATCCCGATTGCTCGCCCCGCACCGCCTTTGGCCCCGCGCCCGCGCCGGGATCATACCCTTGGGCGCTGCTGCAGATCCTGCGGCTGCAGATTCAAAGCCAGATCGCCCCCGAGCGGCACAGCTGGCAGCGCGGTCTGGCGCTGGCGGGCGCGATCTGGGGACAGGTCGAGGGGCCGCAGGTCTTTGCCGCGCTGGCCGGGATGCTGGACCGGATGGGGCGGTCGCGGCGCTCGATGTTCCGGTTTTCGAACCCGGATTGCAGCGGCTGCGCGGCGATGATGACGGCGCATGAATCGCTGTTTTTGCAGATCATCACGCTGACCCTTCGGGCGCAGGACGACAAGGCGGAGCGGGTGGCCTTCCTGCTGTGCGAGGGGAATGACATCTCCGGTCTTGTGCAGGCGGCGGTGCGGCTGGCGCAGCTGCTGCCGAGCGAAGCCGCGGCACGGATCTGACTGCCCCGGTGCAGCGGCAAGTCACATGCGCTTTCACGCCGCTTCGGAAGAGTCCGGCCGGGCGATCCTGCCGCGATGGCCCGCTGACCGGCGCGATATCGCTTTAGCAGCGCGGGCTATTCCCGCATCCGGCTCTGACAGCTGAAAAGCATGGCGACCCCGAGTGGATTCGAACCACCAACCTGCCCCTTAGGAGGGAGTCATTCATCCCGCTTTTCCTTCTTTGATTTCCGTGCCTTGGGCCGCTTGTCCCCGGCATCTTGTACAAGGTTTGTACGAAAGCGCGCCCTGACCTCGGCCTCGTCAGTCTCCGCGTGGGCGTAAATGCGCATCGGCAGATTGGGATCTGACCAGCGCCCAGCCTTGGCCGCCGTGACCGGATCGACGCCCTGCCGAACCACCAGTTCGGTGAAAAACCCATGCCGCCCGGCAGGGTGCGCGGACAGGTAGGGAATGCCCGCTCGCTTGCATATCGTTTTCCAGCGGTTGTTGTATCCCGTCGAACTGCCATAGCCGAAGACACGCGGCGAAAGCAGTTCACCGGTCTTGAGGTTCTTCGGCTGCTTCGGCCTCAGCGCCACCAGTTCGGCCATCATCTGCGGCGAAACGGTGATCCAGCCCTCGGGATGCCCTTTCTGCGCTTTTATCCGCACCTCGCAGCTTCGCGGGCGCAAGTCTTCGGGTTCGATGGAAATCGCCTGATCGATGCGCGCCGCCGTTTCGAACATGAAGCGCAGCATGGCGGCGTTGTGGGGGTCGGCGGCGGCACAAAAAGCCTCGACCCAATCGCGCGTCGCTGGGATGCGTTCAACCCGGCTGGTCTTTCGGCGCCGCTGGTCCTGGGCGATGCGCTCGAACTTGTCATACCGCTTCACCCGGAGGAGCGGGGTGCCCTTGTGCTCGTGGGCATTGTTGATCACTGCACGCGCCGGGGTGACGATCTCGCGCCACCAGGTGTCGGTGCAGGCATTTGGCTTCAGCTTGCGCCCGAGACTTTTCAAAAGTGCGCCGGTGATCGTTCCCAGCGGCATCTCTCCGATCTCGTCAAGGATCGGCAGAAGCTGTTTCGCCGTCTTGGCAGATGGGTGATAGAAATCGACCGCATCGGCAAAGCGCAGACTGTGCTCTTCCCCGATCAGATATTTGCGAACCTGAAGCTCTGTTTCGTCGTTTATCCAGTCCCGTGCGCCAGCTTCAGTAGTCGCTCGCGTGCTTTGGCGGTATGGACCGGCGATCGGTCGGCCGTTGTAATCGACCCAGCCCTTGACCCAGTAGACGGAACCACGTTTGTAGATTTCGAGCGGCATGCCTGTCCTTCCTCGAAAATGGTGTCGATCTGAGCGGGCGTGATCAGCATGGTGCGTCCGACCCGGAAGAACGCGCCTGTGTCGTTCGCCCTCCCTCTCAGCGTCCGCTCGGAAATCACGATCCCCATCCCCGCCATTACCTCTACCCATTGCGCGGGCGTCCTGCCCTTGCCAAGGATCTCGGATTGCTCCACCTGATCTGCACTCATCACACCCTCACCCTTTTGAACCGTCACCGATGGTCTTTTCTCGGGCGGTGACCGTGAACCGGGAGACATATTTCTCCCAAGCCCCAGTGGGGATCTTCGGGTTGCGTTTGCCCGGAGCCGTGAAGATGTGATCGAGCATGTCTTCGCGGATCAGGTAGCGCACGTTCGACACGGGGATGCCGACCCGTTCGGCCAACTCCTTCGGTGTCTCCAGCAACTTTCCCATGCTTCGCCTCCTCAAGTCGTACGCTTACGAACAGCGGCGCAGGAAATCGTTTTGCATTCAGAATGAAACAAAACTACGCTGAAGCTGCATGAATCAAGCGTATCGCCATCTTTCGTGTCACTTCTTAATAAGAATGACCACGAATGAGGTCAATACAAATACAAACGAAAGTTGCGCATGACCGTAACAGGCCTTGGACATCGCCTCGCGGCCGTAAGAAACATGGCGCATCTCTCGCAAGAAGAGATGTCGCAGAAGCTTGGCATCAGCCGCAGCGCCTATCAGAACTACGAACGTGGGCAGCGAGACCTGACGGCGCAATTGTTGCTCGCGATCTACGCGTCCTTCGATGTCGATCCGCTCTGGATGCTCGAGGGCGACACCGATGCCGGCAAGAGCCGTAGGCACGAAGCGATCGCGGTCGCCTATCGCAAGATCGGAATAGCCGTCGAGCGCCGGATCATCGAGCGCGGTTTGACCTTGACGCCCGAAAAGAAGTGGGACGCCATCGAATTCTTGTTCGATGAATTCCTGAACACCGATGCATCTGCTGTCGAAGGCAGAGAGCCGGACAGCACGAGAATTGACAGTGTATTGAGGTTGGTGAGTTGATGCTTGATCAAGAAATTCCCGAGGAAGTTAGAAAGCTGCGCCCGCGCAAATTGCGGCTTGGTCAGGACGCCGAGAGCCTGTTGGCGCACGCCTGCGGCGCCGAGGACGACCCGAGCCCCTCGCGCCAGCGTCGGGGCCTCCGCCCGAAGGCCGATAGCATCAATGCCATTCGCTGCGCGGACTGTGGCCAGGTCGAATACCTCACGCGAGAGTACTGCCGATGCGGGCATTATCTCGTCGGGCAGCTTCAGGATGAATACCTCGCTTGGGAGCAGGATCTGCTTGGAACCCAGCAGCGTCTTTCGGCCGCTGCGGATCGGCGCTTGAGGCCATTCCGGCTCGCGACGCTGGCAGCCCTGCCCTTCGTGGCTTTGCCGCCTCTGTATGTGGGGTTCTCGGGCGCGCCCTCATCCGTCTATGTTTGGCTATGGATGCTCCCAGGGTTGGCACTTTTCGGTCTAGGCGGCATCGTCGAAGCGAAAGTCGTCGCGAGATGCGATGTTGTCACCAAAACCATCGCAAACGCCACGTTCGAGCAGTTCTTGAGTGGGCGTTGGGTGAGAGCTTTGGAACGGCATATGGAGTTGGAGAGCGTCGGAGCAACGGGCGGGGAGCCGCACGATGGCGGTGTGGCGGCGCAGGCGCAGCGAAATTGCAGAAGCTGACATTCATGCGCGACATGTCAACCCGCGGGCTGCAGCGCCTGCCTAGTATGGAGGTATAACCTTAAATAGGATAGTTCGTGATCGCGACACGGCCTCGGAACAGTTACTCATCTCGACCGGGCATAGTCGCGCTGCCATATCTCTTACAACGCGGTCGCTGCGGTCCCGCAACCGACCTAGTCAGCCTCTTTTGTGAGGCGGAAAATGCTGCTATTGCAGCAGAGAAAATAAGGGGACGTGCGTCAGTGACCACAATGGATCAGGAAGACCTTGCGGGACACCTATGGAGCCTTTGCCATGTCCTGCGAGACGATGGCATCGTTTATCACAAGTATCTGTCCGAGCTTACTTATCTGCTGTTCCTCAAGAACGCGAAACAACTCGGTGCAGAGCATGACATTCCGGAAGGTTGTCGGTGGGATGACCTCCTCGAGGCTCATGGTCCGGGCATGCTGGGCTTTTATCGGAAGCTTCTAACGCGGCTCGGTGAGGATGTCGCAGATGAGAACATCCGTAGTATATTCTCCTTTCCTACAACGGTGTTTTCCCACGACGAGAATCTCGAAAAAGTCGTTGCTGGGATTCAGGCTATAAACTGGCACGATTGCGACCGGGACAGCCTCGGCCTAATCTACGAAAGCCTCCTTGAGCGTAACGCAACCGAAGCTCGTTCCGGCTCTGGCCAGTACTTCACCCCAAGACCACTGGTGAACGCCATGGTGCGAGTGACGAAGCCGCGTGCAAGCGAGACCATTTTGGACCCAGCAGTCGGCACGGGGGGATTTCTTATCGCCGCACATCGCGCCTCCACGTCGCGAACAGCACAGAGCCGTGTCTATCAAGGTATAGAGATCGAGCGGGATACCTTCCGGCTTTGCCTGATGAACATGTATCTCCACGGGATGAAGGGTCGGGTGATCCATGGCGATGCGCTGACGGCGGACTCAGAAGATTTGCCGCCAGCAAGCCTCATCCTTGCCAATCCGCCGTTCGGTGTCAGTAGCGGCGGTGCGCGGAAGCGACGGGCTGACCTACCCCATCCGACGGCAAACAAGCAGCTCGCCTTCCTCCAGTACATCGGCCTCGCGATTACCCCCGGGGGGCGTGCTGCTGTCGTGGTTCCTGACAATGTGCTTTTTGAGCCGGGGGCGGGTCTTCAGGTTAGACGGGATCTCATTGAGAACTTCGATCTGCACACTGTCCTACGTCTGCCCACAGGGATTTTTTATGCGCCCGGCGTTCGGACGAACGTCCTCTTCTTTAATCGTCGCGATACCGGTCAATCGGGGATTGATGACGTTTGGTTCTACGATCTTCGCACCGACATGCCGACCTTCACGAAGCGTAAGATGCTTCAGGACGGTGATTTCGAGGATTTCGAAACCGCATTCGGGGATGATCCCTATGGTCGGTCGCCGCGTCTCCCGAGTGCGCGGTTCAGGCCCGTGTCCAAAGAGGAAATTCGGGCGCGGAACTACGACCTTGACATTCGATGGGAGAAGGACGCGCCGGATGAGAGGTTGCCCGACTTAGCCGACCTAGTGGCCCAGATGGACGACGCGCTTCACGAGGCCCGCGCCGCCCTGTCGGAGATTAGCGCCATCGTGAGTGGCGTTGAGGATCTCGATGCACCTAACTTAGGCGCTTAGCAGGCCGCTGAAATAGTCGGCCTCGACCGCGGATGCAGAACATGATTCACCCCTTCCCATAGCGAAGGGGGATCACGATGCGGGGCACGGACGAGACGAGCGGGTCGCTTTTCAGCTATGTCGACCTCGAGGATCGCATCCCGGCCAGGCATCCGCTGCGCAAGATCCGGCAGGTGGTCAATGATGCGCTGGCCAGCCTCGATGCTGATTTCGAAGGGCTTTACATCCGCTTCGGCCGCCCCTCGATCGCGCCGGAACGGCTGATCCGGGCGAGCCTTCTGCAGATCCTGTTTTCGATCCGCTCCGAGCGCCAGCTGATGGAGCAGATGGATTACAACCTGTTGTTTCGCTGGTTCGTCGGGCTGGGGATCGACGATCAGGTTTGGGTGCCGACGGTTTTCACGAAGAACCGCGACCGGCTGATGAATACCGAGATGTCGCGCAAGATAATGGCCGCGATCCTGGCGCATCGCGAGGTGGCGCCGCTCCTGTCGGACGAGCATTTCTCGGTCGATGGCACGCTGGTGAAGGCTTGGGCGTCGATGAAAAGCTTTCAGCCGAAGGCGCCGCCGCCCGAGGCCGAGGATCCCGATGATGATCCGGGTGACGAGGATCCCGGCGCGCCGCCGCCGCCAAGCCCCGCCCCCGACGCGACCGAAGCAAAGCCCGATCCGATGCCCCGCAGCCGCCGCCAGAACCGCAATGCCGAGGTCGACTTCCGGGGCGAGAAACGCTCGAATGCGACGCATGCCTCGACCACCGATCCCGAGGCGCGGCTTTACAAGAAATCCCCCGGCACCGGTGCGATGCTGTGCTTCATCGGCCATGCGCTGATGGAGAACCGCTCCGGCCTGATCGTGCAGGGCGAGCTGACCCGCGCCGATGGCCACGCCGAACGGCAAGCCGCGCTCGACATGATCCACCGACATTCGCCGGGGTCAACCCGGCGCCTGACGCTGGGCGCCGACAAAGGTTATGACGCCGCCGAATTCATCCGAGATCTGCGCAGGGCCTGCGTCACGCCCCATGTCGCGCAAAAGGCCCGACATTCCGCCATCGACCGCCGCACCACCCGCCACGACGGCTACGCCCTTTCCCTCAAGCATCGAAAGCGGATCGAAGAGGCTTTCGGCTGGGCCAAGACGGTCGGAGGGATGGCGCAGACGATGTATCGCGGCATCGAACGGGTGCAGTCGCGGTTCATCCTGACGATGGCCGCCAACAATCTGGCAAGACTGCCCAGGCTGCTCGCCGCCTGAGGACGAAGAGCAGTGGACCGGCGGGCGCTCAAGCCCAGAACTCGTACGAAAACGGGAAGTCCTTCTCGTCTGCCGACTATTTCAGCGGCCTGTTAGTATTATGACACGGATCGCGCCAGAAGTAGGCGAGAATATCGAGCTCGGCGCGGTAGTTTCCCTCGTTCGGGTCTCGAGTATGCCCGGAGATCTGCCGGCGAACACTCCGTTCATCGGCCTAGAGGGCATCGCGCCTCAAGAGGGCCGGATCATCAACCTGTCCAACGTCTCAGATGTTCGGAGTCGGGTTTTTCTGTTCCAGAACGGGGACATCCTCTACGGGCGCCTCCGGCCTTATTTGGTTAAGGCCGCTGTCGCGGACTTCGATGGCTCCGCATCTGGAGAGATTATCGTTCTTCGCTGCTCCGAGAGGATCCTTCCGCGCTATCTCCTCACCCTTCTGCTTAGTGAGGATTTCACGCAGTTTATTAATTCGCGCACGAAGGGCGATCGTCCTAGAACGTCTTTCGCGACAATCGCCAGCTATCAGCTTAACCTTCCGGCCCTCGAAGCCCAAGTTGAAGTCTGCGATCGCGACAGCCGACTTGTCGTCGCTGTGTCGACGCTTTCAGAGGCTCTTGTTGAATTGGAGCGCGCCGGCACATCGCTCGTGGAAACGACTCGGACGAGGTTGATTTGGGGTGCGGGCGCAGAGAGTAGTTTAGTCGCTCTAGCTGACCTCGTAGATTCTATCGACTATGGTACGCCTAAGAAAAGTTCTTACGGCGGTGTCGGCACGCCAGTTCTGCGTATTCCGAACATAATGTCGTCCGGTGGGATCGACGCGAGCGATATTAAGTATACCTCCCTGAATGAGCGCGAGGTTGATCAGTATCGCCTGAGGGCGGGAGACCTCCTTCTCATTCGCTCCAACGGAAGCCTGTCGCTGGTAGGTCAGGCTGCCAAGGTCGGCGCGGACCATCAGGGTCATGCTTTTGCGGGGTATTTGTTGCGGATTCGCCCCCGGAAAGGAGTCCTGGCCGACTACCTTCTGGAACTGATGCGCAGTAGCCCTTTCAGGCGACTGGTCGAGTCTGCGGCAAGATCAAGTACCGGCATCAACAATCTCAGCGCCGGTCGTTTGGCCGCCTTTCCTGTACCGCTGCTGCCGATTGAGCACCAGCAGCGGATCGTCGATACGCTGGCGCGTTTACAGGGGGCCGCGGCAGCATCTTCCGAGAACCTAAGGCAGGCGTGGTCCTATGCCACGGCGCTTCAGAAGACCGCGAGACGAGGCTGGTTAGGGCATACCGCATCAAGGGTATCAAAGCGACCAACCAGCACAGCATGGGACAAGCGCGTTAAGCCCGATCATGTCGACGCAGGAGATTTGCAGATGGACGAGGCAGTCGAGACCATGATCTTGCGTCGCTTGGACGCGATGCCTTTCGGTACAGGCAGCTTCGAGGTGCTTTCAGAGGGGCTGCGTGCGGATTATGATATGCTTCGAGATGCCGTATTCAAATTACTCGCCGCGAAACCGCCGGGTCTGGAACAGATATTCGACGAAAAAGATCGCTCAATTGTTCTGAGGCGCCCAGAATGAGGCTGATCCATCTAAAGATCCACGAGTCAGAAGCCTGTGGAAATCTCCTTAACGGTCTGAGCCTATTCCTCGATCGAGAAAAACCAAATGATAACGATCCATTCTCTAAACTATGCGTGGTTGGGCCTAACGGCTCAGGAAAATCGCAATTTCTGCAGACTATTGCCGAGATTTTTCAGGATGCCTGGCATACCCATGCACCAACGCAAGAGAGAGCTGAGCCCAATAAAGGGCTAACATTTGAGCTGATTTATGAAATCGCTCGTGGGGCGCACAACCGACAGAGAGTGAAGCTGTCGCGATTGCCTTCGCAAAGACGCCGGGCAGCAGTGCGTATGGAAAGAGAAGAAAGCAACGACTGGACGGAAGTGGTGTCCGGCGACCCGCTCTACGGCGAGCTTCTACCGCCAATCGTAGTCGGGTATACCTCTGGAGACAATGAGACACTCAGCCTACCCTTCTTCAAGAGCCGGGCAGCTTACGCGAAAGACGTCAGTTCGGCGGCGTTGGACCCTCAAAGGCGGGCAAGGGAGGTTCCAGATAATAGGCTACTTCTAATTGACTACGGTACTAATCTGGAAGTGCTGATTGCAAACCTAATGCTGGGATCCGAAGAGCTTTGCGGTAAAATGCTTGAGCACGCCGACCTTGCTGGGCTCGCCTCTTGGCGATGCATAATCCAGCTCCAGCCATCCACTGTGACCCGAACGAAGCCAATCAACGGCCGTCGGGGAGTAAAGCTGACTGAAGAGCTGGAGACCATCCTCGCCAAACTGCGGGCGTGCTCGACCTGCCAGCATTACAATCCTTCCTCAGATACCTATACGCTAGACTTTTTCGTTAACGACCAGACCCGTACGGCTTTCAGAAAGCACTGGACGAATGCTTCAGAGCTCTACCGGTCGTTCCATAAGTTCGCAATGCTCAACGATCTGGCGATTCCGAAGAGAGTTCGAAATCGTCTGGCGAGACAGATCATGAGAGGTCATTTCGCAACTCGGTTGCCAGAGCCTCAGGACGAGCACAAGGTGTTCAGGTTCGAGGAGGTGCGGTTTCACTCCCAGAAGGCTGGAGATGCTCCGGTCGATTATGTGGCGCTATCTGACGGAGAGCATCAACAAGCTCAGATCTTCGGCGTCTTCTCGATGATCACCGACGCTAATGCGCTCTTCTTACTCGATGAACCAGAGTCGCATTTTAATCCGCAATGGCGAGTCAAATTCATAGCCCGGCTAATGTCGATTCCCATCTCAGAAGTAACGGCCCGAGAGGTAATCTTAACATCCCATGCGCCATTCGTCCCATCTGACATGCGGCGAGAGCAGGTCATCATCTTCAAGAGAACAGAAAACGGTGTTGTGGCACGCAACCCAATCAACGAGACCTTTGGAGCGAGCTTTGATCGCATTCTGAAAGATTGCTTTGATGTCGCCCCCCCGATTTCTCAGATGGCCCGAGACGAAATAACGCGCCTTACGGAGAAAGGCAATGCTCAAGAAATAGAAGCGGCGCTCCCGGGTATAGGCGCATCCGTTGAAAAGGCTTTCCTGATTGATCGACTTAACCAGATGAAGGCCGGAGACGAATAGTTGCTATTTAACTTTCCGCCAAATCCAGTCCAGTCGAACTGGTTTCAGGATTTTCTGATTGAACTAGTAATAGAGTCGCTCCGTGCAAGGTCAGCTGGGAAGGTACCCCGGAATTGGAATGCTCTCTTGCCTCCAGCGCACGCAGAAGTTCTCAGTCGGCGGCGCGGCCTGAAAACGCGTTATCTGGCTTTGAACAAAGCAGCGGGAAGTCTCACGCCCGCCCAAGCGCGGGAGGCCCTAGTCCATATAGGCTCACCTAACTACTATGCAAACGTGCTATCGGGTGTGGTCTCGTTCCTACCACCGCTTGGGATCACGGATAGTTTCAAAGAGGCGCTGAAATCGCTATTTGACTTCGCCTTCGATCTCCTTAGTGAAATAAAAATTAACTCGAACGATAATCTGTGCATTCGGGATCAGCTGTATAGTCGCGCGTATCACGCGATGCCCGAGCATTTATGTCCGTTCTGCGGTATCGACCGCTTCGATGCGCCACACCCGAACATGCCACGCCACGCTCTGGATCACTATTTGGCGATTTCCATCTATCCGATTTTCGGAGCCCATCTGCCAAACCTCGTGCCAATGTGCGGGCGCTGTAATAGTAGCTTTAAGCTCGCAGCCGATATGCTCATGGACGACGATGGCGCCGCCCGGGCTTGCGTAGATCCCTACGGCGAACAGACGGCGCAGGTGTCCCTAATGAACAGTTCGCCCTTTGGCGGTGCGACAGGTGGCCAGTTCCCTCAGTGGGTGATTGATTTCGTGCCCGCAAGCGAGGCATTTGAGACATGGGACAACGTCTTCGGAATCCGACTGCGCTACAAAGAAAGCCTGCTTGATGCAGAGTACACAGCTTGGCTTGATGATTTTGCCAAATGGGCAAAGGATCGCGGATTGGCTGTGGCCACAAATCAGGAAGCCAGCGACGCTCTCAGAAAGTGGGCTGCGCTCTGCCCAGAGTTGAGAGATCAAGGTTTCATCAAACGGCCGATGTTCGAGATGCTCGCCGCGTCTGCACTGCGGGGGGACGCGGCGGGAAATCGCATCACCAGCTTGGTCGTCACTCTTTGCACCATGTGACGCTCCACTCGAACTGACCGGAAGCGTTTTTTCTTCGCAAGGCTACCATCGTGGCCGAATCTTTGCTGCAGGCCCTATAGACCGTCAACCTCCGGATATGCCGCCTCGCAGCATAGGTTGATGTCTACCGGCAGCTTGGGGCCGAACTCGCCTATCCGTAGGGCGAGTCGGCTGAGCCAGCCGAGCCTGAGGGCGCGATCCCGGACCATGGCGCCGCACGCAGGCTGAAACCTGACATAAGGCAGAGTCACTTGTCAAGAACGGACGGCAACTTGACATTACGTCTTGCGATTCGTGCGGAACCTGACATAACGATTTGGGTAATTCAAAAAATGGGCAGTTGTTGACATATGAACCTGCAAGACTTTCAGGCTGGCGCCTACGAAGACCGGTATGAATACCGCGCATTCCGCCCCGAGCCGATCTGCCACGAATGGGTGATCGCTGACCCCGAGTTGAGCGACCTCCTCGGCCGCGCCGATCGCGCCTTGGGCGAACTCAACGCCTTTGGCCAGCTGGTGCCCGACATCGACTTTTTCATTCGCATGTATGTGGCCAAGGAAGCGACGCAATCAAGCCGGATCGAGGGCACGCAGACCAATATCGAAGACGCTTTCAAGGACGCCGCCGACCTGACCCCCGAAGAGCGCGACGACTGGAGCGAGGTGCAGAACTACATCCGCGCGATCAACACTGCAATCGAGAGCCTGAAAACCTTGCCCCTGTCATCGCGGCTGCTGCGCCAGACCCACGCGACCTTGCTGGATGGGGTGCGCGGCGAGCACAAGCAACCGGGCGAGTTTCGGACCAGTCAGAACTGGATCGGGCCAAGCCTGAGGAACGCGGTTTTCGTACCGCCGCACCATGAGCATGTGCCTGGGCTGATGAGTGATTTGGAGCAGTTCCTGCATGCGCAGGATATTTTCGTGCATCCACTCATTCGCATTGCCATCGCGCATTACCAGTTCGAAACGATCCACCCCTTCCTCGATGGCAACGGGCGGTTGGGGCGGCTGATGATTTCGCTCTACCTCGCCTCGGAAGGGCTGATGCGGCAGCCGGCGCTCTACTTGTCGGACTATTTCGAACGCAACAAAACGGCCTATGTCGACGCCATGATGGCGGTGCGCCAAGGCGATCACATGCGTGAATGGCTTGTATTCTTTCTGCATGGGGTAGAAGAGACCGCGTGCGCCTCGGCTGCGGTTTTCCGATCGGTGCTGGAACTCAAGCAGCGCATCGAAAGCACGGTTCTGCCGCGGCTGAGTTCGCGCAAGCAGGACAACGCCCAGGCGCTGATGCGCCACCTTTACGCCCGCCCGGTGGTGGATGTGAAGTGGGTTGCCCAAACCATCGGCACCGCCACAAATACCGCCGCAACCTTGATTGCAGATTTGGTTTCGTTTGGCGTGCTGACCGAAATCACCGGCCAGCGCCGAAATCGGCTGTTCGTGTTTCAGGATTACATTGAGCTATTCAGGCAAAGCAGATGACCAAGCATATGCCTTCGGTATCCGTCACTTATGCCGCCAACGGCTCCTCGACCAAGCCAAACGAGCTGGGTATGCGACCAATGAAAGAGCGCGCGTGGCGAGCAATATCTACTTATCAGGATCTGATTGCCCCGCACGGCGTCGAGCCTTAGCCTACAGTTCCCGGCCCCAATCCTTCCCATTCAGCGCCGCTTCAGCCGTTCTTCGGCGGCTTTCGCTTTTGCCAAGCTCTCGCTCAAGGCCGTCTCCAGCCTGTCGCAACGCCCGGCCTCGCTCAGCAAGCTTTGCAACGCCGTCATGGACGCGCGCTGCGAGTCGATTAGCAGCGCCACGCAATCGGCCAAGCCATCCAGCCTCAGCCCGATCCGATTGCTCGAACGCCCCTCCAAGTCGCGCAAGGTCTTCGCCGAAGCCTCGGAGGCCCTCACCAACCGCTCGACGTATCCAAGCAATTCGCGCTCCAGCGCGCTCAACGGGCTCTGCATGCATTTCCCCTTTCTCTGAAATCATCTCGCTGAAATCTGATCCCTGATCGCGCCAATCCGGTGTCCCGTCACGCATCGCCGAAGTCTGATCGCATATCGCTGCCCCGACGTCAGACCCCCTCTCGACCCGGTCGCGCTCCTCGGTCCAAGCGGCGCGATCCGGCCGCGCCTCGGGTTGCGGCGCCGTAGTGGCCTCGGCGGAAAGATCGTGATCAGCCGCCGGACAGGGGTAACGCCCGCGATTGTAAACCGCCCGCTTCGCGCAATGCGCGTCGAACCGCTCCTGCAAGGCGTCGAGCAACACCGCATCCAGGCGGCGCGGCGGCGGATTCTCGTCGCGGCTTTGCTGCGCCCCTTTCTCGGCCACCCAGTCGCTGCGGAAGACCTCGCCCTTCAGCCGCCACCGCTCGCCGCTGTCGGGATCCTGAACCGTCAGATAGTTCGCCCTGAACAACCCGATCACGCGACCAAGGTGATCTGATCGCGGCCCTCGTCGCCCCTCATCGCCGCGATGACCAGCGCGATCAGGTGCGCCAAAACCGTCCGCAGCCAAGCCAGGATCTTGCGGATATTGTGCCCACAACCGCACAGCACCGCGAAGAGCGCATCACCGATCGTGCCTTTCAGCGGGCTTCGGGCAAGTCGACCATCGGTCTTCATGTGGCCGATTTCGGGCTCGATCGCCGCGCGTCGCCTCAGATCAGCGGCCAGAGCCGGGGTCAATCCGCGTCGGGTGCCGCTGATCAGAACCTGGGTCTTGTCGACGCCGTGGCCGCGATAGCCGCGGTCGACGACCACCAGTTCGGGCAGGCGCTCGGTCAGGATTTCCACCTGTTCGAGCGCAGCCCCCAGCGTGTGGCCGTCGTAGGGATTGCCCGCGAAACTGCGCATGCCGACGACAATACCCTCGTCGAGCGTCGTGGCGATGCTGACCTTGCAGCCAAATTCATACCGCACCCGCGCCTTGCCCTTGGAGATGCAATCGACCTCGGGCTCATGCAGGGCATAGATCTTGTCGCGCCCCTTCGGCTCCTGGCTCAGCAGTTTCGAGACCAGAACAAGCCGGTCCAGGATGCGTTCGCGCAACTCCCCTTCGGGGATGTCATCAAGCTGCCGGCGCAGGTCCCGAAGCACCCGGCCAGTATAACCCTTCAACGTTCTCAATGCCTTGCGCATGCGCTTGAACTGCTTGGCATGGGCATAACGCCCCACCCGCACCGCCAGCCGCGGGGCAAGGCGGGCATAGCTCTGGCGCAGCGACACCCCGGCCTCGGCGGCCAGAGCCACCAGCTGCGCCCGCGCCCGCTCGTAAAGCCGGGCGTCGGTCGGGTGGGCGATGGTCTTCTCCATCACGGTGGTATCGACAGCCACTCGCTTCAAGCTGCCCGGCTCGAGCGCCCCGGCCTTCTGCCCGGCCAGGATCGTCTGCGTCAGCATCCATTCGACACCTTCTTCGCCAATCCGCTGCCGCCAACGGGTCAGCGACGAGGGATCGATCGGCGGGCGATGCTGAAAGAAGGTCTCGCCGGTGAAGTGTTGGTAGTAAGGGTTCTCGACCCAACGCGCGACCACGGCCTCGTCCGACAGCCGAAACGCGTGCTGCAGATAGAGCAGCCCGGCGACCATCCGGGGTGGCGTGGCGGGGCGGCCGGTGCCCGAGGGGAAGAACCCGGACCATTGCTCCTCGAACACCTCCCAGTCGATCAGCGCGGCGAGTTTCACCAGCTCGTGGCGCGGGTCGATCATGTCGATCAGACGCGGGCGCAGCAGGTCGTCTTGTTCCGGCGGGCGGGAGCGATGCTTCATGCGGCGAACCGAAATTGCAGGGTTTCGAGCGGAATCATACGAAACCCTGCAGGGGATGGCGAGGAAAACCGCCTGTTCTGAGCGCGAAATCAAGGGATTCGCGATTGTTCAGGGTGAACCAGATAGTCCTTGCCCGCGCGCGGAACGGCGAACCCCGTGCCGGTCAGCGCCGCCAGCATGCTTGCCCGGTCTGTGACCTGACCGATCTCGATCGCGGCCAGAAGCCATTTCCGCAGGTCGTCGCGATTACGGGCGCGTGCGGCGGTTTCGACCACGGGCTGAACCTGCGTCGCCCGCGCCGGGTCCATCGGATCGGCCCAATCATGCGCCTTGTTCATCAGGTCGCGCAAGCTGTCGAAGGCGGTCTGATAGCCGGGCGGCGCGATGTTGAGGCTGTTGCCCGAGGTCAACTCGAAGCGCGGGGTGCAGAAATGCAGCTCGACGCGCCCCTCGTGGCTGTGACGCACCCAGAGAATGTCGCTCTGCCCGGGCTCCAGCCCGGCGAAGGCGAGGGCCTCGAACCGATCCATCACCTCGGCTTGCTGTGCCCCGCTCGGCGCGTCCTCGGCGGCGAAACTGATCACGCCGGCGCGGTAGGTCCAGGCGTGACGGCTGGCGTCGATCAGCGCCTCGGTGCGCTCCGGATCGCCGCGCAACACCTCGGGCAGCGGGTCGCGGGTGAGGCGGCAAGGCCTCCCCTCGGCATCGCGGATCAGGTCGCGGTTGGCGTTGTAGGCCAGCACCTCGGGCGCCACCAGATAGCGCACCGGCGCTGCCCCACCGCCCTTGCCGTTCGGGAAGACCTTGATCAGCATGCGCGGCCCAGATCGAGGATTTGCGCCAATTGCCGCTCGATCGAGAGCAGGCGGCGGGCGACTTCGAGCGCGTCGATCTGCGCGACATGGCCCGATGCGGCGGCGCGATTCAGCCAGCGGGCGATCTGGTTGAGGTTGGAGCCGGTCCGGCCAAGCGCCAGCACCAGCGCCGGATCGACGCGCGGAACGGGCTTGCGGCGGCGCGCCTCGACATGGCCGAGCGCCTCGCGCAGGAGCACGGTGGCCGTGACGCCCGCGGCTTCGGCCTTGGCGCGCAGTTCGGCCTTCTCGGCCGCCGTGCAACGGAACACGAAGGTTTCCGTCAGCGCAGACCTTTCGCGGGCCACGTCCGCGTCGGTGGGGTTCGAAGGGGAGGCCCGCCTCCCCTCGCAAGGCTCCGGGTCAGAAGCGCCAGCGTATGACACGGGTCGCCTTGCTCCCAGCTCATCCCGCATGACGGTGGTTCTTCTTGGTCGGCTCGAAATCCGCGAAGGAAATCGATGCGCTCTGCACATGGCTCAACGCCCAACGCGTTTCGCTTTTCTCTGATGACTTGCCGGGTGCACTCAGCGTGGTTTCAAGGTCGGTCATCTTGCCAGCCCCGCCGCTTGGAGTTGCGCCGTCGATACGAGGTTTGCCGCAACGAGAGCCGCGACCTGATTGGGCGTGATGTGCTTGCACATTGGGCTAAGCTCGCGGATCCAGACGGCCAGGCGAGCATGGAGATCGGCCTTCGATGCCTCTGCCGCTTCCCGCTCAGCCTCGAGGGACTCGAGGTAGATCTGCCACCTGTTCGATCTGAACCAATTGTCCGAGAAACAGACCTTGGAGCGCGTGTAACCTGCACTCTCGGTGGCGTAGGCCTGAACAGCTTTCAGCAAGTCGTCTGGGTCCGCACCTTCGCTGACCACCTCGGCGATCCGGGCCAGACACGCATCCTTTCCGCGTCGACGATCTTTCGGATAGGCCGCCCAGATATTTTCAAACCTTTCATCCACCACCGCCTTCGCGCGCTCGCGCGGTGGTGGTTTCTGGATGGTTTGAGAGGGGTTTGGGGTCCACCGTGGCCCCCCTACTCCGTCCACACTGGACCCCGTACCGGGTTCAGGCTGGACGGGGTCCGCAGTGACCCCCGTCCCATCATCGGGCTCCGCCGTCGAGTCGAGCGCCATCACCCGGGCCAGAACGATCCTGTAGATCACCGTGAATCCGTTCTTGCAGGGGCGCCGCCCTGTCTCGACCAGAATACCCTCTTTCAGGAATTCCCCGATCGTGCGTTTGACTGTGCTCTCGCCCAACTCGGTATGTCGCTGGATCGTGCCCTTGGAACACCAGATGCCCGAGCCATCGTCGCTCGCCTTGTCGGCAAGGAACATGATGATCTGCTTTCGGGCCGCAGAACCGAAGCGGCGTTCGGCACATTCATTCGCCACTCGCCAACTCATCGCGGCACCTCGAAGCCGGGCAAACCGGCTTCAACTTGTACAGGTTTTGTACAGAAATCCGGGCTTTGCCGCCCGTTTCCGGTCGCTTCTCGGTGCATGTTTCTGCATTTGGTTTTGCAACCACCTGAGAAAGCGCCATATTTTTCAGGTGTTTTTGGCGACCCCGAGTGGATTCGAACCACCAACCTGCCCCTTAGGAGGGGGCTGCTCTATCCAGTTGAGCCACGGGGTCACAGCGGCTTTTTGCGGGCATCCGGGCAAAAACGCAAGCCGTCTTCGCAGCCCCCCCGGCATCGCCATGCTTGCGGGTCCGCCTGGCCAAGCCGCGTTGAAGTTTCGGCCCCGGCGCCCTATATTCCCGACGATGACCACCTCCCGAAAATCCCAGACTTCGCAGCCGTGCCCGCGGCTTTCCGGCAGATCCGCCGCCCCTTTCCTGCCGATGAGCCGCGCCGAAATGTCGGCGCTTGGCTGGGAGGCCTGCGACATCGTCCTTGTCACCGGCGACGCCTATGTCGACCATCCCAGCTTCGGCATGGCGATCATCGGCCGGTTGCTGGAATCACAGGGCTTCCGCGTCGGCATCCTGTCGCAGCCCGACTGGCACTCGGCCGAGCCGTTCAAGGCGCTGGGCAAGCCGCGGCTTTTCTTTGGCGTCACCGGCGGCAACATGGATTCGATGGTGAACCGCTACACCTCGGACCGGCGCCTGCGCAGCGATGACGCCTATACCGCGGGCGGCGAGGGCGGCAAGCGCCCCGACCGCTCCACCATCGTCTACACCCAGCGCTGCCGCGAGGCGTTCAAGGATGTGCCGGTGATCCTGGGCGGGATCGAGGCCTCGCTGCGCCGGATCGCGCATTACGATTACTGGTCCGACAAGGTCCGCCGCTCGATCCTGGCCGATGCCAAGGCGGATCTGCTGCTTTACGGCAATGCCGAACGCGCCGTGATCGAGGTGGCGCAACGGCTGGCGGCGGGCGAAAGCCCCCGCGATCTGGCCGATATCCGCGGTGTCGCGCTGTTCCGCCCGGTGCCCGAGGGCTTCACCGAACTGCCCGCCGATGATCTGGAGAGCGCCGACGAGGGCGCCAGCCGCACCGCGGGCAATACGGTGATCCGGCTGCCCTCCTTTGAACAGGTCGAAACCGACCGCGAGGCCTATGCCCGCGCCTCGCGCGTGCTGCACCGCGAGGCCAATCCGGGCAATGCCCGGCCGCTGGTGCAGCGCCACGGCGACCGCGATCTGTGGCTGAACCCGCCGCCGGTCCCGCTGTCTTCGGCGGAAATGGATGCGGTCTATGACCTGCCCTATGCCCGGGCGCCGCATCCTTCCTATGGCGCGGCGAAGATCCCGGCCTGGGACATGATCAAGACCTCGGTCACGGTGATGCGCGGCTGCTTTGGCGGCTGCACCTTCTGTTCGATCACCGAACATGAAGGCCGGGTGATCCAGAGCCGCTCGGAAGCCTCGATCCTGCGCGAAATCGAGGCGATCCGCGACAAGACCCCGGGTTTTGCGGGCGTGATTTCCGACATCGGCGGGCCGACCGCGAACATGTACCGGATGGCCTGCAAGGACCCGAAGGTTCAGGCCGCCTGCCGTCTGCCGTCCTGCGTCTTTCCCGACATCTGCCCGAACCTTGACACCTCGCACGACGATCTGATCCGGCTTTATCGCAAGGTGCGCGAGGTGAAGGGGGTCAAGAAGGTCATGGTGGCCTCGGGTGTGCGCTATGATCTGGCGGTGAAAAGCCCCGACTATATCAAGGAGCTGGTGACCCATCACGTCGGCGGTTACCTCAAGATCGCGCCCGAACATACCGAACGCGGGCCGCTCGAACTGATGATGAAGCCCGGCATCGGCACCTATGACCGGTTCAAGGAGATGTTCGACGCCGCGGCGAAACAGGCGGGCAAGAAATATTTCCTGATCCCATATTTCATCGCCGCCCATCCCGGCACCACCGATGAAGACATGCTGAACCTGGCGCTGTGGCTGAAAAAGAACCGCTATCGCGCCGATCAGGTGCAGACCTTCCTGCCCTCGCCGATGGCGATCTCGACGACGATGTATCACACCGGGGTCAACCCGCTGAAAGGCGTGCGGCGCGGCGCGTCGGAGCCAGTGGGGACGGTGCGCGGGGCACGGCAGCGGCGGCTGCATAAGGCCTTCCTGCGCTATCATGACCCCGACAACTGGCCGCTGCTGCGCGAGGCGCTGAAAGAGATGGGCCGGGCCGATCTGATCGGTACCGGGGCGAACCATCTTGTGCCGGGGCATCAGCCGCCCGGAACCGGCAAAACCGTTGCGGGCAAGACGGTTGCCGGAAAGGCCGCGCCGAAGCGCAGCTCCTCGCGGCCGGGGCCGGGGGCGAAGACCTTCACCACCAAGGGCGTGCCGTTTCCGAAATTCCCGAAGAAATGACCCGGGTTCAGGCCTCGTCTTCGGACGGGGCCTCTGCCACGGCGGCGCGTTGCAGCACGGCGGCAAAGAAGCCGTCGGTGTCGTGCCGCGCGGGCGTCAGCGACAGATAGTCGGGATGGGCCGAGCCGGTCAGCTGCGGCGCCACCTCGGCCAGCGGCACCACCGAAAATTCGGGATGCGCGGCCAGAAAGGCCGCCACCCGATCCTCGTTTTCCTCGGAGAGCAGCGAGCAGGTGGCATAGACCAGCCGCCCGCCCGGCTTCACCAGCCGCGCCGCGCTGGCCAGAATCCGCCCCTGCAGCGCCGCAAGATTGTCCAGCCCCTGCTCCTGCGGCGAGCGCCAGCGCGCATCGGGATTGCGCCGCCAGGTGCCGGTGCCAGAGCAGGGCGCATCGACCAGAACCCGGTCGAAACCGGCCTTGTGCCGTTTCACCCAGCGGTCGGTCTCGCTGCTCAGCAGCCGCGTTTCGGCATTCTGCAGCCCGGCCCGCCGCGCGCGTTCGGCGCAGCGTTTCAGCCGCCCCTCGTTCACGTCGCAGGCGATGATCCGGCCCTTGTTTTGCATCTGCGCCGCGATCGCCAGCGTCTTGCCGCCCGCGCCTGCGCAGAAATCCACCACCCGATCCCCGGGCCTGGCATCGACGAGCAGCGCCACCAGCTGCGAGCCCTCGTCCTGAATCTCGATCTCGCCGGTCTTCAGACCGGGCAGATGCGCCAGCGACAGCCGCGCGCCGACCCGGATGCCAAAGGGCGCCACCGCCGAGACCTCGGCCGGAAGCCCGATGTCACGCAGCGCCCGCAGGGAATGCGCGCGCGTGGTTTTCAGCGTGTTCACCCGCAGATCAAGCGGCGGCGGCGTCAGCATCGCCGCCATCTCGGTTTCGAAATCGGCGCCAAAGCGGCGCCGCAGGGCCGCGGCGGCCCAGTCGGGGCATTCCAGCCGCACATCGTCTGGCATCGCGGGGTGATCGACCGGGCTGCCCTGCAGCTTCACCACCAGCGTCGCTTCCGCCTCGGTCAGGATCGCGGGCGCATATTTCGCGCCGCTGAACAGCCGTTTCAGCTGATCCGGCTTGCGCCGCTCGACCAGCGCCAGAAAGGCCAGCAGCCGGTTGCGATGCGTGTCCTTGCGCCCGTGCCGATCGAGCCACCAGCCCAGCCGCGCCTGATGGCGCAGCAGCTCCTGCAGCTGGGCGATGATCTCGCCGCGGTCGGCATCGCCGATCTGGCGACGGGCGCGGAACCAGGCCGAGACGATCGCATCGGCGGGACGCGGAACGGTGTCGATCTCGGACATCAGATCAAGGATGGCTTGCAGCCGGGCAGCAGGGGTCACGGGTAAGACGATCCGGTTGAAAGGGCAGGGGGCTGATCGCGGCACGCTGTGGCGGCCGGATCCCGGCGGCCTTGCGGCCTCGGAGGTTCTTTACGGCGAAGACCGGGTTTTGAAAACCATCATTCGTGAAAGGCCCCGGGCCTTTGCGCCCGGGCGCCTTTCACATCGGGGCCGGGATGCTTACCTGTGTCGGATCGCTTTCCCGGATCTGTCAGATGACCCTTGCCCCCGCCCTGTCGCCCCTGCACCTGCCGCGCTGCCGCGCCCGGGTCGAGACGTTCGTGACCCGGCATCTGACCGGCGCGGGCACGCTGCGGCTGCACAGGGCGGCGCTCGGCCTTGATCTGCTGCGCGCGCCCGCGAATGTCGCCCTGGCGCCGGTGCTGCTGGCCTGTCGCGGCGGCGCCCGGCTGGCGGCGGCACTGAGGCTGCCCGGGGTCTCGGCCTGGCTCTCTGCCCGGCCGGTGCTTTTTCGCACCCGGGTTTCGGCGCAGATCGAGGCGGCGCTTTTGCGCGATCTTTTCGAGGCGCCGCTGCCCGAGACCGACCGCAGCCCAAGCCGGGCCGCGCTGACCGCCGCGCTTTTCGCCGCGCCAGAGCTGCGCGGGCCGCTGGCGCAGCATCCCGACGGCGGCAAGGCGGCGGCGCAGCGGGTGATGGCGGTTTTGACCGACTACACCGGCACAAGGGCCGCGGTGGCGGAACTGACCACCGCGCTGGTGACGATTGCGCTGGGTGCGGTGCTGTTTCAGGCGCTGACGCCGGGGATGTTCTCGATGGCGCCCGGTCTGGCCGGGGCGGTGTCGCGCGAAGCAGCCGTGGCCGGGTTTCCGCTGGGCGAGACCCTGGGCGGGCTTTGGTACGGGCTGTTTCCGACCGCGCCCGGGCCGTGGTTGACCGGCTTGACGCTGGCCGGGCTGATTTCGGTCAGCGGTGTCGTCACCGCCTTTGCGGGCTGTCTGGCCGATCCGGTGCAGGCGCGGCTGGGCCTGCATCGCCGCCGCCTGCTGCGCCTGATCGACACCGTCGAGGCCGAGCTCTCCGGCGCGCAGGACCGCCCCTTTGCGACGCGCGAACATTACCTTGTGCGGGTCTTCGATCTTTGGGATGCGGCGCTGTCGCTGTTGCGCGCGTTCAGGACCTGAGACCGGTCCCTCCCGACAGCAAAACGCCGACGGAGATCCGTCGGCGCTGTTTCCTTGGCGTTTCGGCTTACCATTCGCCGCTGTCGTCGAAGCCCGGATCTTCCATTTCGGGCTCCGCTTCGGGCTCGCCCGCCTGTGCTTCGCCCGCGAACATCCCGGCGACGGCATTGGCCAGCAGCATGCCGCCGGCCACCCCCATCGCCGTCTGCGCCGCCCCTGCCAGGAACCCGCCCGGCGCGCCCTGCGGCATCGGCTGGCCCATCGGCGCCGGCCGCCGCGGCGCCCCGCCGCCAAACAGCCCCGAGAAGAACCCGCCGCCCTGCGGCGCCTTCCGGGCCTCGGCCAGATCGGCTTCCAGCGCGGCGATCCGCGCCTCGGCCGCGTTCAGCGCATGTTCCTGCACCACCACGGTCTGCGCCATGTAATAGGGCGCACCGGGCTGGCGGGAGATCGCCTCGCCGATGAAACGCTCCGCCTCGGGATCGCGGACGGGCATCTGCCGTTCGACCTGCGTGAGCTTTTCGAAAAGGCCCGCGATGGCCTGACGGTCGTTCGTGTCCATTCTCGTCTCCTGTGTCGATCTGGTCGGCCCGCTCCGGGGCATTGCCCGCAGCGGATCGGCCCCGAAATGGGGACGCCCCGTCCTCGTTGCGAGGGCCGGTGCGATCACGAAAATGTTTCCCGGCGCTGGGTGCCGTGGCCGGGATCAGCCGCGCAGATCGGCAAGGACCGGGCGGGTCAGGGTGAACACGGCCGGGATCAGCGCCATCAGCGCCGCGACGCTGAGGAAAGCGGCCGCCAGATGCAGTTCCGGCCAGCCAAGGCTGGAGCGGACGAGAATGTCGGTGCGCGCGGTGATCGCGGCAGAGATCGCCGCCGTCGCCGCGAGGCCCAGCCCCAGCCCCAGCGCCGTGCCCAGCCCGATCAGCGTCATCGCATAAGACCAGATCAGCGCCAGGAGGAACCGCGGCGGCGCCCCCAGACCGCGCAGCAGCGCCAGCCTGCGCGCCAGAAGCCGCGCCAGCAGCATCAGCCCGGCCAGCACCCCCGCCGTCACCAGCGCCTGCGTCAGCAGCGCCAGAACCGATATCCCCTGCCGGATATCGCCCATCAGCGCATGCAACCGGGCAAGGATCGTGCCCGGGAAAAAGGCCATCGTGCGCTCGGTGTTGAATTCGGCCTGCAGCGCATAGGTGGCGGCCAGGCTTTTCGCCCGCACCAGCGCCGCGGGCGTGCCCGGAAAGGCCTGCGGGTCGAACTTCTGGCCAAGCGTGCCATCCCATTCCGGCGCATGGCCCGAGCCCATGCCATGCAGCGACCAGACCGATTCGACCGGGACCAGCAGCGCACGGTCCCAGGGCGTGCCGGTCAGGGCCATCCGCCCGACGACGCGATAGTGGTAGCCCTCATGCGCCTCTGCCTCGGCGTCATGGCCAAGGCCATGTTCCGGGGTGAATTCCGCGCCCAGCGGCAGCGGCACCCGGGCGCCCACCACCGCTTCGGTCGCGGTGTTGAAGATCGCGCCCTCGGCCAGATCCCCAGCCAGATGCGCGACGAATTGTGGCGTCGTGCCGACCGTGGGCAGGCCGTTCCAGCTGTCGCCAAAGCCGATCGGCGCGGCCAGCGCCACCTCGGGGTGATCGGCGATGGCGGCAAAGGTCGGCCCGTCGATCAGCGCCATGTCCGAGGGTTGCAGATAGACCGCCGCCAGCATCGCGGTGAAGTCGCTGCCCGGGGCGGCAATCACCAGATCGAATTTCGCCGCCGCCTGCGCCGTGCCCTGTCGCAGCCCGCGTTCCTGCGCGATCAGCCCGACCCCCAGCGCCACCGACACCGCGATCAGCGCGGCGAAAATCGCGCTGGTCCAGATCTGCCGCAAGATCAGCCCGCGCAACAGCGGCCCCAGCCGATAGCCGTGCAGCACCGCGACGCCGATCAGCGCCGCCGGGACGAGCAGCGCCAGAGCCACCAGACTGTCCTGCACCCCGTTCGGCAGGCTCTGCCACAGATCAGCCATGCTGTTCCCTCGCAATCTCTCCGTCGCGCAGATCGATCACCCGGTCGGCCAGCGCCATCAGCGCCGGATCATGGCTGGCGACGATCAGCGTCCGCCCGGCCTCGCGCGAAAGCGCGATCAGATCGGCCGAGAGCCGGTCGGCATTGGCGCGATCAAGGCTGGCCGTCGGCTCATCGGCCAGCAGCACCGCCGGATCGCCGGCCAGCGCCCGGGCCACGGCGATGCGCTGCCGCTCGCCGCCCGAATAGCTGGCCGAGGCCCGCCGCCCGGCCGTGCCCAGACCCAGCCGCGTCAGGGCCGCTTCCGCCCGGGCCGCAATCTCGCCCCGCGCCGCGGCGGGTGCATAAAGCGCGGTCAGCGCCGCATTGTCGGGCGCCGACAGCTCCTCGAACAACAGCGGCTCCTGAAACACCAGACCGATCCGCGCCCGCCGGAACGCCGCCCGCGGGCCGTCGCGCAGCGCCGCAAGATCGGTGCCGCCCCAGAGGACCCGCCCGGTCCCGGGCCGGATCAGCCCGGCCAAAACATGCAGCAGCGTCGATTTCCCCGCCCCCGAGGGGCCGCGCAGCACCACCGCCGATCCCGCCGCGATCTGCAGCCGCGGGATCTGCAGCAATTGCCGCCCGGCCTCGCCGCACAGCCGCAGCCCCTCGACCTGCAGAGCGAGCCCGCGCTGTGTCACCGCCCCGTCGGGGGGGCAGGCAGGACGGGGCAAAGGGTCTGTTGGCATATCCGCCTCCGCTTCGAATGCGATTTCAGCCTTAAGACGGCGGCAATGTAACAGTTTCATGTGACCCGCGGGCCGGGCCGCCGGATTTCTGTGTCGCAATGATATATCATAACTATTTCAGCGACTTGCCGCGCAGAAAATCCCGGCGCGGCGGCGGCTGTCGCAAATGTGTTGCGCGGCGGACCTAGGGTCCGGGCCGAAACAGCCACCAAAGCAGGGACATCCGATGACTCGTCTTCTTCTTTCCACCGCGCTTTGCCTTGCCAGCTCGGTCGCCGCTCTGGCCGGGGATCTGCCGCAGGCGCAAAGCGACTGGTTCAAGGCCGGGCAGGCCACGATCGCCGAACGCATGGCCGTGGCGCCGATCACCAAGCCCGCGAAGAACGTGATCCTGTTCACCGCCGACGGCAATGGCGTGGGCACGAACTATGCGATCCGGCTGTTCTCGGGCCAGCAGGCCGGGGGGCTGGGCGACGATTACGTGCAGCCGCAGGAGACCTTTCCGCATGTGGCGCTGGTGAAGACCTATTCTTCGAACGGCCAGACCCCGGATTCGGCGCCGACGGCGGCGGCGATGAATTCGGGCATCAAGACGAAGAACGGCATGATCAACGTGCTCGATACGGTCAATGTCGGCGATTGCGCCGCGGGGGCGACGGCGGGCACGAAGACCTTTGCCGAGATCGTGTCGGAGATGGGCAAATCGGTCGGCGTTCTGTCCACCGCGCGGATCACCCATGCCACGCCCGCGGCGGTCTATGCCCGCACCGTGAACCGCGACTGGGAAGATCCCTCGAAGATGCCCGAGGGCTGCACGCAAAAGGACATCGCCGCCCAGCTGATCGACCAGATCAAGGCCGGGGTGATCGACGTGGCGATGGGCGGCGGCCGGGCGCATTTCCTGCCCAAGGACGTGAAGGATGTCGAGGGCAAGGACGGCAAGCGCCCCGATGGCCGCGATCTGGTCGCCGAGGCCAAGGCGCTGGGCGCCGAGGTGGTGTTCGGCGAGGACGACTTCACCGCGCTGGACCTGAGCGGCAAGGCCCCGGTGCTCGGTCTCTTTGAATCGAGCCACATGAAATACGAGACCGACCGCACCGGCGAGCCCTCGCTGGCGGAAATGACCGAAGCCGCGATCAAGGCTCTGTCGACGAACGAGAACGGCTTTTATCTGAACATCGAGGGCGGCCGGGTCGATCATGCCAACCATGACGGCAACCTTTACCGCACGGTCACCGACGGCAAGGCTTTCGCCGATGCGATCGCCGTGGCGATGAAGATGACGAACCCGGAAGAGACGCTGATCATCGTCACTGCCGACCATGAACATGCGATCAGCTTCAATGGCTATTGCGGCCGCGGCTCGAACATCCTGGGCCTGTGCATGGAGGAAAACGAGCAGGGCGTGACCCATACCGGCAAGCCCAATCTGGCCGATGACGGCAAGCCCTATACGGTGGCGGGCTATCTGAATGGTGTCGGCTCGGTGCTGGTGAAACAGGCTGACGGCAGCTTCTCGGGCGCGCGGCCCGAGGTGACCGAGGCGCAGGCGACCGACAAGGATTACATCCAGCAGGCTTTGGTGCCGATGGCGTCCGAAACCCATTCCGGCGAGGATGTGGCGGTCTATGCCCGTGGCCCCTGGGCGCATCTGTTCGGCGGCGTGATCGAGCAGAACGTGATCTTCCACGTGATGAACCACGCCGTGAAGCCCGAGTGATCCGTTGATCAGGCTTGCAGGCCCCGGGGGTCCGGGGCCTGTTTCCGTTTCCGTCTCCGGGGATTGCCGATGCACCGCCGCCAGTTTCTTGCCCTTGCCCCCGCGCTGATCCTTGCCCCGGCCTTGCCGCTGCGGGCCGAAGACCCGATCCGGCTGCGCGATCTTTACAACAAGGATCTGAGCTTTTCCGATCTGGCGCTGGCGCGGCAGGGCCAGCTTTTGGCGGTGCAGGGCTTCATGGCGCCGCCGCTGAAGGCGAATTCGGTCTTCTTCGTGCTGACGAACCGGCCGATGGCGGTCTGTCCGTTCTGCGAACCCGGCATGCCCTGGCCCGATGACATCCTGGCCGTCTATGCCAGACGGATCGTCGAGGTCGAACCTTTCAACGTGCCGATCCTGGTCGAGGGGCGGCTGGAGCTGGGCGATGCCACCGACCCGGAGCTGGGCTTTTATTCCAAGGTCCGCCTGCGCGAGGCGACGTTCCGGCGGGCCTGACCGGCCGGTCACGGCGGGTCAGTGGAAATCCCGGCTGGGAAAGAGCCGCTTGGCCTGTTCGCGCGGATGCTGCGCCCGGGGCGGCTGGCGGGCGGGCCGGGCCTGCGCGCGGGGGGCATCGTCGGCCTCGGGACGGGTCTGGCCGATGGCGCCGTCCAGCGGGTGGCCCAGCTCGGAGAGCCGCGGCGACAGATCCTCGATCCGCTCGGCGATCAGATGCACCACGATCCCCTCGCGTTCGAGCCGCCCGGTGACGCGCAAAAGCCGCCCGCCCATCACGGCCCGGCGAAAACGCTCGTAGACCTTGGGCCAGACGACGATATTCGCGACGCCGGTTTCGTCTTCCAGGGTCAGGAAAATGACCCCCGACGCGGTGCCGGGGCGCTGGCGGGTGATCACCAGACCGCAAACGGCGGTGCGCTGCAGTGGCGCCGTCACCAGCCGGTCATGGCAGGTCAGGCCGGGCAGGCCGGGGCGCAAAAGCTCCATCGGATGGGCGCGCAGGGTCAGGCGCAGGGCGATGTAATCCTCGACCACCTCCTCGCCCAGATGCATTGGCGGCAGGGTCACGGCGGGCTCGATCCCGCCCTCGCCATCCAGCGGATTGGCGAACAAAGGCAAGGGCTTCGGCGCCCGGATCGCGCGCACCGCCCAAAGCGCATCCCGCCGCGTCAGGCCCAGACCCGCGAAAGCATCCGCCTCGGCCAGCCGTTCCAGCGGGCTGGGCAAAAGCCCCGCGCGCAGCCACAGGCTTTCGACATCCGGGTAGCCATTGCCGCGCGCGGCGACGATCCAGCCCGCATCCTCGGCGCGAAAGCCCTTGATCTGCCGAAAGCCCAGCCGCAGCGCCAGCCGCCCGTCGGCCCGCCGCTCCAGCGCATTGTCCCAGCCCGAGCGGTTCACGCAAATGGGCCGCACCTCCACCCCATGGTCGCGCAGGTCACGCACGATCTGCGCCGGGGCGTAAAACCCCATCGGCTGGGAATTCAGCAGCGCGCAGGCGAAGACCTCGGGGTGGTGGCATTTCAGCCAGGACGAGACATAGGTCAGCATCGCGAAAGCCGCGGCATGGCTTTCGGGGAAACCGTAATCGGCAAAGCCCTCGATCTGGGCGAAACAGGCCTCGGCCACGGCGAGCGGATAGCCGCGCTCGGTCATGCCGGAAACGAAACGGTCGCGATGCGCGCCGATCGTGCCCATGCGCCGGAACGAGGCGAGCGAGCGGCGCAGCTGATCGGCCTCTTCGGCGCTATATCCCGCGCCGACGACGGCAATCTGCATCGCCTGTTCCTGAAAAAGCGGCACGCCCAGGGTTTTCGCCGTCACCGCGGCCAAGGCAGGGCCGAAGGGTTCGGGCGCCTCCAGCCCCTGACGGCGGCGGATATAGGGTTTGACCATGCCGCCCTGAATTGGCCCCGGTCGGACGATCGCCACCTCGATCACCAGATCGTAGAAGGTGGCGGGCTTCATGCGGGGCAGGAAATTCATCTGCGCCCGGCTTTCGACCTGAAACACCCCCACCGCATCGGCGCGCGTCAGCATCGCATAGGTGGCCGGGTCTTCCTGTGGCACCTTGGCCAGATCCAGCCGCAACCCCTTGTGCGCGGCCAGCAGATCGAAGCTTTTGCGCAGGCAGGTCAGCATGCCAAGGCTGAGCACATCGACCTTGAGGATGCCAAGCGCGTCGATGTCATCCTTGTCCCATTCGATGCAGGTCCGCCCCTCCATCGCGGCGTTTTCGATCGGGCAAAGCGCATCGAGCCGCCCGCGGGTGATGACGAAACCGCCGACATGTTGCGAAAGATGGCGCGGAAAGCCGATGATTTCGGAAATCAGCCGGATCGTCAGCGAGAGCCG
This sequence comes from Rhodobacter sp. 4.3.4, assembly GCF_058724655.1. Classification (NCBI taxonomy): domain Bacteria; kingdom Pseudomonadati; phylum Pseudomonadota; class Alphaproteobacteria; order Rhodobacterales; genus Rhodobacter; species Rhodobacter sp. 4.3.4. The sequence continues at coordinate 160,076 of NZ_CM178967.1, forward strand.
TCGGTCCTCGGGATTGAGGCCGATCTCGCGCAGCCGGGCGGGGTCGGCGCCGCGGTTCGACATCCCCCAGATCTGCCCCGAAAGCGCCGCCGTCACATCGGCGGACAGGCCCATCACCTTGCCCACCTCGCGGATCGCGGCGCGGGTGCGGAAATGGATCACCGTGGCGCAAAGCCCGGCGCGGTCGCGGCCGTATTTCTCATAGATCCACTGGATCACCTCTTCGCGCCGTTCATGTTCGAAATCGACGTCGATATCGGGCGGCTCGCCGCGATGGCGCGAGATGAACCGCTCGAACACCATCCCGATCATGTCGGGGGAAACATCCGTGATCCCAAGCAGATAGCACAGGATCGAATTGGCGGCCGAGCCGCGGCCCTGACACAGGATGCCGCGCGATCGGGCGAATTGCACGATGTCCTGCACGGTCAGGAAATAGGGCGCATAGCCCAGATCCCCGACCAGCGCGAGTTCCTTGGCCAAGAGCTGATGCACCCGCTCGGACGCGCCCTGCGGATAGCGCCGGGCCAACCCCTCCTGCGCCAGCCGTTCCAGCCGGGCCTGCGGCGGTTCCGTGTCATCCTCGCCGGGGTAATCGTAGCTGAGTTCCGCAAGGTCAAAGGCGCAGCGCGCGGCAATCTCCAGCGTGCGGCGGATCGCGGCGGGGTGGTGGCGGAACAGCCGTGCCATCTCGGCCGGGCCTTTCAGGCGGCGCTCGGCATTGGGGAGCGCCCGGCTGCCGATGGTGTCGATCGTCACCCCCTCGCGCAGGCAGGTCAGCACATCGGCCAAGGGGCGGCGGGCGGCGCGGTGCATCAGCACATCGCCCACCGCCACCATCGGCGTCGAGGCCCGCAGGGCCAGATCGGCGCAGCCGCGAAACCAGGCCTGATCGGTGCCGTCATAGCGCGGCGCGGCGCCGAGAAACACATGGCCGGGGAACTGCCGCTGCAGCCGTTGCAAGGGCGCCAGCGCGAGGGCCAGATCGGGCGGCGGCAGCGCGATCAGGATCATCCCGGCCCCGCCTGCGGCCAGATCGTCAAGCGTCAGGGCGCAGTCGCCCTTGTCCGCCCGGCGCTTGCCAAGGGTCAGAAGCTGCGAGAGCCGCTCATAGGCCGGACGGTCGGTGGGCAGGGCCAGGAATTCCGTCGCGCAATCGCGCAGGCAAAGCCGCGTGCCGATGATCAGCCGCGGCAGATCCGGCGTCGCGGGCCGGGGCAGGGGCGCGGCGGGGTCGAGGCTTTGGCGCGAGGAGGGATCGGTTCGGCTGGCCGAACGGATGCGCAAAGCCTCGCTCTCCTGCCGCAGGGTCTTAAGCGCCGAGAAGGCCCGCACCACCCCGGCCAGCGAATTGCGGTCGGTGATCGCCAGTGCCGCCAGCCCCAGTTCGGCGGCCCGCGCCACCAGCTCCTCGGGGTGGGAGGCGCCGGTCAGAAAGGTGAAATTCGAGGTCACGCAAAGCTCTGCATAAGCGGCGGGATCTTGCGTCTTTGGACCCGGAAAAACGCTCATGCGAATTCGCCCTGCACGAACCAGCCGGGGTTTTGTGGCGTGAAGAAAAGCCAGAGCCGGCGGCCCTCGGCGGTCTCCACCCGCCAGTAGTCGCGCAGCCCATGCCGCCAGCTCTCGTCGTCGAGCCACCATTCCGGGGTGATCCGTTCCGGCCCGGTGGCGCGGGCGGTGCTGAGCGGCATGGCCCGCCAGCGGAACCTTGCGGGCGGGGTGGGGCCGGTCGCCGTGATCGGCTCGGGTGGAAAGAGCCGCAGCGGGCGCGGGCGGGGGCTGTGAAACCCCGCTTGCGCGGCGCTGAAGGCGGCGGGGGCAATGAGGAAGCCGCGTTCGGGGATGTGGCTTTCGGCGGGCAGGAAGCGGTGGATGTTCTCAAGCCCGATCCGGGTGCCCAGCCTTGTGAGCAGATCGGCCAGCCGGTCGGGGCTGGCGGCCGGGGTCGTGCCCAGCTGCGCGGGGGCGAGCGGCTCGACCCGGGTAGCCTCAAGCCGCAGCTGATCGATGCCGAACCCCGCATCGACCCCGGCCAGACCGCGGGCGAAAAGCGGCAGGATCCGGGCGGGGTCGCGCATCGGCGCGGCCAGACGCAGCTCGACCTGCTGGCTGGCCTGATCGACGCGGCGCAGGGTCAGGACAAGCTGCCGGGCCCCGGCCTGATGCGCGGCAAGCTTGGCGCAAAGCGGCTTCAGCAGCCGGGTCAGCCCCGCCATCACGTCGCTTTCCAGCCCGATCGGCTCGGGCAGGGTCATCCGGGTGGCGAAGCGCGGCGGCTCGGTCGCGGGGGTGACGGGCTCGGGGCTGTGGCCAAGGGCCTGATCGAGCCGGGTGAGCAGATCGGGGCCGAAGCGGCGGGAAAGCGGCGCGCGGGGGCTGGCGGCCAGATCGCCGATGCGGCGCAGCCCCAGCCGTTGCAGCCCGGTCACCGTCTCGGGATCGAGCCGCAGCGCCGCGACGGGCAGGGCGAGCAGATCCTGTTCGGGCGCCCCGGGCGTCGGGTCGCCGAAATGCGCCCGCGCCCAGGCGGCACCGCGGCTGTCGCCGCGGCCAAGCTGCGCCGTGATCCCCGCTCGTTCGAGCCGCGCCCGGATGTCGGCGCACATCGGCCCCTCGCCGCCCCACAGATGCGCCGCGCCGGTGACATCGAGCACCAGACCGTCGGCGCCCTCCAGCCCGACCCAAGGACAATAGCGTTCCGCCCACCGCCGCAGCCCGGCCAGAAACCGGGCGTCGAGATCGGGGCGGGCCGGGCGGCTGACCAGCCCGGGGCAGAAGCTGCGGGCATCCGCCATCCGCATGCCGCGGGAGAGACCGGCGGCCTCGGCCGCGGCGTTCAGGCAAAAAATCGTCTCGGCGCTGCCCAGCCGTTGCACCAGCGCGAAGGGTCCCTCGACCGGGCAGGCGCGCAGGGCCCGGTCAGTCGCCAGCCGGGGAAACCAGATCGAGACGATGCGCCTGCGCGTTCCAGCAAACATTCCATGCGCCCAATGTTCCCATTTTGTTCTTTATAATTTCCCATCGCATCGAAGTCGAGTCCGTGCCCGCGGCATCGAAGATCGGCATCGCCCGCCAGCGCGTTTCGGCGGCATTCGAGCCCATGCCTTCCGGGATCAGGCACAGCCCCGTCGTGCCGCCAGCCCCCGCCGCCAGCTGCAGCCGCCGCCCCTCGCGCAGATCAAGCGGGCGGGTGATTTCCAGCACGACAAGGGCGATGGCGCCGTCTTTCAGCGCCTCCTCGGCGAGCGCAAGGCTGTCGATCTGGCTTGGCGGACGGCCAAGCAGCACCCGGGCGGGATCAAGAAAGGGCAAAAGCCCCAAAGGGTTGAGGGTTTCGGTCTGCCAGGCCTCGCGCAGCCAGAGCACCGGGCCTTGCAGACCGGCGCCGACACAGGCGGCAAAGACGGCGGAGGAGGGGCCGCAGACCTCGTGGACGCGGCCCGGACGCAGCGGGAAACAGGGAAGATCGGCGCAGGACATGCGGGCAGGATACCGCGAAACCCCGCCCTTTCCAACCGGGCGGGCCTAGCGCGTCGGCACCGGGGTTTCGCCGCGATAGTCGTAAAAGCCGCGGCCGGTCTTGCGCCCGAGCCATCCGGCCTCGACATATTTCGTCAGCAGCGGGCAGGGCCGGTATTTCGTGTCGGCCAGCCCGTCATAAAGCACGTTCATGATCGCGAGGCAGGTATCCAGCCCGATGAAATCGGCCAGTTCCAGCGGCCCCATCGGATGATTGGCGCCCAGCTTCATCGCCATGTCGATCGACTGCACATTGCCCACGCCTTCGTAAAGCGTGTAGACCGCCTCGTTGATCATCGGGATCAGGATGCGGTTGACGATGAAGGCCGGGAAATCCTCGGCCGAGGCGGGGGTCTTGCCCAGCCGCTCGATCACGCCCAGAAGCGTGCGGTAGGTTTCCTCGCCCGTGGCGATGCCGCGGATCAGCTCCACCAGCTGCATCACCGGCACCGGGTTCATGAAATGCACGCCGATGAATTTTTCCGGCCGGTCCGTGCGCGAAGCGAGCCGGGTGATCGAGATCGACGAGGTGTTGGTGGCCAGAATCGTTTCCGGTTTCAAATGCGGCAGCAGGCTGTCGAAGATCGCCTGCTTGACGCTTTCGCGTTCCGTCGCCGCCTCGATGATCAGGTCGGTCTGGCCCAGATCGGCAATCGTCAGCGTCGTGCGGATACGCCCCAGCGCCGCCGCGCGTTCCTCGGCCGAGATCTTGCCCCGATGCACCTGACGGTCCAGGTTCTTGCCGATCACCCCGAGCGCCCGGTCGAGGCTTTCGGGGGCCACGTCGTTGAGCAGCACGTCATAGCCCGAAAGCGCAAAGACATGGGCGATGCCGTTGCCCATCTGTCCGGCGCCCACGACACCCACGGTCAAGATCGTCATTTCTCGTCCTTCTTTCGACTTCGTGCAAGTCTAAGCCCGGTGCTGCATCGCGGCAAGCGCGAATGCCCCGGAAGCCGACATAACCCGATTGTGTCAATTTTCTCTTTAGCTCTTTGGCAAGGCTTTCCGGTTCATCCTTCCTGTGGGTGAGTCGAAATACACAAGGTGGGATGAATGGCTTTCGAATACACGGGCAGCGGTGCCCTTGATTATTATCCATGCCGATATGGCAAGTCGAAGCTTCTGTTCCGGGGCCCCCGGCGCGATCTGACCAGGCCCTTCGTCGCGGCGATGGGGGGAAGCGAGACTTATGGCAAGTTCGTCGCCGAGCCCTGGCCGGTGCTGCTGGAAGACCGGCTGGAATTCCCGGTGGTGAATTTCGGCTATCTGAACGCCGGGATCGATGTCTTTTACAGCGAGCCGCAGCTGCCCGAGGCGACGAAATCGACCAGGCTCTCGATCATTCAGCTGCTGGGCGCGCCGAACATGTCGAACCGCTTCTATGCGGTGCATCCGCGCCGCAACGACCGGTTCCTGCGCGCCTCGAACCTGATGCGGGCGGTGTTCAACGATGTCGATTTCACCGAATTCAACTTCACCCGCCACATGCTGAGCACGCTGCAGGCCCATGCGCCGGACCGGTTCGACACGCTGGTGACCGAGTTGCGGGTGGCCTGGGTGGCGCGGATGCGCGGGCTTCTGGAACGGGTGCAGGGGCCGAAGCTTTTGTTGTGGCTGGGCGATTACCGCGATCCGCTGAGTTCCGACCGGCTGGGCGCCGAGCCGCTTCTGGTAACCCAGGCGATGGTCGACGAGATCGCGCCGCTGGCGCAGGGGCTGGTCAAGGTGCAGCCTTCGACGACCTCGCGCTCCACCGGCACGGTGGGGATGCATTTCGGCCCGATGGAAGAGCCCGCGGCGCAGACGATGCCGGGGCCGCTCGTGCATCAGGAAATCGCCGAGGCGCTGGCGCCGGCGGTGCGGAAGTTCCTGTAACCCTGCCGTGACGGCAAGGAAAAAGCCCCGCCGGTGGCGGGGCTTTCTGTTGCGTGTCGCCCGGATCAGAGCTTCTCGGCCAGTTCCGGCACGGCGGCGAAAAGATCGGCGACCAGACCGAAATCGGCGACCTGGAAGATCGGCGCCTCTTCGTCCTTGTTGATCGCGACGATGATTTTCGAATCCTTCATCCCGGCCAGGTGCTGGATCGCGCCCGAGATGCCGACGGCGACGTAAAGCTCGGGGGCGACGACCTTGCCGGTCTGACCCACCTGCCAGTCGTTCGGCGCAAAGCCGCTGTCAACGGCCGCGCGCGAGGCGCCGACGGCGGCGCCGAGCTTGTCGGCCAGCTTCTCGATCAGCGCGAAGTCAGCCTCGCTGCCGACGCCGCGGCCGCCCGAGACGACGATCTTCGCCGAGGTCAACTCGGGGCGGTCCGAGGCCGCAACCTTGTCTTCGATCCAGGACGACAGGCCCGTGGCGGTCTCGCCCGAGATCGTCTCGACCGCGGCCGCGCCGGTGGCGGCAACCGCGCCGAAGGTCGCGGTGCGGACGGTGAAGACCTTGATCTTGTCCGACGATTTCACCGTCTGGATCGCGTTGCCCGCATAGATCGGACGCTCGAAGGTGTCGGCGTCGATCACCGCGGTGATGTCGGTGATCATCATCACGTCAAGCAGGGCGGCGACGCGCGGCAGCACGTTCTTCGCCGCGGCGGTCGAGGCGGCGGCGACATGGGCATAGCCCGGGGCCAGACCGACGATCAGCGCGGCGGTGGCTTCGGCCATGCCGTGGCTGTAGTCCGTCGCACCGGCCAGCAGCACCTTCGACACGCCGTCCAGCTTCGCGGCCTCGGCGGCGGCAGCTTCCGCGCCAGCCCCGGCCACCAGCACATGCACCTCGCCCAGAGATTTCACCGCCGAAAGCGTTTTCGCAACGGAATCGGTGGCCAGTTGACCGCCATTGACATCAGCAAGCAGAAGAACAGCCATCAGATCACCCCCGCGTCCTTGAGTTTGCCGATCAGCTCGTCGACCGAGCCGACCTTGATCCCGGCGGCCCGGCCTGCCGGTTCCGCGGTCTTCACCACGGTCAGGCGCGCCGAGACATCGACGCCGTAATCGGCGGCGGTCTTCTCGGCCAGCTCTTTCTTCTTCGCTTTCATGATGTTGGGCAGCGAGGCATAGCGCGGCTCGTTCAGGCGCAGATCGGCGGTGATCACCGCCGGAAGCTTGACCGAAATCGTCTGCAGACCGCCATCGACTTCGCGCGTCACCTTGGCGGCATCGCCCGCGATTTCGACCGCCGAGGCAAAGGACGCCTGCGCCCAGCCCAGAAGTGCCGCGACCATTTGGCCGGTCGCGTTCATGTCATTGTCGATCGCCTGCTTGCCGGTGATGATCAGGCCCGGCTGTTCCTCGGCGGCGACTTTCGCGATGATCTTCGCCACGGCGAGCGGCTCGATGTCGGTATGCACGTCCTCGGCGGCAACGACGAGGATGGCGCGGTCCGCCCCCATCGCCAGTGCCGTGCGCAGGGTTTCCTGCGCCTGTTTCACGCCCACGGACACGACGACGATCTCGGTCGCAGCACCTTTTTCCTTCAGCCGGATCGCCTCTTCGACGGCGATCTCGTCGAAGGGGTTCATCGACATTTTCACGTTCGCAAGATCGACCCCGCTGCCGTCCGCCTTCACACGGACTTTCACGTTGTAGTCGATCACGCGCTTCACAGGCACGAGGACCTTCATCGGCGGTGTCTCCCTAGGTTTCGAAGTCGCCCCCGGGGGGGCGGATTCTTGCATCGGAAATTTTGTTACAATGCGACCGCAGCAAAAGACAGATGAAAAACGACGCCGGATGGTGTCGCTACGTCACGTCGCGAAGACAGAGGGGCGAAATCGGCTCAGGCCCTGGAAAACATCCAGTCCTGCGCCCGCAGCGGCAAAATCCGCCGCGCGATCGCGGCAAGCCAGGTCGCCTTGGTCACATAGTAATGCGATTTCGGTTTCGGGTCGGTCAGGGCGCGCAGGATCTGCTCCGTCACCGCCGAACAGGGCAGCTCGAACCTGTCGGGCTTGCCCGAGGGGGTGTAGAGGCGCTTGAGCAGCGAGGTCTCATACTGCTCGCGCCGGGCCGAGGCCTTCCAGTCGATCCATTTCTCGAAATGCGGGATCGAGTTCACCCGGATCTTCGTCGGGATCGGCCCGGGGTTGAGCGTGATGATATGGATGCCGGTGTCGCGCATCTCGCGGCGCAGCACCTCGGTAAGGCCTTCGAGCGCGAATTTGGTGGCGACATAGGCGCCGCGCCAGCGGATGCCGACAAGGCCAAGCACCGAGGAACATTGGATGATCCGGCCCTCGCCATTCTCGCCGTAAGCCCGCATCACCTTGATCGCGCGAATGGTCAGGTCATGCAGCCCGAACAGGTTGGTTTCGAAGATTTCGCGCAACGCGCCCGGGGGCAGATCCTCGGCCGCGCCGGGGCAGCCATAGGCTGCGTTGTTATAAAGCGCGTCAAGCCGCCCGTTCGCCCGCGCCAGAGCCTCGTTGAAGCTCGCCTCGATCGAGGCGGGGTCGGAGAGATCGAGCGGAAAGGAGATCAGCCCCTCGGCGCGCAGCCGGGCGCAATCTTCCTCGCGCCGGCAGGTGGCCAGCACCTTCCAGCCCGCCTTCTGCAGCCCATGCGCCGCATCGTAACCGATGCCCGAAGAGCAGCCGGTGATCAGGATCGTCTTCGCCATCGTCTTCCCCCGTGTTTCGTTCCAGATAGGCGAAGCCCCGGTGCGGGACAACGGTTTTGGCCGGTGTTTCTGCTGGACCGGGGGCCGGTCCCGAATTACACCGCGACCATGAGCAGCGACGACGAAACCCCGACTTCCGCAACCCATGCCGAACCGCTTTCGCGGGCGATCGGCGAGCGTTACCTGACCTATGCGCTCTCGACCATCATGCACCGGGCGCTGCCCGATGCGCGCGACGGGCTGAAGCCGGTGCACCGGCGCATCCTTTATGCGATGCGGGAACTCAAGCTGACCTCGACCGGCGGGTTCCGCAAGTCGGCAAAGATTTCGGGCGACGTGATGGGGAACTATCACCCGCATGGCGACGCGGCGATCTATGATGCGATGGCGCGGCTCGCGCAGGATTTCGCCATGCGCTATCCGCTGGTGGACGGGCAGGGCAACTACGGCAACATCGACGGCGACGGCCCGGCGGCAAGCCGCTATACCGAGGCGCGTCTGGCTTCCCCGGCCGAGGCTTTGCTGGAGGGTCTGGCCGAGGATTCGGTCGATTTCCGCCCGAACTATGACGGCACGCTGACCGAACCCGTCGTGCTGCCCGCGGCCTTTCCGAATCTGCTGGCGAATGGCGCCAGCGGCATTGCCGTCGGCATGGCGACGAACGTGCCGCCGCATAACCTCGATGAGCTGGTCGATGGCTGTCTCGCCATGATCGCCGATCCGGCAATCGACGATGCCCGGCTGATCGATCTGATTCCCGGGCCGGATTTCCCGACTGGCGGGGTGATCGTCGAACCGAAGGCGAATATCCTTGAGGCCTACCGGACCGGGCGCGGCGCGTTCCGACTGCGGGCGCGCTGGGCGCTGGAGGATCTGGGGCGGGGGCAATGGCAGATCGTCGTCACCGAGATCCCCTATCAGGTGCAGAAGGCCAAGCTGATCGAGCGGCTGGCCGAGCTGATCGAGACGAAGAAGGTGCCCGCGCTCGCCGATGTGCGCGATGAAAGCGCCGAGGATGTGCGGATCGTGCTGGAGCCGCGGGCGCGGACGGTGGAACCGGCGCAGCTGATGGGGATGCTGTTTCGCAACTCGGAACTTGAGGTGCGCTTCAGCCTGAACATGAACGTGCTGATCGACGGGCGGGTGCCCAAGGTCTGCTCGCTGAAAGAGGTGCTGCGGGCGTTTCTGGATCACCGTCGCGAGGTGCTGTGTCGCCGCTCCCGCCACCGGCTGGAGAAGATCGCGAACCGGCTCGAGGTGCTGGAAGGCTATATCATCGCCTTTTTGAACCTCGATCGGGTGATCGAGATCATCCGCACCGAGGACGACCCGAAAGCCGCCCTGATGGCCGAGAACTGGGCGGCCGAGGCGGGGGCGGTGGTGCATCTGACCGAGGTGCAGGCCGAGGCGATCCTGAACATGCGGCTGCGTTCTTTGCGGCGGCTTGAGGAAATGGAACTGCGCGCCGAGCGCGAGGATCTGCTCAAGGAACGCGCGGGGCTGGAGGCGCTTCTGGCGTCGGAGGTCGCGCAATGGGCGCAGATTTCCTCGGAGCTGGAAGACCTGCGCAAGACCTGGGGCAAGGCGACGAAGATCGGCGCGCGGCGGACCGATTTCGCCGAGGCCGGAGAGGTCGAGGAAGTGCCGATCGAGGCGATGATCGAGCGCGAGCCGATCACCGTGATCCTGTCGAAGATGGGCTGGGTCCGTGCGATGAAGGGCCATCAGCCGCTCGATGCCGAGGTGAAGTTCAAGGACGGCGACGGCATGGCCTTTGCGC
>NZ_CM178967.1:175000-1020000 GCF_058724655.1 Rhodobacter sp. 4.3.4
CGAACCCGGGGAACTGAAACATCTAAGTACCCGGAGGAAAGGAAATCAACGATACTCCGTTAGTAGTGGCGAGCGAACGCGGACCAGCCGAGCCGTGAGAACGAGTGGAATGGTCTGGAAAGGCCAGCGATATGGGTGACAGCCCCGTACACGAAGTTTGATCGGACGCATTAAGTAGGGCGGGACACGTGTAATCCTGTCTGAAGATCGGGGGACCACCCTCGAAGGCTAAGTACTCCTTGCTGACCGATAGCGAACCAGTACCGTGAGGGAAAGGTGAAAAGCACCCCGACGAGGGGAGTGAAACAGTTTCTGAAACCGGACGCCTACAAGCAGTCGGAGCTTCCTTGAGAAGTGACGGCGTACCTTTTGTATAATGGGTCAACGACTTGGTCTTACGAGCAAGCTTAAGCCGATAGGTGTAGGCGCAGCGAAAGCGAGTCTTAAAAGGGCGACGAGTTCGTGGGATCAGACCCGAAACCAGATGATCTAGCCATGTCCAGGATGAAGGTTGGGTAACACCAACTGGAGGTCCGAACCGACACCCGTTGAAAAGGGTCCGGATGAGGTGTGGCTAGGGGTGAAAGGCCAATCAAATCTGGAGATAGCTGGTTCTCCGCGAAAGCTATTTAGGTAGCGCCTCGGACGAATACCTGCGGGGGTAGAGCACTACATGGATGATGGGGGCCCACAGCCTTACTGAGTCTAAGTAAACTCCGAATACCGCAGAGTACTATCCGGGAGACACACGGCGGGTGCTAACGTCCGTCGTGAAGAGGGAAACAACCCTGACCAACAGCTAAGGCCCCCAATTCGTGGCTAAGTGGGAAAGCATGTGGGATTTCCAAAACAACCAGGAGGTTGGCTTAGAAGCAGCCATCCTTTAAAGATAGCGTAACAGCTCACTGGTCTAGTCAAGAGATCCTGCGGCGAAGATGTAACGGGGCTCAAGCCACGAGCCGAAGCTTTGGATGTGCAGCAATGCACGTGGTAGCGGAGCGTTCTGTGATATAGCACCGCCCGACTTTAGCTCTCCTTCGGGAAAGCCTTGGTCGGACAGGTGCTGACTGTGAAGCCGGCCTGTGAGGGATCCGGTGGAGTGATCAGAAGCGAGAATGTTGACATGAGTAGCGACAAAGAGGGTGAGAGACCCTCTCGCCGAAAGTCCAAGGGTTCCTGCTTAAAGCTAATCTGAGCAGGGTAAGCCGGCCCCTAAGGCGAGGCCGAAAGGCGTAGTCGATGGGAACCACGTTAATATTCGTGGGCCAGGAGGATGTGACGGATGCTCACTGTTGTTCGACCTTATCGGATTGGTCGGGCAGCTGCGGTGTCCCTGGAAATAGCCCTCCATATGACCGTACCCTAAACCGACACAGGTGGACAGGTAGAGTATACCAAGGCGCTTGAGAGAACCACGTTTAAGGAACTCGGCAAAATGCCTCCGTAAGTTCGCGAGAAGGAGGCCCCATTGATAGGCAACTATCGGTGGGGGGCACAAACTAGGGGGTGGCGACTGTTTACTTAAAACACAGGGCTCTGCGAAGCCGTAAGGCGACGTATAGGGTCTGACGCCTGCCCGGTGCTGGAAGGTTAAAAGGAGGGGTGCAAGCTCCGAATTGAAGCCCCAGTAAACGGCGGCCGTAACTATAACGGTCCTAAGGTAGCGAAATTCCTTGTCGGGTAAGTTCCGACCTGCACGAATGGCGTAACGATCTCCCCGCTGTCTCAAACGTGGACTCAGCGAAATTGAACTGTGTGTCAAGATGCACACTACCCGCGGTTAGACGGAAAGACCCCATGAACCTTTACTCCAGCTTTGCACTGGCATCAGGATTGTGATGTGCAGGATAGGTGGTAGCCTTTGAAACCGAGACGCCAGTTTCGGTGGAGGCTCCCTTGAGATACCACCCTTCGCACTCTTGATGTCTAACCGCGGCCCGTTATCCGGGTCCGGGACCCTGCATGGTGGGGAGTTTGACTGGGGCGGTCGCCTCCCAAATCGTAACGGAGGCGCGCGAAGGTAGGCTCAGACCGGTCGGAAATCGGTCGTTGAGTGCAATGGCAAAAGCCTGCCTGACTGCAAGACTGACAAGTCGAGCAGAGACGAAAGTCGGTCATAGTGATCCGGTGGTCCCAAGTGGGAGGGCCATCGCTCAACGGATAAAAGGTACTCTGGGGATAACAGGCTGATGATGCCCAAGAGTCCATATCGACGGCATCGTTTGGCACCTCGATGTCGGCTCATCTCATCCTGGGGCTGGAGCAGGTCCCAAGGGTATGGCTGTTCGCCATTTAAAGAGGTACGTGAGCTGGGTTTAGAACGTCGTGAGACAGTTCGGTCCCTATCTGCCGTGGGTGTAGGATACTTGAGAGGAGTTGCCCCTAGTACGAGAGGACCGGGGTGAACGTTCCACTGGTGGACCAGTTATCGTGCCAACGGTAGTGCTGGGTAGCTATGAACGGACAGGATAAACGCTGAAGGCATCTAAGCGTGAAGCCCCCCTCAAAACAAGGTATCCCTTGAGGGCCGTGGAAGACCACCACGTCGATAGGCCGGAGATGTAAGTGCAGCAATGCATTCAGTTGACCGGTACTAATTGCCCGATTGGCTTGATTTGATCCAGTAGCAGCAAGGCTCATGATCAAAAGCAGGTGTACACAAGGTTAGAAAAGAACGCTCCGCGCAGGCGCAATGCCGGAGGCCGCATCCGCGGCACGCGAGCTTCTCCTGATACGCGACTTGGACATGGCTTCTTCCTCGGTTTGGTGGTCATAGCGTTGGCTAAACACCCGATCCCATCCCGAACTCGGCCGTTAAGGGCCAACACGCCGATGGTACTGCGTCTCAAGACGTGGGAGAGTAGGTCACCGCCAAACCTAGTAAGAAGCCAACGTTCTCTCAAAACGATACCAAATACCCCGATCGCAAAACAAAGCCCTCGGGACTAACGCGGGGTGGAGCAGCCCGGTAGCTCGTCAGGCTCATAACCTGAAGGCCGCAGGTTCAAATCCTGCCCCCGCAACCAACGTCATTTGCCTCAAGCCCGTAGCACCGCTGCGGGCTTTTGTGTTTTGGACGATCTCCCCGCTGCAACGCACGTCTCTGCGTCGACCCGGTGCGCAGCGCTTGCTTCCCGTCTTGCGTTCAGCACGTCGCGCCAGTCCCCCAACTTCGACAGAAAAACGACCAAGTAATTGATTTCATTATGGCGAAGATGGCCAAAATGTAACTACAGGCTGGATTTCAGGTCGGTTTCGGCAGGTTGAGGGTGTCGAAGAGGTCCAGTTGTTCGGGGCTCGGTGTGGTGATGCCCTCGAGATTCCGGTCGGCGATCCGTGCCTGGTGGCGATGGATGCGCGCCAACAGATCGAGGGCGGTGCGGGGGCTGGCGGCGTGGCCCTTGGCCTTCAGCCGCATGCGCATCACGCCACATAAACACCACACCAGAAAAACCGCACCAGCACGCATAAGCGGGCAGGCGCAGGCGAAACTGGCTGAACGAGGCACCTAGAATTCGACGCAAATCCCTGCAGTCCACATGCGCTCCCGACGCCCGATTTGACGGTGCAAGCCGTATCCGTCGGGGGCGAGGCCGCGTAACGGCGGCATCCCCTGTTCGTTTGATCACCGACGCCGCAGTCTGGAGCTCTTGCCCAAGAGAAACGCGGCAATGCCCTCGAGCGCCTGCGCTCGGGGTGCTCCCACCAGATCGGCGATCGTCGCCTCGCCACGAATGGCCAAAAGCGCCACCTTCGCCTTGATACCCGGCTGCCATTCTTCGGTTTGCCAGCCGCGCTGTGCGTCCGCGTCTGCATTGGCGGCAAGCTTCGCAAAATGCCGCTGGCGGGGACCACCTCATTTTGCCTGCGAAACATCCGCCGCGACCAGGATAGATAGCGGGACTGGACCTAGACCAGCCCGACGACATCAATCAGCCGCGCGCCGGCGGGCAGGCGTGCGGGCAGGTCGGCAAAGCCGTCATGGCGGACGAGCACGCAGATCACATCGGCCTGAAGCGCCGCCTCCAGACCGACCAGCTGCACGGGCAGGCCGTCGAGCGCGGCGGGCAGGGTCTCGACATGCGGCTCCACCGCCAGAACCTGGCAGCCCAGCTGCCCGAAGGCGCGGGTGATCTCCAGCGCGGGGCTTTCGCGCAGATCATCGATGTTGGGTTTGAACGACAGGCCAAGACAGGCGACCGTCATCTGCGACAGGCTGCGCGACGGGTCGGCCGCCAGCGCTTCGAACAGGGCGGTGCGGCCCTTGTTCAGCGTAAGCGATGGTTTTCCCCATTGAGGTCGAAGCTTTCCGCCTGAGCGTTTGCGGTTGATCCTTCGCGCGACTGCGTGCGGAGGCAAGAGATGGGCGAAGGGTTCATGGGATCGTTTCGGGTCCTGGACGAGACGATGGGGCGGCGGACGTGGCCTGACGAGGAGAAGCTGCGGATTGTCATGGAGAGCTACGTTCCCGGCGCCCGGGTCGGTGACGTGGCGCGGAAGTATCGCCTGCTTCCGTCGCAACTGACCACTTGGCGGCGGATGGCGCGCGAGGGGCGTTTCGGTCTGCCACCGGACGTGTCCGGCGTTCCGGATGTCGGCGCCTTCGTGCCGCTGATGCTGGATGGCGGGTCGGCGGCCCCTCAGGCGATCCGGGATGATCGGATCGAGATCGCGTTCGGCGAAGTGACGATCCGCCTGCCTGCCACGGTGTCGGCCGCACAGCTGGCCGAGATCGCCGGGGCACTTGGGGCGCGGCGCGGATGATCATCCCCGGCCAAAGGATGCCGATCGTGATCGCGACACGGCCTGTGGACTTTCGCTGTGGCCATGACGGGTTGGCGGCGAAGGTCCAGAACGAGCTGAAGCTCGATCCGCATTCCGGTTTGACGGTGGTGTTCCGATCGAAGCGCGGTGACCGGTTGAAGATCCTTGTGTGGGATGGCAGCGGCCTGGTGCTGATCTACAAGCGGCTGGAGAGCGGCAGCTTCGTCTGGCCGAAGGTGCAGGACGGGGCGATGCGGCTCTCGCGGGCGCAGTTCGAGGCGCTCTTCGAAGGTCTGGATTGGCGCCGGATGATGGCGCAGCGCATTGCCCCGCCGACTGCGGCGTGTTGAATCAATCCCCTTGTTTTGCTGGGTTCGGGGCGGTTCCTCGGGTAAAATCGGTCCATGTCCACCGCGCTCGACCCCGATCTTCTGGCCCAGTTGCCGCCCGCCTTGCGCGCGGCGCTCGAGGCGCAGGTTCAGGCGCTTGCGCTGGAGAATGCCGAATTGAAGAGCCGCAACGCGCGGCTTGAACATCTGGTGCGGGAGCTTCAGCGCGCCCGTTTCGGGCCGCGTTCCGAGAAGCTGCATCCCGAGCAGATGGAACTGGCATTCGAGGATATCGAAGTGGCGCTGGCTACGGCGACAGAAGAGCACGACACGGCCGTCTCGACCCGGACCGGGGAACGCCCGGCGCGGACACCGCGTGGCCCGCGGTCTCTGGCGAAGGATCTGCCGCGCGAAGAACGGGTGCTTGAGCCGAAGGATCTGAGCTGCCCTTGCGGCTGCGGGCAGATGGTGCGGATCGGAGAAGACCGGTCGGAACGGCTCGACGTGACGCCCGCGCAATTCCGGCTGATCATCACCATTCGCCCCCGCTACGCCTGCCCGAAGGGGCGCGCCGGGATCCGTCAGGCGCCGCCAGCCCCCGCCCTGATCGAAGGTGGTCTGGCCACCGAGGCACTCCTGGCGCATGTGGCGGTGGCCAAATTCGCCGATCACCTGCCCCTATACCGCCAAAGCCAGATCATGGCCCGGCAGGGGATCGAGATCGACCGTTCGACCCTGGCCGACTGGATGGGCAAGGTCAGTTTCCACATCGCCCCGATCGTCGACAGGATGGCCGCGGAGTTGAAACGCTCGGGCAAGCTCTTTGCCGACGAGACCACGATGCCGGTTCTGGCGCCCAGCACGGGCAAGACGAAGAAAGGCTTTATCTGGGCGATGTTGCGGGACGATCGGCCATGGGGCGGCGCCGACCCGCCGGGGGTCGTGTTCACCTATGCCCCCGGCCGGGCCGGCATTCACGCCGAGACGATGCTGAAGGGCTTCGAGGGTGTGCTGCAGGTCGATGGATACACGGGGTACAACCGCCTCGCCGATGGCCGACGGGCTGAAGGGGGCCGGGTGCAACTCGCCTTCTGCTGGGCACACGCAAGGCGCAAGCTGATCGACGCGCGCCCCGCCGCAGGATCCTCTTTCGTCGACGAGGCCCTGAACCGGATCGCCGAACTCTATGTCCTCGAAAAGGAAGTCCGTGGCCAGAGCCCTGAGGCCCGCCTGGCGACCCGGCAGGAACGCTCGGTGCCGCTGCTGACGGCGATGCACCCCTGGTTGTTGCAACAGGCGGCCCGGCTCCCGGCAAAATCGAACCTCGGGATGGCCGCTGCCTATGTCCTCGAACACTGGCCCGGCCTCATCCTCTTCGCCGGAGACGGCAGGATCGAGATGGACTCGAACCTCATCGAGAACCGCATCCGGCCGCTGACCCTTGGCCGCAAGAACGCCCTCTTTGCCGGCCATGACGAGGGCGGACAGTCCTGGGCGCGCTTCGCCTCGGTCATCGGCACCTGCAAGCTGAACGGTGTAGAGCCTTATGCTTGGCTGAAATCCACGCTCGAAGCGATTGCCGCCGGGCATCCGAACTCCCAGATCGACGCGCTGCTCCCGTGGAACTTCCCCAAGGCTGCAATCAAAACTGCAGCTTAAGCCGCAAACGAAGCCCTGTCAGGCGACCCGAACGGCTTCAAAAGCCGCAATCTCAATGGGGAAAACCATCGCTTACTGTTCAGCACCCAATGCGGCTTGCTGTCATTGCGCTGCCGCGCCGCCCGGATCAGCTGTGCCTCTTCGGGGGCAGAGGCGACGATGAACCAGGGGTCCACCGCGATGCAATGTCCGCCGACGCCCGCCCCCGGCTGCAGGATGTTGACCCGCGGATGGCGGTTGGCCAGCCGGATCAATTCCCATACGTCGATGCCAAGCCGGTCGCAGATCATCGAAAGTTCGTTGGCAAAGGCGATCTGCACATCGCGCGAGGCGTTTTCGGTCAGCTTGCACATTTCGGCCGTGCGGGCGTCGGTGATGACGCAATCGCCCCGCACCACAATCTTGTACAATGCAACCGCCATCTCCGAGGCGCGGCGCGTCATGCCGCCGATGATGCGGTCATTTTCCACCAGTTCCCGCACCACCTGGCCCGGCAGAACCCGCTCGGGGCAATGTGCGACCTGAACCTCGGCCGCCTCGCCCGCCTGTTGCGGAAAGCTCAGATCGGGGCGCAGCTCTGCCAGCCAGGCCGCCATCTGCTCGGTGGCCCCGACCGGAGAGGTGCTTTCCAGGATCACCAGATTGCCCTTTGCCAGCACCGGGGCGATCTTTTCGCAGGCCGCGCGGATGAAGCTCAGGTCTGGCTGATGCCCCTCGGCAAAAGGGGTGGGCACGGCGACGATGAAGGCATCGGCCGGTGCGGGCACCAGTGTCGCGCGCAGCTTGCCCGCGGCCACTGCGATATGCACGATGCCCGCCAGTTCCGGTTCCACGATGTGGATCTGGCCTGCGTTGATGGTGTCCACCACGCGGGGCGACACGTCCACCCCGATCACGTCCATCCCGCGCGCGGCAAACAACGCCGCCGTGGGCAGCCCGATATAGCCCAGACCCACCATCGAGATCGTCTTGAACATCTGTACCTCTCCTTGCGTGGGTCAGGGTTGCAGCACGGCGGCGATCCGCCGCGATGCCTGGCCGTCGCCATAGGGGTTCAGGGCCCGGGCCATTTCGGCATGGGCCGCCGGGTCGTCCAGAAGGCGCAGCGCCTCGGTTTCAATCCGGTCGGCGTCGGTCCCGACCAACCTTACGGTGCCCGCCGCCAGCGCCTCGGGGCGTTCGGTGGTTTCGCGCATCACCAGCACCGGCTTGCCAAGCGCCGGCGCCTCTTCCTGCACCCCGCCCGAGTCGGTGATGATCAGATGCGCCCGGTCCATCAGCCAGACAAAAGGCAGGTAATCCTGCGGTGCGATCAGATGCACCGCCTGCGCATCGCCCAGGATCCGGCGCACCGGTTCCTGCACATTGGGGTTCAGGTGCACGGGATAAACCACCTGCACCTCACGCGCGGCGGCGATGCGTTTCAAGGCCTGGCAGATCTGTTCAAAGCCGGTGCCGAAGTTTTCGCGCCTGTGGCCGGTGACCAGGATCATCCGCCGCCCGCCCGGCGCATCCAGGAAGGGAAACCGCGTCGCGATATCGGCTTGCAGGCCCTCATCTTCCCGCAGGCGCGCCACCACCTCTTGCAGCGCGTCGATCACCGTGTTTCCGGTCACATGGATCGCCCCGTCGGCCACGCCCTCGGCCCGCAAGGCGGCACGGGCGGTTTCCGTCGGTGCGAAATGCAGATCGGCGATGCGTCCGACCAGACGACGGTTCATTTCCTCGGGCCAGGGCGCGAAAATGTTGCCGGTGCGCAGCCCCGCCTCGACATGGCCAACCGGAACACGCGCATAAAACGCCGCAAGCGAGGCCGCCATCGTGGTCGTGGTGTCGCCATGCACCAAAAGCCGGTCATAGGCGCCGTTGGCCAGGACATCCCGCAGCGCGGTCAGGATCGCGGCGGTGATATCGGTCAGATCCTGTCCGGGCTTCATGATGTTCAGATCGACATCGGGCACGATGCCGAACAGCGCCAGAACCTGGTCCAGCATCTGCCGGTGCTGGCCGGTGACGCAGACATGCACCTTCAGGCCGGGGGTGGCTTGCAGGGTCTTGACGACAGGCGCCATCTTGATGGCTTCAGGCCGGGTCCCAAAAACGATCAGAATTTTCACAAATCTGTCCTTATGGAAGCGTCAAACACCAACCTTGATAGCGACGTGCCCTGAAATTGCAACTGAACAGCCGTTGCCGGGCTCATGTTTGCTGCTCAATCCGCGGGACGCCGAAAATAAGGGCATCCGGCACGGCCCCGGCCGCCGCAGCCAGATCGGCGGCCCGCGCCCGCGCCGCCGCCGAAGCCACCGCCAACAAATCCGGCGAAGCGGTCAGCTCCGCCAGCGCCGCCACCACCGCTGCCGGGTCATCGGCCGCCACCACCCGGCCCGCCCCGCTGTCGCCCAAAAGCGCCGGCGGCGTGCCGCGATCATAGCAGATCACCGGCCGCCCCGCCGTCAGGGCTTCCAGCACGGTACGGCCATAACTTTCGGCGAAATGCGACAGGCTCAGCACCACATCGACTTGCGCCAGCGCAGCCACGGGGCCGTCGGCATAGCCCGCATGCTGCAGGTTGTCGGGCAAAGGGCCAAGGGCCGCCAGATCCGCCGTCGCAGGCCCGATCAGCACGAAGCGAAGCGCCAGCCCCCGCGCCGCCGCCAGCTGCGCCACGGCGCGCAGATCGCCGATCCCCTTCTTGGCGGTGTTCGATCCGATCAGCCCGACCCGCAGCGGGTTTTGGGGCGCGAAAGGCAGGGCGGCAAGATCCGGGTCGGCGCTGTTGGGCAGCACCACCAGCCGGTCGGAGGGCATGGCCCCCTCCGGGTCGATCCAACGCGCCGTGGCTTCGGAATTGGCAATGAAACGGTCGGCCTGTGCCAGCAAGGCCCTGCGCAGGGGCTCCGCCCGCTGCCCCAGCCGGGCGCAAAGTTCGTCATCCTGATCGGGGCGTTCGCGCAGATGCACCACCGCCGGGACCCCGGCGCGGCGGGCCGCCAGCAGCGGCGCGTCCAGCACCAGCGTGTTCTGATGCAGCTCGATGGCGCCGCTGTCGCGGATCAGCCCCTCGATCCGGGCCAGCGTGGCCGGATGCGGCACCCGACCGGCCCGCCGCCAGGGACAGGGCAGCACATGCACCCGGCGCGCCCGCGCCCGGATCGCCGCCAGATAGCCGGGGTCAAGGCATTGCGGCAGCGCCACCTCTGGCACCATCCCCGCCCGAAGCGCGCGGTCCAGCAGGTGCAGCAGGCTGCGCTCTGCCCCGAACTGCTGACCAAGCGCCTGATGTGCAAAGACCAGCAGCACCGGCCCCTGCTGGTGCGTCAGCATGCCGGGCAGGCTGGGCAGCCCAGCCTGTGGCAGCGCCGTGTTGGCCTGCAGCCGGTCCAGATGGTGCAGCAGCGGGTTTTGTCGGCCGGTCTCGGCCTGGAGCCGGTAACCGCTGCTGGAAAACAGCGGGCCGGGGTCGCGCCCCTCGGCCGCGCCATGGGTCAGGTAATGCCAGGCCGGATCCACCGTCCAGCTTCGCCCCAGCCGACGCAGGCCGGTCAGATCGGGATAGCTGCTCAGATACCAGTCCGCGTCGAACAGGGGCGTGTTGCGCAGGCGGGCCCGGTCGCGCCACAGTCGCCACAGCCGCTTCATGCTTTGGCCTCCCCTGCACGGGCGGCGGCCGGGGCGGGCTCCAGCTGCGGCGGAACGGCAAAGGGGCGTGGGCCGGGACCGGCGGGCAGATAGGGGGCGGGATCGGCCGCATGCCATGCGGCGGCCGCGGCCAGATAGGCGGTCCGCGCCGCCGCCCCGCTTTGGGTAAACAGCCCGGTTTCGGCCGCGCGCGTCAGCGAGCCGTGCCAGACCCGGCCAAAAGCCAGCGGCACCCCGGGCAAGACAGGGCGAATGGCCGTCGCGCCATAGACGCGGGCGATCCGGGCCAGATATTC
Organism: Rhodobacter sp. 4.3.4; assembly: GCF_058724655.1. NCBI lineage: Bacteria > Pseudomonadati > Pseudomonadota > Alphaproteobacteria > Rhodobacterales > Rhodobacter > Rhodobacter sp. 4.3.4. The sequence continues at coordinate 185,691 of NZ_CM178967.1, forward strand.
GCTGTCTGCCGCGCTGCGGACCTGATCCCAATAGCCGATCCTGTCCACCACCGCGCGTCGCATCAGCAGGGATGACAGGTTCGGATGCACGATCCCCACATCCGGGCGCAGGCCGGTGGGCAAAAGCGCCTCGGTCATCCGGGCCCAGAACGACAGACAGGCCGGTGCGTCGGGGGCGCTGCGCAGCATCTGCATCTGGCGGGCGATCCGATCGGGGTGCGACCAGTCATCGGCGTCATGCAGCGCGATCATCGCCCCCGCCGCCTGTTGCAGGCCAAGGTTGCGCGCGCCATAGGCCCCCCGCGCCGCCGCACCGTCGATCACGCGGATCCGCGGGTCGCGCGCCTGCCATCGCGCCAGACGCGATGCGGTGTCATCCTGCGAGCCGTTGTCGACGACCAGGATCTCCAGCTGGCGCCAGCTTTGTGCGACCAGCCCCGACAGGGCGGTGTCGAGCATGGCGCCGGCATTGCGGCTGGGCAGGATCACGCTCACCAGCGGCCCATCGGGGATCACCGGACCGGGGGCGGCCGTCAGCCGATCAAAGGCGCTGTCGCCGACGGCGCTCTCCGGCACAGGTATTGCCAGACCGGCAGAGCGGTAGAGCGGGGCCAGAGGCCGCCGCCAGGCCGCGGGGGTGCCCCCGGGGGCCGACAGCGCCAGCCCGGCCCGGGCCAGGCGCAGGGCCGCCCCTTGGCCAAAGGCCCGCGCGGTCTGGCGCAACAGCCGCTCGGCGTGCTGGCGCCGGCCCAGATGCCAGCAGATTTCGGCCCAGAGCAGCAGCGGCCCCGGCAGGCCCAGATGGTGTTCAAGATCCGCCACCGGGTCCAGAGGGTCCAGCCAGCGCGCCGCGCCGCCCCAGTCGCTGGTGGCTGCCGCGACCCGTGCCAGCGCCAGCCGCGCCCAAAGCCGTTCGGGCGGCTGGTCCGCCCGGCTCAGCCGATCAAGCGTGGCCAGCGCCGTGCCATCCCCGGCCCAAAGCGCGGCTTCGGCTTCGGCGGCGGCGATGGCGCAGGGCAGGCGGCCCTCATGGCGGCCGTGTCTGAGCCAATGCAGCCACACCCCGCCGCGCGCGCCCGCCAGATCGGGATATTGCCGAGCATACCACCCGGCGTCGAACGCCTGCGGCAGCCGCCAACGGCCTGGCAGCGCCCTGTGCAGCGCCCGGTGCAGGGGCCGGGCCACGGCGTTGCGCAGGGTCATCCCCTGCCTGCCGCTCCGGTTCCGGCCCGGGACGTGGCGGCGATCCGCACTGGAATTTTCTTTACTTCATGGCGCATCAAGGCCACTTTCGATCCATCCGTTATTTTTAATCAAACTGACACAACCATAGACCATCCGGGATGTCACGTGCTACGCCCTGAACAGTCCTCTTCTGCCCGTGCCTCGGTCGAGGGGATCCCCCCCGTCCTTCTGGAGATGCAGCGTCGTCATGAGGCGCTGTTCCTGGCTGCAAAAACCCAGGAGCGGCTGGCCATCAGCCTGATTGGCCGTCGACCCCGGCCGTTCCGGCGCCCGGCCCGGCCCGGTTTGCTGACCCGGGGTCTGATGCGGCTGCTGCCCCCGCTTGCGAAGCGCTGGCAGCTGAAGGTGCTGCGCCAGTCCGGCCTGTTCGATGCGGACTGGTATCTGCGGCAGTATCCGGATGTGCGCGACAGTGGCGCCGACCCGGCGCGGCATTTCCTGAACTGGGGCCTGCTGGATGGCCGCGATCCCGGTCCCGGCTTTTCCACCATGCATTACCTGCGGCTTTACCCGGATGTGCGGGCGGCCGGGATCAATCCGGTGATCCATTATCTGACCGCCGGCTGGGACGAGAAACGCTCGATCCACCCGATGATGCCGGAGGGACAGGCATGAGCAATCCGGCCCGATCGGCGGGCAACTGGCGCTTTCCACGCCGTCTGGCCTATGTCGTCAGTCACAGTCAGCCCTGGTCCAGCAATGGCTATGCCGTGCGCACCGATGCGGTGGCCCGCGCGCTGGCCGACGCGGGACATGAGGTGATCGTCTTCACCCGCCCGGGCCGCCCCTGGGATATCGAGGGGTTTCCGGCCGAGACCGAGGTGCCGCTGGATCAGCGCATCGACGGGCTGCGCCACATCTGTCTGCCGCTGCCGCCGCTGCCCGGCGCCACCCCGACCGCGCGGATCCGGGCTGCGGCCGATATCCTGACCGAGGCCTTCTATGCCTTCCGGCCTGCGGCGGTTCTGGCGGCGTCCAGCTGGGAAAATGCCGAACCTGCCCGGCGGGCCGCGGGGCGGACCGGGGCCGCGTTCTTTTATGAGCAGCGCGGCCTTTGGGACATGGACGGCACCGCGGAAACCGAGGCGGAGCGGACCGCGCGCCGCCACGAGGCGGAGATCGCCAAATCGGCCCGTGCCGTCTTCACCCTGAACGGGCCGCTGCGCCAGACGCTGGTGCAGACGGGAGTGCCCGAGGGCCGCATCCATCTGGTGCCCAATGGCCTGCCGCTGCGCCCCAAGGCGGCACGGCGGCTGACGCGCGAGGCGATCGGGTGCCGGACGCGCTATCTGCTGGGCTATATCGGCTCGCTGTCCGCCTATGAGCGGACCGAAGACCTGCTGCATCTGACGGCGCTGCTGCGTCGGGGCGGAGCGCATGGACCGGCGCTGGATACCGGGCTGCTGATCGTGGGATCGGATGCGCCGAAGGGGCTGGTGGCGCAGACCGGCGGCGGGGCGTCCCCGGCGCAGGACCGGCTGCGTCGGCTGGCGGCCGATCTTGGAATCGCCGGTGCGGTGACATTCGTGCCGCAACTGCCCGAGGCCGATGCGGCCGCCTATTACCCGCTGTGCGACGCCTTCATCCTGCCCCGTGGCCGCGACCGGATGACCGAGATCGTGCCGCCGGTAAAACCCTATACCGCCGCGGCCTGGTCGCTGCCCGTGTTCATGACCGATCTGCCGCCCCTGGCCGAGATCGCCGCCGAGATCAACGGCAGCTTGTTCCCCGAAGGCGATATTCCGGCCCTGGCCGCGATGGTGCACAAGGCCCTGACCCAGGGGCATCCGGCGCTCCTGCGGCCGCTGAACCCGGATCTGGACTGGAGCCGCCGGGTGCGGCCGATCCTGCGCGAGCTGGACCTTGTGGCCGATGCCGAGCGCCTCCGCAATGCCGGGCTGTTCGGCGAGCTTGCGGCCTCGGCTGCGGCGACCGGCTTCGCCGCGTCAGGGACGCCGCGCGGATTCGATCTGTCGATCCTGCCCTCTGTCGCGCTGCAACGCGATCTGGGGCAGGGCCATCTGGCCTGGATCGGGCCCGAGGCCGCGCATCCGCCCGCCGATGCCGCCTGGGTGACGGTGCTGACCCGGACCAACCTGCTGGACGTTCTGGCCCGGGCCGAACCCGGGCGGTTTGTCATTGATTGGGCCGGGCTGCAGGCGGCGCCCCCGGGGGGCGCGTGGGCCGGGTTGTGGTCGATCGACGACATGCGGCTGAACCGGCAGATCATGGATGCGGTGCGGATCGCCACCGACCGCGGCTGGCGAGTGCAGGTCCGTGGCCCCGTGCACCGCTCCGAGGCGCCGCTGTTTCGCACGGTGGCGGCACTGGTCGAGGAAATCGGGCCGCCCGCCGGTCTTGCACCCGTTGACGGAGGGCAGGCATGAAGGTCGCAATCCTGGCGGAACAGAATTTCAACCTGATCGATGGCTCGACGATCTGGTTGCTCAATGTCTGCAAGCTGATGGCGCGTCTGCCCGGGCTCGAGGTGACGGTGCTGTTGCGGTATCCTTTGACCGACCGCATCCTGGCGGATGAGGTGCCAGCCAGCCTGCGGCTGATCGATGCGACCGAGATCGCCCGCGTGACGGGGCTGCATCCGGCGGTGCTGGAGCCTGCGACGCTGGTGCGCAGCCTGCGCGACTGGGAACAGGCGCGCGGCCGTTTCGACAGGTTCTTCGTGCGCGGCGAAGACTTTCTGTCGGTGCTGCTGGCCGATCCCGATCTGGCGCCGCGGGTCATCGGCTATGCTCCGGGGGCCATTCCCGACATCTCGCGGCCCGAACCGGATTGGCTGGTGCGGGGGCGGGCCGGGCGCACGCCCTTCGTGGTGCAAAGCGAGCCGGCCAAGCGGGCGATGGAATCGCTGTTCGATTATCCCGCGCATGTGGTGCATGTGGTGCCGCCCATCGTGTTCCACGATGCCGGGGCCCCGCCCCCCCGGCGCGATCCGCGGGCGGCGGTGCTGTGCTATTCCGGCAAGATCGACCTGCATTACGGTCTGGACTGGCTGATCGCGCTGGCCCGTCGTCTGGGGGCCGAGGCCACGCCCGATCTGGCGCTGAAGGTCAGCCTGATTGCCGGCAAGGACACCTGGCGGCCCCGCTATCCCGACTTCTTCAAGGCGATGGATGGCTTTCGCGCCGATGTTGCGGAAGGGCGGCTGCCGCAGGTCTCGGTGGTGACAGGTGTCCCGCATGCGACCGCCAAGGCCCTGATGGCCGAAGCGGATTTTGCCTGGTGCCTGCGCCATGACCGCTATGATGACGTGATCGAGATTTCCACCAAGATCGTCGAATTCTGCACCGCGGGCGTGGTGCCGATCCTGAATGACACCGCGTTGAACCGGGCGCTGTTCGGGGCGGATTATCCCTATCTGCTGGATATCGTGACCGAGGATGTCGAGGCGCGAGTGATTGCCATGCTGCGCGGCAAGGGCGGGCCCGATCATCTGCGCGCCCGCGCCCGTATCGCCGAGGTTGCGGCCCGGTTCTCGGCCGATCGGCTGGCCGGTGCCCTGGGGCGCGCGATCCTCGGCCCGGGCCATGTGATCCAGACCGAGGGCGGGGCGGTGGCCCCCGCCGCGCCGCTGAGCCCCCGGCCGCGCCATATCCTTCTGGCCACCCATGATCCCAAGTTTCTGCAGCCTTTCCTCGACCGGGTGCAGGGCGCCCCGCAGGTGCGGCTGGATCTGCAGCCCTGGCTGGACACCTCCCGGCCCGCCGCCGCGCCGCAGGTTCCCGCCGGGGTGGATACGGTGTTCTGCGAATGGGTCTGCGAAAATGCGGTCTGGCACAGCCACAACAAACGTCCGGGGACCCGGCTGATCCTGCGCCTGCACCGGTTCGAGGCGTTTCGCGATTTTCCCGCGCGGGTGAACTGGTCGGCGGTCGATGCGCTGATCGTGGTGTCGGAGCATTTCCGCGACCTGATGGTGCAGGGCCATGGCCTTGACCCGGCCCGGGTCCATGTGATGCCGCAGTTCATCGACTGGCATGAATTGCGCCGTCCGAAACTGCCTGCGGCCCGTTTCACCCTTGGCCTGGTCGGGATCAACCCGTTCGAACACAAGCGCTTTGACCGCGCAGTCGAATTTGTGGCGGCCTTGCGGGCCAGAGATCCGCGCTTTCGTCTGGCGGTGCGCAGCGTCATGCCGTGGAAGATCGACTGGGTCTGGAACAACCGCCCCGAGGACCGGGCGCGGTTCACGGCGGTATTCGCCCGCCTGCAGTCCGATCCGCTTCTGGCGGGGGCCGTGCGGTTTGACCCGGCCGGCCCGGACATGGAGGAATGGTATCGCGGCATCGGCACCATCCTGTCCTCCTCCGACAGCGAGGGGTGTCACACCTCGGTGACGGAGGCGATGGCCTCGGGCTGCCTGCCGGTGGTGCATGACTGGCCCGGTGCCCGGTCGCTGTTCGCGCCCCATGTCCATGCCGACATGCGCGAGGCGCTTGCGGAGGTCATCGCCTTTGCCGAGGCCGACGATCCCGCCGCGCGCGAGGCGCTGTCGCAATCGGTGCGGCCGCATGACATCGAAACCTTTACCCGCGCCTTCTTTCAGCTTTGAGGTTGTCCGACATGTCGATCCCGTCCACTACCCCCCCCAAGATCACCTTCGAAGAGGTCGAACGGAAGCGGCGGGCCTTTGCCAGCGCGCTGAAGGAGTTTACCGCCCAGAAGGGGCGTTATCACAACCCCGCACCGGCCCTGCCGGCGGAAAAGCTGGTCGGCTGCGAGGTTCTGCCGAACCGCTTTGCCATTCTTGACCGGCTGCCCAAGGGCGGCGTGATCGCCGAGGTGGGGGTGGACCGCGGTGATTTTTCGCTCGAGATCCTGAACCGGTGTCAGCCGGAGCGGCTGCATCTGTTCGACATGGACCTGACGCGTCTGACCAACAGCGCCGTGCTGCAGGCGATTGCCGGGCACGACGGCCGGATCAAAACCCATGCAGGCGACAGTTCCACCAACCTGAGCAAGATGCCCGACGGCTATTTCGACATGATCTATATCGACGGCGACCACACCTATGACGGGGTGATGCGCGACATCCGCGCGGCGGTTCCGAAGCTGAAGCCGGAAGGCGTGATGGTGTTCAACGACTATACCGTCTGGTCGGCCACATCGATGTTCCATTGCGGGGTGGCCCGCGCCGTGCACGAGTTCTGCCTCGACAATCCGTGGAAATTCCGCTATATTGCCCTGCAAAGCATGATGTACAACGACGTCATGCTGGTGCGCGCCTGATCCGGGCCGCATCGGGTTTTTGGCTCGCCCCGGTCGGGGCGGCCATTTCGCCAGTTGAACATGCTGGCGTTGGCGATCTCAAGAACATTCGTCGCCAGGCCCGGACTGGTAAAGTTGCGGCCGTGCCCAGGCTCTGATCTGGCCCGGTGCCGCCTGACTTCTCCGGCGCGCCTGATCCGCGCGTCGTGACGCATTTGCCTGACCTGCCTCCCCCCGTGCCCGAACTTGAGAGTGCCGCATGAGTTTTCTGTCTGAAGATACCTTTTTCTACAAGAACGCGGGCGAAAGCTGGAGCCAGTCCGTCTCCGGGGACGGAACCTATCGGTTCGAGGTCCGGGACGGCGACTATTACGTCAATCCCAGGGGCACCGATCCCGACAGCGACGAGGCGCAGGGCAAGAACCGCAGCGAACTTGTGACGCTGCAGAAACTGCAGGAAGGCCGGGCCTTCACCTTTGACTTCGATTTCATGGTCGAACCCGGCGCCAGCAACACCGCCGACTGGCTTTTGCTGGCGCAGTTCCACCAGACCGAGGACATCGCCGCCGATGGCACGCTGCTTGATTCGGCCGCGGCCAGCCCGCCTTTGGCGCTGCAGCTGCGCGGCGAACGGCTGGGAATCGTCGGCCGGGCCGATCAGAATGCCAGCACCGTGGTGTCGCCGCCCAATATCCAGATGTATCTGGCCGACGACCCGATCGTCCGCGGCCAGTTCTACAACATCCGTTTCGAGATGGTGTTCGATGATGCCATCGGCGGCGAGGGGCGGTTGCGGGTCTTTCTCGACGGGGTGCAGATCGTCGATTACAGCGGCCCGCTGGGCTATAACGACGCGATCGGCGCCTATGCCCAGTTCGGGGTTTACCGCGAACAATCGCCCGAGGCCTTCGCGGCCCAGTTCCGCAACCTGTCGCTGGTCTCGAGCGAGCCGACCCCGCCGATCAATGGCACGGCGGGCAATGATGACATTTCAGCCGACAGGGTGGGTTTTCTCGAAAACGAGGTGCTGAACGCCTATGGCGGCAATGACACCCTGAACGGAGGCTATGGCGTCGACACCATGAACGGGGGCGCCGGTGACGACTGCTATATCGTCAACAATGTCGGCGACATCGTCAATGAACGCGCGGGCAGTGTGGATCAGGGCGGCCAGGATCTGGTGCGAAGCTATGTCACCTATGCGCTGGCCGAGGATATCGAAGACCTGACCCTGCAGGAGACGGCCAATATCAACGGCACGGGCAATGCCAAGTCCAACGTGCTGCGCGGCAACACCGGCCATAACGTGCTTTCGGGACTGGGCGGGCATGACCGCATCCTGGCCGATCTGGGCAATGATGTCCTGTATGGCGGGGACGGGCTGGACACGCTGCTGGGCGGGGACGGCAATGACACGCTTCATGGCGATGCCGACAATGACCGGCTGCAGGGCGAGGCGGGCAGCGACCTGCTGCGCGGCGGCAGCGGCAATGACAGTCTGGAGGGCGGAACGGGCAGCGATACGCTCGAGGGTGGCGCGGGCGACGACGCCTACACGGTCGAGGACGCCCGGGATGTGGTGATCGAAGCCGCCAATGCAGGCCGCGACACCATTCGCGCGGCCGTTTCTTACGATGCGGGCGCGACCGGCCAGATCGAGGTGCTGAACACCACAAACCAGAGCGGCACCGGCACGATCCACCTGTCGGGCACCGATCTGAACAATGAAATCCGCGGCAACAACGGTCGCAACATCCTGTCGGGCCGGGCCGGGCATGACCAGGTCTTCGGCTTCCTCGGGAATGATGTGCTGCGTGGCGATGACGGCAACGACACCCTGTATGGCGGCAGCGGCCATGACAGCCTGGCAGGGGGCGCCGGGGCCGATCTGCTGCACGGCGAGGATGGCGACGACACGCTGACCGCGGACCTTGGCAATGACAGTCTTTATGGCGGCTTGGGCCGTGACAGTCTGTACGGTGGCGGGGGCGACAACGCCCTTTATGGCGGCACCGAAGCCGATCTGATGCAGGCCGGCGCTGGCAATGACCGCATGGAAGGCGGCACCGGGGCTGACACGATGGAAGGCGGCCTGGGCAACGACCTCTATGTGGTCGATGGCCTGGGCAGCGTGGTCCGCGAATTGGCCGGGCAGGGGGTCGACACGCTGCGGGCCTCGGTGTCGATCGATATCGGCGCGGTGAACGGGATCGAGTTTCTGGCCACCACCAATCAGGCCGCGACCACCGCCATCGATCTTGCCGCCGATGACGGCGCCAATGAGATGCGGGGCAATGACGGGCGCAACCGCCTGACCGGGCGCGGGGGAGATGACCGTCTGTTCGGCTATGGCGGCAATGACACGCTGGATGGCGGTCTTGGGGCCGACAACCTGCTGGGGGGCGAGGGGGCCGACAGTCTTCTGGCGGGCGCTGGCAACGACACGCTGACCGGCGAGGCCGGGAATGACACGCTTTATGGCGGTGCAGGCGATGACAGCCTGCTTGGCAGCGGCGGCAATGACAGCCTGCATGGCGAGAGCGGCAATGACGTGCTGCGCGCGGATGAGGGCAGCGATACGCTGTTCGGCGGCGAGGGCAACGACAACCTTTACGCCGGGGCGCTGGCGACGGTGCTGGACGGTGGCGCTGGCCTTGACACGCTGCGCGGCGGTGGCGGCGCCGACACGATGACGGGCGGGGCGGGGGATGACACCTATTATGTGCGGCATGGGGCCAGCCGGGTGACCGAGGCCGCCGGGGGCGGCATGGATATCGTGCGCACCACGGTCAGCTTCGCGCTCGCCAGCACCGCCGAGGTCGAGATGCTGCGGGTGGACGATCAGGCGACGACCACGGCGGTGAACCTGACCGGCTCGGCGACGAACAATGACCTGCGCGGCAACAACGGTGCCAACCGGCTGGAGGGCGGCGGCGGCGAGGACAGTCTGCGCGGCTTCCTCGGCGATGACATCTATCGCGTCGACAGCGCCGGGGATCTGGTGTTCGAGCTGGCCGGGGAAGGGACGGATACGGTTCTGACCTCGATTTCCTATGCGATCAGTTCGACCCGCTTTGTCGAACGGCTCTACGCGACCGGGACCGATGGGCTGGCGCTGGCGGGCAATCAGATTGCCAACGATATCCGCGGCAACGCCGGAGCCAACCGGCTGTCCGGGGGGGGCGGCAACGACACCCTGGCGGGGCTGGGCGGCAATGACACGCTTTATGGCGGCGAAGGCATCGACCGGGTGGTGCTGGGCGTCGCCTCGACCGCCGCCACGGCCAGCTCCGGGCCGGGCAGCATCCTGCTGAGAACGGCCGAGGGCGTGGATTTCATCAGCAATGACGTGGAATTCGTCGTCTTTACCGATCGGACCCTGACCTGGGCCGAGGCGGCCGCGCTGCGGAGCAATTTTGGCCCCGCCCCGGTCATCGGCACCGATCTTGGCGAGACGCTGAATGGCACCGCCGCAAGCGACCGCATCGAGGCGCTGGGCGGGAATGACTGGATCACGCCGGGCACCGGGTCGGACACGATCCATGGCGGCGACGGGCGTGACATGGTCAGCTTTGTCAGCCTGCCCGACACCCCCGGCCGCACGACTGTGCAATATCGGCTGGATCTGGACCTGACCACGGGGCGGGCCACCACCTCGGGCGTCGATGTCTACGAAATCCACGATGTCGAGCGGGTGACGGCCACAAGCTACGCCGACCGGATCAAGGGCAGCTCCGCGGCGGATGACTTGCGGGGGATGGGCGATTTCGACTGGTTCGTCGCCACCACGGGCGCCGATACCTATGATGGCGGCACCGGCTCGGACATGGTCTCCTATGTCGATTGGGTCACTGCGGCGACCGCGGTATCGGTCGATCCGTTGCTGTCCGACGGGCGGCCGCCGGTCGCGGCGATCACCACCGGCGTGGTCATCGATCTGGGCAACACCGCCAACAATACCAATCTGGCGGCGGGCCACAGCTATATCGGGATCGAACGTATCACCGGCACCAGCCGGGCCGATGTGTTCTGGGGCGACGACGCCGAAAATGACTTCCGGGGGGGTGGCGATTACGACTGGTTCGTTGGCTCGACCGGCGGGCTGGAGCGTTATTTCGGCGGTGCGGGGATCGATACGGTGACCTATTTCCGGTCCACTGCCGGGGTGACGGCGTCGCTGTCGACTGGCGCGGAAACCGGCTTGGGTACCGGGGGGGATGCGGCCCGCGACCTGTATTACGAGATCGAGAACCTGGTTGGCTCCGGGTTCGGGGACCGGCTGACCGGCTCTGCCGGGCGCAACACGCTGATGGGTCTGGGGGGCGACGACTTCCTGTTTGGCGGCGCCGAGACCGATCTGCTGCAGGGCGGGGCGGGCAATGACACGCTGGATGGTGGGGCCGGGTCCGATTACGCGATCTACAGCGGCACTCGCGCTGCCTATACGCTGACCCGCACCTCGGCCACCAGCGTCACCATCACCGGCGCCGAGGATACCGACAGCCTGATCGGTGTGGAATATTTCCGATTTGCCGATGGCGATGTCAGCATCTGGTCGCTGTAAGCCCCTGGTGACGGAATGACCGGTTACGACCGGGGCGTTTTCACCACCTCCCGCCCGGAGGCGGTGCCGTGGGAGACGATCAGCTTGCGCGCGGCGCGCCGCAGCAAGCCCGGCAACCCGGGCGGTTCCGATTTCGCCCACAAGGCCGCGGCGATATCGGGCCAGACATGGGGCGGGATCTGGTCGCGGTAGAGCAGCGTCTCGGGCGGCGGCGGCGGATCAAAGCGGAAGCCGGGTTGCCAGGGGGCGACCAGCGCGCCCAATCGGGCATTGTCGCGGCGGAACTTGGCGCGCAGCTTGTCATATTCGCTTTGGCTGAGCAGGGTCGTCGGCCGCGGCGCGGCGCCATGCAGCACCGTCCCGGTCAAGGCGATCAGGTCTTCGGGCGGGGGGCCGTCGCGACAGATCTGGCACGCCAGCCAGAGCGACAGCGCATCGGGGGAGACGTTATGCGTCTCGGCCGGGGGCGGTGTCAGGGTCTCCGCCCGAAGCGGGACCCCCATCAGGTCCAGAAACGCCTGCGCCACGCCCCCGGGACGGCGGCGGATCTCGTCATAATCGAGCAGGATGATCTGCTCGGGCCGGAAGCCGCTCCGCAGGTGCTGATAGACGGCGTGATGATCCAGCGTCACGCCCCCGCCCATGCCGGTCGCGAAGGCCCGCTCCAGATAGCGGCGCAGGGTCGGGGCCTTGCGGCTGCGCGCGATCTGCACCCAAAGCGAGGCCAGCATCTCGGCCTGCCCGCGCAGGGTATAGACGATGCGCACCTCCTCGAACACCGCCAGACGACGCGCAAGCGCCGCCATGTCCACGCGCTGTGGATCAAAACGCGAGAAGTTTTCGGCAGACAGGAACACCGTGCCGGGGCGCGTCGCATAGGGGCGCAGGATCGCCCGCTCCCACAGCCCGTCGGGGCCTTCGGAGCCAAAGAACCCGGGCGGCAGGTCAATCATGTCAAGCCAGGAGGCGGCCAGCGCGTGATGCGCGTTGTTGGGGCCGATGACGGGATAGTGCAGCCCTGCCGCCGCCAGCTCTTGCCGGTTGTGGTGAAACAGCGCCTGCAGATAGCTGGTGGCGGTCTTGTGCGCCCCGATATGCAGAAACAGCCGTGCCATGCCATCCTCCTGTCAGGGCTGAACGGGGTCGGCGCAGGACGGGTCAAGCTCGGCCGCCTGCACGATCCGCTGCCCGGCCGCCACCAGCACAACGCCGAACAGCCGTTCCAGCGCATGGGCCGTGGTGCCGTCAACCTGTCCCATCTCGGGCTCGAAATCGGCCGCAGTCACCGGCAGCGCGGCCAGGACCTGCAGAGCCTGCGCCTTGATCCAGTAGATCGACCCGGCCGCAAAGACAAGATCGGGGCCCCCCTCCTCGATCCCGCCGATCCGCGCCAGAAGTGCCGCCGCACGGGCGCGGTTGGCGCCCCACCACTGCGCTCCGGCCATGCGATGCCCGTTTGCGACCCACAGACCGGCGGCGGGATCGGCCAGGAACCGCTGCAACCGGGATGCCGTCACCGCCCCGGTTCCGATCACGCCCTCCAGCAGGTCGTTCCGCCAGGCGTCCCCATCCTTGCGGTGGGGGGATTTCTTGCCGTGCAGCTTGCACACCGCAAGATAGGGCGCCAGAACACCCGACTGCACAAGATGCAGGAAAGGCAGGATGTCGCGCCCGTGATTGGGCAGATCCCAGATCCGGGCCCGGGGAAAATCCGACAGGATGCGGGCCCGCAGCTTGTCGCGCCCGGGCTGCGCCGCAACGGCGGGAAGCGTGACGAACAGGTCGAAGGCAAAGCTCTGGCGCGACAGGCGGGCGGCGATCTCCTCCCAGATTTCGGGATAATAGAGATGCAGCACCACCGCGAACGGCGCCGCCGGATCGGGGCGGTCCCTCGGGTCAAGGACCGGCAGGACAGGGGCGGCCGTGCCGGCAGGCCGATCCAGCGCATCGCGCCCCGCTGCCCGCCCCACCGCGATATAATGCGCCAGCGGACGGGTTCCGGGCGGCAGGTCGGGGTTCAGATGCAGATAGGCCCGGGGCGAAAAGGATGCGCTCGGGCACAGGCCCACCGCTTCGCCAACCAGGACATAGTGCCGTTCCGGCAACCAGCGGCAGATACGCGGCAGGCGGGGGGTGCAGGCCAGATACCAGGCCCGGTCGAACATGCCGCTGGCGCGGATGGCGCGGGCGTAACGCGCCTCGGTCGGGGTGGGAAACAGGATGCGCAACCCAAGCCAGGCATAGCGCAGATAACGCCCGATCATGCTGCCTCCCTCCGGGCGTTGCGCCTGCCAGAAGCCGCGCCCGGATCCGGGGTCACGCGCGCGGCTCCTGCGGCCGGGGCGGGCGGGCGGTGACAAGGAGCAAGGTCACGGGCGGGGTCCAGACAACCAATGGCGGATCCGCCCCATTATAACCGGGCCGATACCGCCTCGCCAGCGCAAAGGCGCAACAGACCGGGGCGGGAGCGGCGCTTCGCCGCGCCAGCCCTCAGGCCACTGGGCACCGACCCCGAGACCTGCGCCGCTGATCGAAAGTGCGTCGCGTGAAGTCAGCGACTTGCGTTCTTATTCTGTGCTCAAGCCCACCGAAGAACCCGCTGCCAAGAAGCGATCTCACGCAGGCGCGGCACAGATGGAAGACCGAAGGTCAGCCCGGCGATCTGACAGAAGCAGAAGGGGCTGTGGCCCGCCGCGGCCGAGCCGCAGCAATCGCCTTGGGCGGCCGCAGCGGGAGGGGGCGCGGCGATAGTGAACCGCACCGGGTTTGGCGAAGGCTCCAACTTCGGAGTAGGACGGAGCATCACGAGCAAGACAACGAACAAGTTTTCCCCGGAAGTGCGTGACCGCGCCGTGCGGCTGGTCCTCGACAGTTCGGCGGACCGCGCCACTGATGGAGTGGATGGCTCCCGCTCCCGGCATCGCAATGTGCCACATTGGGTGCAGTCAACTGAACCCATGAAGGGAGCCATCCATGAAGGAGATTACCACGGTCGGGCTCGATCTGGCCAAGAACGTGTTCCAGGTTCACGGGATCGATGCGGAGGGCGCGGTTGTGATCCGGCGCCAGATCCGGCGGGCGCAACTGCTGCTGTTTTTCTCGCGCCTTGCCCCGTGCCTGATCGGCATCGAGGCCTGTGCCGGTGCGCATCATTGGGCGCGAGAGCTGACGAAGTTCGGTCATGAGGTGCGGCTGATCCCGCCCGCTTACGTCAAGCCCTTCGTCACGCGGGGCAAGACCGATGCTGCGGATGCAGAGGCGATCTGCACCGCTGTGACCCAACCCACGATGCGCTTCGTGCCGGTGAAAAGCCAGTTGCAGCAGGCGGTGCTGATGCGCCACCGAACGCTGGATTTCCTCGTCCGGCAGCTGACCCAGCTTGCCAACGCGATCCGCGCCCATCTTGGGGAATTCGGTTTGGTCGTGCCGAAAGGCGTCCACAATATGGGCCGTCTCGTTGCCGAGGCCGAAGCGGCGGAGCTGCCCGCCGAGGCTCGCATGCCGCTTGATCTGCTGGTTGGGCAATTCCGGGATGCCAAGGCGCGCATCGACGCGATCACCGCCGATCTGCGTCGCGCGGCCGAGGAAGACGAGATGGCGCGGCGGCTGCAAATATGAGCCGGGCCAGAAAACGATCCGGGGGATCGTTTTCCCGGCGATTGGCCGGGCATTGGCCCGATCACCGCCAGCTTTCTTGCCGCCACGCTACCGGACGTGTCGGCCTTCCGCGCGGCCCGCGATCTGTCGGCTTGGCTCGGCCTGACGCCGAAGCCGCATTCCAGCGGAGGCAAGGAACGGCTGGGAGCGATCTCCAAAATGGGCAACCGCTATATCCGGCGGCTGCTCTACCTTGGCGCCATGGGGGTGATCTCGACCCGCAAGCGCTCAGACCCGGGCGAGGACTGGCTGGGACGCATGCTCGCGAAGAAGCCGCTGAAGCTTGTGGCCATCGCGCTGGCCAACCGCATGGCGCGTCAGATCTGGGCCATGCTGAGAACGGGCGAGGCCTGGCGGGCGGTGTGACGGCGTTGAATTTCGGGCCGCATGAGGCCTGACCGAAAGGACGAGGGCAAAGTGAGATGATGGCAAACTGACGGACACGAGGCCGGGACACCCCGTTCGGACCGGAGCGCCGCGAGCGCGTGCCATTGATAGGGACCCAGGCCTCACGCGGACGTTCATCAGGGCGCGCGGGTCAACCGCAATCGAGACGCCGAATACATGGCCGCACCCGACCAGTTGCCGCCCCCCTTGTCATGCGGGAGCCATCCATACATGCCGTGTTTGGCCGCAACCCGGTGCTCGCCCGGGCCAGCGCACAAGGCAAGGTTCTGGCCGTCCCGGGCAAATACTGGCCCTGCGATCACCCGGTGGTGGTCAAGGCCATCGAGACCCTCGCCGCCGCGCGACCCGGATTTGCCCAGCCCGAACTTGCTCGGCCCGACCTTGCCAAGGAGACCCGATGATCCCGACCCCGCCCCATCGCGATCTTGCAGTGCCCCTCCCTGTCTGTGGCGCTGACGCCGCTCTGTCTGGCGCTGGATGATCTGGGGCTGGCGGCGCGGTTTTGCGATGAGGTCGCGGTGCTGGAGGACGGGCGCCTGACCGCGGCAGGCCCGCCCGAGACCGCGCTCTCGCCCGAGATTCTGCGCCGCACCTACGGGATCGAGCCCTATCTGGCGCGTCACGAAGGATAGCCGGTGATCTTGCCCAAGGACGTTCTGGCCTAGCGGCGCCGGGTTTCGGCCCCGCCCGCCTGTTGCAGGGCGGCGCTTTCCAGCGCGTCGAAGGCCGCGATCTGCGCCGGGATCATCTGGCGCGACGCATCGCGGCCCAGATAGACCTTGAACATGCAACCGCCGTCGGTGTCGTAAAACTGCACCGAGCGGGTTTCGGTGCCGAAAAGCTTGCGCCGGACAAAGGCGACGCAGGCACAGGCCTCGATCTGCAGATGGCCGCCGATCGGCTTGCCCTTGAAGTTGTACATCCCCTGCGCCACCGTGCCGCCCTGCAGCGGTGCCTTCGCCTCGAGGATCACCGGGCCGGTGTTGACCACAAGCGTGATCTCGCCCCAAGCCGCCATCGCATCGAGCACCTCGACCATCAAGGACCCGGGCAGGGCGGTCACCTCGTCCGCGGGCAGGGCGGCAAGCACCGCAAGCGGCGTGGTGTTGGCCGCCCGGGCGATGTCTTCCAGCGCGGCATGGGGCGTGGCGGCAAGGGCTTCGGCAATCGTCGGGGTCATCGGTGTCTCCGTCAGTTTCGGGAAAGATCGGGGTGGTGGGCAAGCCAGCCCAGCAGGCGGGTGGTCATCGGCACCTGCCAGAACCGCCCGGCGCGGCTCAGCCGGTAAAAGCGGTGCTGCGGTTCCCAGAGCCCGGCGGCCTGCCATTGCGCCAGAAGCGGCGCGAAATGATCGGCAAGGCTTTGGGCGGGGGCGGGGATCAGCGTCTGCAGCGCGGTTTCGGCGCGGGTAAGATCAAGCAGGCCGCGCTCCATCCCCGCCTTGATCGCCTGGGCGACGGGGGCGCTGGCCGCCTGCCGCATCATCCCGGCCACCAGCCCCGTGCCCGCCGCCGCCTGCCCGGAATAGCGCGCCAGATCGGGGGTCAGCCGAAAGCTCAGATCGCCCAGAAAGCCGCCGGCACCGGCGCCGAAGGCCAGGCAATCGGCCCCGCTCTTCACCGCGAGATTATAGGCCGAGCGTTCGCGCAGGCTGCCCTGCCAATGCGAGGTGGAGATCGGCCGCCAACCCATTTCCTCGGCCGCCGCTTCGCCCGCGGCGAAGAAATGGCCGAGCCGGTCGGGGGCGGCCACCTGTTTCTTGCCCTTCTCGATCGCGGTCAGAAGCGGCGTGCCGGGGATCAGGTTCAGCGCGTAAAGGTCCAGCCCGTCGAGCCCCAGATCGGCGCAGATCCGCACATCGGCGGCGACATCCTCGGGGCTCTGGCCGGGCAGGCCATAGATCAGATCGACGATCACCGCGCCCTGATCCAGCGCCACAAGCTCTTGCAGCGCTTGCAGGATCTCGGCGCGGCTGGCCTTGCGGCCAAGCGGGCGGCGGATCGCGTCGGAAAAGCTTTGCACGCCGAGCGAGACCCGCGTCACCCCGGCGTCAAAGGCCGCGCGGGCCTTGTCGGTGCCAAAGGAATGGAGGCGGCCCTCCAGGGTGATTTCGCAATCGGGCGCCAGCGGCAGATGGCGGCGGATGGCGCGGATCAGCCGGGCGATATCGGGGCCAGAGAGCGCCGTCGGCGTGCCGCCGCCCAGATAGACCGCCTGCAGCGGCGGGCCGTCATGGGCCGGATGCCGGGCAAAGGCCAGGATCTGCGCGATCAGCGCATCGACATAGGCCGTGCCCAGATCGGCCCGCCAGGCGTTCTGATAAAAGCCGCAAAACAGGCAATGGTTTTCGCAAAATGGGATATGGACATAGGCCACGGCGCGGCGGCTGCGCGGGGTGGCCATCAGCCGGTCCCATTCGGTGCCCAGCTGCGCCGCGGGCACCGGCGCCATCGGCCCGCCCGGATGCGCGCCGCCCTTGCGCGGGAAGGCGCAGGACAGCGGATCGGCGCCGATCGTGGCGAAGAAGCTTTCGACCGCGGGCGGGGCCGCCAGATGCGCCAGCGCCGCGGTCATGCCGGGCACCGGGCAGGAGAGAGGGGAAATGCAGCCATGTCGAACCTTTCACCTTGCGGGAGTGACCTGGCGACATGCTGGGCAAACGACCCCGAGCCGGGGTCTGCGCGATAGAAGGAATTCTGAGTAATTTTGTCAAGAGGTGCGCTGCCGTGACGGGGCGGGGCCATCCGCCGTATCCGTTCGGGTCCGCGCGGGCGTTGGCGGCGGCGCAGCGTCGAAACGCCGGGTTGATCTTCGATCCGATGCGACCGTAGGAGAGGGGCGCGAACAACAGCACAAGATCCCGGCGATGCGACGCGCATCGCACACCCGCCCGTGTTCCCGGTGAAGACGGCAGTGCGAGGGACAGAGAGGAGACTGGCGCTTGGAACTGATTCATAACTTCTTCAACTGGCTGAACGGGATCGTCTGGGGCGTCCCGATGATCGTGCTGATCATCGGCACCGGCTTCTTCCTTCAGCTGCGTCTCGGCTTCATGCCGATCCGCAAGCTGGCCTACGGCTTCCGGATGATCTGGAAGAGCCGCACCCCCGGCGCGGATTCGGAAGGGGAAATCACCCCCTATGCGGCGCTGATGACGGCCCTTTCCGCGACCATCGGGACCGGCAACATCGCCGGCGTCGCCACCGCCATCGCGGTCGGCGGTCCCGGCGCGCTGTTCTGGATGTGGGTCACCGCCTTTGTCGGCATGGCCACGAAATATGCCGAAGTGGTCGTTGCGGTGAAATATCGCGAAGTCGACGACAAGGGGGAACATGTCGGCGGCCCGATGTTCGCGATCAAGAACGGGCTGGGCAAGAACTGGGCCTGGCTGGCCACCGCCTTCGCCTTCTTTGGCGGCCTTGCGGGGTTCGGCATCGGCAACATGGTGCAGGCCAACGGCATCGCCAGCGCCGTGCAGAATTCCTTCGGCATCGCGCCCTGGATCTCCGGCCTTGTGATGACGGTGCTGACCGGGCTGGTCGTGCTGGGCGGGATCAAGCGCATCGGCGCGGTGGCGGAACGGATCGTGCCCTTCATGGCCATCGTCTATCTGCTCTGCGTGAGCGTGGTGCTGGCGGTCTTTGCCGAAAACATCCCCTCGGCCTTCGCCACCATCCTCACCGATGCCTTCACCGGCACGGCGGCGGCGGGCGGCTTCCTTGGCTCGACCATCCTGATGGCGATGCGCATGGGCGTGGCCCGCGGCATCTTCTCGAACGAGGCGGGCCTTGGCACCGCGGGGATCGCCCAGGCTTCGGGCTCGACCTCGAGCCCGGTGTTCTCGGGCGTGATCGGCATGATGGGGACCTTCATCGACACGATCATCGTCTGCACGCTGACGGGTCTGGCGATCATGGTCACCGGCGTCTGGACCAGTGGCGAGACCGGGGCGATGCTTTCCTCCTCGGCTTTCGAGGCGGCGATGCCGGGCTATGGCAACTATCTGCTGACGATCAGCCTTGCGCTCTTTGCCTTCACCACCATCCTTGGCTGGGCCTATTACGCCGAGAAATGCTGGGAATTCCTGCTGGGCACGATCAGCGAAATGCCGTTCCGGCTGCTGTGGACCGTCGCGGTCTTCTTCGGTGCGACGCTGAGCCTCGATTTCGCCTGGCTGGTGGCGGATACGCTCAATGCGCTGATGGCGATTCCGAACCTGATTTCGCTGCTGCTGCTGTCGCCGATCATCGTCAAGCTGACGCGCGACTATTTCGCCCCGGGCGGCGAAGGCGGGAACTGAGCCGAAACCTGCCGGGGCGTCCTGCCGGATGCCCCGGACCTTCGCACCGCGATGAAAGCCCCGCCCGCGGGGCGCCGCCCACCGTCGAGACACGGTCTTTTCCATCCCATGCGGCAAGGCTGAAAAAAAACGGCAGACGGGATGCCCGTCTGCCGTCGAAATGCACGCCGCTGGCGCCCTCAGGCGACCACGAAGAAATCGGATCGGGTCAAGGCAAGGCCGGTGCCAAGCGTCGCCACAAGCAGCCGGGCCGTTCCGCCGATCCCGTCGGCATCATACCAGAGCGCGCCGGTGTCGGATTCGTAGATGATCCGGTCAAGCGAATCGACCGCCTGACCCGAGGTGTTCACGGTGAAGGCGCTGTAGCTCAGCTTGCCGGTAGCCGCGATGCCGGTGAAGAACGACCGGTCGAGCCGGATCGTGTCATCGACGACGTTGAAATCGGTGATGACATCGGCATTGGTCACCCCCACCGCGGCATTGAACAGGAAGGTGTCCTGACCGGTGCCGCCGGTCAGCGTGTCCCGCCCGGTGCCGCCGTCGAGGAAGTCATTGCCGGTGCCGCCGTCCAGCCTGTCATTGCCGCTGCCGCCGAACAGCCTGTCGTTGCCGCCGCCGCCGCGCAGCCTGTCATTGCCGCCGAGGGAGGACAGCGTGTTGCTCGTGCCGTTGCCGTTGATCAGGTCATTGCCGCCGCCGGTGATGCCGTTCTCGATCATCGTGTTGCGGTCAATGCCGAGGTTGCCCACCAGACCGGCCAGGTTCGAGAAACTGCCCGACACCAGATTGAGCGTCTGATCGGCGTTCGAGAAGCTGACATCGATGGTGTCGCGGCCGCCGGCATCATAGATCGTCATGGTCACCGGCTCGCCGCCATAGGTCGCGGAGCTGCCCGCCACGAGGCTGTCGAACAGCGTTTCCAGATAGCCGCCGACATTCGAATTCCGGCCATAGACCGTGTCGCCCGCGGTGGTGGTCGAGGCGCCATACATCGACTGGATCGCGATGATGTCGGACATCATCGCCGACGTGACCCAGGCAAAGGAAGCGCCGCTGCTCGGATTGTCGTCCTGGCTGAAATAGGACATGATCGAAAGATGCCAGCTGTCATTGGCGAAGGTCGCATCGCCGGGATAGCTCGCCGCGCCGTTGTAGGCGCCCTGATGGCCCAGCCCCAGCGCATGACCGATCTCGTGGATGTAGGTCTGCAGGCTGTAGCTGTCCATCTTGGTGCCATAGCTGGCGATCCAGGCTGTGTCGATGTTCACGAAGGAACTGTTGATCCGCGTGCCGGTGGTGTCCGAGGTCGAATAGGCGCCAGCATCGAAATCGTCGAATTCAATGTCGGCGGTGCCGGTTGTCTCGACGAAGACGAGATTGGCGGTGACGGACCAGGCCTGAAGCGCCCAGCGCGCCAGTTGCTGCCCCTCGCCGGTCAGGTTTTGCAGATCGACGGTGAGGACATTGTCCGCCGTGGTGTCGAAGCGGCGGGCCTGCTCGCCACCGCTTGCCCAGAAGCCGTTCACCAGGAAATCGGCCAGCGTGTCGAGCGTTGCCACGGGCAGCGGGGCCGCCGTCAGCGCTGGGCTGCCGTATCCCGCCAAAGGGGTCGTCCGCAGGCCGTCCCGGTCCCCCGCGCCGCCGCCTGCGCTGGCATCGGCGCCCTCTGTCCCCGCCGCATTGTGCAAAAGCGTGCTGATCTGAGCTGTCATCCGTCTATTCCTTTCCCCAATTCTGCAGGGCGCCTATCGGATCATCGGGCCTGCGTCCCAAAGGCGCTGAAAAAATCCGCGGATCATGCCTGCGTGCAGATCGCGATCCATCACGCTGAAGGCCCTGGTCTCGCCGCTGTTCCAGTCCTCGCCCGGTTGCCGCCAGTCCAGACGGGCGACGATCCCGTTTTTCGTCAGCCGCTCGACATGCAGACGCACGGCGGGCGTGGTGTCGGGCTGCGCTTCGGCCTCGACCCGCGCGATCTTGCGGTCGGGCAGGCTGGTTGCGATCACCTCCTGCATCAGCCCGCACAGATCCGCCACCGCGGCGGTCCGCGGCAGGCAGCTCAGGGTCAGGCCCGGGTCAGCGCTGACCTGGACGGGGGCAAGAGCTGCGCCCATCATCCCCAGAACCCTCCCGAATGCGATCAATTTCGTCACCACCATGGCAGCAGCCTAGCCGCCGCGGGGCCACCTGTCCATCCGCTTGGCAGGTCAGCGGCTGAAGCAGTCGGCGCGGCCGTCGGCCTTGATCGTGGCGGCGCCATCGGCGATCTGACTGGCCCGTCTCGAGACATAGCGCGAGGGCCGGGCGGCGTTGCGATCCTTGGGATCGGGCAGCACCGCGGCCAGCAGCGCCGCCTGCCGGGGCGTCAGTTTTGCCGGGGTGGTGCGGAAATAATGGAAGGCGGCGGCATTGACGCCGAACACGCCCTCGCCGAATTCCGCAACGTTCAGATAGACTTCCAGAATGCGCCGCTTGGTCCAGACCGCCTCGACCGCGGGCGTCAGAAGCGCCTCGAGCGCCTTGCGCAGCCAGCTGCGGCCCTGCCACAGGAACACGTTCTTCGTCACCTGTTGCGACAGCGTCGAGGCGCCGCGATTGGCGCCCTTGTCGATCGCCTGCCGGATCGCCCCCATGTCAAAGCCCCAATGGGTGCAGAAATTCGCATCCTCGGCCGCCACGACCGAGCGCGCCATCACCGGGGCGATATCCTCGAAATCGGTCCATTCCTGATCGAGCGTGCCCAGCCGCTGCTTCTCGCTCCACATCGTGAGGGTCGTCGGCGGATCGAGCACGTCATAAAGCACGATCAGCGCCAGATAGGCGGCCAGAATGCCAAGGCTGATCCGCGCCGTCCAGGCCGCGGCAAAGCGCAGCGGCGCACGCAGAACCCCCCCGACCAAGGCCGCACGCCCCGGGGGAATCGTCGTTTTGATCGGGTGTTTCCTGCGTGCCGCCATTGCGCCATCTGTCATGCCCCGGGGGAGCCGGTCAAGCTGCGCCCGAATGGGAAAGGGCGGGGTCACCGGACCCCGCCCCCCTGTCATGTGCGCCCGGTCACTCGGCCGGAACCGCCTTCGGCTCGTCGGTCAGCGGATGCGGCAGATGCACCAGCATCTCTTTCGGGCAGACCTGCAGGAAGTTTGCCCGCTCGGCCTCCCAGTTCGCAAGGATCGCCTTCGCCTTGACCGAGCCGGTCTCGGCGGCGTGCCGCTCGATCAGGCCCTTCAGCTGCGCTTCCCAATGCGGATGGCCAAGCCCGCAGGTGACAAGGCTTTCAAGGTTCATGTAATCCTCGGCCACATTCTCCGGGTCATAAAGATAGGCCATGCCGCCGGTCATGCCCGCGCCGAAGTTGGCGCCGATCCGGCCAAGGATCACCGCAACGCCGCCGGTCATGTATTCGCAACCGTTCGAGCCGCAGCCCTCGACCACCACCTTGGCGCCCGAGTTGCGCACGGCAAAGCGTTCGCCCGCCCGGCCCGCCGCGAACAGATAGCCATCGGTCGCGCCGTAAAGCACGGTGTTGCCGATGATCGTGTTCTCGGCCGCGGTCAGGGGCGAGGACATCGGCGGACGCACGACGATGATCCCGCCCGAGAGCCCCTTGCCGACATAGTCGTTGGCATCGCCCGAGACCTCCAGCTTCAGCCCCTGCGCCGCGAAAGCACCGAGCGACTGGCCGCAGGAGCCGGTCAGTTTCACCGTCAGATGGTCGGGCTGCAGCGCGTTGCGCATCCCGAAATTCTTGACGATATGGCTCGAGGCCCGGGTCCCGATGGTGCGCAAAGTGTTGCGCACGGCATAGGACAGCTGCATCTTCTCGCCGTCCTCGAAGAAGCGGTGACCATCCTTGATGATCTCGGCATCCAGCGTGTCGGGCACGAAGTTGCGCGGTTTCGACCGGTCGTAGACGATCTTGTCCCAGCCATCGACGGTGATCAGAAGCGGGTTCAGGTCAAGGTCGTCAAGGTGGGCAGAGCCGCGGTTCACCTGCGTCAGCAGATCCGCTCGGCCGATGATTTCGTCCATCGAGCGCGCGCCGATCGAGGCCAGCAGTTCCCGCACTTCCTGCGCATAGAAGGTGATCAGGTTCACCACCTTGTCCGCCGTGCCGGTGAATTTGGCGCGCAGTTTCGGGTCCTGCGTGCACACGCCCACCGGGCAGGTGTTCGACTGGCACTGCCGCACCATGATGCAGCCCATCGCGATCAGCGCGGCGGTGCCGATGCCGTATTCCTCGGCCCCCATCATCGCGGCCATGACGATATCGCGGCCGGTGCGCAGACCGCCATCGGTGCGCAAAGTCACCCGCTCGCGCAGGTTGTTCATCGCCAGCACCTGATGCGCCTCGGTCAGACCCATCTCCCAGGGCAGACCGGCATACTTGATCGAGGTGGCAGGCGAGGCCCCGGTGCCGCCATTATGGCCCGAGATCAGGATGATATCCGCTTTCGCCTTGGCCACGCCCGCAGCAATCGTGCCGACGCCCGAAGACGCCACCAGCTTCACCGTCACCTTGGCGCGCGGGTTGATCTGCTTGAGGTCATAGATCAGCTGCGCCAGATCTTCGATCGAGTAGATGTCATGGTGCGGCGGCGGCGAGATCAGCGTCACGCCCTTGGTCGAGTGCCGCAGCCGCGCGATCAGTTCGGTCACCTTCATGCCCGGAAGCTGGCCACCCTCGCCGGGTTTGGCGCCCTGGGCCACCTTGATCTCCAGCTCTTCGCAGGCGTTCAGATATTCGGCGGTCACACCGAAACGGCCCGAGGCCACCTGCTTGATCTTGGCCGACGGGTTGTCGCCGTTCGGTTCGGGCACGAAATGCGCCGGGTCTTCGCCACCTTCACCCGAGTCGGATTTCGCACCGATGCGGTTCATCGCGACGTTCAGAAGCTTGTGCGCCTCGGGCGAAAGCGCGCCCAGCGACATGCCGGGGGTGACAAAGCGCTTGCGGATCGCGGTGATGCTTTCGACTTCCTCAATCGGCACCGGACGGCCCAAGGGCTTGATGTCCAAGAGATCGCGAATGTGGATCGGCGGATTGGCCCGCATCATCGCGGAATATTGCTTCCACAGATCAAAGCTTGACCGGTCGCAGGCCGCTTGCAGCATGTGCATGGTCTGCGCTTCCCAAGCGTGTTTCTCGCCGGTTTTGCGCGCCTTGTAGAAACCGCCGATCGGCAGAACCTCTTGCCCGCCCAGCCAGCCCTTGCCGTGCACCTGCTCCAGCTTGTGCTGGATGCCGTGCAGACCGATCCCCGAGATGCGGCTTTGCATGCCCGGGAAATATTCGGCGACCATCGCACGCGACAGCCCCACGGCTTCGAAGTTCAGACCACCGCGGTAAGACGAGATGATCGAGATCCCCATCTTCGACATGATCTTCAAAAGACCCGCGTCGATCGCATCGCGATAGCGGCGCAGCGCATCTTCCAGCGTGCCGTCCAGCAACCCGCGCTCGATCCGGTCGGCGATGCTGTCTTGCGCCAGATAGGGGTTCACCGTCGTCGCGCCGGACCCGATCAGCACGGCGAAATAATGGCTGTCGATGCATTCGGCCGAGCGCACGTTGATCGAGGTGAAGGTCCGCAGCCCCTTGCGGGTCAGCCAGGAATGCACCGCCGAGGTGGCCAGGATCATCGGCATCGCCACTTTGGACGGGCTTTGATGCTCGTCGGTCAGCACAAGGTGCGACGCACCCGAGCGGACGGCATCCTCGGCCTCGGCGCGGATGCGCTCCAGCCCCTCGCGCAGGGCTTCCTGATCGGCCCCGGCCGGGAAGGTGCAGTCGATCTGCGCCACTTTCGTGCCGAAGGTCTTCATCATCACCGCAAATTCGCTGTTGGCGACGAAGGGGCTTTCAAGGATCCAGATATCGGTTTGCGAGCCGTCCTCATCCAGCACGTTCTTCAGGTTGCCAAAGCGCGTCTTCAGCGACATCACCCGGCTTTCGCGCAAGCTGTCGATCGGCGGGTTGGTGACCTGGCTGAAGTTTTGCCGGAAGAAATGGCTCAGCGGGCGGTATTGCTTCGAGAGCACCGCGGGCGGCGTGTCGTCGCCCATCGAGGCCACGGCTTCCTTGCCGTCCTCGGCCATCGGCGCGAGGATGTTTTCCAGCTCTTCAACCGAATAGCCCGCCGAGATCTGGCGCTTGCGCAGCTCGGCGCCGGTGTAGACCGCCTTTTCCGGCACGTCGCGCAGGATCGCGTTCAGATCGACGACCTTCTCGACCCATTCGCCAAAGGGCTGGCTGTTGGCCAGTCGGTTCTTGATGTCCTTGTCGTGGTAGAGCTTGCCCTCGCGCATGTCGACGGCGATCATCTGCCCCGGCCCGAGCGCGCCTTTTTCGCGCACGTTCATTTCATCGACCGGCACCATCCCGGCTTCCGACCCGGCAATCAGCATGCCGTCGCCCGTCACCACATAGCGCATCGGGCGCAGGCCGTTGCGGTCCAGCCCGCCGCAGACCCAGCGGCCATCGGTCATCGCCAAGGCGGCCGGACCGTCCCAGGGTTCCATCACCGAGTTGCAATAGGCATACATGTGCTGCCAGGCTTTCGGCATGTCGGTCGTGGCTTTCGACCAGGCTTCCGGCACCAGCATGGTTTTCGTCATCGGCGCCGAGCGGCCCGAGCGCACCATCACCTCGAACACCGCATCCAGCGCGCCCGAATCCGACACCCCCGCCGGGATGATCGGCTTGATATCCTCGGCCGCATCCCCGAACGCCGTCGAGGCCATGCGGATCTCGTGGCTTTTCATCCAGTTGATGTTGCCCTTGATCGTGTTGATCTCGCCGTTATGGGCGAGCATGCGGAAGGGCTGCGCCAGCCACCATTGCGGGAAGGTGTTGGTCGAATAGCGCTGGTGATAGATCGCGAAGGCCGATTCAAAGCGGTCGTCCTTCAGGTCGGGGTAGAATTCGGCCACCTGTTCGGCCAGCATCATGCCCTTGTAGATGATCGAGCGGCAGGACAGCGAACAGATGTAAAGCCCGGCGATCTGCGCGGCGATCGCGGCTTTCTCGATCCGGCGGCGGATCACGTAAAGCTCGCGCTCAAAGGTCTCGTCGTCGATGTCCTTTTCGCAGCGGATCAGGATCTGCTCGATCTCGGGACGGGTCGCATTGGCCTTGTCGCCCAGAACGCTGGTGTTCACCGGAACGTGGCGCCAGCCGTAGATGTAATGGCCCATCCGCAGCACTTCGGATTCGACGATTGTGCGGCAGCGTTCCTGCGCGCCGAAATCGGTCCGCGGCAGGAAAATCTGCCCGACGGCGATGCGTTTTTCCATGTCCGGCTCGTGGCCGGTGCGGCGGATCTGGTCGTAGAAGAAGGGCACCGGGATCTGCACATGGATGCCCGCGCCATCGCCGGTCTTGCCATCGGCATCGACCGCGCCGCGGTGCCAGATCGCCTTCAGCGCGTCGATGCCCGAGGCCACGACCTTGCGGCTGGCCTTGCCATCCAGCGCCACCACAAGCCCCACGCCGCAGGACGAATGTTCGTCCTCGGTCTTGTAGAGCGAATGTTCGTCCATCCACTTGCGCTTGGCTTCCTCGGCGGCAACCCAGGCTTCGTCGTAGTTCGTCATCTCAAGGCCTCCTTCGAGGGATGGTCAAGCGACAGATCGGTCATCATCATGTCGCAGTCATATTGCGGTGTGGCGGCGGCGAAATCGGCGTCGCCGGGAAAGGCGAAGGTCACCGGCCCTTCGGTGGTGGTGACCCGGTCGCCGAAGCCGTTTTCGTAAGTCTCGGTCTGGGCAAAGAAGACACGCATCTGCCGGCTGATCACCTGTATCCCCTTGCGGGTGGCGACCAGGTTGCCGGCCTCGTCCTCGATCTCCATCTCGAAGCTGCAGCGTTCGAGGGGCACGCCGTCGATGGTGACGCTTTCGCCGGTCAGCTGGTCATAGCCCTTGAAGCGTTGCATCAGCCCGGTGTTGGTGCGGGTGACGAAATCGTAATCGTCGCGGCCGGTGGCCAGAAGCGTGCTGAACGAGGCGTTGTCCTTTGACGCTGCCGCATCCAGCTTTTGCACCGTGCCGTCCTGCAGGCTGACCGATTCCATCCAGCGGGTTTCGGCATCGGTGCGGCTGACGAAGAATTCGCCCGCGCCATCGGCCACCGAAACCCATTGGTCGCCCGGGGCGTCGCCCGCACAGGTATAGTAATTCGCCACCTGGCAGGCATGCATCTGCACCGTGGTCGTCAGGGTGCAGCCCGGCGGCGGGGTGAATTTCGGCTCTGCCGCCGCGGGAAGGGTGGCAAAAAGCCCCCCGATCGCGGCCAGAATGCCCCCAAGACCTGCCCGATGCCGAAGCATGGCTTTGTCCTTTCGCGGATTGCGGATCACTCGGCGGCGACGCGACCGGCGCCGTCGAGGTATTTCACCATCTCTGCCCCGGCCTCGCGGCCATCGCGGATCGCCCAGACCACAAGCGAGGCCCCGCGCACGATGTCGCCCACGGCATAGACGCCGGGCAGGCTGGTCGCATGGGTGCCGAAGCTCGCCTTGACCGTGCCCCAGCGCGTGGTTTCGAGCGCCGAGACATTCCACATCGCGGGCAAGTCTTCGGGTTCGAAGCCAAGCGCAGTGATCACCAGATCGGCCGGTTCTTCATAGAGGCCGCCCTCGATCGGTTCGGGGCTTTGACGGCCCGAGGCGTCGGGGGCGCCCAGCCGCATCCGCTGCACGGTGACGCTGTCGACCGGATTGCCCGAGAACGCCTTCGGCGCCGCAAGCCAGACGAATTCCGCGCCTTCTTCCTCGGCATTCGTCACTTCGCGCTGGCTGCCCGGCATGTTGGCCCGGTCGCGGCGATAGAGGCATTTGACCGAGGTCGCGCCCTGACGAATCGCCGTGCGCACGCAGTCCATCGCGGTGTCGCCGCCGCCGATCACCAGCACGCGCTTGCCGGTAGCGTTCAGCGTGCCGTCGTCGAATTCCGCCACGTCATCGCCGAAGCTCTTCTTGTTCGAGGCGGTCAGATAGTCGATGGCGCGCACGATCCCCTTGGCATCCGAACCGGGGTCGGTGAGCGCGCGGGTCTTGTAGACGCCGGTGGCGATCAGCACCGCATCATGCTTGCCGCGGATCGCGTCAAAGGAAATGTCGGTGCCGACATTGCAGTTCAGCACGAATTCGACGCCGCCCTGTTCCAGCTGGCGGACGCGGTTCATCACCACGTCCTTTTCCAGCTTGAAGCCCGGGATGCCATAGGTCAGCAACCCGCCCGCGCGGTCATTGCGGTCATAGACCGTCACCTGCACCCCCGCCCGGCGCAGCACATCGGCCGCGGCCAGACCGCCGGGGCCCGCGCCGATGATGCCGACCGATTCCGGCCGCTCGACCGCAGGCGCGATCGGCTTCACCCAGCCGCGGTCCCAGGCGGTGTCGGTGATGTATTTCTCGATCGCGCCGATGGTCACGGTGCCATGGCCCGAGTTTTCGATGACGCAATTGCCTTCGCACAGACGGTCCTGCGGGCAGATCCGGCCGCAGATTTCCGGGAAGCTGTTGGTGGTCTGGCTGACCTGATAGGCCTCTTCCAGACGGCCCTCGGCGGTCAGGCGCAGCCAGTCGGGGATGTTGTTGTGCAGCGGGCAATGCGCGTGGCAATAGGGCACGCCGCA
The DNA here is from genome assembly GCF_058724655.1 of Rhodobacter sp. 4.3.4. Classification (NCBI taxonomy): domain Bacteria; kingdom Pseudomonadati; phylum Pseudomonadota; class Alphaproteobacteria; order Rhodobacterales; genus Rhodobacter; species Rhodobacter sp. 4.3.4. The sequence goes on from NZ_CM178967.1 coordinate 214,728, forward strand.
TTGGCTGCAGCGCCCCGCCTGTTCCGCCGCCTTCGCATCGGCGAATTCGGCGTAGATCTCGTCGAAGTCATGGGTGCGCGCGCTGGCATCGCGTTTTTCCGGCGTCTCTTTCGCCGTTGTGACGAATTTGAGCATGCGTTGCTGAGCCATGGCTGCGCCTCCCACTGGGGTCAATTCGGGAGGCCTTGTTACACCCGGTCCGATCAAAATAAAAGTCAGCAACTATGACCTTAAATGGGGATTTATCGTCGCAACCACCCCTTGTTGCGGGTTATAGGTGAAATAATGTGGCAGCCATACTTACCTAATGCGCGAAACCGATAAGGATCTTGTTCAAAACTGCAGTGATTCGGTTCTTTTGGAAAGCTCAGACCAGAACGCCCGCCGCGCCCAGGGCCAGCAGCACGCCGCCAAAGACGATGCGGTAGATCGCGAAGAAGGTGAAGCGATGCGACTGGATATAAGTGAGCAGCCATTTCACCGCGATGAAGGCGGTCACGGTGGAGACGGCAAAGCCGATGCCAAGCGCGGTCCAGTCCTCGGCCGGGCCGTCGCCCTTGAGGGTCTTCAGCAGTTCGTAGCCGGTGGCGGCATACATCGTCGGGATGCCGACGAGGAAGGCGAATTCGGTGGCGGCGGCGCGGTTCGTCGTGCCCATCAGCATGGCGACAAAGATCGTCGCCCCCGAGCGCGAGGTGCCCGGAAACACCCCGGCGATGATCTGCGCCACGCCCACGGCAATGGCGACGCGCAGGGTGATCGTGGCGCAATCGGGCTTCTTGCCCGCCAGCCATTCGGCCACGATCATCCAGACCCCGCCCAGCACCAGCGCCCAGGCGATCGGCATCACGGTTTCGGGCAGCTCGAAGCCGAGCTTCTTCACGACGAGGCCCAACACCGCGGTGATCCCGAAGGCGACGGCAAGCTTGATCAGGTAATCGCGGTTTTCCGCCTGACCAAGGCCGAGGAACAGCCCGGTGATCCGGCGCCAGTAGATCAGCGTCACCGCCAGGATGGCGCCCGCCTGAATCGCGATATTGTAGGTGTCCGACCTTGCGCCCAGCCAGGCCTCGGCCAGAAGCAGATGCCCCGTGGAGGAGATCGGCAGGAATTCCGTGATCCCTTCGATCACCCCAAGGACGACATCGGCCAGATAAGACAAGCTTACACCTTTTTCAGATTCTTGGCCGAAGCCTGGATCGCCTCATATTGCCCATGCGGGCGGAAACGCCAGAGGTAATCGGGCAGCACCGCCGCCATCGGGGTAGCCGTAATGCCCAGATCGGCAAAGGTCTTCGCGCTCTTGCCCACGACATTGTGACGGCCGAGGTTCTTCAGCTGGTCCGTGGTCAGGATGCGGTTGGTGATCAGCCCGCCGGTCAGCCACTGCACCGTGTCGCCAATCGCCGCGGTGGTGCGGGCGACGACCTGCGGCAGGCCGATGACGATGTTCTTGCGCCCGATCACGCGCAGCATCAGCTTCATGATGTCTTCGAAGGTCGCGACTTCGGGGCCGCCCAGTTCGTAGACCCCCTCTGCCTTGCCCAGGATGCCCTGCACCGCGGCGGCGGCGACATCATCGACATAGACCGGCTGGAATTTCGTGAGCGGTGCGGTGATCGGCAGGAACGGGCCGAATTTCGCCATCGCGGCGAAGCGGTTGAAGAACCCGTCCTCGGTCCCGAAGATCACCGAGGGGCGCAGGATCACCGCCTTGGGGAAAGATTTCAGCACCGCCAGCTCGCCCCAGCCCTTGGTGCGGGAATAGGCGCTGTCCGATTCGTTGTCGGCGCCGATCGCGGAAATGTGAACCAGCTTCGCGACGCCCTGTTCGGCGGCGATGCGGGCGATCCGCCCGGCGCCATCGGCCTGCACGTCCATGAAGGTGTTGCGGCCCTCGTTGACCAGAATGCCGACGCAGTTCACCACCGCATCCGCGCCCAGCATCGCCTGCCGCACCGAGGCGTCGTCGCGGATGTTGCAGAAGAACGGTTCGACCTGGCCCACGGCGCCATAGGGTTTGACGAACAGCGCCTCGTTCGGGCGGCGCACGGCGACGCGGACGCGCCAGCCTTCCTTCGCCATGCGTCGGGCAATGTAACGCCCCACGAATCCCGACCCGCCATAGATGGTGACAAGTTTCGACATCGTTTCCGCCCCCATTGCATACCGCCGTGCACAGATTTAGCCGCAGGACCCCAGTCAAACAAGCCCCGGATGGCCGGAGGGTAGGGCATCTGACAGGTCGGTCAAATTTTTCTTGCTGACCCCTGTTGACACTCCCGGCGGGCCCGGCTAAACCCCGCCTCACGAAGACGCCCAGATGGCGGAATTGGTAGACGCGCTGGTTTCAGGTACCAGTGCCGCAAGGCGTGGAGGTTCGAGTCCTCTTCTGGGCACCATTCCAACGGCAAGCCGTGCAATCTCAATGAGATGCACGGCTTTCTGTTTTTCGGCCCAGGCCTGAGGGCGCGGGGGAAGGCGGCCCCTTCCGGCGGTGTCGCCCCTGACCTTTTGTGCCGCACCTGCGCCGCTTGTCGCTCTCATCGACCGATCCGGGCCGCACCTCCGCTGGCGTCATCGCGGCGCGATACCGCGCCGCCTTGCCCGGGGTTTCAGCGTTCCGAAAGAATTTTGCGGTGGTCGCGATGCAGCAGGATCATCCCCAGAGCGCCGATCAGCAGCGCAACCCCGTAAACGTAGATCTCGGACACGTAAACGGCGTCATAGGTGTCATAAATCCCCTTGCGCATCATCATGATGACATGGGTCGGCGGCACCAGCAGGCTGATCATCCGCGCATGTTCGGGCATGTTGTCGACCAGGAACAGCACCCCCGTCACCAGGAACATCGGCCGGTTCAGCACCGCCCAGATCATCTGCCAGGTCGGAAAGAGGCTCATCAGATAGCAGTTCAGCAGGCCGACCGCGGTGCCAAGCGCGATCAGCATGCACCAGGCGCGGCCAAGGGCCGGAAAATTCAGGTTGATCTGGCCATGCTGCGTCGCGATGGCGACGATGGTGACGATCGCGAAGACCTGCAGCTGTGTCAGCGTGGTCAGGATCAGCCGCGCCGCGATGGCGTCGATATAGGTCACGCTCGGATAGGCCAGCAGCGCCTTGGAAAAGCGGATCGACATCGCGACGTTGTTCGAGATCGCGTTATAGGCGGTCAGCGTCAGATATCCGCTGGCGTAGAACAGGATGAAGCTCTGCCCCAGCGGCGGTTTGTGCACGACCATCGAGAACACCACCGAAAGCAGCGCGATCGCCGCCACCGGCTCGGCGACGGTCCAGAAATAGCCGCCGATGGACTTGCCGTAGGTCGTCGTCATCTCGCGCAGGATCAGCGCGAAGATGGCGCGGGCGCCGATCAGCCTGCCCCGGTTGGTTCGGACGGAAACAGCGGCTTTTGCCATGGAAAACGGGCCTCCGAGGGGGGGTCAGCCCGATTTTCCTAGTGCGTTTTTGCTTGCAATGCGAGGGACAAATACCCATGAGTTGCTTCACCTCGATGGCGCGACGGGAGTAAGGACGATTAACAAGCAGCTGTCGGAAGCGGCTGATGCCGCTGTGAAGCAAGGACCGAAGCCGATCCCCAATCCTGCCGCGGCCCGGCCACGGTTCCGGCACAAGGTTCTCTTGTCCAGCTTTGCCCTCGGCGTCGTCGCCCCGACCGTTCTGGCCGTCGTCTATCTGTATCTGATCGCCGCCGATCAATATGCCTCGAAAGTGGGCTTCACCGTTCATTCCGAAGACATGAGCGCCGCAGGCGCGCTGCTGGGCGGGCTGTCGATGCTGACGCAAAGCAGCTCCTCGGATGCGGAGGTGATCTACGAATTCATCCAGAGCCGCACCCTGGTCGAGCGGATCAACCGCAAGATCGATCTGGCGCAGGTGTTTTCGCGGCCCGCCTTCGATCCGGTCTTCGCCTATGACACCGATGGCACGATCGAGGATCTGGTCGACTACTGGCAGCGCATGGTGCGGATTTCCTATGCCTCGAACAGCGGCCTGATCGAGGTCGAGACCCGCGCCTTCCGCCGCGAGGATGCGCTGGCGATCTCCCGCGAGATCGTCGCGGAATCGACCGCGGTGATCAACGAGATGTCGGCGATCGCCCGCGAGGATGCCACCCGCTACGCCCGCGAGGAACTCGCCGTGGCGATCGAGCGGCTGAAACAGGCCCGCGAGGAACGCACCCGCTTCCGCTCCAAGACCCGGCTGATCGATCCGGCGGCGGATGTGCAGGGGCAGATGGGGCTTCTGACCTCGCTCGAACAGCAGCTGGCGCAGGCCTATATCGACCTGAACCTGACGCTGGAAACCTCCTCGGGCGACGATCCGCGGGTGTCGCAGTCGCGCCGCCGCATCGACGTGATCCAGACCCTGATCGAACAGGAAAAAAGCAAGTTCGGCATGGGGGACACGGAAAACCCCGATGTCGAATCGCGCGAGGATTACCCGACGCTGATGGCCGAATACGAGCGGCTGAGCGTCGATGTCGAATATGCGAATTCGGCCTATCTGGCGGCAATGGCCTCGCTGGATGCGGCCAAGGCCGAGGCGCAGCGGCAAAGCCGCTATCTGGCCAGCTACACGACGCCCTCGATGGCCGAGGCCTCGACCTATCCGCAGCGCGGTCTGATCTCCGTGCTGACGGCGGTGTTCCTGACGCTGGCCTGGTCGATCTGCGTGCTGATCTTTTACAGTCTGCGCGACAGGCGCTGAGCCGATGATCGAGCTGCGGAACCTGAACAAGACCTTCCGGCTGAACGGCGTGTCGAAAACCGTTGCGCGCAACATCAATTTCGTCTTTCCGACCGGCGAGGCGGTGGCGCTTCTGGGCGGCAATGGCGCGGGCAAATCCACCATGCTCAGCATGATCGCGGGCACGGTCGAGCCCGACAGCGGCGAGGTGCTCTCGGACGGGTCGGTGTCCTGGCCGATCGGCTTTGCGGGCAGCTTTCACGGCGATCTGACCGGGGCGCAGAACGTGCGCTTCATCGCCCGGGTCTATGGCATCGACACCGACGAGGCGATCCGCTTCTGCCGCGACTTCGCCGATCTGGGGCAGCATTTCCACCTGCCGACGCGGACCTATTCCTCGGGGATGCGGTCCCGGCTGGCCTTTGCCATGTCGATGGCCGTGCCCTTCGACACCTATCTGATCGACGAGGTGATGTCGGTCGGCGACACCTCGTTCAAGGCGAAATGCCAATCCTTCATGGAGGAGCGGCTGAAGACCTCGAGCGCGATCATCGTCTCGCACCAGTTCGCGGAACTCAAGCGGCTCTGCGCCTCGGGGGTCTATCTGGAGGGCGGGCGCCTTTATTACTACCGCGAGGTCGGTCAGGCGATCGAGCATTACCAGAAGGCGATGCAGCGCAACGGCGCACCGCTGCCCGCCGGCGGCGTCTGAGCGCCGTTGCCGATCCGCCGTCGCGGGCGCGCGCCGCGCTGCGGCCATCTTAACCCTGTCGCGGGAAAGCTGGGGCCGTTCATCACCCGCGGAGATCACCATGGCCGATCAAACCCCGCTTCTGGGGCTGCCCCTCCTTCTGCCGTCGCAGGCGCAAAAGCATGTCACCCACAACGAGGCGCTGAGCCTGCTCGATGCGATCGTGCAGCTGGCCGTGCTGGACCGGGTGCGGGCGGTGCCGCCCGCCTCGCCGCAGACCGGCGACCGCCACATCGTTGCCGCGGGCGGGGCGGCGGCCTGGACCGGGCAGGACGGGTCGGTGGCGCTCTGGACCGGCAGCGGTTGGCTGTTCGCGCGCCCGCAGCCGGGCTGGATGGCGCGGGATCTGTCGGACGCGGCGCTTTTGATGTACGACGGCAGCAGCTGGGGGCTGGCCCCGGTTGCGACCGACGCCCTGCCCGGGCTGGGCATCAACACCAGCCATGACGCGACGAACCGGCTGGCGGTTCAGGCCGCGGCGACGCTGCTCAGCCATGACGGCGCGGGGCACCAGCTGAAGATCAACAAGGCGCTGCCCGGCGATACCGCAAGCCTGCTGTTCCAGACCTCCTGGTCGGGCCGGGCCGAGATGGGCACGGCGGGCAGCGACAGTTTCGCGATCAAGGTCAGCGCCGATGGCACGGCCTGGAAGACGGCGTTCAGCTTTGCCGGGGCGACGGGGCTGGCCTCGGGGCTGGCGGTGCAGCAGGCGCGGACCGATGTGACGGCGGGGCGGCTGATGCGGGCGGATTGGGGCTACGGGCCGGGGAACCTTCTGGGCACGGTGGCGCAAAGCGCGGGCGTGCCGACGGGGGCGGTGCTCGAACGCGGCACGACCACGAACGGCGCGTATATCCGCTTCGCCGACGGCACGCAGATCTGTTTCGCGCAGCGCCTGCTTGGCTCGATCACCGCGCAGGGCGCGGGAACCTTCGCCGCGCCCTATCGGACCGCCGATGCCAGCTGGACCTATCCCGTGGCGTTCCTCGAAGCGCCCGTGGTGACCTGCCGCGGCGTGGCGCCGCCCGGCCTGACCCAGGACCGGCGTCTTTGCGCGGGCGGCGTCGGTGATCTGGATGCCACGGCGGCGGCGGGCATCCATGTCTTGCGGCTGGGCAGCGCCGCCAATGCCGATGTCTTCAAGGCGGATCTGATCGCCCTCGGCCGCTGGGTCTAAAGCCGCCGCAGCAGCACTGCTGCATAAAGCGACAGCTGCCCGTGCAGGCCTTGCCGGTAGATCCCCGCTCGGCGGATCGCGGCAAGGCTTTGCAGCGGCGGCAGGGCGCGGGCGGTCTCAAAGGCCGCCAGAAGAGCACGGTTTTCCGGCGTCAGCAGATCCTCGATCCTCCGCAGGGCGGCGATGTTGCGTGTGCACCAGTCGGAAAACCGTCCCGTCACCAGCATATGCGCGCGAACCAGCGTCGCCAGCGCACCGCGGTTCGCGCCGATCACATTGCCCGCATGCTGGCGATAGAGCAGATACGGCGTCTCGTCGAAGATCACCCGGCCGCCGATGCCGGTGATCACCTGATAGATCCACCAGTCATGGATCACCGTATCGGGGGTGCGCAGCGCGGCGCTACGGATCGCCTCGGCTCCGGCGCGGTTGAGCACCATCGTATTGCCGCCCGCGATATTCTGCACCAGAGCATGGGCAAAGGCAGCAGGCCAGGGGGCGCCGCGCGACAGCCGGTGCCCGGTCAGATCCTCGTTCACCTCGAAGGACCGGCCGCAATAAAGCGCGGGCTGATCCGGCGGACCCTGCGCCAGCGCCGTGGCCGCGACGCGCAGCTTTTCGGGCAGCCAGACATCGTCCTGATCGGAGATCGCCCGCAGATCGGTCTCGACCGGCAGGCGCAGCAGCGACAGGAAATTCTGCGCCGCCCCGGCCCGCGGCCCGGCCAGCACCGTCACCGCGATGTCGGGATGGGCGGCGGCCCAGTCGGTCAGCACCTGCACCGTCGCATCCGTAGAGCCGTCGTCGCTGACGATCAGCCTTGCGGGCACAAGGCTTTGCGCGGCGAAACTGTCGAGCTGCGGGCGCAGCCGCGCTGCGCCGTTCCAGGTCGCCATCAGGACCGTGACCGAGGCCACCCCCGCCTTACCCTTCCAGCAGCTTGCGCAGGTAATCGCCGTAATCGTTCTTGCCGAACAGCTTCGCCCGGGCACGCAGGCCCTCGGCATCGATCCAGCCGCGCTCGAAGGCGATCTCGTCCGGGCTGCCGGTCTGCAGGCCCTGACGTTCCTCCAGCGTGCGCACGAAGTTGCCCGCATCCAGCAGGCTGCCATGCGTGCCGGTATCCAGCCAGGCATAGCCGCGGCCCATCTGGCAGACCCGCAGGCTGTCCTCGGCCAGATACATTTCGAGAAGCGTGACGATTTCCAGCTCGCCCCGCGCCGAGGGGGTGACCCTGCGGGCGCGTTCGGGGGCGCTGCCATCGAGGAAGTAAAGCCCGGTCACGGCAAAGTTCGACGGCGGCACCGATGGTTTTTCGATGATCGCGCGGACCTTGCCCTGCGCGTCGAAATCCACCACGCCATAGCGTTCGGGATCGGCGACGCGATAGCCGAAGACGGTGCCGCCCGTCGTCTGCGCCCCCGCCCCGGCCAGCAGCGCCGAGAGGCCGTGGCCGAAAAAGATGTTGTCGCCCAGCACCATCGCCGAGGGGGCACCATCCAGGAACTCCTCTGCCAGGATATAGGCCTGCGCCAGACCATCGGGCGAGGGCTGGGCGATATAGGTCAGGCTGAGACCCCATTGCGAGCCGTCGCCAAGCGTGCGCCTGAATTGCTCCTGATCGATCGGCGTGGTGATGATCGCGATCTCGCGGATGCCAGCCAGCATCAGCACCGAGAGCGGATAATAGATCATCGGCTTGTCGTAGACCGGCAGCAGCTGCTTCGAGACGCCGATGGTGATCGGGTAAAGCCGCGTGCCCGAGCCCCCGGCCAGAATGATGCCCTTGCGTGTCGTCATGTCAAATCTCCAGTTCTTTCAAAACCCTGGAAAGACCGACCTTCCAGTCGGGCGGGGCGATGCCGAAATCGCGGGCCAGTGCCGCGCAGTCCATCCGGCTGTTGAGCGGGCGCAGCGCGGGCGTCGGATAGGCGGCGGTCGGAATGCCCGTGACCGTCACCTTGCGCCCCGAAAGCGCAAAAATCTCGCGGGCGAAATCGGCCCAGCTGACCCAGGGGCTGCCGCCGAAATGATAGGTGCCGCCGGGCTGTCCGGCGATCATCTGCCGTGCCATCGTGACAAGGGCCGTCGCGATATCGGCCGCGGGCGTCGGACCGCCGATCTGATCCTCGACCACGGAGAGCGCGTCGCGGCTCTCGCTCAGCCGCAGCATGGTCTTCACGAAATTCGTCCCATGCGCGGAAAACACCCAGGAGGTGCGCAGGATCGCGCTGTTGCCCCCGGCGGCCTGCACGCCCTGTTCCCCGGCCAGCTTGCTGCGGCCATAGGCGTTTTGCGGCGCCACCGGATCGGTCTCGACCCAGGGCGCGCTGCCCAGACCGGAAAAGACGTAATCGGTCGAGATATGCAGGAAGGGAAGACCCCTGTCGGCGGCGGCCCGGGCCATCGCCGCGGGGGCCGCGCCATTCACCACCGTCGCCGCCGCTTCCTGGGCCTCGGCCTTGTCCACCGCGGTCCAGGCGGCGGCATTGATCACCGCCTCGGCGTCGCTGTCCCGGATCGCGGCCGCGCAGGCGGCCGGATCGGCAAGATCGGCCGCCTCGCGCCCCAGAAAGCAGGCCTCGGGCAGAAGGCGTTGCAGCTCGGTGGCCACCTGGCCGGTCTTGCCGAAGACGAGGGCGCGCATGCCTCAGCCCTTTCCCAGGCGCTGGCCGACGCCGTCGCGGTCCTGCAGCGCCCGCCACCAGCTCTCATTGGCCAGATACCAGTCGACGGTGCGCTCCAGCCCCTCTTCGACGGTGACCGAGGGCCGCCAGCCCAGTTCGTCGCGAATGCGGCTCGGGTCGATCGCGTAACGGGCGTCATGGCCGGGGCGGTCGGTGACGAAGGTGATCTGATCGGCATAGCTGCCCGCGGCCTTCGGGCGCTTGCGGTCGAGAATGGCGCAGAGCGTGCGCACCAGGTCAAGGTTCGTGCGCTCGTTCTCGCCGCCGATGTTGTAGCTGCGCCCGACCTGACCTTTTGCGACCACGGTCAAAAGCGCATCGGCGTGATCCTCGACATAAAGCCAGTCGCGGATGTTCGAGCCGTCGCCATAGATCGGCAGCGCCTTGCCCGCCAGCGCATTCAGGATGATCACCGGAATGAGCTTTTCCGGGAAATGGAACGGCCCGTAATTGTTCGAGCAATTGGTCAGCACGACGGGCAGGCCATAGGTCTCGTGCCAGGCGCGGACCAGATGGTCCGACCCCGCCTTCGAGGCCGAATAGGGGCTGCGCGGATCATAGGGCGTGGTTTCGGTGAACTTGACCGAGGGGTCATGCGGCAGCGATCCGAAAACCTCGTCGGTCGAGATGTGATGGAAGCGGAAGCTGTCGGGGCGACCGCGGCCCTCCCAATACTGCCGGGCGGCCTGCAGCATCTGATAGGTGCCCATCACATTCGTCTCGATGAAGACGCCCGGCCCGTCGATCGAGCGGTCGACATGGCTTTCCGCCGCCAGATGCATCACCGCGTCGGGCTGATGCCGCGCCAGGATCGCGGAAATCGCGGCGCCGTTGCGGATGTCGGCCTGTTCGAACGCATAAAGCGGCGAGGCGGCGACCGAGGCCACATTGTCGAGACAGGCGGCATAGGTCAGGGCATCGACATTGACCACCGCATGACCGCGCGCGATCGCCAGACGCACCACCGCGGAGCCGATGAACCCTGCCCCCCCGGTCACGAGAATCTTCATGGCAAATTCCATCTCTGCTGGTTTGAAACAGGCTTACTTGCGCGGCTTGCAAAGGACAACCGGCCTTTGCAAGCCTGTCGGTGCGTCTCAGCCCTGCCAGGTGAAAGCGCTGTCGAAATCGGCAATCCGCCCCGCGACCGCATCCTTGGCGGACAGAACCGGCTGCAGATCGCCCATGCCCCAGTCGATGCCGATATCGGGATCGTTCCAGATCAGCGCGCCCTCGGTTTCCGGGTGATAATAATCCGAGCATTTGTAGATGATCTCGGTTTCCGGCGCGCGGGTGACGAAGCCATGCGCGAAGCCCCTGGGCACCAGCAGCTGACGGCCGTTTTCAAAGCTCAGCTCGGCGCCGAACCACTGCCCGTAGGTGGGCGAGCCCTTGCGGATATCGACCACGACATCGAAAAGACAGCCCCTGCCGCAGCGCACCAGCTTGTCCTGGGCATGCGGCGGGTTCTGGAAATGCAGGCCGCGGATCGTGCCCGGGGTCATCGACAGCGAATGGTTGTCCTGCACGAAAACTGTGTCGATGCCATGACCGGCCAGCGCCTTGGCCGAATAGCTTTCCGAGAAGAAACCCCGGTGGTCGCCGAAGCGGCGCGGGGTGATCAGCTTGACACCGGCAAGCGGCGTGTCTTCGACGAGCATCGCGGGCCTCGTTGCGATAGGGGGTCCGCGTCTCCTTAACAATTGCCCGCGGCAAAGTCACCCGGCCTGTCGTCAGACCAGCAGGTAATGCGTCTCGGCGTTGATCTGAAACGTCAGACGTTGCAGGCTTTCGGCATCCACCACCGTCCAGATCGCATTGCCGGTCGGGCGATAGATCAGCTGCACGTCCTGCACCGCGGCATCACCGCCCAGATCGACCCATCTGAGCCCGAAATCGCTGATCTGCGCCCCGGTGCGGCTGAAGACAAGCCGGTCCTCGGCGGTGTAATCGGAGATCCAGTCGGTGCCCGTGCTCACCCAGCCGTCATGCGCGAAAGCGTCCCTGCCCAGCCCGCCGATCATCCGGTCGTTGCCGCCCTCGCCGTAAAGCCAGTCGTTGCCGTCGCCGCCGTCGAGCAGGTCGGCCCCGCTGCCGCCGCGCAGGGTGTCGTTGTGGCTGCCGCCGCGCAGGGTGTCGGCCCCCGCGCCGCCCCAAAGCGCGTCGGCGCCGCCGCCGCCCGACAGGCTGTCGCCCAGATCCTCGGGTGTCTCGGTTCCCAACCCGCCGTAAAGGCGCTCATTGCCGTCGCCGCCCACAAGGGTATCGGCGCCCGCGCCGCCGACCAGCAGATTGACCCCGGCACCGCCGTTGATCCGGTCGTTGCCCGTGTCGCCGCGCAGCGTGTCATTGCCCGCGTCGCCGTAAAGCGTGTCATTGCCCGCGCCGCCGTTCAGCTGGTTGACCCCGGCGCCACCGCTGATCCGGTCGTTGCCCGCGTCGCCGTAAAGCGTGTCATTTCCCGCATCGCCCAAAAGCGTGTCATTGCCCGTGGCGCCGACAAGGATGTCGTTGCCCTCGCCGCCCGAAAGCAGATCGTCGTCGTCGCCGCCGTTCAGCAGGTCGTCGCCCGCCCCGGCCAGCAGCGTGTCCCGGCCAAGATCCCCCACGATATTGTCGTTGCCGCCATTGCCGACCAGGGAATCGGCGCCCGCCGCGCCGTCGAGCCCGTCATCCTCTTCGCCGCCGATCAGCGTGTCATTGCCGGTGCCGCCGTCCATGCTGTTCGCGCCCTCGCCGCCGATCAGGGAATCGTCGCCGTCATTGCCGGTGATCGAGTCATTGCCGCTGTCGCCGAAGATCACGTCATTGCCGCCGTTGCCCTGAATCACGTCGCTTGCCTCGAGGCCGTGGATGGTGTCGGCTTGGCTGCTGCCGATCAGCGTGTCGCGACCGAACGTGCCTTCCAGCGCGCCGCCAAGACTGTCCGCCACGGTCCGCTCGCCCTGCAACTCGCCCAGCAGCATCAGCCGGTCGGGCAGGCCGAAGCTCAGCCCCGACCAGATGTCGCGCAGCGCCAGTGGCTGCCCGTTCGCCGAGACGATCTCGATCACTGTGCCGGCATGGGACAGCAGCAGTCCGTGGTCGGTGGGGGTCGCGATCAGCTGCGCGGTCGAGCGCAGCATCGGCAGGCCGCTCAGATCGATGCGGTCGCCGGGGCTGTAATCCATCACATATTGCCGATTGGCGGAATTGCGGATCACGAAAGTGTCGTTGCCCGCGCCGCCGAACATGGTCGTGCTGCCCGGACCCGAGACCAGAACATCCTCGCCCGCGAGCCCCATCAGCGTGTCGCGGCCGGAGGTGTTCGCGACCAGCAGGTCATCCAGCGCCGAACCGTCGCGGCGCAGGTTGCCGCCTGTGGCGCCATTCACCGTCACGCCCAGAGCGGCCAGATCGATGTGCAGAAGGCTGAGCCCGGATTGCGCGGCCGAGGCGACGAAAATCTGCAGCTCGGTGCCGACCACCGTCATCGCCACCGCGGTGATGTCCTGCAGGCCAAGCCCGGTGTCCTGCTCCAGCGTCTGCAGATGCACCAGCCGCCCGTCGGCCAGAAGCGTGAACAGGCTCAGCCCGTCGTCGCCGCCGCCCGCCACCACGAAGACCCGGCCCTGCACCACGACCGCCTCCAGCGCGGTGATCATGCCAAAGCGGCTGTCAAGCGTGTCCATCAGGTGATCGGTCGGGCGCAGGCTGCCGGTCGCGGTCAGTTCCATCGCCGAAATCGTGCCGCTGCCGCCCGCCCCCAGCAGCACGAAGGTCTTGCCGAACGCGGTCACGGTGGTCATCACGCTGGGGTCGTTCACGCCCAGACCGTTCGACGCCCCCAGCGCGCCGACCTGCACCAGCGCGCCATTGGCCTCGACGCGGTAGCTGGCGACGCCGTCGAAACTGGTGTCGGCGCGCAGCAGGAACTCCTGCCCGGCCACCGCCGCCATTTCGAGCAGCACCTGCCCGCCGACCGCCCCGCCCGAGGGGCTCGCGGTTGTCGAGACCCAGCGCGGAACGCCGCTGGCGTCGATCGCATAGCCGTTCAACGCGCCGCTGATCGCATCGGCGACATAGATCATGTCGGTGCCGTTGGCGATTTCTGCCGTCAGAAGGCCGTTTTGCAACCAGGGGCTGTGGGCGTCGTCCAGCCGGATCGTCGTCTGCCGCCCCAGATCGCCGGGGGTGGCGCTGTTGGCGCTGAGCAGATCGCCGCCCTGGGTCACGCCGAAAAGAACCCGGGTGTAGCCGTTGAAGGTCGCCCAGGACAGATCCAGGGTCGCCATCCCGGTCAGGCTGCCGGGGAAATAGAAACTGTCGGCGAGGCCCGGCGCGGCCTCTGCCCCGAGCCGCCAGGTCAGCAGACCGCCATTGCTGCCGGTCGCGCTGTAAAGGAAGCTGCCCGAAGCCGTGGTGACGGTTTCGAGCCGTTTGATATCGGTATCGAGCGAGGCAAGCCCCGACTCAACCCTATTGGTGAAAACTATCCGCATCGCACACCCCCAAGATGAGCGGGGACAGGCTCTGCCGTTCCGTCGTCCCGGCAGCGTCGCAGATGCGGCGAAATTGTGACTCTTGGGCGCAATTTTGCACAAATCGCCAATCTGGAAACGGTCCGTTTCGGTGGCGACCCTGGCCGGTTGCGGTGCGGTCCTGTCGCTCTGCGCTTGCCAAGGACGCCGGGACGGGTCTAATCGGACCATGACCCAATTTGCCCTTGCCGCCCTTGCCGCCACCCGCGCCCTGCGCACGCTCTTCGAGCCGACGCCCTTGCAGCGCAATGAGTTCCTGTCCAAACGCTACGAGGCCGAGATCTGGCTCAAGCGCGAAGACCTGACGCCGGTGCGCAGCTACAAGCTGCGCGGCGCCTTTACCGCGATGCGCAAGCTGCTGGAGCTGACCCCCGAGGCGCGGCAGTTCGTCTGTGCCAGCGCGGGCAATCACGCGCAGGGCGTGGCCTTTGCCTGCCGTCATTTCGGCGTGCGGGGAACGATCTTCATGCCGGTGACGACGCCGCAGCAAAAGATCGACAAGACCCGCACCTTTGGCGGCGACGCGGTCGAGATCGTGCTGACCGGCGATTATTTCGACCAGACGCTGGCGGCCTCGCAGAAATTCTGTGCCGAGGCGGGGGCGCATTTTCTGTCGCCCTTCGACGATGAAAACGTGATCGAGGGCCAGGCCTCGGTGGGGGTCGAGATCCTCGATCAGCTGGGCCGGGCGCCCGATCTGGTGATTCTGCCGGTGGGCGGCGGCGGTCTGGCGGCGGGGGTGACGGGCTATCTGCGCGCCACCGCGCCGCAGACCGGCTATCGTTTTGTCGAGCCTCTGGGCGGCGCCAGCCTGACCGCCGCGGTCAAGGCGGCGGCGCCGGTGACGCTCAAACAGGTGAACAGTTTCGTCGATGGCGCGGCGGTGGCGCGGATCGGGGCCCTGCCGCTTGCGGCGCTGGATTGGGTGACCCCCGGCGAGATCCTGCTGGCGCCCGAGGACCGGATCTGCCTGACCATGCTCGAGATGCTGAACCACGAGGGGATCGTGCTGGAACCGGCCGGGGCGCTGGCGCTGAACGTGCTGCCGGAACTGGCCGAGGCGATCCGCGGCAAGACCGTCGTCTGCGTGACTTCGGGCGGGAACTTCGATTTCGAGCGGCTGCCCGAGGTCAAGGAACGGGCGCAGCGCTATTCCGGGCTGAAGAAGTATTTCATCCTGCGGATGCCGCAGCGGCCGGGGGCGTTGCGCGAATTCCTGTCGATGCTGGGGCCGGAAGACGATATCGCGCGGTTCGAATATCTGAAGAAATCCGCCCGCAACTTCGGCTCGGTGCTGATCGGCATCGAGACGAAGCAGGCGGGCGCCTTCGATGCGCTGACGCAAAAGCTGGACGCCGCGGGCTTTGATTACCGCGACATCACCGATGATTCCGCGATCGCCGAATTCCTGATCTGAGCCTCAGGCGGCGGACAGGAATTCGTCGACCCGGCCCATGAAGATGTCCTTCGAGCGGCCGTAACAGTCGAGCACGGCGGCAATGTCCACCGTCGCGGCATTGCCCGCGGCGCAGCGGCGTTCGCCGTCCTGACAGATCGCCCCGAAGTCGCGAAAGCCCAGATTCCAGGCCGAGCCCTTGAGGAAATGCAGCTCGTCGCCCAGCTTGTCCGGCTTGCGGCCCAGATTCATCACCACGCTCTCGACCTCGTCGAGAAACAGCTCGAGCACTTCGGCAAACCCTTCGGCGCCGATTTCGGATCGCAGCTCGGCGACCCGTTCCCAATCGATCATAGTTCCCTCCACAGAGCCCATTTCTCACCACAGCCAAAGGCTACGGGCCATTTCTTGCGGAAGCTTTAACCTCCGATCAGGATTACGGCGATTTACCTGTTCTTAAGGCCGATCGCGCAAAGTGCCTCCTGCGCAGTTCCGGTGAGCCCGTGAGAGATCCGATTTCAGACCGTCCAGATCCGACCTCAGCTTCCGAGCCTGCCCCCGTGCCGCGCCGGGTTCTGGTGGTGGACGACAGCAAGATGCAGCGTCGCATCCTGTCCGCGCTGCTCTCGCGCTCGGGCTACGAGGTGCTGGAAGCCGCCACGGCGGAAGAGGCGCTGGAGATCTGCGACCGGATCGAGCCCGATTTCGTGCTCTCCGACTGGATGATGCCCGGCATGTCGGGGATCGAATTCTGTCAGCAGTTCCGCGCCATGCCGCGCGAGGGCTATGGCTATTTCATCCTTCTGACCTCGAAGACGGACAAGCATGACGTGGCCGAGGGGCTGCAAAGCGGCGCCGATGACTTTCTGGCCAAGCCGGTGAATGGCGACGAGCTGCGGGCCCGGCTGATGGCGGGGGAACGCATCCTCACCATGGAACATGCGATGAAGGAGAAGAACCGGCAGCTGTCTTCGGCGCTGGGCGAATTGCAGTCGCTTTACGATTCGATCAACCGCGATCTGGTCGAGGCCCGCAAGCTGCAGCAATCGCTGGTCAAGGAACGCCATCGCAGTTTCGGCAATGCGCAGGTGTCGCTGACGCTGCGGCCCTCGGGCCATGTCGGCGGCGACCTTGTCGGCTTCTTCCCGATCAACATTCGCCGCGTCGGGCTTTACGGCATCGACGTGTCGGGGCATGGCATCACCTCGGCGCTGATGACGGCGCGGCTGGCGGGCTATCTGTCGGGCACCTCGCCCGAGCAGAACATCGCCCTGATCCAGACCGAATTCGGCTTTTACGACGGCCGTGATCCGGCCGATCTGGCGGCCTATCTGAATACCCTCGTGCTCGAGGAAATGCAGACCGACAGCTATTTCACCCTGATCTATGCCGATGTGGACCTGATTTCCGGCAAGGTCGCGCTGGTGCAGGCGGGCCATCCGCATCCGGCGGTGCTGCGCGCCGATGGGTCGGTGGAGTTTCTGGGCGACGGCGGCCTGCCTGTCGGGCTGATCGAGGGGGCGAGCTACGAAACCGTCACCACCCGGCTTGCGCCCGGGGACCGGCTGTTCCTCGGCTCTGACGGCATCACCGAGGCGGAACCGCCGCGGCGGCCGCAGATCGGCGAGGAGGGGCTGGCGATGCTGCTCAAGCGGCTGAACCTGTTGCGCGGCCCGGCCTTTCTGGATGCGCTTTACTGGGAATTGCAGCGCATGACCTCGGACAACCTGTCCGACGATGTCTCGGCGGTGCTGTTCGAATTCAACGGCGCCAAGGAAAACGTCGGTTAAGGCTCGCGCAGCGCCTCACGCGATTTGTAAAGCGGCTTGAGCAGATATTGCAGCACGGTCTTTTCGCCGGTGTAAAGCTCCACCGTCGCCTGCATCCCGGGCCGGATCTCCAGACGGCGCTGCCGTTCGGTCAGCTGCGCCAGATCGACCCGCAGGGTCACCTTGTAATAGGGTTCGGCATCGGGCTTCTGTTCGTCCTTGAACGTATCCGCCGAGACGAAATGCACCGTGCCCTGCAGGCTGCCGTAAATCGTGTAATCATAAGCCGACAGCTTGATCGTCGCCGCCTGACCCAGCTTCACGTTGGCGATGTCCTTCGGCGCGATCCGGGCATCGATGAACAGCTCCTCGTCCAGCGGGATGATCTCGAGGATCTCCTCGCCCGGCCGCACGACGCCGCCGATCGTCGTCACCGACAGCTTGTTGACGATCCCGTGCATCGGCGAGGTCAGCGTGGTCCGCGCCAGCTGGTCTTGCGACAGTTTCAGCTGCTGGCGCAAGGTGCCCAGCTTTTCCAGCGTCTCGGAATAGTCCGAGGCGCGCTCCAGCTTCGCCTTGGTGGTGATGTCGTTCAGCTGCGCCTCGGCATCGGAATAGGCCTTGCGCGCCTTGGTCACCTCGATCAGCGGCGCCACCTCGCGTTCGAACATCGTCTCCAGCATGTCGCGCTCGGCCTTGGCCTGTTTCAGGATCGCCGCCGCCCCCTTCCTGCGCGAGGCATAATCGCTCAGCCGCGCCCGCAAGAGCGCGCTTTCCGATTTCACGATCTCGGGCACAAGCCGATCCTGCTCATCGCTCGGCACGAATTCATCCAGCCCGTTCATCTCGGCCTCAAGCCGCAGCTGCCGGATTTCCAGCGCCGCGATCTGCGCCTGCAGATCATCGACCTGGGTCCGGTACGAGGTCTCGTGCAGCCGCCCCAGCACCGTGCCGGGCGAGACTTCGTCGCCCTCGGAGACATTCAGCTCCGCCAGAATCCCGCCCTCCAGGTTCTGGATGATCTGCGGCTTCGACGACGAGACGATCTCGCCGGGCCCGCGCACGATCTGGTCGATGCGGGCATAGGCGGACCAGACCAGAAAAGCCAGGATCGACAGGCCGATCAGCCAGATCGTCCAGCTCATCCGACGCGCCGCCGTGGTCACCGCCGAAGGATCGACGGTGCTCATTGCGTCCCCCCGGCCTTCGCCTTGCTCAGATGCGCCAGCACCGCATCGCGCGGACCATCAACCGCCATCCGGCCGTTTTGCAAGATCAGCGTGCGCGCGGTCAGCGCCAGAATCGGCACCCGATGCGTGGCGATGATCGCCGTGCGCCCCTCAAGCCAGGTCTCCAGCCGGCTGACCAGCGTGGTTTCCAGCGTGGTGTCCAGCGCCGCGGTGGGCTCGTCCAGGATCACCACCGTCGGGTCCTGCAGCCAGAGCCGCGCCCAGCCGATCGACTGGCGCTGCCCCACCGAAAGCCCCTCGCCGCCGTCGCGGATCGGCAGATCAAGCCCCTTCGGATGGCTGCGCAGGAACGGCCCCAGCCCGGCAAAATCGAGCGCCCGGTAAAGCCTGTCCTCGTCGCGTTCCAGCTGCGTCAGGTTCAGGTTGTCGCGCAACGTGCCGGAAAACAGCCGCACGTCCTGGCTCAGATACCCCACCGCCCGGCGCAGATCGCGCGGATGCAGCTGGCCCAGATCGACGCCATCCAGCAGGATCCGCCCGCCCGAAGGGTCGTAAACCCCCGCAAGCAGCTTCAGAAGCGTTGACTTGCCAGAGCCGTTCGCGCCCAGAATGGCGACCCTTTGCCCCGGCGGAATGCGCAGCGCGGCAATGTCCACCGTCGCCGATCCCTCGGGGTCGTATTTGAACTCCAGCCCGCGCAGCTCGTATTCGCCCTCGATCCGCTCGGCGCGCAGATAGCTGCGGCTGGCCGCCTGCACCTGATCGGCGCTTGCGATTTCCTCCAGCCCCTGCAGTGCCGCCTTCACATTGGCCCAGCGCGCCATCGTCCCCGCCAGCTGCGTCAGCGGCGCCAGCGTGCGCGAGGTCAGAAGCCCGATGGCGATGATCGCGCCGACGGTGAACTCGCCCTCGAAGACCATATAGGCGCCGACCATCACCGCGGTCACATAGGTCGCCTGCTGCACCATCTGCGCCCAATAGGTCAGCGCCGAGGCAAGCTTGCGGCTTTCCGAGGATTTCACCGCCGAAAGCGTCGTCAGCTCTTCCCAGACCCGCTTGAACCGGTCGGCGCCGCGCTGGGTGGCCACCGTTTCATGCTCATAAATCGCCTCGTGCAGAAGCTTCGCCGCCCGGGCCGAGGCGCCTTGCGTCGATTGCGTGATCTTCATCATCTTGCCCTGCAGCAGGAAGCCGGGCACCACCATCAGGATCGCTCCCGCCAGCAGCACCCAGACCAGATTGCCGCCGATCGAGGCGACAAGGGCAAGGAAGATGAAGATGAAGGGAATGTCGGCGATCGTGCCGATGGTCGAGGCGGTGAAGAACTCCCGCACCGAGGAAAATTCCCGCATCGCGGAAAACAGCTGGCTGGGCGAACGCCGACCGGGCGCCGCCTTCATCCCCAAAAGCCGGTCCATCAGCAGGCTTTGCACCGTCAGCTCGATCTTGCGCCCGGACAGATCCATCAGCCCCGACCGGGCCAGCTTCAGCGCCATTTCCAGCACCAGCGCCAGCAGCGCGCCAAGGGCCAGCACCCAAAGCGTCGCTTCGGATTTGTGCGGGATCACGCGGTCATAGACCTGCATCGAGAACATCGAAACCGCGACGGCCAGGATATTGGCAAAAAGCGAGCCCAGCGCCACTTCGACAAAGGCGCGGCGTTGCGCCTTGAAGGCGCCCCAGAACCAATGTTCGGGCGCGGTGTCGGGGGCGTGGCGTTGTTCCAGCTGGCGCAGCGAGGTGCGGGCGCGGATGATCTTGCCAGAAAAGAACGGCGCGAATTCGGTCAGGGCCACTTCGGCGCGCTGATCGGGGCAGGTCTTGTCATAGACGAACAGCAGTTCGGCTTCCTGCCGGATCACCAGCACCAGCTGCCCCGAGGTCATCTGCGCCAGCGCCGGCCATTGCCCGGGCGAGAGCCGGGTGATCTGCTCGACCGTGGCGGTCATCCCCGCCACCCGCAGCACCGCGGCGATATGTTCGGGCTGGACCTCCCCCGCCTCGGCGCCGGTGACGGCGGCGGTGGCCTCGCCCACGGCCAGAAGCATCTGTTCCAGAATATCGGCGGCGGGCACCTGCGCCCCCAGCAGCGCGGCATAGGCCGAGGCCAGTTCCGCCCGCGCCCGCGCCCGTCCGGGGGTCTTGGGCGGGTTCGGCTGCGCGGGCACGGCTTTGGGCAAAGCGCCATCGGACGCCCCGCTGACACGGGCCGCATTCAGATCGAAGGCTATCACCCGGTCTGCCAAACTCCCGCACCGTTTCAGATATTGCTGCCGTCCACCAATATCCCGTGTTTGCGCGCGATTTCCAGCTCTATCAGCGCGATGTCATACTTCAGCCCGGCCTGCGCATGGGCCATCTGCGCGTGGTTTTCATACATGCTCACCAGATCCATCAGCGACCGCCGCCCCATCTTGTATTGCTCGGTGAACATTTCCAGCCCGGCGGCGGTTTCCGCCACCACCGCGCCATCGCGGGCCTCCCGCGCGGCAAGCGCGGCGATCTTGGCGCGCAGCGCCGCCAGCTCCTGCGCCTCGGCCTGTTCGGTCCGCGCCACCCGGGCCGACGCCGCCTCGCGCGTGGCCTCGACCGCTTCCAGCTGCGCTTTCGTGCCAAAGCCCAGCATCTGATCGATGCCCAGCGTCAGGCCGATGTCGCTGTCGCCGCTGCCGGTGCGGGCCTCGGCGCCCAGTTTCGGCAGATGCCCGGCGCGGTTGATCTGCGCCTCGGCCTCGGCCCGTTCCGCCTCGGCGCGCGATTTCGTCACCGAAAGCGGCCCGGGCAGGGGCTCTGGCAGGGCCAGGGCGTTCATCCCCGCAAGCCCGTCGAGCGGCACCGCCGTCATCGCGCGCAGCTGCGCCAGCGCCGCCGTCGCCGCGTCGCGATCGGCCTGGGCCGTCGCCTGCATCTCGGACAGCTTTTGCGCCAGCACCCGCGCCTCGGTGCCATCCGACAGCCCGCCTTCGACGCGGATCTGCATGATCGTGTTGAAATCGCCCAGTTTCGCAACCGAACGATCGGCCACCGCCGCCTGTTCGCGCGCCTTCAGCGCGTTGATATAGGCCCGCAGCCCCTCGGCCACGGTGTCGTTCATCTCGGCCGAAAGCGACACCGCCGCCACTTCGACATCGGCCGCCGCCGCTTCGCGCTCGGCCCGTTTCGCGCCATTGTCCCACAAGGTCTGGCTGATCAGCAGCTCGGCCGCCAGATCGCCCAGCCGCGTCAGGCTGAGGCTGGGCCCGATCCGCGGCAGCCAGTTCTTCGAGGTCGCCTGCGCCGTCAGCCGCGCCACCCGCAGCTCCGCCTTGGCAGAGCCCTTGGCATCGCGCAGCACCGCCTCGGCCACCTGCGCATAGGGGCCCGAGCCGGGCAGCACCGACACCCGGCCCGCCAGCTCGGCGATGATCGCCGAGGTCTCGGCGGTGGTGCCGGGCTGGCCCGCGACAAGGCTGGCCGTCGCCGGCGAGAAGGCCGAGCGGCCGGTGGGGAAGGGGGTTCCCTCCATGCAGCCGCTCGCCATCATCGCAATCAGTGCCGCCGCCGACATCCGGGCCACGGGGAGGGCCCGGAAAAGCGGCGTGAAGCTGCCATTCCGGGTCATCGGGGCACCGTCAGATCGTGACGTTGGTGATCGAGTCGTCGATCAGGATGCGGTGTCCCTCGTCTCCCAGCGTGTAGATGCTGAAGTTGTGCCCGTCGATCGACGCCGTCGCGCCGGTGTCGGTGGCCCCCAGCGCGGTGACGCGGTCGTTGGCATCGCCCCGCACGATCAGGTCGTTGTCGCCGCCGGTCAGCGACTGCAGCTGCGCGGCGGTGATCGTCAGATTGACCGAGGCGTGATGCAGGTCGATGGCTCCGAAGTCGAACCGGTCCAGCCCGCTGTTGTTCAGATCCATCGTCACGCTGCCGTTCGGGCTGACGACCAGCAGGGTCGACACCGCGTTTCCGGCGGTATCGCTGTCGGTGACGACAAGGAACTGCCCATCCGGCACCCGGTTGAACGCATAATATTCGTCCGAGCCCGGTGTGGTCGTTGGCGCGCTGTCACGCAGCAAGGTGACGGTGCCATCCGCCGCGACGGTTTCGATCACATAGTGATCGGCCTCGCTGACATCGGCGTAAAGGCCGCGGGTGCCGTTGCCGTTGTTGGTCACGTCACCGATCACCGGCGCATCCGGCGCCACCAGGTCATAGGTGAAGCTGCCCGAGGTCGTCGCGGTGTTATGCGCGGTATCGGTGGCCACGGCGGTATAGTGCATCGTCCCCGAGCCGCCCGGCATGTCGGTCGTGGTGAAGACCGCGGTCCAGGTCCCGTCGCCGCGGGCGGTGACGGTGCGCACGGCGCCGTTTTCCAGTGTCACCGCGACCGTGGCCCCGGGTTCGACCGTGCCCGAGATCGCAAAGCCCGTCTGCGCCTCGGCCCGGTTCACCACGTTGTCGTTTGTCACCGTGCTGACGGCCTGGAAGTTGCGCACCAGCGGATCGACATCGATCAGACTGGTCTGGGTCGCGGTGTTGCCATAGGGATCGGTGGCCTTCACCGTCAGCTGCAGGTTGTTCGTCTCACTTGTCGGCAGGTCCGAAGCCGGGATGTTCGCCGACCAGGTGCCGTCCGACTTCACCGAGGCAGTGACGACCCGGCCCGAGGCCAGCTGCACGGTGACGACCGATCCGGCCTCGACGGTGCCCTCGATCCGCAGCCCGCCCGAAGCCTCGGCGCCGTTCACCACGCCGTCGGTGCCGGGGGTGTCGGTCCAGTGCGACAGCGGTTTCACCTCGGTGTCGACATCGATCAGATGCGTCGTGGTGGCGGTATTGCCGGCAAGGTCGGTCGCGGTGACCGTGGCCGTGCCGGTATAGGTGCCCGCGGCATATTCCCCGGCGCTGAAGGCGGCGCTCCAGCGGCCATTCGCATCGGCGGTGACGCTGTGCGAGCCGGTGCCGAACTGCACCACCACCGTGGCCCCGGCCTCGGCCGTGCCGGTCAGCACCAGATTGCCCGCGGCGCGTTCGGCCTGGTTCACCAGATCGTCCCCGCCCGCCAGATTGGTATCGAAGCGGACGCTGGTTTCGGTATCGACGGCCAGCGTGTCGGTCAGCGTGGTGACGTTGCCGTGGATGTCGGTCGCGGTGACCAGCATGCCCTTGGTATAGGTGCCCCCCGGCAGGTCGGAGGTCGGGAAGGTCACGTTCCAGTTGCCGTTGCCACCGACGGTGGTGGTCTGTTCATGGCCGTCGATCACGACGCGGATCGTCGCGCCGGGCTCGCTCGTGCCGCGAATGGTGACGCCATCGGCATGTTCGCTGGCGTTTTCGATGTCGCCGGTCGAGCGCGCGCCCTCGGTGATCGCCACCGGCGGACGGGTCATGTCGATCAGGTAATCGGGGCCGTCGAGATTGTAGATCTTGCCGCCGGGCGCGGTCACCACCACGCTCGAGGAATAATCGCCATCCGCCGGGAAGGTCGAGCCGGTGAAGGTCACCGACCAGGTGCCGCTGGCACCGACGGTGGCGGTCAGGGTCTTGCCGCCCAGGGTGACCACCACAGTCGAGCCGGTCTCGCCGGTGCCCGATACCGTCGCCGAGGCTGCGGTATTGGTGGTCAGCGTCGCCGGATCGCGCTCATCGACGGTGGGCGTCGGATGCGTGGGCTCGGTCGGGTCGGTCGGCCCGGTGGGGTCGGTCGGGTTGGTGGGGCCGGTCGGCCCGGTAGGATCGGTCGGGTTGGTGGGACCGGTCGGTCCGGTAGGATCGGTCGGGTTGGTCGGCCCGGTCGGTCCGGTGGGATCGGTCGGGTTGGTGGGGCCGGTCGGCCCGGTGGGGTCGGTCGGGTTGGTGGGACCGGTCGGGTTCGTCGGGTTGGTCGGCCCGGTGGGGTCGGTCGGGTTGGTGGGACCGGTCGGGTTCGTCGGCCCGGTCGGGTTCGTTGGGTTGGTCGGCCCGGTGGGGTCGGTCGGATTGGTGGGGCCGGTCGGGTTCGTCGGGTTGGTCGGCCCGGTGGGGCCGGTCGGGTTCGTCGGGTTGGTCGGCCCGGTGGGGTCGGTCGGGTTGGTGGGGCCGGTCGGGTTCGTCGGGTTGGTCGGCCCGGTGGGGTCGGTCGGGTTGGTGGGACCGGTCGGGTTCGTGGGGGTCGTCGGGCTGGTCGAACCGCCGCCGCCGCCGCCGCCGGCAACGCCCAGACCGGCCAGGCCGGCCGCAGCCCAGCCCAGCGGCCCCAGAGCCAGCGCAGCCGGAGCAAAGGCCGCCATGCCGGTGACATCATCCCCGGCCGGGGCCAGGATGCCATCGCCATCAAGGAAGGCCAGCTGGTCGTTCGGGCTCCATTTCCCCATCACCTCGGGGGTGCCGTAATCGGCATAAATCACCCCGTTGCCGCCCTCTTCAAGCGCCACCGCGGTCAGTTCCCCGTCCGAAGAGATGTAAAGCTCGCCCCGCGCGGGATAGAAGCCCGACAGGGTGATGGTGCGCCCGTCGACCAGAACGATCTGGAGATCGTCGCCGTCCCGCATGTATTTCAGGATGCTGGTCTTGCTCAGGTTCAGCGAAATCTCGTCGCCAACCCCCACCTGAATGAAGTCGCTTGCGCCCGCACCGGCAACAACGCCACGGGAAATACCGCCCATAGTATCACGGACGGCAAAGTCGACAGACTCCGCCATTATACTGCTCCGCCTCGAACATGAACCGGCTCTTTTGGCCGACTGTTAACTGCTAAACTTCGAATACCTCAAAATTGACACAATGACTAGCGGTCCTGTTGACGCCGGGACAGTTTCGCGTTGCAAAAGCCCGATATTGCAGTGTTTTCGCAACACTCAGCCCAAATTTTGCAGAACTTTCGCCATGAAGTGCCGATCCCCGGAATTGCTCAGCGCGGCCAGCGCCTCGGCGCCCGACATCCAGAAGGCGGTATGGCCGGGTTCGCTCGGCGGGCCACGGCGCAGCGCCGGACGCGCCAGATAGATGTGGCAGACCTTTTCGGCCCAGCGGTCATATTCCGGCATGTAGGTGAAGCGCCGATAGGCCCCCAGCCGCCGATGCCCGCTGATCGACCAGCCGGTCTCCTCGTAGACCTCGCGGTTCAGCGCCGTCAGCGCGCCTTCGCCCGGGTCGATGCCGCCGCCGGGCAGCTGGAATTCGGGGGTCGGTTCGGTCTGATGCGTCAGCAGGAATCGGTCGCCCCGCATCAGCACCGCATAGGCCCCCGGCCGCAGCCTGTAGCGCTGCCCTGCCACCACCTGTTCGCCAAACCGCCGCATTTTCGCACATCCTCTGTTGGGGGAACCGGTTGCCCCGCCTATATAGGCACGATATGCCAGCCCAAGGGCTGCTCGAAAACCCCCGGGAACCAGATGACACCGCTTTCGCAAATCGCTTGGGACGATACCGTCCTGCCGTTCCAACTTGACCGCTCGGATGTGCGCGGCCGGATCGCCCGCCTTGATGGCGTGCTGGAAGACGTGCTGCGCCAGCACGATTACCCCGCCATCGTCGAAGGGCTGGTGGCGGAAATCGCCCTGCTGACGGCGCTGATCGGGCAGACGATGAAACTGCGCTGGAAGCTCTCGCTGCAGGTGCGCGGCAAGGGGCCGATCCGGATTCTGGCCACCGATTATTACGCCCCCGAAACCGAGGGCGGCTCCGCCCGCATCCGTGCCTGGGCCAGTTTCGATCCGGCGCGGCTGGAGGAAGACGCCGATCCCTTCAGCCAGATCGGCGAGGGCTATCTGGCCGTGCTGATCGACCAGGGCGAGGGGACGCTGCCCTATCAGGGCATGACGCCCTTGGCCGGGGGCTCGCTTTCGACCTGTGCCGAGACCTATTTCGCCCAGTCCGAACAGCTGCCGACGCGGTTCCAGCTTGCTTATGGCCGCTCGACCGAAACCGGGCAGGCCGAACGCTGGCGGGCCGGTGGCGTGATGCTGCAGATGATGCCCTCCTCGCCCATCGCCGCGCGCGAAGGCTCGGGCGAGGGCGGTCTTCTGCGCCATGCCGACATTCTGGCCGGGGCCGAGGACGAGAACTGGACCCGGGCCAATGTGCTGCTGGATACGGTCGAGACGATGGAGCTGATCGGCCCCTCGGTCGGGCTGACGAACCTGCTGGTGCGGCTCTTCAACGAGGAAGTGCCGCGGGTCTATGATCCGGTGCCGGTGCGCTTCGGCTGCACCTGCTCGGCCGATCGGGTGCGCACCAGCCTGTCGATCTATTCGGCGCGCGATCTGCGCCACATGACCACCGCCGAGGGCACGGTGACCGCCGATTGCCAGTTCTGCGGCGCGCATTACGTGTTCGATCCGCTGACGCTGGGCTTCGAGGCGGTGAAGAACCCCGATGGCAGCCCGAAAGAGGCGACGGATGGCTGACGGCTTCGCGCCCCTCCTTGCCGCTCTGGCAAGGCCGGGGCGGCCGTCGTCGGATTTCGACCTGAACCCCGGCACCGTGCTGCCCGAGGGCCGTGTGCTGCGGCCCGCGGGGGTGCTGCTGGTCTTCGAGGAGACACCCGCGGGGCTGCGGCTTTACCTGACCAAGCGCGCCTCGCATCTGCGCCACCACCCGGGGCAGATCGCCTTTCCGGGGGGCAAGGTCGAGCCGGGCGACGCAGGCCCGGTGGCGGCGGCTTTGCGCGAGGCCGAGGAGGAAATCGGCCTGCCGCGCGCGGCGGTCGAGATCCTTGGCACGCTTGACCCGCATGAGACGGTGACCGGCTTTCTGGTCACCCCGGTTCTGGCGCGGCTGAGGGCGCCCTTCACCCCGCGCCCGGACCCGTCCGAGGTCGAGGCGGTGTTCACCATTCCCCTCTCGCATCTGGTTTCGGGCCGGTTCAGGGTCGAAAGCCGCCACTGGCGCGGCGGGATGCGGCACTATTATGTGGCGCCTTTTGGCCCGCATTACATCTGGGGCGCCACCGCGCGGATGCTGCGGGCGCTGACCGATCGGATGGGCCGATGAAGATCGCGGGCGACTGGCTGACGGCGGGCCATGTGCAAAAGGTGCTGGCGATGCTGTCGGGCGGCGGGCATCAGGCGCTTCTGGTCGGCGGCTGCGTGCGCAATGCGGCTCTGTTCCAGCCGGTTTCCGATATCGACATCGCCACCGATGCGCCGCCCGAACGGGTGATGGCGCTGGCGAAAGCTGCCGGGCTGAAGCCGGTGCCGACGGGGATCGCGCATGGCACGGTGACGGTCGTTGCCGATCATGTCGGCCACGAGGTCACCACCTTTCGCCGTGATGTCGAGACCTTTGGCCGTCATGCCACCGTGGCCTTCTCGACCGATCTGCGCGAAGACGCGGCGCGGCGCGATTTCACCATGAACGCGCTTTACGCAACGGCAGATGGCATCGTGATTGACCCTTTGGGCGAGGGCTTGGCCGATCTTTCCGCGCGACGCCTGCGCTTTGTCGGCGATCCGGCGCAGCGTATCACCGAGGATTATCTGCGCATCCTGCGCTTCTTCCGCTTCACCGCCTGGTATGGCGATCCCGACCAGGGGATGGATGCCGAGGGTCTGGCCGCCTGCGCCGCGTTTTCTGCCGGAATAGAGACGCTTTCGCGCGAACGTATCGGCCATGAGATGCGCAAGCTGCTGGCCGCCCCCGATCCCGCCCCGGCCGTCGCGGCGATGGCGGCAAGCGGCGTGCTGGCGCAGGTTCTGCCCGGCGCCGAGGCGCGGTTTCTGGCGCCGCTCGTGCATCTGGAAGGCTCTGTTCCGCCGGATCCGCTGCGGCGGCTGGCCTGTCTGGGCGGCGAAGACCCGGCCGACCGGCTCCGGCTTTCGAAAACCGAGGCCCGGCGGCTGGAGCAGTTGCGCACGGCCCTTTCCGGTCCCGGCTCGGACGCTGAACTGGGCTATCGCTACGGCGCCGAGACGGGGCGCGATGCGCTGCTGATCCGCGCCGCTGCGCTGGGGCAAGACATCTCCGATTCCAGCCGGAACAGGGTCGCATTCGGGGCGGCGCAAAGGTTCCCGGTCAGCGCCGCCGACCTGATGCCGACGCTTGCCGGACCGGCCCTGGGCGCGCGGCTGAAAGCGCTGGAAACCCGCTGGATCGCCTCGGGCTTCTCGCTTTCGCGTGAGGCGCTGCTTGCCGCCGACGGCTGAGCTTCCCCTTTCCTCTTCGCCCGCTATATTCAAGGACGAAAGGAAATCCGATGATCGACGCCTTCCTGCCTGCCGAGGGCCCGCCGCCCTCGCGATTCACGCCGTTTCTGCGCTGGTGCCTGAAGGGCGCCTGGCCCGCTGTCTGGATGGCCGGGATCGCCTCGGCGCTGGCGGGCTCGATGGAGGTGGGGGCGGCCTGGCTGCTGGGGCTGGTCATCGATTCCGTCGTCGGCGCCGATCCCGCGACCTATGCCGGGCAGCATCTGTGGCTGCTTTTCGCCTTCGTCATCTTCTATCTGGTGATCCGGCCCGGAGCCTTTGGGCTTTCGACCTGGACGACGAACATGCTCGTGGCGCCGAATGTGATGCCGCAGGTGCTGTCGCGGCTGCACCGCTGGACGATGGGGCATTCGGTCACCTTCTTTGACAACGACTTTGCCGGCCGCATCGCGCAAAAGCAGATGCAGACCGCCCGCGCCGTCACCGATGTGGTGTCCGAAGTCATCGGCACGGTCTTTTTCGCGCTCGCCTCGATCATCGGCTCGGTGGTGCTTTTGGCTGGAATAGACACTTGGGGGGCGCTGGCGCTGGCGCTTTGGCTGGTGTTCTATCTGCTTCTGATCCGGGCCTTCCTGCCGCATGTGCGGGGGCGGTCCAAGGCCCGCGCCTCGGCCCGGGCGATGGTGACGGGGCAGGTCGTCGACACGATCACCAACATCAAGACGGTGAAGCTTTTCGCCCATGCCGCCCACGAGGATCAGGTGGCGCTGGGCGCGATGGAGGGGTTCCGCACCGCCACACGGCGTTTCGGCGTCACCTCCACCTGGTACCGGCTGAGCCAGATCACCTTCTCCGGCCTGTTGCCGATCCTGCTGGTCGGCGGTGCGATGCTGATGTGGCGCAAGGGCGCCGCGACGCCGGGTGACATTGCCGCCGCGGGGGCCGTTGCCATGCGCATCGCGCAGATGTCGGGCTGGGTGTCGCAATCGCTGATGGCGCTGTGGTCGAACATCGGTGAGGTCGAGGATGGCATGCGCACCCTGACCCCCGCCCATGCGATCACCGACGCGGCCGATGCGCAGGTGCTGGGCCGGGTGAAGGGCGAGGTCCGGTTCGATCAGGTCAGCTTCGCCTATGGCCGCGAGAAGGGCGGTATCGAAGCGGTCGATCTGACGATCCGGCCGGGGGAGCGGATCGGCATCGTCGGCGCCTCGGGGGCGGGGAAATCGACGCTCGTCTCGCTGCTGCTCAGGCTCTATGACACCGAAAAGGGCGCGGTGCGGATCGATGGCACCGACCTGCGCGCGGTCACGCAGGAAAGCCTGCGCCGCAATATCGGCATGGTCACGCAGGAAACCGCGATGTTCAACCGCTCGGCGCGGGAGAACATTCTGTATGGGCGCCCCGATGCGACCGAGGCCGAGATGATCGCCGCCGCACAGGCCGCCGAGGCGCATGACTTCATCCTGGGGCTGGTCGATCACACCGGCAAGACCGGCTATGACGCGGCGCTCGGCGAGCGCGGGGTGAAGCTGTCGGGCGGGCAGCGGCAGCGGATCGCGCTGGCGCGGGCCTTCCTGAAGAACGCCCCGATTCTGGTGCTGGATGAGGCGACCTCGGCGCTCGACAGCGAGGTGGAGGCGGCGATTCAGCAGGCGCTTGGACGGGTGATGGAGGGCAAGACCGTGCTGGCCATCGCGCACCGGCTCTCGACCATCGCGGAAATGGACCGGATCGTCGTTCTGGATCAGGGGCGAATCGTCGAGGAAGGCAGCCATGCCGAGCTTCTGGCGCAGAACGGTCTTTATGCGCGCTACTGGAACCGGCAATCGGGCGGCTTCCTTGGCACCGAGGAGGAAGAGGCCGAAGAGCCGCTGCCGGGCGCCGAGGCCGCGCAATAGGCTTGGCGGGGCGGTGCCCATCGGCTAAGCGGGCGCAAAGGAGCCCGCCCATGCCATTCACCATCGATCGTCTTTCCCTGCTTGCCGATGGCGTCGCGCATGGGCCTGAGGGCACCGTGCATGTGGCGATGGCGCTGCCGGGCGAGCTGGTCGAGGGGACGGTCGAAAATGGCCGCATCGCTGCGCCCTCGATCGTCACGCCCTCGCCCGACCGGGTGAAGGCGCCCTGTCCGCACTACCGCGCCTGTGGCGGCTGTCTGTTGCAGCATGCCTCGGAGGCTTTCGTCGCGGGCTGGAAGGCGCAGGTGGTGGAAACCGCGCTGGTGGGCCGGGGCATTGCCGCGCGGGTTGCCCGGGTCGAAACCTCGCCCGAGTTTTCGCGCCGCCGCGCGACCTTTTCCGGGCGGCGGACGAAGAAAGGCACGCTGGTCGGCTTTCACGCCCGCGCCTCGGATACCGTCGTCGAAGTGCCCCAATGCCGGATCCTGCGGCCGGAGCTGCTGGCCGTGCTGCCTGCGCTGAACGCGATGACGGCGGCGGGGGCCTCGCGCAAGGGCGAGATTTCCTTTGCGGTGACACTCTCCGAAGCCGGGCTGGAAGTGGCGGCCAAGGGCGGCAAGGAGATCGACCCCGCGCTGTTTCAGACCCTTGCGCGTCTGGCCGAACAGCAGGATTTCGCCCGGCTGAGCTGGGAGGCCGAGACCATTGCCGCCCGCCGCCCGGCGCTGCAGAGCTTTGGCGCCGCCCGGGTCAACCCGCCGCCCGGGGCGTTCTTGCAGGCCACCGCCGCGGGCGAGGCGGCCCTGGTCGATTTCGTGCGCGAGGCCACCCGCGGCGCGGCGAAGATCGCCGATCTGTTCGCCGGTTGCGGCACCTTTGCCCTGCCGCTGGCCGCGACGGCCGAAGTCCATGCGGTCGAAAGCGAGGCCGCGATGCTGGCCGCGCTCGACAAGGGCTGGCGCGGGGCGCAGGGTCTGAAGCGTCTCACCCACGAGGCCCGCGATCTGTTTCGCCGCCCGCTTTTGCCCGACGAGATCGACCGTTTCGACGCCGTGGTGATCGATCCGCCGCGGGCGGGCGCCGAGGCGCAGGTGGCCGAGATCGCCGCATCACGGCTGCGCCATCTGGCCTATGTGTCCTGCAACCCGGTGACCTTTGCGCGGGATGCCGAAAAGCTGGTGCAGGCGGGCTTTGCGCTGGCTGACGTGATCGTGGTCGATCAGTTCCGCTATTCGGCGCATATCGAGCTTGCAGCAAGCTTCCGGCGCACGTAAGGCCATCGCGCCCGGCCTGATTTCCTGATAGGCTGGGCGCAACGATAACACCAAACTACCGGCAGCACACAGGCACGTCATGCACCGTCGCACGCTTCTTCTGGGGCTTTCCAGCCTCACACTTCTGGCCGCTTGCGGCGGCGATTCCGCAAAATTCCGCAATTATTCCGGGCCCAAGGTCACCCAGATCCAGGTCTTCAAGCGCAAACGGAAGATGTTCCTCTTCATCGGCGACGATGTGGTGCGGAAATACAGGATTTCCCTTGGCAATCGGCCGGTCGGCACGAAGCGCTTCGAGGGCGATGGCAAGACCCCCGAGGGGCTTTACCACATCACCCATCACAATCCGCGGTCGGCCTATCACCTGTCGCTGGGCGTGTCCTATCCGAATGACCAGGATCGCGCCTTTGCCGAGGAACATGGCCGCAAGCCGGGCGGCGACATCATGATCCACGGTCAGGGGCGGAAATACCGCGGCCGCCGCGATGACTGGACCGCGGGCTGCATCGCGGTGACCGATGCCGAGATCGAGGAAATCTACGCGATGGTGCCGAATGGCACGCCGATCCTCATCTTCCCCTGATCCGATCCCCGGACAGGCAAAAGGCCCCCGCGGGGGCCTTTTTCGTTTCTGCTGCGGGCCTTTTTACTGGCCGGTGACCATCGTCCACCAGATCTTGCCCGAGGGCTCCTGATACCAGGAAAAGCCCATCTGCGTCGCCGCCGGGTTCAGGATCACGTCGCGGGTGTCGGGAAGACCCATCCAGGCCGACAGGGTCTCGGTCTCGGTCTCGTAGGTCTCGGAGATGTTCTCGCCGAGGAACTGGCCCATGAAGCCCGCGCGCTGCACGCGCTGCAAGGGCGAGGACCCGTCCGAGCCCCAGTGCCAAGGCCGGTTCTGATCGGCCATGTCACGGGAATGCCGTTGCGCGGCCGCGGTCAGCGCCGGGTTCAGCGCCACCGGCGCGGTGCCGCGGGCGGCGCGCAGCGTGTTCACGGCCTCGACAACCCGCGCCGGGATTTCCTTCGCATCGCTTTTGGAGATGCGATACATCTGCGGCAGCGGCTTGCCATCGGGGCCGATCTGTTCGCCGGAAGTGGTGCAGGCCGCCAAGGCAAGGCTGGCCGAAACAAGCAGGACGGTAGCGCGGATCATGGGTTCCCCTCGGATTTGAGCGGTGCCTTACACCGCCGCGCGGGGCGGCGCAAACCCACAGTTGCGTGAAACGTCACAATGACGCCGGTTTGATTTGCACCTGCGGCCCGGCGGCATTAAGGAAGCGCCCTGAATCGTTCACGCCCTACGGAGTTCACCCATGTCGGATGCGCGCAAGATGCTCGATCGCCGTTCCTTCCTCGGCACCGCCGCATTTGCCGGGGCCTCGCTGGCTGCGCCCGCGGTGCTTGCCCAGGCCATGCCGGATACCGGTCTCGAGCAGCGCGAGGAAACCGCGAACACCAATATGCGGCGCAACATCTCGAGCTTCCGCGAGCTCGACTGGAAGCCCTATTTCGCCAACACCAGAAACGGTGTCATCCTGGTCGACACGATCTCGCGGGCGCTGCATTTCTGGTCCGAGGATGAGACGATCTACAAGCTTTACCCGACCTCGGTGCCGGTGTCGGAAGAGCTGACCCGCCGCGGCCGCACCGAGATCATCCGCAAGGTGAAGAACCCGACCTGGTCGCCGACGCCCTCGATGAAGCAGCGCAACCCGGAATGGCCCGATTTCGTCGGCGCCGGTCCGGACAATCCGCTGGGCACGCGGGCGCTGTATCTCAGCTGGCAATATTACCGCATCCACGGCACCCATGACACGCGCAAGATCGGCCGCAAGTCGTCGAACGGCTGCGTCGGCCTGTTCAACCAGCATGTCGAAGAATTGTACGAGCTGGTGAAGGTCGGCACCCAGGTCGTGCTGATCTGAGACCCGGATCATCGGCAAAGGAAAGGGGGCCAGTGGCCCCCTTTTTCATCTCCGGTCTTGTCATCCCGGCCGCGGGTGGGCGGATCAGTCGATCCAGCCCGCCAGATTTTCCTCGACCACTTCCAGCAGCGCCGCGATATGCAGATCGTCGTCGTTCAGGCAGGGCACATAGGTGAAGCTTTCGCCGCCCGCATGCTCGAAGGCCTCGCGGATCTCGCCGTTGATTTCTTCCAGCGTCTCGATGCAATCGGCCGAAAAGGCGGGGGAAATCACCGCGATGTTCTTCTTGCCCGCTTCCGCAAGCTGCACCACATGCTCGACCGTATAGGGGCGCAGCCATTCCTCGGTGCCGAAGACCGACTGAAAAGTGGTGTCGATCGAATCCGGCCCCCAGCCCAGCCGTTCGCGCAACAGCCGCGAGGTTTTCTGGCATTGGCAATGATAGGGGTCGCCCTCGCGGTGATAGCGCTTGGGCATGCCGTGATAAGAGGCCACCAGCACGTCGGGCCGGGTGTCGAGCGTCGCATAGACCCGCTCGACCGAACTGGCCAGCGCCTCGATATAGCTTGGCCTTGCGAAATATTCCGGCGCAGTGCGGGCGGCGGGCTGGCGTTTCACCTGCATCAGCGCGCGGAAGAACTGGTCGTTCGCCGTGGCCGAGGTGGCGCCCGCATATTGCGGATAAAGCGGCAGGAACAGGATGCGTTCGCAGCCCTGCGCCAGCATGTCATCGAGCACGTCACGGGTCGAAGGATTGCCGTAGCGCATGCAGAAATCGACCACCACATTGCCCGCGCCATAGCGGCTCTCGACCGCGGCGCGCAGCTTGCGCACCTGATCGCGGGTGATCGTCATCAAGGGGCTTTCGTCGCGCTCCTCGTTCCAGATCGAGCGATAGTTGTTGCCCGAGGTGAAGGGCCGCTTCGACAGGATGATCAGCTGCAACAGCGGCTGCCATTTCCAGATCGGATAGTCGATCACCCGCCGATCGGAGAGGAATTCGTTCAGATAGCGCCGCATCGACCAGTAGTCGGTGGCGTCGGGCGTGCCAAGATTGGCCAAGAGCACGCCGACACGCGGCACCGGCACCGGCGGATGGTCGGCGGGGGCGTGCGAAAGGATGCGGTTGGCAATCGTCATGACGTGTCCTGATGGCTGTCCGGTCCCGGAGGTATAGCTTTTTCATTTCGGGTCAATGAAAAGCTGAACAATATCCCTGTGCAATCTTTGCGCGGCATCACCCCTGCGGCGTTTTGCCCAGCACCTTGGTCAGGGAACAGGTGGCAGAGCCCGGTCGCAGCGGTTTTTGCTGGCTTTCATGCGGTTTCCAGCCGGTCAGCCAGACCATGTCGAAACTGGCCCGCACCCGCCCCTCGGCATCGGCGAAATGGGCCGCGTACCGCGCCAGCGCCTGCGCCAGCACCGCGCGCGGGGTGAAGCTGCGCCGCCGCGCGCTCAGCGCATTCGTCTCGCCCATCGCCCGCAGATCGCGCAACAGCCGCAGCGGATCGCCATAGCTGACCCGGCGCAGCACGCTGTCGGCCACCGGCAGCGCCAGCCCGGCGCGTTGCAACAGCGCCCCCAGATCGCGGATCTCGCCCATCGGCAGCACCCGTGGCGACAGACCGCCGGTCACTTCGACCTCGGCCTCGGCCAGAACCGCGCGCAGCTCGGACAGGGTCTGGCCGCCGAACAGCACGGCGATGAACAGCCCGTCCGGCCGCAGCGCCCGGGCGCATTGCACGATCTGCCCCACCGGATCTTCGGCCCAGTGCAGGCACATCGCATGCACCACCAGATCATGCGCCCCGGGGGCGAGATCAAGCACCTCCTCGTCGGCGACGATCTTCGCGCCGGGCAGGATTTCCGCCCAGGGTTGCAAAAAAGGCGTCACCACAGCCGCAGATGTAAAGGTTCTGTTAACCTCGTTCAGTCTCTCCTGAAGCTCGACGGCGGCGTCGTTGTGCAGGAACAGCTCGGGCCCAAGCGCGCGGGCGCGGGCGCGGTGGTGCAAAAGGGCGGTGCGGTCGGTCAGGCGAGGGGATTGGGTCATGGTCAGGGCAAAAGATAGGGCGGTTCGTCCGCAGATGCCAGATGCCCTGCGGTCGGCCTTGCGGCTGGCGCTGCATACGGTGTTTCCGCCGCGCTGCCTCTGTTGTGGTGCCGCGGTCGGCTCCGATGACGGGCTGTGCGGTCCGTGCTGGCGCGAGACCAGTTTCATCTCCGGCACCGTCTGCGACGGCTGCGGCACCCCCCTGCCGGGCGAGGAGGCGGGGCCGGTGCTCTGCGACCAGTGTCTTGCGCAACCGCGGCCCTGGGCGCGGGGGCGGGCGGCGTTTCTTTATGCGGGCACCGGGCGGAAACTGGTGCTGCAGCTGAAACATGCCGACCGGCTGGACCTGGTGCCGCCGCTGGCGGCGATGCTGGCGCGGGCGGCCGCGCCGATCCTGCGGCCGAAGATGCTGGTGGCTCCAGTGCCGCTGCACCGGCTGCGGCTGTTGCGGCGCAAGTTCAACCAGTCGGCGCTGCTGGCGCAGGCCGTCGCGCGTGAGGGCGGTCTGGCCTGCCTGCCCGATCTGTTCCTGCGCACCCGGCCCACGGCGGCGATGGAGGGGATGACCCGCGCCGAACGCCGGGCCAATCTGGAGGGCGCCATCGCGGTCACCCCGAAACATCTGGACCGGATCAGGGGCAGGCATCTACTGCTGATCGACGACGTGCTGACCTCGGGGGCGACGCTGGAAGCCACGACCGAGGCGGCCCTGACCGCGGGCGCGGCCAGGGTTTCGGTTGCGGTTCTGGCCCGCGTTGCACGCGACGGCTGAAGCCCTTAGCTTGGGGGCAGAAGGAGCCCCCATGAAACGTGTCGAAATCTACACCACCCGCACCTGCCCCTATTGCCTCGCCGCCAAGGAGCTGCTGACCGCCAAGGGCGTCACCTTCGAGGAAACCGATGTCGGCGCCGATCCCGCGCTGCGGGCGGCGATGCGCGACCGCGCGAATGGCCGCCATACCGTGCCGCAGATCTTCATTGGCGGCAGGCATGTCGGCGGCTGCGACGACCTGCATGCGCTGGATGCCGCGGGCAGGCTTGATCCGATGCTGGCCGACTGATGCGCGCGGCTCTGGTCCAGCTTTCGGTGACCGATGATCCGGTGGCGAACCTGCCGGTAACGGTCGATTTCATCCGCGCGGCCGCGGCCGCGGGGGCGGGCTTCGTGCTGACGCCGGAATGCACCAATCTTCTGTCCTCGGACCGGGCGCATCAGCGCGCGGTGCTGGCGCATGAGGCAGAGGATGCGACGCTTGCCGCCCTGCGCGCCGAGGCGGAACGGCTGGGCATCTGGCTGCTGATCGGCTCGCTGGGGCTGAAGACCCATGATGCCGATGGCCGCTTTGCCAATCGGTCGTTCCTGATCGGGCCTTCGGGGCAGATCGTGGCGCGGTATGACAAGATCCATATGTTCGATGTCGATGTCAGCCCGACCGAGCGCTATCGCGAATCCGAGGCCTACCGCCCCGGGACGAAAGCGGTCCTGGCCGAGGCCGGTTTCGCGCGGATCGGCATGGCGATCTGCTACGACCTGCGGTTTCCGCAGCTCTTTCGAAGGCTCTCGCAGGCGGGGGCACAGCTGCTGACCCTGCCCGCGGCTTTCAACGACACCACGGGCGCGGCGCATTGGGAAAGCCTGATCCGGGCGCGGGCGATTGAAAACACCTGTTTCGTGCTGGCCCCCGCGCAATGCGGCACCCATGCCGCCCATGCGGGCAAACCGCGCCGCACCCATGGCCACAGCCTCGCCGTCGCCCCCTGGGGCGAGGTTCTGGCCGATGGCGGCACGGAGCCGGGGGTGACGCTGGTCGATCTGGACCTTGCCCGCGTCGCCGAGGCCCGCGCCCGCGTGCCCTCGATTGCCCATGACCGCGGGTTTGACGGCCCATGAGCGATCCGACCGACCCGCTCGCCGCCGCGCTGTTCGCCGAGGTCTTCATGGCCGATCAGCTGGCGCGCAACGTGGTCAGCCGGGCGCTGCCGAAGGGGATGGAGATTTCCCACTTCTCGGTGCTCAACCATCTGGCCCATATCGCCGAGGAACGCACGCCTGCCCAATTGGCCGCGACCTTCCACGTCACCCGCGGCGCGATGACCAACACGCTGTCGAAACTGGTCTGGGCGGGGCATGTGCATATCCGCCCCGACTGGGACGACGCGCGGCGCAAATTCGTGGCGATCTCGCCCGCGGGGCGACAGGCGCGGGATGCGGCGCTGGCCTCCTTCATGCCGGTGATTGCCGATGTGGTGCGCGACATCGGCGCCGACAAGGTCCGCGCGGCCCTGCCCGTGCTGCGCGAATTGCGGCTGCGGCTCGAGGAAAGCTGAGGTCGGACGGGGGGCTTTCCGCCCCCCGCACCCCCCGAGCGTATTTGGACCAAGAAAAAGCGAGGCGGTTTTTTCTTGGTTCAAATACGCAGTCTTCACATCAAAAAGGCCCCGCCGGCGAACGGCGGGGCAAGGTCGTGCCTGAAACCATCGTTCAGACACCGGCGGTAACCGCTTGATCTTTCAGTTCATCTCGGCGCGGATCTGCTGGCGCAGCAGGTCGATCGGCACCATTTTGCCGTCGCGCTTGAAATGCCAGTAGGTCCAGCCGTTGCAGCTGGGCGCGCCTTCCAGATGGGCGCCGACCTGATGGATCGAGCCCTTCACGTCATTGCCGACCAGCGTGCCATCGGCGCGGACCTTCGCCTTGAAGCGATTGCCGATGGAATAAAGTTCCTCGCCCGGGCGCAGCATGCCGCGTTCGACCAGCTGGCCAAAGGGCACGCGCGGTTCGGCGCGTTTCGAGCCGGTGATCTCCAGCGCCTCGCGGTCGAATTTGCGCACTTTGTCGATGCGTTTGCGGGCGGCCTCGCGATAGGCTTCCTCGCGCTCGATGCCGATGAAATCGCGGCCGAGCATCTTCGCCACCGCGCCCGTCGTGCCGGTGCCGAAGAACGGGTCCAGCACCACATCGCCCGCATTGGTCGTGCCGAGGATGATCCGGTGCAGCAGGCTTTCCGGTTTCTGCGTCGGATGCGCCTTGTCGCCCGCGTCATCCTTCAGCCGCTCGTTGCCGGTGCAGATCGGCAGCACCCAGTCCGAGCGCATCTGGACGCCTTCATTCAGCGCCTTCAGCGCCTCGTAGTTGAAGGTGTATTTCGCGCCCTCGGATTTGCTGGCCCAGATCAGCGTCTCATGCGCATTGGTCAGCCGCTTGCCGCGGAAATTCGGCATCGGGTTCGACTTGCGCCACACGACATCGTTCAGGATCCAGAAGCCCTGGTTCTGCAGCTCGGCGCCCAGACGGAAGACGTTGTGGTAAGACCCGATCACCCAGATCGCGCCATTGGGTTTCAGGATGCGTTTCGCCGCCGCCAGCCAGTCGCGGGTGAAAGTGTCGTAATGATCGAAGCTGCCGAACTGGTCCCAGGCGTCATCCACCGCATCGACCTTGGAATTGTCCGGCCGGTGCAGATCGCCGCGCAATTGCAGGTTGTAGGGCGGGTCGGCAAAGATCAGATCGACGCTTGCCTCGGGCAGGCCGTTCATCACCTGGATGCAGTCGCCCGCAAGTATTTCATTGAGCGGAAGCGCCGCCTGCGGCTTCCGCGTCTCGGATTTGCTCATGTCTGCCTCATTCTGCCCGTTCGGGTCTTGCCCTTGGGTCGCCAGCTTGTGCCGGTCTATGCGTGCAAAAATGAGTCAAAGATGAATCGTCGTCAATTTCTTTTTTGAATCAACGGGTTACAGAAATGTCTTGGCACAAGATGTTGTGCACGGGCTTGAACGAACGCCTATGAACGGGGGTGACCCCAAAATCTAGAAGCGCCTGCAGATGGTCCCGGGTCGGGTAGCCCGCGTTCCTTTCCCAGCCATAGCCCGGGTATTGTTGCGCCAAATCCACCATCAGCGCGTCGCGGGCTTCCTTGGCCAGGATCGAGGCGGCGGCGATCGAGACCGAGCGGGCATCGCCCTTCACGATCGCCTCGGCCGAGAGCGTCAGCGCCTTCGGCAGCCGGTTGCCGTCGATCAGCACGTGATCGGGCGGGGTTTTCAGCCCTTCGATGGCGCGGATCATCGCCAGATGGCTGGCCTGCAGGATGTTGAGCGCGTCGATTTCCGCGACCGAGGCATGGGCGACGGACACCTCTGCCGTCGCGGTGATCGCCGCCACCAGCGCGGCGCGGCGCTTCGCGGAGAGCTTCTTCGAATCATTCAGCCCTTCGGGAAGGCGGGAGAGGTCGAGCACCACGGCGGCGGCGGTGACCGGCCCGCAGAGGGGGCCGCGGCCGACCTCGTCGACGCCGGCGATGCGGGTGAAGCCGCGGGCAAGCGCGGCCTGTTCGAAACTGCTGTCGGGTGCGGTGCTCATGGCGCCGGTGTGGCGTCTGGCGCCGCGGATGGCAACGAAAAAGGCGCGAGGGTTCCCCCGCGCCAGGTCGTCCGGTTCAACGGTTGTGGTAGTAGCGCCAGTCATCCGGCCCCCAGGCCTGCGGCGGCGGACGGCGGTCGCGGCGATGCCCGCGCCGGTCAGAGCAGCCGGGGGAATGTTCCTCGATCCGGCGGCCGTCGCGGTCGTACCAGATCTCGACCCGGCAGTCGTCGGCGCGGCGATGATCGGGGTAGCCGCGGGGCGGCGGGGG
Organism: Rhodobacter sp. 4.3.4; assembly: GCF_058724655.1. Taxonomy (NCBI): domain Bacteria; kingdom Pseudomonadati; phylum Pseudomonadota; class Alphaproteobacteria; order Rhodobacterales; genus Rhodobacter; species Rhodobacter sp. 4.3.4. The sequence goes on from NZ_CM178967.1 coordinate 254,818, forward strand.
CGGCGGGCGGCGGTCGCGACGGGGCTCATCGCTGTCGGCGATCGCGGCCAGCACGCCCAGACCGACGATCAGGCCCAGCGCGGCCCGGTCGCGGTCGTTCATGGCGCTGGCTTGCGTGGCCGAAAGTCCCGTCAGCGCGACGGCACCGGCAAGCACGGCGGCGGTCAGGCGCGGGAAGGCGAAGGCGGTCATGGCAGGGATCCTTTGAAGGCGGGCCGGGTTCGCAATGGCCCGCAGTTGCCTGACCAGATCATGGGGATCGCCCCCGCCGCAGCGCAATATCGGCCCGGTGTTATCCGATATCCGCCCCGAAAATCCCTTTGGTTCTTGCATGTCACGGCCCGCCCGTGCAGCCTGCGCCCATGATGAGACCCCTGTTCCTTGCCCTTTTGCTGCTGGCGGCCGCCCCGGCGCAGGCGCAGTGTTTCGCCTCGTGGAAGGCGAAACAGGATGCGCCCTTGCGGCTGATCTATGGCGTCTCCGAAGTGCCCGATGCCGCCTGTTCGAAGAAAGCCGCCAAGGCGGAGCTGGTGCCGCGTCTGGCGGCGGCGGGCTGGACGCTGCTGACCGTCGTTTCGGTCTTCGGCCCCGAGGGCCTTGAACAAAGAAAGGTCAGTTCCGGTGAATTCTTCCTCCGTTACTGAGGGGCTGAAGACCGGCTCGCGGGCGCTGATCTGGGGGGTGGTGGCGATTGGCCTTGCCCTTGCGGCGGCGGCGGCGTTCCTGTTCCTGTCGCTGCCTGACAGCAATGCCTTCGATGCCCGGGTCGAGCAGATCTTCGTGCAAAACGACGTGCTGACGAACCCGACGCAGCTGCGGCTGCTGGAGGTGCTGGCGCAATCTTCGAACACCTTCGCCGACATGCTGCATTCCTATCGGGTGATCATCTTCATCCTGCTGGTCTTTGCCATGGCGCTGATGGTGGCGGCGCTGGTGCTTTTGGTGGTGATCCTGGGTCTGAACCGGCGGATGAGCGCGATTCAGCGCGCCGGGATCGAGGTGCAGTCCCTGCGCATCCTGCGCGCGGAAAATGCGGTGATGCTGAACGACATGGTCTTCACCCTGACGCCCGCGGCGATCGAGACGCTCGCCGTTCTGGCCGAGGCGCGGATGGATGACGAATGGCTGACCGGCGCGCGGATCGAATCGGTGATCTCGGGCCGTCCCGAGGGGGATTGCGAGGAGGCGGCGGGGGCCACCCGGATCAAGCGGCTGCGCGACGCTTTGGGCAATGCGCTGGTGTCGGAACTGCTGGTGCGCAATGTTTCACGCAAGGGTTACACGCTCGGCGTAGCGAAGGAGCGGCTGCGGGTGGACTGATCCCTTGGCCCCCGATCCGCGAATCCTGTTGCGCGGGGGGGAGGGGGTCCTATATCGCGGCTTCACTTTCGCGCGGGGGGGCGCCCATGATTCCGACACCCTTCTACCTGATCGACGAGACGGCGCTTTTGCAGAACCTGCAAAAGATCGACCTTCTGCGCGAAGCCTCGGGCGCCAAGGCGCTTTTGGCGCTGAAATGTTTCGCCACCTGGTCGGCCTTCGACATCATGCGCCCGCATATGGACGGCACCACCTCCAGCTCGCTTTACGAGCTGCGGCTGGGGCGCGAGAAATTCGGCAAGGAGACCCACGCCTATTCGGTGGCCTGGTCGGATCGCGAGATCGACGCGGCTTGCAGCTATGCCGACAAGATCATCTTCAATTCGGTGGGCCAGCTGACCCGCTTTGCCGAGCCCTCGCAGGGCATCCAGCGCGGCGTGCGGCTCAATCCGCGATTTTCGACCTCCGGCTTCGATCTGGCCGATCCGGCGCGGCCGTTCTCTCGCCTTGGCGAATGGGATGTGACGAAGCTTCTGGGCGTTGCCGATCTGATTTCCGGCGTGATGATCCATTACAACTGCGAGAACCGCGATTTCGCGTTGTTCGATGCGCAGCTGGGCCGGATCGAGCGGGAATTTGCGCCGCTCTTGGAAAAGCTCGACTGGGTCAGCCTTGGCGGCGGCATCCATTTCACCGGCGAGGGCTATCCGCTGGAAGAATTGGCGCAGCGGCTGAAGGCGTTTTCGGAGCGTTTCGGCGTGCAGGTCTATCTGGAACCCGGCGAAGCCTCGATCACCAAATCGACCACGCTTGAAGTCACGGTGCTGGACCTGCTCGACAATGGCAAGCAACTGGCCATCGTCGACAGCAGCATCGAAGCGCATATGCTTGATCTGCTGATCTACCGCGAAAGCGCGAAGCTGCCGCAGGAGGGCGATCATGCCTATCAGATCTGCGGCAAATCCTGCCTTGCGGGCGACATCTTCGGCGAGGCGCGGTTCCCCGCGCCCCTGAAAGTGGGCGACCGTATTTCCGTGGCCGATGCCGCGGGCTACACCATGGTGAAGAAGAACTGGTTCAACGGCGTCAACATGCCCTCGATCGCGATCAAGCGCGCTTCGGGCCAGATCGATCTGATCCGCGAGTTCACCTATGAGGATTACCTCTCATCCCTGTCCTGAGGGGCTGATCGCCCCCTTCCCTGTCTCGTGAAAGGAGCCAGAAGAAGTGAAGAAGAACGTGCTTATCATCGGTGCCGGTGGCGTCGCGCAGGTGGTTGCCCACAAATGCGCGCAACACAACGACATTCTGGGTGACCTGCACATCGCATCGCGCACCACAGCGAAATGCGACGCCATCATCGCCTCGGTGCACGAGAAAAACGCGATGAAGGTGCAAGGCACGTTCACGGCGCATGCCGTCGATGCGATGGACACGGCGGCGGTGGCCGCGCTGATCCGTCAGACCGGGGCGCAGATCGTCATCAACGTGGGCTCGTCCTTCGTCAACATGACGGTTCTGCAGGCCTGCATCGAAACCGGCGTCGCCTATATGGACACGGCGATTCACGAAGACCCGAAGAAGATCTGCGAAACGCCGCCGTGGTATGGCAACTACGAATGGCAACGCCGCGAGGCCTGCAAGGCCGCCGGTGTCACCGCCATTCTGGGCGTCGGCTTCGATCCGGGCGTGGTGAACGCCTATGCCCGTCTGGCCGAGGAAGAGTTCCTCGACACGATCGAAAGCATCGACATCGTCGATATCAACGCGGGCTCGCATGGCCGCTGGTTTGCGACGAATTTCGACCCCGAGATCAACTTCCGCGAATTCACCGGCACGGTCTATTCCTGGCAAAAGGGCGCCTGGCAGACGAACAAAATGTTCGAAGTGGGCAAGGAATGGGATCTGCCCGTCGTCGGCACGCAGAAAGCCTATCTGACCGGCCATGACGAGGTGCATTCGCTCTCGGCCCGCTATCCGCAGGCCGATGTGCGCTTCTGGATGGGCTTTGGCGATCACTACATCAATGTCTTCACCGTGCTGAAAAACCTTGGCCTGCTGTCGGAAAAGCCGGTGAAAACCGCCGAGGGGCTGGAGGTGATCCCGCTCAAGGTGGTGAAAGCCGTGCTGCCCGATCCGGCCAGCCTTGCGCCCGATTATACCGGCAAGACCTGCATCGGCGACGTGATCCGCGGCACGAAGGACGGCAAACCGGCCGAGGTCTTTATCTACAACGTCGCCGATCACAAGGAAGCCTTCGAGGAAGTGGGCAGCCAGGGCATTTCCTACACCGCGGGCGTGCCGCCGGTGGCCGCCGCGATCCTGATTGCCAAGGGCATCTGGGACGTCGGCCAGATGGCCAATGTCGAAGAGCTGCCGCCGCGGCCCTTCCTGGAACTTCTGGGCGAGATGGGCCTGCCGAACCGGGTCATCGACGCCAGCGGGCAAGATCGCCCGATCTGAGCCCCCCGACCAGACCGAAGACACCCCGGGCCGCATCGGTCCGGGGTTCTGCTTTCCCCCTTCGCCCCTTGAGATACGGGCGAAAACGCACTAGACCCGCGCGAAACCGCAGTTCCGGAGGCTCCTCATGTCTGCTCCCAAGAAAGTCGTGCTTGCCTATTCGGGCGGCCTTGACACCTCGATCATCCTGAAATGGCTGCAGACCGAATACGGCTGCGAGGTCATCACCTTCACCGCCGATCTGGGGCAGGGCGAGGAGCTGGAACCGGCCCGTGCAAAGGCCGAGCTGATGGGGATCAAAAAGGAAAACATCCACATCGTCGACGTGCGCGAGGAATTCGTCCGCGACTTCGTCTTCCCGATGTTCCGGGCGAATGCGCTGTATGAGGGGCTTTATCTGCTCGGCACCTCGATTGCCCGGCCGCTGATTTCGAAACATCTGGTCGAGATCGCGCAAAAGCACGGCGCCGATGCGGTGGCGCATGGCGCGACCGGCAAGGGCAACGATCAGGTGCGGTTCGAACTGTCGGCGGCGGCGCTCGACCCGTCGATCCGGGTGATCGCGCCTTGGCGGCTTTGGGATCTGACCTCGCGCACGAAGCTTCTGGAATTCGCCGAGGCGAACCAGATCCCGATCGCCAAGGACAAGCGCGGCGAGGCGCCGTTCTCGGTCGATGCGAACCTTTTGCACACCTCGTCGGAAGGCCGCGTGCTGGAAGACCCGGCGCAGGAATTCCCGAACTATGTGCTGCAGCGCGTCGTGCCGGTCGAAGAGGCCCCGGATACGCCCGAGATGGTCGAGATCACCTTCGAGCGCGGCGATGCCGTCGCGATCAATGGCGAGGCGATGTCGCCCGCGACGATCCTCGCCAAGCTGAACGAGATCGGCGGCAAGCATGGCGTCGGCGTGCTCGATCTGGTGGAAAACCGCTTCGTCGGCATGAAGTCCCGCGGCGTCTATGAAACCCCCGGCGGCACGATCCTGCTGGAAGCCCACCGCGGCATCGAGCAGATCACGCTCGACGCGGGCGCCGGGCACCTGAAAGACAGCATCATGCCGCGCTATGCGGAGCTGATCTACAACGGCTTCTGGTTCAGCCCCGAACGCGAGGCGCTGCAGGCGCTGATCGACAAGACGCAGGAACATGTTTCGGGTACGGTGCGGATCAAGCTTTACAAGGGCAAGGCCTCGACCGTCGCGCGCTGGTCGGATCACAGCCTCTATTCCGAAAAGCACGTCACCTTCGAGGAAGACGCGGGCGCCTACGATCAAAAGGACGCGGCGGGCTTCATTCGGCTGAATGCGCTGCGGCTGCGCCTGATCGCCACCCGCAACGCCCGCGTGGCAAAGAAATGACGGCAAGGGTTGCCATTGTCACCGTTTCCGACCGCGCCGCGCGCGGGGACTACGAGGACAGGGGCGGGCCGGGCTGCGAGGACTGGTTGAGGGGTGTCGTCACGACACCCCTTTCCATTTCCCGGGTGATCATCCCGGACGGTCGCGACAGCGTGGCCGATTGCCTGCGCGGATTGGTGGGGCAGGGCGTCGATCTGATCCTCGTCACCGGCGGCACCGGCCCGGCGCCGCGGGACGAGACGCCCGAAGGCGCGGCCGAGGTGATCGAAAAGGAACTGGCCGGTTTTGGCGAGGAGATGCGGCGGGCGTCGCTGCGTGAGGTGCCGACCGCGATCCTGTCGCGGCAGACCGCGGGGATCGCGGGCAAAAGCCTGATCCTCACCCTGCCGGGCAATCCGCGCGCGATTGCGACCTGTCTGAATGCGGTTTTCGCCGCCGTGCCCTATTGCCTGGATCTGATCGGGGCCGGGCATATCGACACCGATCCGGGAAAGATCGCGGCCTTCCGCCCGAAGACGACGTAAGCAGGGGGCGCTGCCCCCTCTTTGCCTGACGGCAAATTCACCCCCGGGATATTTGAGGCAAGATAAAGGGGCCTGTTTTATCTTGCTCCAAATATCCCGGGGGTCTGGGGGCAGCGCCCCCAGCCTTAGCGTTTCACGCAGGCGGCGGCGTAGTTCACGCTGAGATCGCGCGACGACAGCGACCAGCTCCAGCCCAAGGGGTTGAAGACCATCCCCTTGCGGTCGATGGGATCAAGCCCCGCCTTGCGCATCAGCTCGTAAAGCTCGTCCGGCGTCACGAATTTCGACCAGTCATGCGTGCCGACGGGCAGCCAGCGCATCACCCGTTCCGCGCCGAAGATCGCCATGACATAGCTTTTCGGATTGCGGTTCAGCGTCGACATGATCATCAGCCCGCCCGATTTCAGCAAAGCGGCGCAGGTGTCGGTGAAGCCCTGGGTGTCGGCGACATGCTCGATGATTTCCATCGCCAGCACCACATCGAACCGCTCGCCCGCCGCCGCCAGATCCTCGGCGGCGCAGTTGCGATAGTCGATCGTCAGGCCGGATTGCTCGGCATGAAGTTGCGCCACCGGGATGTTCTTCGGCGCGGCATCGGCGCCCACCACAGTCGCGCCCAGCCGCGCCATCGGTTCGGCCAGAAGCCCGCCGCCGCAGCCGATATCGAGAAGCCGCAGCCCCTCGAACGGGCGGGGGGCGCGCAGATCGCGGCCGAACTGCGCCGCGATCTGGGTGGTGATATAGTCCAGACGGCAGGGGTTCAGCATGTGCAGCGGCTTGAACTTGCCGTTCGGGTCCCACCACTCGGCCGCCATCGCCTCGAATTTCGCCACCTCGGCGGGGTCGATTGTCTTCGTTGCGGTTTCCATGCCATCCTCCGGTCAACTTTTGGGGTACGCCCCATGGCGGGGGCGGTCGAGGCGTTATATAGTGCAGTCATGGACAAGAACGCAGGGCAAAAGCGCACGGCAAGCGCCTTTCTCTATCCGCCGGTCGAGCCTTTCGATCAGCGGATGATCGATGTCGGTTTCGGCCATCAGATCTATGTCGAGCAATCGGGCAATCCGCGCGGGCGGCCGGTCGTGGTCTGCCACGGCGGGCCGGGGGGCGGCTGCAGCCCGGCGATGCGGCGCTATTTCGACCCGCGGCATTACCGCATCGTGCTGTTTGACCAGCGCGGTTGCGGGCTGTCGAAACCGCATGCCTCGGTGGGCCACAACACCACCTGGGATCTGATCGCCGACATGGAGCGGATCCGCACCGAGCTGGGCATTTCCACCTGGATCGTCTTTGGCGGCAGCTGGGGGGCGACGCTCTCGCTGCTTTATGCCCAGACCTATCCCGACCGGGTCGAGGCGCTGGTGCTGCGCGGCGTATTCCTGGCGCTGAAATCGGAGCTGGACTGGTTCTATGGTGGCGGCGCCGGGCAGTTCTTTCCCGATCTGTGGACGCAGTTCATCGCCCCCATCCCCGAGGGCGAGCGCGACGATCTGATCGCCGCCTATCACAAGCGGCTGTTTTCCGGCGATTATCTGCAGGAAGCCCGCTTTGCCCGGCATTGGGCGATGTGGGAGAATGCGCTCGCCTCGGTCGATTACGACGGTTTCCCGGGCGAATCGCCGCCCGATTACGCCCATGCCTTCGCGCGGCTGGAAAACCACTTCTTCCTGAACCGCGCCTTCCTGGAAGTCGATGGCCAGATCCTGCGCGACCGGCATCTGATCGAACATATCCCGACGGTGATCGTGCAGGGCCGGATGGACATGATCTGCCCGCCGATCTCGGCCTGGCGGCTGGCGCATGGCTGGAAGCGATGCGAGTTGCGCCTCGTGCCCGCCGCGGGTCACGCCCTGAGCGAGCCGGGGATCACCGCCGGTCTTGTCGCGGTGATGGACCGGATGCGGGGCTGAGCCCAGAGAAAGCTTGCAACATGAGGGCGATTCGCCTATACGCAATGCAACAGCGGCGTTTCAGGGTCCAAACCTGAGGCCCACCGGATCCATGTCACGGGCCGCTCGGGCCCGTTTTTTGTTTTCAGGGATCGGAATGACCGACCTCATCGCCAAGACCGGCATCGACCGGCGTCTCGCCGACATTGTCGGCCCCACCATCGAAGGCCTCGGCTTCGAGCTGGTCCGCATCCGCATGCAGGGCGGACGGCATCCGCTGTTGCAGATCATGGCCGACCGCCCCGAGGGCGGGATCGATGTCGACGATTGCGGCGCGATCTCGACCGCGGTTTCCGCCGTGCTCGACGTCGAAGACCCGATCGAGGAAAAATACACGCTGGAAGTGTCTTCGCCCGGGATCGACCGTCCGCTGACCCGGATGAAGGATTTCGACATCTGGGAGGGCTACGAGGCCCGGATCGAGACCGACGAACAGATCGACGGGCGCAAGCGTTTCAAGGGCATCCTGCGCGGCACCGAAGACGACGAAGTGCTGATCGAGATCGAAAATCAGGGCGAACAGGTCACCATCGGCCTGAAGTTCGACTGGCTTTCGGATGCGAAACTGATCCTGACCGACGAGCTGATCGCCGAGATGCTGCGCCAGCGCAAGGCGGCGGGCATCATCGACGAAGACCAGTTCGACGAGATCCAAACCGAAGACGACGACCAGACTTCCCCCGACGAGGAGACCTGACAGATGGCAATCACCTCTGCCAACCAGCTCGAGCTTTTGCAGACCGCCGAGGCGGTGGCCCGCGAGAAGATGATCGACCCCGATCTGGTGATCCAGGCGATGGAAGACAGTCTCGCCCGGGCAGCGAAGTCGCGCTACGGCTCGGAAATGGATATCCGCGTGAAGATCGACCGCAAGACCGGTCGCGCCAGCTTCACCCGGGTCCGCACCGTCGTCGAAGATGAGGCCGTCGAGAATTACCAGGCGCAGCTGACCGTTGCCCAGGCGAAGCAATACAAGACCAATCCGCAGATCGGCGACGAGATCGTCGATGACGTGCCGCCGGTCGATCTGGGCCGGATCGCGGCGCAATCGGCGAAACAGGTGATCTTGCAGAAGGTCCGCGAGGCCGAGCGCGACCGTCAATATGACGAATTCAAGGATCGCAAGGGCACGATCCTCAACGGCGTCGTCAAGCGCGAGGAATATGGCAACATCATCGTCGACATCGGTCGCGGCGAAGCCATCCTGCGCCGCAACGAAAAGATCGGCCGCGAAAGCTATCGCCCGAACGACCGCATCCGCGCCTATGTCAAGGATGTCCGCCGCGAGACCCGGGGGCCGCAGGTGTTCCTGTCGCGCACCGATCCGCAGTTCATGGCGGAACTGTTCAAGATGGAAGTGCCGGAGATTTATGACGGCATCATCGAGATCAAGGCCGTGGCCCGCGATCCGGGCTCGCGCGCGAAGATCGCGGTGATCTCGAACGACAATTCGATCGATCCCGTGGGCGCCTGTGTCGGTATGCGGGGAAGCCGCGTGCAGGCCGTGGTGGGCGAGCTGCAGGGCGAAAAGATCGACATCATTCCGTGGAACGCCGATGCGGCCACCTTCCTTGTGAATGCGCTGCAACCGGCCGAGGTCGCCAAGGTGGTGATCGACGAGGAGGCGGGCAAGATCGAGGTGGTGGTGCCCGATGAACAGCTGTCGCTGGCCATCGGCCGTCGCGGGCAGAACGTGCGTCTGGCCAGCCAGCTGACCGGGCTTGATATCGACATCCTGACCGAGGCCGAGGAATCGTCGCGTCGTCAGGCCGAATTCGCCGAGCGGACCAAGCTCTTTGTCGATGCGCTGGATCTGGACGAATTCTTCGCCCAGCTGCTGGTGGCCGAGGGCTTCACCAATCTGGAAGAAGTCGCCTATGTCGATCTGGATGAACTGCTGTCGATCGAAGGCGTCGATGACGGCACCGCCGAGGAGTTGCAGGCCCGCGCCCGCGACTATATCGAGGCGCAGAACGCCAAGGCGATCGCTGCGGCGAAGGAACTGGGTGTCGAGGAGTCGCTGTTCAATTTCGACGGCCTGACGCCGCAGATGATCGAGGCGCTGGCCAAGGACGACGTGAAGACGCTGGAAGATTTCGCCACCTGCGCCGACTGGGAACTGGCTGGCGGCTGGACCACGGTGAATGGCGCCCGCGTCAAGGACGAGGGCATTCTCGAGAAATTCGGGATGAGCCTGGAAGAGGCGCAAAAGCTGATCATGACGGCGCGGATCCAGCTGGGCTGGGTCGATATTTCGGAACTGGACGCCGAAGACGCGACCGACAGCGACGAAGAAGAAACCGAGGAATGAGATGAGCCGCGGCGGCAAGGACAAGGACAGCGAAGACCCCGAACGGCGCTGCATCGTCACTGGCGATGTCGGGCCGAAGGTCGGGCTTGTGCGGTTCGTCCTTGGCCCCGATGGCATGATCTACCCGGATCTGGCCGAAAAGCTTCCCGGCCGGGGCATCTGGGTGACGTCGGACCGGGCCGTGCTGGAAAAGGCGGTCGCCAAGGGGGCGTTTGCCCGCGCCGCAAGGTCGCAGGTGAAGCTACCCGAGAACCTGTGTCAGCTGGTCGAAGACGGGCTGGCGCAACGGGTGGTTGAACTGATATCCTTGAGCCGGAAGACCGGCCATGCGGTCTGCGGCTTTGAAAAGGTCAAGGGCTGGCTGGCGGATGGCAAGGCCAGGGTGCTGTTTCAGGCCTCGGACGGATCGGAACGCGGCAAGGGCAAGCTCTGGACTCCGCCCGGCGGGCGCTGGTTCGGTTGTCTCACGGCCTCGGAATTGGGTTTGGCTTTTGGCCGCGACCATGCCATACACGGCGCGCTTGCGGCTGGGGGACTCACCCCGCGTGTAATCAGAGAAGCGGCAAGGCTTGCAGGTTTGCGCAAGCAGGACGGCGGCGATACCGCCATGAAGGATACGAAGACGGCATGAGCGATACGGACGGCAAAAAACCCCTCGGTCTTGGCGGCGCCCGCCCCGGTTCGGTGAAGCAGAGCTTCAGCCACGGACGCACGAAAAATGTGGTGGTCGAAACCAAGCGCAAGAAGGTGGTGGTGCCGAAGCCGGGTGCCGCCCCGACAAAGACCGCGGGTTCGCCCGCGCTGGGCGACCCGTCGCGTCGTCCTGCGGGCATCTCGGATGCCGAGATGGAACGCCGTCTGAGGGCGCTGCAGGCCGCGAAAATCCGCGAGGTCGAAGAGGCCGCGCAGCGTGCCGCCGATGAAAAGGCGCGCGAGGAAGAACGCGAACGCCGTCGCGCCGAGGCCGAGGCCAAGGAACGCGAAGAGCGCGAACGCGAGGAAGCGCTGCGGCTGAAGGCCGAGGAAGAAGAGCGCAAGGCCCGCGAGGCCGAACTGCGCGCGCAGAAAAAGGAAGAGGTCCGGGCGAAACCGGCGGCGAAACCGGCTCCGGCCGATCCGGCTGCGGCCGAGGCTGCCGCCGCACGCGCCGCGACCAAGGGCGTGTCGAACACCGGCCCGCGCAAGACCGACCGTGACCGCGATGACCGCAATGCCACCCCCGACCGCAACAGCAAGGCGGCCAAGGGCGGCGACGAGGGCCGTCGGGCCGGTAAGCTGAGCCTGTCGGATATCGAGGGCGAAGGCGGGCGTCAGCGCTCGCTGGCCGCGATGAAGCGCAAGCAGGAAAAGGCCCGGCAAAAGGCGATGGGCTTCGGCCAGAAAGCCGAAAAGATGGTCCGCGACGTGCAGTTGCCGGAAACCATCGTGGTCTCGGAGCTTGCGATCCGTATGGCGGAACGCGCTGCCGACGTGATCAAGGCGCTGATGAAGATGGGGATGATGGTCACCGCGAACCAGGCGATCGACGCCGACACCGCGGAGCTGATCATCGAGGAATTCGGTCACCGCGCCGTCCGCGTCTCGGATGCGGATGTGGAACAGGTGATCGACACCGTCGAGGACAAGGCCGAGGATCTGGTTGGCCGTCCGCCGATCATCACGATCATGGGCCACGTCGACCACGGCAAGACCTCGCTTCTGGATGCGATCCGCAACGCCAACGTCGTGGCGGGCGAAGCGGGCGGGATCACCCAGCATATCGGCGCCTATCAGGTGACGACGGAATCGGGCGCGGTGCTGACCTTCCTCGACACGCCCGGCCACGCCGCCTTCACCTCGATGCGCGCCCGCGGGGCGCAGGTGACGGATATCGTCGTGCTGGTGGTGGCCGCCGATGACGCGGTGATGCCGCAGACGGTCGAGGCGATCAACCACGCCAAGGCCGCCAAGGTGCCGATGATCGTGGCGATCAACAAGATCGACAAGCCCGCTGCCAACCCGCAGAAAGTGCGCACGGATCTTTTGCAACACGAAGTCGTCGTCGAAGAGATGGGCGGCGAGGTGCAGACCGTCGAAGTCTCGGCCAAGACCGGCAAGGGGCTCGACAACCTGCTTGAGGCGATCGCGCTGCAGGCGGAAATCCTCGAGCTGCGCGCCAACCCGGGCCGTGCGGCCCAGGGCGCGGTGATCGAGGCGAAACTGGATGTCGGCCGCGGTCCGGTGGCGACGGTTCTGGTGCAGCACGGCACGCTGAAACGCGGCGACATCTTTGTCGTCGGCGAGCAGTGGGGCAAGGTGCGGGCGCTGATCAACGACAAGGGCGAGCGCGTCGACGAGGCCGGTCCCTCGGTTCCGGTCGAGGTGCTGGGTCTCAATGGCACGCCGGAAGCCGGGGACGTGCTGAACGTCGTCGAAACCGAGGCGCAGGCGCGCGAGATCGCGGATTACCGCGAGAAAGCCGCCAAGGACAAGCGCGCGGCTGCCGGTGCGGCGACGACGCTGGAACAGCTGATGGCCAAGGCCAAGGCGGACGAGAACGTCTCGGAACTGCCGGTGCTGGTCAAGGCCGACGTGCAGGGCTCGGCCGAGGCGATTGCCCAGGCGCTGGAAAAGATCGGCAACGAGGAAGTCCGCGTGCGGGTGCTGCATTCGGGCGTCGGCGCGATCACCGAAAGCGATGTCGGCCTGGCCGAGGCTTCGGGGGCGCCGGTGATCGGCTTCAACGTCCGGGCCAACGCCCCGGCGCGGGCGGCCGCGAACCAGAAGGGGGTCGAGATCCGCTATTACTCGATCATCTACGATCTGGTGGACGATATCAAAGCCGCCGCCTCGGGTCTGCTGAAGAACGAAGTGCGCGAGAATTTCATCGGCTATGCCTCGATCAAGGAGGTCTTCAAGGTCTCTGGCGTCGGCAAGGTCGCGGGCTGCCTGGTCACCGAAGGCGTTGCCCGTCGTTCGGCTGGTGTGCGCCTGCTGCGCGACAACGTGGTGGTGCACGAGGGCACGCTGAAGACGCTCAAGCGCTTCAAGGACGAGGTCAAGGAAGTGCAATCCGGTCAGGAATGCGGCATGGCCTTCGAGAATTACGACGATGTGCGCGCAGGCGATGTCATCGAGATCTTCGAGCGCGAGGAGGTCGAGCGCAAGCTCTGACCTTTGTCGCCGCTGCGGAAACAGTGAAAAGGGGGGCGAAAGCCCCCCTTTTGCATGCCGTGAGTGGCGATATGTGCGGTGGATCAGGCGTTGTTGCGCAGCACGGGCTTGCCCGCGAACAGCCGATCCCCAACCCGGACAACGATTTTTCCATTTTCGAGCTGCGACTCGAACGTTCCCTGCACGGAGACGCAGCTGCCGACGACGATGGTGCGAAGCATGAGACATCCTCCCTAGAAATCTCGATTACAGTTTCAGCTTAGTCACGAAAACTTAACAAACTGCAAACGAAAAAGTGTCTCAGATGGCTCTTTTGGGTAGCTTTGTTGCGGGGTGTGGCGTTTGGGCGCATTAATGTTTCTGCGCCGCGGAGATTCATGCCGCGGCTGCGCGGTCAAAGCCAGTCCTGCAGCACCGGGATCAGCGGCTCGTCGGCGGGCGGCATCGGGTAATCGCGCAGCTTCGCAGGCGCCACCCAGGCCAGTTTCTGCCCCTCGCGCGGCTGCGGCGTGCCGGACCAGCGGCGGCAGGCGAAAAGCGGCATCAGCAGGTGGAAGCTCTCGTAGCTGTGGCTGGCAAAGGTCAGCGGCGCCAGACAGCTGCCCCAGGTGTCAATCCCGAGTTCCTCGTGCAGCTCGCGGATCAGCGCGGCCTCGGGGGTTTCCCCCGGCTCGACCTTGCCGCCCGGAAACTCCCAAAGCCCGGCCAGCGACTTGCCCTCGGGGCGCTGCGCCAGCAGCACCCGGCCATCGGGATCGATCAGCGCCACCGCACTGACCAGAACCACCCGCGCCGTCGTCGGCGCGGGCGAGGGACCGCAGGGCGAGGTCACGAGCGATAATCCGCGTTGATGTCGATGTAGCGATGCGTCAGGTCGCAGGTAAAGACCGATTTCGCCGCCTTGCCCAGCCCCAGATCGATGCCGATCACCAGCTCCTGCCCCTTCATATAGGCCGAGGCCGCTTCCTCGGAATAATCCGGCACGCGCCAGCCGTTTTCCGCCAGAACCATGTCGCCAAAGGAAATCCGCAGCTTGTCGCGATCGGCCTTGGCGCCCGACTTGCCGACGGCGGCGACGACGCGGCCCCAGTTCGCATCCTCGCCGGCGATCGCGGTTTTCACCAGCGGCGAATTCGCCACCGCCATCGCGACCTTGTGCGCATCATCGGCATTGGCGGCGCCGCTGACGCGGATCTCGACGAATTTCGTCGCACCTTCGCCGTCGCGGACCACCTGTTGCGCCAGATCGAGCATCACCCCATGCAGCGCCGCTTCGAAATCCTTGGCGGCGCGCGAGCGCAGATCGGTGATCTCGGCCGCGGCCGAGCGCCCGGTGGCGGCCAGGATCAGCGCATCCGAGGTCGAGGTGTCGCTGTCCACGGTGATTGCGTTGAACGTGTCATCGACATGCCGCGACAGCATTTTTTGCAGCAGTTTCGCGGGGATCTTCGCATCGGTGAAGAGATAGACCAGCATCGTCGCCATGTTCGGCGCGATCATCCCCGAGCCCTTGGCGATGCCCGCGATGCGGATCAGCCCGCCGTCGCCCTGCACCTCGGCGCAGGCGCCCTTGGGGAACGTGTCGGTGGTCATGATCGCCCGCGCGGCGGCTTCCATCCCCGCCGGGTCCAGCGCGGCGACAAGGCCGGGCACGGCGGCAACGATGCGGTCATGCGGCAGCGGCTCGCCGATCACCCCGGTCGAGGAGGAAAAGACCCGGTTGATCGGCAGATCGAGCGCCTCGGCCACGGCGCCGGTGACCGCATCGACCGAGGCTTGCCCGGCGGCGCCGGTGAAGGCATTGGCATTGCCCGAGTTCACCACGATTGCGGCGCCGGTGCTTTCATCGACCGCGCCCGCCAGTTTCGCCTGGCAATCGAGCACGCAGGCGGCGCGGGTGGTGGAGGTGGTGAAGACGCCCGCGATCGTCGCGCCCGGGGCGATCTGCGCCAGCATCACGTCGGTGCGGCCCGCATAGCGCACCCCCGCGGCGGCGGCGGCAAAGGACACGCCCTCGATCACCGGCAGGGCGGGGAAGGCGGCGGGGGCCAGCGGCGAGACCGGCGCCTTCGGCTTCACCGCGGCGGCGGTCTCGGCTGCGGCGGTGGCCGCGGCGGTGGCGGCCGTCGTCGCGGCTTCGGCCACGCCCTCGCGCAGCGCCGAGGCGACCTCGGTCACCTCTTCGCGCAGCATCGCCACCGCATCTTCGGTGATCTCGCCCAGCTGCGAGCGCAGGTCCTTCACCTTCGACTTCAGCTTGGCGATCTTGTCTTCGAGTTCGCGTTTCTTCGCCATCGTCTTCTCCCCCTCCATCCGCGGACCCTACTTGGCGCCGAAGAAATTCGCCGTCTTCAGTACCGCGGGATCGATCCCCTCGACACGCTTTTCGACCTTGGCCTTGGCCACGGTGTCAGTCACCCGGTCCTGCACCGCCTGCTGGCGCAGATCGCCCGAAAGCTCCTCGGTCGCATCCTCCAGCGTCGGCGCCGCGCCCAGACGGGTTTCCATCAGCTTGATCACATGCCAGCCATATTCGGTTTGCACCGGGCCCTTGACCTCGCCCGCCTTCATCGCGGCTACCGCCTCGGCAAAGGGCGGCACCATCGCGGTCAGATCGAACCAGCCCAGATCGCCGCCATTCGCCGCCGCGCCGTCTTGCGACTTCGCCTTGGCCACGGTGGCAAAATCGGCGCCGCCGTCGATCTCGGCCTTGATCGCCTTGGCCTCGTCCTCGGTGGGCACGATGATATGGGCGGCGTGATATTCGCGGCTCGGTTCGGCCTTGGCGAATTTCATGTCATAGGCTTCTTTCAGCTTCTCGGGCGTCACCGCGCGTTCGGCGGTGTAATCGAGCAGCATCCCCGCCAGATAGGCGCGGCGTTCGACCTCGAGCGCGATCTCGTCGCGGCGGGTCATCATGCCTTCGCCCACCTTCGCCAGCGCGGTCTGCTGGATCAGCTGATCCAGCACGCCGTTGAACAGCACCTCGTCGGGCAGCTGCTGATATTCCGCGGGCAGGCTGTTGCGGACGGACACCATCATGCCCAGCGTGATTTCGGTGCCGTCGACGGTGGCGACGACGGTTTCCGGGCCGGGGGGCGGGACCGCTTTCGCGGCCTCCTCGGCCAGCGCCGGACCGGCCAGAAGCGCCATCACGGCGACAGACCCCAGAACGCGTGTGAAAATCGGCATCAAAGCCTCTCCCGCAGGGCCGCGGCACCCCGCGGCGTTGACACTCGGACGGCAGCCCCTTACATCGCCAAGGGTCCTGTGAAGGCCGTTTCGCCCTTATCCGCTTGCCGTTCTACGGGTGCGCGACGGGTGCGACAAGACCGCATTTCACACGATTTGGTCAGACGAACCCGCGGAGAAAAAATGCTGGGCCTCGGTTACATTGGAAGAAAGCTCTTCGGCACGCCCAACGACCGCAAGGTCAAGCGCACGCGTCCGCTGGTGGCGAAGATCAACGCGCTGGAACCGGCCTTCGAAAAGCTCTCCGATGCCGAGATCGTGGCGAAGACCCGCGAGCTGCAAAAGCGCGCGCAATCGGGCGAAAGCCTGGATGCGCTGCTGGTCGAGGCCTTCGCCAACTGCCGCGAGGCCGCGCGCCGGGCGCTTGGCCTGCGCGCCTTCGACACCCAGCTGATGGGCGGGATCTTCCTGCATCAGGGCAATATTTCCGAGATGAAGACCGGCGAGGGCAAGACCCTTGTCGCGACCTTCCCGGCCTATCTGAACGCGCTGGCGGGCAAGGGCGTGCATATCGTCACGGTGAACGATTATCTGGCCCGGCGCGACTCGGAATGGATGGGCAAGGTCTATCGCCATCTGGGTCTGACCTGCGGCGTCGTTTATCCGTTCCAGCCCGATGATGAAAAACGCGCCGCCTATGCGGCCGACATCACCTATGCGACGAACAACGAGCTGGGCTTCGATTATCTGCGCGACAACATGAAGGCCTCGGTCGCGGAAATGTATCAGCGCGATCACTTCTTCGCCATCGTCGACGAGGTGGACAGCATCCTGATCGACGAGGCGCGCACGCCCCTGATCATCTCGGGCCCGTCGCAGGACCGGTCCGAGCTGTATCGCACGCTTGATGCCTATATCCCGTTCCTGACTGAAGAGCATTACAAGCTCGACGAGAAACAGCGCAACGCCACCTTCACCGAGGAAGGCAACGAGTTTCTGGAACAGAAGCTGCAGGCCGATGGCCTTCTGCCCGAGGGGCAGTCGCTTTACGACCCGGAAAGCACGACGATCGTGCATCACATCGGCCAGGCCTTGCGGGCGCACAAGCTGTTCTTCAAGGATCAGAACTATGTCGTCGCCGATGACGAGATCGTGCTGATCGACGAATTCACCGGGCGGATGATGAAGGGCCGCCGTCTGTCGGACGGTCTGCATCAGGCGATCGAGGCGAAGGAACGGGTGACGATCCAGCCCGAGAACGTCACGCTGGCCTCGGTGACCTTCCAGAACTATTTCCGGCTTTACGAAAAGCTGGCGGGGATGACCGGCACCGCGGTGACCGAGGCCGAGGAATTCGGCGATATCTACAAGCTTGGCGTCGTCGAAGTGCCGACGAACCGCCCGGTGGCGCGGAAAGACGAACACGACCGCGTCTATCGCACCGCCAAGGAAAAATACGCCGCGGTGATCGAGGCGATCAAGACCGCGCATGAAAAGGGCCAGCCGACGCTGGTTGGCACCACCTCGATCGAGAAATCCGAGATGCTCTCGGAGATGCTCAAGGCCGAGGGGCTGCCGCATAACGTGCTGAACGCGCGTCAGCACGAGCAGGAGGCGCAGATCGTCGCCGATGCCGGGCGTCTGGGCGCGATCACCATCGCCACGAACATGGCCGGGCGCGGCACCGACATTCAGCTGGGCGGCAATGTCGAGATGAAGGTGCAAGAAGAGATCGCCGCCAATCCCGAGGCCGCCCCCGAAGAGATCCGCGCCCGGATCGAGGCGGAACATGCCGCCGAAAAGCAAAAGGTGATCGAGGCCGGGGGCCTGTTCGTTCTGGCCACTGAACGGCACGAAAGCCGCCGCATCGACAACCAGCTGCGCGGCCGCTCGGGCCGTCAGGGCGACCCGGGGCGGTCGCTGTTCTTCCTGTCGCTCGAAGACGATCTGATGCGGATCTTCGGTTCGGACCGGCTGGAAGGCGTGCTCTCGAAACTGGGCATGAAGGAAGGCGAGGCGATCATCCACCCCTGGGTGAACAAGTCGCTGGAACGGGCGCAGGCCAAGGTCGAGGGGCGCAACTTCGACTGGCGCAAGCAGCTGTTGAAGTTCGACGACGTGATGAACGACCAGCGCAAGGCGGTCTTTGGCCAGCGCCGCGAGATCATGGAAACCGACGAGATTTCCGAGATCGTCGCCGATATGCGCCAGCAGGTGATCGACGATCTGATCGACCAATTCGCGCCGCCGAAAAGCTACGTCGATCAATGGGATGTCGAGGGGATGCGGGCGGCGTTCATCGACCATGCCGGGGTCGATCTGCCGCTGGCGGACTGGGCGGCCGAAGAGGGCGTCGACCAGGACGTGCTGCGCGAGCGGGTGACGGCTGCGCTGGATGCGGTGATGGCGCAAAAGACCGAAGCCTTCGGCGCCGAGACGATGCGGGTGATCGAAAAGCAGATCCTGCTGCAGACGATCGACACGAAATGGCGCGAGCATCTGGTGACGCTGGAACATCTGCGCTCGGTCGTGGGCTTCCGCGGCTATGCGCAGCGCGATCCGCTGTCGGAATACAAGACCGAGTCGTTCCAGCTGTTCGAGAGCATGCTCGACAGCCTGCGCTACGAGGTGACGAAGCGGCTGGGCCAGATCCGTCCGATGAGCGACGAGGAACGCGCCGAGATGCTGCGCCAGCAGGCCGCCGCCCTTGGTGTGGCCGAGGCGGCGACCGATCCGGCCGAAGCTCCCGCGCCGCAGCCGGCGGCTCCGGTGGCGCTGGCCGCCGCGCCGGGATTTGTCGAATCGGATCCCTCGACCTGGGGCGAGCCCTCGCGCAATGACCCCTGCCCCTGCGGCTCGGGCGAGAAGTTCAAACATTGCCATGGCCGTCTGGCCTGAAACAAAGGCGCTGAAATAAGGCGGCGGCGCGGGGCTTTCCGCGCCGCCGTTTTTCATTATCCTGTTGATCTGGTTGCGTTTTCGTGAAAATTTGCCGTCGGGGTGACGTTTCCCTTTCGGAAACCCTGCCGCAGTCCGGCCCCAGCTTTGTCGAGATCTCGCGTTAACCTTTTGGCAAGAAGCAGGAGAATCCGGGCATGAGACCGATTCACAAGATTGCCATGGTCTGCACCACCTTCGTTCTGGCGGCGGCCACCGGGCATGTCATGCAGACGGCCGCGCCCGAGGGCATGCGCGCTGACCCCTCGCAGCCGGTGACGGCGGAGGTGATGCCGGGCGCCCGGGGACATCTGGCGGCGCCTGCGTCCGCGCTGTCCCTGCCGCGGTTGACGGTGCCGGTGATGCGCCGCCCGGCCGCCGAAGCTGCCCTTGGCCCGCTGCCGCAGGACATCGAAACCGCGCCGGGCGCCTGTGCCGCGCCGCAGCTGCAGGCCGCGCTTGCCCCCGGCGCCTCGGTCCGGCTGACCGTTCTTGCGCCCTGCCACCCCGGCGCGCTGGCCGAGATCCGCCACGCGGGGCTGCGCCTGCCGATCCGGCTTTCGGATCAGGGCGGCTGGAGCGGTCTGGTTCCGGCCTTTGCCGAGCAGGCGGTGTTTCAACTGGGCTTGCCGGGGGGCCGTGTCGCGCCGCAGGTGGCGCTTGCCGTGCCGACGCTGCCGACGGTGCAGCGCATCGCGCTGATCCTTGCCCCCGAGAGCGGGGCGCAGTTGAACGGCCATGACGACGGTGCCGCGATCGGCGATGTTTCGGCGGCGGTGCCGCGCGCGGCCAAAACGCAAGCTGGCGGCTGGGTCAGCAGCTTTCAGCAGCCCGGTGCTGCGCAGGCGGTGCAGATCTATTCCGCCCCGGCCGCGATGTCGGATCTGCGGCTGGTGCTGGAGGCGCCGGTGACGCCGAAAAGCTGCGGCAAGGATCTGCAGGGCGTGGTCCTGCGCCCGGTTGGCACCCGCACCGAGCAGGTGCCGCTGTCGCTGGCCATGCCCGATTGCGGCGATGGCGACGGCGCGGTGATGATGCCTCTGCCCGGCTTCCCGCTGGCCGTGGCGGCGAATTAAAGCAACCCCTCGGCGCGAAAGCTGAGTTCGCGGCCCTTGCCGATCACCAGATGGTCGTGCAGCACCAGCCCCAAGGCCTCGGCGGCATGGCGGATCTGGTCGGTCATCGCGATATCGGCCTGCGACGGGGTTGGATCGCCCGAGGGGTGGTTGTGTACCTTTTGTGCCCCGTTTTCTTATGTGGCCCGCCGTCAAGATTAGCAGCTCTTTCAATGGCTTGTGGAATGAAGTCGGACACATAACGGCGCATGCCGTGCAACATGACCGCACCTGTCATTTTCCAGAAGGATGCTTGTCATGTTGGAACGCCATTTCAGGTCGCTCAAGGTGATCGACCGTATTAGAGCCCAGTGGCTTGGGCCGCAGATCGAGCGCTACGCTCAATCGCTTGATGAGTTACATACCGGTACCGCCACTGTTCGGCAGCATCTTCGGGCCCTCGGGCACTTCAACGATTTTGTCGTTGGGCGCGGCGCAAAACGCCTTGATGAACTGCCCGACCACGTAGATGCGTTTGTCAGCCACTGGTTTGCTGAACACGGCACGTGGTGCAAGAGCCCACAAGATCGGGCGACAATTGTCTCTCAGAGCCGTTTGCCAGTGGAGCGGATGCTTTGCCTAGCCCTGCCCTGTTTCACACGGCCGAGCGACCGCCAGGCCAATCCCTTCTACGTCAGCGTGCCCGGCTTCTTCCCTTTCCTTCTCAACGAGAAAGGACTGCGCCAAGCCACGCTACAAAAATACACCTACACCCTGCGCCCGTTCGAGTCATACTTGGCACAGGCGGGCATAACCTTGTCGGCGCTTTCCCCGGCGTCCATCACCGATTTCATCAACGTCCGCGCGGAGGCATTGCATAAGTCCGGCATGCTCGGCACAATGGGCGCCTTGCGTGTCTTCCTCGCCTATCTGCACCGTGAAGGCATCATCGCCAACGATCTCACGCGCAGTCTTCCGCGCGGCCGCGTCTATCGGCGAGCATCCATTCCACGCGCCATTTCATGGCCTGATGTCGAACGCCTGCTGGCCAGCGTCGATTGCCGCTCCGACTTGGGCAAGCGCGACTATGCCATTTTGACATTGCTCGCCAGCTACGGATTGCGTGCGAGGGAGATAGCAGCCCTGTGCTTGGACGATCTTGACTGGGAGCATGACCAGATCAGCATCCCAATGCGCAAAGGCGGCCATTCGACCCGATATCCGTTGTCGGCGACAGTCGGCGAAGCAGTGATCGCCTATTTGCGGGTTCGGCGCACGGATATCGCTGATCGCCAAGTCTTCTTGGCCGCAAGATCGCCATATACCCCTATGACGCATACGGGGGTCTCGTGCATGGTTTCTGGCCGCATGCGCAGAATTGGCATTCAAGTTGCTCGTGCCGGCTCTCACACATTGCGCCATGCCTGCGTTCAGCACCTTGTAGAAGCCGACCTGCCGTTCAAAGTCATTGGCGATTACGTCGGTCATCGTCACCCAGCATCCACATTGGTCTATGGCAAGGTGGCGGTGCACAAGCTGCGAGAAATGGTCATTGCCCAAGGGGAGGACGTGCTATGACCGCCCCCTGGAACAGCTTTCAAAGCATCCTAGCCCCTCAGATCGAACAATACCTGCGTGCAAAACGCGCCATGGGATGCAAGTTCGCCTGCGAAGATCGCCAACTTCGGCTGCTCGATCGATTTCTCAACAACCGCGGCGTGGAAAGCCTTGAGGCGATTGACGCACAGTGCTTGCAGGACTTCTTGGATTCCCGCACACGCACCAACCCGCGCAGCTACAACAATCTGCTCGGAGATGTTCGACGATTGTTCGATTGGATCGTTAGCCAGCAAATCCCTGGTGCCTCACCGGTAACGATCAAGCCTCAGCCGCAAACAGCGCGACAGCTGCCCTACCTGTTCTCGGACGAGACGATCCGCCACCTGCTGACTTTGGCCGCAGCATTGCCGGATAACGCGCGCGCGCCACAGCGCGGCCTTATCTATGAGATGATCTTTGCCTTGCTCGCCGGACTTGGCCTACGCGTCGGGGAGGTTGCTCATCTGCAATGGGGCGATGTGGACTTGGTGCGAGACATTGTGGAGATCCGCAACACCAAGTTCGGCAAGGACCGACTTGTGCCCTTTGGGCCCAAGTTGGCCATCAGGCTACGCAACTACCGCACACAACGGGAACAACATGGGTTCGCCTGCTCGGGCGCCAATCACCTGTTTTCCTGGAATGGTCGTAGCCCGATCAGCACCAACAGCATCCGCAACACGTTCCGTGATGATCTGTTGCCCCAACTCGCCCTTGCGATACCGCCTGGGGTTTTCGGCCCACACGTTCATGGCCTGCGCCATTCATTCGCGGTGCGCACCCTGCTGAACTGGTACCGCCAAGGGATCGCGCCAGCCGACCGTCTTCATCATCTGTCCACATTTCTGGGGCATCTCAATCCCAACAGCACAGCAGTTTATCTGACCATCACGAACGACCTGCTCGATGCCGCCAACCACCGCTTCGAAGCCTTCGCGCCGACGTTGACCGATGGAGGCGAAGCATGACGCAGCCAAACTTTCCGGCATCCGTGCACCATTACTTTCTGGAGTATCTGCCGCGCCATAAAGGCCTGCAATCCAGCACAATCCGCAGCTATCGAGATAGCCTCCGCCTGTTTCTGATCTTCGTGGCCGATGCCAATCGGATCGGGGTCAGTAGTCTCGGGTTCGAGCATTTGGACTACTCTGCTGTGCAGGCATTCTTGTACAACATGGAAGTCGAGCGTGGTAATGCGATCAGTACGCGCAACCAACGCCTGACAGCCCTGCATGTTTTTTTCGAATATCTCGGCAGGACGGCACCAGAGATGTTGCCGGTTAGCGCCAAGGTCGCAGCCATACCGATGAAGCGCCATCAGCGTCCAGAGATGAAGTTTCTGGCACGTGATGAAGTCGAGGCGCTCTTTGCCTGCATCCCCGCCCAGGATCGACTTTCGCTACGCGACCGTGCACTCCTCATGCTGCTCTACAATACCGGCGCGCGCGTCTCAGAGGTCGCGCAACTGAAGGTGGATCAACTTGATTTGGCGTCACCGGCCCGGGTCAGGCTGCTGGGCAAAGGGTCAAAGTGGCGAACCTGCCCTCTGTGGAGCCAGACTGCCAAGGCCTTGCAGGCCATGCTAGATGAACGCGCCACAGTTCTCTCGCCGGATACCCTTGTGTTTGTCGGAGCCACAGGCGGCGGGATGACCCGTTTCGGCATTTACAAGCGCATTCGCCATTACGCCAAACTCTGGGAGGCGGCGAGCGTACAAGCGCTGCGCACCCACATCACACCCCATGTGTTTCGGCACACAACGGCGGTCCATCTCCTCGAGTCTGGGGTGGAGGTTAACGTCATTCGGGGCTGGTTGGGGCACGTCAATCTGGAGACGACCAATCGTTACGCCGAGATCACCATACGCATGAAGGAGGAAGCTCTGAAACTTCTTGAACCGGTTGCAAATACAGGCGCGCGAAAATCCGCATGGCGAGATGACGCGGCCATGCTGGCGTGGCTATCGTCACTGTAGCGCCATGACGCTGGGCGGCATGATTGACCGCCCAGCGTCTAAACAATCATTCTTCGCCAAAAACCAGGAACCATCGATGCCAGCACGCGAGCGCCGTTATGTGCTCGACTTTGCCTCAGAAGCCATTGAAAGAGCTACTGATCTTGACGGCGGGCCACAAAAGAAAACGGGGCACAAAAGATCCATTATGTGGCGCGCCACATAATGTACCAGAATCAGCGCGGAGGCATCCAGCTCCAGCGCCCGTTTCACCACCTCGCGCGGATAGACCGGCACATGATCCACCGTGCCGCGGGCCTGTTCCTCGTCGGCGATCAGCAGGTTCTTGCGGTCGAGATAGAGCACCCGGAATTGCTCGGTTGGCCGATGCGCCATCGCGGTGTGGCAGTAGTCCAGCAGCGCCTGCCACGACGACAGCACCGGCCGTTGCAAGACGCGCGAGCGGGCCAGCCGTTGCGCTGCGGCTTCGACGATCTTCAATTCCTGCACCACGGCCTCGCCGACGCCCGTCACCTCGGTCAGCCGCGCGGGCGGCGCCGCCAGCACATGGCCGAAACTGCCGAAGACCTCCAGCAGCCGCCGCGCCAAGGGCTTCACATCCTGCCGCGGCAGGGCGCGAAACAGGATCAGTTCCAGAAGCTCGTAATCGGGCATGGCCTCGGCCCCGCCCGTCATGAAGCGTTCCCGCAACCGCTTGCGGTGATCGGTGATGTAAGAGGGCAGCCGGTCGGAGGACACCGCGACCGGCTGCGCCTCGTCCGGGTCGCCAAACAGGGTCGGCCCTTCTTGGAAGCTGGAGGAACGGGTCTTCATCGCCCCAGCTTGCGCCGACATGGTAAATAAAGTGTTAACGGTTTTCCTGGTCCAAATACCAAAAGGGCGCCCGCAGGCGCCCCCTTTTCGTTTTCAGGCATTCAACCCTTCATCCCGTCCCAGAAGCTTTTCACCTTCTGAAAGAAGGACGCGCCTTCCGGGTTGTTCTCGGCCTGGATGCGCTGGAACTCATCCAGCAGTTCCTTTTGCCGTGTGGTCAGGTTCACCGGCGTTTCCACGGCCAGTTCGATCACCATGTCGCCGATGCCGCCGCCGCGCAGCGCGGGCATGCCCTTGCCGCGCAGACGCATCTGCCGACCGGATTGGCTGCCCACCGGCACCTTGACCTTCGACCGACCGCCATCGATCGTCGGCACCTCGACCTCGCCCCCCAGCGCCGCCGAGACCATGCTGACCGGCACCCGGCAGAACAGGTTCACACCGTCGCGCTGGAAAATCGCATGTTCGCGCACTTCGATGAAGATATAGAGATCGCCCGAGGGCCCGCCGCGCATCCCGGCCTCGCCCTCGCCCGCCAGACGGATCCGCGTGCCCGTCTCCACCCCCGCGGGAATGTTGACCGAGAGCGTCCGTTCCTTCTCGATCCGGCCCGAGCCATGGCAGACGCGGCAGGGGTTCTTCACCACCTGACCTTGCCCGCCACAGGTGGGGCAGGTGCGTTCGACGGTGAAAAAGCCGTTCTGCGCCCGCACCTTGCCCAGACCCGAACAGGTCGGGCAGGTTTGCGGTTCCGCGCCCCCTTCGGCGCCGGTGCCGTTGCACGATCCGCAAGCGGCCGAGCCGGGAACGGTGATCGTCTTTTGCGACCCCTTGAACGCCTCTTCCAGCGTCACCCGCATGTTGTAGCGCAGGTCCGAGCCGCGCGTCGCCCGCGACCGGCCACCGCCGCCCGGACCGCGCCCGCCCATGAAATCGCCGAACAGATCCTCGAACACATCCGAGAAAGCCGAGGAGAAATCCGCGCCCTGACCATAAGGCCCGCGCGGACCGCCACCGCCCATGCCGCCCTCGAACGCCGCGTGACCGTAGCGGTCATAGGCGGCCTTCTTGTCGCCATCCTTCAGCACGTCATAGGCTTCGTTCACTTCCTTGAACTGGGCCTCGGCCTGCGGATTGTCCTGATTGCGGTCGGGGTGCAGTTCCTTCGCCTTGCTGCGATAGGCCTTCTTGATCTCCTCGGCCGAGGCGCCCCTGGACACCCCCAGAACCTCGTAGAAATCACGCTTCGCCATTGGAAAGCCCCACTGCGAGAACAGGGAAGCGAGCCCCGTGACGGGGCCCGCTCCTCAGGTTCCGGCGCTTACTTGCGCTTGTTTTCACCCATGTCCTCGAAGTCGGCATCGACGATGTCATCATCGACC
Source organism: Rhodobacter sp. 4.3.4 (assembly GCF_058724655.1). Lineage (NCBI taxonomy): Bacteria > Pseudomonadati > Pseudomonadota > Alphaproteobacteria > Rhodobacterales > Rhodobacter > Rhodobacter sp. 4.3.4. Next base: position 280,848 of record NZ_CM178967.1, read on the forward strand.
GACCGCGGGCCGTCCTCGTCCTCCGCAGCAGCCGGGCCACCTTCGGCCGCCTGCGCCTTGTAGATCGCTTCCCCAAGCTTCATCGCGGCATCGGTCAGGTTCTGCACCGCGCCCTTGATCTTGCCCGGGTCTTCCGACTTCAGCGATTCTTCCAGCGCGTTGCAGGCCAGCTCGATCATCTCGACGGTCGAGCCATCGACCTTGTCGCCATGCTCTTCCAGCGACTTGCGGGTCGAATGCAGCAGGCTCTCGCCGGTGTTCTTCGCCTCGACCAGTTCCTTGCGCTTCTTGTCGGCTTCGGCATTGGCTTCGGCGTCCTTGATCATCTTCTCGATGTCATCGTCCGACAGACCGCCCGAGGCCTGGATGGTGATCTGCTGTTCCTTGCCGGTGCCCTTGTCCTTGGCCTTGACCGAGACGATGCCGTTCGCGTCAATGTCGAAGGTGACTTCGATCTGCGGCACGCCACGCGGCGCCGGGGGGATGTTCTCCAGGTTGAACATGCCCAGCATCTTGTTGTCGGCGGCCATTTCCCGCTCGCCCTGGAAGACGCGGATCGTCACCGCGTTCTGATTGTCCTCGGCAGTCGAGAAGATCTGGCTTTTCTTCGTCGGGATCGTGGTGTTGCGGTCGATCAGACGGGTGAAGACACCGCCCAGCGTCTCGATGCCGAGCGACAGCGGCGTCACGTCGAGCAGAACCACGTCCTTCACGTCGCCCTGCAGCACGCCCGCCTGAATCGCGGCGCCAAGGGCCACGACTTCATCCGGGTTCACGCCCTTGTGCGGTTCCTTGCCGAAGAACTTCGTCACTTCCTCGACCACGCGCGGCATCCGGGTCATCCCGCCGACCAGAACGACTTCGTCGATCTCGTCCTTCGACACGCCCGCATCCTTCAGCGCCGCGGCGCAGGGCTTCAGCGAGGCCTTGATCAGGTCATCGACCAGGCTTTCCAGCTTGGCGCGGGTCAGCTTCATCACCATGTGCAGCGGCACGCCGGTCGCCGCGTTCATCGAGATGAACGGCTGGTTGATTTCGGTCTGGCTGGCCGAGGACAGCTCGATCTTCGCCTTTTCAGCCGCTTCCTTCAGCCGCTGCAGCGCCATCTTGTCCTTGGTCAGATCGACGCCGTGTTCTTTCTTGAACTCGTCGGCAAGGTAATTGACGATCCGCATGTCGAAATCTTCGCCGCCAAGGAACGTGTCCCCGTTGGTCGATTTCACCTCGAACAGACCGTCGTCGATTTCCAGAATCGTGATGTCGAAGGTGCCGCCGCCAAGGTCATAGACGGCAATCGTCTTGCTGTCCTTCTTGTCGAGGCCGTAAGCCAGCGCCGCCGCCGTCGGTTCGTTGATGATGCGCAGCACTTCAAGGCCCGCGATCTTGCCCGCGTCCTTGGTGGCCTGACGCTGGGCGTCGTTGAAATAGGCCGGAACGGTGATCACGGCCTGGGTCACGGTCTCGCCCAGATAGCTCTCGGCGGTTTCCTTCATCTTTTGCAGGATCACGGCCGAGACTTGGGCGGGAGAGAATTTCTCGCCGCGCACTTCCACCCAGGCGTCGCCGTTGCCGCCGTCGACGATGTTGTAGGGCACCAGTTTCTTGTCCTTTTCCACCTCGGCATCGGTGGTGCGGCGGCCGATCAGGCGCTTGACCGCAAAGACGGTGTTCGTGGGGTTTGTCACGGCTTGCCGCTTGGCGGGCTGGCCGACCAGACGCTCGTTGTCGGTGTAGGCGACGATCGAGGGGGTGGTGCGCGCCCCTTCCGAATTCTCGATCACGCGGGGTTGCGAGCCGTCCATGATGGCGACGCAGGAGTTGGTCGTCCCAAGGTCGATCCCGATGACTTTGGCCATTTCAATACCTCTTCTTTCGGCGACAGGTGGGGGCGGGTCCCATCAGGCCCCCGGCCCCTATCCCAAGGTTTCCAGACGGTCCGGCGCAGGTGGCCTGCTCCGGCTTCCCGGCGTATATAAGGAGGGGAAAATAGCCCTGCAAGAACTGACGCGCGGGAGTTTGCGACAAATGCCACAATCCGACCAACCGGTGCAAAAACGCCCGGATCCGCAGCAAATCCGCGGCTTCCGGCATTACCCCGGCTGGCTTTCGCCCGGCGAGCAGACGGCGCTGGTCGCGGACCTGCGCGCGGTGGTGGCCGCGGCGCCGCTGTTCTCGCCGATGACGCCCTATGGGCGGCCGATGTCGGTGCGGATGACCTCGGCGGGGCGGTTCGGCTGGGTGAGTGACCGGCGCGGCTATCGCTACAGCGAAACCCATCCCGCGGGCGGGGCCTGGCCGCCGATCCCGCAAAGCGTTCTGGGCATCTGGCGGGCGGTGTCGGGCACTGATCGCAGCCCCGAGTGCTGTCTGGTGAATTTCTACGCCGAAGGGGCGCGGATGGGTCTGCATCAGGACCGCGACGAGGCGGATTTTGCCCAGCCGGTGGTGTCGATTTCCTTGGGCGATGACGGGCTGTTCCGCATCGGCAATGAAACGCGGGGCGGGAAAACACAAAGCCTCTGGCTGCGCTCGGGCGATGTGCTGGTGATGGGCGGTTCCGCGCGGCTGCTTTACCACGGCATCGACCGGATCGCGCCCGGGACATCGACGCTGCTGCCACAGGGCGGGCGCATCAATCTGACCTTGCGCGTGGTGACGTGACAGAGAAGGGCGTATTTGATCCAAGAAAAAGCCAGTCCTTTCATCTTGCCTCAAATATCTCGGGGGTGCGGGGGCAGCGCCCCCGCTTCTGCCAGATCCCAGACCTTGCGCATCACCGTGGGCAGGGCGGCGGGCGAAAACTCCTGCCTTGGGGTGAAGCCCTCCCCCTCGGTTTGGGCGATGAAGACCCGCAGCCGCAGGTGGAAATGGGTGAAGGTGTGGCGCACCTCATGCGAGAGCGCCGTCCAGTCGGCGGCAAGGGGCGGGCAGGGGGCGGGTTCGGTCTCGGCCCAGTCCGAACCGGGAAAGCCGAGCATCCCGCCCAGAAGCCCCTTGTCCGGGCGGCGCTCCAGAAGCACCCCGCCATCGCGGGCGAACGCGACATAGGCCAGCCCGAAACGGGTTGGTTTCTCGGGCTTGGGCGTCTTGCGCGGCAGCTCTGCGGCGATGCCCTGCGCCTTTGCGGCGCAGAACGCATTGACCGGGCAGAGCGCACAGGCCGGATTGCGCGGCGTGCAGATCGTGGCGCCCAGATCCATCATCGCCTGCGCATGATCGCCCGGGCGCCGCTTGGGCGTCAGCCGCCCGGCCCTGTCGATCAACTCGGCTTTCGCCGCGGGCATCGGGGTTTCAACCGCCCAGAGCCGCGCCACCACCCGTTCCACATTGCCATCGACCACCACGGCCGGTTCGTCAAAGGCGATCGCCGCCACCGCCGCCGCCGTATAGGGGCCGATGCCGGGCAGGGCGCGCAGCCCTGCCGCTGTTTCGGGAAACCGCCCGCCCGCCGCCGCTACGGCGCGGGCGCATTTCAAAAGATTGCGGGCGCGGGCGTAATAGCCAAGCCCCGCCCATTCGGCCATCACATCGTCATCCCCGGCCGCGGCCAGATCGGTGACAGAGGGCCAGCGCGCGGTGAAGCGGCGGAAATAGTCGCGCACGGCGGCGACGGTCGTTTGCTGCAGCATCACCTCGGAGAGCCAGACGTGATAGGGATCGGGCCGCACGCCTGCCGCGCGCTCTGCCGGGCCGACCCGCCAGGGCATCACCCGCGCCCGGGCATCATACCAGTCCAGCAGGGCTGCCCCCGCCGCCGCCTCGTTTCCGTCACGCAATCTTTATGGCCCCCCGCCCCATTCCTCTGGCTTTGCCCCGTGGCCTGCCTAGAATAGGACCAGGTTCCGGAAAGGACAGGGATGGACGACGATCACCACCACCATGCGCCGTCCGAGCGCCCCGCGGCGCCCGCGAGGCTGCGCCGGATGCGCGGGTTTGAGCCTGCCGCCGGTCTGGTGAAGGAGCGCATCCGCGCCGTGGGCGAAGCACGCGGCTTCGCCATCGCCCGGCTGGTGACGCATTGGGCCGAGGTCGTCGGCGCCGAAATCGCCGCCCATGCCCGCCCGGTGAAGATCGGCTATGGCCGCGAAGGCATCGGCGCCAGCCTGACGCTTCTGGTCGAGGGGCCGATGGCGCCGATGATCGACATGAGCCGCGAAAAGATCCGCGCCAAGGTCAATGCCTGCTACGGCTACAACGCGATTTCCCGCATCCTGATCACCCAGACCGCCGCCACCGGCTTTGCCGAGGGGCAGGCAGCCTTCACCCCGGCGCCGAAAAAGGCCGCCCCGGAACCCACCCCCGAGGTCTGCGCCCGCGCGCAGCTGGCGACCGAGGGCCTGGCCGATGCCGGGCTGCGGGCGGCGCTGGAAGACCTTGCCCGCAACATCCTGATGAAACCCGCCAGACGGCGGGACGAGCTGAGAAAGGCTGATCCATGAACCGACGTTCCCTTTTGCTTGGCCTCGCCGGTGGCGCCGTAGTTGCGGCTGCCGGCGGCGGCTATGCCGTGCTGCGGCAGGCCCCGGCCGAGACGCTGATCGCCACACCGGCCGAGGCGGCCCCGGGCGGCGCCGTCCTGCCCGATATCGCGCTGGGCCGGGCGGATGCGCCGGTGACGCTGATCGAATACGCCTCCTATACCTGCTCGCATTGCGCGCGGTTCCATGAAACCGTCTTCCCGTCGCTCAAGCGCGATTACATCGACACCGGCAAGCTCCGCTTCATCCTGCGCGAGGTCTATTTCGACAAGTTCGGGCTTTGGGCCGGGCAGGTGGCGCAATGCGGCGGCGATCTGAAGTATTACGGTATCGCCGGGATGCTGTTTGCCGAGCAGAAATCTTGGATCGGCGACGGCACCGAGGCGGCGATTGCCGAGAACCTGCGCAAGATCGGTCTCAAGGCCGGGCTGACCAAGGAACAGGTCGAGACCTGTCTGAACGACACCGCCCGCGCCGAGGCGATGGTGAGGACCTATCAGAAGAACGCCTCCGCCGATGCGATCGAGGGCACGCCGACGCTGGTGATCAACGGCGAGAAGCATGACAACATGGGCTATGCCGAGCTGAAGAAGATCCTTGACGCCAAGCTGGGCGGTTAAAGGCCGAGGTTTTCCAAGGCTTTGAGAAGCGGTGCGGCGTCTTCGAAGACCAGCCGCACCGGCAGCGCCAGCACCTTGGGCCGGAACGACACCGGCAGCCGGGCGGCGTCCTTTTCCGTTGTCACAAGTTGCGCATCCAGAAAGAGCGACTCGGTTTCCAGCCGTGTCAGCAGCTGCGCCGAGAACGGCTGATGATCGTCCAGCGCCTCGGCCCGCACCACCTCGGCGCCAAGGTTGCGAAGGGTGGCGAAGAATTTCTCCGGATGGCCGATGCCTGCAAAGGCCAGCACCCGCTGGCCCTCCCAGTCCATGCCGGTGGGCAGGGGCACCAGCTGCCCGCGCAGATGCGGCACCGGGATCTGCGCCCCCCAGCGCGCGGCGAAGCTTTGCTGCGCCGGGACCGGCCCGATCGACAGCGCCAGATCGGCCCGCGCCAGGCCTTCGGCCACCGGCTCGCGCAGCGGCCCCGCGGGCAGGCAAAGCCCGTTGCCAAAGCCCTTGGCCGCATCGACGACGACAATCGAGAGATCCTTTTGCAGCGCCGGGTTCTGATGCCCGTCATCGAGCAGGATCAGCTTCGCCCCGGCCGCCACCGCCGCCCGGGCGCCCTCGGCGCGGTCGCGGGCGACCCAGGTCGGCGTGAAGGCGGAAAGCAGCAGCGGTTCGTCACCTACCTCGGCGGCACGGTGGCGCATTTCCTCGACCCGGACCGGGCCGGTCAGGCTGCCGCCATGGCCGCGGCTGACCACATGCGCCTCCAGCCCGCGGCTGGCCAGAAGCTGCGCCAGCGCGATCACCGTGGGCGTCTTGCCGGTGCCGCCCGCATTGATGTTGCCCACCGAAATCACCGGCACCGGCAGCCGCAGCCCGTCTTGCGCCACCCGCAGCCGGGTGGCCGCGGCATAGATCCGCCCGAGCGGGCCAAGCAGCCGCGCCCGCAGCGCCGGGCGGGCGGGATCGGTAAACCAGAAACCGGGGGCCTGCATCACATTGTCCTTTCTGCGCGGGCGGCGTCGAATTCCCGCAAGATCGCCCGCACGATGGCCTCGGCCGCCGCCGCCCCGCCCGAGGTCACCGCCCAGGCGTTATGCGCCAGAACCGCGGCGCGGTCGGGGGACATCAGATCGGCGATGGCCTCGCCAAGCGAGGTGTCGTCATGGATCGACCGCGCCGCCCGGGCTTCGTCGAGCCTTGCATAATCGGCGGCGAAAGGGGCGGTCTGCGGCCCGTGCACCACCGCCGAGCCCAGCGAGGCCGGTTCAAAGGGCGAGCGCCCCTGACTGGCCGCGCCGATCAGCGTGCCGCCCATGTAGCTGACCGGGGCGATGCGATACCAAAGCCCGTATTCGGCCGGATCATCGGCCAGAAAGATTTCCGTCTCGGCGTCGGGCTCGCCTTCCAGCGAGCGGCTGGCCACCGCCCAGCCCGCATCGGTCAGCCGGTCGCCCAGCTCCAGCGCGTCGTCGGGCTGGTCGGGGGCCAGGATCAGCAGCATCCGATGCGCATGGTGCTGCGCATGCGCCTGCGCCGCCAGCACGGCCTCGATCTCCTCGGGCGGCACCGCGGCGGCCAGCCAGACCGGCCGGGTATGGGTCAGGCTGGCCATCGAGGCCCGTTCCGCCTCGGAGCAGCGCAAAGGCTGCGGCGGCAGGCCAAGGACGCCGCCGACATCGATCTGCGCGGGGTTCAGCCCCTGGCGTTCGAGCAGCGCGAAAGAGGCCTGGTCGCGCACGACGATCCGGCGGATCCGCCGCAACAGCCCGCGTTGCCCGAACCGGCCCAGACGGCGGGCAGGCGGCGGCAGGCAGACATCCGCCATCATCACCGCAATCCCCGCCCGGTCGGCCGCGGTGATCAGCCCGCCCGGCAGGTCATTGCCGAAAAGCACCACCAGCCCCGGCCTGACCCGTTCCAGCAGATCCCGCGCCGCGGCAAGGCTGTCTTCGGGCGGGGTCGCGGCTTCGACGGTTTCGGGCAGCGCCACCTCCGGTCCCGGCGGCAGCGCCAGCATCACCCGCATCCCCGGGCGCAGCCGATCAAGACGCGCCAGAACCTGCCGCACGCCTTCAAGACCGGCGCTGGCGGCCTCCGGGCCGAGCTGCATCCAGATCAGCGGCCCCCGATCCTCGGGGGGGGGCGTCGCGGCCTCTGTCCCGGCGCGCCACCAGCGGGCAAGCGATCCCAGCATCGGGGTCTGGATCTCAGCTGCCCAGTTCCTCGGTCGCCGAGGCCGGGGTCTCCTCGTCGCGCAGCCGGTGCAGATGGGCGATGAAATAGCGCATGTGGGCATCATCGACGGTGCGCTGCGCCTCGGCCTTCCAGGCGGAATAGGCCGTGGCATAATTCGGATAGATGCCGACGATATGGATGGCGTTCACATCCTTGAATTCGGTGCGCGAGGCGGAGACCAGTTCGCCGCCGAAAACGAGATGCAGGCGTTGGGGGGAAGGTTTGCTCATGGGCCATCCTGTCGGAAAAGGTGTGCCGCCAAGACTATGCGAAGCCCCGCCGCCTCTCAAGCTTCGATACGGGGCTTCGATAGGGGGGCGCTACTGCGCCAGACCCAGCCCGATCAGGTGATCCGCCCCCTGCCGCAGCGCGCGCGGATCGGCGACCTCGAGCAGCAGCCGCGGCATCTGCGGCAGCCGGTTCAGCGCGGCAAAGACCGACTTCCAGGGAATGTTGCCCTCGCCCGGGTGCCAGTGCCGGTCGGCAAAGCCATCGACATCCTGCAGATGCACATGGCGCAGCGCCGCCCCGCCCGCCAGCGCGAAGGCATCGACCGGCGGCGCCCCGCAGCGGCAGTGCATCATCTGCGCATGGCCGGTATCCAGCGACAGCTTCACCGCCGGACTGCCCAGAGCCTCGGCCAGCCGCGCCCGCAGCCCCGGATCGGTATCCTCGACATTTTCCAGCACCAGCTCGACGCCCAGCCGCTCGGCGCGTTCGATCACCGGCCCCATCACGAAGCGCACCCGCTCAAAGGAAACCGCCGCCACCACCGCGGAGGTGGCGATCTCCGCCTCGGTCCACAGCCCGTAGGGCGAATGCACCACCATCTGATCGGCGGTCAGATCGGCGCAGATTTCCAGCGCCCGCAGCAGGCGGTGCCGGATCACCGGGGTGATCTCGGGATCGGCGCAGTCGATGCGGAAGGACATGAAGGGCCCGTGCAGCCCGCGCCGCCCCTTGTGGCCGTCAAGCAGCCGTTTCGCCTGCGCCACCAGCTCGGGCGTGTCGCCATCATGGGTGGTCGGCCAGCAGAAGCTTTGAATCTCGATGGGGCGGTTGCTTTCGAACAGCCAGTCCCGGTGCAGCTCGATCATGTCGAGGCTGAGGGCCGCACCCAGAACGGGTAACTCTTTTGTCATCGCCGATCCCTATGGTTGTTCGCGCCCGCACAGGCTGCGCCAGCTGCGCGCGCTTTTCAATCCGGTTTGAAGTCGCTATCAGGCGCCATGCACAGAAGTCTCACCCAGATCTACGACGGCCGCGTCGCGGCGGGAACCCTGCGCGCCGATGCGGCGCAACGGGCGGTGCTGCCGCTGCTGGACCGGGTCCGGGCCGAGCTGGAGGCGCCGGTGAAGAAGCCCGGCCTGTTCGGGCTTTTCGCGAAGCCCCCCGAGCCGGTGAAGGGGCTTTACCTGTGGGGCGGTGTCGGGCGCGGCAAGTCGATGCTGATGGATCTGTTCGGCGAGGCGGTGGCGGTGCCCAAACGCCGGGTGCATTTCCACGCCTTCATGCAGGAGGTGCAGGGCAAGATCGACACGCATCGCCGCGCGAAGGCGGAAGACCCGATCCAGCCCGTCGCGGCGGAAATCGCCGCCGCGGTCCGGCTTTTGTGCTTCGACGAAATGCAGATCACCGACATCGCCGATGCGATGATCGTCGGGCGGCTTTTTGACGAGCTGTTCAAGCGCGGCGTGACGGTGGTGACGACCTCGAACCGCCCCCCCGTCGATCTTTACAAGAACGGCTTGAACCGGCAGCTGTTTTTGCCCTTCATCGAGATCCTGTCCACGCGGCTTGACGTGCATGAAATCGTGTCGGAAACCGATTACCGGCTGCATCGGCTGGCCGGGGCGGAGGTCTATTTTGCCCCCGCGGGGACGGCGGCGCATCGAAAAATGGATGCGCTCTGGAACGAGCTGACCGGGCATGACGGCACGGTGCCGCTGCGCCTTGAGGTCAAGGGGCGGTCGGTGGTGATCCCGCAGTATCACAACGGCGTCGGGCGGGCGCGGTTCTGGGATCTGTGCGGCGCGATGCTGGGCCCGGCCGATTATCTGGCGATCGCCGGGGCCTTGCGGGTTCTGATGATCGACGACATCCCGCATCTGTCGGCGTCGAACTTCAACGAGGCGAAGCGCTTCGTGACGCTGATCGACGCTTTGTACGAGGGCAAGGTGCGGCTGATCTGTTCCGCCGCCGATGTGCCCGAACGGCTTTACAACGAGGGCGAGGGCAGTTTCGAATTCGCCCGCACGGCCTCGCGGTTGCGGGAGATGCAATCGGCCGACTGGTCGCAGGAAAACCGCTAAGCGGATTTGTGTCGGGCGGGGAAAGGCAGCAGCCGTTCTGGTCCGCCCGACACAGCCTCAGGCCAGCATGTCGCGCACCATCGGCGCGACCTTGCTGCCGTAAAGCGCGATCGTGTCGCGCAGATGCGCGGGGTCTTGCGGACCGGCCGAATATTTCAGCGTGAAGCGTGACAGCCCCAGCGCCTTGACCGTTGTCGCGATTTTCCGCGCCACCGTCTCCGGGCTGCCGACATAAAGCGAACCATGGGCGATTTCCGCCTCGAAGGCTGCCCGGGTGAAGCGCGGCCAGCCGCGCGAGCGCCCGATCAGATCGTGCATCACCGCATAGGCCGGGAAGTAGCGGTCCTTCGCCTCCTCATCGCTTGCCGCGACATGGCCCGGCGAATGCACCGAGAGCGGCAGCGGTGCCGCCCCCATCCTCTCGCGGCTATGGCGATAAAGATCGGCCAGGGGCGCAAACCGCGCCGGATTGCCGCCGATGATCGCCATCACCAGCGGCATGTCCATCGCCGCCGCCTCCAGCACCGAGTCGGGGCTGCCGCCGACGCCGCGCCAGACCTGCAACGGGCGCTCGGGGCGCGGATAGACGGTGACGCCCTTCAGCGCCGGGCGGTGGCTGCCCTGAAAGCTGACCTTCTCCTGGCTGACAAGGCTGTGCAGCAGCTGCGCCTTTTCGGCAAACAGCGTCTCGTAATCGTTCAGGTCGAAGCCGAAGAGCGGGAAGCTTTCGGTGAAGGACCCCCGCCCGATCGTCAGCTCCGCCCGCCCCGGTGCCAGCGCATCCAGCGTCGCAAAGCGTTGGAACAGCCGGATCGGATCATCCGAGGACAGCACCGTGACCGAGGTCCCGGCATGGATCTTTTCCGTGCTGGCCAGGATCGCCCCCAGCAGCGGCTCCATCGCCGAGATCGCGAAATCCGGGCGATGGTGTTCGCCAAGGCCGATGAAATCCAGACCGACCTGATCGGCCAGAACCGCCTCGGCCAGCGTGTCGCGGATCACCTGCGCGCCCGGGCGGGGCCCGGTCGCATCCGCGGTGATGTCGCCAAAAGTATCAAGGCCAAATTCGAGCACCATAGCGGCCTCCTTTCCGTTGCAGGAAAGATAGGCAAAGCGCGCCTGTGCGCACAGGCACAGGCGCGCACAGGACTTGGTGCAGGAATGCGCAGGTCTCAGCCGTTCTCGCGCAGGACCTGACCCGCAAGATAAAGCGAGCCGCAGATCAGCACCCGCGCCTGCGGGTCATCTTGTGCAATCGCCCCAAGGGCTTCTGCGACCGATCCGGCCTCGGTCACCTGTGCGAACCCGGCCTTGCGGGCGGCCTCGGCCGTGGCGGCGCTGGGGAGCGTGTTGACCTCGTTCGGGATCGACACGGCGGTCAGGCTTTGCGCCTGCGCCGCGAGCGGCCGCAGATAGCCCGCGATGTCCTTGGTGTTGAGCATGCCGCAAATCAGATGCGTCGGGCGTTTTGCCATCCGCGACAGCGTGGCCGCCACCGCTTCGCCACCCGCCGGATTGTGGCCGCCATCGAGCCACAGCTCGACCCCGGGCGCGCTTGCGGCGAGCGGCCCTTGCCGCAGACGCTGCATCCGCGCGGGCCAGTCGGCTTTCGTCACCGCCGCCTCGCAGGCCAGATCGTCGAAACCGAGACACCGCAGCGCGGCAATCGCGGCGCCGGCGTTTTCGATCTGATGCGGCCCGGGCAGATTGGGCAGCGGCAGATCCAGAAGCCCGGTCTCGTCCTGATAGATCAGCCGCCCGCGTTCCTCGAAAGCGTGCCAGTGCTGGCCATGCGCAAAGAGGGGCACGCCCAGCCGCGCGGCTTTTTCCTCGATCACGGCAAGCCCGTCGGGATGCTGCGGCCCGACCACGCAGGGCACGGCCCGCTTGAGAATCCCGGCCTTTTCGCCCGCGATCTCGGGCAGGGTCTCGCCCAGATATTGCTGATGGTCGATCGAGATGGGCGTAAGGATCGTCAGCGCCGGTTGCGCGATCACATTCGTCGCGTCAAGCCGCCCGCCAAGGCCGACTTCCAGCAGGGTGAAATCGGCAGGCGTGCGGGCAAAGGCCAGAAAGGCCGCAACGGTGGTGATTTCGAAGAAGGTGATCGGCTGGCCGCCATTCGCCGCGTCGCAGTCGTCGAGCAGCGCCGACAGGGCGGGTTCGGAGATCAGCGCGCCCGCCAGCCGGATGCGTTCATGAAACCGCGCCAGATGCGGGGACGTATAGGCGTGGACCGTCTTGCCCGCGGCCTCAAGCCCGGCGCGGATCATCGCCTGGGTCGAGCCTTTGCCATTCGTGCCCGCAACATGAATGACCGGCGGCAGGCGGGTTTCGGGGTGATCGAGCGCCGCCAGCAGCCGATGCACCCGGTCAAGCGTCAGATCGATGATCTTCGGGTGCAGCCCCATCAGCCGCGCCAGGATTTCATCGGAAGGTTGCGGCATGCTGGGCTCCTCTCATGCAAAGGCCGGGGGCGCTGCCCCCGGACCCCCGGGATATTTAGAGCAAGATAAAGATTATTCCGCCGCGGGCTGGTCAGTCGGCGGGGCGGCCTCGGTCGGCGCCGGGCCGGGGGGCGGCAGCTCGCCCCAGATCGGCGGCGGCAGGCGCATCATCATGCGCAGGATTACGATCAGCTCCTCGCGCAGTTTCTTGCGATGCGTGACGCGGTCAAGCATGCCGTGATCCAGCAGATATTCGGCGCGCTGGAAGCCCTCGGGCAGGGTTTCGCGGATCGTCTGTTCGATGACGCGCGGCCCGGCAAAGCAGATCAGCGAATTCGGTTCGGCGATCTGCACATCACCCAGCATCGCATAGGACGCGGTCACGCCGCCCGTGGTCGGATGGGTCAGCACCACCACGTAAGGAAGCCCGGCATCTTTCAGCATCTGCACGGCGACGGTCGAGCGCGGCATCTGCATCAGGCTGAGGATGCCCTCCTGCATCCGCGCGCCCCCCGCGGCCGAGAACAGCACCATCGGGCAGCGCAGTTCGATCGCGCGCTGGGCGGCGGCAAGGATCGCATTGCCGACATACATCCCCATCGAGCCGCCCATGAAAGAGAAATCCTGCCCGACGGCGACGATCCGGGTCTTGCCCACCTCGCCCTCGACGACCAGCATCGCCTCTTTCTCGCCGGTGGTCTTTTGCGCCGCGCGCATCCGGTCGGGATATTTCTTCTGGTCGCGGAAATGCAGCGGATCGGCGATCGGCTCGGGGACCTTGACCTCGGTGAAGGCGCCAAGGTCGAAAAGCGCCTCGAAGCGGTCGCGCGGCGTGATCGCCATGTGGTGATCGCAGTTGGTGCAGACGTTCAGATTGTCCGTCACCTCGCGGTGGAACAGCATGGTTCCGCATTCGGGGCATTTCGTCCACAGGTTCTCGGGCATCTCGCGGCGCGAGAACAGCGAGTTGATCTTCGGTCGGACGTAGTTCGAGATCCAGTTCATCGGGGGGCCCCTTGGTTTCCGCGACGTCGCTTTGCAAGCTTGCGCTCAGATAAGCCCGTGCGCGGGCAAATGCAATCAGCGCCGCAGCCGCAGGCGTGCCGCGACCCAGAACACCACGATCGCCAGCGCATCCAGCGCCAAATAGGGAGCCATCGCCGCAAGGTCGCGGGTGTTCAGCACCAGCGTGTAAAGCGCCAGCCCGTCCAGCTGGCCGTAAAGCCCGATCAGCAGCAACGCCGAGATGTTGTTGGCGAAATGCAGCGCCAGCGCCGGGCCGAGGTTGCCCGCCCTTGCGGTCAGATCGGCAGCAAGGCAGCCAAACAGCATCGCCCAGAGCGCGAAGAAGATCGCCGTCGCGCCGTTCTGGCCGGGCGCATAATGCAGCGCGCCGAACAGCGCCGCGGGCAGCACCATCCAGGCCAGCGGATGGCGGAACCGCGCCCCGATCTGTTGCAGCAGATAGCCGCGAAACAGCAGTTCCTCGGCGGCGATCTGCACGAAAAGCAGCGGCAGCGCGATCGGCAGCCAGCGCAGCAGGACCGACAGGGGCGTCGATTTGCCAAGGTTCGGATCGAAGGCCGAGGTGGCGGCGACCAGCGCCACCAGCGCCAGCAGCGGCGGGAACACCCGCAGGAAATCGCGTCCCGCGCCGGGGCCGAGCAGGCTGGCAAGGCCGCGCCGATGCAAAAGCCGCGTCACCAGCAGCACGCCAAGCGCCAGCGGCAGGAAGGTCGTCAGCACCAGCACCAGCCCGAATGCAGTGCCACCGCGCTCGAGTTCCAGCATCACCGCGCCCAGGACGACATTGCCCGCCAGCGCCTGCACCAGCGTCAGCCCCCCGATCACCGCCGCCCAGTAGAAAGCGGCGATCAGCACAAGGCCGATCAGGCTGCGCGGCCATTCGGCACGGGCGCGGGCAGGGGCCAGATAGGCGGCAAGGCGGGCGTAGGGCATGGCGGTCTCCGGCTGCGGGCAGCGGCGCCCGTCGGTCTGGCGGGTGACCCTAGCGGCGCCGTCCGGGCGGGACAAGCGGCTTTGTTTGCGGGCTTTACTTTGCTTTTGCGCTGGCAGAGACAGGGGGCTGGCCCGGAGGATGCATGTTCGAAGTTTCCCTTGATCTGGCCCTGTCGCTGATCGGCGCGGCTTTCGTGGCCGGGTTTGTCGATGCCATCGCGGGGGGCGGCGGGCTGATCACCCTGCCGGTGCTGCTGCTGGCCGGGGCGACGCCGGTGCAGGCGTTTTCGACCAACAAGCTGCAGGGGGTTTTCGGCGCGGCCACGGCGGCGCTGACCTATGCGGCCAAGGGGCAGGTCGATCTGCGCGCGCAGCTGGGGGCGGCGTCGCTCGCGTTCCTGTCCGGGCTTGGCGGGGCGTTTCTGGTCTCGGTGCTGCCGACCGAGGCCCTGCGCCGGGGGCTGCCCTTCGTGCTGATCGCGATTGCGGCCTTCTTCGCCTTGCGCAAGGGCCTTGATGACACCGACCGTGCCGAGCGGATCCGGCCTGCGGCCTTCACCGCCTTTGTCGTGCCGCTGATCGGCTTTTACGACGGGCTGATCGGGCCGGGGGCGGGGGCCTTTTACATGATCGGCTTCGTGATGTTGGCGGGCTATGGCGTGCTGCGGGCCACGGCGCATACGAAGCTTCTGAATTTCGCCTCGAATCTGGGCGGGCTTGCGGCCTTCGCGGCGATCGGGGCGCCCTGGTGGGGGATCGGGGTCGCAATGGGGCTGGCGCAGGTGGCGGGGGCCAGCCTTGGCGCAAGACTGGCGATGAAGAAGGGGGCGCGGTTGATCAGGCCGCTTCTGGTCGTGACCTCGACCGCGCTGGCGGTGCGGCTGATCTGGCAGATGATCTAGCAAACCCCGGGGGCCCGCCGCATCCCTCCAATCCGTCTTTCATGCGCGAAAAGCCGCCGGGGGGGCTTTCCCCAAACGCCACTTTTGCGTTATCACTGGAATATCGAGTTGAAATCAGGTCTGCCACAGTCAAGAAGGGCCGATAGCCTACGGGCGGACCAGAGGCACAGACAGCTGGAGGCTGTTCCATGAAGACGATCATCACGAGCGTCGCAGCGGTTCTCGCCGCGTCGCTGGCACTTTCCCCTGTCGCCCAGGCGCAGGAAAGTTCGAACCGCGTCGCCGCGAAAACCGACTGGAGCGTCTTCGTCGAAGACAGCCCGAAAGAATGCTGGGGCGTCTCGCCGCCGAAAAAATCGGCGGCCAGCAAGGACGGCAAGCCGGTGCAGGCGCGGCGCTCGGAAATCCTGCTCTTCGTCACCTTCCGTCCCGGCAAGGCCGGCGAGGTGATGTTCATGGCGGGGTACCCCTTTGCCGATGGCTCGACCGCGGATCTGAAGGTGAACACCGGCGCCAGCTTCACGCTGTTCACCAAGGGCGAAGGCGCCTGGGCGGGCTCGCCCGAGGAAGACGCCAAGCTGATCGCGGCGCTGAAATCGGGGGCCGAGGTGACGATCTCGGGCCGGTCGGGGCGCGGCACCAAGACCGAGGACACTTTCTCGTTGATGGGCTTCACCGCGGCGATGGAAGAAGCGGCCAAGCGCTGCAAATAAGCGATCCGACACAGGCGACGGCCCCGGCACTGCCGGGGTCTTTGCGTTTCGGGCTACCTTTTGCGCCGCGAATCCCCTATATGCACGGCTTGCCCAACGCTGGACCTGCCATGACCGAGCCGACTTCCCCGATCACCCAAGACGTGCTGACCCTGCCGCGCAAGCTGCCCGAAGGGGGCAAGGTCAATCTGATCGGCCTGACCCGCGACCAGCTGCGCGATGCGCTGATCGCCGCGGGCACGCCCGAGAAACAGGCGAAGATGCGGGTCGGTCAGGTCTGGCAGTGGATCTATCACTGGGGCGTGCGCGATTTCGGCGCGATGACCAATCTGGCGAAAGACTACCGCGCGCTGCTGGATCGGCATTTCGAAATCGCCCTGCCCGAGGTGGTGACCTGTCAGGTCTCGCTCGACGGCACGCGGAAATATCTGTTGCGCATCGCCGGCGGGCATGAGGTCGAGGCCGTCTACATCCCCGAGGAAAACCGCGGCACGCTCTGCATTTCAAGCCAGGTCGGCTGCACGCTGACCTGTTCCTTCTGCCATACCGGTACGCAGAAACTGGTGCGCAACCTGACGGCGGGGGAAATCGTCGGTCAGGTGATGGTGGCGCGCGACGATCTGGGCGAATGGCCGAAACCGGGCGAACCGAAGGATGAAACCCGGCTGATTTCCAACGTCGTGCTGATGGGCATGGGCGAGCCGCTTTACAATTTCGAAAACGTCCGCGACGCGATGCAGGTTGTCATGGACAACGAGGGGCTGACGCTGAGCCGCCGCCGGATCACGCTTTCCACCTCGGGCGTCGTGCCGGAAATCGCCCGCACCGCCGAGGAGATCGGCTGCCTGCTGGCGATTTCCTTCCACGCCACCACCGATGCGGTGCGCGACAAGCTTGTTCCGGTGAACAAGAAATGGAACATCGCGACGCTGCTTGATGCCCTGCGCGACTATCCGCGGCTGTCGAATTCCGAGCGGATCACCTTTGAATATGTCATGCTCAAGGGCGTGAACGACAGCGACGACGACGCGCGGCGTCTGGTGCGGCTCATTCAGGGCATCCCGGCGAAGATCAACCTCATTCCCTTCAACGAATGGCCCGGCTCGCCCTATCAGCGCAGCGACTGGGAGCGGATCGAGGCGTTTGCCGATATCGTCTACAAGGCTGGTTATGCCGCGCCGATCCGCACGCCGCGCGGCGAAGATATCATGGCGGCCTGCGGGCAGCTGAAATCCGCCACCGAACGGGCGCGCAAGTCGAAGGCCGAGATCGAGGCCGAAACGGGTCTTTAGATCCCCGCCGTCGCAAAGGGCGTATTTGCGCCAAGAAAAAACCAGCCTGCTTTTTCTTGGTCCAAATACGCCCTTGCGCCCTCAGTCCGGGGCGTGCGCGCTGGCCCAGGTCTCGATCACCTCCACCGCTTCCTCGGCGGTTTCGACGAAGCTGATCAGCTTGATATCCTCCGGCGCGATCGTGCCCGCCTCGGCCAGATAATCCCAATCGACCACGCGGCGCCAGAACTCTGCACCAAATAGGATCAGCGGGATGCGCTTCATCCGCCGGGTCTGGATCAGCGTCAGCGTTTCGAACATCTCGTCCAGCGTGCCGAAGCCGCCCGGAAAGACGCAGACCGCTTTCGCCCGCATCAGGAAATGCATTTTGCGGATGGCGAAATAGTGGAAGTTGAAGCACAGATCCGGCGTCACATAGGCATTCGGCGCCTGTTCATGCGGCAGCACGATATTGAGCCCGATCGACTGGCCCCCGGCCTCGTGGGCGCCGCGGTTGCCCGCCTCCATCACGCCCGGCCCGCCGCCGGTGCAGATCACCCATTCCCGCCCGTAAGCCGCCATCGAGCGTTCCGTCATCATCCGCGCGAAGGTCCGCGCCTCGTCGTAATAGCGGCTCAGCTCCGCCAGAACCGGGGTTTTCGCCGTGTCCTTTTGCGCCGGTTCGGGGATGCGGGCGCCGCCGAACAGCACCACCGTGCTTTCCACGCCGCGTTCATCCATGATCAGCTGCGGCTTGAGCAGTTCCAGCTGCAACCGCACCGGGCGCAATTCCTCGCGCATCATGAAGCCGCCATCGGTGAAGGCGAGCTTGTAGGCGGGCGCCCGGGTCTGCGCGGTGGCGGGGATGTCCTGCGCCGTTTTCGCATCCATGATGCTGTCACGGAACGGGTGGGAACGGCTCTCGTCTTTCATGTCACGGCTCGTTGCGCGAAGGGCTTTTCCCAACTATAGGGGGAAAACCATGAAAGCCACCTGAAAGAGGACCGTTCCGATGTCGAACGCCATGCTCGAAGCTGCCATCGAAGCCGCCTGGGAGGTTCGCGACACCCTCACGCCCCATTCCAAGGGCGAGGCACGGGATGCGATCGAGGCCACGCTCGAGGCGCTGGACAAGGGCGTGCTGCGCGTCGCCGAGAAGAAGGATGACGGCAACTGGCATGTGAACCAATGGGCGAAAAAGGCCGTGCTGCTGGGCTTCCGCGTCAAGGAGATGGAAGTGCATTCGGGCGGGCCGCAGAACGGCACCTGGTGGGACAAGGTCGACAGCAAATTCGCCCATTGGGGCGAGGCGCAGTGGAAAGCCGCCGGGTTCCGCGCCGTGCCGCACTGCATCGTCCGCCGCTCCGCCTATATCGCCAAGGGCGCGGTGCTGCTGCCCTCCTTCGTCAACCTCGGCGCCTATGTCGATGAGGGCACGATGGTCGACACCTGGGTGACGGTCGGTTCCTGCGCGCAGATCGGCAAGAATGTGCACCTGTCGGGCGGCGTCGGCATCGGCGGCGTGCTGGAGCCGATGCAGGCCGGGCCGACGATCATCGAGGACAACTGCTTCATCGGCGCGCGCTCGGAAGTGGTCGAGGGCTGCATCGTCCGCGAGGGCTCGGTTCTGGGCATGGGCGTCTTCATCGGCAAATCGACGAAGATCGTCGATCGCGAAACCGGGGAAGTGTTTTACGGCGAAGTGCCGCCCTATTCGGTGGTCGTCGCGGGCTCGATGCCGACCAAGGGGGGCATCAACCTTTACTGCGCAGTGATCGTGAAACGGGTCGATGCGCAGACGCGCTCGAAAACCGCGATCAACGATCTGCTGCGGGACTGATCATGCTGTTGTCGCTGGGCGCCAGGGTGGTCGATGCGGTGCGCGGGGCGGCCTTGCCGCAACCTTTGCGCTTTGTGCTGATGGTGGCCGATCTGGCGATCCTCGGGCTTGCGACGCCGTTCGTGCTGACGCTTCTGGGCGAGATGGCGAAGGCGGCAGAGCCGGGGCAATGGTGGCCCGGCGCCGCCATCGGGCTTTATGTGCTGGTCGCGGCCTGGCTGGCCGTGACCTCGCTGCGGTCCTTGCGTCGCAGCTGAGAAGGGAAAACGAATGACCGAGACCGCCGAGAAACCGGAAAAGGCGAAACGCCCGCAGCAGGTCTATACGCTGCTGGTCGAGGTGGGGCGCTCGGCCAATGATGGTCTGCCCAAGGGGGCCACCGGGGCGGGGCTGCTCTGCTATGCCTCGGGCGTCGACGAGGCCGAGGCCGTGCGCGAAACCGTGGCGATCCTGAAACAGGCCGAGATGGCGCCTTTGGACGTGACCGGCTACGGCACTTTGGCCGAACGCGAAAAGGCGGGCGACGAGATCGACGCCGCCGAGAAAGAGCTGATGCAACGGGCGCTGGACGAAAACTCCGTCGTCGTGGCGCAGATGACGCCCTTTTACGACGCGAAGGCCTGAGCCAAAGCCGGTTTGCGCAAGCGCCATTGCCTGCTAGACTGCTCTCAAACACGAGCAGTCGGGCAGGCCATGAAACACGCGTTGAAACCCCTTGTCGTCACCCTTCTGGCCTTTTCGGCGCTGACCGCCTGTGGCGGGCCGCTGGATCGGGGGGGCGTTTCCATGAACACGATCGAAGAGATCCCGCCTGTCGATGCCGCGACGCAGGCGGGGATGGATGCCTGGGTGGCGGGCTTCAAGCCCCGCGCGATGGCGGCGGGGATTTCCGAGGCAACCTGGACCCGCGCGATGCGCGATGTGCCCTATAACCCGAAGGTGATCGAGCGGCAGCAGTTTCAGGCCGAATTCGTGAAACCGATCTGGGATTACATGGACAGTGCGGCGTCCGAGGAACGCATCGCCAAGGGCCGGGCGGCGCTTTCGCAGCATGCGGCGATCCTGCGCGAGATCGAGGCCCGCTATGGTGTCGACAAGGAAGTGGTCGTCGCCGTCTGGGGCATGGAAAGCCGCTATGGCGCCAAGCGCGGCAACACCCTGATCATCCCGGCACTGGCGACGCTTGCCCATGACGGGCGGCGGGCGCAGTTCTTTGAAAGCCAGCTGATTGGCGCGCTGAAGATCCTGCAGGCGGGCGATATCGACCCGGCCCACATGACCGGGTCCTGGGCCGGGGCGATGGGGCATACGCAGTTCATCCCGACCTCTTACCTCGCCTTTGCGGTCGATTTCACCGGCGATGGCAAGCGCGACATCTGGTCGGACAATCCGGCCGATGCGCTGGCCTCGACCGCCGCCTATCTGGCGCGCTCGGGCTGGTCGAAGGGGCAGCCCTGGGCGGTGGAGGTCTCGCTGCCCGAGGGCTTTGACGTGGGGCTGGCGGGCAAGAGCACGAAGCGGTCGCCCGCGGATTGGGCGGCGCTGGGCGTGCGCGGCGTGAACGGCGGGGTGGTGCCGAATTACGGGCCGGCCTCGATCCTGCTGCCCGCGGGGCCGCAGGGGCCTGCGCTGATGATCTTTGGCAATTTCACCGCGATTTCGCGCTACAACAATGCCGATGCCTATGTGATGGGGGTCGGCCATCTGTCGGACCGGCTGAAGGGGCAGGGGCCTTTTGTCCATCCCTGGCCGCGCGAGGGCCGGGCGCTCACCGATGCCGAAAAGGTCGAGGTGCAGCAACTGCTGACCGCGCAGGGCTATGACACCAAGGGCACCGACGGGCTGATCGGCGCGGGCACGATCGGCGCGGTGATGGATTATCAGCGCGACCACGGCATGACCCCGAACGGCTGGGTGACGATCAAGCTGCTGGAAAGCCTGCGCGGCGGTTGATCGGCTCTCCCGCGCCGATCACGGCGCCGGGCTGAGGCCGATCACCAGCTCATGCAGATGAAACACCGCCGCCCAGGCGAAGATCGCGATGGCGAGCCGGAGCCATGACGGCCGCCCCCGCGGGCGCCAGCGGCCGGTCAGAAGCGCGGAGCAGGGGATCAGGCTGGTTTGCGCCGCAAGACGGTTGAACTCGGCCAGACCGATGCGGCGGATCAGACGTTTTTCCATCGCGCGCATCCCGATCAGCGAGAACAGCAGGAACCCCCCGAACAGGATCGCATGCGCCAGATCGCCGTTCACCAAGAGATGCGCCAGCGCCCAAAGCACCAGCGCCCAGAGGAAGGGCTGCCGGGTGATGCCGACGATCCCGGGCCGCGCGGGGTCGAAACCGGTCGCCCGGCCCTCGAAGGCGAAGGGGTTCGGGGCGGCGATGGCGTAGCTTGAAATCAGGATCACCAGCGGCATCACGATATTCGCGACCCAGCGCATCCAGATTTCCTGCGGCCAGAGTTCGACAAAGGGGGCGCGGGCGGCGGCCAGGATCAGCCAGTAGAGCAGCCCCAGAGCAAGGGTGCCAAAGGCGATGCCATAGCCCGCAGGGCCAAGGGTGGCGACCAGCGATGCCTTGATCCGCGGCGTGGCCGGGATCAGATGGGTCGCCATGAAGGCAAGGCCCGCGAGCGAAAACTCAAGCCAATCCATCGCTTATCTTTGCTTCGACAGCTGCACGGCCAGAATGCCGCCGGTGATGATGACGACGCCCAGCAGATCCGGCAGGCCCAGCCGCTCGCCCAGCACCACCGCCGCGATGGCGACGCCGAAGAACGGGTTGAGGAAATGGAAGGTCGCGGCCTTGACCGCGCCGATCCGTCCGACCAGCCGGAACCAGATCCAGGTCGCCAGAAGCCCGGGGATCAGCGTCGTGTAAAGGAAGGCCAGCACGAGCCGGGTCGAGGGCACCACCTCCCAGGTTTCGGTCAGCGCAGACACCACCGCCAGCACCGCGGCGCCCACCAGCATCTGCAAGCCGACGATCATCAGCACATTGCCGCCCGAAGACGCGCCGCGCACCGAGAGCGTGGCGATCGACAGCGCCAGGGCCGCCGCGAAGCACAGGCTCAGCCCGACCGGATCGACCCCGCCCGAGAGCCGCGCCCCCATGATGATCGCCACCCCGATCACCCCCGCCACCAGCCCGGCCAGACCCAGCGGCCGCACCGTGTCGCCGTAGACGACGCGGCCCAGAAGCGCCACCATCAGCGGCATCGTCGAGGCGACGATCGAGGCGACCGAGGCCTGCACCCATTGCATCGCGACGAAATTCAGCCCGAGATAAAGCGCGTTCTGGCACAGGCCGAAGATCAGCGTCGCCTTCCATTGCGGGCGCGTCAGCCGCCAGCTTTGCCCCAGCGCCAGCGCAATGGCGACGCCCAGGCCCCCCGAGATCAGGAACCGCGCCGAAAGCGCCAGCAGCGGCGGCGCCTCGGCCACGATCATCCGCGCCGAGGTGAAGGCCGATGACCACATCAGCGCGAAGGCAAGGCCCATGACGATGGCGCGAAGATCCATTCCGTTCCCCCTGTCGGTGCGATTTCGAACAGCCAGAACCGGAAACCCCCGCATCGGACAAGATAAAACCTGTATGCGATACAGGTTCTTCGCCCCGGGGCCGGGGGGCGTGCATGCAAAAGGCCGCCCTGCGGAGGCAGAGCGGCCCGAATTCCGGCTCCCTTGCGGGGCCTCGGGGATCAGACGTTGACGCTGTCCTTGAGGGCTTTGGCGATCGTCACCTTCACCTGCTTGTCGGCAGGTTTCATCATCGTTTCCCCGGTGGCCGGGTTGCGCACCTGACGCTCCGGACGGGCCTTGCACGAGACCTTGCCGATGCCCGGCAGCGTCACCGACCCGCCCGCCGCGACTTCCTTCGTCACGACATCGGCGATGGCGTCGATGGCGGCGGTCGCGGTTTTCTTGTCCGACCCCATGGCTTCGGCAAGTGCTGCCACCAGCTGGGTCTTGGTCATCGGTTTCGACATGGGTCTTCCTCTCATACGCCCCGGGTGGAGGGGCCATCTTGATCCGTCTGCACGGTTTGATGCGCCCTCTAACACACGGTTTTTTCCAGCATGGCAAGCCTTTTCGGGCAGGTTTTGCGGATTTTACCGGCGTCAAGGCAGCGCATCAGAGGAAGGCGGTTTCGTCGAAAGAGCGCAGTTTCCGGCTGTGGATTCGCTCCAGCGGCATGGCCCGCAGCTTCTCCATCGCCCGCACGCCGATCAGCAGATGGCTGGCCACTTGCGTGCGGTAAAACTCGGTCGCCATGCCCGGAAGTTTCAATTCTCCGTGCAGCGGCTTGTCCGAAACGCAAAGCAGCGTGCCATAGGGAACGCGGAAGCGGAACCCGTTCGCGGCGATGGTGGCGCTTTCCATGTCGAGCGCCACGGCCCGGCTTTGATTGAGCCGTTGCACCGGGCCGGACTGGTCGCGCAGCTCCCAGTTGCGGTTGTCGATCGTCGCCACCGTGCCCGTGCGCATGATCCGTTTCAGCTCGTAGCCCTCCAGCTGGGTGATCTCGGCCACCGCCTCCTGCAACGCCACCTGCACCTCGGCGAGCGCCGGGATCGGCACCCAGACCGGCAGATCGTCATCGAGCACATGGTCTTCGCGCAGGTAGGCATGGGCCAGAACGAAATCGCCTAGGGATTGCGAGTTGCGCAGCCCTGCACAATGGCCGACCATCAGCCAGGCATGCGGGCGCAGCACCGCGATATGATCGGTCGCGGTCTTCGCATTCGACGGCCCGACGCCGATATTGACCAGCGTGATGCCGTTCCCGTCCGGCCGCTTGAGGTGATAGGTCGGCATCTGCGGCAGCTTCGCCAAGGGCGGGATCACGCCATCGGCGGTGGTGATTTCCACATTCCCGGGCGCGACGAAACTGCTGTAGCCCTGTGCCGGATCGGCCAGCATCTGCCGCGCGACTTTCTCGAATTCGTCGACATAGAACTGATAGTTGGTGAACAGCACATGGTTCTGGAAATGCTCAGGGCTTGTCGCGGTGTAATGCGAGAGCCGGGCGAGCGAGTAATCCACCCGTTGCGCGGTGAAGGGCGCCAGATGCCCCGATCCATCCGGGTTCGGCTTGGCCGTGCCATTCACGATATCGTCGTTCATGCTTTCCAGGGACGGCACGTCGAAAACATCGCGCAGGGAAATCGTCAGCGCCCCTTCCTGCGGGATCGTCACCTCGGGCTGACCGGCCACGGCGAAATGCACCGGGATCGGCGTTTCCGAGGGGCCGACCGTCACCGGCACCCCATGGTTGCGCATCAAAAGCCCGATCTGCTGCGTCAGGTAATTGCGGAACAGATCGGGGCGGGTGATCGTCGCCACCTTGGTCCCCGGCGAGGAGACATGACCAAAGCTCAGCCGGCTGTCGACCTTGAGATGCGAGGTGACGGTGATCCGCACCTCGGGGTAGAAAGCGCGAAAGCGGGTGTCGGCGCGGCCGGTGGCCAGAACCTCGTTGAAGTTCTGCAGAAGGAAGCCGGTCGCCTCGGCGTAAAGCTGTTCGAGCCGCGCCACGGCGGCGGCCGGATCGGTGAAACTGTCATGCGCCGAGGGCGGCGGGGTCAGGATCGTCACGGGATCATTCATGCGAAAAGCTCGGTCAGTTGGAATTTCGTTACATCGACAAGGCCAAGGTCGGAAATGCGGATTTCCGGGATCACCACCAAGGCCAGCAGCGAATGCTGCATATAGGCGTTGTTGAGCCTGCAACCGCAATCGGCCATCGCCTTCACCATCGCTTCGGCGCGGGCGGCGACCTCGGCGGCGGGGTCGTCGGACATCAGCCCGGCGATGGGCAGGGGCACCGCGGCCAGCTCGGCGCCGTCTTTCCAGACGCTGATGCCGCCGCCCATCTCGCCCAGCCGGTTCGCCACGGCGGCCATCGCGTCGCGGTCGGTGCCCACCACGATCATGTGATGGCTGTCATGCGCCACGGTCGAGCCGATGGCCATGGACCCCCTGTAGCCAAAGCCCGAGACGAAGCCGTTCACCACCTTGCCGGTGCCCCGGTGCCGCTCGACCAGCGCGATCTGCGCCACGTCTTTCGCCTCGTCCGGCTGCGCCAGCCCATCCACCACCGCCAGCTCCGCAGTCAGCGCCTTGGTCGGCGCCTGATTTTCGACGACGCCGATCACCCTTGCCGTCACCGTATTCGCGCCTTCGGGCGCGGGAATGGCGAAATCCTCGGCCGTCAGATGCTTGCCCAGATGCACGGTCTGCCGCGCACTGTCGGGCCAGTCGTAATGCGGGCAGTCCGCCTTCAGAATGCCGTTTTCCGCCACCACCTGCCCGCGGGCGATCACCAGCTCGACCGGCAGGCTGACCAGATCCGAGGTCAGGATCACATCCGCCCGCCGCCCGGGCGCAATCGAGCCCAGTTCCCGTTCCAGCCCGAAATGGCTGGCCGTGTTCACCGTGCACATCTGTAGCGCGATCAGGGGATCGCAGCCGCAAGCGACGGCATGGCGATAGGCGCGGTTCATGTGGCCGTCGTGAACCAGCGTGCCGGAATGGCAATCGTCGGTGCAAAGAATGAAGTTGCGCGGATCAAGGCCGCGCTGCGTCACCGCGGTGATCTGGCTTTCGATGTCATACCAGGCCGAGCCGAGCCGCAGCATCGCCCGCATCCCCTGCCGCACCCGGGCCACGGCGTCTTCCTCGCAGGTGCCCTCGTGATCATCGGCCGGACCGCCCGCCACATAGGCGCGGAACGGCGCGCCCAGATCGGGGCTGGCATAATGCCCGCCGACGGTTTTCCCCGCCCGCTGCACGGCGGCGATCTCGGCCAGCATCTTGGCATCGGCGCCGATGACGCCCGGAAAGTTCATCATCTCGCCCAGGCCGATGATGCCGGGCCAGGACATCGCCTTGGCCACATCCTCGGGGGTGATCTCATAGCCCGTGGTTTCCAGCCCGGGGGCCGAAGGCGCGCAGGAGGGCATCTGGGTGAAGATGTTGACCGGCTGCAACATCGCCTCGTCATGCATCATCCGCACCCCGTCCAGACCCAGCACATTGGCGATTTCATGCGGATCGGTGAACATGGTGGTTGTGCCATGCGGAATGACGGCGGCGGCGAATTCCGCGGGGGTCAGCATGCCGCTTTCGACATGCATGTGGCCATCGACGAGACCGGGGATCATGTAGCGGCCCTGCGCCTCGATCACGGTGGTTTCCGGCCCGATGGCGGCGGAAAGATCGGGGGCGATGGCGGCGAAACGCCCCTCGGCAATCGCGATGTCGTAGCCGTCCAGCACTTCGCGGCTTTGGACGTTGACCCATTTGCCCTGCCGGATCACGCAATCGGCAAGCGAACGGCCCGCGGCGACGGCAATCAGACGCGGCGCGGCCTCGGGCCAGGTTTTGAGAGATGTCATATGTTCCATGACCAAAGGTGCCAGAGCTTTTTGCCCTTCGCAAGTGACGACGTGATGACTACCTTGCGAGCCGAAGGAGAAACCCATGAAAACGCTGCTCTCGATCGGTCACGGCTATTCGGCGCGGGCGCTGGCGCGGCGGCTTTTGCCCGAGGGCTGGCGGATCATCGCCACGACGCGCAGCGCGGCGAAAGCCGACATGCTGCGCGCCGAAGGGGTGGAGTCGATGGTCTGGACCGGGGGGGCGCTGCCGCTTTCGGAAGCCACGCATCTGCTGACCTCGGTGGCCCCCGATGGTTCTGGCGACCCGGTTCTTGCTGCGCAGCGAAATGAAATTGCTGCGGCGCGGCATCTTGAATGGGTGGGCTATCTGTCCACCGTCGGCGTCTATGGCGATCATGGCGGCGGCTGGGTGGATGAGGAGACGCCGCTGACCCCCTCGACCACGCGCGGCGTGCAACGGGTGGCGGCGGAAACCGCTTGGGCCGCGCTGGGCCAGCCGCTGCATGTGTTCCGGCTTGCCGGGATTTACGGCCCCGGCCGCGGCCCGTTCGAGAAGGTCCGCGACGGCACCGCGCGGCTGATCGTCAAGCCCGGGCAGGTATTTTCGCGCATCCATGTCGAGGATATCGCGCAGGTGCTGGCGGCCTCGATCGCGCGGCCAAACCCGGGGCGGGTCTACAATGTCTGCGATGATGCGCCCTCGCCGCCCGAGGATGTGCTGGCCTATGCGGCGGAACTTCTGGGCCTGCCGCGTCCGCCCGAAGTGCCCTTTGACCCGGCCAGCATGACCCCGATGGCGGCGAGTTTTTACGCCGAAAACAAGCGGGTGCGGAATGACCGGATCAAGGCCGAACTTGGGGTGACGCTTCGTTACCCCGATTACCGCGCGGGACTTGAGGCGATGCTTTGATCCGGGGGCTTCAGGCCGGTTGCGCCTGAAGCGGCCGTTCCTTCACCGGCAGATGGACAAGGGCCGAAAACGCCCCCATGCCGACGCCGACCCACCAGACCAGCGTGTAATCGCCCGCGATGTCGTAAAGCCGCCCGCCCAGCCAGACGCCCAGAAACGCGCCGAGCTGATGCGAGAAGAACACCACGCCATAAAGCGTGCCCATGTAGCGCAGCCCGTAAAGATCGGCGATCAGGCCCGAGGTCAGCGGCACCGTCGCCAGCCAAAGCGCCCCCATGACCAGCGAGAAGACCAGCACCGTCGCAGGCGTCATCGGCGCCAGGATGAAGGCGGCGGCGGCCAGCGTGCGCAAAAGGTAGATGATGGCGAGAGCGTATTTCTTCGAATAATGCCGCCCGGCCCAACCGGCAAGGATCGTGCCCGCGATATTGGCCAGACCGATCAGCGAGATGGCAACGGCGCCAAGGGTCGACAGGCTCTCGATCCCCACCGCGGCCAGCAGCGAGCCGGGGGGAACGGCGCCGCACATCTCGGTCACCATTGCCGGGAAATGCGCGGTGATGAAGGCCAGCTGATAGCCGCAGGAGAAAAAGCCCAGAAAGATCAGGGTGAAGGACGGGTCTTTCAGCGCGCGTTTCAAGACCGTGCCCATCGGCTCGCTGGTGCCATGCTGCGCCGTGCGGGCGGGGCTGCGCAGCAGCGGCAGGGCCAGAAGCGCCAGCAGGATGGTGACGGCAAAGATCACGAAAACGCTCTGCCAGGGGAAGTGCCGCAACAGCAGTTCCGCCACCGGGGCGCCAAAGACCTGACCGGCCGAGCCCGCGGCGGTGGCGATGCCCAGCGTGAGCGAGCGGTTCTCATCGGACGCCGCGCGCCCGACAACGGCCAGGATCACGCCAAAGCCGGTGCCTGCGATGCCGAAGCCGACGAAGATCTCCAGCAGGTCATGTTGCCAGGGCTGGGTGGCAAAGGCGGACAGCACCAGCCCGAACGCATACATCAGCGCGCCCAGGATGATCGCCTTGCGGTCGCCGAATCGTTCCGCGATGGCGCCGAAGATCGGCTGGCCGATCCCCCAGGCCAGGTTCTGGATCGCGATGGCCAGTGAAAATTCCGCCCGCGGCCAGCCGAATTCGGTGGCGATCGGGATCTGGAACACCCCGAACGAGGCCCGGATGGCGAAGCCAAGCATCAAGATGATGGCCCCGCCCACAAGGACGGGGGTGATCAGGCGGCTTTGTGTCATTTGCGTCTCCCTCGCAAGGGGACCAGTCCGCCATGCGGGAGGGCGCGGCGTCAACCGGCCGATTGTGCCCCGAACAATCGCGCCGCCGCGGCGCGGCCCGCGATGCGGCCGGTCGCCAGACAGCCGGTCAGCAGATAGCCGCCCGTTGGCGCCTCCCAATCCAGCATCTCGCCCGCGGCAAAGACCCCGGGCAGGGCTTTCAGCTCCAGCTGCCCGGTCAGGGCGGTGGCACAAATCCCCCCCGCCGAGGAGATCGCCTCGGAAAGCGGTCGGGGACCAAGGTGGCGCACCGGCAGCGCCTTGATCTTGCGGGAAAGCGCCAGCGGATCAGAGGGCAGCGGACGGCCCCATTCCTGCAAAAGCGCCAGTTTCACCGGGTCCAGCCGCAGCGCCTTGCGCAGCCGGTTGGGCAGGCTGTCGCGCGCGGGGGCGCGGCCCAGCCGATGCGCGATGTCCTCGAGGCCAAGATCGGGCGCAAGGTCCAGCGAAAGCGGCGCGCCGTCCCGCACGAGCGCCGCGATCGCATAGATGCCGCCGCCCTCAAGACCCCGGGCGGACAGGACGAATTCGCCCCGGCTGATCCGGTCGGGGGTGATCAGCGCCGCTCCCTTGACCGGCTGGCCCAGATGCGCGGCCATATGGGGCGACCAGTCGACGACCAGCCCCATGTTCGCGGGCTGAAACGGCGCCAGCGTCACGCCCTTGTCCAAAAGCCACGGCACCCAGGCCGCGTCCGACCCCAGCCGCGGCCAGCTGGCGCCGCCAAGCGCCAGAACGGTGACGGCGGGCCTCAGCACCTGCCCTCCCGCGGGCGTGTCGAAGGCGAAACCATCTCCGGCAAAGCCGGTCCAGCGCCAGCGGGTGCGCGTTTCGACGCCCAGATCGGCCAGCCTGCGCGCCCAAAGCCGCAGCATCGGCGAGGCTTTCATCGCGACCGGAAACACCCGGCCCGTCGAGCCGGTGAACAGATCGACGCCAAGACCGCGGGCAAACTCCATCACCGCCGCGGGGCCGAAACCGGCGACATGCGGGCGAATCCAGTCGGGGGAATAGGCGTCCAGAAACTGCGCCAAAGGCTCGTCGCGGGTCAGGTTCAGCCCGGATTTCCCCGCCATCAGGAATTTCCGCGCAAGCGTCGGCTTCGCCTCGGCCAGCAGCACCCGGGCGCCTGCGCGGGCCAGCTCCTCGGCGGCCATCATCCCCGCCGGACCGCCGCCGATCACCAGCGCCGTCACAGCTTCGCCGCCACGGAGGCGAGCCGCATCAGCGCCCGCTCGATCACCGCCATCTGCGGCGCCTTGGAGGCCGAGCGCAGCGTCAGATCCGCCTCGATCAGCACTTTCAGTGCTTCTTCGAGCCGCATCATCCCCCAGCGACTGGCCTGCCGCTGCAGCACATCCCGGCGCGGGCCGAAGACCGGCGGGCGCAGCTTGCCAATCCCCGCGCCCACCCCGCCGGGGTCCGAGGCCGCCATATGCAGGGTGCGGAAATGCCGCGTCGCCATGATCGCCAGCGTGACCGGTTGCACGCCCTGTCCCTCGATCCGGCGCATCATCCGCGCCAGGTCCAAGGGCCGCCCGTCGGCCACCAGTTCCAGCACCTCGTCGATCTCGGCTTCGACCGTGCTGGGGGCGCACAGCGCCACCTCGGCCGGGGTCAGGGGGCTGCTATCCCCATGTTTGTAAAGCGCGATCTTTTCGATCGTCTGGCGGAAATCGCCGGGATCGAGCGCCTTCGACAAAGCCAGAACATCGGTCATCGTTTCGTTCGGGATCGCCCGCAGCCCGGCCTTTTTCAGGATCTCCTCGATCTCTTCGCGACTGGGCGGGTCGTCATAAATCCCGATCGCATAGGCGTTCGGATGGTTTTCGAAAATCTTGCGCAGCGCCGATTTCGCTGTCAGCGCGCCCGCCGTGACGATGATCTGCGCATCGCCCTGCGTCCAGGCCTTGACCGCCGCGTCAAAGGCGGGGGCGGTGGTGTCGGTGGCTTCTTCGACAAAGACCACGCGCGGGCCGGGAAAGAAACCGATCTCCTTGATGCCGTCGATGACTTGCGACGCATCCTTGCGCAGATCGGCGCCCGAAAGCCGGGTCAGCCGCATCTCGGCCTCGCCCTCGGGGCCGATCAGCGCCGCGATCACCTCTTGCCGCCGCAGCGCGACCCGCATCGCATCGGCGCCGTAGATCAGAAGCCCCAGCCGCGCCGGATCGGGTTTGCCGAAATAGCGCGTCGCGGCGATGCCGGCGAGTTTCATTTCGGCAGCGTGCCCGCCTGCGCCAGCAGACGGGTGATGATCTGATCGGCCAGCATCCGCATCAGGCGGCGATGCGCGTCATCCTCGGCCGAGGCGGTCGCGACGACCGAGCCCGAGGCCGACCAGGAGGTGAAGCTGCTCACCTTGCCCGCCAGCAGAACGGCTTCCGAGCGGCTGTCCTGCAGCCGATACTCGACCTGCCCGGTCAGCGAATAGCGCGTGGTGGCGCCTTCGGGGGTGATCGCCTGGCCCAGAACATCGGTGGTCACGGTGTAGGACAGCCGATACCGGGGTTTCTCGACCGGGCCGAGCCGTTCCGACAGCCGCCGCACCAGGGCGAAATCGTCGGGCGTCTGCGGCATGTCGGTTTCGACCCGGCCCAAAAGCCCGGCCGCCCCGCCCCCCGGCCCATAGGCCGGGGTGAAGCCGCAAGCCGAAAGCGTTGCGGCGCCGATCAGAGCCAAAAAGGACCGACGGTCAGATGACCACATTGACGATGCGCCCCGGCACAACGATGAGCTTTTTCGGCTGGCCACCGGCCAGAACCTTGATCACAGTCTCGTCCGCCAGCACGAGCTTTTCAACCTCGGAAGCGGGCATGTCCTTCGGCACGGTGACTTCGGACCGGCGCTTGCCGTTGATCTGGATGGGCAGCGTCACCGTATCTTCGACCAGCATCGCCGGATCGGCCTTGGGCCAGGGCGCGCGCACGACCAGGCCTTCGCCGCCCTGATGCGCCCAGACATCCTCGGCCAGATGCGGCACCATCGGCGCCATCAGCTGCGCCAGCGTCCGCATTGCCTGTTGCCGCACCGGCTTGCTGGCATCCGATTTCGCCAGCGTGTTGGTGAATTCGTAAAGCTTCGCAATCGCCTTGTTGAAGGCGAAATTCTCGATCGAGAAGGTGACATCGGCAATCGCCCGGTGCATGGCCCGAAGCAGCGCCTCGTCCTCGCGCGGCGGCAGGTCATCGGGCAGCGAGGCGATGCGATCGCACAGGTTCCACACCCGGGTCAGGTGCTTGCAGGCGGCCTCGGCCCCCGAGGCGGTCCATTCCACGTCCCGCTCGGGCGGGCTGTCCGACATCACGAACCAGCGCGCGGTATCGGCGCCGAATTGCGCGATGATGTTCATCGGATCGACGACGTTCTTTTTCGATTTCGACATCTTGGCCGAGGGGATGATCTCGACCTTTTCTCCCGTCGCCTTCAGCGTGCCGGTTTCAAGATCCACCTCTTCGGGCAGGTGCCAGACCGGACGGCCATTGGTGTCGGTGGTCTTGTAGATCTCGTGCGTCACCATGCCTTGGGTGAAGAGCGCGTCGAAAGGTTCGATCGCCTTCGCGGGCAGGTGCCCGGTCTTCGCCATCGCCCGGGCGAAGAAGCGCGAATAGAGCAGGTGCAGAATCGCATGTTCGATGCCGCCGATATACTGATCGACGTTCATCCAGTACTCGGCATCCTCGGCCACGGTCGGCGACGTCGCATGGGGCGCGGTGAAGCGGGCGTAATACCAGGACGAATCGACGAAAGTGTCCATCGTGTCGGTTTCGCGCCGCGCCGGGGCACCGCATTTCGGGCAGCTGCAATCGCGCCAGGTCGGATGCCGGTCCAGCGGGTTGCCCGGCTTGTCGAAGGTGACATCATCGGGCAGCCGGATCGGCAGGTTTTCCTTTTTCTCGGGCACGACACCGCAGGCGGCGCAATGCACGACGGGAATCGGGCAGCCCCAGTAGCGCTGACGGGAAAGCCCCCAGTCGCGCAGACGATATTTCGTCACGCCGGTGCCCCAGCCCGCGGCTTCGGCAAAGGCGATGGCTGCGGCCACGCCCGCTTCGCCGGTCTGCACGGCGTCCCCGGCAAAGCCGCGGATGTAGCGCACGGGTTCCGATTTCATCGGCACGAAGGCTTCGGTCAGCACGGCTTCCTCGGCGCCCTCGGCGGTGAAGACCGGGTTGATCGGCAGGGCATATTTCGTGGCGAATTCGAAGTCGCGCTGGTCATGCGCCGGGCAGCCGAAGATCGCCCCGGTGCCGTAATCCATCAAGATGAAATTCGCGATCCAGACCGGCAATTCCCAATTGGGATCAAGCGGATGCTTGACGCGGATGCCGGTGTCCAGACCGATCTTCTCGGCGGTCTCGATCGCTTCCTCGGTGGTGCCGCCCTTGCGGCATTGGGCGATGAACTCGGCCATTTCCGGGTTCGCCGCTTCCAGCACTTTCGCCAGCGGATGATCAGGCGAGATGCCCACGAACGACGCGCCCATCAGCGTGTCGGGACGGGTGGTATAAACCTCGATCTTGCCGAAACCTTCCGGCGCATCGACGGTGTCGAAGCTGAATTGCAGCCCGCGCGACTGGCCGATCCAGTTCGCCTGCATCAGCCGCACCTTTTCCGGCCAGTCCTTCAACCCATCCAGCGCCGCCAGCAATTCGCCCGCGAAATCGGAAATCTTGAAGAACCACTGCGTCAGTTCCTTGCGCTCAACGAGCGCGCCCGAGCGCCAGCCGCGCCCGTCCTCGACCTGTTCATTCGCCAGAACCGTCATGTCGACCGGGTCCCAGTTCACCACCGCGTTCTTGCGATAGACGAGACCGGCCTCCAGCATATCCAGGAACATCGCCTGCTGCTGGCCGTAATATTCCGGGTCGCAGGTGGCAAACTCGCGGCTCCAGTCGATCGACAGCCCCAAAGGCTTCATCTGCGCGCGCATGTCGGCGATGTTGGAATAGGTCCAGTCCTTCGGATGGCCGCCCCGCTCCATCGCCGCATTTTCCGCGGGCATTCCGAAAGCGTCCCAGCCCATCGGGTGCAAGACACTGAAACCGCAGGACATTTTATAGCGCGCCACGACATCGCCCATGGTGTAGTTGCGCACATGGCCCATGTGGATGCGCCCCGAGGGATAGGGGAACATCTCGAGCACGTAATATTTCGGCCTGGCGGGGTCCCGCCGCGCGGTGAACACGCCTGCCGCCTCCCAGGCGGCTTGCCATTTCTGTTCGCTCTGGCTCGGTTCGTAACGCGACATCTGGCCCCTCGTTCGTCATCGGTCGCGGGTTTGCTACACCGCGCGGGGCCGGAAGGTCCAGTGATCAGCACGGACAAGTGACAAAATATCCCCGCCGCGGGACGGCCCGGGCGGGGAGAAGGTCCCTGTCGAAAGGGTCGAAAGACTTAAAGACCCGAGTCGCGGATCCGCAGCTGCCGGGCCCGGGTCAGGATCGCATCCTCGACCGCGCGCACGGTTTCGGGCGCGACCGTGCCGCCGCGGCTTTCCAGCGACACCTTGAGCGAGCGCGCATCAAGCGCCGGATCGGTGACATGGATCGTCGCGCGGTAAGCCTTGCCGCCGCCGGGCGGCGTGCCATAGCCGGTGACGATCAGCCCCGAGAACGGATCGACCGACTGGATCGGCAGGAAGTCGAGCACTTCAAGCGAGGCCATCCAGAGATATTTGTTCACCCCGATCGCGACATTCGGATCCTGGTTGTTCGAAAACAGATCCCAGACCGAGGATTGCTTGGGTTCGGCATGGAACTTGTCCCGGGCGGTTTCCTGCTGTTGCGGCGCGGGCCGGGCCGGGCCGCCCCAGTTGAACAGCTTGCCGCTGGAGGTGCCGCAGCCTGCCAGACCAAGCGCGACCGTCACCAGCAGACCGGTGCGCAAAGAGGTTGCTTTCTTCATACGATCAACTGCCCCCGCAGGCTGAACCCATTGGCTTTTCCTGTCTCTAGCCGATGGCCGGGGGGGCGACAAGATTTTTCCCCCGTACAGCCGCCCGCGCGTCCGCCCGCAACGGGGCGCGGCGCCCGCCGGTCCCAGCGGGGGACTGTGGCAAAGCTGCACCACGCGGTTTCGCTTTGGCCGCTTCGGTCCCGTTTTCGTTGCAATATGAGGCGGGGCGAGAGAAAAAGCCCTCATACCCACCTCGGATTCCCCTGAGTTGGGGCTTACCTTAGCAAAATGAGGGAAAAATGAAAAAGCTTCTCATCGCGTCGACCGCGCTCGTCATGGTCGCCGGCGCTGCCGCCGCCGAAGTGAAACTCTCGGGCGACGCCCGCATGGGTACCCTGTACGATGGCGACGAGTGGAACTTCTCGAGCCGCGCCCGCGTGATCTTCACGCTCTCGGGCACCACGGACACCGGTCTGGAATTCGGCGCCACCTTCAAAACCTCGGACCTGCGCGGCGATGCCACGCAAGATCCGCGCAACGGTAGCCGCGGCACCGTCTTCCTGTCGGGCGCCTTCGGCAAGATCACCATGGGTGACGTGACCTCGGCCCCGGAAGAGCTGTTCGGCGATCTGGCCGACGTGGGCTACCTGGGTGATGACCAAACCACTTCGGGTGTGGACGCGGCTGGTGATTCGCTCGGCCTCACCAACGACATCCCCTATCTGACCCTCGACAACCAAACCCAATCCGCGGTGCTGTACACCTACACCGCCGGTGCGTTCTCGGTTGCCGCGGCGCTGACCGACGGTCAACAGAACGGCGTCTTTGACGACAAGACGACCCCGAACGTCAACGAGAGCGAAGAAGACCAAGCTTACTCGGTCGCCGGTGCTTACACCTTCGGCAACTACACCGTTGGCCTCGGCTACGAAAAAATCGACGGCGTTGTCGCTGCCGATGATGCTGCGCAAACCGAACTGGCCGGTATGGCGAAATTCGGCAACACCGATGTCAAAGCCTACTACGCCATCGGCGACGATGCGAACCCGATTGACGATGCGATCGGCCTGAGCGTTGCCTCGGCCTTCGGTGCGGTCACCGTCAAAGGCTACGTGCAAAAGGCGAGCCCGATCAACGGCGTTGACATCGGCGGTGGCGTTGACGAGTCGGTCACCTGGTACGGCCTCGGCGCCGACTACGATCTCGGCGGCGGCGCGGTCATCGCGGCTGGTCTGCAAGACGACAACACCCCGGACAGCGACATGGTCGCCAACATGGGTGTGAAATTCAAGTTCTGATCTCTCGGAACCTGATTGGGAAAGAGCGGGCTTCGGCCCGCTCTTTTCTTTTGCGGCGCCCTGTGCTCGATTGCGCCGCGAAGGAGAGTGCCATGGGATTGCAGGAGATTGAGAGCCGGATCGCGGAAGCGACCCGGGCCGCGGGCCGGGCCGAGGGGTCGGTGCGGCTGATCGCCGTGTCGAAGGTGCAGCCGCCCGACCGGGTTCTGGCGGTGCTTGATCAGGGGCAGCGGCTCTTTGGCGAGAATTACGTGCAGGAGGCGGCTGCGAAATGGCCCGCCTGGCGCGATCAGTTTCCGGGCGTGGCGGTGCATATGATCGGGCCGTTGCAGACCAACAAGGCGAAACAGGCGGTGGCGCTGTTCGAGGCGATCCACACGCTCGACCGGCCCTCCTTGGCGGTGAAGCTGGCCGCGCTGGCGCAGGCGCGGGGGGCAAGCCCGGATCTCTTCGTGCAGGTCAACACCGGCGCCGAGCCGCAAAAGGCGGGCGTTCTGCCCGAAGCTTTGGATGATTTCGTCGCCGAGGCGCGGCGGCTGGATCTGCCGGTCGTCGGGCTGATGTGCATTCCGCCGGAAGCGGAAGACCCCGCCCCGCATTTCGCGGCTCTGGCGGGGATGGCGGCGCGCAACGGGCTTTCCGGGCTGTCGATGGGGATGAGTTCGGATTTCGAGGCGGCGATTGTGGCGGGGGCGACGCATGTGCGCGTGGGGTCCGCCATTTTCGGGGCACGCGATTACGGGGCGCGCGCCTAGGCCTTGTCGGCGGACCGGGGCGCTGCCCCGGACCCCGGGATATTTTTCGCAAGATGAAAGCAGGCAAGCGGCGGGATGAGGAGTTCCGTGCCGGGTTTCAGGCTGCGGGCGAGCTTGAGCAGATCGGCGCGGTCAAGCGCAAGGCAGCCCGCGGTCGGGTAACACAGGCGGCGGCGCTGATGCAGGAAGATCGCCGAGCCTTTGCCGGGCGTCGCTTTCGGGTAGTTCCAGTCGGTGATCAGCACGATGTCGTAAAGCGGATCGCGGCGGGCCATGCGTTCGTGGCTGGCTTTGAACGGCGCGCGGACGGGCTGGTTATAGGCGGGGTGGTCGGGATCGTCGCACCACAGATCCTGCGGGCCGATCGGCCTTGCCCAAGGTGCGGGGCGCGGCAGGCGGTCGGCGCGGTAGAGCATCCCGACGATGCGCAGCCGACCGATGGGCGTGGCGCCGTCACCCTCGCGTTTCGTCAGGCTCAGCCCGCCGCGGCCGATCTGCACCGGATGGCGGCGGCCCTGGAACAGAAGCCCGGTGGCGGTCAGGCGGATCACAGCAGATGCCCCGATTTCGCGGCCTTGGTCGCAAGATAGGCTTCGTTATGGGCGCTTTGGCCGACCTTGAGCGGCACCCGCTGCGCCACCGCAATGCCGTGGGTTTCCAGCATCCGCACCTTGGCCGGGTTGTTGGTCAAAAGCCGCACCGAGCTGAAGCCGAGCTTTTTCAAGAGCGCCGCGCCGATGCGGAAATCGCGTTCGTCATCCTCGAAGCCCAGCCGGTGGTTTGCCTCGACCGTATCAAAGCCCTGATCCTGCAGCGAATAGGCGCGCATCTTGTTGGCCAGCCCGATGCCGCGTCCCTCCTGATTGAGGTAAAGCAGCACGCCCGCGCCCTCGGCCCCCATCTGATGCAGCGCCGCATCCAGCTGCGGCCCGCAATCGCATTTCAGCGAGCCCATCACATCGCCGGTGAAACAGGCCGAATGCAGCCGCGCCAGAACCGGCTGCATCCGGTCGGGCGAGCCGATCTCGATGGCGTAATGTTCCGGCCCGCCATCATCGGGGCGGAAGATGTGCAGCCGTCCCTTTTCCGCGGCCCGCATCGGCACCCGCGCCGCGGCGACGGGGGCAAAGACCGCCTCGGAAGACAGCAGATGCAGCAGCTGCGCCGCGTCAAGCGCTGTCAGCGCTTCGGGCGCGGGATCGGGAAGGGGGGCGAGCAGCGCCGCGGGCAGAAGCTGCGCGGTCTTGCAAAGCCCGATCGCGGCGCGGGCGAGGGTGGCATCCCCGCCGCGCTGGCTGGTGAGCGGCCCCTTCATCGGCATACGCAGATCATCGGCCGGATCGGCCAGCGCCCGCAGCCAGG
Source organism: Rhodobacter sp. 4.3.4 (assembly GCF_058724655.1). Lineage (NCBI taxonomy): Bacteria > Pseudomonadati > Pseudomonadota > Alphaproteobacteria > Rhodobacterales > Rhodobacter > Rhodobacter sp. 4.3.4. The sequence continues at coordinate 318,530 of NZ_CM178967.1, forward strand.
CCAGATCGGCGTCCTCGGGCACGGCGATCCGGGCAAGGTCGTCATCATAGACCCGGGCCTTCAGCGTCTCGGCCCGCCACGAGGTCAGCGCCAATGTGAGCGGCCCGACGTTGCGCAGCGCCTGCAGACGCTCGGGCGAGAGCGTCTCGATGGCGACGGCAAGTCCCTGCCCCGAGAGCACGACGGGAAGCCCGAGCCGCAGATCGGCGCGGGCACGGTTCACAAGTTCAAGGGCGCTCGGGCCGAGGGCAGGGGGCGTTTCCATGGCCGGAAGATAGCGGCGGTTGAAACAGATTGAAACACTTCCCGCCTCTGCGTCACCCTTGCGTGAGAAAGATTTCACCTCTCTTGCCGCAGTCGTGAGGAGAGTCCAGCTTGACACAAACCGCACCAAGATCGGGAGGCAAAGATGGCCGGGCTGAAGAAAATTCTTCTGGTGGATGACGACAGCGACCTGCGCGAGGCGCTGGCCGAGCAGCTGATCGCGACCGAGGAATTCGACGTGTTCGAGGCGGGTTCGGGCGCCGAAGGGGTCGAAAAGGCCAAGGGCGCGCTTTACGATCTGGTGATGCTCGATGTCGGTCTGCCCGATACCGACGGCCGGGAGCTGTGCAAGAAGCTGCGCAAGCAGGGCGTGAAATGCCCGATCATGATGCTGACCGGCCATGACACCGATGCCGACACGATCCTTGGGCTGGACAGCGGCGCGAATGATTACATCACCAAGCCGTTCAAGTTCCCGGTGCTGCTGGCCCGCATCCGCGCCCAGCTGCGCACGCATGAACAGTCGGAAGATGCGGTGTTCCAGCTCGGCCCGTATACGTTCAAGCCGGCGATGAAGATGCTGATCGACGCCAAGGATCGCAAGATCCGGCTGACCGAAAAGGAAACCAACATCCTGAAGTTCCTGTATCGGGCGCAGGACGGGGTGGTGGCGCGCGATGTGCTGTTGCACGAGGTCTGGGGCTACAATGCGGGCGTGACCACGCATACGCTGGAAACCCACATCTACCGGCTGCGTCAGAAGATCGAGCCCGATCCGTCGAATGCCCGGCTGCTGATCACCGAGTCGGGCGGTTACCGGCTGGTTGCCTGACACAGCTCAGGAGCGGGGGTTTCACACCCCCGCACCCCCGTGGCCTATTTTGCCAAGGAAAGGCCGGGCTTTTTCTTGGCAAAATACGCCACTGGGGGAGTCCGCTTGCGGACGGGGGGCAGCGCCCCCCCTTATACAGTCGGGTGGATCTCGTCCTCGGCTTCCTCAAGGCTGATCCCCATCGCATTCAGCCCGTCTTCCAGGTAATCAGCCAGCATCGGAATGCCGAGCAAATAGTCCTCGGTCGGCGCGGTCGCCTCGGCCTTGGCGGTCTCGAAGGCCTCGTCGAATTCCTCGGCCTCGAAGGTCTCGCGGCCGATCCACATCAGCGCGGTCAGCGCCGCCTGCTCATCCTCGTTCAAGGCCGCGATGAAGGCGCGCAGCTCGCGCCCCTGACCGGAGCCGGGCACTTCGGCATCGAACTTGCGGGCGCGGATGATCACATGGGCGATTTTCGACGAGCTGATCGGCAGCATGACACGTCCTCCTGTGGGGCCAGTCTCGTCCCGGACGGGGCGTGACGCAAGCGCCATCTCAGCTTTCGACGGGAAGCCGCAAGGGCGGTTCCGGCGCCAGCTCCTCGAAGTCGAAATTGTCGAGCCGATGCGCCCGCTTGCCCGCCTTTTCCGCCGAGGTCCGGATCTCCTCGATATCCCGCGCGGCCATGGTGAAATGGCGATCAAGGTTCGCCACCCGGTCCCCCAGCCGCCCGACATCGGCGTGCAGCGCGGCAAGTTCGCGGCGGATCGCCCCGGCCTGCGCCCGCATCCGCGCGTCTTTCAGCACCGCGCGCATCGTGTGCAGCGTCGCCATGCAGGTGGTGGGCGACACGATCCAGACCTTGGCGGCAAAACCCTCGCGCACCAGTTCGGGGAAATTCGCGTGCAGTTCCGCATAGACGGCCTCGGACGGCAGGAACAGCAGCGCGCCATCCGAGGTCTCGCCCTCAAGGATGTAGCGATCCGCAATGGCGCGGATATGGGAGCGCAGCGAGATTCGCATCATCCGTTGCGCCTCGATCAGCTGGCTTTGATTCTCGGCGCGGCGCAGGGCCTCATAGGCTTCGAGCGGGAATTTGCTGTCGATCACGATGGGGCCGGGCGGGTGCGGCAGATGGATCAGACAATCGGCGCGGCGCCCGTTCGAGAGCGTCGCCTGCATCGTGTAGGAATCGCGCGGCAGCGCCTTTTGCACGATGTCATGCAGCTGGATCTCGCCAAAGGCGCCGCGGGTCTGCTTGTTCGACAGAATGTCCTGCAGCCCCAGCACATTGCCCGAGAGCTTCTCGATATTCGCCTGCGCCTTGTCGATCGCGGCCAAGCGCTGCTGCAGATCGCCAAGGCTGCGCGCCGTGCGGGTGGCCGAGCCGTGCAGGCTCTCGGTCATCGCCCGGTTCACCTCGGCCAGCCGGGTCTCCATCAATTGCAGCATCCGGCTTTGGCTGGCCGCCTGGGCTTCGGAGACATGATGCAGCCCGCCCGCCAGCTGGTGTTGGCCGTCCGAAAGCGCCTGCACCCGCTGCGCCAGTTGCAACAGGGTCCCGGCCAGCGGGTCCAGCGCCTTGGCCGTGCGCAGGGATGCCCGCAGCATCAGAACGATCAGCAAGATCACAAGCCCCGCGGCGCCGAAAGCCCCCTGCACCAGCGGGTCTTGCAGGTCAATCAGATGCGGGCCGAGTTCGATCATGTCCGGCCGAACAACCGTTCGATGTCGGACAGCTTCAGTTCGACATAGGTCGGGCGGCCGTGGTTGCACTGGCCCGAAAGCGGCGTCGCCTCCATCTCGCGCAGAAGCGCGTTCATCTCCTCGACCCGCATCTGCCGACCGGAGCGGATCGAGCCGTGGCACGACATCCGCGACAGCACCGCGTCGATTTTCGATTGCAGCCGCAGGCTGTCGCCCTGATCGGCCAGCTCGTCCAGAATATCGCGCAGCAAAGCCGCGGCGTTGATTTCGCCGAGGATCGCGGGGGTCTCGCGCACGGCGATGGCGCTGCCGCCAAAGGGCTCGATGGCAAGGCCAAGCCGGTGCAGATCGTCCGCCACATCGAGCAGCCGGGCGGCCTCGGCGGGGGAAAGCTCGACAATTTCGGGGATCAGCAGCGCCTGCGCCGCGATGCCCTTTTCCGCGCTTTGCGCCTTCAGCCGTTCATAGACCAGCCGCTCATGCGCGGCGTGCTGATCGACGATCACCATGCCGCGCTCGGTCTGGGCGATGATGTAGTTTTCATGCAGCTGCGCCCGCGCAGCGCCCAAGGGGCGGTGGATCAGCTCGGCCGTCTCGGGCGGGGGCGGTTCCACCCGGGCCGAGGGGGCGAAGGGCGCGGTGAAGGGCTGGGGGGCCTCGTCGAAGCTTTGCAGGGGCATCTGCGCGGCAAAGGCGTTGCGAATGGCGCCGTAACTTGGCCGCTCCATCTGATAGAGGCGGGGCTGCGCCGGTTCGGGCTGCATCGCGCCCAAGGTGGCGGTGGCGACGGTCGAAGACGAGCGATGCCCCGATTGCGCCAGCGCGTGGCGGATGCCGGTCACGATCAGGCCCCGCGGCACGCCCGCTTCGCGAAAGCGCACCTCGGCCTTGGCGGGGTGGACGTTGACATCGACCGACTCGGGATCGCAGGTCAGGAACAGCACCGCGGCCGGGTGACGGTCGCGGGAGAGCACGTCGATATAAGCGGCCCGCAGCGCGCCCAAAAGCATCTTGTCGCGCACCGGGCGGCCGTTGACGAAGAGGAATTGCTCGACCGCGGCGCCGCGGGAGTAGGTGGGCAGGGCGGCATAGCCGGTCAGCCGGATGCCCTCGCGTTCGGCGTCAAGCGCCACGGCATTGTCGGCAAAGGCCCGGCCCAGGATGCGGCCCAACCGGCCCGAGAGCGCGCCGAAAAGCTCGCCCTGTTCGGCATCGGCGCGAAAGATGTCCCGCGTTTCGCTGCCCGCGATCTCGCGCAAACTGAAGCTGACATAGGGCTCGGCCATGGCGAGGCGCTTCACCGTGTCGGCGATCGCCTGCGCCTCGGTGCGGTCGGTGCGCAGGAATTTCAGCCGCGCCGGGGTGGCAAAGAACAGATCGCGCAGCTCGACCACGGTGCCGCGGTTCAGCGCCGCCGGTTTCACCGCGCCGATCTTGCCGCCGGCGACGGTGATCTGTGCCGCCTCGAACCCTTCCGCCCGCGAGGTGAGGGTGAGCCGCCCGACCGCGCCCAAGCTTGGCAGGGCCTCGCCGCGAAAGCCGAAAGTGTGGATGTTCAGCAGGTCCGAGCCGTCGATCTTCGAGGTGGCATGGCGGCAAAGCGCCAGCGGCAGGTCTTCGGCCGTCATGCCGCAGCCGTCATCCGTGATGCGGATCAGCGTCTTGCCGCCGTCCGAATAGGCGATCTCGATCCGGCTTGCCCCGGCGTCGAGCGCGTTTTCCACCAGTTCCTTCACCGCCGAGGCGGGGCGTTCCACCACCTCGCCCGCCGCGATGCGGTTGGCGGCGGCGTCGTCAAGCTGGCGGATCACCGGGCGGGAAGCGCCGATTTGGGGGGGCTGTGCGTTCATGCCACAAGGGATAGCACAGCCCGAAATCAAGCCCAACAGATTCGGGCTTACTTCAGCCCCTCGGGCTGGCCCACGACGACAAAACGCAGCCCGTCCGCCTTGATCAGCCGCTGCGCCATCCGGGCGATGTCGTCTTTCGTCACCGCATTCACCTTGTCATTGCGGCTGTTGATGTAATCGATCGGCAGGCCGTTCAGCTGCATCCCCGCCAGAATGTCGGCGATATTGCCGTTGCCGTCAAAGTTCAAAGGATAGGCGCCGGTCAGATAGGTTTTGGCATTGGCCAGTTCCCGGTCCGTGACCTTGCCACTCGCGGCCTTCGCCCATTCGGCCTTCACGATCTCGATCGCCTCCGCGACCTTGCCATTGGCCGAGGCGAAACTGCCCTGCCAGGTCTCGCCCAGATCCTTCGGCACGAGATAGGTGTTGATGCCATAGGTCAGGCCGCGCTTTTCGCGCACCTCATCCATCAGCCGCGAGGAAAACCCGCCCGCGCCGAGGATCTCGTTGAAGACATAGGCGGGGAAGAAATCCGGGTCCGACATTGCCAGACCCTGTCCGCCAAAGATCACCGTCGCCTGCGGCGTGTCGAAGGGAACGACGGTCACGCCGCCGGTCAGCGCCAGATTTGCCCGCGGCGGCAGCGGCGCGCCGGTGGCGGGCAGATCGCCCAGAAGCTTGTCCAGCAGCGGGCCGAGTTCGGTGGCGGTGATGTCGCCCACCGCCGAGACCACCAGCCGGTCGCGCGCCATCACCCGGGCCTTGGCGGTGAACATGTCCTCGCGCGTCAGCGCCTGCACGCTGTCCAGAGTGCCGCTCACCGAACTGCCATAGGGATGATCGCCGTAGGCCAGCTTGTAGAAGGTTTGCGCGGCGATCGCCTGCGGGTCCTGGGTTTCCGAGGCGATGATCGACAGCACCTGACCGCGCACCCGGTCGACCGAGGCCTGATCGAAATGCGGATCGGTCAGCGCCCCGCGCAGCAGATCCACCGCCTTGTCGCGGTTTTCGGTAAGCATCCGGGCGGAAATGCTCAGCGTGTCGTCATCGACATCGAACTGGAAACTGGCGGCAAGTGCTTCCTGCGCCGCGGCGAAGCCCTGGCTGTCGAGATCGGCCGAGCCTTCTTCCAGCGTCGCCATCATCAGATTGGTGGCGCCGCGTTTGCCCGGCTCATCGAGGCTCGCGCCGCCGCGAAAGCGGATCTCCAGCGCGGTGAAGGGGATGTCATGCGCCTCGACCAGCCAGGCCTTGATGCCGCCGGGCGAGGTGACCTCGGTGATCTCGATCGCCGCGGCGGGCAGGGCGGAAAGCAGTGTCATCGCAAGGGCGGCAAGCACGCGAAACGGGGCGCGAGGGGTCATTGCTTGGCCTCCGGGGTCAGGGCGGGTGCGACGGGGATGGGGGCGACAGGGCCAACGGCGACCGGGGGGGGCGAAACCGGCGCGGCACCGCCGCCCGCGGTTTCGGCGAAGACCGTCACCGAGCGCGCCGGATCGAACAGCGCCGTGGCGGCGGCCATCACCTCGTCGGGGGTGACCGACATCAGCACCTCCGGCCAGGCCTCGACATCGGCGACGGAAAAGCCCGAGGCCAGCGCCTCGCCATAGCGCTGCGCCAGCGCCTCGGTATCGTCCTGTTCATAGATCTGGCCGGCGCGGATCTGCGTGCGGATGCGCTCGAACTGCGCCGGATCGATGCCGTCGGCAAAGAAATCGGTGAGCGCCTTGTCCAGCGCCGCCTCGGCCTGGGGCAGATCGACATCCTTGGCGGGCATTACCGCAAGGGTGAAGGTCGTCTTGTCGATCGACATGCCGTCATAGCCCGCCGAGACATGGATCGCATCGCCCGCCTCGAAGACCAGTTTCCGCCCCAGAACCGAGGTGGCCATGTTGCCGCCCAGAAGCTCCGCCAGAATCGTCAGCGCCGCCGCCTGTTTCTGATCGCCCGGGTTGCGCTCGGGGGCCAGATAGCTGCGCACCACATAGGGTTGGGCGATGCGGGCATCGCGAAACACCATGCGCCGGGCCGCAAGCTGCGGCGGCTCCTGCGGGCGGATGCGGGGCGGAATGGTCTTCGACGGTTCCAGCGGGCCGTAATAGGTCTCGGCGAGCCGCTTCACCTGATCGGGCGTCACATCGCCCGCCACCACCAGCACCGCGCCATTCGGCGCGTAGTAGCGGCTATACCAGGCCAGCGCATCCTCGCGGGTCAGGCCCTCCATCTCCTGGCGCCAGCCAAGCACCGGCGTGCCATAGGGGCTGTTGAGGAATTGCGCCGCCAGCATCTGCTCGTTCAGAAGCTCCGAAGGGTCGCTGTCGGTGCGCTCGGCGCGTTCCTCCAGAATCACTTCGCGCTCGGTCTTCCAGTCATCGGGCGAGATGCGCAGGTTGCGCATCCGGTCGGCTTCCATCTTCATCACCAGCTCCAGCCGGTCGGCGGCGATGCGCTGGTAATAGGCGGTGTAATCATAGCTGGTGAAGGCATTGTCCGAGCCGCCATTCGCCGCCACCACCTTGGACAATTCGCCCGATGCCAGCGTGTCGGTGCCCTTGAACATCAGATGTTCCAGGTAATGGGCGATGCCCGACTTGCCGCGGACCTCATCGGCCGATCCGGCCCTGTACCAGACCATCTGCACCACGACCGGGGCACGGTGATCCTCGATCACCACGGCCTCCAGCCCGTTCTTCAGGGTAAAATGGGTCACCGGCGCGGCTGAAGCGCCAAAAGCCGTCGCCGTCAGGAACAATCCGGCAAGCATCGTGCGCATGGGCACCTCCGTCGATCTGTCGCCATGGTAAACACGTCGCCGCCACAGGCAACCGTGACGGCACGGGGCTGACGCAGGTTTGAACGGACGTTACGGCAACGCCTGCTGCGCCGTGCCCGAGGGCGGCGCGGCGGGGGTGCGCAGGCCCCGCTGCCGCCAGCGCTCCAGCTCGGCCTGCTGGTCAAGCGACATCGGCGCATAGGCCTTGAGATAGACGTTGATGTTGAACAGTCGTTCCAGCAACCGGCCATCATGCTTGCGCCGCCACTCCAGATCCTCGGTGGCAAGCCGGTCGCGGATGCCGGCTTCGGTGCCGAAGCGCCCCGAATGGCCCAGCAGCCCGCGATCGCCCGCGGCGCGGCCGGTGCCGGTCACGCGGGCGGGATCGCCGCCCAGCGCCGCAACGGCATCGGCCTGCGGTGTCGGATCGGTGATGTTCGCGCCCCCCGGCGTCGGCGCGGGCAGCTCGGTCAGGCTGTCGGGCATGGCCAGCGGCTTCGTCGGCAGGATGCCGAATTCATCCGGCCCCGAGGTCGAGGACCGCAGGTGCATCAGCTCGGGCTGTTTGTCCTTCGCGCCGCCGCAGCCGCCAAGGGCCAGCGCCGTCACCAGCGCAATCCCGAGCGTTCCAGACACCGATCGCATGCAGCACTCCATCGCCGTTTGCCCCGTCTTAGCCTATCGCCAGCCGTCCGTCACGTCCCAAAGGCACTCATCCCCGGCCGGACTTGCCCTCGCCGGTGAACAGCACCAGACCCGCCGCGCCGAGGAAGATGGCGATATCGGCGACGTTGAAGGAAAACGGGTTGTCCCAGAACGGCGTCGAGACATTGAGGAAATCGGCCACCGCGCCATAGGTGATGCGGTCGATCACATTGCCCAGCGCCCCGCCGATGAGCAGACCCGCGGCGACCTGTCCGCGCAGCCCCTGCGGATGGCGGCTGACCCAGTGCCAGACCCAGGCCGAGATGGCGAGCGCCATCACCACCAGGGCCCAGCGGGTGATCTCATCCTCGCCCGCGAACAGGCCGAAGTTGATGCCCCGGTTCCACGCCATGCGCAGGTTGAACCAGGGCGGCAGCACCGCCATCTGGCCGATCCGGTCGAGCCCGATCCATTGCACGACGATGACTTTCGTCACCTGATCGAGCAGCAGCACCGCTGCCGCAAACCGCGCCATCACCCGCATGATGCCTCAGTGCCGGAAGTGGCGCATGCCGGTGAAGACCATGGCGAGACCGCGCTCGTTCGCGGCGTCGATCACCTCCTGATCACGCATCGAACCGCCGGGCTGGATGATCGCCGTCGCCCCCGCCTCGGCGGCGGTGATCAGACCATCGGCAAAGGGGAAGAAGGCGTCGGACGCCACCACCGAACCCTGGGTCAGCGGCGCGGCCAGGCCCATCACCTCGGCCATGTCGAGGGATTTGCGGGCGGCAATCCGGGTGCTGTCGACGCGGCTCATCTGCCCCGCGCCAACGCCGACGGTGGCGCCGTCTTTCACATAGATGATCGCGTTCGACTTGACGTGTTTCGCGACTTTCCAGGCAAAGAGCAGGTCTTTCAGCTCCTGCTCCGAGGGCGCGCGTTCGGTGACGACCTTCAGATCATCGAGCGTGATCGCGCCATTGTCCTTGCCCTGCACGAGGAAGCCGCCCGCCACCTGACGGAAGCTGGTGATCGGCGCTTTCGGGTCGGGCAGGGCGCCCGTCGTCAGCAGGCGCAGGTTCTTTTTCGCGGCAAAGATCGCCTTCGCCTCGTCGCTGGCCGCGGGGGCGATCACGACTTCGGTGAAGATCTTGCAGATTTCTTCCGCCGTTGCGGCGTCAAGGGGCTGGTTCAGTGCGATGATGCCGCCAAAGGCCGAGGTGCGGTCGCAGTCGAACGCCCTTGTGTAGGCTTCGAGCATCGTCTTGCCGGTGGCCACGCCGCAGGGGTTGGCGTGTTTGATGATCGCGCAAGCCGGGGCGTCGTTCGGGAATTCCGCCACCAGCTCAAAAGCCGCGTCGGTGTCGTTGATGTTGTTGTAGCTCAGTTCCTTGCCCTGATGCTGCTGCGCCGTCGCCACGCCCGGACGGGCCGAGCCGTCCAGATAGAAGGCGGCCGACTGATGCGGGTTTTCGCCATAGCGCAGGGTCTGCGCCAGCGTCCCGGCAAAGGCGCGGCGGCGCGGGGCCGCTTCGCCGATCGCCTGCGCCATCCAGGTGGAGACCGCGGCATCATAGGCGGCGGTGCGGGCATAGGCGATCTGCGCAAGGCGCTGGCGGAAGGCGAAGGTGGTCTTGCCGTCATTGGCATCCAGTTCCGCCAGCACGGCGGCGTAATCCTCGACATCGACCACAGTGGCGACGAAGGCATGGTTCTTCGACGCGGCGCGGATCATCGCCGGGCCGCCGATGTCGATATTCTCGATACAATCGTCATAGGCGGCGCCCTTGGCCACGGTGGCCTCGAACGGGTAAAGGTTGACGACGAGCAGGTCGATCACCTCAATGCCATGGGTTTCCATCGCAGTCAGATGCTCGGCATTGTCGCGCAGCGCCAAAAGCCCGCCATGCACCTTCGGGTGCAGCGTCTTCACCCGTCCGTCCATCATCTCGGGGAAGCCGGTCACCTCGGCCACGTCACGCACCGAAAGCCCGGCTTCGCGCAGCGCCTTGGCGGTGCCGCCGGTCGAGAGAAGCTCGACCCCGCGGGCGGCCAGCGCGCGGGCGAAATCGACCAGACCGGTCTTGTCGGACACCGAAAGCAGCGCACGGGTGAGCGGAATGGGATGGGTCACGGGACTTTCCTTCTTTGCAAGGGCCGTCGCGGCCCGTGGTCAGGGAGCGGGAGAGGGCGGCGTGGGCGCGCCCGGATTGGCGCCGGGGGTATCCTGAGCCTTGGCCAAGGTCCAGCCGATTTGCTGGATCGGCGCCTGCAAACGGCCCGAAAGCACGATTTGTTGCGTGGCGCGCGGGCGCAGGCGGCCCTTTTCCAGATAGACCGAGGGGTCGAGCGTCAGATCGACCGGGCCGTCGAAGCGGAAAACCCAGATCTCGCCGGATTTGAGCGCCATCGACACCGCCCAGCCGCCCATGTCGAGCGTGGCATCGACCTCGGGGTGGATGTGGAAACGAATCTGAAACGGAATGCCGCGCAGCGCATCGGCCTGAAACACGGTCTCGAACCGGGCCTTGTCGGCGCTGGTCATCGCGCCCAGCGTGTCCATCCCCTTCAGCGCGTTGCCATCGGGGGCAAGCTCCAGCTCGCGGATATGGGTCAGCCCGTGGGTGAGCAGATAGCCGTCATGGCCGAAAAGCGCATGCCGGGCCGGGTCTGTTTCCGGCCGCATCCAGACTTCGGAGGGCGTTTCCTCAAGCCAGGTTCGCATCGCCGCGCCGGTGCGGCGGGCGGGGCCAAGCCGCGACGAGGAATAGCCCTCGATCGCTAGCGTCGAATGGCTGGGCGTGGCGCGGCCGGCGCGGTGCCAGTCGGGGCCGAACATCGCCCCCGAGCCGCAGTTGACGATCAGCGGCCAGCGCCCCGAGGTGAGTTCAAAGGCCAGCGTCGAGGCATGGGCATTGGCCGAGGCGGCGCCCTTGGGCGGGGGCGCGGCATCGACGATCAGGCTGCTGCGCCCGGCATGCAGCCGGGCAAAGCCCATCGCCAGCCCGGTCCGCGCCACGGCCCGGGTGCCGGAGGCGTTCAGCGCGCTGTCCAGCCGCCCCTCGGCGCCGCGGCCACCGCCATGAAACCGCGCCAGCCCGCCATCGGCATGGCGCAACGCCCGCAGCGTCGGCGCGATCCGCGCGATCGCGGCCAGATGCTCGGGCAAAGGCGTGCGCCCGGCCGCGGTCATCGCATCGGCGGCCCACAAAAGCAGCGTCAGGACTTCCAGCAATTCCTCGGGGTTGCGGGTGGGAATGGCGCCTGCCGCGTCGATATCCTCGGTGCATTCGGCGGCCAAAGCCTCGGAGGCGGCCCCGGCATGGCGCTCCATCCCGGTCAGCGCGAGGCTCGCATAAATCAGCCCGGTCAGCGCCTCGACCCGCGGCAGGCCGGGGCTGGCCGAGCGCCAGCGCCGCGCCAGAAACAGCGTCTGCTGGCCGAGCGAGCGGAAGAAGGCCTGCGCCTCGGTCTTGTCGCGGCCATTGAGCAGGAACAGCGCATGATTGATCAGCCGGATCAGCCGCCGCCCGGTCAGATCCGGGGTCCAGCCCGGCCCCCGGGCCCGGCCATAGCGGGCGATCCAGTCAAAGACCCAGGCCTGCGCCCTGTCGCGCGCGGGCCGGTCGCCCACCGCGGCCAGATCGTCAAGCCAGGTGAACCCCTGCAGCGCCTCCTCGAAGCTGGGGTCGGGGACGGGCAGATCCCAGATCGAGCGGTCCGGCCCCTCGACCAGAAACCCGGCAAAAAGGAAATTCCCGGCGATCATCTGCCGTCCGCGGGCAAAGGAGCCGATTGAGCGCGGCTCGGGCTGGCTGACGAAGCCGGTGGCGGGGCTGGCCATGGTGGCGCGCAACGCCGCCAGCCGGTCAAGCAGGCCGGTCAGCCGCCGCCGCGACCCGGCCCGCGCGGATTTGCCCTTTCCCCCCGTCATCCTGCCTGCCCTTGAATGTGAACCGTCATGCCTGCTGTCGTTTCTGGCGCAGAATAAAGTCCTGCCCGGGTCCTGTCATCGGGTGTTTTTCCGGTCAGCCGTCCCGCCGCAGCACGGCGATGAAGAAGCCGTCAAGCCCGCCGCGGTCCGGCCAGAAATCCGGGCGCAGGCGCAGGCAGCCATGTTCCGTCCGCCAGTCGGGATCAAGGCCCGGGACGGTCGCGGGAAGGATCTGCAGCCCCGGATGGCGGGTCAGGGCGGCGGCGATCTGCGCCTCGCCCTCCTCGGGCAGAAGCGAGCAGGTGGCATAGATCATCCGCCCGCCGGGTTTGAGCCAGCCCAGCGCCCGGTCCAGCAGCGCCGCCTGCAGCGCCACCAAGGTCTTGATGCCGCTGGCATCTTTCACGAAGGGCAGATCCGGGTGGCGGCGAATCGTGCCGGTGGCCGAACAGGGCGCATCGAGCAGGATCGCATCGAAAGGCGCCGCGGGAACCCAGTCGAGCGCATCGGCCACGACGGTTTCGGCCCGCATCCCGCAGCGGGCCAGATTCTCCTCCAGCCGGTCAAGACGCGGGGCGGAGACATCCAGCGCGGTGACCCGGGCCCCGGCAGCGAGCAGTTGCAGCGTCTTGCCGCCGGGTGCCGCGCAAAGGTCAAGCACCTGCTCGCCCGGCTGGGCGTTCACAACCTTGGCGGGCAGGGCGGCGGCGGCATCCTGCACCCACCAGTCGCCCGTCGCATAGCCCGGAAGTTCGGTGATCTGCCCGGCCTGCGTCAGCCGCAGCGTGCCGGTGGGCAGCAGTTCCGCCCCGAGTTTCGCGGCCCAGGTCTCGGCATCGGCTTTCACCGACAGATCGGTGGGGGCGCCCGCCAGATGCGCCGCCTCCATCCGCATCACCGCGACCTTGCCGTAAGCCGACATCAGCCGCCCGCGCAGCCAGCCCGGCAGCGCGGGGGCATCAAGCCGCGCCCAGCGGTCAGTGTCAGAGGCGATCTTGCGCAGCACCGCGTTGATCAGCCCGGCGAAGCCTTCGGTCTTTTGCCCGCCCGAGCGCGCAAGGGTGACAAGCGCGTCGGTGACGCCATGGGGCGCTTCGCCCAATGCGCAGATCTCGACCGTGCCGAGGCGCAAAAGCACATGCAGATCGGGCGGCGGCGCCTTGCGCAGATGCGGCTTCAGCATCGCATCGGCGCGGGTGAGGTTGCGCAGCGTGGCCAGCGCGATCCGCTGCGCCCGGGCGCGGTCGGGCGGCGCCAGCGCGGCCAGCTCGCCCGCCTGTTCGGCCAAGGTCAGCCGTTCCTGCAGCACGCCGGACAGAAGCGCCGCTGCCGCACGGCGGGCCGGATCGATCGAAGCCATGGCGCTTTCCCTTGCTTGTTCGCGTGGATGGGGCGGCCTATATCAGGCCCGACCCGAAACGCAAAGCCGGAGGCCTTGATGAGCGAAGACGCCCCGAAGGAGCTGCCCCCCGCCGCGATCCGCGCGCTGGCCGAGGCCGAGGAACGGCGCAAGGCGGCGAAAGCCGCGGACTTGCCGAAGGAATTCGGCGGCCGCGACGGACCCGAGCCGGTGCGCTTTGGCGATTGGGAGAAGAAGGGCATCGCCATCGACTTCTGAGGCGCCGGTGCCCGACCGTGGCGGCGGGGGTTTCACACCCCCGCACCCCAGTGAGGTATTTCGAGCAAGATGAAATCAGGCGCGGAGTTGGGTCAGATCCCCAGCACGTCCATCATGTCATATTGGCCGGGGGTCTTGTCCTGCCCCCAGAGCGCGGCCCGGAGCGCGCCGCGGGCGAAGATCGCGCGGTCGGTGGCGATGTGGCGCAGCACGATGCGCTCGCCCGCCGTGGCGAAGATCACGTCATGTTCGCCCACGATATCGCCGCCGCGGATCGCCGAAAAGCCGATGGCGCCGTGCTTGCGGGCGCCGGTGAGGCCGTGCCGACCCGATTCGGTCATGCCCTCCAGATCGATGCCGCGGCCGTCGGCGGCGGCCTGACCCAGCATCAGCGCCGTGCCCGAGGGGGCATCGACCTTGCGGTTGTGATGCGCCTCGACCACTTCGATGTCCCAATCGGCATCCAGCGCCTGCGCCACGGTCTTTGCGAGTTTCGTCAGCAGGTTCACGCCAAGGCTCATGTTGCCCGCCCGGATCTGCACCGAATGCCGCGAGGCGGGTTCCAGCGCCGCGATCTGCTCTTTCTCGAAGCCCGTCGTGCCGATCACATGCACGGCGCGGGCCTGTGCGGCGAGCCGCGCAAATTCGAGCGTCGCTGCAGGCGCGGTGAAATCGATCACCGCCTGCGCCTTCGCAAAGGCTTCGAGCGGATCATCGGTGACGATGACACCGTTTTTTGGCCCGCCCAGCGCCTCGCCCAGATCGCGGCCGATCCAGTCATGGCCCGCGCGCTCGACCGCCCCGACAAGCCGCGCCTTGTCCGAGGCGGCGACGGTTGCCGCCAGCATCCGCCCCATGCGTCCCGAAATCCCCGTGATCACGATCCCCGGCAGGTCAGTCATTTGTCTCTCCATGCGTTTCGCCCTTCCTAGCCCGCGCCCGCCCGCTTGGCAAAGCCCCGTTATGGGCCCCGTTGCGGCCCCCGTTGCGGAAAGGGCCCGAAAGCCCTATGTGCGGGGCATGGCAAAGAACCGTTTCTCCTCGGGCGATGGCCCCTCGCAACGTCAGCTTCGCGTCGGCGAACTGATCCGGCGCACCCTTTCCGACGTGCTTTTGCGCGGCGATGTGCATGACCCGGACCTCAACAAGATCTCGATCACCGTGGGCGAGGTGCGGACCTCGCCAGATCTGAAGGTGGCGACGGTCTATGTGGCGCCGCTGGGCGGCACGCTGGGGGGCGAGAGCGCCGAGGCGATGCTGGCGGCGCTGCGCCGTCATTCGGGCGAGCTGCGCCATCATGTGGCCAAGGCGATGACGCTGAAATACGCGCCCGACCTGCGGTTTCGCATGGACGAGACCTTTGACCGGCTTGACGAGACGCGGCGGCTGTTTTCCGATGAAACCGTGCAGCGCGATATTGCGGCGCGGGATGACGATGCAGGCGATGACGATTAAGCCACTCTGGGCGCGGCTGTTCGCGGCGCTGGCGCTGATTGTGCCGCGCCTCGCGCTGGCGGCCGATCCCTGCCACACCGTCACTTTCGAGGACACGCCCTTCACCGTCTGTCAGGCGCAGGCCGGGCAGGATGTGCGGCTGTGGCTGAAGAACGATCAGGGCCAGATTCTGGGCAATGCCGAGCGGGTCAAGGCCGGGCTGGCGCCGGGCGAACGGCTGGTCTTTGCGATGAATGCCGGGATGTATGCGCCAAGCCGCGATCCGGCCGGGCTTTACATCGAAAACGGCATCGAACTTGCGCCGATCGTTACCCGCGAGGGGCCGGGGAATTTCGGCATGTTGCCGAACGGGGTCTTCTGCATCTCGGACCGTTTCGCGGTGATCGAGAGCCGGGCCTTTGCCGCCGCCCCGCCCGCCTGCCGCTTTGCCACGCAATCCGGCCCGATGCTGGTGATCGACGGCGCGCTGCATCCGCGGTTCCTGCCCGACAGCACCTCGACCTATATCCGCAACGGGGTGGGGGTTTCGGCCGACGGGCAGACCGCCTGGTTCGTGATTTCCGACCGGCCCGTGACCTTCCACCGCTTCGCCCGCTTCTTCCGCGACAGCCTTGGGGCGCCGAATGCGCTTTATTTCGACGGCTCGATTTCGCGGCTGTTCGTGCCCGCGCAGGGCCGCGCCGATTTCGGCCTGCCGCTTGGTCCGATGGTCGGGCTTGTTGCCCGCGATTGACCCGCAGGCCGCAAGGCGCTAGCAGGCGGGCCTGCATCAGGGAGACGGTCATGGGTCGCAAGAAGGGTCGCGAGATTTCGGGCTGGGTTGTCGTCGACAAACCTGCGGGGGTGACCTCGACCGCGGTCGTCGGAAAGGTGCGCTGGGCCTTTGACGCGAAAAAGGCCGGCCATGCGGGCACGCTCGACCCGGCCGCGACCGGCGTTCTGGCGGTGGCTTTGGGCGAGGCGACGAAGACCGTGCCCTTCATCACCGATGCGCTGAAATGCTACCGCTTTCAGGTGCGCTTTGGCGCGGCGACGGCGACCGACGATGCCGAGGGGGCGATCGTCGCGCGCTCCGACAGCCGCCCGAGCGATGCCGAGATCGCGGCCGCGCTGGGGGCGTTCCGGGGCGACATCCTGCAGGTGCCGCCACAATATTCCGCGGTGAAGGTCGAGGGCGAGCGCGCCTATGATCTGGCCCGCGAGGGCGTCGACATGGATCTTGCCGCCCGCCCGCTCTGGGTCGAAAGCCTGGAGATGATTTCGCGGCCCGATGCCGACACGGTGGAGCTGGAGATGGTCTGCGGCAAGGGCGGCTATGTGCGTGCGATCGCCCGCGATCTGGGGCAGGCCCTGGGCTGCCTTGGCCATGTGCTTTGGTTGCGCCGGGTCTGGTCGGGCCCGTTCGAGGCGGAGAAGGGTCTGAGCCTTGACGAGATCGACCGGATGGCGCGGACGCCGGAGCTGGACGCGCAACTGCTGCCGCTGGAACTGGGGCTGGATGATCTGCCCGAGGTCAAGGCCACCGTCGAGGGCGCGGTGCGGCTGAGCCATGGCAACCCGGGTCAGGTGATCTGTTCGGGCATCGACTTCGGCACCGAGGTCTGGGTCAGCCATCACGGTCTGGCCATCGCGGTGGGCCGCTACATGGGCGGCGAGGTCCACCCCGAGCGCGTCTTCAACCGGACCGGGGCATGATCACCCGGACCCATGTCAAGGGCGATGCCCCCTCGGTGGCGGTCTATTCCGACTGCGAGGCCTATCGCTATCTGCTGACGCGGGTCTGGGACGGTGCCCTGCCGCGGGCGCTGTTCGTGATGCTCAACCCCTCGACCGCGACCGAGGTGCAGAACGACCCCACGGTCGAGCGCTGCGAACGCCGGGCGCGGGCCTTGGGCTTTGGCGCCTTCCGGGTGACGAACATCTTCGCCTTTCGCGCCACCGATCCGCGCGCGATGCGGGCCGTGGCCGATCCGGTCGGGCCGGACAACGATGCCGCGATCCGCGAGAGCGTGGATTGGGCGGGCGGACCGGCGGACCGGATCATCTGCGCCTGGGGCACGCATGGGGCGCATCTGAACCGCGGTGCGGCGGTGGCGCAGCTGCTGCGCGAATCGGGGCGCGATCTGCACCATCTGGGCCTGACCGCCGCCGGGGCGCCGAAACATCCGCTTTACATCGGCTATGCGCAGCCGTTGCAGCTCTGGCGCTGACCCGGGCGGGGGGCAAGCTTAACCACGGCCCCGGGAAAACCGCCTCGCGACCCTGTTTTCGCCGAGTTTGCTTTTGTTCCGCGCGGCGGTTTCGGCTATGATGCGCCGGTAAGGGTGAGGGTGCGCCATGCTGTTCCTGTCGGGGTTTCTGGGTCTTTTGATGGCGGGTCTTGCCGCAGGTGTCGCCCCGACCGGGGATACTGAGACCGGGACGGTCGGGGATAGCGCGCAGGATCGGGACGAAGCCGATACCGATGCTGGCACCGGGTCCGAAGATCCTTCGACCGATGACACCGAGACCACCCTGCCCGACGAGATCCCGACCGAGCCCGAGCCCTCGCCGGAGGCGACCGATGGACGCGACATCCTTTGGGGCGATCTTTTCGACGATCAGCTTGACGGTCTGGCGGGCGATGACCAGATCAATGGCTATGCCGGGGACGATACCCTCCGCGGCGGCGATGGCGATGACAGCCTTGTGGGCGCGGCGGGCGACGACAGCCTTGAGGGCGGGCGCGGCGACGACAGCCTTGAGGGCGGGCGCGGCGACGACACGCTGATCGGCGGGGCGGGCGATGACACCTTGGCGGCAGGCTTTGGCGACGACAGTCTGGGTGGCGGCGCGGGCGCGGACCTGCTTCTGGGCGGTGCGGGCGAGGATCGCGTTGAGGGCGATGCGGGCGATGACAGCCTGTGCGGCAATGCCGGGGAGGACACGCTGATCGGCGGCACCGGCACGGACGAGCTGAGCGGCGGAAGTGGCGACGACCTTCTCATCGGGGTTGTTTCGGACGGTCAAAGCGGCAACAGTGATGCCGATGGTATGGATTTCCTCAACGGCGGTGTGGGGGCCGATACGCTGATGATAGGTGCGGGTGATTGGGCCTCGGGCGGTGAGGATGGCGATCTGTTCGCGCTGGGCGAGTGGATCGATCCCGAAACCCCCGCGACGATCACCGATTACGATTCCAGCGCCGATCAGATCGTCGTCGTCTATGACCCGGACAATGGCGTCCCCCCGGAAGTGACGCTGGAGCCCGCGACGACCGAGGGCAATGTCTGGATCACCCTGAATGGGGTGCATCTGGCCGAGGTGGTCGCTGCGGGCGATCTGCGCCCCGAGGATGTGCTTTTGATCACCCCCGAGGAATTCGGCGCCGTCTGACCCGGGCTTTGGGCTTTCCTTTGCAGCGTTTTTCCGCTAAACGCCGCCATCCGCCGGATTCGGCGGAGACTCCACGGGCCCTGCTGGACGACATCCCGGCTTGCGCCATCACCCTTTGCACAGGAGACCCCGATGTCGATCACCGTCGAGACCAAAACCCGTCTGATGAAAGAATTTGCCACCAAGGAAGGCGACACCGGCTCGCCGGAAGTCCAGGTGGCGATCCTCAGCTCGCGCATCGCGACGCTGACCGAGCACTTCAAGGCCCACAAGAAAGACAACCATTCGCGTCGTGGCCTGCTGATGATGGTGGCCCAGCGCCGCAAACTGCTCGACTATCTGAAGAAGAAGGATGTGGCCCGCTACCAGTCGCTGATCGAGCGTCTCGGCCTGCGCCGCTGATCCCTTTCGGGTTTCGAAAAACGGAACGCCTGCCCCCCGGGGCAGGCGTTTTGCTTTGGGCCGGGTCCGGGGTCTGTTGCGCCGCCCGCGGGGGCGCTGCCCCCGCACCCCCGAGGTATTTGCGGCAAGATGAAAGGGGGCCGATTTGGGGCGGCGGGTCAGTCCGCCCAGCCCGAGATCGACTTCACTTCGCAGAATTCCTCGATGCCCCAGCGGCCGCCCTCGCGGGCGCGGCCCGAGGCGCGCACGCCGCCGAAAGGCGCCCCCGCGCCGCGGCTTTGGCCGTTCATCTCGACCATGCCCGAGCGCAGCAGCCGCGCCAGCCGGTTGCGCCGGGCGCCGTCTTGCGACTGCACGTAATTGGTCAGGCCATAGGGCGTGGCATTGGCGATGGAGACAGCCTCGGCCTCGGTGTCGAAGGGCATGATCGAAAGCACCGGACCGAAGATTTCCTCGCGCATCACCGTCATGTCCGGGGTGCAATCGGCAAAGACGGTCGGGCGGATGAAGAAGCCCTTGTTCAGCCCCTCGGGGCGGCCAAGGCCGCCCGCGACCAGACGGGCGCCTTCCTTGATCCCGGTTTCGATCAGGGACTGGATCTTCTCGAATTGGGCCGCGTTCACCACCGGGCCGATGTGGCGGCCGGGCGCCTGCGCCGGGGCGACCTTGATCGCGGCGGCAACCTCGGCGGCGATCTGTACGGCGCGGTCGTAAAGCGGGCGCTCGACCAGCATCCGCGTCGGCGCGTTGCAGCTTTGGCCTGAGTTGTTCATGCAATGCCGCACGCCGCGGGCGATGGCGTTGTCGTCGGCATCGGCAAAGACCAGATTGGCCCCCTTGCCGCCCAGTTCCAGACAGACCCGTTTCAGCGTCGCCGCGGCGGCCTGAGAGATCGCCTTGCCCGCCCGCGTCGAGCCGGTGAAGGAGATCATCTCGACATCGGGATGGGTGGACAGCTGCGTGCCGACGCCCGCGCCGTCGCCGTTCACCAGGTTGAAGACGCCCGCAGGCACGCCCGCCGCGTGCACGAATTCCGCAAAGAGCAGCGCGGAGAGCGGCGCCTCCTCCGAGGGTTTCAGAACCATCGTGCAACCGGCGAGCAGCGCCGGAACGACTTTCAGCGTCACCTGATTCATCGGCCAGTTCCAGGGCGTGATCAGGCCGACGACGCCGACGGGTTCATAGGCGATCATCGCGCCGGGCGTGCCGTCGCCGAGCGGATGCAGCCATTGGAAGTCCTTGGCGGCGCGGATGAAATTCGAGATATGCCAGATGCCGGCACCGACCTGGCTTTCGCGGGCGAAATCGATCGGTGCGCCCATCTCAAGGCTCATCGCCTGCGCCATTTCCTCGGCCCGGGATTGATAGATCGCCAGCAGGCGTTCCACCGCCGCCAGACGCGCGGCGGGGGGCGTCGCGGCCCAGCCGGGACCGGCGCGCAGGGCGGCGGCCACCGCCGCCTCCGTATCCGCCCGGTCGCCGAGCGAGATCACCGCGCAGGGCTCCTCGGTCGAAGGGTCGATCACGGCATGGTCGCGCGGCTGATGCGGGCCGACCCATGTTCCGTCGATGTAGAAGTGGCGTTTCTCGATCATGGCAGTCTCCCTTGTCCGGGCCAGCGTGGCGTCAGCGTGACAGGGGGAAGGCCTTGTGACAAGCCTTCTGCCGGAAAATTTGATCAAATTATTTTCGGCCATGTGGTAACAAAACCTTACCAGTCATGCAGTTTCGGCATCGCGGCCTTGTCCAATCCCCGGATTGTGCGATGGCCGCTTCAGGCGCAGGTTGTCGGTAACGGCGGGATGGTCCTGCCGGAGACCGAAAGACGAAAAGATGCCCCTCGCTTCCACGCTGTCCCAGCCCCGCCCCGTCGCCTTGCTGGATGTGCTTGTCCATGCCGTCGCGCAGCTGCGCGCGGCCCATGCGCAACGTCGCGCCTATGTCGCGCTTTTGGCGGAATTCGACCGCATGACCGATGCCGACTGGTTCGACCTTGGCCTGTCGCGTCACAATGCCCGCGATCTGGCCCGTCATGCCGTCTACGGGCGCTGAGCCCCGGCCCAAGGGCCGAAAAGCAAAAGCCCCCGCGGTTGCGGGGGCTTTGCCGTTTTTGCGCTGCGATCAGCCCTCGGGCTGCTCGTCCTTCGATTTCGCCTCGGGCGGCAGCTCGGCGCCGGTCTCCTGATCGACCATCTTCATGCCAAGGCGCACCTTGCCGCGATCGTCGAAGCCCAGAAGCTTGACCCAGACTTCCTGACCTTCCTTCAGCGCCTCGTTCGGATGGTTCAGACGCTTGCCCGCGATTTGCGAGACATGCACCAGACCGTCGCGCTTGCCGAAGAAGTTCACGAAGGCGCCGAAATCGACCAGCTTCACCACCTTGCCGCGGTAGATCTTGCCCTCTTCCGGCTCGGCCACGATCGAATAGATCATGTCATAGGCCTTCTTGATGGCTTCGGCATTGGCCGAGGCGATCTTGATCACGCCGTCGTCGTTGATGTCGACCTTGGCGCCCGAGACCTCGACGATCTCGCGGATCACCTTGCCGCCCGAGCCGATCACTTCGCGGATCTTGTCGGTCGGGATCTGCATCGTCTCGATCCGCGGCGCATGGGCCGAGAATTCCTGACGACCGGCCGAGAGGGCCTTCGACATTTCGCCCAGGATGTGCATGCGGCCGTCTTTCGCCTGCGCCAGCGCCTGCTGCATGATCTCGGGCGTGATGCCTGCGACCTTGATGTCCATCTGCAGCGAGGTGATGCCGTTTTCGGTCCCCGCCACCTTGAAGTCCATGTCGCCCAGATGGTCTTCGTCGCCCAGAATGTCGGTCAGAACCGCCCAGCGGCCGTCATTTTCCAGGATCAGACCCATGGCCACACCGGCCACCGGGGCTTTCAGCGGCACACCGGCATCCATCATCGACAGCGAGCCGCCGCAGACCGAGGCCATCGAGGACGAGCCGTTCGATTCGGTGATCTCGGAGACGACGCGGATCGTGTAGGGGAAGTCGGTCGCCGCGGGCAGAACCGCCTGCAGCGCGCGCCAGGCCAGCTTGCCATGGCCGATCTCGCGACGGCCCGGGCTGCCGACGCGGCCCACTTCGCCGACCGAATAGGGCGGGAAGTTGTAGTGCAGCAGGAAGTTCGACCGGGTGTTGCCGTTCAGCGCGTCGATGATCTGTTCGTCATCGCCGGTGCCGAGCGTGGTCACGACCAGACCCTGCGTTTCGCCGCGGGTGAACAGCGCCGAGCCATGGGTGCGCGGCAGGATGCCGACTTCCGCCACGATCGGACGCACGGTCTTGTTGTCGCGGCCGTCGATGCGGGCGCCACCGTTGATGATGTCACCGCGCAGGATGCCCGATTCGAGCGCCTTGATCGCCGAGCCGAGGTTGATGTCGGCCAGGTCTTCTTCCGAGAGCTTCGACTTGATCAGATCGACCGTCGCCGAGATCGCATTCGAGCGTTCCTGCTTGTCGCGGATCGCGAAGGCGGCGCGCATCTCGGTCTCGCCCGCGGCTTTCACCCGCTCGAGCAGCGCCGAGTAATCGGGCGCGTCGAAATGGAAGGGCTCTTTCGCGGCCTCTTCGGCCAGCGAAATGATCAGGTCGATCACCGGCTGCATCTGTTCGTGGCCGAACTTGACCGCGCCGAGCATCTCGTCCTCGGTCAGCTCATAGGCTTCCGATTCCACCATCATCACGGCGTCTTTCGTGCCCGCGATGACCAGATCCAGACGTTGCTCGGGGTTGTCGCGCAGCTTGGTCATGTCGTCCATGGCCGGGTTCAGCACATAGGCGCCGTTGACGAAGCCCACGCGCGCGGCGCCGATCGGCCCCATGAAGGGCACGCCCGAGATCGTCAGCGCGGCCGAGGCGGCGATCATCGCGACGATGTCGGGATCGTTCACCAGATCGCAGGACAGCACGGTGGCCATCACCAGAACTTCGTTCTTGAAGCCCGGCACGAAGAGCGGACGGCAGGGACGGTCGATCAGACGCGAGACCAGCGTTTCCTTTTCCGAAGGACGCGCCTCGCGTTTGAAGAAACCGCCGGGGATCTTGCCGGCGGCGTAGTATTTTTCCTGATAATGCACGGTCAGCGGGAAGAAATCCTGCCCCGGCTTGGCTTCCTTGGCAAAGGTGACGTTGGCCATGACCGAGGTTTCGCCCAGAGTGGCGATGACCGACCCATCGGCCTGACGGGCAACTTTGCCCGTTTCCAGCGTCAGCGTCTCACCGCCCCACTGGATCGATTTTTTCGTAACGTTGAACATCAGCGTATCCTGTCTGGGAGCACGCATGGGACCTTCCCATGTCTCCCGGCATATGGCGGCCCCATTGCCGCCGCCCCCCAATCCTTCGCATGCGCCCGGGGGGTTGGGCTCACGTCGCAGATTGTGCGCGCATACAGGAAAATCGCGGTTTTGGGAAGCGCGAGTTGCGGCGGCGGCGGGCTGCGGCGAATTGGTTTGCGGGAACTGTGCGCAGATCGCCGTCAGCCGCTTGACGGCCCCGCACAAGATATGTAGTGACGCGGCAGGCACAGGAGTTTAGCTCAGTTGGTAGAGCATCGGTCTCCAAAACCGAGGGTCGTGGGTTCGAGTCCCCCAACTCCTGCCATCCTTCATTTCCCGAAATCGCAGCGTGCCGCAGCTTGTGGCCCGGTTTCGGTGTGGCGCAGATCCACGCATCGCGCTTGAATTCTGCCGCATCTGCGCGTATCCCGGCGCCGTCGCATGAGAGGAAGCAGCATGGCAAACCCGATCCAGTTCCTGAGCCAGGTGCGCTCGGAAGTTGGCAAGATCACCTGGCCGACCCGGCGCGAGGTCGTTCTGACCACCATCATGGTGCTGACCATGGCGATGGTGGCGGCGATCTTCTTTTCCCTCGTGGATTGGGTGATCAACCTCGGGATCAAGGCAATGTTCATCTGAGGCCATCGAAGCCCTTGAAATGCGGGGCGGGCAAGGCTAAACGGGCACGACACTCAAGAACCGGCGTGCATCGATTCGAATGATGCGCGCCGTTCTTTGTTGACAGGGCAGCGGCAGGACCGTTGCGCAGAGAAAATTTCGGCGCTCGCCGCCGGGGGGAAAGAGGCAGGTTGATGGCGAAGCGGTGGTATTCGGTTTCCGTTCTCTCGAACTTCGAGAAGAAGGTGGCCGAGCAGATCAAGCAGGCCGTGATCGACAAGGGCCTGGGGGACGAGATCGAGGAAGTTCTGGTTCCCACCGAAGAAGTGATCGAGATCCGCCGCGGCAAGAAGGTCACGTCGGAGCGTCGCTTCATGCCCGGCTATGTGCTGGTGCGCATGGACATGACCGACCGTGGCTATCACGCGATCACCTCGATCAACCGCGTCACCGGCTTCCTGGGTCCGCAGGGCAAGCCGACGCCGATGCGTGATTCCGAGGTGAACACGATCCTGAACCGTCAGGGCCCGACCGGCGAAGTCGTCGCGCCGCGCAACCTGATTCGCTTCGAGATCGGCGAGAATGTGTCCGTGACCGACGGCCCGTTCGAGGGCTTCTCGGGCATGGTCGAGGAAGTCGACGACGCCGCGGGCCGCCTCAAGGTCACGGTGTCGATCTTTGGCCGGCCGACGCCGGTCGAGCTGGAATTCACCCAGGTGTCGAAAACCGCCTGAGTTGATGCGTGGGAGGCGGGCGACCGCCTGACCACTAAACTTCGCCCCATGGTGGGGCGGCAGTGAAAAGGAGAGGGCCACATGGCCAAGAAAGTCATCGGGCAGCTGAAGCTGCAAGTGAAGGCGGGGAAAGCCACTCCCTCCCCGCCGATCGGTCCGGCGCTGGGTCAGCGCGGGATCAACATCATGGAATTCTGCAAGGCGTTCAACGCCCGCACGCAGGAGCTTGAGCCGGAATCGCCGGTTCCCTGCGTCATCACCTACTATGCCGACAAGAGCTTCACCTTTGAAACGAAGACCGCTCCGGCTTCGTTCATGCTGAAGAAAGCGGCGGGCCTGAAGCCGGTGGGCAAGCGCAACCGTCCGAAAGGGTCGGTCAAGCCGGGCCACGTCGTCGCGGGCACCGTGACCGCGGCGCAGGTGAAGGCGATTGCCGAAGCCAAGATGAAAGACCTGAACGCCAACGACATTCAGGGCGCCATCAACATCATCCTCGGCTCGGCGAAGTCGGTCGGTATCGAGGTTAAGGGGTAAGCCATGGCCAAGATCGGTAAACGTTCGGCCGCTGCGCGGACCGCTTTCGAAGGCAAGGCCAACCTTTCGGTTGAAGAGGCCGTCAAGCTGATCAAATCGGCGGCTTCGGCCAAGTTCGACGAGACGCTTGAAATCGCGATGAACCTGGGCGTCGACCCGCGTCACGCCGACCAGATGGTCCGTGGCGTGGTGCAACTACCGCATGGCACCGGCAAGACCGTCCGCGTCGCCGTCTTCGCGCGTGGCGCCAAGGCCGACGAGGCGAAAGCCGCCGGGGCCGACATCGTGGGCGCCGAAGACCTGATGGAAACCATCCAGCAGGGCAAGATCGAATTCGATCGCTGCATCGCGACGCCGGACATGATGCCGCTCGTCGGCCGTCTGGGGAAAATCCTCGGGCCGCGCAACCTGATGCCGAACCCGAAAGTCGGCACCGTGACGATGGATGTGAAGAACGCCATCGAAGCGGCCAAGGGCGGCGAAGTGCAGTTCAAGGTCGAAAAGGCCGGCGTGATCCACGGCGGCATCGGCAAGGTCTCGTTCACCGAGGACAAGCTGGCGGACAACGTCCGTGCCTTTGTCGACGCGGTGTCGAAAGCCAAGCCGGCGGGCGCCAAGGGCACCTATCTGAAGAAGGTGTCGCTGTCCTCGACCATGGGCCCGGGCGTGACGGTCGATCTGACCTCGGCCGCGGCCCGCTGAGAATTTGCCGGGAAACCGGCGAATGACGGGGCTTGAAAAAGCCCCGTCCTGTCCGAGACGGAGGGTGGGGGTTTCCCCCGTAAGTCCTTCCCGAGATGGGGAACGAGAATTTCCGGGGCTGCTGCCTCGGGCGATCTCTCGGGAACCGATCGGACCCGACCTGCGGGCATGTGCCCGTGGGAAACAGAGCCGGGGGGAAACCCCCATACTTGGAGTGTAACCGTGGATAGAGCCCAAAAAGAGAAAGTGGTCGAGGAACTCGGCCAGATCTTCGAAAGCTCTGGCGTCGTGGTGGTTGCCCGCTACGAAGGCATGACGGTTGCTCAGATGCAGGACCTGCGCGCGAAAATGCGTGACGTGGGTGGGTCCGTGCGCGTTGCCAAGAACACGCTCGCCAAGATCGCCCTGGAAGGCAAGCCCTGCGAGAGCATGGCCAAACTTCTGACGGGGATGACCGTTCTTGCCTATTCCGAGGACCCGGTGGCTGCGGCCAAGGTCGCGGAAGCCTATGCCAAGACGAACGACAAGTTCGCCATTCTTGGCGGGGCCATGGGCAAGGACGCTCTGGATCCGGCCGGTGTCAAAGCCGTTGCCGCCATGCCGTCGCGCGAAGAGCTCATCGCTCAGATCGCGTCGTGCATCGGGGCGCCTGCTTCGAACATCGCCGGTGCCATTGGCGCGCCTGCTTCCAACATCGCGGGCATCCTCAAGACTCTTGAGGAGCGGGAAGCCGCCTGACGCAACATCTTGCCTTCGTCGGGATATCTCGACGTTGGATCAACCCTATATCAGAATGGAACGGAAAAATGGCCGATCTTAAAGCCCTTGCCGAGCAAATCGTCAACCTGACGCTGCTGCAGGCCCAAGAACTGAAAACCATCCTCAAGGACGAGTATGGCATCGAGCCGGCCGCCGGTGGCGCCGTCGTCATGGCTGGCCCGGCTGCTGGCCCGGCTGAAGCTGCGGAAGAAAAAACCGAGTTCGACGTCGTCCTCGTGGACGCCGGTGCGAACAAGATCAACGTGATCAAAGAAGTCCGCGCCGTCACCGGCCTGGGCCTCAAAGAAGCGAAAGATCTCGTCGAAGCCGGTGGCAAGGTGAAAGAAGCCGCTGCCAAGGCCGAAGCCGAAGAGATCAAGAAAAAGCTCGAAGCGGCTGGCGCCAAAGTCGAGCTCAAGTAATCGGGCAGGGTGCTGTCGCATCCTATCAGATGACTTCAGGCTGGGTTCGGGGTTTCCCCGAGCCCAGCCGTACCTGTCTCGGCAAGAGGTTTTGCGAAACCCTTTCCCAAGGCAGGGTCGGTTCGGGAGCCTTCCGGTGGGACGGAAGGCAGGTATGGAACCGCCTCCCATTCGCAAGCGGCGTGCATCGGGCCCCGACGATGCACACCCGCGAAGAGACGAAAGGTCACGACGAGCATGGCTCAAGCTTACGTTGGTCAGAAGCGTATCCGCCGTTACTACGGCAAAATTCGCGAAGTTCTGGAAATGCCGAACCTCATCGAGGTTCAGAAAGCCTCCTATGACCTGTTCCTGCGCTCGGGCGACGCCGATCGTCCGCTGGACGGCGAAGGCATTCAGGGCGTCTTCCAATCGGTCTTCCCGATCAAGGACTTCAATGACAACGCGATCCTCGAATTCGTGAAATACGAGCTCGAAAAGCCGAAATACGACGTTGACGAATGCATGAGCCGCGATCTGACCTATTCGGCGCCGCTCAAGGTGACGCTGCGTCTGATCGTGTTCGATGTCGATGAAACCACCGGGGCGCGGTCGGTCAAGGACATCAAGGAACAGGATGTCTACATGGGCGACATGCCCCTGATGACGCCCAATGGCACCTTCATCGTCAACGGCACCGAACGGGTGATCGTGTCGCAGATGCACCGCTCGCCCGGCGTGTTCTTCGACCATGACCGCGGCAAGACCCATTCCTCGGGCAAGCTTCTGTTCGCCTGCCGGATCATTCCCTATCGCGGCAGCTGGCTTGATTTCGAGTTCGACGCCAAGGACCTCGTGTTCGCGCGCATCGACCGTCGCCGCAAGCTGCCGGTGACGACGCTGCTTTATGCGCTCGGCCTCGATCAGGAAGGCATCATGGATGCCTATTACAACACCGTCACCTTCCGCGCCGAGGGCAAACGCGGCTGGGTGTCGAAGTTCTTCCCCGAGCGGGTGCGCGGCACCCGTCCGACCTATGACCTGATCGACGCCGCTTCGGGCGAAGTGATCCTGAAGGCGGGCGAAAAGGTCACGCCGCGGATGGTGAAGAAATGGCTCGATGAAGCCAAGGTGACCGAGCTGCTCTTGCCGTTCGACCACATCCTGGGCCGTTACTGCGCCAAGGACATCATCAACGAGCGCACCGGCTACATCTACATCGAAGCGGGCGACGAGCTGACGGCGGAATATGACCGTGACGGCCAGCTGGTCGGCGGTTCGGTGAAGACGCTTCTGGACAACGGCATCACCGAGATCCCCTGTCTCGACATCGACAACATCAACGTCGGCCCCTACATCCGCAACACGATGGCGGCGGACAAGAACATGGGCCGCGACGGCGCGCTGATGGACATCTACCGCGTCATGCGTCCGGGGGAACCGCCGACCGTCGAAGCCGCAAGCTCGATGTTCGACACGCTGTTCTTCGATTCGGAACGCTATGACCTCTCGGCCGTGGGCCGGGTGAAGATGAACATGCGTCTGGATCTGGATGCGCCGGACACCCAGCGCACGCTGCGCCGCGCCGACATCATCGCCTGCATCAAGGGGCTGGTGGAGCTGCGCGACGGCAAGGGCGAGATCGACGACATCGACCACCTCGGCAACCGCCGCGTGCGCTCGGTCGGCGAGCTGATGGAAAACCAGTATCGCGTCGGTCTTCTGCGCATGGAACGGGCGATCAAGGAACGCATGTCCTCGGTCGAGATCGACACGGTGATGCCGCAGGATCTGATCAACGCGAAACCGGCTGCGGCCGCGGTGCGCGAATTCTTCGGCTCCTCGCAGCTGTCGCAATTCATGGACCAGACCAACCCGCTTTCCGAAGTCACGCACAAGCGGCGTCTTTCGGCGCTCGGGCCGGGCGGTCTGACCCGCGAACGCGCGGGCTTCGAGGTGCGCGACGTTCACCCGACCCACTATGGCCGGATGTGCCCGATTGAAACGCCCGAAGGTCAGAACATCGGTCTGATCAACTCGCTGGCGACCTTTGCCCGCGTCAACAAATATGGCTTCATCGAGACCCCCTATCGCAAGGTCCGCGACGGTCAGGTGACCGACGAGGTCGTCTACATGTCGGCCACGGAAGAGATGCGCCACACCATCGCGCAGGCGAACGCCACGCTCGATGAGAACGGCAAGTTCGTCAACGATCTGGTCTCGACCCGTCAGGCCGGCGAATTCATGCTCAACCCGGTCGAGGCCGTGGACCTGATCGACGTGTCGCCGAAACAGCTGGTTTCGGTCGCCGCGGCGCTGATCCCCTTCCTTGAAAATGACGACGCCAACCGCGCCCTGATGGGCTCGAACATGCAACGTCAGGCGGTTCCGCTGCTGCGCAACGAAGCGCCCTTCGTCGGCACCGGCATGGAAGCGACGGTGGCGCGCGATTCGGGCGCCGCGATCATGGCCCGTCGTGGCGGGATCGTGGATCAGGTCGATGCGTCGCGTATCGTTATCCGCGCCAATGAAGACATCGGCATGGGCGACGCGGGCGTCGACATCTATCGTCTGCGCAAGTTCAAACGCTCGAACCAGTCCTCGACGATCAACCAGCGTCCGATCGTCAAGGTGGGCGACATCGTTGCCAAGGGTCAGGTTGTGGCGGACGGTCCCTCGACCGATCAGGGCGAACTGGCGCTGGGGCGCAACGTGGTCGTCGCCTTCATGCCCTGGAACGGCTACAACTACGAAGACTCGATCCTGATTTCGGAACGCATCCACCGCGATGACGTGTTCACCTCGATCCATATCGAGGAATACGAAGTGGCGGCGCGCGACACGAAACTCGGGCCGGAAGAGATCACCCGCGACATCCCGAACGTCGGCGAGGAAGCGCTTCGCAACCTCGACGAGGCGGGCATTGTCTATATCGGCGCCGAAGTTGGTCCGGGCGACATTCTTGTGGGCAAGATCACGCCGAAGGGCGAAAGCCCGATGACGCCGGAAGAAAAGCTTCTGCGCGCCATCTTCGGTGAAAAGGCGTCCGACGTCCGCGATACCTCGCTGCGTCTGCCGCCCGGCGCCTATGGCACGATCGTCGAGGTTCGCGTCTTCAACCGTCATGGTGTGGACAAGGACGAACGCGCGCTGCAGATCGAGCGTGAGGAAATCGAACGTCTTGCCCGCGACCGCGACGACGAGATGGCGATTTTGGAACGCAACATCTACGCGCGTCTGAAAACGCTGATCCTCGGCAAGGTGACGGTCAAAGGGCCGAAGAACACCTCGATCAAGGCCGGGTCGGAAATCACCGAAGAGCTGCTCGCCTCGCTGTCGCGTGGCCAGTGGTGGCAGCTGGCGCTGGAAAACGAAGCCGATGCCAAGGAAGTGGAAGCGCTGAACGACCAGTTCGACGCGCAGAAGCGCGCCCTTGAGCACCGTTTCGATGACAAGGTGGAGAAAGTCCGTCAGGGCGACGATCTGCCCCCCGGCGTGATGAAGATGGTCAAGGTCTTCGTCGCGGTGAAGCGCAAGCTGCAAGCGGGCGACAAGATGGCCGGTCGTCACGGCAACAAGGGTGTGGTGTCGAAGGTCGTTCCGATCGAAGACATGCCGTTCCTCGCCGATGGCACCCCGGTCGACCTCGTTCTGAACCCGCTCGGCGTGCCGTCGCGGATGAACGTCGGGCAGATCCTGGAAACCCACATGGGTTGGGCCAGCCGTGGTCTCGGCATCCGGATCGACGAGGCGCTGAAAGCCTATCGTCGCAACGGTGACCTGTCGCCCGTGCGCGAGGAAATGCGCCACGGCTACGGCGACGAGACCTACGAGGCGGTCTTTGCCGAGATGGAGAACGAGCGGTTCATCGAATGCGCCGAACAGGTGCGTGGTGGTGTTCCGATCGCCACCCCGGTCTTCGATGGTGCCAAGGAAGCTGATGTGAACGATGCGCTGATCCGCGCGGGCTTCAACAAGTCGGGCCAATCGATCGTCTTCGACGGCCGCACCGGCGAGCAATTCGCCCGTCCGGTCACCGTGGGCGTGAAATACTTCCTCAAGCTGCACCACCTTGTCGATGACAAGATGCACGCGCGCTCGACCGGGCCGTATTCGCTCGTCACCCAGCAACCGCTGGGCGGCAAGGCGCAATTCGGCGGTCAGCGTCTCGGGGAGATGGAGGTCTGGGCTCTGGAAGCTTACGGCGCCGCCTATACCCTGCAGGAGATGCTGACGGTGAAGTCGGACGACGTTGCCGGCCGGACCAAGGTCTACGAGAGCATCGTCAAGGGCGAGGACAACTTCGAGGCCGGCGTGCCGGAATCGTTCAACGTGCTTGTCAAGGAAGTGCGGGGCCTCGGCCTCAACATGGAACTCCTGGATTCGGAGGAAGAGTGAGCGCGAAAGCGCTCACCACCCCCCTCTGACCTCACGCAAGGAAAGATCTGATGAACCAGGAAATCACCAACAACAACCCGTTCAACCCGCTGGCGCAGCCGAAGGCCTTTGACGAGATCAAGATCTCGCTTGCTTCGCCGGAACGGATCCTCTCGTGGTCCTATGGCGAGATCAAGAAGCCCGAGACGATCAACTACCGGACCTTCAAGCCCGAGCGCGACGGCCTGTTCTGCGCCCGCATCTTCGGGCCGATCAAGGACTACGAATGCCTGTGCGGCAAATACAAGCGGATGAAATATCGCGGCGTCGTCTGCGAGAAATGCGGCGTTGAAGTCACGCTGCAAAAGGTCCGCCGCGAGCGCATGGGCCACATCGAGCTGGCCTCGCCCGTCGCCCACATCTGGTTCCTGAAATCGCTGCCCTCGCGCATCGGCCTGATGCTCGACATGACGCTGCGGGATCTGGAACGCATCCTTTATTTCGAAAACTACGTCGTGATCGAACCCGGTCTGACGGAGCTCTCCTATGGTCAGCTGCTGACCGAGGACGAATATCTGGATGCGCAGGACCAGTTCGGCGCCGACGCCTTCACCGCCAATATCGGTGCGGAAGCGATCCGCGAGATGCTGGCCGCGATCGACCTTGAGGCGACCGCGGAACAGCTGCGCGAGGAGCTGAAGGAAGCCACGGGCGAACTCAAGCCGAAGAAGATCATCAAGCGTCTGAAGATCGTCGAAAGCTTCCTTGAATCGCAAAACCGTCCCGAATGGATGATCCTGACGGTGCTGCCGGTGATCCCGCCGGAACTGCGCCCGCTGGTGCCGCTCGATGGCGGCCGCTTCGCGACCTCGGACCTGAACGACCTTTACCGTCGCGTGATCAACCGGAACAACCGTCTGAAACGGCTGATCGAACTGCGGGCGCCCGATATCATCGTGCGCAACGAAAAGCGGATGCTGCAGGAAGCCGTTGACGCTCTGTTCGACAACGGCCGTCGCGGTCGCGTCATCACCGGCACCAACAAGCGGCCGCTGAAATCGCTGTCCGACATGCTCAAGGGCAAGCAGGGCCGGTTCCGTCAGAACCTGCTCGGCAAGCGCGTCGACTTCTCGGGCCGCTCGGTCATCGTGACCGGGCCGGAACTCAAGCTGCATCAATGCGGCCTGCCGAAGAAAATGGCGCTCGAACTGTTCAAGCCCTTCATCTACTCGCGCCTTGAAGCCAAGGGCCTGTCGAGCACGGTGAAACAGGCGAAGAAACTGGTCGAGAAAGAGCGTCCCGAGGTCTGGGATATCCTTGACGAGGTGATCCGCGAACACCCGGTGCTGCTGAACCGCGCGCCGACGCTGCACCGTCTGGGGATTCAGGCGTTCGAGCCGACGCTGATCGAAGGCAAGGCGATCCAGCTGCACCCGCTCGTCTGCTCGGCCTTCAACGCCGACTTCGACGGTGACCAGATGGCCGTTCACGTGCCCCTCTCGCTGGAAGCCCAGCTCGAGGCGCGCGTGCTGATGATGTCGACGAACAACGTGCTCTCGCCCGCCAACGGCGCGCCGATCATCGTTCCGTCGCAGGACATGATCCTTGGGCTTTACTACACCACGATGGAGCGCAAGGGCATGGTCGGCGAAGGCATGGTCTTCGCCTCGGTCGAGGAAGTCGAACATGCGCTGACCTCGGGCGCCGTGCACCTGCATGCCAAGGTGAAGGCCCGGATCAAGCAGATCGACGAAGAGGGCAACGAGGTCTGGAAGCGCTATGACACTACGCCGGGCCGGATCCGTCTGGGCAACCTGCTGCCGCTCAATGCGAAAGCGCCCTTCGATCTGGTGAACCGCCCGCTGCGGAAGAAAGACGTGCAGAACGTCATCGACACCGTCTACCGCTACTGCGGCCAGAAGGAATCGGTGATCTTCTGTGACCAGATCATGGGTCTGGGCTTCCGCGAAGCGTTCAAGGCGGGCATCTCGTTCGGTAAGGACGACATGCTGATCCCCGAACGCAAGTGGGAGATCGTCGATGCCGTGCGCGATCAGGTCAAGGAATTCGAACAGCAATACATGGACGGTCTGATCACCCAAGGTGAGAAGTACAACAAGGTCGTCGATGCCTGGTCGAAATGCTCGGATGCCGTCGCGGCCGAGATGATGAAGGAAATTTCCGCCGTGCGCGTCGATGACGCGGGCGCCGAGAAAGAGCCGAACTCGGTCTACATGATGTCCCACTCCGGGGCGCGGGGTTCGCCGGCGCAGATGAAGCAGCTGGGGGGCATGCGCGGCCTGATGGCCAAGCCTTCGGGCGAGATCATCGAAACGCCGATCATCTCGAACTTCAAGGAAGGTCTGACCGTTCTTGAATACTTCAACTCGACCCACGGCGCCCGCAAGGGTCTGGCCGATACCGCGCTGAAGACGGCGAACTCGGGGTACCTGACCCGTCGTCTGGTGGACGTGGCGCAGGACTGCATCGTGCGTTCGCACGATTGCGGCACCGAACGCGCGATCACCGCTTCGGCGGCCGTCAACGACGGCGAAGTCGTCGCGCCGCTGTCGGAACGAGTGCTGGGCCGTGTCGCCGCCGATGACGTTCTGGTTCCGGGCACCGACGAGGTGCTGGTGCGCAAGAACGAGCTGATCGACGAGCGCAAGGCCGATCTGATCGAGCAGAACGCGATCCAGTCGATCCGCATCCGCTCGGCGCTGACCTGCGAGGCCGAAGAGGGCGTTTGCGCGCTCTGCTACGGTCGCGATCTGGCGCGTGGTACGCTGGTGAACCAGGGCGAAGCGGTGGGCATCATCGCGGCGCAGTCGATCGGCGAACCGGGCACGCAGCTGACGATGCGGACCTTCCACATCGGCGGCATCGCGCAGGGCGGCCAGCAGTCGTTCCTGGAAGCCAGCCAGGAGGGCAAGATCGAGTTCCGCAACGCCAACCTGCTGATCAACGACGCGGGCGAGCAGATCGTCATGGGCCGCAACATGCAGCTGGCGATCGTCTCGGATCAGGGCGAGGAACGGGCGAGCCACAAGCTGTCCTACGGCTCGAAGATCTTCGTCAAGGATGGCGACGCGGTGAAACGCGGCACCAAACTGTTCGAATGGGACCCCTATACCCTGCCGATCATCGCCGAAAAGGCCGGTGTGGCGAAATTCGTCGACCTGATCTCGGGCATTGCGGTGCGCGAAGAGACCGACGAAGCCACCGGCATGACGCAGAAGATCGTGACCGACTGGCGCTCGGCGCCGAAGGGCAACGATCTGAAGCCGGAGATCATCATCGTCGATGCCGATGGCGAGCCGGTCCGCAATGATGCGGGCAACCCGGTCACCTATCCGATGTCGGTCGATGCGATTCTGTCGGTCGAGGACGGGCAGGAGGTGAAGGCCGGGGACGTGGTGGCGCGTATTCCGCGCGAAGGGGCGAAGACCAAGGACATCACCGGGGGTCTTCCCCGCGTGGCGGAACTGTTCGAAGCCCGTCGTCCGAAGGATCACGCGATCATCGCCGAACTCGACGGCTATGTGCGCTTTGGCAAGGACTACAAGAACAAGCGCCGCATCACCATCGAGCCCTCGCAAGAGGGGCTGGAGCCGGTCGAATACATGGTGCCGAAAGGCAAGCACATCCCGGTGCAGGAAGGCGACTTCGTGCAGAAGGGCGACTACATCATGGACGGCAACCCGGCGCCGCATGACATTCTGCGCATCATGGGGATCGAGGCTCTGGCCGACTACCTCATCGACGAAGTGCAGGACGTTTACCGGCTGCAGGGCGTGAAGATCAACGACAAGCACATCGAGGTGATCGTGCGGCAGATGCTGCAGAAGATCGAGATCCTCGACAGCGGCGACACCACGCTTCTCAAGGGCGAGAACATCGACAAGTCGGAGTTCGACGAAGAGAATGCGAAGGTCGAAGCCCGCGGCGGCCGTCCGGCGACGGGCGAGCCGGTGCTCTTGGGCATCACCAAGGCGTCCTTGCAGACGCGGTCGTTCATCTCGGCGGCCTCGTTCCAGGAAACGACGCGGGTGCTGACCGAAGCATCGGTGCAGGGCAAGCGCGACAAGCTGGTCGGGCTGAAGGAAAACGTCATCGTCGGCCGTCTGATCCCGGCGGGCACGGGTGGCGCCACCACCCGCGTGCGCAAGATCGCAGCCGAGCGCGACAGCAAGGTGATCGAGGCGCGTCGCGCCGAGGCCATCGATGCCGCGGCTCTGGCGGCGCCGATCGACACCGGCTATGGCGAGGAAGATTTCGGCCCGGTGGAAACCCCGGAAAGCCGCGATTGATCGGCTGATCCGACCAAAGCCCCCGCGCAGTCCGCTGCGCGGGGGTTTTCTTTTGCCTTGACCCCCGGGATCGAAGCGGAAATCCTGCCGCGGTCAGAACGGGAGCCAGTGTCTTGTCGCCAGAATTTCGCAACCAGATCGTCGGGTTGATCCGCTTTTCCTTTGTCACCACCGGCGATTTCTACCCCGGCTTCGACACCGTTGCGGATATGAAGGCCTTCCTGTTCGACGAGGCGCGGCTGGAACGCCGGTTCCGGCTGTTCGAGGGGATTTGCCTGCCGGTGCTGAAGGCGCAGACGGACCCGGATTTCACCTGCATCTTTCTGGTGGCACAGGATTTCCCGAAGAGATGGCGCAAGCGGCTTGACCGGCTGCTGGACGGGCTGGCCTTCGTGCGGATCGTCGAAAAGCCGCCGATGCCGCATTATCAGGGCATCCGCGAGGCCTTTGCCGAAGTGCCAAATGCCGGTTTCACCCATCGCACCACCTTCCGGTTGGACGACGACGACGCGGTGAACCTGAATTTCATCGCCACGCTGCGCGCTCTGGCGGCCAAGGTCCACGTGATTCCCGACCGGGACGAGCCGATCGGGATTTCCTTCAACCGCGGGCTTTATCTGACCTATTCGAAGACGGGCACGAGCTATCAGCGCGCGGTCGAACGCACGCCGCTGTCGATCGGCACCGCGCTTCTGGCGCCGGTGTCTTTTGCGGGCAACATCTATGCCTATAACCACCGCGCCCTAGCAGGCCGCTGAAATAGTCGGCAGACGAGAAGGACTTCCCGTTTTCGTACGAGTTCTGGGCTTGAGCGCCCGCCGGTCCACTGCTCTTCGTCCTCAGGCGGCGAGCAGCCTGGGCAGTCTTGCCAGATTGTTGGCGGCCATCGTCAGGATGAACCGCGACTGCACCCGTTCGATGCCGCGATACATCGTCTGCGCCATCCCTCCGACCGTCTTGGCCCAGCCGAAAGCCTCTTCGATCCGCTTTCGATGCTTGAGGGAAAGGGCGTAGCCGTCGTGGCGGGTGGTGCGGCGGTCGATGGCGGAATGTCGGGCCTTTTGCGCGACATGGGGCGTGACGCAGGCCCTGCGCAGATCTCGGATGAATTCGGCGGCGTCATAACCTTTGTCGGCGCCCAGCGTCAGGCGCCGGGTTGACCCCGGCGAATGTCGGTGGATCATGTCGAGCGCGGCTTGCCGTTCGGCGTGGCCATCGGCGCGGGTCAGCTCGCCCTGCACGATCAGGCCGGAGCGGTTCTCCATCAGCGCATGGCCGATGAAGCACAGCATCGCACCGGTGCCGGGGGATTTCTTGTAAAGCCGCGCCTCGGGATCGGTGGTCGAGGCATGCGTCGCATTCGAGCGTTTCTCGCCCCGGAAGTCGACCTCGGCATTGCGGTTCTGGCGGCGGCTGCGGGGCATCGGATCGGGCTTTGCTTCGGTCGCGTCGGGGGCGGGGCTTGGCGGCGGCGGCGCGCCGGGATCCTCGTCACCCGGATCATCATCGGGATCCTCGGCCTCGGGCGGCGGCGCCTTCGGCTGAAAGCTTTTCATCGACGCCCAAGCCTTCACCAGCGTGCCATCGACCGAGAAATGCTCGTCCGACAGGAGCGGCGCCACCTCGCGATGCGCCAGGATCGCGGCCATTATCTTGCGCGACATCTCGGTATTCATCAGCCGGTCGCGGTTCTTCGTGAAAACCGTCGGCACCCAAACCTGATCGTCGATCCCCAGCCCGACGAACCAGCGAAACAACAGGTTGTAATCCATCTGCTCCATCAGCTGGCGCTCGGAGCGGATCGAAAACAGGATCTGCAGAAGGCTCGCCCGGATCAGCCGTTCCGGCGCGATCGAGGGGCGGCCGAAGCGGATGTAAAGCCCTTCGAAATCAGCATCGAGGCTGGCCAGCGCATCATTGACCACCTGCCGGATCTTGCGCAGCGGATGCCTGGCCGGGATGCGATCCTCGAGGTCGACATAGCTGAAAAGCGACCCGCTCGTCTCGTCCGTGCCCCGCATCGTGATCCCCCTTCGCTATGGGAAGGGGTGAATCATGTTCTGCATCCGCGGTCGAGGCCGACTATTTCAGCGGCCTGCTAGGGCAGGTCCACAACACCTGGATGGATCAGCAGGATATCGTCTATCTGCGCAGCCTGCATCGTGACAACAAGTCGAAGCCGCATTTCTCCGGCAGTATGGAGCCGGTCGGGCGGGACCGGGCGGCGGTGCTGTTGCAGCAGAAGTTCGGTCTCGATTTCGACCGGATCGAGACGCTGATGACCGGCACCTGAGGGCCGCGGGGGCTGCGCGGTTGACAAGGGGGGCGCAACCGCCTATAGCCGCGGCGATCCTGCGGACAGACCTGCCCGCGGGAGACGATTGACAGTGGTGATGGTCCGGGTCCCATAGCCCGCTCCTCTGGATATCACCCGTTCGGCAGCCTTCGGGTGGCCCGGACGGTTTTGGCGTTTCGCGATGGGCGCGGAATGTCGTCGAGAAGTGGCGCACCCAGGTCCGGGTGCGAGTATTGACAGCAGAACGGGGAACCGAATGCCGACGATCCAGCAGCTGATCCGCAAACCGCGGCAGCCCAAGGTGCAGCGCTCCAAGTCGCAGCACCTTCAGTCGTGCCCGCAAAAGCGGGGCGTGTGCACGCGCGTGTACACCACGACGCCGAAGAAACCGAACTCCGCTATGCGTAAGGTGGCCAAAGTCCGCCTGACGAATGGCTTCGAGGTCATCTCCTACATTCCGGGCGAAAAGCACAACCTGCAAGAGCACTCCGTCGTGCTCATCCGCGGCGGCCGGGTGAAAGACCTTCCGGGTGTCCGTTACCACATCCTGCGCGGTGTGCTGGATACCCAAGGCGTCAAAGACCGTCGTCAGCGTCGTTCGAAATACGGCGCGAAGCGTCCGAAATAAGGAGATCACCAGATGTCTCGTCGTCACGCAGCTGAAAAGCGCGAAGTGCTGCCCGACGCCAAATATGGCGATCGCGTGCTGACCAAATTCATGAACAACCTGATGATCGACGGCAAGAAGTCGGTCGCGGAACGGATCGTCTACAACGCGCTCGAGCGCGTCGAAGGCCGCGCCAAGCGCGCCCCGGTGGAAGTGTTCCACGAGGCGCTCGACAACGTGAAGCCCTCGGTCGAAGTTCGCTCGCGTCGCGTCGGCGGTGCCACCTATCAGGTGCCGGTCGAAGTGCGTCCGTCGCGCCGTGAGGCGCTGGCGATTCGCTGGCTGATCAACGCCGCGAAAAACCGCAACGAGAACACCATGGAAGAGCGCCTCGCGGGCGAGCTGCTCGATGCCATGAACTCGCGCGGTTCGGCGGTGAAGAAGCGCGAAGACACCCACAAGATGGCCGACGCGAACAAAGCGTTCAGCCATTACCGCTGGTAAGGAGAGCCTCTCATGGCACGCGAATATCCGCTCCAGCGCTACCGCAACTTCGGCATCATGGCCCACATCGATGCCGGGAAAACCACCACGACCGAACGGATTCTTTTCTACACCGGCAAGTCGCACAAGATCGGCGAGGTGCATGACGGCGCCGCGACGATGGACTGGATGGAGCAGGAGCAGGAGCGGGGGATCACCATCACCTCGGCTGCGACCACCACCTTCTGGCAGCGTCAGGAAGATCCGAGCACCGAGGGCACTTCCGCGACGAAGTACCGCTTCAACATCATCGACACCCCCGGCCACGTCGACTTCACCATCGAAGTCGAACGCTCGCTGGCGGTGCTTGACGGCGCGGTCTGCCTGCTGGACGCCAACGCCGGGGTCGAACCGCAAACCGAAACGGTGTGGCGTCAGGCCGACCGCTACAAGGTTCCGCGGATCGTCTTCGTCAACAAGATGGACAAGATCGGCGCCGACTACTTCAAATGCGTCGACATGATCAAGGATCGCACCGGCGGCACCCCCTGCCCGGTGGTCCTGCCGATCGGTGCCGAGGACAAGCTCGAAGGCATCATCGACCTGATCAAGATGGAAGAGTGGGTGTGGAAGGGTGAAGACCTTGGCGCAAGCTGGGTTCGTCAGCCGATCCGCGACGATCTGAAAGACCTCGCCGACGAATGGCGTGCCAAGATGATCGAACTCGCCGTCGAACAGGACGACGCGGCGATGGAAGCCTATCTCGAAGGTAACGAGCCCGACGAGGAAACCCTGCGCGGTCTGATCCGCAAGGGCACCCTTGCCATGGCCTTCTTCCCGGTTCTGGCCGGGTCGTCCTTCAAGAACAAGGGCGTGCAGCCGCTGCTGAACGCGGTGATCGACTTCCTGCCGGCGCCGGTCGACGT
This sequence comes from Rhodobacter sp. 4.3.4, assembly GCF_058724655.1. Lineage (NCBI taxonomy): Bacteria > Pseudomonadati > Pseudomonadota > Alphaproteobacteria > Rhodobacterales > Rhodobacter > Rhodobacter sp. 4.3.4. Next base: position 358,410 of record NZ_CM178967.1, read on the forward strand.
GCCGACGCTGATGGGCTTCTCGCCCGATGACGAGACCGAAACCCGCAACATCGCCCGCAATGCGGATGATGCGGAACCGTTCTCGGCGCTGGCGTTCAAGATCATGAACGACCCCTTCGTGGGCTCGCTGACCTTCACCCGGATCTATTCTGGCGCGCTCAAGAAGGGCGACCAGATGCTGAACTCGACGAAGGGCAAGCGCGAACGCGTTGGCCGGATGATGATGATGCACGCGATCAACCGCGAGGAGATCGAAGAGGCGTTTGCCGGGGACATCATCGCGCTGGCCGGTCTGAAGGACACCACCACGGGCGACACGCTTTGCGATCCGTCGAAACCGGTGGTTCTGGAAACCATGACCTTCCCCGAGCCGGTGATCGAGATCGCCGTGGAACCGAAGTCGAAAGCCGACCAGGAAAAGATGGGCCTCGCGCTCGCCCGCCTGTCGGCCGAAGACCCGTCGTTCCGCGTCGAGACGAACTTCGAATCGGGCCAGACGATCATGAAGGGGATGGGCGAACTTCACCTCGACATTCTCGTCGACCGCATGCGTCGCGAGTTCAAGGTGGAAGCCAACATCGGTGCGCCGCAGGTGGCCTACCGTGAAACCATCTCGACGCAGTCCGAAATCGACTACACGCACAAGAAACAGACCGGTGGTACCGGCCAGTTCGCGCGCGTCAAGCTTGTCATCACCCCGACGGAACCGGGCGAAGGCTATTCGTTCGAGAGCAAGATCGTGGGCGGTGCGGTGCCGAAGGAATATATCCCCGGCGTCGAAAAGGGCATCAAGTCGGTGATGGACTCGGGTCCGCTGGCGGGCTTCCCGGTGATCGACTTCAAGGTGGCGCTGATCGACGGTGCTTTCCACGATGTCGACTCGTCGGTTCTGGCCTTCGAAATCGCGGCCCGTGCGGCGATGCGCGAAGGTCTGAAAAAGGCCGGTGCGAAGCTGCTTGAACCGATCATGAAAGTCGAAGTGGTGACGCCGGAAGAATATACCGGTGGCATCATCGGCGACCTGACCAGCCGTCGCGGTATGGTTCAGGGGCAGGACACCCGCGGCAATGCCAACGTGATCAACGCGATGGTGCCGCTGGCCAACATGTTCGGCTACATCAACAACCTGCGTTCGATGTCCTCGGGCCGCGCCGTCTTCACGATGATCTTCGATCATTATGACGCCGTGCCGCAGAACATCTCGGACGAGATCCAGAAGAAATACGCCTGATGCGACGGGGCCCGGAACGCCCGGGCCCCCTCTCGCGCAGGATCAACGAACCAGGAGGCCATTATGGCAAAGGCAAAGTTTGAACGGAACAAGCCGCACGTGAACATCGGCACGATCGGCCACGTGGACCACGGCAAGACGACGCTGACGGCGGCGATCACGAAGTACTACGGCGAATTCCGCGCCTATGACCAGATCGACGGTGCGCCGGAAGAGCGTGCGCGCGGGATCACGATCTCGACGGCGCACGTTGAATACGAAACCGCTGCGCGTCACTATGCGCACGTGGACTGCCCCGGCCACGCCGACTATGTGAAGAACATGATCACCGGCGCGGCGCAGATGGACGGCGCGATCCTCGTGGTTGCCTCGTCGGACGGCCCGATGCCGCAAACGCGCGAGCACATCCTGCTCGGCCGTCAGGTGGGCATCCCCTACATGGTCGTCTACATGAACAAGGTTGACCTTGTTGACGACGCGGAACTGCTCGAGCTCGTGGAAATGGAAGTCCGCGAACTGCTGTCGTCGTACGAATACCCCGGCGATGACATTCCGATCATCAAGGGCTCGGCGCATCAGGCGATGATCGGCGAGATGAAGGAAATCGGCGAGGATTCGATCCATGCGCTGATGAAAGCGGTCGACGAATACATCCCGACCCCGGCGCGTGCGGTTGACCAGCCGTTCCTGATGCCGATCGAAGACGTGTTCTCGATCTCGGGCCGCGGCACCGTGGTGACCGGCCGTGTGGAACGCGGTGTGATCAACGTGGGCGACGAACTTGAGATCGTCGGCATCCGCGACACCAAGAAGTCGGTCTGCACCGGCGTCGAGATGTTCCGCAAGCTGCTGGATCGCGGCGAGGCGGGCGACAACATCGGCGCGCTGCTGCGCGGCATCGACCGTGACGGCGTGGAGCGTGGTCAGGTTCTGTGCAAGCCGGGTTCGGTGAAGCCGCACACGAACTTCGAAGCCGAAGCCTACATCCTGACGAAGGAAGAAGGCGGCCGCCACACGCCGTTCTTTGCGAACTACCGTCCGCAATTCTACTTCCGCACGACGGACGTGACCGGGACCGTGAAGCTGCCGGAAGGCACTGAAATGGTGATGCCGGGCGACAACCTGAAGTTCGAAGTCGAACTGATCGCGCCGATCGCGATGGAAGAGAAGCTGCGCTTCGCCATCCGTGAAGGCGGCCGCACCGTCGGCGCCGGTGTCGTGTCGAAGATCCTCAAGTAAGACCTGCCGGTCTTTCTGTACGAAATCGGAAGGAGCGCCCCCGGGCGCTCCTTTTGCTCTTGACAGACTCGGGGGGGTCCCGTAGGGCCACGGCCTGATCTGCCAAGATTACGGTTCGATGCAGGCGTCGCATGCGGCGGGGTCTGCCTCTCAACTTGAAAGCCCTGCGAAAAGGGAAGACTGCATGTCTGGTCAAAACATTCGCATCCGGCTCAAGGCGTTCGATTACCGCGTGCTGGATGCCAGCACCCAGGAAATCGTGAACACCGCGAAGCGTACGGGTGCAGAGGTCCGCGGGCCGATCCCGCTGCCCAACAAAATCGAGAAATTCACGGTTCTCCGTGGTCCGCACATCGACAAGAAGTCGCGCGACCAGTGGGAAATCCGCACGCACAAGCGTCTTCTCGACATCGTCGATCCGACCCCGCAAACCGTGGACGCGCTGATGAAGCTCGACCTCGCGGCTGGCGTGGACGTCGAGATCAAAGTCTGAGGAGCGGGCACATGCGTTCTGGTGTTATCGCCAAGAAGCTGGGCATGACCCGGCTGTTCCTCGAAGACGGCAAGCAGGTTCCGGTGACCGTGCTGCAACTCGACAACCTGCAGGTTGTCGCGCAGCGCACCGTGGAAACCGACGGCTATACCGCGGTGCAACTGGGTGCGGGCGAGGCGAAAGCCAAGCGCACCACCGCCGCGATGCGTGGCCATTTCGCGAAAGCGAATGTGGCGCCGAAGCGCAAGCTGGCGGAATTCCGCGTTTCGCCCGAAAACCTGATCGACGTTGGCGCCGAGATCTCGGCCGAGCATTATCTTGCCGGTCAGCATGTCGACATCGCCGGTACCTCGATCGGTAAGGGCTTTGCCGGTGCGATGAAGCGTCACAACTTCGGTGGTCTGCGCGCTTCGCACGGTGTGTCGGTCTCGCACCGTTCGCACGGCTCGACCGGCCAGTGCCAGGACCCGGGCAAGGTGTTCAAGGGCAAGAAGATGGCTGGCCATCTGGGTGCCGTGCGTGTCACCACGCAGAACCTGCAAGTCGTGCGCACCGATGCCGCCCGTGGCCTGATCATGGTCAAAGGGTCGGTTCCGGGCGCCAAGGGCGGCTGGGTCACGATCAAGGACGCGGTGAAGAAAGCCGCTCCGGCCGATCTGCCGCTGCCGGCCGCGCTGAAAACCGCTGCTCCGGCCGAACAAGTCTCGGTCGAAGGGGGTGAAGCATGAAACTCGATGTGATCAAGCTTGACGGCGGCACCGCCGGTTCGATCGAGCTCGACGAAGCGCTGTTCGGCCTCGAGCCGCGCGCCGACATCCTGCACCGCGTCGTGCGCTGGCAGCGGGCCAAGGCCCAGGCTGGCACCCACTCGGTGCTCGGCAAGTCGGAGGTCAGCTACTCGACCAAGAAGATCTACCGCCAAAAAGGCACCGGTGGCGCGCGTCACGGGTCCAAGAAGGCGCCGATCTTCCGTCACGGTGGCGTCTACAAGGGCCCGACCCCGCGGTCGCATGCCCATGACCTGACCAAGAAGTTCCGTGCCCTCGGCCTGCGCCATGCGCTGTCGGCCAAGGCGAAATCGGGCAGCCTCGTGGTGATCGAAGCGGCCGACATGGCCGAAGCGAAAACCGCCCTTCTGGCGAAAGCCGCGAAGGAACTGGGCTGGAAAAAGGTCCTGGTCATCGACGGCGCCTCGGTCAACGAGAACTTCGCTCTGGCGGCGCGCAACCTCGACGGCATCGACGTGCTGCCGACCATGGGCGCCAACGTTTATGACATCCTGAAGCGTGACACGCTGGTGATCACGAAAGCGGGTGTCGAAGCTCTGGAGGCTCGCCTGAAATGAGCGCGAAACCCGAACATTACGACGTGATCGTGAAGCCCGTCATCACCGAGAAAGCCACCATGGCTTCCGAGGCTGGTGCGGTGGTCTTCCAGGTGACCAAGACGGCGACGAAACCGCTGATCAAGGAAGCCGTGGAAGCCCTTTTCGGCGTTAAGGTGAAGGCGGTCAACACCACCATCACCAAAGGCAAGACCAAGCGTTTCAAGGGCCGCCCCGGCGTGCGCTCGGACGTGAAGAAAGCCTATGTGACGCTGGAAGCCGGTCAGACGATCGACGTTTCGACCGGTCTTTGAGGCCGGTTTGAAGAGACAGGAAAGGCCCTCGCGCGAGCGGGGGCCTTTTTGCTTGTGGCGCCGAAATGCACCGCTGATTTATAACAACTTTCGTGCGCGAGGTTCTCCGAGACGTTAGCTCGGTGACAAGCTGATTTCATCTGGAGTTGGGCGCCGAGTGTCGTGAGCGTCAATGAAGCTTAGGCGTTTGTGTATAGTGTTCGCTTGCCTTGCCTCCCCACTTGCCACACCACGCCAACCCTGCTATGCCCCGCCAGTCGCTCGGCCCCGGATTCGTCCGGGGTCTGTGATTTTTACACCCGGGGAGCTACGGCGCCCCTTACGCAACGGACCTTCGGGTCCAAAGCAACGGAAGACAGAGAGCATGGCACTCAAGTCGTATAAGCCGACGACGCCTGGCCAGCGTGGACTGGTTCTGATCGACCGTTCGGAACTTTGGAAAGGTCGCCCCGTCAAAGCCCTCACCGAGGGTCTGACGAAAACGGGCGGTCGGAACAACACCGGACGCGTCACGATGTGGCACAAGGGTGGTGGCGCGAAGCGTCTCTACCGGATCGTCGATTTCAAACGTCGCAAATTCGACGTGGCCGCCACGGTGGAACGGATCGAATATGACCCGAACCGCACCGCCTTCATCGCGCTCATCAAGTATGAAGACGGCGAGCTGGCCTATATCCTCGCGCCGCAGCGCCTTGCCGTGGGTGACACCGTCATCGCCGGCCTGAAGCAGGACATCAAGCCGGGCAACGCGATGCCGTTCTCGGGCATGCCGATCGGGACGATCGTGCACAACGTCGAACTGAAACCGGGCAAGGGCGGCCAGCTGGCGCGCGCTGCCGGGACCTACGCGCAATTCGTCGGCCGTGACGGCGGCTATGCGCAGATCCGCCTCTCGTCGGGCGAGCTGCGTCTCGTGCGTCAGGAATGCATGGCGACCATCGGTGCCGTGTCGAACGCCGACCACAGCAACCAGAACCTCGGGAAAGCCGGGCGTCGTCGTCACATGGGCATCCGCCCGACCGTTCGCGGTGTTGCGATGAACCCGATCGATCACCCGCATGGTGGTGGTGAAGGCCGGACCTCGGGTGGCCGGACGCCGGTGACGCCCTGGGGCAAGGACACCAAGGGCAAGAAGACCCGGTCGAACAAGCAGACCGACAAGTATATCCTGCGGTCGCGTCACGCCAAGAAGAAGGGTCGCTAACCTATGGCACGTTCTCTCTGGAAAGGCCCCTTCGTCGATGCCTATCTGCTGAAGAAAGCGGAAAAGGCTCGGGCTTCGGGCAAAGGCGACGTCATCAAGATCTGGTCGCGTCGGTCCACCATCCTGCCGCAATTCGTCGGCCTCACCTTTGGCGTCTACAATGGCCAGAAACATATCCCGGTGAACGTCACCGAGGAAATGATCGGCCAGAAGTTCGGTGAATATTCGCCGACCCGGACCTATTACGGTCACGCCGCCGACAAGAAAGCGAAGAGGAAGTAATCGCCATGGGTAAGGAACAAAATCCGCGCCGCGTGGCGGACAACGAAGCCTTCGCGAAAGCGAAGATGCTGCGCACCTCGCCGCAGAAACTGAACCTCGTCGCCGCGCTGATCCGTGGCAAGAAGGTCGAGAAGGCCCTGGCCGATCTGACCTTCTCGAAGAAGCGGATCGCCGAAGACGTGCGCAAGTGCCTGCAATCGGCGATCGCGAACGCCGAAAACAACCACGGCCTTGACGTCGACAACCTGGTGGTTGCCGAAGCCTGGGTCGGCAAGAACCTCGTGATGAAGCGTGGCCGTCCGCGGGCGCGTGGCCGGTTCGGCAAGATCATGAAGCCGTTTTCGGAAATCACCATCAAGGTGCGTCAGGTCGAGGAGCGCGCGTAATGGGTCAGAAGGTCAACCCCATCGGGATGCGTCTTCAGGTCAACCGTACCTGGGACAGCCGCTGGTTCGCCGAATCGAAAGACTACGGCAACCTGCTTCTGGAAGACCTGCGCATGCGCGAGTTCATCCATGAAGAGGCGAAGCAAGCCGGCATCGCCCGCGTGATCATCGAGCGTCCGCACAAGAAGTGCCGCGTCACGATCCACGCCGCGCGTCCGGGTGTCATCATCGGCAAAAAAGGCGCCGATATCGAGACCCTGCGCAAGAAGCTGGCGAATTTCACCGCTTCGGAACTGCACCTGAACATCGTCGAAGTCCGCAAGCCGGAACTCGATTCGCAGCTGGTGGCCGAGTCGATCTGCCAGCAGCTCGAGCGTCGGGTCTCGTTCCGCCGCGCGATGAAACGCGCCGTGCAGAACGCGATGCGCATGGGTGCCCTGGGGATCCGGGTCAACGTTTCGGGCCGCCTGGGTGGTGCCGAGATCGCCCGCACCGAATGGTACCGTGAAGGTCGCGTGCCGCTGCACACCCTGCGTGCCGACATCGACTATGCGCTGGACGAGGCCATGACCCCCTATGGGATCATCGGCGTCAAGGTCTGGATCTTCAAAGGCGAGATCATGGAACATGATCCGCAGGCCCGTGACCGCAAGGCCGCCGAAGCCCAGGATGGCCCGGCTCCGCGCGGTCCGCGTCGCGACCGCGACGCTCGCTGAGGAGTGACTTGAAATGCTGCAACCGAAACGGACGAAATTCCGCAAACAGCACAAGGGCCGCATCCACGGCGAAGCCAAAGGCGGCTTCAACCTGAACTTCGGCTCCTTCGCCCTCAAGGCGACGGAACCGGAGCGTGTGACGGCGCGTCAGATCGAAGCGGCCCGCCGCGCGATCACCCGCCACATGAAGCGTCAGGGCCGCGTCTGGATCCGCGTGTTCCCGGATGTGCCGGTCTCGTCGAAACCCACCGAGGTTCGGATGGGTAAAGGTAAGGGCTCGGTCGATTACTGGGCGTGCAAGGTGAAACCGGGCCGCATCATGTTCGAGATCGACGGCGTGCCGGATGCGGTCGCCCGCGAGGCCCTGCGCCTTGGGGCGAACAAGCTGCCGGTGATGACCCGCATCGTGGCCCGCGAAGACTGGTAAGGTCTTCCACGGTTCGAGATCGAAACCCCCGCCCGAAACGGCGGGGGTTTTGCTTTGCCGCTCGCTGCAATGTGACAGCTGGATGACAGACTGCCCTTGCAGGAGCCGGGCGCTTGCCGGATGCTGGGTATCTGGCCTGGAGGGAAGATGTCCGCGGGGCGTATCGAAAGAACCGTCGTGTCCGGGCAAGCCGGATGGGTGAAGCGCGTCGAGCAGGTCGGGCTGCGGCTGCGGTTGCAAAAAGGCGACCCGCGGCGGCTGTTCGAGGCCGAGCGCCGGGCCTATCTGAGCTTGCAGGACGCGCATCTGCCGTTTCCGAAGGTGCTGGCCGAGGGGCCGGATCATTTCGTTCTGGCCGATGCCGGACCGACCCTGCGCAGTCTGCTGCGGGCCTCCGGACCCGAGGCGCCCGAGGTGCGGCGCGCGCTGATCGCCGGGGCCAGCGCGCTGGCGCGGCTGCATGGGGCGGGCTACAGCCACGGCCGGCCGAACCTGTGCGACATCTGCTGGAAGGACGGGCAGATCACCTTCATCGATCTGGAGAAATACCGGCCGCGTCGCAACACGCCCGGCGGCCATGTCTGGGATCTGCTGATCTTTTTCTTCGATCTGTGCGCCGAGACCGGCCGGATCGATGCCGCCGTGCTGGCCGCCCGCGACGCTTACTGCGCGGCGGACACCAAGGGGATCTGGCCCGCGGCGGTGCGGCGGATGCGGCTGCTGCGCCCGGCTTTGGCGCTGCTGGCGTGGCTGACCCGGCCGCTGCGGCACAAGCGCGACTTTCGCGCCATCGCCCCGGTCATGGCGCTGTTTGCCGATCCGCGCTGAGGCTGGCCTGCATTCGGGGCTTGCCCCGCGGGGCGCTTTCCTGTAGGCAGCGGCATCCGCGCGCCGGTCCCTTCGGGAATCGGCCGTGGCTGACATAACCCACCGGACCACGGGTCACCCCAAGCGTGTGCGAACACCCAAGCGGGGCCTTCCGGTGCCAGACAAGGAACCCTGGGATGAAAGCCCAAGATCTCAAGGCGAAGACGCCTGACGAGCTTCGCGACGCGCTTGTTGCGCTGAAAAAGGAAGCCTTCAACCTCCGCTTCCAGGCCGCCACCAACCAGCTGGAAAACACCGCCCGCATGCGCGCCGTCCGTCGTGACGTTGCCCGTGTGAAGACGGTGCTGAACCAAAAAGCTGCTGAAGCCGCGAAGTAAGGAGACTTCCGATGCCCAAACGTATCCTTCAAGGGGTCGTGACCTCGGACAAGAACGATCAGACGATCACTGTCCTCGTGGAACGCCGCTTCAAGCATCCGCTGCTGCAAAAAACGGTGCGGAAATCGAAGAAATACCGCGCGCATGACGCGCAAAACCAGTTCAAGACCGGCGATACCGTCCGCATCGAGGAATGTGCGCCGATCTCGAAGACGAAACGCTGGACGGTCGTCGTCGAGGCCTGAGCAATCAGGCCCGGCGATGAACTTTCAGTTCATCGAAACCCTGGGACGGCTACCTGCATAGGCGTTCCCAAAGGTCGGGAGTAACAACATGATCCAGATGCAGACCAATCTGGATGTCGCTGACAACTCCGGCGCGCGCCGGGTGCAGTGCATCAAGGTTCTGGGCGGGTCGCACCGCCGTTACGCATCCGTGGGCGACATCATCGTGGTGTCGGTCAAGGAGGCGATTCCGAAAGGCCGCGTGAAGAAGGGGGATGTCCGCAAGGCCGTCGTCGTTCGCACCGCCAAGGAAGTCCGTCGCGAAGATGGCACCGCCATCCGCTTCGACCGCAACGCCGCCGTCATCCTGAACAACCAGGGCGAACCGGTCGGCACCCGTATCTTCGGGCCGGTCGTTCGCGAACTGCGCGCGAAGAACTTCATGAAGATCATCTCGCTTGCGCCGGAGGTGCTGTGATGGCTGCGAAACTCCGCAAGGGCGACAAGGTCGTCGTGCTGACCGGCAAGGACAAGGGCAAGCAAGGTGAAATCACCGCTGTCATGCCCAAGGACAACAAGGCGATCGTCGATGGCGTGAACATGGCGATCCGCCATCAGCGTCAGACCGCGACCGCTCAGGGCGGCCGCACGCCGAAGGCGATGCCGATCGACCTGTCGAACCTCTCGCTGATCGACGCGAACGGCAAGGCGACCCGCGTCGGCTTCCGCATCGAAGCCGATGGCAAGAAGGTCCGTTTTGCCAAGACCACCGGGGAGGCGATCTGATGCTCGACCAAGCCACCTATACCCCGCGTCTGAAGGCGCTTTATGCGTCCTCGATCCGCGCTGCGATGAAAGAGCAGTTCGGCTACCAGAACGACATGCAGATCCCCCGGATCGAAAAGATCGTTCTGAACATGGGCGTCGGCGAAGCCGTCAAGGACACCAAGAAAGTCAAGCAAGCCGCCGAGGAGCTGACGCTCATCGCCGGTCAGAAGGCTGTCATCACCAAGGCCAAGAACTCGATCGCCGGGTTCCGCGTCCGTGAAGAGATGCCGCTGGGCTGCAAGGTGACCCTGCGCGGTGACCGGATGTATGAATTCCTCGACCGTCTGATCAACATCGCCCTGCCGCGCGTGCGCGACTTCCGCGGTGTGAAACCGGCGTTCGACGGCCGCGGCAACTTTGCGATGGGTCTGAAGGAACATATCGTGTTCCCGGAGATCGATTTCGACAAGGTCGACGAAGTGCTGGGGATGGACATCATCATCTGCACCTCGACCCAGGTCGATGCCGAAGCGAAGGCGCTGTTGAAAGCCTTCAACATGCCTTTCAACGCCTGATCGCGGAGAGAATTTATGGCCAAAAAATCCATGGTTGAACGCGAAGTGAAGCGCGCCAAGCTGGTGAAGCAATTCGCTGGCAAGCGCGCCGCACTCAAGGCGATCATCGAAGATCAGTCCCGCCCGATGGAAGAGCGCTTCAAGGCGACTCTGAAACTGGCGGAACTCCCCCGCAACTCGTCGGCCGTGCGTCTGCACAACCGTTGCCAACTGACCGGCCGTCCCCATGCTTACTACCGTAAGCTCAAACTCTCGCGGATCATGCTGCGTGACCTGGCCTCGTTCGGCCAGATCCCCGGCATGGTGAAGTCGAGCTGGTAAGGGAGACCGGGAATGTCCATGAACGATCCCCTCGGCGATATGCTGACCCGCATCCGCAACGCGCAACTGCGCGGCAAGTCCACCGTGAAAACCCCGGCGTCGAAACTGCGCGCCTGGGTGCTCGATGTGCTTGCGTCGGAAGGCTACATCCGTGGCTATGAGAAAACGACCTCGACCGACGGCCATCCGGAGCTCGAGATCAGCCTGAAGTACTTCGAAGGCACCCCGGTGATCCGCGAAATCCATCGCGTGTCGAAACCGGGCCGCCGGGTTTATGCTTCGGTCAAGGAAATCCCGTCGGTCCGCAACGGCCTCGGTGTTTCGATCGTCTCCACGCCGAAAGGCGTCATGACGGACGCGGCCGCACGCACTGCCAATGTTGGCGGTGAAGTGCTCTGCACCGTGTTCTAAGGAGGGAAGCATGTCTCGTATCGGCAAGAAACCGGTCGAATTGCCCAAAGGCGTCACCGCGACGCTCTCGGGTCAGACCATCGAAGTGAAGGGGCCGAAAGGCACCCGCAGCTTCACCGCCACCGACGACGTGACGGTTGCTCTCGACGGCTCGACCGTCACCGTGACCCCGCGCGGCACTTCGAAACGTGCCCGCCAGCAATGGGGCATGGTGCGGTCGATGGTCGAGAACCTCGCCATCGGCGTCTCCACCGGCTTCAAGAAAGAGCTTGAAATCCAAGGCGTGGGTTACCGCGCCGCGATGGCTGGCAACGTTCTGAAGCTCTCGCTTGGTTATTCGCACGAAGTCAACTTCGAGGCCCCGGCCGGTGTCACCATCGCCACCCCGAAGCAGACCGAAATCACCATCGAAGGCATCGACCAGCAGCTGGTCGGCCAGGTGGCCGCGAACATCCGCGAGTGGCGCAAGCCCGAGCCCTACAAGGGCAAAGGCATCCGCTACAAGGGCGAGTTCATCTTCCGCAAGGAAGGCAAGAAGAAGTAAGGGGCGCGAGAACAATGGCGAACAAGAAGAGAGAGCTGTTCCTCAAACGCCGCCTGCGCGTCCGGAACAAACTGAAGGCGATGGCCAATGGCCGCGCCCGTCTGTCGGTGCATCGCTCGTCGAAGAACATCAGCGTTCAGCTGATCGACGATGTCAAAGGCGTGACGATTGCTGCGGCGTCGACTCTGGAAAAAGAGTTCGGCCTCGTTGGCAAGAACAACGTCGAAGCGGCTTCGAAAATCGGTGCCGCGATCGCCGAGCGTGCGAAGAAAGCCGGTGTCGAAGAATGCTACTTCGACCGTGGCGGCTTCCTGTTCCACGGGAAGATCAAGGCTCTGGCCGACGCAGCCCGCGAAGGCGGTCTGAAGTTCTGAGCCTGGTGGGGGGCTTTGCAGCCCTCCCGATGATCCGGGGGCGGTTCCTTTGGGGCCGCCCACCTGGATTGGATCAACGGCGTGAACCCACGCCATTCACGAAAGGAATGCCTGATGGCAGAACGTGAAAACCGCCGGGAGCGTCGCGCCGAGCGCGAAGAGACCCCGGAATTCGCCGATCGTCTGGTTGCGATCAACCGCGTCTCGAAAACCGTGAAGGGTGGGAAACGCTTCGGCTTTGCCGCGCTCGTGGTGGTCGGTGACCAGCGCGGCCGCGTCGGCTTCGGCAAGGGCAAGGCCAAGGAAGTGCCGGAAGCGATCCGCAAGGCGACGGAACAGGCGAAACGCTCGCTGATCCGCGTGCCGCTGCGCGATGGCCGCACCCTGCACCATGACATCGAAGGCCGTCACGGCGCCGGCAAGGTGGTGATGCGGACGGCTCCGGCCGGGACCGGGATCATCGCCGGTGGTCCGATGCGCGCTGTCTTCGAGATGCTGGGCGTTCAGGACGTGGTCGCGAAATCGATCGGGTCGCAAAACCCCTACAACATGATCCGCGCCACCCTGGACGGTCTGAAACTGGAAGCCTCGCCCCGCAACGTTGCGGCGCGTCGTGGCAAGAAAGTGGCCGACATCCTGCCGAAGACCGCCGCTGACGCGTCGGCCGAAGCCTGAGGAGTGTGAAAGATGGCGAAGAAAACCATCGTCGTGCAACAGGTGGCCTCGGCCGCCCGTCGTCCGGCCATCCAGACCGCGACCCTGAAAGGTCTCGGCCTGAACAAGATCCGCCGCACCCGTGAGCTGGAAGACACTCCGGCCGTCCGTGGCATGGTCAACAAGATCTCGCATCTGGTGAAGATCATCGAAGAGCGCGGCTAAGCGTCCTTCGGAAAGATTGCGGAACGCCCCGGGTATCCCCCGGGGCGTTTTTCGTTTAGGAGGGGTGGGGCAACCAAGGAGGCGATCATGGACCTGAAGCAGCAGAAGGCCGAGACCGAACAGGTGTTTCGGGAAATCCAGTCGATGGAATCGCTGCCCGAGAAGGCCTGCATCAACTTCCAGTTCGTTACCGACGAGCCGAAAGCCGATTGGGACGGCTTCACTGAGGCCGCCGAGGCCGCGGGCTACACGGTCGAATGGTATGAGGCCGATGACGAGGACGACGAGGATTGCCTTGAAATCACCACCGGGCCGGTGGTGCTGACCTTTGAAAACCTCTGGGCCGAAGAAGAAAAGCTGACCCTGATGGCCGCGATCTACGGCTTTATCGCCGACGGCTGGGGGTTCTTCGAGGAGGAGTGAATGACCGAGCACTACGAAAAATGGGTCAACTTCTTGAACCCCGTGGTGCTCAGGCGACGCATTCTGACTGCCGGGATATTTCTCTGCGCGTTTGAAATGCTGCGGGAAGCGGTTGTGAGTCGTCTTCGCGCGTTTTACGCGGTCGAATGGGCGGCTGAAAAGGGCTGGAGAGAAAGCGATCGCTACAAGGAATGCGTCCTCACGCTAGATCCGAAGGGGAAGGGCGACCCTTTTCGGGCGAGTATTGCGTGGCTTGTTGAGAATGAAGTTATCTCCGTATTGGAAGAAAAGGAATTCCGTCGCCTAACGGACGCCCGAAACGAATTCGCTCATGAGATCGTTTCGGTGGTTTCGCTGGGGCAAGCCCCGGACTTTGACGAGCTTTTCCCAATACTTCGCGCATTGATGATCAAGATAGATCGGTGGTGGATCAAGAATGTGGAGATCGAATGTGATGAAGAGCTTTTGGGGCAGAACATTGAAATTGAAGACATAACTCCGGCGCGGATGCTCATACTCGATCTCATGAACAATGCCGCACTTGGCAACGATGACGAAGCTATGAAATTCTACGATGACTTTGTTCAGGTGATGAAGGAGCAGAGCAGGTCGTAACTCCTTGACCCCAACACCCCCTGCCGTCTATACGCCCCCGGTGGCCCAGCCACAGAATCAACAACAAACGCCGTGTGTGCTCCGGTTTCGCTTCCGGGGGCATCTTCCGGCAAAGGAGAAGCGACATGAAACTTCACGAAATCCGCGACAACGCGGGTGCTGCCAAGAAATCCAAACGCGTCGCGCGTGGTCCGGGTTCGGGCAAGGGCAAAACCGCCGGCCGCGGGATCAAGGGTCAGAAATCGCGTTCGGGCGTCGCTCTGGGCGGCTACGAAGGCGGTCAGATGCCGCTCTACCGGCGTCTGCCGAAGCGCGGCTTCAACAAGCCCAACCGCAAGGCCTTCGCCGTCGTCAACCTCGGCCTGATCGAGAAATTCATCGCGGCCGGCAAGCTCGACGCCTCGGCGCCGATCACCGACGACATCCTCGTCGCGGCTGGCCTGACCTCGCGCAAGCGGGACGGTATCCGCGTTCTCGCCAAGGGCGAAATCACCACCAAGGTCACGCTGGTTGTGACCGGCGCCTCGGCTGCGGCCGTTGAAGCCGTCGCGAAAGCCGGTGGCACGCTGACCGTTGCTGCGGCCGCTGCCGAATAATCGGTTGTGAACGGGCCTTGGCCCGCTTACATAGGCAACAGTTTTCCAGGCGCCGCCGACCGGGGAACGGTCTGGCGGCGCTTCTCGCATGAAAGAGACGGGCATGGCATCTGCTGCAGAGCAAATGGCGGCGAACCTGAGCTGGTCGGCCTTTAGCAAGGCCAGCGATCTCAGGGCGCGCATCTTCTTCACCATCGGGCTGCTGATCATCTACCGGCTCGGCACCTATATTCCGGTGCCCGGCATCGACGCCGACGCGCTGCGCGACTTCATGGAACGGGCCTCGCAAGGGATCGGCGGCATGCTGTCGATGTTCACCGGTGGCGCGCTCGGGCGGATGGGCGTCTTCGCGCTTGGCATCATGCCCTATATCTCGGCCTCGATCATCGTGCAGCTGATGACGGCGCTGGTGCCCGCGCTGGAACAGATGAAGAAGGAAGGCGAGCAGGGCCGCAAGAAGATCAACCAGATCACCCGCTATTCGACGGTGGCTCTGGCGACCTTCCAGGCCTGGGGTCTGGCCACCAGCCTTTACAACGGCGGCATGGCCACCGATGCGGTGCCGCATCTGTTCTTCATCGTCTCGGTCGTGGTGACGCTGGTCGGCGGCACGATGTTCCTGATGTGGCTGGGCGAGCAGATCACCGCACGCGGCATCGGCAACGGCGTCTCGCTGATCATCTTTGTCGGCATCGTCGCGGAAATTCCGGCGGCGGCGGCCTCGTTCTTCGCGCAGGGCCGGGCGGCGGGCAACAGCTCGATCCCCGTCACCATCGGCGTGCTGGTGATGATGATCGCGGTCATCGCCTTCGTCGTGTTCATGGAACGGGCGCTGCGCAAGATCCACATTCAATATCCGCGCCGTCAGGTGGGGATGAAGATCTATGACGGCAGCTCCTCGCATCTGCCGATCAAGGTCAACCCGGCGGGCGTGATCCCGGCGATCTTCGCCTCGTCGCTGCTGCTTCTGCCGACCACGATCTCGACCTTCTCGGGCGACAACACCGGCCCGATCATGTCGACGATCCTGGCCTATTTCGGGCCGGGGCAACCGCTCTATCTCGCCTTCTATGCCGGGATGATCGTCTTCTTCTCCTATTTCTACACTGCCAACGTCACCTTCAAATCCGACGAAGTGGCGGACAACCTGAAGAATCAGGGCGGCTTCATTCCGGGCATCCGCCCCGGCAAGAAGACCGAGGATTACCTTGATTATGTCGTGGCCCGCATTCTGGTGATCGGTTCTGCCTATCTGGCGCTGGTCTGTCTGCTGCCCACGATCCTGCAGACGGAGCTGGGGGTTCCGTTCTACTTCGGCGGGACTTCGGTGCTGATCGTGGTCTCGGTGACGATGGACACGATCAACCAGGTTCAGTCGCATCTTCTGGCGCATCAATATGAGGGGCTCATCGAGCGGTCTCAGCTGCGCGGCAAACGCAAATCGGCCACGAAGAAGGCGCCCACGCGGCGCTGAGGGAGGAAAGCATGGCCAATATCATCCTGCTGGGACCGCCCGGCGCAGGCAAGGGCACCCAGGCCCGCAAGCTGGTCGAGGAACGCGGCATGGTGCAGCTGTCCACCGGCGACATGCTGCGCGAGGCCAAGACCTCGGGCACCGAAATGGGCAAGAAAGTCGCCGAGGTGATGGACCGTGGTGAGCTGGTGACGGATGAAATCGTCATCGGCCTGATCGAGGAGAAACTCTCCTCGGGTCACGCCAAAGGCTTCATTTTCGACGGCTTCCCGCGCACGCTGCCGCAGGCGGATGCGCTGGGGCGGCTGCTGGCGAAGATTGGCCAGAAGCTCGATGCGGTGATCGAGATGCGCGTCGACGACGAGGCGCTGGTGGACCGGATCTCCGGGCGCTACACCTGCGGCAAATGCGGCGAGGTCTATCACGACACGACGAAGCCGGTGAAGGTTGCGGGCACCTGCGACGCCTGCGGCTCGACCGACCTGCGCCGCCGCGCCGACGACAATGCCGACAGCCTGCGCATCCGGCTGATGGAATATTACAAGAAGACCTCGCCGCTGATCGGTTATTACTATCACGCGGGCGATCTGTTCGGTGTCGATGGCCTGGCCGAGATCGACGAGGTGGCGGCCTCGGTCGCGGCGATCCTCGATCAGCAGGCGTAAGGCGGTTATTGCTTGACCTGCGCGGAAATACCCTCTAGGTCGCGGTGTCTCAGATGAGAATCGCCCGAATCTCCGGATGCCGGAGGTTCGGGCGTTAAGCCGTCCGGAAGAAACTTTTTCGGACAAGTTGTGAAAAAAGGTTCTGGCACCACGGAACCGCAACGAAAGGAAGCACGCTTTGGCACGTATTGCTGGCGTCAACATTCCGACCGGGAAACGCGTCCCGATCGCTCTTCAATACATCCACGGGATCGGCCCGATGTTCGCGAAACAGATCGTGGACGCTGTCGGCATCGCCGAAGCCCGTCGTGTGAACGAACTGACCGACGCCGAAGTGCTGGCCATTCGCGAATACATCGATGCGCATTTCACCGTCGAGGGTGACCTGCGTCGCGAAGTTTCGATGAACATCAAGCGTCTGATGGACCTTGGTTGCTACCGTGGCCTGCGTCACCGCAAGAACCTTCCGGTTCGCGGCCAGCGCACCCACACCAACGCCCGCACCCGCAAGGGCCCGGCGAAACCGATCGCCGGCAAGAAGAAATAAGGGGAGGGGTAGCACATGGCTCGTGACAAGACTCGCGTCAAGCGCAAGGAACGCAAGAACATCGCCGCTGGTGTGGTGCATGTGAACTCGTCGTTCAACAACACCAAGATCCTGATCTCGGACGTGCAGGGCAACGCCATTTCGTGGTCGTCCTCGGGCACGATGGGCTTCAAGGGCTCGCGCAAATCGACCCCCTATGCCGCGCAGATGGCCGCCGAAGACGCTGCCCGCAAGGCGCAGGAACATGGCCTGAAAACCGTGGACGTGGAAGTTCAGGGCCCGGGTTCGGGTCGCGAATCGGCGCTGCGCGCGCTGGCCGCGGTTGGTCTCAACATCACCTCGATCCGTGATGTGACGCCGATCGCCCACAACGGCTGCCGTCCGCCCAAGCGCCGCCGCGTCTGAGTATCTGTATTAAGCCGGGCCATGCGGTGTTTTGCGTGGCCCGGTCAGTTTCGTTTTTTCCTCGGGCGTTCCGGGCAAGGGACATGGGTCCGGAACAAGAATGGAGGCAGAGCGCATGATCCACAAGAATTGGGCCGAACTGATCAAGCCGACGCAGCTTGAAATCAAGCCGGGCAACGATCCGCAGCGGCAGGCCACGGTCATCGCCGAACCGCTGGAACGCGGCTTCGGTCTGACGCTGGGCAACGCGCTGCGCCGCGTGCTGATGAGCTCCCTGCAAGGGGCTGCGATCACCTCGGTGCAGATCGACAACGTGCTGCACGAGTTCTCCTCGGTCGCGGGCGTGCGGGAAGATGTCACCGACATCATCCTGAACCTCAAGGGCATTTCGCTCAAGATGGACGTGGAGGGGCCGAAGCGGCTCTCGATCTCGGCCAAGGGGCCGCGCGTCGTGACCGGCGCCGACATCTCGGAATCGATGGGGATCGAGGTCCTGAACAAGGATCACGTGATCTGCCACCTCGACGATGGCGCCGACGTGTTCATGGAGCTGACCGTGAACACCGGCAAAGGCTATGTGGCCGCCGACAAGAACCGTCCGGAAGATGCGCCGATCGGGCTGATCCCGATTGATGCGATCTATTCGCCGGTGAAGAAGGTCGCCTATGACGTGCAACCGACCCGCGAGGGCCAGGTGCTCGACTATGACAAGCTGACGATGAAGATCGAGACCGACGGCTCGCTGACGCCGGAAGACGCGGTGGCCTATGCCGCCCGCATCCTGCAGGACCAGCTGTCGATCTTCGTGAACTTCGAAGAGCCGGAATCGGCCTCGAAAGCCGATGCCGACGACGGGCTCGAGTTCAACCCGCTGCTGCTGAAGAAAGTGGACGAGCTGGAACTGTCGGTTCGTTCGGCGAACTGCCTGAAGAACGACAACATCGTCTATATCGGCGATCTGATCCAGAAGACCGAAGCCGAGATGCTGCGCACCCCGAACTTCGGCCGCAAGTCGCTCAACGAGATAAAGGAAGTGCTCTCCTCGATGGGGCTGCACCTCGGCATGGAAGTCGAGGATTGGCCGCCGGAGAACATCGAAGACCTCGCGAAGCGCTTCGAAGACCAGTTCTGAGAAAGTCCGGGGGGTGGGTGACTGCCCCCCGAAAATGCCCGGACCGCCGGGGAACCCTGGGCATGATGCCCCAACGAAGCCCCCCGCACGCACGGGGCGCAACACAAAGCAAAACGACCTTAGGAGAGACCCATGCGTCACGCTCGCGGCTACCGCCGTCTGAACCGCACCCACGAACACCGCAAGGCGCTGTTCGCCAACATGTGCGGTTCGCTCATCGAACATGAACAGATCAAGACCACCCTGCCGAAAGCCAAGGAACTGCGTCCGATCATCGAAAAGCTGATCACGCTGGCCAAGCGCGGCGATCTGCACGCCCGTCGTCAGGCGGCGGCGATGCTTAAGCAGGACAAGGACGTGACCAAGCTCTTCGAAGTGCTTGGGCCGCGTTACAAGGACCGTCAGGGCGGCTACACCCGCGTGCTGAAGGCCGGTTTCCGCTATGGCGACATGGCGCCGATGGCCTTCATCGAATTCGTCGAGCGCGATGTCTCGGCGAAGGGCGCGGCTGACAAGGCCCGCGAAGCCGCCTTCGAAGCGGCCGACGAATAAGTCTTCCGCAAGGAAAGACGGAAGCCCGCCCGAAACGGCGGGCTTTCGTTTGCCGTCGGGGCGCAACCGTCGGTGGAACGGCATCGGCCCCCCTGCGCCGGGTGGTGCGGATTTCGTCAATACTTCCCCGTCCGAGAGCAATTCCCGGTTGATCTTTTCCGAGAGCACCTGTCTAAAAAGGCATGTCCATACACACCGAAATCAACAAGTGTCTGCGGGAGATCGGTCGCGTCGCGACGGATGGCTATTTCATTGGCCTGCATATCCGTTTTGCCGCCCCGATCATGCAGTTCCAGACCTATCCCGAAGCGTGGACAGACCACTACACCCGGCAGGCCTATGCCCTGCGCGATCCAACGATCGCCTGGGGCTTTTCCGAAGAGGGCGCCTGCCGCTGGAGCGAATTCACCCTGCCTGATCCGTTCAACATCCTGGGCGAGGCGCGGCGATTCGGGCTCAATTACGGGGTGACCGTGTCCTGCGGTCCGGTCACCTCGCGGACGATTGCCTCTTTTACCTTGCGGGACCGCGAGTTCCGGGACGACGAGATCGATCTGATCTCGCAACAGATCCGGCGTCTGCATGACTTGGCGCAGCCGCCGGAGGGCCTGACCAAGGCCCAGATCGAGGCCCTGCGGTGCATCGCTGCCGGGGATCGACATGCTGCTGCTGCTGCGAAGCTTGGCATCACGCAGTCTGCGTTCAAGGCGCGGCTTCTGTCGGCGCGCGAACGCCTGATGGCCAGAACCACGGCCGAAGCAATCCAGAGAGCGAAGGAGTACCGGCTGCTGTAGGTCCTCGCAGCGGTCACTTCCGGGCCGTTTTCAACCCGGAGTAGACCGATGCAGACCACCACACTTTCCTTTGCCAACATGCACAACCACGGCGAGCTTTTCGCCAATATCCTTCGCGCAAGGCGGCAAAGTTTCATCATTCAAAACCGCTGGGAGCTTCCCGAGGCTCTTGGCATGGAATTCGACCAATATGACACGCCGCAAAGCCGCTGGATCGCGGTGCATGACGACGGTCAGGTGTATGCCGGGCTTCGGCTGACCCCCTCCACCGCGCGTTGCGGCATTTACAGCTACATGATTCGCGATGCCCAGAAGGGCACATTGGGCGGATCGATCCCGCAAGATCTGCTTTGGGAGCCCGCACCTGTCGATCCGCAGGTCTGGGAGAACTCGCGCGTGTTCGTGTCACATGACATCCCGATGCAGGACCGTCGCAAGGTGCATTTCCAGCTGGTCGAGGCGATGGTGCGCTCGGCGCGCGATCAGGGCGCGACGCGGCTTCTGGCGATCAGCGCGGCAAGCTGGCCGCGCTGGTATCGCCGCTGCGGGCTGGTTGCGCAGCCGATCGGGCCGGTGATGTTCATCGGTGACGGCGATTACCAATGCGTTTCGATCGACCTGATGGCGAAGCTGCACTGATCCACGGGTAAAGCCCGGTGGCGGCCCTGCCAATCGCCCCTTCCGCCGCGCGGCGGGCAAGGGTAGGCTGGGGCCGCCATGCCCGATCTGTTCGACACATCCGCATCCAAGGGGGCCGAGGCCCCGCGGCCGCTGGCCGACCGCATCCGTCCGCAGCATCTGTCCGAGGTGATCGGCCAGACCCATGTGCTTGGCCCCGAGGGGCCTTTGGGGGCAATGCTGGCGGCGGGGTCGCTTGGCTCGCTGATCCTGTGGGGGCCGCCCGGCGTCGGCAAGACGACGATTGCCCGGCTGCTGGCGCATGAAAGCGACCGCGCCTTCGTGCAGATTTCGGCGATCTTTTCCGGCGTGCCGGAGCTGCGCAAGGTCTTTGACGCGGCGAAGCTGCGGATGGGGCAGGGGCGGGGGACGCTGCTCTTCGTGGACGAAATCCACCGCTTCAACAAGGCGCAGCAGGACAGTTTCCTGCCGCATATGGAGGATGGCACGATCCTTCTGGTCGGCGCCACGACGGAAAACCCGAGTTTCGAGCTGAACGCCGCGCTTTTGTCGCGGGCGCAGGTGATCGTTCTGGAACGGCTCAGCTTGGCCGATCTCGAACGGCTGGCGCAGCGGGCGGAACAGGCGATGGGCCGGGCGCTGCCGCTCAAGGCCCCGGCGCGCGAGGCGCTTTTGGAAATGGCCGATGGCGATGGCCGCGCCGCGCTCAACCTGATCGAGCAGGTGATGGCCTGGAAGCTGTCGGCGCCCCTCGATACCGAGGCGCTCTCCACCCGGCTGATGCGGCGGGCGGCGAATTATGACAAATCGGGTGACGGCCATTACAACCTGATTTCGGCCTTGCACAAATCCGTCCGCGGCTCCGACCCCGATGCCGCGCTTTACTGGTATTGCCGGATGCTGGAGGGCGGCGAGGACCCCCGCTTCATCGCCCGGCGCCTGACCCGGATGGCGGTCGAGGATATCGCGCTGGCCGATCCGCAGGCGCAGACGCTCTGCCTGCATGCCTGGGAAACCTATGAACGGCTGGGGTCGCCCGAGGGCGAGCTGGCCCTGGCGCAGGCGGTGATCTATCTGGCGCTCGCGCCGAAATCGAACGCGGGCTATGTCGCCTACAAGGCCGCGCGCGAGGCCGCCCGCAAGACCGGCTCGGCGCCGCCGCCCAAGCACATCCTGAATGCCCCCACCCGGCTGATGGAGGAACAGGGGTTCGGGTCGGGGTATCAATACGACCACGATGCCGAAGACGGGTTTTCGGGGCAGCATTATTTCCCCGACGGGATGAAGCGGCCGGTCTTCTACAGCCCGGTTGAACGCGGCTTTGAACGCGAGTTGAAGAAGCGTGTCGACTGGTTCGCGAAGCTGCGCGAAAAGCGTGGCAGTTGACATTGGCGGCGCGGGGGGCAAAGGAGGCCGGATGATCCAGACCCTGCTTTTCGTCGCGCTTGGCGGTGCCCTTGGCTCCGCGCTGCGCTATCTCGTCAACATCACCCTGCCGCGGCTGTTCGGCCATGGCTTTCCCTATGCCACGATGACGGTGAATGTCGTCGGCAGCTTCCTGATGGGGGTGCTGGTCGTGGTGCTGGCGATGAAGGGCGGCAATCGCTTCGCCCCCTTCCTGATGACGGGGGTTCTGGGCGGCTTCACCACCTTCTCGGCCTTTTCGCTGGATGCGGCGACGCTTTGGAAAGCGGGCGAGGTGACCACGGCCGCCGGTTACGTGATCGGTTCGGTCGTTCTGGGTCTGGCAGCACTTTTCGCGGGCATGGCGTTCGCACGGGGGTTTTTCGCATGAGTTCGGTGCAACTGATCAAGGTGACCGAGGACGAGGGCGAAAGCCGTCTTGACCGCTGGTTGAAGAAGAAATTCCCGACCCTCACCCAGGGCGCGGTGGAAAAGATGTGCCGCACCGGGCAGCTGCGGGTGGATGGCGGGCGGGTGAAGGCCTCGGACCGGATCGGCCCCGGCATGGAAGTCCGCGTGCCGCCGCTGCCCGAAGCGGGCGCCAAGGCCCCCGAAAGCCGGTCGGAAGCGCGGCGCGAGGCGACGCAGATTTCGCCCGCCGATGAGAAGATGATCCAGGCCGCGGTGCTGTGGAAGGATGAGCATATCATCGCGCTGAACAAGCCTGCGGGGCTGCCCTCGCAGGGCGGTTCGGGGCAGGGGGACCGGCATGTCGATGGGCTGCTTGATGCGCTGAAATTCGGCTACAAGGACCGGCCGAAGATGGTGCACCGGCTCGACAAGGACACCTCGGGGGTGCTGCTGATTGCGCGCACCGACCGCGTGGCCCGGGCGCTGTCCGAATCGTTCCGGCTGAAGACCACCCGCAAGATCTATTGGGCGGCGGTGGCGGGCGTGCCCAGCCCGAAGAAGGGCACGATCCGCTATGGTCTGGTGAAGGCCCCCGGCCATGGCCGCGGCGGCGAGGGCGAAAAGATGCTTTGCATCCACCCGTCCAAGGTCGATTCGACGCCCGATGCGAAACGCGCCACCACCGATTTCGCGGTGATCGACGGGCTGGGAAGCCGCGTCAGCTGGGTCGGGCTGGTGCCGATCACCGGCCGCACCCACCAGCTGCGCGCGCATATGGCGGAACTGGGCCATCCGATCGTCGGCGATGGCAAATATGGCGGCTCGGGGCAGGAGAATCTGGGCGACGGCTGGGGGTCGCAGCTGGGCGGCGAGATTTCGCGCAAGCTGCATCTGCACGCCCGCACGATTTCCTTTGACCATCCGATCACGAAAAAACGCATCACCCTGACCGCGCCCCTGCCCGATCACATGCTGCGGACCTGGAAGACACTGGGCTGGATCGAGGGCGAAGCGCCGCTCGATCCGTTCGAGGATGCCCGATGAAGCTGGCGATCTTCGACGTTGACGGCACGATCAGCGACAGTCAGGCGCATATCCTCGCTGCGATGACCGAGGCGTTCCGCACCGTCGGCCTGCCGCTGCCGCCGCGCGACGCGGTGCTGGCGATCGTCGGCCTGTCGCTGCCGGTGGCGATGGCGGAACTGGCCCCCGCCGCCGATGCGGCGACGCAGGCGGCGCTGGTTGCGGCCTACAAGGCCAGCTATTTCACCGGCCGCGCGGCCTCGCCCGCGCCGCTTTACCCGGGCGCCAAGGATTGTCTTCTGCATCTGGCCGGGCGCGCGGATCTGCTTTTGGCCATCGCCACCGGCAAGTCGCGGCGCGGCGTGACGGCGCTGATCGCCCATCACGGGCTCGACGGGCTTTTCACCTCGGCGCAGGTGGCCGATGACCATCCGTCAAAGCCGCATCCCGCGATGGTGCTGGAGGCGCTCCGCGCCGCCGGGGTGGAGGCGCAAGATGCAGTGATGATCGGCGACACCACCTTCGACATCGAGATGGGCCGCGCGGCCGGGGTGGCGACGATCGGCGTCAGCTGGGGCTATCACCCGGTATCCGAATTGAAAAAGGCCGGGGCCGGGCGGATCGTTGAAAGTTTCGCCGAGCTGGAACAGGCTCTGCAGGAGAGGTTTGCATGAGTGGTTGGAGCGCGAAACGGTTCTGGAAATCGGCCACGGTCGAGCCCTGCGAGGGCGGTTTCACGGTGACGCTCGACGGGCGCGCGGTGAAGACCCCGGCCAAGGCGGCGCTGGTTCTGCCCACGCGGGCCATGGCCGAGGCGGTCGCCGCCGAATGGCAGGCGCAGGGCGCAAAGATCGATCCGACGACGATGCCGGTGACGCGCTCGGCCAATGCCGCGCTCGACAAGGTGCGGGCGCAGCACGCCGAGGTGGCCGCGCTGATCGCGGCCTATGGCGAGACCGATCTTCTGTGCTACCGCGCGAAGATGCCCGAGGAGTTGGTGGCGCGGCAGGCCGCGGCCTGGGACCGCTGGCTCGATTGGGCGGACAGCCGCTATCAGGCGCGGCTGACCGTGACCGCGGGCGTGCTGCCCGTGGCGCAGCCCGAACAGGCGCAGGCCGCGCTGGCGTCCCGGGTCGCCGCTTGCGACATCTGGGAGCTGGCGGCTTTGCATGATCTGGTCGGCATCACCGGCTCGCTGGTGCTGGGCTTGGCCGTCGCCGAGGGCGAGATCGCCGCCGAAGAGGCCTGGCAGCTTTCGCGCATCGACGAGGACTGGCAGATCGCGCAATGGGGCGCGGATGAGGAAGCCGCCGAGATGGCCGCGCTGAAGCGCGCGGCGCTGATCCATGCCGGACGATTCTGGATACTGCGGCATACCGCCTGAAACCCCGAGCTGCACGCCTTTGCGATCTGCCGGATGCCTGCGAGACGGGCATTTGCCCGGCGAATGGGCGGTTTCGACCTTGATAATTGCTCAGACCGCTTGACCAATTCCGGGGTATTTGCGCAAACTTCCTCTGCCGGTGAAGATCGGCACAGAACTTGCAGACCCGTCAAGGGCAGACTCACCGTCGCAAAGGCGGCAACTCAGGAAGAGGTAGACATGAAAAAATCCGTATTCTTCGGCTCGGTCGCACTTGCCGCCCTTGTGGCGGGCGCTGCTTCGGCCTCGACGCTGGATGAGGTCAAGGCCCGCGGCCAGCTGATCTGCGGCTCGAACCCCGGCCTGACCGGCTTCGCCGCGCCGGATGCCAACGGGGCCTATCAGGGCTTCGACGTGGCGGTCTGCAAGGCCGTCGCGGCGGCGGTGCTGGGCGATCCGATGAAAGTGAAATACGTGCCGCTGACCGGCGAGACCCGCTTTACCGCGCTGGCCTCGGGCGAGGTCGATGTGCTGGTGCGCAACTCGACCTGGACCTTCTCGCGCGATACCGAGCTGGCGCTCGATTTCGTCGCCGTCAACTACTACGACGGTCAGGGTTTCATGGTGAACAAGTCGCTTGGCGTCAGCTCGGCCAAGGAACTTGATGGCGCGACGATCTGCGTGCAGACCGGCACCACCACCGAGATGAACCTCGCCGATTTCTTCAAGGCGAACAACATGACCTACACGCCGGTGAACATCGCCGATGACGCGGAAGGCCAGCAGAAATTCGCCGCCGGTGCCTGCGACAGCTATACCACCGACGCCTCGGGCCTGGCCTCGTCGCGCGCGACGCTGCCCAATGCCGCCGATATCGTGATCCTGCCCGAGATCATCTCGAAGGAACCGCTCGGCCCGGTCGTGCGTCATGGCGACAACAACTGGGGCGACATCGTCCGCTGGAGCTTCTACGCGCTCGTCGCCGCCGAGGAATACGGCATCACCAAGGCCAACCTGGAAGAAGTGGCCGCCTCGACGCAGAACCCGGAAATCCGCCGCCTGCTCGGCCTCGAAGGCGACATGGGCAAGAAGATCGGTCTCGACAATGATTTCGCCAAGCGCGCGATCCTGGCCTCGGGCAACTATGGCGAGATTTTCGAGGCCAATATCGGCGCCTCGACCTCGATCGGTCTGGCGCGCGGCCTGAACGCGCAATGGACGCAAGGCGGGCTGATGTACGCCCCGCCGTTCCGCTGATCCATTTCTTCGATGCGGCCGGGCCAAGCCCCGGCCGCATTCTGCATTTCAAGGACGGTCTGCCGGGGCACAAGCCCGAACGCAGTCGGCGCAAAGCCGCGGGGCAGACCGGACAGGGGAAAACCATGGCACTTGCAAGTGACCCGCCGAAAGCTGGCTTTCGGCTCTCGATGCTCGTTTACGACACCCGGTTCCGATCGATCACCATCCAGATCATGGTGCTGCTGCTGTTTCTGGCCGGTCTCGTCTGGCTGCTCAACAACGCCTATGTGAACCTTGAGGCGAAGGGCAAGGATTTCGATTTCGGCTTCCTGTGGACGCGGGCGGGGTATGACCTCGCGCAGACGCTGATCCCCTATTCGAATGACGACACCCATATGCGGGCGCTGGTCATCGGGCTGTTGAACACGCTTCTGGTTTCGGTGCTGGGGTGTTTTTTCGCCACGATCCTCGGCACGATCATCGGCGTGCTGCGGCTGTCGCAGAACTGGCTCGTGGCGCGGATCATGACGGTCTATGTCGAGACCTTCCGCAACATTCCGCTGCTGCTCTGGATCCTGCTGATGGGCACGATCCTGGCCGAGACCCGGCCGGTGCCAAAGGATTTCCGCCTGACCGAGGCGATGAAGGCCGCGGGCGAGGAGCCCAAGGCCTCGATGTGGTTTTTCGACACCGTTGCGGTGACGAACCGCGGCACCAACCTGCCCGCCCCCGCCTTTGACCAGTCGCTGGGCGTCGTCGATATCGGCTGGAACCTGCCCGTCAGCCTGAATGCGCTGGCGATCCTCGCGGTGATGTCGGCGTCCTTCTGGGGCTGGCGGCGGCTGATGGCGCGCGCCAAGGCGATGCAGGAGGCGACCGGCATCCGGCCGATGACCTGGTTGCCCAGCCTGCTGATCCTCTTCGCGCCGATTTCCGCGCTGCTTTACGGTCTGGGGTTCCATCTGGACTATCCGCAGATCACCAAATTCGACTTCACCGGCGGCTTCCAGATGCAGCATGCCTTCACCGCCTTGCTGATCGCGCTGACGCTTTACACCGCGGCCTTCATCGCGGAAATCGTGCGGGCGGGGATTCAGGCGATCTCGCGGGGACAGACCGAGGCGGCCTATGCGCTGGGTCTGCGCCCGGGCCGGACCATGAGCCTTGTCATCCTGCCACAGGCGCTGCGGGTGATCGTGCCGCCCCTGATCTCGCAATTCCTCAACCTGACGAAGAACTCGTCGCTGGCCATCGCGGTCAGCTACATGGACCTGCGCGGCACGCTGGGCGGCATCACGCTGAACCAGACCGGCCGCGAGCTGGAATGCATGCTGCTGATGATGCTGATCTATCTGACCATCAGCCTGATGATTTCAAGCCTGATGAACCTTTACAACTCATCGATCAAGCTGAGGGAGCGCTGAGATGGCAGAGACCTCTTTCGTGCGCACCGAGATGCTGCCGCCGCGCCCCGCCCCCGTGTCGCAGGTGGGGGCGGTGAAATGGCTGCGCGAGAACCTGTTTTCGGGGCCGCTCAATACCGCGCTGACGGTCTTCGGCCTGTTCGCGACGGTCTGGCTGGTGCAGGCGGCGGCGCCCTGGCTGTTGCACGGCGTCTGGAACGCGAATTCGCTGAGCGAATGCCGCGCGATCATCGCCGCCGCCCATGGACCCGAGGCCACCGGCGCCTGCTGGGCGGTTATCCGGGTGCGCTGGAACCAGTTCCTGTTCGGCTTTTACCCGGTCGATCAATACTGGCGGCTGATCCTGAC
The DNA here is from genome assembly GCF_058724655.1 of Rhodobacter sp. 4.3.4. Taxonomy (NCBI): domain Bacteria; kingdom Pseudomonadati; phylum Pseudomonadota; class Alphaproteobacteria; order Rhodobacterales; genus Rhodobacter; species Rhodobacter sp. 4.3.4. The sequence goes on from NZ_CM178967.1 coordinate 386,381, forward strand.
CTTTGCCGGGCTGTTCCTGGCCCTTGCGCCGGTGCTGTTCGACAGCCTGTCGCGCAAGCTGCTTTGGGGCGCGCTGCTCTATCCGCTGGTGGCGTTCTGGCTTTTGTGGGGCGGCTCGGTCTGGGGGCCGGTGGCGGTTCTGGCGGGCTTCGTGCTTCTTGGCCTGTCGTTCAACGCGCTGGCACCGAAACTCGGCGTGCCGGTTTCGGCCGGGATCGGCCTTGTCGCCGCGGCGCTGTTCTGGCTTTACGCCGCCGCGCCGATCGAGGCGGCGCTGCAATCGGTGCTGCCCTTCGCGCTGTCCGAGGTGGACAGCGACCGCTTTGGCGGCTTCCTGCTGGCGCTGGTGATCGGGGTCACCGCCATCGTCGTCTCGCTGCCCCTGGGCATCCTGCTTGCGCTCGGTCGGCAATCCGACATGCTGATCGTGAAATCGCTCTCGGTCGGCGTGATCGAATTCATCCGCGGCGTGCCGCTGATCACGCTGCTGTTCACCGCCTCGCTGCTGCTGCAGTACTTCCTGCCGCCGGGATCGAATTTCGATCTGATCCTGCGCGTGGTGATCCTGGTGACGCTGTTTGCCGCCGCCTATATCGCCGAGGTGATCCGCGGCGGTCTGGCGGCCCTGCCGCGCGGCCAATATGAGGCCGCCGATGCGCTGGGGCTGGATTACTGGCAGGCGCAGCGGCTGATCATCATGCCGCAGGCGCTGAAAATCTCGATCCCGGGGATCGTCTCCTCCTTCATCGGGCTGTTCAAGGATACGACGCTGGTGACCTTTGTCGGGCTCTTTGACCCGCTCCGCGGCATTTCGAATGTCGTGCGCTCGGACATGGCGTGGAAGGGCATCTATTGGGAACCCTATATCTTCGTCGCCGTCATCTTCTTCCTCTTCAACTTCAGCATGTCGCGCTACTCGATGTATCTTGAGCGCAAGCTGAAGCGTGACCACCGATAAGGAGGCGCTCATGTCAGAGCCCAGCTATGATCACCAGGTCGACCGCAGCCATATGCAGGTGAGCGACGAGATCGCAATCCAGATCAGTCAAATGAACAAGTGGTACGGCCAGTTCCACGTGTTGCGCGACATCAACTTGACGGTGCATCGCGGCGAGCGGATCGTGATTGCCGGGCCCTCGGGCTCGGGGAAATCGACGATGATCCGCTGCATCAACCGGCTGGAGGAACACCAGTCCGGCAAGATCATCGTGGACGGGATCGAGCTGACCTCGGATCTGAAGAACATCGACAAGGTGCGCTCGGAAGTCGGGATGGTGTTCCAGCATTTCAACCTGTTCCCGCATCTGACGATCCTCGAGAACCTGACGCTGGCGCCCATTTGGGTGCGCAAGGTGCCCAAGCGCGAGGCCGAGGAAACGGCGATGTACTACCTCGAAAAGGTGAAGATCCCGGAGCAGGCGCAGAAATACCCCGGCCAGCTTTCGGGGGGGCAGCAGCAGCGGGTGGCGATTGCGCGCAGCCTGTGCATGAAGCCGAAGATCATGCTGTTCGATGAACCCACCTCGGCGCTTGATCCCGAGATGATCAAGGAAGTGCTGGATACGATGATCCAGCTGGCCGAGGAAGGCATGACGATGCTTTGCGTGACCCACGAGATGGGCTTTGCCCAGGCGGTGGCGAACCGGGTGATCTTCATGGCGGACGGGCAGATCGTCGAGCAGAACAACCCGCATGATTTCTTCCGCAACCCGCAATCGGAGCGGACGAAGCAGTTCCTGAGCCAGATTCTGGGACACTGACGGCAGAAGCGGGGGTTTCACACCCCCGCACCCCCGTGGGATATTTGCGGCAAGATAAAGGGGCGGCCGCAGGGCAGCCCTTTTTATTTGCCGCGGCTGGCGGGCAGGAAGAAGTCGAGCATCGAGCCCTGACCGGGGGCGACTTGCGACCAGTCGTCGATCTGGAAATCGACGATCAGGGTGGCGCAGGTCGGATATTTGCGGAAATCCGGGTCGTAATTCGGCCGCGACGGCAGCGAAGCCGCGAATTCGGCAATGCCCGGGTTATGCGCGATCAGCATCACCGTGGGCGCGGTCGCGGTTTTCAGCACATCGAGCAGCGTCTCGGGCGTCGCGTGATAGAGGCTGTCGATATAACGCACCTCGGGCCGGGTCTCGATCACCGCCGAGGCGACGCCCTCCCAGGTCTCGCGGGTGCGGGCGGCGGGGGAGCACAGCACCTCCTCGGGTTCGAGCCCGCGCGAGGCGAGGAAATCGCCCAGCTCATGTGCCGCGAAGCGTCCGCGCGCGTTCAGCGGGCGGTCGGCATCGGCCATCAGGGGGTCGTCCCAACTCGATTTCGCATGGCGGGTGAGGATCAGGCGACGGTGTCCGAGGGGGGTCATCTGTGGAAGTGCCTCATGTGCCAAGCGGATTGAGCCTCCAGCCTGCCATAGCTTTGACCCGGGGGGCAAGAGCGCCGGACAAGACATCCACCGGAAAGGCAGTTTTCCCCTTCCCCGGTGTTAAGGAACGCATGACAGGCGGCAACGTCATAGCCCTTTTCTGACAGGGCGCCGCAGGGGCAGGCGGTGGTGCAGGGCGCCGCGCAGCCCGAACAGGGGTGTTTTGACGCAGGGGGGCGGGGAAGTGTCCCGGGCAGCGCCAAAGCCCCCCGAAACGAGGTCCAAAGCCCCATCCGCGGATGTGCAAGCATCTGAACCGGCGAGGGAAAGGCCTGCTGCGACTCGGTTGCCCAGGCGAAGAACGGCGGGTAGGGCGGCCCGTCCGAGGGAAAGACCGCGCGCCCGCCGAAGGCCGTGGCAAGCGCCCCGATCACCCGTTTTGACCAGCGGTCGAGCGGATCGGGGCCGCCATCGGCAAATTCCGGCTGCGCGGTGACATGGGGCCAGAAGCCCGGCTCGTCGGGAGAGAGGAGCAGGACCGTTTCCGGCACCGCGTGAACGGCACCGGCCACGAACAGATGCTCTGCGGCCAGCGCCCCGGTCAGGGCTTGCGGCAGGCTCACCGGCGGCGCGGCATCATCCGCGTCTGCGTCGTGCGGATCATCGAGCCCGCCCCGTGTTCGGTGAACAGCTCCAGCAGGCAGGCGTTCTGCACCCGGCCATCCAGAATGACCACGGCACGCACGCCCTCCTTGACCGCCTTCAGCGCGGTTTCGACCTTCGGGATCATGCCCCCCGAGATCGTGCCATCCTCGATCAGCGCATGGACTTCGTCGGGGCTCATCTGGGTGATGACCTCGCCCGCCTTGTTCTTCACGCCCGCGACATCGGTCAGAAGCAGCAGCCGGTCCGCCTGCAACGCGCCCGCGATGGCGCCCGCGGCGGTGTCGCCGTTGACGTTGAAGGTCTCGTTGTCCTTCATGCCGGTCGCCACCGGGGCGATCACCGGAATGAGCCCTGCGCCGTAAAGGTCGCGCACGATCTGCACGTTCAACTCGACCGGGCGGCCGACGAAACCGAGTTCGGGGTCATCCGCCTCGCAGACCATCAGATCGTCGTCCTTGCCGGAAATGCCGACAGCGCGGCCGCCCTGATCGTTGATCGCCTGCACGATGCGCTTGTTCACCAGACCCGAGAGGATCATCTCGACCACCTCGACCGTGGCCTTGTCGGTGACGCGCTTGCCGCGGACCCAATCCGACTTGATGCCAAGCTTGGCCAGCATCTCGTTGATCATCGGCCCGCCGCCATGCACCACGACCGGGTTCATGCCGACCTGTTTCATCAAGACGACATCGCGGGCGAATTCCGCCATCGCCTCGTCGTCGCCCATGGCATTGCCGCCGAATTTCACCACGACGACCGCGCCGGTGTAGCGTTGCAGATAGGGAAGCGCTTCGGAAAGCGTTTTCGCGGTGGCGATCCAGTCACGGTCCATCGTCTGTTTTCTCATCAGGTGCCCTCGGGGAAGTCGGGAAAGTGTTAGAACCAATCGCGCCCCCTGCCAAGGGCATTGCCAATGCCGCCGGGGTGATTACATCGAAGGGGAAAAGCAGGAGAACGGGCATGGATGGACGGAAGGTAATGCTGTTGACTGGGGCAAGCCGCGGGATCGGCCATGCCACGGTGAAGCGCTTCGCACGCGAGGGCTGGCGGATCATCACCTGCTCGCGCCAGCCCTTTCCCGAGCAATGCCCCTGGGGCGGCGGGCGCGAGGATCACATCCAGCTCGATCTGGGCGATCCGAATGCGACGATCCAGGCCATCGACGAGATCAAGTCGCGGCTGGATGGCAAGCTGCATGCGCTGGTGAACAATGCGGGGATTTCGCCGAAAGGGCCGGGGGGCTCGCGGCTCAACACCATCGACACCGACCTGCGGACCTGGGGGCAGGTGTTCCATGTGAACTTCTTCGCCTCGATCGTGCTCGCCCGCGGGCTGAAGGACGAGCTGTCGGCAGCCAAGGGCGCGGTGGTGAATGTCACCTCGATCGCGGGCTCGCGCGTGCATCCCTTTGCGGGGGCGGCCTATTCGACCTCGAAAGCGGCGCTGAAGGCGCTGACGCGGGAAATGGCGCATGATTTCGGGCCGCTGGGCGTGCGGGTGAATGCGATCGCGCCCGGCGAGATCGAGACCTCGATCCTCTCGCCCGGCACCGAAAAGATCGTCGAGACCCTACCGCTGCGCCGCCTTGGCCAGCCGCGCGAAGTGGCCGATGTGATCTGGTTCCTGTGCTCGGATGCGTCAAGCTATGTCACCGGCACGGAGATCGAGGTGAACGCGGGCCAGCACGTCTGACCGGCGGGCGAGGGGGGCTCTGCCCCCCGGCTGCGCCGCGACAGGTAAACTTCAGGCCCCCGAGATATTTCGGCCAAGGGGAAAGGGCCCTTTATCTTGCCTAAAATATCCCGGGGCAGGCCCGCAGGGACGGGGGCCGCCTCCCCCTCACGCCAGCGTCGCGATGATCGCGCGGAGCGTCTCGATGCCCTCGCCCTTTTCCGAGGAGGTGACGACGATCTCGGGATAGGCGGCCGGGTGTTTGGCCAGCGCGCCCTTGACCTGTTCGATCACCCGCTCCAGCTCGGCCCTGGAAATCTTGTCGGCCTTGGTCAGCACCGCCTGAAAGGTCACGGCGGAGCGGTCGAGCAGCTGCAGGATTTCCTCGTCCACCGCCTTCACCCCGTGGCGCGCATCGATCAAGACGAAGGCGCGGCGCAAAGTGGCGCGGCCCGAGAGATAGGATTTCAGCAGCGCCTGCCACTTCTTCACGATCGCCACCGGCGCTTCGGCGAAACCGTAGCCGGGGAGGTCGACCAGATAGGGGCCGCCCTCGGTGCTGAAGAAGTTGATTTCCTGCGTGCGGCCCGGCGTGTTCGAGGCGCGGGCCAGGTTCTTGCGCCCGGTCAGGGCATTGATCAGCGAGGATTTCCCCACATTCGAGCGGCCCGCGAAACAGACCTCGATCCGGTCGGCAGGGGGCAGGCCCGCCATCGCGACGACGCCCTTGAGGAACGTCACCTGCGCGGCAAACAGCAGCCGTCCACGTTCGCGCGCCTCTTGCTCCGGCTCCGGGGCCAGCGTGAATTGCATCTGCATCAAAGCACCTCCACAGGGTCGCCAAGGGTGATGGTGCCGCCCTCGATCACCGTCGCATAACAGCCGAAATGCCAGTCGCCGTTCAGGCGCTCAAGCAGGTCCAGCATTTCAAGATCTTCCGTCCCCGTCACCGGATCGGTGCAGGTGGCCCGGCAGCGGGTGATCGGCATCACCACCTCGAGCACGGCCGCACCAAGGCGCAGCCGTTTGCCCAGCAGATCCCGCTCGGCCCAGGGCGCCCAGCCGTCCACCCAGAGATTGCCGCGGAAGCGATGCCGCGAGAGATCCTGCCCGGCGGCCTGAGCAAGCGCGGCGAGCGAGGAAAGCGACAGCAGCGAAACATAGGGCTCGGCCATGTCGGCCAGCGCGACACCCTCGACCCGTTCGACGGCGCGCGGCGCCGGGCGGCTCTCGGGCCAGAGCGGGCGCAGCCAGTCGATCAGCCGCACCTGATCCTCGGGCCGGTCGGGATCGACGGTCAGGGCGGGGCGCTCGGAATGGGTCAGGGTGATCTGCCCGGTGTCCTGCATCTGCGCCTGCACCGCCATCAGCTTCGGGGCGGCGACACCGCGCAGGAAATTCATCTTGCGCGCCCAGGTGCCCAGGGGACTGTCGAATTTCGCCGCCTGATGCGACACCGCCCAGACCCGGTCAAAAGGCAGAACGCGCCCCTGCATCAGGGGCGCGCTGTCGATGTCCTCATAGCCGACCGACTTGATCGGATGCCGGACGATATGGGTCAACCGTCCGGTCATTTCTTCGGCGGTTCTTCCGCGGTCTTCTTGCGGAACCCGGCGATGATGTTGCCAAACAGGTCAGGCCGTTTGCCGTGCAGCGACATGATCGAATATTGCTGCACGAAGGTGATCACGTTGTTGGCGATCCAGTACAGCACCAGCCCCGAGGCGAAGCCGCCCAGCATGAACATGAAGATCCACGGCATCCAGGCGAAGATCGCGGCCTGGCTCGGATCGGTCGGCGCCGGGTTCAGCTTTTGCTGGAACCACATCGAGATGCCCAGCAGGATCGGCAGCACGCCAAGGCTGAAGATGAACAGCAGCGAACCCGGTTCCGGCGTCGCATAGGGCAGCAGGCCGAACAGGTTCAGGATCGAGGACGGATCGGGCGCCGAGAGGTCCTTGATCCAGCCGATCCAGGGCGCGTGGTACAGCTCGATCGTGACGTAGATCACCTTGTAAAGCGAGAAGAAGATCGGGATCTGCAGCAGGATCGGCAGACAGCCCGCGGCGGGGTTGATCTTTTCGCGCTTGTACAGCTCCATCATGCCGCGTTGCAGCGCCTGCTTGTCATCCTTGGTGCGCTCTTTCAGCGCCTCCATGGCGGGCTGGATTTCCTTCATCTTCGCCATCGAGATGTAGGAGGTCCGCGCCAGCGGGAAGACGATCAGCTTGATGATCACGGTCAGTGCGATGATCGCCCAGCCCATGTTGCCCAGCACCGCATGCAGCCAGTGCAGCAGCCGGAACATCGGCTTGGTCAGGAAGTAATACCAGCCCCAGTCGATCGAATCGACGAAACGGGTGATCTGCGGCTGCGTCGGGTCGATCTTGTCGCCGAACAGCCGGTCGAACATGCCGGGATCGTTCTGATATTGCGCGATCGCTTCCCATTCCTTCGCGCCCGCGAAAAGTCGCATCGTGACCGAAGTGCTGGCCCCGGCGGCGATCTCGACGGCGGGCTGGCGGGTCTCGGTCTGGTAAAGATCGGCCGAGGGGACGTATTTCACCACCGAGGTGAAGCGCGCGGTTTCCGGAATGAGCGTGGTCATCCAGTATTTGTCGGTGAACCCGGCCCAGCCGCCGGTCTCGGCGCTGCGCACATCGGCCTGACCCTCGCCCGCGACGGCGTCAAGATCGGTGATCTTCTTGTATTTGATCTCCTGCAGCTCGCCGTTGGTCATCCGCACCGCGCCTTCGTGCAGCACATAGACGCGGTTGCCCGCCGGAATGCCGTGCCGGGCGATGATACCCCAGGGCGCGATGCTGACCGGCGCGGCGCCGGTGTTGGTCACCGCATCGGTCACGGTGAACAGATATTGCGGATCGACGGCGATGGTGCGGGTGAAGGTCAGCCCGGCGCCATTGTCCCAGGTCAGCACCAGCGGCGTCTCGGGCGTCAGCTTCGCACCTGCGGGCGCGGTCCAAAGGGTCTTCGGCCCGGGCACCTGCGCGGCGGTCACGCCCGCAAGCGCCGACCAGCCCTGCACCACGTAATAGGGCTTGGCGGCATTCAGATCGCTGCCGCCGACCGGCGCCAGCAGCCGCACGAGCGGCGAGGCGGGGTCGAGTTTCTCGTGGTAATGCTTGAGCGAGAGGTCATCGAACCGCGCGCCAAGCAGCGAGATCGAGCCGGTCAGCGCGGGCGTGTCGATGGCGACGCGCGGCGCCTCGGGCGCGGGCTCGACCGCGGGCGCGGCCGTGGCCAGAGGGGCGGCGGCGGGCGCCGGGGTCGCGGTCTGCCCCGCCGCGGTCTGCTCCGCCACGGCCGGGTCCGAAGCGGTCGGTTTCGGCGGCGGGAAGAAGACGGTCCAGACGACGATCACCAGTGCCGAAAGCACCGTCGCAAGGATGAGGTTCCTGTTTTGATTGTCCATGGGCGTGCATTTCCCCTGCCGATCCGGAGTCGGCCCGGTTCAACAGAAGGGGCGGCCAAAGGTCAAGCGGTTTCGCGCGCGCGCCCGCCGCAAGCGGCGATTCCAGCCTTATGTCGCAGCGGCACGGCGGCGGGGATCAGGCGCCGCGGCGCAGGTCCGGCCGCGGGATCGAGGCCAGCCGCGCATCATGGCGTCCCATCCAGCCCGCGCATTCATCCAGCGGCAGCGGCGCCGAGATCGCCTTGCCCTGCACATGATGGCAGCCGAGCTGCGCCAGCATCGCATGTTCGCCGATCGTCGCCACGCCTTCGGCCAGGGTCTCGAGGCCGAGCCCGGCGGCAAAGGAGATGATCGCCGCGACAAGGCGCTGCTGTTCCGGGTCGCGTTCGACATTGGTCACGAAAGAGCGGTGGATGCGGATGCGTTCGGCGCCGGTGCGGCGGATCGCCGAGACCGAGATCGGCCCGGTGCCGAACCCGGCCAGCTCGATCCGGCAGCCCATCTTCGCGCATTGCGAGATGTTGCGCATCACCACCTCGTCGTCGAGCCGGGCGGTGATGTCACGGTGCAGCACCAGACCGATCCGCTGCGGCGCCGTGTCGAAGCGGTCGAATTCCCATTTCAGCCGGTCGAACATCTTCGGATCGGTGACATGCTCGAGCCCGACCGGCAGGCTCACCACGCCCGGCCCCGCAGGCAGCTTGTCCCAGTCGCGCAACGCGCCGAAACATTGAAACAGCATCACTTCCGCCAGACGCCCCTGCAGCCCGTTCGCGGTGACGGCGGGCAGGATCTCGGCCTCGCCCAGGATGCCGCGATCGCGGTCAAGCCAGCGCGGCACCGCCTGCATCCCCGAGATCGCCCCGGTGTCGGTGCTGATCTGCGGCTGGAAATAGGCGACGATGCGGCCTTCCTCGAGCGCGGGGGTGATCTCGTTGTCAAGCGCGCCCCGCGGCCGGACAAAGCCCGGGAGGTCCGGCGCATAGGCCCGGATGCTGCCCGGACCATGGCGCGCGGCCTCCTCGGCGGCGGTTTCGGCGGCCGTCAGGATCGCCCGCCCGGTCGGCTCGGGGGCGCGGGTCATCAGGCAGAAGCCGACATGGCTGGTGATGTTCACGCTGCGTCCGGTGATCGAATAGGGCGCGCCGCAGGCCAGCTGCAGCCGCCCCGCCAGCTGGATCATGCTTTCCAGATCGGGCCGGTGCGTCGGGGCAAGGATGGCCGCGTAGCGGGCGTTGTCGATCAGGGCGATTCGGTCGGTGTTGCGCAGCACGCCGCGCAGGCGGGTGGCGAAGGCCTGCAGGAACTCCTCGAATTCGGCGCGCGACATCTGCCGCGACACCGCCGCCGGATCGTCGATGCCGATCACCAGACAGGCCGTGCCCTTGCCCGCCGCCTGCGCATCCTGTGCCGCGGCCTGCATCATCTCTTCGGCATCGGCGCGTTGCGGCAGCGCCCGCAGGGCCTCGCCCTCCTCCGCGCTCTCCTCGGGGATCGCCAGCGGCCGACTCATCCAGGCGACGATCAGCGCGGTGACGCCGATCAGGATCATCCCCTCCAGTCCGAACCAGAGCCAGGCCAGCGCGGTGGCAGGCACAAAGGCCACCATATCCCGGCGCCAGAGAATCGGCCCCTTCCGTTTCGCCCCGGTTTTCTTGCCCTTCCTTGCGGATTTGACCATTTTGCCCTCGACCCGGTCCAAAGGGGCATGCCCCCGTCTCGCCGTTGACCCTAGGCAGCTTTGGTCAGGGATTGGTTAATAGGCTTGGCGCAAATTTGGCATGTTTTCGATAAAATCCGTGGCAATCGGCGCCTCGGACCGCAGCAGCGCGGCAAAGTCGAACAGGCCCGGGTCGCACAGATGCGAGGGGCGGACATTCATCAGCGACCGGAACATCACCTGACGGCGGCCGGGGCTGCGCGCCTCCCAGGCATCGAGGATCTGCTTGACCTGCACCCGTTGCAGCCCCTCCTGCGAACCGCAGAGATTGCAGGGGATGATCGGATAGCCCATGCCACGGGCGAATTTCTCGCAATCGGCCTCGGCGACGAAGGCAAGCGGGCGGCAGACGAACAGATCGCCCTCCTCGTTCAGCAGCCGCGGCGGCATCGTTGCCAGCCGCCCGCCGTGAAAGAGATTCATGAAGAAGGTTTCAAGGATGTCGTCGCGGTGATGGCCAAGCACCACCGTCGAGCAGCCCTCTTCGCGGGCGATGCGGTAAAGATTGCCGCGCCGCAACCGCGAACACAGGCTGCAGGTGGTCTGGCCTTCGGGGATCTTGTCCTTGACCACCGAATAGGTGTCCTGAAACTCGATCCGGTGCGGCACCTGCATCCGGGTCAGGAAGTCGGGGAGCACGGTGGCGGGAAAGCCCGGCTGGCCCTGATCGAGGTTGCAGGCGAGCAGCTCGACCGGCAGCAGGCCGCGCCATTTCAGCTCGACGAGCGCGGCGAGCAGCGTGTAGCTGTCCTTGCCGCCCGACAGGCAGACCAGCCAGCGATCGCCGGGCCTGACCATGCCATAGGTCTCGATCGCCTCGCGGGTCTCGCGCAGGATGCGCTTGCGCAACTTCTTGAATTCGGTCGAAGACGGCGCCCCCGCCAGCAGCGGCGGCAGGCCGGTGTCATCCTCGTCAGCCATGGTCGTGATCCTTGTGCCGCGTTGCGTCAAAGGCCGGATCGGCGCCCGGCACCGGGTCGTAGCCATGCCCGCCCCAGGGGTGGCACGAGGCGACCCGCTTCGCCGCCAGCCAAGCCCCCTTGAGCGCGCCGTGGCGTTCGAGCGCCTCCATCGCATAGGCGGAACAGGTCGGCTGGTAGCGGCAGCCATGCCCGACCCAGGGGGACAGCAGCAGCCGATAGCCGCGCACGGGCAGGGAGATCAGAAAGGCGAGCGGGCTCATTTGCCCCGTCTCCGGCCCTTTGGCACCTCGCCCAGGGGGCGCGGCTTCAGGCTGCGCCCGGCGTGAATATCGGTGATGGCGCGAACCAGATCGGCCTGCAGCGCGGCAAAATCGCGGCTGGCCGTGGCCTCGGGGCGGCCGACCAGCACATAATCCCAGCCCGGCAGGCCCAGATCCGGCAGGCCCAGCCGCGCCACCTCGCGCAGCCGACGCTTGGCGCGGTTGCGGGCCACGGCATTGCCGAGCTTCTTCGAGCAGGTGAAACCGACGCGGATCAGATCGGCGGGGGCGGTGTCGGCCGCGCCGCGCTTGCGCGCCTGCAAGAGAAAGCCGGGCGCGCTCATCCGCTGTGCCGAGGCGGCACGCAGGAAATCGGCGCGTTTGCGCAGGACGATGATGGTCTTGCCCGGACATGAAGAAACCGCCGGGAGGCTTTCCGGGTCCCGACCCTTCGGGTCAGTTGCGGGCGCCTCCGGCGGTGTCATCGGTCAGGCCGTCAGCCTTACGCCGACAGGACCTTGCGGCCGCGGGCGCGACGGGCGTTCAGAACCTTGCGGCCGCCTTTGGTCGCCATGCGGGCGCGGAAGCCGTGACGGCGGGCGCGAACGAGGTTCGACGGCTGGAAAGTGCGTTTCATCGCGGATACTCCGGTTGTCTTGTCGGGGGGGCAGCTGAATTCCTGCCGGATTCGGCCGCCCTGCAATTGAAGCCCGGTCTTTAGGGGCATCGCCCGCACAAGTCAATTCATCCTTGCGGGTTTTTTGCGCATCCCGCGCCTGCGCGGCGTTTGCGCCCTTCCGCTGCTGCCACGCGCCCCCTATGTAGATGCAAAAGGCTTTGGTATTCCTGAGAAATGCCGAAGCGACAAAGGGGGGCGAAAGGACCCCCGGGCGGGTCGCCGCCGATCGGGACAGGATGAAGGTCAACACGCTTTCCGGGCGGTTTCTTGTGCTCACGACGGTCTTCGTCGTGTTGGCTGAAGTGCTGATCCTGTTGCCGGGGCTGGCAAATTTCCGCGAGGACTATCTGCAGACGCGGCTTGAGCGCGCGCAGATCGCCTCGCTCGCGCTTTTGACCACCGACATGATGATCGAGCCTGACCTGGAACAGGAGCTGCTCGACAATGCCGGGGTCTACAACGTCGTTCTGCGCCGCGATGCGGTGCGGCAACTGGTGCTGTCCTCGCCGATCCCGCAACCGATCTCGGCCACTTATGACCTGCGCGAGGAGCCCTTCGTCAATCTCGTCCGCGATGCGCTGGCGGTGCTGGCCGATCCGCAGAATCACGTGATCCGGGTGATCGGCGATCCGGTGCAAAAGGGCGGTCTGGTGATCGAGGTCACGCTGGCCACGCAGCCGATGCGGCTGGCGATGATCGAATCGGGGCTGCGGCTGCTGTTTTTGTCGGCGGTGGTCTCGGTGGTGACGGCGCTTTTGCTGTTCTTCCTGGTGCGTCGGCTGATGGTGGTGCCGATCAAGCGCGTCGTGGCGCATATGGCCGCCTATGCCGCCGCGCCCGAGGATGCCCGCACGATCATCCGCCCCCAAGCCCGGATCGAGGAGCTGCGGGTGGCCGAGGAGGCGCTGGCCTCGATGCAGCATCAGCTGACGGCGGCCTTGCGGCAAAAGGAACGGCTGGCGCAGCTGGGTCAGGCGGTGGCGAAGATCAGCCACGATCTGCGCAATATCCTGACGACGGCGCAGCTTTTTGCCGACCGGATGGAGGGATCGGACGATCCTGCGGTGCAGCGGGCGGCGCCGAAGCTGATGGGCTCGATCGGCCGCGCGATCAATCTTTGCGAGACGACCCTGGCTTTCGGTCGCGCCGAAGAACCGCCGCCGCGGCTGGAACCCTTTGATCTGGCCGTGCTGGTGGCCGAGGTGGTCGAGGGCGAACAGGGCCTGACCGCGGTGGTCGACTTCCTGTCCGACGTGCCGCCGGGCTTCGAGATCCATGCCGACCGCGAGCAGCTTTACCGGGTGCTGTCGAACCTCGCCCGCAACGCGCGGCAGGCGATCGAGGCGACGGGCAAGCCCGGCACGATCGAGATCGGCGCGGGCGACGAGGCCGAGGGCTGGTGGATCCGCGTGCAGGACACCGGGCCGGGCCTGCCCGCGAAAGCGCGGGAGCGGCTGTTCCAGCCCTTCTCGGGCGGGGTGAAGAAGGGCGGCACCGGGCTTGGCCTGGCGATTTCGGCGGAACTGGTGCGCGGCCACGGCGGGCGGCTGGAGCTTGAGCGCAGCGACGAGACCGGAACCGAATTCCGCCTGCACCTGCCGCGGCCGCTGCTTCTGGCGGGCGACGAGGCCGCGGTCTGAGCGATGCCCCGAAAACCGGGTAAAATCCGGGGGGCGGAAAGAAATCTTTCGATCGCATCGATTTCGGGCTTGCAAAGGTTTTCCTGCGGGGCTACATCGCCCCCCACGACGGACCCGTAGCTCAGCTGGATAGAGCATCAGACTACGAATCTGAGGGTCGGGCGTTCGAATCGCTCCGGGTCCGCCACTTCCTCTTCGACAGTGAAAGCCACGCCTTCGGGCGTGTTTTTTATTGCCCGGCCGGGGCCTTGGCCCTAAGCGCAAAGCGGGCGCGGCTTGGGAGAGACCGATGATCCTGCTTCTGATTCATACTGGCGGCACCATCGGCATGGCCCCCGGCCCGCTGGGTCTGGCGCCGCAGCCCGGTCTGGTGGAGGCGGCTCTGGCGGCGCGTCTGCCCCTTGGCGCGGTGCTGCACACCCATGTCTTCACGCCGCTGCGCGACAGTGCCGATATCGGCCCGGCGGACTGGAATGCGATTCTGGATGTGCTCGACGCGCATCCGGGCCTGCCCGCGCTGGTGACGCATGGCACCGATACCATGGCCTTCACCGGGGCGGCGCTGGCGCAGGCTTTGGCGGGCACCGGGCGCAGGGTGATTCTGTGCGGTTCGATGCTGCCCCTGGGGCAGGGGGGCGATGCCGAGCGCAATCTGGATCTGGCGCTTGCCGCCGCCCAGGCGCCCGGGATGGGGGTTGATCTGGCCTTTGACGGGCGGCTGATCGCGGCCGGTGGGCTGGTGAAACATGACAGCCAGGCACGCGATGCCTTTCGCGCTCAGCCGCAGGACGCCGCACCCGCGCCGAAAACACGCCGCTTCGATCCGGCGCGGCGGCTCGCCGTGCTGACGCTCTCGCCCGGTCTGCCCGGCGCGGCTTTCGCGGCGATGTTGCAGGCACTGGATGGCGCGGTGCTGCGGGTTTTCGGTGCGGGGACGGTGATGCAGGAACCGGCGATCCTGTCGGCGCTGCGGGACGCGGTGGCCGCGGGCAAGCGGCTGCGCGCGGTCAGCCAATGCGAGGCGGGCGGGCTGGCGCCGGGCGCCTATGCGGCGGGGGCGGCGCTTTGGGCCGCGGGCGTCGAAAACGGCGGCCGCGAAACGCCCGAGGCGGCGCTGATCCGGCTTTGGCTTTCCTGATGCAAAGGGGCCCCGAAGGGCCCCTCGCGCAGGTTCATCCGATCTTATTGCGCGGTGGCGGCCAGCAGCGCCGCGGCCACGGCTTCGGGCGATTGCCCCGAGGCTTGCCCCAGTGCCGCCAGCGTCTGATCCGGCCCGGTCACTTTCAGCCCGGCTGCGCTCAGTTTCGCCGCGAGCGTCGCGCCATCGGTGCCGAAGACCGGCGCCACATCGGCAATCTTGCCCTGCATCACCGCCCGCGCCAGCGCGAATTGCGGCGGGCCCGAGCGGCCCTCGCCCGAGGGGATCGCGAAGGGGATCGAGATCAGCACCGAGACGACGAGCGCAATCCACATCGGCGCGCGCTTGATGTAATTGGTGACCGAGCGCCAGTTCTTCCAGACATGCAGCCCGAAGGGGACGATCAGCACCATCGACAGGATTTCGTGCATCGAATGGAAGGTCGATTGCCCGACATGGAAAAAGAGCGCGACACCGGAGACAAGCGAGACAAGGAACAGCCCGGTGATGAAGGGCGTGGCATAGCGGTTGAAAAGATCAGTCATGACAGTGCTTTCCGTGGGGCCGGGGCAACCCCGAAGGACTGGCCCGGGTGCCTGAGAGGGGTCAGTCGTAAAACGCTGATGGCCGCAACTTTCGTTGCAGCCATCCGTCGAAAGGCTTAACTTTTCCTGCGGCGGGTTGTCACACGGGCTTTGCCGCCAGCTGCAGCAACCGCAGACAGACCTGCGTCGCCTTTTCCATGTCCTGCACCGAGACCCATTCCAAGGGCCCGTGAATGTCCTGCATGCCGGTGAAGATATTGGGGCAGGGCACGCCCATTTCCGTCAGCCGCGAGCCATCGGTGCCGCCGCGGATCGGCACCGACAGCGGCTCGATCCCCTCGGCACGGCAGGCCTTGCGGGCAAGCTCCACCGGGGTCATGTCCTTTTCCAGCCAATAGCGCATGTTGCGGTATTGCGGCTTGATCGTGCAGGTGATTTCCGCCCGCGGTTCGGTCGCCGCCACCGCGGCGCAGACCTGCGTCAGCAGCGCGCCGCGCGCGGCCAGACCCTCCAGCTCGAAATCGCGCAGGATGATCGAGAATTCCACCTCGGCCGCGGTGCCGGCGATATTGGTGATGTGCCAGAAGCCCTCGCGCCCGTCCACCACCTCGGGGGTTTGCGTCGCCTGCGGCAGCATCTCGATGATCTTCGCCGCCAGATGGAGCGCGTTCACCATCTTGCCCTTGGCGGTACCGGGATGGGTCGACACCCCCTTGACCTTCACCTTGGCGCCATCGGCCGAGAAGCTTTCATATTCGATCTCGCCCACCGCGCCACCATCGAGCGTATAGGCGAAATCGGCGCCCAAGTCCTTGGGCAGCCGGGCATCGACGCCGCGGCCGATTTCCTCGTCCGGGGTGAAGGCGATCCGCAGCTTGCCATGCGGGATCTGCGGGTTGGCAATCAGATGCTCGGCCAGCGTCATCAGGATCGCCACCCCCGCCTTGTCATCGGCGCCCAGCAGCGTCAGCCCGGAGGCGGTGATCAGGTCATGGCCCAGCTTCTCGCCCAGATAGGGGTTGGCAGCGGGCGAATTCACCAGACCGGGGGCGTCCGGATAGGTGATCTCGCCGCCGTTATAGCCGCGAATGACCCGCGGTTTCACGCCTGCCGCGTGATAGGCGGGGGCGGTGTCCATATGCGCCAGCATGCCGATCACCGGGCCTTCGGCGGTTGCGGGCACGGTCGCCAGAACCGCGCCATAGTCGGTCACCGTCACCTCGGCGGCGCCGATCCGGGTCAGCTCCTCGGCCAGCATCCGGGCCAGGTTCAGCTGGATCGCCGTTGAAGGCGAGGCGGGACTTTCCTCGTCGCTTTGGGTGTCGACGGCGGCGTAACGGCACAGGCGCTCTTCGAGGCGGGGGCAAAATTCGGTCATGTCGGACTCCTTTTGCGCAATGGGACGCGACCGGGCGGCCGTGTCAAGACTTGCCCCCTCGGGACGGGGCGGCTACATCACCCTTCCGGCCGAACGGAGGACCCCATGGATACCGCCACCCGCATTGCCCGCACCATCGCCGAGGAAATCGGGGCCAGCCCCGCGCAGGTCACCGCCGCGGTGGGGCTGCTGGACGAGGGCGCGACCGTGCCCTTTGTCGCGCGTTACCGCAAGGAAGTGACCGGGGGGCTGGACGACACGCAGCTGCGCAAGCTGGCGGAACGGCTGGAGTATCTGCGCGAACGCGAGGCGCGGCGGGCGGCGATTGTCGCTTCGATCACCGAACAGGGCAAGATGACGGACGAGCTGGCGCTGGCGCTGGCCCGGGCCGAGACCAAGGCGGAGCTGGAAGACCTTTACCTGCCCTACAAGCCCAAACGCCGCACGAAAGCGATGATCGCGCGTGAAAATGGCCTTGCTCCGCTGGTCGAGGCGATCCAGGCGGATCGCAAGGCGGCGCCGGAAAAGCTGGCCGAGGGCTACCTGTCCGAAGCTGTCGCGACGGTGAAGGATGCGCTGACCGGCGCGCGGGAAATCGTCGCCGAGGGGCTGGTGGAAAACGCCGCGCTGCTGGGGTCCTTGCGCGAATTTCTGGCGCGCGAGGCGATGATCACCGCGAAGCTGGTCGAGGGTCAGGCCGAGAAGGGCGCGAAATTCTCGGACTACTTCGATCACCGCGAGCGCTGGGCCGATGTGCCCTCGCACCGGGCGCTGGCGATGCTGCGCGGCTCGAATGAAGGCGTGCTGACGCTGGATATCGGCCCCGACGAGGATGGCGTCGCCCGCGCCGAGGCGATGGTGGCGGCGGCTTTGGACGCCAAGACCCAGGCGCCGGGCGATGTCTGGCTGCGCGGCGTGGCAGGCTGGACCTGGCGGGTGAAGCTCAGCCTGTCGATGATGCTGGATCTTCTGTCCGAGATGCGCGGCCGCGCGCAGGACGAGGCGATCAAGGTCTTTTCCCGCAATCTCAAGGATCTGCTTCTGGCCGCCCCGGCCGGGGCCAAGACCACCCTTGGGCTTGATCCGGGCATCCGCACCGGCTGCAAGGTCGCGGTCGTCGATGCGACGGGCAAGCTGCTGGCCACCGAGACCGTCTATCCTTTCCCGCCGAAATCCGATCTGCGCGGCACGCAGGCGGCGCTGATCCGGCTGATCACCGCCCATAAGGTGGATCTGATCGCCATTGGCAACGGCACCGCCAGCCGCGAGTCCGAGCGTCTGGTGGCAGAAACGCTGAAGCTCTTGCCCGCAAGCGTCAAGGCGCCGACCAAGGTTGTGGTGTCCGAGGCCGGGGCCTCGGTCTATTCGGCGTCGGAACTCGCCGCGAAGGAATTCCCCGATCTCGATGTGTCGCTGCGCGGCGCGGTGTCGATTGCGCGGCGGTTGCAGGACCCCTTGGCGGAGCTGGTGAAGATCGAGCCGAAATCCATCGGCGTTGGCCAGTATCAGCATGACGTGGATCAGTCGAAGCTGGGCCGGGCGCTGGAAGGCGTGGTGGAAGATGCGGTGAACGCGGTGGGGGTGGACCTCAACACCGCCTCGGCGCCGCTTTTGGCACATATCTCGGGCCTCGGGCCGGGGCTGGCCGAGGCGATTGTCGCGCATCGCGATGCCAATGGTGCCTTCAAGAGCCGCAAGGAATTGCTGAAAGTGTCCCGCCTTGGGCCGCGGGCGTTCGAGCAATGCGCGGGCTTTTTGCGCATCACCGATGGCACCGAGCCGCTCGACGCCTCCTCGGTCCACCCCGAGGCCTATGATGTCGCCCGCGCCATCGTGAAGGCCTGCGGCCGCGATATCCGCGCGCTGATGGGGGACAGTGCGGCGCTGGCGAAACTGCGCCCGCAGGAGTTTGTCACCGAGAAATTCGGCCTGCCCACCGTGCGTGACATTCTGGCGGAACTGGAAAAACCCGGTCGCGACCCGCGGCCCAGCTTTGTCACCGCGACCTTTGCGGACGGGGTGGAAGACATCAAGGACCTGAAACCGGGGATGCAGCTGGAAGGCACGGTGACCAACGTCGCGGCCTTTGGCGCCTTTGTCGATATCGGCGTGCATCAGGACGGGCTGGTCCATATCAGCCAGCTGGCCGACCGTTTCGTGAAAGACCCGCACGAGGTGGTGAAGGCGGGCGATGTGGTCAAGGTCCGGGTGACCGAGGTCGATGTGGCGCGTAAGCGCATCGCGCTGACGATGCGCAAGGATGGTGGCGCTTCCGCGCGCGAAGACCGTGCCGCCCGCGGCCCCGAGGCGCAAAAGGGGCCGAAGGGACGCCAGCCGATGTCGGCGGGGCCGAAGACCAGTCAGGCCACCGGCGGTTTTGGCGCGGCGCTGCTTGACGCGATGAAGAAACGCTGAGGGGGTCCCCCCTCAGCTTACTGCCGCTCGGCCGTGGCCGATGGCGGATTGCATCGTGCGCACGACGACAAAGGCATCGCGCAGATGCGAGCGTTCCAGATCGCTGAGGTCCGAGGGGGCAAGGAAATTATCCGCCGCCCGCCCGGCCTTGATCAGAACCGCCTGATTTTCCAGCCGCATCGTCGCGATCAGATCATAAGCCTCGATCAGATCGCGCACGCCTGCGGCCGAGACCACCCCGGCTTCCTCGGCCGCCTTCAGCCGGGCGCGGGTGTTGGCGGGCAAAAGCCGCCCCTGCAGCGCATAGATCCGCGCCAGATCGACGACCGGCACCACCCCGTTCATCTTCATGTCGATGTGGTTCCTGTGCTCGCCCGAGCGGATCGTGGCGAAGCTGCGGATGAGCCCGAGCGGCGGCGTGTGTTTCAAGGCCGCTGCCGTCATATGCATGACGAAGACCGAATTCTGCGCCGCCATCGCCAGGGTTTCGGCGCGCAGATCCTCGAACATCGCGATGCCGCCGCCGCCGATCGGGCGCAGGTCGAACATCACCGAGGCCAGCATCTGCGCCTCGGGGTCGGGCCGCGAAATCCAGCCCGCGAAATAGTCGCGCCAGACCCGCAGCGGCTGACACCAGCGCGGATTGGTCGCCATCATCTCGCCCGGGCAATGCGCATAGCCGCAGGCATGAAGCCCGTCGCAGACGATCTTCGCCAGGGCGCGGAAATAGTCCATGTCGGCCGCCGTCACCCGGTCATCCAGGATCAGGCAATTGTCCTGATCCGAGACGCCGCTTTGCTCCTGCCGCCCCTGGCTGCCGCAGGCCAGCCACAGATAGGGCACCGGCGGCGCCCCCAGCTGGCGTTCCGCCATCACCAGCAGACGCCGCGTCACCGCATCGGCAATGTCGGTGATCAGCCGCGTCACCACATCCGGGCCGTGATGCCCGCCCACCAGCTGCACCAGCAATTGCGGGATGCGTCCGGTCACCGCCGTCATCTCGGCCAGCGTCTCGGCAGAGACCACGTCGCGGATCAGCATGGCCGAGGACACGGCCTGAAATCGGGTCAGGTCGGTCTGGGTGATCATGCCGACGAAACGCCCCGCCTCGGTGATCGGCAGATGGCCGATGCGGCGCTCAAGCATGATATGCAGGATGTCGGAGCCAAGCGCGCTGGGCGGCAGGCTGACCGGCCCCGCGGTCATCACCGCCGCCACCGCCGTATCTGGCGGCAGACCATCCGCCAGCACCTTGTTCGACAGATCGCGTTGCGTGACGATGCCCAGAAGCGTCTCGCCCGGGTCGACGACACCGAGCGAAGAGACATGCGCGTCGCGCATCATCCGTGCCGCGGTCAGCACCGTCGTCTCGGGCGTGCAGGCAAGCGGCTTGCGCGCGATCAGATCGGCGACCTTTTGCGTCGCGATATCGGTCGAGACCTTCTCGCCGCGCTTGCGGTTGAAAAAGCGCTCGAAGGCCGGATAGGTCTCGATCAGCCGCTTGAAGGTGGGGGTGGGCAGCACGAGGCAGATCGTCTGTTCGCTGGCCCTCGCCTGCGTCGCCGCCAGCCCGTCGCGCAGGATGCCGCGTTCTCCGAACGAGTTGCGCGGACCGAGCAGCGAGACCAGCCCGCCATTGCCATCGGTGATTTCGACCGCGCCCTGTTTCACCAGATAAAGCCCGCCGATGGGCGTTTGATAGACATAGATCAGCGAACCCGGCCGGAACTCCATCCGGCGAAAGGCGGCTGCGACGGTTTCCAGCTCCTCGCGCGGCAGGCTGTCGTAGGGGTGGACCGTCTCCAGAAAGGCGATATGGGCCTCGCGATCGGTTTCCATGACCTGTTCCTTGGCTGTGGCGGCCAGGCTGAGGGGCGGCCGCCCGGGACGCAACGGCGCCTGCCGTCGCGTCAATCATCCTGCGCAAAGATCAAAATCTGCGCCAGTCCGATTTCGGGGCCGGGCCAATTCGTCGCGTCTTCTCAGTCCCTTGCCAAGGCCTCGACCGGGTCGAGCCGGGCCGCGGCACGGGCGGGCAGGAAGCCGAAACTGACCCCGATCAGCGAGGAACACAGGAAGGCCAGTGCCGCTACCGGCACCGAGAAGGACAGTTGCATGGTGTTTTGCAAGGCATTGAAGGCCGAGCCCGCCGCCAGCGCCAGCGCCACGCCCAAAAGCCCGCCCAGCAGACAGATCAGCACCGCCTCGATCAGGAATTGCGCCACGATATCGGAGCGCCGCGCGCCCACCGCCACCCGCACGCCGATTTCCGCGGTGCGTTCGGTGACCGAAACGAGCATGATGTTCATCACCCCGATGCCGCCCACCACCAGCGAAATCAGCGCGATGGCGGCGACCAGAATGGTCATCGTCTGCGTCGTCTGGGTGATCGTGTTGCGGATCGTGTCGGCGTTTTGCAAGAAGAAATCCTTCTTGCCGTGGCGCTGCTCGATCAGCGCGGAAATCTGCCCCTCGGCATCGGCCATGCTCACCGTATCGGCCACTTTCACCGCGATCGAATTGATCGTGTTCGAGCCGGTGATCCGCACCGCGGCGGTGGTGAAGGGGGTGAAGACGCGCACCTGCGTCGGGCCGAAGCCGGAGCTGGTCGCCTCGACCCGGCCGATGATGCGCAAGGGCACCTTGCCGATCAGGATCGTCTTGCCCAGCACCGAACCGCCCTCGGGGAAGAAGGCCTTATAGGCCTCGGCATCCAGCACGGCCACCTGTGCGCGGGCCTCGATCATCGCCGGATCGATCAGCATGCCCTCGCGCAGGGTGAAGCCGCCGACATCGAAATAGCCCGCCGAGACCCCGCGCAGGGAAACCGGAGTGGTGATGGCGCCCAATGTCGCGGATTTCTGCGTGTTGATCTCGGGGCTGACCGAGGCGGCAAAGGGTTGTGCCGCCAGCGCCACCGCATCGGCCACGACAAGGGTGCGGATGCGGCTGGCCATGCGGTCGCCAAAGCCGGAGCCGGGGCGGATGGTGATGGTGTTGGTGCCCAGCGCCGAGATGCCCGAGAGCACCTTTTCCTGACTGCCCTTGCCCAGCGCCACGACGGACACCACCGAGGCGATGCCGATGATGATGCCCAGCATGGTCAGAAAGCTGCGCAGCCGATGCGCGGCAAGGGCCTTGAGCGCCATCCGCGCCGCTTCGCCAAGGCGCCCGACAAAGGCGCCGGGACGGCTGCCCGCGACCGCCGGGCGGTCGAGCACCGCGGCCACGGTCTCGGGCGGGCCGGGGCGGCTGTCCGAAAGGATCGCGCCATCGCGGATCTGGATGATCCGGCTGGCCCGGGCGGCAACATCGGGATCGTGGGTGATCACCACGATCGTATGGCCGCGCCGGTGCAGGTCGTCGAAAAGATGCAATAGCTCGGTGCCCGAGACGCTGTCCAGCGCGCCGGTGGGCTCGTCGGCCAGGATCACCTCGCCGCCATTCATCAGCGCGCGCGCAACCGAGACCCGCTGCTGCTGCCCGCCTGAAAGCTGCGACGGGCGATTGTACAGCCGGTTGCCAAGGCCAAGCCGGGTCAGCAGCGCCTCGGCGCGGGGCTGGCGGCTGGCCGCCTCGGCGCCCGCGTAAATCGCCGGAATTTCGACGTTGCCCACCGCCGAAAGCGCGCCAAGCAACTGATAGCGCTGAAAGATGAAGCCGAAATGCTCGCGGCGCAGCTTTGCCAGCGCGTCATTGTCCAGCCCGCTCACATCCTGCCCATCATAGGCATAGCTGCCGCGCGTCGGGTGATCGAGACAGCCGATCAGGTTCATCAGCGTCGATTTGCCGGAGCCGGACGCGCCGATGATTGCGACGTAATCGCCGCGCCAGATATCCAGGTCGATGCCCTTGAGCACCGGGACCGCCTCGTCGCCGATCACGTAATCCTTGCCGATGCCGCGCAGGCGAATGATCGGCGCGTCCATCTCAGAACCCCATCATCGGCGGCCGGTTGCGGCGGCCGGTGTCGGAATTCGCCGCCGAGATCGAGGGCAGCACCACCGCCTCGCCCTCGGTCAGCCCCGAGGTCACCTCGGCCAGCGTGTCGGTCATCATGCCGACGCTGATCTGCCGCGGTGTGCTTTGCCCCGTGGCGGGGTCGTAGACCGCCACCTCGGCCTTGCCGCCCGAAAGGCGCGGGATCGTCGTCACCGGCACCGTCAGCACGTTCTTGCGGGCCTCCAGCGTGATCGTCACCTCGGCCGACATGCCGATGCGCAGGATGCCCTCGGGGTTTTCGACATCAAGGAGCGCGTTGTAATAGATCGCCTCGTCGGTATCGATCGTGTCCGAGGTCTCGATGCTGGCGGGCGCCGGTTCCAGCGCCCGCAGGGTTGCAGCAAAGGCTTTCGTCAGCGAGGAATTCAGCGTGAATTCCGCCGCTTGCCCCGGTTTCACCGCCACCACATCGGCTTCGGAAATCTCCGCCTTGACCACCATCCGGTCGAGCTCGGCCAGTTTCACGATCGTCGGGCTGGAGGTGTTGGCGTTCAGCGTCGTGCCCTCTTCCGAAACGATCGCCACCACCGTCCCCGAGATCGGCGCCGAAATCCGCGTCCGCGCCAGCTCGGTCTGCGCGGAGCTGAGCGTCACCTGCGCCTCGTCGAGCTGCGCTTTCAGCCCGTCAAGCTCGGCCTTCGCCACATCCAGCGTGGCCTCGGCGGTTTCGCGGGTCTGGTCGGAACTCAGCGCCTTGGAATTCAGCGTCGTCTGCCGGGTCAGCGACAGTTCCGCCACCCGGATCGCGGCCTCCTTGGCCCGGATCTGCGCCTGCAGCTGCTTGAGCGCGGCCTCGGCGCGGGCGACATCGGCGCGCTGGTCGGAGCTGTCGATCTGGGCGATCAGATCGCCCTTTTGCACCCGGTCGCCCAAGGCCACGGCCAGCGTCTGCAGCTGCCCCGAGACCTGCGCGCCGACCGAGACCAGTTGCGCCGCCTCGATCGTGCCCGAGGCCAGAACCGTCTTTGACAGATCGGCGCGGGCGACGGGGGCGGTCAGCGGCGCCTGCGGCTCTTCGGCGGTGCCAAAGGTCCAGACCGCCCCTCCGGCCGCTGCCAGCATCAGCACGAGAGAGAGGGCAATCAGGTGTCTTTTTCGCATCGGTCCCGGTCCAGTCGACGCCGTCATGGCAATCTGAGGTCTCTACGCAGGAGATAGCGGTTTCCGGCGTTTGTCATCGGCACGGACCCCGCGCCGGGACGCCAATCACGGGATCGTGCGCAAGATCTCCCCGCTCTCTCCCTTCCCGGGTCACGCTTTGGCCGCAATGGCGGACAAGACTGGCCGCGCCAACCGGAATGGAGACCCACATGGCACGCAAACTCCTGGCACTGATCGCGAAATGGCGGTCGTCCGAAGATGCGGTCTTTGCGACCCGGCTGTCGCTTCTGGCCGAAGGGGTCGCGCCGGGGCGGCTGCACGGGCCGCTGTCGCCCTTCCGCTTCGTGGCGCAGCGCCGCGACCTCTGATCAGAAATCGATCGTCACGCCGGGCAGGTTCAGATCGCGCACCAGATCGCGCAGTTCCTGCCGCGCCGCGATGTTCGAGATGTTCAGGTTCTCGACCCCCAGATCGCGCAGATCAAGCAGCGTCATGCCGCGCGGGAACAGTTCGCGGAAGATCACCCGTTCCGAAAACCCGGGCGCGACGCGGAAGCCGATGCGCTTCGAGAGCTGCTCCAGCGCCTCGCCGACCTTGCGCTTGTTATGCGCCTGTTGCGAGCTCATCCGGTTGCGCAGCACCAGCCAGTCGATCGGCTTCAGCCCCGCCCGCGCCCGCAGCTGCCGCGCCGACCAGACCATTTCCGAATAGATCGAGGGGCCGGTGACCTTCGAGGTCTCGGGGTCGATCCGCGCCAGAAGGTCGAAATCGATGAAACTGTCATTGAGCGGCGTGATCAGCGTATCGGCCAGCGAATGCGCCACCTGGCTGAGGCGGGTATGCGAGCCGGGGCAGTCGATCACCACGAAATCGCAGACCGGGTCCAGCTCGGCCACGACCGAGGACAACCGGTGGTCATAGGGGTTCTCGCCGGGGGCAAGCGTCGCGGCATCGGCCTCGGGCAGTTCGCGGTATTCGGGCGAGGGCAGGTCCAGCCCCTCGCGCGCCAGGAAGGCCAGCCGGTTCTCGACATAGCGGCCGAAGGAGCGCTGCCGCAGGTCGAGGTCAAGCGCGCCGACCTTCTTGCCCATGCGCGCCAGAGCGGTGGCCACATGCATGCAGGTGGTGGATTTGCCCGAGCCGCCCTTTTCATTGCCGACAACGATGATATGCGCCAAGTCAACACCCCGTTCAGCGGCCCTTCATCGGGCCTTCGCGTTTATAGGACGCTCCGGCTACCGAAGGAAGCGCGCAGGTGCAAGGGGGGAGGCGCAAAGGGTTTGAGCGGTCGCCGGGGTGTTTCGCCTCGGCGGACGCCGAGGCGACCCGCGGGGAGCTTCGCCCCCCCGCACCCCCCAGCGTATTTTGCCAAGGAAAAGGGGGCGGAGCCGCCTCCGGCGTGTTGCCCTGCGCCGCGCAAACAAAAGGGCGCCCGAAGGCGCCCTTTCGCAACAGTCACGCGGCAGCTCAGAAGCCGAGGCCGGCGTATTTGTTCTTGAACTTCGACACGCGGCCGCCGGTGTCCATCAGCTTGGCCGAACCGCCGGTCCAGGCCGGGTGCGCCAGCGGATCGATGTCGAGCGCCATCGTGTCGCCTTCCTTGCCCCAGGTGGACTTGGTCAGATATTCCGAGCCGTCGGTCATCTTGACGGTGATGAAGTGGTAATTCGGGTGGGTATCGGCTTTCATCGTCCCGCTCCTTATTCGGCTTTGGCTTTGTAGTTGGTGACTTCGGCGATCCGAGCCGATTTGCCGCGACGCGAACGCAGGTAGTAGAGTTTCGCACGACGGACGCGACCGCGACGCACCACTTCGATGCTGTCGATGTTGGTCGAGTAGAGCGGGAACACGCGTTCCACGCCTTCGCCGAACGAGATCTTGCGCACGGTGAACGAGGCCGCGATGGTCGAGCCGCCCTTGCGGGCGATGCAGACGCCTTCATACATCTGCACGCGCGAGCGGGTGCCTTCGGTCACCTTGTAGCCGACGCGCACGGTGTCGCCAGCCTTGAAGTCGGGGATGGTCTTGCCGAGGGCGGCGATCTGTTCCGCCTCGAGTTGCGCGATCAGGTTCATCGCAAATCCTTTCGTTGCTTGCGGTTATGTCCGCAAAGGTGTCGCCGCCCGAGAGCTCCGGTCTTCGCCCGGGTCCGCGCCTGTGGCCAGGGGCGCCCGCCGGAGGATCGTTCGTCCTGTTCAAGCCCCGTCCAAGGCCCCATGCTGTGATCGAAGAAGACCGCCGCAGGCAAAGGAGAAGGGTCCGAGAGCCGATTCCGGCCCGGACCCGCGCGGCATACGGGGAAACGGGCTGCGGATCAAGGGGGAAGTGGCGCGCGCGCTCATGTCCTCTCCTTCAGCCAGCGGCGCAGCCGCCCGCGCGCGTTGGCGTAAGGCGAGGCCGAGTTGAACTGGATCATCCGGCCTTTCGTCCATTTGCCATACCATGGCCGCCCGTAAAGCTCGTCCTCCGACCGCGCCGCCACCGCACGCATCAGTCCGGCCTGCGCCCGGGATAGGCGCAACAGCAGCTCCGGCCAGTCCAGAGCGTGATGATCACGGTAGAATTTCTGTGCCAGGGCGCCCAGCTGGTTCCATTGAAAGCCGGTTTCGGGGAAATCGGCCGTCTCGCCGCGGTCATCCCGGTCGAGCCATTTCAGAACAAGCTCGTTCCAGCCGATCAGATAGCCGATCAGATCCGCCGGAGACATCACCGATCCGGCAACATGGCCCGCCATCGACAGCTCTCGCGCCCGCTCCGGCGGAACCCTCGCGCACTCCTGCATCAGCTTGTCGAAGCTTGTCGCAATGGCGCTCAGCAGCTCCGCCTTTGATCCGGGGACGGCCATCGAAATCGCTCCTTGTCACCGCGCAAGACTATGCGGCTCAAACCGGAGGGACAATGGCGGGCCACTTCATCTTGCCTCAAATACCTCGGGGGTCCGGGGGCGGAGCCCCCGGTGGGTCGCCTCGGCGCAGCCGAGGCGAAATCACTTGCCGAACTTCTCCCATAAATCCGGCCGCCGTTCCCGGGTCAAAGCCTCGCTCTGCGCCCGCCGCCATTCCGCGATCTTCTTGTGATTGCCCGACATCAGCACCTCGGGAATCGCCCGGCCCTGCCACTCGGCAGGCCGCGTATATTGCGGATGTTCCAGAAGCCCGTTCGAATGGCTTTCCTCGGTGGCGCTCTCAGAGTTGCCCAAGACCCCCTCGCGCAGCCGCACCGTGGCGTCGATCACCACCTGCGCCGCGATCTCGCCGCCGGTCAGCACGAAATCGCCAATCGAGACCTCTTCGACGCCATAGGCTTCCAGCACCCGCTCATCCACGCCCTCGAACCGCCCGCAGAGGATCGTCACCCCCTGCGCCGCGGCCAGCCGCCGGGCGTGGCCTTGCGTGAAGGGCTTGCCGCGGGGCGACATGTAGATCACTGGCCAGTCGGCGCGATCGGCGGGCGTGCCCGCCGCCGCATGATCGAGCGCCGCCGCCACCACATCGGCGCGCAGCACCATTCCGGCGCCGCCGCCCGCAGGCGTGTCATCGACGTTGCGATGCTTGCCCAGACCGAAGGGCCGCAGGTCGATGGGTTCCAGCCGCCACAACCCGGCATCCAGCGCCTTTCCGGTCAGGCTCAGCCCCAGAACCCCCGGAAAAGCCTCGGGAAACAGCGTCACGATCTTCGCCGTCCAGACCCCCGCGACGGTCTCGACCTCGGCCATCAGATCGCGCGGCATCACCTTGCCCGACAGCGCGGTCACCGCCGCCCGCCGTCCGTGCGAGCGCGCGGGCGCGACCTCGGGCGTCTCGGCCTCGACCAGCTCCGCCGTCGTCAGCTTCAGCGCGCCCTTGCGCGGCGGCGGCGGGATGTCTTGCGGATCGCTCATGCCTCGTCCTTCTCGCTTGTCGTTTCACGCTCCGCCGCGGCCAGAAGCGCCCGTTTCGCCGCCGCCAGCGCCTCCTCGCCTAGCCCTTGCCGGTTCAGCTGCAACAGCGCCTCGGTCACCGCGCGCGGCGGCGCGACATTGCGGCGACCGACCGGCCGAAACGCCGCGCGTTGCGCGGGCGTCAGGCGCAGAAAATCAAGAAACGGCTGCCCGGCGCCAAAGGGCAGGCCATCAAACTCCGAGACATCCTGCGTCACCAGCCCTATCCCCATCAGATCGCGGTGCAGCATAGCCAGCTGCTCCCGCAGCGTCACCCGGTTCATCCGGCTGCGGAAGCTCTCCAGATCCTCGGTAAAGGGGATCATCTGATCTTTGCGGATCTGATGCGCCCAAAGGCTCTCGACCCAGGGCCCCTGCGCGCGGGTGGACAGATAGGGCGTCACCTGCACCGGCCAGTCGAAAGCGTCGAACCCGGCGATCAGGGCGCGGATGATCGCCGCCGCATCGGGGTAGGGGGCAGGCGTCAGCCCCCGCGGCATCGGGCCAAGCAGGTTTTCCGACGAAATCAGGATCCGCCGTTTCGGCCCCAGCGCCATCGTGCCCAGAAAATCCCGCATCGCCGCGGTGATCGCCGCCAGCGAGCCGCCATCGCGGTTGTAGTGATGCGCAAAGACCGCCCCTTCCACGGCGCGGATCCGGCCGGGCAGCACCAAGGCCGCCCGCGGCCAGATCAATTCGCGGTTTTCCTGCAGAAAAAGCTGCGCCGAGGAGGTCCCGGTCTTGTGCAGCCCGAGATGCAGGAAGACCTGCATCAGTCCAGTTCCTCGGGCGGGTCAGCGATGATCCGTCCCGCGGTCAGATCGACGGTGGGCACCACGGCGCGGGTGAAGGGCAGCATCAGCGTTGTCTTGCGTCCGGGCACATGCACCTCAAGGATATCGCCCGCGCCGAAATCCAGCACGGCGCGAACGGTGCCGATCAGCGCGCCGCCGGTGTCATGCACCGGCAGGCCGATCAGATCGGCGTGGTAGAATTCGTCATCGGGCAGATGCGGCAGCCGGTCCCGATCCGCCCAGAGCGTCGCGCCTTTCAGCGCATCGGCCTCTTCTTTCGTGGCGATGCCGGAGAGCCGTGCGCCAAGGCCGCCCGTCACCGGACGGGTCAGCCTGACGGTGAAGCTGCGGGCGCCGTCCTCGGAAAAAAGCGGGCCATAGGCGGCAATGTCGGTGGGTTCGGCGCAGAAGCTTTTCAGCCGCACCTCGCCCTTGACGCCGAAGCCTCCGGCGATGGCGCCGACGCAGACACGATCGGTTTTCGACATGATCCCTCCGAAAGACGACAGGCCGGACATCGCTGCCCGGCCCGCATGAAACCCCGAAACCGGGAAACCGAAGATTATTCTTCGGTCTTGGCGGCCTTGGCGGCTTTTTCCTCGGCGCGTTTCTTGGCTTTCGCGCCCGGCTCGGCCTTCTTCATGTTGGCGCGCTCGGCTTTCGGCATCGCCCCGGCCGCTTCCAGGAAGCGGGCGACGCGGTCGGTCGGCTGCGCGCCCTGGGCGAGCCAGTATTGCACGCGCTCCATGTTCATCTTGACGCGGTCTTCGCTGTCCTTGGCCAGAAGCGGGTTGTAGGTGCCCAGCTTCTCCAGGAAGCGGCCGTCGCGCGGCATGCGCGAATCGGACGCGACGATCGCGTAATGCGGACGTTTCTTGGAACCGCCACGGGCGAGACGGATTTTCATGGCCATGCTATTTCTCCTTCAGATGGCTGTGAGCGGGTCTTGCGGACCCATCATTTCTGGAACGAGGTGTGATGCCGGATCACTTCCGAAATCACGAAAGACAGGAATTTGCGGGCGAATTCGGGGTCGAGATCGGCCTCGGTCGCCAGTTGTTGCAGACGTTCGATCTGCTGCGCCTCGCGCGCGGGGTCGGAGGGCGGCAGGTCATGTTCGGCCTTGAGCTTGCCCACCGCCTGGGTGCGCTTGAACCGTTCGGCCAGCGTGTAGACGATGATCGCATCCAGCCGGTCGATCGAGGCGCGGTGTTCGCGCAGCAGTTCGGCGGCGCGGGCGGTGGCATCGCTCATGCCAGATCCTCCGGTTTGCGGTGGCGGTAAACCAGCACGGGCTTGTCTTCGACGCGCTTCGCCGCGGGATCAAGGGCGGCGCCCAGACGTTCGGCCAGCCGGATCGAGCGGGCATTCTCCGGGTCGATATAGCTGACCGCGGTCGACCATTTCAGCCTGCCGAAGGCGTGATCGAGGGTGGCTTTCGCCGCCTCGGCCATCAGGCCCTTGCCCTCGTGGTCCTCCGACCAGAGCGTCCAGCCGATTTCATATTCCGGCCAGTTGATCGGCGCCCAGGGGCCGGCCATGCCAAGGGCCGCATCGCTGTCATGGGTGGTGATGACGAAGCTGCCCCAGCCGCGCATCACCCAATGGCCGATCACGCCCGACCAGGCCCGCCAGGCCAGCGCCTCGTCGGGTTCGGCGACAGAGCGGATGAAACGGCTGCGCTCGGACAGGAAAAAGCTCCGCCAGGCCGCGAAATCGCGCCCGGCCGGTGCGCGCAGCACCAGTCGAGAGGTCTCGATCACCGGCGTGGGGGAAAGGGCGACCATCTTACTTTTTCTTGCCCATGTTCAGGCCGGCAAGGCCCGGCGGCAGTTTCAGCCCGCCCAGCCCGGGCATCGCCCCCGGCAGACCCTTCATCGAGGCCATCGCCTTGGCGGCTTCCTCCATCTTCGCCGGGTCCATCTCGTCCTTGCCGGGCAGGCCGCCGAACTTGCCCTGCATCGCGGCCATTGCCTGTTTCAGCATGCCGCCCTTCATGTTGCCCAGCTTCTTCATCGTGTCGGCCATCTGCCGGTGCATCTTCAGAAGCTTGTTCAGATCGGCGACATCCACGCCCGCCCCCGCGGCCACGCGGCGCTTGCGGCTGGCCTGCAGCAGCTCGGGATGGGCGCGTTCCTTTTTCGTCATCGCATTGATCATCGCGATCTGACGGCGGATGGTGCGATCGTCGAACCCGGCTTCCTCGGCCTGTTTCGCCATCTTGCCCATGCCGGGCATCATGCTCATCACGCCCTGCATGCCGCCCATCTTCTGCATCTGCTCAAGCTGGGATTTCATGTCGTTGAGGTTGAACAGACCCTTCTGGAACCGGCGCATCATGCGCTCGGCCTGTTCCTTTTCAAAGACTTCCTGCGCGCGCTCGACCAGGGCGACGATATCGCCCATGCCCAGGATGCGCCCCGCGATCCGCGACGCCTCGAAGGTTTCGAGCGCATCCATCTTTTCGCCCAGACCGACGAAGCGGATCGGCTTGCCGGTGGTGGCGCGCATCGACAGCGCCGCACCGCCGCGGCCGTCGCCGTCCATCCGGGTCAGCACGACGCCGGTGATGCCGATCTTGTCGTCGAATTCCTGCGCCACCTCGACCGCGACCTGACCGGTCAGCCCGTCAACGACCAGCAGCGTTTCGCGCGGCGAGACCGCATCACGGACCTGCTGCACCTCGCCCATCAGGGTTTCGTCGATATGCAGACGGCCCGCGGTATCCAGCAGGTAAACGTCATAGCCGCCCATCGCGGCCTGGGTCTTGGCGCGCTTGGCGATCTGCACCGCGCTCTCGCCGGGCACGATCGGCAGCGTGTCGACGCCGATCTGCGTGCCCAGAATCGCCAGCTGCTCCATCGCGGCCGGGCGGTAAATGTCGAGCGACGCCATCAGAACGCGCTTCTTCTCGCGCTCCTTCAGACGGCGGGCCAGTTTCGCGGTGGTGGTGGTCTTGCCGCCACCCTGCAGGCCGACCATCAGGATCGGCGCGGGCGGGTTGTCGATCTTCAGCGCATCGGCCGCATCCTCGCCCGAGAGCATGGCGACGATTTCATCATGGACGATCTTGACGACCTGCTGACCCGGGGTGATCGATTTCGTCACCTGCGCGCCGGTGGCTTTCGCCTCGACCTTCTTGACGAATTCCCGCACCACCGGCAGCGAGACATCGGCTTCCAGCAGCGCGGTGCGCACTTCACGCATCGCCACCTTGACGTCTTCGGCCGTCAGCGCGCCCTGTTTCGTCAGCCGCTCGAACACCCCGCCAAGGCGTTCGGAAAGAGACTCGAACATCGTGCCCTCCTGCGCCGCGATGCGGCCGATCAACGACAAGCGCACCAGTGGGCGCAACGCGCTGACTGGTGGCGATCCTTGCACCCGCAAGGACCGGAGGAACCGAACCTCCGGGGAATCTGGTGTGAGTTACGCGAAAACCCCGGGGGAGTCAACGTCAAGCCGGGGCAGGGCCTGGCGCTTGCCGGCCCGCGGCGAAGTGCGTAATTGCATTTCCAAACAATTTACAGATGCTTCAAAAATGTTTGTTCATGGGTGCACAAATGCGCTTCGAGAACTGGGACGAGATCCGGACCGCTTATCAGGTCGCCCGGATGGGAACGGTGTCAGGGGCTGCGGAGGTTCTGGGGGTGCATCACGCCACCGTGATCCGCCATGTCGATGCGCTTGAGGCGCGTCTTGGCACCAAACTGTTTCAACGCCATCCGCGCGGATATACGCCCACCGAGGCCGGGCAGCAGCTGCTGGCCGTCGGTCAGGCGACCGAGGATCAGTTCGCGCAGCTGGCCGCCCGGATTGCCGGGGCGGGCGAGGAAATGCGCGGCGAGCTGATCCTCACCTCGCTGCCCGCGCTGGCGGCGCTGGTGATGCCGGCAATGGCGGAACTGATGCGGGCGCATCCGGCGCTGGTGCTGCGCTACATCACCGATCCGCGGGTGTTCCGGCTGGAATATGGCGAGGCGCATGTGGCGATCCGCGCTGGGGCCCGGCCGACCGAGCCCGACAATGTGGTGAGCCAGCTGGGCGTGAACCGGACCGCGCTTTATGCGGCGCCGGACTATATCGAGCGGCACGGGCGGCCGAAGGGGCCGAACGATCTGGCCGGGCATCGCTTCATCGGGCCGGACAGCCGCGAAAGCCGGGCGCCGTATTTCCGCTGGCTGGCGGGGCAGGTGCCGCCCGAGGCGATGGTGTTCATGGCCAATGAGATGGCCTCGCAGCAGGCGGCGATCGAGGCGGGGCTGGGGCTTGGCTTCCTGCCGGTGCTGCAGGGCCGGGCGATTCCGCGGCTGGTCGAGGTGGTGGCGCCGATGCCGGACTGGGACAGCCCGTTCTGGCTGGTGACCCATGTCGATCTGCACCGCACGCCAAAAGTACAGGCGGCGCTGAAAGCGCTGCGCGCGGCGGCGGTGCGGCTCGACCCGGGGGTCTGAACCAGATCCCCGGTCTCAGGCCTGCGCGGCCTTCGGCGCGGTCGGATGCGGCTTGATATGTTCGCGCACCGCCGCAAAGGCCCATTGCACCGTCAGACCGCCCAGGATCAGCACGGTATCCTGCCAGAACCCGCCCGGATGCGAGGCCTTCACCGCTTGGGAAAAGATCGCCAGCACCGTGCCGAGCGCGAACACCTGCAGCCCCTGCTTGCCCATGGTGCGGATCGGTTTCATCACCCGCGAGGCGGCAATCGACGGCACCAGCCAGGGCAGCGACAGGATATAGGCCAGCGCGAGGAAATGCGTCAGCCGCGGCCCCGAGACATAGGTCTTGTCGAAATCGACAAGGAAGCGGGGCACGTCATATTGCAGGATCGTCCAGATCACATGGCCGAACTGCGCCTGCAGATCCGGCGATTGCGCCCAGAACGCACAGAAGACCAGCCAGATCACCGCGGGCACGATCAGCGCCTTCCAGACCGGCACGAAACGCTCGCCCCGGCGCAGGAACAGCCCGGTCAGGATGCCCAGCGAAAACAGCAGCTGCCACGAGAACGGGTTGAAGAACCAGCCGCCGTCAAACGGATAATTCGGCAGATCCAGCCCGAACCATCCCGCGAGGGCCCAAAGCCCGATGGTAAAGGCCAAAAGCCCCATCGGTTTTCTCTGCCCCAATCGGATCAGGAACGGCGCCCAGAGCAGCAGTACCGCATACATCGGCAGGATGTTCACATAGCCCAGCTGGTGTCCCAGCGTCGCGATGCCGACAAGGAAGGCGAGGGGGGTCTCGGTCAGCGGGCCGAAGGCGTTGTGCTTGAGCATCTCGCCGCCGCCGAACCACAGCGTCGCCCCGGCGGCAATCGCGATCGCCCAGGCCGAGATGAAGATATGCACGAGATAGAGCAACCACGCCCGGCCCCAGCATTTGCGGATGCCGGGCCAGTTCAGCCCGTCCTTGATCTTCGGCCCGTAAGCCAGCGCCGCGGCGCAGCCCGACATGAAGACGAAGCCCTCGGCGGCGTCGGACAGGCCGTAATTGCGCGAGGTCAGGTTCTCGTAGAACGTCCCCGGCACGTGGTTCATGTAGATCATCACGAGGCTGACGCCCCGGAAGAAATCCAGCCGGGGGTCGCGGGCGCCGCTGGCAAGCGGCACGTGGGGGTGATCAGCCATGATGCGCGGACAACTCTTTCTTCGGTTGCCGCGGGTCTTGTTCCTGTTCGGTCTCGGCGTCAAGTGCCCAGCGATTGAGCACTTCGTCATGCAGCTTCACCACCGCCGGTTTCGCATATTCGCTGGGAACCCCCATCAGCCGCGACCGCGAGGGCCGCGAGGACCAGGACAGGATCAGCGGGGCGAAGACCATCGGCAGGCCGACGGGCAAGAGCCAGAGCAGCAGGCCGGGGGCGAAAAACCACGTCGTCATAAGGCCGACAAGGCCGATGGTGACGATCCAATGCGAGGCGGCGAAGCTGTCCTTGAGGCTCAGCGTGCCGTCGCCGCGGTTGTTGGTGGGCCAGCCACCGTCGCGGCCCATCACCACCTGCAGCACCGAGCGGGTCGAATACATCAGCAAGACGGGGGCGGTGATCGAGGACAGCGCCAGTTCCGACAGCGTCGAGGCGAAGGCCAGGATCGGCCCCCCGAAACCTTTTGCCGCACCCGTCAGCGCCATCCGCGTGGCGATCAGCACCTTGGGCAGGAACAGCAGACCGAAGATGCCGATGGCCAGGCTGATCGCCTTGGAGGCTTCGGACGGCGGGAAATAGGGAATCGGCCAGTAGGGGGTCGGGAAGTAATCCGGCGGCGGCGCCAGCAACGGCGCAGCGATCGAGGCCAGGATGAAACCGACCCAGAACAGAGGCGCGATATAGGCCATGATCCCTTGCGAGAAGACGAAGCGCGACCACAGCCGCAGGCCCGGGGCACCGATGATCCGGCTGTGCTGCAGGTTGCCCTGACACCAGCGCCGGTCGCGCTTGGCGTGATCGACGATGTTTTCCGGGCCTTCCTCGTAGCTGCCGCCCAGATCGTCATCAAGCCGCACGATCCAGCCCGCGCGCGCCAGCAGCGCGGCTTCGACGTAATCGTGGCTCATCACGTGGCCGCCGAAGGGCGGCTTGCCCTTGAGCGCGGGCAGGCCGCAGCTTTCGGCAAAGGCGCGGGTGCGCACGATGGCATTGTGGCCCCAGAACGGGCCGGTTTCGCCCTGCACCATCGCCAGACCACGGGCGAAGATAGGCGAGAAGAAGGCGGCGGCAAATTGCATCGCCCGGCCAAAGCGCGACCGCGCGCGGATCACCTTGGGCAGGGTCTGCAACAGCCCCAGTCGCGGCTCCGCCTCCATCCGGCGGATCATCTGCAGAATGGTCTCGCCTTCCATCAGGCTGTCGGCGTCAAGGATCACGGCGTAATCATAGGCGCCACCCGAGCGGGTGATGAAATCCTCGATATTGCCGGCCTTCTTGCCGGTGTTCTGCTCGCGACGGCGATAGAAGAAGCGGCCCACCGCGTTGCGCTCGGCCACCAGCCGGGCGAAGATCAGCTTCTCGCGCGCCGCGATCAGGTCATTGCGGGTGTCGGACAGAACGGCGAAATGCACCGATGCCGCATCGCCCGTGGCCGCCAGCGAGGCATCCATCGCGGCGATCCGGGCAAAGGTCACCAGCGGATCTTCGTTATAGACCGGGACCAGAACCACGGTGCGGCCCTTGATCGGTGCTTTCGGATCGTATTTCGGCGGCCTTGCGCGGCTGGTCAGGCCGATCAACGCGACCGTGGCCCCCAGCGCCAGCCATTGCGTCGAAATCAGGATCAAGACCGCCCGCGTCACGTCCAGCGCGTCGATCCCGTCGACCGAGCCGAACTGCAGAAACAGGATGAAGGCGCCAATCCCCGCGATCAGGCTGAAGGCGATGGCAAGAAAACGCAGGGCATAAAGCCCTGCGAGCGATGCGAGCGAGCGCGCCATGATCTCAGTGGCCGGAGCCGGCATGCGCGGCCTGCAGGTGCAGACCGGTCAGCAGGCGACGGATCAGCCCGCTTTGCGGCTCGATCACCTGATGCGGCATCGCCATCGGCGCCACCGGCAGGGCACAGGGCCCGGCAATCAGCGCATCGGGCGTCAGAACGGCTTCTGACGCGAGCGCAGTGAGAGAGGAGGTGTGCGCGGTCATGCGTGGATCCATTGATAGAGCCAGGTTTCGGTCAGCTTGCGACCATATCCAGCGATATGGGCAGCCAGTTCGACTGTGTCACCCCCGGTCGGCTTCACATCCATGACAAGACGCCAGATTCCGTCGGTGGTGTTGCGGGACAGCACTTTCGTCACGATCTCGCCGTTCCAGGCATTGGCGACGATGGTCAGGTTCTCGGCCTCGTCATGGCCAAGGCTGTCCATCAGCCCGCCGACGAAATCGATCACGAACTTGCGCGTGCCATCGGTATTCTGCACGCCCGAAACCCCACCCTCGCCGGTGCGGGTTTCCTTGACATGGGCGCGGTCGTCGAAATCGTCGAATTCCAGATCGCCCCAGCGCAGCCGATAGCTGAACTCGCGGCTTTCGCCCGCCTTCGCCGGCGCGTCGGGGATCCAGAAGGCGACGATGTTGTCGTTCACCTCCAGATCCGACGGGATCTCGACCAGGCGGATCACGCCCTTGCCCCAGTCGCCGATCGGCTCGACCACGCAGGAGGGGCGTTTTTCGTAATGCGCGGCATCGTCCTGATAATGGTCGAATTCGCGATCGCGCTGGTAAAGCCCAAAGGATTTCGGCGCGGTTTCCGAGAAATAGGACGACGCCAGCCGCGACGGATTCGCCAGCGGCCGCCACAGGATGTCGCCATCGGCGCGCACGATGCCCAGCCCGTCGCTGTCATGCACTTTCGGGCGGTAATCGTCGAAATCCTTGCGGTTGCGTTCCGAGAACAGGAACATCGAGGTCAGCGGCGCGATGCCCAGCTGCTGCACGTCCGAGCGGAAGAACAGACGCGCGGTCACATCCATCACCGTCTCGAAGCCGGGGCGGATGACGAACTGATAGGCGCCGGTCAGCGAGGCGCTTTCCAGCGCCGCCCAGATCGTGATCGTCTCGCCGCCCGGCTCGGGGCGCTGGATCCAGAACCGGGTGAAGCGCGGGAATTCCTCGGCCACCGAGAGGCCGGTGTTCACCGCCAGGCCGCGCGCCGACAGACCATAGGCCGAGTTGCGGCCAAGGGCGCGGAAATAGGAGGCGCCCTGAAATGCCACCAGCTCGTCGAAGACATCGGGGCGGTTGAGCGGCGTGTGCAGGCGGAAGCCCGCAACGCCCGGCAGCGCCACATGCAGCGGAACCTTGTCGCGGCTTTCGCGCTCATAGATGAAATCGTCGGTGTCAAAGCCCATCGGCAGGGTCTGCCCGCCGATCACCTCGTTCAGCAGAACGGGTTCCTTGAACAGCCAGCCCATGTGGAAGGCATGCAGCTGGAAATGCGTCCGCTCGACATCGGCAAAGCGGGCCTTGGCCGGATCGAAGCGGATCAGCCGGTAGAGGTCATAGGTGAGCTGGTTGAGGAAGCTGTCGGGCAGCACCATCGGCGCATCGGGACCGGCACCGGCCAGCGCGCGCATTTCCTCGGCGAGCGTGTCGAAGCTGAAGGGTTTTTGCGGCGGCGCAGCGGGCACGTCGATCGGCGCGGGCGGGGTGGTTTCCTGCGCATGGGCACTGCGCGGCACGGCCCCCGTCCCGGCAAGGATCGCAGCCGAGGAGAGCGTCACCAGAAGGTGGCGGCGGGTCATCATCATGGAGGCTTTGTTCCGGCTGGAGGGCATCTGTTTTCTATGCAAAGTCAGATAGTTCCAGAGGCCGCTCTGGGGCGCCTCCGTTTGCCGTTTCTATAGCCACAGTGCTTAAAAACTGGCAAGAGAGTTTGCGTAACAGATGTGTCAAATGGGCGCCGTCCCGCCGGTTTCGGCGCAAAGTTGCGCAACTTCCCGCGCATCCGTCAGGAAGTTGCGCATTCTGCGCAGGCAAAGCGGATTTTTCCGATTTCGATACATGTTTTAGACGGTTTGAGCCGGTTTTTCCGCAGCTGCAAATGGTGGCCGTCCGGTCCGGGGCGGGGGTGAGTCGCGCCGCTTTGGCATGGTCGTTGCGGACCCGCCGCGCAGCCCGCATGCCAGGGGGGCCGAATTTCCGGCGCGGCTTCGGTACGAGCCTTGCCGCAACGGTCCGCGCTGGTTAAACGACACCAAACAGCCGGAGGGACGCATGGAGCAACTTGACCTGACCGGAAGCATTTTCGGCATTCTGTCGGTGATGATCTTCCTTGGTGCCTATGGGCTTGTGGTGATGGAAGAAAGCACCCACATGCGCAAGTCGAAGCCGGTGATGCTGGCGGCCGGGCTGATCTGGATGCTGATCGGCATCGCCTATGCCCGCGCCGGCCTTTCGGATCTGGCGCATGAAAAGGCCACCCATATCGTCGAGGAATATGGCGAGCTGTTCCTGTTCCTGCTGGTGGCGATCACCTATGTCAACACGCTCGAGGAGCGCCGGGTCTTTGATGCGCTTCGGGCGAAACTGGTGGGCATGGGACTGAGCTATCGCAAGCTGTTCTGGCTGACCGGGATCATCGCCTTCTTCCTGTCGGGCATTCTGGACAACCTGACCACCGCGCTGGTGATGGGAACGGTGGTGGTCGCGGTCGGGCGCGCGGCGCCGAAATTCGTGATGATCGGCTGCATCTCGATCGTCGTCGCGGCGAATGCGGGCGGCGCCTTCACCCCCTTTGGCGACATCACCACGCTGATGGTCTGGCAAAAGGGCGTGATCGAGTTCTTCGAATTCTTCGTGCTGTTCCTTCCCGCGCTGGTGAA
This sequence comes from Rhodobacter sp. 4.3.4, assembly GCF_058724655.1. Classification (NCBI taxonomy): domain Bacteria; kingdom Pseudomonadati; phylum Pseudomonadota; class Alphaproteobacteria; order Rhodobacterales; genus Rhodobacter; species Rhodobacter sp. 4.3.4. The sequence continues at coordinate 425,338 of NZ_CM178967.1, forward strand.
CTGGCTGGTGCCTGCGGCGATCATGTCGCTGGCGATCCCGAACGAGATCCCCGCCCGGACCAGGGACAACGCTAAGATGAAACCCGGCGGGGCGATGGTGATCGTGCTGTTCGGCCTGACCATCGGATCTGCGATCAGTTTCAAGAACTTCCTGCATCTGCCCCCGGCGATGGGGATGATGCTGGGGCTCGGCTATCTGCAGATCTATTCCTATTTCCTGACCCGCAACGGCCGGCGCCGGCAGAATACCGAGCTGGTTCTGGACAGTTTCAAGCAGTTCGAACGGGTGGAATGGGACACGCTGCTGTTCTTCTTCGGCATCATCTTCGCCGTTGGCGGGCTGGGGGTTCTGGGCTATCTCGACATGCTGTCGGCGGCGCTTTACGACGGGCTTGGCGCGACCGCGGCGAATGTCATCCTGGGCATGATGTCGGCGGTGGTCGACAATATCCCGCTGATGTTTGCCGTGCTGACGATGGAACCCGATATGAGCCACGGCCAATGGCTGCTGATCACGCTGACCTGCGGCGTCGGCGGCTCGCTTTTGTCGATCGGCTCGGCGGCCGGGGTGGCGCTGATGGGGCAGGCGCGGGGGCATTACACCTTTTCGGGGCATCTGAAATGGAGCTGGGCGATTGCGCTGGGCTATTTCGCCGCGATCGGCGTGCATCTGCTGCTGAATGCGCATCTCTTTGATGTCATGGCCCGCCCGCTCTGATCGGCTCTGCAGGAAACCGGGCCCGGGACGCGCGTCCCGGGCCTTTTTCTTTGCGCGCAGCGGTGGCACATATGCGTTCCATGCATGGACGCGCGCCGAAATGGCTGCTGCCCGGGCGTTGCCTTGGCTGCGCGGGCATGGTCAGTTGCGCCCGGAGGGAGCCATGTCCGAAACCCGTATCGGCGGCATTGCCGCTGCCCGTATCGCCGTCTGTGACGTCCCCCGGCCTGCGGGCGGTCGCTTCATGGGCACGATGCTGTCGGCCGATCCGCGGCAATTCGCGGCCCTTGTCGCCCCGCTTCGCGAGGGGATGCCTTCCGCAAATTTCGCCCGGATGGAGGCGGGCGCAGCGCGGCTTTGCGCTGGCCTCTCGAAGGGAATGACACGCCGCAAGTGGCCGTGGCCCGTCCTGCGCATCGGCCTTCTCGACCGCTTCTGCCTGCTGCCCCCTTTCACAACATGATGCTGACCTCGCCCGCCACGTTGCGCGCGCAGATCGACCGCCTGATCGCCGCTTTCGACGCCGTGACGGCCCAATTGCTTGAGACCTGACATGACCCATTCGCCGACCGGCTCCACTCTGCACGAAGCCGAAGATTTCCTTGCCGCCCATCCCGAGATCGAGGCTTTCGATATCGTGCTGCACGATGCCAATGGCATCGGCCGCGGCAAGATCATCCGCCGCCACGAGCTGATCGGGCTTTACAAGGGCGGGCGTCACCTGCCGATTTCGATCCTTGGCCTTGATATCGTGGGCGAAGATGTGCACGAAACCGGCCTCATTTGGGATCAAGGCGATGGCGATCTGCGCGCCTGGCCGATTCCCGGCACGCTGAAGGCGCTGCACGGCACCAACCCGCCGCGCGGCGAGGTCTTGATGAGCATGTATCATCTGGATGGCGCCGAAATGACCTCGGACCCGCGTCATGCGCTGGCCCGGCAGGTGCAGGCGATGGCGGACGAGGGGCTTTATCCGGCGGGCGCTTTCGAACTTGAATTCTTCCTGCTCGATCCCGACACCGCGCAGGGCGTGCGGCCCGCGGCGGCGGTTCTGGACGGGCGGCGCAGTGACTGGACCGAGGTCTATTCGGTCGATCACCTGCATGGGATGGAGCCGCTATTTTCCGACATCTACCGCGCCGCCGAGGCGATGGGGATCAAGGCCGAGACGGTGATTTCGGAATATGCGCCCGGGCAATATGAACTGACGCTGCATTACCGGACCGATGTGATGCAGGCCGCCGATGATCTGGTGCGATTGAAACGCATCGTCCGGCTGCAGGCGCGCAGGCATGGCGTCGTGGCCTGTTTCATGGCGAAACCGATCGAGAAATATGCGGGCTCGGGAATGCATTTCCACGTCAGCCTGTGTGACGGCACGGGCCGGAACATCTTCGCCGAGGCGGTGGAGGGGCAATGGACCGACACCATCCGCCACGCCATCGGCGGGCTGCGGCAAACCATGGGCGAATCGATGCTGGTCTTTGCCCCGCATGGCAATTCCTGGCGCCGCTTCGTTGGCCAAAGCTACGCCCCGGTCTCGCCGAGCTGGGGGGTGAACAACCGCTCGGTGGCGCTGCGCATCCCGGCCGGTGACATCAAGGCGCGGCGGATCGAGCATCGGCCCTCGGGCGTCGATGCCAACCCCTATCTGGTCGCGGCGACGATTCTGGCGGGCATCCGCCACGGGCTGAAGCATCGCATCGACCCCGGCCCGGAAACGACCGGCAACGGCTATGCGGGCGATGACAGCCTGAAGATCCCGCGCGACTGGCGCGAGGCGATCGAGGCGGCGACGGCGTCCGAGTTCCTGAAAGAGGCGCTGGGCGCGGACATGCACCGCACCTTCACCGCGATCAAGGCGGCGGAACACGGCCGCGTCGCCCGCTGGATCGCGGATGTGGATTACGCGCTCTATCTGCACAACGTCTGAGGCGCTGGGGGCTCTGCCCCCAGACCCCCGGGATATTTACGGCAAGATGAAACAAGCCGCTTTTCATCTTGCCGTAAATACCCCGGGGGGAGGCTTGCTGAAAGCAAGACGGGGGGCAGCGCCCCCCGCACAGGTCGCCAAAAGGACCGACCTCAGATCAGTCCGGCGTGTTTCATCGCCGCATCGAGCGCGGCCTTGGTCCCGTCGGTCAGTTCGGTCAGCGGCAGCCGCACCTCGGGGCTGCAGAGCCCAAGCTTCGACATCGCGTATTTCGCCCCGGCCACGCCCGGTTCCATGAAAATCGCGATATGCAGCGGCAGCAGAAGGTCCTGATATTCCAGCGCCTTCGCGTAATCGCCGCGCAGGGTGGCTTCCTGCATCTCGGCGCAAAGCTTTGGTGCGACATTCGCCGTCACCGAAATGCAGCCGACGCCGCCCATCGCGTTGAAGCCCACCGCCGTCGCATCCTCGCCCGAGAGCTGCAGGAAATCGGCGCCGCAGGTCATGCGTTGCTTCGCGACGCGGCTCAGATCGCCGGTCGCATCCTTCACGCCCACGATGCGCGGCAGCTGCGCCAGCTGGCCCATCGTCTCGGGCAGCATGTCCACGACCGAGCGGCCGGGGATGTTGTAGATGATGATCGGCAGGGTGCAGGCGTCATGCATCGCGGTGAAATGCGCCACCATGCCCCGCTGCGTCGGCTTGTTGTAATAGGGCGTCACCACCAGCGCCGCATCGGCGCCGTTCGCCTCGGCATGGCGGATCAGCTCGATCCCCTCGGCGGTGGCATTCGAGCCCGCCCCCGCGATCACCGGCACGCGCTTGGCCGCGGTTTCCACCACCACGCGCACCACTTCGTTATGTTCTTCATGGCTCAGCGTCGGGCTTTCGCCGGTGGTGCCGACCGGAACAAGGCCGTGGCTGCCCTGATCGATGTGCCAGTTCACAAGCTTCTTCAGCGTGTCCCAATCGACGGCGCCGTTTGAAAACGGCGTGACGAGTGCGGGGAAGGACCCTTTGAACATGACACGCTCCTGAGATTGAGGCGGATTCGCCTGAGTGAAAGTCGCGCGGACCATAGGCGAGGCTTTCGGTCTTGCCAACTTGTGATTGGTGGAAATCCGGCAGATTGATCCGAGATAGAGCCTTCTATCCCTGCACTTTTTGCGCTCATGTCTTCGCCCATATCAACCTTTGTATCGCGGTCTAGCTTTGTGCCTTTTCTGTTCTTCCGCGCTTTTCCCTTGCCGTCCGCGCGCGCATGATCTGCCGCGCCTCGCCCGCGTATTTGATAATCATGGCCTTGGTGTTGTGACCGCTAAAGGCCGCTATCTCGTCATCATCGCAACCGGCCCAAGCCAGTTCCATCACACCGCGATAGCGCAGGGCGTGCAGGTCATAGGCCATAAGGCCAAGGCGCTCGCGCTCCGCCCGCATAGCATCGGCCATGGCTTGATAGGTCAGCGGCCCAGATCGCCCCATGATGATCGGCGCATCATCCGAAGCATGTTCCGGCCGCGCAGCATCCAGCACCGCGCGCAAATGGTCAGAGCATGGCAGCGTCAGCTTGACGCCGGTCTTGCCCTGAACAACCTTGAGGCTATCGCCGTCATAGTCGCCCCAAGTGAACCGAAGCCAGTCGCTGGGCCTCTGCACCGTCCCTATGCCTATCTCGAACACCAGCCGCTGGAATGGCGCGGCCTCGGCCCGGAACTTGGCAATAGCCTCATCCGGCCAAGGCACATGCGGGCGCTTCCGCCCATCCTCGACCCGCAGATACCGCATGCCGCGGATAGGATTGTGCCGCATGTATCCTAGGTCGATTGCGTGCTCGATCACCACTGACATGACGATGACCGTCAGCCGCGCAAAGCTCGGCCGGTGCCGGTTCGCCTCCTGCATCGCAATCGCATCGCGCCGGGTGATCCGCGTCACGTCGCGGCTTCCGTTCTTTTCGATCAGATAGAGCAGCCCGCCTTCATACAGACGCCGCGACTTCGGGGCGAGCTTCGCCCACCGGTCAGAGCGCATGTAACTCTCAATCAGGGCCTTCCACGTTGTTTTCAGCGCATGGACCCGCCCGGATCTGATCGCCCAATATTCGCGGTCGAAGTCTTCCGTTCCGGGCTGCGCCTTGATCCGGTGATATTTGCCCTTGCGCCGCACATACCAGCGCTTGCCATCGGGCGTCCAAAGGAAGCGCTTTTCGGCGGTCTTCACCATTGCATGTCACCGCCGCCGATGGCCTCGCCCGTGGCAAGCTTGCGCAGATCGTCAACAGGCCAGCGCACCAAGCCCGGGGCAATCTCGCACGGGCGCGGCAGATGCCCAGCGTCAACCAGCCTGCGGAACTCGGCAGGCCGCATGTCCAGCAGCCGCGCCGCCGTGACCTCGGTCGCGAAAATCGGTTCCTGCCGCACGGTCATTCGGCTGCCCTCAGCGCTGCCTCATAGGTCTCCACCTGCAAGAACAGCTCTTCCTGCGCCTTCAAGGCCTCGGGCGTTGCCGCCCGTTTCTTCAGAAGCGCCTTGATCGCACCGGGGCTGTAGCCCTCGGACTTGGCCGCATCCATCCGGGTTTTCACGTCCGCCCGAAGCTCTCCGATCCGGTCGCCCAGCTCCTCCAGCCCGACCACGATTTCCAGCAATCGCCGCCCGGCGTTCTCCAAGACGGCATCGCGCACGGCCGCATCGGCCGGGGTTTCCTTGAGCTTGCGCCCTTTGCGTTCCGTCATGCCCGGTTATCCTCAAGAAAGGCCCCAAAGGCCTGATGAAGGTCGAAATCCGAAAGCCCGGCTTCGCGGCTAATCATCAACATGGCCCCGGCCAAAATCATAATCTTTGCCGAAGTCTTCGGCGGCGGATCAAGCTCTTCGATCAGACCCACCACCGCAAATGCGGTCCCGTAAATTTCATCATCCGTCATGCCACCATCCTCGCCAGATCGGCCGTGTTCATCACTGCACAGTTGTTCCACCCGAAGACCGCTTCGGCCTCACTCAGCCCCACCGCGCCGGTTGCGCCGCAGTCCCCATTCCCGCAGGCCACCACGAACACCCGCCGACCGACACCCGGCACCAGCCGGGCGCAGTCATGGCCGCAGATGGGGCACACCCGCGCTTGCACTTTGATAAGGCTCATTGCGGCAACCCCAGCGCCGAACCGCGCGCAACCGAAGCAGCAAGGACAAGGCGCACTTCGCGGGCAATCGCGATCTGTTCGCGCATCGGCCGAGACTGCACCGGCTGCGGCCATCGCATCCGCTTGCTGGCCCAGTAAGCAGCAAGCCGCCGCCCTTCCGCTGCATCTTCCAGACGCTTCGCCATGCGCCGCCGCGCCCAGCCTTCGAAGCTCTCCCAGAACTGACGCTCAACGCCGCTCATGCCGCTTCCCCCTGCTGATCGGCCGCAAGGCTTTTTTCAAGCCGGGCGAGGATTTCGGAATTGGTGCTGCGACGGTTGCGCGCGGCCGCCGCCTTCACCTGGTCGCGTAAGTCTTCCGGCCAGCGCAGTTCAGTTGCGATTTTCTTTGCCATCTTGGTGCCTCCGTGATCATAGTAACTAACTATCATTTGCCAGTAGTAGTTAGTCACTATGATTGCAACAAGTGGAAATTTGCCGCACCGATCCGAAACACCAGATTTCTTGGGGGTGTCTATGTCTGCCGCCACGCGCCATTCCTTCCCGTCAGGGCAACAAGAGCAATTCAACTTGCGCTTGCCTGATGGGATGCGCGATAGGATCAGGGTTGCAGCCGAACTCAACGGGCGCAGCATGAACGCCGAGATCGTCGCCACGCTGGAAGAAAAATACCCGGCAGCGCCTATCGAGGTTAAAGCCGTTGACGGGGTGATTGCCTACATCGCAGGCGCACCTGACAAGGATACGCGCTCGGCCCGCATTGCCGAGGTGAACGCTCGCTTCGTCGCAATGGGGTCTCTACTGCGGGTCGAAGATCAGAAAGGCGCCCTCGTCATAGTGACCGAATAGGGAGATTTTTTTGCGTTTTATTTCAGTGATTTGCTACTTGATTGCAGCAGTCAACATTAGTTCGGCCGCGCTTTGCTACTATCGCAGCGCATCGTTTGAAGCCTTTGACCGCACCGCCGACATTGCGCGCCCGATCCTGCAAGCTTACGCGCTTGGCCTCTTCCAGATGAGCGCGCTATTCGTCGCCGTCGCCGCGATACTGTGGAAACTCGGCACTCCGGCGCAGACGGAAGACTAACCCATCATCGCATCGAAGGTCGCGCCGGTCAGCGGCCCCACGACGCGCTCAGCCTCGGGCGTGCGCTGCCACCTGAGCCACGCCGCATCCATGGCGAAGATCAGCTCGACATGATGGGGCGGCAGGAAGCACCTGGACAAGCGCGCCCATGCTTCGACCTCGGAGGGCTGGATAGGCTGCGGCGTTGCCTCGCCCCACTGCCGCAGATCGGACAGGGCAGCGAAGGCTTGCCAGATCGGTTGCCCTGCCAAGGGCGGGCGCGGACGCCCACCCCGGGCAAGGTGCGTCTCAAGCGCCGCCACCAGCTGCGCCCGCAAGCGCCGGTGCGCCTTACTGCCCGCCATATTTCTGCCCCGCTATTTCGGCCACGCCCGCAAGCTTGGCGTTTGCGCAGATCCGCCCGGCCCGCTCAGCCGCCGCCGCGCGGATCAACTCGCCCTCGGTCGCGGGCACCCGCCCCGCCCATCCCGGGCAGGGCGTCACCAGATCGAGCGGCACCACGGGCACCGGATCATTGCCACACGCGGCCAGCGCCAACGCGCAGATAGTCAGACAACGGCGCATCGGCCCCTTCCCCTTCCTGCAAGGATTTATCGAGTGCGGCGGCATCATCCGCCACGGCCTTGATCTGCGCCAGCACGCGGGCGGTTTTCTGCGCCGCCTCGGCATAGGCAACCGCTCTCGCCTCTGCCGCGGCGAGCCTGCCCCGAACCGCCCGCGCATCGGCAACGGTGACCGCAAGCAGCACGGCCAGACAAGCGGCCAGCATCACCACAGCGCGCGTCATGTCAGCCCCTCGATGCAAAGCCGCCGCTCAGCCGCGCGCCGGTTGACCAAGCCGCGCACCTCCTGCAAGCGGCCATGAACGCGCGCCTTGGTCCACATCATCAGGGCATCGCAGGCGCCACGCAGATCACCGGCCCGGGCCCTGCGCGACATGCTTGACGCGCAAAACCCGGCCGTGCCGATGTTCCAAGCCGTAACCACGAACGCTGCGCGCGTCTTGTCCGGCATGACCTCGGGCAAACACGGCCGGATGCGCTTTTCGTATGCCGCCAGCTCAGCACGGGTCCACCTGTCGCACTCGGCCGCCGTCCAGCGGTCACCGATCTGCACCCCTTCTGTTTGCCCGTCGCAGCCGGTCGGAACCCCTGCAAGGTCATAATAGGCAACCAAGCTGCGTCCTTCGAGCTGCATCACAACGGGAAGTGCCAAGGCCAGCACGGCCGCCGCGCCCACCCCTGCCGCCCTACGCACGACGCAGCCGCCGAAGACAGAAGGATACGATTTGCAGCCCCAACCAAAGCGCCGAAAGCACCGGCACAAGCTGCCCGGCAATCTCCGAAACCTGTTGCAGGGACGGCCACCAAGCGGGAAGCGTCACGCCCCCCACCGCCACGCCAGTTGTTGCCCGATCCAAGATTGCACCCCTTGTCATGCTTAGCCCTCCGGCCAGTTGGGCGCGGGCAAGCCCGCCACCAGTTCCGCCACGGTCGGGGCGGGCATTTCCCCCGCCTGCACCCGTCGCAGCAAATCGAACGCGATCAGCCAAGCGTCGTCACGCCATGACACGAACGCCGCCGCCTCGGCCGCCCATTGCGGCACAGTTGAAACGACATAAGACGCCTTATCAGAATCTCACCACGAAAAGCGGTAGTTTTGCCCTCTTAGTGACGTGATTGCATGAGCTTGCCGAATGTGTTCTTATTTCGTTCGGAGGCGCGCCGAATGTCTTATGTTCCCCCTGCCACGAACCGGTATTTTTGTCGCGTACAGCGCTACATCCTCGCGGATGGCGAACGCTTTGTCACCGTTATCGACGATGCCGGCGCGCCGGCATACTACCCGACGGCGCTGGCTCTCTCGCGGCGTTCACATGGCCACTCGTCAGAGACCATGGGCGCGGAAGCCTCAGATCTGGTTCACCTCGGGCTCTGGGCGCTTCGGGAGCGCATCGACCTGAATGCGCGGCTCGAGGCTGGCGAGTATTTCGGTCTGGACGAGATTGAGACACTGGCGGAAGCCTGCGGGCTGAAGACCGCGGCTCTGCGACGGATCACTTTGCCCGAGGTAACGGAGATGCGCCGCGGTCTCACCATGTCGAAGGCCGACATCGTCAGTAATACCTTGAAGTGTCGGCGCTTGGCGACGGCTGCCCGCTATTTCGATTTCGTTGGGCGCATGTCCGAGGCCCATCTTCGAAAGCGTTCGCTGGAGCTCGCCGAGCGGATTGTCGCGCGCAAGGATATGGCCGCTCGCATAGCGGTTCACCAGCCAAGGATCCAGTCCTCGCGGATCAGAAACATTATACAGGCTGCCGATCTAGCTCGCGTTGCCGCTTTCGCTGCCGCGGGCGACCCCTTCGACGTCTGGAAGACGGAAGCGATGGCGCGGCGCAACTGGGCCCTCGTCTGCCTATTGGTGGCATCCGGCATTCGTCAAGGTGAAGCACGGCAGTTAAAGCCCGAGGACATTGATCTTGCAGCCTGCGAGATCCGGGTGGAGCGACGGCATGACGATCCGGAAGACCCGCGGACCCGTGAGCCTAATGCAAAGACCCTCGACCGGATCGTGCCCTTCGGCCCCACTGTTGCGCAAGCGCTGGAGGACTACATGTTGGGCCCGGGAAGCGACGCGGCAGAGAAGCGCGGTTCGCCCTTTGTCTTCCTGAGCCACGACAACTGTACACATGGGACGCCAATCTCCGATCGCACCGTCGGCCGAGTGGTCCACGAACTCGGACAGCATCTCGGAATCGAAGGACTGACGCCACACCACCTTCGGCATGGCTGGATTCAGAACCTGGCCGACTGGGCAATTGCAGCCCGGATCAGCGCCGAGGACTTCGCGCGCTTCGCCAACTTCCTTGGCGGTTGGTCCTATCTGAGCAAGATGGCTGCTGAATACCGAGGCGATCACTTGACCGAAGCCGCTTTCAAGGCAGGACTCCGAGTTCAGGAGAGCCGTTCGTGAAATTTCCCACGACTTTGACGCCTGTAGTTCGGTCTGAATATCGGCAAGCGTTTGCCTCGGATGGCACACCGTTCGATCCCGAGCAGGATTTCTGGGCATTCCGCACCCTCAGCGGTGCCGTCAATATCGACTTTACCCTATTGAGAAATAGCCTGTCGGACGACCTGCTCACGTCCGCGAAGCGATTGATGAGTACCATGGTCGGCACCCGAAATCTCAAAACAGTCGATGCAGCCTTCCGCCAGTTCAGAAACCTTGTTCTGTTTGCACAGCAACGTCGCGATGGGCCGGTCGAAGAGATCGACGCGGAGGATGTCGCTCACTGGTGCGCGCGCGGCAACGTCGCGCACCTCGGACAGCTTCGTATCCTTACAGAAACCTGGAGGACGCTGAAGCTGCCCGGAATCCTGCCAGAGACGCACGACTTCATCGCTCAGATTCGGGTGCCACCGAAGAATGACAAGGATGCGGTGCGCACATGGGACCCCGATGCTGGGGCCTATCGTCCTGCCGAGGACGCGGCGCTGAAAGCGGCGCTCGACGCAGCATTCAACTCGGGCCAGGTCGACCTGTACGATTATACGGTGGTGCGGATGTTCCGTGGCCTTGGAATGAGGCCAGCACAACTTGCGGCCATGAAGGTATGCGACCTACGGCGCAACGGAGAGCGCGTCGAGGTTCGGATCCCGCTTCTGAAACAGCGTGGGATTCCGGAGCGCGGCGCGTTCATGCCGTGGAAGCCAATCACCCAGGGGCTGGCGGATGTGCTGTTCCTTCATATCGAGAGCAATGTCCTGTCTCGTTTAGCCCACGGACAGGATCCGGAAGACGCGCAACTCTTCCCACCAAAACGCATGGTCGTCGCTGTCTCATCTGGGTTGGAACACCATCAAGGTAAAAGCGGCATACAGAAAGTCTTCGTGAGGCTGTTTGCCCGCCTCGCTGTGGCGAGCCCAATCAGCGGCCGCATATTGGTCGTGAACCCGCAGCGTGAACGGCACACGGTACTGACCGGTCTCGCCATGAACGGCTGCAACGCTCTGGAGATCGCCGCCAACGCCGGCCATTCCAGCCCCGAAAGCTGCCAAGCTTATGTGGACGCGGGGATCGATCACTTCCAGCGCATGGAGAGACTGGTCGGCGAGGCCTTCATCCCGATTGCCGACCGGTTCCTTGGGAAGATCGTGCGGGAGGCGAAAGACCGACAGGCGCAGCAATATCCGGATGCGGTGCTTCGCGATAAGGACCTGACCGGGGTCGGATCTTGCGAGATCGGTGGTTGTCAGGCAATCGACGCCGGAGTGGCTCCGATCGCCTGCTACACCTGCCGCAAGTTCAGGGCTTGGGCCGGGGCACCACATGAGTCCTTGCTGGCGGCCCTTCTCGCCCGGCAGAGCGAATTGATCGAGGCCGGCCACGCCGAAGTGGCCGAGGCCCGTACCGCGACGATCGTGGCGATCATGGACCTTCTGGAGGCGATCAAGCAACAGGAGGTCGCTGATGGCTGAGATAATTACGTTCCGCCCGCGCGGTGAGGACTGCGACGAAAATCTTGTCGACTATGTCGCGGCCGCGAGGTCCCTGCCCTTCATGGCGGCCTCCGCCATCGTCTGGGAGGCTCCGGCGTGGGACCTGACGGGTCTCGCAAAGCCGGAGCGTGTTAACGCGCCCACTTATGTAACTTTTGCAGGTGGCCGTTCAAAGGGGCCGGACCTGACTGGTGCGTTCGGAGCCTTCGCTCGCGCCTATGTCGCCTTCAAGATTGCGGAAGAGTTCGGCCGAAAGCGCCAGATCGGGAAATATACCAAGCCGGTCGTGATGATGCGCGTACTGGCGGCGGTGATGCTGGAGGCCGGGGTTAACGAGCCTGCCGATGTCACGCCGGCCTTCTTAGATGCCGCGATCGACCGCATCCGCGCGGAAGGCGGCGAACCCTATGGTGTCGAACAGCGCGCGAAGGCGCTTGAATGGGTAGCGCAGGCGCTGAACGCGGCGGGCGTGGTCCGGTCGCCATTCGAGTGGTCGAGTGGCGGGCGGCGCTTTTCCATGGAATCCCGCCTCAGCGCCTACGACGACGACCGCACCTTCAGCCGGGACGAGCTCGAAGCCGTGACCGAGGCTTTCGTGAACGCCCAGACGCCGCGTCAGCAGGTCACTACCGCCGTGCTCGCGTTGCTCTGCTGCGCCCCGGCTCGCATCTCGGAAATCCTTGAGCTGCCAGTGGATTGTGATGCGGTGCTCGATCCTGGCGACGGCTACCAAGCGGGTTTGCGCTGGTGGCCGAAGAAGGGTGGCGCGCCTCAGATCAAGTTCATACCTAAGGCGATGGTGGCAGTTGCGCAGGAGGCACTCGCGCGCATCAAGCTCCATACCGAGCCCGCCCGTCGCCTCGCGCGCGCCGCGGCCGCAGGCGAGGCGAAGTTTGGGAAGACGCCAAAGGACTGGCCGTTCCTCCCCGGCGACGCGCACATCCCTTACGAGCGGGCGCTGATGGTGGCGCATCCGCATAGCATCTTCGTGACGGTCTCGGACGCAGGACGGCTCGATCGCGTGGAACCGATCACCTACCACCAAATCATGGCGGCACTTCAGGGTTTTCCGGGCGAACCTTCCACCTCCATCTTCGAGGAGATGGGAATCCGCTTGCCGGACGGCTCGCCGCTGATCGTGAATACCCACAAGCCTCGCCACTACCTTAACACGCTCGCCGCCAAGGCCTCGGTGCCGCCTGCCGACATCGCGCTCTGGTCCGGACGAAAAAGCCTTCGGCAGAACAGCACCTACGACCACGAGACCGCCCGAGAACTGTTGACACGGATCCGCAAGGCGCGCGACATTGAGAGCCTTGCCCCGATCCCGATTGACAGCGAGACCGCCTTCGATATCGCCCAGATTAAAGAGACCGCGCACACCACGCCCTTCGGTTGGTGCCTGCAGTCCCTGCGGCAGAACCCCTGCCAGATGTTCGGGGAGTGCCTGAACTGCACCCATCTGGTTTGCATCAAGGGGGCCGATGTCAAGCTGGCGAACATCCGACGGGAACTGGAGCGCGAGCGTCAGTTGCAGGCTCGGGCGCGGGAGCGGATCGCTGGGGGCCTTCGCGCCTCGCCGCGCTGGATGGAGACCTTCGATCGCAAGATTGCCCGTCTCGAACAGCTGGTCGCAATCCTCGAAAGCGCTGATGTGGTCGATGGCTCACCCATCTTGGTGGCTAAGATGGCACCCACACCACAGTTTGATCCGGTGGCACCGGGGAAATCTTTGGCGCGGATCCGAACGGTCCCGTACCACTCGGGGCCTATCGATGAGTAGGCTGAGACCCAACCGCCACATGAGCGCGGCCGAGATTGCGATGACCGCGGACTGGATCATCGGCCGATCGGACGTGCCATCATGGCCAGAGGTGCGGACCTTCGTCCTGAAAGAATTTGGCATTGAGCGGGCCGTGGAGGCACTGCGCCGCATTCCGGATCTGAAACAGGCGCGCCTCGCCAAGTCGGAGGCCCCTCGCCAGCGTGTCCTGGGACCGCGCCCGACCACGCGTAAGATCGACGCCCTTCAGGCACACATCGACCGCCTCGAGGCCGAGATCCACCGTCTCGAGGCCGAGAACCGAACGCTTCTCGAACGAAATCTTCGGCTTATCAACGGGGCCCGCGTGCGGCAGATCCCGGAGGGCGATCTCGACCGGCCGCTTGCCCCGATCAACCGCAACCCGACGACGCCCAGGACGCGTGGAGGCCGGACATGACCGGGAAATCGTCACTCAACATGGCCCGGGAGTACGAGGCGCGACTCGAGCACTACCTTGCCCATGTCGAGGCCCTGCCCGTGCGCAACGGTAAGTTGAATGTATCGGCCGTGGCCGTCGCCTGTGGCTTTGACCGCCAGATCCTCTACAAGAACCGAAACGCCCGTGCCATGATCGAGGCGGCGGTAGAGGCCAAGGGACTGACCGGCATCGAGGAGGCAGGAGCCGACAGCACTGTAAACAATTCCCCCGAGGCCATGGTCCCGCTGGCACGTCTACGCGAGGAGCAGCGCCGGGTTGCCCTCCTCGAACGGCGCCTCAGCGAGATGACCGCACGCAACGCGGCACTGCGCGCCCGCATGCGGCAGCAGTGCCTGATTGAGGAACACCTTATCACCGCTGGTCGCCGCTCCCGCCCAACGGGCGCCGGACCGCTCTTTGAGGACCTCGGCGAGTGACCCGATCTCCGAAGCGTCAAGATCAGTCCACCAGCATCATCCCGATGCCGAAACTCCACGGCGCGCTCGCGAACTTCATGGCTGCGGACAGCGATTTCCGCGGGATCGGCACGGCGTTGGCGGCGCGGCTCGCCGATCGCTTTGGACGTTATCTGCGCGACGCCTTGGCTGTTCGGGATCCCGGCATCATCGAGATCCTAGGGCACGATCTGGCCGAGACGACCTTCGCTGCCTTCGACGTTAAGGCACCGGAGGCCGATCTTCTTGACTGGCTGGAGCGAAACGGGGTGGTCGAGGCCGTCGGAGTTCTGACCGCGATCCGGGTTGCCCGGTGCTGGGGTGGCGAAGGGGTCGAGGCTCTCAGGGAGAACCCCTACCTCCTAACTGCTTTCTTGCCTTGGCGCAGGGTCGAGCAGATTGCGACGGCCCTTGGCATCGCGCCAGACGATCCGCGGCGCGCAGTGGCGGCGGTCGAAGCGGTGCTCTACGCCGCGCTGGACCGGAACGATACATTCGCGGCGGAACGCGACGTCGAGGCGGGCGTCGCGAAGCTCCTCAATAGCGCAGCGGCGCCCGCCGGACACCCCGCGCTGTCGGCGATCAACGCCGCGGTGGAGAGCGGCGGAGCCTGTCGGCTTAGCGATGGCCTGCAGCCGTTCGGAGCTGCGGTGATGGAAGAGTTCATCGCCCGCACCATCACCGACTGCCTACGCTCTGAACCTTATCACGACCTGGTGGTTCCGAAACCGGACCCGAAGCTGGTCGAAGCCCGAATTGAGGCCTTCGACGCCAGTCAATTCCATCCCCTTACCGACAGGCAGAAAACGGCGATCCGGACAGCGCTTTCCCAACGGGTGATGGTGCTCGGCGGATATGCCGGTTCGGGCAAGACCACGTCTCTCCGCGGCATCTGTGACCTCGCGGAGTCTTTCGGCCGCTCCCTGCACCTGATGGCGCTCTCCGGTCGCGCAGCGCAGCGCATGGCCGTTGCGACCGGCCGTCCGGCCCGAACCATCGCCGGCTTTCTTCAATCCATGGCGCGCTCCGACGCCGAAGCGGTGCCGCCGGGCGCCATGGTGATCGTCGACGAAGCGTCGATGCTCGACCTGCCGACACTGTGGCGGATCCTGAAGGTGCTAGGAGACGCCAACCTTATGCTGGTGGGAGATCCGGCCCAGTTACCCCCGATCGGCTTCGGCCTGACATTCCACGTGTTCTGCCAGACCGAGCGCATACCTCATGTGGTGCTGAATCGGGTCCTTCGTCAATCTGATGCGAGCGGCATCCCCTCTGTTGCCGAGGCAGTGCGGCTGGGAAAAACCCCTGCCCCCGCAACCTATGAGGGGATCCGCCCTGGCGTCTCCTTCATCCCCACCGCACCCGAATACGCGATTAGCGTCATCAGCGAGATCGGACGGGATCTGCGATCCTCGGGTGCCGACTCCAGCGACACCCAGATCATTGCTCCGGTCAAGGCTGGACCGGCCGGAATAGACGCCATCAATCGTCACTTCCATGAGTTGCGCCGGCGCGCCACCGACGGCGCCCTCTTCCCCGGTCGTAGCGACATTGCCGAGGGCGATCCGATCATCTGGACACGGAACGACTGGGACCGGGAACTCATGAACGGCTCGATGGGCCGCGTCCAGTCGGTGATCGACGGCATCGGACACGTCACGCTGGATGGCAAACCGTTCGAACTCGATGCAGCCGACGCGGACAACGTAGAACTGGCCTATGCCATCTCGGTCCATAAGGCCCAGGGGTCTCAGTGGCGGCGCGTCATCATTCCGGTCTTCCCATCCCGCCTCTTGGACCGGACACTGATTTACACGGCCATCACGCGTGCGACGGAACAGGTCATAATATTGGGTGATCAACGTGTCTTCGCGACTGCTATAGAGAACCTTCCTTGTTCCACCACACGCTCCACCGGGCTGGATAAAAGACTGCAGCAGGCATAGGTTTTGCGCTAGGGTTAGATTCTGACCGTGTGTGAGGGAAGTTTGGCGTGAATGAATTTGAGTTTGATGCGCTGATCACGGAACTCCGCCGCATTCTTCTTATGTCCACGCTCAATTTACGTGATTTATTTAATGGGAGATTGCCATGGGTAACACGATCAGCCTCACCGACCCGATGACCTTAGGAATCCTTGTCTGGTTCCTGTCAACGCCACTCTTCCTTATCCTGTGGCTGATTTGCGCCCGGAAGGCGCGCCGCGGCGCGAGCAGGATTATCGAATTGGAAAACGAGAATGCGCACGAATGCGCGCGGTTGTCGGGTATCTTAGACGAAATGCGCGGGCGGTTTGCGCCTATCCTGTCTGTCGACGATGAACTAAAGAAGTTAGAAGCCGCTGCTGCTGATGAGAACCGGCGGGTAGAAGACCTGCGTGCCAGCTATGCTGAGAAACGCAAGGTATTCGATCGACTTGAACAACAGGTGGCGATCTACGACGAGCGACTCGCGTTCGCTGAATTGGGCGTCTACGAGCCGCACTTCGATTTTGGCGACAGCGAGACCTACAAGTCCCGCATCAAGGAAGTGCGTGAGCGTCAGAAGGCGATGATTACGCAGGGATCTGCCACCATCTGTCCGACGGGCTGGACTGTCGATGGAAGCCGGTCGAAGGGTCAGACAATGGTCAATCGGCAGGTGCGCCTGACAATGCGTGCTTTCAACAACGAGTGTGAAGCTGCCATCGCAAACACCAGATGGAACAACGCGGTGGCGATGGAGAAGCGGATCGTGGCTGCAGCGGCCGCGATCAACCGCGAGAACAGCTCGATGAATCTCTCGATCAGCGACGCCTATGTTGCGCTAAAGATCGAGGAACTGCGGCTGACACATGAATGTCGCGAGCGCCTGAAGGCCGAGAAGGACGAACGTGCCGAATTGGCCCGGATGGAGCGTGAGGAGAAGAAACTGCTGGCCGAGGCAGAGTCCGCAGAGCGCGCCGAACGGAAATACCAGGAGCTTCTCGACAAAGCACGCAAAGAGGCGGAGGCTGGCTCTGCGACCGATGAGATGCGTCGCCGCATAACCGAACTCGAAGCCTCTCTTGCGGAAGCGCACAGCGCGAGCGAGCGGGCTCGCGCCATGGCCGAGATGACGAAGTCCGGCTACGTTTACATCATCTCGAACATCGGCTCCTTCGGCGAGGACGTGGTAAAGATCGGCCTCACCCGTCGCCTGGACCCGGACGACAGGGTGAGAGAGCTGGGCGATGCCTCTGTGCCCTTCTCTTTCGACACCCATGCGATGATCTACAGCGACGAGGCGCCGACCCTAGAAGGAGCGCTTCACCGCGAGTTCGCCGACCGGAGAATCAACATGTCCAACTTCCGAAAGGAGTTCTTCCGCGTGAAGCTTGAGGAAGTCGAAGAAGCTGTCACACGCCTAGCGCCATCTGCCGCCTTCTTCAAGGATCGGGAGGCACAGGAGTGGCACGAGACCCTCGCCCGCCGAAACCAGGCGCTTCAGGATATGGCGGCACCTGCGCGAGACGCTCTTCCGGCGTCGCTCTGACCTGCCAGGCACCTGGTTTGAAAGCAAGCGGCGCCGCGCGATCTCACGGCCGAGACTCGGTCCACTCCAGCTTGCTGGTGGCGTCGGGCCAGGGTCTCCGCACTACTGGCGCATTCGCGAAACTACCGCTCGGCGCCCGACCGGCCTCAAAACTGCCGCAAAACCACCGGTAGTTTGGCTGAGCAGCCTGCAATACTGCTCCGGTCTTCTGTCCAGTAAGCGGCAAACACCACACACACAGTTTTGAGTGTCGCATTCGATTGCATATGGGCCGCGCTGTTATAGGACCGGCCGCGCGCCACAGCTTCCACCTGGGCATCAACGGCGGCGGTGTAGGTCCGCAGATCCGGGGGCGGCGCCACATAGGGCGCGGGCGTCCCCAACTCGAGCGCGGCCGCAAACTCGGGCGTGCCCACGTCGCAGACCACTGTGCGGCCATCGTCAGCCTCATAGGAAAGCACGTCCTCAGCGGGAGTCAGAAATTTAGCGTCGCGCATCAGACACTCCCATTAATGACTGGCGTCATGCCCTCTACGCCGGGCCATATATCCGCGCCATCCGTCTGCACACGCAGCAGCCGCACGGCTTGGACGCCCCGCACTTGGATAAAGTCGCCAGCAAGAACCGCCAAATCCACCGTCCGCGCCGTCCATGAGCTCGTCGCTGCGAAACTCGCCACGGTTACCTCGATGTCAGACCTGCGCCGAACCAAAGTGGACGTTCCGCCATATTGCGAGTAATCTTGCCAAGTCACCCTGACTGTGCCGTTTTGGGCGAAGCAAATTCCGGCCGAAACCACGGTGGAGCCCGCGCCGCCAGTTACAAGCGCGTCTCGCGCGAACTTCACAACGTTGCCGGGGGCGAGGCGCGGCAAGGCGCCAATAGTAAGCCGAGGCGCACCTATGGCTCCGGCGAACCCGGCTTCCCAGTTCTGAAACCAGCGCGCGAAATGTTGCGACGTAGCGGGCGCCTCAGGGGCATACTCTTCAGGGGTGTATGGGATATAATCGGGCATATATTCAGCTCGCTACATAAGGGCCTGTGCCATCGGGAAAGCGCAGAGTGAGCGGATCGACAGCATAAAATCCGCTCGCCCTCTGCCGATTGGTCGACGCCGAATAGCTCGGCCTCCCCGCTTCGGTCGCAACGCCATAGCGCCCAGCAAAATCATAAGCCTGCGCCACGATCTCGAACTCCATCCCCGGGACGGTTTCTTCGCGCGAAATGACCTGAAAAAGCCGCGGCACCGGCTTTCCTGTTTCGTCCGTCAGCACCCGCGAAGTGACGGACAAAACGTCTGTCAGGCCGATATCGCCATCCTTGGCGTCAAGGACCATCCGCACGCGCATCGGCGCTTCGCGGAAACGGTTCAGCAAGCGCCGCGACAGGCCCTGAATGATCAGGTCCGCGCCGTCATTGAACCACCTGCAGAAAATGCGGCGCACCCTTGTATCCGCATGGGCACTCGGTCCCTCAGCCTCAAGATCAACCGTCGCCATCAGCCGCGCGTAATTGTCGGCCGAGGTATCGGATTTCGTAGGATCGAGCTGGACGGAGTAAAACAGAACCTGCGTCAGCCTGTCCTCGTTCCGGTCTTCCAGCTCGATATCCTTCAACCCGCTTTGCTCGTCCAGCTCGCGCACGCCTTCGACGGCCGGCCGGTTCGCGCGCAAGCCGATGCGCTGCAACACATCATCCCACCAGATCGACGGACCCAACACGGCCAGCGATCCGACCAGCTTCGCAACGCCGGTCGGTGTGGCGATATCCGCAGTCAACCGGGTGGACGGCATCCACCGCGACACCTCGGCCGCCCAGTCCGCCTTCGGAATGAAAGCCGAGGGCACCTTCGCGTAATCGCGCAAAAGGATTTCCAGAACATCGTCCAGCCGGGCGTTCTGGAACGACAAGACCACCTGGAACGCATCCCCGCTGGAATGATCTGTTGCCTTCGTCCCACGAACGCCCCGCGCGGTCAGGGTCACGGCATTTCCAGAGCGGGTGTAATCGACCAGCTCCGACCCGATCTTCGCGCGCCCCGCTGCGGGATATTCGGCATCCCCAATTCCCGCGGGCGAGAGCGTCAGACTTGAGGCGGCGGCGTCTATATCCGCAGACAGGACACCGTTCGACGTGGCAGGGGCAAGGGCGCGGTCGTTGTCGGCCAGATCAAGAATGTCCTTGGCCTCGACAGTCACGAGGCCAGAGGCATCCGGTCCGGTCCAGTCCGATATCACGAAATGGCGGGTTTTCTCGACCGCCAGTACACCGCCCGAAACATCGCATTCAAGCACCCGCAGTGCCCGACCCGAGTAATGGGGCCACCGGGATCGCAACTTGGTGAAGAACGTCCCCCGCGCGCCGGGATCATAACCCGGCTCATCGATCTGGGCGGCACCGCTCACACGTTCGGCCTGATAGGGGTCTATCCCGCGATCATGAAACGGGAAATCTTGAAATGTGACTTTGACGGTCGCTCTACGCCCCAAGGCTGACGCCCTGTCATCGCTGCCCGCGATATTGACCGTCGCCGACATGACCGACACCGCCGAAACGGCCGGAAAGATCAACCCACCCGCAGGCATGTTTCCGCGCGGCTCTGAAAAGCGCAGCGTGAACGGCGCGGATGCAAAGACTGATTTTGCGGCACAAGTCTTGAATGTGCCGTAGCATTTGCGCAATACCGCGCCGCCAAGCGCTGCCGTGCATGGAGCAACCCCAAACGATCTGGTGCAGAGGTCGATATCAACCTCAACCACGGTGACGGGCTCAAGCGCCATGGATATCAAACTCCAAGGACAGATCAGCCCAAGAACCGCCAGCCCGATAAGTGGGGCGCAGCTCGCCCGCACCGTCAGCCCTGCGTGCCAGCGCAACATCGTCCGGCATTCGCACCGGATTGCCCGCCCAGAAGAACGGCCGCCCACTATCGTAATGCGCGCAGAATGGCGCCAGATCAGCATCAGCAAAAGAGCGCGGAACAGGGTTCAAGGATGGCCCCATTGTCCCGCCCATCCGCTTCAGACGTGGAGCAAAGAACTGCCCGCCCATCGATCTGGACTGATAAACCTCGACAGTCTTTGCGTAGTTTGCGGGCGTGTATCCGGCCGCGATATCCGTTGGAAACCGCAGCACGGGCGCAGCGCGCAACATGCCAATGAACGGCACCACACCCTGCACAGTAAAGGTAATATACACACGCACCCCGAGAACTTGCGTCGCCAAGGGGATCAGCACCATAAAAGGGTCATTATCCCCCTGAACAAACCGGCGAACTTCTTCCCAACCCGACCCGCTCCAAGTCTGGACCCTCACAAAGGCCCTCACCGTTCCAAGGTTATGCGCACCAACTGCAACGCAGACACCCGCCAAGGCCGTGGTGAAGATTGCTTGCAGAAATCCGCTTCCGGCTCCTCCGGGGCTCCATCCGCTGAAGGTATCATCAGACAGCACGTTCAGCGCGTTCGTACCGGACGCAGCTACTGAAGATGTCAGGTTGTCACTGCTGATGAGGTTTTGGAACAAAACCAGCGGCGTTTGATAATCATCCGCAGCCCCACCCACGAAATAGACGCTCATTGTCCGCCCCCAACCAAGACAACGCCGCGCGTCCCGGCCTCGCGCGACAGCTTATCGAACAGGGCGCGGACGGTGCGGCCGGAGAACAGCGCGTTCGGGTCGATCTCTTCCAGCGAGACCCGCAGCGGGGCCGCGGCTTCGACCGAGGTCGAAGGGCTGGAACCGCTGGACCCAGAAGACGCGGCCGACCCACCGCCACCCGCCGCCCCGCTTGACCCGCCGCCCTTGATCGCCGTAACGACACGCAAGCCCGCCGCGCCGATGGCGGCATAGGCAGCAAAACGCCCCCAGACGCTCAGCCCCGGCGTAGCCAGCACCGCCGCTTGAGCCCGATAAGTGTTGATCAGAGCTTCGGCAGCGCCGAAGATCCGCGCCGCCTTGATCATCTTGTCACCGCCCGCCGAGGCAATGTTAGCCAAGCCCCCGAAGAGCGTTTCTGCATTCGTCAGCGCCGTTCCATCGGCGGCATCCCTGATGCCGCGCAGTCGCTCTTGGTGCTCGACCTCCAGCCTCTCCAACGCTTCATGCCGCCCGCCCACGGCCGCAAGCTGCGCATCGGTGGCGCTGTTGAGCGTGTCCAAGCTTTCCTGATACCATGCCGCCACGGTTTCGCGCTGCGTCTCAAGATCGGCAAGCAATCGGTCAATCGCCCGATCCTCTCCACCGCCGCCATGCCGCCGCCGCCCACCAGAGCTACGGGGTGGCGTGTAGTCGTTTCCGTATGCCAGTTGGGCGGCAGGGGAGTATTTCTGAATATCCTCGGCAGACCCGCCGAATTTACGCGGGTCCCCCCGCCCCGTAGCTGGCGGGTCGTCCGCCAATGCTGCCGCCCGCGCCCGCGCCGCCTCCCAAAAGTTGGAAGCCAAATCTGCCGCGCCATCTATTGCCGCCGCAAGCCACCCGGCCCGCGGAGCCGAGGCGGCAAGCTGCTTCATCGCCTCTTCGCTCGACACGATAGACTGATAAAATTCGCGCTGCGCCTTGTCCGAAAGGTCGATGCCTCCCGGGATCGCTTCAAGCTCGGTCCGCAGGCGGGTCAGAGCTTCCGCTTTGTCCTCGAACGTCACGGCATCCATGGCGTCATCAAGCGCATTCGTCACCTTCCGCGCGGCGCTCAGGGGGATATCGAAAAGCAAGGCCAGTTCCGAAAACGTCTCGCGGTTGTTGGCGCGCAAGTCATCGTAAAGCTTTGTCAGCGTCGTGTCGGCGTCAGCCATCGCACCTGCCAGCGCCAGTTGCCGCTTCGCTTCGACCAGTGCCAGCACCTCGGCTGTCACCGTGCCGTATTTGTCGGCCAGCCCTTGCAGCCCCTCAGCCGTGTAGATCGCCGCCACATCGTTGACGGCGCGCACACTGTTTTCAAGTGCTTCAAGGGCGTCATCGAAAGTCCGCGTCTTGGCTTCATTTTCCGAAAGGGCAGCACCCAAGACCGGCAGGCCGACAGCCGCAAGCGTGCCGATCACGACACCGACAGTCCCGAAGGCGCTGGCCAGCTGCGGCAGCTGCATCGAAAGCGCCTGCATGGGCTCGGTCCCTGCAGCGATCTGCACGGCCGTATCCTGCACCTGAAACCCGACCCCCTGAATACGCATCCGGGTTTCGTTCGATGCCGCCCCAAGGCGCTGCGTCGTCGCCGCCGCGCCAAGGTATTCCGCCCCGAGGCGCTCCATGATCTGCGCTTTTTGGGTCGCGGTCAGCACCCCGAGGCGCTCGGCCTCGTTGAGCTGCTCAACCGCCGCTTCATACCGCTTTGACGCGGCATAAAGAGGGTCAATCGACGCGCGCAGGGCGTCCACCTGCGATTGCGACTTAGCGACCTCGTTCCACCACGCCCGTTGCGCCGCCGCAGTGCGCTTCAGCATGTCGTCAGACTTGCCCACAACCGCATCGAGCACCCGCGATTGCGTTTCTGCCATGGTCAGAATGTTGCGTTCGACCGCCGATGTTGCCTTGGCACTATCCCGGATCAGACCGTTATAGGTGGATGTGCCCCGCTTCTCGGCCGCAGCCATGGCCTTTTCGAACTGTGAAATCCTGCCCTCAAGCAGAACGATAAGGCGCTCTTCGTCGCTGCTCATGGTCAGGCCATCCACATGTCATCGTTGAACCACGTGGCCGAGGTCGTGAACCTGTCCCCGCCCATCGCCGCCCGGCCCACCGCCATCGCGCAGGCAACGGCACCGTCAATCTTGTTGCCCGACTTGGCCTTGTGGAACATGCGGACGCCCGCCTTGTCCGTCTCCACCTGGACGTTCTCAAAATTCCACCGCAGGATGGGGTTGCCACCATGTCGGAACTGCCCCGACAGGATCACCCGTTCCAGCTCCTTGACGGCCGGTCCCATTGTCACCCAACCTTGGCGCATTTCAGCGGCGGGCAAGCCATCCTCGGAAAGGTTCGCCATCATCACCCGTGCAAAGGCCGGGTCAAAGGCGATTTCCTGCACGTTGAAGCGCGCGCACAGCTCGCGAATATGCTCCTCGACGGCGCGCAAATCGACAGTGTTCCCGGGCGTCGGGATGATGTGCCCATCCTCCGCCCAGCTCACATAATCAACCCCATGCCGCTCACCGCGCGTCCGCAGAGCGTCTTCCGGGCAGAAAAACCACGGGTGCACGGCATAGCCGCCGTCTTCGTCGCGCCAGCACGCCACAACAGCCGTCAGGTCGTCATTCTTCGACAGATCGACGCCGATCCAGCACGGGGTTTGTTCCAGCTCGAAGTCATCAAGATCAACTTCATAGCGCCCCCGGTCATAGACGTGCATCTCGACAAAGGGCGAGGTCGATTGATCCAGCCAGCGGTTCAAGTTGAACTGCAGAAAGCTATCCCGCTCAAAGGGCGTGTGCTCCGCTTTCTTCGCCTTGTCCATGAAGGCGAATAGGTCTGGGTAGCCGTGCTGCATCCCGGGGTTGACGGCCCGCCAAAGCGCGGGGTCGCGCCAATCGTCGTCGGGTTCCGCCATGAAGATCACGGGCAGGGTGGCCGGGTCGTCGATCTGCCCTTTCTGCACCCGGATCGCATATTCAACGGCATTCCAAGCAAGGTTTTCCTGCCCCCGGCCCGAGGTGGTCAACACCACGGAAAGCGTGCCGGGCACCTTCACAAGGGCACTGTCCAGCGCCTCATACTGCAGCCGCCCCTTGTTGCCCGCCCATGCGTGCAACTCGTCCATCAAAACGACATTCGGGGTCTTGCCGTGCAAGGCGTTGCCGTCTGCCGCCACGGCGATGTAACGGCTACCCCGCGCCGCGCTCTCCGATCCGGTGTAGCTGATCCGGCTGACATATTCCCGAACCGACAGGTGCTTTCGCAAGCGCGGATCGTCTTGCACGATCATTGCCGCTTCGCCAAACAGCTCAAGCGCCTGTTCATGCGCCGAGGCCGCGGACACCACCAGTTGCCCCGGTTGCCGTTCCGGGCCGATCAGATGGGCCAGCGTGATTGCCGCCGCCAAGCTCGTCTTGCGATTGCCGCGCGGAACGACGATCACGACGCGCCGCACGATCCGGTTTCCCTGCTCATCGCGCGGCCCGTAGATCCGCCGAATGATGGCTTCCTGCCACGGGTCCAGCTGGAAGGGCTTGCCCGGCAGATTGCTTTTCGGGTGGCGCAGCTTCCGCAGGAACCGCACCACCTTTTCGCCGCAATGCAGCGGGTCGGGGATCAGTTCGGGCGCGTCGATCCAGTCAGGCCGGAGCATTCTTCCACCTCAAAGTCAAAAAGATCGTCCTGCCCGTCATCATCGGGCAAGCTCGGGCGGCTGCGCGAAATCGGGGTAGCCCCGAGTTCGGCGGCGAGCCGCAGCGAAAGCGACATGGCGTCATTGCGCTGCTTCACGGCCGGGTTCGGTTTGACGCCTGTCCGCACAGGTTCCCCACCGTCCTTTCCAGCCGCGAAGACTTCGACCACCCGGCCAAGGGCGCGAATATCGTCCTCGGCCTCGCGCACCGCACCCAAGGCGATGCAGTAATTCGCCACGCTGGGCAGGTTGTCGTTCGTCAGGATCTTGCGCGCTGACAGGTCGCGAACCACTTCGACCCAATAGGCCTGCGCATAGTCCGACAGCCAATCGGGCGGTGGCACCTCCGAAAGCGCATCCCGCGCCACCCTGATTTCCGGCTTGCGCCCCTTCATGCCGCGCCCTCGCAAACCAATTGGCTTTCGCCGCGTCCCGCGTCCTTAACCTCGCGCAGCTCGTAAGCGCGGCCCCGCCACGTCACCCGATCGGCAAGGGTAAGACCGTCAAGCGCTCGCGTGCGAAACGTGACCCGCTCCCAGCCCCGGGTGCCCGCCGTTTCATCCTCGGCCGCAGCCGCCGCGCGCTCGATCACCTCGGCCCGGATGGTTGCCAGATCGGCCCACGCCTCGACCTCTGTTCCGTAGTCGTTCGGGGCGACAGTCAGGCGCTGCACCGTCAGCGTGTGGCGCATGCCTTGGCGCATCAGTCGGCCCCCCCAATCTGCGCCCGCACCGTCAGCACGCCATGCGAAGTGCGGCCGTCAGGGTCACGCATCGCGCGTTCCGCCACCACGTCCAGAAGGGCCAGATGATAACCCCGCAGGATCGACCGCGGGGCGGCAGCGATGGCCCGCCGCAGCGCACCCATGATGCTCTTCGCGCCCTCCATCGACGGCTCGGCAACATAGATGTGCAGATCGTGGGTGACCTCGATCCGGTCGCCCTTGACGTTGCCCGGAACCGGCCGCGCAAGGTCTTCCCCCAGCACCACGGACGGCGAAGGCGCGGGGCGCTTGTGCGTGTCCAAGATGCCCCCGGGACCGACCAGAAACGCCACCTCGGGCGAGGCCAGAAATACCCCGCGAAGCGCCCGCTGAAGCTCAAGGGTCTTGCTCATTTGCCTGTCCTGATAATCCGCCGCATGGCGTTCTTGATCTTCGCCGCCGCTTGGTCGCGGGTCATTCTGAAGCCCGGCCAGAAAAACGGCTTCGGCGCCGTTCGCGTGGTGCCGAACTCAACAAGGTGCGGGTAACGCACATCGGTATTGCCAGCCGTCACCGCCGCTGCATTGTCCGGCACCACCTGGGCACCGCCCGGTTGACTGTAGGGCGGCGTCGCCTCGCCCGGCCCGGTTACGACAATGGACGCCATCAAGGCTCCCGTTTTCTCCGGGGCAAGGATGCGCTGCACCTCTGCAATATCCTCGCAAGCCGCCACCAGATCGGGCGCGATACCCTCGCGCACCTGTTGCGGCAGTCGGCGCAGACGGTTCTGAAAGGATGCCAACCCATCGCCCATGTCAGAACGTCCAGCCGCGATAGGTCTGGACTACATCAGCGACCCATTCAGGGATTGCCGGGCCGTCCTCGCCGCGCTTGTCATAAAGATGGGCAGCAAGAGCCAGCACCGCTTCCGTGAGCGATTGCGGCACCGGCTCTTGCCCCTCGGCCGTGCCGAATTTCTCTTCGATCTTGTAGCCGAGAAGTCGTTCAACATGATTTTGCGCGGCCTGAAGCTTGCGCGTCATCATCGCGTCGTCGTCTGTCCCGAGGTCGCCCGAGAACGCCAGCTCTTCCTTCAGTTGCTCAAGCGTGCAGATCATCCCCGAAAATCTCCAATTACCGCAAATCTAACGCGAGCCACCCCGCGCCGGTCCCCATGAGGGGGGCTAAGTCCAGAACCACCCCCCGGGGCCGGATCAGGTCGCCGAAGCGTGCGTGGCGACGATGTTGCTGTTGATCTCGATGGTGAACTTCACCTTGCCGATCTTGCCCGAAGGATCGTCTTCAACGTTGGTCACCAGACCGATGAAAGAGCGCGTAGAGTTCTTGGGCGTCGATCCGCTGGCAGGCTTGTCCGCCAGCGTCAAACGCATGGCATAGTTGTCCTGCGTTTCCTTCGCGGCGCGCATGGCCAGCTGACCGGCGTCGGCCGGGTCAGCCCCGCAGGTAATCTCAACCGTCGAACCCGCCTTAACGGTCTTGACCTTGCGCGTGCGCGCGTTGGTCACATTGGTGAACGCCTCGGTTTCCCACGGGTCCGACATGCTGCCCAGCGTCTCGGGCTCGCCAACTTCCTTCGCCCCGGCCATGGGAGCGGTGAAATCCGCGGCAACGAAGTCTGTCGCCTTCAGTGCCACGACCGCGCCAACTTCGAACTTGCTCCCCGCAATGGAATAGACACCCATCCGCTACTTTCCCTTCTTGCGCTCTTCGCGCTGTTTCGGCCCAGAGTGGCAAGGCGTACAAAGGGCCTGCCAGTTGTCCCGGTCCCAGAACTTTTCTTTGTCGCCCCGGTGCGGCTCGATATGGTCAACCACCTGGGCAACAGCCCCGCAGCGCACACAGAACCGATGCGCCCGCAGATAGTCGCGCTTCGCCTTGTCCCAGCTGCCCGTGTAGCCCCGCGCCGACGACGAAGGCCGCACCTTGTCAAAGCGAGCCTTTCGTGCAGCATCCGCCGCCACCTCGCACTTGCACCGCGCACCCGAGGACACGCGATACCCGCAAGGACAGATGCGCGGGGCTTTTACGGGCATCAGGAAACCGGCTTCGTCAGCGGGTCCAAGATCGCCCCAGCAGACAGCGCAAGCGACGTGCCCGAGGTGTAGGTGAACACCAGCCGAACGTAGCGCTTCTTGCCCGTGTAGCCGATCCGGTAGCGGCTCGATGCCGCCAGCGTCGAAGGCGCGTCCGATTTGAACCACTTCGCCGCCACATCGGCAAAGGTCACGTTATCGTCGCTCTCCTGCACCTTGACGCCGAAAACGGCCGTGCCCGTATTGACGCCCGTGCCGACATTGAAGAGGCAACCGCGCATTTCGCGAAGATCAATCCCCGGGCCATTCACCGTCGCCGTGTAGATGCCGGGTTCAAGAGCCTGAGCGTCCGTCAGATTGGAATACAGATCACGCAGCCCCATATCACACCGCCATTTTCAGCTTCTTGAACTTCGCGGCCATGATCACCCGGCCGCCCACGCGCCGCCCGCTGTGATAGCGGGTCTGCTTCTGCACAGCGCGGGTGTAGGGATCGACCAGCACCGACAGCGCCAGACGGTCCAAGATGCGATAGCCGCTGAAATCCCCGTAGATGATCGGGAAGGCGTTCGCCGCAACGTCCGGCATGTCGATGTTCTCGATGACCGGCCGCCCCAGCAGCGTTTCGGGCTGGCCCGCCTGATAGGACGGCTGCCACAGATAGTTGTTCGTGGTATCCTTGAGCGTGCGCAGAAGGCCGAGCGTCGTGCCGTTCATCATCCACACGCCCTTGTTGCGATAGCTGGGCGTGATCGAATACAGGAACTTGATCAGCGCATCGGCTTGGATCACCGTCGCGTGGCCGTTCTTGTATTCGGCAATCGCGGCGTGCGTCATCACCCCTTCGGGCTGCGTCAGGCCATTGCCATTCGTGAACGCCAGCGTTTCCTTGCGCTCGAAATCCTCGGCCAGCGCGGACCGGATTTCGGCTTCCACGGCCGGAGCATCAGCAAGAAGGTTGTTGTGAATGTCCACATAGGTGGACATGCCTTTCGTCACCACTTCGAGCGAGCCGAAAATGGACGCCGCGGGGGTTTCGGTTTCGTCGTCCTGTTCGTCGTCCCAAGTCGCATTGCCGAACGGCTTGCGGCTCGGGTAGATCACCGAAGGCGCTCCGGTGCCACGAACCGACGACAGGGACCGGATCGGGGAAAGTTCGACGATGTCGCGCAGCACCTCGGCCGAGAACTCGGGCGCTGCCAGATAGCCGCCCTGCGGATCGGACGAGGCCACGAAGCCTTTGGTTTCTTCCGCCGCCCGGTCGCCACGCTGCAGATAGGCCCGGAACGCCTTGCGCTCGACCGTCACCTCTTCGGAACCCGGCGCACCGCCGCCAGCACGTTGCGCCTTCGCCTCGATCCGGTCCAGCCGTTCGGTCACCGGCTTCATCGCCGCCGCCACAAGCGCACCCATCGCGGCAACCGGATCGTTGCCCACGGCCTTTTTCTCGGGTTCACCCGCACCGCTCTTGTCGTCGTCGCCATCCATGCGGCCACCCTCCATCTGCGCACCCTTTGCGGATATGATGCGCGCGCCGGGGTGCATCGGCACGGCAACAACGGAAATCTCGACCAGCTCGACCCCGAACAGGTCACGGCCACCGCCCACCCGCGCCGCCTTCTTGAGGGCGCGATAGCCGATCGACAGACCGGCGATGGATTTCGACAGGATCAGGTCGCGAACCTCGCGCGCCCGCTCGACCGACAGGATAAGACGCCCCTTGACGCGCAGCCCCTCGGGCGTCTCTTCACCGCTCTCCCAAACCCCAATGGGCGCAGACAGGTCATGCGCGTCCAACATCGGCAGCGGGAACGTGGCCGAGGCGAAAGCCCCCTTGTGCACCACGTCCCCGCCCCGGTCGGCCGTCCCGAAGACCGAGGCCAACCCTTCAACCTCGCCGCCTTCGGTGACGGACCACGCCGCCTTGAAATCAAGCGTCAGCATCGGCCAGCTCCTCCGGGAAGAAATAGATGGAACGGTTGACGGCGAAGGCGTTGAACTGCGCCAGCGCCCACGCCACGCCGAGGAACTTCTTGATGCGCTCAACGGTGAAGGGGATCGGTTCGCCGCCGTCGCTCACCTCCCAATCAAGGGCCAGCCGCGCCAGATAGGCCCGCTGCGCCTTGGCGCGGTCGGCACCGCTCACGCGACCATCTTCGTCCGCCAGCTCTGCCAGATCATCGACCATTTGCGCTGCAGCATGGGCGGCAAGAAGACTGTCAGGCCCGGCCACCTTGACACGAAGGCCGGTGCCCTCGCCTGTCACCGGGTGAAGCCATTCGAACCAGCGCCCTCGGCCCTGATCCTCTTGCATGTTGTAAACATCGCCCAAATCCATCAGACACCCTCTTTCGGCGGAGCGCCGCCCATGTCGGTTTGAATGTGCCGGTTTCCATAGACGCCGCCCTTGCCGTCGGGCCGGGCGGGTTTGCCGATCCACTCGCGCCCCTCATCGGGGTTCAGCACTTCGGCGGAAATCAGGCTGGAAATCGTCGTCGCGCGGGTCGCCAGATCGACCCGGCTCAAGTCATCCCGGTCAAAGCGAACGACGAACCGGCCGCGCTCAGCATCGGTGAAAAGCGCCTGTGTGAACGCCCCCTCAAGGGCGCAAAGCCACGGCTCAAGGCAGTAGCTCAGGAACTCTTTCCCCAGCTGCTCCATGTTCGCCCAGGTCGCCCGGTCAAGCTCATACATCAGCGACGGCGGCACATCGAAGCACCGGGCAAGCTCGATGATCTGGAAGGAACGGTTTTCGAGAAACTGGGCATCGGTCGAACTGAACGAAAGCGCCTCATATTCCGCGCCGTCATGCAGGATTGCCGTCTTGCCCTTCGCCCCGCCCTCATGGGTGGCCCGCCAAGCGGCAATCGCCTTCTTGACGCTCTCTTCGCCCATGCCCTTCGGGAACTTCAGCACGCCGCCCGGCCGCGCCCCGTTGGAAAACAGCGCCTCCGCATGTCCAGAAAGCAGGATCGCAACGGCAATCGCTTCCCGGGCAAGGCTCAGGGGCGATCTTCCGAAGGGAGCGCGCAAATGCACCATGTCTTCGCGCGGCGTCGGCGTGTTGTCGATCCGATAGGACGGCTCGCCGGTCGCTTGATCGTAATCGACCGTCACCATGCCGGAACGGTAGCGGATCAGTTCGGCAATCCGGCCATCCGACAGGCGGTTGACCCAAAGCATTCCGCCGCGGTCATCGGTCAGCGCGTCAAAGACCAGATCGCGAACGGCGCAAAAGGCCGGGGTCCAGTCGTTCGCCTGCCGGTTCAGCAGGGCATTGACCGGATGCGACGGGGCATCGGTTTCCGTGCCATCCGCCGCCACTTCCTTGACCACGCGGCCAAGGGTCGCCGCCGCGTTGCCGATCAGCCGCAGCGCCCGCCCCACGGCGGGCACCCGAAGCGCCGCATCTGCCGAGACCATGACGCCTGAGGCCGTCGCGGTCAGCCCGAAGAGGGCGTAAAGGTCCGCCCCCGGGTCAGTCAGCGACTTGACCGAGGGGCGGAAGAGGCGGGCGAAGAAGGACGGTTTGCTCATGCCCATTTTCTGCGCCCGCGCTAGCGGTTGTGGATAGCCCCTTAAACCGGACAAACCCGGCCAAAACCGGACAAGATAGGCCACGCCTCAGGATCGAAGCCCCAACCAGTTGCGCAACTCGTCCGCACTCGCAAACCATCGCCCGCCGATTTGACGCACCGGAAGGCCGGAACTTTCGTCAGTCAACCAGCGCCGCAGCGTCCTTTCGCTGACCTTCAGGAAGTCGGAAATCGCCTTCTGCCCGTAAATCCACCCATCGTTTTTCATTGCTGCCCCATCACGCTTTTTTTGTGCGGCACCGTGCCGCCAGTTCTGCCAACCACCGCCCGAAGCTCTCGGGCGCTTTCTCCACCGTCACGACAGCACCGGCTTGCTTCTAAGCCACTCTGCCCACGTCAACGCGATGCGATGCGCCACGAAGTCGGCTTCCCTCGGGGCCCTCACCAGCGGCATGAGCCACCCGCCCGGCATCGCGTGCCCGATCACCCCGAGACGAGGGAACCCCCGGGCTTGCAACCATGCGTTCCACTCTGCCTCTTGCTCGCTTCCGACAGGCACCAACACGGTGGCGTTCTTGGGCATCGGAAGACCACGGATTTGCGCCACCGGATGACGCCCGTCTTTTTGGTTCATATTTGGTTGATCCTTATAGGGGGGTCTGGGGGGGGGACAAAAACTGGCGGGTGTTCCTGCCAAAACTGGCGGGTGTTCAGCCGCCATTTCTGACGGGTGTTCGGCCGCCATTTCTGACGGGTGTTCAGCCGCCATTTCTGACGGGTGTTCACCGCCCCAGCGTTTCGGGTTCTTGGGTTCGTCGGGGAAGCGGAAGCGCAGGGCGGCGCGCATCCCGGGCGAGTTACCGCCAAGGCGCTCTATCCAACCTGCCGCCTCAAGATCGGCAAGCGCCCGCTCAATCGTGCGCACACTCGCGGCGCAGTCCTCGGCCAAGGCTTGCGCCCCGGGCCTGCACTCCCCGGTTTCTGCGTTTGAGAACCCTTGCGCCAGCGACTGCGCGACAAGGCGGGCCATCGGTGACAGGTCAGCGCACCGCCGAACCTGCCGCATCCAATCCCACCGCCCCTTCGCCCACCCGCCCGGCCGCTGTCCATTCAGGTGAACGATCTTAGCCACAGCGAACCGCCTTCCGGCGCGTATCATGTTCGCTATTCGGTCCTGTTTTGTCCTGATACGGATTTCCGGCCGCTTCGGTTGAACGGAAAACCGCCCCGCCTAAACTTGTGAATTGCAACGATCACGGCTTGCGCGCAGCCTGTTGAAAACGCATGCACAGGCCGATGATCAAACCTCTTTCCCTTGCCGCTTTGCTGGCGGTTTCCGTGGTGTTTCTGCCCCTTGCCGGGCGGGCCGATGACCCCGTTCCCCTGACCCGCGCGCTGGCGGCGGCGGCGAAAACCGACTGGGATCAGGCCGCGGCCGAGGCCCGGCTGGCCGGTCCGCTCGCCTTCGATCTGATCGAATGGCAACGGCTGCGCGCGGGCAAGGGCAGTTTTGCCGATTACGCCGATTTCGCCGCCCGGCGGGGCGATTGGCCGGGGATGGAGCTTTTGCGCAAAAAAGGCGAGGCGCAGCTGGCGGGGGCCAATCCGGTCGAGACCGTGGCCTATTTCGGGGGGCGCGCGCCGCAGACCGGCACCGGCGCGCTGGCGCTGATCGCGGCGCGGCAGGCGATGGGCCAGCCCGACAAGGCCGCCGCCGTGGCCGAGGCGGCCTGGCGCAGCCTGGACCTGACGCCCGAGGAGCAGGCGGCGTTTCTCGCCCGTCACGCCGATCTGGTCGCGCCCTTCCACGGCGGGCGGATGCAGGCGGCGTTGGATCAGGGCCGTCTGGCGCAGGCCCGGGCGATGCTGCCGCTGGTCACTCCGGGCACGCGGGCGGTGGCCGAGGCGCGGATCGCGCTGCAGGCGCGGGCGGCCGGGGTGGACAAGCTGCTGCAGGCGGTGCCGGAGCGGATGGCGGGATCGGCCGGGCTGGCGCGCGACCGGGCGGTCTGGCGTTGGCGCAACGACATGGAAGCGGGCGCGGCCGAGATTGTGCTGGCGTTTTCGAAAAGCCCGGAGAGCCTTGGCGATCCGAAGCTTTGGTCCGATTTGCGCGGCCAGCTGGCGCGGTTCTTCCTGCGGCAGGGCGATGCCCGGCTTGCCTACAAGATCGCGGCGCGGCATCGGCTGCCCCTTGATGACGCCGACCGGGGCGATCTGGAATGGCTGGCCGGGTTCGCGGCCTTGAAGCTGGGCGATGCGCCCACGGCGCTGGCGCATTTCAGGGCGCTTGATGCCGTGGTCAGCACGCCGATTTCGAAATCCCGCGCCGCCTATTGGCGGGGCCGGGCGCTGGAGGCGATCGGCCGGATCGCCGAGGCCGATCAGGCCTTTGTCGAAGGCGCGCAGTGGCAGACCGCCTATTACGGGCTGCTCTGCGCCGAGCGGATCGGTGCGCCGCTGGACCCGGCCTTTGCCGCCCCGCCCGCGCTGCCCGACTGGCGGGCGGCGCCCTTCGTGAGTGATCCGGTGTTTCAGGCGGCGCAGCTTTTGCAGGCGGCGGGCGCCCGCGATCTGGCCGAGCGCTTTCTTTTGCATCTGGAAGAACGCCTGCCGCCCGAGCAGATCGCGCCCCTGGCCCGGCTGGCCGAGGAATGGCACAATGCGCATCTGATGCTGCTGCTGGCGAAACGGGCGGCGAACGAGGGGCTGGTGCTGACGCGGGCCTATTATCCGCTGCCCGAGCTGAACCCCGCGGGGCTTGTCGTGCCCGAGGAGCTGGCGCTGTCGATCGCGCGGCGGGAAAGCGAATTTGATCCCGCCGTCATCAGCCCGGTCGGCGCGCGGGGGATGATGCAGCTGATGCCCGAGACCGCGAAGAGGATGGCGAAGAAGCTGGGCGAGCCTTACGAATTGCGGCGGCTGACCTCGGACCCGTCTTACAACGTGCGGCTTGGCTCGGAATATCTGGCGACGCTGCAGGAGGAATTCGGCACCTCGCCGGTGCTGGTGGCGGCGGGTTACAATGCCGGTCCCGGGCGGCCGCGGCGCTGGATCGCCGAGCGCGGCGATCCGCGCGCGCCTTCGGTTGATGTCGTCGACTGGGTGGAGATGATCCCCTTTGCCGAGACCCGGACCTATGTGATGCGGGTGGCGGAAAGCCTGCCGGTGTACCGTGCGCGGCTGGGCCGCCCGGATGCGGGGGCGGTCCGCTTTACCGACGAATTGCGCGGCAACTGGTGAGGCAGGGCGGGGGTTTCACACCCCCGCACCCCCGTGGCGTATTTCGCCCAAGGAAAAGATCAGGGCGTTTCGGCCTTGGCGTCAGGATGCCGTCAACCGACCAAGGGCGATGGTGCCGCAGACGGTCCGGGGGCTTTTATGCTTTCTCCCCGCGGCTCATGTGGCGTTTGCCGGCATGGCCGGGGGCGCGGGAGACGGTGAAGCCCGCCGCCGCCAGGCCGCGGCGCACGAAGCCCGCGGCGGTATAGGTGGCGAAGCTGCCGCCCGGCGCGGTGTGGCGGCCGACCTCGGCCATCAGATCCTCGCCCCACATCTCGGGGTTTTTCGCGGGCGAAAAACCGTCAAGGAACCAGGCATCGGCCTGTTCCGTCCAGCGCGGCAGGGTTTGCCGGACATCGCCCAGGATCAGCGTGACGGAAATGCTGCGCAGCGAAAACTGCGTTGCTCCATGCTGCATCGCAGCAATGAGCGGTTCGGCAACGGCTGCGATGTCGGGAAAGGCGGTATGGGCGCGGGCCATTTCGGCGGCCGACATCGGGAAGGCCTCGAAGCTGGTGAAGCGGATCGGCTGATCGGTTGCAAGCGCCAGCGCCAAAAGGTTCAATCCGGTGCCAAAGCCCAGTTCGGCGACGTGAAAGCCGGGGCAGAGGCGCGCGGGCAGGTCATTGCCCGCCAGAAAGACATGGCGGGTTTCGGCCAGCCCTCCGGCCAGACTGAAATAGGGGTCGTCGAAGCGGGTCGAAACGGGCGTCGATCCGTCGCGCCACGCAAGCGCGGCCGGGCTCTGGTCTGGGGAGGTCATCGGGGATAGTGCCTGTGGGGATATGACGCGCAGAGTGGCGAAAGGGGCAAGCGATGGCAAGAGCAGATCGGGTGACGGTACGCGGCGGCGGGGTTTTCGGCCTGGCCTGCGCCTATGAGCTGGCGCGGCGCGGCGCGAAGGTGCGGCTGATCGAGCGGGAACGGATCGGCGCGGGCTCCTCGGGCGGGACCGTGGGCATGCTTTCGCCGCATGTGCCCGATCAATGGAACCCGAAGAAGCAGTTTCAGTTCGACAGTCTGGTGATGTCGGAGGCGTTCTGGGCGGGGGTGAAGGCGGTCGGCGGCAAGGATCCGGGTTTCGCGCGGATCGGGCGGTTGCAGCCCTTGGCCGATCAGGCGGCGGTGACTTTGGCCGAGTTGCGGGCCAAGGATGCGGCGGCGAACTGGGGGGCGGACTATCTTTGGCGCATTGCGCCGGTGAACGAATTTGGCGCCTTTGCGCCGGTGACGCCGACGGGGCTTGTCATTCACGACACGCTCTCGGGCCGGGCCTCGCCGCGCGGCGCGGCGGCGGCTTTGGCCGCGGCGATCGAGGCTTTGGGCGGCGAGATCGTTTTCGGGGATGCGCCCGACGAGGGCATCGTGCTGCATGCGACCGGGCTTGCGGGGCTGGAAGAGCTGTCGGCGGTTTTCGGCAAGGAGGTCGGCAATGGCGTCAAGGGGCAGTCGGCGATCCTGAGGCTCGATCCCGGCCCGGTGCCGCAAATCTTCGCCGATGGTGTTCTGGTGGTGCCGCATGCGAATGGCACCGTCGGTGTCGGCTCGACCGCCGAGCGCAGCTACACCGACCCGACCGCGACCGACGCGCAGCTCGACGCGGTGCTGGAACGTGCCCGGGCGCTGGTGCCTGCGCTTGCCGATGCCGAGGTGATCGAGCGCTGGGCGAATGTGCGGCCGCGCTCGGTCTCGCGCTCGCCGATGCTCGGGGCCTGGCCGGGGCGCGAGGGGCATTTCATCGTCAATGGCGGCTTCAAGATCGGCTTCGGCATGGCGCCCAAGGTGGCGCAGGTGATGGCTGATCTGGTGCTTGAGGGCGTCGATGCGATCCCGGCGGGGTTCCGGGTCGAGGACAACCTCTGAGGCGTTTCGGACTGCGGAAGGAGGCGGGGGTTTTGCACCCCCAAGGGCCGCCACTGGCGGCCCGTTCGACAGGAAAGCCTTCCACTGGAAGGCTTTTCGATCCCGTCTCACCCCGCAGGATATTTATGGCAAGATAAAAGCAGGCCCTCAGGGGCGGCTTAGTAGCTGTATTCGCCGTAGATGCGGCTCAGATCGCCCTTCCAGGCGCCGTGATATTTTTCCAGAAGTTCATCGGCGGGAACGCGGCCGGTGTCGATGCTTTCTTCCAGCGCGTTGAGGAAATAGGTCTCGTCCGGGATCAGGCCCCCGGCGCCGGGGATCCTGCGCGCGGCCAGACCGGCTTTCGAGATCGCCACCACCTCGCGCGCCAGATCATGCATCTTCACGCCATTGCATTCGGCCTGAAGCGCGTGTTTCGCGGCGGCGACGCGCAGCCCGTCGCGGGTCTCGGCATCCCAAGACTTGACCAGATCCCAAGCGGCATCGAGCGCGCCTTGGTCATACATCAGACCCACCCAGAAGGCAGGCAGGGCGCAAAGACGCCGCCACGGGCCGCCATCGGCGCCGCGCATCTCGATGTATTTCTTCACCCGCGCTTCCGGGAAGACGGTGGTCAGATGGTCGGCCCAGTCAGACAGCGTCGGCTTCTCGCCGGGCAGGGCGGGCAGCTCGCCGCGCAGAAAATCGCGGAAGCTCTGCCCCAAAGCGTTGATGTAAGTCCCGTCGCGGTAGACGAAATACATCGGCACATCGAGAACGTAATCGACATAGCGTTCGTATCCCATGCCCTCTTCGAAGAAGAAGGGCAGCATGCCGGTCCGCGCCGGATCGAGGTTTTGCCAGATATTCGCGCGCCAGGATTTCATCCCGTTCGGCTTGCCATCGAGGAAGGGCGAATTGGCGAACAAGGCGGTGGCCACCGGCTGCAGCGCCAGCGCCACCCGCATCTTCTTCACCATGTCGGCTTCACTGGAAAAGTCGAGGTTCACCTGCACGGTGCAGGTCCGATACATCATGGTTTTCCCCATGGTGCCGACCTGATCCATATAGCTGTTCATCAGCCGATAGCGCCCCTTCGGCATCATCGGCATCTCTTCGGCCGTCCATTCCGGCGCCGCCCCAAGGCCGATGAACTTCGCCCCGATCCGGTCAGCGATCCGGTGCACCTCGGTCAGATGTTCGTTCACTTCCTCGCAGGTCTGGTGCAGGGTTTCCAAGGGCGCACCCGAAAGCTCCAGCTGCCCGCCCGGTTCCAGACTGACATTGGCGCCCTTGCGGGTCAGCCCGATGATGTTGCCGCCCTCCAGCACCGGCTCCCAGCCGAAGACCTGTTGCAGCCCCTCCAGCATCGCCCGGATCGAGCGCGGCCCGTCATAGGGCAGGGGCTTGAGCACATCCTTGCAATAGCCGAATTTCTCGTGCTCGGTGCCGATGCGCCAGTCGTTTTTCGGCTTCTCGCCCGAGGCCAGATAGTCGGCCAACTGGCTGAAATCTTCGATCGGGCCGCCGCCCTGCTGGGGAATGGACATCGGACCCTCTCTTTCCGTTGGGACACAACAGGTGGTTCTTCCACGCCGCCAAGTCAAGCCGCGTCAGCTTGGGCGGCGCCACAGGCTTTGTGCGGTGAGGCGCCGATCCAGCGCGGCGGCCATCGCGCCCATGTCGATGCCGGGCAGACCGGCGAAGGCGTCAAAGAGCTTTTCCGAGCCGACGGCGGCCACCGGCACCAGCAGCGCCTGCCCGTCGCGGCTTTTCAGCCGCCAGAACTGGCTGTCTTTCAGGATCAGCAGGCGGATTTCCACCAGATCCTCCAGCGCCATGGTTCCGCCCAGCATCCCTCCGCCGATGCCCCAGTAGCCGATCCGGCCTTCATCCAGATCGACCACGCCCGGATCGGAGACGGGCCGGGCAAAGCGGGCGCGGCGCAGGGCCAGCACCAGCCAGCCCGCGGCAAGGGCGGCAAGGCACAGCCCCAGTGCCGCCAGAAGCCAGCCGCCGCGCGTGCCGATCCAAAGCGAGGCGGCCAGCGCAAGAGCTGTGACATAAGCTTCGCGCTGCCGTATCAGATGCGCGCGCAGCTCGGGTCGGATCACCGCCAGTCCCCCAGGGCCGATTGCCAAAGCGTGATCGCCGCACAGGCGGCGGTATCGGCGCGCAGGATGCGCGGCCCAAGTGACACCGGCGTGACGAAGGGCAGGCTTCGCAGCTGCCGCCGCTCGGTCTCGGAAAAGCCGCCCTCGGGGCCGACCAGTATCGCCCAAGGACCGGGGGCAAGACCGGCGAGCGTCTGCGCTGGACCGACCAGCAATTCATCGCCCCAAAGGATGCGCCGCTCCGGGTTCCAGGATTTCAGAATTTTCTGCAAAGGCTGCAAGTCACTGACTTCAGGAACATAAGTTCCCAGACATTGCTCGGCCGCTTCCAGCGCATGCGCCTGCAGCCGGTCCTGCTTGATCCGCGCAGCATTTGTAAACTCGGTCTGCACCGGCAGGATTTTCGCGCAGCCCAGTTCCGCCGCCTTTTCGACGATGAAATCGGTGCGTTCCTTCTTGATCGGCGCGAACAGAAGCCAAAGATCGGGCGGGTTCAGCTGCGGCGCGGCCAGGCCCAGACAGGCCAGAACGCCGCCGCGTTTCGACCCCTCGACCACCTCGGCGGTCCATTCGCCGTCCTGCCCGTTGAAGAGCGCAACCCGGTCGCCGGGGCCGAGCCGCATCACCGCAAAGAGATAATTCGCCTGATCCGGGCTCAGGGGCACGGCTTGCCCCGGCCCGAGCGGGTGAGTAACACAGAGTCGTATCTTGGCGCGTTCCATGAGGCGAAACTTATGACCGGCAAAACCGAAATGCCAGAGGCTCAGGTGACGGGACAGGTGGCCGACGCCTATCGCGGCAACTGGGTGGACCATACCGCTCCCGCTTTCAGCCGTCCCTATCTGCGGCTCTCGCGTGCCGACCGGCCGATCGGAACCTGGCTTCTGCTGCTGCCCTGCTGGTGGTCGATCGCGCTTGCCGCCGCGACCGACGCGCTGCGCCCCTTTGATTTGTGGCTGGCGCTGGGCTGCGGCCTTGGCGCCTTTCTGATGCGCGGGGCGGGCTGCACCTGGAACGACATCACCGACCGCGATTTCGATGGCCAGGTGGCGCGGACCCGCTCGCGCCCGATCCCGTCCGGTCAGGTGAGCGTGAAACAGGCGGTGGCCTGGATGGTGGCGCAGACGGCCTTGGCCGCGGCTATCCTGTTCACCTTCAACTGGGCGGCGATCGGCATGGGGGTTCTGGCGCTTGTCCCGGTTGCGGTCTATCCCTTTGCCAAACGCTTCACCTGGTGGCCGCAGGCCTTCCTTGGCATCGCCTTCAACTGGGGGGCGCTCTTGGGCTGGGTGGCGCACAAGGGCAGCCTTGGGCTGGCGCCGGTTCTGCTTTACGCCGCCGGGATCATCTGGACGCTGTTTTATGACACGATCTATGCGCATCAGGACAAGGAAGACGATGCGCTGATCGGGGTGAAATCGACGGCGCGGCTGTTTGGGGCCAACACCCATCGCTGGCTCGCCCTGTTCCTGATCCTGACCGTGGTGCTGATGACCGCGGCGGTGCTGCTGGCGCTGGTGCCGCTGGGCAATCCGCTGGTGCTGGCGCTGGGTCTTTGCGCGCCCGGGGCGATGGGCTGGCACATGCTCTGGCAGATGCGTCGGCTGGATATCGACTCCCCGGACAATTGCCTGATGCTCTTTCGCAAGAGCCGCGACACCGGGCTTTGGGCTGCGCTGTTTCTTGCCGGTGCCGCAATCCTGTGATTGATCGCCAAGGGGGCGCCCCTTAAGACGGGGCGAACCCAAGGCGAGGAACGACATCCCCATGCGTGGCCGCATCACACTTCTGACGACGACGGCTTTCGTCGGCGCCCTTGTGCTTTCGGCCTTCATCGCGGGCGGCTCGGCTACGATCATCGAGCAGCGCTCGCGCAAGGCGGTGAAACTGGCGCTGGAAACCGCCAGCCATTCCTGGGTGCAGGTGGAAACCGACGGGTTGCAGGTGATCTTGCTGGGCACCGCGCCTTCCGAGGCGGCGCGGTTCCGCGCCGTCACCCTGGTCTCGACCGTGGTCGACAGTTCCCGCATCGTCGACAACACCGATGCCGAGGTGCAAAAGGCGATCGCGCCGCCGGATTTCTCGTTGCAGATGCTGCGCAATGACGAGGGGATCTCGCTGATCGGGCTTGTGCCCTTTGGCACCGACCGCAAGGCGCTGCTGGAGCGGCTGACGAAGATCGCGGGCGAGGGGGCAGTGACCGACATGCTCGAAAGCGCCGATTATCCGGTGCCGGGCGGCTGGAAATCGGCGCTGGATTTCGGCGTCGCGGCACTGACGGAACTGCCCCGTGCCAAGGTCTCGATCCTGCCCGGCAAGGTCGGCGTCGAGGCGATCACCGACAGCCCCGAACAGAAGGCCGAGGCCGAGAGGCTGCTGAACCGCCGTCGCCCGACCGAGATCCGGCTGGACGCGAAGATTTCCGCGCCGCGCCCGGTGATCACCCCCTTCACGCTGCGCTTCCTGATCGATGCCGAGGGCGCCCGGTTCGACGCCTGTTCCGCCGATACCGACCGCGCCGCGGCACGGATCATCGCGGCGGCGCGCAAGGCCGGGGCGACGGGAGATCTCGATTGCACCGTCGGCATGGGGGCGCCCTCGCCGCAATGGGCCGAGGCGGTGGCGATGGGCCTGGCCGCGCTGGGCCAGCTGGGCGGCGGCACGCTGACCTTTTCCGATGCCGATATCGCGCTGGTGGCGGCCGACACGACCGATCCCGCGATCTATGACCGGGTGGTGGGCGATCTCGAATCGAACCTGCCCGATGTGTTCTCGCTCAAGGCCGAGCTGGCGAAGAAGGCCGAGGCGAAGGCCGCCGCGCCCGAATTCTCGGCGCTTTTGCGCGAGGATGGGCAGGTGGAGCTGCGCGGTCGCGTCACCTCGGACCGCTCGCGCGCGGCGCTGGAAAGCTTTGCCCATGCGCAATTCGGCGCGACTTCGGTTTACGGCGCGACGCGGGTCGATACCGGCCTGCCCGAGGGCTGGCCGCTGCGCACGCTGACCGCGCTCGAGGCGCTGCGGCTGATGCATGCCGGCATGGTGACGGTGACGCCCGACCTGATCCGGCTTTCGGGCGTGACCGGCGACCGGCAGGCCTCGGACAAGGCGGCGCGGCTGTTTGCGCGCCGGCTGGGCGAGGCGGCGCCGATCGCGCTTTCGGTGAAATACGACCGCAGGCTGGATGCGTCGCTGGCGCTGCCCGATGGCAACGACTGCGTGGCGCGGCTGAACGGCGCTCTGGCGCGCGACAAGATCGGGTTCGAACCCAGTTCGGCGACGATCAAGCCCGAAGACGGGCCGAAGCTGGACGCGCTGGCCAAGGCGATGACGCAATGTCAGGATTTCCGCATGGAAGTGGCGGGGCATACCGACAGCCAGGGCAGCGACGAGGGCAACCGCAAGCTGTCGCAGGCCCGGGCCGAGGCGGTGATCTCGGCGCTTTCCGCGCGGCGGGTGCTGACGCGCAACCTGACCCCCAAGGGCTATGGCGAAAGCCAGCCCATCGCCGAGAATGACACCGACAAGGGCCGCGAGGCGAACCGGCGCATCGAATTCGTGCTGCTTGATGCCAAGCCGGTGGGCGGGGCCGGGCAGATCGATCTGCCGGTGACGGCGCCGGAACCGCCGAAGCCCGCGCCGATCGAGGCGGTGCCCGATCTGGTGCTGGATGAAAGCGCCATCGCAGGTGCCGCCCCGATGGAAGATGCG
The DNA here is from genome assembly GCF_058724655.1 of Rhodobacter sp. 4.3.4. NCBI lineage: Bacteria > Pseudomonadati > Pseudomonadota > Alphaproteobacteria > Rhodobacterales > Rhodobacter > Rhodobacter sp. 4.3.4. Next base: position 467,488 of record NZ_CM178967.1, read on the forward strand.
CATGGCGAGCCGATGCCGGTGCCCTCCGAGACCCTGCTGCCCGGTTCGGCGGACGCCGCTCTGGCAGGTCCTGCGGCGCCTGTCCCCGGCGCGGTCGCCTCGGAGGGAGCAGCGCCAGAGGTCCCGGCCCCCGAGACCACGGCCCCCGAGACCACCGGCCCCGAAACCGTGACGCCAGAGGGGGCCGAGGCGGCCGTCGTCATTCCGGTCAACCCCGCCGCGCAGTCGCCCGGCCGCCCGAAGCCGCGCCCGAAGAAACTGGGCGGGCGGAACAACTGAGGAGAGCCGCAGATGAACAGAACCGAATTCGTCTTCGCCACGGCGATCATCCTGTTGCTGGCTTTCTGCCTGGGCTGGTTCGCCTCCTGGCTGATCCACCGGCTGACCCGGGTCACCGCCGCCGATATGGGCGAGCTGGAACAGATGGCGCAGGCGCTGCACGAGGCCGAGGAACAGCGCGATCAGGCCGTTGCCTATGTCGAAAGCCGCGAGGCGGAACTGACGAACCAGATCAACCAGACCGAGGCAGAGCTGCGCGCCGCGATGGACGGTCTGCGCGACGCCCGTCACGAGGCCGAGGAACTGCGCGCCTATATCGAGCGGCTGCAGGCCGAGCGGTAACGGCGGATTTCGCCGCCGCCCGCTTGTCTGGGCGCGCCCCCGGGCCTACATCGGGGGCATGGACATCACCCGCTTCCTTCCCGCCCCGTTCCGCAACCGCGCACCGCGCGTGGCCGTCGTCCGGCTGCAGGGCGCCATCGGCTTCAGCCGTCCCGGCACGCCGGGCCTGTCGGATGCCGCGCTGGCCGAGACGCTGGAGCGCGCCTTCCGCAAGGGTAAGCCGGTGGCGGTGGCGCTGATCGTCAATTCCCCGGGCGGCTCGCCGGTGCAATCCTCGCTGATCGCGGCGCGGATCCGGGCCCTGGCGGCGGAAACCGGCCTGCCCGTGCATGCTTTCATCGAGGATGTGGCGGCCTCGGGCGGCTATTGGCTGGCCTGCGCCGCCGATGACATCTGGGCCGATGCGACCTCGATCGTCGGCTCGATCGGGGTGATCTCGTCGGGCTTCGGCTTTGCCGATCTGATCGGCCGCTACGGCGTCGAGCGGCGGGTGCATACGGCGGGCGGCTCGAAAAGTTTCCTTGATCCGTTCCGGCCGGAAAAGCCCGAGGATGTGGACCGGCTGACCCGGCTGCTGGAAGACATGCACCGCGCCTTCAAGGCCTGGGTCACCGACCGGCGGGGCGCGAAACTGGCTGCCGGGGCGGATCTGTTCACCGGCGAGATCTGGACCGGGGCGCAGGCGCTTGATACCGGGCTGATCGACGGGCTGGCGCATCCGGGGCCGAAACTGCGCGCGCTTTACGGCGACAAGGTGAAGCTGGTGCCCTATGGCCAACGCCGGTCTTGGCTGCGCCGCTTCGGGGCCGGGATTGCCGCCGAGGCTGCCGTTTCGGTGCTGGAGGCCGCCGAGGAACGGGCGCTTTGGGCGCGGGTCGGGCGCTGACATGCTGATCAAGGCCGCGATCCTGTTCGTGCTGGTGATGGTCGGGCTGGCCTTTTTCGGCCGCTTGCGCCTGCCGGGCCGCAAACCCTTGCCGCTGCTGCGCAAGACCTGCAAGCAGTGCGGCAGGCCCCGGATCGGGGCAGGGCCCTGTCCCTGCGGAAAGGACTGACGATGACCGTGGTGTGCCGCGATATTCCGCCCGCCCTTGCCGCGCCGCTGAACGAGGCGCTGGCGCTGTGCGATCCGGGGCTGGTATCGGCCGAGGCCCCGGTGCTGCTGCTTGGGACCGGGGACCCGGCGCAGGCTCTGGCGCGGATCGCCGATTTCGCCGCAAGCCGTCCCGAGGCCGGGCGGGCAGGCGCCGACCGGATCGCCAGCGGACAGGTGGTCTGGCTGCTGCCCGCGGGTCAGGCGGCGGTGCTGCAGGGCACGCTGGCGCGGGCCGCCCTGACCCATGCGCCGCAGTTGCGGGTGAATGCGCTCCATCTCGGTCCGCGCCGTCCGCCCACCGCGCCCTGGCAGGCGGCTTGGACCGCCGCGACGCAGCACCCGGGGCCGCTGCCCTTGCCGCAGGCTTTCGCGCAGGCGTTGAGCCTGCTTTTGCAGGGGCCTGCGCTGACCGGGCAGGTGATCCATGTCGCGGCTTGCCGGTAAGGCATCCCTGACCTTTTCAGGGCGGAAACGAGGGGGTGGCGCGTTACTCAGCGGCAAGTTGTCCACCTTTCGCGCAGGTGTAAACAAAGGGTTACAATTCTCTCAATCCTTTCAGAGACTTGCTTTTTATGAAAATAAATTTCTTGGAAAATCAATGCCTTGCAGGATTGCCTATTTTTTGATCAACCCTGTGAAAGGGGCTTGATTCAAGGGAAATCTGCAGATCCCCAAATCTTTCCCACGAACTTATCCACAGAAACGGTGGAAAGCTTTCCCCTTGAATTTGGCGAAGCATGGTTGCAACCCGGACAGAGAATCAGAGGGCCAGAATGACCGAGGGACTCGACCTTTCCGACGCCGCCGCGACGCAGCAGGGTCTGCGGTTGAAAGGCCATGCGCTGATCGCGGATTACGTCAGCCGTCTTGACGGATCTCCGGGCGTCTATCGCATGCTCAACGCGGCGCAGGAGGTGCTTTACGTCGGCAAGGCGCGCAACCTGAAGGCACGGGTGTCGAATTATGCGCGCACCACCGGCCATTCGGGCCGGATCGCGCGGATGATTTCCGAAACCACGCACATGATGTTCCTGACCACGCGCACCGAGACCGAGGCGCTGCTCTTGGAGCAAAACCTGATCAAGCAGCTCAAGCCGCGCTACAACGTGCTGTTGCGCGACGACAAGAGCTTTCCCTATATCCTGATCGCCGGGGATCACCCGTTTCCGATGATCCGCAAGCATCGCGGCGCGCGCAACGTCAAGGGCGCCTATTTCGGGCCTTTCGCCTCTGCCTCGGCGGTCAATCGCACGCTCAACCATCTGGAACGGGCGTTTCAGCTGCGCAACTGTTCGGATGCGATGTTTGCCTCGCGCACGCGGGCCTGCCTGCAATATCAGATCAAGCGCTGTTCCGGACCCTGCGTGGGCAAGATCAGCGAAGACGACTACCGCCGCACGGTGGCTGACGCGCAACGGTTCCTGGAGGGGAAATCCTCGAGCATCCAGCAGGAGCTGGCGGCCGAGATGCGCGCGGCGTCCGAGGCGATGGAATATGAACGCGCGGCGGCGCTGCGCGACCGGATCGGCGCCTTGACGACGGTGCAGCAAAGTCAGGGCATCAACCCGCGCTCGGTGGCCGAGGCCGATGTGGTCGCGGTGCATCTGGAAGGCGGGCAGGCCTGCGTGCAGGTGTTTTTCATCCGCGCGCATCAAAGCTGGGGCAACCACGATTTCTACCCGCGCACCGGCGCCGGTGCCGAAGAGGCCGAGGTGCTGGAGGCCTTTCTGGCGCAGTTCTACGATGCGAAAGAGCCGCCGAAGACCATCCTTCTGAGCCACGAGATCGAGGATGCCGATCTGATGGTCGATCTGCTCTCCACCCGTGCCGGGCGCAAGGTGGAGCTGGCGGTGCCGAAGCGTGGCGAAAAAGCCGAGCTTGTGGAAAACGCCCTGCGCAATGCGCGCGAAAGCCTGGGCCGCAAGATGTCGGAATCTGCGGCGCAGGCGAAACTGCTGGCGGGTGTGGCCGCGGCCTTCGGCCTGCCCAAGCCCCCGGACCGGATCGAGGTCTACGACAACTCGCATATTCAGGGCGCCCATGCGGTGGGGGGCATGATCGTCGCGGGGCCCGAGGGGCTGATGAAATCGTCTTACCGCAAGTTCAACATCAAGGGCGAGGATCTGACCCCGGGCGACGATTTCGGCATGATGAAGGAGGTTCTGACCCGGCGCTTCGAGCGGCTTCTGCGCGAGGACCCCGAGCGCAAGACCGACCTTTGGCCCGATCTTTTGCTGATCGACGGCGGCGCGGGGCAAGTCTCGGCCGTGCATGAGATCATGGTCGCGCTGGGCGTGGCCGACATCGCGATGGTCGGCGTGGCCAAGGGCATCGACCGCGATCTGGGCAAGGAGGAATTCCACCGCATCGGCCACAGGCCGATGGCGCTGCCGCGGCAGGATCCGGTGCTTTACTACATCCAGCGGCTGCGCGACGAGGCCCACCGCTGGGCGATCGGCGCGCATCGGGCAAAGCGGGCGAAAGCCACGATGGCCAATCCGCTGGATGAGATCCCCGGCATCGGGGCGACGCGCAAACGCGCGCTGCTGGCGCATTTCGGCTCGGCCAAGGCGGTGTCCCGTGCCGGGCAAAACGATCTGATGGAGGTTCCCGGCATTTCCGCCGCCATGGCCGAGACGATCTGGAACTTCTTCAATGATCGGGGTTGACGGAAGGGCGGCCCCGGCGTAGCGCCGCCCGCATGACCGCGCCCGTGACCACCGCCCTGACCCGCCCCGAAGACCTTCTGACCGAGGGTCTGGTGACGCCCGCAGACATGCCCGCCTTGGCGCAGGTGGCGCAGGATTTCCGCATCCGCGTCACCCCCGCGATGCGTGCGGCGATCGCGGCGCCCGCGGACCCGGTGGCCATGCAATTCGTCCCCACCGCGGCCGAGCTGATCACCCGGCCCGAGGAGCGCGCCGATCCGATCGGCGATGCCGTGCATTCCCCCGCGCCCGGGCTGACGCATCGCTACCCCGACCGGGCGATCTTGCACATCACCAAGACCTGCGATGTCTATTGCCGCTTCTGCTTCCGCCGCGAAACCGTGGGCGAGACCGGCCCCTTGCCGGAACCCGATCTGGCGCAGGCGCTCGATTACATCGCCGCGACCCGCGGCTTGCGGGAAATCATCCTGACCGGGGGCGATCCGCTGACACTCTCGCCCCGGCGGCTCGAAGAGGTGCTGACCCGGCTTTCGGCCATCCCCCATATCACCACCCTGCGCTTTCATTCCCGCGTGCCGGTGGTGGCGCCCGAGCGGATCACGCCTGCGCTGGTCGATCTGCTGCGCCGCCAGCGCCCCGCCGTCTGGGTGGTGGTGCACACGAACCACGCGCAGGAGCTGACCGCAGCGGCCCGCGCGGCGCTTGCGCGGCTGGCCGATGCGGGCGTGCCGCTCTTGTCGCAATCGGTGCTGCTCAAGGGCGTGAACGACAGCCACGACGCGCTGCGCGACCTTTTTGGCGCGCTGCAGGACTGCCGGGTGAAGCCCTATTACCTGCACCATTGCGACCTGGCCCGGGGCACCAGCCATTTCCGCACCACGATTGCGGCGGGGCGGGCGCTGATGGCCGGGCTGCGCGGGCATTTGAGCGGTGCAGCGATCCCGACCTATGTGCTTGATATCCCCGGGGGCTTCGGCAAGGTGCCGATCACCGCGGATCATTTCGCCCCGGGGGCGCGGCCGGGGCTGTGGCGCGTCACCGACTGGCAGGGCGGCGTTCACGATTACGCCGACCCCGCAAGCTGAGTGTCGCACCCCCTTTTCCTTGTCCCCGCCCGGGGCTAGGGTGCGGGCATGAAATGGAACCTGCCCAACTCGCTGACCGTTTTGCGCCTGATCGCCGCTCCCGGCGTCGCGGTGATGTTCCTGTATTTCGCCCGTCCCTGGGCGGATTGGTTCGCGCTGACGCTGTTCATCGGCGCGGCCGTCACCGACTGGTTCGACGGCTATCTGGCGCGGGCCTGGAAACAGGAAAGCAAGTTCGGCGCCATGCTTGACCCGATCGCCGACAAGGCGATGGTGGTGATCGCGCTGGTCGTGATCACCGGCTATTCCGGCATGAACCCCTGGCTCATTCTGCCCGCCACGGTGATCCTGTTCCGCGAGGTTTTCGTCTCGGGGCTGCGCGAGTTCATCGGCGCCGATGCGGGCAAGCTCAAGGTCACGAAACTGGCGAAATGGAAGACCACGGCGCAGATGGTGGCGATTGCCATTCTGTTTCTGGGCACCGGGCTGGATTATCTGGAAACCGGCCGCGCGCCGCGCGCGGGCGAGGGCGATCTGCCAAATTTCGCCACGCTGGCCGATCTGGCCAATCACCTTGGTCTGGTGCTGATCTGGGTGGCCGCGGTGCTGACCGCGATCACCGGCTGGGATTATTTCCGCAAGGCGCTGCCCTTCCTGCGCGATCACAAGGACAGCTGAGCCCCCTCAGAGCAGCGTCGGCGGTGCCCGGCGCGGCGCGGCGCCGAAACGGTTCGGCCCGACCTGCGAGGGCTGCACGAAGTGATAAAGCAGCACCAGCGCCCCGATCAGCGGCACCAGCTGGATCAGCAGCCACCAGCCCGACTTGCCGCTGTCATGCAGCCGCCGCACTGCGACCGCCAGCGAGGGCAGAAGGATCCCCAGCCCGAAAAGCGCCGACAGCGGCCCGCCATTCGATTGCCAGGCCCAGGCGCCCTCGCCGTGGCTGACCGTGCCGTAGCCAAGGAAACGGGTCTCGATCGCGCTGAGAAGAACGAAACCGATCAGCGTGAACAGGACGAACCACCAGTATTCCGGGCGGCTGGCGCGGCCCGAAAAGGTGGCATATTTCGAAAAACAGATGCGGACGGCGGTAGGCAGATTCATGCGGGCCTCCTGAGACAGTAACCCTTTGCATGGAGCGCCCGCGCCGCGCCGAAATCAAGCCTTCTTGCCGATCCGCGGTTCGGTCCCGGCCAGGATCCGCTCGATATTGGCGCGATGACGCACGAAGATCAGCACCGCCATCAGCGCCGTCACCGGCATATAGGCCTGATCGCCCAGCAGATAGGCAAGCGGCACCGCCCCCGCCGCCGCCACCAGCGCCGAAAGCGAGGAAATCCGCCCGACCGCCGCCGCGATCAGCCAGGTGCCGCAGGCGCCAAGACCCAAAAGCCAGTCCAGCGCAATCAGCGTCCCAAGGAAGGTCGCAACCCCCTTGCCGCCCTTGAACTTCAGCCAGACCGGGAAAAGATGCCCGATGAAGGCCGCCCCCCCCGCGACCACCGCCGCAGTGTCGTTCCCCTCCAGCAGCGCGCGGGCGATCAGCACCGCCACCGCCCCCTTGGCGCCATCAAGGATCAGCGTCGCCGCCGCCGCCGCCTTGTTGCCGGTGCGCAGCACATTCGTCGCGCCGATATTGCCCGAGCCGATCTGGCGCAGATCGCCCAGACCGAACGCCTTGGTGATCACCACGCCAAACGGCACCGAGCCCAGCAGGTAGCCAAGCCCCGCCACCGCCAGAAGCAACATTGCCCCCGCATGCAGATCCGCCATCCTTGCCCCCGTCCGTTCTTGTTATGCCTGCCCGTGAACCTGCACCCCGCCGACGAAAGTGGCAAGCACCTTGCCCGTCAGCTTCGCGCCGTCAAAAGGCGTGTTCTTCGATTTCGACGCCAGCGTGAAGCGGTCCAGCACGAAGGGCGCCTCCGGGTCGAACAGCACCAGATCGGCCGGACTTCCCTCGGAAAGCCGGCCCTGCGGCAGCCCCATCAGCCGCGCCGGATTGAGCGCAAGCGCGCGGAACAGCTCCGGCAGACCGATGCTTCCTGCGTGATAAAGTCGCAGCGCCGCGGGCAGAAGCGTTTCCAGCCCCACCGCGCCCGCCGCCGCCTCCTCATAGGGCAGGCGTTTTGATTCCTCGTCCGCCGGGGTGTGCATCGAACAGAGAATGTCGATCACGCCCTCGGCCAGCGCCTGCACCATCGCCAGCCGGTCGTCTTCCGACCGCAGCGGCGGCGTCAGCTTGAAGAAGGTGCGGTAATTGCCGACATCGAATTCGTTCAGCGTCAGGTGATGCACCGAGATCCCCGCCGTCACCGGCAGCCCGGCCGCCTTGGCACGGGACAGCGCGGGCAGGGCGCGGGCGGTGGTGATCTGATCGGCGTGATAGCGCACCCCGGTCATCTCGACGAGCGCCAGATCGCGGTCCAGCCCCATCCGTTCCGCCATCGGGCTGACCGCAGGCAGGCCGCGCAGGGAGGCGAATTTGCCCGAGGTGACGGCGGCGCCCTTCGACAGCCCCGGCTCCTGCGGGTGGCACAGCACCAGCGCGCCCAGGCTGCGGGCATAGGTGAAAGCGCGCGACAGCACCTTGGTATCGGCGCAGACATGATCGGCATCGGTAAAGGCGATGGCGCCCGCATCCATCAGAAAGCCGATCTCGGTCATCTCGCGGCCGTCACGGCCCTTGGTCAGCGCGGCCATGTGGCGGATGCGCACCGGCGCCTCGGCGGCGCGGCGGGTGACGAATTCGAGTGTCTCGGGCGTGTCGATGGCGGGGCTGGTGTCGGGACGGGCGATGATGGTTGTCACGCCGCCACGTGCGGCCGCCAGCCCCGCGGTGCGGAAGCTTTCCTTGTGCCGTTCCCCGGGTTCGCCGATCTTCACGCCGATATCGACGATCCCCGGCGCCAGGCACTTGCCGCCGCAATCGATCACTTGAGCGTCCGAGGGCGCCTGCATCTGCCCGATGGCCGCGATGATGCCGCCATCGACCACCAGATTGCCAACCGTCTCGGTGCCCGCTTCGGGGTCGATCAGCCGGGCGTTTTCAAAAAATACGGTCATCTGAGCGCCTCCCGGGCGTTTCGCAAGATCGCAAAGACTTCGGGCGCATCCAGGATGCCCTGAAAGCCGATCTCCTGAGTTTTCGTGCCGCGTGTGCGGCTGGCAAAGATCACGCCGCCCGTCTTGTCGCCGCCAACCAGCCGCAAGGGCATCTCGGCGGTGATCGGATAGGTTTCGAGCTGTCGCCCCTTCAGCGGATGGCGCCGCGCGATATAAGCGGCCCGCGTCGACAGGGTAAAGGCGGTGCCGGTGCGGTGCAGCCGTTCCGCCCAAAGGGCCGCTGTGGCAAGGCCAAGGCCCGCAAGGATCAGCAGCCCGCCCGTCAGGTCCGAAAGCACAGCCCCCGCAAGGACCAGCGCCCCCCCCGCCAGCAGCGCCGGGGCAAGGCGTTTCCAGTCGATCCGGCGCAGCGGATGGCCCTGCCACAGAATGCGTTCGCCCGGGACCATCACGCCGTCCCAGCCCGCGGGGACCGCGGTCGGGTCATGCGGGATCTCGGTCAGGGCCCGTTCGGACGGCGGCAGCGGTGGCTCCGCCCCGCGCGGGGTGGGGCGCGGCGGTCTCATCGGACCTCCCGGGCCCGGCGTGCCTTGGCCGCCTCGATTGCCGCCACCACCGGCGCCGCCTCGGCCAGATGCCGGATCAGATGCTTGTCGCCCGCTTTCGTCACGATCTGCACATCGCCGATCAGGGACCGCACCCTCTCGATTTCCAGCAGCATCGCCTGCTTGCCCTGCGGCCCGATCAGCCGCCGGTCGGTCAGCTGCCAGCGCCGCGCGAAGGCTTCCGAGCGGAACCAGGCCGCCCGCGCCGCCATGCCGATCAGAATGGCCAGGATCGCCACCGGGATCTGGTCGGTCTTGCCCAGCCAGACCAGCACGGCCGAGACCAGCACCGCCCCCAGCCCGCCCAGCACCAGATGGTCCATCCAGTAGCGGCGCAGATCGGGCAGGAACACCTGCGAGACCTTTTCACCGGGTTCCAGCGCCAATTCGCTGGCCGGGCCGGGGCGATAGTTGAGGACGGAATCGCGCTTCATCTCAGACATTTGCCGCCTCCAGCGCGGCCCGACCGCGTTCGGCGCGCAGGTTCTGCGCCAAAAGATCCATCACCGCCATCCGCACCGCGACGCCCATCTCGACCTGCTCCTGAATCACCGAGCGGTTGATGTCATCGGCGATCGTGCCGTCGATCTCCACGCCGCGGTTCATCGGCCCCGGATGCATCACGATCGCATCGGGTTTCGCATAGGCCAGCTTTTCGGCATCAAGCCCGTAGCGGTGGAAATATTCGCGTTCCGACGGGATGAAACCGCCGTCCATCCGCTCCTTTTGCAGCCGCAGCATCATCACCACATCGGCGTCGCGCAGGCCCTCGCGCATGTCATCGCAGATTTCGGCGCCGATATCGCCAAAGCCCGCGGGCATCAGCGTCGGCGGCCCGACCAGCCGCACCCGGTTTTCCATCTTGCCCAGCAACAGCAGGTTCGAGCGCGCCACCCGGCTGTGCGCGACATCGCCGCAAATCGCCACCGTCAGACGCTGGATCCGGCCCTTGGCACGCCGGATCGTCAAGGCATCCAAAAGCGCCTGCGTCGGGTGCTCGTGCCGCCCGTCGCCCGCGTTGATCACCGCGCAATTCACCTTCTGCGCCAGCAGATCGACGGCGCCCGAGGACGGATGCCGCACCACCAGCAGATCGGGATGCATCGCGTTCAGGGTCAGCGCGGTGTCGATCAGGGTCTCGCCCTTTTTCACGCTGGAGGTCTGCATCGACATGTTCATCACGTCGGCGCCCAGCCGTTTTCCGGCCAGCTCGAAACTGGATTGCGTCCGCGTCGAATTCTCGAAGAACATGTTGATCTGCGTCAGCCCCGCCAGCGCATCGGTGCGCTTCACGGTGCGGCGGTTCAGATCGACATAGCTGTCTGCAAGATCAAGAACGGAACGGATGTCTTCCGGCGACAGATGCTCGATCCCCAGAAGATGGCGGGCGCGAAAAGCCATGACGTCCTCCGATGTTGTCGGGCTGCTTATGGCAAATGGGGGGGGCTGCGTCCAGCGGCTTTACCCCCGTGTCTGGCCATGCGATGGAAAGCCATGCAGACTCGCCCCGGCCCCGATCTGAGCTATGACGCCGCCCTTGCCGCTTTCGAGTGGCTGATTGAGCTCGGCGCCTCGGACCCGGTGGGCGATGCGCCGGTGAACCGCTACGATCTGGTGACCCCCGAACCCGCCCCGGCTCCGCCGCCCCAGGCCGAGACCCGCGCGCCGCGCCCGGCGCCGGTTCTGGCGCCGGTCGAGACCGTCGATCCGGTGGCGGAGGCCCGCGGCCTTGCCGCGCGGGCGACGACGCTGGACGATCTGCGCGCAGCGATCCTCGGTTTTCCGCATTGCCCGCTGAAGCTGGGCGCCCGCAACACGGTGTTTTGCGATGGCAACCCGAAGGCCCGGGTGATGCTGATCGGCGAGGCCCCCGGCAAGGACGAAGACGCGCAGGGCAAGCCCTTTGTCGGCCGCGCCGGGCAGTTGCTCGACCGGATGCTGGCGGCGGTGGGGCTGGATCGCGGCTCGCCCGATCCGGGAACGGCGGTCTATATCACCAATGTTATGCCCTGGCGGCCGCCCGGCAACCGCGAGCCGGAACCCGCCGAAATCGCGATGATGCAGCCGTTTCTGGCCCGGCATGTCGAGCTGGTCGATCCCGATCTGATCGTGCTGATGGGCAATACCGCCTGTGCCGCGGCGCTGAACACCCGCGGTATCACCCGGCTGCGCGGCAGCTGGGCAACGGCCTTTGGTCGCCCGGCGCTGCCGACGCTGCATCCGGCGAACCTGTTGCGCACGCCGATCAACAAGCGGCTGGTCTGGGCGGATCTGCTGGAATTGCGCGCGAAGCTGAACGCGCTTTAGGGGCCGGTCAGGGCGCCGGGCAGCCGTCGATCTCGACCGCATCGCCGTGGCTGACCACCGTGATGCGCAGATCGTCGGGGTCCAGATCGAAGGGCCGGGCGTCCTCGGGCACGAAATCGACGCTGGCCAGAAGCGTCGCGCCCTGCCGCTCGATCTCGGGTTCCGACACCCACATCGGGGTCGAGCGCAGCTCGAACAGCGGGGTTTCCCCCGCCGCCTGCGGCAGGTCGATCCGGGCCGCGACGCGGACGCCGTCACGAATGGGGGTGAGGGTGCAGCGGGCCAGCCCGCGCGCGGGACGCGGGGCGGCCGCGATTGCCGCCGCGATCTCGGGAACTTCGGCGCCGGGGCCGGACAGGTCTTTCGTCAAGGCCACGCTGACCGGCACGCAGACCTCGTCACAGATGCCGAAATCCAGTCTGGCGGTCAGCGAAACCGGCGCCGCGGCGTCCTTTGGGGTGATCTGCAGCGGCAGCACCAGCGTGTCGTGATAGCCGACGGTGTTCGTCCCGCCGCTCTCGAACACCTCGGGAGCGGGCCAGATCACCTGCAGCGCCGCGACATTGCCCGAGGCGGAGAAATCGAATTGCGGCGGCACGCCGACATCGCCCGGCACGCGCCAATAGGTCTTCCAGCCCGGGGCCAGAGCGATCCTGATCGCGGCGATGCGGCGGCCGTCCCTTTCCTGCCAGCCCGGCAACAGCTCGGCGGACAAAAGCCCCTGTCCCAAGGGCGCGACTTCCTCGGCCGCGGCGGCGACGGCAAGGCTCTGGCACAGGACAAGGGCGAAAACGGTCAGTCGCATGCGCCTGCGATAGCCGCGGCCCAAAGATCGGCCAAGTCACAAACGCGACAGGAGCGCGCGGAGAGGCTGTCGCCGGGGCTTGATTGCAACGCCGACCGGGGCCACCTTTGGCAAAGGGGCAGGGCAGGCGCGGGAGAGCGGCATGGATCTGAGCGGCAAATTTCTGATCGCGATGCCGGGCATGGGCGATCCGCGGTTCGAGCATTCGGTGGTGGCGATGTGTACGCATTCGGCCGAGGGGGCGATGGGGATCATCGTCAACAAGCCGCTGCCGAAACCGCCGATGGAGGATCTGCTGGATCAGCTCGGGATTGCCGTGACCGCCTCGGATCGCGGCTCGGCGCCGTTGTTTTTCGGCGGCCCGGTGGAGACCGGGCGCGGGTTTGTCCTGCATTCGGCCGACTGGTTCGCCGCGACGATGCCGGTGGGCGAGGGGCTGGCGATGACGGCGACGCGCGACATTCTGGAAGAGATCGCCGCCGGTCGTGGCCCGTCGCGGGCGATTCTGGCGCTGGGCTATGCGGGCTGGGGGCCGGGGCAGATCGAGCGGGAAATCCTCGACAACGGCTGGCTGGTGGCCGAGGGCAATGCGGCGCTGGCGCTGGATGGCGATCACGCGACAAAATGGACGCGCGCGCTGGGCACGATGGGGATCGACCCGCGCACGCTTTCCGCCGCGGCGGGCCACGCCTGAGGCCGGGCAGGGGGGGGCGCTGCCCCCGTCCTCTCGGGGGTGAATTTTGGCGCAGCCAAAAGAGGGGGCAGCGCCCCCTACTCCCGCGGCGCGGCGGCGCGACGCAGTCGGTCGTTGATCGCCCGCCCAAGCCCGGTTTCCGGGATCGGCGCGATCGCGATCGTGGCCGCGCCGCGCGCGGTGGCGAGCTTGTCGGCCACCCGCAGCATGGCGAAAAGCTTCGTCGCCGCCTCGACCGGATCGGCCGTGGCCGAGAGCGTCAGATCGGCCGCGGGGCCGGGGCCGAAGCCAAGGTAGATCTCGCCCGGGCGCTTTTCGGTGGCCTCAAGCCGCACCGCCGCGCCCGGCGCGTAATGCGACACAAGCTGGCCGGGCGCATTCGGCTTGACCGCATCGCCGCCAAAGGCGAGCGGCCCGCCCAGCGCCTTTTCCAGCGTTTCGACATCGACCCCTCCGGGGCGCAAGAGCGTTGGCGGTTCAAGGCCGAGGATCGTCGATTCGACCCCCACCGCGCAGGCGCCGCCATCCACCACCGCGGCGATGCGTCCCGAGAGCCCCTCGAGCACGTGATCCGCCTCGGTCGGGCTGACCTTGCCGGACGGGTTGGCCGAGGGCGCCGCGAGCGGCCCGCCAAAGGCCGCAAGCAGCGCGCGGGCGACCGGATGCGCCGGCATCCGCACCGCCACCGTGGCCAGCCCCGCGGTGACCAGATCGGAGATCCCGGCCTCGGGGCGGGCGGGCAGGACCAGCGTCAGCGGGCCGGGCCAGAACCGCGCGGCCAGATCGCGGGCCTGCGCGGAGAAGACCGCCACCTGTTCCGCCGTCGTCCTATCGGCCACATGCACGATCAGCGGGTTGAACTGCGGACGGCCCTTGGCGGTATAGATCGCCGCCACCGCCGCGCCTTGCCGGGCATCGCCGCCCAGGCCATAGACCGTCTCGGTCGGGAAGGCGACCAGCTGACCTGCCTGCAAAAGCGCGGCCGCGCGGGCCAGCCCCGCGGCATCCGTCCCAAGACGTTCGGTCATTTCCTGCATCCCACCCTCGTGACGCTGCGTTGCGGTGGACGGGGGCTTCCCTTGCGGTAACCTTTCCCCGAAACCGACCCGAATGTGCCCCACGCATACGCGCCCCGGCCCCTTTTGCCAAGCGCGCCACAGGAGACCGTCATGGCCTATCGCTCGCCCGTCGCCGATATCCGCTTCATCCTTGAAAAGGTGGTGCCTTTGGCGCCGGTGGCGGCGACCGAACGCTTTGCCGAAGCCACGCCCGAGACGGTGGAAGCCGTGCTGACCGAGGCCGGAAAGCTCTGCGACGAGGTGATGGCGCCGCTTTTGCGCGCGGGCGACCTGCATCCGGCGCGGCTGGAAAACGGCGTCGTGCGGAGCTCGCCCGGGTTCAGGGAAGCGTATCAGCAGATCGCCGAGGGCGGCTGGATCGCTGTCGCCGCGCCGCAGGACTATGGCGGCATGGGCCTGCCGCAGACGATCTGCGTGGCGGTGAACGACATGATGTCGGGGGCCAATCTGGCGCTGCAGCTCAATCCGCTGCTGACGCAGGGCCAGATCGAGGCGCTGGAACACCACGCCAGCGAGGAGATCAAGGCGCTGTACATTCCGAAGCTGATTTCGGGCGAATGGTCGGGGACAATGAACCTGACCGAGCCGCAGGCGGGCTCGGATGTGGGCGCGCTGCGCAGCCGGGCTGAGCCTTTGGGCGATGGCACCTATGCGATCACCGGACAGAAGATCTTCATCTCCTGGGGTGATTCCGATGTGACCGAGAACATCTGCCATCTGGTGCTGGCGCGGCTGCCCGATGCGGCGCCCGGCACCAAGGGGATCAGCCTCTTCATGGTGCCGAAATATATCCCCGACGCGGCGGGCAAGCCCGGGGTGGCGAACACGCTGGGGGTGGTGTCGCTGGAACACAAGATGGGCCTGCATGGCTCGCCCACCTGCGTGATGAGTTTCGACGGTGCCAAGGGCTGGATGGTGGGCGAACCCGGCAAGGGCATGGCGGCAATGTTCACGATGATGAACAACGCCCGTCTGGCGGTCGGCGTGCAGGGGATCGGCGTGGCGGAAGCGGCGTTCCAGCAGGCGCTGAGTTATGCGCAGGAGCGGGTGCAGTTCTCGCCGATCATCCAGCATGCCGATGTGCGCCGGATGCTGGCCGAGATGCGCGCCGAGATCTTCGCCGCGCGGTCGATCGCCCTGTCTTGCGCGGTGGCGCTCGACATGGGGCGGGCGACGGGCGAGGAGCACTGGCTGGCGCGCGCGGCACTGCTGACGCCGATCGCCAAGGCCTATGGCACCGATATCGGGATCTGGGTGGCCGAGCAGGGCGTGCAGGTGCATGGCGGCATGGGCTTCATCGAGCAGACCGGGGCGGCGCAATATTGCCGCGACGTGCGGGTGACGGCGATCTACGAGGGCACGAACGGCATTCAGGCGATGGATCTTGTCGGGCGCAAGATGGCCGACGAGGGTCGGGCCGCCTTCCGTTTGCTTCAGGAAATCGAGGATGCCGCGAAAGCCGCGCGCGAGGCCTTGCCCGATCTGGCCGAGGCGGTCTGGCAATCGGCCGAGACCCTGCGCGAACATACCGAGGGCATGATCGCGCAGGGCACGCAGGACCGCTTTGCCGGGGCCGTGCCCTATCTGCGCGCCTTTGCCCGGGTGCTGGGGGCGCATTTCCACCTGCGCGCGGCGCTGGAAGGGGGGGCGCATCAGAAGCTGGCCGCCGTCTACATCCGCCGTCTTCTGCCGCAGGCCGAGGCGGCGCTGGCGGCGGCAGGGGCGGGGGCGGTTGACCTTTTCGCGCTTTCCCCCGAAGACCTTGGGGCATGAAACAGCACCACGGTCTGCGCTTCCCTTTCGACACCGCCCCCGCCTTCGGTGAGACCCAGGAGGTCGCCGAGGGCGTGCTTTGGCTGCGCCTGCCGCTGCCGATGGCGCTTGATCACGTCAATGCTTATGCGCTTGATGACGGCGATGGCTGGACGCTGGTTGATCCCGGCATCGACAGCCGCGCCTGCCGGGCGGCCTTGCAACAGGCGCTTGACGGGCCGCTGGCGGGCAAGCCGGTGACGCGGGTCCTCGTCACCCATTACCACCCCGATCACATCGGTCTGGCGGGCTGGCTGCAGACCCGCGGTGCCGAGCTGTGGACGACGCGGACAAGCTGGCTTTTCGCCCGCATGCTGAGGCTGGATGAACAGCCTTTGCCGGTGCCCGAAACGCTGGCCTTCTGGAAAGCCGCGGGGATGGACCCCGACCTGCTGGCGCGGCGGTCGCAGGAACGGCCCTTCAACTTTGCCGATTGCGTGCATCCGCTGCCGCTTGGGTTTCGCAACATGGCCGCGGGCGATCTGATCCACGCCGCCGGGCGGCGCTGGCGGGTGCGGATCGGTCAGGGTCATGCGCCCGATCACGCCACGCTCTGGAGCGAGGAGGACGGGCTGATCCTGGGCGGCGATCAGCTTCTGCCCGGGATCTCGGCCAATCTGGGCGCCTATGCGACCGAGCCTTTGGCCGATCCGGTGGCCGATTGGCTGGTGTCCTGCCGTGCCTTCCAGCCGCTCGCCCGCGAAGATCAGTTGATCCTGCCCGGCCACAAGCTGCCCTTCCTTGGCCTGCCGCTGCGGCTGCGCCAGATGATCGAGAACCACGAGGGCGCGCTTTCCCGCCTGCGCGCGGTTCTGGCCGAGGCCCCGCGCAGCGCCACCGACTGCTTCCCCGTGCTTTTCAAGCGCCCGGTGGGCGAGGCGGAGTATGGCATGGCGCTGGTCGAGGCGGTGGCGCATCTCAACCACCTGTTCCTGCGCGGCGAGATCACCCGGCAGGCCCGCGACGGCGTCTGGCTCTGGTCTGCCTGAGGTCCGTGGCGCCGAATCGACACGTCTTGCGAAAATGTATCCGCGGGCGCTACCGCCCGTTGCCCGCCCCGGCATGGCATGCTTAACCCTTTTTGATGTTCACTTTCTGCCGCCGAGGGGTCCCCGGATGCGCCGCCTTCTTTCCTGTCTGGTCCTGCCGCTTGCGCTGGCCGCCTGTGCCGAACCGAAATGGGCCCCCGACGAGGCGGTGCAGGCCGCGCGTTTCTCGACCGGCAATCCGCCCTCGGTGACGCTGTTCACGGTGATTTCCACCAATACCGGCGCGGGCGGCCATTCGGCGCTGATGATCGACGGGCAGGAGCGGGTGATCTTCGATCCGGCCGGGACCTGGTATCACCCCTCGGTGCCGGAACGGAACGATGTCGATTTCGGTATCACCGAGCGGATGTACAAATTCTACCTCGATTATCACGCCCGGGAATCCTGGTATGTGCGCGAACAGCGCCTGCCCGTGACCCCGCAGCAGGCCGCGGCACTGCTGGCGCGGGTGCAGTCGAACGGCGCGGTGGCGAAGATGATGTGCGCCAATGACACTTCCTCGGTGCTGCGCGACGTGCCGGGCTTTGAAAGCATCCCGAGGACGACCTCGCCGCTGAAACTGTCGAAAGCCTTCGGAAAACTGCCGGGGGTGGTGACCGAGGATCACTTCGACAATGATCCCGACGACAATTCCGGCGTGCTGATGATCCAGCAGGCGCCGGCGCGACACGGCACCGGGCTGCGCAAGGCTGACTGAGCCGCGGCCAGACGGCTAAGGCGCCAAGGGGCTTGCCCCGGGGAAGGGACCGCAAGTTTCAGGGGCGGCGCCGCAAGGCGCCGGGCGGGTGATCGTCTCGCAGACAAGTCTCGGACCGGGGGGCGGGGCATGAAGGTTCGGCTGCTTCAGGGGCTGACGGCGGCGCAGCGGGCCGAGGCGGCGGCGCTTTACTGGCAGGCCTTCGGGGCGAAGCTGGGCCGGGTGATGGGGCCCGAGGTCAAGGCGATGGCCTTCATCGAGCGGGTGATCGACCCCGCCCACATGATCGCGGCGGTGGATGCGCGGGGCCATGTGCTGGGGGTGATCGGCTTTCGCACCCTCGAGGGCAGCTTTGTCGGCGGCGACCGCGCCGATCTGCGCGCGGTCTATGGCCGGTTCGGGGCATTCTGGCGCGGTCTGGCCTTGCAGCTGCTGGCGCAGGATCTGGCGCAAGGCACACTCTGCGTCGACGGTTTCGCGGTGACCGGGCCGATGCGCGGCCGGGGGTTGGGCGCGGCGCTGCTCGAGGCGTTGTGTGCCGAGGCGCAGGCCCGCGGCTACCGCGTGCTGCGGCTGGATGTGGTGGATGAAAACCTGCGTGCGAAGGCGCTTTACCACCGGCTCGGCTTTGCGGTGACGGGCCGGGCCGAGCGCTGGCTGACGGCGGCGATCTTCGGCTATCGCACCGCCGTGGCGATGGAGCGGCCGCTTTGACGCGGCCCCTGTGACGCACCCCCGGGGGCAATCGGCTCTGGCGGCAGGGGCCGGGCTGTGCTGATACTCGGGGCAGGATGAACAAGGGGCCCCGCATGAAACCCGGACCGCGCAATCTGATCACCGATGTCGCAGGGCTGCGGGTCGGCAATGCCGAGGATGCGGCGCTCTGTTCGGGCGTCACGGTGCTGACGGCGGACCGCCCCTTTACCGCCGCCGTGCATGTGATGGGCGGCGCCCCCGGCACGCGGGAAACCGACCTGCTCGCCCCCGACAAGCTGGTGGAAACGGTCGATGCGCTGGTGCTCTCGGGCGGCTCGGCCTTCGGGCTTGAGGCCGCCTCGGGGGTGATGGCGGGGCTGCGGGCGATGGGGCGCGGCTTTGCCGTCGGCCCGGTGCGTGTGCCGATCGTGCCCGCGGCGATCCTCTTCGATCTGCTGAACGGCGGCGACAAGGGCTGGGCGGAAAATCCCTATGCGGGGCTGGGCCGCGCCGCCCTTGCCGCGGCGGCGGAAGATTTCGCCATCGGCAGCGCCGGGGCGGGCTTCGGCGCGCTGACGGGGACCCTCAAGGGCGGGCTTGGCTCGGCCTCGGCGGTTCTGGACAGCGGTTTCACTGTCGGCGCGCTGGTGGCGGTGAATGCGCTCGGCTCGGCGACGGTGGGCGAGACGCGGCATTTCTGGGCCGCACCCTGGGAGATGGGGGCGGAATTCGGCGGCCTCGGCCCCGCGCCCGCCTATCGCGCCACGGCCGAGCCGCTGCCGATGAAACGCATGGGCGAGGCCACGACCCTTGCCATCGTCGCCACCGATGCGGCCTTGACCAAAGCACAGGCGCATCGGCTGGCCGTCGCCGCGCATGACGGCATGGCGCGCGCGCTGGTGCCCAGCCACACGCCGCTTGACGGCGATCTGGTCTTTGCCGCGGCAACCGGCGCGCGGCCGCTGACGGACCCGATCACCGATCCGTTCCAGCTTGGCCATGCCGCCAGCGCCTGCCTTGCCCGCGCCATCGCCCGCGCGGTCTTCGCCGCCACGCCCCGCCCGGGCGACCGGCAACCCTGCTGGCAAGACCTGCGCTGATCCCCTTCATCTTGCCGCAAATATCCCGGGGGGTCAGGGGGGCAGCGCCCCCCTGCTACCCGATCACGGCATCGAGCAACGGGCCTTCACCCTCCAGCCCCTCGATCACGTCGAAATGGTGCCGCCCCGGCTCGATCGTCAGCGGACAAGTCCACGCCTCGGCCAGACCGCGCGCCTGCTCGAGGAATGCCGGACGCTCGTCCCCGCCGACCCAGACATGCACCGGCACCCCGGGCACCGGCTGGCGCACCGGGCTTTCGCGCCCGGCCTCGGCCGCATCGAGCCGCAGCGTCTCGTTCATCGAAGTCCGCAACAGCGGCGCGAGGTCCGACACCGGCGAGATTGGCACCACCTTCTCGATCCGCTTCGCCACCTCGTCAGGCAGCATCCCCGGCGCCAGCATCCGCGCCACCAGATGGCCGCCCGCGGAATGGCCGACGAGCCGGATCGGCCCGCTGAAGCGCCGCGCCAGTTCCGCCACCGCCATCGCGATCAGCGCGGTGATCTGCTCGATCCGCATGTCGGGCGCCAGATCATAGCCGGGCATCGCCACGACCCAGCCCGCCTCGACCGCGCCTTTCGCCAGATGCGAGAAATCCTGCGGGCTGAATTTCATCCAGTAGCCGCCATGCACGAAGATGAGCAGCCCCTTCTGCCCGCCCATCGGCAAAAACAGGTCGATCTGCCGCCGCACCCCCGGCCCATAGCCCACCTGCACCATCATCGCCTCGTCGCGATACTCGGCAGCCGCCGCGGCCCAGCGGGCCGGATAGTCGGCGCCCCCCGGGATGTAAGGCATATTGGCATAGGCATCGTCCAGATCGGTCACTTCCTTACCCTTTCTTTCCACGGCGGCCAATTTACATCCGCGCCGCCCCGTGTTTCCCTCTCATATCCCTCAAACCATGAGATGCGCCATGCTCGATACCGCCACCAATCTGAAATCGCTGCTCAAGGACCCGAGCCTTCTTGTGACGAGGGCGCTGGTCGCGGGGGACTGGGTCGAGGCCGATGACGGCAAGACCTTCGCGGTGACGAACCCCGCCCGCGGCGACGTGATCTGCACCGTGCCGGACCTGAGCCGGGTCGAAACCGCCCGCGCCATCAAGGCCGCCGAGGTCGCGATGAAGGACTGGGCCGCCCGCACCGGCAAGGAACGCGCCGCGGTGATGCGCAGATGGTTCGAGCTGATGATGGCGAACCAGGAGGATCTGGCGCTGATCCTGACCGCGGAAATGGGCAAGCCCCTGCCCGAGGCCCGCGGCGAGATCGCCTATGGCGCCTCCTTCATCGAATGGTTCGGCGAGGAAGCCAAGCGCATCTATGGCGAGACGATCCCGGGCCACATGCGCGACAAGCGCATCACCGTGCTGAAACAGCCGATCGGGGTGGTGGGTTCGATCACGCCCTGGAACTTCCCGAATGCGATGATCGCCCGCAAGGCCGGTCCGGCGATCGCGGTGGGCTGCGGCTTTGTCTGCCGCCCGGCCTCGGAAACCCCGCTTTCGGCGCTGGCGATGGCGCTTCTGGGCGAGCGTGCCGGTCTGCCGAAGGGGATCCTGTCGGTCATCACCTCCTCGCGCGCCTCGGATATCGGCAAGGAATTCTGCGAAAATCCCGCGGTGCGGAAGCTGACCTTCACCGGCTCGACCGAGGTCGGTCGCATCCTGATGCGGCAGGCGGCGGAGCAGGTGATGAAATGCTCGATGGAGCTGGGCGGCAACGCGCCCTTCATCGTCTTTGACGACGCCGATCTGGATGCGGCGGTCGAGGGCGCGATGATGTCGAAATTCCGCAACAACGGCCAGACCTGCGTCTGCGCGAACCGGATCTATGTGCAGGCGGGCGTTTATGACGCCTTTGCCGAGAAGCTGGCGGCGGCGGTGCGCAAGCTGACCGTGGGCGACGGGCTGAAGGACGGGGTGACCACCGGGCCCCTGATCTCGGCCGAGGCGGTCGCAAAGGTCGAAGACCATATCGCCGATGTGGTGGCGGGCGGCGGCACCATCGTCACCGGCGGCGCGCGGCATGAACTGGGCGGCACCTTCTTCCAGCCGACCGTCGTCACCGGCGTCACGCAGGAGATGAAAGTGGCGAGCGAGGAAACCTTCGGCCCGGTCGCGCCCTTGTTCAAATTCGAGACCGAGGCCGAGGTGATCGAAAAGGCCAATGCCACGATCTTCGGTCTGGCCTCTTATTTCTATGCCCGCGACGTGGGCCGGATCACCCGGGTGCAGGAGGGGCTGGAATACGGCATCGTCGGCGTGAATACCGGGATCATCTCGACCGAGGTGGCGCCCTTTGGCGGCGTCAAGCAATCGGGCCTGGGGCGCGAGGGCAGCCATCACGGCGTCGAGGATTATCTGGAACTGAAATACATCTGCCTGTCGATCTGAGGGCGGCTCTGGATTTCGTCTCGGGCTTGCGCCCGGGGCGACCCGCCGGGGGCTGCGCCCGTCGTCCATCAGGTCTTGAACCGATGGCGCCCCAATGGACGCCCCCCGAGGTATTTGCGGCAAGATGAAAGGGGGGGGCGCCGAGTTTGCGGGACACCGGAACCGCTGCGACGGCGCTTGCAATTTCCGGGCCGAGCCTGTCAGATGTGAGCCTTCAAAACAGGCCTGACGATGATCCGCTACACCCTGAAATGCGACAAGGAGCACAGCTTCGACAGCTGGTTCGCCTCGGCTGCGGCCTATGAGGCCCTGCAGGCGCGCGGCCTGGTCAGCTGCACCATCTGCGGCTCGACCGCGGTTGAAAAGGCGCTGATGGCGCCCGCCGTCCGCCCGGCGCGCAAGGCCGCCGCCGCGCCCGCGCCCGAGGCCAGAGCCGGGGCGGAGGGGCCGCTTGGTGCGCCGCAGACCGGCATCGAGGAGGCCTTTGCCGCGATGCGTCAGGCTGTCGAGGCGCATTCCGATTATGTCGGCGTCAATTTTGTCGCCGAAGCCCGCGCGATGCACGAGGGCGCCAAGCCCGAACGCGCGATCCATGGCGAGGCCCGGCTCGACGAGGCCAAGGCGCTGCTCGATGACGGTATCCCCGTGATGCCGCTGCCCTTTTTGCCCAAAAGGTCGCGGAATTGATTCAGGTCCTTGCGCTTGCCTGACGGCTGGCCATGATGGCGCCACAGGAGGCGACCATGACAGTTCTCATCACCGGGGCGAACCGCGGCATCGGCGCTGCGCTTCTGGCTCATTACCGTCACACCGACACCGCGGCCTTCGGCACCGCGCGCAATCCCGAGGGCGATCTGCTGCCGCTTGATGTCACCCAGCCCGAGAGCGTCCGGGAGTTGGCGCGGCGGCTGAACGGGCTGCCGATCGGGCTTCTGGTTTGCAATGCCGGGGTCTATGCCGATCTGGGCCAGTCGCTGGAAAGCGGCTATGCGCCGATGCTTTGGGCGCGCAGTTTCTCGACCAACGTGATGGGCGTGTTCCTGACGATTCAGGCGCTGCTTCCGAACCTGCGTGCGGCGCATGGCAAGGTGGCGATCCTGTCCTCGGCGATGGGCTCGGATGCCCGCGCGCCCGGCGGCAGCTACATCTACCGGGCGTCGAAGGCGGCGGTGCTGAACCTCGGGCGCAACCTGGCCACCGATCTGCGCCCCGAGGGGATTGCGGTGGGCATCTATCACCCCGGCTGGGTGAAGACCGACATGGGCGGGCCGCAGGCCGAGATCACCGTGGCGCAATCGGTGGCCGGGCTGACGACGCGATTCGACGCGCTCAACCTGACCAATTCGGGCTGTTTCGAAAGCTATGACGGGGCGGTGATTCCGTTCTGATCCGGCGGCAGCCCAAAGGCCCGCGGCCTGTGCCCACCCGCCCGTGGCGGGCGCAGGCCTCTGGTCTACCCGGGGCAAGCGGTCGTGCCGCAGCTCTCCCCGATCAGAGGTCGTGCCAAAGCCCCAAGGCACCCAGCCGCGGCGATTTCTTCGAGGTGTGCCGGTCCATCCGCATCAACACGTCGCGGAGGAACGTCACCGCCTGCACCAGATGTGGCCCCTTGTTCAGCATCACGCATTCGGCGCGCTGGCTCATCGCGGCATCGGTCATCTCGGCCCGGCTGGCCTGACCTTCCTTCACCATGCCCTCCAGCACCTGCGTTGCCCAGACCACCGGAACCTCGGCCGCCTCGCACAGCCACAGCACCTCTTCCTGAATCTCGCTCAGCCGCTCGAAGCCGATCTCCACCGCCAGATCGCCGCGCGCGATCATCACCCCCACCGGCACCCGTCCGCCCGCCTCGACAATCAGCGCGGGCAGGTTGCGCAGCGCCAAGGGCGTCTCGATTTTCAGCATCAGCGCCGGCCAGTCGCGCGAGGTGCCGCCATCGGAGCGCGCGTCAAGTTCCGCAAACAGCGCCCGTAGATCGGTGCCGGTCTGCACGAAGGAAAAGCCCAGAATGTCGGCATGGCACAGGACAAAATCGAGATGACCCAGATCCGCCTCGGTCAGTGCGGGCACGCGCAGATCGACGCCGGGCAGGTTCACCCCCTTTTCCACCTTGATCTTCGCGCCCTTCGAGGGGGTCGAGGTCACCTCGGCCAGCACCTTGCCCGGCCGCACCCGCAGGATCTTCGCCCGCAGCTTGCCGTCATTGATCCAGATCGCGCCGCCCTCGGCCATCGCCTCCATCAGCGCCGGGTGGCTGAGACGAATTTGCGGCAGTTCGGCGTCATGACCGAGCGTCTCGACCACCTCGAAGCGGTCGCCCTCGAACAGCCGCCCGGTCTCCTCGACACCTTCCGACAAAGCCTCGACCCGCAGCTTCGGGCCTTCGATATCCATCTGCACCGGCACCCGCCGCCCGGCCTTCATCGCCGCATGGCGGACCTGACCGATCATCGCCGCCCAGACATCGGGGTTGTCATGCGCGCAGTTGATCCGCATGCAATCCGCCCCGGCGGCGATCAGCGCCCCGACCAGATCGGGGTTCACCGCCGCCTCGGTCGGCAGCGTCACCATCACCCGCGAGCGCGGCGCCTCGCGCCGGGCGCCAAACAGCGCAGCGCGCCGCGCCGCCAGACGCGCGGGGCCCGCGGCAAAGGTTTCAACGGTGGGATAGCTGGCGATCCCCTCGCCGCCGATCATCGCAAGGGACGCCAGAACCGCATCGATCGAGGGGCGCACATGCGCCTCGGCCCGGCCAAGCGAGGAGAGGCCAAGCGAGGCGAGCGGCGCCTGAAACGGCACCAGATCGCCGCGCCGCAGCGCCAGATAATCGGCCAGATTGCGCGCCGAGGGCAGGAATTCCGGCCGCCGCACCAGACCTTCCCAGCTTTCCATCGTCGCATCCGACCGCCGCACCAGATCGTCGCGCAAAGCCTCCAGCGCCCGTTGCAGCCCGCGTGCCTGCGCCCGCCTTTCGCGGTATTCGACCTCATCGAGACTCATCACATCCTCCTGCCCTGATCGGGGCAAGCCTGCCGGGCCTGCATGACAGGGGAATGACGGGGCCATGACACCCCCCGAGGGCGTTTCGCCGCAGGCAAACCCTTGCAAGCTTCGCCCCCTTCCGATAGCAGAAGCGCGACGCCGGGCGCAGGGTCCGGACCAGAATTGGGGGGGAAGATGCCGCTTCTCGTGATGAAATTCGGCGGCACCTCGGTGGCGGATCTCGACCGCATCGCGAATGCGGCGGCCAAGGTGAAGCGCGAGGTCGAGCGTGGCTACGATGTCATCGTGATCGTCTCGGCGATGTCGGGCAAGACCAACGAGCTGGTCGGCTGGGTCGAGGGCACCTCGCCCCTTTATGACGCCCGCGAATATGATGCCGTCGTGGCCTCGGGCGAGAATGTCACCGCCGGTCTGATGGCGCTGCGCCTGCAGGAAATGGGCATCCCCGCGCGCAGCTGGCAGGGCTGGCAGGTGCCGATCAACACCACCTCGGCGCATGGTTCGGCCCGGTTCAAGTCGATCCCGCGCCACAACATCGATGCGAAATTCGCCGAAGGCATGAAGGTCGCGGTTGTTGCGGGCTTCCAGGGCCTGTCGGCGGAAAACCGCATCACCACGCTGGGCCGGGGCGGGTCGGACACGACCGCGGTGGCCTTTGCCGCCGCCTTCGATGCGGAACGCTGCGACATCTACACCGATGTCGATGGCGTCTACACCACCGATCCGCGCATCAGCTCCAAGGCGCGCAAGCTTGACAAGATCGCCTTCGAGGAAATGCTCGAACTCGCCTCGCTCGGCGCCAAGGTGCTGCAAACGCGCTCGGTCGAGCTGGCGATGCGGTTCGGCGTGCGGCTGCGGGTGCTGTCCTCCTTCGAGGAAACCGACGAAACTTCAGGAACCCTTGTCTGCGGGGAGGATGAAATCATGGAATCGAAAGTCGTCTCGGGGGTCGCCTATTCGCGCGACGAAGCCAAGATCACCCTCTTCACCATCGAAGACCGTCCGGGCGTCGCGCAGGCGATCTTCGGCCCGCTGGCCGAGGCCGGCGTGAACGTCGACATGATCGTGCAGAACATCTCGGAAAAGGATTACGACGACAACCATCCGGGCGCCGTCACCGACATGACCTTCTCCTGCCCGATCAACCAGGTGGCCCGGGCGCAAAAGGCGCTCGAAGATGCCAAGGCCGCGGGCAAGATCAAATATGACGAGCTGATCATCGACACCGATGTCGCCAAGGTTTCGGTCGTCGGCATCGGCATGCGCTCGCAGGTCGGTGTCGCGGCGCGCACGTTCGAGGCGCTTTCCGCCGAAAACATCAACATCAAGGTCATCTCGACCTCGGAGATCAAGATCTCCGTGCTGATCGATCGGAAATATATGGAACTGGCCGTGCAGGCCCTCCATGATGCATTCGAGTTGGAGAAGGCCTGACACGCGGTTCAGGCCTCTAGAAACGGGGGCGTTCAGGCCATGGTGGATCGCAGCGAAAGTGACAGCCGCACGCTGTTGCGCCGGTTGCGCGACACTTTGGCCACCCCCGGCGGCGGTCAGGACCGGCTGGACCGGATCACCCATCTGATCGCCCATTCGATGCGGACGCAGGTCTGCTCGATCTATCTGTTCCGCGATCCGGAAACGCTGGAGCTTTGCGCCACCGAGGGTCTGAACCCCGAGGCGGTGCACAAGACCCGGATGCGGCTGGGCGAGGGGCTGGTGGGCCGCGTCGCCCGCACCGGCCAGCCCGCCAATACCGCCAATGCCCCCGCCGAGCCCGGTTTCCGCTACATGCCGGAAACCGGCGAAGAGATCTATTCGAGCTTCCTTGGCGTGCCGATCCAGCGCGTCGGCGAGAAGCTGGGCGTGCTGGTCGTGCAATCGCGCGAGGCGCGGCTGTTCTCGGATGACGAGGTCTACGGGCTCGAAGTCGTCGCGATGGTGCTGGCGGAAATGACCGAACTGGGCGCCTTTACCGGCGATCAGGGCGGTATCGGCGCGGCGCATCGCTTCCCCGTGATGTTCCGCGGCTCGACCGGGCAGGAAGGCGCGGCCGAGGGCCGGGTCTGGCTGCATGAACCCCGCGTTGTGGTGACGAACCCGGTCGGCGACGACCCGGATGCGGAAAAGGCCCGGCTTGACGAGGCGGTCTCGACGCTGCAGGCGCAGATCGACGACATGCTGATCGGCTCGGCCAGCATGGACAAGGAACAGCGGCAGGTTCTGGAAGCCTACAAGATGCTGGCCCATTCGCGCGGCTGGGTGCGCCGGATGAGCGAGGACATCGACCTCGGCCTGTCCGCCGAAGCCGCGGTGGAAAAGGAACAATCGACGGCGCGGGCGCGGCTGGAGCAATCCACCGACGCCTATCTGCGCGAACGTCTGCACGACCTTGATGATCTGTCGAACCGGCTGTTGCGGCTGCTGACCGGGCAGGGCAAGGACACCGGGGCGGAACTGCCGGAAAACCCGGTGCTGGTGGCGCGCAACATCGGCCCGGCCGAGTTGCTGGACTATGGCCGCAAGCTCAAGGGGGTGGTGCTGGAGGAGGGTTCGGTCGGCAGCCATGCCGCCATCGTCGCCCGGGCGCTGGCGATTCCGCTGGTGATCCATGCGACGCGAATCACCAACGAGGCGCTGAACGGCGATCCGATCCTTGTTGACGGCGATCAGGGCATCGTGCACCTGCGCCCCGAGGAAACCGTGGCCGCCGCCTTCCGCGACAAGATCGCGATGCAGGCCGAGGCGCAAAAACGCTATGCCGATCTGCGCAACCAGCCCGCGGTGGACCGGGCGGGCAACCGGGTCAGCCTGATGATGAATGCCGGGCTGATGGCGGATCTGCCCTCGCTCAAGGGCTCGGGCGCCGACGGGGTGGGGCTGTTTCGCACCGAATTGCAATTCCTGATCCGCTCGCGCGTGCCGCGGCGGGGGGAATTGGCGGCGCTTTACAAACGGGTGATCGATGCGGCGCAGGGCGCCAAGGTGCAGTTCCGCACCCTCGACATCGGCTCGGACAAGGTGCTGCCCTACATGAAGCCGCAGGAGGAACCGAACCCGGCGATGGGCTGGCGGGCGATCCGGCTTGGCCTTGACAAACCCGGCGTGCTGCGGATGCAGCTGCAGGCGCTGATCCGCGCCTCGGAGGGGCGGCCCTTGTCGGTGATGTTCCCCTTTGTCGCCACGCCCGACGAATTCAGCGCGGCGAAAGCCACGCTTTTGCGCGAAATCGACCGCGAGGCGACCTTGGGCCGTCCGGTGCCGTCCGACCTGCGGGTGGGGGCGATGCTGGAAACGCCCTCGCTCGTCTTTGCGCCCGACAGTTTCTTCGCAAGCTGCGATTTCATCTCGATCGGCGGCAATGACCTGAAGCAGTTCTTCTTTGCCGCCGACCGCGAAAACGAGCGCGTGCGGCGGCGCTACGATACGCTGGATGTCAGCTTCCTGACCTTCATCGAGCAGATCATCACCCGCTGCGCCGCCAGCGACACCGCGCTCAGCTTCTGCGGCGAGGATGCGGGCCGCCCGATCGAGGCGCTGACCTTCGCCGCCCTTGGCATCCGCAAGCTCTCGATGCGCCCGGCCTCGATCGGGCCGGTCAAGCATCTGTTGCGCCGCGCCGATCTGACCGAGCTGAAAGCGGTGATCGACGCGGCCCGTGCAAGCGGCGTGCAGACCGTTCGCCCGGCGGTCACCGCCTATCTAGCCGGGTTGCAGGGCTAGATCCGCGCGGGGTCAGGCCGATCCGGGGTCAGATCCGCGGCGGTTTCAGCACAGCGCGCGCAGTTCCCGCAGCAGGTTGCCGTTGCCGCACCAGTCCGGGGCCGAGCCACGCTCTTCGGATTGTTCCGACAGATAGTCGAGGCAGCCTTCCGACCCGGCGCAGCAGCGGCAGCGGTCGATCATCTGCGCGAAATCCGCCTGCGTCAGCAGACCCGCATGCATCGCCTCGGTGATGTTCACCCCCATCCGGCGGCCCATGCCGCGGGCGATCCAGAAATACAGATCGATGTTGCCCTGAATGCCCATCATCTCTCTCCTTCGGCATCTGCAAGAACCTGATCCCTGGCCCGCGCCGCCCGCAGGCGGGCCATCATCTCGCGATTGGTGCAATAGTCCGGCACCTCGGCCGCGGGCGTCGCGCGCCCGCTTGCGTCGTCATGCTCCGACAGCCAGTGCAGGCATTCGGTCGGCTCCGGGCAATCGGAACAGCGCACCACCGCGGCGCGCCAGTCGTCACCGTCCAGCTTTCCCTGCAGCATCATCTCGGTCAGATTGAGGCCCACCGCCTGCGCCATGCGGTTCATCAGGGCAGCATGCCGATTGAGGGTCTTCCGTCCGTGCATAAGCCATTCCTTGTTGCGGACCGCATCGGAGCAAGCATCCGCAGCAGGGGCTGAATTGCCATGATTCAGATCAATCTTTGCGCGAAATCCGGGGCGTTGCCGCTCGCGCAATCGGATATGCCGGGGAATTGGGCGGGCGGCGGCTCAGAAGCCGTGAAAGGTGCCCCGGCGCAGCGCCGCGGTGACCCGGTGCACGATGGCGATCCGCTCGCCATTGGCCGGATGGGTGCCAAGGAAACTGTGCCCGGGATCGGGCAGACGGGTGAAGAACAGCGCCCCGCGCTCCGGGTCGTAGCCCGCATTCCAGGCGATCACCGTGCCCAAAGCGTCGGCCTGCAATTCGTAATCCTTGGAATAGGCCCGCGCGCCCATCGCCGCGCCGAAATCGCGCGCCTGCGCGACACCGTCGGCATCCGCCCCCGAGGCCGCCGCCAAAGCCCCCAGAATCAGCGCGCCCTTGGAGGCGTCCGAGGTCTTCTGCTCCAGATGTCCGAGGATGTAATGCGCCGCCTCATGGCCCATGACGAAGGCCAGCTCGTCGCGGTTGCGCGCCTCGGCGATCAGCGCCAGGTTGAAGGCGACGATCGGACGGCCGCGCGCGTCCATGGTCTGAAAAGCGTTCGGCTGCGGCTCGGGGCGTTCATCGACCATCACCTGATAGTCGCAATTGCGCCGCCCGCGCGAGCGCGCCAGACATTCGCTTTCGATCCGCGGTTCCATGTCCTGCGCCACGGCCAGAAAGTTGGCCGCGGCGGTCCGGGCATCGGGGCCGGTTTCGACCGTCACCACGGGCGGCTTCGGGCGCGGCAAGGCTGCGCCTGCTGCCCCGGAATGCGGGGTGTCACAGGCGGCCAGCGCCAGAGGCAGGGCAAGAACGGCAAGAAAGCGGCGCGGCATGGAGTGCAGGTCCGGAACAGACTGTGACGCGATAGTAACGGGGCTGCCCGCGGGTGCAATCACCTTCGGCCAGATCACCGAAATGTTTGCTCTTTTCGGGCTGCGCCGGCCACGCTAGCATGATCCCATGTTCACCATCGAGCACGAATTCGACGCCACCGTGATCACCCTCGTCGACGAGGGCGACGATCCGCGCGATTATCTGCAGGAAGACATCACCATCCAGGCCTTCGAGGATTGCGTGGTGGTCGAGCAACTGGACGAGACTACCGAAACGGTGGTGCGGGTGGTGTTCTCGCATGCGCAGCTGCGCGAACTTGCCGCCGCCCTCGACCTGCCCGAGGGCGCCTATCGGTTGCCCCCCAGAACCGGCGCCTGAGCCCGGCCCGCCCGCGCAAGGGCGTATTTGGACCAAGAAAAGCCATGGTCTTTTTCTTGGTGAAAATACGCCGGGGGTCCGGGGGCAGCGCCCCCGGCCCTGCTCACACGGCGATATTGTCGATCATCCGCACATCGCCCAGGTAAACCGCGGCCAGCAGCCGCGCCGGTTCCGAGAGTTCCGTCATCGGCCGCAGCCCCTCGGCGCTGCGCAGCTCAAGATAGTCCCAGCTGCCAAAGCCCGCGGCGCTGATCGCGTCCTGCGTGGCCTGCAGCGTCGCGGCCACAGGGGCCCCGGCGCGGATCGCCGCCGCCGCCGCCTGCATCTGCGCATGCAGCTGCGGGGCCAGCGCGCGGTGTTCGGGGCTCAGCCGCACATTGCGCGAGGACATCGCCAGACCGTCCGCCTCACGGATCGTCGGGCAGGGGATGATGCGGATCGGCACGTTCAGATCCTCGACCATGCGCTTGACCACCTGCACCTGCTGCCAGTCCTTCTCGCCAAAGAAGGCGCGGCCCGCCTGGGTCATGCCGAAAAGCTTGGTCACCACCGTTGCCACGCCTTCGAAATGGCCGGGGCGGAAGGCGCCCTCCAGCGGCTCGGACACGCCCGAGACGGCGACCACGGTGGCGAAGCCGTCCGGATAGACCTCGTGCACGCCCGGCGCGAAGAGCACATCCACCCCCTCGGCCTCGAGCAGCGCCAGATCGTGATCCTCGTCGCGCGGATATTTCTCCAGATCGTCCTTGTTGTTGAACTGCATCGGGTTGACGAAGATCGTCACGATCACCCGGTCGGATTGCTTGCGGGCCTCGCGCACCAGCGACAGATGCCCGTCATGCAGCGCCCCCATCGTCGGCACGACGCCGACCAGCATGCCCGAGCGTTTCCAGGTCGCCACCTTCTCGCGCAGTTCGGCCGAGGTGCGGATCACTTGCGTCATTTCTTCACCTCGTCGAAGAAGGAAAATTCCGGGGCGGGGAAGGCCCGGCTGCGGACCTCGGCGGCATAGGCGGCGACGGCCTCTGCGGCGGTGCGGCCCAGCTCCGCATAGCGCTTGACGAATTTCGGCCGGAAATCGGTGAACAGCCCCAGCATGTCGTCGATCACCAGCACCTGACCGTCGCAATCGACCCCGGCGCCGATGCCGATCGTCGGAATCGCGATCATCGCCGAAATCTCGCTCGCCAGCTCTGCGGGCACTTTTTCCAGCACCACCGAAAACGCCCCGGCCTCGCTCACCGCCAGCGCATCGGCCTTGAGCCGGTCGGCATCGGCGCCGCGGCCCTGCACCTTGTAGCCGCCCAAAGTGTTCACCGATTGCGGCGTCAGCCCGATATGCGCCATCACCGGAATGCCGCGCGCCACCAGAAAGGCGATCGTCTCGGCCATGTGCACGCCGCCCTCGAGCTTCACCGCCCCGGCGCCGCTTTCCGCCATGATCCGCGCGGCGTTGCGGAAGGCCTGTTCCGGCCCTTCCTCGTAGCTGCCAAAGGGCATGTCGATGACGACGAGCGCCCGATCCGATCCGCGCATCACCGCCCGGCCATGCAGGATCATCATCTCCATCGTCACGCCCAGCGTCGAGGGCAGGCCATGCAGCACCATCCCCACCGAATCGCCGACCAGCAGCACGTCGCAGGCCGGATCGGCCAGCCGCGCGACGGGCGTCGTATAGGCGGTCAGCACCACCACCGGCGCCTTGCCCTTCAGCGCCAGAATATCCGAAGGCATCAGCCGTTTCAGGCTTGCGGTCGCGCTCATGCTTCCCTCCCTCTCCCTTGGCCGCTTCCTAGCCGGTCCATTCGGTAAATGCAAAGTGACAACGCCGCGATGCAGCATTCGCCGCAGCCGCAAGCCGGGCCGCCGCGCCGTTTCACCTTTGACAGATATCCAGGGGGCCGGGGCGGGTCTCGGGCGGTCCGGTCAGTTTCCGCTGCCGGCCTTGCGCGCCGCCTCGACCGCGGCGGCATGCTGCTGCGCTTCCAGCAGGGCCGGATCGGTGATCTGACCGGCGGCCCAGGCGGCCTCATCGGCGGCGATCAGCGCAACCTCGGCCTCGGGCACGACATAGCCGGTGTGCAGCTCATGCATCGGCCCCTCCAGCTCCAGGCTTTCGGCAAGGCTGCGGACCTTGACCCGCGTTCCCAGCGGCGCCTCGTCGAACATGTCGATGATGTCCTGGTTGAACAGCCGGATGCAGCCCGCCGAGGTGGCCTTGCCGACCGAGCTTGGGTCCATCGTGCCATGGATGCGGTAATAGGTGTCGCGGCCGTTGCGATAAAGATACAGCGCCCGCGCGCCCAGCGGATTGTCCAGCCCGCCCACAAGCCCGCCCGCCAGCGGCCCGTAAAGCGCGGGATCGGCGCGGACCATCCGCGCGGTGGGTTGCCAGAACGGATATTCTTCCTTCCGCCCGACCACGGCCGTGCCGGAAAAGCCCCGGCCCGCCTTGCCGACGGCAATGCCGAAGCGCATCGCGCGGCCCGGCTCGACGACGTGGTAAAGCACCCGCGCATAGGGATCGATGACGATCGTATCCTTACCCTCGGGGCCGGCATAGTCGACCCAGCGGCGGCGGTTGCGTTCGGTCAGATAGACCGGGTTCACCGCGGGCACGACGCGCTCGCCGTCGGGGCGGGCCTGATATTCGGGCGGCACCCCCCGCAGCGCGGGCGCAGTTGCGGCCCTGTCATCGGCGGCGCAGCCCGCCAGCAGCGCAAGGACAAGACAGCCCGCAAGCGGGGCACGGAAGGCAAGCGGAAGACGGGACACGGGGCAGCACCTGTCAAGAAATGAGCGAATCCCCACGGCAGCGGAGAACATTAACGATGATCAAGGGGAGGGGATGCCGCGAGGTCAAGCCCTCGCGTGGTTGTGATCGCGAAAACCGTGACATTTCCGCTTGCTGTGGCGAAAGGGGCGGCGCCTGCCGCCCCCGCCGGGATCATCCGACCAGGTTGAAGCCGGGGCCATAGGGATATTTCGTGATGTCCTCGGCGCCGGTCTCGCCGATCACCAGAATGTCGTGCTCGCGGTAGCCGCCCGCGCCGGGCAGGCCTGCGGGCAGGGTCAGCATCGGCTCCATCGAAATCACCATGCCGGGTTCAAGCACGGTGTCGATATCCTCGCGCAGCTCGAGCCCGGCCTCGCGGCCGTAGTAATGCGACAGCACGCCAAAGGAATGGCCATAGCCGAAGGTGCGATACTGCAGCAGCCCGCGGTCGGCGAAGAAGGCGTTGATCTTCTGCGTGATCTCGGAGCAGACGGCGCCCGGCACCAAGAGCGACATGCCATATTCATGCGCGGCGACATTCGCCTCCCAGATCTTCAGGCTGGCCGGATCGACCTCGCCCAGGAACATCGTGCGTTCGAGCGCCGTGTAATAGCCCGAGATCATCGGGAAGCAGTTGAGGCTGAGAATGTCGCCGCGTTTCAGCACCCGCCCCGTCACCGGGTTATGCGCGCCATCGGTATTCAGCCCGGACTGGAACCAGACCCAGCTGTCGCGGTATTCGGCCTCGGGGAAGCGTTTGGCG
This sequence comes from Rhodobacter sp. 4.3.4, assembly GCF_058724655.1. NCBI lineage: Bacteria > Pseudomonadati > Pseudomonadota > Alphaproteobacteria > Rhodobacterales > Rhodobacter > Rhodobacter sp. 4.3.4. The sequence goes on from NZ_CM178967.1 coordinate 501,426, forward strand.
ATCTCGGCCTCCATCGCGTCGCGGCCCGCCATCGCCACGTCGATCTCGCGCAGGCCTTCCTTGATCGTGTCGCGGATCGCAAAGCCGCCGATATCGGCCACCGCGGCGCCCTGGGTGATCAGCGCGATTTCGGCGGGCGACTTCACCATCCGCTGCGTCATCGTTGCGGGCGCAATGTCCAATCCGCGTTTCGGTTTCAGGAAATGGCTGAACTTTTCCGCGTTCAGCATCGTCAGGTGATCGGCCTCGCAGCCGACGGCCTTGCCCGTCCCGATCACATGGACGGCGGCGCGCCAGTAATTGTCGCGCGCCCAGTCGGTATAGGTCAGGCTTTCGCCGTGGCAGCGCCGCCAGGGTTGCCCGGCATCGATCCCGGCCGCGATCACCACGGATCGGTCGCGCGTCACCACCAGCCCGTAGGGGCGGCCGAAGCTGCAGTAAAGAAAGCCCGAGTAATAGGCGATGTTGTGCATCGAGGTCAGCAGCACGGCGTCGAGCGAATGCAGCTCCATCAGCTCGCGCAGGCCCGAAAGGCGGGCCTCGTATTCAGCGGCCTCAAACGGCAGCACCGCCTTGGGGCCGTTTTCGCAGCTGTAGAATTCGGGTCGTTGCATGATCTGTCCTTTGGGCCCGTGGGACCCCGAAAGATCCCGGCGTTCAGGACGTTGGCGGGGCATTCCCGCAAGCCTCGGGCCGCTGGCCCGGTGGCGACGCCATCGCCACGGCTCGGGTCCAGAATGCCAAAGGGGCGCAAGGCTTGCAAGCCCCACGCCCCCCGAAGCGGTGTCGCGGCACTCAGCCCGCCGCCAGCCGTTTTTCCTCTGCCGCCTTCATTGCCGCATCCGAGGGCGCGATGAAGGTGTAGAACATCGGCACGACGAACAGCGTGAACATCGTCCCGATCAACAGGCCCGAGAACATCACGATCCCCATCGCCTCGCGCGCCGCCGCGCCCGCGCCATCGGCAATCACCAGCGGCACCACGGCCAGCGCCATCGCGGCGGTGGTCATCAGGATCGGCCGCAGCCGGGTCTTGGCCGCCAGCACGATCGCGTCCTGCCGGTTCAGCCCGTGTTTCTCGCGCTGCTGGTTGGCGAATTCCACCATCAGGATGCCGTGCTTGGTGATCAGCCCGATCAGCGTGATCATCCCCACCTGGCTGTAGATGTTCAGCGTCCCAAGCCCGAGGTTCAGCGGCAGCACCGCGCCGAAGATCGTCAGCGGCACCGACATCAGGATGATGAACGGGTCGCGGAAGCTCTCGAATTGCGCCGCCAGCACCAGATAGATCACCAGAACCGCCGCGGCAAAGGCGATCATCAGCGTGTTGCCCTGGGTCTGTTCCAGCCGCGACTGGCCGGAATAATCAAGGAAGAAGCCCTCGGGCATCACCTCGTTCGCGATCTGCACGATCGCCGCCAGACCATCGCCCGAGGATTGCCCGGGGATCGGCAGCGCCGAAATCGTCGCCGAGTTCAGCTGGTTGAACTGCTCCACCTTCGAGGCCATCGAGCCGGTCTCGATCTTCACCACGGAAGACAGCGGCACCATCGCGCCGCTTGCCGCGCGGACGAAATAGCGGCCCAGATCCTCGGGAGTGCCGCGGTCGTCCTGGGGCACCTGCAGAATGATGTCATAGCTGTTGGAATCGCGGTCGAACTGCGCCACCGAGGCGCCACCGACCAGAAGGCCCAGCGTCGCGCCGATGTCCGAGATCGGCACGTTCAGCGCCGCTGCCCGGTCGCGGTCGATCGTCACCCGCACCTCGGGGGCGTCGAAGGACAGCGAATTCTGCACGAAGATGAATTTGTGCGTCGCCTGCGCCCTTTGGCGGATTTCCTCGGCCACTTCGGCGACCCGGTCCGCCCCGTAGATCGACTGCACCACCACCGAAATCGGCAGCCCGCCGCCCGCGCCCGGCAGGGTGGGGGGGGCAAAGGCGAAGCCCTCCATGCCGGGCGAGGCGTCGATCGCGGCCTGAATGTCCTTTTGCACCTGCTCCTGCGAGCGCTCGCGCTCGGCCCATTTGTCGAGCGCCCAGATATAAATCCCCATACTGTCCGAGCCGCCGAAACCGGCGATCGAAAAGGCGGTGCGGACCTCGGAAATGTCCTTGGTCGCCTGGCCCAGCCGGTCGATGTAATGCGCGGTGTAATCCGCCGTCGCATAGCGCGGCGCCTGCACCATGGCGATCACCGCGCCCTGATCCTCGTCGGGGGCCAGTTCGGTCGCGGTGCGCTGGAACATGAAGCCCATCGTGCCGACCAGCACCACGACCACGAGCAGCGTCACCGGACGGTATTTCAGCGAGCCCGCGACGCGGCGTTCGTAGAAATTCGCGAACCGCTCGAAGGTGCGGTCGATGAAGGCGGCAAAGCCGGTGGCATGACCCTCTTTCAGGATGCGCCCCGCCATCATCGGCGTGATCGTCAGCGCGATCACCCCCGACAGGATCACCGAGCCTGCAAGGGTGAAGGCGAATTCGCGGAACAGCGCCCCCGTCACGCCGCCGGTAAAGGCAAGCGGCGAGAGCACCGCGGCCAGCGTGATCGTCATCGCGATGACGGCGCCGGTGATCTCCTTCATCCCCTGCACGGCGGCGGGAATGGGTTTCATCCCCTCCTCCATGTGGCGGTGGATGTTCTCGACCACGACGATCGCGTCATCAACCACCAGCCCGATGGCGAGCACCATGGCCAGCAGTGTCAGCAGGTTGATCGAATAGCCCAGTGCCAGCAGCACCGCCATCACGCCGACCAGCGAGAGCGGAATGGTGACGATCGGCATCGCCACCGAGCGGATCGAGCCGAGGAACAGCAGGATCACCACGACGACGATGGCCACGGCCTCGGCGATGGTCTTGAACACCTCGGTGATCGAAGCGGAGATCTGTTCGGTCGTGTCATAGACCAGCTCGATCGTCATGCCCTCGGGCAGGGTGGCGGCGATCTTCGGCAGCTCTGCCCGCACCGCGGCGGCGGTATCGAGCGGGTTGGCCGAGGGCGTCTGCGACAGGCCGATGAAGGTGCCCCGCGCGCCGTTGAAGGTGACGATCTCGCCGCTGTCATCCGAGGCGAGTTCCACCTTTGCCACGTCGCGCAGCCGCACCACCGCATCGCCTTCGGCCCGGATCGGCATTGCGCCGAAGGCCTCGGGGGTCTGCAGCGTCGATTTCAGCGTGATCGACTTCGCGACATAATCGTTTTCGGTCTTGCCCGGCGCCGCCAGATAGTTCGAGGCCTTGATCGCCCCCAGCACCTCCGATGCCGTCACCCCCCGCGCAGCCAGCTTCATCGGGTCCAGCCAGACCCGCATCGCGTAATTCGCCGCGCCGATCACCTCGATTTCGGCCACGCCCGAAATCGTCGACATCCGCGGCCGCACGACGCGTTCCAGATATTCGGTCAGCTGCTCGGTCGTCATGTTCGGGTTCTGCGCCGCCAGATACATCAGCGCAAAGGTTTCGCCGGTGCCCTTGACGATCACCGGATCCTCGGCCTCGGACGGCAGCTCTCCGCGCACCTGCTGCACCTTGGACAGAACCTCGGTCAGGGCGGTGTCGGGATCGGCACCCAGCTTCATGTTGACCGAGACCTGCGACACCGAGGGCATCGAGGTCGAGGTCACGTAATCGATGTTTTCCGTCGTGGCGACGGCGGCCGAGATCGGCGCGGTGATGAAGCCCTGGATCAGTTCGGGGGCAGCACCGGGATAGGTGGTGGTGATGGTGACGACGGTCTCGTCCACCTTCGGATATTGCCGCACCGGCAGGCTCATGAAGGCCTGAAAGCCCAAAAGCAGCATGAAGGCGCCCAGCACCATCGACAGGACGGGGCGGCGGATGAAGAGTTCGGAAAAATGCATCCCGCGTCCCTCAGTTCCCGCCCATGCCGGGCAGCGATTGCGAATTGTCGATCTTGACCGTCGCGCCCGACGAGAGCTTGTTCTGCCCCGCGTTCACCACCAGATCGCCCGATTGCAGCCCGGTGCGGATCTCGACCTTGTCGTCGAAATGGCGGCCGACCTTGATGAAGACCTGCCGCGCCTGCAGACTGGTCGTGTCCGATCCCTCGGCCTTTTCCTCGCGCACGACAAAGACGCTGTCGCCGTAAAGGCTCGAGGACACCACCGTCTGCGGCAGCGCGATCACGTTCTTTTCCACCGGCAGCGCCACCCGCACCCGCAGGAACTGGCCGGGCGTCAGCTTGTCGCCCTCGTTCGGCACATCGGCGCGCAGCGTCACCAGCCGCGAATTCGGGTCGATCTTCGGCTCGATGCCGGTGATCTTGCCCTCGGCCGAGACATCGCCCACTTCCGAAGTCACGGTGACTGACATCCCGGGCGAGACCAGCGCGGCTTCGCTTTCGGTCAGGGTGAAATCGACCCGCATCCGCGAGCGGTCCTGCAGCGTCGCAAAGACCGTGCCCGGCGTCACATAGGCGCCGATCTCGATCTTCGGAATCCCGATCGTGCCGCCAAAGGGCGCGGTCAGCTGCTTGGTCGAAAGCGTCGCTTCCAGTTTCGCCACAGTGGCGCGGGCCTCGATCGCCTTGGCCTCCGCCTCATCAAGCGCCGAGGTCGCCGACACGCCCTTCTGCCGCAGTTCCCTGGCCCGGGTCAGCGCGGTTTCGGCCAGCGTCAGCGCGGCCCGCGCCGAGTCCAGATCGGCGCGTTCCTGCCGGTCGTCGATCTGCACCAGCGCCTGGCCTTTTTCGATGCGGTCATTGGCGGCAAAGCGGATCTCGCGCACGATGCCCGCGGCTTCGGTGGCCAGATCGGTGCCCTTCACGGCGGCGGCGGTGCCGATGGCTTCCAGCCCCGGCTGCCAGTCGGCCGCGACCACCTTGGTCACCGAAACGGCGACGGGCGGGGCCTTCATGTTGGCAAAGATGCCGGCGATCATCTTGCTGACAAACAGGTTGTAGCCGATGATCCCCCCCGCCACGATGACAAGGGCGACAATGGCGATGAGCAGACGTTTGGTCATGGGCGGCTCCGCAGTCGGGACGTGAACAGGCGCGACAGAAAGCCACGCTTCCCCGCTCGGACAGGTTCGGAGCGAGGGATTTCTGCGCGCAACATGTGGTGCGAAAAGCTGAAAGACAAGCGGCAGGATTCCTGCAATTCCGCACAGTGGCCCCGCGGCCCCGGTTTCGCCCGCCAAAGCGGCACAGCGCCCCGGCGCGGCGGCGCAGGCGCTGCCCCAACGGGTCATCTTAACGTCTGATTAACCAGGATGTGACAGGCTCGGGCCAAGCCATCCAGGGGGCGCCATGCTGTCCGACCCGATTGCCCGCCGTCTTCCCGCTCTTTCGCCGCTCTGCCTCGTGCCGGCGCTGGCGATTCTGCTGTCGGCCTGCGGCGCCTCGCCCGCGCCGCCGTTCTTTGGCGCTACCCGGCACGATGTGACGCTGCAGGGCATTCGTTTCGCGGTTCTGGTCAAGGGCGAGAACGCCGAGGTGATCCGGCTTGGTTTCCTGACGCGGGCCCAGCGCGAGGCGGTGCCCGGGCTGATGACCGCGGCGGCCGAGCAGGCCTCGGGCTGCAGGGTCACAGGACCTGCCGCCGGGATCTACCGCTCGCCCTCGCTGCCCGGCGATACCGGCGAGGCGCGGTTCCAGCTCGACTGCTCTTGAGGCAATGGTCACATCTGCGGCGTTTCGCCGCGTCCGGGCGTGACCCAGATCAAGGCGGGATCATCTGCAAACATATCTTCCTTTGCATGAAACGCGCTGCACCGGAGGAACCCATGACCCGCCTTTTCGGCATCATCTATGCGCTTGTCGGCCCGACCGTGGCCGGTGTCCTCATCGTCGTGGCGCTGACGATGAACATGTATGACATGAAAACGATGATCTATGCCGCCGTTCTCGGCTTTGTCGCGGCGCTGCCCGTCGCCTGGATCGTCGCGGGCAAGATCAACGACGCCTGACCCCGGGACATCGGGCGCGGCGTCGGGAAGGCACCGCGCCTGCGCTGATCTATCCGCTTGCGGGGCGGGAGGGGCTGTGCAAGCCTTTCCTGCCCCGTTTCATTTCCGGAAACCCGCCAGGAGGTCCCCATGCCCGTTTCCCAAGGCTATACCCGCGCCCAGATCCTGCTGCACTGGGCGGTTGCCGTTCTGATCATTCCGCAATTCCTGCTGGGCGAGAACATCGCCGAGGCCTTCGGCAAATGGATGTCGAGCGAGCCCACCCCCTTCAACCCGGCCGTGGTCTTTCACGTGATGACCGGCCTGACGATCTGTGCGCTGGTGATCTGGCGTCTGGTGCTGCGCCTGCGCCACGGCGCGCCCGCGGCGCTCGATTCGGGCAGCCCGGTGATGAACAAGGTTGCCTCGGGCGTGCAGCACACGATGTATCTGGTGCTGATCCTGATGGTGGTCAGCGGCGGCACCGCCTGGTTCGGCCTGATCGGTCCGGCGGCGGGCGTGCACAATGTGCTGAAACTCGTGCTGCTGCTGTTGATCCTGATCCATGTCGCCGGTGCGGTGAAGGGTCAGTTCGTGCTGAAGAACGGCATCATCCGCCGGATGATGAAGGCCGAATAAGGCTACCGGCTCAGGAAGGCTTCCACGGCCGTTTCCACCTCGCGCGGGCGTTCGGCATGCAGCCAATGGCCCGCGCCTGTCACAGATTGCAGATCCGCGTGCGGGAACAGCGCGCGGATTTTTTCATTGCTTTCCGGGCGGACATAGCTCGATGCCGCGCCATAAAGAAACAGCGCCGGGCCGGGGAAGGGCTTGGCCCCCGCGGGCAGCGGCTCGGGCCAGTCAAGGATCGCCGAAAGGTTCGCCGCCAGCGCCGAAAGGTTGAATTTCCAGCGCACCGGCCCCCCGCGCAGCTCCAGCGATTGCAGCAAAAAGGCCCGGGTGCCCGGGTCTTGCACCGTCTCGGCCAGCCGCCGGTCGGCCTCGGCGCGCGTCGTCAGATCCTCGAGCTTCATCGCCTGCATCGCCGCGATCAGCCCGCCATGCGCCGCGGCGTGGCCGTAAGCCACCGGGGCCATGTCGGCCACCACCAGCCGTTCGACCAGACCCGGCCGGGTCAGCGCAAGCATCATCGCCGCCTTGCCGCCCATCGAATGCCCCATCACGTCGCAGGCGCGGCCCTGCGCCTCGATCACCGCGGCCAGATCGGCGGCCAGATCGGGGTAGCTGTGGCTGTCGTCCCAGAAACTGTCGCCATGATTGCGCAGATCCAGCGCCAGCACGCGCCGCCCGGCCGACAGCCGCTTGGCGATCACGCCCCAGTTCCGGCCCGAGCCGAACAGACCCGGGGCAATCAGGAGCGGCGGCAGGGCGGTGTCGGGGCCATGGGCGGTGAAGTTCAGCATGGTCCGGATCTAGCGCGCAGGCGGCGCCCGGACAATGCAAAAGGCCCCCGAAACCGGGGGCCTTTCCGATCTGGTGATCCGCTCAGAGCGCCGGATAAAGCGGGAAGCGCGCGCAAAGCGCCGAGACTTCCGCGCGGACTTCCGCCTCGACGGCCTCGTTGCCCTCTTCGCCATTGGCGGCCAGCCCGTCGACGACCTTGATGATCATCCGCGCGATCTGACGGAACTCTTCTTCCTTGAAGCCGCGGGTGGTGCCCGCGGGCGTGCCCAGACGGATGCCCGAGGTCACCGTGGGCTTTTCCGGGTCGAACGGAATGCCGTTCTTGTTGCAGGTGATGTGCGCGCGGCCCAAGGCCTTGTCGGTGGCATTGCCCTTCACCCCTTTCGGGCGCAGGTCCACCAGCATCACATGCGTATCGGTGCCGCCGGTGACGATATCCAGACCGCCCTTCATCAGCTCGTCGGCCAGCGCCTGCGCGTTGGAGATGACTTGCTTGGCATAGACCTTGAACTCGGGGCGCAGCGCCTCGCCGAAGGCCACGGCCTTGGCGGCGATCACATGCATCAGCGGCCCGCCCTGAATCCCCGGGAAGATCGCCGAATTGACCTTTTTCGCGATTTCTTCGTTGTTGGTCAGGATCATGCCGCCGCGCGGACCGCGCAGCGTCTTGTGCGTGGTGGTGGTGGCGATATCGGCATGCGGGAAGGGCGAGGGATGCGCGCCCCCGGCCACCAGACCGGCAAAATGCGCCATGTCCACCATCAGATAGGCGCCGACGCTGTCGGCGATCTCGCGGAATTTCGCGAAATCGATCTGCCGCGGAATCGCCGAGCCGCCGGCGATGATCAGCTTCGGATTATGCTCTTTCGCCAGACGGGCGACCTCGTCATAGTCGATCCGGCAATCCTGCTGACGCACGCCATATTGCACGGCGTTGAACCATTTGCCCGACTGGTTCGGCGCCGCGCCATGGGTCAGGTGCCCGCCCGAGGCGAGGTTCATACCAAGAATGGTGTCACCCGGCTTCAGCAGCGCGGTGAACACGCCTTGGTTCGCCTGGCTGCCCGAATTCGGCTGCACGTTGGCGAAAGAACAGCCGAACAGCTCGCAGGCCCGCGCGATCGCCAGCTCTTCGGCCACATCGACGAACTGGCAGCCGCCGTAGTAGCGCTTGCCCGGATAGCCCTCGGCATATTTGTTCGTCATCACCGAACCCTGCGCTTCCATCACCGCGGCAGAGACGATGTTTTCCGAAGCGATCAGCTCGATCTCGTCGCGCTGGCGGCCAAGTTCGCCACGGATGGCGGCGAAAAGCGCGGGGTCACGGCTGGAAAGGGTCTCGGTAAAGAACCCGGCGTCGCGTTGATCGGTCATGGGCAACTCCAAAGGCAAATGTCGTGGTCCGTTTATCGCAGAATTCCCGGCCCCGAAAGCGCCCAAAGCGACAAACGGGCATTTTGGCGCGTCACCCGCGGCCTGCGCAAACCCGGGGGGGCCGGAAACGGGCTTGTCATTCCGGTCCCGGCTTGTCACACCAAGGGGAACCGGAGGCAGGCCGTGAACCGACCCAGCAAGATCCATTTCGCGGCCTCGCAGGCCGACAGCGCCCAGGAGGCGCTAGCAGATCTTTCCGCCCGCTACGGTCAGGCGCCGCTGGTCGAGGCCGATGTGATCGTGGCGCTGGGCGGTGACGGCATGATGCTGCACTGCCTGCATGCCGGATCGGGGCTGCCGGTTTACGGGATGAACCGCGGCTCGGTCGGCTTCCTGATGAATGATTACCGCGTCTTTGACCTGCCCGAGCGGCTTGCCGCGGCGGAAGAGGCGCTGATCAACCCGCTTGCCATGCGGGCGAAGACGGCTGACGGGGTGATCCGCGAGGAGCTGGCGATCAACGAGGTCTCGCTTTTGCGCGCCGGTCCGCAGGCGGCGAAGCTGCGGATCTCGGTCAATGGCCGGGTGCGGATGGAGGAGCTGATCTCGGATGGCGCCATCGTCGCGACGCCTGCGGGATCGACCGCCTACAATTATTCCGCGCATGGGCCGATCCTGCCCATCGGTTCGGACGTGCTGGCGCTGACGGCGATTGCGCCGTTCCGGCCGCGGCGCTGGCAGGGCGCGATCCTGCCCAGCTCGGCCACGGTGCGCTTTGACATTCTGGAGGCCGAGAAGCGCCCGGTGATGGCCGATGCCGACAGCCGCTCGTTCAAGCCGGTGCTCTGGGTCGAGATCCGCTCGGAGCCGACGATCACGCATCGCATCCTGTTCGATCCCGGCCACGGGCTGGAGGAACGGCTGATGCGCGAGCAATTCGCCTAATCGCTGCGCCAGCTTTCCAGTTTGCGATAAAGCGTCGAGGGCGCGACGCCCAGATCGGCGGCGGCCTTTTGCACGGCGCCGTCATTGCGCGCCAGCGCCGCCTCGATCGCGGCGCGTTCGACCTCGGCCAAGGTCAGCCCGGAGAGGTCGGGCAGGCTTGTTCCGCCCGCCCCCGGATGCGACCGGGCCGGACCGGCCAGCTCGGGGGGCAGCATCGCGGCGGTCAGCTCCTCGCCCTCGTGCAGCACCGTCACCGCGCGCAGCACATTCGACAATTCCCGCACGTTGCCGGGCCAGGAATGGCTGCGCAGCAGGCTCATCGCCTCGGGCGAGATCCGGGTGAAGCTGCGCCCCTCGATCGCGGCGAAGCGGGCCAGGAAGGTTTCGGCCAGCGGCACGATATCCTCGCCACGGCGGCGCAGCGGCGGCATCTGCAGCCCCACCACCTGCAGCCGGTAGAACAGATCCTCGCGCAGCTGCCCCCGCGTCACCGCCTCTGTCAGCGGCAGGGTCGAGGCCGAGAGGATGCGCAAATTCACCCGCCGCGCCGCCTCGGCGCCCGGGGGATGCACCTGCCCGGTCTGCAGGAAGCGCAGCAGACGCGGCTGCAAGGTCGGGTGCAGCTCGCCCACGCCGTCCAGAAACAGCGTGCCGCCATCGGCCAGTTCCGCCGCGCCGAGCCGGTCCGAGAGCGCGCCGACAAAGGCGCCGCGACGGTGGCCGAACAGTTCGGATTCCAGCCGGTCGGGCGGGATCGCGCCGCAATCCAGGGTGACGAAGGGCCCCTGCGCCCGCGCCGAGAGCCGGTGGATCGCCCGCGCCGCCAGCTCCTTGCCGGTGCCGCTTTCGCCGCAGATGCAGACTGGCGCCATCGAGCGGGCGGCGGCGCGGATCCCGTCATAGACCTCGTGCATGGCGGCGGACTGGCCGATGAAATCGGGCAGCGGCGCCCGGGCGGCGGCGGAATGCGGCGGATGCGCGAGGCTTGCCGCCCGCCGCGCCGCCTCGACCGCCTCCATCAACCGCGATTCCGTCACCGGCTTGACCAGATAATCCAGGGCGCCGCGCCGGATCGCCGTCACCGTCCGGTCGATCGAGCGCTCGGCCGCGACCACGACGACCGAGGCTTCGGGCCGCATCTGCAGCAGATCGACGAGCAGGTCGAGCCCGTCGCGGTCGGGCAGCATCAGATCGAGCAGCACCACCGAGATCGGATGCACCCGGAACATCTCCAGCCCCTCGGCGGCCGTGCCCGCCGAGACCGTGCGATAGCCCGCACGGCGCAGATGCAATTCATAGATCGTCCGCATCGAGGCGGTGTCCTCGACCAGCAGGATGTCGGGCCCCTCGGGCAACGGCAGCGACATGTTCATGCTCCGCCCCTTTCGAACTGGCGCTGGCGGCGCCCGGCATAGGCGATCAGCCGGTCGATCTGCGTCAGCACCGAGCGCCCGATCAGCTGCATCGCCACGCTGTCCTCGCGGCGGGCGGCGGCGCAAAGTTCCCGGGCCAGCTCCTGCAGTCGCCCCGCGCCCACCGCGCCCGCCACCGACAGAAGCACATGGCTTTCGGTCTGCACGGCGGCGAAGGTGGGCGCCGATAGCCCCGCCACCAGCCCGCGTTCGACCCGGCTCAGATCGGCGATCATCCGGCTCAGCAATTCCTGCGCCGCCTCCGGACCGGCAAGGCCCAGAAGCGCTTCGAACACCGCCGCGTCGACGACCGGCGGGCAGGGTCGGTGGCCCTCGCCATCACGCCGTTCCAGCGCCCGGGTGATCGCCTCGGCCAGCGGTTCGATCGCCGTCATCGGCTTCGAAACGATCGCATCCGCCCCGGCGGCGACGATCGCCTCGCGGTTGGTGCGCAGCACATAGGCGGTGCAGACCACGACCGGAATCGCGCTGTGCCGCCCGCCGCTGGCGCGCAGCGAACGGATCAGATCAAGCCCGGACAGCCGCGGCATCTCGGCGTCGATCACCGCCAGATCGTAGCTGCCGTTGTCGAGCATCTCGAGCGCCTCGATCCCGTCGGCGGCACTGTCGCAATGCGCCCCCATCGCCGAGAGCATGTGCCCCAGAACCGCCTGATTGAGCGCGCTGTCCTCGGCCACCAGAACCCGCATCCGGCGCAGATCGGGCAGGGGGGTGTCGATCGCCATCTCGGGCGGTATCAGCCCGGCAAGCGGCAGGGACAGCGCCACGCAGGCGCCGCCCGTGTCCCGGTTCGAGACCTCGATCCGGCCCTGAAGCCGTCGCGCCATGTCGCGCGAGATGAACAGACCGAGCCCGTGGCCCGCCTTGCCCGGAACCTCGCCCCGCGCGCCTTGCCGGAACAGCCGCCCGCGCAGATCCGGATCGAACCCCGGCCCGTCATCAAGCACGGAAAACAGCAGGCGGCTCTCGGCCTCGACCGTCAGCGCCAGCCGCACCGCGCCCTGATCGGTGTATTTCACCGCATTCGAGAGCATGTTCGACAGAACCCGTTCCAGCGCGATCCGGTCAAGCCGCACCAGCACCGGCACGTCGGGGGCCATGGCGACGTGAAAGCCGAGCCCCTTTTCCTGCGCCCGCCCGGTCCAGCGCATTTCCAGATCATAAAGCAGCCGCGCCAGCTGCACGGTCTGGCGCAAAGGCCCGACGGCCTGATCGGTGACGATCTCGAAGCCTTCCTCGATCAGCCGGGCCATGTCTTCGCCCGCCGCCCGCATCCGTTCGAATTGCAGCCGCATGCCGGGGCTCAGATCCTCGTCGGCCAGAAGATGCAGCCCGCCAAGAATGTCGGAAACAGCGGCGCGAAGATCATGCCCAAGCAGCATGATGCGCGCAATCTGAGCCCTGTTGTCCGAGGCGTCGCGGCGCGCGCCATCGGAGGGAAGACCAAGTTCATTCATAACGATACCCCGACAGGCCCATCTTCCCGTCCGGCTGTCGCAAATCAAGCCCCGAGACTGCGGGGCGCGCCAAAGAATCCTGAAAACACACGTCTTGCAAGAATTTCGGCGGGGCCCCGCACGCTGGGGGCCCCGCCGGGCGGATATCAGGCCGCCTTTTCGGGATAGCCGATCGCCTGCAGCGCCGCGGTGATCTCGTCGAGAATCGCCGGATCGTCGATCGTGGCGGGCATCTTGTAGTCGAGCCCGTCGGCGATCTTCGCCATCGTGGCGCGCAGGATCTTGCCCGAGCGCGTCTTCGGCAGACGGTCGACGACCACCGCCAGCTTGAAGGCCGCAACCGGGCCGATCTGGTCGCGCACCAGCCGCACGCATTCCTTGATCACCTCGGCATGCGGGCGGGTGCAGCCCTTGGTCAGGCACAAAAAGCCCATCGGCAGCTGACCCTTGAGCGCGTCGGCCACGCCGATCACGGCGCATTCGGCGACATCCTTGTGCGCGGCCAGAACCTCTTCCATCGCCCCGGTCGAAAGCCGGTGCCCGGCGACGTTGATCACGTCATCGGTCCGCGCCATGATGTAGACATAGCCGTCTTCGTCGATATAGCCGGCGTCGCCGGTTTCATAATAGCCGGGGAAATGCGACAGGTAGCTCTTCTTGAAGCGGTCGTCGGCATTCCACAGCGTCGGCAGCGTGCCGGGCGGCAGGGGCAGCTTGATCGCCAGCGCGCCCAGCGTGCCCGGGGCCACCGGATGGCCGCCCTCGTCCAGCACCTGCACGTCATAGCCCGGCATCGGCTTCGTCGGCGAACCGGCCTTGACCGGCAAAAGCTCGATGCCCAGCGGGTTGCCCGCGATCGCCCAGCCGGTTTCGGTCTGCCACCAGTGGTCGATCACCGGCACGCCCAGATGTTCCTGCGCCCATTTCACCGTTTCCGGGTCGGCGCGTTCGCCCGCCAGGAACAGCGCCTGCATCTCGTGCAGCTTGTAGCGCTTGATGTATTCGCCGTTCGGATCCTCGCGGCGGATGGCGCGCAGCGCCGTCGGTGCGGTGAAGAAGCTCTTGATGCGGTGGTTCTGGATGATCCGCCAGAACACGCCCGGATGCGGCGTGCCCACGGGCTTGCCCTCGAAGACGACGGTGGTCGCCCCCGCCAGCAGCGGCGCGTAGCAGATATAGCTGTGGCCGACGACCCAACCCACGTCCGAGGCGGCCCAGAACCGGTCCCCGGCCTCGATGTTGTAGATCGCCTTCATCGACCAGTTCAGCGCCACCAGATGGCCCGCGGTCGGCCGCACGACGCCCTTGGGCGCCCCGGTGGTGCCCGAGGTGTAAAGGATATAGGCCGGGTGGTTGCCCTCGACCGGCACGCATTCGGCCGGTTTCACGCCATACTGGAAGCCGTGCCAGCTGAAGTCGCGGCCCTCGACCAGCTTTGCAACCTCTTGTTCGCGCTGGAAGATGACGCAGAATTCGGGCTTGTGCGTGGCTTGATCGATGGCGGCATCAAGCAGCGGCTTGTAATGCACGACGCGACCGGGTTCGAGACCGCAAGACGCCGCGATGATCGCTTTCGGCGTGCAGTCGTCGATCCGCACCGCCAGCTCGTTTGCCGCGAAGCCGCCGAAGACGACCGAGTGGATGGCGCCCAGACGGGCACAGGCCAGCATCGCTTCCAGCGCTTCGGGGATCATCGGCATGTAGATGATGACGCGGTCGCCCTTTTCCACGCCGCGCATCCGCAGCGCGCCCGCCAGGCTCGAGACCCGGGCCTGCAGTTCCTTGTAGGTGATCCCCTTGGTCGCATGGGTGATCGGGCTTTCGTGCATGATCGCGATCTGATCGCCGCGACCGGCCAGAACGTGACGGTCCACCGCGTTGAAGCAGGTGTTCACCATCGCATCGGCGAACCATTCCCCGGCCGGACCCTGCTCGAAATAGGCCTTGGAGGGGCTTTGCACCCAGTCGATGCCCTTGGCCGCATCCATCCAGAACCCTTCCGGGTCCGCCTGCCACGCGGAATAGACTTCATTGTATCCCATGGTATTCCTCCTCCAGACTTGCAAGCTTGTTACGCAGGCGGAAAGGTTTGTGCAAGAATGTTACCGCTGCAGCTGCGCGCTTGGCCCGAAAATTTGCAGAATGCGGCGGGAATCCCGCCGCAAACTTTTGCAAATGGCTTGCGTTTTTGAAGGAGGCGGGGAAAGCGAAGCGCGTTTTGCAAACTCGCTTCACTTTGCAGCTTCAGCCGTAGGCGGCCACCGGGGTTCCGGCCAGCACGGCCACGTTCAAAAGGCCCCGCGTGGTGATCGAGGGGGTCACGATATGCGCCCGGTTCCCCATCCCCATCAGAATCGGCCCCACCTCCAGCCCGTTCGCCTTGGCTTTCAGGATGTTGCGCACCCCCGAGGCGGCATCGGTATTGGCAAAGACCAGCACATTCGCCGCGCCGTCGAGCCGCGATTCGGGCAGCAGCCGGGCGCGAATCTGCGGCTCGAGCGCGGCGTCGATATGCATTTCGCCCTCGTAGACGAAATCCGGTTCGCGGGCATCGAGCCGTTCCAGCGCCGCGCGCATCCGCCGCCCCGAGTCGGTGTCAAGGTTGCCGAACTGGCTGTGCGAACACAAAGCCACCTTCGGCGCGAGGCCAAAGCGGCGCACATGCCGCGCCGCCGCCATCACCGTTGCGGTGATCTCCTCGGGCGTCGGTTCGTGATGCACATGGGTATCGGCGATGAACAGCGGCCCGTCTTCGAGGATCATCAGGCTGAGCGCGCCGACAGGGTGCAGCCCGCCCCGCGCCAGCACCTGCCGGACATAGTTCAGGTGCCACAGATATTGCCCGAAGGTGCCGCAGATCAGGCTGTCGGCATCGCCCTGATGCACCATGATCGCGCCGATGGCGGTGGTGTTGGTGCGCAAGATCGCCCGCGCCAGATCGGGCGTCACGCCGCGCCGCGCCATCAGCCCGTAGTAGGTCTCCCAATAGCTGCGATAGCGCGGGTCGTGTTCGGGGTTCACCACCTCGAAATCGCGCCCGGGCACCAGCGACAGCCCCGCCCGTTCCGCCCGCCGCTCGATCACCTCGGGGCGACCGATCAGGATCGGCTTCACCGTGGTTTCCTCGATCATCGCCTGGGCCGCGCGCAACACCCGCTCATCCTCGCCCTCGGCAAAGACGACGCGACGGGCGGCGGTGGCGGCGGCCTCGAAGACCGGCCGCATCAAGAGCGACGAGCGCACGACCGAGGCTTCGAGATTGCGCCGGTAGCCGTCGAGATCCGCAAGCGGCCGGGTGGCGACGCCGGTTTCCATCGCCGCCTTGGCGACGGCGGTCGAGACGGTGGCGATCAGGCGCGGATCGAAGGGTTTCGGGATCAGATAGTCGGGACCGAAGGTCAGCTTCTCGCCGCGATAGGCGGCGGCGGCCTCGGCGGCGGTGGTGGCGCGGGCCAAGGCCGCGATCCCCTCGATGCAGGCGATCTGCATCTCGTCATTGATCGTCGTGGCCCCCACATCCAGCGCGCCGCGGAAGATGAAGGGGAAACACAGGACGTTGTTGACCTGATTGGGAAAATCGCTGCGGCCAGTGGCGATGATCGCCTCGGGCGCCACCGAGCGCACGGCATCGGGCAGGATTTCCGGCGTCGGATTGGCCAGCGCGAAGACGATCGGCCGGGCCGCCATCCGTGCCACATGATCGGGGGTCAGCACGCCCGGACCGGAGAGGCCCAGGAACATGTCCGCCCCCTCGATCACTTCCTCCAGCGTCCGCTTCGTCGTCGGCTGCGCGTAAGCGGCCTTGAGCGGGTTCATGTCGATCTCGCGGCCCTGATAAACGAGGCCGTGAATGTCGCACAGCCAGATGTTTTCGCGCCGCACCCCCAGTTTCACCAGCATGTTCAGACAGGCGATCCCCGCCGCGCCGCCGCCGGTCGAGACGATCTTGATCTCGTCAAACCGTTTGCCCGCGATGCGCAAAGCATTGGTTGCCGCCGCCCCGACGACAATGGCGGTGCCGTGCTGGTCGTCGTGAAAGACCGGGATCTTCATCCGCTCGCGGCAGATCCGCTCGACGATGAAACAATCGGGGGCCTTGATATCCTCAAGGTTGATGGCGCCGAAGCTGGGTTCCAGCGCGCAGACCAGATCGGCCAGTTTCTCCGGGTCGGGCTGGTTCACCTCGATGTCGAAAGCGTCGATATTGGCGAATTTCTTGAACAGGACCGCCTTGCCCTCCATCACCGGCTTGGCGGCGAGCGGTCCGATATTGCCCAGCCCCAGCACGGCGGTGCCGTTCGTCACCACCGCGACCAGATTGCCCCGCGCGGTGTAGCGCGCCGCGGTGCTGGCATCGGCCTTGATTTCAAGGCAGGCTTCGGCGACGCCCGGCGAATAGGCGCGGCTCAGGTCAAGCCCGTTCGCCAGGGGCTTGGTGGCGCGGATTTCGAGCTTTCCGGGCTTCGGATATTCGTGATAATCCAGCGCCGGGTGGCGCGCGGGCGGGTGACGTTCGTCGGTCATGAGCCTCTCCCTGAAGATGGTTCAGCCTTAAACCAATTCCAGATCGCCGGAAAGCGTTGATAGCGCAAGCAGCCCACCCCCTTGCGCTGCCGCCCGGCGCGGCGCAGGATCGGGCGGAAACCCATGCCGGAGGCGGACATGTCCCTGCTCGATGCCGCGCGCGAGGTGCGCGAGAATGCCTATGCGCCCTATTCGAAATTCAAGGTGGGGGCGGCGGTGCGCGGGGCATCGGGCACGATTTACCGCGGCGTGAACGTGGAAAACGTGGCTTACCCCGAGGGCACCTGTGCCGAGGCGGGGGCGATTGCCGCGATGGTGGCGGCGGGCGAGACCGAGCTGATCGAGGTCGCGGTGATCGCCGACAGCCCCGCGCCGGTGCCGCCCTGCGGTGGCTGTCGGCAGAAACTGGCCGAATTCGGGCGGGCGGAGGTGCCGGTGACGCTGGCCACCACGGCGGGGGCGCGGCTGGACACCACGATCGGCGATCTGCTGCCCGGTCGGTTCGATGCGCATCACATGGACAATGTCTGATGGATGCCCGCTCAATCATCATGGCGGTGCGCGACGGCGCCGGGCTTTCGCCCGAGGCTGCGGGATGGTTTGCGCGCGGCCTCGCCGATGGCACGGTGTCCGATGCGCAGGCCGGGGCTTTCGCGATGGCGGTCCTGTGCCGCGGCATCGGACCCGGCGGTCGGGTGGCGCTGACGCGGGCGATGCGGGATTCGGGGCAGGTCATCACCTGGGATCTGCCCGGCCCGGTCGTCGACAAGCATTCCACCGGCGGCATCGGCGATTCCGTGTCCTTGCTGCTGGCCCCGGCCTTGGCTTCCTGTGGCGTTTATGTGCCGATGATCTCGGGGCGGGGGCTGGGCCATACCGGCGGCACGCTGGACAAGATGGAGGCGATCCCGGGCTACAAGGCGCTGCCCGGCGTCGAGATGCTGCGCAAGGTCGTGGCCGAGGTCGGCTGCGCCATCGTCGGCGCGACCGGAGAAATCGCCCCCGCCGACAAGCGGCTTTACGGCATCCGCGACATCTCGGGCACCGTGGAAAGCATCGATCTGATCACCGCCTCGATCCTGTCGAAGAAGCTCGCCGTCGGGCTTGATGCGCTGGTGCTGGATGTGAAAGTCGGCTCGGGCGCCTTCATGGCGACGGTGGAAGACGCCCGCGCGCTCGCCGAAAGCCTGGTGAAGACGGCGAATGAGGCGGGGGTCCGAACCTCGGCCTTGATGACGGACATGAACCAGAGCCTGGGGCAATCGGCGGGCAATGCGCTGGAAGTCCTTGAAGTGATGGAGACTTTGACCGGCTCCTCGGTGAACGAGGCGCTGTGGGACGTGACGGCGGCGCTGGGCGGCGAGGTGCTGATGCTGGCGGGCAAGGCGGAAAGTCTGGATGATGGCGCGGCGCTGATCGATGCCGCGATCGAAAGCGGCCGGGCGGCCGAGACCTTCGGGCGGATGGTGGCGGCCTTGGGCGGGCCGGTCGATTTCGTCGAACGCTACCCCGACCGGCTTCCGGCGGCGCCGCTGATCGTGCCGGTGCCCGCGCCGCGGCCGGGTTTTGTCGCCCGGGTGAATGGCCGGGCTTTGGGCGAGGCGGTGGTGCGGCTGGGCGGCGGGCGGCTGCTTGGCACGGACCGGATCAACCCTTCGGTCGGGCTGACCGGGCTTGCGATGATCGGCGAAGAAATGGCCCGCGGCGAGGCCCTGGCACTGGTCCATGCCCCCGATCAGGCCCGCGCCGATCAGGCAGTGGCGGCGGTTCTGGCAGCCTATCAGATCGCGGATGATCCGCCCGAGGAACCGCCGCTGATCCATTGCCGGATCGGACCGGAGGATCTGGGATGACCCGCGCCTTTTTGATCGTGATGGATTCCGTCGGCATCGGCGGCGCCCCGGATGCGGGGTCGTTTTTCAACGAGGGGCGCCCGGACACCGGGGCGAACACGCTGGCCCATATCGCCGAGGCCTGCGCCGCGGGCCGGGCCGAGGCGGGGCGCTCCGGTCCGCTCCAGCTGCCGCATCTGGATGCGATGGGCCTTTCGGCGGCGGTGGAACTGGCCAGCGGCACGCGCCCGACCGGGCTTGGGGCGGCGCCGCAGGGGCTTTGGGGCGCTGCGACAGAGGTCTCGCGCGGCAAGGATACGCCTTCGGGGCACTGGGAACTGGCCGGCGTGCCGGTGCCCTGGGACTGGCATTATTTCCTTGAAACGAAAGACAGTTTTCCCCCCGATCTGGTGGAATTTGTCGCCAAGGCCGCGGGCACCGAAGGCATTCTGGGCAATTGCCATGCCCCCGGCACGGCGATCATCGAGGCGCTTGGGGCAGAGCATCTGCGCAGCGGCTGGCCGATCTGCTACACCTCGGCCGATTCCGTGTTCCAGATCGCCGCGCATGAAGAAAGCTTCGGGCTGGACCGGCTGTTGCAGCTGTGCCGCGATGTGGCGCCAAGGCTGCATGCGATGAAGGTGGGCCGCGTCATCGCGCGGCCCTTCACCGGCCCGCCCGGCGCCTTTCTTCGCACGCCGAACCGGCGCGATTTCGCCATTGCCCCGCCCGCGCCCACGCTGCTCGATTGGGTCGCGGGGGCGGGGCGCACCACCCATGCCATCGGCAAGATCGGCGACATCTTTTCCCATCGCGGCATCACCCATCTGCACAAGGGCAAGAATGACGCCGATCTGATGGAGCATCTGATCCGCCTTGGCGATCAGGCCGAGGAGGGCAGCCTGACCTTCGCCAATTTCGTCGAATTCGACAGTCTCTGGGGGCATCGGCGCGATGTTGCGGGCTATGCGCGGGCGCTGGAATGGTTCGACACCTGTCTGGGCCGCTTCCTGCCGACCCTGCGTCCGGGCGATCTGGCGATCTTCACCGCCGATCACGGCAATGACCCCAGCTGGTCGGGCACCGATCACACCCGCGAACGGGTGCCGGTGCTCGGTCACGGGCTTGGCTTGCGTCCGGTGGGGCAGCTCGCCTATGCCGACATCGGCGCGTCGGTCGCGACGCATCTGGGCGTGGCCCCGCAAGGGCCCGGCCGCAGTTTTCTTTGAAAGGACAGACCATGGATCAACAGGTCACCGTCGTCGATCACCCGCTGGTGCAGCACAAACTGACGCTGATGCGGGAAAAGGACACCTCCACCGCCTCTTTCCGTCAGCTTCTGCGCGAGATCAGCCTGCTTCTGGCCTATGAGGTCACCCGCGGCCTGGACCTGACGACGAAGCGGATCGACACGCCGCTGTGCGAGATGGAGGCGCCGATCCTCGAGGGCAAGAAACTGGCGCTGATCTCGATCCTGCGGGCGGGGAACGGGCTTCTCGATGGCATCCTTGAACTGGTTCCGGCGGCGCGGGTCGGTTTTGTCGGGCTTTACCGCGACCCGGACACGCTGCAGCCGGTGCAATATTACTGCAAGGTGCCCGCCGAACTGGAAGACCGGATGGTGATCGTTGTCGATCCGATGCTGGCGACGGGCAACAGCTCGGCCGCGGCGGTGCAGCTGATGAAGGACAAGGGCGCGAAGAACATCCGCTTCCTGTGCTTGCTGGCGGCACCCGAAGGGGTGGCGCGGATGCGCGCAGCGCACCCGGATGTGCCGATCGTCACCGCCTCCATCGACAGCCATCTGGACGATCACGGCTATATCGTGCCGGGTCTGGGGGATGCGGGCGACCGCATGTTCGGCACCAAATAGCGGCAGCGGAAACGGCGGATTTTCCTTTACTCTGCAACAATTGTGCTGCAGTTTTTCCGAAAGATCATCGGGGGATGATATGCGGCGGTATGGTTGGTGGGTGGCGGCGACGGCGGTCGCGGCCGCGGTGGGTGGTTCGGCCGCCCTGGCAGAGATGGAGATCAACGGTCCGGCCGATGTGCCGCCCCCCTCCTACAAGGGGCGGCAATATGTCGACAGCGCGGGCTGTGTTTTCGTGCGCGCGGGCTATGGCGGCACGGTGACCTGGGTGCCGCGGGTCGACCGGTCGAAAAAGCAGCTTTGCGGCTACCAGCCCAGCCTGCCGCAAGGCGCGGCGGCGGCAAAGGTCGCGACGGCCCCGGTCAAATCCGCGCCGCCGGTGGCGGTGGCCGCCACGCCTGCTCCGGCGCCTGCCACTCGGCCCGCCAGATCGCCCTTTGCGCCGACGCCCTTCGTCGGCAAGCCGATGGAGACCATCGCCACCACCGCGACGCCGCCGCGCATCGGTCTTGGCGCTGCCGCCCCGATGCAGCCCGTGCCCGCAGCGCCGGTCCGGGGGGCCGCCGCGCCGCAAAGCCCGGTGCTGCCGCCCGTCGCGGCCGCGGTGCCCGCGCGGTCGGATTATGTCTCGCCCTATGCGCTCAGCGGCGGCACGGCGGCTCCGGGCGGGGGCAGCCTGCGCTATCACAACACCCTGCCGGTTCCGGTGCGGATCACCGGCACCGAGACGGTGGCGGCGGCTGCAACCGCCTGCCCGGCGGGCATGGCCGCGGCGCAGCGCTACCTGCTGTCGGATGGCCGCTCTGTCGTGCGCTGCGGGGGCGCCGCGCAAAACCCGGTCGATTTCATCAATGCCGCCGCCGTGCCCGGTCTGGTCGTGACCCCCTCGGCGCCGATGCCGGGCGCCACCCCGCAACAGGTCTATGCCGCGGCAAGCCCCTATGCGCTGGGCGGCGGCGTCGCGCCGATGACCGCGCGGCCGGGGTCCGGCGGGCCCTCGGTCGGGCCGGTGCTGGTGCGCGCGCCCTCGGGGCACATCACGCTGGCGCCGATCACGGTGGAGACCTCGGTCGGGCCGACCGGCTATGCCCCTGCTTTCGACGACGGGCGGCTCAATCCCTTCCGCGGTCCGCGCACGGCGCAGGGCGATGCCGAACAGGGCGTGATGTGGACGAACCAGGTGCCGTCGCGGCGAGTGACCGAGCGCACCCCGGAGCGCCGGCGCATCGTTCCGGCCGAGCCGGTTCACGTTTCCGCCCCCGCGCTTTCGCCCGGGGCGAGCACCCCGATGCGGGTGTCGTCGAAATCCGCGCCCGAGGCCGCAGCCCCCGCCGCGCCGCGCTATGTGCAGGTGGGCAGCTTTGCCGTCGCCGGAAATGCCGCCGCCGCCAAAGCGCGTCTGGCCGCGGCCGGGTTGCCGGTGTCCTCGGCGCAGACCCGGCGCGGTCTGACCGTGGTTCTGGCCGGTCCCTTCGCCGATGCGCGCGCGGCGCTGGCCACGGTCCGAAATGCGGGCTTTGCCGAGGGCATCCTGCGCTGAGCCGGTCCCGCGCAGGCTTTGGGGGCGGTCCGCCGGGCCGCCCCTTTGCGTGTCAGGAACAGATATCCTTCAGCGCCAGCCATTGATCATCGGCCAGCACCGGCTCGGGCGCGGGGGCGCCGCGGAACGGATCCGCCTCGATCAGGCCGAGCGCCGCCTCTCCGGTCGGGTCGATCGCATAGGCATAGGGCGTCGAGGACACGCCCGTCGCCCGGAACGCCTCCAGCAGGGTCTCCGTCTGCGCCTCGCCATGGGCGATTGCGGGCGGATGCGACAGCACCACCTCGCCATAGCCGCGCAGCCGCTCTGCGGGCAGATCGCCGGTGGTCAGCAGCGTCAGCGCCGCGCCGCTGCCCGCCCAGGCAAGCGCCGCATGCAGCGGGTTTTCCGCCGCCTGCGCCTGCTGCGCCGACAGGATCGCCCCCGCCGCCACCTCGGGCGTGTCGGGGCCGGTCAGCGTGTCGGTGCCCAGCGCAACGACCCCGCCGGGCAGGATCCGTGCCCCGGTCAGCCCGCGCGGCAGCACGGCGATTTCGGAGATGCCCTGCAGCCGCGCCGCCAGCGCCTCCAGCGCGGCATCGCCCTCGGTCGAATGGCAGGCGACGCCGGTCGTGCGTTCCATGTCGCGCAGCACGATCCGGCCGATGTCGGTGCGCTTGGCAGTCGGCACCACCCGCGCCGCCTGATCGACCAGCGCGCCCGGCAGCCAGAAAAGCCCACCCAGCGCCAGCGCCACCAGCGACAGGCTCCAGCCGATCCGCCGCAGCCGCCCCGGATGCGGACGCCGGGAGTCGATCACCGCCTGCACCTTCTCGATCGCCTCGATCATCAGCTCGTCGCCGATTTCAAGCTCTTCGCCCGGTTCCTCCGAGGCGCCGTAAACCGCAGGCATCGCCCCCGGATTGCGTCGCACCAACGCCGCGAGCGACCAATGCGCCACTGCCCGGTCGGAAAGATTGTCGCGGATCACCAGCGTCGCATCGCCCAGCGACAGCAGCACCAGCCGCCGCTGCGCCTGCGGGGTGTCCCGCCACAGGCCCTGCGCGGTCAGCATCTCATATTGCGGCAGCGCGGTCATCTTCGCTTCGACTATGGCTGGGGGCCTTCGGACCCGGTTCCGCAAAGAATAGCGAAAGGGGAACCGGGGTCAATTGCGTGATTCGCACCCCGCGGCGATCTGCGCGGTCGTTTTCACGCCGAATGTCGTCCGCGATGTCGGGATTGGACGCGCCAGGCCGGAACCGCCCCGGCACACAGGGGCAGGGACAGGGAGCAGCCGCAATGACGGACAAGAACCACACCGCGCAGGCCGCGGCGGCGATATCGGCCTATGCGCTGATCATCGGTTTCACCGACAATTACGTGCGCGTCATCGCCGCGGATATCGGGCTGTGGCAGTTCCATCTGACGCGCTCGCTGATGGTGGCGGGGCTGTTGGCTTTGGCGGTGCCGCTGTTCCGGCTGGATCTGCGGCCGCGCAATTTTCCCGCCGTCGCCGCGCGCTCGGCGGTGCATGGGGTGGCGATGCTGTGCTATTTCGGCAGCCTTGGCTTTCTGCCGGTGCCGCAGGTGGCGGCGGGGCTGTTCACCGCGCCGATCTTCGTTTTGCTGATCACCCGCTTCGTCTATGGCGAGCGCATCGGTCTGGTCCGCATCCTGGCCGTCGCCGTGGGTTTTGCGGGCATCCTGCTGGTCCTTGGCCCCGAGGCGGCGCGGATCGGCCCGGCCGCGGCGATCCCGGTGCTGGGCGGCGCGCTTTACGCGCTGGGCAATATCGCCACCCAGCGCTGGTGCCCGGGCGAGGGGGCGGTGACGCTGACCGCCGGGTTCTTTGCCATGCTGGGGTTGCTGGGCGGGGCCGGGCTTTTGCTGCTCGCTCTGTTTCCGATGGCGGGCGAGGGGCCCCTCGCTTTCATCCTGCGCGGGCCCGCGCTGCCCTCGGGCACGGTGCTGTTCTGGGTCTTTGCCCAGGCTTTCGGCTCGCTTGTGGCGGTCAGCCTGATGGTGCGGGGCTATCAGCTGACCGATGCCACCCGCGCCGCCGTCTTCGAATATGTCGTGCTGCCCGCCGCGGCGCTTTGGGGCTTTCTGCTCTGGGGCGAGGTGCCTGGTCTGCGCGAATGGGCGGGGATGGGGCTGATCTGGCTGGCGGGACTCGCGATTGTGGCGCGCGGGCGCTAATCTCTCCGCATGATCGTTTCCCCGGGCCGCCGCTTCATCTTTGTCCATATCCCGAAGACCGGGGGCACGGCCCTGGCGCTGGCGCTGGAGGCCCGCGCCAGGGCCGATGACATTCTGGTGGGCGACACGCCGAAGGCGCGGCGGCGCAGGGCGCGGCTTGCAGGCGTGACGACGGCGGGGCGGCTTTGGAAACATGCGACGCTGGCGGACGGGATCGGGCTTTACACCGAAGCCCAGGCGCGGGAGTGGTTCACCTTTACCCTCGTGCGCAACCCCTGGGACCGGATGGTCAGCTATTACCACTGGCTGCGCGGGCAAAGCTTTGCCCATCCGGCGGTAAGCTTGGCGCAAGGGCTGGATTTCGCAGGCTTCGTGCGCCATCCGCAGACCGCCGCCTCGATCGCGGCGACGCCCTATGGCAGCTATCTGCGGCTCGCCGACGGGATCGAGGCCGCGACCGCCTTTTTGCGGCTGGAACATCTGGAAGAAGACGGCGCCGCGCTGGAAGCGCATCTGGGCTTTCGGCTGTTTCCGCTCGCCCGTGCCAATGCCTCGGACCGGCGGGCGGATTGGCGCTTTTATTACGACGACGACACCGCCGAGGCGGTGGCACGGATCGCCGCCGCCGATATCGCCCGCTTCGGCTATGCGTTCTGAAACGCTTAGTCGCGTCAGGTTCAGTCGCGTTCGGGGGCGCCGCGCTGCCGCAGATGCGCTTCAAGCTTGCGCAGCAGCAGCGACAGGGTGACGGTCATCGCCAGATAGATAAGCGCGACGACGTTATAGGTCTCGAAATAGCGGAAATTCCCCGCCGCGGTGACCTTGCCCAGCTGGGTGATATCGGCCACCCCCAGCACTGACACCAGCGAGCTGTCCTTCACCATCGCCACGAAATCATTGCCCAAAGGCGGCAGCACGGTGCGGAAGGCCTGCGGAAAGACGATCAGCCGGAACCGCAGCCAGCCGCCCAGACCCAGCGCCTTGGCCGCCTCGATCTGGCCGCGCTCGACCGAGAGCAGCCCGGCGCGGAACACCTCGGCCAGAAAGGCGGCATAGGCGAGGATCAGCGCCAGCACCGCCCGCGCCAAAAGCGGGAAATCCCGCACCGAGAGTTCCGGCAGCCCAAGCGCATTCCAGCCCGCGACCAGCGCGGGCACCAGCGCGAAGGCGACGTAAAGCAAAAGCACGATGATCGGCACGCCGCGGATCACCTCGGTGTAAAGCCGTGCCAGCTGCCGCCAGATCAGATGGCGCGAGAGCGAGGCGACGGCGAGCAACAACCCCAGCACCAGCGCGCCCGCAAAGGCCACCAGCGTCACGAAAACCGTGATGCCGATGCCCTTCGACAGGGTGGCGAAGATCTTCGCATGCAACGGATCGGCGGCGACCGCCCCGCCCACCCCAAGCGCGGCGACGCCCAGCGCCACCAGCCACCAGGGGAAATCGCGGTCAGGATGGGACCTCATTCCCCCATCTTGTAATCAAGGAACCATTTTCTGTTCAGCGCCGCGATCGTGCCATCGGCCTTCATCTCGGCAATCGCCGCATTGATCGGCGCCACGAGGTCGGAACCCTTGGGGAAGATGAAGCCGAAATCCTCGGCCCCCAGTTTCTCGCCGACAATCTTCAAGGCGCCGTCCGAGGCCTTGGCATAGCCCTCGCCCGCGGTGGAATCGGTCAGCACAAGATCGACATCGCCGCCGCGCAGCGCCTCGACCCCGGCGCCGAAGGTCTCGAACATCTTGATGCGGGGATTGGCCTCGTTGCCGTCCAGCAGCTCATAGACGCCGACATAGAACGGCGTCGTGCCAGGCTGCGCCGCCATCAGCAGATCGGGATTGGCGGCGAAACTCTTGCCATCGCTGAACCGGGTCTCGTCGCCGCGCACCAGCATGATCATTTCGGAGCGCATGTAGGGATCGGAGAAATCCACCGCGGTCTTGCGGTCGTCGCGGATGGTGATGCCGGTCATGCCGATGTCATATTGCCCGGCGGAAACCCCCGGGATCATCGCATCCCAGCTCGAATGCTCATAGCTCACCGTCATGTTGAGCCGCTTTGCCATCTCGGCCATGGCGTCATATTCCCAGCCGACATGGGCGCCCGTGGCATCGACGAATTGCAGCGGCGGATAGGCATCCTCGGTCACCACGGTGATGGCGCGGCCCGCCAGATCGGGCAATTGCGCAAGGGCAGGCGAGGCGGCCAGCAGGGCGGCGGCAACAAGGGGCAGTTTCATCGGAAGGCTCCGGTTGAGGGGTCGGCCAAAGCTATTCCCGGGGGCGGGGGCTGTCCAGTCTCAGCCGCCGCAGACCGGGCAGGCGGGATCGCGGCAAACCGCGATGGTGCGGTTTTCGCCATGCAGCGCGTCGATCAGCTGCAGCTTGCCGCGCAGGCTGGTGCCTGTCCCGGTGATCTCCTTGATCGCCTCGGCCGCCATCATCGTGCCAAGGATGCCGGGCAGGGCCGCCATCACACCGCCCTCGGCGCAGCTGGGCGCAAGGCCGGGGGCGGGGGCATGGGGGAAGAGGCAGGCCAGACAGGGGCCGCCGCTGGCGGGGTGATAGAGGCTGATCTGCCCCTCCCATTGCGAGATCGCGGCGGAAATCAGCGGCTTGGCGGCGGCGACACAGGCGCGGTTGACCAGCTGCCGGGTCTCGAAATCGTCGCAGCCATCCAGCACCAGATCATAGTCCGCGATCAGAGCCGCGGCGATATCTTCGGTCAGGCGGCGGTGATAGGGTTTGACGGTGAGGAAGGGGTTCAGCGCTTTCAGCGCCGCTTCGGCGGCGAAGACTTTCGGCGTGCCGATGTCATCGTCGCGAAACAGCACCTGCCGCTGCAGGTTCGAATTGGAGACCGTGTCAGGATCGATCACGCCCAGCGTGCCGACGCCCGCAGCACTCAGGTAAAGCAGCGCGGGCGATCCAAGCCCGCCCGCCCCCAGGATGAGCACCCGCGCCGATTTCAGCTGCCGCTGCCCGGTGCCGCCGATCTCGCGCAAAAGCAGATGGCGGGAATAGCGGTCCAGTTCGGCTTTTGAAAACGGCCCTTCGGCGGGGGCTTCGGGCACCACCGCCCGGGCGCGCAGCCGCGCCAGCGCCCCGCGATAGGCCTGCACCAGCGCGGCCACGACGCCAAGCCCGATCCAGCCGGGCAGGCTGCCGCCGATCAGCGCCGGAAGCGGATGGCCGGGATCGGGAAAGAGCCCATGCACCAGCACGAAGGCGCCCCAAAGCAGCGCCAGCGTGCCCCAGACCAGCCCGGCGGGGGCGCGCAGCTTCCAGCCCAGCGCCGCGATCACCGCCAGCAGGATCAGCCCGGTCATCGCTCAGCCCTTGCCGGTCGAGCCGAAACCGCCCGCGCCGCGCGCCGTCTCGCCCAGATCCGCGGCGACCTCGTAGCGCGCCTGCACAACGGGGGCGATGATCGCCTGCGCCACCCGCTCGCCGTGGCGGATCGTGTAAGCCTCGGCGCCGAAGTTGATCATCAACACGCCCAAAGGCCCGCGATAATCGCTGTCGATGGTGCCGGGCCCGTTCGGCATGCCCAGCCCGTGCTTGAAGGCCAGCCCGGACCGCGGCCGGATCTGCATCTCGAACCCCTCGGGGATGGCGACGCGCAGCCCGGTCGGCACGATCACCCGCCCCATCGGCGCCAGCACCAGCCCGGTTTCGCGGATCCCGGGCGGCAGGTTGGCGCGAATATCCGCCCCGGCGGCGCCATGGGTTTCATAAGCGGGCAGCGCCACCTCCGGATCGGCCCAGTCCTCGCGCAGCACCTTGATGATCGGCGTCATGCCTGCCCCTTCCGTTTTCTTTCGCGTATTTGGACCAAGAAAAAGACGGCTTGCTTTTTCTTGGCGCAAATACGCCCTTTCGCCCTGTCAGCTTGCGCCAAGCGCGGTGGCAATGCGTGCCGCCAGCCTGCGGGCGACCGCGTCCTTGCCCATCCGTGCCCAGGTCTCGGCGCCGCTTTCATCGAGGATCGTCACCGCGTTCTCGCTGCCGCCCATGATGCCGGTGGCCGGGCTGACATCATTCGCCACGATCCAGTCGCAGCCCTTGCGGGCGCGTTTCGCCGTGGCATGGGCCGTCACATTCTCGGTCTCTGCGGCAAAGCCCACGACCAGTTTCGGCCGCCCCGGCCCCATCTGGGCGACGGTCGCCAGAATATCCGGGTTCTCGGCAAAACTCAGCGCGGGCGCCTGACCCGTGCCGTCCTTCTTCATCTTCTGCAGGCTGGCATTCGCCACCCGCCAATCGGCGACGGCGGCGGCAAAGATCGCCGCCTCGGCGGGCAGGGCGGTCTGCACGGCCAAAAGCATCTCGCGCGCGGTTTCGACCCTGACCACCTTCACGCCTTCGGGCGGCGGCACGGTCGCAGGGCCGGTCACAAAGGTCACATCGGCGCCCAGATCGCGCAAGGCCGCCGCCAGCGCCGTGCCCTGCGCCCCCGAGGAGCGGTTGGCGATGTAGCGTACCGGGTCGATCGGCTCATGCGTCGGCCCCGAGGTCACCAGCACATGCCGCCCCTTGAGCGGCCCCTCCGCCAGAGCGGAGTGAATCGCGGCCAGAATTTCCGCCGGTTCCGCCATCCGGCCCATCCCGTATTCGCCGCAGGCCATGTCGCCTGCGTTCGGGCCGACGGTCAGCACGCCATCGGCTTGCAATTGCCGCAAGTTGCGCTGCGTCGCCGGGTGCTGCCACATCCGCACATTCATCGAGGGTGCGATCAGCACCCGCTTGTCCGTCGCCAGCAGCAGCGTCGAGGCCAGATCCCCCGCAAGACCCGCCGCCATCTTCGCCATCAGATCGGCGGTCGCAGGCGCCACCACCACCAGATCGGCGGCGCGGCTGAGCTGGATATGACCGATTTCGGCTTCCTGCGTCAGATCGAAAAGCGCGCTATGCGCGGCCTCGCCGGCGAGCGAAGAGACCGAGAGCGGCGTGACGAATTCCGCCCCGGCTTTCGTCAGAACCGGGGTCACGGCAAAGCCCGCGCCGCGCAGAAGCCGGATCAACTCCGGCGCTTTCACCGCCGCGATGCCGCCGCCGATGATCAGCAGAATCCGTTTTGTCATGCGCCCCTCCGGTTTTGCCAAGCTGTAGGGCGGCGGCGGGGCTCGCGCAAGTTATTGGAAGGCCTTGCAGGGGTCTTCGCGGGGCGCGGGATCGGTGACGATCCACAGATCGAAGGGCTGATCGCCCCCGGCCGGGCGTTCCAGCTGGCCAAGCGAGAGCAGTTTCACCCCCGGCGCGGCATGGGCAACCAGCGCAGGCACGGCGCGGTCCTTGCGGGCGTGTCCCGAGCCGGTGATTACCGCCACCGGGCCGCCGGTTTCCGAGAGCGCCCGCAGCGTCACCTGCGCAAAGGCGCCATCGCGCAACCGCTGCGCCGCCACCATCCCGGGCAGCAGCTCGGGCGGCAGGGCGTTGCAGTGATCGGCCTGGGTTTGGGCTTCGAGCTGCGCTTGCAGCGCGGCGGGATAGGGGCTGTCGATGCCGAACCGCGCCGCCTCGGGGAAGACCTGCGCCAGCGGCTCCTTCATCGCGCGGCGCACCTGGTCGCGGGGCAGCGCCGCACCATAGACCCGCGCCGTGGAGGCGGCGGCAAAGATCGGCGCATAGAGCGCGAAATCCGGCCAGCCCGCGGCTTCCCAGCCCAGAACCTCGGCCAGCGCGTCAGGCTTGCCGATCAGATCGGGTGTCACCATCGCCGCCTGCGCCTGGTCGAGCATCTCGAAGACCAGCGCTTTGGGTTTTAGCGCCGCCACCGCCGCGGCCTGCGCCAGGTGGTGATCGGCATTGTCATGCACCTCGCCCAGCACCGCAACCTGCGGTGCGGCGGCGATGATCCGGGCGGGCAGATCGGCGGCCGAAATCTCCTCGGCCGCGACCGGAGCCGCCAGCGACAGGGCAACAAGAACGCCAGCAATCCTCATGCGAAGAAGCCTATCACCTCTTCGCTGCGGCTTTCCAGCGACTTGCGCATTTTGCTGAAAGCCTGCGCCTCGAGCTGCCGGATCCGCTCTTTCGACAGGCCCAGTTCCTCGCCCAGGCTTTCCAGCGTCCGCGGCTCGTCGATCAGCCGACGCTGCGCCACGATATAGCGTTCGCGCGCCGACAGCTGCCCCATCGCCTGACCCAGCCAGTCGCGCATCTTCGCGCCGTCATGCGCCTCGGTCACCCGGGTCTCTGGGCTGCCGCCCTCGTCCTCCAGCGTGTCGACCCATTCGCGGCCGTCCTCGTCATTCGACTGCGGCGCGTTCAGCGACAGATCGGAGCCCGAGAGCCGCCCCTCCATCATCTCGACATCGGCCATCGAAACGCCAATCGAGATCGCCACCTTTTCGCGCAGCTGCGCGCTGTCCAGCACCACCCCCTCGGCCTCGGCCTCGCGCTGGATCTGCGCCTGCACGCGCTTGAGGTTGAAGAACAGCGCCTTTTGCGACGAGGTGGACCCGGTGCGCACCATCGACCAGTTGCGCATCACGAATTCCTGGATCGAAGCCTTGATCCACCAGACCGCATAGGTTGAAAACCGCACGCCGCGATCGGGGTCGAACTTGTCGGCGGCCTTCATCAGGCCGAGCGACGCCTCCTGGATCAGGTCGTTCATCGGCGCCCCGTAGCGGCGGAATTTCGAGGCCATCGAAATCGCCAGCCGCATATAGGCGCTGACAAGGCGGTGCAGGGCCGCCTCGTCGCGGTGATCGCGCCAGGCGCGGGCCAGCCGTGCCTCGGTCTCGGCGTCCAGATATTCCGCCCGCATAGCTTGCCGCGGAAGCGTGTCGTCGGTCATTCCATCGAGTGCCATGTCAGTCTCCCCGGGTCTCCCAACCCGCTGTTAGGCGTGCTCACTGCACCTACACTGACAGAAACGATCTGGAATGTCTCCAAGTTGCAGTGTGCATCACAAAAAAATCACTGTGCAGGATTAACCTTTGCACAGGGGCGGCCGCGGACTAGCATTCCGGCGAAAAAGGGAGGTCGGAATGGGGTATGAACTGGCGATCGGGGATCGGTCCTATTCCAGCTGGTCGTTGCGCGGCTGGCTGGTATTCGCGAAAGCAGGCGTGCCGGTGAAGACCGTCTCGGGGCGGCTTTACAGCGATGATTTCAAACGGCTTCTGGCGGAATTCGCGCCCGCGGTTCTGGCGCCTGCGCTGCGGCTGCCCTCGGGTCAGGTGATCGGCGAGACGCTGGCGATTGCCGAGACGATCGCCGAGCGCCACCCCGGGGCCGGGCTTTGGCCCGAGGATGCCGATGCCCGCGCGATGGCGCGCTGGCTCGCTTCGGAAATGCATGCGGGCTTTGGCGCGTTGCGCAGCCACTGTCCGATGAACCTGCGCGTCAGTTACGAGACCTGCGAGCCGACCGAAGCGGTTCTGGCCGATCTGGCGCGGATCGAGTCGCTCTGGTCGATGGCGCGGGCGGCTCACGGCGCCGGGGGGCCGTGGCTGTTCGGGCGCTGGTCGCTGGCCGATGCCTTCTTCGCACCGGTGGCGGCGCGGATCGCGGGCTACAACCTGCCCGTCGGCCCCGAGGCCGCGGCTTATGTGGCGACCTGGCTTGCCGATGCCGATTTCCGCGCCTGGCGCGCCGAGGGTCTGGCCGAAGGCCCCGATCAGCCGTTTTACCAGCGCGACTGGCCGACCCGGCCCTGGCCCGGGCCGCAATGACGGGCTCAATGATCCGTTAACCCATCCCGCCCGGTTCTGCGCTAGGCTGCAACCGGGCGGAGAGCGGGCATGGTGGCACGAACCTATACGGTGGCTTTCGAAGGCGTCGAAGCGCGGATCGTCGAGGTGCAATGCGCCCTTGCCGCCGGGATGCCGGCGTTTTCCATCGTCGGCCTGCCCGACAAGGCGGTCTCCGAGGCCCGCGACCGGGTGCGGGCGGCGCTGGCGGCGCTGTCGATCGCGCTGCCGATGCGGCGGATCACCGTCAATCTCTCGCCTGCCGATCTGCCCAAGGAGGGCTCGCATTTCGACCTGCCGATCGCGATTGCGCTTCTGGCCGCGATCGAGATCGTGCCGAAAGAAGAGGTGGAAACCCTTGTCTCGATCGGCGAACTGGCGCTGGATGGCCGGATTGTGTCGGTGGTCGGCGCGCTGCCCGCGGCGATGGCGGCGGCGGCCGAGGATTGCGCGCTGATGTGTCCCAAACCCTGCGGTGCCGAGGCCGCTTGGGTGGGGGCGACGCAGGTTTTCGCGCCTGCGACCCTGACCGAGGCTTTGCGGCATCTGACCGGGCAGCAGCCGCTCGCCCCCGCGCGTCCGGGCGAGGTGGAAACGCCGCCCGCCGCCCGCGATCTGCGCGACGTGAAGGGGCAGGAACGGGCGAAACGGGCGCTCGAGATCGCCGCCGCCGGGCGGCATCACCTGTTCATGGCGGGTCCGCCCGGCTCGGGCAAGTCGATGCTGGCGGCGCGGCTGCCGGGCATCCTGCCGCCCTTGTCGGCGCTGGAAGCCCTTGAAACCTCGATGGTGCATTCGCTCTCGGGGCTTCTCTCCGAAGGCGGGATTTCGCGCAACCGGCCGTTTCGCGAACCGCATCACACCGCCTCGATGGCGGCGATGATCGGCGGCGGGCGCGGCGCAAGGCCCGGAGAGGTCAGCCTTGCGCATAACGGCGTGCTGTTTCTGGACGAGTTTCCCGAATTCCCCCGCCCGGTGCTGGAAACCCTGCGCCAGCCGATCGAGACCGGCGAGGTCGTCGTGGCCCGCGCCAATGCGCATGTCCGCTACCCCTGCCGGTTCCTGTTGGTGGCGGCGGCGAACCCCTGTCGCTGCGGCTATCTGGGCGATCCGGCGCGCGCCTGTGCCCGGGTGCCGCAATGCGGCGAGGACTATCTGGGCCGGATTTCCGGGCCGCTGATGGACCGCTTCGATCTGCGCATCGAGGTGCCCGCCGTCGATTGGCGCGAGCTGGATCTGCCTGCGGCGGGGGACAGCTCCGCCACGGTGGCGGCGCGGGTGGCGGCGGCGCGCGAGATTCAAAGCCGCCGTTTCGCCGATCATCCGCAGATCCGGGTCAATGCCGAGGCCGAAGGCGTGGTGCTCGACGAGATCGCCGCCCCCGACGCCGAGGGGCGGGAGCTTCTGGGCAAGGTCGCGGCCCGTTTCGGTCTGACCGCGCGGGGCTATCATCGCGTCTTGCGCACGGCGCGGACGATTGCCGATCTGGACGGATCGGACCCGGTCCGCGCGCCGCATCTGGCCGAGGCGGTCAGTTACCGTCTGACCTTTGCGGCGGCACGGTAAGAACGCGGGTGACGAAACGGGCGGCATCGCGCAGGGCCTCGCGCGATTCGGGGAGCAGCCCATCCATCATCTGCCAGGCATGCGGCACCCCGGGCCAAAGTTGCAGCAGCACCTCGGCCCCGGCCCGGCGCAGTTTTTCTTCCATCCGCAGCGCATCATCGCTCAGGATCTCGGTCTCGGCGGTCTGCAGCAGCACCGGCGGACAGCCGGGGAAGTCGGCAAAGATTGGCGAAGCCTCGGGGTCGTCGGCGGGATGGCCCTGCAGGTAGAATTGCGCCGCTTCCGGCAGACGATGCCCGGCCAGCATCGGGTCGGAGGCGGCATTCGCCTGCACCGAGGGCGAGGCCCCCGTCAGATCGAACCAGGGCGAAAAGGCAAAGGCCCCCGCGGGCGGCGTGCCCCGCGCGCAGAGCCTGGACAGCAGCGCAAAGGCCAGCGCCGCCCCCGCGCTGTCGCCCGAAAGCACAATATTTTCAGACCTGTAGCCCTTTGCGATCAGTGCCTCCCAGACGGCTTCGGCATCCCGCAGCGCAGCCGGAAACGGGTGTTCCGGGGCAAGGCGGTAGCTGGGCGCAATCACCGTGACCTGCGCCAGTTTCGCCAGCCGCGACAGCATCGGCAGATGCGTCTGCGGGCTGCCTGCGATGAACACGCCGCCATGGAAATGCAGCACGGCCAGGCCCTCGCGCGGGCGGCCCGCGCGGATCGAGAGCGCCGACCGCCCGGCAAGATCGAGCGGCATCGCCACGCTGCCCGGCGCAGGACGCAGCGCGATCCGGGTGAAGCGCTCCATCGCTTCGCGCAACTCGGCCGGATCGGTCATCTTCGCCAGCCGCGGCTTGGTGAACAGCCGCAGCCCAAGGGTCACAATCCGCGCGCGCAGGCTCATCACCGACCCCGTTTCGCCTCGATCACCTGCCAGATCCGCGCGGCGACATTGGTGCCGTCGAACCGTTCCAGCTCCTGGATGCCGGTGGGCGAGGTCACGTTGATCTCGGTCAGCCAGTCGCCGATCACGTCGATGCCGACGAAGATCTGCCCCTTCTCGCGCAAGGTCGGGCCGATGGCGGCACAGATGTCCCGTTCGCGGTCCGTCAGCTGCGTCGGCTCGGGGCGGCCGCCCACATGCATGTTCGACCGCGTCTCGCCCGCGGCTGGCACGCGGTTGATCGCCCCCACGGGCTCGCCATCGACCAGAATGATGCGCTTGTCACCCTTGACCACGGCCGGAACGTATTTCTGCACGATCATCGGCTCGCGGTTGATCGAGGTGAACAGCTCGTGCAGCGAAGCCAGGTTGCGGTCGTTCGGATCGAGCCGGAACACCCCCGCGCCGCCATTGCCGTAAAGCGGTTTCAGGATGACATCGCCATGCTCGGCCTTGAAATCGCGAATCATCGCCAGATCGCGGGCAATCAGCGTCGGCGGCGTGAGGTCGGGGAAATCGAGGACGAGCAGCTTCTCGGGGCAGTTGCGCACCCAGAACGGATCGTTGACGACCAGCGTTTTCGGATGGATGCGGTCCAGCAGATGGGTGGTGGTAATATAGCCCATGTCAAAGGGCGGATCCTGCCGCAGCCAGACCACATCCATCTCGGCCAGATCGACCTCGGTCTCGGCGCCCAGGCTGAAATGGTTGCCCTGTTCGCGCCGCACGGTGAGCGGCCAGCCGCGGGCCAGCACCCGCCCCTGCCGATAGATCAGCCGGTCGGGCGTGTAATAGAACAACGCGTGGCCACGCGCCTGCGCTTCAAGCGCAATGCGAAACGTGCTGTCGCCGTCGATGTTGATGGCCGCAATCGGGTCCATCTGGAATGCAACTCTCAAGGCCATGACGCCCCCTTTCGTTGCCTCCTTGATGCCTTGCGGACCGCCGCGATGCAATCTCGCTAGTTGAACATGTAGGCGTTTTGCAGGATTTCGATCCGCCCGGCCGCATCGACCAAGGCAACGTCGAAACGCATGTCGAGATTGGCGCAATCAGCCCGGGTTGCAACAAATTCTTCGGCTGAAAGACAGATCCGCTCCAGCTGCTTGCGGCTGATGCGCTCGACCGCCCGGGCATGGGTGTCGGCTTTCTTCACCTCGATGAAGATGACCTTGTCCCTTTCGCGGGCGATCAGGTCGATCTCGCCACCATAGCGGCCACGCCAGCGCTGCGCCGCGATCCGGCCGCCGCCGCGTTGATAGTGGGCTGCCACCTGATGTTCGGCCGCAAGTCCCGCATGATAGGCCAATGCCCCGCCCATCAGTCCCTCTCCATCGCCAACGCGCGCTGATAGACCTCGCGCCGGGGCAGACCCAGCATCTCGGCCACTTCCGCCGCCGCGTCCTTCACGCTCAGGCGCTGCAGACGATCCCGCAGCGCGGCTTCGACATCTTCGGGGCCAAATCGCGGCGCCCGGGAGCGATCAACAAGAACGACGATCTCGCCCTTGATCGGCGTATCGGCGCAGCTTGCCGCCAGATCCGACAGGGTTCCGCGCCGGATCTCCTCGAATCGCTTGGTCAGTTCGCGGCACAGCACCGCCTCCCGATCAGCCCCCAATTCTGAGGCCAGATCGGTTAACATTTCCCTAACGCGCTTGGGCAATTCGTAAAAAACCAGCGTTGCGGGCACCTGTGCGAATTCCGACAGCCATTTCCGCCGCGCCTGGGCGGTATTGGGCGGGAACCCCGCGAACAGGAACCGATCCGACGGCAGGCCGGAAACGGTCAGTGCGGCCAGCACCGCCGAAGGTCCGGGGGCGGCAAAAACGCGATGACCCGCGGCGATCGCGGCGCGGCCGAGCTGAAAGCCCGGATCCGCCACCAGCGGCGTCCCGGCTTCGGAAGCGTAGGCCACCGCCTTGCCCTCGGCCAGCGCGGCGAGCAGACGGGGCCGCACCGCTTCGCCGTTGTGATCGTGATAGGCGACGAGCGGCCGACCGCCCAGCGGGATGCCGTGAATATCCATCAGATGACGCAGGGTCCGCGTGTCTTCGGCCGCCAGCACCTCGGCCTCGCGCAGGATGTCGAGCCCGCGCAGGGTGATGTCCCGCGCCGCGCCGATCGGGGTCGAGACGAAATGCAGCCCCGGCGCGGGCTTGCGGCCTGCGGGCCCGTATTCCTCGAGCGGTGTCACCGGCGGGCCGAAGTCGTCGTCAGGCTCTGTCATCGATCCGCCTACCGTTTCCGAGTCAAGTTTACTTCACGCGGCGAAACGCTTACGGTTCGCCCAATTTCCCCCGCCGCAACGGAGGCCGCTGTCATGTTCGCTGCTTTGCGCACCCCCCGCAACCCCCTGCTGATCTGCGTCACCCTGGTCGCGGCCCTGCTTGTCGCGGCCTGCCAGCCGGGTCCCGGCACCGGCAGCGGACCCGGCGTCGAGACCGGGACCGCCGTTCCGGTGGCGCTTCTGGTGCCTGCGGGCTCTGGCAATACCGGCGACGAGACCCTTGCCGCCTCGCTCAAGCAGGCGGCGCAGCTGGCGATTTCCGATCTCAATGGCGTGAAGATCGACCTGCGCGTCTACAACACCGGCGCCGGACCCGAGCAGGCGGCGGCGATGGCGACGAAGGCCGTCGACGAGGGCGCGAAGATCATCCTTGGTCCGGTCTTTGCCGAATCCGCCAATGCCGCGGGTCTGGCCGTCGCCAGCCGTGGCGTCAGCGTGCTTTCGTTCTCCAACAACACCGATATCGCGGGCGGCAACGTCTTCGTGCTCGGGCCGACCTTCCCCAATACCGCGAACCGGCTGGCGCAATTCGCCAGCGCCCAGGGCAAGCGCAACATCCTGATCGTGCATGACCAGACCCCGGCGGGCACGATCGGCGCGGGCGCGGTGCAATCGGCCGTCGCGCGCTCGGGCGCGGCGGTGGCGGGTATCGCCTCCTATCCGTTCTCGCAGCAGGGCATCATCGAGGCGATGCCGACGATCTCGGGCCGGGTCAAATCGGGCGGCGTCGATGCGATCTTCCTGACCGCCGATACCGCGGGCGCGCTGCCGCTGCTGGCGCAGATGCTGCCCGAAAACGGCGTCAACCCCGGTCAGGTCAAGTTCATCGGCCTGACGCGCTGGGACATTCCCTCGGCGACGCTGGCGCTGCCCGGGCTGCAGGGCGGCTGGTTCGCGATGCCCGATCCGAACCTGAACAGCCGCTTCAAGGAACGCTACGAGACCGCCTTCGGCACCGCGCCGCATCCGATCGCCGGGCTTGCCTATGACGGCATCGCCGCGATCGGTGCGCTGGTGAAATCGGGCCGTCCCGATGCGCTGGGCCGCGCCGCGCTGACCCAGCCCTCGGGCTTTG
Source organism: Rhodobacter sp. 4.3.4 (assembly GCF_058724655.1). Lineage (NCBI taxonomy): Bacteria > Pseudomonadati > Pseudomonadota > Alphaproteobacteria > Rhodobacterales > Rhodobacter > Rhodobacter sp. 4.3.4. The sequence goes on from NZ_CM178967.1 coordinate 539,481, forward strand.
TCGGCGTCAACGGCATCTTCCGGCTGCGCCCCGATGGCAGCAACGAGCGCGGCCTTGCCGTCGCCGAAATCCGCAACGGCCAGGCCGTGGTGATCGACGCCGCGCCCCGCTCCTTCGGCATGGCCGGGTTCTGATCCCGGCCGTTCCCCGTCGCCGACACCCGCCGCCGAAAGGCCCCAAGGACCATGAGCCCGCCGTGACCGACCGTGCCGATCCCGCAGCGGCCCCCGCCGGGGCGCCGCTGCTTTTCGATCTCCCCGCCCTGACCGCGCGGCTCGATGCCAGCCTGCGCGACGCCGATGCCCGCAACATCCGCGCCGAGACGGTCCGCTTCCTTCTGGCCGAGCGCGAGGCCGCCCTGCCGCGCATCATCGCCGATTTCGGCACCCATCCGCGCAAGGCCGGAGAGACCGTCGCCGCCTATGCCGCGATGACCGACGGTCTGGTCCGGGCGGTCTTTCACGTCGCCACCACCCGGCTGCATCCGCTGCAGGCGCCGACCGCCGCCGAGGGGCTCTCGGTTCTTGCCGTCGGCGGCTATGGCCGCGCCGAGATGGCGCCCTTTTCCGATGTCGACCTGCTGTTCCTGACGCCCTGGAAGATCACCCCCTGGGCGGAAAGCGTGATCGAGAGCATGCTTTACATGCTGTGGGATCTGAAGCTGAAGGTCGGCCATTCCTCGCGCACGGTCGAGGACTGCATCCGCCTTGGCCGCGAAGACATCACCATCCGCACCGCGCTTTTGGAAAACCGCTATCTTGACGGCGATGCGGCGCTGGCCGAGCGGCTGAACCAGACCCTGCGCAACGATCTGTTCAAGGGCACCGGCCCTGAATTCATCGAGGCGAAACTGGCCGAGCGGTCGGAACGTCACCGCCGTCAGGGCGGGCAGCGCTATGTGCTGGAACCGAACGTCAAGGAGGGCAAGGGCGGCCTGCGCGATCTGCAGACGCTCTACTGGATCGCGAAATATCTGCACGGGGTCAATGACACCGCCGATCTGGTCGGGCTGGGGGTCTTCACCGCCGAGGAATATGCGGTCTTTCAGGAGGCCGAGGATTTCCTCTGGGCGGTGCGCTGCCATCTGCATCTGATCGCCAAACGCGCCTCGGATCAGCTGTCTTTCGACGCGCAGGTCGAGGTGGCGCGGCGCATGGGCTTTGCCGATGCCGCGGGCCGTCGCGGCGTCGAGGTCTTCATGCAGCATTATTTCCGCCATGCGACCCGGGTGGGCGAGCTGACGCGGATCTTCCTCACCGTGCTCGAGGCGCAGCATGCGAAACCGGCGCCGGTGCTCAAGCGGCTGTTCCGGCGCAAGAAACCGCTGAAAGCGCCGTTCTTCGACGATATTTCCCGCGTCAACGTCGCCGACACCCGGGCCTTTCTGGCCGATCCGCTGAACTTCCTGCGCATCTTCGAGGAAGCCCTGCGCACCAACATGCTGCTGCATCCCGATGCGATGCGGCTCATTGCGGCCAATCTGGACCGGATCGACGACCAGCTGCGCGAGAGCCGCGAGGCCGCGCATATCTTCCTCGACCTGCTGCTCAAGCATGGCAACCCGGAACGGGTGCTGCGGCGGATGAACGAGCTGGGTCTGCTGGCCGCCTATATCCCCGAATTCGAGCCGATCGTGGCGATGATGCAGTTCAACATGTATCACAGCTACACGGTGGACGAGCATACGATCCAGTGCATCTCGACGCTCGCGCAGATCGAGCGGCGCGAGTTGAACGAGGAATTGCCGCTGTCGTCGCATATCCTCGACGAGGGGGTGAACCGGCGCGTGCTTTATGTGGCGCTGCTTTTGCATGACATCGGCAAGGGCCGACCCGAGGATCACTCGATCCTCGGCGCGCAGATCGCCCGCAAGGTGGCGCCGCGGCTGGGGCTTTCGCCCGAGGATTGCGAGACGGTCGAATGGCTGATCCGCCACCATCTGCTGATGTCGGATGTGGCGCAGAAACGCGACCTGTCCGACCCGCGCACGATCCGCGATTTCGCCAAACAGGTGAAGACCTGCAGGCGGCTGGATCTTTTGACCGTGCTGACCGTCTGCGACATCCGCGGCGTCGGCCCGAATGTCTGGAACAACTGGAAGGCGACGTTGCTGCGCCGGCTTTATTCCGACACCACCCGGGCGCTGGAACACGGGCTGGAGGCGGTGAACCGCGAGCAGCGCTCGGATGCGGCGAAAAAGGCACTGCGCGAGGCGCTTTCGGGCTGGGACCCGCGCGAGATCCGCGCCGAACTGGCCCGGCATTACGACCCCTATTGGCAGGGGCTGACCACCGGCACCCATGCGATCTTCGCCGAGATGCTGCGCGGCCTTGGCGATGACGAGATCCGCATCGATCTTGACCCCGATCTGGATCACGATGCCACCCGGGCGGCCTTTGCGCTGTCCGATCACCCGGGGATCTTTTCGCGACTGGCGGGGGCGCTGGCGCTGGTGGGCGCGAATGTCGTCGATGCCCGCACCTATACCTCGAAGGACGGCTATGCGACCGCCGTCTTCTGGGTCCAGGACAGCGAGGGCCATCCCTACGAGGCCGCGAAACTGCCGCGTCTGCGCGGCATGATCGAAAAGACGCTGAAGGGCGAGGTGGTGGCCCGTGACGCGCTGAAGGATCGCGACAAGATCAAGAAACGCGAACGCGAATTCCGCTTCCCGACCCATATCACCTTCGACAACGAGGGCTCCGACATCTACACGATCGTCGAGGTCGACACCCGCGACCGGCCCGGGCTGCTTTACGATCTGACCCGCGCGCTGGCCTCGTCGAACATCTATATCGCCAGCGCGGTGATCGCGACCTATGGGGCGCAGGTGGTCGACACCTTCTATGTCAAGGACATGTTCGGGCTGAAGCTGCATTCGGGGCAGCGGCAGGAATCGCTGGAAAAACGGCTGCGCGATGCGATCATCCGCGGCGCGGAACGGGCAGGGCAGGCATGAAACCCATTCGACTGGTCCGCGGATTTCTGACCGTGGGCGGCTGGACCTTCGGGTCGCGGCTGCTGGGCTTTGTCCGCGACATGATGATGGCGGCCTATCTCGGCTCCGGCCCGGTGGCCGAGGCCTTTCTGGTCGCCTTTTCCCTGCCCAACATGTTCCGCCGCTTCTTTGCCGAGGGCGCCTTCAACATGGCCTTCGTGCCGATGTTCGCGAAAAAGCTGGAGGGCGGCGAGGATGCTTTGGGCTTCGCGAAGGACGCCTTCAAGGGGCTGACGGCGGTTTTGCTGCTCTTCACCCTTCTTGGCACGCTGGCGATGCCCTGGCTGGTCTGGGCGATGGCCTCGGGCTTTGCGGGCGATGCGCGCTTCGATCTGGCGGTGCTTTATGGCCAGATCGGCTTTTCCTACATCCTCTTCATCTCGCTGGTGGCGCTTATGTCGGGCGTTCTCAACGCCTTCGGCCGCTTCACCGAGGCCTCGCTGGTGCCGGTGCTGATGAACCTCATCTTCATCCTGGCGATGGCTTTGGCGGATTATGCGGGCTGGGACATGGGGCTGACGCTGGCCTGGACGGTGCCGATCACCGGCGTCGCGCAATTCGCCCTCACCTGGATCTCGGCGCATCGGCTGGGCTACACGCTGCTGCCGGGCATCCCGCGGTTTTCGCCCGATCTGAAACGGCTTCTGATCATCGCGGGCCCCGCGGTTCTGGCGGGCGGCGTGGTGCAGGTGAACCTGATCGTCGGGCGGCAGGTCGCGTCCTTCACCGAGGGCGCGGTGGCCTGGCTCTCCTATGCCGACCGGCTTTATCAGCTGCCCTTGGGGGTCGTCGGCATCGCCATCGGCACGGTGCTTCTGCCGGTGCTCTCGCGCCATCTGCGCGCGGGGGAACATGATCAGGCCCGCAACAGCTTTTCCCGCGGCGCCGAATTCGCGATCTTCCTGACCCTGCCCGCGGCGGTGGCGCTGGTGGTGATTTCCACCCCGCTCATTTCGGTGCTGTATGACCGCGGCGCCTGGGCCCCCGAGGACACCACGGCGACGGCCCTTGCGCTGGCCGCCTATGGCCTTGGCCTGCCCGCCTTCGTGCTGCACAAGGTCTTGCAACCGCTTTACTATGCGCGCGAGGACAGCCGCAGCCCGTTCCGTTTCGCGCTCGTCTCGATGGGGGTGAACGCGGCTTTCGCCATCGGCATGATGCCGGTGATGGGCTTTGTCGCCGCCGCTCTGGCCACCACGGTTTCGGGCTGGGTGATGGTCGGCCAGCTCTGGTGGGGGGCGCGCAAGATGGGCGATGCCGCCCGCCCGGATGCAAGGTTCTGGCGCAGGCTGTGGCGGATCGCGCTGATTTCGGGCGTGATGGGCGTGCAGCTTTGGGTCACCGCCGACTGGCTCGCCCCGCAGCTGGCACAGCCGGGCGGGGCGCGCTGGGGGGCGCTGGGCCTTCTCTGCGGTTCGGGCATCGCGCTTTACTTCGCGCTGGGCGCGGCGATCGGCGCCTATGGTTTTGGCGAGTTGAAGGGGATGCTGCGCCGCCGCCGCGGCTGATCAGCGCTTGCGCAGCTTGTGCAGCAGATGCCGCCAGCCGCCCGGGGCGACGAAGAAGCTGATCAGGAACCCGGCGCCGAAGCCGGAAAATTCCGCGATCCAGTCCGGCCCGATGCCGAACAGCGCCCCAAAGAGGAGCTGAATCCCCGCCAGCATCCCGATCAGCGAAAACGCCCGCATCCGCACCGGGTTGCCGGGGCCAAGCCGCATCCACAGGACCCAGGTGAAGGCGCCGATCAGCCCGTAGGCGCCCGGATAGCCGCCAATCAGCATCATCTGGGTGAAGGGCATCAGCGCATAGACCAGCGCGCCGGTCACGGTCGATCCCAGAAACACCGCCGCGACGGCCCAGCCAGGAAACACCTCGCCGACGAATTTGCCGATCGCCAGAATGAAGACCACCACCATCGCGGCATGGGTCAGGCTCAGATGGACAAAGGCATAGCTGACGAGCCGCGCCAGATCCGGCACCGACCAGAGCCCGATCTCGGCCATCTGGCGAAAGCCTGCGGGATCGAAGCCCAGCTGGCCCAGGATCGCCAGCCGCCAGCCCATCGCCTGCGGCCCCAAAGCTCCGGTGCCCCCCAGCGCGAACAGGATTTCGGTCACGATGATCGGCGCCGCCAACAGCCAGACCACGGTGGGAAGCGGGTTCAGCGGTTGCTCGTCATGGCCGTGGTGCATTGTCCCTCCTTTGGGGGTGTCATTGACGCCCCGCGCCCTTTAGCGATAAGCGCAAGGCATCCGAATTTCCAGCCCGGAGCGCCCGAGATGTCCGAACAGTCGCAACCTACCCCCGAAGAGATCAACGCCAAGTTCACGCCGCGGATCTTTTCCGGCATCCAGCCCTCGGGCAACCTGACGCTGGGCAATTATCTGGGCGCGCTCAAGCGCTTTGCCGAAAAGCAGAATGAGGGCATCGAGACGATCTATTGCCTGGTCGATCTGCATGCGATCACCGTCTGGCAAGACCCCGAGGCGCTGAAGAAACAGACCCGCGAGGCGGCGGCGGCCTTCATCGCCTCGGGCATCGACCCGGCGCGCTCGGTGCTGTTCAACCAAAGCCAGGTCTCGGGCCATGCGGAACTGGGCTGGCTTCTGAACTGTGTCGCGCGGATGGGCTGGATGAACCGCATGACGCAGTGGAAGGACAAGGCAGGCAAGAACGCCGAAAAGCAGTCGCTGGGGCTGTTCGCCTATCCGTCGCTGATGGCGGCCGACATCCTGCTTTATCACGCGACGATGGTGCCGGTGGGCGAGGATCAAAAGCAGCATGTGGAGCTGACCCGGGACATCGCGGCCAAGTTCAACCATGATTACGGCGTTGACTTCTTCCCGGCGCCCTTGCCGCTGATCGAGGGTGTGGCGACCCGGGTGATGAGCCTGCGCGACGGGTCGAAGAAGATGTCGAAATCCGACCCGTCCGATGCCAGCCGGATCAACCTGACCGACGACGCCGACACGATCGCGAAGAAGTTCCGCAAGGCGGTGACCGATCCCGAGCCGCTGCCCGAGAGCCTTGAAGGTCTTGAGGGCCGGGCCGAGGCGCGCAACCTGGTGAACATCTATGCCGCGCTGGCCGACAAGACCCCGGCCGAGGTGGTGGCCGAATATGCCGGGCAGGGCTTTGGGGTGTTCAAACCGGCGCTCGCCGATCTGGCGGTGTCGAAGCTCGAACCGATCTCGACCGAGATGAGCCGGCTGATGAACGACCCGGCCGAGATCGACCGGATCCTGGGGCAAGGCGCGGAAAAGGCCGATGCGATCGCCCAGCCGATCCTGCAAAAGACGCTCGAGATCATGGGGATGATCCGCTCGCGATAAGCGGCCAAGGCGGGGGCTCTGCCCCCGCACCCCCGGGATATTTGGGGCAAGATGAAAGGGCTGTGTTTCATCTTGCCCCAAATATCCCGGGGGGTGAATGAGCGCAGCTCAGAGGGGGGCAGCGCCCCCCTGCGCCGGTGCGGCTTTTGCCTCAGCCCGGGGGTAAAGCCGCGCCATGGTCACGCCGCGGGAAAGGTTCAGCACCATCAGTGCCGCCCAGAGCCCGTGATTGCCGAAGGCCGGGATCAGGACACAAAGCGCGGCGATGTAGAGGATGACCGAGACGAGCATCGCGTTGCGCATCTCGCGCGTCAGGGTCGCGCCGATGAAGATGCCGTCGAACATCCAGGCGGCAATGCCCAGAAGCGGCGCCAGCCCGATCCAGGGCAGATAGGCGCGGGCGGTGTCGCGCACCTCGGGGGCGGTGGTCATCATGTCGATGATCGCGCCGCCGAAGCTCAGGAACGCGATGGACAGCAGCGCCGCGCCGGCCAGACCCCAGTGCGACGCGACCACGGCAGCGCGGCGCAGGCTGCGGGGGGCGCGGGCGCCGACCGCCTGTCCGACCAGAGTTTCCGCGGCAAAGGCGAAACCGTCGAGCGCGTAAGCGGTGATTTGCAGAAACTGCAGCAGCACCTGATTGGCGGCGAGCTTCACATCGCCCTGCGCCGCGCCCAGAAACAGGAAGGCAGTGAAGCTGCCCTGCAGGATCACCGAGCGGATCATGATGTCGGTATTGACCCGCGCCATCTGTTTCAGGGGCGCGGCGGCGAGGATCACCGCCCGGCTCAGCCCCGGCACCAGCGCAGCGCGGGCCAGCCAGAGCGCCAGCACCAGCCCCGAGAGTTCCGCGATCAATGTAGCCGCCGCCACCCCCTTCACCCCCCAGCCAAGGCCAAGCACGAACCACAGATCCAGCCCGACATTCAGCCCGTTCATCACGAGTTGCAGCACCATCACGGCCCGGGTGCGTTCCAGCGCGATCAGCCAGCCGGTGAAGGCATAAAGCGAGATCGTTGCAGGCGCCCCCCAGATCCGGATCGCCAGATAGTCCTGCGCCAAAGTCTCGACTTCGGCCGAGGCGGGGGCGATCTGGAAGGCGGCCCAAAGCAACGGTGCCTGCAGCGCGATCAGGCAAAGCCCCGCGGCCAGCCCGATCCCGGCGGCGCGGATCAGCCCGGCCGAGACCTCGAGGCGGTCGCCCTCGCCCTTCGCCTGGGCGACAAGGCCGGTGGTGCCCATGCGCAGGAAGCCGAAGATCCAGTAGACCGAGGCCAGCACCACCGCGCCAAGGCCGACGGCGCCGATCGGCGCGGCCTGGCCGATCTGGCCCACCACCGCCGTATCGACCGCGCCCAGAAGCGGCACGGTCGCATTCGAAATCACGATCGGGGCGGCGATGCGCAGCACCCGGCCGTGGGTGACCTGGGTCATTCCTCCCGGTCCGGCATCAGGAAATGCCCGGTTGCCTGGGCGAAGAGCTTCGTGCGGTTGTCTTGCCAGGCCTCGACATGCACGCTGGCATAGCGCCGCCCGGAGCGGTTCACCCGCGCCCGCGCATAGGCGTCGCGCGGCAGGCCGGAGCGCAGGTAATCCACGGTAAAGTCGATTGTTTTCGGCAGTCGTGGCAGGGCCGGATCGGGGGCGGCAAGATCGATCCGCCCCGCCTCCATGTCTTCCCAAAGCAGCGTCCAGGACAGTTCCATGATCGCCGACACCTCAAGAAAGGCCGCCGTCACCCCGCCGTGAAGGGCCGGAATGAACGGGTTGCCGATCAGCTTGTCGGCATAGGGCAGGACCGCCGTCAGCTCGTCGCCGCGGCGGTCGAATTCGATGCCGAGAAAGCGGATATAGGGCACGCCCGAGACGAGCGCGCGCAGGGCGGCATCGCGGCGGCCCTTGACCAGATGCACGGGTTCGGGTTTCGGACGGCTCATTGCGCGCCCCCTTTCGGACGTTCGACGGTAAAGGCGCCGGTGGCCGAGGCGACGGGCAGGCCCGCTTCCTCGTCATGCGCCGTCGCGCGCAAGAACGCCACGGTGCGGGTGATGTGATAGACCTCGGCCCGGGCGGTGATGCGCTGGCGCGGCGTCGCGGCGCGCATGTAATCGATGCGCAGATCGATGGTGGCGGTGCCTGCGGGCGCCTCGGGGTGGCTCATCACCGCGGCGCCGCAGCAGGTGTCGAGCAGTGCCGAAACCGCGCCGCCGTGAATGACCCCGGTGCGCGGATCGCCCACCAGATCCTCGCGCCAGTCCATCGAGAGTTCCGCCGCGCCGCCGCCGATCGCGTCAAGCCGCATCCCCAGGGCGTGGGCATGCGGGATCGCCTCGATGAATTGCCGCGCCTGTTTCAGCTTTGCCTCGTCCATGTGCCCTCCGGTTTTTTTCCACGATGCCGTGACGTTGCGATCAAGGCAAGTCACAGGCCGCGCAAGAGAGGTTGATGCTGCGTCAACCGCGCGTTAGCTTCGCCGCGGAGGGGGAGCAAGACATGGCAGACGTGCTGAGCTTCAAGGAAATGTGCGCGCGTTTCGATGTCACGCCGCGGACGTTGCGCTATTACGAGTATATCGAACTGCTTTCGCCACAAAAGGAGGGGCGGGCGCGCTATTACGGCCCGCGCGAAGTGGCGCGGATGACGCTGATCCTGCGCGGGCGGCGGTTCGGCTTCAGCCTGGAAGAACTCCGGCAGTGGCTTCTGATCTATGACCATCAGGGCACCGAGGCGCAGAACCGCGCCTGGATCGCGCTGGCCGACCGGCAGCTGGGCGTGCTGGGCAAGCAGCTGGAGGAGCTGCAGGCCGCGGTCACCGACCTGCGGGCGCTGCGCGACGATGTGGCCCGCATCCTGACCGACTGAGCCTCGAATCGGCCCCCGCGCGGGGCCTTTTTCATCCGTGTGCGCGCTTTTCCCGCCCTTGGCGGGGACCGGGTTTTGCATTTTTCCGGGCTGTTCGGTCTGACATTACGTCAACGTAACCGTGACGCGACGTTACAGTGACGCAAGCGTCAAGCAAACTTGTAATGTGGTGGTGCAAGCTCGATCTGCCGCCTTACGTTACGCAAAGGGACAAAGGGGGCGGCAGGATGAGTGACGACATGATGACGATCCGCGAGATGTGCGATGCGTTCGAGGTGACGCCCCGCACCTTGCGGTTCTACGAGGCGAAGGAGCTGCTGTTTCCGCTGCGCGAGGGGCAGAAGCGGCTGTTCACCCGGCGCGACCGGGCGCGGCTGAAACTGATCCTGCGCGGCAAGCGCTTCGGCTTCAGCCTGGAGGATATTCGTCAGCTGCTGGACCTTTATGACATGGGGGACCAGCAGAAGACGCAGATGGCCGAGACGCTGAAACTGGCGCGTCAAAGGCTGCGGGAGATGGAGCGTCAGCGCGACGAACTGGATCTGGCGATCGGGGAGTTGGCGGCGCAGATCGCCTGGGGCGAGGAGAGGTTTGCCGGCATGGCCGAGTGATCCCCGCCCCCGGCCAAACCGACAAGGGAGAGGACCATGCCGACTTATACCGCAAACACCCGCGACATGCAGTTCGTGCTGCACGAGCTTCTGAAGATCTCCGGGCAGGATGTGCCCGGCTATGCCGAGCTGGAACGCGATTTCACCGAGGCCGTGCTGGATGCGGCGGGCAAGGTCGCTTCCGAGGTGCTGGCGCCGCTGAATGCGGTGGGCGACACTCAGGGCTGTCGGCTCGAAAACGGCGCCGTGCGCACGCCTGCGGGCTTTGACAAGGCGTTCGCCGCGATGAAGGAGGGCGGCTGGACCGCGCTTGATTGCAACCCCGAGTACGGCGGGCAGGGCATGCCCTATGTGATCAACTGCGCCGTGGGCGAGATGTTCGTCTCCGCCAACATGGCCTTCAACATGTATCAGGGCCTGACGCATGGCGCGGTCTCGGCGATCGAGGCGCATGGCACCGAGGCGCAGAAGGCGACCTATCTGCCGAAGATGGTGGCCTGCGACTGGACCGGCACGATGAACCTGACCGAGCCGCATTGCGGCACCGATCTGGGTTTGCTGCGCACCAGGGCCGAGCCGCAGCCGGACGGCAGCTACAAGATCACCGGCACGAAGATCTTCATCTCGGCGGGCGATCACGATCTGGCCGAGAACATCATCCATCTGGTGCTGGCGAAAGCGCCCGGCGGCGGCGAAGGGACGAAGGGGATTTCGCTCTTCATCGTGCCGAAATTCCTGGTGAATGCCGATGGGTCTTTGGGTGCGCGCAATGCGGTGAGCGTCGGCAAGGTCGAGCACAAGATGGGCATTCACGGCTCGTCGACCTGCGTGATGAATTATGACGGTGCCACGGGCTATCTCTTGGGCGATCTGCACAAGGGCATGCGCGCGATGTTCACGATGATGAACGAGGCGCGGCTGGGCGTGGGTCTGCAGGGCTATGCGGTGGCTGAAGCCGCCTATCAGGCGGCGCTCGCCTATGCTAAGGACCGGCTGCAGGGCCGGGCCGTGACCGGGGTGGCCAATCCTGCCGGTCCGGCCGATCCGCTGATCGTGCATCCCGACATCCGCCGCGCGCTGATGGATCAGAAAAGCTTCCTCGAGGGGGCGCGGGCTTTCACTTTCTGGGGGGCGACGCTGATCGACCGCGCGCATGGGTTGCAGGACCGCGAGGCCGAGGGGCTGATCTCGCTGATGACGCCGGTGATCAAGGGCTTCCTGACCGACAAGGGCTTCGAGTCCTGCGTTCAGGCGCAGCAGGTCTGGGGCGGGCATGGCTATATCGAGGAACAGGGCATGAGCCAGTTCGTCCGCGATGCCCGGATCGCGATGATCTACGAGGGCGCGAATGGCGTGCAGGCGCTGGACCTTGTCGGGCGCAAGCTGGCGGCCGAAGGCGGCAAGCCGCTGATGGGCTTCTTCGAGATGGTCAAGGCCGAGTGCAAGGCGCATGACGGTGACGTGCGGATGAAGCCTTTCACCGATGCGCTGAAGGTGGCGTCGAAACAGATGCAGGCGGCGGGGATGTTCTTCATGCAAAACGCCGCGAAGAACCCGGATGCGGCGCTCTCGGGCAGCTATGACTTCATGCATCTGATGGGGCATGTCTGTCTGGGCCTGATGTGGACGCGGATGGCGGCGGCGGCGCATGCGGCGCTGGACGGCGGGGCTTCCGACCGGGCCTTCTACGAGGCGAAGATCACCACCGGGCGCTATTACATGGCGCGGCAGCTGCCCGCCTGCGGGGTGCATCTGGCGCGGATCGAAAGCGGGTCCGAAGTGGTGATGGGGCTCCCGGCCGATCAGTTCTGAGCGGCGCAGGATTTCGCCCCGGGCTTGCGCCCGGGGCGACCCGCCGGGGGCTCCGCCCCCGGACCCCCGGGATATTTGCGGCAAGATGAAACACGCGCGGTTGCCGATTCAGGATTGAAAAAGGGCCCGTCCGTCGCCGGAGGGGCCCTTGGTTTTTCGCGTCGGAGCGATCAGCGGCGCGGATCGTGGCTGTCGTCTTCGTCCTCGTCGTCGTCGCCATGCGGCAGGTTGAAGAAGCTGTCGGCATCCGAGAAGTCTTTCGGATCCTCCGCCTCTTCCGTTTGCGCATCGAGGCCGAAGCCCTCGATGCCGCTGCCCGGCAGGCGCGGTTCGGTGGTCATGCCGAGGCTCTGCTCGGTCGAGACCAGTTTGCGGCGCTCGTCATCGCTCATCACGCCCTCGGCGGCGCGTTTCTTCGCAGCCTTCTGCACTTCGCTGTCGAGTTCCGACTGACGGCACAGGCCCAGCGCCACCGGGTCAATGGCGGTCATCGAGCCGATGTTCCAATGCGTGCGCTCGCGGATCGAGGCGATCGTCGGTTTCGTCGTGCCGACCAGACGGGCGATCTGCGCATCGGCGAGTTCCGGGTGGAACTTGACCAGCCAGAGGATCGCATTCGGCCGGTCCTGGCGTTTCGAGAGCGGCGTGTAGCGCGGGCCGCGACGCTTGTCCTCGCCCACGGCGGCAGCGTTGAATTTCAGCCGCAGCTTGTAAAGCGGGTCTTTCTCGCCCTTCTCGATCTCGCGCGGGTCAAGCTGGTTCGAGCCGACCGGATCGAAGCCCTTGACGCCAACCGCCACATCGCCATCGGCAATCCCCTGCACCTCAAGTTCATGCATGCCGCAGAAATCGGCGATCTGTTTGAAGGTCAGGGTCGTATTGTCCACGAGCCAAACGGCGGTGGCCTTCGCCATCAGGGGCTTGTTCGTCATCGGAGCGATCCTCTACACATATCTCTCCCGGGCCGAGAAACCGGCTGCGGCCCGGTTCCCCCCGGCCGCGGTCCATTTCTGGTGGGGAATTGCTGGTTTATATAGGGCCGAATGGCTGCGGAGGAAAGAGAAAATGAGGCTTTTCGCGATTTGTGCCGCAGTTCTGCTTGCGTCGGGCGCCTTTGCCGAAGACGAGCGGGCGGGGCGGTTCGACTATTACCTCCTGGCGCTGAGCTGGTCGCCCGGCTGGTGCGCAACCGAGGGCCGGGACCGGGACGCCCACCAATGCGATCCGGGCAGCGGTGCCAGTTTCGTTCTGCACGGGCTTTGGCCGCAGTTCGAGGCGGGCTGGCCGAGCTATTGTCGCAGCGCTTCGCGCGATCCTTCGCGGGCGCAAACGGCGGCGATGGCGGACATCATGGGCTCGGATGGCGCGGCCTGGCATCAATGGAAGAAACACGGCCGCTGTTCCGGCCTTGCCGCGGCGCAGTATTTCGCGACGGCGCGGCAGGCCTATGAGAGCATCGCCATTCCCGTTCCGTTTCAGGAGCTTGCACAAGATATGCGGCTGTCGGGCGCCGCTGTGGAGACGGCGTTTCTTGCGGCCAATCCTGGGCTTTCGCGCGAGATGGTGACGGTGACCTGCGCGGGCGAGCGGATCGACGAAGTGCGGATCTGTCTGACGAAGGATCTGCGGCCGCGGCCCTGCGGGGCGGATGTGCTGCGCGATTGCCGCAAGCCCGATGCGCTGATGGAGCGCGTGCGATAAGCGGGCGAAAGGGCGTATTTGAACCAGGAAAAGCCACAGGGTTTTCTTGGTGCAAATACGCCCTTTCAGGGGGCGTTCTCAGGACAGGCGCAGCACGATCTTGCCGATATGGGCGCTCGATTCCATCCGCGCATGGGCGCTTGCGGCCTCCTCCAGCGCGAAGCTGCTGTCATGCACCACCTGCAGCTTTCCCGTCTCGACCATCGGCCAGACATGGGCGCGCAGCTGCCTTGCGATCTCGGCCTTGGCGGTGTCAGACTGCGGGCGCAGCGTCGCCCCGGTGAGGGTCAGGCGGCGCAGCATCACCTGGGCGAAGTTGATCTCGGCTTTCGGGCCTTCAAGGAAGGCGATGAAGACCAGCCGCCCATCATCGGCCAGCGCCTTGATATTGCGGGCGATATAGCTGCCCCCCACCATGTCGAGGATGAGGTCCGCCCCGCCTTCGGCGCGCAGGATCTCGGCGAAATCGGCCTCGCGGTAGTTGATCGCGGTGGCGCCAAGGCTTTCGCAGGCGGCGCATTTTTCGGCGCTGCCCGCAGTCGCCCAGACCCGGGCGCCAAGCGCGCGGGCGATCTGGATCGCCGTCGTGCCGATGCCGGAGGAGCCGCCATGCACAAGGAAGCGCTCGCCCGCGGTCAGGCCGCCACGCATCACCACGGTCGACCAGACGGTGAAACAGGTCTCGGGCAGGCAGGCGGCGTCGCGCAGGCTGATCCCCGCGGGGACGGGCAGGGCATGGGCGGCGGGGCAGGTGGCATAATCGGCATAGCCGCCGCCCGGCAGCAGCGCGCAGACCGGATCGCCGACCGCCCAGCCCGAGACCCCGGGGCCAAGCGCCGCGACATGGCCCGCACATTCAAGCCCGGGCAGATCCGAGGCGCCCGGAGGGGCCTTGTAGGCGCCCGCGCGTTGCAGCGCATCGGGGCGGTTCACCCCGGCAAAGGCGATCTCGATCAGGATCTCGCCCGGACCCGGCACCGGCACGGCGCGGCTGGCCAGTTTCAGCATCTCGGGGCCGCCGGGGGCGGTGATCTCGATGCAGCGCATCGACTGCGGCAGGGCTTTCAAAGCATCTCTCCCCGGGCCGACAGGCTGCCCGGCGCAATCCTCGGCTCGGGCGCGCGAATCGTATCCAGGACACCGCGCAGACCGGGCAGGCGCAAAAGCCCGCCCTTGAGCTTTTCGAACTGCATCACGTTCTCGATCCGGTGATCGAGGAAGGCCCAGGTATCGGCCTGCCCGGGGCTTTCGTCGCCGATCCAGAACAGCACCGTCGCCGAGAACACGCCCGAAAGCGTCAGGCGCTTGGAATACCAGTTGTAATCGCGGCTTTCGTCGCCCAGGCCAAGCCAGATCGTATCGGCGGTTTCCCAGACAAGCCGTCCGCCCAGTGCCATGTTCTGCGGCAGGGCGAAGGCGGCGCTGGCGCGGCGGACAAGCTCGGCATCGACCAGACCGATGCGCAGCTTCACCGCGGCCGCCACCTTGTCGCGGAACCGCAAGCCCTGAAACTCCTGGGATTTCAGCGCCTCGGCCAAAGCCCGGTCGGCAGCGCGGTGATAGTCGGCGGCCAGATCGATGGCGCCGCGCGGGCAGACCAGACGCGCCAGCGTCGGATCGGCGCCGATATCGGTCAGTGCCGCGGCAAAGGCCGGATCGGACCAGCCGTCGAAAGGCACATGCGGGGTGATCGCCTCGAGCAGCTCGGCCCGCAGGCGCGATGCCTCCAAATGATCGTTTTTCATTGCTTTTCCCTTGCGCGGCAGCGGTGGACAAATGTCCGGACCTTTGCTATATGGCCGCTTCCTGCAAACTGATGCAACTCAAACTTAGGAAGGTGGTGACACCACATGCAGGTCAGCGTTCGCGACAACAACGTCGAACAAGCGCTTCGTGCCCTGAAGAAAAAACTTCAGCGCGAGGGGGTTTTTCGCGAAATGAAGCTCAAGCAGCATTTCGAAAAGCCGTCCGTGAAGAAAGCGCGCGAGAAAGCTGAAGCCGTTCGCCGTGCCCGTAAACTGGCGCGGAAGAAAGCTCAGCGCGAAGGCGCACTTTAAGAGGCGTTTGATAACGCTGGCGGGCTTGCCCGCACCGCGAACCCCCGTGGCCCAGCCAACGGGGGTTTCTGGTTTTTGGGGGGTGGCTCAGGCCGCCCGGTGCTGCGGCGCCGCCATCGCGTCGGTGCGAAACAGCACCATCGCCTCGCGCAGCTGCGCCGACATGCCCGAAAGCACCCGGCTTGCCGCCGTCGTCTCCTCGAACATCGCCACGTTCTGCTGCGTCACCGCGTCCAGCTGCTCGACCGAGCCGTTGATCTCGGTCAGCGCGCGCGCCTGTTCCTCGGCCGAGCGGGCGATTTCGGCCACCCGGGCCGAGATGTTTTCCACCGCCGACACGATGCTGTCGAGCGTGGTCACCATCTGATTGACCAGATCCACCCCGGTCTTCACCTGCCGTTCCGACGACTGGATCAGCGTCGAAATCTCGCGCGCCGAGGCCGAAGAGCGCTGCGCAAGGTCGCGCACCTCCGAGGCGACGACGGCAAAACCGCGCCCTGCCTCGCCCGCCCGCGCGGCCTCCACCCCGGCGTTCAGCGCCAGCAGATTGGTCTGGAAGGCGATGTCGTCGATGACCGAGGTGATCGAGGCGATCTGATGCGAGCTTTGTTCGATCTCGCCCATCGCCTGGATCGAAGCGTTGACGACATGGGTGCTGTCGCGCGCCATCTTTTCCGCCGCCTGCGCCGCCTGCGCGGCCGCAGTCGCCATTTGCGCGGCCGAGCCGACCGAACTGGACAATTCGTTCATCGCCGAAGCGGTCGTGGCCAGGGCATGCGCCTGCCGTTCGGTGCGGGAGGACAGGTTTTCCGACGCCGAGGTGATATCGGCAATCTGCGCGGTGATCTCTTCGGAACAGGAGAGCGCCACCCCGATCGCCTGCGCCAGCTGGGTCACGGCGGCGTTGAAATCTTCGCTGAGCGAGCCGTAATCGCCGCCCTCGATCCGCGCCAGCCGCACCGTCAGATCGCCGTTCGACAAGGCCCGCAGCACGTCGCGCAGGCGGGCGACGACCGCCTCCTGCCGCGCGGCATAAGCGGTGCGTTCGTCGGTCAGACGGGCCGAAGCCTCCATCGCGCGGGCATTGGCCTCGGCGGCGGCGCGGGCGGTTTCCTCGGCCTCGGCACGCAGCGCCTCGGCGTGTCGGGCGACCTTTTCCGACTCGCCGCGGCGGGTTTCGGCCTGCGCGGCGGCGTCTTCGGCGCGGCGTTGCGCGGCTTCGGCGCTGAGCGACATCTGCTGCAGGCTGTCGAGCTGCGCGGAGATCGAGGCCTCCATCTTCTGGCGATAGAGCACGCTGGCGATCAGAACCGCGGTTTCCGCCACCACCACCGCGCCGTGGAACAGGGTGCGCAGGATGTTTGGCCAAAGCTCCGTGCTGGGATAGACGAGGCCCGGCAGCAGCACGCTGAGCGCCAGGTGATGCAGCGCGATCGTCGCGGCCGAGATCAGCAGCACCCGCACATCGACCATTGCCGCCAGTCCGGCGAGCACGGCGAAAAAGATCATATGGCTGTCGAGCTGCCAGGGGTGCCCGGAGAGCGCGGCGGTAAAGGCGATCGCCTGCCCCACAAGCCCCTGCGCGACCAGGGCGCGGCCGCTGGCGGTGTCACCGCGCAAAGCGCCAAGCCCTGCCACCGCCACGAAAATCCAGGCGATCAGCGGGGCTGCGACGGTGGCAGTGCCGACCAGAACGGCGACGCCGGTGACGAGCACGGCAAAGGCAAGTGTCGCGATCAGAAACAGTCGCATCGGGATTCTCTTCTGCGCGGTCGTGGGGATCGACATGTCAGTAGGCTCCACAAAATTGCGCCACGGCGGTGGCATCGACGACGGCCCATGCCCCCGCCTCTGTCAGGCGCCGTGCGGCGCCCGGGTCCGTTGCGGCGACCATATGTCCGAGAGGCGCCTCTGTCGGGCCGATCAGGCGGGCGCCCGCCTGCGCCGCGACCAGATCGGCGCTGCGCCAGGGCGGCACGACCATGACCCAGGGGCCGACGCCCGATGCCTTGGCATCGAAGATCGCAGCTGTCGGGACGATCGAGATCGAGAGAGCCAGAACCAGAAATTCGAGTCGCATCGGAACCTCCGCCGCAAACCTTAGGCGGAAGCCCTTAACAACCGATGTTCGGGTTCAGATCGGCAGCGCCGTCGTCTTGAAGACGGTACGCAGCGCGAAGGAGCTTTGCATCCCCTGCACCCCGGGCAGCCGCGCCAGTTTCGAGCGGTGGATGCGGGCGAAATCCTCGGTATCCTCGGCCACGACCTTGAGCAGGTAATCGGCCGAGCCCGCCATCAGATGGCATTCGAGCACGTCGGGGATCTTTTTCACCTCGCGCTCGAAGGCTTCCAGCACTTCGTCGGCCTGACCCGAAAGCGTGATCTCGACGAAGACGGTGGTCGGACGGTCGAGGCGGCGGGCATCGAGCAGCGCGACATAGTCGCGGATGTAGCCCTCGTCCTCAAGCCGCTGCACCCGGCGGTGACAGGCCGAGGCCGAGAGGTTGACCCGCTCGGACAGTTCCGCATTCGAAATGCGGCCCTGTTTTTGCAACACGGTCAGGATGCGGCGATCTGTGGCGTCAAGGGTCATGGGCGCGCAAGTTTCTTCGAAGGTTTCGCGGAACGGTGGAAGATATGCGCGCGGAAACGGGGGTTTTGCAAGCATATTTGAACGCATTTTTCATCCCGGCAAGCGCAGAGTGGAGGCACAAATGGCAGGGAGGAACGCCATGAAGATCGGATGCGTGAAAGAAATCAAGGCGCAGGAATTCCGGGTCGGCATGACCCCGGCGGCGGCGCAGGAGGCGGTGGCGCAGGGACATGCGGTGTTGATCGAGACCGGGGCGGGGCTGGGCGCGGGCTTTTCCGATGCCGATTATGTCGCCGCCGGGGCGGAGATCGTGGCACAGGCCGCAGTGGTCTGGGCCGAGGCCGAGATGGTGGTGAAGGTGAAGGAGCCGCAGGCCGCCGAGCGGGCGCAGCTGCGCCCCGGCCAGGTGCTGTTCACCTATCTGCATTTGGCGCCCGATCCCGAGCAGACCGCGGATCTGCTGCGGTCCGGGGCCACCTGCATCGCCTATGAGACGGTGACCGACCGCATGGGCGGGCTGCCGCTTCTGGCGCCGATGTCCGAGGTGGCCGGGCGGCTGGCGCCGCAGGTCGGCGCGTGGGCGCTGCAAAAGGCCAATGGCGGGCGCGGTGTGCTGATGGGGGGCGTTCCCGGGGTGCGCCCGGCCAATGTGGTGATCATCGGCGGCGGCGTCGTTGGCACGGCCGCCGCGCGGGTGGCGACCGGGATGGGGGCGCATGTGACGGTGCTCGACCGCTCGATCCCGCGGCTGAGCTATCTGGACGATGTCTTCATGGGGCGGCTGACGACGCAATATTCCGACCGCGCCGCCACGGAGGAGCTGATCCGGGATGCCGACATGGTGATTGGCGCGGTGCTGGTGCCGGGGGCGGCGGCGCCGAAGCTGGTCAGCCGGGCGATGCTGAAGACGATGAAACCGGGCGCGGTGCTGGTCGATGTGGCGATCGATCAGGGCGGCTGTTTCGAGACCTCGCATGCCACGACGCATCAGGACCCGATCTACGAAGTCGATGGCATCCTTCACTATTGCGTCGCGAACATGCCCGGCGCCGTGGCCCGGACCTCGACGCTGGCGCTGGGCAATGCCACGCTGCCCTTCCTGCTCGCGCTGGCGAACAAGGGCTGGCGGCAGGCCTGCGGTGATGATCCGCATCTGCTGGCCGGGCTGAATGTCCATGCGGGGCAGATCACCTGTGCCCCGCTCGGTGCGGCGCAAGGGCTGACCGCGATCGACCCGGTGACGGCGCTGACGCTGTAAGATCGTCCCTGTTCCGGCCGCGTGTCGGAACAGGGGCTGTGCGTGGCGGCCCTTGCGCGCGGGCGGATTTCGGGCAGTCTGATCGGCAGGAGGCCCCCATGACCGATCTTTCGCTTTACCCGATCACCCGGCGCTGGCCCGCCACCCGTCCCGAGGTGATCCAGCTTTATTCCCTGCCCACGCCGAATGGCGTCAAGGTCTCGATCCTGCTCGAGGAGACCGGGCTGGCCTACGAGCCGCATCTGGTCAGCTTCGACAGCCAGGATCAGATGACGCCCGAGTTCCTCTCGCTCAACCCCAACAACAAGATCCCGGCGATCCTCGATCCGAACGGCCCGGGGGGCAAGCCGCTCGCGCTGTTCGAAAGCGGGGCGATCCTGACCTATCTGGCGGAAAAGGCGGGGCAATTCCTGCCCGAGGCGCAGCGCTACGAGGTGCTGCAATGGCTGATGTTCCAGATCGGCGGTGTCGGGCCGATGTTCGGGCAGCTGGGCTATTTCCACGCCTATGCCGGCAAGGAGATCGAGGATCCCCGCCCGAAAGAGCGCTACCGGGCCGAGGTGGCGCGGCTGCTTCGGGTGCTTGACGGTGTGATGGCGGGGCGCGACTGGATCGCGGGCGACTATTCCATCGCCGATATCGCGATCTGCCCCTGGTTGCGCGGGCTGAGCGTGCATTACAAGGTCACCGATCTGGTCGGCTGGGAGGATCTGCGCCACGTGCCCGCCTGGCTTGAGCGCTTCCTCGACCGCCCCGCCGTGCAGCGCGGTCTGCTGGTGCCCGCGCGCCCTCAGCCCTGAGTCGGGCTGTCCGTCATGCCGCGGCCAACCCGTTCGGCGATCCTTGCGGCAAGCCAGGCCATCCAGCCTTCGGGCTGGGTGAAATGGAAGGGCGAGCCCTCGGGCATCGGGATCGGGGCGCCGGACTGGCGAGCCTCGGCCTCGCGCCGGGCGGCGGCGATGATCTGTGCCGGGCTGCGTTCCAGCGCGGCCATGGCCAGTTCGACCGCCTCGTCGCGGGTCAGGGCCGGGTCGAACAGGTCGGGCTGCATCCCGGCGGCCTCGACAAAGCTGCGCAGCCGCGACTGCGCCGCTTTGATCCGCGCCACGGCATGGTCGCGCTGATCGGCGCGGAAGGCGCGTTCGAGCGGCAGGGTTTCCTCGAAGGACGACAGTTCCGCGCCCAGACCCTCGATTGCCGCAGCCAGTTCCAGCGCCACTTTCGGATCCTGGTTGCGGGTGATTTCGGCCCGGCAGGCCTCGATCATGTCGCGCAGCACGGTGATCCGGTGCAGCGCGATCACATCGGCGGTCTCGGCAAAGGCGATGTCACGGGCGGCGCGGCCAAGATCGTCCATCGCCGATTCGAGCGGGTAAAGCGCCCGGGCAGGGCGGGCGGCGCCGAAAATATCCTCGGCAAGTGTCCAGGCAGCATCGTGGAGCATGGTACATCCCCTTCTGGTGATGCAAGCACCCTGTCACAACGAGGTGAACAAGCGGTGAACGCGCAGCGCCATGTTCGCTTTGCGTTCCCGCTTCGGCCTGCTCAGTGCCCGTCGCGGATGATCTTGCACAGCGGCTCGAACAGCTCGCCGTTCGCCGCGATCACCGTGCCGCTTTCGAAAATGCCGCGGTCGGCGCGCACCGGGCCGACGAAGCCGCCCGCCTCTTTCACCAGGATCAGACCGGCGGCCATGTCCCAGGCGTTGATGCCGCGTTCCCAATAGCCGTCATAGCGGCCCGAGGCGACATAGGCGAGATCCAGCGCCGCCGAGCCGAAGCGGCGCACGCCTGCGCAGACCGGCATCAACCGGGCCAGATCCTGCAGCGTCGCGGGCAGGGTGGAGCGGCCGCCGAACGGCACGCCGGTCGCAAACAGCGCCTCGATCATGTGGCGCCGCCCCGACACGCGCAGCCGGCTTTCGTTCATGAAGGCGCCAAGGCCTTTTTCCGCATAGTAAAGTTCGTCCTTGGCGGCGTCGAAGACAACGCCCGCGACAACCTCGCCCTTGTGTTCCAGCGCGATCGACACCGCCCAATGCGGCAGGCCGTGCAGGAAGTTGGTGGTGCCATCGAGCGGATCGACGATCCAGCGCCGGGTCGGGTCTTCGCCCGCTTCCTCGCCGGTTTCCTCGCCCAGCCAGCCATAAGTCGGACGCGCGCCGCGCAGCTCTTCCTTGATGATCCGTTCGGCCTCGCGGTCGGCTTTCGACACGAAGTCCCCCGGCCCCTTGGCCGAGACCTGCAGGTTCTCGACCTCGCGGAAGTCCTTCACCAGAGCCCGCCCCGCCTTGCGCGCGGCCTTGATCATCAGGTTGAGGTTGGCACTGCCTTGCATCGGGGACTCCTTCGGTCACAAACGCCTGCCTTACACGGCAGAGGTGAAGATTCCAAGAGGTCAGCCGCGCATCAATTCGGCGCGTCTGGGCAGGAACAGGGTCAGCACGCCCATCACCGGCAGGGCGGAGCAGATCAGATAGACGGTGCGAATGCCCCAATGGTCGGCCATCAGCCCCAGACCCGCCGCGGCAATGCCGCCCATGCCGAAGCTCAGCCCGAAAAAGATCCCGGCGACCATGCCGACACGGCCGGGCAAAAGCTCTTGTGCCAGAACGACGATGGCGGAAAAGGCCGAGGCGAGGATCAGCCCGATGCAGACCGTCAGCACGCCAGAAGCGACAAGCCCCACATGCGGCAGCGCGAGGGTGAAGGGCAGCACGCCAAGGATCGAGATCCAGATCACCACCATCGGCCCGAAACGGTCGGCGACCGGCCCGCCCAGCACGGTTCCGGCGGCGACCGAGCCGAGGAACAGGAACAGCATCAGCTGCGCGGTGCGGGTGTCGACGCCGAAGCTCTCGATCAGGTAGAAGGTGTAATAGGAATGCAGAGACGCCATATAGGCGTTCTTCGAAAAGGTCAGGATCACCAGAACCGAGATCGCGGCGATGGTGCGGCCCTTCGACAGCGGCAGGGTCTTGTCCACCGCCCGTTTCGCCCGCGCGGCCAGATGGCCGGCATACCAGCGGCTGACCTGCACCAGCACGATCCCGGACAGCACGGCCAGCGCGGCAAAGATCGCGACCGAGGGGCGGCCAAAGGGCAGCACAACAAAAGCCGCCAAGAGCGGGCCGATCGAAGTGCCGAAATTGCCGCCGACCTGAAACACCGATTGCGCGAGGCCGAACCGCCCGCCCGAGGCGACGCGGGCGACGCGGCTCGATTCGGGGTGAAAGATCGCCGAGCCAAGTCCCACCAGCATCGCCGCCGCGATCAGCGCCGGATAGCTGGGCGCAAAGGCCAGCCCCATCACGCCCAGAAAGGTGCAGCAGGACGCCAGCGGCAGCGACCAGGGCTGCGGCTTCGCGTCGGTGTAAATCCCGATCGCCGGTTGCAACAGCGAGGCCGTGCCCTGAAACGCCAGCGTCAAAAGCCCGATCTGCCAATATTGCAGCGCGAAATCCGCCTTCAGGATCGGATAGATCGACGACAGCATCGACTGCATCACATCATTGAGCATGTGACAGGCGGATACGGCCAGAAGGATCGGGAACACGGTCGCTTGCGCGGCGCGCGGTTGGGGAATGGCGGTCATGGATGGTCCTCGGGCTGAGGCCGCGATCTAATCCCGGCCCCGATCCCGCGTCACGCGCAACTTTGTGACGGTTACATCACCCTTGCGTGACGGGGTTACGCCCGTTGCAGCTTCACCGGCTCGGTCCGCGCCAGCCGCAGGAAATGCGCCATATAGGGGGCGGTCACGTCTTCCTCGCGCGTGGCCGCATAAAGCCGCTTCGTCAGGCCCGCTTCCGTCACCCGCTTCGTCACGTAATCAGGCTGATATTTCACCTCGCGCAGCACCCAGTCGGGCAGCACCGCAACCCCGCGCCCCGAGGCGACCAGCATCAGGATGACGGTCGTCAGCTCCACCTGCCGATGCGCTTTCGGCTCCACCTTGGCAGGCGTCAGCAGCAGCGAGAACACATCCGACCGCGCCCGGTCAATCGGATAGGTCAAAAGCGTCTGATCGGCGAAATCCCTTGCCTCGACAAAGGGTTTGGCGGCCAGCGGGCTGTTGGCCGGTGCGATGAAGGTGGGCGAATAGTCGAAAAGCGGGTTGAAGGTGATGCCCTCGATCCGCTCGGGGTCGGAGGAGATCACCAGATCGACATCCTCGCGCGCCAGCGCCTGCAGCGCGGTGAAGGCGAGGCCGGGGCGAATGTCGATGTCGATATCTGGCCAGACGCGGCGAAAAGCTTCCAGAACCGGAAACAGCCATTCGAAACAGGCGTGGCATTCGATGGCAATATGCAGCCGCCCGGCGCGGCCCTGCCGGATCGCGGCGAATTCCGCCTCGGTCGCGTCGATCTCGGGCAGGATGCGCTCGGCCAGACGCAACAGCTTCAGCCCCGCCGCGGACAGGCGCAAGGGCTTGGAGCGACGTGCAAAAAGCTCAACGCCCGCCTGATCCTCCAGCCCCTTGACCTGATGCGACAGTGCCGATTGCGTGATGTGCAGGATCTCGGCCGCCTTCGCGAGGCCGCCTGCATCGTGAATCGCCTTGATCGTGCGCAGGTGCCGAAACTCGATGTGCATTATGAGACGGCCTCATCACCTTCTTGAAGATTATGAATTTGTCTCACATCGCGGAATCGGCGACAAGGGGACAACCAAAAAGGACGCCCCCGATGACCACGCCGCATGTCAGCTTTGAATTCTTCCCGCCGCAGACGCTTGATGCCTCGTTCCGGCTGTGGGAGACGGCGCAGGTTCTGGCGCCGCTGAAACCTGGTTTCGTCTCCGTGACCTATGGCGCGGGCGGCACCACCCGCAAGCTGACCCATGAAGCCGTGTCGGCGATCCACAAGAATTACGGCCTGAACGTCGCCGCGCATCTGACCTGCGTCGATGCGACGAAAGCCGAAACGCTAGAGATCATCGATGCCTATGCCGAGGCCGGCGTGACCGAGATCGTCGCGCTGCGCGGCGATCCGCCGAAAGGTGCAGCCCGCTTCACGGCCCACCCCGAGGGCTTTGCTTCCTCGGTCGATCTGATCGAATGGCTGGCCAGGGACGGCCGCTTCACGCTGCGCTGCGGCGCCTACCCCGAGCCGCATCCGGAAGCCGCCGACACGCTGGCCGATGTGCGCTGGCTGAAACGCAAATGCGCGGCGGGTGCCACCTCGGCGATCACGCAATTCTTCTTTGAAGCCGAGACCTTCTTCCGCTTCCGCGACGCCTGCGTGAAGGAAGGGATCACCGCGAAGATCATCCCGGGCATTCTGCCGATCCAGTCCTGGAAAGGCGCCAAGGGCTTCGCGCAGCGCTGCGGCACCTCGATCCCGGCCTGGGTCGAAGAGGCCTTCGAACATGCGATCCGCGACGACCGCGAGCAACTGCTGGCCACCGCGCTGTGCACGGAACTGTGCGACAATCTGATCGCGGGCGGGGTGGAGGATCTGCATTTCTACACGCTGAACCGGCCGCAGATGACCCGCGATGTCTGCCATGCGCTGGGCGTGACCCCGGACGTGGTGCTGGAAAACGTCGCCTGATCTGATCGGCGGATCTGACGCAACGGAACTTTTGCGGGGGGCTTCGGCCCCCTTTTCCGTTTCCTTCCCCTGCGTCACGCTGGCGCAAAGGGAGAGCGTGATGACCGAACCGAAATATGCCGCGGGGCCTGCGGATTTCCTGTCGCTGGCCGAGGTGCAGGCGATGACCGGCCTTGAGTATATGCGGGCGATGCTGGCAGGGCAGGTGCCGACGACGACCTTTGCGCGCGGCTGCAATTATCGCTTCACCCGGGTCGAGCCCGGGCTGGTCGAGGTGACGGGCACGCCGGGGCATGACCACACCAACGCCTTTGGCGGTGTGCATGGCGGCTGGTATGGGGTGCTTCTGGATACGGCGCTGACCTGCGCGGTGATCACCGGGCTGAAGCGCGGCCAGTATCAGACCACGACCGAATACAAGGTCAACATGCTGCGGGCGAGCCCCCCGGGGACCGAGGTCCGCGCCATCGGCCGGGTCGAGCATGTCGGGCGGTCAACGGGTGTCGCGCGGGGCGAGATTGTCGGCACCGCCGATGGCAAGACTTATGCCCTTGGCACCGCGACCTGTCTGATCATGGGGGCCTCGGGCTGAAACGGCGCCAGCGCCAGTTCGGGCCTCGTGCCGCGGCGCTTCAGCCCGGTGCCGATGCGGATCCACCATTCCAGCTTGCGCTTGCGCACCGACTCGTGCAGCCGCTCGGACCCGTCGACACCGACCCGGCGCGGCTGGCGCATGATGTAAAGCTTGCCCCAGCCGCCCCAGCTGCCGACCGAGGGCGCGGCGGGATCGCAGGGAAATTCCGCGCGCCAGCCCGCGGGCAGCGCCAGACCCAGGCTCTCGGCCTGTTCCAGCATCCAGACCAGCGGAATGTTCGACAAGGGCCGGGCCGCGTCATACTCGGCCAGCTGCCCGCCCACATCGGCATGGCAGCCGCGGAACCAGACCTGCTCGATCCGCGTGGCCCCGGTGCCGTCGCTGTGCCACAGCAGCGGCGAGAGGACAGGCCGCGTCTCATGCAGCGCCAGCGCCTGAAACCCGTGCCGGACCGAGGGGCCCAGCCGGTGATCGTGAAACCGCACCCGGTCCGCGCTGAGCGTCCAGAACAGCGGCAGCCGCAGCCCCAGCGCCGCCACCGTGTCAAAGACCCCCACCATCTCGATCGGCGCCGAGGGGTGGCAGAGCGCATCGCGAAAGGCCTTGGGCGAGACTTCGGCCCGGTAATGCCGCCAGGCCTGTCCGACATTGCGTTCGGTCGCGGCCTCCTTGCGCAACAGCCCGACCCGGTCGATCAGCCCGGCGAGCGAGCGCGCCGCAAAGGCCCCGCGCGAATAGCCGATCAGGAAGATCCGGTCGCCGGGGCGATAGCGCATCGCCAGCCAGCCATAGGCGCGCAGGATCTGCGCCTCGACCCCCCAGCCCAGCCAGATGTCCTTGAGATCGCGCCATTCCCGATATTGCAGGCCCTTGCCGTAATAGACCGAGGCCCGTGGCGAGGACCGGCGCAAAAAGCGGTAGATCATCCCGATCGAGGTCAGATGCGCCTGCGACAGCGAGCCGAGCGTGCCGTCGAGCAGCACCACATGGTCGACAGATCCGCGGGCGGGCCGCGGCGGCGGGCTTGGTTCAACGCGCGCCGAACTGGCCTTGCGTTGCCGCCAGATCCCGATCACGCGATGAAACAGCCTGACCATGACGTGCCCCCACCGTCTGCGGCCTGAATGTCAACGGCCTCGCCCGAGAGTAGGGCAAGGCCGTTAATCCTCAATTACACGCGCGCCAAAGTGTCGCGGATGTCGGCAACTGTTGCTTTCCGGTCAGCCTTTCAGCGCCAGCGCGGTGACGATTTCCATCTGCCCGAAGCCGTTGAAGCGGGTGTTGGTGGCCGAGGAATAGGCGCCCATGCCGTGAAACACCACATAATCCCCTTCGGCCAGTTCGCCGGGCAGGGCGACATCGCCCGGCAGGCGGTCGACCGAATCGCAGGTCGGGCCGAAGACGATACGCTCGACCATGTCGCCGCCGCGCTCGACGCCCTCGGGCGACCAGACCTCGATCCGCTCGATATTGCCCACCAGCGGCAGTTCCGTCAGACCGCCATAGACACCGTCGTTCAGGAACACATGCGTGTCGTCGCGCAGCGCCTTGACCTTGGTGATATGGGTGAAGGCATCGCCCACCAGACCGCGGCCCGGTTCGCAGACAAGGATCGGACGGTCAGAGCCGAAAGCTTCGGTGGTGGCGCGGTCGATCAGCGCGAAGATGTCTTCGAGCACCGGGGCCGGACCCATCTTGCGATGGTTCGGGAAGCCGCCGCCGACATTCAGCCGATGCGCCCGCACCCCCGCGGTGGCGCAGATTTCCGAGGCGACCAGGATATAGGCTTCCCAGGCGGCCGGATCGGTGCATTGCGTGCCCGGATGGAAGGTGAGCGAGGGGATGAACCCCGCTTCCGCGGCGCGGCGCAAAAGCTCTGCCGCCAGATCCGCGGTGGCGCCGAATTTGGCGCCGAAGTTGTAGGCCGCACCCTGCACCGGCAGTTTGAAGCGCACCGAGATTTCGCAGCCCTCGGCGGGCACCATCTCGATCAGCTTGTCCAGCTCCGACCGCGAATCGACCGACCAGGTCTTCACGCCTGCCCGCACCGCATGGGCGATTTCCTCGCGCCCACGGACCGGGTTGTGGTAGTGCAGCGCGGCCCCGGGGGCGAGACGACGGATGAGGTCGATCTCGAAGGGCGAGGCGACATCGAACCCCTTGATGCCCGCGGCGACAAGGTTCTGGATCACCATTTCATCCGGGTTCGACTTCACCGCATAGGTGACGACGCCCGGAAAGCCCTTCAGGAACCGCCGCGCGGTCGCTTGCAACACGGTGGGCGAGAACACCAGCACCGGATGATCGGGTTGTTTCGTACGGATGATTTCGGACGGTTGAGTCCAAATAGTTTTGGAAAGTCCCATCGGCTTCTCCTCGCCAATAGAACGCAGCCACCTCTTGCCCCGGCTATGTTACGGGTGGGGAGACGCTTACGACGCGTTTCGACCTAACCCAGGCCAGGTGCGTATGAGCCGCCCTTTTCCTGCTCTCTCATATTGCGCGATATGAGGCACATTTTCACCGATCAAAAGAGTAGAAATGCGGCGATCTATCGTTATAATGACGAAAGCATCGGTCAATCTGCAAGTGTTGCGTCATGGACGAACTGGATACGGCAATCGTCGGGTTTTTGTCGGGCGACGCCCGGATTTCGGTGGCGACGCTCTCGCGCCGGTTGAAGGTGGCGCGCTCGACGATTCAGGCGCGGCTGGAGCGGCTGGAGACCTCGGGCGTGATTGCGGGCTACACGGTCAAGCTGGGCGAAGCGGCCCGGGCGGGGCGGCTGCGGGCCACCGTTTTGCTGATGGTGGAACCCCGCGCGCAGGCGGGCATTCTGACCCGGTTGAAGTCGATCCCCGAGGTCGAGCGGATCTCGACCACCTCCGGCCGGATCGACCTTTTGCTGCAGGTGGCGGCGAATTCGACGGCGCAGCTGGATGTGGTTCTCGACCAGATCGGCGAGATGCAGGGGGTGCGCAGCTCCGAAAGCCTCATTCACCTCAGCACGAAGCTTGACCGGGCGGTGTGAGCGGCGGGCCGAAGAACCGGGGTTTCTTCCACCCCTCGTTCGGCGGGACAGCCGTGCACCGGAAGGCTTTTCGATCCCGTCTCACCCGCGCGGGATCTTTGCGCCAGGGTGAAAGCAGGACGCAGGGATGTCATGCGAATCGTGCTAGATTGCGGCTTCCCTTCAGAAGGAGGCTTCCATGTCCTTTCACGGTGTTCCCTGCTGGTTCGAACTTTCCGTAGCCGATCCCGAGGCCGCGCAGGACTTCTATGCCAGGGTTTTCGGTTGGGAATGGTGTGGCGCCGGGATGGAGGGCTTCGATTACCGCCTGGCCCGGTCGGGCGCCGACATGGTGGCCGGGCTGATGGCGCTGAAAGACTGCCCCGAGGGGACGCCGCCGAACTGGTTGCTCTATCTCGCCGCCAAGGACTGCGATGCGACCGTGGCGCAGGTGCGCGATCTGGGCGGGCGGGTCTGGAAGGACCCGACCGACATTCCCGGCACCGGGCGCTTTGCCGTGCTGGCCGATCCGCAGGGTGCCTGCTTTGGCATCCTCACGCCCCTGCCGATGGACCCGCCGTCGCCGGGCGGGGCGTGGAACCAGCGTGCGGTGGGGCATGGCAGCTGGATCGAGCTGATGACGCCCGATCCGAAGGCGGCGTTGGAGATCTATCGCAAGCTCTTCGACTGGCGGCCCGACATGTATTTCGACATGGGCCCGGTCGGGGGCTATCACGTCTTTGCCCATCGCGGCACGCAGATCGGCGGCATGATGGGCCTTGGCGCCGCCCCATGCCCGAACTGGCTGCCCTATTTCGGCGTCGCCGCGGTCTCGAAAACGCTGGAGGTCATCCTCAGCGCGGGCGGCGCGGTACTGCATGGCCCCACCGAAGTCCCCGGCCCGGCCTTTGTCGCCGCCTGCCGCGATCCGCAGGGCGCGCATTTCGCCGTGGTCGGCCCCAATCGCTAGGCCAGACCCGCGTCAAAGGCTTTTCCTTGCAAGGGCTGCGCGCTAAAGAGCGTCAAGCCCTGAAAGGACAGAACCGATGAGCATGGAAAAGACCTTCGACGCGCGCGAAGCCGAGCCGCGGCTTTATGCGAAATGGGAACAGGCGGGCGCCTTCAAGGCCGGGGCCAATGCCTCGCGCCCCGAGACCTTCTGCATCATGATCCCGCCGCCGAATGTCACCGGGGCGCTGCACGTCGGCCATGCCTTCAACAACACGGTGCAGGATATCCTGATCCGCTGGCACCGGATGCGCGGTTTCGACACGCTCTGGCAGCCGGGGCAGGATCATGCGGGCATCGCCACCCAGCTGATGGTGGAAAAGGAACTGGCGAAGACCGGCCAGCCCTCGCGCGCGGACCTCGGCCGCGACGAGTTTCTGAAAAAGGTCTGGGAGTGGAAGGGCAAATACGGCTCGACCATCATCAACCAGCTGAAACGGCTGGGCTCGAGCTGCGACTGGTCGCGCAATGCCTTCACCATGTCGGGGGCGCCGAATGCACCGGCGGGCGAGGAAGGCAACTTCCATGACGCGGTGATCAAGGTCTTTGTCGATCTTTACAACAAGGGCCTGATCTATCGCGGCAAGCGGCTGGTGAACTGGGACCCCCATTTCGAGACCGCGATTTCCGATCTGGAAGTCGAGAATATCGAAGTCGCCGGGCATATGTGGCACTTCAAATACCCGCTCGCGGGCGGGGAAACCTATGAATATGTGGAAAAGGACGCCGAGGGGAATGTGACCCTGCGCGAGACGCGCGATTACATTTCCATCGCCACGACGCGGCCGGAAACCATGCTGGGCGATGGCGCGGTGGCGGTGCACCCCAGTGACGAACGCTATGCGGCCATCGTCGGCAAGCTGTGCGAAATTCCGGTCGGGCCGAAGGAGCATCGTCGCCTCATTCCGATCATCACCGACGAATATCCCGATCCGAGCTTCGGCTCGGGCGCGGTGAAAATCACCGGCGCGCATGATTTCAACGACTATCAGGTGGCGAAACGCGCGGGCCTGCCGATGTATCGGCTGATGGACACCCGCGCGAAGATGCGCGCCGACGGGGCGGATTACGAAACCTGCGCCCGCCGGGCGATGGAGATTTCGCGCGGCGCCGCCTTCACCGAGGCCGAGGTCGACACGCTGAACCTGATCCCCGAGAACCTGCGCGGCCTGGATCGGCTGGAGGCCCGCAAGATCGTGGTCGAGGAGATCAACGCCGAGGGTCTGGCGGTGATGATCGCCAACCCGAAGGCGGGCGAGGAAGGCCAGCCCGATCTGCTCCCCTATGTCGAAGCCAAGCCGATCATGCAGCCCTTTGGCGACCGCTCGAAAGTGGTGATCGAGCCGATGCTGACCGATCAATGGTATGTGGATGCCGAAAAGGTCGTTGGCCCGGCGCTGGAAGCGGTGCGGACCGGCAAGACCAAGATCATGCCCGAGGCGGGCGAGAAGACCTATTACCACTGGCTGGAAAACATCGAGCCCTGGTGCATCTCGCGCCAGCTCTGGTGGGGGCATCAGATTCCGGTGTGGTATGGGCCTGCCAAGGCGAATGGTGTCAAGGATGCTTCTGGCTCTCTTCGTATAGAACAGTCTTTCCTGAATTCGGAGGATGTTCCTTTCTGTGCTGCCACCGAGGCGGAAGCACTCGAAATGGCCGAGAAGCATTATGGTCTGCCTGTGAAAATCGCTGGAACGGGTGGAAGCACTGACGCGGATGCCGTTTGGCTTTATCGCGACCCCGACGTGCTCGACACTTGGTTCTCCTCGGGTCTCTGGCCGATCGGGACGCTGGGCTGGCCGGAAGACACCGAGGAAATGCGCAAGTATTTCCCCACCGATGTTCTGGTGACGGGCTTTGACATCCTGTTCTTCTGGGTCGCCCGGATGATGATGATGCAACTGGCAGTGACCGGGGACATCCCCTTCCACACCGTCTACCTGCACCAGCTCGTCCGCGACGAGAAGGGCAAGAAAATGTCGAAGACCGCGGGCAACGTCATCGACCCGCTGGAAATCATCGACGAATTCGGCGCCGATGCGCTTCGCTTCACCAATGCCTCGATGGCCGCCCTCGGCGGGGTGCTGAAACTGTCGAAAGACCGCATCGCGGGCTATCGCAACTTCGGCACGAAACTGTGGAACGCCACCCGCTTTGCGGAAATGAACGGGGTGTTCGAGGCCGAGGTCGCGGGCATCCCTCAGCCCAGCCAGACCGTGAACCGCTGGATCATCGGCGAAACCGCCAAGGTCCGGGCCGAGGTCGATGCGGCCTTTGAAAGCTACCGCTTCAACGACGCCGCCAACGCGCTTTACGGCTTTGTCTGGGGCAAGGTCTGCGACTGGTATGTGGAATTCTCGAAACCGCTGTTCGATGGCGAACATGCCGCCGAAACGCGGGCGACGATGCGCTGGGTGCTCGATCAGTGCTACATCCTGCTGCATCCGATCATGCCCTTCATCACCGAGGAGCTTTGGGGCCTGACCGGTACCCGCGCGAAGATGCTGGTGCATGCCGACTGGCCGGGCTACGGCGCCGAGCTGATCGACGCCGAGGCGGATCGGGAAATGAACTGGGTGATCGCCCTGATCGAGGAAATCCGCTCCTCGCGGGCGCAGATGGGCGTTCCGGTTGCGCTGAAACTGCCGATGGTTCTGGCCGAAGCCGATGATCAGGCCCGCGCGGCGCTGGCGCGCAACGAGGCGCTGATCCTGCGCATGGCGCGGCTTGAAGCGATCACCGAAGGCACGGTCGCCAAGGGCTCGATCTCGATCCCGGCGGCGGGGGCGCTCTTTGGCCTGCCGCTCGAAGGGGTGATCGATGTGGCTGCCGAAAAGGCCCGGCTCGAAAAGGCGCTGGCCAAGGTCGAAAAGGAAGCGGCGGGGCTGAAAGCGCGGTTCGCGAACCCGAAATTCGTTGCGAATGCCGCCGAAGAGGTGATCGAGGAAGCCCGCGAAAACCTGACCGCGCGCGAGGAAGAGGCGGCGAAGATCGGCGCCGCGCTGAAACGTCTGGCCGAACTGGGATAAAAGAAGAAGGGGGGCTCTGCCCCCCTCTTGCCTTCGGCAATTCACCCCCCGGGATATTTGCCGCAAGGTGAAAGGGCAAAAGGCTCTGCTTTTTCTTGGGGCAAATACGCCACGGGGGTGCGGGGGTGTGAAACCCCCGCCGCTGCGGCCGGTTCAGCCGCCCATCCCGAACCATTGCGCCCACAGGCCCGCCGCCCAGAACATCAGGCTCAGCATCATCATCAGGATGCCGAGCCCGAACTTGTCGCGCAGCGCGAAGACGATCGGGTCGTAATCCTGCTTGCCGAACCAGCCAAGCGCCACCATGCGCACCAGCCATCCTCCCATCGGCAGCATGGCGAGCCACAAAAGCCAGGTGTCGGGGTAAAGCATCCGCCCCTGCTCCGAGACCGAATAGAGAAAGAAGATCACCAGCGCGCCGACGACGCCGATCGCCGCGACATTGAGCAGATCGCCGCGGTCCGGGCGGGCGTAGCCGCGGCCGGGCAGGGGCTCGTCTGCACTGGCAAGTGTCAGTTCCGTCAGCCGCTTCACGCAGCCGAGGCTGAGGAAAATCGGGAAGATGAAGATCAGCATGTAGATCGAGACATCGACCGCCCCCGCCGCGGCGCCGGCGACGACGCGCAGCGTGTAAAGCGTCGCCAGCGTGGTGATGTCGATCCAGCGCATCCGTTTGAGCTTCAGCGAATAGGCAAGCGATAGCCCCATATACAGCACCAGGATGCCGAGGAAGGCTGCGTTCAGCGCCGCCGCAAGGCCAAGGGCGGTCAGCATCAGAGCGGTGCAGGCGATCATCCCCACCTTGATCGGCACCGCGCCGCAGGCGAAGGGGCGGCGGCATTTCACCGGATGCAGCCGGTCGGCCTCGAGGTCGAGCAGGTCATTGATGATGTAGATCGCCGAGGCGGCCAGCGAAAACGCCACCATCCCGAGCAGGATCGGCAGCAGCGTGGCGGCGTCGAAACGATGCGCCGCGATCATCGGCAACAGCAGCAGCAGGTTCTTCACCCATTGATGCGGCCGCAGCGCCTTGAACAGCGCCGCCGCGCTCCAGCCGCCGGGCAGCGTTACCACGCCGATGCCGCGCGCGGGCAGGGCGGCGGTCTCGGGCACCCGGCCCACCACCACCGCGGTTTCCGCATGTTCCCAGACCGCCATGTCGGTGGCCTCGTTGCCCGCATAGACGAAGCCGCGCGGCCCGAAACTCCGCACCAGCGCCCCGGCCTTGGCCGCGCCCTGCAGATTGAGCTGCCCGTCCGAGGCGAAGATCCGCTCGGACAGACCATGATCGGCCGCCAGCTGCGCCACCAGCCGCTGATCCGAGGCCGAGGCCAGACAGACCTCGCGGCCCTCGTTCAGCGCGCCGATCACCACCTCGGCCACGGCGGGGGCGACGGGCATCAGATCGGTGCGCAAAGGCCCCAGCGCGGCCAGCTCCGCCTTCAGCCGGGCGCGGTCGCGAAACCGCGTCGCCGCGATCCGCAGCGTGTGCAGCGGCGCGCGGCCAAGACCGGCCCAGAAGCTTTCATAAAGCAGATCGGTGCGCAGAAAGGTGCCGTCAACATCCAGCACCAGAGGTTTGTCCTTGCTCATCGTCATCCCTTCGAGGCGAAGACGCAGCCGTCGGTGACCAGTTCGGGCGGGCTGAGGCAAAGCCCCCGCGCCACCTGCCAGGCCGCCAGCACCTTGGGCACATAATCGCGCGTTTCGGCATAGGGCGGCACGCCGCCATTCCCCTTCACCGCGTTTTCCCCGGCATTGTAGGCGGCAATCACCATCAGCGGATCGCGGTCGAATTCCTGCATCAGCCAGTTCAGATAGGCGACGCCGCCCTTGATGTTCTGGCTGGGGTCGCGGCTGTCGGAGACGGCAAAGCGGGTTGCCGTCGCGGGGATCAGCTGCATCAGCCCGACCGCCCCCGAGCGCGAGACGGCATCGGCCTGCCCGCCCGACTCCGTCGAGATCACGGCGAGCACCAGCGCGGGCGAGACCTCGGTGCCGATCGTCGCGGCAAGGATGTCGCGGCCATGCGTCTGCGCGATCGCCTGCAGGCTGGCCAGCCGCGGCGCCCGCACCGCCTGCCCGCCCGGACCCATGCTCAGCGCGTCGATCGCCTGCTGGAACCGCCCCGCCCGGTCGGCCAGCGTCGGCGAGACGACGTTCCAGAACCAGGCATAGGAGGCCGCGCCGCCATCCGCCGGACGACCCGTTCCTGCCCCGGGAGTGGGGGGCGGGGTCGCGGTCAGCGGTGCGAAGGGTTTGGCCGCCTGGGCGGCAAGGGCGGCTGCCTGTTCCTCGGGGTTGATCTGGATCGTCAGGAACCGCGTCTGCCCGGCTTTCGGCGGCAGCACGCGGCGGGGTTCGAAGTGATGCACGGTCGGCGATTTCGGGCCGATTTCGGCGCGGACGGGCACGACCGAAACGGTCGCGCTCAGGGCGAGACTGACGACGATTATCCGGCGCATATGCGCGATCCTGCTCTGGTGATCCGGTTTTGGACCTTTTGTCCGGCGGGGCCGTTTGCGGTCACTATTCCCGAAACCGCGCCGAAAACCAAGACAAACGCGAAAACCGCGCCGGGCCGGGGCAAGATTCCCCCGAGCTGTTGCACGAAGGCTTGCCAGGCGGGTGGTGCGGTCGCCAAAGCCCCCGCCGCCAAACCTGCGCTACCGGGTGTCGATTCGCCCTTTGTGCCGGGAAAAGCGGTCTTGATGCGGCGAAAATAGTTAAGATTGCATTTAAATCCGAGACTTTTCGGCTCTGCCGCGAAGAAATACCGACTCTGCCCCAATCAAGCCACGATTCACCGCCACAAAAAGCCCATACCGCGAGGCTGGATGCAACGAAGCCCGGAAGCTGCGCGGCGCAACCTGAACCGAAGGAGAAACCCGATGAAATTCTTCAAACTCGCCCGCAAGATCCGCACCGAAGAAGATGGCGCCGTGACCGTTGACTGGGTCGTGCTGACCGCCGCCGTCGTCGGCCTCGGCGCTGCCGCCCTGGCCGCGGTGAAAACCAGCACGAGTGGCGTGACCACGAAGATCGGCAACTACATGGGTAGCATCACGGTCGAGGCGCCGAAGACCTAATCCAGCATTGCTGGCAAGGATTTGGGGCTGCCTTCGGGCGGCCCTTTGTCCGTTAAGGGGGGGCGGCCTGCGCCGATGTGCTGTCCGGGCCGGTGCGGTTTGTCCAAAAAATGCGTCGATCCGCCCCAATTGCGCCGCCTTGCGCCCATAGTCTGGTTGGCAGGAACCCGAAGCGGGAGGAATCATCAAGATGGGCGAAAGACTGTTGCCGCTCCTTCGGAGCCGGATCCGTCAGGACGAGGACGGGGCCGTCACCGTCGACTGGGTGGTGCTGACGGCATTTCTGGTTTCGATGGGCGTGGTCGCGGGCGCGCTCGTCTGGAGCAAGTCCATCGACATCACGCAAAAGATCGCGGAATTTCTGGATGCCCGATCGGTGAACTAGATACCCGATCGGTGGCACCCCTGTTATGATCCCGGATCGGCGGGGGAGACGATCGCTTCCGGTGATGGTGCGGCAGCTGGCCGAGGGTTCGGTCTGGAAAGGATAAGGGGGCGCGCATGCGTATGGTTGTCGCTTTGGTGCTGGTGCTGGGTGTCGCCCTTGCCGGTCTTGCGGTCTACATGGCGCAGCAGCAGATTGCGCAGTTCCAGGTCGAGCGGGATTTCCTTGTGGCCGAGCGGCTCAATGCGCCGCAGCTGGTCGATGTGGTGGTGCTGCGCCGCCCGCTGGCCTATGGCGAACGCTTCACCGCCGCCGATCTGGGCGTGATCAAGATGCAGGAGGGCCATCTGCCCGCGGGCATCTTCCACAGCATCGCAACGCCCCAGGACGCCCCCGAGGAGGCGCAGGCCGTCTCGGTCTTCCCCGGTGGCGAGACCCGTCCGCGCGCGGCGCTGCGGGCCTATGACGCCTACGAGGCGGTCCTGGCGAACAAGATCACCGCCCCCGGCGTCGATGCCGGGATCACCGCCAGCCTGTCGCCGAACATGCGCGCCTTCACCATTTCGGTCGACACCATCACCGGGGTTTCGGGCTTCCTGCGGCCGGGCGACCGGGTCGATGTCTACTGGTCGGGCGAGGTGAACGGCGAACGGGTGACGAAGCTGATCGACACCAATCTGCGGCTGATCGCCATTGACCAGAGCGCCGATGCCGACCGCGTTCAGGAAACCCAGCTTGCCACCACCGTCACCGCCGAGGTGACGCCCGAACAGGTCGCCGCGCTGACGCTGGCGCAGGGCACCGGACAGCTGACGCTGTCGCTGGTGGGGATGCAGAACACCGCCGATCCGGGCGCGATCGAGGTCGACCGCAACAAGCTTCTGGGCATTCAGGCGCAGGAGGCCGTCAAGGTCGAGGCCGAGCGGGTCTGCACCGTCAAGATGCGCAAGGGCACCGAACTGGTCGAGGTGCCGATCCCCTGCAAGGACTGACGGCCCCGCCGCGGGCCCGGACGGGGGCGGGAGGCCGGAAAAGCGCCGCCAAACCGGTTGATTCTTGCAAAAAAATCAACACTCGGGCATTGTCTGCGCCAGACAGGTGAAAATCACCGCATACCGGGCGCAGATCCGGCGGCAGCAGCGTGATCGGAGAGGCAGGATCACCATGAAAATGAAGAGTTTCTTCGGGGCTTGCGCGCTGGGTGTCGCGTTGGCGACGGTCGTGTCCCTGCCGGTTGCCGCGGAGACGCTGCGCATCGTCTCGGGGACGGGCAGCACGCCGCTGGCGGTGCCGATGAACCGTGCCGTGGTGGTGGAAAGCGACCAGCCGTTCTCGGAACTGTCGATCGCCAATCCCGGCATCGCCGATGTCACCACGCTGTCCGACAAGACGATCTATGTTCTGGGCAAGGTGCCCGGCCGCACGACAATGACGATCCTTGGCGCTGATGGCTCGCTTTTGTCGAATGTCGAAGTGCAGGTCACCCCCGACATCGCGGAATTCAAGGAAAGGCTGCGGCAGATCCTGCCCGGCGAGAACATCGAGGTCCGCACCGCCAATGACGGCATCGTGCTGTCGGGTACGGTGTCGTCTTCGACGAAACTGGACCGCGCGCTGGATCTGGCGCGGCGCTATGCGGGCGAGCGTGTGTCGAACCTGATGAATGTCGGCGGCACGCAGCAGGTGATGCTGAAGGTCCGCTTCGCCGAGATGCAGCGCTCGGTGTCGAAAAACCTCGCCTCGTCGCTGGCGATGCGCGGCACGGTGGGCGGCGGCAGCGCCCAGACCGGGGTGATCACCGGCACCGGCAATTTCACCGCCACCGGCGCGGTGGGCAATGCTTTCGACAAGGGCACGATGCCGATTTCCTCCAAGACCCAGGGCGCGCTGGGCCTTGGTTTCACCGTCGGCAACATGGAATTCGGCGTGCTGCTGGAGGCGCTGGAAAGCAAGGGGATGGTGCGCACCCTGGCCGAGCCGAACCTGACCGCGCTCTCGGGTCAGCAGGCGAAGTTCCTGGCGGGCGGCGAATATCCGATTCCGGTGGTGGACGATGACGGGATCACCATCGAATACAAGCCCTTCGGCGTCGAGATGTCGTTCATCCCCCGCGTCGTCGAGGGCGATCTGATCAACCTTGAAATCGCCGCCGCGGTCTCGGCCATCGACACGTCGGTGACGATGACAAACAACGGTACCACGGTGAACGCCTTCAAACGCCGCGAGACCTCGACCACGGTCGAGATGCGCGACGGCGAAAGCTTTGCCATCGCCGGGCTGCTGCAGGACGATTTCAACGATCTGAACCGGCAGATCCCGTGGCTGGGCGATGTGCCGGTGCTGGGCTCGCTGTTCCGCTCGACCGCTTTCGAACGCAAGCAATCCGAGCTTGTCA
This sequence comes from Rhodobacter sp. 4.3.4, assembly GCF_058724655.1. Lineage (NCBI taxonomy): Bacteria > Pseudomonadati > Pseudomonadota > Alphaproteobacteria > Rhodobacterales > Rhodobacter > Rhodobacter sp. 4.3.4. Next base: position 577,770 of record NZ_CM178967.1, read on the forward strand.
TCATCATCACGCCGCATCTGGTCACGCCGACGCATGGCGAGGCGCTGGCGCTGCCGACCGATCGCGTCAGGCTGCCCAGCGAATCCGAGCTGTTCCTGCGCGGCAAGACCGAGGGCGGCGCCGCGGGCGAAGTGGCGCGGCAGGATTTTTCCGGCTCCTACGGCTATGTGATGGAGTGACGCGATGCAGCTTGGGGGCCAGGGCATGCGCTATTGGGTGATTGTTGCGGGCGCGCTGGCGCTGGCCGGGTGCAGCGGCGCCGAAGTGGGCAGCCAGTATGTGACCGGCGGCTTTGGCAATGCCACGATGAACAACACGCTGATGATGACCGGCCAGCGCGATTTCGCCATCAGCCTGACGCGCAAATTCGCCCAGGACGTGCCCAACACGGTCAATTTCGCCTTCAACTCGGATCGGCTTGACGGTGCGGCGCAGGCGGCGCTGGCACAGCAGGCGAACTGGATCCGGCAATTCCCCGAGGTGAAATTCCGCGTCTATGGTCACACCGATCTTGTCGGCTCGGATGCCTACAACAAGGCGCTGGGCCTGCGCCGCGCCCGCGCCGTCGTCGCCTTCCTGACCGGGCAGGGGATCTCCCGCTCCCGGCTCGAAGCGGTCGTGTCCTATGGCAAGACCCAGCCGCTGGTCTATGACCCCGGTCCGAATGCGCAAAACCGTCGTACGGTCACCGAGGTTTCGGGGCTGGCCAAACGCAAGCCGCAATATCTGGATGGCAAATATGCGGAACTGGTGTTCCGCGAATATGTCACCTCGGCCTTGCCGGAGAGCACGGTCACGCTCTCGAGCAGCAAGAGCGACGGCGGCGGCAGTGGTGGCGCCGGCGGCGGCATGCCGCAGTAAGATCTGCAGATCGCCGATCCGGGCGGGTTTTGGCAACAGGGCCCGCCAGTTTCCCGGATCGTCGCTAAATACCCCACAATTGGAACAATGCGGCCCAAATGTTGCCCAGATTGGCCGCGACTCTTGGTAAGCAGGAAATGGCGCGTCCCCGAGTCGTGCCCCTTTCGTGGCTGTGCCGGGCGCAGATTTCCCCGGTCAGGTTGCGAAATGCGTAACAAAGGACCGAGGCAATGAGTGCAGCAGCAAGTCTTTCTCCGGAACCGGCGCCGATCCTGGCCTGCACGGTCTCGCGGGACGTGTCGAATTTCGACCTGCTGATCGAGGATATGGAAGCCGAGCTGGGCGAAGGCTGGGGCGATCTGACCTTCGATGAGGCGGTGGTCTTCCTCACCCAGCCGGAGTCCGACTTGCTCGAATTCATCGCCATCGCGGTGGACAATGAAGATGAAAGCAACCTAGCGCGGATCTCCGGCATTATCTGCACCGCCAAGGAAAAGGGCATCCGCGTCATCCTGATCGCCGAGGAAGTCAGCCCGATCGCCCTGCACCAGCTGTTGCGTCTGGGCGCCGATGATTTCGTGCCCTATCCGCTGCCCGAAGGCGCCCTGCACGAGGCGATCGAGCGGCTGGGCCAGTCCGATCTGCCGCCCGATCTGCCCGCCAGCGCCGCGCCGCCCGCCTTCAAGGCCTCGGGCGGGCGCGACGGGGTGGTGCTGCCGGTGCATGGCCTCTCCGGCGGGGTGGGGGCGACGACCTTTGCCGTCAATCTGGCCTGGGAACTCGCCACGCCCGAAACCTCGAAAAAGGCGCCGGTGCCGCCGCCGCGGGTCTGCCTGCTCGATTTCGACCTGCAATTCGGCTCGGCTTCGACCTATCTCGATCTGCCGCGCCGCGATCTGGTGTTCGAGATGCTGCAAGACACCGCCCATATGGATGACGAAAGCTTCAATCAGGCGCTTTTGACCTTCAACGACCGGCTGCATGTGCTGACCGCGCCCGCGGAAATGCTGCCGCTCGACATCGTCACCGCCGAGGATATTGCCCGCATCATCGAGGTGGCGCGGTCGAATTTCGATTTCGTGGTCATCGACATGCCGACCACCGTCGTCAGCTGGACCGAAACCGTGCTGAGCCGGGCGCATCTGTATTTCGCGCTGATGGAACTCGACATGCGTTCGGCGCAGAACACGCTGCGGATGATCCGGGCGCTGAAGGCGGAAAACCTGCCGCTTCAGAAGCTGCGCTTCGTGCTGAACCGGGCGCCGAAATTCACCGATCTGTCGGGCAAGTCGCGGGTGAAGCGGCTGGCCGAAAGCCTGGATATCAGCATCGAGCTTCTGCTCTCCGATTGCGGCCGGATCGTCACCCAGGCCAATGACCACGGTCTGCCACTGGCGCTGTCGGCGGCCAAGGCGCCGCTGCGCAAGGAAATCCAGAAACTCGCCCAGTCCATCGCCGAGTTGAACCGCGCCGCCGAAGCCGCCACGGCGTAAGCGGAGCCCGGAGATCGCCATGTTCTCGCGTTACAAGAAATCCGCCCCTGCCGCGCCCGGCGGACCCGCCCGGCCCGCCGCGCCGGTGCCGCCGGTGCCGATCGCTGCCCCGCCCGAGATTCCGAAACCCGGTGTGCAGCGCCGGGCGATGCCCGGTGCGCCGGTGCCGCCGCAGGTGGCGGCCGCCGACAAGGACCGCAAGCGCAAGGAACGGATGGGCGAGCTCAAGGTCGAGCTGCACAAGCGTCTGCTGGAAAACCTCAACCTCGCCGCGCTGGAACATGCCTCGGAAGCGGAGCTGAAAGCCGAGATCGCGGCGATTTCGGGCGAGGCGATGACCGAGATGTCGGTGGTGCTGAACGCCGCCGAACGGCAGAGCCTGCATCAGGAACTTTACGACGAGGTGATGGGCCTTGGCCCGCTCGAGCCGCTGCTGCAAGACGAGACCGTCTCCGACATCCTGGTGAACGGGCCCAATCAGATCTTTGTCGAACGCTTCGGCAAGCTGCAGCTGTCGGATGTCACCTTCAAGGATGAAAAGCACCTGCTGCGGATCATCGACAAGATCGTCTCGGCGGTCGGTCGGCGCGTCGATGAAAGCAACCCCTATGTCGACGCCCGTCTGGCCGATGGCTCGCGCTTCAACGCGATGGTGCCGCCGGTCGCGGTCGATGGCTCGCTGGTGTCGATCCGCAAATTCAAGAAGGACAAGCTGGGGATCGACGATCTGGTCCGCTTTGGCGCCTTCACCGAGGAGATGGCGGCCTATCTGCAGGCTGCGGTGGCGACGCGGCTCAATGTGATCGTGTCCGGGGGGACGGGCTCGGGGAAGACCACGACGCTGAATGCGCTCTCAAGCTTCATCGACAACTCCGAACGCATCCTGACGATCGAGGACACGGCCGAATTGCAGCTGCAGCAGACCCATGTCGGCCGGATGGAAAGCCGCCCGCCCAACGTCGAGGGCAAGGGCGCGGTGACCCAGCGCGACTGTCTGCGCAACGCTTTGCGGATGCGCCCCGACCGGATCATCGTCGGCGAAACCCGCGGCGAGGAAGTGATCGACATGCTGCAGGCGATGAACACCGGTCACGACGGCTCGATGACCACGATCCACGCCAACTCGGCGCGCGACGGCATCTCGCGGCTGGAAAACATGGTCGCCATGGCCGGCATCGAAATGCCGATCAAGGCCGTGCGCAGCCAGATCGCCAGCGCCGTCAACCTGATCGTGCAGGCCTCGCGCCTGCAGGACGGCTCGCGGCGGATGGTCTCGATCACCGAAATCACCGGGATGGAGGGCGACGTGATCTCGATGCAGGAAATCTTCCGCTACGAACGGCTGGGTCTTGCGCCCGATGGCAGGATCATCGGCCGCTTCACCGCAACCGGCGTGCGCAGCCATTATTCGGAGCGCTTCCGGCAATGGGGCTACGATCTGCCCGCGGTGATTTACGAACCGGTTCAGGACTGACGGAGGCCGAAGCCCATGATCATTTCCGCCACGCCGATCATCTATGGCCTGATCTTCGTTGCCGTGCTGCTTCTGGTCGAGGGCATCTATCTGCTGGTCTTCGGCAAGTCGATCTCGCTCAACAACCGGGTGAACCGGCGGCTGGAGATGCTCGAGAAGGGGCAGCGGCGCGAACAGGTGCTTGAACTGCTGCGCAAGGAGACGACGCAGCATGCGAAGGCACAGGGCATTCCGCTTTATTCCCTGCTCGCCTCCAAGGCGCAAAGGGCCAATATCGCCTTTTCGCCGATGGCGCTGATCGGTGTGATGGCGCTGGTCAGCTTCGTGGCCTTTCTGGGCCTGACGTTGGGCACCCAGGCCTCGACCCCGGTGCGGGCGGTGCTGGCGGTTCTGATGGGCGTCGGCGGGGTCTATTTCTGGGTCCATGGCAAGGCCGCCAAGCGGCTGAAACTGGCCGAGGATCAGCTGCCCGATGCGGTCGAGCTGATGGTGCGCAGCCTGCGCGTCGGCCATCCCCTCGCCTCGGCGATCCAGGCGGTGGCAAAGGAAATCCCCGATCCGCTCGGCACCGAATTCGGCATCATCGCCGACGAGGCCGCCTATGGCCGCAATGTGGTGGACAGCCTGCGCGATCTGGCCGAGCGGCTCGACATGCAGGATCTGCGCTTCCTCGCCGTCGCCGTCTCGATCCAGCAGACCTCGGGGGGCAACCTGGCCGAGGTGCTCGACGGGCTGTCCAAGGTGATCCGCTCGCGGTTCCGGCTGTTCCGCCGCGTCCGCGCCATCACCGCCGAGCCGAAATGGTCCGGCATTTTCCTGTCGGGCTTTCCGATCGCCGTGCTGGTGGTGATCCAGGTGGTGGCGCCCAATTTCTATGACAACGTCAAGGACGAGCCCGCCTTCGTTCCGACCGCTCTGCTCGTCTTCGCGCTTCTGGGGGCGAACATGCTGTTCATGAAGATCATGACCACGATCAAGGTCTGAGGAGACAGGGATGCCCGCAGGAGCGATCACCGAGATGCTGACTGCCTGGCTGGGTCCGATGGGCCCGGTCATCGCCCTGGCGGGGCTGGGCGCCGGTCTGGTGCTCGCGGCGCTGCCCGCGCTTGTGTCGCGCCGCGAAGACCCGTTCGAGAAGCTGCGCAAGAGCATCGCAGCCAGTGGCGGCACCGCCGGAGCGGCGCAGGAGGCGACGAAAAAGGCGCAAAGACTGCGCAACAGCGGCGGTCCCGACAAGCTGCAGAAATTCGCGGGCTTTCTGGAGCCGCAAAACAAGGAAGAAATGTCCGAAAGCCGGAAATGGCTGCACAAGGCGGGCTATCGCGGCCCGCATGCGGTGCGTCATTTCCATGCCGTGCAATTCGCCTTGGCGATTTCGTTGCTTGGCCTCGGCGTGCTTTACGTGCTGTCCTACAATGCCGGACATGAAATCCCGCTCGACTCGACCAATGCGATCCTGGCGATCCTTGGCCCGGCGGTCGGCGGCTATTACGCGCCGCGCCGCTGGGTGAACCAGCGCGTCGCCGCCCGCACCCAGGAAATCCAGGACGGCTTTCCCGATGCGCTCGACATGCTTCTGGTCTGTGTCGAGGCGGGGCAATCGCTCGATCAGGGCATCATCCGGGTGGCGAAGGAACTGGCCAATGCCTACCCCGCGCTGGCCGAGGAATTCGAAACCGTCGCCCATGAGATCAAGGCCGGTCTGGACAAGCCCACAGTGCTGCGCGCCTTTGCCGAACGCTCGGGCGTGCCCGATGTCGCCTCTTTCGTCACCGTGATGATCCAGAGCCAGCAATTCGGCACCTCGATCGCCGAGGCGCTTCGGCTTTATGCCGCCGACATGCGCGACAAGCGGATCATGCGCGCCGAGGAAGCGGCGAACAAGATCCCGACCAAGATGACGCTGGGCACGATGGTGTTCACCGTGCCACCGCTGCTCATCATCCTTGTCGGCCCCTCGGTGCATGATATGATGGCGAACTTCGCCGCCATCGGTGGCGGCCCCTGAGATCTGATCGATGCGCCTGACCCGTTTCGCGCCGCTTGCCGCGCTGTCGCTGTGCCTTCTGGCCGCCTGCATGCCGGGCGGCCTTGGCGCGTCGAAGGGCAGCCCCTTTGCCCCCGGCGCGGCCGAGGGCGAGGGTGTCGACGGGCTGATCGTCGGTCACCGGCTGATGGCGGCGGGCGAATACGAGCTGGCGCTGAAGGCCTATTACCGCGCCGCGGGCGAGCAGGGGGCGACCGTTGACGTGCTCTCGGCGATCGGCTCGGCCGATCTGAAGCTGGGCCGTCTGGGCCAGGCCGAACAGATCCTGCGCCGCGCCACCGAAAAGGACGAACGTTTCGTGCCCGCCTGGAACAATCTGGGCGTGGTGCTGATGGAGCAGGGCAAGGCCGCCGAGGCGGCGCGGGTGTTCCAGATCGCCTATGGGCTCGACAGTGGCGAATCCGACGCGATCCGGCAAAACCTGCGCCTGGCCCTCGCAAAGAAAGAGAAACCCGCCTATGATCCGCCGACGGACCGACCGTTCAAGCTGGTGCGGCGGGGGGTTGGAGAATACCTGCTGCTGACCGAGCAGTGAGGCACGAGCAAGAGGACGCAGCACCATGCGCCACCCGATCATCCTTGTGCTCCTTGCGGGCTGTTCCCTGGCGCTTTCCGGCTGCATGGGCCGCGACAAGGCCGAGGTCGACAAGGCGCTCGACTCGGTCAATGCGGTCGATGCGACGAACCTGTCGGATATCATGCTGACGGTAGGCGACCCGCGCGAGGCGGTGGCCTATTTCACCCGCGCGACGAACGAACACCCCGAGCGGATCGACCTGCAGCGCGGCCTGGGCAAGTCGATGGTGCGGGCCGGTCAGGCGGAAGCCGCGATCGGCGTCTGGACCCGGGTCATCGCCATGCCCGAAGGCGGCAATGACGACAGGGTGGCGCTCGCGGATGCGCAGATCCGGGCGGGCAAATGGGAAGCCGCCAAGGCGACGCTGAATGCCATTCCGCCGACGCACGAGACTTTTGAGCGCTACAAGCTCGAAGCGATGGTCGCCGACAGCGAGAAGAACTGGAAGAAGGCCGACAGTTTTTATGAAACCGCCGCGGGGCTGACCACCCGGCCCTCGGGGGTGTTGAACAACTGGGGCTTTTCCAAGCTGACGCGCGGCGATGCCAAGGGCGCCGAAACGCTGTTCGCCGAGGCGCTGAGCTATGATTCCACCTCGTTCACCACCAAGAACAATCTGGTGATGGCGCGGGCGGCGCAGCACAAATACGACCTGCCGGTGGTCGACATGACCCAGACCGAGCGGGCGAAGCTGCTGTATACGGCGGCGCTGTCGGCGATCAAGCAGGGCGATGTGACGATCGGCAAGGGCCTGTTGCAGGATGCGGTCGACACCTCGCCGGTCTATTTCGAGGAAGCGGCACGGGCGCTTGAAGCGCTGGATGCCGGCGGCAAGCGGGGCTGAGATGCTGGGACTGAGCGTGTCGCAATCGGCCTTGGCGCTGTTCGTCGCGGTGCTGCCGATCTGCGCCTGGGTCAGCTATACCGATCTGAAATACATGAAGATCCGCAATGCCGCGGTGCTTTCGCTGATCGCGGTCTTTGCCGTCGTCGGCTTTCTGGTGCTGCCGCCCGAGGTCTGGGCCTGGCGCTGGCTGCATCTGCCGGTGGTTCTGGTCATCGGCCTTGTGCTGAACATCGCGCTGGGCGTCGGCATGGGCGACGTGAAATTCGCCGCCGCGAGCGCGCCGTTCTTTTCCGCCGATCCGGGCCGGGTGATGCTGGCGCTGGTGCTTTTGCAGGCCTGCCTGATCCTGGCCTTCGCCCTGCATCGCATCGCCCGCGCCATTCCGGCCGTGCGCGCGGCGACGCCCGACTGGGCCAGCTGGGGGCATCGGAAATTCCCCTTCGGCCTGGTGCTGGTGAGCACGCTTCTTTGCTATCTCGGGCTGATCGCCGCGCTCACCTGAGCTGCGGCGCGGCTTTCTGCGCCTGATCGCCCAGCGCGCCATGCGCGCTCCACCAGCCCGGATGGCTTGCGGCAAGGGCCGCCTGCGCCGCTGCGGCCTCGGCATCGGAGCCGAACAGGCCGAAACAGGTCGCCCCCGATCCCGACATCCGCGCCAGTTGGCAGCCGGGCAGGGCGGCCAGCACCGCCAGCACCTCGGCGATCACCGGGGCCTGCGCCACCGCCGGGGCCTGCAGATCGTTGCGCTGGCTGGCCAGCCAGGCGATGCAGGCGCCCGCATCCGCAAAGGCCGGGATCTCGGGCAGGGGCGGATTGTCCTTGCAGCGCAGCGCCTTGAAGACCGAGGGCGTGGGCACTTCGACGCGCGGATTGACCAGAACCGCGGGCAGGGCGGGCAGGGTGACCGGGGTCAGATCCTCGCCGATGCCGCGGGTGCGGGCCGGGCGCGGGTCCAGACACATCGGCACATCGGCGCCCAGTTTGAGCACCGCGCCCGCCTCGGGCAGGGGCTGCCCGGTCAGCGCCGCCATGCCGCGCAGGGCCGCCGCCGCATCCGAGGAGCCGCCGCCGATCCCCGAAGCCGCGGGCAGGCATTTTTCCAGCACCACCGCCGCGCCCACGCCAAACAGCGCCGCTGCCTTCAGCACCAGGTTCTCCGGGCCCTCGGGCACGGCGGCGCCCTCGGGGCCGCCAACCTTCAGCCCCAGCGCCGCGGCCGGGGAAAGCGTCAGCCCGTCGCCCACCGGCGAAAAGGCGACCAGACTGTCAAGCAGATGATAGCCATCGGCGCGCTGGCCGGTGACATGCAGGGCCAGGTTGACCTTGGCCGGGGCGAAAACGTCAATTCTGCGCATGGTCCGGGTGCAGCGGCGCGGCACCTTCCTCCTTCAGCACGGCATCCAGCCCGACTTCAAGCTTGCGGCGGACGCGGTTGGGGTCGAGATCGGGCGAGGGCCCCAGATTGAGCGCCCGACGCCACTGGAATTCCGCCTCGCGCTGGCGCCCGACGGCCCAGTAGACATCGCCCAGATGGTCGTTGAGCAGCGGATCGGCGGGGGTCAGCTCGACCGCCTTTTCCATCTGCACCACCGCCTCGTCATAGCGGCCCAGCCGGTAATAGGCCCAGCCCAGACTGTCGGTGACATAGCCGTCATCAGGCCGCCCGGCGACGGCCTTTTTGATCATCTCGAGCGCTTCCTTCAGGTTCTGCCGCTTTTCGACATAGGAATAGCCCAGATAATTCAGCACCATCGGCTGATCGGGCGCAAGTTTCAGCGCCTGACGGAAGCCCTTTTCCGCCTTCTCCCACTGGCCCGAGCGCTCCTGCGCGATGGCGCGCGAATACCACAGCGGCCAATCCGCCGGACGCGGCTTGCCGGTCAGCGCGATCGCCTTGTCATAGGCCGTGGCGGCCTCGGCGTAGCGTTCCTCGCGGCGCAACGTGTCGCCCAGCGAGGACCAGGCATTGGGCAGGTCGGGATGGCTGCGGGAGAGGGCTTCGAGCACGCCGATCGCCGCGTCGGATTGCCCGGCCGAGACCATCGCCTGCGCCCGGCCCAGTTCGGCGGCATAGAAGGTGGGATTGTCCGGGCCGATCTCGGCATAGGCGGCGATCGCCAGATCATATTGTTCCTGCGATTCCAGGATGTCGGCGATCAGCAGCGCGGCATCGACATCATCGGGGCGCAGCCACAGCGCAAGCCGGGCATGGACCAGCGCGAAACCGGGCAGCGAATCCGCGCTCAAAGCCAGCGCGACCGACTGGAACACCTCCGCCACGCCATCGCGGGCCGAGCCGATCCGGGTGAAGGGCAGGGTCTCCCCCGCCGCCAGCTGCTTGCGGATCGCGGCGATCTCGGGGGGGGCGGCATCGCCATAGGCCTGATCGATCAGCGCCACCGCGTCACCATCGCGTTCCAGCTGCGAGAGCACCTGGGCATGGGCCAGAATCCCGCGCCGGGTGCCATTGAAGTAATCGGCATATTTGCCCGAAAAGATCTTCTCGGCGCCCTCGTGGTCGCCGACCAGCGCCGCGGCCAGCGCGCGGTGATAGGCGGCAAAGCCCTCGAGCCCGTCGATCTTGCCCAGCGCGGCAAAGCTCGCCATCGCCTCGGACATCTTGCCTTCGCCCGCCAAGGCCCAGGCCTTGTAAAGCCCGCCCACCAGCTGACCGGCGTCGCCGCCGCGGTCCAGAAGCGCCTGCCCGGCGGCGAAATCGCCCGAGCGCGCCGCCTCGGCCAGCATCACCAGCACCGCCACCTGCGAGGGCTGCTTGGCGGTGACCATTTGCGCCGCCAGATCGCGGGCCGCGGCCATGTCGCCCAGCGAGATCAGGCTGACCAGCAGCCCCTCCTGCACCCGCTCATCGCCGGGATCATCGGCCAGAAGGCGCTGATAATAGGTTGCCGCCGCGGCGTAATTGTTGTCCGTCGCCGCCGCCTGCGCGGCCAGATAGGCGCCCGCATCCTCGGACCGGACCGCGGTGGCGGGAAGCGCCAGACCAAGGGCCGCGGCGAGGCAGAGAGCAGGCGAAAGTCGGGAGAGGAAGGGCACGGAGGGGTCCTTTTGATCGGGCTTCCCAAAGGGTAGCGAGGCCCATCGCGCAAAGCAATCGGGGGCGGCACAAGCCCCCCCCGCAACACGCCGATGTGACGCGCAAGACTCACATGTTGGGGTAGTTCGGCCCGTCACCGCCCTGCGGCGTGGTCCAGGTGATGTTCTGCGACGGGTCCTTGATATCGCAGGTCTTGCAATGCACGCAGTTCTGGAAGTTGATCTGGAACTTCGCCTGATCGCCCTCGCCCAGCACTTCATAGACCCCCGCCGGGCAATAGCGCTGCGCCGGTTCGGCATAGTCGCGCAGGTTGACCGCGATCGGCACCGAGGGATCATTCAGCCGCAGGTGGCAGGGCTGGCTTTCCTCGTGGTTGGTGAAGGCGAAGCTGACATTGGTCAGCCGGTCGAAGCTGATCTTGCCATCGGGTTTCGGATAGTCGATCGGCGCGAAATCCTTGGCCAGCCCGGTATGGGCGGCATCGGTCTTCTGATGCTTGAGCGTGCCGAAGAAGGAGAAGCCCAGCAGCGAATTCGTCCACATGTCGAGCCCGCCCAGGAACATCGAGGCCCAGATCCCCCAGCGCGACCACATCGGCTTGACGTTGCGCACCGGGATCAGATCCTTGGCGATCACGCCCGTGCGGACATCGGCCTCGTATTCCACCAGCTCGTCGCCCGCGCGCCCGGCCTTGATCGCCCGTGCCGCGGCCTCGGCGGCGGCAATGCCCGAGAGCATCGCATTGTGGTTGCCCTTGATCCGCGGCACGTTGACGAAGCCTGCCGAGCAGCCCAGAAGCGCCGCCCCCGGCACGGTCAGTTTCGGGATCGACTGCCAGCCGCCCTCGGAAATCGCCCGCGCGCCGTAAGCCACGCGCTTGCCGCCCTCCAGCAGCTGCGCCACCATCGGGTGATGCTTGAAGCGCTGGAATTCCATATAGGGGTAAAGATGCGGGTTCTGGTAGTTCAGATGCACCACAAGCCCGATATACACCTGATTGTTTTCAATGTGATAGATGAACGAGCCGCCGCCCGCGTTATGGTCGAGCGGCCAGCCCATCGTATGGCTCACCGTGCCTTCGCGGTGCTTCTTGGGATCGATCTCCCAGATTTCCTTCATCCCGATGCCGAATTTCTGCGGGCATTTGCCATCGGAGAGGTTGTAGCGCTCGATCAGCTGCTTGGAGAGCGAGCCGCGCACCCCTTCGGCAAGGAAGACATATTTGCCGCGCAGCTCCATCCCGGGTTCGTAATTCGGGCCGGGCGTGCCATCGGACAAAAGCCCCATCTCCCCGGCGACGACCCCGGCGACGCGGGGGGTGCCCTGCGCGTCCTTGTCCCAGACCAGCTCGGAACAGGCCATGCCCGGGAAGATTTCGACCCCCAGCGCCTCGGCCTGTTCGGCCATCCAGCGGCAGACATTGGCCATCGACACGATGTAGTTGCCGTGATTCGACATCAGCTTCGGCATCGGCCAGTTCGGGATGCGGCTGTGCCCGGTGGCCGAGAGCAGGAAGAAATTGTCTTCCTTGACCGGGGTCTTGATCGGCGCGCCCTTTTCCTTCCAGTCCGGGATGAGAATGTTGAGCCCGCGCGGGTCCAGCACCGCGCCCGAAAGGATATGTGCGCCGACCTCGGAGCCCTTTTCCAGCACGACCACGTTCAGATCGGGATCGATCTGCTTGAGCCGGATCGCCGCAGACAACCCCGAAGGACCGGCCCCCACGATCACCACATCGTATTCCATCGACTCGCGTTCGATCTCGGCCATCTTGGGGCTCCTTCGTTCAGGCAGCAGCAGCGCGTTCCGGCGTCGTGGTAACGCGAATGGGAACATGAAGCAATTGTTACGCAGCGCCGCGACGCAACAATCTTTCGCATCTGCAGAGAAGACACGCCTGTCCGGATGCGGCACAGGGTCGGCGGAAAACGCCCCGCCACCCTTGACACCGGACCCGCTTGGCGGATTTACCTCACAGGGCTAAGAAGAAGAATTGGCAGCCAGCACAGGTCAAGACCGCCATGGAAAAGATACCGATGACGCGCGCCGGCTACGACGTGCTCGACGAGGAACTGAAAACGCTGAAGTCCGTCGAACGGCCCGCCGTGATCAAGGCGATTGCCGAGGCGCGCGAACATGGCGATCTGTCGGAAAACGCCGAGTATCACGCCGCCCGCGAAAAACAGAGTTTCGTCGAGGGCCGGATCAAGGAACTCGAATCGATCCTGGGCCGCGCCGAGGTGATCGACACGGTGAAGCTGTCGGGCTCGATCAAATTCGGGGCCACGGTGACGCTGGTCGACGAGGATACCGAGGAAGAGCGCACCTATCAGATCGTCGGCGAGCACGAGGCCGATCTGGAACGCGGTCTTCTGAACATCAAGTCGCCGCTGGCCCGCGCGCTGATCGGCAAGGACGAGGGCGACAGCGTCGAGGTCCGCACCCCGGGCGGGCAGCGCAGTTATGAAATCCTGTCGGTCCGTTTCCTGTAAGCGGGCCCCCGACCAAGGATGACGAGATGGGCGAGCCCCAGTCCGAGCGCAAGACCTCCGAAGGCGGTGCGGTGCCATGGTCGCCCGTGCCGGAACCGGACATGCCGTCGCGCCGCACCGAATGGGTGGCGGGCGGGCTGACCGCGCTTTGGCTGGCGCTGGTCGGTGCCGTCTGGCTGTTCCTGCCCGCGGACGGGGCGACGGGGCCGAATGCCGCCTCGCTGGTGATGGCGGTGGTGGGCGTCGTGCTGCCGGTGGTGATGATCTGGATCGCCGCCGTCACCGCCCGCACCGCGCAGGAGATGCGCGCCGAGGCGCAGGCGCTGAAGGTCGCGCTGGAGGCGATGCGCTCGGCCTGGATGAACCAGAGCCAGATCCGCGGCGGTCAGGCGCTGGAGAAAAAGCTCGACGAGGTGGCGATCGCGGCGCGGCAGGCGGAATCGGCGCTGGCGACCTTTTCGACCCGGCGCGACCATGCGGGGGCGCAGCCCCCGGCCGACCGCAAGGCGGCTCTGGCGGTGCCGAAAGCCGCGGCCCCGGTCGATGATCAGCCCCGGCTGGCGCTTGGCACGCCCGCCGAGGATCTCAAGCCGCCGGTCTCGGTGGCCGATTTCATCCGCGCCATGCAGTTCCCCGACAATGCCGAGGACAAGGAGGGCTTCCGCGCCCTGCGCCGGGCGCTGGAAGACCGGACGATGGCGAAATTGCTGCGCGCGGCGCAGGATGTGCTGAACCTGCTGGCGCAGGACGGCATCTACATGGACGATCTGAAACCCGACCGGGCGCGGCCCGAGTTGTGGCGCCGCTTCGCCAAGGGCGAGCGCGGCCGCGAGATCGCGGCTTTGGGTGGGGTGCGGGATCGCTCGTCCCTGGCGCTGACCGCGGGGCGGATGCGCGCCGACACGATCTTTCGCGACGCGGCGCATCATTTCCTGCGCCAGTTCGACCGCACCTTCACCGAATTCGAGCAAAACGCCAGCGATGAGGAAGTGGCGGAACTGGCCGAAACCCGCACCGCCCGCGCCTTCATGCTGCTGGGCCGCGTCACCGGCACCTTTGATTGAGGATCGGGGCCCGCAGGCCCCGACCGTTTTCGTCTGCGATTACAGGCTGTCGCCGAAATCGGCGCGGAACTTCGCCGCCAGTTTCTGCTGCCAGTCGCCCACCGGGTCCAGCCGCCCGTAGAAGAAGCGCAGGATTTCCGGTTCCTCGACAAAGACCAGCCCGCCGACCAGATCGCGGTTCTGATAGAGCCAGTCGATCCGGTCGATGGCATATTTGACCTGAGACAGCGTGAAGACGCGGCGCGGCATCGCGAGGCGCAACAGCTCCATGTTCGAATAGACTTCGGTGCCGTCGGGGTTGCGCTGTTCCGACAGCGAGCCGCGCTCCATGCCCCGGATGCCTGACGCGATGAACAGCGCCGAGGCCAGCGCCCCGGCCGGATATTGCGCCTGCGGGACATGCGGCAGGAAGCGCATCACGTCGATATGGCAGCCCAGCCCCCCGGGCGGGGTGATGACGGGCACGCCGCGGCGGTCGAGTTCTCGCACCATGTAGTCGATGAAGAGCGGCCCTTGCGAAATCATGTCCACGTCCATGGTTTCTTCAAGCCCGACGGTCAGCGCCTCGATTTCCCGCACCGACATGCCGCCATAGGTCAGGAAACCCTCGTAAAGCGGCACCAGCACCCGCATCTTGCGGTAAAGCGCCTCGGAGCGGATGCAGATGGCGCCGCCCCGCGCACAGCCCAGCTTGCGCGCCGAGAAATAGATCACGTCGCACAGATCGGCGATCTGGCGGGTGATCTCGGCGATGCTCAGATCCTTGCAGCTCTCCTCGCGGGTCTTGTTGAACCACAGGTTGTCGGCCAGAAGCGAGGCATCCAGAACGAAGGTCATCCCGTGCCTGTCGCAGGCGGCGCGGATCTCGCGCAGGTTGGCAAGCGAGATCGGCTGCCCGCCGATCAGGTTCGTGCCCGCCTCCATCCGCACGAAGGCGATCTTGTCGGCGCCATGGGTGGCGACGAGGGCCTCGAGCTTGGCAATATCCATGTCGCCCTTGAACGGATGGGTCGAGGTGACCTCAAGGCCGCGGTCATGGGGGATTTCTTCGACCGTGCCGCCGTTGAGCACGATATGCGCCTTGGTGGTGGTGAAATGGTAGTTCATCGGCACGATCGTGCCGGGCTTCACCAGCACCTGGGACAGGATGTTTTCGCAGGCGCGGCCCTGATGGGTGGGCAGGATGAATTCCATCCCGAACAGCTCGATGAGCTTCGCCGCGAATTTCTCGTAGGTGGCCGAACCCGCATAGCTGTCGTCGGCGACCATCATCGCCGCCATCTGCCGGTCGGACATCGCGTTGACGCCGCTGTCGGTCAGCATGTCCATGAAGATATCGCGGTTTTGCAACAGGAAGGTGTTGTTGCCCGCCGCGGTGATCGCCGCCAAGCGGTCTTCGATCGGCGCAAGGGTGAGCTTTTGCACCACCCGCACCTTGTGCATTTCCAGCGGCACGGTCTCGCCGCCAAAGAATTTCACGACCATCTCTTCCTCCCCGGGCCGGTGGCCCTGTTTCCCGCGGCGATTGAGCGCCAGGGCGCGGCTGCGATCAATCCGCGGCAGCTGCGGCACAAGATCACGGCTGCCATGGCCGGGCTCTGGCTTTCGGGGCGGCCTCGGCTTAGGTTGCGGGGGCAAGAAGGACCCGCCCATGCCCAAACGCCTGCGCCTGACGCGCCGCTTTCCGGTCTCGCTGACGAATGACGCCTATCGCGTGCTGCACCGCTTCGCCGCGGAAGCCGGGCTGAGCCCGGACGAGGCTTTGTGCTTTCTCTTCGAGCATTTCAACTCGGTGACGCATCCCGAAAATCTTGCGGTGCGGCTGCGGCTGTTCAAGGCGGAGCTTGAAGATCGCAAGGCCTGAGGGCGCGCTGGGGGCCGGTGTCGGCAAGGGCGTATTTGGACCGGGAAAAAGCCAGCGCGTAAGGTTTTGTTAGCCACGGCGCGGCAGTCTGGTTGCACGGTACAGGCTGGCGAGCCGATGACCGTCCAAGGAAAAGCCGCCCCGGCGCGGGGAATGATCTTCCCGAGAGGCTTGAGTGACCTCCGTCAGCCGGGGCGCACCTTGGCTTGGGCTTTTCCTGGCACAAATACGCCCTTTTCGCCGGTCGTGCCGTCGCTCCCTCGTGACGTTGCGCCACTTTGTCGCCAGGCTACTTACGCGCACGTCAATTCGTTGCAATATGTTTGCCGAAGCGGGGATCCCGCGACGGGAGCAGGCCCGGCCTCGTCCGGGCAGAGGAGGAACGATGACCGAAGCCTATATCTATGACGCCTGCCGCACGCCGCGGGGCAAGGGGCGCGCTGACGGCAGCCTGCATGAAGTCACCTCGGTCGCGCTGTCGGCGCGGCTTCTGGATGCGGTGGCCGAACGCAACGGCCTGACGGGGCATGCGGTCGAGGATGTGATCTGGGGCAATGTCACCCAGGTGGGCGAGCAGGGTGGCTGCCTTGCGCGGTCTGCCGTGCTGCTCTCGGGGCTGGATCAATCGATCCCCGGTTTGTCCATCAACCGCTTTTGCGCCAGCGGCATGGAGGCGGTGAACCTGGCCGCCAATCAGGTCAAGGCGGGGGCGGGCGCAGCCTATATCGCGGGCGGGGTCGAGATGATGAGCCGCGTTGCCATGGGCTCGGACGGGGCGGCGATCGCCGTTGATCCGTCCTTGGCGATGAAGACCTATTTCGTGCCGCAGGGGATTTCCGCCGATATCATCGCCACCGAATATGGGTTCAGCCGTGGCATGGCCGATGCGCTGGCGGTTGAAAGCCAGCGCCGCGCCGCCGAGGCCTGGGCCGAGAACCGTTTCGCAAAATCGATCGTTCCAGTGCGCGATCAGAACGGGCTGGTGATCCTGGAGCGGGACGAATATCTGCGCCCCGGCACGACGATGGAGGATCTGGCCAAGCTCAAGCCCGCCTTCAAGGACATGGGCGAGGTGATGCCGGGCTTCGACAAGGTGGCGATGCTGAAATATCCGCATCTGGAGCGGATCGAACATATCCACCATGCGGGCAACTCCAGCGGCATCGTCGATGGCGCGGCGGCCGTGCTGATCGGCTCGAAGGAGTTCGGGCAGGCGCATGGGCTGAAACCGCGCGCCCGCATTCGCGCCACTGCGAAGATCGGCACCGATCCGACGATCATGCTGACCGGCCCGGTGCCCGTCACCGAAAAGATCCTGCGCGACAGCGGCATGAGCATTGCCGACATCGACCTGTTCGAGGTGAACGAGGCCTTTGCCGCCGTCGTTTTGCGCTTCATGCAGGCCTTTGACGTGGGTCAGGATCGGGTCAACGTGAACGGCGGCGCGATGGCTTTGGGCCACCCGCTTGGCGCGACCGGCGCCATCATCATCGGCACGCTGCTCGATGAGCTGGAACGGCGTGACCTGTCCACCGGCCTTGCGACGCTCTGCATCGCCTCCGGTATGGGCGCGGCCACCATCATCGAACGGGTCTGAGGGAGGAAACCATGACCGATTTCACCTGTGATCTGGGCGCCGATGGCGTTGCCGTCATCACCTGGGACGTGCCCCACAAGTCGATGAACGTGATGAGCCTTGAGGGCTTTGCCCAGCTCAGCGCGCTGGTCGATGGCTGTCTGGCCGATCCGGCCTGCAAGGGCATCGTGCTGACCAGCGGCAAGAAGGATTTCGCCGGCGGCATGGATCTGAACGTCATCGCGAAAATGCGCGAAGGCGGAGCGGAGGCGATCTTTGCGGGCGTGATGCAGATGCATGCCGTGCTGCGCAAGATCGAGCGCGCGGGCATGGACCCGAAAACGCTGAAAGGGGGCAAGCCGATCGCCTGCGTGCTGCCGGGCACTGCGCTTGGCATCGGGCTCGAGCTGCCGCTGTCGTGCCACCGCATCTTTGCTGCCGAGAACCCGAAGGCGAAGATCGGCCTGCCGGAAATCATGGTCGGCATCTTCCCCGGCGCGGGCGGCACGACGCGGCTGGTGCGCAAGATGGGCGCGATGATGGCGGCGCCGTTCCTGCTGGAAGGCAAGCTGTCCGATCCCAAGGCCGCCAAGGCCGCGGGGATCATCGACGAGGTTTGCGCCGATCCGATGGCCGCCGCGCGGGAATGGGTGCTGAAAGCGACCGAGGCCGATCTGGTCAAGCCCTGGGATGCCAAGGGCTACAAGATGCCCGGCGGCGCCCCCTATCACCCGGCAGGCTTCATGACCTATGTCGGCGCCAGTGCCATGGTGCATGGCAAGACCATGGGGGTCTATCCGGCCGCCAAGGCACTGCTGAGCGCGGTCTATGAAGGGGCGCTGGTGCCCTTTGATCAGGCGCTCCGCATCGAGGCGCGCTGGTTCACCAAGGTGCTGATGAACCCGTCTTCGACGGCGATGATCCGCTCG
Organism: Rhodobacter sp. 4.3.4; assembly: GCF_058724655.1. Lineage (NCBI taxonomy): Bacteria > Pseudomonadati > Pseudomonadota > Alphaproteobacteria > Rhodobacterales > Rhodobacter > Rhodobacter sp. 4.3.4. The sequence goes on from NZ_CM178967.1 coordinate 596,049, forward strand.
CTTTTCATCAACAAGGAGGCGCTGGAAAAAGGCGCGAACCGGCCCAAGGTCGCCGATCAGTCGGTGAAGAAACTGGGCGTGCTGGGGGCGGGCATGATGGGGGCGGGTATCGCCTATGTCGCCGCCAATGCGGGCATCGAAGTGGTGCTGATCGACGCCAGCCAGGAGGCCGCCGAGCGTGGCAAGGCCTATTCGACCGGCATCCTCGACAAGGGCATCCAACGCCGCAAGGTGACGGAAGAGAAGAAGGCCGAGGTTCTGGGCCGCATCACCGCCACCACCGATTATGCGGCGCTGGCGGGCTGCGATCTGGTCGTGGAGGCGGTGTTTGAAGACCCCGCCGTCAAGGCCGAGGTGACGGCAAAAGCCGAAGCGGTGATCCCCGAGACGGCGATCTTTGCCACCAACACCTCGACCCTGCCGATCTCGGGCCTGGCCAAGGCCTCGAAACGACCGGAAAACTTCATCGGCATCCATTTCTTCAGCCCGGTCGACAAGATGATGCTGGTCGAGATCATCAAGGGCAAGGACACCGGCGAAGTGGCCGTGGCGAAGGCGCTCGATTTCGTGCGCGCCATCCGCAAGACGCCGATCGTCGTCAATGACGCCCGCTTCTTCTACGCCAACCGCTGCATCATCCCCTATATCAACGAGGGCATCCGCATGGTGGCCGAGGGGGTGAACCCGGTGCTGATCGAGAATGCCGCGAAGCTGGTCGGCATGCCGCTGGGGCCGCTGCAACTGGTCGATGAAACCTCGATCGATCTGGGGGTGAAGATCGCCAAGGCGACGAAGGCCGCGATGGGCGCGGCCTATCCCGACAGCGCGGTTGATGAGGTCGTGTTCTGGATGGCGGAGCAGGGGCGGCTGGGCAAGAAAGCCAATGCGGGTTTCTACAGCTACGATGCGGGCAAGCGCGGCGGCATCTGGGAGGGGCTTTCGGCGCAATATCCCCGCGCCGCGGCGCAACCCGAGCTGACCCATGTGCAGCACCGTCTGCTAATGGTGCAGGTGCTGGAGGCCGTGCGCGCCTTTGAGCAGGGCGTCCTGACCGATATCCGCGAAGGCGATGTCGGCGCGATCCTGGGCTGGGGCTTTGCGCCCTGGTCGGGCGGCCCCTTCGCCTGGCTTGACATCCTGGGCGCGGCGCGCGCGGTCGAGATCTGCGACGGGCTTTCGGCGCAGTATGGCGCCCGTTTCGAGACCCCGGCGCTTCTGCGCGACATCGCTTCCAAGGGCGACAGTTTCTACGCCCGTTTCGGTGCGGGCATGGCGGCGAAAGCCGCCTGAGCGCCCTGGTCACGCGAAAGGGGGCGGTGCCGCGGCATCGCCCCTTTTCCTTTGCGCGCGCGCAGCCTAGCTTTGGCGCAAAGGAGTGACCCCATGACCAACCCGCTTCTGGCCGAGGGCCTTGGCCCCTTCGCGCTGCCCGATTTCGCCGCGATCACCGACGCCGATTTCGGCCCCGCCTTCGATCAGGCCCTGACCGAGGCGCGCGCGAATATTTCCGCCATCGCAGCCAACCCGGAACCGCCGGGTTTTGCCAACACCATCGAGGCGCTGGAACTGGCCGAAGCCCTGCTCGACCGGGTGTCGGGGGTGTTCTACAATCTGGCGGGCGCTGACAGCACCCCGGCGCGCGAGGCGCTGATGCGCGATCTGGCGCCGAAGATGGCGGGCTTTGCCTCGGAAGTGACGATGAACCGGCCCTTGTTCGCGCGCATCGAGCAGCTGTGGCAGACGCGCGACACTCTGGATCTGACCCCGGAACAGGCCCGGGTGCTGGAGCTTTATCACCAGATGTTCGTGCGGTCTGGCGCGGCGCTTGCGGGCGCCGATGCCGAGCGGATGACCGAGATCAAGGAACGGCTGGCGGTGCTCTCGACCGCCTTTTCGCAAAACCTGCTGGCGGATGAACGCGACTGGTTCCGGCCGCTTTCCGAGGACGAGCTTGACGGCCTGCCCGATTTCGTCATCGCCGCGGCCAAGGCGGCGGGAGAGGAGCGCGGGCAGGCGGGGCCGGTGCTGACGCTCAACCGCTCGCTGATCGTGCCGTTTTTGCAGTTTTCCCCCCGCCGCGATCTGCGCGAATTGGCCTGTGAGGCCTGGGGGGCGCGCGGGGCCAATGGCGGGGCGACCGACAACCGGCTGATTGCGGCGGAAATCCTGAACCTGCGCGAGGAACGGGCGAAGCTTCTGGGCTATGACAGTTTCGCCGCCTATAAGCTTGATCCCGAAATGGCGAAGACGCCGGAAACTGTCCGCGATCTCCTGATGCGGGTCTGGGCGCCCGCCAAGGCCGCCGCCGAGGCCGATGCCGCGAAACTGACGGCGATGATGCATGAAGATGGCCTCAATGGCGATCTGGAGGCCTGGGACTGGCGCTATTATTCCGAAAAACGCCGCGTCGCCGAGCATGATTTCGACGAGGCGGCGCTGAAACCCTATCTCTCGCTCGAGGCCATGCTGGGCGCGATGTTCGACACCGCGCACCGGCTCTTCGGGCTCGATTTCCGCCCGATCGAGGGGCCGTTCTATCACCCGGACGTGCGCGGCTGGGAAGTGAGCCGCAAGGGCCGCCATATCGCGGTATTTCTGGGGGATTATTTCGCGCGGCCCTCGAAACGCTCGGGTGCCTGGTGTTCGGCGATGCGGTCGCAAAAGAAGCTGGGCGGCGAGACCCGGCCGATCGTGGTCAATGTCTGCAACTTCGCCAAGGGCGATCCCTGCCTGCTGTCCTATGACGACGCGCGCACGCTGTTTCACGAATTCGGCCATGCGCTGCATCAGATGCTCTCCGACGTGACCTATCAATTCGTCTCGGGCACCTCGGTCGCGCGGGATTTCGTGGAATTGCCAAGCCAGCTTTACGAACATTGGCTGGAAGTGCCCGAGGTGCTGGAGCGGCACGCCCGCCATTGGCAAACGGGCGAAGCGATGCCGAAGGCGCTGCGCGACAAGCTTCTGGCCGCCGCGACCTATGATCAGGGCTTCCTGACGGTGGAATTCGTCGCCTCGGCGCTGGTCGATCTTGCCTTCCACGAGGGCGCGGCGCCCGCCGATCCGATGGCGCTGCAGGCGCAGGTTCTGGCCGGGATCGGCATGCCCAAGGCGATCCGCATGCGCCATGCGACGCCGCATTTCGGCCATGTCTTCAGCGGCGACGGCTATTCGGCGGGCTATTACAGCTACATGTGGTCCGAGGTGATGGATGCCGACGCCTTCGCCGCCTTCGAGGAAACCGGCGACGCTTTCGACCCGGCGACAGCCGAGCGGCTGGAACGCTGCATCCTGTCGGTGGGCGGATCGGTGCCCGCCGATGCCGCCTGGCTGGCCTTCCGCGGCAAGACCCCGGGGGTCGAGGCGCTGCTGAAGGGCCGTGGCCTGGTGGAGGCCTGAGAAAAGGGCGTATTTGAACCAGGAAAAAACCCTGTGCTTTTTCTTGGGAAAAATACGCCGGGGGGCGCCTCCGCAGGAGGCCGGGGGGCAGCGCCCCCCGCCTTGGCTGCCGCCGCCGTCTCTAGCCTTGCCAGACATCCATGTGGATGATCACATCGGTCTGCGGATAGGCCTCGCGGATGGCGCGTTTCAGGCTGCGGGCGATCGCATGGGCGGCGTCGAGCGACTGTTCGCCATCCAGTTCGATATGCAGCTGCACGAAGATGCGCGCGCCCGCGGTGCGGGTGCGCAGGTCGTGAAAGCCGCGCACCCCGGGCCAGAGCGCCGCAATCTCGGCGATGCCCTGCACCACATCGGCGGGGGCGGCGCGGTCCATCAGCGCATGCCAGCTGGCAAGGCCGATCTGCAGCGCGCCGCGCAGCATCAGAAGCGCCGCAAGAATCGCGATCACGCTGTCGGCCTGTGACCAGCCGAACCGGGCCGAAAGACCCAGCGCCAGAATCGCCCCCAAAGTCGGCAGCAGGTCGCCCACGTAATGCAGCATGTCCGCCGCCACGACCTTGTTGCCGGTCAGCCGCGCCACGCGGCGCTGCCACAGCACCAGCGCCGCCGTCAGCCCGGCCGAAACCGCCATCACCGCGATCCCCGCCCCCTCGGCGGCCAGCGGCACCGCCGGCGCCATCAGACGCTCGACCGAGACCCAGAGGATCAGCCCGCCCGAGGCCGCGACAAAGATCGCCTGTCCGAGCGAGACCAGATCCTCGATCGAACTGTGCCCGAAGGTGTGATCGTCATCGGCGGGCCGCGCCGCATAGATGATCGCCGCCAGACCCGCGGCCGAGACGAAAAGATCCATCGCCGAATCAGCCAGCGAGGCAGCGATCGACAAGGCCCCGGTCGCCCAAAGCGCCCAGAGCTTCAGTGCAACCAGCACCGCGGCGACGCCGACCGAGGCGAAGCCCGCCGAGAGATTCAGTTTCTGCGAAGGGGCATCATAGGGCATGAACGACTCGGGGCTTTGTTGCGGGCCCTGTCCCTAGCCGATCTGCCCGCCTCAGTCACGGATTTCATCCGCGTCCACGCCCCAGATCGCCGATTTCGGCACCCAGCCGTCGGCCTCCTCGGCGCTGATCTCGCACCAGTCCGGGGTGCAGCTTTCCAGCTGCGCCACCGCCCCCATCTCGGCCAGCGCCACCACCGCCGATTTCGCATCGGCGCGGGCATGCAGTTCGGTCATGTCATCCTCGACGATCACCGTGCGCACGCCCGACAAAAGCGCGTAATGCACCCAGCCGCCCGCGCCGTCGCGGTCTTCGACCCGGCGCCAATGGCCGAATTCCGCGGTGACCCGCAAGGGCATGCCGGGATGGGTGAAGACCCAGTCGATGCGGTGCGACAGCGAGGGGCCGCGCCGCGCATTACCCTCGGAGCCCTTGAGCGAGACATAGCGCGGCAGGGGCAGGTTCGTCACCGGCCCGCGGCCGTTTTGTGCGGCCAGCGCCTGCGCCACCGCCTCGTCCGTGGGGGGCGGGCTGTCATCCAGCTCCTGCGCGGGCGCAGCCAAGGGGGCAAATCCCAGCACTGCGGCCAGGATCAGCCCCGCCAGCCGGTGCGACGGGCGTCTTCCGCGATCGCGCGCGCAACAAAATTTCGCCAAAACGCCAAAAGTCGTCATTTCTGCTCTCTCCGGGCTTGTAACTTGCCCCTTTGACGGTCAATTTGCATGCAAGCAGACATGTTTGGAAGAGAGGAGAGACAACCATGCCCGCACCGCGACTGAGTGTTGTCGTGACGCGACGGTTGCCCGAGGTGGTCGAGACGCGGATGAAGGAGCTCTTCGATGTCACCCTGCGGGAGACGGACGAGAAGATGACCCGCGAGGAGTTGGTGGCGGCGATGCAGCGGGCCGATGTGCTGGTGCCGACGCTGACCGACCACATCGATGCCAACATGCTGGCCGGGGCGGGGAACCGCTTGCGCCTGATCGCGAATTTCGGCGCCGGGGTGGATCACATCGACGTTGCCTCGGCGCGGTCGCGCAACGTGCTGGTGGCCAATACCCCCGGCGTGGTGACCGAGGATACCGCCGACATGGTGATGTCGCTGATCCTGGCCGTCACCCGGCGCATCCCCGAGGGGCTGGCCGGGATGGCGCGCGGCGACTGGCAGGGCTTTGCGCCGATGGCGAATCTGGGCGGGCGGATCGGCGGCAGGCGGCTGGGCATCATCGGCATGGGCCGGATCGGTCAGGCGGTCGCGCGCCGCGCCGCCGCCTTCGGGATGGAGATCCATTACCACAACCGGCGTCAGCTGCGCCCCGAGACCGAGGCCGATCTGAAGGCGACCTACTGGGACAGCCTGGATCAGATGGTGGCGCGGATGGACGTGATTTCGGTGAACTGTCCGCACACGCCCTCGACCTTCCATCTGCTCAATGCGCGGCGGCTGAAGCTGATGAAACCTTCGGTCGTCATCGTGAACACCTCGCGCGGGGAGGTGATCGACGAGAACGCGCTGGTGCGGGCGCTGAAGGCGGGCGAAGTGGCCGGGGCGGGGCTGGATGTCTATGAGCACCGCGCCAACATCAACCCGGCGCTGCGCGAGCTGCCCAATGTGGTGGCGCTGCCGCATATGGGCTCGGCCACGCGCGAGGGCCGGATCGAGATGGGCGAAAAGGTGATCCTGAACATCAAGACCTTTGCCGATGGCCATCGGCCGCCGGACCTGGTCGTGCCGGGGATGCTGTAAGCGAAAGGGCGGCCCGGGCCGCCCTTGTCACATCACGCGAGGGTCAGATTGCACCAGAGGCGCGCTCACATCGTCAGACGGACGGTGCGGCCATGCTGCCGGTCGGGGCTGACGGCGGTCAGCGACATCGTCGAATAGGCGCCCTCGCGGGCCTGCGCGGCCTTCTGCTGGCTTTGCATCTGTTCCTGCGCCGAGGGCTTGTCGGTCAGGCTGGTGCCGCGGCGGGCGCGTCCCTCGGCCAGCGCCTGCTCGCTCATCTGCCGCAGGGCGTCATCCTGCTTGCTGAGATCGGTGCGGGTCTGCGACAGATCGACCTTTTGCATCAGCGGCGAGGTCTGTTCGATCAGTGCGTTCAGCTCTTCGACATTGCCGCCGGGCTTGCCGCCCGCCTGTTGGTCCTTGAGCACCTCGACCGGGGTCGGCTCGCGGTCCTTCATTTCTCTGGCCGCTTCCGCCGCGATCTTTTTGACGGAATAAACCGCCCCCGCGGGCTGGGTCTCCGTGCTGGCGATTTCGCGCTTCATCCGGTCGGAGGCGGGGTTTTCGGGCATCTGCCGCGCCTCTTTCGACACATCGCGCAGCCCGCTTTGCGGCGTCGTGTCCTGGCTTTTCGCCCGTGTCAGCGGCCCGGCCAGCGAGGCCTCGATGACCTGGCCCATCAGCTTGCGGGACGGGGCGCTGCCGGGGCCGGTGGCTGCTGCCGCGCTGACGCCGCTGCTGCTGGCGGCAGGTTGCGCCGTGGCCGCGCGCGAGGACCCGCCCGAGACGGCAGTGACAGGAGAGACGGCAGAGACGGAAGCAACAAGCGACATGACAGCCTCGGACGACGGATTCCATGATATATTACACCCGCAGGTGTCGCGGATCATCGGAAAGCTCACCAAATGGTAAACTGGCGGCGGCGTGACCGGGGGATGTCGTTTTTCGCCCCTGAATGTCGGCGGCGCTGGCCCGAAGCTTCGCCAACCTGCGACAACGGGGGAAACGCTTCAGGAGTGCCCGATGAAGACCCATGTCAAAGCCCTTGTCGTCGGCGGCGGTGCCGTTGGCTGTTCGATCGCCTATCACCTGGCCAAGGCGGGTTGGGAGACGATGCTTGTCGAGCGCGACGAGCTGACCTCTGGCTCGACCTGGCATGCCGCCGGTCTCTTGCCGCTGTTCAACATGAGCTATGCGACCACCCATATCCACAAATACTCGGTCGATCTTTACAAGCAGCTGGAGGCCGAAACGGGTCTGAACGCGGGCTTTTCGGTCTGCGGCAACCTGCGCATGGCGCAGACGCAGGAGCGGATGGACGAATACATGCTCTATTCGAGCGTGGCGGAAACCGCGGGCGTCTATCACGAATTCCTGACGCCTGCGCAGATCAAGGAACGCTGGCCGCTGGTGCGCACCGATGACCTGAAAGGCGCGCTGTTCCACCCGCAGGACGGCTACATCAACCCCGCCGATGTGACCCAGGCGATGGCAAAGGGCGCCCGGCAGCGCGGCGTGGAGATCGTGCGCAAGCTGCAGGTGAACGGCTACAAATGGACTGGCGCCGAATGGATCGTGACGCTGGAAAAGATGGTCGAGAAGGGCGGCAACCTGGTGGGCTCGGGCGAGCTGATCGATGTGCATGCCGAACATGTGGTGACGGCAACGGGCAACCACGCGCAGCGCACGGCGCGGCTTCTGGGCATCAAGATCCCGGCGATTCCGGTAGAACATCAGTTCATCGTCACCGAGCCCGATCCGATGCTGCAAGAATGGCGCAAGTCGAACCCGGAACACCCGGTTCTGCGCGATGCCGATGCGAAATGGTATGTGCGCGAGGAACGCGGCGGCTGGATCCTTGGGCCCTATGAAAAGGGCGCCCCGGCCCGGTTCCTTTATGATGTGCCGGAAACCTTCCGCGCCGATCTTTTCCCGCTTGATCTGGAACGGATCGAGGCGGAATACATGTCGATGATTTACCGGCTTCCCTCCTCGGAAACCGTTGGTCTGAAAGACGATTTCAACGGCCCGATCTGCTACACGCCGGATGGCAACCCGCTGGTCGGCCCGGCGCCGGGGCTGCGCAACATGTGGCTGGCCGAGGGCTTCAGCTTCGGCATCACCGCCGCGGGCGGCACCGGCTATTACCTCGCGCAGATGATGGTCGAGGGCGAGGCCGAGATCGACATGGCCAGCCTTGATCCGAAGCGCTACGGCAACTGGATGACCACCGAATATGCCGCGCGCAAGAACGAGGAATGCTACGACCACGTCTTCATCCTGCACCACCCGGACGAAGAACGCGAAGCCTGCCGTCCGCTGCGCACCGCCCCCGCCTATGACCGGCAACTGGCCTTGGGCGCGCAGATGGGGCAGGTGAACGGCTGGGAGCGGCCGAACTACTACGGGCCCCTCGATGCGGCCCCCGATTTCGACCACAACAGCCGCAGCTTCCGCCGTGGCGCCTGGTGGCCCTATGCGGTGGAAGAGGCGAAGGCGATCCGCGACACGGCGGGGATTATCGATGCCTCGGCCTTCACCAAGCACCTCGTGCGCGGCCCCGGGGCCACGGCCTTCCTCGACCACTTCACCTGCAACAAGCTGCCCGCCGTGGGGCGGATCAACCTGACCTATGCGCTGACCGATGCGGGCACGACGCGGACGGAATACACCATCGTCCGTCTGGCCGAGAACGAATACTACCTGATCTCGGCCGGGGCATGGACGGCCTATGACTATGATTTCCTGCAGAAATCGGCCGATGATTTCATTGCTTCGGGCGGCGGCCACCTCGATATCCACGATGTCACCACGCAATGGGGCGTCTATGCGCTGGCAGGCCCCAATGCCCGCGCGATCCTCAATGAGATCGTCAAGGATGCCGCGCCCGAGACGGTTCTGGGCAACAAGCGCTTCCCCTGGCTCAGCTGCCGCACCATCGAACTGGGCATGTGCCCGGTGCGCGCGATCCGCGTGGCCTACACCGGGGAACTGGGCTGGGAGCTGCACTATCCGATCGAATTCGGCCGCTACCTCTGGGATCTGATCTGGTCGGTCGGGCCGAAACACGGGCTGAAGCCGGTCGGCGCCCGGGCGCAGAACTGGCTGCGGCAGGAGAAGAGCTATCGCGCTTTCGGCAGCGAGCTGGGCCGGGATGCGACGCCGATGGAGGCGGGGCTCGACCGCTTCATCGACCTGTCCAAGGACTTCCGCGGCAAGCAGGCGATGCTTTCGACCGGCATTCGCGCGAAATGCGTGACGCTGCTCATCGACGGGCCGTCGGACACAGATCCCTGGGGCAAGGAAGCGCTGATCCACAACGGCGAAAAGGTCGGGCGTCTGACCTCGGGCGGCTGGTCGGTGGCCTTCGGCAAGCAGATCGGCATGGGCTATGTCCGCCCCGATCTGGCCGAGGTCGGCACGAAGCTGAAGGTGAAGATCCAGCTGCAGGAATGGGATGCGGTTGTCACCGAAGACAGCCCGCATGATCCGACGAACGCGCGCATCCGCAAGGATGGCTGAGGCACGACGGGCCGGGGAAAACCTCGGCCCGTTCGCTTTCGGGCTGCGGTCGCGAGGGCGTATTTGGACCAAGAAAAAGCTGGCGTGTTTTTTTCTTGGTGAAAATACGCCGGGGGGTGAATTGGCCGCAGGCCAAGAGGGGGGCAGCGCCCCCCTTTTTTCCGTCTCAGCGCTGTGCGCGGGTGGCGAGCCAGGTGTCCCAGGCCCCGCGCGAGCCCGCAAAGGCGTTGATGTCGACGATGCCGCCGACCCCGGGCACGACGCCGGTGCCGGTATATTGCCAGAAGGTCCAGCGCTCGCCCGGGTAGCGCTCGGAGGGATGCGCCGTCACCGCGCGCAGCCAGAAATCGACGCCCGACAGGCTGCCCAGATCGTTGTCCTTGTAGAAATCCGGCGTGGTGTAGACGACGGGTTGCGTGCCGTAATGGCGCTCGAGCAGGCTCAGGAAGCTCCGCATTTCCGATCGCACCTTGGCGGCATCGGGGCGCGCCTTGCAGCTGGGCGAATCGGGGTTCCATTCGATGTCGAGCACCGGCGGCAAGTCGCCCGCCACTTTCGGCACGTTGCGAATGAACCAGGCCGCCTGTTCCGAGGCCGGACGGCAGAAATAGAAGAAGTGGTAGCCGCCGACCGGCACCCCCGCCGCCCGCGCCGCGGCCGCGTTCAGATCGAAGCCCGGATCGACGCGGTCGCCGCCCTCGGTCGCCTTGAGCCAGGCAAAGGACACCCCCGCCCGCCGCGCCGCGGCCCAGTCGATCGCGCCCTGATAACGCGCGGCGTCGATCCCGTGCACCGCATACTGCGCAGGTGTGATGCCCTGCCATTCATGCGGATCGGTGTCCCCGAAGGTCCGCGGCAGGCCCGGGGCGCGGTGATCGGCGGGATCAAGCCTGCCGGGTGTCTCGAGCCGCCCCTTCACCGGGCCGGAATCCGGTCGGCCGCCACAGCCAAGAACCAGCGCGCAAAGCGCCGTGGTGAAAAGGATCGTGGAAATCCGCATGCCTGCCTCTGCCCGTGCTGGTCTGATTGCGCCAAGGGTGACGCAAAACGCCCCCGCTGTCACGGGGGCGTCGCCGGGCTGGCGGAAATTTGCGCGGCTCAGGCGGTGGCGGCGCCCGCCTGCTCGGCGGCGAGTTCGTCCCAGCAGGCCAGCGCATGCGCCGCATACATCATCGCCGGGCCGCCGCCCATCTGGATCGCCACGGCGCAGATATCGGCCAGCTCTTCGCGCGTGCCACCTGCGCGCATCATCGCGCCGATGTGAAAGCCGATGCAGGGTTCGCAGCGCTGCGCGATGCCCATGGCCAGCGCGATCCATTCCTTTTGCCGCTTGTCCATCACCCCGTTCTCGGTGATGGCCTTTTCCATCTCGCCAAAGCCGCGCATCGCCTCGGGGATGATCTTGCGCATCACCCGCAGCTCGCCGCGCATCGTCTCGATCTTCGTCTTGTAGCTCATCTGGGCCTCCTTATTTGAGACCTAGATATATTCATAATTTGGAATGTCAACCGAAACGCGACGGAGCGAGGGCGGAGAGAAGCGCGCGGTCCAGCGCGGGGGCACGGCCCGCGATCAGATCGGCCACAAGGCCCGCCGCCGCAGGCGCCAGCTGGAAGCCATAGCCGCCCTGACCGGCCAACCAGAAGAACCCGGGGGCCGTGGCGTCAAAGCCGATCACCGGGCTGCGGTCGGGCGCAAAGGTGCGCAGCCCCGCCCAATTCGCCAGAAGCCGGGTCACCGGGGCGGTCACCGCCGCTTCATAGCGCGCCAGACCCTCGGCCAGAACCATGTCATCGGCCCAGGCGTCCTGCGGCGCCATCGGCTCCTCGTCGGCGGGCGAGACGATCAGCGCCCCGGCATCGGGCTTCATGTACCAGTCCTCGGACCCGCCGATCACCATCGGCCAGCGGCGGACATCCATTCCCTCGGGGGCGGGGATCCGCGCCATCGAGCGCCGCAGCGGCGTAAAGCCAAGCGGCCTCACCCCGGCGAGCGCGGCGAGCTGATCCACCCAGGCGCCCGCAGCATTGATCACGATCTTCGCGGTGAAGACGGCGCCCCCGGCCTCGACCTCCCAGCCCGCGGGCAGGCGGGTGATCCGGGTGACGCGGGACCGGGTGCGGATCGTCGCGCCTGCCGCCTTGGCCGCGCGGCTGTAGCGGGCCAAAAGCGCGTCGGTGTCGATATCCTGTGCCCGGTCGGCATAGCCGGCAAAGGCGACAGTTTCGGGGTTCAGGATCGGCCAGAGCGCCTGCGCCTCGGGGATTGTCAGCGCATCCAGTTGAAAATGCGCGAGATGGTCGCGAAACCGGGCCTCGTGCGTGGCGTCGTCGACCACCATCACCCCGCGCGGGGTCAGCAGCCCGGAGCTTTCGTAGAAATCCTGCGAGGCAAGCGAGAGCGCCACCACGACTGGATTGCCATAGTAGGGCTCATAAAGCGCGGCCGAGCGGCCGGAGGCGTGATAGGCCAGATCGGCCTCGGCTTCGAGCAGGGTCAGGCTGCCGAGGGGCGCAAGATGGGCGGCCGCGGAAAGCCCCGCGATACCGCCGCCAAGAATGAGGAAATCGGTTTGCATGGCGGCAGGTTAGTGGCGCGCGGGCCGGTTGAAAAGGGTGATTGCATCGCGGCTTGCCCCGGGCCTAGGCTGGGGCAATTCAAGGAGGGCGCGATGAAACAGGTACTGATTCTCGGACTTCTGCTGGCTCTGGCGGCCTGTGGCGACAGCGTGCCGCTGGTGCCGTTCCTGTAAAAGGAACGCCGCCGGGGGAGGCGAAGCCCCGAAGGGCTTCGCGGGTCTGCTTACGCCTGCAGCGGACGGACCGAGATTTCGCCCTCGGCGCGGCTCTTCATCGCGGCGACGGCGGCGATGGAGGCGGCGGCGGTGGTGAAATAGGGGATCTTGTCGTAAAGCGCGACGGCGCGGATCTCGCGGCTGTCCGACACCGACTGGTTGCCGTCGGTGGTGTTGAACACCAGCGCGATATCGCCGTTTTTCAGCCGGTCGACGATGTTCGGACGGCCCTCGTAGACCTTGTTCACCGCCTCGGCCTCGACGCCCTTTTCCTTCAGCCACGCCCCCGTGCCGCGGGTGGCGACGAGCGTGAAGCCCATCGCGATCAGATCGCGCGCGGCCGCGGCCAGGTCGTCCGACTTGTCGGCATCCTTGATCGAGAGGAACACCCGGCCGGTTTCCGGCAGATGCGTGCCCGCGCCCATCTGCGCCTTGAGGAAGGCGCGCGGGAAGTTGCGGTCCCAGCCCATCACTTCGCCGGTCGAGCGCATTTCCGGCCCCAGAAGCGTATCGACACCCGGGAAACGGGCGAAGGGCAGCACCGCTTCCTTGACCGAGAACCACGGCGTGTTCGGATCGGCCAAGGTCAGCGGATCGGCGAAGGGCAGGGGGGTCTCCGGGCCGACGCTTTCGGGATAGGCGGCGCGCAGCGGGAAATTCGCCATCGGCTCGCCCGCCATCAGCCGCGCCGCGATCGAGGCAATGGCCGAATCGGTCGCCTTCGCCACGAAAGGCACGGTGCGGCTGGCGCGCGGGTTCACCTCCAGCACATAGATCACCCCGTCCTTGATCGCGAATTGCACGTTCATCAGTCCGACGACGCCCAGCGCCAGCGCCATCTTTTCGGTCTGGGCCTTCAGCTCCGCCACGGTCTCGCGCGAGAGCGAATAGGGCGGCAGCGAACAGGCGCTGTCGCCCGAATGGACGCCCGCTTCCTCGATATGCTGCATGATCCCGGCGACATGGACGGTCTTGCCGTCCGACAGCGCGTCCACATCCACCTCGATCGCGCCGGACAGATAGCTGTCCAGAAGCACCGGGCTATCGCCCGAAACAGTGACGGCGGTGGTGATGTAGCGCTTCAGATGCTCGGTGTCGCGCACGATCTCCATGGCGCGCCCGCCCAGAACATAAGACGGGCGAATGACCAGCGGATAGCCGACACGGCCCGAAATTTCAAAGGCTTGCGCCTCGGTCGACGCAATGCCGTTGACCGGCTGCTTCAGCTCCAGATCGTTCAGAAGCTGCTGGAACCGCTCGCGGTCTTCGGCCAGGTCGATCGCGTCCGGCGTGGTGCCCAGGATCGGGATGCCCTCGGCTTCCAGCGCATTCGCCAGTTTCAGCGGCGTCTGGCCGCCGAATTGCACGATCACCCCATGCAGCGTGCCATTGTCCTGCTCGACGCGCAGAATCTCCAGCACATGTTCCAGCGTCAGCGGCTCGAAATAGAGCCGGTCCGAGGTGTCATAATCGGTCGACACCGTTTCCGGGTTGCAGTTGATCATGATGGTTTCATAGCCCGCCTTCGTCAGCGCGAAGCAGGCATGGCAGCAGCAGTAATCGAACTCGATCCCCTGACCGATCCGGTTCGGGCCGCCGCCCAGGATCACCACTTTCTTGCGGTCCGAGGGCCGGGCCTCGCATTCGACATCGCCCATCGCGGGCACTTCGTAGGTCGAATACATGTAGGGGGTCTGCGCCTCGAACTCGGCGGCGCAGGTGTCGATGCGCTTGAAGACGGCGGTGACGCCCAGATTGCGCCGCGCGCGGCGGACCTGACCCTCGTCGCGGCCGGTCAGCTTCGCCAGACGGGCATCGGTGAAGCCCATCATCTTCAGCTTGCGCAGGCCTTTTTCATCCAGCGGCAGGCCGTTCTTGCGGATCGCGGCCTCGGCCTCGACGATTTCGCGGATGCGGGCGAGGAACCACGGGTCAAAGGCGGTGGCGGTGACGATTTCGTCATCGCTCAGCCCGTGGCGCATCGCCTGCGCAATGAGCCGCATCCGGTCCGGGGTCTGGCGCGAGATCGCCTTGATCACCGCGGCCTTGTCGGGGGCGCCCTCGATGGCGATTTCGTCAAAGCCGGTCAGGCCGGTTTCCATGGACGCCAGCGCCTTTTGCACCGATTCGTGGAAGGTCCGGCCAATCGCCATCGCCTCGCCCACCGATTTCATCGCGGTGGTCAGCTCGGGCTTCGAGCCGGGAAATTTCTCGAACGCAAAGCGCGGGATCTTGGTCACGACATAGTCGATGGTCGGTTCGAACGAGGCGGGCGTGACCTTGGTGATATCGTTGTCGAGTTCATCGAGCGTGTAACCCACGGCCAGTTTCGCCGCGATCTTCGCAATCGGGAAGCCCGTCGCCTTCGACGCCAGCGCCGAGGACCGCGACACCCGCGGGTTCATCTCGATCACCACCATGCGGCCGTCTTTCGGGTTGATCGCCCATTGCACGTTCGAGCCGCCGGTCTCGACGCCGATCTCGCGCAGAACGGCAATCGAGCCGTTGCGCATGATCTGATATTCCTTGTCGGTCAGCGTCAGCGCCGGGGCGACGGTGATGGAATCGCCCGTATGCACGCCCATCGGATCGATGTTTTCGATGGAACAGACGATGATGGCGTTGTCGGCTTTGTCGCGCACCACCTCCATCTCGTATTCTTTCCAGCCCAGCAGCGATTCATCGATCAGCACCTGCGCGACGGGCGAAGCATCGAGGCCCGAGCGCACGATGGCCTCGTAATCGTCGCGGTTATAGGCGACGCCGCCGCCGGTGCCGCCCAGGGTGAAGGCCGGGCGGATGATCGCGGGCAGGCCGATATGTTCCAGGTCGATCAGCGCCTGACGCACGCCGGCGGAAATGTCGTATTTGCCGTTTTCCAGCTTCGGCGCGGAAATGATCGTGGCTTTCGGGTTTTCCAGCCCGATCCGGTCCATCGCCTCGCGGAAAAGCTTGCGGTCTTCGGCCATTTCGATGGCTTGACGGTTGGCGCCGATCAGCTCGACGCCGAATTTCTCCAGCACGCCCATGTCGGCGAGTGCGAGCGAGGTGTTGAGGCCGGTCTGCCCGCCCATCGTCGGCAAAAGCGCGTCGGGGCGTTCCTTTTCGATGATCTTCGCCACGACCTCGGGGGTGATCGGCTCGATATAGGTCGCATCGGCCATTTCCGGGTCGGTCATGATCGTCGCCGGGTTCGAGTTCACCAGGATGACCCGGTAGCCTTCTTCCCGCAGCGCCTTGCAGGCTTGTGCGCCGGAATAGTCGAATTCGCAGGCCTGCCCGATGATGATGGGGCCCGCGCCGATGATGAGGATGGACTGGATGTCGGTTCTCTTCGGCATGGGGGACCCCTTCATGGATGGCGCGGCAAGACGCACCGGGCCGTGGGGGTCCGGTGCGCAAATTGATGGGCGTTATAGTCTGGTCACGGCGCGGCGCAAGCGTCATTCCATGCGCGGCAGACGGATTTGACCGCGGCCGCGGGCGGGGTGGCTTGACTTTGTCCGGCCTTCGCGGTTGATCGGGCGTCGATACGACAAGCCCGGGAAAGGGGAGAGTGATGCACGCCTATCGCAGCCATACCTGCGCCGCCCTCAGCGCCGCGAATGCGGGTGAGGAAGTTCGTCTGTCCGGCTGGGTGCATCGGGTGCGAGATCACGGCGGTGTGCTGTTCCTTGACCTGCGCGACCATTACGGCATCACGCAGATCCTGTGTGACGGCGACAGCCCGGCCTTCTCGGCGCTGGAAAAGGTCCGCGCCGAATGGGTGATCCGCATCGACGGCAAGGTGAAGCTGCGCGATGCTTCGCTGGTGAACAGCAAGATCCCGACCGGCGAAATCGAAGTCTATGCGAAAGAGGTCGAGGTTCTGGGCCCGGTCGAGGGCGATCTGCCGGTGCAGGTCTTCGGCGAGCCGGAATATCCGGAAGAAACCCGGCTGACCTATCGCTTCCTCGATCTGCGCCGCGAGAGCCTGCATCAGAACATGATGCTGCGTTCGAATGTGGTGCGCAGCCTGCGCAACCGGATGTGGGACCGCGGCTTCACCGAGTTTCAGACGCCGATCATCACCGCGTCTTCGCCCGAAGGGGCGCGCGACTTCCTCGTGCCCTCGCGGCTGCATCCGGGCAAGTTCTACGCCCTGCCGCAGGCGCCGCAGCAGTTCAAGCAGCTGATCATGGTGGCGGGCTTTGACCGCTACTTCCAGATCGCGCCCTGCTTCCGCGACGAAGACCCCCGCGCCGACCGCAGCCCGACCGACTTCTATCAGCTCGACATCGAGATGAGCTTCGTGAAGCAGGAAGACGTGTTCGCCGCGGTGCAGCCGGTCATTCAGGGGCTTTTCGAGGAATTCGGAAAAGGCAAAAAGGTCGATCCGAACTGGCCGCTGATCGCCTATCGCGATGCGCTGCTGTGGTATGGCAGCGACAAGCCCGACCTGCGCAACCCGATCAAGATGGCGGATGTGTCGGAGCACTTTAAAGATTCCGGCTTTGCGATTTTTGCGAAACTTCTGGAAAACGAAGGCACCGAGGTTCGGGCGATCCCCGCCCCCACCGGCGGCTCGCGCAAGTTCTGTGACCGGATGAATGCTTTTGCCCAGGCGAACGGGCTGCCGGGCATGGGCTATATCTTCTGGCGCAAGGCCGAAGACGGGTCGATGGAAGCCGCCGGTCCGATCGCGAAAGCGCTGGGGGCCGAGCGCACCGAAGCGATCCGCATGCAGCTGTCGCTGAACGAAGGCGATGCCGTCTTCTTCCTTGGTGGCAAGGCGGAGCAATTCGAATCCGTCGCGGGCAAGGCCCGCAACGAGATCGGCCGCGAGCTGGGCCTGACCGAGACCGATACCTTCCGCTTTGCCTGGATCGTCGATTTCCCGATGTACGAGAAGACCGACGAGGGCAAGATCGACTTCTCCCACAACCCGTTCTCGATGCCGCAAGGCGGGCTCGAGGCGCTGATGGGCGATCCGCTCAAGGTCTATGCCTATCAATATGACCTCGCCTGCAACGGCTATGAGCTGGTCTCGGGCGGCATCCGCAACCACCGCCCCGACATCATGTTCAAGGCGTTTGAGCTGGCGGGCTACCCGAAGGAAGAGGTCGAGAAGCGCTTCGGCGGCATGGTCAAGGCCTTCCGCTATGGGGCCCCGCCCCACGGCGGTTGCGCGGCGGGCATCGACCGGATCGTGATGCTGCTGGCCGATACGGCGAACATCCGCGAAGTCATCATGTTCCCGATGAACCAGCGTGCCGAAGACCTGATGATGGGGGCGCCTTCGGAACCGCTGAACGAGCAGCTGCGCGAATTGCGGCTGCGGGTGCTGCCCAAGGACGCGTGATCTTCACGAAAGCGTGCGCAAAAGGATGCCGAAGGTGACGACGGCATCCTTTTTTGCGCGTATCCTCTTTCCCGGTCGTCTGGGCAGGAGGACGGGATGGAGTTTTCGCAACTGGCGCAGGTGCGCTTCGGTTTCGGCCCCGCGCCGGGCAGGCCCGGTCCTTCCGATGCCGAGACGATGCTGGCGGTGCTGGCCGGCCCCGATCATCTGGCCGCCCGCTGGCCGGGGATGACCACCGATCAGGCGCTGGCCGAAGGCCGGGCCTTTCGGGACGCGCGCAAGGCGACCCGAAACCCCGGCCCGGCCGGGGCCGAGGCGGCCGAAGCGGCGCTGACCGCGAAAAAGCGGCATATGGCGGGGCTGTTGCGCGACAATCTGCAGCTGTCGCTGGCGCGCGCGGTCGAGGCGTCGGACGGCTTTCGCGAAAGGCTCTGGGCGTTCTGGCGCGACCATTTCACCGTTCTGGCGAAGCGGCGGCAGGATGTCGGCCTGTCCTGCGCCCACGGCGAGGCGCTGCGCCCCCATATCACCGGCAATTTCAAGACCTTGCTGCGGGTGGCGGAAACCCATCCGATGATGCTGATCTATCTGGATCAGACCTTTTCGATCGGGCCGAATTCGCGGCGGGCGCAAAAGCGTCCCGGGCGGGGGCTGAACGAGAACCTGGCCCGCGAGGTGATGGAGTTGCACACTCTGGGCGTGGGCGGGCGTTACAGCCAGGCCGATGTGCGGCAGCTGGCCGAGCTGTTCACCGGGATGCAGGCGGATTCGGGCGAGGATTTCACCTTTGCGCCGAATCTGGCCGAGCCGGGGGCTGAAACGGTTCTGGGGAAAAGCTATGGCGGCGATCCGGCGCGGCTGGAAGACATTCATGCCGTGCTGGAGGCGCTGGCGCTGCACCCCGACACGGCGCGGCATCTGGCGTGGAAACTGGCGGTGCATTTCGTCGCCCCCGAGCCAGATCCGGCGCTGGTGACCGCGATGGCCGAGGCCTATGCGGCGGCCGGGGGTGAATTGATGCCGGTCTATCGGGTGCTGCTGACGCATCCGGCGGCGCTGCAGCCCCGCTTCGCCAAGGTCCGTCAGCCCTTTGACCATATCGCCACCGGCTTGCGGGCGCTGGGTCTGGACGGGGCGGCGGTGATGGCCTGGGACGAACGGGTGATCCGCGCAGCGGCGTTTGCGCCGATGCGGGCGATGGGGCAATCTTGGCTGGTCACCGACGGCCCCGATGGCTGGCCCGAGGAGGAGGCCGAATGGATCTCGGCGCAGCAGCTGGCGGCGCGGATCAACTGGGCGATGCAGGTTCCGCAGCTTCTGGGGAAGATGCCCGCGGATCCGAGGGCTTTTGCCGAAGCGGCGCTGGGGCCGCGGCTGTCGCCCGCGCTGGCGCAGGCGGTGCCGCGGGCGGAAACCCGGGCCGAAGCGGTGGCGCTGGTGCTGGCTTCCGTCGAATTCACAAGGAGATGAACCGATGCTGACACGGCGTTTCTTGCTGAAAGGCGCGCTCTTGGCCGGGTGTTCGGCGGCGGCGCATCCGTTGATGAACGCGGTCACCTGTGCTGCCGTGCCCGGCGATCGGCGGCTCGTTGTGATCCTCCTGCGCGGCGGCATGGACGGGCTGGATCTCGTGCAGCCCCATGGCGATCCGCAGCTGGCGCAGCTGCGCCCCGGTTTCGCCATCGGTCCAGCCGCGGGGGCGGCGGATCTGGACGGGTTCTTCGGGCTGCATCCGTTTCTGGTGCCGCAACTGATGCCGATGTGGGCGGCGGGCGAGCTTGGGTTTGCCCATGCCGTGTCCACCCCCTATCGTGACAAGCGCAGCCATTTCGACGGCCAGGACATGCTGGAAGCCGGGACCGGGATGGATGTGCCGGTGTCGCGGATCCGTGACGGCTGGTTGAACCGGCTGTTGCAGACCCTGCCCGGGGCCACGGCCGAGACCGCCTATTCGGTCGGCGAGGAGGAGTTGCGCATCCTCTCGGGGGCGGCGCCGACGATGTCCTGGACGCCCGAGGCCTGGCTGGGCCTGTCGTCGCAGGGGCGGCGGCTTCTGGAATCGATCTATCACGACGATCCGCTGTTTCGCGATGCCGCCGAGGATGCGCTGCGGATGACTGCGCCCGAGGCGGAGATGGGCGGGGACGATTCTGCCCCCGCGGCGCAGCGGCGCCCGGCGAAGCCCGAGGGGGGGAAGGTGCCCGGCCGCGATCCTCTGGCGGCATTTGCGGCGGAACGGCTGCGCGGGGCGGCGCGGATCGCGGCCTTTTCGCTGACCGGCTGGGACACGCATCGCAGTCAGGCCCAGGCGTTGCGCCGCCCGACCGAGCGGCTGGCGGCGGCGCTGACCACGCTGAAGACCGAGCTTGGCACGGTCTGGGGGGAAACGCTGGTGTTGGCGATGACGGAATTCGGCCGCACGGCGCGGCAAAATGGCAGCGGGGGGACTGATCACGGCACCGGCGGCGCGATGGTGATGGCGGGGGGCGTGCTGAAAGGCGGCAAGGTCTATGGTCGCTGGCCGGGTCTGGCCGAGGCCGATCTTTACGCCGGTCGCGATCTGACGCCCACGGCCGACAGCCGCGCCTATGCCGCCTGGGCCTTGGCGGGGCTGTTCGGCACGCCGCGCGACGCGCTCGAGCGCGCGATCTTTCCGGGGCTCGAGATGGGGACGGACCCGCGCTTTCTGGCGTAAGTCAGGCGAAGAAGGCCGCCCAGGCGGTGCCGCCCACGGCAACGGCCAAACTTGCCGCGCCAAGGCTGAAGCTGGCCCAATGCGCTGCCTCGATCAGGCGCTGGTCGGTCAGGTAACGCAGGGCTTTGGCTTTCATCGCGGACCTCTGGCAGGGGATCTTGCCGCACGATCCCGCGCGATTGCGGCGGGAATCGGGAAAGATTGGCGCCTTTGCGCGGCAATTGCGCCTTTGCGTCCGGGCGGTTAGCCTGATCCGAAACGGGAGGGTCAGATGAAACGATTTGGAGAGGCGGTGACCGGCTGGAAGGCGCCGCGGTTTCCCGATGCCGGGGTGATCGACGGCCGGGCCTGCCGGCTGGAACGGCTGGAGGAACGGCATGCCGATGCGCTGTTTCGGGCCAACAGCGAAGACGATACGATCTGGGATTACCTGCCCTACGGGCCCTTCCCTTCCGAGGCGGGCTATATCCGCTGGGTCGGCGACATGGCGGCGTCACGCGATCCGCTGTTCTATGCGGTGGTGGAGAAAGAGACGGAACTGGCTTCTGGCGTGATGGCCTATCTGCGAATCACCCCGGAGATAGGGGTGATCGAGCTGGGACACATCAATCTGTCGCGGCGGCTGTCGCGCTCGACTGCGGCGACCGAGGCGATGATCCTGATGATGTCCTGGGCCTTCCGGGCCGGGTATCGGCGGTTCGAATGGAAATGCGATGCGCTCAACATGCCCTCGCGCCGGGCTGCCGAGCGGCTGGGGCTGAGCTACGAGGGCACGTTCCGGCAGGCGGCGATCGTCAAGGGGCGCAACCGCGACACCGCCTGGTTTGCCGCCACCGACAAGGATTGGCCCGGCTTGCAGGAGGCCTATGAGGCCTGGCTGTCGCCGTCGAATTTCGATGCCAAGGGGCATCAGATCGAGCGCCTCTCGGACCTGACGCGACTGGTGCGCGTTGCCTCGGATCCGGTGCTGGCCGGGCAGTAAGGCTTTGCGTATTTGAGCCAAGAAAAGCTGCGGGTTTTTTCTTGGTCCAAATACGCTCTTGTCCCGATCCCCCCGGGGCGCGCGGTCTCAGAACCCGGAAGCCGCCGCCAGACGGGCCTGCACGATCCCGGTGAGGCGCGAGATCGCGGCCGGGCTGGGGGCGGTCTTGCCGCCCAAAGCGGTGGCCGCCGATTCAAGATCGCCGTCATGCGCCGAGCGCGCCACCCCGGCGAGGAATTGCGCCACATAGCCCAGCACCGCGCCATCGGGACCGGCGGCCAGAACCTCGGCCACATGGTTCAGATCGTCGCGCAGGGCGAGCGGATCGGGCGAGACCTTGTCATCCTCCATCGTCCGCACCCCGGCCGGGCGCACGTCGGGCGGCAGGACCGACAGCACCCGCGCCTGAAACGCCGCCAGCGAATCGAGCGGTTTTTCCATGAAGGCATCCGCCCCCGCCGCCATCGCCTCGTCCATCATCCCGGGATCGCCCGAAAGCCCGATCACCGCCGGGCAACCGGGGCCATTGGCCTTGATATGGCGGATCAGATCGGCGCCGGAGCCATCGGGCAGGCCCATGTCCACCACCACCACATTCGGCCGGTAGGTGGCCAGATGCCGATGCGCCGAGCGCAGGCAATCGGCGCGGCGGATCCGCGCCCCTGAACGCAGGCACAGAAGCCGCACCGCTTCGGAGGCGAAGCGGCTGTCTTCGACCAGAAGCACCGTCAGCCCCAGAAGCGGGCGGTCCGCGGTGGCGGGTCGGCAGGCAAGGAAAGAGGTCAGATCGTCGGTCATGGCGCCACCCTGGCAGAGGAATTGCGGTTCCATGAGTTAACGATGCCTTTGCCTAACGTGGGGTTAACGCCAACAGCGAAAGCCGCGCTTGCATCGCGGTTTTCTCCCCCCTATGCGAAGAAAAGCAAAGGGAGGCCCATCATGATCGGACGTCTGAACCATGTCGCCATCGCCGTGCCGGATCTTGCGGCAGCGTCGGCGCAATATGCCAACACGCTCGGCGCAAAGGTGAATCCGCCGCAGGACGAGCCCGACCACGGCGTGACCGTGGTTTTCATCGAGCTGCCCAACACGAAGATCGAGCTTCTTTACCCTCTGGGTGAAAACAGCCCGATTCGGGGCTTTCTGGAGAAGAATCCCTCGGGCGGGATTCATCACATGTGTTTCGAGGTCGAGGATATCCTGGCCGCGCGCGACAGGCTCAAGGCTGAAGGCGCCCGCGTGCTGGGTACCGGCGAGCCGAAGATCGGCGCGCATGGCAAGCCCGTGCTCTTCCTGCATCCGAAGGATTTCAACGGCTGCCTGATCGAGCTGGAACAGGTGTAAGGCGTTCGGCTGGCGCGGTTATCGCTGCGCCAGCCGGTGAAACAGGTGGGTGAAGGCCGCAGCCCCCACCACCGGCACCGCAAGGTTCAGCACCGGCACCGTCAGCGGCAAGGCCATCAGCGCGCCGGAGGCCCAGATCGTGCCCTTGTTGGCCGCATAAAGCGCCTTCGCCTCGGCCCGGCCCATCCGTCGCACCGCCGCCATCTGGAAATATTCGCGGCCAAGCAGATAGCCGTTCAGCGCGAAAAAGACGACCGGCGCCAAAGGCCCGACGAACAGATAGACGATCAGCGCCACAAGGTTCGCCGCGACCACCACGCCGAAAAAGCGCAGACTGTCGCCCAGCGTCTCCGACAGGCTCAGGCGGCGCACCGGCGGCAGGCCGGGATAGTGATGGCGCTCGACCAGTTCGGCCACCTCGTCAAGGAAGAAGCCGGTGAAGATCGAGGCCACCGGCACCATCAGGAAGATCGAGGCGATCAGCATCACGCCGATCGAGGCGATCGACAGCGCCGGATCGATCCAGCCGACCGCCCCGAAGAAGGGCAGGGTGATCGTGTCGGGGATGAACCAGCCGATCAGCTCGAACAGGCCGAACCAGACGACGAGCAGCAGAAGGATCGCAAGGCCGATGCCCTTGAGCAGAACTTTCAGCGCGCCGGGGCGGGCCAGATCGGCCCAGCCGCGCAGGAAGATGTCGAAGATCATGCGCTTACCCATGTGAGGAGAGTGTCCAGATCGGGGCGGGGCCGCTCGGGCGGCACCGCGGTCTCGGTGCCGATATGGATCAGCCCCGCGACCCATTCGCCGGGGGCGAGCCCCAGCGCCGGGGCGGCAAAGCGCAGATCATGCGCCACCCAGCCGGTCAGCCAGGATGCCCCCCAGCCCGCCGCCAGCGCGGCGTTCACCAGTTGCATGCCCGCGGCGCCGACCGAGAGCGTCTGCTCGATCGCGGGCACCTTTTCGGTCGGGCGGGGCACGGCGATCAGCGCGACGCAGAGCGGGCTTTGCGCGAATTGCGACACGCCCTTGGCGGCGATCTCTTCGGGCAGAAGATGGGTCGCGGCAAAATCCGCGGCCGCGTCGGCGAGACGGTCGAGCGCGGGCTTTTCAAGGACGATGAAGCGCCAGGGCTCAAGCTTGCCGTGATCGGGCACGCGCGCGGCGATGGTCAGGATCCCGCGCAGCGCGGCCCGGTCGGGCACCGGGGCGGAGAGCAGCTTTGGTGACCGCGAGCGGCGGGTTGCCAGAAAGCCGAGGGCCGCGGCGTCACGCCGGGCGGGGTTGACGGTGCCGGGGGGACTATCCATGGCGCATCTCCTGTCTGTGCAAGATATCGGCGGTGGCGGGGCGGATTGCAAGGACGGGACTTGCCCGGCGGGCCGGGCGCGGTAGAAGGGGGCATGAGTGATCTGAGCCATCTTGCGCAACCGGGCGCTGAAATCGCGCTGCGTGTGACCCCCAGGGCCTCGCGCAACGAGATCGTCCTGGCCGAGGACGGGTTGCGCGCCTATGTGACGGTCGTGCCCGAGGGCGGCAAGGCCAATGCGGCGGTGGTGAAACTGCTGGCCAAAAGCCTGGGCGTGGCGAAATCGCGGCTGACCCTGATCCGGGGCGAGACCGCGCGCGACAAGGTGTTCCGCCTCGGCTGAGGCGGCCCGGGCGGGGGGCATTCTCCTGCCGCCGTGTGGATCATGCAACTCGTGAGCAGATTTCCCCCCTGCGGCATCGCTGCATCTGGTCGCATCCGGATTTGTGAGTTTTCCTGACCAAAGGGTCGAAGCGGATCTCGGTTCGCATTTGGGCGCAGGCAGTGCGCATGCCGGACGGGTCGGGCTGTTCGGGAACGCGGTGTCTTGTCCGCGGTCCTGTGACATGTTCGGACTGGTCGGGGACGAAAAATGGTCGGATTTGGCAGATTGCTGGTGTTGCTCGCCGTGATGGCGATCTCTGGGTATTGGGTCTTGCGATTGTCGCTGGCGTCGCGCAAACGTGAAGCCCTCGAGGCGGCGTGGAATGAGGGCGCGGGTGATGCCCTGGATTTCGACGCTTATCTAAAGAGCGGAATGGCCGCGTGGGAAAACAGCCTGCCGCAGCGCATGTTGCGTCTGGTGATGCTGCTGCCCTTCGCGATCGTCGGATCACTCGTCTATTTCGCCAACTGAGAGGTGCGCATGGGATACGTCAAATGGATTTTCTGGCTGCTGATCGCGGTGATCTTCGGCAGCTTCCTGCACTATACCCTGCCCCGGCACGAAGTCGTGCGGGTGGTCAACATCTATCAGGAACGGAAGGATCTGAGCGGCTGGACCAGCATCTTCTGGTCGGGGCCGGAGGTGAAGGCCACCAATCAGAGCAGCTATGACGTGCAGTTCATCTCGGCGGTGACGCCCGAGGGCAAGCCGGTCGTTTATCGCAACCAGGATACGGGCTGGGGCTGGCCGCCCTATTTCAAATTCGACACCGCGAACCTGTCGACCCAGGCGGCTGACCTGCAATCGACGGGCGAGGCGCCGAAATGGGGGGTGATGACCTATTACGGCTGGCGCAGCGAGCTGTTCTCGATCTTCCCGAACGCGGTCTCGATCAAGCCGGTGGACGGGCCCGAGGTCTCGATCATTCCGTGGTTCAACATCATCTTCCTGACGCTGCTGACGATGGCGATCCTGACGGTGCGGGCGCTTTGGATCCAGTTCCGCCGCAATGCGATCGACCCGGTGCTGGGTGATGTCGCCGATGCGATCGAGGATGTGACCGACCGCGCCGAATCCGGCGTCGACAAGGCCCGGGGCATGTTCGACGATCTGACCGGGAAGAAGTGACGGCGGCCGGGGGCGCTGCCCCCGGGGCTGCCACGGGCCGCCCGTTCGATGGGGTCCCCTTTGACGGCAAGGGGGCTCGATCCCCTCTCTTCCCGCGGTGTTTCGGGCAAGATGAAAGCAACCGCGTCCGGGCCCGGGCGCGGTTTTTCCGTTCAGATGCCGTAGGGTACCCAGATCGTTTTCATCTGTGTCGCCTGGTCCAGGGTGTCGCGCAGCTCCTGTGCCGCCCAGTCGCGGCCGGTCGGGCACCAGATCGCCTTCAGGCTGGCGGCGCTTTCGCGTTCCACCATCGCGGCGCCCTCGGGCGTGCCCGCATACCAGAGCGCCGCCACATCGTCATGGCCCGCCAGCACCTTCGCCAGATCTTCGCGCGGGCCGCAGATCAGGTTCACCACACCGCCCGGCACGTCCGAGGTCTCCAGCACCTGCGCGAAATCGGCCGCGACAAGCGGCTGCGCCATCGCCGGGATCGCCACCACGCGGTTGCCCGCGGCGATCGCGGGCAGCACCAGCGCAGCGAAGCCCAGCAGCGGTTGGCAGTTGGCACAGGCGATGCCCAGAACGCCCCGGGGCTCGGGCCGGGTCAGGGTCAGCAGCTGCGGCTTCGTCTGGATCACCTCGCCCGTGATCTTGTCGGCCAGCGCGGCGGCGCGGAAGGCCAGCCGGATCGTCTGGCCGACTTCGGCGGGATCATGGCCGCTCCCGGCCAGCCGCGCCTCGAACTCCGCCGCCCGCAGCGACAGGTTCTCGGCAAGGAAATAAAGCACCTGGGCGCGGGCGTGCCCGGTCAGTTTCGACCAGCCTGCCGCCTTGTGCGCGGCCTCGACCGCGTTGCGGATGTCCTTGCGCCCGCCAAGCGGCGCAAGGCCGATCTCGCGTCCCTGATGCGTGACGCGCCAGCTTTGCCCGCCCTCGGGGCGTTTCTGCGCGCCGCCGATGTAAAGCTTCGCGGTGCGGTCGATCGGCTGCGGGGCGGCGGCTTCGGGACAGGGCGCGGCGTTGAAATCCGGGGCGGGGGCCTCGGGCCGCGTGGCGGTGACAGGGGGGCGGAGCTGGGCGCGCAGCCCCTCGCGCCCGCCCTCCCGGCCAAAGCCGCTGTCCCGCCTGCCACCAAAGGGGGCGGCGGCGTCGAAAAGGCTGTGGCTGTTGATCCAGACCGTCCCGGTCGCCAGTTGCGCCGCCACATCCTGCGCCAGCGTGATGCTCTCCGACCAGACCGAGGCGGCCAGTCCATGGCGGCTGGCATTGGCCAGTTCGATCGCCTCGCCGGGCGTGCGGAACGTTGCAAGCGTTGCAAGGGGGCCGAAGATTTCTTCGATCGAACAGGGGTTTGTCGGCTGTGCCAACAGCAGGCCGGGGGCGATGAAACAGCCCTGCGCGGGCAGGGGGGTGGGCGATTGCCGCAGTTGCCCCCCGGCTGCGACGCCGCGGGCGAGCAGGGCCAGACAGCGGTCGCGCCGCGCCGCCGAGACGACGGCGCCAATGTCGGTGCCCTTGTCGAGCGGATCGCCAAGACGCAGCTTCTCCATCCGCGCGGTCAGCTTCGCGGTGAAACGCTCGGCCACCGCTTCGGCGACGAAGATCCGCGCTCCGGCCGAACAGCTCTGGCCCTGACGGGTCCAGGTTGCCGTGACCACGCCCTCGACCGCCGCATCGAGATCGGCATCGGCAAAGACGAGGATGGCGGAGCTGCCCCCCAGCGCCAGGGTCAGTGCCTTGCCCGAGCCCGCCGTGGCGCTGCGCAGGGCGCGGCCGACCTCGGTCGTGCCGGTGAAGGCGATCTTGTCGACCGGGCTTGCCGCAAGGGCGGCGCCGGTCGCGCCGTCGCCGGTGACGATGTTCAAAACCCCCGCGGGCAGGCCGATTTCAAGGCAGATCTCGGCAAGGGCGAGCGCCGAGAGCGGCGTTTCCGCGGCCGGTTTCACCACCACCACATTGCCCGCCGCCAGCGCCGGGGCAACGTGCGCGGCGAGCATCTGCAGCGGGCTGCTGGACGGAAGGATCACCCCGACGACGCCCTGCGGCACCAGACCGGGGAAATCTTCGGCGCAAAGCTCGGCGCGGCCCGCGGCGTGATAGACCTGCCGGATCGTCAGCGGCAGATCGATGTCGCGGACCTCCCGGATTGTATTTCCGGTATCCAGAACTTCCAGAATTCTAAGAAATGCTTCGCGTTTTTGCAGGTTGCGGGCGATGGCATAAAGCCATTTCGCCCTTTCATGCCCCGACAGCGCGGCCCAGCCGGGGGCGGCGGCGCGGGCGGCGGCAACGGCGGCCCCCACGTCGGCCCCGCTTCCCCGTGTCACCTCGGCCAGCGTCTCGCCCGTGGCCGGGTTCAGCGTCGCAAAGACCGTGCCGGGTGCGGTCATCGCCCCGCCGATCAGATGGCCGAAACGGCCGCGCGCCTGCAACCAGCCCGTCACCTCGCCCACCGCCTCGGGGGCCGGGCCATAGTCCATCGTCGTCAGGATCTCTTTCACGGAAGGCATCTTTCCCTCAGGCAAGCGCGTGGCGGTGGCTGGCGGCATAGCGGCCGGTGACATGGGTCTCGAGCTGGCGTTCGATGTCGCCCAGCATCGAGGAGGCGCCCAGACGGAACAGGTCGGGCCGGAGCCAGTCGGTGCCCAGCTCCTCCTTCATCAGGATCTGCCAAGCCAGCGCGTCCTTGGCGGTCTTCATCCCGCCCGCGGGCTTGAAGCCGATCTTCACGCCGGTCCGCGCGCCAAAGTCGCGCAGCGCCCGCGCCATCACCAGCGACACCGGCAGGGTGGCGTTCACCCCCTCCTTGCCGGTCGAGGTCTTGATGAAATCCGCCCCCGCCTGCATCGCCACCATTGCGGCCTTGTAAACGTTCGACAGCGTCTGCAGATCGCCCGTCGCCAGAATCGCCTTCATATGCGCCGTGCCGCAGGCCGCACGCATCGCGGCTATCTCGTCATGAAGCTGCGCCCAGTCGCCCCGCAGCACCAGCGCGCGCGAAATCACGATGTCGATTTCCGCCGCGCCCTCCTCGACGGCATAGCGGATCTCGGCCAGCCGCAGGGGCAGCGGCATCAGCCCGGCCGGAAAGCCCGTCGCCACCGAGGCCACGGGAATATCCGTGCCTTGCAAGGCCCTGACCGCCGCGGCCACCATCGTCGGATAGACGCAGACGGCGCCGGTGGTCAGCCCCTCCAGCCCGAGCCCGGCCAGGATGTGATCTGCGAGCGGTGCCCGCGCCTTGGCGCAAAGCCGCGCCACCCGCGCCTCGGTATCATCGCCCGCAAGCGTCGTCAGATCCATGCAGCGGATCGCATTCACCAGCCAGGCCGCCTGCCATTGCCCCTTCAGCGACCGGCTGGTCCCCAGATGCGCGGCCCGTGCCCCGGCGGCGGGGGTGTTGATGGCGATCTCCTCGAACCAGCTGCGGTCAAGGGGGAAGCCGGGGTTGCGAAGCTGGGGAGCGGTCATGGCGGGCCTGTGGTTGCGTTCTTGCAGGCTAGCGGTTGCGGCCCCCGGCTTCAATCACCCGCAAAGGCGCAGAATTCGGCAGGGATTTACTCTGACGTGCCGAAACTTCGCCAAAACGGCGGGAAATCATTGCGACAAGAGCGGTTTTGCGCATGCTGGCGCCATTTGAGCTGACCATGTTGAGGCAATCATGACGATGCTGGCGTTGCGAATCGAGGAACGTGTGGCGTTTGCCATCGAACGGCTGCTGCGGGCGGACGACTCCTGGCGCAGCCTGGTGCGCGAGATGGTCGAACGCTGGCCCGAGGAGCCGCCTCTGGAACTGGGCTTCACGCTGGTCTCTGCGGCCTCGGCGATCGAAAGCTCTTTTGCGGAAGGCAGCCCCGCGCGCGAGGCGGCGATGCAGGGCTATCGGCTGGCGGCGCTGATCAGCATGGATGTGCATGCGATGCAGCTTCTGGGCATGGCCTGCGACCGGGCCGAGCATCTGCTGGCCTATTGGGATATCGACCCGTTTTTCGCAAGGCTCTGAATGTTCCGAAAAATGAAAAGCCCCGCCGGAGCGGGGCTTTCGGGATCGGGCCCTCAGGCGTTGGCGGCGCGGATCTGGTCGGCGCGGCCCTTGTCATAGGCGATGCCCTTGTCGTCGAAAAGCTTGTCCAGCTCACCCGAGAGCATCATTTCGGTGACGATATCGCAGCCGCCGACGAAATCGCCCTTGACGTAAAGCTGCGGGATCGTCGGCCAGTCGGAATAATCCTTGATGCCCTGACGCACGTCCGGATCGGCGAGCACGTTCACGTCCTTGTAGGTCACGCCAAGGTAGTTCAGCACGCCCGCGACGCGGCTGGAAAATCCGCATTGCGGCATTTCCTTCGTGCCCTTCATGTAAAGGATGACGTCGTTTCCGGCGATATCGGCCTTGATCTGGTCGAGTGCGGTCATGGGAGGGGTCCTTTCTGCGAAACGTGAACCGCGGCTCATTCGGCCTTGGTGGTCAGGGCAAGCGCATGCAGCGGCGCATTCGGCCCGTCCATAGCGCCTTTCAGCGTGGCAAAGACGGCGCGTTGCTGCTGCACCCGGTTCAGCCCCTTGAACGAGGCGTCGATCACCTCGGCCCCCCAGTGGTTGCCGTCCCCGGCAAGGTCGGTGATTGTGATCTTCGCATCGGGAAACCCGGCGCGGATCAGGGCTTCGATGTCACTGGCTTCCATCGGCATGGGCAACTCCTTGTTCTGGGATCAATCTAGGTTGCGGGCGCGGGGGCGGCAAGGGCCAAGCGCCGGGCCGCCGTGCCAAGAGACGCCGTGCGGCGCAGGCCGCTGCGATGGTCGGTTGTCAGGGGGGCGTCAGATGCCGCGGGGCTTCGGGGGCGTCGGCGACGGCCCCCGAAGCGCACCTGGTCAGCCTTCGATGGCGGCAGCGAAGGCGGTGCGGTAAAGCGTGCTGAGATCCGCCAGCGGCGCGGTGTCGGCGCCAAGGGCAACCGTCGTGCCGCCGAAGATGCCGACCCGGTCGAGCGGCACGCCGGCGGCCTTGGCGGCGGCTTCCAGCGCCTCGGCCCCGGCCTCGTCGCAGGCAACCAGATAGCGGGCCTGATCCTCGCCGAACAGCTGGGCGATGTCGTCGCTGTCCAGCTGCACGCCGATCCCGGCGGCCTCGGCCAGCTCAAACGCCGCCAGCGCCAGACCGCCATCGGTCAGATCGGCGGCGGCTTTCAGCACCCGGCCATTGGCGCGGATGAATTCGCCATGCTTGCGCTCATCGGCCAGATCGACCGGCGGCGCGTCGCCCGCTTCGATGCCGAAAGCCTCGGCTGCCAGCGCCGATTGGCCCAGATGGCCATGCGTCACGCCGATCACCAGCGCGATATCGCCCGCTTCCGGCAGCCCGCCGATCAGATCATCCAGCGATTTCAGCAGGCCCACGGCGCCGATCGTCGGCGTCGGCAGGATCCCCGAACCGTCGGTTTCGTTGTAAAGCGAGACGTTGCCCGAGACGATCGGGAAATCAAGCGCCTTGCAGGCTTCGCTGATGCCTTTGATCGCGCCGACGAACTGGCCCATGATCTCGGGCTTTTCCGGGTTGCCGAAGTTCATGTTGTCGGTCGTCGCCAGCGGCAGGGCACCGACGGCGGAAAGATTGCGATAGGCTTCCGCCACCGCCTGTTTGCCGCCCTCGAACGGGTTCGCCTTGACGTAACGCGGCGTCACATCGGAGGTGAAGGCCACGGCCTTGTTGCTGCCATGAATGCGCACCACCCCCGCGCCCAGACCCGGACGGCGCACGGTGTCGCCCATCACCTGGGTGTCATATTGCTCGAAGACCCAGTTTTTCGCGGCATAGTTCGGCGACCCGATCAGCGTTTTCAGCGCGGCAATCGGGGTGATTTCGGGCAGCTGACCCAGCGGTTCGGCGGGCGGCGTTTCCACCCAGGGGCGGTTGTATTCGGGCGCCGCCGAAGAAAGTTTCGACAGCGGCAGATCGGCTTTCACCTCGCCCTTGTGCTCGATCACGAAGCGGTCTTCGGCGATCGTTTCACCGACGATGGCGAAATCGAGATCCCATTTTTCAAAGATCGCCCGCGCCTCGGCCTCTTTCTCGGGCTTGAGCACCATGAGCATGCGTTCCTGGCTTTCGGACAGCATCATCTCATAGGCGGTCATGTTCTTTTCGCGCTGCGGCACGGCATCCAGCACCAGCCGGATGCCCAAGCCCCCCTTGTCGCCCATCTCCACCGCCGAACAGGTCAGGCCCGCGGCGCCCATGTCCTGGATCGAGATCACCGCATCGGTCTGCATCAGCTCCATGCAGGCTTCCATCAGGCATTTCTCGGTGAAGGGGTCGCCGACCTGCACGGTCGGGCGTTTTTCCTCGATCGTGTCGTCGAATTCGGCCGAGGCCATGGTGGCGCCGCCGACGCCGTCACGGCCGGTCTTGGCGCCGAGATAGACGACCGGCATGCCGACGCCCGAGGCGGCGCAGTAAAAGATGTTGTCGGTCTGCGCGAGACCCGCGGCAAAGGCATTCACCAGACAGTTGCCGTTGTAGCTTTTGTGAAAGCGCACTTCGCCGCCGACATTCGGCACGCCAAAGCAGTTGCCGTAAGAGCCCACGCCCTCGACCACGCCCTTGACCAGATGCGGGGTTTTCGGATGACTCGGCACGCCGAAGGACAAGCTGTCCATCGCCGCGATCGGCCGCGCGCCCATGGTGAAAACGTCGCGCAGGATGCCGCCGACGCCCGTCGCCGCGCCCTGATGCGGTTCGATGTAGCTGGGGTGGTTGTGGCTTTCCATCTTGAAGATGATCGCCTGCCCGTCGCCGATGTCGACGACGCCCGCGTTTTCCCCGGGGCCGCAGATCACCTGCGGGCCGGTGGTGTGCAGCGTGCGCAGCCAGACCTTGGACGATTTGTAGGAGCAATGCTCGTTCCACATCGCCGAGAAGATGCCCAGCTCGGTGAAGGTCGGCGCGCGGCCGATGATCTCGAGGATGCGCTCATACTCATCCGGTTTCAGCCCATGGGCGGCAATCAGGTCGGGGGTGATCTGCGGCTCGGTCATCGGCTCCTCCGGCATCGGCTTTGGCTTCCCTTAGAACATCGGCGCCGGTCGGGGAAGGGGCCTGCGTGCTGCGGGGGCGGATTTTGCCGCGGCCGTTGCAGGGCGACAGGGAGAGAAGATGCGCGCGGCGCAAGCGACGGATGCCGGTCGGGCGGGCCGGTTGGAGCGCGGCACTTTATCCGAAGATAAAAAAAGGGCCGAGACAAGCTCGGCCTTAGTCCAACAGGGAGGTAGAAGGTGATGCGCGTTTCCGCAAATCATCGCCTTCGAAGCCTGATTTATGGGCAGAATAAGAATGGTTCAAGGAGAATAATGCTGCGGGTGCAGCATGGCTGCTATGCGTTGCGCGAATGTCTGGGCGCTGCGGCGGCCTCGCCCCCGGGGTCAGTCGAGGGCGGCCTCGCCGGTCTGCGCGCGGCGATAGGCGAGGATCTCTTCCTGCACGAAATCGCGGAAGGCATTGACCCGGCGCGAGGAGCGCAATTCCTCGGGATAGGCGAGAAAGACCGGCACTTCGACCGACTCGACCCCGGGCAGGACGCGTTCAAGATGGGGGAAATCGGCGGTCAGGTAATCGGGCAGCACGCCGACGCCGATATTGTTCAAAACGCCCTGCAGCACGCCGAAGTAGTTGTTCACCATCAGCGTCGAGGGCACGCCCTGCGCCATCACGCTATGGGTCAGCTGCGCGCCCGCCTGCACCTGCGGCGTGGCGGGGTTCTGGCAGATCAGCCGGTGCTTCGCCATGTCCTCGATCCGCTCGGGGCGTCCGGCGCGGGCGATGTAGTCCGGCGCCGCGTAAAGCCGCATCCGGATGTTGATCAGCCGCTTGCGGATCAGATCGGCCTGCGCCGGTTCCTTCATCCGGATCGCCACATCGGCCTCGCGCATCGGCAGATCCAGCACGCGCTCTTCCAGCAAAAGGTCGATCTTCAGCTCGGGATAGCGGTCGTAAAGCTTCACCAGCCGCGGCGCCAGCCACATCGTGCCAAAGCCGACCGTGGTCGTCACCTTCAGCTCGCCAAAGACCTCTTCCTCGCTGTCGCGGATGCGCGCGGCGGCGGCATCGAGCTTTTTCGCCATCGTCGAGGTGGCGTCAAACAGCAATTCGCCCTGTTCGGTCAGGATCAGGCCGCGGGCGTGACGGTGAAAGAGGGTGGTGCCCAGCGATTCTTCCAGCGCCCGGATCTGTCGGCTGACGGCCGATTGCGACAGGTGCAGCGCATCGCCCGCATGGGTCAAAGACCCGGCATCCGCCACCGCGTGGAAGATGCGCAACTTGTCCCAGTCCATGCCCTGCACGACGCCACCTGTTCATACCTGTTCTGCACCGGCTGCATATCTAAATCGCCATCTTTTCACAAATGGCTTTCGGTCAAATTCACTGTTAGCGCGTAAACTTTGTCGTTACAGAGACTTTTGTGCATTTCTGCGGGGCATTCGGCGGTGGCCGCTCGCGCAATAGGCGTTTCTTTTCGCGACCGAGAGGCTTAGAACCGGGAAAAGGGCGTTGAAGACGCAAAGGGCGGAGAAGCAGGCATGGCAGTTGGGGTTTTCGACAGTGGGCTGGGCGGTCTGACGGTCTATGAGGCGGTCTCGAAACGGCTGCCCGAGGTGGCCTTCGTCTATTACGGCGACAATGCCCATGCGCCCTATGGGGTGCGCACCTCCGATGACATCTACAACCTGACCTGCAAGGGCGTTGAACGGCTGTGGGAGGAGGGTTGCGATCTGGTGATTCTCGCCTGCAACACGGCCTCTGCCGCGGCGCTGAAGAAGATGCAGGAGCACTGGATTCCGAAGGACAAGCGGGTGCTGGGCGTCTTCGTGCCCCTGATCGAGGCGCTGACGGAACGGCAATGGGGCGACAATTCCCCGCCGCGCGAAGTGGCGGTGAAACATGTGGCGCTGTTTGCGACGCCTGCCACCGTGGCGAGCCGGGCGTTTCAGCGCGAATTGGCCTATCGCGCGATCGGCGTCGATGTCGAGGCGCAGCCCTGCGGCGGTGTCGTCGATGCGATCGAGGCGGGGGACGAGATTCTGGCCGAGGCGCTGGTGCGCTCGCATGTCGAGGCGCTCAAGCGCCGGATGCCCCATCCCGAGGCGGCGATTTTGGGCTGCACCCATTACCCCTTGATGCAAAAGACCTTTCAGGAGGCTTTGGGGCCGCAGGTCAAGGTCTATTCCCAGGCCAATCTGGTGGCCGAAAGCCTGGCCGACTATCTGACGCGCCGGCCCGAATTCCTTGGGGCGGGCAAGGTGTCGAAATTCATCACCACCGGCGATGCGGCCTCGGTCTCGATGCATGCGACGCAATTCCTGCGCCACCAGATCAAGTTCGAGGCCGCCTGAGGCTCAGTCGAAACGGTTCGGCCCCGGCGTGCCGCGCGCGCACATGAAGACGAACATAGCGATCATGTAGGCGAGGCCCAGCAGCGACATCAGCCCGAAAACGGCAAGGGCGGCGGTTTCAGGCGTGCCGCCCGCGGCTTGCGTCGCGACGCCGAGCAGGCCGATCATCAGACCCGCCGGGATCAGCGCCAGATAGAAGCCGCCGACCCACCAGCCCGAGCGGTCGGTGTCATGCAGCCGTCGCACCGTCACCGAGAGCGAGGGCAGGAAGGTCGCCAGCGAGACAAGCCCGCTGAGCACCGCGCCGTCGCGGCCCATCGCCGCTTCCAGAAAGCCGCCGACGAAGCCCACAAGCATGCAGAACACGAAAAACCACCAGTATTCCGAACGGCTCGCCCGGCCCCGGAAGGTGATGTATTTCTGGAAGCAGACCTTCACCGCCTCGGGGAAGCTGCGCGCGGGCGCGGCGCCCGAAACGCCCGCGCCGTAGGAACCGGCCCCCGGGTAAGCTGCGCCCGGATAGGCTGCGCCCGGATAGCCCGGCCCGCCAAAGACGGCACCCGGTATCGCGGGCGGTCCGGCGGGCGGCGCAACGGGGGCGAGGGGCTGCGGCGCAAAGGCGAAATGCCGGTCTGCGCGCTCCCAATCGGCCATCCCCCCGGACCAGACCAGCGTGTCGGCCTTGATCCGTCCCGCCCGGATCAGATCGCGGATCACAAG
Source organism: Rhodobacter sp. 4.3.4 (assembly GCF_058724655.1). Taxonomy (NCBI): domain Bacteria; kingdom Pseudomonadati; phylum Pseudomonadota; class Alphaproteobacteria; order Rhodobacterales; genus Rhodobacter; species Rhodobacter sp. 4.3.4. The sequence goes on from NZ_CM178967.1 coordinate 631,763, forward strand.
TTCATCCACCGGGCCTTCGCTTTTGCCCGCCCATGCGTAATGCCACGCCTTCGCCATTGAAACCCTCGCGCAAACTTTGCTTGCGCGGCACCTTAGCCTGAGGCAGGACGGAGGGACAATTGCGGAGACGAAAATGACCCAGAAAATCGCCATCCTCGGGGCTTCGGGCTATACGGGCGCCGAGCTTGCCCGCATCATCGCGACCCATCCCGACATGGAGATCACGGCGCTGTCGGGCGACCGGAAGGCCGGGATGCAGATGGGCGAGGTGTTTCCGCATCTGCGTCACATGGGGCTGCCCGATCTGGTGAAGATCGAGGAGATCGATTTTTCCAAGGTCGATCTGGCCTTCTGCGCGCTGCCGCATGCGACCAGCCAAGCGGTCATTGCCGAATTGCCGCGGGATCTGAAAGTGGTGGACCTGTCCGCCGATTTCCGTCTGCGCGACGCGGCCGAATATGAAAAATGGTATGGCAAGCCGCATGCGGCGATGGATCTGCAGGCCGAGGCGGTCTATGGCCTGACCGAATTCTACCGCGAAGAGCTGAAAACGGCGCGGCTTTGCGCGGGCACCGGCTGCAATGCCGCGGCGGGGCAATATGCGATCCGCCCGCTGATCGAGGCGGGGGTGATCGACCTTGACGAAATCGTCATCGACCTGAAGGCGGGGGTGTCGGGGGCCGGGCGTTCGCTGAAGGAAAACCTTTTGCATGCGGAGCTGGCGGGCGGCACCATGCCCTATTCGGCGGGCGGCAAGCACCGGCATCTGGGCGAATTCGATCAGGAATTTTCTAAAGTGGCCGGGCGGCCGGTGTGGGTGCAGTTCACGCCGCATCTGATGCCCTTCAACCGCGGCATCCTGGGCACCGTCTATGTCCGCGGCACCCCCGAAGACATCCATGCCGCGCTGGCAAGTCGCTATGAACACGAGGTTTTCCTTGAGGTTCTGCCCTTTGGTCAGCTGGCCTCGACCCGCTCGGTCGCCGGGTCGAATTTCGTCCATCTGGGCGTGATCGGCGACCGGCTGCCGGGCCGCGCCGTCGTCACCGTCGCGCTTGACAACCTCACCAAGGGCTCTTCGGGGCAGGCGATCCAGAACGCCAACCTGATGCTGGGCCTGCCCGAAACCCTGGGGCTGATGCTGGCCCCGGTCTTCCCGTAACGCAGGGGCAGGACGATGAAAAACCTGAAGAAAACGCGGCGGATCCAGATTCTTCTGGTGGCGGCCGGGTCGCTGATGCTCTCGACCGCGCTGATCGGCTATGGTATGCGCGACGGCATCAACTTCTTCCGCGCGCCCAGCCAGATCATCGCCGAACCGCCCGCCGCGGGTGAGGTGTTCCGTCTGGGCGGTCTGGTCGAGGAAGGCACGCTCAAGCGCGGGCAGGGCGAGGCGATCACCTTCAAGGTTACTGATGGCGGCGCTTCGGTGCCGGTCACCTTCACCGGCGTGCTGCCCGACCTCTTTGGCGAGGGCAAGGGGATGGTCGGCACCGGCGAGATGGTCGATGGCACCTTTGTCGCCCGCGAAATCCTGGCCAAGCATGATGAAAACTACATGCCCAAGGAAGTGACCGAGGCGCTGAAGGAACAGGGCGTCTATCGCGATCCGGCCCAGCCCGAGGGCTGAGCGCGCCCGCTTGCGCCGTCGTTAACCTGATTTCGCGAGGCTTTCCCCGGCAACCAAGGGGAGAGCCATGAAATCGGTGACTGATATTGCCCGCGAAATCGTCGCCCGCGAGGGTGGCTATGTGAACGACCCTTCCGATCCCGGGGGGGCGACGAACTACGGGGTGACGCTGGGCACGCTGCAGCGGCTTGGCCTTGATCTGAACCGCGACGGGGGGGTGAGCACGCGCGATCTGCGGCTCATCTCCCCCGATCAGGCGGCCGAAATCTATGTCAGCCAATATTTCAGGGCGCCGAAGCTGGATCAGCTGCCCGCGGAACTGCAGCCCTCGGTCTTCGACATGCAGGTGAATGCGGGGGCGAATGCGATCCGCATCCTGCAGGAGTTGTTGGGCCGGATGGGCCATCCGGTCGCCGTCGATGGCGTGCTGGGGCCGCAGACGATCGCGGCGGCGCAGGCCGCCGCGGCGCGGGAGCCGCAGCTTTTCGTCGATGCCTACGGGATCGCGCGGCGGAATTACTACTACGATCTGGCCGACCGACGTCCCGCGAGCCGCAAATATGCGACGACGCGGGCGGGCACCAAGGGCGGCTGGATCCTGCGCGCCGAGGAATTCATCTCGCCCCGCTTTCATCTGAGCGCGGCGCAGCATCAGGCAAGGGTGGCGACATGGGGCTGATCGGGACGATTCTGGGCGCGCCCGCGGCGACGGGGGCGATCGGGACCGCGGTGACCGCGGTGGCCGAGGTCTTCACGCCGCATGCGACGAAGAAGATGGAGGCCGAAGCGGCGGCCTGGCAGGCGGCGCTTGCCCAACACGGGGCCGAGTTTCAATATGCCCGACAGGGGCTGTTCGACCGTTTTGTCAACGGGTTGAACCGGTTGCCGCGGCCGATGCTGGCCTTGGGCACGCTCGGTCTTTTCGTCTATGCGATGATCGATCCCACCGGGTTCGAGACGCGGATGGTCGCGCTGGCTGCGGTGCCAGAGCCGCTCTGGTGGCTGCTGGGCGCCATCGTCGGGTTCTATTTCGGCGCGCGGGAATTTCATTACAGCCGTGCCCGGATGGTCCCCGCCCCGGCGCTGCCCGGCCCCGCCGGGGACAATCCGGCGCTGAGCGAATACCTGTCGAAAGGCGCCGCCGGGGCCGCGCCCGCGGCATGATCGGCGCATCCGGGCGGAGGTGCAAAAGGGGCTGTCTGCCCCCTCTTCGGGCTTTGCCCGAATTCACCCCCGAGGATATTTCAACCAAGGTGAAAATGGCAGGGCTTTCATCTTGCCAAAAATATCCCGGGGGAGCCCCGAAGGGGCGGGGGCGGAGCCCCCCTTACTCCCGCCGACCGGCGAAGCGCTTCGCCCAGTCTTCGCGCTCCTCGTCGGTGATCTTGCGGAACAGGTTCTCCGGCACGGCGAAGGCATGGCCCGCGGGCAGAACCGTCAGCGCGGCATCCAGATCCTCGGGCCAGGACCAGTCGTCGCAGTTCAGCGCCGTCATGATCGCCTGTGCCGCATCCGGGATGAAGGGACGCGAGAGCACGGCGTAAAGGCGGATCAGATGCAGCGCGAAGGCGATGATGCCGCGCGCGGCGGCCTCGTCGGTCTTCACCACGCTCCAGGGCGCGGCGGCCTGCAGATATTCGTTGCCCAGCACCCAGAGCCCGCGCAGTTCCTCGGCGGCGCGGCGGACGTGGATCTCGTCCATCGCCTTTTCGTAAGCCGCCAGACCCTCGCGGAATTGCGCCATCAGCGCGGTTTCCCGCTCGGTCAGCACCACCGTCGCCGGAATCTCGGTGCCGAATTTCGAATTGCAGAACTTCGTCACCCGGCTGACGAGGTTGCCCAGCACATCCGCCAAGTCCTTGTTCACCGAGGCCTGGAAATTCTCCCAGGTGAATTCGGCATCGGCACTTTCGGGCGCATGGCTGAGCAGCCACCAGCGCCAGTAATCCGAGGGCAGGATGCCAAGCGCCTGATCCATGAACACGCCGCGGCCGCGCGAGGTGGAGAACTGGCCGCCGTCATAGTTCAGATAGTTGAAGGACTTGATGTAATCGACCAGTTTCCACGGCTCGGCCGAGCCAAGGATGGTCGAGGGGAAACTGAGGGTGTGGAACGGCACGTTGTCCTTGCCCATGAACTGGGTATAGGTCACGTCACCCGCGCCCTGATCGAGCCGCCACCAGCGCGCCCAGTCGCCGCCGGTCTTGTCGGCCCATTCCTGCGTGCCCGCGATATATTCGATCGGCGCGTCGAACCAGACATAGAAGACCTTGCCCTCCATGCCCGCCCAAGGCGCCCCTTCGAATTGCGCCGGAACGCCCCAGCTCAGATCGCGGGTGATGCCGCGGTCCTGCAGGCCCTCGCCATCGAACAGCCATTTCTTCGCGATCGAGGTCGAGAGCACCGGCCAGTCGGTCTTGCTGTCGATCCAGGCGGCCAGCTTGTCCTTCATCGCCGACTGGCGCAGGAACAGATGCTTCGTCTCGCGCATCTCCAGATCGGTCGAACCCGAGATCACCGAGCGCGGGTTGATCAGATCGACCGGGTCAAGCTGCTTGGTGCAATTGTCGCATTGATCGCCGCGGGCGCTTTCGAAGCCGCAATTCGGGCAGGTGCCTTCGATGTAGCGGTCGGGCAGGAAGCGGCCGTCGGTCACCGAATACATCTGTTTTTCGGTGACTTCGCGGATCAGCCCCTGATCGGCCAGCGCCTTGGCAAAATGCTGGGTCAGGGCGCGGTTCTGCGGGCTGGAGGAGCGGCCGAAATGATCGAAGCTCAGCCGGAAGCCGCCCGCGATCGCCGCCTGCACCTCATGCATTTCCGCGCAATACTCGGCCACGGGCTTGCCCGCCTTGGCCGCCGCCAGTTCCGCGGGCGTGCCGTGTTCGTCGGTCGCACAGATGAACATCACCTCGTGGCCGCGTCCGCGCAAATAGCGCGCGTAAAGATCGGCTGGCAGCTGGCTGCCCACAAGGTTGCCCAAGTGCTTGATGCCGTTGATATAGGGAATCGCCGAGGTGATGAGATGACGCGCCATGACCCTTGCCCGCTTGCCGCAACTGCAGCCCTTTAGCGTGGCAGGCCGTCGCTGGCCAGAGGGTTTCGCCCTTTTGATCGCGCGGCCTGCGACAGTCCGTCTTATCGAAAGACACAATCTCGTGCTTGCGGAACTGAACGAAGCAGTGCACATCTTGGGCGTGTGGCGGTCCCTCCCCGTCAGCATGCAGCGGACTCCAGAATGGACTATTCCTGGCCCAGCCGCGGGGCGCCGGAAGATGGCGTCGTCGCGATCGATGCGCAGGGACGCATCGATTATCTGAACGCTGCGGCTGCGGCGATGTTCGGCTATGGTGCGGAGGCGCTGCTGGGGCAGCTGCTGGAGGTGCTGATCCCTGAACCGCAGGCCGCTGTCCATGCGCGATTGCGTCGCGCCTTTGCCGCGGGCAAGGTGCCGCTGGCGATCGGGCGGATGCGCGCGGTGCGCGGACGGCGCCGCGACGGCAGCGAGATTGCGCTGCATGTCATGCTGAAACGCGATGCTGACAGCGGGCGGGTCTTCGCCTTCCTGCATCCGCTCGAGCGGCCGGGGCGCGGCGGGGGCGCGGGCCGCGAGGCGGGCCAGGATCCGCTGACCGGCCTGCCGGACCGGCGGGCGCTGCGCAGTGATCTGGATGCGGTGCTGACCCGGTCCGATCCGCCGCAGCCTCAGGTCTGCCTGCTGTTCGTCGAGATCGACCCTTTTGCCGGCAACCGGGCCGCCGTCGATCCCGCCCATCACGAGGCGCTGATACGGGCCTGCGCCGACCGGCTTTAAGGGCTCGAAACCGAGACCGTGCGGCTTTATCGCTCAGGCGAGGACGGGTTCGTGTTCCTGATGGTGCAGGAGGCGGGGGCGGCGATCCCCGGGCCGCAGCTGACGCGGGTGATGGCGGCGCTGCGGGCGCCGTTCGGGATCGGCGGTCAGCCGCTGCATCTGGAATTCGGCATCGGCCATGCCTGCGCGCCCGAGCATGGCGCCCATGCGGGCGAGCTGATCGCCAATGCGGCGCTGGCGCTGGCGGCGTCGAAGGCGGCGTTCAACCGCCCCACCGGCTATGACGAAAGCCTGCGCAACCGCGTCGAGCACCGGCACCGGCTGTTGCGCGATCTGCGGGCCGCGGTGGAGCGGCGCGAATTCGAGCTGTTCTACCAGCCGCAGGTCGATCTGGCGAGCGGGCAGATCGTGGCGCTGGAGGCGTTGTTGCGCTGGCGACACCCGGAATGGGGGCTGCTTCTGCCCGGTGCCTTCATGGAGGTGCTGAGCGCCTCAGAGCTGTCGCTGGCGGTGGGGGATTGGGTTCTGCGCGAGGCCTGTACCCAGGTGGCGATCTGGAACCGGCGTCGCAAGACGCCGCTGACGGTGGCGGTGAACGTCTTTCCGCGGCAATTCGACCGCGACATCCTGCCCGCGGCCGTCGCCCGCGCCCTGGCTGAAAGCGGCCTGCCGCCGCGGCTGCTCGACATCGAGATCACCGAAAACATCGTGATCGACCCCGCCGCGCAAAGCACCGAAGTGTTCGAGGCGCTGACCGCGACCGGGGTCGCGCTGGTGCTGGACGATTTCGGCACCGGCTATGCCTCGCTCACCTGTCTGGCCCGGCATCCGGTGCAGAAACTCAAGATCGACAAGAGCTTCGTGGCCGGGATCGACACCGGCCCCGGGTATCGCGCGATTCTGAAATCGCTGCAGGCGCTGGCCGGGACGCTGGGGCTTGGCACCGTGGTCGAGGGGGTGGAAACCGAGGAAACCGCGGCGCTGATGCGCGACTTCGGCTTCGAGGTCGGGCAGGGCTTTTTATGGAGCCGTCCGCTGGAGCGCGAAGACTGCGCCCGCGCGCTGGGGCTGATCGAACAGGGTGTCTCTGCCGATTGCTGATTATTTATTGATTGGCCGATCAAAAACGACTTCTTGAGAGGCAAAAGCGACAATCTTCTTGATGTTTGCCCGCCGCTGCAACAACGTGCGGGCGAAAGTGATTCGATCCACAGAGGTTCGGGGGGAAAGTCTCGGGATGCACACGGAAGCGATTGCCCGCAGCTACAAGCGCTGGGCGCCGATTTATGACAGAACCTTTGGCAAGATCACCCATGCCGGGCGTCATCATGCCGTGCGCCAGGTGAATGCCGCGGGCGGCGCCGTTCTGGAGGTGGGCATCGGCACCGGGCTGGCGCTGGATCTTTACGAGCCCTCCAAGGTCGCGGTGACCGGCATCGACCTGTCGCCCGACATGCTGGCCAAGGCGCAGGCCCGGGCCGAGGCGCAGGGGCTGCGCAATGTCGCCGGGCTGCATATCATGGATGCGCGCGAACTGGCCTTCGAGGACGAGAGCTTCGATCACGTCGTCGCGCTGCATATCATGTCGGTGGTGCCCGAGCCGCGCCGGGTGATGGCGGAAATGGCGCGGGTCTGCCGTGTCGGTGGGACGGTGCTGATCACCAACCATTTCGCCCGCCAAAAGGGCGGCTGGGGTGTCGCCGCGAAACTGGCGGCGCCGATGGCCGATGCGCTGGGCTGGCATTCCGATTTCGACCGCGCCGAGGTGATGTCCGAACCGCGGCTGAAACTGGTCGAGGAAACCCGCCTGCCGCCCTTCGGCCTGATGACCTATCTGCGCTTCCGCCGCGTCGCCTAAGCGCCGATCCTGCGCTCAGGGCAGGGCCAGGATTACATGGCTCGACTTGATCAGGGCCGTCGTCTCCGCGCCGGGATGCAGCTCCAGCATCTCGGCGCTGTCGCGGGTGATCGTCGCGGTGATCGTCTTGCCGCCGCCCAGATCCAGCGTCACCTCGCTTGACAGGGGGGCGTCGATCCGCTCGATCACCCGGCCCTGCAGCCGGTTGCGCACCGACAGCCGGTTCGGCACGCCCGCCCCCGCCAGCAGGACGAAATTCGATTTCACCAGCGCCAGCACCTCCGATCCCGGCGCCAGCCGCATCTCGGCCGCCGAGCGCGCGGTGATCACCGCCGTCAGATCCTGCCCCTCGCCCAGCCGCATCCGCACCTGCGCCGCCACGTCATCGGCCGCCACCGCCCAGACCTTGCAGGTCCAGGCATTGCGCGCCGAGGTCCGCAAGGACAGCCCCCGCAGCACCTCGGCCGGATCAAGGCTCAGGCTTTTCTCGAAACTGGCCAGAAGCCTGGCCACGCCCTCTTCGATCGCGCCATAGGCCGCGATCAGCTTTTCGCCGGCAGGCGTCAGCGCCGCGCCGCCCCCCGCCTTGCCGCCCGGCGCCGCGGTGACGACCGGCGCCGACAGCAGGTTGTTCATCGCCTGAACCCCGTCCCAGGCCGCCTTGTAGGACAGCCCGACCTCGCGCGCTGCCGCCGAAATCGAGCCGGTGCGCCCGATCGCCGCCAGCAGCGCCACCCGTTCCGCCCCCATCCGCGCGCCCGTCCGTTCCAGCACCAGCGCCCCGCGCATTCCGTCCGTCATCGCCGTCTCCTGCTCCGCTGCCGCCATTGTGGCGCAAACCGCCCCCGGGGGCCACTGCCGCAAGCGTGCCGCCGACTCATCGTGGCGTGCCGAAACCGGCCATCCGTTCATCAGGCGCCCAATTTGCGGGCAATGTTCCGAAGGCAGCTCATTTCAGCATCACTTGGCACGGGATATGAAGGCGCGGGTGATAACGACGCAGCGTGCGAAGGGCCTTGCTCTGCCGCTTCGGAAAATCCATCGCTATTACTTGAGGCTACATAACGCGCCATGTTTCGGACCCTGCCATGAACGAACAGCCCCTCATCGCCGCCCTGAGCCTGCAACGCGCGGGGGCCCCGCGGGTGGGCGGCGACCGGATCCGGCTGCTCGAAGCGATCGCCCGTCACGGCACCATCGCCGCCGCCGCCCGCGAGGTCGGCCTGTCCTACAAGACCGCCTGGGATGCGGTGGGCACGCTCAACAACCTGTTCGAACAGCCTCTGGTCGAGGCCGCGCCGGGGGGACGCACCGGCGGCAATGCCCGCGTGACCGAGGCGGGGCAGGCGCTGATTGCCGGCTTCGATCTGCTGGAAGGCGCGCTGACCAAGGCGCTGGGCGTGCTCGAAGGCGGCGTCAGCGCGCCGGAAAAAGCCCTCAACACGCTGTGGAGCCTGACGATGCGCACCTCGAACCGCAACACCCTGCGCTGCACCGTCACCCGCGTCACCCTTGGCGCGGTCAATGCCGAGGTGGAGCTGGCGCTGACCGATGGCCACCGCCTGACCGCCGTGATCACCGAACGTTCCGCCACCGACATGGGCCTTGCCCCGGGGGTCGAGGTCTTCGCGCTGATCAAGGCCAGTTTCGTGATGCTGGCCGCGGGGGGCGATCCGGGCCGGATCTCCGCCTGCAACCGGCTGACCGGCATCGTTGCCGCCCGCACCGACGGGCCGGTGAACACCGAGATCATCCTGGATCTGGGCAATTGCAAATCGATCACCGCCGTCATCACCCACACCAGCGCCGATGCGCTGGGGCTTGCCCCCGGCGTGCCTGCCACCGCGCTGTTCAAGGCCAGCCATGTCATCCTGGCGATGCCCTGACCTCTTTTTCTGACAGAAAGGATACCGACATGACCCGTTTCCCTCATCCTCTGCGCGCAGGTGCGACCGCGCTTGCCCTTGTGATGACCCTCGCCCTGCCCGCCGCCGCGGGCGAGGTGATCGCCGCCGTCGCCGCCAATTTCACCGAACCGGCGCAGGAGATCGCCACGCTCTTCACCGAAAAGACCGGCCATAGCGTCACCTATGCCTTTGGCCCCTCGGGGCAGTTCTACACCCAGATCACGCAAGGGGCGCCGTTCGAGGTCTTCCTTTCGGCCGATGCCGCGCGCCCGAAAAAGGCGATCGAGGAGGGTTACGCCGTCGCGGGCACCGATTTCACCTATGCGGTGGGCAAGCTGGTGCTGTGGTCGGCCGATCCGGCCCGGGTCGATGACAAGGGCGCGGTGCTGAAAACCGATCTCGAACATGTTGCGATCGCCGATCCGAAATCCGCCCCCTATGGCGCCGCGGCGATCGAGGCGATGCAGAAGCTTGGCGTCTACGAGACGCTGGAGCCGAAGCTGGTCACCGGCAAAAGCATCACCCAGGCTTACGAATTCGTCGCGACGGGCAATGCCCCGGTGGGCTTCGTCGCCTATTCGCAGGTGATCGGCAAGACTGTCGGCTCCAGCTGGATGGTGCCCGCCGACCTTTACCAGCCGATCCGGCAAGATGCCGTACTGCTGAAGACCGGTGCCGAGGATGCCGCGGCGAAAGCCTATCTCGACTTTCTGAAAACCCCGGAAGTCTTGGAAATCATCAGGAAATACGGTTACGTCACCGAATAAGCAGATGACGGAGGGGACCCTGTTCGACGCGGAGATGCTGACGACGCTCGTGCTGACGCTGAAACTGGCGACGGTGACGACGGTGCTGCTGCTGGTTCTGGGAACCCCCCTTGCCTGGTGGCTTTCGCGTGGCGGCGGTCTTTGCAAGGAGATCGTCGCCACGCTGGTCTCGCTGCCGATCGTGCTGCCGCCGACGGTGCTGGGCTTTTATCTGTTGATCGCGATGGGGCCGCATTCACCGCTGACCGATCTTCTGGGCTTCAAGCTTTCCTTCACCTTCGCGGGGCTGGTCGTCGGCTCGGTCTTCTATTCGCTGCCCTTCGTGGTGAATCCGATCCGCAACGCCTTTGCCGCAATGGGGCCGCGGCCGATGGAGGTGGCGGCCACCCTGCGCGCCTCTCCGCTGAACGCGTTCTTCACCGTCGCCCTGCCGCAGGCGACGCCCGGGCTGATCACCGGCGCCATCCTCGGCTTTGCCCATACGGTCGGCGAATTCGGCGTCGTGCTGATGATCGGCGGCGGCATTCCGGGGCAGACCAAGGTGCTCTCCGTCACCATCTTCGACTATGTCGAGACGCTGGAATGGGACAAGGCGCATGTGCTGGCGGGGGGCATGCTGGCGATGTCCTTCGTGGTGATCCTTGCCATGATGCTGATCGAGCGCCGCTTCGGCACCGGGGCGCGGCGATGATCTCGGCGCGGTTCACCGGGCGGCTGGGCGATTTCAGCCTCGATGCGGCCTTTGACGTGCCGGGGCAGGGGGTGACGGCGCTGTTCGGTCCCTCGGGCTGCGGCAAGACGACGGTGCTGCGCTGCATGGCCGGGCTGACGCGGCTGCCGGGCGGGCGGCTGACGGTGAATGGCGTGACCTGGCAAGAGGGGCGCCAGATCACCCCGCCGCATCGCCGCGCGGTCGGCTATGTGTTTCAGGAGGCGAGCCTTTTCACCCATCTGTCGGTGCGTGAAAACCTGATCTACGGGCTCAAGCGCGCCCGCGGCCCGCTGCGCATCACCGAAGCCGAGGTGACGCAGCTTCTGGGTATCGGGCCGCTTCTGAGCCGCCCCACCGCGGCGCTTTCGGGGGGCGAGCGGCAGCGCGTCGCCATCGGCCGGGCGCTCTTGTCGCAGCCGGAACTGCTTTTGATGGACGAGCCGCTTTCCGCGCTCGACCGGATTTCCCGTGACGAGATCCTGCCCTGGCTCGAACGGCTGCATGCGGCCTTGCAGATGCCGGTGATCCTGGTCAGCCATGATCTGTCCGAGGTCGAACGTCTGGCCGATACGCTGGTCTTGATGGAGGCGGGCCGGGTTCGGGCCGCAGGCCCCATCGCCGCGATGCAGGCCGATCCGAGCTTGCCGCTGATCCACCGCCCCGATCTGGCGGCGGTGATCGAGGGGGTGGTGGTGGCGCTCGACCCCGCCTATGGGCTGAGCACCCTGCAGGTGCCGGGCGGGCGGATCGTCGTGCCGGGCAATCTTGGCCCGATCGGCACGCGGCGGCGGCTGCGCGTGCCCGCGACCGATGTCAGCCTTGGCCGCCACGCGCCTTCGGATACGACGATTCTGAACGCCCTGCCTGCGCTGATCCTTGGCGCCGAGGCCGCCGAGAGCTATCAGGTCACCGTGCGACTGGCGCTGGGCGCATCGGGCGAGGGCGCGAGCCTTCTTGCCCGCGTCTCGCGCAAGTCCTTTGACTTGCTCGGGTTTCAGCCCGGGGAAAAGGTGGTGGCGCGGCTCAAGGCGATGGCGTTGAGCGGGCCTGCGCAAACCGGAGGGTAAGGGATGTTCCTGATCGACGACACTGCGCTGATGGCGCTCATTCGCGAAGATGTGCCTGCGGGCGATCTGACGACGCGCAGTCTGGGGCTGGCCGCCGAGGCGGGCGAGCTGACGATGCGGGCACGGGGGCCGATGACCGTCGCCTGTTCCGAGGAAGCGGTGCGGATATTGCAGCTTCTGGGCGCCGAGGCCTGGATCGCCACCGCCTCGGGGCGGCAGGTCGAGGGTGGCGAGATGCTGCTGTTCGCCCGCGGGCAGGTCGAGGCGCTGCTGGCGGGCTGGAAAGTGGCGCAAAACCTGATTGAATGGGGCTCGGGGCTGGCTTCTTGTGCGACCGAAATCGTCGCGGCGGCGCGGGCGGTGAACCCGGCGGTGACGGTGGCCTGCACCCGGAAATCAGTGCCGGGCACGCGGGCGCTGTCCTTGCGGGCGGTGACTGTGGGCGGTGCAACGGTGCACCGGACCGGGCTTTCGGATTCGGTTCTGCTTTTTGCCGAACATCGCGCTTTCGGGGGCGCGGATGCCTTGGCGGCGCAGATCGCCCGGCTGCGCGCGACGTGCCCCGAGCGCAAGGTGGTGGTGGAAGTGGCCGATGTCGCCGAGGCTCTGGCGGCCGCACAGGCCGGAGCCGAGGTGCTGCAGCTGGAAAAATTCCCGCCCGAACAGGTGGCGGAAGTCGTGGCCGGGCTGCCCGCCGACTGGCGTGGGCATATCGCGGCGGCGGGCGGCATCACGGCCACGAATGCCGCGGCCTATGCGGCGGCGGGGGCGCAGGTTCTGGTGACCTCGGCCCCCTTCACCGCGCCGCCGCGCGATGTCGCCGTCTGGATCGGCCCGGCCTGATCCTTATGCGGTAATGGCTTGTTTTGGGGTCATTCTTTCGCGGTAAAGCGCAAGGATGGCGGGTTCGATGTAATCCTGCGCCCAGGTGTCGCGGGCGGTGATGCCGGCCGCGGCGAGGCCTTCGCGCGGGCAGTCGCCGATCTTGGCCACCAGAACCGTGTCGATGCCGTCAAGCGCCGCGATCACCCGGTCAAGCCGGTCGTCCGCGCCGCCACCATCGACGCAATAGTTGTCGCAGCGGCGGTGGAAGGCGAAGCGCACCCCCGTGGCGTCGACCTCGAAGACCTGGAACTCGGTCGCATGGCCGAAATGCTGGTTGATCCGGCCGCCGCCCTGCGTCGTCACCGCGACCAGAAGTTTCGGCGAGCTGGCCGCTACCGCGGCCCCGGTCGCGTCCTGCGCCGCCTTTGCCGCGGCGCGGCGATCCTCGCGCTCGGCGGCGACCCAGTCGCGATAGGTTTCGCGCGCGGCGGGATCATAGACCGGCGCCTCGGGCACGAGGTCCAGGGTGAATTCCTGACCGCGATCCTCGCCGAGTAACCCCACCGCATCGGCGCGGCATTGACGGCAATGCTTCATCAGATTGGCGCCGCCCGCGCAGGCCTCCTGCACCGCCAGAAGCTCGGCCGCCGTCGGCCCGCGCTGCCCGGTCAGGCCGAAATGCGTGCCATGTTCGGGCGCCGAAATCAGCGGCATGATGTTGTGCAGGAACGCGCCGCGGCGTTTGACTTCCTTGTTCACCTCCAGCAGGTGTTCGTCATTGATCCCGGGGATCAGCACCGAATTCACCTTGACCAGAATCCCCCGCGCAACGAGCCCATCCAGCGCTTCCATCTGCCGGTCGTGCAGGATGCGGCTGGCCTCGACGCCGTAGATCCGTTTGCGATCGTGGAAGATCCAGGGGTAGATCTTTGCCCCCACCTCGGGGTCGATCATGTTGATGGTGATGGTGACGTGATCGACATTCATCTCGACCAGCTCATCCAGATGATCGGGCAGCGCGAGGCCATTCGAGGACAGACACAGCTTGATATCGGGGATCTGCGCCGTCACCAGCCGGAAAGTTTCTTTCGTCTTCCGCCAGTCATAGGCGCTGTCGCCCGGCCCGGCGATGCCCAGAACCGAGAGCTGCGGCACCTCATTGGCCACCGCAATCACCTTGCGCGCGGCCTCCTCGGGCGTCAGGCGCTCCGACACCACCCCGGGGCGGCTTTCGTTCGAACAATCGTATTTGCGGTTGCAGTAATTGCACTGGATGTTGCAGGCGGGCGCCACCGAGACATGCATGCGGGCGAAATAATGATGCGCCTCTTCGGAATAGCAGGGGTGATCCTTGACCCTGGCCCAGGTCGCCGGGTCCATGTCTTCGGGTTTTTCCTTGCTGCCACAGCCGGTTGCCGATCCGGTCGCGGAACAGCCGCCCGCGGCCAGCGCGGCGGAAAGGCTCTGTTTCGAGCCGATCGCCAGGGTGCCAAGGGTCACGACAGTCTCCGACATGCTGCTCTCCATGCTCTGCCCGTGTGGGGGTCATCGGGGATGCAGCAAGACCCGTGCCAACTGCCGGGCGGCGGGATTGGCCAAAACCTGCGCTTTTGTCGGGAATGCGACAGCGGCGGCAAACGACAGCGGGGCAACAAAGACCCCGGCCAGAGCCGGGGCCTGTCCTCGGCGCTGCCGCCCTCAGATCCTGCGCAGCTCGATCTCGAATTTCTGCAGCGCATAGGCGATCTGCCGCGGCGTCATCCCCAGAAGCCGCGCCGCCTTGGCCTGCACCCAGCCTGCGCTTTCCAAGGCCCGCAGCAGCTCCTCGCGGCTCAGCTGCGCGGTCTTGATGCGCAGCGGCGCCTCCTCGCGCGGCGGCGCCTCTGGCGCGGGCGCAGGCGCGGGGTCGGGCGCAGGCTCGGGTGGCGGCGACGCGCTGACCCGGACCGTCGGCGTGATCACCCGCCCGACCGCCAGCCCGCCGATCGGCGAGGCCCCGTCCTGCAGCCGGAACAGCTCGGCGGACAGGCAGGCGCCTTGCCGACAGGCCAGCTCCTCGGCCAGCACGATCACGCCATCCGAGAGCGCCGCGGCCCGGTTCACGCAGTTTTCCAGCTCGCGCACATTGCCCGGAAACTGGCAGCGGCAGATCTGCTCAAAAGCCTCGGCGGCGAATTTGACATTGGTGCCGTTCTGCTTGTTGAAGCGATCCAGGAACAGCTGCGCCAAGGGCTTGATATCGCTTTTGCGGTTGCGCAGCGGCGGCAGGACGATCGGCACGACGCAGATGCGGAAGTAAAGATCGGCGCGGAATTGCCCCCGCGCGACGGCATCCTCCAGATCGCGGTTCGTCGCCGCGACGATGCGGGTATCGACCTTGATCGTCTTCGCGCCGCCCACCCGTTCGAACTCGCCCTCCTGCAGCACGCGCAGCAGCTTCGACTGAAAGGCCGGGCTGATCTCGCCGATCTCGTCCAGAAACAGCGTGCCGCCATCGGCCAGTTCGAACCGGCCCTTTTTCAGCGCATTGGCGCCGGTGAAGGCGCCTTTCTCATGGCCGAAAAGTTCCGATTCCAGAAGGGTTTCCGAGAGCGCCGCGCAGTTGACGCGGATGAACGGGCCTTTCGCGCGGGGCGACTGGGCATGCACCGCGCGGGCGAACAATTCCTTGCCGGTGCCGCTTTCGCCGCGCAGCAAAACCGGCATCCGGGTGGAGGCGACGCGCCTGATCTGCGCCACCACCTCGGCGATGGCGGGGCTCGATCCGACGATGCCATCCAGGCTGACCGGCGCCGCCGGGCCGCGGTGCTCGGTCACCGTTTGCAGCATGCGGCGGGTGTCTTCCAGCGCGCGTTCGCGGTCGCGCGCGATGCGGCGGCGAAAGCGCAGCGCCTGTTCCAGAAGCGAGGCGACCATGGTCAGCACCCGGACATCGGCATCGGAAAATCCCGACCGGTTGTGGTCATGGCTGCGATAGGCGGCAAGGACGCCCAGCACGAAATGGCTGCGTTCGGGGTCGCGCAGCGGCACGGCGATCAGGGTCTGGCCCGCGTCGCGCAGCCGCTTCGGCACCGCGTCTTCGCCGAATTCGGCGGCCAGATCAAAGGAGACGAAGGGCACGCCGGAGCGAAAGACGATCCGCGCCACGGCATCGGGGATCACCTCCGCGGCGGGGGCATCGGGGCTGCGCCGAAACGCCGTCGCGGCGATGACGTAAGGATTGACGCCCACGCCTTCGCCCGGCTCGGCGAGCAGGGCGAGCACGCCATGGCGCAGATCGAGGAAAGACGACAGCACGTTGAAGATCTGCGGCACCTCCGCCACCGGATCCGGCGCCGCCGCAAAGGTCTTGGCAATCTCGTAAAGCGCATCCAGCGCCAAACGGTCGGCCGTGGCCCGTGCCGAACGCGGTCTTGCCTGCGGTTTGGGGACAAGTCGTTCCCGGATGTCGATCATCACTGTTCTCCCTCGCTGGCCGGGCGCCGGGGCGGATCACACGAAAGCCACCCCCTCCCGCGGGGTGTCGCAGTCTGCGCTGCGGGATCGTCTGGCGCGCAATCGGGTGCCGTGGCGGACATGTCGAGACTTGGGCAAGCTTGCGCCCGGATGCACGGCGCAAACAGGCCAAAGTGCCAATATGTCGCAACTTGGGGGTGATTGATGGACTGTTAAGATCAACTTTGGGGCAACAATAGCCGGAGCGCCGAAAAAAATGGCGCTTCCGGTCTGGCAAGGGTCGGTTTTCGCAGACTCAGCGCGCGGCTGCGGCGCGGCGGCGCTCGTAAGACGAGGCAAGGCCCAGCGTCGAGCGGTATTTCGCCACCGTCCGCCGCGCGATCCGCAGCCCGGCGTGTTCGGCCAGCGTCACGATCGCATCATCCGAAAGCGGGTTTCGCGGATCTTCGCCGCCCACCATGCGCTGCACGAAATCAAGCGCAGAGTCGCGCGAGACCGCCTCGCCGCCGCCTTGGGTCGAGACCGCGCGGGAAAAGAATGCCCGCAGCGGCAGCGCCCGGGTCTGGGTCTGGATCATCCGCCCCGAGACCGCGCGCGAGATCGTCGAGGCATGCAGGCCCAGTTCCGAGGCCACATCGTCGAGGGTCAGCGGCACCAGATGCGCCGGCCCCTTGTCAAGGAAGGCCGATTGCCGCGCCACCAGCACGGCCGCCGTGCGCAGCAGCGTATCGCCGCGCCGTTCCAGCGCCTGCGCCAGCGCCCGCGCCTCGGCCAGGGCCTTGCGCCGTTCCGCGCGCGCGGTCGCATCGGCGCTGCCATCGGCCAGACGATCCTCGCGCACGGTGATCGTGGGCGAGGTGGCGCGGTTGAGTTCCACCGTCCAGCCCTCGGGTCCGCGCAAGGCGATCAGATCGGGCGGAAAGACCGGCACCGGCTGATGGTCGAAGGCAAGCCCCGGCTTCGGGTTCAAGTGCCTGATCTGCTTGATGATATCCGGGATATCGGCAATGTCGCAATCGCACCGCTCCGCCAGATCGGCAAGCCGGTTCTCTGCGATCAGCGGAATGTTGCGGATCAGGGTTTCGACTTCCCAGGTCAGGATGTCGGCCTCGCGCGCCTGCAGGATCAGGCAATCCGACAGGTCGCGGGCGAAGAGGCCGGTGGGCTCGAAGCCTTGCAGCACGGAAAGCACCGCCTCGGCCCGGGAAAGCGACACGCCTGCCGCCAGCGCGATGCTGTCGAGGCTCTGGCCCAGCCAGCCGCTTGGTTCCAGCGCCTCGGCAAAGCGCAGCGCCAAAAGCCGGTCGGGGGTCTCGGTGAAGGCCATCTCGATCTGATCGACGACATGGGCCATCAGGCTGGGCTTGTGCGCGGCCACCGCGGCGACGGCGTCGAAATCCTCGCCGCCGCGGGCGATGAAAGCGGGCGGGGCGCGGTAGGTCAGGAACGGGTTCGACGTGGCCTGTTCGGTCAGATGTTCGGACAAATCCTGCGATGACATGCCCAGGATGGCGAGGGACTGGAGCATCTGCCCCGCCATCTGCATCGTCTGTCTTTGGGAAAGCGTCTGCGCGAGTTCCATGGGGACAACCTATCTCAAACTCGGGTCATTGCGTGGGGCGGCAGGGCGCCGCAGGGGTGAAAAAGGGTCGGTGCCGAAATTCGCATCGCGCCACCTTGGGTTGTGCCGTGTTTTTGGGCGGGGCGGCGGGCGTTCATCTCAGGGCCGGATCTCGGGGACGACCCGGACCGGGCGGCCCAGGGTTTCGATCAGCTGATGCTGCACCGTGGACAGCGTGCGCGCCGACATCATGCAGCCCGCGCAGCTGCCCGAAAGCCGCACCTGAACGGTGGCGCCGGTGAGGCCGATCAGTTCGATGTCGCCGCCGTCGCGCTGAAACATCGGGCGCATCCCGGCGATCAGCCCGGCGACGACCGCGGCTTCTTCCCCGGGCAGGAACAGCGGCTGGGCCGGGGTTTTCGGGGCGGCGATCTCTCCGATCCTGACGAAATTCGCAAGGAAGGCGGCGGTGTCGGGCGCCTTGCCGCCCGCGGCCTGCCGGGCGGCCAGAGCCGCGGCGGCGGGCGGTGCCTGGGGCCGCGGCGGCGCGGTGTCCAGCGCCAGGCTTGCGTCGCAGAGATCCTTCATCGCATCCCCCTTTTTTGATCGGTTGAGGCTTCAGAAGGGGTCCAGCAAGAAGCGTGCCAACCGTATCGGGCGCCACAAGCAAGCTTCAGGCCGACATTGGGGGATTTGCGACAGACATTGTTGTAAATGCGGAAAATCGGGCCGGGCGGCGGTGTCTTTGCCAGTCGCCGGGCCGAAAAAGCGAAAAAAGCCGGCAGTCGGAACTGCCGGCCCAGGTCGAGAGAAAGCGTGCTCAGCGGGTCAGATCGAAGCTGATGTCGGTCTTGCCCCAGTCACCGGCGCGGGCATCGGCCTTGACGAAGATCGCGTCGAGGATCTTCACCAGAACCGTCAGGCCGCCCTGATAGCCCCAGGTCGGGAAGCGGTGGTGGTGGTGACGGTCGAAGATCGGGAAGGTCAGACGGATCAGCGGAATGCCGGTGTCGCGTTCCAGATATTTGCCGTAGGAGGAGCCGATCAGGAAATCGGTCGGTTCGGTCATCAGGAAGCTGCGCATGTGCCACAGATCCTTGCCCGCCCAGACCTGACCCTGTTTGCCAAAGGGCGAGGCGGCCAGAACGTCCTTCATCTGCTCGGCCCATTTCTTCGAGCCGTTGGTGGCGAGGCAATGCACCGGCTCGCCGCCCATCTCCATGATGAACTTCGCCATGCCCAGAACGAAATCCGGGTCGCCGAAAATCGAGAAGGTCTTGCCGTGCAGATAGGCCTGGCTGTCGGCGATCGCATCGACCAGACGGCCACGTTCCAGCTTGATGCTGTCGGGGATCGCCTTGCCGGTCAGTTCGGACACTTTCATCAGGAAGCTGTCGGTGGCCGAAACCCCCATCGGATAGTTGAAGGTGGCGGTCTCCTGCCCGGTGCTGGCGACATATTCCAGCGTCTTCGGCGTGCAGTATTCCTGCATCGACAGCGTGGCTTTCGCGTTCAGCGCGGCTTTCGCGTCTTCCAGCTTGGTGCCGCCCGCATACATCCGGTAATGGCCGTCCGAGGGGGTGTCATAGACTTCCGACACATCGCTGAGGAAGGTGAAATCGACGCCCATCGTGTCGAGCAGGCGCTTGATTTCGCGGTTGTTCGCCACGGCATAGCCGTCGAAGCCCGGGATGATGTTCAGGCTGTCATTCGCCACGCGCTCGGCGTCGGTCCAGAACATCGACAGGATGCCTTTCTGGGTGTTGTCGTAGCCGTCCACATGGCTGCCGACAAAGGCCGGGGTATGGGCGAAGGGCACCGGGAAATCGGCCGGAACGCTTTCGGCCTCTTTCGCCTTCAGGATGAAGGAGTTGAGGTCGTCGCCGATGACTTCGGCCATGCAGGTGGTGGAGACGGCGATCATCTTCGGCTTGTAAAGCGCATAGGCGTTGGCCAGGCCCTCGACCATGTTGGTCAGGCCGCCGAACACTGCCGCATCCTCGGTCATCGACGACGACACCGCCGCCGAGGGTTCCTTGAAGTGGCGCGACAGATGCGAGCGGTAGTAAGCCACGCAGCCTTGCGAGCCATGCACGAAGGGCAGGGTGCCTTCATAGCCCTGCGCGGCAAAGACGGCGCCGACCGGCTGACAGGCTTTCGCCGGGTTGATGGTCAGGGCTTCGCGGGCGAGGTTCTTTTCGCGATACTCCCACGAAGCCGTCCAGTCGCCGATCTGGGCGAGGGTTTCGGCGGAATGGCCGCATTCGAAGGTCGCCTTCTTGTTGGCGAGCATCTCTTTGTATTCAGGCTCGAAGAACAGTTTCGAGTGGTCGAGCACCTTGTCAGCTGACTGGGGCATGGGTCAATTCCTTGTCAAAGGCCGTCCGCATTCCGGGACGCACCGACGGGGGGAAGGGGAGGTGGGGGCGGCAGCGCACCGCCCCCCTTGGGCTCACTCGGCGGCGATGGGGGCTTTGTCCCAGGGCGCGTCGAACAGGCCCCAGACCGGGTTGTTGATCGCCATGTCCATGTCGCGCGCGAAGATCGCGAAGCCATCGTAGCCGTGATAGGGGCCCGAATAGTCCCAGCTGTGCATCTGACGGAACGGAATGCCCATCTTCTGCACCGGATACTTCTCCTTGATGCCCGAGCCGACGAGGTCGGGGCGGATCTTCTCGATGAACTTCTCCAGCTCGTAGCCGGTCACGTCATCATAGATCAGCGTGCCTTCCTTGACGTAATGGCCGGTGCGTTTGTAGTCGTCGTTATGGGCGAATTCATAGCCCGTCCCGGCGATCACCATGCCCAGGTCGTCATAGGCGGTGACGACGTGGCGCGGACGCAGACCGCCGACGTAAAGCATCACCGACTTGCCTTCGAGCCGCGGCTTGTATTTCGCCAGAATGCCGTCGACCAGCGGCCGGTATTTGGCGATGACCTTTTCGACATTGGCCTGAATGGTCTCGTCGAACTTGGCGCCGATGGCGCGCAGGCTGGCTTCGATCTGGGTCGGGCCGAAGAAGTTGTATTCCATCCAGCCGATCGAATACTTTTCTTCCATGTAGCGGCAGATGTAATTCATCGACCGGTAGCAGTGGATCAGGTTCAGTTTCGCCTTCGGCGCCCGTTCCATTTCCGCCAGCGTCGCATCGCCCGACCAGCAGCCGATCACGTTCAGACCGATTTCCTCGAGCAGGATGCGCGAGGCCCAGGCGTCACCGCCGATGTTGTAGTCGCCGATGATGTTGACATCATAGGGGCCGGGCTCAAACGCCTTGGTGTTTTCGCTTTCCGGCTGCTCGAAGATCCAGTCGCGCACGGCGTCATTGGCGATGTGGTGACCCAGCGACTGCGACACGCCACGGAAACCTTCGCACCGCACCGGAACGATGGTCTTGTTGATTTCCTTGTTCTTCTTCTTCGAGACCGCCTCGATGTCGTCGCCGATCAGGCCGATCGGGCATTCCGACTGGATGGTGATGCCATTGGCGAGCGGAAACAGGGTGTTGATCTCGTCGATCGTCTTTTCCAGCTTCTTGTCGCCGCCGAAGACGATGTCCTTTTCCTGGAAATCGGTGGTGAACTGCATCGTCACGAAACTGTCCACGCCGGTCTTGCCGGTGTAGTAGTTGCGGCGCTGGCTCCAGGAATAATGGCCGCAGCCGACCGGGCCGTGGCTGATGTGGACCATGTCCTTGATCGGACCCCAGACCACGCCTTTCGACCCGGCATAGGCGCAACCACGAATGGTCATCACGCCCGGGACCGATTTGATGTTCGATTTGACCGTGTCGCATTTCGACGCGATGCCGGTGACCGGATCGGCGTCGTCCTGGGTCGCACCGGCCACCGAGAGGTGTTTGGCGCGTTTCTTCTGGGCCTTCGCCGGATAGGCTTCGAGAACTTCCGCAATCAGGTTCTCAAGCTCTTCCGGGCCGCCCGCGTGATCTTTGGCCATTCTTTTGGCTCCCTCACTTCAGGTTTCGAAAAGGTGGGCAGGCTGCCCACCTGAACTGTCAGGCCTCAGGCCTTCATCGCGGCTTCCATCTCGGCGATCTGCTTTTCGCGATCTTCTTCCGATTGCATGATGCCGAAATCCATCAGCATCTCTTCCAGCTCTTCCATGGTGATCGGGGTCGGGATCACGCCCTTGCCCGAGTTTTCGTGGATCTTGCGGGCCAGCTCGCGGTATTCCTGCGCCTGGCTGCTTTCCGGCGCATACTGGATCACGGTTTCGCGGCGCAGCTCGGCATGTTGCACGATGTTGTTGCGCGGCACGAAATGGATCATCTTGCAGCCCAGCTTGGCGGCCAGCGCCTCGGCCAGTTCCAGCTCGCGGTCGGTCTTGCGTTCGTTGCAGATCAGCCCGCCCAGACGCACCCCGCCCGAGTTCGCATATTTCAGGATGCCCTTGGCGATGTTGTTGGCGGCGTAAAGCGCCATCATCTCGCCCGACATGACGATGTAGATTTCCTGCGCCTTGTTTTCGCGGATCGGCATGGCGAAGCCGCCGCAGACCACGTCGCCCAGAACGTCGTAGGACACATAGTCCACATCGTCATAGGCGCCGTTTTCCTCAAGGAAGTTGATCGCGGTGATGACGCCGCGGCCGGCGCAGCCCACCCCCGGCTCCGGGCCGCCGGCTTCGGTGCATTTGATGCCCTTGTAGCCGATCTTCACCACGTCCTCGACTTCCAGATCCTCGACCGAGCCCGCTTCGGCGGCCAGATGCAGCACGGTGTCCTGCAGCTTGGTGTTCAGGATCAGACGGGTGCTGTCCGCCTTGGGGTCGCAGCCGACGATGAGGATCTTCTGACCCATCTCGACCAGCGCGGCGAGGGTGTTCTGCGAGGTGGTGGATTTGCCGATACCACCTTTGCCGTAGAAGGCGATCTGACGAAGTTTGCCCATGTGTGGCTCCCTTGGGGGTTGGTGCTTCACGAATATCGAGACGGTTCCTGACCGGGCTCACAGCTTCTCCAGCAGCCATCGTGCCAACCGGGATTTTTCGAAATAATCATTCAAAAACATGAGCGTGCAGGTTTTGTCCGAAATGGGACAGGGCTTACAAATTGTAGGGCCTGCGGGATCTGGCGGGGTTTTGTCGGTATCGCCGGGCGGCCGCCCGTGGGTCGGCGATGAAAAACCCCGCCAGTGCGGCGGGGGTTTCCGGTCTTTTGCGGCGGTTTCAGACCGAGCCGCCGGGGGTGCCGGTGAAATGCACCATCACGTCCTCGTCGCGCGGGATGAACTGGCAGGCCAGCCGGAAGCGCGGCGGCAGGTCGCTGACTTCGGCCGCCTCGATCTCCTCGGCGGTGATCATCTGCAGCTCTTTCAGCCGGGCCTTTTCCTTTTCGGTCAGCATCATCGCCATCGCGGGCTTGTTCTGAAGATGGGTGACCTCGATCAGGCACGAGGCGCAATCGCCGTCGCCGCATTCGAACGGGATCGGGATCGCATGCTCCTTGGCCAGCGCCAGGATCGTCGCGGTATTGCCTGCCACCGCGTAGATGGTCTTGTCTTTCTTCATGATGGGGGAGGTGAAGGTGATGTTCGGCATCGCAGTCCTCTTTTCTGTCGTTGCGGGAAAGATCCCGAAAGCCGCGCAGCAAGGGCCATGCCAGCGCCCCGAAACGGGCTTGCCGGGGGGCGGGGCCGGGCTTAGCCTTGGCCCGGTTCCCCCTTGCGCCAAAGCCCGATGCCCCCGCCCGCCCCCTCCTCCGACTGGATTTCCCGCCTGGAAGGCGGTCTGCGCCGCCGCTACGCCGCGGGCGAGACGATCGCGCGCCCCGATGCCCCCTCGGACCGGCTGATCCTGGTGGAAAGCGGTGCGGTGCGGCTCAGCCTGACCGGCGCCGGGCGCGAGGTGACGCTGGCGCAGCTGCGCCCGGGCGGGCTTTTCGTCACCCATACGCGGGTCTGGGTCACCGCGGCCGAGGCGGCGCAGGTGCGCAGCTGGCCGGTGGCCGAGATGCTCGATCTGGTGTCGCGGCATCCGGAGCTGGGGGTGGCGGCCTTTCGCGAGGTCGGGCAGATCCTGCGCGGGGCGCTTGACCTGATCGAGGATCTGGCCTTCCGCCCGGTCGAGGCGCGGCTGGCGCGGTATCTTCTGTCCGAGCGCGCGGCGCAGGGGGGCGAGACGATCCGGCTGATCGGCCCGACCGAGGCGCTGGCCACCGCGCTGGGCACGACGCGGCAGACGCTCTCGACGCTGCTCAACCGGCTGATCCGCGCGGGCGTGCTGTCGCGACCGGGGCGGCATCAGCTGTGCCTGCACGATCCGGGCCATCTGGCGCGTCTGGCCGAAGTGTCATCCGGCTGACAGAAATTGCCCCGCCCGGCGCTTATGAAACGAGCAAGCCAGCACGGGAGAGCCGCGATGAACGACCAGACCCCCGACCGTTACGTGACCTTCATGGGCCTTGCCTGCGACACCAATGCCGACCGCCTGTGCGCGATGCTGGCGGCGCGGATGGCGGGCAATGACTCGCGCTGGGTGGCCTATTTCGAGACCAAACTAGCCGAAAACGCGCGCATGGGCCATGACCGGCTGCGTTTCATCGGCGCGCAGGTCAATGCGCTGATGGCCTTCTTCGAAGAGGAAGACGACGCCGAGGCGCTGGCGCTGCTCTGGCACATCGAGCACCACTGCCTCTGACCGGACCGGGGATTTTTCCCCGGCGTGAGGGTCCGCGGCGGCCTCAGCGGGCCAGCCCGGCGTAAAGCCGGGGCAGACGCTCGGGCAGGCGCTCGACGCGGTCCAGAATCTGGTAGCCGCGCGGCCCGAAGATCTGCGCCACATAGCCATCCGCCTCGGGGTCAAGGCTGAGGCAGAAGGGCTGCACGCCCTGCCGCGCCACCTCGGCCACCGCGGCGCGGGCGTCATGGCGCAGATGCGCGGGGGCGCGCTCGTCGATATCGGCCGGCGCCCCGTCGGTCAGCACCAGAAGCAGCTTGCGCGCCGCGCGTTGCTGGCCCAGATGCCAGCCCGCATGCCGGATCGCCGCCCCCATCCGGGTCGAGAGCTGCCCCTCCATCCCCGCCAGCCGGGCCTTGGGGGTCGGCCCCCACTCCTCGGTAAAATCCTTGAACCGCTGATAAAACACATTGTGCCGCCCGTCCGAGCAAAAGCCATGCAGCGCGAAAGGATCGCCGACGCGGTGCACCGCCTCGGCCATCAGCACGGTGGCGGCGCGGGTGACATCCAAAAGCCGCGTGCCCTCCGTCCCCGCCGGATCATTGGTCGAGGCGGAAAGGTCGAGCAACAGCAGCACCGCCACATCGCGCTGGTTGCGGCGCTGGCGCATCATCACCCGCGGGTCCGGCTGATGGCCCAGCCGCCGGTCGACCGCCGCGTCGATCGCGGCGTTCAGATCCAGCTCGTCACCGTCTTCCAGCCGCCGCAGCCGCTGCACGCCCTGCGGCTGCAACGCCTCCAGCACCCGGCGCATCCGCGCCAGAACCGGGCGGTGCTCCTGCAAGATCGCCTCGGTCAGGGCCGGATCGCCGGGGCGGGGGCGCTTGTCATGCACCGTCACCCAGTCGGGCCGGTCAAGCCCGGTGCGATGGTCGAATTCCGGGTAGCGGCGCGGCGGCGCCACGGGCGGGCGGCCCTCCCGCGCGTTGAAACTGCTGCCGTCATCGTCGAAAAGCTCGGTGGCGCAGACAAGGATTTCCTGCGCGTCGTCCCCCGCGGTTTCGACCTCGACCTCGTTCACCAGCTCGGAGACCGAAACATACCGGCGGATCTGCGCGGGCGGCGCGGCGGCCTCGGACCAGTCGCTCTCGTCCCCCTCCCAAAGCGCGCGGTTGTCGTCGCGATAGGGCAGGGCGGGCGCGGGCAGGCGCGGATCGAGCCGTTCGGCCAGCGCAAGACCGATGCGCAGCGCCGCGGTCTCGTCGGCAAGAGCGGCCCCGGCCAGCGCCTTGCGGGCCCATTGCGCGTCGGCGTCGGTTTCCGGCGCCTCTGGCAAAAGCAGGGCACGGGCGATCCGGTCCAGCGGCCCGGTGCCGGTGTGAAACCGCGCCCAAAGCGCCCCCAGCCCGGGAAAGCGGGCGATCGCCAGCGCCTCGGCCCGTGCATCCTCGATCAGCCCGATGCAGGCGCGCTGATGCAGGCTCAGCCCCTCCATCGGCAAAGGGCCGCGCCGCGCCGCCAGATGGGCGGCGGCATGGGCGGCGGCGGCGCGATACAGATCAAGTCCCGTCGCGCCGTTCCCGTCGTCCCAAGCGTCGGGCAGATGGATCACCCCGGCTTCCAGATAGGGCCGCAGCCCCTCGCGCGTTTCGAAATCGCCCGAGGTCGGGCGCATCGGAAAGTCCCGCCCCCACAGCGCGCGCAGATAGGCGCCGATGCGGCGGTGGATATCGACAAAGAGCACGCCCTTGCGCTCGCGCTGCAGCACCGCCTGCGCCTCGGCGCTTTCCAGCGCGAAATAGCGCGCCTGCTCGGGGTAGTTCGTGCGGTGCATCTCGGCGCCCCACAGCGCCCAGCGGCGCAGGCCGCCCAGCGTCAGCACGCCCAGAAGCGTGTCAAGCTGATCGAGCATCGGCCGCAGACCCCGCGGCGCCTGTGCCAGCAGCAGGTCGAGAAAGCCCAGATAGGCGCGGAACAGATCGGCATCGCCCAGCCGCCGCGCCGCCAGAGGCGCGCTGGCCAGCATCCGCGCGATCACCGCCCCCGAGGTGCGCGCGGCCATCGCCAGACAGGCGCGCAGCAGATCGGGCAGCACATCCTCGCCCAGATCGCGCGCAACGGGCAGGGCGGCCTCGACCCAGGCCTGCACCGCCTCGACGCCCTTGCCGCTGCGTGCCAGCGCCGCCGCCCCCTCGTGCCAGACCGCCCGGCCCTGCGCCGAAAGCTGCCGTGCCGCCTCGGGGGAGAGGCGCGTCAGGGCCACCTGCGCCGCATCGGGCAGGGTCTCGGGAGCGGGCGGGGCCTCGGGGGCAAGCAGGGCGGACATGGCAGGCCTCAGAAATAGGTGGTGACGGCGGCATCAAGCGCGTCGCGCATGTCGGGATCGTCGGTGATCGGGCGCACCAGCGCCATCCGGCAGGCGGCCAGCGGCGCCACGCCCTGGGCGATCAGCCCGCCCGCATGCACCAGCATCCGCGTCGAGATCCCCTCGTCGAGCCCATGGCCCTTGAGGTTGCGCGCCCGTTCCGCGATCGCCACCAGCTTTTGCGCCAGCGCCGGGTCGATGCCGGTCTCATGCGCGACGATCTCGACCTCGATGCCGTGCTCGGGCCAGGTGAAATCCAGCGCGCCGAAGCGTTGCTTCGTCGATTGCTTGAGATCCTTCATCAGCGCCTGATAGCCGGGGTTGTAGCTGATCACGAGCTGGAAATCGGGATGGGCGCGCAGCAATTCTCCTTTCTTTTCAAGCGGAAGAACGCGGCGATTGTCGGTGAGCGGGTGAATGGCGATGGTGGTGTCCTGCCGTGCCTCGACCACCTCGTCCAGATAGCAGATGGCGCCGTGCCGCGCGGCAAAGGTCAGCGGCCCGTCCTGCCAGCGCGTGCCCGTGGCCTCCAGCAGGAACCGCCCGACCAGATCCGAGGCGGTCATGTCCTCGTTGCAGGCGACGGTGACGAGCGGCTTGCCGAGCCGCCAGGCCATATGTTCGACAAAGCGGGTCTTGCCGCAGCCGGTCGGGCCCTTGAGCATGACCGGCATCCGCGCCGCATGGGCGGCCTCGAACAGCGCGATTTCATCGGCGACGGGGCGATACCAGGGTTCGGATGCGATGCGGAAAGGCTGGGTAAGAGCGTTCAGGGTCTCGTTCATGACAGCCTCATGGGGTGGGGGGCCCGCCGCAAGGAGGATACGGCGGGCCATTCTCCCGCCGCCGGGAGGGGAGGGGCGGCGGGCAGGCTTTCAGCTCAGAGGGTGGCGCCGCGATAAACGATCATGTTGGCGCCCTGGCTTTGGGTGAAGTTGTTGTAGCCGATCAGCCGGACATGATGGCCGGGGTTGGCCTCGTGACAGGCCTTCAGCTCGGCGAGGATCGCATCGACATCGGTCTCACCGAACATCGGCAGTTTCCACATGTACCAGTAGATCTGGGCGGCGAAGTCGGGCTCGGTATGTTCGATGCCCGGGTTCCAGCCATTCTGCACGATCCACTCGACCTGACGGCGGATTTCGGCCTCGCTCATCGGCGGCAGATAGGAAAAGGTGCCCATCTTGCGGCTTTCCGGGCGCGAGAGGCGGGAGGGGTAGTCCTGAACGGTGCTCATCTTCGTGTCCTTTCGGGCCGGGTCTCAGCGGTGTTGCACGTCGAGCTTGTCGACGGTGTCGAATTCGAACTTGATCTCTTTCCAGGTTTCCATCGCCATGCGCAGCTCGGGGCTCGACTGCGCGGCCTTGGTCAGGATCTCCTTGCCTTCCTTTTCCAGATGGCGGCCTTCGTTGCGGGCCTGCACGCAGGCCTCGAGCGCCACCCGGTTCGCACAGGCCCCCGCGGCATTGCCCCAGGGGTGGCCGAGCGTGCCGCCGCCGAATTGCAGCACCGAGTCATTGCCGAAGATCGACACCAGCGCCGGCATGTGCCAGACATGGATGCCCCCCGAGGCGACCGGGAACACCCCCGGCTGCGGCCCCCAGTCCTGATCGAAAAAGATCCCGCGCGACCGGTCGGCCTTGATGAAGCGCTCCCGCATCAGGTTGATCCAGCCGATCGTCGCCTCGCGGTCGCCCTCGAGCTTGCCGACGACGGTGCCCGAATGCAGGTGATCACCGCCCATCAGCCGCAGGATTTTCGCCAGCACCCGGAAGTTGATGCCGTGATTGGGGTTGCGGTCCATCACCGCATGCATGGCGCGGTGGACATGCAGCAGCATCCCGTTCTTGCGGCACCAGCGCGACAGGCTCGTATGCGCGGCCCAGCCGATGGTGAGATAATCCGACATGATGATCGGCGTGCCGATTTCCTTGGCGAATTCGGCGCGTTCGTAGATTTCCTCCATCGTCCCGGCGGTGACGTTCATGTAATGGCCCTTGCGCTCGCCGGTTTCGGCCTCGGCCTTGCGGATCGCCTCCTGACAGAACAGGAAGCGGTCGCGCCAGCGCAGGAAGGGCTGGCTGTTGACGTTCTCGTCGTCCTTGGTGAAATCCAGCCCGCCGCGCAGGCATTCATAAACCGCCCGGCCGTAGTTCTTGGCCGACAGACCAAGCTTCGGCTTGATCGTGCAGCCCAGAAGCGGGCGGCCGTATTTGTCCAGCAGGTCGCGTTCGACCATCATCCCGTGCGGGGCGCCGGGGCAGGTCATCACGAACCACAGCGGAAACCGCACATCCTCCAGCCGCAGCGCCCGTACCGCCTTGAAACCGAAGACGTTTCCGACAAGCGAGGTGAAGACGTTGACGACCGAGCCCTCCTCGAACAGGTCCATCGGATAGGCGATGAAGGCGTAAAACGCCTCGTCGCTGCCGGGCACGTCCTCGATCGCATAGGCGCGGCCCTTGTAGTAATCGAGATCGGTCAGAAGGTCTGTCCAGACCGTGGTCCAGGTCGCGGTGGAGCTTTCGGCGGCAACGGCGGCGGCGGCCTCTTCGCGGCTGACGCCCGGCTGCGGCACGACCTTGAAGACGGCCAGGATGTCGCTGTCCTTCACCTGATATTGCGGTTCCCAATAGATTGAGCGGTAGTCTTTGACACCTGCGTCATAGGTCTTTGCTGCCATGGTTCCCTCGTTGGCTGGCCCGTTTGGTGGGGCGTGCCGGGACTATGCGATCTTGCGTTAATTTATAAAACTGAATAGTTTTTAGTAACAGAATAGGGAAAAGGTTATCATGCGCTACACCCTGCGCCAGTTGCAGGTCTTCGCCTCGGTGGCGCGGCACGCCAGCTACACCCGCGCCGCCGAGGAATTGCACCTGACCCAGCCTGCGGTCTTCACCCAGGTCAAGCAGCTGGAAGAGGCGCTGGGCGCGGTGCTGCTCGACCGGATCGGCAAGCGGCTGTTCCTGACCGAGGCGGGGCAGGCGGTTCTGGCCACCGCGCGCGAGGCGCTGGAGGGGATCGAGCGGCTGGAGATGCAGCTGGCCGATCTGCAGGGGCTGCGGCGGGGGCGGCTGCGGCTGGCGATCGTGTCGACGGCGCAATATTTCCTGCCGCGGCTGCTGGGCGCGTTCTGCACCGAAAACCCCGGGATCGAGGTGGCGCTGACCGTCACCAACCGGCAGACGGTGATCGCGCGTCTGGCCGCGAACGAGGATGATCTGTGCATCCTTGGCCAGCCGCCCGAGGGGCTCGACGTGGTGGCCCGTCCGATCGCGCGCAACCCGATTCTGGTGCTGGCGCCGCCGGGCCATCCGCTGGCGGGGGCGACCGCGGTGCCCTTTGCGGCGCTGGCCGAGGCGCCGTTCATTCTGCGCGAGCCGGGGTCAGGCACCCGGGCTGCGGCAGAAAAGTTCTTTGCCGACAACGGCATCCGGCCGCAGGTGCGGATGGAGCTTGGCTCGAACGAAGCGATCAAGGCGGCGGTGGCGGCGGGGCTGGGCCTGGCGATCCTGTCGCAGGACACGATCACGCTGGAAGCCGAGACCGGGCGGCTGGTGGTGCTGGATGTGCAGGGCTTTCCGCTGCAGCGGGTCTGGAACGTCGCCCATCCGCGCGGCAAGCATCTGTCGGTGGCGGCCAAGGCCTTTCTGGCGCATCTGACGGGCGGGGGGACGGGAGGCGGTTGTCCTTGAACCACCGCCGCCCGCCTATCCCCTTGTCATCGAAAGATTATCGGTTGCTGCCCCGGCCCGGTGCCGACAAGGATGATGCCTCCCGGCACCTGTCCGCAGCGATTTTTCAGAGCCCGCGCAGGCTATTCCTTTATCTGTCGGCGTTTTTGCAGAACGCCGAGGGCCCGTTGGTCGTTTCCGCCCATTTCATGCCGTTTTCCGGCAAATGGGTAATTTATCTGAACCGCGAGAGAAAAGCCAAAGAAGCGGGAAAAAGGTCAGAGCGATGACAACTGTAAATGATGTGGGCCATTGATTTAAAAGCTTTTTTCAAGGAAAGTGTCACCCCAAAAGAAAACCCGCCGACGTTTCAGTCGGCGGGATAGGGCTTGCTCAGTGGACATGAGTGGTCAATTTATCTGAGCATCGAGAACTATCCCAAAGCGCTTCAACCCGAACATTTGGAATGGCCGCAGTCGGCGCAGGTCAGGCAGCCCTCTACCTTGCGCAGCGCGTAGCTGCCGCAGGACGGGCAGGCCTCTCCTCTCGGCGGCTCGCCCAGCTCCATCACCTCGGCGCGGGGATCGCTTTTCAGGCCCATCCCCTCGCCTGCGATGAAGCCCGTCGCCACCAGATGCCGCTCGATCACGCCGCCGATCGCCGCCAGGATCGAGGGGATGTATTGCCCCGCCATCCAGGCGCCGCCGCGCGGATCGAAGACCGCCTTGAGCTCGCCCACCACGAAACTCACATCGCCACCGCGCCGGAACACCGCCGAGATCATCCGCGTCAGCGCCACCGTCCAGGCATAATGTTCCATATTCTTGGAATTTATGAAAACCTCGAAAGGACGGCGATGCCCACCCTGCACGATGTCGTTCACCGTGATGTAGATCGCATGTTCCGAACCCGGCCATTTCAGCTTGTAGGTTGCCCCCTCCAGCGACGGGGGCCGGTCCAGCGGTTCGGTCAGATAGACGACTTCGGCGCCCTTGTCGGTCTCGGGGGTCTTTTCCGAAGTTTCGGAAACCGTCAAAACCGATCCCGTCACCTCGTTCGGGCGGTAGGTGGTGCAGCCCTTGCAGCCGCTTTCAAAGGCCGCCATGTAGACATCCTTGAAATCGTCAAAGCTGATGTCCACCGGGCAGTTGATCGTTTTCGAGATGCTCGAGTCGATCCATTTCTGCGCCGCCGCCTGCATCTTGACGTGATCCATCGGCGCCAGCGTCTGGGCGTTGACGAAATAATCGGGCAGGGCAACGTCGCCCTTCATGTCGCGCCACAGCTTGACCGCGTAATCGACCACCTCTTCCTCGGTCCGGCTCCCGTCCTTTTGCAGCACCTTGCGGGTATAGGCATAGGCAAAGACCGGCTCGATGCCCGAAGACACGTTGCCCGCATAAAGCGAAATCGTCCCCGTCGGCGCGATCGAGGTGAGCAGCGCATTGCGGATCCCATGCGTGGCAATCGCTTGCCGCACATCCTCGTCCATCTGCAGCATGTTGCCGCTGCTCAGATATTTCTCGGCATCGAAGAGCGGGAAGGCGCCCTTTTCGCGGGCCAGATCGACCGAGGCGAGATAGGCCGCCCGGGCAATCGCCTTCATCCAGGCCTCGGTCTGCGCCGCGGCCTTGTCGTCGCCATAGCGCAGCCCTAGCATCAGAAGCGCATCGGCCAGACCCGTCACCCCAAGCCCGATCCGGCGCTTGTTCGCGGCCTCTGCCTGTTGTTGCGGCAGCGGGAAGCGGCTGGCATCGACGACATTGTCCATCATCCGCACCGAGGTGCGCACCAGCTCGTCCAGTTTCGCCAGATCCAGCGCCGCCTGATCGGTGAAGGGCGCCGAAACCAGCCGCGCCAGGTTGACCGAGCCGAGCAGACAGGCGCCATAGGGTGGCAGCGGCTGCTCGCCGCAGGGGTTCGTCGCCGCGATCTGCTCAAGATAAGCGAGGTTGTTCATCGCATTGATCCGGTCGATGAAGATCACGCCCGGTTCCGCGAAATCATAGGTCGCGCGCATGATCTTGTTCCACAGATCGCGGGCGTTCAGCGTGTGATAGACCTTGCCGTCAAAGACCAGCTCCCACGGACCGTCGGCCTTCACCGCTGCCATGAAAGCATCGGTGATCAGCACCGAGAGGTTGAACATCCGCAGCCGGGCCGAATCCTGCTTTGCGGTGATGAAGGCCTCGATATCGGGGTGATCGCAGCGCATCGTCGCCATCATCGCGCCACGGCGCGAGCCCGCCGACATGATGGTGCGGCACATCGCATCCCAGACATCCATGAACGACAGCGGCCCCGAGGCATCGGCCGCCACCCCCTTCACCGCCGCGCCGCGCGGCCGGATCGTCGAGAAATCATAGCCGATGCCGCCGCCCTGCTGCATCGTCAGCGCCGCTTCCTTCAGCATGTCGAAAATGCCCGCCATCGAATCGGGGATTGTGCCCATGACGAAGCAGTTGAACAAGGTCACCGCCCGGCCGGTGCCCGCGCCCGCCAGAATCCGCCCCGCGGGCAGGAATTTGAAATCTTCCAGCGCGGCGTAGAATTTCGGCTCCCAATGCGCCGGATCGGCCTCGACTGAGGCCAGATCGCGGGCCACCCGGCGCCAGCTGTCTTCGACCGAAGCATCCAGTGGCAGGCCATCGGCATCCTTCAGCCGGTATTTCATGTCCCAGATCTGTTCAGCGATGGGGGCGGCAAAACGGGTCATGAGGCATCCTTTGGCAGCGACCGGCGGGCGGAAAGAGGGTTAAAGATACGTTGACGGGGGCAGGGGGTCAACGTCGGGGTGAACCGCGTTGCCCTCGGGCGACGCACTCTATATTGTGGTGAAACGGGAAACGGAAGACCACTTGTAGCGTTTTTGACCGAATGGTCTGGGCGCTTGGGACAGGAAAGAAGGCAATGACACAACCGCTGCATATCCTCAAGCTTTGTGTTGGCGCAGAGGGCGTCGAGGATCTGATCGACTGGCAGCGCGCGCATTTCGGCACCGGCCCGGCGCGGCATGTGACGCGGATGTGGCCCAAGCGCGCCGAGGAGGTTCTGGCGGGCGGATCGCTTTACTGGGTGATCAAGGGGCAGATCCTGGCGCGGCAGAAGATTCTGGATCTGCAGCCGGTGACCGGCGCCGATGGCATCGCCCGCTGCGCGATGGTGCTCGACCCGGCGGTGATCCGCACCGATGCCGTGCCGCGGCGGCCGTTTCAGGGCTGGCGCTACTTTTCCGCGACCGAGGCGCCGCGCGATCTTGCGGCCGGGCGCGGCCATGAAGACCCCCTGCCCGGCGATCTGCAGGCGGCTTTGGCCGAGATCGGGCTGCGCTGATGCGGACGCGGCTGAGCCATGCCGATGTGATCGCGCTGACCGCCTTCCGCCAGGCGCTGCACCGCGCCCCCGAGGTCTCGGGCGAGGAGGCCGGGACCGCGCGGGCGGTGGTGGCGGAGCTGAGGAACTCCCGGCCCGACCGGCTTCTGACCGGGCTTGGCGGCCATGGCGTCGCGGCGATCTGGGAGGGGGCGGAGCCCGGGCCGACGGTGCTGATCCGCTGCGAGCTGGATGCCTTGCCTATCCTTGAAACCGGGGCGGTGGCGCATCGGTCGCAGGTGCCGGGCAAGGCGCATCTGTGCGGGCATGATGGCCATATGGCGATTGTCGCGGGCGTGGCCCGGGGGCTGGCGCGGCAAAAACCCCGGCGCGGCCGGGCGGTGCTGCTGTTCCAGCCCGCCGAGGAGGACGGATCGGGCGCGGCGGCGGTGATCGCCGATCCGGCTTTCGCGCAGATCCGCCCCGATCTGGCGCTGTCCTTGCACAATTACCCCGGGCTGGCGCTGGGGCAGGGCGTCGTGCGTCCCGGGCCTGCCAATTGCGCCTCGCGCGGGGTGAAGATCCGGCTCACTGGCCGCACCGCCCATGCGGCGCAACCCGAGACGGGGCTTTCGCCGGGTCCGGCGCTGGCGCAGCTGATCGCGCGGCTGCCCGCGCTGGGCAAGGGCGGCCCGGTCACCGATCCGGCGTTTTCGCTGGTCACCGTCACCCATGCCCGGCTGGGCGAGCCCGCCTTCGGCATCGCCCCCGCCGAGGCCGAACTTTGGGCGACGCTGCGCAGCCAGACCGATGCGGGGATGGCGGCGCTTGTGGCCGCGACCGAGGCCGAGGTGGCCGGGGCCGCAGGCTCTTTGGGCCTGGCCATCAGCTATCATGACATTTTCACCGCCTGCACCAATGCGCCCGAGGCGGTGGCCGTTCTGCGCGCGGCACTGGCGGCCGAGGCGATCCCCGAGGGCGAGACCGAAGTGCCGATGCGCGCCTCCGAGGATTTTGGCCGTTTCGGCGCGCTGGCCCCCGCGGCGATGCTGCTTCTGGGCGCGGGCGAGGCCAGCCCCAGCCTGCACAATTCCGATTACGATTTCCCCGACAGTCTCATTCCGGTGGGCGCCGCGCTGTTCCTGCGCTGCCTGGCCGATCAGCTGGGCTGAGCGCCCCGCCGCCGCCCCTCGCGCAGCCAGGCGGCAGTGATGGCCGCCGCGACAAGGGCCAGCCAGACCCAGCCCGGCAAAAGCGCCGTCAGCCGGATGTCGGTCGTGGCCGTGACCTCGCGCGGGGTGACGCCGATCCAGCCGCGCCCGGCAGCGACGCGGCCCGGCCGCACCTGCCGCAGATCGGGGATACCCTCTTCCAGCGCCGTCTCGGATCCGCCCGAGGCGGCGATCAGGGGCGCCAGCGCTTCGCCAGAGGCGACCGGGGTTTCATATTCGCGCGCAGTTGCCGGACCCAGCGCCACGACGCGCTCCAGATCCTCCTGTTTCAGCCGGTAAAGCCCCTCGGCGGGCGCGGTCCAGACGGTGGCGAACCGCCCCGGCTCGACCTGCGACAGGGGCAGGCTTTCGATCGTGCCATCGGGCCGGGTGATCCGCACCGGGTCGGCCCTGTCCTGCATCGTGCGGCGGGTGATCGTGACCGACAGGCTGCCCGGCTCGACCTCGGCCTGCAGCGCTTCTTCTTCAAGGTCGGGTTCCTTCATCGCCCAATGGGCGATGCGGCGCAAAAGTTCCAGCTGTGGCCCGCCGCCCTCATAGCCGCGATCCCAAAGCCAGGCGTGATCGGAGGCCAGAAGCGCCACCCGCCCCTTGCCCGCCCGGTCCAGCACCAGCAAAGGCGCATCGCCGATCCCTTTCATCACCACCTCGCCGCGCGCGCCGGTCAGCTCGATCTGCCGCAGCCAGCGGCCCCAATGGGCGAGGCCCGGATCGCCCGCAGGCGGTGGCGCCCCCGTCAGCCCCGCTGTCACCGGATGGCGCAGGCCCAGTTCGGTCGGGCGCGGCAGAAAGGCCTGCGCCAGCACCCGCCCGGTCGGCCGCGCGGGCAGGATATCGCCCAGGGGCGTCTGCCACAGGCTTTCCACGGTCGCGAATTCCGGCCCGGCCGAGACCAGCACCGCGCCGCCGCGTTCGACATAGGCGCGGATATTCTCGAAATAGGCGGCGGGCAGGATGCCGCGCTCGGCATAGCGGTCGAAGATGATCAGGTCGAATTCGTCGATCTTGTCGAGAAACAGCTCCTGCGTCGGAAAGGCGATCAGCGAGAGTTCCGACACCGGCGTGCCATCCTGCTTTTCCGGCGGGCGCAGGATGGTGAAATGCACCAGATCCACCCCGGCATCGGATTTCAGCAGGTTCCGCCAGGTCCGCTCGCCCGCATGCGGCTGGCCCGAGACCAGAAGCACCCGCAGCCGGTCGCGCACGCCGTTGATGCTGACCACGGCGCTGTCGTTGCGCGCAGTCAGCTGTCCCGGCGCGGGGGCAAGACTGAACTGCACCACGTTCTGCCCGGCGTGCTCCAGCTTCAAGGGCAGTTCCAGATCCTGCCCGACCATCACCGGATAGTCCTGCGGCGCGGCGCCATCGATCGAGATCGTCAGCCGTGTCATCCTTCCCGCCGCTTGCGGCACGGCGCCGCTATCTTCGACCTTCAGGCGGATCACCGTCTCCTCGCCCAGGATGCCGAAGGCGGGCGCGGTCTCGATCACCAGCCGCCGGTCCCAGTCGCTGGCGTGCCCGCTGCGCAGCAAATGCAGCGGCGCGGTCAGATCGGGCAGCGCCTCGGGGTCATGCAGCCGCCCGTCGGACAGCACGATCACCCCCGCCACCCGCCCGCGCGGCTCGGCCGCCAAGGCTTCGGAAAGCGCCGCGCCAAGCTGCGTGCCCGTGTTCTGCGCGCCGTCCCGCACGGTGGCGCGGCGCAGCTCGGTATTCGGCAGCGCGGTGATCGCGGTCGAAAGCTGCGCCAGCGCCGCATCGGTCTGCGCGCCGCGGTCGGACAGCCGCTGCGAGGCAGAGCGGTCATCGACGAGCAGCACGATGTCGGACAGCGCGGTCTTTTCCTCGTGCTGGACCGAGGGCTGCGCGAGCCCGCCGAAAAGCGCCAGCGCCGCGAAGCCCCGCAGGGCCCAGCCCTTCAGCCCGCGCCAGAGCGCGACGGCAATCAGCAGCCCGGCCAGACCCGCAAGCCCGGCCAGCACCGGCCAGGGGAGAAGCGGCGCGAAGACGATCGAAACCCCGTTCATTGCCCGAGCCTTTCCAGCAGCGCAGGCACATGCACCTGATCGGATTTGTAATTCCCGGTCAGCACATGCATGACCAGATTGACGCCAAACCGCGCGGCGATCTCGCGCTGGCGCTCGCCGCCCGCGCCGCGCCCGACCGGGAACATCGGCTGGCCGACCTCATCGACCGCCCAGGCCGAGGCCCAGTCATTGCCGCCGATCACCACCGGCGTCACCCCGTCATTCAGATTGCGAAACGGCATCCCCTCGGCCTGTGCGGCATCCGCGGGGGCGGCCTCGACCCAGATCGGGCCGTCATGGCGGCCGGGCATCGTCTGCAGCAGGTAAAAGCTGCGCGTCAGCACATGATCGGCGGGCAGCGGTTCGAGCGGCGGAATGTCAAGCGGCGCGGCCAAAGCCTGCAGCCGCCGCCCGGCCCCGGTCGCCGCCCCCATCCCCGCCAGATCGGCGTCGCGGGTGTCAAACAGGATCATCCCGCCGCCGCGCAGATAGCGGTTGAGCTTGACGTAAGCTGCGGGCGAGGGCGTCGGCGCGGTCTCGGTCACCGGCCAGTAGATCAGCGTGAACAGCGCCAGATCGTCGGTTTCAAGCGCAAGCTGCATCGGCGCCGAAGGCTCGACGGTGGTGCGCCGCGTCAGGGTCTGACCCAGCCCGCGCAGCCCGGCCATTGAGACCGCATCGAGGCTGGCATCCCCCGTCGGCACAAAGGCGAACACCACGTTCGACGCGGCTTCGATGGCGCGCGACTCGGGCATGGTCTGCGCCTGCGGCGGGCTGGGCAGCAGCGTCACGGCCAGCGCGATCACCGCCGCCGCGCGCGGGCCGCGCAGCCGCCCCGACAGCGCCAGCGTCGCCAGAATGTCGAGCAAAAGCGCCACCAGCGCGATGGCCAGCGCCAGCCCGGCCAGCGGCCGCTGTTTCGGCGCAGCCTCGCCCTCGAGCGTCACGCCGGCAGGCCAGAGCGCAGGCGCCAGCTGGCGCCCGCGCGGCAGGGCGTTGAGCGCCAGAACCTGATCCGTGGTCGCGTAAAGCCCGGGCGGCAGGGCGGGGCCGGGGGGGCCTTCGGCCAGATCCTCGCCCTTGACCCCCGCCGCGGCCTCGGTCGCGGTCAGAAGCCCGAACCCGTCCAGCTGCTGGCGCAGGGTGAAGTTTTGACCGGCCAGATCCTCGGCGGTGGGGGCCGCGGGCCGGGTGGAGACGGAAAGCCGCTCCAGCATCTGCGGAAACAGCCCCGACAGCGGCAGGTTCGACCATTCCGCATTCGCCGTGACGTGAAACAGCACCACCGCCCCCTGACCCAGCGCCTTGCGAGTGACGAGCGGCGTGCCATCGGCCAGCGCGGCAATGCTGCGCGCGCCCAGATCCGGGTCGGGTTCGGCCAGAACCTGTTCGCGCACGGTGACATCTTCGGGCAGGATCAGCCCGGCAAAGGGAGAGGTCTCGGCAAAGGGGGCAAGCTTGCGCGGTGCGCCCCAGCTCATCGTGCCGCCGACCGACCGGCCGCCTTGCCGCAGCCGCACCGGCAAAAGCGGATCCTCTCCGGTCGCGGTTGCGGCCAGCCGCGGCCCGGCAAAGCGGATCAGCATGCCGCCCGCTTCGACCCAAGCCTGCAGCTCCGCCGTTTCCGCAACCTCGCCGACATCGGCCAGAATGATCACATCGGGCTTGACCATCAGGGCATCGGCCAGCGTCGCCTCGATCAGATCGGCCGAGGGGGCGAGCGCCTGATGCAGATAATGGGTGGGCGACAGCAGTTCGAGCCCCTCGCGCGCCGAGCCGGGCGCGATCAGCGCCACCTTGCGCCGCTTTTGCGCATCATCGGTCAGGCTGACGGCCCCGGCCGAGCGCAGGCCGGAAATCTCGAAGCGGGTGATGCGGTTGCGCAATTCGGGCGGCAGATCGAACACCGCCTCGGCCTGCGCCTGATCGCGCAGCCTCACCGGCTGGCGGGCCAGTTCCCGGTCAAGGCCGGAGGGATCGGCCCCCAGTGCCGCCACCTCGACCACGCGATTGACCGGGGCCGAGGCATGGACCGGCAGGTTCAGCCTGGCGCCATCGACCGTCGCCGCGCCAAGCGCCAGCACCGGGCCTGCGGGCTGCCAGACCTTCAGCCTGCCATGCGCCTGCACCGCCTGCACAAGCGGCGCGCGGCTGGCGCGGTCCAGCCCGTCCGACAGCCAGAGCGTGTCATAGCGTCCATCGGGCAGGAGCCGTGCCGGATCAAGGTCGATCGAGGGTTCCCAGGCGCGCGGTTGCAGCCCGGGCAGCGAGGCCAGCAGATCGCGGGCCTCGGTGAAGGGCGGCGGGGCAGGGGGCGGATCGGCGAGCGAGATCAGCGCCACCGGACGGCCCGCGGCGGCGGCTTCGCTTAATGCCCGGTCAAGCCGCTCGGCCCGGCGCGGCCAGCTGGCGGCCGAGGCCCAGCTGCCGTCTTCCAGGATCAACAGCGGCCCGCGGGCGGGATCAGGCTTTTCGGGATGCAGCACCGGCCCGGCAAAGCCGATGATCGCAGCGGCCAGCGCCAGCATCCGCAGCGCCAGAAGCCACCAGGGTGTGCGCTCGGCCTGCACCGTTGCATCGGTCAGACCCAGCAGCAGCGCCACGCCCGGAAAGCGACGCCGGATCGGCGCGGGCGGCGTGGCGCGCAGAAGCCACCACAGCAGCGGCAGCGCGACAAGGCCCGCCAGAAGCCAGGGCGCGGTGAAGCCAAGCGGACCGAGCAGCGTCATCGCCAGCCCCCCGCAAGGGCGCCATGCAGCCACAAAAGCGCCGCCTGCGCCGGGGCGCCGGTGTGATGGCTGGAAAAGGCGAAGCCCGCCTGCCGGGCGATGCGGGCCAGGTGATCGCGCCGCTCGGCCAGCCGGGCGCGGTAGCGCGCGCGCAGATCGCCCGCCTCGCGGGTTTCAAACCGCAGCCCGCCCGCCATCGAGGTGAAGATCGTGCGGCCGTCATAGGGAAATTCTTCCTCGGCCGGGTCCAGCACCTGCAACAGAACGCCACTGACGCCGCGCCCGGCCGCGCCCAAAAGCGCGGTTTCCAGCCCCGCCGGATCGGCGAAGAAATCCGACAGTAGCACAAGCCGCGCCTGCGGGGCCACGGCGGAAAGATCGGGGACGACATGGTCCTGCGCCGAGCTTTCGGCCAGAAGCGCCTGGGCCAGGGTCAGCAACTGCGCCTTGCCCGGACGCGGCGGGGCGAGCGGGCTGGTCAGCCCCACCCGTTCCCCCGCCCGCAGCGCGGAAATCGCCAGCGCCAGCGCCAGCAGCCGGGCGCGGGACAGTTTCTCGGGCCGGGCGGTCCGGCCGGTCCCGGCGCCGGTAAAGCGCATCGAGGCCCCGGGATCGACCCAAAGGCACAAGGATTGCGCCAGTTGCGCCTCGCGGTCGCGGACGAACTGGCTGTCGGAGCGGGCCGAGCGGCGCCAGTCGATGAAGCGGGCGGCATCGCCCGCATGCGCCGGGCGGTATTGCCAGAAATCCTCGCCTGCGCCGGCCCGGCGGCGGCCATGCCCCCCCATCTGCACGGTATTGGCCAGATGTTCGGCGGAAATCAAAAGCGCGGGCAGGGCTGCGGCTTCCGCCTCGGCCGCACGGCGCAGATCGCGGGCGGCCGCCTCGGGAAGGGGGTCGCTCACGCGGCGGCCTCGGCTTCGGTGCCAAGGATTTCGGTCACGGCGCGGGCGATGATGGCGGGCAGCGTCTCGCCGCGGGCGCGGGCGGCGAAGGTCAGCGCCATGCGGTGGCTGAGCACCGGACGGGCGAGCGCCGCCACATCGTCAAGCCCGGGCGCGAGGCGGCCATGGAGCAGCGCCCGCGCCCGCACCGTCAGCATCAGCGCCTGCGCGGCGCGCGGGCCGGGGCCCCAGGCAAGGCTGTCGCGGATGACGGGCAGCGCCTCGGGCTCGCCGGGGCGGCAGGCGCGGACCAGATCGAGGATCGCCTCGACGACGGTATCGCCCACCGGCATGCGGCGGACGAGTTGCTGTGCCGCGATCAGCTCGGCGGGGGTGAAGACGGCGATGGCGGTTGCAGCCTCGACCCCGGTCGTTGCCAGAAGAATGTCGCGTTCGGTGGCGCGGGTCGGATAGTCGACATCGACCTGCACCAAGAAACGGTCCAGCTGCGCCTCGGGCAGGGGATAGGTGCCCTCCTGCTCGATCGGGTTTTGCGTCGCAAGCACATGAAAGGGCGGCCCGAGCGGCCGATGCACGCCCGCCACCGTCACCTCGCGCTCCTGCATCGCCTGCAAAAGCGCCGATTGCGTGCGGGGGCTGGCGCGGTTGATCTCATCGGCCATCAGAAGCTGGCAGAAAATCGGCCCCTCAAGAAAGCGAAACGCCCGCGTGCCATCGGCGGCGGTTTCCAGCACCTCGGAGCCTAGGATATCGGCGGGCATCAGATCGGGGGTGAACTGAATGCGCGCAGGCGCAAGGCCCATCACCGTGGCCAGCGTGTCAACCAGCATCGTCTTGCCCAGACCCGGCAGGCCCACCAAAAGCGCATGCCCGCCCGAGAGCAGCGCCGCCAAGGTCAGTTCCACCACCCGTTCCTGACCGATGAAGCGGCGGTTCACCGAGGCACGGGCGGCGCCCAGTTTGCTGCCCAGAAGCTCGATCTCGGCCAGAAGGGTATCGGTCTTGGTCATGACAGGGCTCCGGTTGCGCGTTATATCGTCAGAGAAACAGATAAACCGCCGTAGCCCAACCGCAAAGAGAAGATGACCGAGACAGCCGCGCCACAATTCGCCGTGAAGCCGCCCGATGCCGAGGGGATCGCCGCGGCCGTGCGACAGGCCGGGGCCAAGGGGCCGCCGCCGGTGCATCTGTGGAACCCGCCCTATTGCGGCGATCTGGACATCGAGATCCGCCGCGACGGGACCTGGTTCTATCTGGGCACGCCGATCGGCCGCGAGGCTTTGGTGCGGCTTTTCGCATCGGTGCTGAAGCTGGAAGACGGCAGGTTCTATCTGGTGACCCCGGTCGAAAAGGTGGGCATCCGGGTGCAGGACGCGCCCTTCCTTGCCGTCGATTGCACCGCCGAGGCGGGGGATCTGCGCTTCGTGACCAATGTCGGCGACGAGGTGCTGGCGGGGCCGGAGCATCCGATCCGGGTGGAGATCGCGGCGGATGGCGAGCCGCGGCCCTATCTGCATGTGCGCCGGGGCCTTGAGGCGCGGATCGACCGCAAGACCTTTTACCGGCTGGTCGATCTGGCCGCGCCCGGCCCGCATGCGGGCGAGGACTGGCTTGGGCTGACCTCGGGCGGGGTGTTCTTTCCGATCCAGCGGATGGCGGAGATGTGAGGGTGAAACTGGCCGCCGATCTGACCACGCTGTTTCAGGAACTGCCCTTGGCGGCGCGGTTTCCGGCGGCGCAGGCGGCGGGTTTTGCGGGGGTGAGCCTGGCCTCGCCCTATGACGGGCCGGTGCAGGAGCTGCGCGACCTGCTGGTGCTGTCGGGGCTGATGTTTGCGGCGATGGTGGCGCCGCCGCCCAATTACACCGGCGCCCCTCCGGGCTTTGCCGCGACGCCCGGGGGTGAAGAGCGGTTTCAGCGCGATTTCAAGCGGATGCTGCGCTATGCCGAGGTGCTCAAACCCGGGGCCATCGAGATCCTGCCCGGCCCCGAGGGCGACACCGGGACGCTTTTGCGCAATCTGCGCTGGGCAACGGAAGTGGCGCCCAAGCGCGTCTTCACCCTGGCGCCGCGACCCGGGGGCAGCTTTCTGCACAGCTTTGATCAGCTGGCCGAGGTGCTGGAGGCGGTCGGCGCGGACAATCTCGGCCTCTGTCTGGACACGGCAACCGCGGTGGCGCTCGGCGCGGCGCCCGAGGCTTTGGCGGAACGGTTCGGCGCCGCTCTGCGCCATGTTTCGCTCGCCTCGGCGCCGGACCGGGCCGAGCCGGGATCGGATGGCTGGGACGTGACCGCCTTCCTGAGCCAGCTTGCGGCGGCGGGCTACAAGGGCTGGGTGAGCGCGGATTACACGCCGAAGGTGACGACCGCGGCGGGGCTGGGCTGGATGCCGCCCGCGCCGGTGGCGGCACCGAAGAAGCGCAGGAAATAGGCCGGGTGAGGGCGCCGCCCCCCGGGACCTTGAGCCAAGCTGAAAGCGGTCAGGACAGGAAGGGCATCTCGATGCCGAAGGCGCCCAGCAGCAGGACCATGTTGAGCGAGAGCACGAGGCAGGCACCCAAGGCCGCCGCCGCCTGAACCTTGCGTGCGGGGACGAAGGCGCCCATCACCTCGGGTTTGCGGATCAGCCACAGCAGAGCGAGCATCGGCACCGGCAGGGCGATCGACAGCACGACCTGGCTCATCACCAGCGCATCGGTGGCATTGGCGCCCGAGGCGACGACGAGGAAGGCGGGCACCATCGTCACCGCACGGCGCAGCCAGAGCGGCAGGTTCACCCGCAGGAAGCCCTGCATGATCATCTGCCCCGCCATCGTGCCGACGACCGAGGATGAAATCCCCGAGGCGATCAGCGAGAGCAGGAAGGCCGAGGCCGCAAAGCCGCCCAGAAGCGGGGTCAGCGTGTGATAGGCGGTCTCGATTTCCGCCACCTCGGCATGGCCGTTGTGGAAGGCCGAGGCCGCCATCATCACCATCGCCATGTTGATCAGCCCCGCCCCCGCCAGCGCCACGACCACCTCGATATTCGAGATCCGCACCATCCGGCGCCGGTCGCTGTCATTGCCCAGAATGGCGCGGTTCT
The DNA here is from genome assembly GCF_058724655.1 of Rhodobacter sp. 4.3.4. Classification (NCBI taxonomy): domain Bacteria; kingdom Pseudomonadati; phylum Pseudomonadota; class Alphaproteobacteria; order Rhodobacterales; genus Rhodobacter; species Rhodobacter sp. 4.3.4. The sequence continues at coordinate 675,323 of NZ_CM178967.1, forward strand.
GCGTCAGGCCGGAATGCAGGAAGATCGCATGCGGCATGACCGTGGCGCCGATGATGCCCACTGCAATCGTCAGCGCGCCCGCATCGGGCAGGCTCGGTGTGGTCAGGCCGCCCACCGCCTGACCCCAGTCGATCGGCGCGATCAGCACCTCGGCCAGATAGCACAGCCCGATCACGCCCACCATGGCACCGATCGCCAGTTCCATCGGCCGGAAGCCCTGCGCCTCGAAGAGCAGGATCGCATAGGTGATCACCGCGGTCAGCGCCATGCCCCACAGAAGCGGAATCCCCAGCAGTAGCGAAAAGCCGATGGCGCCGCCCAGGAATTCGGCCAGATCGGTGGCCATCGCGGCGACCTCGCTGACCGCCCACATGCACAGAACCAGCGGGCGGGGCAGGTGATCGCGGCTGAGTTCTGCAAGGTTGCGCCCGGTGACGATGCCCAGCCGCGCCGAGAGCGCCTGAAACAGCATCGCGATCAGATTCGCCATCAGCACCACCCAAAGCAGCGCATAGCCGTAGCCCGCCCCCGCCTGGATGTTCGTCGCGTAATTGCCCGGGTCCATATAGGCGACCGAGGCGATCACCGCCGGGCCGACAAAGGCGAGCATCGCCAGCGGGCCGCGCCTTTCGCCGCCGATCACCGCCGACATCGTCGCCCGGGCCCGCCCGGACAGGGAGTTTTCCTGGATCATTCTGCGCCTCTGGAAGCTGTTGCTGCAAAATGAAGCCTCGGCTACACTTCTGTCAAGTGGCTTCCCGGAGCGGGCGGGCAAAAACCCGGTGCGGCTCCGGGGGGCGTTTCCAATCCCGGGGCAAGGCGATAAAATGGCGCAAAAAGGACCCCAGATGCCCGAAGAGACCGCCCCTGCCGATCTGACGACGATGCGTTTTTCCCGCGCCCGGGAGGCGCAGGCGATGGCGGTGCTGGAAGATTACGCCGAGATGATCGACGATCTGGCGCAGCAGATGGGCGAGGCGCGGATCACCGATATCGCGGCGCGGATGGGGGTGACGCATCCGACGGCGACAAAGGCGGTGGCGCGGCTCAAGCGCGAGGGGCTGGCGGTGTCGCGGCCCTATCGCGGCGTGTTCCTGACCGAGCTGGGCGCCGAGCTGGCGGCGCGGGTGCGGATGCGGCATCGGGTCGTGGTCGATCTGCTGATCGCGGTGGGGGTGCCCGCCGAGACCGCCGAGATCGATGCCGAGGGGCTGGAGCATCATGTCTCCGAGGCGACGCTGCGCGCCTTCGAGGCCTATCTGGCGCAGCGGGGCTGAGCCTTACGGGCTGAACAGCGGGAAGCAGACCCCCAGCACCCAGGCCAGACACAGGCCCAGCCCCAGCCCGGCGACGGTGGCGCCGGAGCGCCGCGCGATCCAGCGCCCCATCAGCCCGTGCACGCAGAAGAACAGCAGCAAAAGCGGCAGCGCGATCAGAAGGAACATCAGCCGGTCGAAATCGAGCGCCGCGGCGAGGGCGAACGAGCCGAACAGGAACACCCGCCCGACGATCCGGCGCCAGAGCGCCGCATGCCCGGCCTCGGTCAGCTGCGCATCGGCAATCAGCGCGGGCACGGTGCCGAAGGCCAGGACGGCGATCAGCAGAAGACGCTCGGGCGAGGGCCAATAGCTGGCGGCATAGCGATCGAGCGCAAGGCCAAAGGCGCCAAGTCCCCAGATCAGGAACAGCCCCACCGGCAGCAGCGACAGCCCGGTGCGCAGGCCCTGCCAGCCGCGCAGCAGCGTGATCTGCAACAGCCCGTAACAGGCCAGATGCACCATCAGGTAATCGGCGACCAGAACCGGCAGAAAGTCGATGTGAAACCGCGTCAGCACGGCCGGAACGATCAGCGCGGGCAGGATCGCGGCGAGCAGGAACCGCCGCACCGGCACCGGCGCGGGATCGGCGCGTTTGGGCTGCAGCACCGCCAGCGGATGCACCGCCAGCACGAGGCCGATCAGCAGCACGACAATCCAGACCCCCATCGCGGACACGTCACCCGTCGAAACGCGTTTGTAGGTGTCATCGAGCCAGTCGCGTGCGGCGATGACCGCGGTCGGGCTGTACAGCACGCCGACATGTTCCACATGCGGCGCCACGACGGCCATGCGCGCGACCGGACCGGCGCTGGCCAGCTCGCCCTCGCCCTTGCCCGGGTCGACCTGATGCAGATAGTCGAGGGCAAAGCCGCGCAAGCCCCCCTCCCATTCGCCCGAAATCACCAGAAGCCGCGGCGGTTCGCTGGCCGTGACCGCCTGCGAGAACATCGAGATCGCCACCACGGCATCGACCGGCTGCCCGGCCTCGGCCTCCTGTTCGGCGGCGCGGACCAGAATGTCGGTCGCCATCGAATGCCCCAGCAGCGAGACGCCTGGGGCGCCGGGCAGGGCGCGGGCGGCGGCGATCACCCGGCGCAGCTCGGCCACCAGAAACACCGTCGTGCCGTCGATCTTTGTCACGTCGCCGCGCATCGGCTGCGGGTTGCGGCCGTGCCCCTCGCTGTCGAAGGCCAGCACGCGATAGCCCGCCTGCGCCAGCCGCAGCGAATAGGCCTGCATGATCTGCCGCGATCCGGCGAAACCATGCGCGATCACCACGGCGGGGCCGGTTGCGCCGGGCTGCTGGAACAGCGTCACCGGGGTCGTGCCGACCTTAAAATCGGTGATGGCAAGCCCGGCCCGGTCACGCTCGAGCATGAAGACCGAGGTCAGGATCAGGACAAGGGCAAGGGCGAAGGTGGCCAGATGGCGGAGGGGGTGACGCAACGGGAACCTCGGGAAAACGGATGTCTCTCTATCTGCGGCAAAGCCCCGACCGATCAAGGCGACGGATGGCCCCGAAAGTGCGATGCCCCGACCGGAGGATCGGGGCACCGCGTTCTCAGTTTTGGAGGATTGACGGGGATGTCTTCATTCCGCCGGATGAGCCGGCTCTCTCGCTGCGCCCGTCTTCCACAGCGAGAAAAGGATGCCTGCGGCAAGGATGGCGAAGGTGATGCCAAGCGACCAGGCCGGAGGGAATTTTTCCCAACCCATCGCCTCGGCCACGAAGACCTTGGAGCCGATGAACACCAGAAGCACCGAGAGCGCGTATTTCAGATAGGCGAAGCGGGCGAGGATCGCGGAGAGCGCGAAGTAAAGCGCCCGCAGGCCGAGGATCGCGAAGATGTTCGAGGTGTAGACGATGTAGGGATCGGTGGTGATGGTGAAGACCGCGGGCACCGAGTCGACCGCGAAGACGAGGTCGGCCAGCTCGATCATCACCAGGGCAAGGAACAGCGGCGTCGCATGGCGGACAAGGCGGCCGGTCTTGCTGTCGGGTTCGGTGACGAAGAAGGCATGGCCGCGCGGGCCGTCGGTGACATGCAGGTGGCGGCGCAGGAAGCGGATCAGGCCGTTTTCGGTGATCTCGTGCTCCTTGTCGGCCGAAAACAGCATCTTGATGCCGGTCAGGATCAGGAAGGCGGCGAAGATATAAAGCACCCAGTGGTATTGGGCGACCAGCGTCGCGCCAAGGCCGATCATCAGCCCGCGCAGCACGATCACGCCCAGGATACCCCAGAACAGCACCCGGCGCTGATATTGCCGCGGCACGGCGAAGAAGCCGAAGATCAGCGCGATGACGAAGATGTTGTCGATCGAGAGCGATTTCTCGACCACGAAGGCGGTCAGATATTGCGCCGAGGCGGTGGCGCCCAACTGCCAGAAGACGAAGCCAGCAAAGCCAAGGCCAAGCGCGATATACATCGCCGAAAGCCTCAGGCTTTCCGCGATGCCGATTTCGTGATCGTCCTTGTTCAGCACGCCCAGATCAAGCGCGAGAAGGGTCAGCACAAGGCTGACAAAAAGCAGCCACATCCAGAGCGGCTGGCCAAGAAAAGACAGAAAAATGAGTTCCACGTGGGCGACCTCTTGCGGTTTGCCGCCGTCTGGTCGCCCGGCTGATGACAGACCATCTGCCGGGCGCGACCATCGAGCGGGTGTCGATGCGGTCCGACATCACGTGGAAGCTTGGAGGAACTTCCGACGCCAGAGGGGCCCGGCCCGCTCCTCCTATTTTGGGCAGGGCAAGCGGGAGTTCAACCCCCCGGGTGCGACATTTTTTCCATTTTTTCGTCGGGCGGTTTTCGGGCATTTCCGGGGCGGATACGAATCCGGTGGCGCATGCCGCCGCACATCGTTAAGAAGCCAAGGCCGGAAATCACGTTCCGGTGACCCGAGTCACACCTGCATGACCAAAAACGAATCCGAGATCCCCGAGCAGGGAGATCGCAGCCAGAGCCACGCCAAGACGGGACTCGCGCTGACCTCCCTCGCCGCGATCGGTGTCGTCTATGGCGATATCGGCACTTCTCCGCTTTACGCCTATCGCGAAGCGATGGTGGCGTCGGGCGCCCATGGCGGCGGCGTCGACCCCGAACATGTTCTGGGCGTCCTTTCCGTCATCACCTGGGCGCTGATCATCGTCGTCACGATCAAATATGTCATCATCCTGATGATGGCCGACAATGACGGCGAGGGCGGGACCTTCTCGCTGCTGGCGCTGGTGCAGCGCGCGATGGGGCGGCCGACGCCGATCGTGCTGGCGCTGGGCATGCTGGGCGCGGGGCTGTTTTACGGCGATGCCGCGGTGACGCCCGCGGTCTCGGTTCTGGGCGCGATCGAGGGGCTGAAGCTGGTCACCCCCGCCTTCGAGCCCTTCATCGTGCCCTTGGCCGTCGTCATCATCGTGCTTTTGTTCGTGTTTCAGAGCAAGGGCACCTCGGCGGTGGCGAAATTCTTCGGCCCGGTGATGATGGTCTGGTTCACCGCGCTGGCGGTGGGCGGCTTCATGAACCTCATCCAGGCGCCGGTGGTGCTCGGGGCGCTCAACCCGCTCCGCGCGGCGGAGCTGGTGACCTCGAACGGTCCGCTGGGCCTTGCCATTCTGGGCGCGGCCTTCCTGGCGGTGACCGGGGCCGAGGCGCTTTATGCCGACCTTGGCCATTTCGGCCGCCGCCCGATCCAGGTGTCCTGGCTGTTCGTCGTCATGCCCGCGCTGCTTCTGAACTACTACGGTCAGGGCGCGCTTTTGCTGACCAACCCCGGCGCGATCGAAAACCCGTTCTTCCGGCTTTACCCGGACTGGGCGTTGTTGCCGATGATCGTTCTGGCGGCGATGGCCACCGTCATCGCCAGCCAGGCGGTGATTTCGGGCGCCTATTCGCTGACCCAGCAGGGGGTGCAGCTGAAGCTGATCCCGCGGCTGCGGATCCGGCAGACCTCGGACACCCAGCAGGGGCAGATCTACATGCCCGAGGTGAACTTCTGGCTGATGCTGGGCGTTCTGATGCTGATCGTGGTCTTCGGCTCGTCCTCGGCGCTGGCGGCGGCCTACGGGATTTCCGTCACCGGCGAGATGTGCATCACCTCGATCCTGGTGATGATCGTGGCGCACAAGCTGTGGAAGCTGCCGCTGCTGCTGGCGGTGGCGATGATCCTGCCCTTCCTTGCGCTCGATCTGGTGTTCTTCGGCGCCAACTCGATGAAGATCTTCTCGGGGGGCTATGTCTCGCTGGCGATCGCCGGGGGGATGATCCTTTTGATGTGGACCTGGCGGCGCGGCGCGGCGATCATCCTCAAGCTGGAACGCGAAAACGACGTGCCGCTCGACATGATCTTCCGGCAGATGGATTCGAAGTCGATCTCGGCCGTGCCGGGCACGGCGATCTATCTGACCGGCACGCCTGACATGGTGCCCGCGGCGATGCTGCACAGCCTCAAGCACTTCAAGGCGCTGCACGAGCATATCGTGATCCTGACCATCGTCACCGAGGATGTGCCGCGCGTCGCCCCGGAAGACCGGGTGAACATGGAAGAGCTGAACGAGCGCTTCCGCCGCGTGCAGCTGCGCTTCGGCTATGCCGAGGAACCCGATGTGCCGAAAGCGCTTTTGCAGTGCCGCAAGCTGGGCTGGAAGTTCGACATCATGGCGACCTCGTTCATCCTGTCGCAACGCTCGCTGAAACTGTCGGGGCAACGCCGGATGCCGGCCTGGCAAAGCCTGTTCTTCTTCTACCTTGCGCGCAACGCGACGCGGTCGTCGGATTACTTCCGCATCCCGGCCTCGCGCGTGGTGGAACTGGGTACGCTCGTGAACGTGTGATGTGACCGCCCCCCGGCCCGGCAGATCGCGGGTTGACGGGGGCGGCCAAATCCTTTCTAACCCCTGCGGTCGATGGCGCCCCCGCCATTGCGACCCTGCCCGGTGCACCGCCTCTGGAGAGATTCCCGTGACCTCGCGTCTTGCGCTTGCCCTGATCACCGTCACCGCGCTGTCCGCTTGCGGCGCGAACAGCTCGTTCCGGCTTTACCCGCTGAGCGGACCGATCGCCGAGCAGAACCCCTCGACGGCGATTCCGATCTCGATCACCGAGGACAGCGAAACCTCGGGGCAGATCTGGTTCAAGCTGCCGAAGCCGAACAAGACCAAATGCAGCGGCACCTGGTCGAGCGTGCAGCCGCGGGTGAAGACGCATGAACGCGGCCTGTCGCTGAAGCTCAAGGATCTGGGCGGCAGCTACAAGAATTCGACCGAGGATGTCGGCGGCGTCAACACCGGCGAGGTCTATGCCGTGTGCAAGGACGGCACCCGGCTGCAGGGCACCTTCATCATGGGATCGGGCACTCAAAGCGGCACCGGCACCGTGACCGACACGCGCGGCAACAGCTACAAGCTGCTGTTCTGAGCCGCGCGCCCGGGGGAAAACCGCCGTCTTGCCGTCGCCGCAGGATTGTTTTGAAAACCCGAAACGAATCGGTGCAAAACCTGCAAACTCTGCTATGCAGGGTGCAGCGAAGTTCTTCTGACCGCACCCTGTCTCCTTCATCGGCTTCAGTCTGCTTTTAGTCCCGACCAAGCCGAGCTGTCGCATTCCGCGGGCAGCATCCTCATGAAGGAGTGATCACGATGGCCAATGGCACCGTGAAGTTTTTCAATCAGAACAAAGGTTTCGGCTTCATCGAGCCGGAAGGTGGCGCGCAGGACGTGTTCGTGCATATCTCGGCCGTCGAGCGTGCCGGGATCTCGCGTCTCGTCGATGGCGCCAAGGTGACCTTCCAGATCGAATCCGGCCGCGATGGCCGCAAGTCGGCCTGCGACCTGGCTCTGGTCTGATCCGCAGCGATTGCGGACGACAGCCATGTCCCCCCCACGCAAGTCTCCGTCTCCCGGCCTGTTCCGGGAGATGCCCCTTGCGCCGCAAACGCCGCATGACAAGACGGCGGCCGCGGCGAAACTGATCATCGAGACGGAAGCCACGAAGCGCGCGGATCGCTCCGCCGCGCTCAAGGCGGCCCGTCTTGCGCGCGATGCGGCGGCCCTGCCGGACGCGAAGCCCGCAAGATGACCCCTCCGTCCCGATGCCCCCTTGCCGCCCCGGAAAGCCCCGGCGCGGCGGAAAGACCTGAATGACGCATACCCAACCTGCCCTGGGCCCCGCGCCCATGGCCTCTTTCCCGCGCAGCCACCCGGCCCAGTCCGGTCTGGGCTGGCGGGACTTTTTCGAACGCCTGGGTCAGGGCACGCTGCCGCAAGGCCCGCGACGGTCCGACCGTCCGGCGCATGATCCGATCCGGTCCTTCAACGGACAGGCGATCCGACCCGTTTCCCGGTGACGGTATCGAGGCGGGGGCGGCGCAGCCGCATCCTGCTTCTGCCGGGTTTCTCACCGGGAGGGGAAGCGGCGCAGTCCCTGCGCCGCTTCCGCCCTTTCATCGCAAGGAGTTTGACCATGGGCTATTCCACCCCGAAGAAGCAACTGGATCTGAAGGAATTTCTGGCGCAGCCGGCGACGAAGCCGGCCTATCGCAACGGCATGTCCTTCCGCCGCGCCGGAACGCAGGCGCGCGGCAGCACCGTGCCCGCCGCGACGCCGCCGAAGACCGCTGACGGCGCGCAGGACAGCTGACGCCCCCGGTCCCCGGTGACGCGGCGGGGTGCTTGTGCCCGCGGCCCGGCCATGCAAGGCTTGCCGCAGGAGGGCCCCATGCAGCGCATCACCATCACCATCGAAGACGATCTTCTGGCCGCGCTTGACGGGTTCATGGCGCGGTCGGGGGCCTCGAACCGGTCCGAGGCGCTGCGCGATCTGGTCCGCCGCGGCCTTGCCGAGGATACCCCCGAGACCGCCGAATGCGTCGGCGTGATCACCTATGCGCTCGATCCCTCGCAGCGAGATCTGGGCCGCGCGGTGCCCGAAAGCCGCCAGCGCCATCACGACACCACGATCGCCGCGCTGTCGGTGCCGCTTGACCATCACGCCGCGGTCGAGGTGGCGGTGATGCGCGGCACGGTCGGCTCGGTGCAGGCCTATGCCAATTCGCTGTTCCTGCAACGCGGCGTGCTGCATGGGCAGACCGCGCTGATCCCGGTCAAGACCGAGATCGAGTTCCATCTGCACGGCACCCGCGCCCATACGCATGAACATCTGCGCGTGCAGGAGCGCTGGAAGCCCTGAACCTCAGCGGCCGATCTTGCGCAAGACCCGTTCGAGCGCGTCCAGAAACCGCGTCCGGTCCGCCTTGGTGAAGCCGCCGCCGCGGCCCTGCAGGAACGGATCGGCGGCGCGCAGATCGGCCATCAGATCGCGGGTGGCCAGCACATTGCCGATATTGTCCGCCGTCAGCGGCTCGCCGGTCGGGCGCAGCACCTGCGCCCCCGCCGCCACGCATTTCGCCGCCAGCGGAATGTCCGAGGTCACCACGACATCGCCCGGCCCGGCCCGTTCGGCGATCCATTTGTCAGCCTCGTCCGGGCCTTGCGCCACGATCACCGTCTCGATCAGCGGATGGGCCGAGGGCCGGAGGCCGCCATTCGACACCACCACCATCCGGGTGCCGTGCCGGGTGCCTACCCGTTCGATCTCGGCCTTCACCGGGCAGGCGTCGGCATCCACATAAATCGTCATGCCTTGGTCCTTTCGGGGGCGGGCGTTTCGGGCTCGGGCCTGCGCCGCATCGAGCCGATCAGATGCCGCAGCAGCTTCGTGCCGGTCTTGTGCAGCGAAAACGCCTGACCCGAGCGGTGCCATTCGCCGATCAGCCCGTTCATGAACACCATCTGCGCGATCGCCGCCTCCTGCGGGGTCAGCGCATCGTTCAGCGAACCCTCGGCATGGGCGCGTTCCATTAGCCGCAACAGCAGCCGGTAGATGTCGGCATTCTTCGATTCGCGCCAGTGCGCGGTGCCGTCGTTCGGTGTGCCGGAGATCAGAATCAGATGCAGCCGCTGCTGCACCGGATTGGATTCGATCGTCTGCAGATAGTCCGATCCGGTGAGTTCCAGCACGTCCAGTGGATCATCGGGCAATTCGCCCGCCGCGGCGGTCTCGATCCGGCACAGCTGCGGGTCTTCGTAGCGTTCGTAAATGGCGCTCAGGACATCGGTCTTGTCCTTGAAATGCCAATAGATTGCGCCCCGCGTCGCGCCCGCCTCGCGGGCGATCTGCTCAAGCGTCGTCTGCGCGATGCCGCGCGTGCAGAACAACCGTTCCGCCGCGTCGAGAATGTTCCGTCGCGTCTGTTCCGCATCCGCCTTGCTGCGCCGCATTCCGCCATCCCCCCGATGGGCCCGCCCACCGCTCCTGTCGCCTTCTTTCGCCTTGGGCGATCCCGGTCAAGCCTTGCATCTGCCTCTTTACAAACATACGCGCATGTATGTAAACCCGCCGCAAGCGGTCCGGTCGGTCGGGCCGGAACGGGAAGGACGTGGCATGGTGCGGATCGGGCGGCGAGGGTTTCTTCTGGGGGCGACGGCGGCGCTGGCGGGCTGCGCGCAGGTCGACTATGCGGCCCCCGCGGCCAAGGCTCCGGCCCGTTTCGAGGCGGCCGCGCCGGGGCGGGCGGCCGCGGGGCCGTGGTGGTCGGCCTTCCGCGATCCGACGCTCGATCAGCTGATCGCGGCGGGGCAGGCGCGCAACCTCGATGTGCTGCAGGCCATCGCCGCGATCGAGGCGGCGCGGGCGAATGTCTCGGGCGCGGATGCCGCCGATCTGCCGCAGCTGTCGGGCACGGTGAAGGGTACGCGCGGCAACACCAGCGGCGCGGGCGTGACGGAGGCCCGCTCGGGCGCGCTTGCGGTGGGCTGGACGGCGGATCTGTTCGGGGCGAACCGCGCGGATCGTGCGGCGGCCTCGGCGCGGCTGGATGCGGCCTATGCCTCGGCCGATGTGGCGCGGCTGGTGATGGAGGGCGCCATCGCCCAGGCCTATGCCGAGCTGCGCTATCAGCAGGCCTCGATCGCGCTGACGCGCAAGTCTTTGGAAAGCCGTCGCAAAAGTCTGGAATTGACGCGCGCGCAGGTCGACAGCGGCGCTGCGGGGCGGTTGGAGCTGTTGCAGGCCGAACAGCTGGTGGCCGAGGGCGAGGCGCAATTGCCGGGCTATGAGACCGGCTTCGATCAGGCGCTGGTGCGCCTTGCCACGCTGACGGCGCAGCCGGTCTCGGTGCTGCGGCCGCAGCTGAGCCGGGGCGCAGGCCAGCCGCGGCCGCGCTTCAAGGCCAGCGTCGGCGTGCCCGCCGATGTGCTGCGCGCCCGTCCCGATGTGCGTCTGGCCGAGCGCAACTATGCCGCCGCGGTCTATGATATCGGTGTCGCCAAGGCGGCCTTCTACCCTTCGGTCACGCTCTCGGGGTCGGTCTCGCCGACGCATCTGCGCGGCTCCGGCGCGATCCGCTACTGGGCGGTCGGTCCCGCGCTCGATCTGCCGATCTTCACCGGCGGTGCCAACCGCGCGAAGCTGCGCGGCGCCGAGGCGCGGGCGGTGCAGGCGAAACTGGCCTGGGAAAAGGCCGTGCTGACCGCCATCGACGAGGTCGAAAGCGCGCTTGCCGCCTATAACCGCGATGGCCGCAACATTGCCGCGCAGAGGCATCTGGTCGCGACCAGCGCCGAGACACTGGATCTGTCGCGCACCAATTACGCCTTGGGCGAAGGCGATTTCATGACCGTTCTTGACGCGGAGCGCAGCTATCTGGCAGCACAACAGAGCCAGGCCACGGCCGAGCGGCAGCGCGCTGTCGATTTCATCACCCTCAGCATCGCCGCCGCTGGCGGGATCCGCTGACCTTCCTTTTTTCGCACAGGTATCCCATGTCGCTTTCGAAAACTCTGGGGTTGATCGCCCTGCTCTTGCCACTGCCCGCCGTTGCGCAGCAAGGCCCGCAGGGCCCGGCCCCCGTCACCACCGTCATCGCCCATGCGCAGGATCTGACGCTGAACGCGCGTCTGCCCGGCCGGATCAAGGCCTCGACCGAGGCGGAGGTGCGCCCGCAGGTCTCGGGCATCCTGCGCGGGCGGCTGTTCGAGGAGGGCTCGGTCGTGACCGAGGGCCAGCCGCTCTACAAGATCGAGGATGACAGCTATCAGGCCGCCGTGGCCGCGGCGAAAGCCGCGGTGGCGCAGGCGAAAGCCTCGCGCGATCTGGCGGTGCTGGAAGAAAAACGCGCGGTCGAGCTTTTCGCCACGCGCGCGGGCTCGGCGCAGAACCGCGATACCGCGGTGGCGAAGCGGGCGGCGGCCGATGCCGAGGTGCAGGCGGCCGAGGCGAAGCTGCAAAGCGCCACGATCGAGCTTGACCGGACCACGATCCGCGCGCCCATCGCCGGGGTGATCGGGCTGACGCAGGCCACGCCCGGCGCGCTGGTGGCCGCCCAGCAGGCGACCGCCCTGACGACGATCCGGGCGCTTGACCCGGTCTATGTCGACGTGACGCAATCGGCGACCGACATCCTGCGCCTGACCTCGACCGTCGAGGGCCGGGCGATGCGGGCGCTTGGCGAGGCCGGGCTGATCCTGGCCGATGGCTCCGCCTATCCGATCCAGGGCAAGCTTGAAGCCGCCGAGCCGCGGGTCGAGCCGACGACCGGCATGGTGACCTTGCGGATGAGCTTCCCGAACCCCGATCATATCCTTCTGCCCGGGATGTATGTCGAGGTGGACCTGCCGCAGGCGCTGGCCCGGGGCGCCTTTGCGCTGCCGCAAAATGTGGTGATGCGCGAGCCTTCGGGCGGGGCCTATGTCTGGGTCGTCGAGGAGGGCAAGGTGGCGCAAAAGCCGGTGACGGTGGCGACCGCCCGCGGCTCGGACTGGATCGTGACCGGAGGGCTGTCCGAGGGCGATCAGGTGATTTCCTCGGGCTTCCAGAAGACCGGCCCCGGGGCGCCGGTGACCGTCGTTCCGGCCGAGGGGCAGTGACATGGCGCGTTTCTTCATCGACCGGCCGATCTTCGCCTGGGTCATCGCGCTGGTGATCATGGGGGTGGGGGCGCTTGCGATCCTGCGCCTGCCGGTGTCGCAATATCCCTCGATCGCCTCGCCCGCCGTCGTCATTTCCGCCGCCTATCCGGGCGCTTCGGCGGAGACCGTCACCGATACCGTGGTGCAGGTGATCGAAAAGCAGATGACCGGCCTCGACGGGCTGCGCTACATCAAATCCAGCACCACCGCGACGGGCCGGGCGACGATCACGCTCACCTTCGCTTTGGGCACCGATCCCGACATCGCGCAGGTGCAGGTGCAAAACAAGCTGGCGCAGGCCGAGGCGAGCCTGCCCGAAGCCGTCACCCGGCAGGGCGTGACGGTGAAGAAATCGACCACCGGCTTCCTGATGGTGGCGGCGCTGATCTCGCCCGACAAGTCGCGGTCTTCGGTCGAGCTGTCCGATTACATGAACGCCTCGATGGTCGAAAGCTTCTCGCGGCTCAAGGGCGTCGGTGCGGTGCAGGTCTTCGGCTCGGAACATGCGATGCGGATCTGGCTCGATCCGCGCAAGCTCAAGGCCTATGACATGGCGCCCGCTGCGGTGATTGCCGCGGTGAAGGGGCAGAATGCGCAGATCTCGGCCGGGTCGTTCGGGGCGCTGCCCGCGCCCGAGGGGCAGATGCTGAACGCCACGATCACCGCGCAATCGCTGCTCAAGACGCCTGAGGATTTCGAGCGCATCGTCTTGCGCGCCGATACCGATGGCGGGCTGGTGTTGCTGCGCGATGTCGCCCGGGTCGAGCTTGGCGCGGAAACCTATGACATCAACGCATTTTACAACGGCACCCCCTCGGCCGGGATGGCGATTCAGCTGGCCTCGGGGGCCAATGCGCTCGATACGGCGAAGCTGGTCAAGGAGCGGCTGGCGGAACTGGCGCCCTATTTCCCCCCGGGGATGGACTATGTCATCCCCTATGACACGACGCCCTTTGTCACGCTGTCGATCGAGGAGGTGATCAAGACCCTGTTCGAGGCGATCGTGCTGGTCGTGCTGGTCATGCTGGTCTTCCTGCACAATCTGCGCGCGACGCTGATCCCGACGCTTGCGGTGCCGGTGGTGCTTCTGGGCACCTTTGGCGTCATGGCGGCCTTCGGCTTCTCGATCAACACCTTGACCATGCTGGCCATGGTTCTCGCCATCGGGCTTCTGGTCGATGACGCCATCGTCGTCGTCGAGAACGTCGAGCGGATCATGGCCGAGGAGCACCTTTCCCCGCGCGAGGCGACGCGGAAATCGATGGGGGAAATCTCCGGCGCGCTGGTCGGCATCGCGCTGGTGCTGTCTGCCGTCTTCGTGCCGATGGCCTTCTTTGGCGGCTCGACGGGCGAGATCTACAAACAGTTCTCGGTCACCATCGTTTCGGCCATGGTGCTTTCGGTGCTGGTGGCGCTGGTCTTCACCCCCGCGCTTTGCGCCACGATCCTGAAACCCCATTCCGAAGCCAAGGGCGGTTTCGCGAACTGGTTCGGCGGCCATTTCGAGACCCGCTTCGGGCGGCTGACGAATGGCTATGGCGGCTTGACTCGCTGGGTCGTCGCCAATCCGCTCAAGGGGCTGATCGTCTATGCCTGTCTGGTGGCGGCGATGGGGGCGCTTTATCTGCGCACCCCCACCGCCTTCCTGCCCGACGAGGATCAGGGCGTGTTGATGACGCTCATTCAGACCCCCTCGGGCACCACCGCGGCCCAGACGAAAAAGGTCGTCGAGCAGGTCGAGGGCTATTGGCGCAAGGCCGAGGCGGAGAATATCGACGCGCTGTTTTCGGTCGTCGGCTTCTCTTTCGCCGGTCAGGGCCAGAACATGGCGATGATGTTCATCAAGCTGAAGGACTGGAAGGACCGGCCGGGGCCGCAAAACGGGGCGCAGGCGATTGCGGGCCGGGCTTTCGGGCCGCTGATGGGCGGCATCAAGGAGGCGATCGTGATTCCGATCGTGCCGCCGCCGGTCTTGGAACTGGGCAACTCGAACGGCTTCACCGCTTTCCTGCAGGCCCGGTCTGGTCAGACGCATGAAGAGCTTCTGGCCGCCCGCAACCAGCTTCTGGGCATGGCGAAGCAAAGCCCGAAGCTGATGGCGGTGCGCCCGAACGGGGTCGAGGATGCGGCGCAGTTCCGTCTCGATATCGACTGGGCCAAGGCGGGGGCGGTGGGGCTGACCGCGGCGGATGTGGGCAGTTTCCTGACCACGATCTGGTCCTCGGCCTATGTGAACGACTTCCTGCACGAAGGCCGGGTGAAGCGCGTCTATGTGCAGGGCGAGCCCTGGGCGCGCTCCACCCCCGCCGATTTCGCGCTCTGGCGGGTGCCGAATGCGCATGGCGATTTCGTCTCGCTCTCGACCTTTGCCACCGAGAAATGGGTCTACGGGCCGCAACAGATCGTCCGTTACGACGCGCTGCCGGCGATGGAGATTCAGGGCTCGCCGGTGCCGGGCCTGTCCTCGGGCGCGGCGATGACGGAAATGGAGACGTTGGCCAAGCAATTGCCGCCCGGCTTCGCGCTGCAATGGTCGGGCCTGTCGCTGGAGGAGAAGGAGGCGGGCAACGGCGCGATGGCGCTTTATGCGCTCTCGCTCGCCGCGGTCTTCCTGTGCCTTGCGGCGCTTTACGAAAGCTGGGTGATCCCGGTGGCGGTGATCCTGGCGATGCCTGTCGGCATCATCGGGGCGCTGATCGGCTCGTGGCTGGGCGGTCAGGCGAACGGGGTCTATTTCCAGGTCGGTCTGCTGACCGTTGTCGGTCTGACCGGCAAGAACGGCATCATGATCGTGGAATTCGCCCGCGAGCGGATGCGCAGCCTTGGCGAAGATGCGCTGACCGCCGCGGTCGAGGCCGCCCGGCTGCGCTTCCGTCCGATCCTGATGACCTCGCTGGCGTTCACGCTCGGCGTCGTGCCGCTGATCCTCTCGACCGGCGCCGGGGCGGGCGCGCGCGAGGCGATCGGTTACACCACGTTCTTCGGCACGCTGACGGGCACGGTGCTGGCGATCTTCTTCGTGCCGCTGTTCTTCCGGCTGACGAACGCGGCCTTTACCCGCCGCAACCGGGCGCAGAGGGCCTGAAAGACCGGGGCGGGGCGGAAACGTCCCGCCCGCCTGTTTCACGCGCTTGCGATGCCATCGCGGCTTGACGCGGGCGCCTGTTGGGTGAACCATCCAGTTCAGACCCGGGCCGGTTCAGACCCGGGATTGCCACGGAGGCTCTGATGTCCTTGCGCAGTGTCACTGCCGTTTCTCTTGCGACCGTGCTGGCGCTTGGCCTGCCGGTGCAGGCGCAATCGCCCTTTGCCGGGCTTTTGTCGCGGATCGAGGGGGCGGGGGAGCAGACCGGCGTCACCGCCTCGAACGGGCGGCTGGAGACGCAAAGCGTCGATGTGGCCGGGAAATATGCCGGGCGGCTGATCGAGGTCACCGCGTCAGAGGGGCAGATGGTCGAGGCGGGGGCGGTGTTGGCGCGGATTGACGACCGCGATGCCCAGGCGAAACTGCTGGCGGCCGAGGCCTCGGTGCTGCAGGCCGAGGCGGCCAAGGCGGGCGCCGAAGCGGCGGTGATGCAGGCGCAAAGCGCGCTGGACGTGGCGCTGACGAACCGCGCCCGGGTCACGAAGCTGACCGCCGAGGGCCATGCCGCGCAGGCGCAGCTTGATGATGCGTCGAATGCGGCAACGGCGGCGACGGCCTCGCTGGCCTCGGCGCGGGCGCAGGTGCAAAACGCCACCGCGCTGATCGCGGCCGCGGAAGCCAGCCGCGAACAGGCGAAGATCGCGCTCGAGGATCTGGTGATCCGCGCGCCGATCCGCGGCCGGGTGCTGTATCGGCTGCACGAGCCGGGCGAGGTGATCGCGGCGGGCACGCCCGTGGTGACGCTGCTCGATCTGACCGATGTCTACATGGTGCTTTATCTGCCTGCTTCGGTCGTGGGGACTTTGGCGCTGAATGACGAGGCGCGGCTGGTTCTGGACCCGGTGCCGCAATATGTGGTGCCCGCGCGGGTGAGTTTTGTCGCGCCCCAAGCGCAATTCACCCCGAAATCGGTCGAAACCAGCACCGAGCGCGCCGATCTTGTGTTCCGCGTCAAGCTGGCGATCCCGCGCGATCTGCTGTTGCGCTTTGCCGACAGCGTCAAGGTCGGCGTGCGCGGCATCGGCTTCGTGCGCGCGACCCCCGACACGCCCTGGCCCGCCGATCTGGCGGTGAAGCTGCCCGAGTAGGCCGATGCAGCCCGTTGCCCGGCTGAGCGGCGTTTCCCATCGCTATGGCGCGGTGACCGCGCTTGACGCGGTGACGCTGGATATTCCCGCCGGCGTGATGGCCGGGCTGATCGGCCCCGATGGCGTCGGCAAATCGACGCTGATGGCGCTGGTGGCCGGGGTGCGGCGCGGCCAGACCGGCCTTGTCGAAAGCCTGGGCGGGTCGATGGAGAGCCGCGCCCATCGCGCCGCCGTCGCACCGCGCATCGCCTATATGCCGCAAGGCCTGGGGCGGAACCTGTATCCGACGCTGAGCGTGACCGAGAACCTGCAGTTCTTCGGGCGGCTTTTCGGTCAGGGCGCGGCCGAACGGGCCGAGCGCATCGCGATGCTTCTGGACGCCACCGGCCTTGCGCCCTTTCCCGACCGTCCGGCGGGCAAGCTTTCGGGCGGGATGAAGCAGAAGCTGGGTCTTTGCGCCGCGCTGATCCATGACCCGGACCTTTTGATCCTTGACGAGCCCACGACCGGCGTCGATCCCTTGTCGCGGCGGCAGTTCTGGGAGCTGATCGCCCGCGTCCGTGCCACCCGGCCCGGCATGAGCGTACTGACCGCAACGGCTTACATGGAAGAGGCCGACCGCTTCGACTGGATCGCCGCGATGGAGGCGGGCCGGGTCATCGCCACCGGCACACCCGCCGATCTGCTGGCCCGCACCGGGGCGCAAAGTCTGGAAGGGGCTTTCGTCGCGCTTCTGCCCGCCGAGATCCGCGCCCGTCATGCCCCGGTGCCGGTGCTGCCGCGCCCTGAAAATCAGGGCCGCACCGCCATCGAGGCCGAGGGGCTGGTGAAACGCTTCGGCGGCTTCACCGCGGTCGATCACGTCGGCTTTTCGATCCCCGAGGGCGAGATTTTCGGCTTTCTCGGCTCGAACGGCTGCGGCAAGACCACGACGATGAAGATGCTGACCGGGCTTCTGGACCCGACCGAGGGCACGACGAAGCTCTTCGGCCGGGAACTTGGCCGCTCTGACATGACGGCGCGGCTGGGCATCGGCTACATGTCGCAGGCCTTCTCGCTTTATGGCGAGCTGACAGTGCGGCAAAACCTGATCCTGCATGCGCGGCTTTACGGCGTCGCCCCCGAGCGGCGCGAGGCCCGGGTGGCCGAGGTGATGGCCGAATTTGATCTGGCCGAGGTCGCCGGGGCGATGCCCGAAAGCCTGCCGCTGGGCATCCGGCAGCGGCTGCAACTGGCCGTCGCCATGATCCATGAACCGCCGATCCTGATCCTCGACGAGCCCACCTCGGGCGTCGATCCGGTGGCGCGCGACGGGTTCTGGACGGTGCTGATGCGGCTCTCGCGCGAAAAGGGCGTCACCATCTTCATCTCGACCCATTTCATGAACGAGGCGGCGCGCTGCGACCGGATCTCGCTCATGCATGCGGGCCGGGTGCTGGAGGTGGGCACCCCCGCCGAGATCGTCGCCCGCCATGGCGCCGACACGCTGGAGGCCGCCTTCATCGCCGTGCTGGAGGCCGAGGGGGACGGCGACGATGCCCCGCCCGAGGCCCGGATGCCCGCCCCCGTCGCGGCGCCGAAGGGCAGGGGGCTTGCGGCCCTCACCCGGGCCTACGCCTATTCCTGGCGCGAGACGCTGGAACTGGCCCGCGATCCGATCCGGCTCTTCTTCGCGCTTCTGGGCCCGGTGATCCTGATGCTGGCGATGGGGTTCGGGATTTCCTTCGACGTCGACCGGCTGTCTTTCGCGGTGATGGATCAGGATCAAAGCACCGAAAGCCGCCGCCTGACCGAGGGCTTCACCGCGATCCCGCAATTTGCCGAAGCCCCGCCCTTTGCCAGCCCGGACGAGCTGCAGGGCCGGATGGGGCTGGGGGGCGTGACGCTCGCGCTGGATATCCCCGAGGGCTTCGGGCGCGATCTGCACCGCGGCGCGGTGCCCGAAATCGGCCTGACCTTTGACGGGGCGATGCCGTTCCGCGCCCAGACCGCGCAGGGCTATGCCCTTGGCGTATTGCAGGATTTCAGCGACAAGATCGCCGCCGAGGAGGGGATCGGACAGACGAGCAAGGTCGGCTTCGAAACCCGCTATCTCTTCAATCAGGCGTTTGAAAGCGCCAATGCCATGGTGCCCTCGGTGCTGATGCTGATCCTGATGCTGGTGCCTGCGGTGATGGCGGCGGTCAGCGTCGTGCGGGAAAAGGAAACCGGCACGATCGCGAATTTCCAATCCACCCCTGTCAGCCGGATCGAGTTTCTGGTCGGCAAGCAGCTGCCCTATCTGGTGCTGGCCTGGGTCAGTTTCTGGGTGCTGGTGACGCTTGGGGTGACGGTCTTTGGCGTGCCGCTTTCGGGCAGCCTGCCCGCGCTGGGCTTTGCGGCGCTGGCTTATGTCACCGCGACCACGGGTTTCGGCCAGCTGATCTCGGCCTTCACCCGGACGCAGGTGGCGGCGGTCTTTGCCACCGCGGTCGTGTCGATCATCCCCACGGTGAACTTTTCCGGGCTGATCGTGCCGGTCTCCTCGCTGGGCGAGGGCGGACGGATCTTCGGTCTGGCCTTCCCCGGCGCCTGGTTCCAGCCGGTCTCGGTGGGCGCCTTCCTCAAGGGCTTCGGCTGGCCCGAGGCGCTTGCCGCCGCATCCGTCCTTGGCCTTTTCGCGGCGGTCTATCTGGCGCTGGCGATCCTTTCCCTTCCCAAGCAGGAGCGGTGAATGCGCAGCCTTCGCAACATCCTTTGGCTGACCGGCAAGGAACTGCGGGCGATCCGGGGCGACCGGGTGATGCTGGTGCTGATCGCCTATGTCTTCACCCTGGCGGTCTGGCTGGTGTCGGACGCCGCCAGCACCGAGGTCGATCATCTGGCCACCGCCATCGTGGATGAAGACCGCAGCCCGCTGTCCGCCCGGCTGACCGATGCGATCCGCCCGCCGCTTTTCGCCGAGCCGGTGCCGATGACCGCCGCCGAGGCCGCCGCCGCCCAACGCGCGGGCGAGGCGATCCTGGTGCTGACGATCCCGCCCGATTTCGAACGTGACCTGCGTGCGGGCCGCGCGGCGACGCTGCAGATCCTTGTCGATGCGACGGCGGTGGCGCAGGCGGGCAATGGCGCCAGTTTCCTGCGCCAGACGCTGACACAGGAGCTTTCCGCCGCGCTGACGCCCGGCGCCGCCAGCGCCGATCCGGTCCGGGTGGTGTTTCGCAACGCCTTCAACCCGAACCTGACCTCCAGCTGGTTCAGCGCGGTGATGCAGCTGATGAACAATGTCACCATCCTGATGCTGATCCTGTCCGGGGCCTCGATGATCCGCGAGCGCGAACATGGCACGATCGAACATGTGCTGGTGATGCCCGTCCGCCCGCATGAGATCGTCGCGGCGAAGATCCTCGCCTCGGGGGCGGTGATCCTTCTGGCCTCGCTGTTCAGTCTGGTCGTGGTGGTCGAGGGGGCGATGGGCGTGCCGGTGGCGGGGTCGCTTTGGCTTTATGCCAGCGGCGCGGCGATCTATGTGGTGGCGGTGGCCAGCCTGGGTCTGCTGCTGGCGTCGTTCACCCGGACGATGGGGCAATTCGGGCTTCTGGTCATTCCGGTGATCGTGCTGATGATCCTTTTGTCGGGGGGGATGACGCCGCTGGAATCGATGCCGGACTGGCTGCAGGGCACGATGCGCACGATCTCCCCCGCGACGCATTTCGTCATCTTCGCCCAGGCGGTGCTTTATCGCGGCGCGGGGCTTTCGCTCGTCTGGCCGGAAATGGCGGTGATGGCGGGCATGGCGGCGGTCGCGGTGACGATCGTTCTGGCGCGGTTTCGCAAGGTTCTGGCGGGCTGAGCGTCGTCCTTGACCGGGCACACCGATCCTTAACAGGCCGCTGAAATAGTCGGCCTCGACCGCGGATGCAGAACATGATTCACCCCTTCCCATAGCGAAGGGGGATCACGATGCGGGGCACGGACGAGACGAGCGGGTCGCTTTTCAGCTATGTCGACCTCGAGGATCGCATCCCGGCCAGGCATCCGCTGCGCAAGATCCGGCAGGTGGTCAATGATGCGCTGGCCAGCCTCGATGCTGATTTCGAAGGGCTTTACATCCGCTTCGGCCGCCCCTCGATCGCGCCGGAACGGCTGATCCGGGCGAGCCTTCTGCAGATCCTGTTTTCGATCCGCTCCGAGCGCCAGCTGATGGAGCAGATGGATTACAACCTGTTGTTTCGCTGGTTCGTCGGGCTGGGGATCGACGATCAGGTTTGGGTGCCGACGGTTTTCACGAAGAACCGCGACCGGCTGATGAATACCGAGATGTCGCGCAAGATAATGGCCGCGATCCTGGCGCATCGCGAGGTGGCGCCGCTCCTGTCGGACGAGCATTTCTCGGTCGATGGCACGCTGGTGAAGGCTTGGGCGTCGATGAAAAGCTTTCAGCCGAAGGCGCCGCCGCCCGAGGCCGAGGATCCCGATGATGATCCGGGTGACGAGGATCCCGGCGCGCCGCCGCCGCCAAGCCCCGCCCCCGACGCGACCGAAGCAAAGCCCGATCCGATGCCCCGCAGCCGCCGCCAGAACCGCAATGCCGAGGTCGACTTCCGGGGCGAGAAACGCTCGAATGCGACGCATGCCTCGACCACCGATCCCGAGGCGCGGCTTTACAAGAAATCCCCCGGCACCGGCGCGATGCTGTGCTTCATCGGCCATGCGCTGATGGAGAACCGCTCCGGCCTGATCGTGCAGGGCGAGCTGACCCGCGCCGATGGCCACGCCGAACGGCAAGCCGCGCTCGACATGATCCACCGACATTCGCCGGGGTCAACCCGGCGCCTGACGCTGGGCGCCGACAAAGGTTATGACGCCGCCGAATTCATCCGAGATCTGCGCAGGGCCTGCGTCACGCCCCATGTCGCGCAAAAGGCCCGACATTCCGCCATCGACCGCCGCACCACCCGCCACGACGGCTACGCCCTTTCCCTCAAGCATCGAAAGCGGATCGAAGAGGCTTTCGGCTGGGCCAAGACGGTCGGAGGGATGGCGCAGACGATGTATCGCGGCATCGAACGGGTGCAGTCGCGGTTCATCCTGACGATGGCCGCCAACAATCTGGCAAGACTGCCCAGGCTGCTCGCCGCCTGAGGACGAAGAGCAGTGGACCGGCGGGCGCTCAAGCCCAGAACTCGTACGAAAACGGGAAGTCCTTCTCGTCTGCCGACTATTTCAGCGGCCTGTTAACGACTTGCGGCTAGGCTCGGCGCAAATCTCCGGGAGGGCCGCATGTCCATTCTCGTCATTGATGACGAAGCCGCCGTTCGCGACGCCTATCGGCTGCTGTTTTCCGGCCCCGTGATCGCCCGTCCCGTGTCGCGCGCCGATGCGCTGGCCGCGGATCTGTTCGGTGCCGCGCTGCCGCCGCCGCCGTCCCGCGAGGCCCCGGCTTTCGAGGTCAGCTTTGCCGCGCAGGGGCTGGAAGGGGTCGAACTGGCGGCGCGGGCGTTGCAGGAGGGCACGCCCTTCAAGGTCGCTTTCGTCGATGTGCGGATGCCGCCGGGGATCGACGGCAAGGAAACCGCGCGCCGGTTGCGCGCGATCGATCCCGATCTGCAGATCGTCATCGTCTCGGCCTGGTCGGACCATTCGGTGACCGACATCACCGCCGTGGCCGGTCCGGCCGACAGGATCTTTTACATCTGCAAGCCCTTCGAGCCCGACGAGGTGCGGCAGATGGCCCGGGCGCTCAGCGAAAGATGGGACAATGACACCCGCCAGCTGATGGTCCTGCGCGCCAAGATCGCCGAACTGGCCGCCAGCGAGGCCCGCGCCCAGCACATCGCCAGCCATGATTTCCTGACCGGCGCGGCGAACCGGATGGCGTTCCAGAACCGGCTGATCGAACGGCTTGAAGCCGGGGCGACGGATCTTTTCGTCGCCTTCCTCGATCTCGACAATTTCAAGCATGTGAACGACACGTTCGGTCATGATGCCGGCGACGAGGTCATCCGCATGGCCTGTGCCGCCTTTTGCGCCCGCGCCCCCAAGGGGGCGATGGTGGCGCGTCTGGGGGGGGACGAGTTCGGCGTGTTGCTGACCGGGATGGACCGGGAGACGGCGGTGGCCACCTGTCAGGCACTTCTGGAAACCTGTTCGGGGGATTTCTCGGTTTTCGGCAATTCGGTGTTCATCGGCGCCTCCTGCGGGCTGGTCGATGGCTCCTGCCATCCCGATTGCGACGCCGCCGATCTGATGCGCTTTGCCGATCTGGCGCTGTTTGCGGCGAAACAGGACGGCGGCCAGACGGTGCGGGTCTTCGACAAGCAGCTCGACGCCAGCCAGCAGTTCCGCCAGCGCATCGAGGCGGGGCTGTTCTACGCGCTTGCCAGCGACGAGCTGTCGATCCATTACCAGCCCATCGTCGCCTCGGACACGCTGGAGGTGGTGGGCTACGAGGCGCTGTTGCGCTGGAACAGCCGTGATTACGGCACCGTGCCGCCCGGTGTCTTCATGCCGATCGCCGAGGAAAGCCCGGTGACGCTGCTTCTGGGCGACTGGGTGATGGAACGGGCGCTGCGCGATGCCCGCAGCTGGCCTGGAAAGGTCACCGCGATCAATTTCTCGCCGCGGCAGTTCCAGCGCCAGGATTTCGTGACCCGGCTGGCGGCCGAGGCGCGGCAGAACGGTGTTTCCTCCGCGCTGATCCAGATCGAGGTCACCGAAACCACGCTGCGCGCCCATGCCCGGCAAAGCCGCAAGATCGTCGGCGAGCTGCGCGCCCAGGGCTTCCGGGTGGCGATCGACGATTTCGGCACCGGCGCCTCCAGCATCGCCAGCCTGCAGGATCTGGCCGTCGATGCGATCAAGATCGACCGCAGTTTCATCGCGGGAATGGACCGCGACCGCCCCTCGGCCGCGATCGTCACCGCGCTGTCGCATCTGGCCGCCGGTCTGGGCCTTGAAATCGTTGCCGAAGGGGTGGAACGGATCAGCCAGCGCGACGTGCTGCGCCAGCTTGGCTGCACCCATCTGCAGGGTTTCCTGTTCGGCCAGGGTCAGGCGGTGGAGCGGGTTCTCTCCGCCTCCGGGGCAGAGCCGGGCCGCAGCGCCGCCGGGTGAGATGGCGGATGCGCCTGCCCGCCCCGCCCGCCAAAAGCCTGCGCGCCGCCCTGATCGTCGAGCTGACGGCCATCGGCATCTGCGCTGCGGCGCTGTTTGCGGCGGTGCTCGGCATGATGATCCAGAGCAGCTTCGGCGCGCTGGAAAGCGTCGAGATCGGCCGCGATGTCGACCGCGCCCGGGCGGCGCTCCGGGCCGATCTTGTCGCCAACGAGGCACAGGTGCTCGACTGGGGGCTTTGGGACGAGACCTTCTTCTATCTGCGCGCTTTCGATCGCGCCTATGAAGACCGCAACATCAACGCGCTTTCTTTCGTCAATGCCGAAATCTCCTGTGCCGCCTTCCTGCGGCTGGATCGCTCGGCGCAACGCGCCTTTTGTTTCGATCCCGGGACCGCGGCGCCCGACCCCGATCTGGCCGCTGCCGTTCTGACCGATATCGACAGCATGGCGCTGCAGCCCTCTCGCGATGGCAAGACCGCCTTTGCGGGGTATTGGCAGCAGGGCGGGCGCCTTTTCGCCGTTGCCAGCGCCCAGGTGCGGCGCAGCGACGGGTCGGGCACGCCCGAGGGGGTTCTGATCTTCCTGCGTCCGATCGAGGCGGCAAGCCTGTCGCAAACCCTGCAGGTTCCGGTGCGGTTCGACTTTTCGGAGGTTTCGACCGAGCCGGTGGTGGTCGGCGCGGGCGATCTTGTGGAGGTCGCGGTGCCGGTGGCGATGGGCGCGGGGCCGCCGGTGGCGATGCTGCGCTTTCAGCTGCCGCGGCTGGTGCTGGCGGCGGGCGAGCGGCTGCGCGATCTGACCGTGGTGGCGCTGCTGGGCCTGCTGGCGGCGCTGATGGCGCTGCTCGGGCGGCGGCTGTCGACGCGGGTTCTGGCGCCGATCCTCGCCTTTCGGCAGCATGTGGTGCAGATCCGGCAGGCGGGCGAGCTGGTGCCGTTCGAAGGCCCGCCGCGGGCCGATGAAATCGGTGCCCTGCATAGGGATTTCAACGCGATGGCGGCGGAACTCGAGGCCCTGCGGCTGTCCCATGCCGAGCAATCCTTCGCGCTGGGCCGCGCGCAGAATGCGACCGGGCTTTTGCACAATCTGCGCAACAGTCTCAGCCCGGTGCGGGTGATCCTTGCCGATCTGAACCGCCATCTGCTGCCGGACCTGCCGCCCGAGGCGGGCCGGGCGCGGCAGGAACTGGCCGATCCGCAGACCGCCCCGGACCGCCGCCGACGCCTTGTCGCCTATCTCGAGGCGCTTGACGCCGAGCGGGACCAGCGCGGGGCCGAGGCGCGGGCGCTGCTGCAGGAGGCGGGGCGCTGCCTGACCGAGGCGCTCGAAGCGATGCGGGCGCCGTGCGATCCCGCCCGGGTGCCCCGCGACGAGGCCTGCGATCTGACCCGGGCGCTGGGCCGCGCCGCAACGGCGGCACGCTTCATCGAGGGGCCGAAGATCGACCTGTCGATCGACTGTCCGCCGGGGCTGCAGGTGCGCGGCAACCGGGTTCTGCTGGCGCAGATCCTGGAAAATCTGGTCGTCAACGCCACCGAGGCGATCGCCGCCAGTGGCCGGGGGCAGGGCCGCATCGCGATCGGCGTGACGCTTTCCGAAGACGGCCAGCGCTGCCGCGTCACGCTGGCCGATGATGGCGACGGCTTCGATGCCGCCACCGGGGCGCGGCTGTTCGAGCGCGGCTTTTCCACCCGCACTGACAAGCACGGCGGGCTGGGGCTGCATTGGTGCGCCAACACGCTTTCGGTGCTGGGGGGCAGCCTGTCGCTGAGCAGCCCCGGCAGGGGACTGGGCGCGGTGGCCTGTCTCGATCTGCCGCGGACCGGGGCCTCGGCCGGGCGGTTGCGCCCGGCAGGCTGAAGGATCAGCGGGTTCCGGCCTCGAAAGGTTGCCAGGAGATCGGCGTGCCGACGCTGACCCGGGTGGTTTCCGCCGACACGAAGCCCAGACCATCGGCTTCGGCGAGCGGGAAAAGCGTGGCCGAGGCGCCCTCGCCCAGACGCTGCACCACCGGCAGGCCGTCGATTTCCCGGTTGCCCAGCCGGATCGGGAAGACCTCGGCCCGGCCCGGTTTGCGCGTCCAGTCGAACCCGGCCCGTCCGGCGCAATGGAACAGCGGCGCCGGAACCGCCCCCTTCAGCCGGGCGATCTGCGCCGAAACGAACAGCGTGAAGCCGACCAGGGCCGAGAACGGATTGCCCGGCAGGCCGGTCACCGCGGCAGCGCCCAGACGGCCGAACATCACCGGCTTGCCGGGTTTGAGCGCCACTTTCCAGCCGTCGATCTGCCCGCCCGCCGCGATCAGCGCCGGGCGCAGGTGATCGCGCCCGCCCATCGACACCGCGCCCGTGGTCACGATCAGATCATAGCGCCCCTGCAGGCTGGCGAATTTCGCTACGGTCGCCCCGGCCTCGTCGGGCAGGATGCCGTGATCCTCGACCTCGGCGCCCGCGCCCTGCGCCAGCGCGATCAGCATCGGCCGGTTCACATCGGGCATCATGTCCCGCGCCGATCCCTCGGCCTCGGGGCGGTGCAGCTCGTCGCCGGTCGACAGGATCGCCAGCCGCGGACGGCGCACGACCTCGACCCGGGTCACGCCATTCGAAGCCAGAAGACCGATGTGATGCGCCCGCAGACGGGTGCCGCGGCGCAGCAAAAGCCCGCCCGCGGGCTGTTCCGAGCCCACGGCGCGGATATGCGATCCCGGCGCGGGGGCGGCGGTCAGCTGCACGGCGGTCCCGGTCTCTGTCACCTCTTCGACCGGCACGACGGCATCGGCCCCGGCGGGGATCTGCGCCCCGGTGAAGATCCGCAGCGCGGCGCCCGCGGGCAGGGGGGGCGCCTGCATCCCGGCCGCGACCGTGCCCGCGACGGGCAGCGTCAGAGCGGCGGCCAGATCGGCGGTGCGCAGGGCAAAACCGTCCATTGCTGCGCGGGCAGCGCCGGGCAGGGCGATCTCGGCGCGCAGGCTGCTGGCCGCGGTCCGTCCCGCCGCCTGCGCCAGATCGAGGCTTTCGCTTTCGCCGATCGGCGCGACCAGACCGCAGGCCAGACGGCGGGCGGAATCGAGGTCGAGCATCGCGGATGCCGGGTGATCGCTTGCGGGCATCTGCCGTTCCTTTCGTGTCGGACCGGCCGCCGCCTGCGGGCGGCGGGCCGGAAAAAGCGGGGTGGAAACCATCCCGGTCGGGGTCCGCGGCGGGATCGGAAGCGGGGGCTTCGCGCCGCGGCCCGGCGCGAGCATCGGACCCGCGCGGCGGAAGGTCAACCGGCTCCGCTTGCGATATTTCCGTCTCCTCGCTTTGGCAACCGGGCCTCGCGGCCGAGGCCCGGTTGCGCGTCACCGCCGCCATCGCGGCACGGGCCGTGCCGCAGGGGTCGCGACAATTTTCTGGCGCCGGGGCCGCTGTTCAAAGCGACAGGGCCGCGATCTGCGCCGCCGTCATCGCGTCGCGCTGCGTCTCGGTGAAGGCGGCCACCTGCGCTCCGGTCAGCGCCCGGATGTCGGCGGTTTCCAGCGCGGCGATCTGATCGAGGGTGAAGGCCGCGATCTGCGCCGTGCGCAAGCCGCCCATCTGTGTCGTGCGCAGGCCGCGGATCGCCGCCGTCGACAGCGCCGCGATGGCGCCGGTGCTCAGCGCCTGGATCTGCGCCGTGGTCAGGCTGGCGACCTGCGCGGTCATCAGCGCCGCCGCCTGGGCGCTGGCCAGGCTGCCGATCTGTGCCGTGCCAAGCCCGACGATCGCCGCGGCGCTGATCCGGGCAAGATCCTGCGCCTCCAGTGCCCGCACCTGCGCCGTGGTCAGCGACGCCACCTGGCTCAGCGTCAGGCTTGCAGCCTGTGCCGTGGTCAGTGCGCGCACATCCTCGGTGCCAAGCCCGCGCAGCGCCGTGGTCGACAGACCCGCCAGCGCCGCGGTGCCGATCGCGGCGATCTGGTCGCTCGAGAGCGCGGCGATCTGCGTCGAGCCAAGCGCGCGGATCGCCGTGGCCGAGATCCCGCGCACCTGATCGGTCGAGAGCGCTGCCGCCTGCGCCGTGGTCAGGCCGGTGAGCGCCGTGGCGGTCAGCCGGGCGATCTGCGTCGCGGAAAGCGCGGCGATCTGGGCGGTGCGCAGGCTGGCGAGCTGCGCCGAGCCAAGACCGCCAACGGTCGTCGCCGAGAGCCGCGCCAGATCCTGGGTCTCGAAGGCCGCGATCTGTGCCGTGGTCAGCGCGGCGATCTGCGTCGAGCTGAGCCCCGGCGTCTGCGCCGTGGTCAGGGCCGCGATCTGCGCCGTCGACAGGCCGCGCAGCGCCGCCGTGGTCAGGCCCGCCACCGCGCCAGTGCCCAGCGCCGCGATCTGCCCTGTCCCGAAGGCCGCAAGCTGCGCCGAGCCGAAAGCGGCGGCCGCGGCGGCGGTGATGGCGCCGATCTGCGCCGTCGTCAGCGCCCCGATCTGCGGCACGCCAAGCCCCGCGATCGCCGCCGATCCCAGCCGCGCCACCTGCGTTTCGGTCAGCGCCGCGATCTGCCCGCTGCCAAAGGCCGCCATCTGCACCGCGCCGATCCCCGCCATCGCCGCGGGGGCCAGCTGCGCCACATCCGCGGCGTCAAGGGCGGCGATCTGCGCCGCCGAAAGCGCCTGGATCTGCGCCGAGCCGAGTCGCGCCACCTGCGCCCCGGTCAGGGCGGCGACATCGGCGGTTTCCATCCCGCGCAGTGCCGCCGTGCTCAGCATCGGAATGACCGTGCTGCTCAGCGCTTCGATCTGTGCGGTGCCGAAAGCCGCCAGCTGCGCCGATCCCAGCGCCGCGACCGCCGCGCCCGACAGCGCCGCGACCTGCGCCGTGCTCAGCGCTGCGATCTGCCGCGTCGTCAGCCCCGCAATCGCCGCGCTCGACAGCGCCGCGATCTGCGCCGTGCTCAGGGCGCGGATCTGCGCCGTGCCAAGGCTTGGCATCAGCGCAGTCCCGAACCCCGCCATGGCCGAGACCGAAAGCTGTGCAATATCAGCGGTTTCCAGCGCCGCAATCTGGGCTGTGCCCAGCGCCGCAATCTGTGCCGCGCTCAGCCGCGCCGCCTGTGCCGTGGTCAGGGCGACGATATCCTCCGTACCAAGACCCTTCAGCGCGGTCGGGCTCAGCGCGCTGATCGCCCCGGTCGACAGCGCCGCCACCTGCCGCGTCGAGAGCGCGGCCAGCTGCGCCGAGCCCAGCGCCTGCAGCGACGAGGGGGCGATCTGCGCCAGATCCTCGGTCTCGAAGGCGGCGAGCTGCCGCGTGGTGAGCGCGCCGATCTGCGCCGAGGTCAGCCGTGCCGCCTGCGCCGTGGTCAGCGCCACGATATCCTCGGACGCCAGACCTGCCAGCGCCGCCGTGCCCAGCGCCGCCACCGCCGCCGTGCTCAGCGCCGCGATTTGCCCGGTGGTGAAAGCGGCCACCTGCGCGGCGCTGAAGCCGCGGGCTGCACCGCCGGAAATTGCCCCCGCCTGAGCGGTCGAGAGCGCCGCGATCTGCCCGGTGGAAAGGGCCGCGATCGCCGCCGTGCCCAGCTGCCCGATCCGCGCCGCCCCCAGCGCGACGATCTGCGCCGTGCTCAGCCCCGCCACCTGCGTCGCGCCAAAACCCGCCATCGCCGCGGTGGAAAGCCGGCCGAGATCATCGATCTCGAGCGCGCCGATCTGGCCTGAGGTCAGGGCCGCCAGCTGCCCCGAGGTCAAGGCCGCCACCGCCGCATCGTTCAGCGCCGCGATATCCGCCGTGCCCAGCCCCGCGAGCGCCGCCGTTGACAGCGCCGCCACCGCCGCCGTGCCCAGCGCCGCGATCTGCGCCGTGTCGAAGCCCGCCACCTGCGTCGCGCTCAGCGTCCGGGCCGCGGTGGCCGAAAACGCGCCGATCTGCTCGACCGAGAACCCCGCCAGCTGCGCCGTGCTCAGGCCAAGAACCGCCGCCGTGCTCAGCCGCGCCACCTGCGCAAGGCTCAGCGCCGCGATCTGCGCCGTGCTCAGCCCGACGATCTGATCCGAGCCGAGCCCCTGCAACGCCAGCGTGCCAAGCTGGCTCAGATCCGCGGTTTCGATGGCGCGGATCTGCGCCGTGCTCAGCGCCGCGATCTGGCCCGAGGTCAGCGCCGCCACCGCCTCGCCGCCCAGCGCGGCGATGTCGTTGGTGCCCAGCCCGGCCAGCGCGGCGGTGCTCAGCCCGCCGATCGCCGCCGTGCCCAGCGCCGCCACCTGCGCCGTGCCCAGCGCCGTCAGCTGCGCCGCGCTCAGGCCCCGCGCAGCCGTGGCCGAGAGTGCCCCCAGTTGTTCCAGCGAGAGGCTGGCGATCTGCGCCGTGCTCAGCCCCGACAGCGCGTCACTGCTGAGCGCGGTGACCTGATCGGTCGAAAGGCAGGCCAGTTGCGCCGTCGACAGCGCGCGCGCCTGTGCCGAGGTCAGGCCCCGGATCGCGGTGGTGCTCAGCTGCGCCAGATCCTCGGTCTGGAAGGCGGCGATCTGCGTCGTCGTCAGGGCGGCGATCTGGCGCGACACCAGCGCCGCCGCCGCCTCGGCGGTCAGCGCGACGATGTCATTCGTGCCAAGGCCCGCCAGCGCCGAGCTGCTCAGCGCCGCCAGCGCCGCCGTCGACAGCGCGGCGATCTGCGCGGTGGAAAGCGCGGCGATCTGCGCCGAGCTCAGCCCGGCCCCGCCACCCGCCGAAAGCGCCGCCAGCTGATCGCCCGCCAGCGCCGCCACCTGCGCCGTCGAGAGCGCGCCCAGCGCCGTGCTGCTCAGGCAGGCCACCTGTTCGGTGCCCAGCGCCGCCATCTGCGTCAGGCTCAGGCCCTTGACCTGACTGGAGCCCAGCCCGGTCATCGCGGTGGTGCTCAGCCGCGCCAGATCGCCCGTCTCCAGCGCCGCGATCTGCTGCGAACTCAGCGCTGCGACCTGCGTCGCGGTCATCGCGCCGACCTGAGCGCCGCTGAGCGCCGCCACCGCCGCGCCGCTCAGCCCCCTGAGCGCCGCCGTGCCCAGCGTCGCAATCGCCGCCGTGCCGAAAGCCGCGATCTGCGTCGTGTTCAGCGCCGCGATCTGCGCCGAACTCAGCGCCCCGGCGACAGCGCTCGACAGCGCCGCGATCTGATCGACGCTCAGCCCGGCGATCTGGCCGGTGGTCAGCCCGGCAATCGCCGCGCCGGACAGGCTGGCGATCAGATCGGGGCCCAGCACGCCGATCTGCGCGCCGCTCAGGCATTTGATCTGCGCCGAGCCGAGCCCGGCCAGCGCCGCCGTCGAAAGCCGGGTCAGATCCTCGACCTCGATCGCCGCCAGCTGCTCGGTGCTCAGCGCCGCCAGCTGTTGCGAGGTCATCGCCGCCATCTGATCGCCGGTCAGCGCGACGATGTCGCCGGTCGCAAGCCCCTTCAGCGCGGCACTGGCCAGCGCGGCGAAACTGTCGGTGGCGATCGCCGCGATCTGCGCCGTGTTCAGCGCCGCGATCTGCGCCGAGCCAAGCCCGCCGACCGCGCCACTGGCCAGCGCCGCGACCTGATCGGTGCCAAGGCCGGCCAGCTGCGTCGTGCTCAGCGCGGTCACCGCCTCCTGCGACAGGGCGGCGACCTGATCGGCCTGCAGGGCCGCGATCTGCCGCGTCGACAGCCCCTTGATCTGGGTCGCGCCGAAGCCCGCCAGCGCCTCGGCGCCCAGGCGCATCAGATCGGCGGTTTCGAGCGCCGCCACCTGCGTGCTCGACAGCGCCAGAAGCTGCGTCGAGCCCAGCGCCGCCGCCTGCGCCGTGGTCAGCGCCACGATGTCATCGGTGCCAAGGCCCTTGATCGCATTGGCACTGAGCGCCGTCAGGCCGGCCGTGTTCAGCGCCGCGATCTGCTGCGTGCTCAGCGCCGCCATCTGTTCGGAGGTGAGGCCGCGCATCGCCGTGCTGGAAAGCGCGCGGATCTGCGCCGTGCTGAGGGTGCCGATCTGCGTCGCGCTCAGGCCCGGGAGGGCGGTGCTGCCCAGCCCGGCAATCTGCTGCGTCGAGAGCCCGGCGATTTGCGCGGTGGACAGCCCGGCAATCGTGGCCGACCCCAGCCCGGATAGCGCCGTCGCGCTGATCTGCGCCAGATCGGCCGCCTCAAGGGCTGCGATCTGCGTGCTGCTGAGCGCGCCGAGCTGCGCCGAGCCCAGACGCGCCGCCTGCGCCGTGGTCAGTGCCACGATGTCATCGGTGCCCAGACCGCGGATCGCCGCCGTGCCCAGCGCCGCCACCGTCGTCGGGGCCAGCGCCGCGATCTGCGCCGTGCCCAGCGCCGCCGCCTGCGCCGAGCTGAGCCCGGCCACCGCAAGGCTGGAGAGCGCGCCGATCTGCGCCGTGCTCAGCTTGCCGATCTGTGCCGTGCTCAGCCCCGAAACCGCCGCGCTGCCCAGCCCCGCGATCTGCGCCGTGCCCAGCGTCGCGATCTGCGCCGTGCTCAGCGCCCGCGCCTGCGCCGAGCCCAGCCCGGCCAGCGCGGCCGAGCCAAGCGCCGCAATGTCCGCGGTTTCAAAGGCGGCGATCTGTGCCGTCGTCAGCGCCGCGAGCTGCGTCGCTTTCAGCGCCCGCGCCTGCGCCGTGGTCAGCGCCGCGATATCCTCGGCCGCAAGCCCGCGCAGCCCCGCCGTCGACAGTCCCGCCACCGCCGCCGTGGCCAGAGCCGCGATCTGCCCGGTTTCAAGCGCCGCCAGCTGCGCCGAACTCAAACCCGCCGCGCCGGTGCCGCTGATCGCCGCCAGCTGCGCCGTGCCGAGCGCGGCAAGCTGCGCCGTGCCGAAGCCCGCAACCGCGGCACTGCCCAGCCCCGCCATGATCGCCGTGCCCATCGCCGCCAGATGCGCCTCGTGCAGCGCCGCGATCTGCGCCGCGCCAAGCCCGGCCGCCGCCTCGCCCGAGAGCCGGGCGAAATCCGCGACCTCCAGCGCCGCGATCTGTTCGGTGCTCAGCGCCGCCACCTGCATCTCGGTCATCGCGGCCAGCTGCGGCCCGGTCAGCGCCACGATGTCCTCGGGGGTCAGCGCCTGCAACGCCGCCGTGCCCAGCGCCGCAAAGGCGTCACTGCCCAAAGCCGCGATCTGCGCGGTGGACAAGGCGTCGATCTGCGCCGAGCTGAGCGCCCCGGCAGCGTCTTCGGACAGCGCGGCGATCTGCGCCGTGCCCAGCGTCGCCAGCTGCGCGGTGCTCAGCGCCGTCATCTGCGCCCCGGTCAGCGCCGCCAGTTCGATCGTGCTCAGGCTCGCCATGTCCTCGGTCGACAGCCCCTTCAGCGCGGCGGTGCCGATCGCCGCAAAGGCCGCGCCGGAAAAGGCGCCGATCTGCTCGGGGGAGAGGGCTGCCAGCTGCGCCGAGGTCAGAGCCGTCGCCGCCCGGCTGCCCAGCGCCCGGAGCTGCGCCGTCGAGAAAGCGCCGATCTGATCGGTGCCCAAAGCCTGGATCATGCCGCCGGTGAGCCCGGCCATCTGTTCGCTCGTCAGCGCCGCCAGCTTGTCGGTGGACAGGCTGCGGATCTGCGCCGAGCCAAGCCCGGCCAGCGCCGCGGTGCTCAGATGCGCGAAATCGACGGTTTCGAAAGCGGCCAGCTGCTCGGGGCTCAGCGCCGCGATCTGCGCCGCGGTCAAGGCCGCCGCGGCATTGACGCTCAGCGCCGCCACATCCTCCGGCGCCAGCCCGCGCAGCGCCGCCGTGCCCAGCGCGGCCACCGCCGCCTCGCTCAGTGCGGCGACCTGCGCCGTGCCCAACGCCGAAAGCTGCGCCGAGCTGATCGCCGCCGCCGCCGTCGCGGTCAGCACATTGAGCTGATCAAGGGTCAGCGCCGCGACCTGCTGCGTGCTCAGCGCCCGCATCTGCGTCGCGCTCAGCCCCCGCAGCGCCTCCGCGCCAAGCATCGCCAGATCGGCGGTTTCAAAGGCGCTGATCTGCTGCGTCGAGAGCGCCGCGATCTGCGCCGAGGTCAGCGCCGCTGCCTGTTCGGTGGTCAGCGCGACGATCGCCTCGGTCGAAAGGCCGCGCAAGGCGACAGTGTTCAGCACCGCGATCTGCGGAAACAGCAGCGCGGCGACCTGGTCGGTGGTCAGCATCTGCAGCTGCAGCGGCGTCAGCCCCGAGACGAAGCCGGTCGAGAGGGCCTGGATCTGCTCCGCGCCAAGGGCGCGCATCTGTTCCGGGCTGATGCCAATGATATCGCCCGTCGTCAGACCGGACATGACCGAGGTCGACAGCGCTGCGATTTCGGCCGTCGTCATCGTGCTGAGAAGGGACATTCTGCCACTCACCCTAAAGGGGCCCCTGCAGGCCCGGATCTGTTTTTGGCACCGCCGTTCTGGGATGCCGCGCACCGATCATCGGGCAGGGGGGTGAAAGAATCCTTAAATTCGATGCGCTTACGTTGACGCCCGGGCGGAAAACGCGGCCCGGCCGATCGTCGCGCCGCGACCGGCGGGGCGCGGCAGACCCCCGCGACCTCCTGAACCCGCAGGCCGAAACCGGCCTTTGCGCAGCGGCGCGCGGCGCCTGCCCGCCGTGGTCAGGGCTGCGCCTGCGGCGCCTGGCCGCAGCCGAAGAACCGCGCCTCGAAGGCGGATTGCGACAGCGGCCGTTCGAACAGATAGCCCTGGCCGTAATCGCAGCCCAGCGCGATCAGCGTCTGCAGCGCGGCCTCGGATTCGATCCCCTCGGCCAGAGCGACAAAGCCGAATTTCTTCGCCAGACCGATGATCGCCTCGACGATCTGGCGGGCGTCGCCATCGGCTTCGATGCCGCGCACGAAACTGGCGTCGATCTTCAGCGTCGTCACCGGCATCCGGCGCAGATAGGTCAGGCTGGAATAGCCGGTGCCGAAATCGTCGATCGCCAGCGCGATCCCCATCCGGCGCAGCCGTTGCAACGCCTCCATCGCGCCGGGAATGTCGACGGCCAGCTGATCCTCGGTCAGTTCGATCTGCAGCCCGAAGGGCGGGGCAACATCGTCCGAGGTCTTCCAGCCCACCCGCACCAGCGCCGCCTCGAGCACCTCGGCCCAGTCCTGCGCCGCAAGGCTGGAGGCGGTCTGGTTGATCGACAGCGTCCAGTCGGCATGGACCAGCCCCGCCCGGCGCCAGCGCGCCTGCACCGCCACCGCCCGGCGCAGCACCATGCGGTCGATCGCGGGCATCAGCCCGGCCTTGGCGGCCACCGGCAGGAACGCCCCCGGCATCACCAGCCCATGCCCGGGCCGGTTCCAGCGCACCAGCGCCTCACAGCCGCGCGGGCGCCGGTCATCGAGCGCGAAGATCGGCTGGAAATGCAGTTCGAATTCGTCGTTTTCCAGCGCGCTGACCAGCGCCACCCGGGTTTCCAGCTCGCGCAGCGCCTCGGCCCCCATCGAGGGCTCGTAGACCATCACCGCCCGGCGGTCCGATTTCGCCGCATACATCGCCAGATCGGAATTACGCAACAGCGCGTCGCGGCTGTCGCCATGGCGGCCGTAGCAGGCGATCCCCGCCGAGGCCGAGGGGCGGTAATTGTGCAGCCCCGGCAGATCGAGCGGCCGCGCCAGATGCTCAAGCAAGGCGCCCGCGCGGCGCTGCGCCGCCGCCTCGTCGGCATTGCCGATCAGCACCACGAATTCGTCGCCGCCGATCCGCGCCGCCAGCTCGCCCTCGGTCAGCGCCGCGCGCAGCCGGTCGGCGATCACCGTCAAAAGCAGATCGCCGGTCTCGTGGCCAAGCGAGTCGTTCACCGACTTGAACTTGTTCAGATCCAGATACATCAGCGCGAAACTTTGCCCCGCGCGCGAGGCGAAGCCGATCCAGTCGTCGATCCGCTCGGCCAGCAGGCGGCGGTTGGCAAGGCCGGTCAGCTGGTCGAACTGCGCCATGCGCTGGTTGTCGGCCTGGGTCTGGCGCAAAAGCGTCAGATCGGCCAGCATCGCCACATGGCCCAGATTGGTGCCCGCCGCATCGGTCAGCCGGGTGATCCGCGCCCAGCAGGTCAGCTGGCGGTCATCCTGGCTGTGCAGCGCCACCTCGCCCTGCCAGGAGCCCTCGGCGCGCGCAAGAACCTGGCGCAGCCAGGTGTCGGTCTCGGACATCCCGGCGATGATCCAGCGCGAGCCGGTGCGCGGCGTCACCAGCGCATCCAGCCGCAGCCCGGCATTCGTCCCAAGGGCGATGCCGCTCATCCGTTCGAACGCCGGATTGACCCGCAGCACCCGCAGCTCCGGATCGGTGATCACGATCGCATCCGAGGATTGCTCGAACACCCGGTCCGCCAGCCGTTCCACCTCGCGGGTGCGCAATTCCTCGGTGATGTCGCGGGCGCGGGTAAAGACGCCGATCACCGCGCCGTCGTCGTCGAAGATCGGGCGGCGCTCGGTCAGCAGATGCGCCGGGCGCGGCGTGCCGGGCTGGCCATCCTGGGCCCGGGTCGGGCGCAGCACCGAGTCTTCGATGATCAGCGCCGTGCGCCGCGCGATCACCCCGGCCTCCAGCGTGTTCAGATGCCGGGCCAGCTTCTCGTCCATGAACTGCGACCGCCGCCGCCCCTCGATCTCGGCGGGAATGCGGCCAAAGGGTTGGGCATAGGCCTTGTTGGCGATCACCACCCGGCCCTCGGTATCGGTCAGCGCCACCGGGTCGATCGTGCTCTCGATCAGCAGGCGCAGCAATTCGGGATTGCCAGCCGAAGTCCCGGTATCGATCGGCAGCAACACCAGCCACCAGGTCGCAGGCTCGCCCCCGAGCGCGTCGGGCGCGGCGACGACATGGGCGTGAAAGCTGTGCCGCGGCCCCTCGGCCCGTCCGATCCGCAGCCGCAGCGTCACCGGGGGCGCCGCCGTGGGGGGCACCGCCGTGGCAGTGTCGGGCGGCAGGAAGGCCGCATCCAGCGCCTGGGTCAGGGCCCGCGCCTGACTGCGCGACAGCACCGCCCGCAACACGCCCGAACGCTCGACAGTGCCGCCATCGCCCAGCAGCGCCCGCGCCGCCGCATTCGCATCGACGACGCGCAGCGCATGGGTCAGCTGCAGCACCGGCACCGGCAGCCGGCGCAGCAATTGCCCCGGCCTTTGCATCTGCCCGGCCGGGTGGTGCAGCGCAAGCTCCAGCGCCGCCGCCTGTTCCGCGCAGCTTACCCGCAGCCGGTCGAGCGCCGCGCGCAGCTCGGCCTGCGCCGCCGCAGGGTCCTCCGCCGCGGGCTGCGCCAGCGCCGCTTCCAGCGCGCTCAGGCGCATCTCGATCTCGGCCATGGGGTTGTTGACCGTCTCCGGGATCTTCGGACGCGACCCGACGACAGGCGACCAGGGGGGCGCCGGATCCGCTGCGGGGGATGAAGGGGGCTGCCAATGCATGGAGGGACGCTCCTCGGGCGTCGTGAAAAGCGAGTCGGATCGATACCTTTGTTCCGACATGAATCGGGAACCGCGACCATCTGTCAACTTGCCAGTTTGCGACGGGGGCGGTGATCGCGCAAAAGATGTGCGGAAAAACTTCTGGACATGCCCCTTCCGGCCGCTGTGTGTCGCATTTTAACAAAGAAAGGCTGCTTTTTCGGCCTTGCGGGGCGATGCGGCGGGGCAGGTTTCGCGAAACGTTAGCAAACGCCCCGCATACTCGCCAAGGTTGCAAGTGGATGCGTTCAGATGTCGGAAAAAACTCTGCCCCGGACCTCGCTGCCCCGGAACTCCCTGCGGCGCGTGATGGTGATGACGCTGGGCCTGCCTGCCGTTCTGGCGCTGCTCTTCGGGGGCTTCCTGATCGTGGAACGCTGGGCGGCGCTTGAGGATGCCCGGCAGGTGCAGCGGCTGATGCTGGTGGCCGAGACGGCGGCGTCGGTGGCGCATGACCAGCAGCTCGAACGCGATTTGACGAGCCTGTATCTGAACGGCCAGGAAACGGCGGTGCCCGACAAGCTGACCGCCCAGCGGGCGCAGACCGACGCCGCGCGGGCGGCGCTGATCGCCCGGTCAGATGCGATCGGACTGGACCGGCTGCCGCCGCAGGTGGCGGCGCTGATCGAGGAGCTGCGCGGCGATTTCGAAAAAAGCGCCGATTTGCGCAGTGCGGTCGATGCCCGCACGATCCCCGCGCCGGAGGCGAACGAGTATTACTCTGAAATGAATGACGATGTGCTGCAGCTGGTCGAGGTGGTGGCCGGTGCCAGCGCCGATGCGCAGGTCAATGCCCGGATCACCTCCTATGCCGCCTTCATGATGGCGAAGGAACGTGCGGGACAGGAACGCGCGCAGGGCGCTGTGGCATTCCGGGAGGGCGTCTTCGACACGGCGGCGCTGCTGAAGATGCGTGCGCTGGTGGCGCAGCAGGATCAGGCGCTGCAGTTCTTCGTCGCTTTCGCCACCGAGGAGGACCGGACGGCGGTGACACGGCTGAACGAGCTGCCCGCTTCGGTCGAGCTTGCGCGGATGCGCGAGATCGCCTTCCGCTTCCCCCAGACGCAGGATGCCGGTGGCGTCACCGCGGAGGCCTTTTTCGCCAGCGCGACGGCGCGGATCGAGGCGATGAAACGGCTCGAGACCGAGATCGGCACGCATATTGCGGCGGCGGCAGCGGCCCGGGCGCAGCGGGCGCTGATCGGCTTTCTCGGCTTTGGCGCGATCATCGCCGGTGCGCTGCTGGTGTCGATGCTGACCGGGGCGCGGTCGGTGCTGCGGACCGAGGCGGATGTGGGCGCGCTGGTGCGGGCCGCCGATACGATGGCGGGGGGGCAGCTGGAGGTGCGCCTGCCGGAGCCGCGCCTGCGCGAGACCGCGCAGATGGGGCGCGCGCTCGACGGTTTCCGCGTCAGCATCCTCGATGGCCGGGAGATCGCCCGCAAGGCCGAGGAAGACCGTGAAGCGCATCGCCAGGCGGAGGCACAACGCGAGGCCGCCGCGCGGGCTGGCAAGGAGGCGTTGCAGGCGCGCGAGGCCGAGGCGGCGCGGCTTGCGGCCGAGCGCGACCGGCAGATCGCCGCCGAGATTTCCGCGGTGGTGACGGCCTGTGCCGAGGGCGATTTCTCGCGCCGGATCCCGCTTGACGACAAGGAGGGCAGCCTGGCCCAAATCTGCGCCGGGCTGAACCGGATCGGCGAGATCACCGATGCCGGGATCGCCGAGGTCAATACCGCGCTGCGTCACCTGGCCGAGGGGGATCTGACCTATCGGATCCGCGACGGCTTTGTCGGCGTCTTCGGCGAGATGGCGCAGTCAGTGCGGGCGGCGAAGGACAGCATCGCCCGGACGGTGCTGGCGATCGAGGCGGCCACGGTGACGATCGACGGGTCGAGCAGCGAGCTCAGCTCTGCGGCCAATGATCTGGCGCGGCGCAGCGAACAGAATGCGGCGATGCTGGAACAGACCGCCTCGGCGCTGGAGGAGATGTCGGGGTCGATCGGCTCGATGGCGGGGATCGCCAATGACGCCAAGGACCGCATGCGCGAGATTTCGCGCCGCGCCGAGGCCGGCAATGGCATCGCCACCCAGGCGATGGCGGCGATGGACAGCATCCGCCAGTCCTCCGAACGCATCGCGGGGGTGTTGCAGGTGATCGACGACATCGCCTTCCAGACCAATCTTCTGGCGCTGAACGCGGGTGTCGAGGCGGCACGGGCGGGCGAAAGCGGGCGCGGCTTTGCCGTTGTCGCCTCCGAGGTACGGGCGCTGGCGCAGCGCTCCTCCGAGGCCTCGCGCGAGATTGCGCAGATCATCGGCGCGGCGACGCAGGATGTCGGCCTCGGCGTCGAGATGGTCGATCAGACCGCGGGGGCGCTGGGGCAGATCGTCGGCACGATCCGCGAGGCGCTGGACCGGATCGAGCATATCGCCGGGGCCGTGGGCGAGACCGAGGTCGGCATTGCCGAGATTTCCAAGGCGACGACGGAACTTGACCGGGTGACGCAGCAGAATGCCGCGATGTTCGAGCAGACCAATGCCGCGCTTGGTGCGCTGCGGATCGAGACCGATGCGCTGATGGCCAATGTGGCGCAGTTCCGCACCGACAAGGAAGACCCGCCGGAGCTGCGCGGTCGCGCCGCCTGACGCCGCGGTCGCGCCGCCGTTAAACCAGACCGCCGAGGGCGGGGGCAAGTTGCCGGGCCAGATAGTCGCGAAAGGCCGGCTCCTCCAGCGGCGGTGCGAACAGATAGCCCTGCAGGATGTCGCAGCCCATCAGCCGCAACGTCTCGGCCTGGGCCATGGTTTCCACCCCCTCGGCGACGGTGGCGACCCCAAGCGTGCGGGCGATCTGCACGATCTGCCGCACCAGATCGGCCTCATGCGTGTCGCGGCGCAGCGCCGCCACGATGCGCCGGTCGATCTTCAGCGCCGCGGGCCGGATCTCCATCAGCCCGAGGATCGAGGTCTGCCCGGAGCCGAAATCGTCGATCTCGATCTCGATCCCCTCGGCGCGCAGCTGTGTCAGTGTGTCCCGCAGGTTGCGCCCCTCCTCCTGCCAGTCGCCGGTTTCGAGCAGCTCCAGCGCCACCCGGGTCCGGCCGCGCCCGACCCGGCGCACCGCCGCGGGCAGGGCCGGATCGCGCAGCCGCCCGGTGCAGATGTTGAAGCTGATCCGCGGCAGCACGATCCCCGTCGCCTCGAGCCGCTCCAGCACCGCCGCGGTCTTCTCCATCATCACCCGGTCGATCTCTGCGACGATGCGCAGATCGCGTGCCACCCGCAAAAAGCCGTCCGGCGTCAGCAGGCCGCGCTCGGGGTTGCGCCAGCGCACCAGAACCTCGACCCCGGCCAGGGACAGATCCTGCGCCCGGACCTGCGGCTGAAACCAGGGTTCGAATTCGTCGCGCTCGAAGGCGGCGCTGAATTGTGCCGCCATCAGCCGGTCGAGATGCACCTGCTCGGCCATCGCATGATCGAAGATCTCGACCCGGTTGCGCCCCGCCGCCTTCGCCCGATAAAGCGCCGCATCGGCGTAAAGCTGCAATTCCTCGGCCAGATCGGTGATGTTCTTCGCGATCACCACGCCAAAGGAGGCGCTGATCCGGCAGGGATGACCGCGGTAGCGCAACGGCTCGTCCAGCCCCTTGCGCAGCCGCTCAAGCACCTTGCGGGCCCGCACCTCGGTGCTGCCGGGGGCCAGCAGCAGGCAGAATTCGTCGCCGCCAAGCCGGGCGGCGAAATCATCCGCCTGCAGGTTGCAGCGCATCAGATCGGCGACCCGCAGCAGCACCCGGTCGCCCGCCTCGTGGCCCAGCGTGTCGTTGATCTGCTTGAAATGATCGAGATCGATCTGGATCAGCACGCAATCGCGCGGCCCGCCCGCCGCCGCCGCGCGCAGCCGGGTCTCGATGTGGCGGTCGAAATAGCGCCGGTTCGGCAGCCGCGTCAGCCCGTCATGCAGCGCCAGATGCTCGTTTTCGCCGCGCATCCGTTCCGCCAGCGCATAGGCGCTTTCCAGCTCGGCCTCGCGCAGCACATCGGGGGTGGCGTCGTAAAGCGCGCCGGTCCAGACCACCGTGCCGTCAGGCTTCGCCTCGGGCAGCGAGGCCGCCATCAGCCAGATCTGCCCGCGCTCGGGATGCAGGAAGCGGAACCGCATCCGCCAGGGCGTCAGGTTCTCGGCGCTGCGTCGCGTCATCTCCTCCATCGCCACGCGGTCCTCGGGCATGATCCGCACCAGCAGGCCGCCGCGGAGCCGGTCGATCGCGGCGCGGCCGAGGCCCACAAGCTCGCTGAACCGCCCGCTTGTATAGGGGAAATCGGCCCGCCCGTCGGGGTGGCGGCGATACTCGAACAGCCCCACCGGCACGATGTCGAGGATCGAGGCGATGCGCGCATGCGCCTGGCGGATCTCCTCGGCGTCGGCGCTGGCCCGGGCTTCCATCGTCAACCTCTCGGTGATGTCGAGCGCCTTGCCGAACCAGCGCACCCGGCCATCGGCCTGCACCGAGGGCGAGGCCCAGAGATTGATCCAGCGCGTGCTGCCGTCGGGCAAAAGCACCCGGTGCCGCGCCTCGACCTGCGCCAGCGTCTCGCGCGCGCGCCGGAAGGCGTCGAAGACCGCGTCGATTTCCGCGGGCGGGATGTTGCGGAACACCGCCGGGCCGCCCGCCTGCATCTCCTCGG
The DNA here is from genome assembly GCF_058724655.1 of Rhodobacter sp. 4.3.4. Taxonomy (NCBI): domain Bacteria; kingdom Pseudomonadati; phylum Pseudomonadota; class Alphaproteobacteria; order Rhodobacterales; genus Rhodobacter; species Rhodobacter sp. 4.3.4. Next base: position 716,978 of record NZ_CM178967.1, read on the forward strand.
TGCTGACGCCCAGAAGCTCGGCGAATTTGTTGGTGAAATAGGGAAACGTGACGCGATCGCCGAGGCGCTGCATCTCGAACAGCGCCCCCGGCACGTTCTGCGCGATCGTGTCGAGCCGTGCATGCGCCAGCCGCAGCTCCTCCAGCGTTTCGGCCAGCCGCGCCTGCATCGCGCTTTGCTCGGTCACGTCCAGCACCGAGCCATACCAGATCACCGCGCCATCGCTCTGGCGCACCGGCATCGAGGACAGCTGCAGCCGCCGCAGGCCCTTTTGCGGATGCACGAGCCGGTAGAGGAAGACAAGCGGCGTCAGGCTGTCGCGTGAGCTGCGCAGCGCCGCGGTCAGGATCGGCGCATCCTCGGGGTGGATATTGGCGGCAGCGGCGGCGCCATCGGCCTCGATCGCGGCGCGGGGCACGCCCAGCAGATCGGGCAGCCGGGCGCTGAAATAGGGCAGGTCGATCCGGCCCGAGGGGTCTTCGCGGTGTTCGAACAGCGCCCCGGGGGCCTTGTCGGCCAGCGTGTTCAGCCGGTCGCGTGCGATCCGTGCCGCCTCGGCCGCCTCGGCCAGCCGTTTTTCCGTTTCCTTGCGGGCGGTGATATCCTGGAAGGCGCCGCAGATGCGCACCGGCTGGCCGTCTTCGCACTGCGCCTCGCCCAGCGACAGCACCCAGATCCGGGTGCCGTCGGCGCGGATCAGCGGCAGCTCGAACTGCCAGGAGGTGCCGTCGCGCATCGCCGCCGCCACCGCGGCGGTGACCACCGGGCGCGCCTCGGGGGCGTAGAAGTCGATCGCGCTGTCGAGCGGCGGCACCGTGCCGGGGGGCATGCCATGGATCCGGCAGGTCTCGTCGGACCAGTAGATTTCCTCGCTGCGCAGGTCGAGTTCCCAGCAGCCAAAGCCCGCCAGCGTCCCGGCCTTTTCCAGAAGTCCCTGCACCCGGCCCAGCTGGCCCTCGCGCGCCTTGGTCGCGTCGATGTCGCGGCGCACGCCATAGATCCATTCCGGCCGCCCCTGCGCGTCGCGCAGCTGCAGCCGCCCGACATCGCGCACCCAGATCCAGCGGCCGTCGCGGTGGCGCATCCGCGCCTCGAGGTCATACCAGGGGGTCTCGCCGGCCAGGTGACGCTGCACTTCCTGTTGCGCCCGGGACAGATCATCGGGATGGCAAAGCCGCCGCCAGGTGTCGATGCTGGTCTCGAGATTGGTGTCGGGACCGGCGGCGGCCAGATCGGTCGGCCGATAGCCGAGGATCGCGGCCCATCGCTCGTTGACCCGGATGGCGCCGCTTTGCAGGTTCCAGGCCCAGGTGCCAAGCTGGGTCTGGTCCAGATAGCGGGCGATCTCGTCGCGTTCGGCCCGGCTGCGGGCGAGCGCCTCGGCGCTTGCCGCCTCGGTCAGCACGGCGCGGCCGGGCTGGGCCGGACCCGGGCGCAGCAGGGTGACATGGCTGGGCAGGGCGGGCTTGCTTTTGCGCGCAACCTCAAGGCGCAGCGTCGTCACCGTCGCCTCCGAGGCGAGCCAGGCCGCAAGGCGCCTGCGGTCGGAGGGCGCGAAAAGATCGGTCAGCGCCGCGCCCGTAATCGGGCCGGCAAGGTCCAGCATCCCGGCGGGATCGGCCAGCGCGACGATCCGGCCCGCGGCGTCGAAATCGACCGTCACCGGCGGCGGTGGGCCGTCGCAGGTCTCGGTTGCGGCTTCTCCGGCGGCATTTCCGAAATCCGGTGCAGTGAGCATAGATGACCCCCAGTGCCCTGTTCGGCCGAGGCGGGGACGTTTCCCCTCGCTGGAAAGGGACCATAATTTGGTTAACGAAAAATTAACGATTTATTAACGCGGCAGCGCGGCAGAGGGTCGGCCGGAACCCGGGACGGCCTCGGGGCTGACACAGGCTCCGGCCGTGTCCCGGCTCTTGCCAGCCGCGACGGCGGGTTGTAAGAGGCACAAAGCGCGGGTGTTGTGTAATGGTAAGACCCTAGCCTTCCAAGCTAGAGACACGGGTTCGATTCCCGTCACCCGCTCCACTCCTTCGACAGTGCGAGATAATCGATCCCCCGGAAGGCCGCGATGGGCCGGTCAGACCCGGCTTTGCCAAAGCGTCGCGCAGCGGAAAACCTGTCCCAGGAAGTGATCCGCAGGACCGCGAATCCGCGAACCGGCGCGCGCGGGGGATCGGAACAGAACAAGACCGGCCCCCTGCAAAGCGCTCCGATCTGTAGGTGAAACCGCGAAATACCCCTTGCGAAACAAATGGTTTTGGAGGCGTGGCGATCCCGGGAGGACTCGAACCCCCGACCCGCTGCTTAGAAGGTCACTGTTCTACGACCCCAACCGCTTGTAAAATCAGCGGCTTTCGTCGCCTGTTTTGACACTATGCAATTGCGATGCAATTGGCGACCCCTGCACGACTCGAACGTGCGACATTCTGCTTAGAAGGCAGATGCTCTATCCAGCTGAGCTAAGGGGCCACACCGTCCACGTTTAAACGACGGGCCGCTTTCGGGCAAGCCGATAGAGCCTTGTTTCCGATCATCTATCGACCTCCCGCGCAACCCATGGCAGAGTTGCGGAGCGGAGGGACGACATGGCGAGGAATCGACATACCGAGGAAGAAGACTGGTGGCCTGACGCGCTCACCTTGTTCGATCAGCTTGCCGCCGAAGGTTTGTCCCGTGACGCCGCCTGCCAAGAGGTGGCGAGTCAGTTCCCGATAACGCGTCACGCCCTTGCCGTTGTGGCCGTGCGCGGTTCGATCCCGGCCTATCCCGCGAGGGATGAGGCGCGGGCGAAGGCGTGGCAGGCGGGTGAACCGCGATATGATGGCAAGCTCTGCCGAAAGCATCAGACGCGGGTTCGCTACTCGAACGATGGCGTCTGCGTCGAGTGTCAACGCGAGTACCGCGCCGCGCTGGTCGCGCGTCGGCAGAACAAGGCAATCGTGCCGCCAGTGTCGATTGAATAGCTGGTGGGGCCGTGGCCTGCTGTTCTGGCCTTCCGCCAAGCCACCAAGGCAGATAGCATCCCCTTAGATTCGTAAGAGGGGCGCGCGATGGCAAAAGATGTTCAATTCAAGGGTAAAGGGCAAGCGCTCCGCTTGGGAGTCCAGCAAGAACTTGGTGGCGGTCCCCTTACTATATTCGGCGCAGCAGCGCAGAAGCATGACCTTTCAATTCGCGAAGTGACGGCGGGCGTATTGGCTGAATTGGCTGTCGAGTATCCGAACCTTGAGTTTCGGCAGCGCAACTCGCTCAGCAAATCAGAAATCCACGCAAAGCTCCAAGCCATTGATCCGCGCCTTGGGCAGGCGTTGTTTGTCGATAGCTCCAGTATCAAGCCCGATGGGGCAATTACCGAAGTCCTCGACAAGAACGGCAAATGGCGCGTGATTCTCGTCGGGGAGTCGAAGCATCAGGGCAATGACGTTGAAAAGATCGTCGCGGGCGTTAAGCAGGGGAAAGCCAAAGATCAAGACTTCATGGTGGCCGGAAACGCGATTGAACGCGTCCACAAGAACATCGTCGAGTTTCGGAACTTCATGCTCGACGAGCGGCATTTCCCTTATGTCGTGTTCCTCCAAGGCTCCAACTTCGCGACTGAGACATTCACCATCGCCACCCCTGATGGCCGTGAAATCGTTATCTCCCACAAGGCCGGGATGCTGAACCGGATCGACCGGGTGACGGCAAGCAGCCTCGGGCGCGAGATCAACCAGAACTACTGTGAGAACATCTTCGTCAATGCGGGAGGTATTCCGCAGATGCTTCAAGTTGCGTCGCTCTACTTTCAGGCGAATCCTTGGTCTGACAAGGCCATGGCCGAAGTCTTGCTCGACGTTGCGAAGACTTCGATCAACGTGCTGTTGGCAGACTTGCAAACCTGATAACGTGCGGGGACACCGGCGGCGCGGGTGTTCGGCGCTTGCCATGGACGTTCGCCCCGCTGCGACAAGAACACAGCGATGAACGGAACAACAGGCAATGGCGAACAGATCACACAGGAACTCGGGTCACAGGGCGATGAACGCCTTGAAGAAGGCAGGCGAAAAGCACTCGTCTGAGGCGGCAGTCACTTTCGACGTACCAAGCAAGACCCGCCATGTCGTCGGTGTGAGCGACTGCCTCGACACGCTTGCGGCGATCCCCGACAACTCTATTCAACTCATCGTCTGCGATCCGCCCTATAACATTCAGTTGGCCGATTGGGATAGCCATGCGAACTATCTCGACTGGGCCAAGAATTGGCTCGCTGAGGCAGAACGCGTCTTGGCACCGAGCGGCAGCATCGCAATTTTCGGCGGGTTGCAGTATCAGAACGAAGCTGGTTCGGGCGATTTGCTTTCGCTGATCTCGCATCTTCGGCAGAGTAGCAAAATGCTTCTCGCGAACCTCATCATCTGGAATTACCCGAACGGAATGAGCGCGCATCGCTTCTTCGCGAATAGGCATGAGGAAGTCGCTTGGTTCGCAAAGTCGAGCAAGTATTTCTTTGACCTCGACGCTGTTCGCGAACCTTACGACGAGGAAACGAAGAAAGCCTACATGAAGGACAAGCGGCTCAATCCTGAATCTGTGGAGAAGGGACGCAACCCGACAAATGTCTGGCGGATGCCTCGCCTGAATGGGAACTCGAAAGAGCGTGTCGGGCACCCGACGCAGAAACCCGCTGTCGTGATCGAGAGGCTTGTTCGCGCGCTGTCCTATCCCGGTTCAACCGTTCTTGACTTCTTCGCTGGCAGCGGCGTCACGACGCGCGTTGCCATTCAGGAAGGCCGCAACAGCATTTCATTCGACGCTGCACCGATCTTCGACGAGTATCTTGCGAAGCAACTGGAAATGGTTGCCCCCTCGGACCTGCTCAAGACCGTTCCTGAGTATGAGATAGTGCGCGGGCTTGAGAACATCGTGATCCGCGATGTTGAAGTGCCGCTCGTGGTGAGCGCGGCTGAATAGCAGGGGTCAGCAGGCAAAAAGTCCTCTGTTTCCAGTATCTTACCGCACAACCCCGGTTGAGCAGAACGAAAGAAGAACTGAATGTCGTGTCACCGGGCGTGCTGTGCGCCCTATCAACGGAGTGACACGACATGACCACCGACAACACCTGCTCACCCACCCTCCGCGAAGTCGTCCAGAAGATGACCCCGCTCGAAAAGGCCGTGACCGTCGCGCACCTCGACGCCGGGATGGAATGCAACGGCGCGGAAACCCTCGACGCCATGCTGAGCGACAACATGACCTTTGCAGACGTAGCAGAGGTCGCCCAGCGCACCGGCCTGACGAAGAAGCAGGTTCAGGGCGTGATCGCCTCGCTCTCGTCGAAAGGCATCTTGTCCGTGGGCAATGAGAAGCCGAACGGGCAACCCGGCGTGGATCAAGTTCTGACGGATTGGGGCGTGACCATCGCCTTCGACCTGCTGGCCGAAGGCGTCGGGACGAAAGCCCCGATCAAGGGCAAGCAAGCGAAGCCCGCCCCGAAGCCCAAGAAGCCCGCTCGTGCGCCCCGTGGGCTGGATGACCGGGTTCTTGTCGAACCGGGCAGCGCGGAAGACGTGAAACCGACGAAAGAGGGATCGAAACGCGCCCTGCTGGTGACAGCACTGTCACGCGGGACGACGGTTGAGCACCTCATGGACCTTCTCGGCTGGAATCGTCCGACCGTCACCTCGGCCATCTACAGCGACGTGAAGGCCATCGGCCTTGGCGTCGAGCGGCGAGAGGGGAAATACACCCTGCTCCTGCCCGAAGGCATAAAGGCGCTGCCGCTGCGCGAGGCGGCGAAGCGGCGGGCGAAGGCGCACGAGGTCAGCAAGTGATACCGCTCACCGTGATCGAACCCGGCTGGCTCTACCTTCTGACAAACCCAGCCATGCCGGGTTTGGTCAAGATCGGCATGACAACCCGGTCGCCAGAGGAACGCGCGCAGGAATTGGCTTCGACCGGCGTTCCGATGCCGTTCCATGTTGCCGCCGCTTGGGCCGTTGACAACGTGCGGGCGGCAGAGCGCGACGCTCACGCGGCCCTTGCCCGTTACCGCGTCAACGATGCCCGTGAATGGTTCCGCCTGTCTGTGCCCGCAGCCATCAAGGCGCTTGGTCGGGGGACGGCTGCTAGGCCGTCCCTTGGCCGTCGTGCCTTCCGCGTCGTGCGCGGCATCGTCGAAGGCCTCGGCTGGTTCGGCATCGTCATGACCTTGGCCGCGCTCACCTTCGGCCCCGGTTGATTCTGGGTCCGACACTCGCCGCATCAATGAAACAGGCCCGCCCACTCGGCGGGCCTTTCGATTCCATCAACGGAGATTTCTATGCACGGCCCCGGCGATCAACTCACCGTCCGCGATGCCTCCGAACTCGGGGAGGTATAGACCGGATGAAGCACGAGACCTTTTCCGACGCTACCGAAGCCGCCCGCTGGGCGGCTTCTTCCGTTCCAGAGCACCTATCTGCGCGTTCGATCAGGGAGCCGTGGGTTGGTACCGCCGTCGTCCTCGTCGCGCTGCTGCCGTTGATCTGGCCGCCGCTGGCATGGCTGCTTGTGCCCTGCTTCCTCGCTGTCCTGACACTCAGGGCGGCCGCGCTGATCAGGTGGAGGGATCATCACGACCCAGAGCCTGCAAGATGGCCGCGCCTGACCGTCCTCTTGCCCGTCTATCGCGAGCCAACAGTGATCCCGGACCTTGCCGCCGCGATGCGTGCCCTCGACTACCCTTCTCTAGAAATCGTGCTGCTGGTCGAAGACGACGACCATGAGACGCGGGCCGCACTCGACTTCTGGCCGTTTCAGGTCTTGGTCGTGCCTGATGGCAGGCCGCGGACAAAGCCTCGTGCTGTGAACTACGGCCTGTTGCACACTCGCGGCGAGATCGTCGTGGTGTTCGATGCAGAAGACAGGCCTGCGCGTGATCAACCCAAGCGCGCCGTCGCCCGCTTGATCGAATCCGGCGCGGCAGTCGCGCAAGGCGTCCTGGCCTGTGATCATGACGGGCCGCTTGTGACGCGGCTTTGGGCGCTCGAGTATGCCGTGCTGTTCCGGGGTGTGCTGCCGTTCCTGAACTGGTTCGGCTTGCCGTTCCTCCTAGGGGGCACAACCCAGTATCTCCGCCGCGATGCCCTGCTGTCTGTCGGCGCGTTCGATGCCCACAACGTCACCGAGGATGCAGACCTTGCCGTGCGCCTCGCGCGGGCTGGCTACACCTCGTCCGTCGTGCTGTCGGTCACAGGCGAGGAAGCCCCGGTTTCCGTGACGGCTTGGGTCCATCAGCGCGTCAGGTGGCTGAAAGGGTTCATCCAGACGACCCTTGTCCACGGCCTGTTGCCGCGTTCTGCTGATCGCTGGACCCCGCCCGTGCGCCTGCGCGACCGCATCGCACTCGCCGTTCAACTCCCTGTGCAACTGCTTTGCATCGCCTCCCATCCTGTGGGCATGGCGGTTGCCGTCAGTGATCCGCAAGGCCCGCTGGCTGTCCTACTCGTGTCAGGCTACCTGCTGACCATCGCGACTTTCGCCGTCGCCGCGCGCCGGATTGGCCGCCCGATGCGCGATGCGCTGGCCCTGCCGCTTTACTCCTTCCTTCACACAGCGGCCCTCGCGATTGCCGTCGTCGAGTTGATCACGGCCCCAAGCCATTGGAGAAAGTCAGCGCATGGCTTTGTCGCCTCGCAGCAGCGCGTCGCTGAGGCGGCATGAGGCGCAGCGGGCACGTCGGCAGGGCGCGACGTTTACACGCCCAGCGCTGACGCAGCGCTGAGGCGCTTTCAATAGTAGCCGCGCAGATGGCCGACTTCCAAGCGCTGCGGCTTGAGGTATTGGGAGGCGAAGGCGCAGATTGCAAGGCTGACCCCCAAGTCCCCGTGGCCTGATGCGTTCCGGGACTGCGTGATGATCTGGTTTCCAGCCGCCGTTGTCGTCAGTTGGAACGACGCAAGGTCTGCTTCGATCTCCTGCCGCAATGGCAGGTCTTTCGCGAAGGTGAGTTCGCCTGATGCGAACATGACCGAAAGCGCTTCGATGATCAGCGACTTCGCCGCGTTCACATACTTGCCCTTCCGCACCCAGTTCTGACCCGCCACCATCTGGATTGCGAGGTGGGGGCAGTTCTGCTCGGTCAACTGGTCTGACACGACACGCCCCAAGGATGAGGCGTCGATGCAAAGGTCTGCCCTGCCAGAAAACGGCTGAGCGTTCTTGAGGCGGATCAAATGATCGACCACATCCACATAGGACACGCCCCGGAAGCGATCTGCATAGACGATAGTGCGCTCGCGCGGCCCAAGGACGACGCGCCCGCCGTCAACGGTAGGGAATTGCTTGTCACGGATTCCGACGATTGCCGTGAAGTCATTCGCTTGGCCCAAGTCTGCCGAAAGCCAGAAGCGGTCAAAGCCTGTCACGCGCGGAATTGCGGGATCGTGGTTTGTCTCGTTGACGACACGGCCATCTGGCAAGTGGACGAGATTTAGAGTTTGGGCCATACTGCCGCCTCCTCAGAATTTGCTTTCTCGATCATGTCGAGGTCGAAGTAGCTGACCCCGTCGCTGAGCATTTCCACGAGCACCTCTTGTCGAAACTTCGTCGGGGAAAGCTGCTGTCGAAGCCGTTCGACTTTGGCGGCCATGCGCGGAATGTCTGTGCCGCGAACCACGATCCGGTGAATACCGTCGTCAGGCTTGGCGTTGAGGAACAGGCCCGCGAAGAAGTTCTTCTTGCCCGCAGGCGTGGACGCGTAGAACACTTGCCCGTCGTCCGTCAGCATCGGCAAGATGGCCGTGATCACGTCTTCGCCGCCGTTGTCACCCGGCAAGAAAGCGGCCTCGTCTACTTGCAGCAAAGTTGCCGTGTAGCCCCGGATGGTCGCGCCGGAAGCTGGAACCGCGATGAACCGCCCGCCCGTGTTGACCTCAATCTCCGTCTGCGTCGCCCGTTCGATCACCATGTCTGTGCCGCGCAGATAGAGACCGACTTTGCGCGTGATCTCGCGCGTCTGGCGCTCTGCGGGAGCCAGACAAATCGTCGTGCCTCCTCGCTGCAACTCCATGACTCCGCGTGCCGCCAGAACGCAACTCTTGCCCGACTGCCGCGCGATGCGCAGGGCGACCGTCGATGCTGTGCTTGTGATCGCTTCAACTTGAAACGGGTCGGGCATTGCCTCCCGGCCAAGTTCAAGGGACAGGAAGTGCGCCATAAGTGCCGATGGGTCTAGGCGACGTTCGAGGTCGCGGCACCAGTCTTGAAGGGAATCAAACACCGGCATCCCCCAGCGAGAGAACGCGCTTGCGCATCCTCCGCAGCAGCGGTTCGCGGGCGGCTGGAACCTCCTCGCAAACTTCCTGCAAGATGGCGCGCATCGTGATCCATTCCGGCGACTGCGCGAGGGTCACTTGCACGTTGACCTGAGTTGCGAGTTTGCCCTGCATCGTCGCAATGTCGCGCAGCACCTTCCGCAAGCCTTCCATAGCGGCCAGCGCGAAGGCATCGTCATTCGCCGCCTCGGCCTTCGTGATCAGCTTTTCGACCCGACGAGCCAAGGACTCGTAGGTGTTCGCAATGTCCATCCGGTCTTCATTGACGACGGCTGCATCCGCCTCGATTCCCTCGACCCGGTTCTTCGCCAAGATGCGCAGCCGTTCTTCTTCCGGCATTTTGCGCATCCAGCGTGCGACCGAGGTATCTGCGATGCCGACTTGCTTCGCCACCTCGAACATCGACCGGCGGCCGAGTATGATGTCTTCCTTGATCTTCTGCTGCGATGCCGCAGGCAGTTCATCCAGCTTGAAGCGCGGTGCCATCAGGAAAGACCCCCGAGTGTGGTTGAGCGCCCGTCACGGCGGGCCTTATCGTCCCGGTAGAATTGAACGCGCTGGCGCAGGTCAGCCATCTCGACAACGGAGACATCAGCCAAATGGTCATGGACAAAGTTTGCCGCTTCTTCCCGCACACCAGCCGCGAGGAGGTTGCGGCGCTGCTCGCCCGGCTTCATCCCAGCCAGGTGACATTCAACCGCCTGCGCGAGCAGAGCGATCCAGCCATGAAAGCTGCTGTTGGGGTCTAGGAAAAACTGCTCCCCGCGCGCCCAGACCTGCCCATTCTCTGACACGAAGACGAGCTTGCCGAAGGCGTCAGTCGCGGAACGATAGGCCCATTCGAGGCAGGCTTGTTCCTCAGGCGTCAGAGTCTGCATTGTTCGCGGCCTTCTCCATCAGCGTGAACTTGCGCGCCGCATGTTCCGGCAGGTCGTCGAGGGTGCGGAAAGTGCGGATCGTGAAACCCTCCTTCTCGGCCTGCAACCGACGATGCACGATGCCCGTGCCCGTCTGCATGTCGGCCCGCACATACCGGACGCGTTCATGCTCATCGTCGAACGTGAAGACGGTCGATTTCAGAATGTCCGACTGACCCGTGTTGCGCCGCGTCGGGTCTTCGGCGGTATCCGTCACGCGCAGCGGCACGCCGCGCTTTTCAGCTTCCAGCTTCGCCTCACGGTATTTGACGGGGTTGCGGGCATCTTCGCGGGACAGATAAACGCCCGCCTCCTGCTGCGACCCGGCCAAGATCAGCTTGCCCGTGGCATCGCGCGTGAAGTTCGCGGCCTTCAAGGCGCGTTCGCGCTGATCGGCCTCAAGTTGGGCGAGCAGTTTGTCCACGGAAGAAAGCGCCGTTTCCTTTTCGCGGGCCGCTTCTTTCTTCTCGTCCAGCACTTTGCCGTTGAAGGCGTGCAGGTCGTCGAGCCGCTTCTGTTGGGCCGTCACGGTTTGGGTCAGGCTGGTGACTTGGGCGATGAGCGCTTGCAGCGCGGCTGTCGTATCGTCAGGCATCTTCGGTCCTCTCTCAAATGCGAACGGCGGGCAGTTCCGAGCTTGCCCGCCGCTCTCATTTCACCAGAGAGAAACGCGAAGCACCGCTCGCCAGTAGATGAACGATAAGTCCTTGAGGGGGCTTCCAAAACACGAGAACAAGGTGGAGGACGGGAAGAAAAAGGTGGCAGTCAGGCCGCGCGAGAAATGCGCCGTCGTCTGACAAAGACCTTTGTTTCCGCGTCGATGATGCCTTCGACCTCGTGGCCTTCGTGTCGATAGATGACTTCCAAGTCGAGGCGGCGGCACAACTCCACCGCGACCTGCTCCCACTTCGCATAGGCTTTGCGGAGGCTGTTGATCGTGCCCCCTCGTTGCATGGTCAGGGCTTTCAAGACGCGCCCTTGCTGGGAGTTTTCGCGCGGCAAGTTCGGCCCCGCCAGTGGGCGGGCGTTCGGGCAGACGAGCGTTCCATCGTCCCGAACGTCGAAGACCCCGTAGGTCTCGACGATGGACGGGAGCGGGATCGCTCCTGCGTCGGGTGCAGGTTGTTCCGCGTCCTTCTCGGTCGGCTTTGGCCTCTCACGCGGCGCATTGATCGACGCCCAAAGGTCGCGCGACGCCTGCACAACCTTCGGGTCGCCGTAAATCGTCTTTCCGTCCATCACCGACAAAGCCCATGCGTGCAGACGGTCTGCTTCTGCACCAGCACATGAGCAGACTTCCTCCCGCGACCTTGCCCAAGCCCCACGAGGCGAGAGCAAAAAACGCAAGGCCTCTGCGCGGTCGAGTTCCGTCCGGTCCCACATGTCACCGAACGCGTCGTTGACGGCCATCAGCACGACAGCCGCCCACATGTGCTGTTGCGCGTGGTCGCTCCTGTTGCCCGTGTAGTGTTTCACTGACATGAGATCACCACGGGCAACCTTTCGGGCGTTCCCAGATATCCAGATGACGGATCGTCGGGGCGAAGATGAACTTCTCGGCTTCTGCGCGTTCGGCTGCTGTCGTCGTCTTCTGCCAGCGGCAGTAAACCGTCTGAGGGGTCAGGCCTTCGTCAGGCGTCCACACTGCGACCACGTCGAGACCCCGCTCGCGCAGAAGGTTGGCCGTGAGGTCAAGGGAGCGCCACGTCATTTAAACGGTCTGGCTCCGGTGATGCGGTATGCGCCCGGTGCGCTTTCGTCACGATCACCGGGCCAAGAGTGGCCGATGCGCTTACCGTTCGACGGGTTCGCGTCCTCGGCCTTCTTGCGCTCGAAACCAGTCGGCTGGTCAGACCAAAAGAAGATGACCGTCCGGTCAGTGCGCCGAACCTCAAGGAGCGTTGCGGCCTCACGCATCGTGCAGCGCTCCGGGAAGCAGGAGGTTGGCTTGCGCGCGTTCGGCCTCGGTGGGCGGGCGGTGCCACATGATCAGGGGCGCACCGTCGCGGTCAGTGACACCAGCAACGTCGAGGCCTTGGGCGCGGAGGGTGGTCAGGCGGTCGTCGGCAATGGGTGCAGGCTTGGGCTTCTTCATGCCAGCACCAGCGGGAACAGGTGGGGATAGGGAATGTCGAATTGCGCACCAGCGCGCGGAGAGACGATGATCCCGTCTTTCTTGCGGAACAGCAGGACGTTGCCCGCCATGCCTTCTTTCGCCTCAGGGTCGATCAGGATGGCACGCAGGCCTTCGATGAGGGTCGCCTTGGTGATAGAAACGCGGAAGACGTTGCTCGTGGCGCAGTCCTTGGCCGTGAGCGAGCAGTGTTCACCCTCGTCGATGATTGAGTATTCCATGGGGTCTCCTGTGTGATGCGCGCGCCTTGGGGCGAAGGGACAGTCGGGTCTCCCAAGGCGCGCAAAGGTGGCCAGCCGACCCGTGCCATTGTCATAGCCACCAGCGCAGGGGAGTTGTTCTGCGCTTTCAGGTGGCGAATGGGGATCACCTAATTCTTTCAGGTTGGCCCGTGGCATCGCAGCGCTGCGGCGCTGACGCGGTGGACGGCTGCGATGGTGGATCACAGGGGCTGACCTCAGAAAGCCCAGCGCTGACCAAGCTGGCTGGGGCGCTGGCGGTGTTGTCGGTGTGATCGTGCAGACGACTGCGCCATGCGTCCCGCATCGACACCTTTTCACGCAGAGGCGGCAGGGGCGCGCTGGCTGACCCGGCGATGTCGGGACTAATGCTATATTCGCTGGTCTAGGCGGTTAACGTGTTGATTTCTATGTGGTGCGCGGTGCTATGCAATCAGCCTCCGTGCAATTGGCCGCGCTCAATGGCATCATTTGCGCACAGATGAACGGGCGAAACAGGAGAACTGTTCAGAAATGTTGAGGGGACGTGGCGCTGCGAGGAATGTGGCTCCCGCCGGCCCGGTATCGACCATGATCGTGTCGCCATGTGACGCAACCCAAGGATAGCGACACACCGTAACGCTTTGATTTCAAAGGCTGCGTGTCGCTTGTGTCGCTTGTGTCAGTATATAAAAGTAGTATAGCGCAAAGCGCGCAGCGACGCCCTGTCCACGGGCCGCGCATGTGTGTAGCAGCTACAAAGTTAACCGGGTCAAAAGCGACACAAGCGACACAACCGCCCCCAACCGCTTGATCTGAAAACAGAAAAGGCGTGACGCTCACCGTCACGCCTCCCCATCGTTTGTGACGCCATAGCGACACGCCCCTAGAACGTCGGATCGTTCACGTCCTCAGGTTCGCACCAAGCGTGCCAGCGCTCCTTGCCGTCCGAGTAATCAGTCTGGGTGATCTGGCCAATTGCCGCCCGGTACTGTTCGAGTGTGCCAAGCTGACGCCCGCGCTGCCGCGATTCCGCAACGGCTTTCACCGTGACCATGCCATCATCGACACGCTGGGCAAAGCCTGTCACGAAGCGCGCGCTGCGAACCGTCGTTGCGAACGGAATGAAAGCCTCGACCCGAGCCGCGACTTCCTCCGAACCGATCTGACGCCCACCTGGCTTGCGCTGCACCTCACGGGCCAAGGTCTTGAGCGACACGATGCCTTCCGCCTTCACGTCATCCGGGCAGAAGCCGTCGATGGCAATGTCATGCAGCACAGACAGCACAGGGTCCGACAACACCTTATCGCGCGCCTTCGCCGCCGTGCCATAGGCGAACGTCAATGCCTTCTGGTCAACCTTGTAGTCCCGCAGGTAGCGCAACACGATGCCGGGGCCGTCCTCCGACTTCGTGAAGGCGTGATATGGCTCCCAGAAGGCATAGGCCTGCTCCCGCCCCTCATCCGTGGTGAGGTCGAACGGCTGCTTGACTTCGATCACAGTCCAGCGCCGGTCATCCCGTTCGACATGCACCGCGTGCTCATTGTTGGTTGTGGCGATCAGCCGGTGAACATTCTTCGCGCGGAACGCCGCCTTGAACTTCTCCTCATAGGTCCAGCCCGGTGACGAGATGAACGACTTGAGCGCGTCTGCATCCTTCTTCGACCCGTGAAAGATCGACTCCTCGCAGGCGATGATAGTGCAGCCGAACAGGGACCGATTGAACTGGCCGAACAGGCGCGAGGACTCATGCACAACGTGCATCTGCCGGTCATGAAAGATAGCGCCAAGCACGCGCTCTTGCAGGAACGACTTGCCCGCCCCCTGCGGCCCGCGCAGCGCGAGTGCTGTCGGCACTGATGGTTCTGTCGGGCGCTGCACGGCGTCTGCGAGCCACATCGTGACCCAGTGCGCAAGGCCTTCGTCGCCCGTGCAAAGCACGTCCTTGATGTAGGACTCGAACACCGATGCGTCGCCATCGCGCGGCGCGACCTTGAAGCCACGGAACACGTTATAGCCGGGGCCATCATAGGTTTCCGGTTCGCAGACGACGCCTTCATACTCGGCACGATCCGGGTCTTCGATCCAGAGCTTCGCCAGCGGCACGCGGTACCGGCCAAGCTGCACCTGCTGGTGCGCCGTCTTGGCCATCAGGTCTTCCTTGCCGTAGGTCGTGAACTCAGGCGACGACTTGCGCAGATATTCAATCTTGCCGTTCAAGTCGATCACGGCCCATTCGCGATTGAACTTCTCAACCTCGCGATAGTGCAACGGCGTCGGCGTGCCTTTGTCGCGGCGCTTGGCCGAACGCAGTAGATTCGCAATCTCGACTTCTGGCAGCGCGCCGTCAGCAAAGAGCGGGTGGAAATTGGCATCGCCGTTCAGGCGGCGAATCTCGGCGTCCATTTCTGTGTCAGGCCAGCCGCGCGATTGCATCGACATGGCAATCCGCATGAGCAGGTCATTCCGGCCAGCCGGATTATCCGGCACTTTGTAGCCGATCTCGCTGGAATCGAGTGTCGGGGTCTCACTGATGATCTGCTTGACCAGCGCAGCATCGACCCGGCAACGCTCGTCGATGTGCTTGAGGATCGAGACAGGCGAGTGTTCATCAAGGGCAAACTTCACGCCGGTGTCGTCGATGACCCAAGCAAGCTCGCGCTGCTGGCTGCGAAGCGGCAGATTGACGGCTGTTGGTTCGTTGTCTTTCGAGACGTTGACCTGCGTTGCCTTGGGGAAAACTTCTGTCTTGTCACGGGCCTTCTTCGGCAGCCGTTTGCGCAGGGCAATCAGATAGTCGTGCATGTCGCGCGCTGTGATCGGTTCCGACATGAAGACATAGATGTGAAGGCCGCGGGACTTCGTGCGGAATGCAGCGGCGCGCGTGCGCAGCCGGTCAGCCAATGCACGAACATCGTCTTCCGGCATGTCGTACCAGTCAACGTCGAGCACGCCCCAAGCGCAGGTGCTGTCTGCCTTCACAGGCGCGACGCCGATTGAGGCCTCGCCCGCAATATGAGCAGCGGCCAGTTCCGCCGTGATCGGCCCTTCGACCGTCTGCACCTTGGCTGTGACCTTGCCTTTGGCGTCTTTGGCAACGCCCTTGGCGTTCAATTCGATATGCCGCTTCTCATACCCGTCCCAGAGACGGAGAAAGGCGGCTGCGGTTTCGTTCTGATCCATTTTCTTGTCCTTGGATTGGACAAGCCGGTCCTCAAACTGTGGTCGAAGCGCGCACGAGCATCGTCTATAACCAAGTCATCCCAAATACTTGGCGTTGCTCTGCGCTGACAATTTCGACCGAGGCGAGTTCCAGCTTGCCTCGGTCAATTCATGCAGCGACGCGCGAACGGCTCAGCCACGCGAGAAGATCGGTCCGCGTGTAGCGGATCACCTTCGATGCTGGCTGATGATACGCGGGACCAGACCGCGCGCGGCGATGATCACGCAAGAAGTCCTCGGACACGCCAAGGAATTGCGCGGCCTGCGCCGGGGTCATGATTTCAGGGAAGGACTGCGCTTCGATAGCAGCGCGCAACTCTGCGAGAAGGTCTTCGGTCATAGATGCACTCTCTAGGTTGAGAGCCCATCGACCGATCAAGCAACCTTCTCCCTGAGCGCACCGCGCTCGTCTGCTCGGATCGGCCTCACGCACCGGTAGGTCTGGTCCGGGCGAGGAGGCAAGATGACGGTAAGTTAGGCCCGATTGAGCAATTCTGCAATAGGCAAAGAAGGTCCGCACTTTGCCATGATCTGAGACGCGATGGCGTTTGCATCGGCATGTGACCCAAGATCGTGCATGTAACGCCCAGCAGCACCCTGCATAATGGTCACGTCACCGCGCATCCAGTTGATTACTGGACCTGAAAGACCTGCCTTCGCCGCTGCTGACGAAAACAGGTGGCGCGTGTCGTGGGGGCGCAGAACGCCGCCGTTGTCCACGTCATTGCCGCCAAGGTCGATCTGGCGAAGGCCCGTGATCGGCTTGTTGTAGTGCCGCCCCTCGAAGACGATTTGATCGTGAGTGCGCGGCGTCAGGCGGAACACTTCAAGGGCCGCGTCAGACAGCGGGAACGTGCGCTTGAGGCCGTTCTTCATGCGTTCGAGGGTCAGCATCCCCTCGTCGAAGTCAATGTCAGACCAGCGAAGGGCGCGAATGTTGCTCATCCGAAAGCCGGTGAACAGCAGCGCGAGCCATGCCGCCCGCCTTGTCTGGTTCGGTACGTTCGCGATGGCGTCGAGAGCAGGCCAGCGCTTCGCCTCGTCGAACAGCAGTTCCCTTGTCCGCGCCTCATAGCCTTTCACGCGGTAAGTCGGGTCATGTTCATAGCCATCATCCCGATAGGCAAGCTGGGTGCCATAGATCGCAGACAGGGCGCGCAAAAGGCAACTTGCCGTCGTCGGCTTGTTCGCCATCGCCTTGATCTTCTCGTTGATCATCTGCCGCTTGATGTCCGTGATAGGCATGTCGAGCCAATGCGGGACATGCAGGCGCAGCATGTTGGCATATCCGGCAGCCGTTTCCGGCGACACTTTGCGTTGCCGTGGGTCGAGCGCGCGCGTGCAGTGCTGTTCCAGTGCGACCCGCAGCGTGATCTCAGGCGCATTGCGGCGACGATCATCGTGCCGCGTGATGCCTGTCTCCTCAACGCGCTGGTTGATCTCGGCTGCGGTCTGGGCCGCTTCGATCACGCCCATATTCGGCCAAGTCCCAAGGGTCTCGGTGAAGTTCTGGCCCTTCCAGAACTTGCGATAGCGCCACGTCTTCGAGCGCGTGCCGACTTCAAGGTAGAGGTTGGGATAGCGGGCGTCGCGATACCGTGTCGCCTGCCCGCCTTCGTGCGCGGCCTTGTCGAGCGCGCCTTTGGTGAAGGTCATTTCTTGCGTTGCCATAGCGGCCTCCATGCAATCGACTATGCAATTGCATGGCACCCAGCGGCGGGGTTGATCAACCGAAGATGCTGATTTTGTTAGGTAATCCCACCGTCAGCGATGGTCAGCAAGGCCGAATGATCTGATTAGAAGGCAGCTGCTCTATCCAGCTGAGCTACGGGACCGCATGCCCTCCTTTTGCGCCAAGCGCGAAAGGCATGCAAGCATTCACAGCGCCCGCGTCATGAAGACCGAATTCGGATCGTGGCCGTAGCCCTCGAACGGGCCGCATTCGACAAAGCCCTCGGCCAGATAGAGCGCCCGCGCCGGGCCGAAACTGTCTTGCGATCCTGTCTCGAGGCTGAGCCGGGCAAAGCCCAGACGCCGCGCCTCGCCCACCAGATGCACGACCAGCGCCCGCGCCAGCCCCATGCCGCGCATCTCCGACAGCACATGCATCGATTTCACCTCGGCGTGATGGGCGTCGATCCGCTTCAGCGCGCCCATGCCCACCGGCCGGCCCTCGAAGCGCAGCACGTAAAACCAGATCCCCGGCGCCGCCAGCGCCGAGGCGGGCAGCATGTGGATCGATTCGGGCGGCGTGTCGGCATGCATCGCCACCGTGTGCCGCTCGTGCAACAGCGCCAGCTCCGGCGCCAGCGGCGAAGAAAGTTCAATCTCGATCATGGCTTGTCTCGTCCTGTTTCGACCTCGCTGCGGTTCTGGCGCGATCGGGCGGCCAAGTCCAGCCGGGCCAGCGCCGCATCCGCCGCGGCAAGGGTCCGGGCGCTGGCCCCCGCATGTTCGGCCAGAAAGGCCGCGATGGCGGCGCGGTTGTCGCGCGGCGGTTCGGCCAGCGCCGCCAGCAGCGCCGCCCGGTCGGGCAGGCTGCGCGCCACGCCCGCCGCCGCGGCCTCGGCAAAGGGATATTCGATCGTATGCACCTGCGGCCCGGTCAGCACCGGCTTGCCCAGCATCAGCGGCTCGATCACGTTATGGGCGCCCTTCGGGCTGAAGCCGCCGCCGACAATCACCCGGTCGGCCAGCGCGAGGTAAAAGAACATCTCGCCCAGGCTGTCGCCCAGAACCACATCGGGCGGCAGGATCGGGCCGAGGGGGGCCAGATCTGGGCCAAGCGCGGCACTGCGGCGCAGCACGTTCAGCCCCGCCGCCGTAAGCCCCGTGGCCACCGCGTCAAAGCGCTCCGGCGCGCGGGGAACATGGACGAACAGCGGCGCGGGGCGGTTTTCGGCGCGGGCCCGCGCGGTGATCTCGGCGATGACGCCCGTGAAAAGCGGCTCTTCCGCCTCGACGCAGCTGGCGAGGGTGATCACCTCGCGCCCGGCGGCCAGCGCCGGGCGCAGGCGGTCGGCGGCGGCGGGCAGGGCGGGGGGCACCGGCTGGTCAAAGCGCAATTCGCCGGTGACGGTGATCCCGGTCAGCCCGGTGGCGGCGAAACGCTCGGCCTGCAGGCGGGATTTGACGAAGGCCCCGGAGAGTTGCGCAATCACCCGCTGGCGCAGCCGCAAGCCCTTGCTGTCGCGGGCAAAACGGCCCTGCGTGTAGATCGCGTTCGCGGCGAAAAGCGGCACGCCCGCGGCGCGGCTGGCCAGGATCATCGCGGGCCAGATTTCGACCTCCAGCGTCAGGCCCAGCCGCGGACGGCAGGCGCGCAGGAACCGGCGCCAGCACCAGCCCATGTCGAGCGGCACCCAGACCACCACGACCCGCCCCGCGGCGATTTCGGGACCGAAGGCGCGGGCGGATTCGCCGCGCCCGGCCGGGGTGAAATGCGTCAGCACCACGGTTTCGCCGCGGTCGAGCATGCGCCGCACCAGCGCAAGGGCCGAGCGCATCTCGCCCAAGGAGACCGCATGCACCCAAAGCGCGCCCTGCGGCAGCGCCCTGCGGTAAAAGCCGAAGCGCTCGGGCAGGGCCTGCAGATAGGCGGGGTCGCGGCGGCCGCGGCGCCAGAGATACAGCAGCACAAAAGGCAGGCCGAAAAGCCACAGCAGCCGGTAAAGCCCCATGAACAGCCGCAGGATCATCGGTCGGTTTTCCTCAGTGCCAGCAGCTCGCGGGCGAGCGGTGCCAGTTCGGCCCGGGCCGTGGCGACCAGCGCGCGGGCGCGGTCTTGCGCGGCGGGGGCGGTTTCGGCCACCGCCCGCGCCAGGGTGGCGCCTGCCTCCGGGCCGGTCCCGATGCGTTGCGCAAGGCCCGCGGCGGCCAGATCGGCGTAATCGGTGGCGAAATTATGGGTGACGGGGCCCGAAAGCACCGGCAGGCCCAGACAGATGGCCTCCCAGGGGTTATGGCCGCCAACGGGGCCGAAACTGCCGCCGACACAGGCGACGCGGGCCAGCCGATACCAAAGGCCAAGCTCGCCGAAACTGTCAGCCAGATAGACCTGCGTTGCGGCCTCCGGCATCGCGCCCGTGCTGCGCCGGGTGCTGCTCAGCCCGGCGCGGGTGAGCGCGTCCTGGATCGCCGCGGCCCGGGCCGGAACGCGCGGGGCCAGGATCAACAGCCAGCTCGGATCTTGCGCGGCAAGCATCTTCGCGGCCGCGATCACCACCGCCTCGTCCTCGGCATGGGTGGAAGCCGCAACCCAGACCTTGCGGCCCGACAGCGCGGTCTGAAACCGGGACAGCTCGGCCGGATCGACGCCCAGCGGCGCCGCGGCGGGTTTGAGCGAGCGCATCACCCGCACGCTTTCTGCCCCCAGCGCGCGCAGATGCCCGGCCGAGCCCGCATCCTGCGCCGCGATCAGGGAAAACCGCCCCAGCACGTCACGGTAAAGCCCGCCCAGCCGCGCCCGTTTCGCCGCCGCCCGCGCCCCGATCCTTGCGTTCACATAGGCCAGCGGCACGCCGCGCGCGGCGGTGTCGCAGATCGCACCCGGCCACAGATCCTGTTCTGACCAGATCGACAGATCGGGGCGCCAGTGATCCAGAAAGCCGCGCAGGAAATCCGGCCCGTCCAGCGGCAGGAACTGATGCACCGCGCCCGCGGGCAGGTTCGTCCCCAGAACCTGCGCCGAGGATCGCGCGGTCGAGGTGATCAGCACCGAGAGGGCCGGGTCCTCGGCCTGCAGCGCGGCGATCAGCGGGCGCAGCGCCAGCACCTCGCCCAGACCCACCGCATGCAGCCAGACCAGCCGCCCCGCAGGCCGCGCCGCGGTCGGACGGCCCAGCTTTTCGGGCAGGCGTGCGGGGTCTTCCTTCCCCTGCCTGAGCCGCCGCGCCAGCACCGCGCGCATCAGCGGTTGCAACAGCGGCCGCGCCGCCAGATAGGCGCGCAGCTGCCAGCCGTCAGGGCGCGGGCGGGGGGATGTCACGGCGCTCCTCTCCATCGGGCAGCAAAACCGCGCGGACCCTAGGGCCGCGCGGCGGATTTGTCCATCCGGCCCGCTCAGACGAGGCCAAGCCCCACCGCCGCGACGAAGCCGACATTGCACAGCACCATCAGCCCGACGGCCAAGGAGCCCAGATCCTTGGCCTCTTTCGCCGCTTGCGACCATTCGGGGGAAATGCGGTCGGTCAGCACCTCGATCGCGGTATTGAGCGCTTCGATAGCCAAAAGCAGCGCGAAGAGCACGCCAAAGCTCAGGAATTGCGCCACCGAGGCGCCGAAAAGCGCCAAAAGCCCCAGGGCGACGGCGCCCAGCAGCATCTCCTGCCGCGCCGCCGTCTCGCGCAACAGCCGCCCCATCCCGGCCAGCGAATAGCCGGTCGCATCAATCAGATGCCCCAGCCCCGGCCGCGGCGGCACCACCTGCGGCGCGGGTTTTTCCGGCTTGGTCATCACGCCCCTCCCTTGCGGCAGTCGTCGCTCAGATCCAGCGCATCCTTGCGCACCGAGGTCTGGATGTCGAGAAGGCCCAGCACGGAATGGAACAGGTTGTCATGCGAGACGGGCTGCGCGGCCTGCGCCGTCAGACAGGATTGCGGCACCTGCATCGTGTCCTGGAAGGCCTGCGACAGCCAGATCACGAAGGGCACCTTGCGCTGTTCGTCAGGGGCCATGAACATCGGCGCGGCATGCAGATAAAGCCCTTTCTCGCCAAGGCTTTCGCCGTGATCCGAGACGAAATACATCGCCGGGATCACGCGATCTTGCGCCGCCATCATCCGCACCGTCTCGGCCAGCACATGATCGGTCATGCGGATCGAATTGTCATAGGCGTTGACGATTTCCTCGGCCTTGCAATCGGCAAAGGCCGAAGACCGGCAATCGGGCGTGAAGACCGCCTGATCGGCCGGATAGCGCAGGTAATAGGCCGGCCCGTGGCTGCCGATCATGTGCAGGACCAGCACGGTGTTTTCGGTGATCGTTTCCATCCGCGCCTTGATGATCGGCAGGAAGGCGGCATCGGTGCATTCGCCGCCCGCACAGGCGGCGGGATCAAGCGTCGCATCGACCCGCGTCACCGGGCCCAGCCGTTTCGCCACCTTCTGATCGCCGGTGTTGTTGTCGATCCATTCCACCTTCAGCCCGGCATGGGCCAGAACGTCGACCAGATTCTCGCGGCCAAGGAAGCGCTTTTGCGAATAGCCCTCGGTGCCCAGATCCGAGAACATGCAAGGCACCGACACCGCGGTCGAGGTGCCGCAAGAGGAGGTGTCGGTGAAATTCACCACGTCAAGTTTCGCCAGTTCCGGCGTGGTGTCGCGGGCATAGCCGTTCAGGCCGAAATTCTGCGCCCGCGCGGTCTCGCCGACGAACAGCACGAACAGCACCGGCTTTGGCGCGGCCTGCAGAAGCGGCCCCGGGCGGGCGTCGCGACCATAGGGGGCGGCGGTGATATCGGCGGTGGCAAGGCGCAGCATGCCATAGCGCGCCATCGCCCGCAGCGGCGCCCCGGGCTGGAACGCGGCCAGCATCTCGCGGTGGTTGCGCACGGCGGGGGCGAAGCTGCGGTAATTGCTGACCAGAAGCCCCAGAAGCAGCACCAGCGTCAGCGTGATGCCCAGCGGCCAGCGCCAGATCAGGCTGCGCAACCGCACCGGTTTGAGCGGCAGGCCAAAGATCAGCGCCGCGGGCAGCACGCCCCACAGCCCGATGTCGCGGAAAAACTGCAGCGTGAACAGATGCTTGCTTTCCGTCGTGGTGGTCAGCATGGCGTTCTGGATCATGTCGCGGTCGATCAGCACGCCATAGGCGGCGCGGAAATGCTCGGCCACGGCGGCGGTCAGAATCATCAGGGCCAGCGCCGGACGCTGCACCCGGGGCAGGGTGACAAAGGCCATCAGCACCAGCAAAAGCAGGCTGACCGAGATGCCAAAGGCCACGAGCGCGACCGGATCATTGGCGAAGACCCGGAAGATCGCCGACCACATGCCGCCGTTCAGCGCCGCCAGCAGATAGGCGGCGACCAGCAGGTTCAGCCCCCAGGGCGTCAGCTGAAAGCGGTCTTTGCCACGGCTCTGGCCGGATCCGGGGGGCGGAAAGGGAAGGGGATTGCTCGACATGGATGCGTCTCCTTGCGCGGTCTTGCCCCCCTCTCGCCGCGCGGCCTTGCGCCAAGCTTACAGTTGTGCGGCGCAGGCCAAAAACTTCGGCGCGGAAAGCGCTCGTCAAAGCCCCGCCGCGCGGCTATGCCGGGAACATGCGTCTGCTTCTGATCGAAGATACCGCCGATCTGGCCGAGACCCTTGCGCGCCACCTGCGCGCCGAGGGCCATGCCGTCGATCTTGCCGGCGATGTCGAGGGCGCGCTGACGGCGCTTGCGGTGAGCGAATATGGCTGCGTGATCCTGGATCTTGGCCTGCCTGACGGCTCGGGGCTGGCGGTGCTGCGCGACCGGCGCGACCGCGGCGACCGCACCCCCTTCATCATCGCCACCGCCCGCGACCAGATTTCCGACCGCATTGCGGGGCTGGATGCCGGGGCCGATGATTACGTGGTCAAGCCCTTCGATCTGAACGAATTGTCCGCCCGCATCAGGGCCCATGCCCGGCGGGCGCAGGGCGTGCCCGAGGCGCGGATCGTGCTGGGCGAGCTGGAGGTGGACCGGGCGCTGGCGCGGGTCTGGCGGGCGGGGGCCGAGGTGCGGCTGACGGCGCGGGAATGGGCGCTGTTCGAGGCGCTTCTGGGCGCGCGCGGCCGGGTTCTGGGCAAATCCGCGCTGGAAGAGGCGCTTTACGCCTTTGATGACCGGATCGAGGGCAATGCGATCGAGGTCTATGTCTCGCGGTTGCGGGCGAAGCTTGGCCCCGCGGTGATCGAGACCCGGCGCGGTCTGGGCTACGTGCTGCCATGACCTTCTCCCCGCGCTCGATCCGCAACCGGTTGTTGCGCGCCGTGCTGGGGGTGGTGGCGCTGGGCTGGCTGGGCACGGTGGCGCTGACCGCGGTCTTCATCGACCGCGAGATGAGCGAGGGGTTCGACGAAGAGCTGGAACTGGTCGCGGAGACGACGCTGCTTGCGCTGGAAACCGGCAGCGACACGGCGGTGCCGCGGCTGGTGGGGGTCTCGCCCGGGCAGGACCAGCGGCTGTTGCGGATCATCCGCCCCGGGGTGCCCGAGCCCGCGGTGCCCTGGGTCTCGCCCGCGACAGACGGTTTTTTCGAACAGGCGGGCTGGCGCGTGTTGCGGCGCAGCGGCGATCATGAAGTGGTCGAGGTGGCGCATAATCAGGCCTGGCGGCGCTCGGAGATGGCCGAGGCGGCGGTCTCGCTGCTGATCCTGGTCGGTCCGGTGGTGGCGCTGCTGATCTGGGGCCTGCGCCGTGCGCTGCGCCGTGCGCTGGCGCCGCTCGACGATCTGGCGGAAATGATCGCCGGGCGCGGTCCCGACGATCTCTCACCCCTGCCCGAGGCCGGTCTGCCGCTGGAATTGCGCCCGCTCGCGCATGGGTTGAACGGCTATCTGGCCCGGATCGACGATCTGCGCGCGATCGAGCGCCGCTTCGTCGCCAATGCCGCGCATGAGCTGCGCACGCCGATTGCGGCGATCCGGGGGCGGCTTGATCTGCTGGGCGGGCCGGGGGCGGTGGCGGCGCTGCCGATGCTCGACGATCTGACCCGGCGGGTGGAGCGGTTGTTGCAGCTCTCGCGCTCCGAGGCGGGGCTGGGTCTGGGGCGCGGCCCCTCGGATTTGCTGCAGGTGGCGCGGCTTCTGGTTGCGGAAGCGCGGCGGCAGGGGGCGGTGGTGCATTTCGACGATGGCGATCTGGAACACCTGAGCCTGCCCGTCGATGCCGATGCTTTGGCGATCCTGATCCGCAACCTGCTGGAAAATGCGCTTGAACACGGCAGCGGGCCGGTGCGCGTGGTGATCTGCCCGGCCGAGGCGGGGCAGGGGGGCGGCGCGGCGCTGATGATCGAGAACCCGACCGCGCAGGTGGCCTTTGTCGAGGCGCCTTTCGCCAAGGGGCCGGGGTCGCGCGGGCTGGGGCTGGGGCTTTCCATCGTCGCCGCCTTGGCGACGGCGATGGGGGCGAGCGTCGAGAAGTCGATCCGCGCCGGGCTGGCGCGGGTGGTGGTGCGGTTTTAAAGCCAGCTTTCGACGACGTCGCGAAGCGCGATCCGGGCGCGCAGCTTCGTTGCCAGCAGATAGACGCCGCCGAATTTGCGTTGCAGAAACAGGCTGTCCACCGGCGGAAAGCGGAAATGATGCCGATGCGACTGCAAGGCCATGCTTTCGTCGCGCATCCGCAGCGCCAGATCGTTCTGCCCGAAATCGTACAACCCGGGCTGGCGCAAAGGCTCGACCGTCATGCGGAACATCCCCAGCAGCATCGCTTCCAGATCCTCGGGCATCTCGGCATGCAGGAAACCGATCTCGCGCGCGGCATCGCGCACGCCGGTCATGTCATCCGCAAGCCCCGCCCGCAAAAGCCGTCGATAGCGCTCGGCAAAGTCCTCGGGGAATTCCCGCGTCGCGCCGAAATCGAGCAGGATCACCCGCCCCGTCGCCGGATCATAGCGGAAATTGGCGAAATTCGGGTCGGTCTGCATCAGCCGGTACTCGAAAAGCTCGCGGAAGATCAGATCGACAATCAGCCGCATCACCCGGTCGCGTTCCGCCTGCGGCGCGGTTTCAAGGCTCTCGATCGGCACGCCCTCGACGAAGGACATCGCCAGAACCTCGCGCGTGGTCAGATCGGCATGCAGCGCGGGCACGGTGAAATCGGTGCTATTTTCCTTGAGCTGTCCGAACAGCGCCAGATATTTGCCCTCGCGCTCGTAATCGGCCTCCTCGTGCAGCTGCCGCTTTGCCTCCTCCAGCATCGGCGAGATATCGAGCCCCTTCGGCACCAGCCCGGAAATCTTCATCAGCGTCGCGACATTGTCGACATCCGAATCGATCGAGGTGCGCACGCCCGGATATTGCACCTTGATCGCCAGATCGCGGCCGTCCTTGGTCCAGGCCCGATGCACCTGCCCGATCGAGGCGGCGGCAATCGGATGCACGTCGAATTTCTTGAAATGCTTCAGGAAATCCGGCCCCCAAGCGGTGATCAGCACCTTTTTCAGCTGCGCGGGGGGCATGAAATGCGCCTCGGAGCGCAGCCGGGCCATGATCTGCGACAGCTCGGGCGGCAGCATCTCGCCCGCGTCCATCGACATCAGCTGCCCCATCTTCATCGCCGCGCCGCGCATCTGCGCCAGCTTGTCGGCAACCTTGAGCGCGTTTTGCGGCGTCAGCAGCAGATCGCTCATCACCGGGCGCTGGCCGCGGGCCAGGCTTTTTGCCCCCTCGGCCATCACCGAGCCTGCGATGCTGGAGGCCAGCCCGCCAAGCTTCGCCGCACGCACGAAGCGCGAGGACGGCACGGGCATGGGTTTCATATCGGGCTTGCGCTCGGTCATGGTCGCTCCGGGTTTGGTTTCGGTCAGATAGGACGGGGCTCAGCCCCGGCAAGAGCCGCCGCCGCCGCCGCAGCCGCAGCCGCCGCCCTGGCGCGGCGCATCGCGCAGCGTGGGAACGGCCCCGTGCCCGTGATCATGGTGGTGATCGTGGCCACCGCAGCCACAGCCGCCGTGGCCATGGTCATGTCCATCGTCGTCGTCGTGGTCATGGCCGCCGCAGCCGCCCCGGCCACCGCAGCCGCCGCGTCCGTCGCAGCCGGGCGAGAGCCCCTCCAGCGTGCGGGCGGTGCCGATCAGCGCATCCATCAAGCCCTCGGCCAGCGCCGCCGCGGCGGCTTGCGGGTCGGTCTCCTCTTCGGTCACCACCGCCAGCACGCCGCGTTCGGCCATGCGCGCGACAAAGCCCTCGCCCGCGCTGGCCGAGATCACCGCCGTCATCGCATCAAGCGGATGCGGCCCGTCGCCGTGGAACTCATGCATCGCCAGCTCTTTCGGCAGGTCAAGGCGATCCACCTCGACCGGCCCCTGATCGGCCGTCACCTCATAGACGAGAAAGCGGCGGGTCTTGCCCGCATGTCCGGTGATGGTGCGGAAATTCTGGCTGGCAACGGCGATCAGCATGGGCGCTCCTCGGGGTCAGTTGGCTTTGGCAGAGGCTTCGAGGAACAGGGTCTGCTCGGCGGTCAGCCGCATGTGACAGGCGGCGGCATAGACCATCCGGCGGGGCGAATTGCGATGCACCATCCCCTCGAAGGTGCAGCGTTTCTCGGCCCATGTCTGCCAGGCGTCAAGCATGATCTGCGTATCGTCGACGAGCCGCGGCATGCCCGCGGCGATCTGTTTCGAATAGGGCACGTCCAGCTTTTCCGCCCGCGCCTTCATCGCCTCGGCCGCCGTCAGCATGCGCTTGCGCCACCAGCCGTGTTCGTCGGCATAGCAGGCCGCGACATCGGTGGGCTGGGTGGTGGAGGGACGCTTGCGGCAGGCCTCGGCCGAAAGCCCGATGCAGGCCGCCTGCGCCTCGGGCGTCGTCGCCTCTACCATGCAATCGGCGGTGGGATTTCCCGCAAGGGCGGGCAGTGGCAGGCTCAGGCAAAGGGCAAGCGAGAGGGTCGAAACACGCATCGGCGGAAACCTTATGAAATTCCGGATGCGGGCAGATAAACGCGCGGGGCAGGGGGCGTCTGTGACCTCGTCACAAATTCCGACATCGCGCGGTCACATTTGCGCGCGTCACTTGCCCAGCGGAATGCGCCCCGGCACCGGCTCGGCCACCGCATCGGCCGGGTCTTCGACCGAGGGCAGCATCCAGGTCCAGAGTTTCTGGTCCGGCAGCGGCAGCACCATGAACCAGTGTTCCAGAAGCGCCAGCGCCGTCAGCACGGTCAACAGCACGAAGCCGATGAAGATACCGTCGGTCTGCGCATCGGCGGCGCGTTCCATCCAGCAGCCGGTGGCAAAGGTCAGCACGGTGATCGAGACCGGGAAAAGGAAGTTCATCCGGGCGTGGCGGAAATGGCTGGCCAGATGGGCCAGCGGTTTCGGCAGGAACTGGGTGTTGATCCGCGGCACGCCCAGGAACAGGTTCAGCTTCGCCGAGACGCGGGCGAAGAACAGCGTCGCGAAGGTCCAGAGGCCGAAATGATTCTCGCCGCCCCAGACCAGCACCGCGCAGAGGATCAAGGCCGAGATCAGGCCGATTTCATGCCACAAAAGCGTGCCGACCGAGCGGATGAACCGTTCCGTCATCGGCGCGAAGGGCGGGCAATGATCGCGGTTCGGACCGGCGACCACGCCCGAGAGGAAAGCCAGCTCGAACCAGCCCCAGACCGAGACGGCGGACAGGAAGGCGATATGGGCGCCGCGCACCGAGGTGTCATCGGCGGAATTCGCCATCGCGATATAGCCGCCGATCAACAGCGGCAGCCCGCCGACGACCGAGCGCATATGCGCTGCCCGGCCTGACAGGTCGGCGCGGCGGATACGCCACAGGATCGCGCCGGTGGAGAACCACCACACGAAGATCGTCGTCAGCGCCACGAGCCACGGGTTGTTCATGCGCGGCACCCCCGGTCACGGGGGCGCCGCGCTGGACCGGGGGACGCGCCCATCGCCCCGATCCGAACCGCCACGGGGGCGGTAACGCAAGACCCGCAAGGCCACGCCTGCCGCCGCGCCGG
This sequence comes from Rhodobacter sp. 4.3.4, assembly GCF_058724655.1. Classification (NCBI taxonomy): domain Bacteria; kingdom Pseudomonadati; phylum Pseudomonadota; class Alphaproteobacteria; order Rhodobacterales; genus Rhodobacter; species Rhodobacter sp. 4.3.4. Next base: position 745,409 of record NZ_CM178967.1, read on the forward strand.
GGCGGCGGAATTCGGTCGTACGTGGCTGGTCAAAGCGGGCATGGGTTCCTCACTTCATGTCAAGAATACGCTCGAAGGCGGCCTTGCTGTCGGCGCCAAAGGCGTAAAGTTCGGTGGACCATCCGGTAGCCGGGTCTTCCATCGTCAGACGGCCATTGTCATAGCGCACGATCCGCACCGGCGGGTTGTCGGTGATCCGCGCCACGGCGCGCGAGCGGCGCACCGCGGCCGCCATCACGTCGACGAACCCGCCCTCGGGCAGATCGAGCAGCAGATTGCCCTCGGGGTCGGAGACGGTGACATGGCGGGCGTCGATATCCTTGAGCACGACCAGTTTTTCGGCGACGACCTTGCCCGGCGGCGGCACGCCCTCGCGCGGGCGGTCGGTCAGCACGGCATAGGTGGTCAGCGCCAGCGACAGGAGCGCGATGCCGATCATCGCCCGCAACAGCGGCTTCGGGATCAGTTCGGCCTCGGGCTTGCCCGCGGGTTTCGCCTCGGGGCGCTGCGGGGCAGGGGAGAGCGGAAGCTGTGCCATCTTGTTCCCCTTATTCCGCCACGGCCAGACCGGCACCGGCTTTCGGTGCGGCGACGACCTGCGGTTCGTTCAGCTTCGCCTGCGCAGCCTCGGAGAGGATGCGGGCGACCTTTTCGGCCTCGGGGATGCAGCGGAAGGCGGCCTGCGGCACGCGGAAATGCCAAGGGCGCGCATGCGGCCAGAGCACGCCATAGGACAGGCGCATGTCCGAGCGGTTCTGCAGCGCGATCGTGCCGAAGCCCTTGCGGCCGAGCTTGGCCAGCGACATCGATTCGATCACGGTGAAGGGAATGGTGAAGGTCACCTGCAGCGCGGCGCCGATGCGCAGGATCACGCGGGCCGAGGTGATGGTGTAGATCGCGGCACGGGCCTGCGCCCAGGCGAGCAGAAGCATCAGCCCGTAGACGACAGCGGCCATCAGAAGGAAAAGCACGGCACTGGGCAGCGCAACACGCGCGCCTTCCTCGTGCCACAGAAGCGTCGTGCGCCAGGCGGCGACAAACAGCATGATGCCCGTCATCCAGCGGATCTTGAACGCGTCGCGCGCCAGCATCCACATGTCGGGCTTGCCCTGCCAGAGAATCTCTTCGCCTTCCGGCAGGGGAGCGGGAATCCCCGGCTGGGGTTCGAAGTCGAAGTCATGGTCTGACATGCAGACCTCCGTATTCCAGTAGTGCGGTCAGACGGGACGGCGCGGGCGCGCGCCGTCCCCGCAGGCTCGCATCAGAGCGCGTAGGGTTTGACACCCTTGGCGTACATGTAGCCCCCGGCGATATAGGCCGAGATCTTGTCTTCTTCGAGCTTGGTGACCACATCCGGCGACTTGATGTCGGGGATGGTGTCGAACAGGTCCGAGGTGATCGCGTTGACGCGCACACGGTCCGACCAGATCTTCAGCATGGTCATCGGCAGCAGCTTTTTCTTGCCCGAGTTCAGTTCGACCTCGAGGTAACGGACCAGCTGCTCGGGGATGTCCACCCACATGTCGACGATCTTGCCGACCACTTCGGTATCCCCGGCCTGCACCGGCATGCCACGCGGATCGCGACCGGCGGAAACCTTCATCTCGGTCTTGCGCATCGGCTGGATCTTGTTGTGACCATGCGCGTCAACCTCGGGCTCGTCGCGCCGCGGCACCCACGAAGCCGGGCCCACGCCGTCGAGCATCGGGTTGCCGGTCGGACGGAACGGATAGCCTTCGTTGACCGAGGTGCGCTCAAGCGCGAGGTCGGTGCGACGGTGGGCTTCTTCGTTCTCGACCGAGGGAACGACGATCTTGCGGCCATCGGCCAGCTCGAAGGTCTTCGGCGAGGGCACCGGGAACGGACCCTGGTTGACCGAAGGCAGGCCGTCGTCGTTTTCGAGCGGATAGCCTTCGCGCATGTTCTCGGTTTGCAGATAGTAGATCAGATAGGCGAGAAACGCCCAGAACGACCAGATTGCAAGACTGGCCAGATCGAAGTCTCCGAAGAAATTGACACCGACCATGTGGTCCTCCTTTGTCAGGTTGGAAATTCGGCAAGGCCGATCCGAGCCTCGCCGGTTTCCGGCTTCTTGGGGAAAAGGCTGCCGGGGCGAACGAGCGGTCCGAGCACGGCAAGGGTGATGAAGAGCAGTCCGATTTCGGTCACATAGACCACCGTGTAGCCGAGCGCCGGGCTATCGAGTGACCCCAGATAACCCGCCGCGGCGGCGTGGGCAACGAGGTCACGCGTCGCACCCCCGATGAAGACCGCAAGCCCCGCCGCCGTGGCCTGCGCCGCACCCCAGGCGCCGAGCGCGATGCCGGCAGCACCCCGCACGACCACCATCATCGCCACGGTCAGCGTGGCAATTCCGAACATGCCGCTGCCAAGGCCGATGCCCATGGCCGCCGCGAAGAACAGCACCTTGCTGCCGAAAAGCGCCGAGAACAGCACCGCCGTAAAGGCGACGATGCCGACCAGAAGCCCGCGTGCAGCGACGCGATGCGCCACCGCGCCCTGCGACAGGCGCCGTGCCGACCAGATGAAACCGACCAGCGCGCCGAAGGCCCAGCCCGCGGTCAGCCAGGTCGTCTGCCCCACCGCGAGGCCAAGCACCTGCCCGCCATAGGGTTCGAGAAGCACGTCCTGCATCGAAAAGGCAAGCGTGCCGACCATCACCGTGGCCAGAAGCCGCAGCGCGCCCGGTTCGGCCGCCAGAAGCCCCCAGGCCTCGCGGAAGCTTTGCCGCGGCGCTTCGCGTTCGGCCTTGGTCATCGGCCGCATCACTTCCTGTTTCCACAGCGCGATGACGTTCAGCACCAGCGTCATCGCCCCGCAGCCCTGCACGACGCGGATAAGGGTGATCTGGTCGAAATCCCGCAGCAGCCAGCCGACGATCACCGCCGAAATGCCCATGCCGATCAGGAACATGACATAAAGCAGCGCGACCACCTGCGGCCGGGTTTCCTCGGTCGCGCGGTCGGCGGCCAGCGCCAGACCCGCGGTCTGCGTCATGTGCATGCCAACGCCCGCCATCAGGAAGGCGACGGCGGCAAAGGCCTCGCCCGCCCAGGCCGGACCCATGGTCTGATCGCCCGAGAGCAGGATCAGCGCGAAGGGCATCAGCGCCAGCCCGCCCATCTGCCACAGCGAGCCGAACCACAGATAGGGCACCCGCTTCCAGCCAAGCGCCGAGCGGTAGGTGTCGGAGCGGTGGCCAAGGATGGCGCGGAAGGGCGCCACCAGCACCGGAATCGAGATCATCGCCGCCACGACAAGCGCAGGCACGCCCAGCTCCAGGATCATCACCCGGTTGAGCGTGCCCAGAAGCAGCACCTGCGCCATGCCGACGGAAACCTGAAACAGCGACAGCCGCAGCAATTGCCGCAGCGGCAGGGTTTCGGACGCCGCATCGGCGAAGGGCAGCCAGGTCATCGCCAGCGAACCGATCATGCGGCGGGAGAGTATCATGGCCGATACTCCAGGCATTCCGAGATGTAGAAACCGCGCGCGACGCGGTCGATCTTGATCAGGCTGTCGCCCGCATGGCGCTGCAGCTTGTCGAGCGCATGCGGGATCATCACCGGCGAGCGGTTCGACCGCGGGAAAAGCTTGCCCAGCCACCAGAACGCCATCAGGAAGGCTGTTCTCGGCGCGACGGTGAAGACGATGGCGCTATGGGTGCGCTTGCCCAGTTCCGTCAGCACCCGGCCGATGTCCGGGGCGCGGTAATAGATCAGGCTGTCCATCGCCACGACATAATCGAACTGGCCAAGCGCCGGGTCCGCCATGTCGCCAACATGGAAGCTGACCTTGTTGCGCAGCTCGGGCGGCAGGCGGTCCTTGGCGATGTCGATCAGCTGCGGCGAGATATCCACCGCCACCACATCGGCGCCGCGTTTGGCCAGTTCCACCGTCGTCAGCCCGGTGCCGCAGCCCGCATCCATGACGCGGCAGCCGGTCAGATCGTCGGGCAGACGCGAGAGCATGACCGCGCGCATCGTGTCGCGGCCCTCGCGCACGGTCTGGCGGACCTTGCTCACTTTCGCATCCGCGGTCGTCAGCCGTTCCCAGGCGCGGGTGGCGGTGCGGTCGAAATAGTGTTCGACGCGGTTGCGGATCTCTGCGTAATCGGAGGCCATCTCAGTCGAATCCCAGAAGTTCGAAGATATGGCGATCGGTCAGCGGCTCGGGCGTCAGGCCCGGCTCGCCGGTCGAACGCCAGAGCGTCTCGGCCAGACGGATGTATTCGGCGCGCGCCATCACCACATCCTCGGCATCGTCCATCTCGAACAGGGTGCGCTTTTTCAGCCGCGAGCGGCGGATGGAGTCGAGATCCGGCATATGGGCGATGCGCTTGAAATTGGCGGCTTCGCAGTAGCGGTCGACCTCGTTCGTCTCGCGCGAGCGGTTCGCCACGCAGCCCGCAAGGCGAACCTTGTAGTTGACCGATTTCGCCTGCACCGCCGCGATGATGCGGTTCATCGCATAGATGCTGTCAAAGTCGTTCGCGGTCACGATCAGCGCCCGGTCGGCATGCTGCAAGGGGGCCGCAAAGCCGCCGCAGACCACGTCGCCCAGAACGTCGAAAACGACCACATCGGTGTCTTCCAGCAGGTGATGCTGCTTGAGCAGCTTCACCGTCTGACCAACGACATAGCCGCCGCAGCCGGTGCCCGCGGGCGGGCCGCCCGCTTCGACGCACATCACGCCGTTGAAGCCTTCGGTCACGTAATCTTCGGGGCGCAGTTCTTCCGGGTGGAAGTTCACCTGCTTGAGCACGTCGATCACGGTTTCCTGCAGCCGCCCCGTCAGGGTGAAGGTGCTGTCATGCTTCGGATCGCAGCCGATCTGCAGCACGCGCTTGCCCAGAAGCGAGAACGCGGCCGAGAGGTTCGAAGAGGTCGTCGATTTGCCGATCCCCCCCTTGCCGTAGACCGAGAACACGCGCGCGCCGCCGACATCGAGGCCGATGTCTTCGCTGTCGTGCACCTGCACCGAGCCCTCGCCGTCACCGTCGAAGCCCTTCAGGTCGGGAATGTCGTCGCGCGGGCTCATGCGGCCCTCCTTTTCGTCGTCGTCCATGTCATTCTGCCGCAACGCCTTCCATCCGGTCCTCCAACTCGTCCGCGGCGGCTTGCAGCGCGGCCAGAGTTGCAGCATCCGGCTGCCAGTAGTTGCGGTCCGAAGCTTCCAGAAGCCGTTGCGCCATCCGGCTCGACGCGGCCGAGTTCAGGCTGGCCAGCCGCTCGCGCATCTCGTCGTCAAGGACAAAGGTTTCCGAAAGCCGTTGATAGACCCAAGGTTCAACCTGCCCTGTCGTGGCAGACCAGCCAAGGGTGTTCGTCACCTGCGCTTCGATCTGCCGCACGCCTTCGGCGCCGTGTTTGAGCAGCCCTTCGTAGAATTTCGGGTTCAGGCTGCGCGCCCGGGTCTCCAGCGCGATCTGGTCTTGCAGCGTGCGCACCGTGCCCGCGCCGCGGGTCTGGTCGCCGATATAGACCGGCGTTTCCTTGCCGCCCTGCGCCCGTTTCGTCGCCCGCGCGATGCCGCCCAGCGTGTCGAAATAGTGATCGACGGTGGTCACGCCCAGTTCGACGGATTCAAGGTTCTGATAGGCCAGATCGACCTTGGACAGCACGTTTTGCAGCAGGTTCACCTGTTTCGTCGACTTGCCGTCCCGCCCATAGGCAAAGGATTTGCGCGACTCATAGGCATCGGCCAGCTCGTCCTCATCGCCAAAACCGGCCGAGCCGACCAGCGTGTTGACGTTCGAGCCATAAGCCCCCTCGGCATTCGAGAACACCCGCAGCGAGGCGGTCTCGAAGTCCATCCCGGTGTCCTGCATCGTGGCGAGCACGTTCGCCCGGATGAAGTTCTGCGCCAGCGGCTCATTCTCCGCGCTGGCGCACAGGTAAGCGGCCTCGGCCAGAAGCTTCGTCTGCAACGGCAGCAGGTCGCGGAAGATGCCCGAGAGCGTCATCACCACATCGATGCGCGGACGGCCAAGTTCGGCCAGCGGGATCAGCTCTGCCCCGGCCAGGCGCCCGTAGGTGTCGAACCGCGGCCGCGCGCCCATCAGCGCCAGCGCCTGACCGATCGGGCCGCCATCCGACTTGATGTTGTCCGAGCCCCACAAAACCAGCGCGATCGAGCGCGGCAGGGTGGGGTGGGTGGCCAGAAGCCGCGCCGCCTGCGCCGCGCCGTCGCGGATCGCAAAGGCGGTCGGCATGCGGAACGGGTCGAAGGCGTGGATGTTGCGCCCGGTCGGCAGGATCTCGGGCGAGCGCACCAGATCCCCGCCCGGCACCGGCGGCACATAGCGGCCATCAAGCGCGCGCAAAAGCCCGGCGATTTCATGCTCTTCCTGCAGAAGCTTGTCCGCCCGCGCACGGTCGGCATTCTCCGGCATCAGATCAAGCATCTCGGCCCGGGCCTCGGCGGTCATCGGACGGCCGACGACATGCAGACCCTCGGTGATCAGCGCGCCTTCGGTTTCAAGGAGTTTCTCCCACAGCGTCGAGAGGTCCGAGGCGTCCATGTTCACGCCCTTGGCCTGTTCGCGCACCAGCGCCTCCAGATCCTCGCATTCGGGCGAGTCGGGGGGCAGGGCGCGCAGACGGCCAAGGCTTTCCTTGATCTCGGCCAGACCCTTGTAGAGGCCCGATTGCGCCAAGGGCGGGGTCAGGTGGCTGACGATGACCGCATTCGAGCGGCGTTTCGCAAGGGTGGCTTCCGACGGGTTGTTGGCGGCATAAAGATAGACGTTCGGCAGGTTGCCGATCAGCCGATCCGGCCAGCAGGCCTCGCACATGCCCGCCTGTTTGCCGGGCATGAATTCAAGCGCCCCGTGCATGCCGAAGTGCAGCAGCGTGTCGGCGGCGAAATCCTCGCGCAGCCAGCGGTAGAAGGCCGCAAAGGCATGGGTCGGAGCGAAGCCCTTCTCGAACAGAAGCCGCATCGGGTCGCCTTCATAGCCGAAGACCGGCTGCAGCCCGACGAAGACATTGCCGAACTGACGGCCCAGAACGAAGACGTCCCGCCCGTCGGTCTGGTGCTTGCCGGGGGTGGAGCCCCAGGCGGCCTCGATGTCCTTGAGCCATTTCGTGCGGGCGACGAATTCGGCGGCCGGAATCCGGGCGGCGATCTGCGCCGGTTGCCCATGCGTCGTGTTCGGACCGCAGAGCACCGCGTCGCGCAGCTCCTGCACGCTTTCGGGCAGCTCGCCCATCTGGTAGCCCGAAGCCTTCATCGCGTGCATCACGTTGAAAAGGCTCTCAAAGACCGACAGATATGCAGCGGTCCCGGCCGCCCCCGCATTCGGCGGGAAGCCGTAAAGCACGATGCCGACCTTGCGCTCCGCGACCTTGGAGCGGCGCAGCTTCGCCATGCGGACGACCTTGTCCACCAGCGTCTCGATCCGCTCGGGGCAGGGGGCCATGGCGTGGCTTTCGGCTTCCGGATCGGGTTTGCAACCGCGTGCACAGGTCACGCAGCCCGCCGGATCATGGCGGCCCGCGAAAACGGTCGGGTTCGTCGCGCCGTCGATTTCCGGCAGCGCGATCAGCATGGTGGTTTCTACCGGGCCAAGTCCGCCGCCCGAGGCCCGCCATTGCCCCAGCGTCTGGAATTCCAGCGGCTGCGCGGTGACGTAAGGAACATCAAGCGCTTTCAGCGTTTCGACCGCCGCATCGCTGTCGTTATAGGCCGGGCCCCCGACGAGCGAGAAGCCCGAGAGCGACAGCAGCGTGTCGATCTTGCCGTGCAGGAATTCCTCGATCGCCGGGCGGCCATCCAGGCCACCGGCAAAGGCGGGCAGAACGGCGACGCCATGCGCCTGCAATTCGCGGATCACCGCATCATAATGCGCGGTGTCCTTGGCCAGAATGTAGCTGCGCAGCATCAAAAGACCGATCGTCGCGACCGGGTTAGCGGGCTGCGGCAGCTTGGAAGGATCGGTGGTGATCCGGCCCGGCATGTCGGGGTGATAAAGTCCGACCTCGGGGTAGTCGATCGGCGCCGCCGCCTTGATGCCGCGCCAGTCGCGGTTGTCGGCATAGCGGCCCACCAGATAGCGGACCATCGATTCGATGTTGTCTTCGGAGCCGCCCAGCCAATATTGCATGCACAGGAACCAGGCGCGCAGATCCTGCGCTTTGCCCGGGATGAATTTCAGCATCTTCGGGATCGTGCGCAGCATCGACATCTGCTTTTCGGCAGATCCGGCACCGGGTTCGTTCTTGCCGCGCAGCTTTTTCAAAAGCGCCATCGGCCCCGAAGCGGGCTTGGTCATGTCCAGATCGCCCATCTTCGTCAGACGGACCACCTGCGGATCGGCGACCATGCCGACAAAGGCATCCAGAGTGTCACGCACCGCCTGCATCTCGGGCACGATCATCTGCAGATGTTCGTCGATGAACAGAAGGTTCGCGACAACGATATTGGCGTTCAGCACGGCCGCTTTCGCAGCGGCGAGCTTGGCCGGGTTTTCCGACCATTCGGCAGCGGCGTGGACGGAGACATGGATGTCGGGGAAGTCGTGTTGCAGCCGCGGCAAAGCGCGGGCAGCCGGACCGGCGGCATGCTGGTCGAGCGTGATGATCACGACGTTATAACCGCCCGGACGGTGCGGCGGCAGCGGCAGGGTTCCGCTCATCGACTCATCGTGCATAATGGGCCTTGGCCTCATAGAGGGTTTCGACGGTGATGTCGCACACGCCTTTGTGCGCGGCATAAAGTTCGGTGTTGCGCTTGGCCTTGCCCCGGACAAAGAACGGGATCTTGCGCAATTCGCGCTCGGCCTCGGGCAGCCAGCGGATTTCACCGCTGGCCTGGGTCACGACTACCGGCGAGGGCGCTGCCGGGGTGTCGGAGGTCGCCGCTGGGGCCGCTTCGGCCGGGACGACAGGGGATTCTTCCCGGGCGACCGCCTTGCCGCCATGATGGCTGGCACCGGCCGCGTCGTGGAATTCGAAATCTTCGCGGAACATCGTCAGCAGATGTTCCTCAAGCCCCATCACCAGCGGATGCACCCAGGTGTCGAAAAGGACGTTCGCGCCTTCAAAGCCCATCTGCGGGGCGTAGCGGGCGGGGAAGTCCTGCACATGGACGGGGGCCGAGATCACCGCGCAGGGCAGGCCCAGCTTTTTCGCGATGTTGCGCTCCATCTGCGTGCCAAGGATCAGCTCGGGTGCTGCGGCCTCGATGGCCTTTTCGACCTCAAGGTAATCGTCGGTGATCAGCGCCTCGAGCCCGTATTCGGCGGCGGCGGTGCGCAGCGGGCGGGCCATCTCGCGGTTGTAGCAGCCCATGCCGACGACTTCGAAACCGACTTCCTTCGCGGCGATCCGCGCGGCGGCAATGACATGGGTGCCGTCGCCGAAGATGAAGACGCGCTTGCCGGTCAGGTAGGTCGAGTCGACGGACGCGCTCCACCAGGGTTGCCGCAGCGTCGATTCGTCGGTGACGACGGGCAGGCCGGTGATCTTGCTCACCTCGGCCAGGAAATCGCGGGTGGCGCCGACGCCGATCGGCACGATCTTGGTGAAAGGCTGCTTGCAGGCGCGCTCCAGATGCCGCGCCGCCGATTCCCCGGTTTCGGGATACATCAGCACGTTGAAATGCGCCTGACCGAGCTTGCGCAGGTCATCGGGGCTGGCGCCCAAGGGCGCGCAGACATTGACCTTGATCCCCATCGTGGCCAGAAGCTTCGTCACCTCGGCCACGTCGTCGCGATGACGGAAGCCAAGCGCGGTGGCGCCGAGCAGGTTGCAGGTCACCTCGGGCGTGCGCTCCATCGGCACGGCCAGCGCGCGCACCAGCGCGCGGAAGGTCTCGTCCGCGCCGTAGTTTTCCTTGCGCGAATAGCTCGGCAGTTCCAGCGGCACGACCGGGATGGGCAGGTTCAGCGCGCGGGAAATCCCGTTCGGATCGTCTTGCAGCAGTTCCGCCGTGCAGGTCAGCGCCACCGCCATCGCCTGCGGCTTGTAGCGCGCATGGGCGGCGGCCAGCGCGTCCTTCAGCAAAATCGCGGTGTCGGTGCCCATATGCGAGGCTTCGAAGGTGGAAAAGCTCACCGGCGGGCGGGCATTGCGGCGCTCGATCATCGTGAAGAGAAGATCGGCGTAGGTGTCGCCTTGCGGCCCGTGCAGCACCAGCTGCAGGTCCTTCATTGCGGTCGCAACACGCATCGCGCCGACATGCGGCGGGCCCTCATAGGTCCAGAGCGTCAGCTTCATGCCGCGCCTCCGTTCAGCAATGCACGACGGCGCAACGGGCGCGAGAACAACCCGGCCAGATCCCCCGCCTGCTCGTAGAAATGCACCGGCGTGAACACCAGTTCGATTGCCCACTTCGTCGCATGACCGTTGGCCTCGAGCGGGTTCGCCAGCCCCAGACCGCAAACGGTCAGATCGGGGTTGATCGCCTCGTGCCGGTCCAGCTGGGCTTCCAGATCCTGCCCCTCGGTCAGCGCGGTGTTCGACGGCAGCAGCGCCAGATCCGGCGCCATGATCGCCTTATGCAGGAAGGGGGTGGCAATCTCGGTCGTCTTCATGCCGCATTCGCGCGCCAGAAACCGCGCCAGCGGAATTTCCAGCTGGCTGTCGGGGAACATGAAAAGCGACTTGCCGGTGAGCGTCTCAAGATGCGCGGCAATCGCCTTTTTCGCCCGGGCGCGGGGCGCGGCGGTGACGGCCTCGAACTTTTCAGCCGAGACGCCATAGGCATCGGCCACGGCCTTCAGCCAGAGCGTCGTGCCTTCCTCGCCAAAGGGGAAGGGGGCCACGATCCGCTTCGCGCCGCGCCGTTCCAGAGCCCCGGCGGTTTCGCCAAGGAAAGGCTGCGCCAGAATGAACCGGGTGTTCGGCCCGACGGCGGGCTCGATGTCCGAGCGCCGCGCGGGCAGCATCCGCACCGGGCCGACGCCCAGTTGCGTCAGAAGCGACAGGCACTGATCCTCGACCACATCGGGCAGGGCGCCGACGACGATCAGTTCGGCCGCGTCGGTGGTGTCGAGCGTCGGCACCATCGCGGCAAGGCAGGTGTCCTCGCCTTGCGTGAAGGTCGTATCCAGACCCGAGCCGGTGTAGCTGTAAACCCGCACATGCGGCGCGTGGATGCCGCTCAGCCGTTCGGCGGCGCGGTCAAGATCGAGCTTGAGCACTTCGGAGGGGCAGGAGCCGACTAGGAACAGCTGCCGGATATCGGGGCGACGCTCCAGAAGCTTCGCCACCTCGCGGTCCAGCTCCTTGTGCGCATCGGCCAGACCCGCCAGATCCTGCTCTTCCAGAACGGCGGTGCCGAAGCGCGGCTCGGCAAAGATCATCACGCCCGCGGCGGCCTGCAGCAGATGCGCGCAGGTGCGCGAGCCGACGACCAGAAAGAAGGCATCCTGCATCTTGCGGTGCAGCCAGACGATCGAGGTCAGGCCGCAAAACACGGCTTTCTGACCACGCTCGCGCCGCACCGGAGAATCGGTGCAGCCGAAAGTCGGCGAATCGAGGCTCATCGCGTCCCCCGTTCCATCACCAGGGAGCCGGCGTCTTCGGAAGCTGCCTGAAGCCGCGCCTGACGCAGTTTCCACAGGAACTGTCCGGCGTTGATGACATAGGTTGCATAGGCAGCCAGCGCGATGAACATTTGCAGCTCATGCGGTTGGCCGGTGAAAAGCGCCCAGAGATAGGCCGTGTGCAGCGCGATCACCCCGAAGGAAAACACGTCCTCCCAGAAGAAGGCGGGGGCGAAAAGATACTGCCCGAACACGACTTTTTCCCAGATCGCTCCGGTCACCATGATCGTGTAAAGCAAAAGCGTCTTGATCAGGATCGAGATCGTCGCAGCCTCGTAACCCTCTCCGGTGAAAAGGAATCTCACCACGAGCACGAGAGAGATACCGAAGACCAGGAACTGCAGCGGCGCCAGGATGGCCTGCACCACGGTCCACGGAGTCGCGTCCCTGCGGGCGCGTTCTTCCTCGGTGTAGAGTGCCTTTCGCGACGGGTTTTGGGGGGAGTTTGGCATAGTGGCAGCCAGCCTTTCTTCGTGAGCGCACTCTGCCGTGAAACTGGGCTTGTCACGAGAAAGTGTCAATGAAAACTTACACTCAGGGGCGGGACGAAACGCCGCTGCCCGCGCGCGCAGGGGCGCCTTGATGCCTCGGCCCGCGCCCGGCTAAACCACGGCCACGGCCCGTCCGGGCGAAAACCGGGCGGGGCGGGATGCGCCTTTTCTCAACTTGGCCCGTGCCTTGCGCCGCGGCGGTCGATGTGCCGCCGACCGGGCCGGGGCGGGGGCGGAAACGGCGTGTTGATGTGTAACAGATGTGGGTTTATTGACCCATGTCATGTTCCGCTCGTCCAGGATGAGGAATGATCCCGGGCGACGTTGGGTTTCGGGGACTCGAATGCGGGATATAAGTGTTGAACTCGAGCATGGCTCGACGGGATGCCCTGATGGTTTCGTCGGTCTTGCTTTGGAGGCGATCGGGCGGCTTGTCGCGCGGCGCATGAACGGAGTGGCGGAACTGCAGACCGTGCTTGTGGACAGGATGGTCGAACTGGCAACGGGACCGGAGCTTGGCGCGATGGACCTGCTGTTCGAGGACTTCCGCGCCGCGCATGTCCCGGTTGAGGAGATCGCCACGCACTACATCCCCGAGGCGGCCCGGCAGATCGGCGCCGCCTGGGACAGTGACCGGATCGGCTTCGCGCAGGTGACGATCGCGATTTCGCGGCTGCAGGAATTGCTGCATGCGCTGCAAAGGCTGGTCACGACCGACTCGGTCGGCGGCACCAGCGGGGCAACCGTGCTTTTGATCGTGCCCCCGGGCGAGCAGCACACGCTTGGGTCGCTCATCGTGGCGATGGAGCTTCGCCGCCGGGGGGTGTCGGTGCGGATGCTCTTCGCTCCGGGGTTGAGCGATCTGTCGCGTTTGCTGGCGACAACCCGGTTTGATGCGGCTTTGATCACCGTCGGCAGCATGGACAGGGTTGAAATCTGCGCCAAACTTGTCAAAACCCTTTCCAGCCTCACGAAGGGGCGGATGCGCGTTGCGATCGGTGGCGCCATCGTATCGCAGCGTGCCGAAGCACTCGCAAGAACCGGGGCGGATCTGGTGACGAACGATCTTTCGCTCGTCATTTCCGAATTCTCTCTGGTATGACTGAAAACGGTTGTGGGTCGAGGAAGACGAGGGAAGGCTGACGAAGAGACACGGGTTGTGGAAAGGTTGCGGCCGTGACATCTGATGGAAGCTTCTTGATGCGACGGGAGGCCTTGCAAAGGGTCTCTCCCGAGCTTTTGGCTGACATCGTGACATCGGTCTGCGACATTGCGCTGATTGTGTCGCCCGGTCGTGTTGTCGAAACGGTGATGGTCAGCCCGCAGTTTGGCGCCGCGGAGCGTTTCGCGGATTGGCAGGGGGCGCGGCTGTCGCAGCTCTTCAGCCCGGAAAGCGCGCAGAAGCTGGAAAACCGGCTTGCTGACGGGCCGGAGCCCGGTCGCGCGCTGCAGCTGGAACTGACCCATTCCGCCGAGGCCTTCACCCTGCCGGTGCGCTACACCATTACCCGCTCGGGCGAGGATGGGACGCTGTTGCTGATCGGGCGCGACATGCAGCCCTTGGCCGAGGTGCAGCAGCAGTTGGTCAAGGCGCAGCTGGCGTTGGAACGCGATTACGAGGCGCAGCGCGAGATCGAGACCCGGTATCGCGTGCTGCTCGAGGCGCATCCGGCGCCGCTTTTGATCGTGTCGATGTCGACCGGGCGGATTGCCGATCTGAACCTGGCCGCGGCCGGGATGATCGGCGCCACCCGGGCCGAGCTGATCGATGCGCCGGTGGGGCAGGAGCTGGACGGGCGCCGCCGCGGCGAATTCCTGGAAAACCTGGCCAAGCTGGCCGGCTCGGACCCGCTGGGCGGGGTCGAGCTGACGATCCGCCGCTCGCGCCGCAAGGTGACGGTGACGGCGACGCTGTTCCGGGCCGCGGGCGACCGGCTGCTTTTGTGCCGTCTGGGCGAGGCTGAGGCCCGGCGTCCCCGCGTCGATGACACGGTCGAGCTGAGCGAGCGGCTCTTCCTCAAGGGCGTCGATGCGATGGTGTTTCTGGACGCCGACGGCACGATCCGGGCGGCGAATGACGCCTTTCTCTATCTGACCGATGCGGGCTCGGCGGCGCTGGTGCAGGGGCGGTCCTTTGCCGATTTCCTGTCGCGCGGGGCCGTCGACCTGAACGTGCTGCTTGATAACGTCAAGCGCATCGGCCATCTGCGCCATTACGTGACCCGGCTGAACACCGATTTCTCGGGGCAGGTCACGGTCGAGCTGTCGGCGACGCTGTTCCATGACCGGGCGACACCGACGATCGCGCTGGTGATCCGCGACAGCAACCTTGCCGATGCGACCCGGATCATGCCGGGGATGGCCAGCAACGAGGGGCTGCGCAACGTGATGCAGATGGTGGGCTATGCCACGCTGCGCGACATCGTTTCGGAGACCACCGAGATCATCGAGAAGATGTGCATCGAAACCGCGCTGGAGCTGACCGGCAACAACCGGGTGGCGGCGGCCGAGCTTTTGTCGCTGTCGCGGCAGTCGCTTTATGTGAAGCTGCGCAAGTTCGGCCTGCTGTCGAAGGACGCGGAATAACACTCCGGCCGGATTGACCGGGGCCAGCGCCGGGGTCGCGCGCGACATTGGCCTTGTCCTGCCGGGGCGGGGCGGCACCGGCGGTTATTGCTCCTGACGTTTCGCATCGCCGCATCATCGGCCGCCGCCGGATCGGCGCCGGGTCGATCGCCTTGCGGCCGAAATCCCTCATACCTGATTCACCTTTGCGGATCCGGGCCGCCGCAGGCGCCGCGGCGGCCGCTTTCCGGCCCCGGTGTTCCCGCTTTTCCCCCGCCTTTTTCCGGCTGCGCCACCCCGTCGCAGGCCCCCCTGACCCTGCTGGGGGGCTCAACCAGAATCAAGCGATATCAAAAGCTTGCGAGCGCGGCTTGCGCTCCGCGACAGGGGTGCGGCAATTTTCTGCATTTGACCTGTGCGATTTAATGTGGTTGGGATGCATGTCAACTGAGGTTTACACCTACGCCCTGGAGGGTCAGCCATGCGCATCCTTTTCGTCCACCCCAATTACCACTCCGGCGGGGCCGAGATCGCGGGGAACTGGCCCCCGTCGTGGGTCCCCTATCTTGCGGGTCACCTGAAAAAAGCGGGTTTTGACGATATCCATTTCATCGATGCGATGACGATGAACGTCTCGCATGACGAGCTGCGCAAGAAATTCGCCGAGCTGCAACCGGACCTGATCGGCGTGACCTCGATCACCCCCTCGATCTACGAGGCGGAAGAGACGCTGAAGATCGCCAAGGAAGTCGTGCCGAATGCGGTGCGCGTGCTGGGCGGCGTGCATGCGACCTTCATGTTCCGTCAGGTGCTCTCGGAGGCGCCCTGGGTCGACGTGATCGTGCGCGGCGAAGGCGAAGAGATCATGGTCGAACTGGCCAAATGCGTCTCTGAAGGCCGCTGGCCGGAAGACCGCGCCTCAATCAAGGGTCTGGCCTTCCATGACGGCAACGAGATCGTCGCGACGCAAGCTGCGCCGACCGTCAAGGACATCGACAGCCTGAAACCCGACTGGTCGCTGATCGACTGGAAACACTATATCTATATCCCGCTGGGCGTGCGCGTGGCGATTCCGAACATGGCGCGGGGCTGCCCCTTCACCTGTTCGTTCTGCTCGCAGTGGAAGTTCTGGCGTGACTACCGCGTCCGCTCGCCGAAAGCGGTGGTGGACGAGATCGAAGATCTGGTGACCAACTACGACGTCGGCTTCTTCATCCTGGCCGACGAGGAACCGACGATCAACAAGAAGAAATTCGTCGAATTCTGCCAGGAGATGATCGACCGCGGTCTGAACCACAAGGTCAAGTGGGGCATCAACACCCGCGTGACCGACATCTACCGCGACCGCGACCTGCTGAAATTCTACCGTGAGGCGGGCCTTGTCCACATCTCGCTCGGCACCGAAGCCGCGGCGCAGCTGAAGCTGGACCTGTTCAACAAGGAAACCACCGTCGCCGAGAACAAGGAGGCGATCCGCCTTCTGCGCGAGGCCGACATTTTCACCGAAGCGCAGTTCATCGTCGGCCTCGACAACGAGACCAAGGACACGCTGGAAGAAACCTTCCAGATGGCCTGGGACTGGCAGCCGGACCTGGCGAACTGGTCGATGTACACGCCCTGGCCCTTCACGCCGCTGTTCCAGGAGCTGCGCGATCAGGTCGAGGTCTTCGACTTCTCGAAATACAACTTCGTGACCCCGATCATGAAGCCGAAGGCGCTGACCCGCGGCGAGCTGCTGGACGGCGTGATGAAGAACTACCGTCGCTTCTACATGCGCAAGGCGCTGTTCCACTATCCGTGGCGCGGCACCGGCTTCCGCCGCCGCTATCTGCTCGGCTGCCTCAAGGCCTTCCTCAAGGCCGGGGTGGGGCGCACCTTCTATGACCTCGGCAAGGCCGGCTACTGGGGCCCGCAGACCAAGGACACCGTCGATTTCCACTTCGACGAGACCCGCAAGATCGCCGAGGCGCAGGTCGCCGACTGGGAAGCCGCCGCCGACCGTTCGCGCAAGCATAAGGAACGGCAGGAAGCGCTGCGCGCCCAGATGAAGGACCGCGCCGCCGACCGCAACACCGCGAACTTCGTGATGCCCGCGGATGCGGAAGACGAGTTCGACCTTTCGGCCGAGACGCACGAGGCGCGCAGCGCCGAACATGCGGCGATGGCCTGCGGGGGCGGCAAGGACCAGATGGTCGACGCCGCGGAATAAGAAGGAGTGACGGCCATGAGCGGTGCCGCGCCTGCGCCGCAAGATGACGAGCCCCGGATCGGGCCGAATGCCATCTTGCAAACGATCGGCGTGCTCGACCGCCACCTTGGCCGTGCCGAGCGTGACCGGGTGATGCGGCTGGCGGGCGTGCCCGTCCCGCCGCCTGACTCGGGGATGCTGCCGGAAAGCCAGTGCCGGGCCGTGCATCAGGCGCTGCGCGTCGATCAGGGCGAAGCTGCCGAGGGCCTTCTCTGGCTCTCGGGGCTGGCCACCGGCGACTATATCCTGGCCAACCGGATCCCCGGTTTTGCCAAGGCGATCATCCGCGTGCTGCCCGGGTTTCTGGGCGCACGCCTTCTTGCGGCGGCGATCACCAAACATGCCTGGACCTTTGTGGGGTCGGGGCGGTTCCGGGTCGAAAGCTTCCGCCCGCTGACCTTCCGCATCGATGACAATCCGCTGCGCGCCGCCGCGGCCGAACGCCCCTCGTGCTTCTGGCATGCGGCGGTGTTCGAACGGCTTTTCGGCACGCTTGTCTGGCCCGAGGTGACGGTGGAGGAAATCTCCTGCGCTTCGGTCAGCGGCGGCCCGTGCCTTTTTGTCCTGCATCCGCAGGGCAAGAAAACGGCTATGCCCAGCTCTGTCCATTCCGGCTGAGGCCCCTTCGGGCCTTGCCCCGCAACTTCCGGTGACCTGACCCCATGAGCGCCCAAGACCTTTCGCCCAGCCGCCGCAGCATTCCCGAACCGCGGGCGATGCTGGAACTGATCAAGCCGGTGACCTGGTTCCCGCCGATGTGGGCCTATCTGTGCGGCGCGGTGTCCTCGAACGTGCCGATCTGGGACAACAAGGGCGTCGTGGTGCTGGGCATCGTTCTGGCCGGTCCGATCGTCTGCGGCATGTCCCAGGCGGCGAATGACTGGTGCGACCGCCATGTCGATGCGATCAACGAGCCGCACCGGCCGATCCCCTCGGGGCGCATCCCGGGCTATTGGGGCCTTTATATCGCCATTGCCATGTCGCTTTTGTCGCTCGTCGTCGGCTGGCAGCTGGGAACCTGGGGCTTTGTCGCGACGCTTCTGGGCGTCGCCGCCGCCTGGGCCTATTCGGTGGAACCGATCCGGCTGAAACGCTCGGGCTGGTGGGGGCCGGGGCTGGTGGGGCTGGCCTATGAGGGCCTGCCCTGGATCACCGGCGCCGCCGTGCTTCTGGCCACCGCCGACAGCGCGCCGGGCTTTCCCATCGTGATGATGGCGACGCTTTACGCGCTTGGCGCGCATGGCATCATGACGATCAACGATTTCAAGGCGATCGAGGGCGACCGCAAGCTGGGCATCAAGTCGCTGCCCGCCGTTTATGGCCCCGAGGTCGCGGCGAAGATCGCCTGCACGGTGATGGGTCTGGCGCAATCGCTGGTCATCACCATGCTGTATCTGTTCTCGAAACCCTTCCACGCCACCGCCGTTCTGGTCCTGCTGTTCGGGCAGTTCTGGGCGATGTCGGTCTGGATGCGCGACCCCGAGGGCAAGGCGCCCTGGTATAACGGCACCGGCGTCGTGATGTATGTCTCGGGCATGATGATCACCGCCTTCGCGATCCGGGGCTTCACGGTATGACGCTCGGCTGGCTCCAGATTTTCCGGCTGGGGCTGGTGCAGCTGTGCATCGGCGCGGTGGTGGTGTTGACCACCTCGACGCTGAACCGGCTGATGGTGGTGGAACTGGCGCTGCCCGCGGTGCTGCCCGGCGCTTTGGTGGCGCTGCATTACGGGCTGCAGATCGCCCGGCCCGCCTGGGGGCTGCGCTCCGATACCAAGGGCAATCGCACCTTCTTTGTCATCCTGGGCATGGCGGTTCTGGCGCTTGGCGCCTTTCTGGCCGCGCTTGCCGTGGTGCTCTTTCCGCTCGCCTGGGGGCAGGCGCTTTTGCTCTCGATCTTCGCCTATGTGCTGATCGGCTTTGGCGTCGGCGCCTCGGGCACCTCGTTGCTGGCGCTTCTGGCCTCGGGGACTGAGCCGCGCCGCCGCGCCGCGGCCGCCACGATCACCTGGCTTTTGATGATCTTCGGCATCGCCGTCACCGCGGGGACGGTCGGCCATTTCCTCGACCCCTATTCGCCCGAACGCCTGCTGTGGATCGTGGCCATCGTCACCCTGGGCGCCGTGGTGCTGACCACGCTCGCCGTCTGGGGGATCGAACGGCGGCTCGACCATCCGGTCCCCGAGGACACGCCGCCGCGGCTGCTGGAAGGGCTGCGCGAGGTCTGGGCCGAACCGCAGGCCCGCGCCTTCACCTTTTTCCTGTTCCTCTCGATGACCGCCTATTTCCTGCAGGAACTGATCCTCGAACCCTATGCGGGGCTGGTCTTCGGCTTCACCGCCGGGGAAACGACCAAGCTGTCGGGGATGCAGAATGGCGGCGTGTTCTTCGGCATGCTGACGGTGGGGATTGCGCTCTCGGGGCTGAAGATCGGCACCCTGCGCGGCTGGGTGGTGGCGGGCTGCCTTGGCTCCTCGGCCGCGCTTGCCGCGATTGTCGTGCTCGGCCATCTGCCCGGCGCGGCGCTGATCCCGGCGGTGATCGGGCTTGGCTTCTTCAACGGCATTTTCGCCGTCGCGGCGATCGGCGCGATGATGGCGCTGGCGGGCGAGGGGCGGTCCTCGCGCGAGGGCACGCGGATGGGCCTTTGGGGCGCGGCGCAGGCGATTGCGGCGGGCTTTGGCGGCCTGCTGGGGGCGGGCGCGGCCGATCTGATGCGGTTTTTTCTGCCCGATGCCACGGCATTCGGGCTGGTTTTCGGGGCGCAGGCGCTCCTTTTCATCGTCGCGGCCGTGATGGCGACCGGAGTGGTCGCCGCACGGGGCGCGGCACGGGTTCCCACGGTCATGGCGGGTGAATGAGATGCAATATGATGCTTTCGTTGTCGGGGGCGGTCCTGCGGGATCGACGGCGGCATGGGATATGGCCCGCGCGGGTCTCAAGGTGGCCCTGCTGGACCGCGCAGGGCGCATCAAGCCCTGCGGCGGCGCGATCCCGCCGCGGCTGATCCGCGACTTTGACATTCCCGATCACCTGCTGGTGGCCAAGATCACCTCGGCGCGGATGATCTCGCCCACCGGCCGTTTCGTCGACATCCCGATCGAGAACGGCTTCGTCGGCATGGTCGACCGCGAGGATTACGACGAATGGCTGCGTGAGCGCGCGGGCAAGGCGGGGGCGGACCGGATCACCGGCACCTGGCTGCGGATCGAGCGGGACAGCGGCAAGACCGTCGTCGTCTGGCGCGACAAGGTCACCGGCGAGGAGATGAAGGCCGAGACCCGGGTGGTGATCGGCGCCGACGGGGCGAATTCGCAGGTGCGCAATGAAGTGCCCGCGACGAAGATCCCGCTCGTCTTCGCCTATCACGAGATCATCAAAGCGCCGACGACGGTGGCGAATTACGACCCGACGCGCTGCGATGTCTATTATGATGGCCGGATCAGCCCGGATTTCTATGGTTGGGTCTTCCCGCATGGCAAGACTGCCTCGATTGGCATGGGGACGGAACTGCCCGATGTCAGCCTGAAGGATTGCACGACGCTGCTTCGCCAGATGTCCGGGCTCGACAAGGAAGAGACGATCCGCAAGGAAGGCGCGCCGATCCCGCTGCAGCCGCTCGATGTCTGGGACAATGGCAAGGATGTGGTGCTTTCGGGCGATGCCGCGGGCGTCGTGGCGCCCTCCTCGGGCGAGGGGATCTATTACGCCCATGCCGGTGGCCGCTATGCGGCGCAAGCCGCGATGGCCTTCCTGAAATCGGGCAAGCCCGCCGATCTGAAGCTGGCGCGGGCCGGGTTCATGAAAGAGCACGGCACCGTCTTCAAGGTGCTGCGGATGATGCAGGACAAGTATTATCACAGCGACGACCGGCGCGAGCGCTTCGTCTCGCTTTGCCATGATGTCGATGTGCAGCGCATGACGTTCGAGAGCTACATGAACAAGAAGATGACGAAGTTCCAGCCGATGAAGAACCTGAAGATCGGCTTCAAGAACCTGGCGCATCTCTCCGGCCTCGTGCCGCCGCAATGGACCTGATCATGGCTCAGGATATGATCCCCGCCTGGGTGGAGGGCGTGCTGCAACCCGTCGAGAAGCTGGAGGCCCACCGCAAGGGCCTGCGGCATCTGGCGATTTCGGTTTTCGTGACGCGCGGCAACAAGGTGCTTTTGCAGCAGCGCGCGCTGTCGAAATATCACACGCCAGGGCTTTGGGCGAATACCTGCTGCACCCATCCCTATTGGGGCGAGGACGCGCCCACCTGCGCCGCGCGGCGTCTGGGGCAGGAGCTGGGCATCGTCGGGCTGAAGCTGCGCCACATGGGGCAGCTGGAATACCGGGCCGATGTGAACAACGGCATGGTCGAGCATGAGGTGGTCGATGTCTTCACCGCCGAAGCGCCCGAGGGGATCGAGCCGCAGCCCGATCCCGCAGAAGTGGCCGATACCGAATGGGTGCGCATCGACGCGCTGCGCTCGGAGATCCACGCCAATCCGGAACGCTTCACGCCCTGGCTGAAGATCTATATCGAGCAGCACCGCGACATGATCTTTCCGCCGGTGACCGCCTGAGATTTCGCCCGGGGCGCTTGCGCCTCGGGCGACCCGCCGGGGGCCCCGCCCCCGGACCCCCGGGATATTTGGGGCAAGATGAAACAAATGACTGTCCGTCTGAGGGGGGACAGCCGTAGCCACCCCTGCTTTTCCTTGGCAAAATACGCCGGGGGGTGCGGGGGGCGGAGCCCCCCGCGGGTCGCCTCGGGCTTGCCCGAGGCGAAATCTCACCCCTCGAGCCAGTCCAGAATCATCCCCGAAAGCCCGTCCGGCGCCACCTCGTGGATCAGATGTCCGCCGTCGATCCGCTTGAGCGCCGCCATCGGCAGGAACCGCGCCGCATCGGCCGAGACATGGGCGGGCACCGCCCGGTCACCCGTTCCCGCGATCAGGAACACCGGTTTCGCGATCCGGGGCAGGGCGCCGATCAGCGGCCCCAGCTCCCATTGCGCCATCATCCGCAGCCCGCCATCGACATGTTCGGGGTTCTGGATCAGCGCCGTATATTGCGCCTTGCCCGCGGCATCGATCACCGAGCCGGTCATGTCGAGCAGCTGGCTGATCCGTTGCCGAGAGGCGCCAAACCGCGTCACCAGCGGCGCGGTGAAGGGCAGGGCGGCCAGGCCCCGCGCCATCATCGGGAAGACCACCCCCGCCACGCCCTCGAAATGATCCAGTGCCGCGTTGATCCCCACCACCCGCGGCACCGGCGTCTCCAGCGCCAGTTGCAGCGCGATGGCGCCGCCCGCGGAATGGCCGATCACCGCCGCGGGCGTGACATGCAGATGCTGGCAGAGCTTCCACAGATCCTCGGCCATCGGCCTCAGGCCAAAGCGGTGGCGCGCGGTCGAGCGCGAACAGCCATGCCCCGGCAGATCCGGCACGATCACCCGATAGCGTGCGCAAAGTCCCGGGATCATCCGCCGAAAGCTGTGCCCCGAAGCGCCAAGCCCATGCAGCAAAAGCAACACCGGCCCGTCAGCCGGGCCGGTGTCGATCACCCACCAGTCGATGGGCCCGACCCTGCGTCGCGTTGCGGCCGACCGATAGGGCCAGTTTGCCGGCAACGCGCGTGGGTCCATCGTTACGCCTCCAGAGCCGCTCCCAGAACGTCGGCCATCTTGTGCGCCGTCGCCCTTGGCAGGGCAATGTAATGGGCGTCCATGGTGCGGGCAAGGTCAACGAGCGCCGGATTGGGCCGCATCGCCGTGTCGATGATCACCGCGGGCATGCCGCTTGCGCGGATCGCCCGGGCAACCTTGGTGGCCTGTTCCCCCGCCAATTCGCGGTTCGCCGTGCCATCCAGCGCGATATTGCCGCGCCCATCGGTCAACAGCGCGATCGTCGGCGTCATGCCGCGCGAACGCGCCTGTTTCGCCGTCGCCATCGCCATTTCCATCCCGCTCGCAAGCGGCGTGCCACCGCCCCCCGGCAGGCCCTGCAGCTGCCGCTTCGTCTGCGTCAGCGAGCGCGAGGGTTGCAGCAGCACCTGTGCCGCCGTGCCGCGGAAGGTGATCAGCGACACATGGTCCCGCGCCGCATAGGCCCGGCCCAGCAGCAGTTCCACCGCGCCCTTGGCCTCGGAAAGCCGCGCCACCGCCGCCGAGCCCGAGGCATCGACGGCAAAGATCAGCACGCGGTCGGACATTTCCTTGCGCCGCTTGATGTGGATGTCCGAGCTTTCGACCAGCAGCACCCGTTCGGTGCCCGCAGGCGCCTGACGCCGCCGCAGCCCCTGCCAAGGCGCGGCAGAGCGCAGGGTGGCGACCAGATCGATCTTGGCGTCATCCTCCAGCTTGCCCTTGCGCGAGGGCAGGGGGCGGCCGCGACGGTTGCCGATCTGCTCTTGCCCGGCGCCCTGACCGCCAGAGGCGGCCCGCAACCGGCTGCCCATGTTCAGCGTTTGCAAGATGTTGTCGGGCAGCATCGCGCGGACGGCCTCGACCACGATCTCGGGCGGAATGCCGTCAAGCGGGTCGATCTGATCCTGCTCGTCCTGCTGGTTTTCGCCCTCGTTTTGCTCGGGCGGTTCCGGCGGCGGCGGAGGAGGGGGCGGCGGCGCCTCTTGCAGCGGCAGCGCCCGATGCGCCAGCGTCAGTTCCGCGGCATGCAGCACGTCTTCGGCCCCGACCGTGGTGCGGCCCGCCAGAGCGGTCAGGATCCGCGCCGCGGTCAGCGCCAGCATCGGTGCGCGCAGGCTGGAAATGCCGAGCTGCCGACAGCCCTCGACAATCTCGCTCACCCGTTCGGCGGGCATCTGCACCTGCGGCAGCAGTTCGCGGGCGCGTTCCACCTTCGCGGTGTCGGGCAAAAGCCCCGGCCCGTCGATCGTGCGCACCTCGGAGAGATCGACGAAAAGCCCGAGCCGGTCGGCCACCGCATGCGGCAAGGCCTCGTCCGGTTCGGCGGCTTCATCCAGCGCGATCAGCGCGTGCTGTCGCAGATCCAGCGCCTGCGCCAGACGCGCGCCCAGCTTTGCCGTGCAGCGTTCGGCCATCGGCAGGATGAAGACGCTGGGCCGGTCCAGCAACCCGCCCTTCAGGACGGGTTTGCCGGAATGCAGCGTCTCGGCCACGTCAAGGCCACCGTAAAGCGCGCCATCGTCCACATTCGGCGGCAGACGGCGCAGCGCCATCGGGAAGGGCAGCTTGGCCAGCGTGTCGGTGAAGGCGAGCCGGATCGGACCGGCGCGCGAGCGCAGCCACAATCCGCCGACCGCGGCGGGGTCGACCGTCAGCACCGCAAGGGCCGACTTCAGGCGTTCGTGGTCCATGTTACGGCAACGTTTCTTCGACCGTCCGGGCCACGCGGGCCGTCGAGCCGGCTTCATCCAGGGGATCGCGGCGCAGACGGTGCGACAGCGCCATCGTTGCCACCCGCTTCAGGTGATCGCGGCCGACCGCCGCAGCCCCTTCCAGCGCCGCAAGGGCACGGGCAGAGCGCAAAAGCGTCAGCTCGCCGCGCAGACCGTCGGACCCCAGCGCGATGCAGAGCGCGGCGCAGTCATAAAGCGCGGTGTTCGGCGCCTCGACCTTCGGCAGCTGCTCGCGCGCCGCAAGGATCTTGTTGCGGATCTCCATGTCCTTCGGCCGCCATTCCTCAAGGAAGGCCTTCGGATCGGCGTCATAGGTGTCGCGACGACGGATCACCTCGACCCGGGTTTCGACATCGCGGGGCGACAGAACCTCGACCGAAAGGCCGAAACGGTCCAGAAGCTGCGGCCGCAGGTCGCCCTCTTCGGGGTTGCCCGAGCCGACCAGAACGAAGCGGGCGGGGTGACGGATCGACAGACCGTCGCGTTCGACCACGTTCTCGCCCGATTGCGCCACGTCGAGCAGCAGATCGACGATGTGATCTTCCAACAGGTTGCATTCGTCGATGTAAAGATAGCCGCGGTTGGCCCGCGCCAGCAGGCCCGGCTCGAACGCCTTTTCCCCCTTCGAGATCGCGCGCTCGATATCCAGCGCCCCCACCACGCGGTCTTCCGACACGCCCAGCGGCAGATCGACGACCGGGGTCGGCTTGCGGATCACGTTGGTCGACAGAACGGTCGCCCAGTCCGGGATCATCTCGACCGAAGGCGAGGAGACCGGGCAGCCCTCGACCGCCTCGATCTCGGGCAAAAGCGCCGCCAGCGCCCGCACCGCGGTCGATTTGCCGGTGCCGCGGTCACCAAAGACCAGAACGCCGCCGATGCCGGGATCAACCGCGGTCAACAGCAGCGCCAGTTTCATGTCTTCCTGACCGACGATGGCCGAAAAGGGAAAGACGGGTCTCGTCTTCGCGCCCGAAGCAGAGGGTTGAAGTCGAGCGACGGCGGTAGTCATGCAGTTTCCCTTTCCAAGACTTGGCTGGCGAGCGGGTCCTTGCCCATCCAGCTTCCCTCGG
This sequence comes from Rhodobacter sp. 4.3.4, assembly GCF_058724655.1. Lineage (NCBI taxonomy): Bacteria > Pseudomonadati > Pseudomonadota > Alphaproteobacteria > Rhodobacterales > Rhodobacter > Rhodobacter sp. 4.3.4. The sequence continues at coordinate 770,725 of NZ_CM178967.1, forward strand.
TCCCGAGCAGGCGGAACCGGGCATAGAGTTCTTCGGTGAACCAACCTTCTTCACGCGCAGCGCGGATCGCCCTGCCATGCGGCGTATCGCCGCGGGCGAAGGCGTTCATCTTTGCCACATCCGGCCAGATCGAGAAAGTCACCTGATGGAACAGGGGAATTTCCCCGATCCCGATCTTGAACATCAGGTTCTGATCCTCGCCGACCTTTTCGGAAATCTTCGGCACGCGCGACCAGAAGGCATTGGCCTTGTGCGGCTTGATCGCGGCGCGGGTCAGCGCCACCACGGGCTCGTCGCCGCTGGGCTCCATCGCCTGTTCGGGCAGGAACGGATTGACGCCGCCCCAGGTGCCGCGCGCCGAAAGCGGTTGCAGATGCAGCACAAGCGTTTCCGCGGCATGCGTCCGCCAGCGCTTCCAGACCGGGTGGTTCGTGGTCACGTCGCGGGCGTCAGCCTCGGTGTCGAAGGCCGCCATGATTGCCCAGACGCGCCAGTTCGGCTTGGGCGTGAACCCCTCGCCGGTGCCGGAGCCGCAAAGCTTGTAGAACTTCACCCTTGGCTCGTCGTTCAAGGGGCGACGTGACAGGATCATCTGGCTGATGACCCAGGGCAGCGAGCTTGTGCCGTCAAAACGGAACAGGCTGAGTGAGGCGACAGGCATCTACGTCCTCCCCTATGAAGTGTAACGTGATATTTACATGTCTGTCCCTTGTAATGGAAGGCCTCAGACGTTTTGTCGCGAGACAGCGTCGGCAGTTGTAAATCGGAATTGACGGCCTATCATCCCCCCAATGCAACCAAAAACTACCGAAGAGACCATGTCCAAGAACACAGAAGGTATGGGGCGCGCCGTTGTCATCGGTGCCGGCCTCGGCGGTCTTGCTGCAGCGATGCGGCTGGGCGCGAAAGGTTACAAGGTGACGGTCGTCGATCGTCTGGATCGGCCCGGCGGGCGTGGGTCTTCGATCACCAAGGGCGGGTATCGATTCGACCTCGGGCCGACCATCGTCACGGTGCCGGATCGTCTGCGCGAGCTTTGGGCAGATTGCGGGCGCGATTTCGACAAGGACGTGAAACTCGTCGCGATGGAGCCCTTCTACACCATCGATTTCCCCGATGGCGAGAAATACACCGCCTATGGCGATGACGCCAAGGTCAAGGCGGAAGTGGCGCGGATCAGCCCCGGCGATGTCGAGGGCTTCCGCCATTTCATGTGGGACGCCAAGGCCCGCTATGAATTCGGCTACGAGAACCTTGGCCGCAAGCCGATGAGCAAGCTGTGGGACCTGATCAAGGTTCTGCCGACCTTCGGCTGGCTGCGCGCCGACCGTTCGGTCTATGCCCATGCCAAGAAAATGGTGAAGGACGACCACCTGCGCTTCGCGCTGTCGTTCCACCCGCTCTTCATCGGCGGTGACCCCTTCCATGTCACCTCGATGTATATCCTTGTCAGCCAGCTCGAGAAGAAATTCGGCGTGCATTACGCGATCGGCGGCGTGCAGGCGATTGCCGATGCGATGGCCAAGGTGATCACCGATCAGGGCGGCGAGATGCGGATGAACACCGAGGTCGACGAGATCCTGGTGTCGCGCGACGGCAAGGCCACCGGCATCCGGCTGATGGATGGCACCGAGCTTCCGGCGCAGGTCGTGGTCTCGAACGCCGATGCGGGTCACACCTACAAGCGGCTTCTGCGCAACCGCGACCGCTGGCGCTGGACCGACGAGAAGCTCGACAAGAAGCGCTGGTCGATGGGGCTTTTCGTCTGGTATTTCGGCACCAAGGGCACGGCAAAGATGTGGAAGGATGTGGGCCACCACACCGTCGTCGTCGGGCCGCGCTACAAGGAACATGTGCAGGACATCTTCATCAAGGGCGAGCTGGCCGAGGACATGAGCCTTTATGTCCACCGTCCCTCGGTCACCGATCCGACCGCGGCGCCGAAGGGCGACGACACGTTCTACGTCCTCTCGCCGGTGCCGAACCTTGGCTTCGACAATGGCGTCGACTGGTCGGTCGAGGCCGAGAAATACAAGGCCAAGGTCTTGAAAGTGATCGAGGAACGGCTGTTGCCGGGGATCGGCGAGAAGATCACCGAGGAAGTGGTCTTCACGCCGGAAACCTTCCGCGACCGCTATCTCTCGCCCTTGGGCGCCGGGTTCTCGCTGGAACCGCGGATCCTGCAATCGGCCTGGTTCCGCCCGCATAACGCCTCGGAAGAGGTGGACGGGCTCTATCTGGTCGGCGCGGGCACCCATCCGGGCGCCGGTGTGCCCTCGGTGATCGGCTCGGGCGAGCTGGTCGCGCAGATGATCCCGGATGCGCCGAGGCCCGAGACCCCGGCGGCGGCACCGAAGGCCCGGACCCCCCGGGCCAAGGCGGCGCAATGATCTCGACCGAGGATATGGAGATCTGCCGGGAGCTGATCCGCACCGGCAGCTACTCCTTCCATGCGGCGTCGAGGGTTCTGCCAGCGCGGGTGAGAGACCCCGCGCTGGCGCTTTACGCCTTTTGCCGGATCGCCGATGACGAGGTGGACGAGGTCGGTCCGCGCGACAAGGCGGCGGCCGTGTGCAAGCTGGGCGACCGGCTGGAGGAGATCTACGCCGGCCGTCCGCGCAACACCCCTTGCGACCGCGCCTTTGCGGCGGTGGTCGAGGAATTCGAGATGCCGCGGGAATTGCCCGAGGCGCTGCTGGAGGGGCTGGCCTGGGATGCCGAGGGGCGGTGGTATCACACGCTCTCCGACGTGCAGTCCTATTCGGCGCGGGTGGCGGCGGCTGTCGGCGCGATGATGTGCGTGCTGATGCGGGTGCGCAATCCCGATGCGCTGGCGCGGGCCTGTGATCTGGGCCTTGCCATGCAGATGTCGAACATTGCCCGCGACGTGGGCGAGGATGCGCGCGCCGGGCGGCTGTTCCTGCCCGTCGACTGGATGCTTGAGGAGGGGGTCGATCCGCACGCCTTCCTGCGCGATCCGCAGCCGGGCCCGGGTATCCGCCGGGTGACCGAGCGGCTTTTGAACCGTGCCGACCGGCTTTACTGGCGTGCCGCGACCGGGGTGCGGCTTCTGCCCTTCGACTGTCGGCCGGGGATCGTGGCCGCGGGCAAGATCTATGCCGCGATCGGCGCCGAGGTGGCGAAGGCGAAATACGACAACATCACCCGGCGTGCGCACACGACCAAGGGTCGCAAGCTGTGGCTGGTGGCCAATTCCGCGATGACGGCGACCGCGGGTGCGGTGCTGCCGCTCTCGCCGCGGGTGCATGCCAAGCCTGAGCCCGAGGTGGCCTTTCTGGTCGATGCCGCCGCGCATCGCAACCTGCATCCCGAACGCTCGGAGGTGCTGATCGCGGCGCTGATGGCGCTGAAAGCGCGGGACCGCGGGCTGGTGATCGACCGGGCCTCGTGACCGGGCTTCGTGACGCTGCCCCCTGACGGGGGGGCGCGACGGTTCGTCACTGGACGTGTGCGCGCCCCGGGTCCACAACGGGGCGTGTCCACAACCGGAGGCTATCATGAGCCTGACTCTGTTTGCCGTCTATTTCGTCGCCTGTGCCTGCGCGGGCGCAACCGGAGCGATCTTCAGCCCGGGCGCGTGGTATGAGAGCCTGAAGAAGCCGAGCTGGGTGCCGCCGAACTGGCTGTTTCCCGTCGCCTGGTCCACGCTTTACATCCTGATGTCGATTTCGGCCGCGCGGATTTCCGGGCTGGCGATGGAGAATGAACTGGCCGTGCTGGGTCTGGCCTTCTGGGCGGTGCAGATCGCGGTCAACACGCTTTGGACGCCGATCTTCTTCGGTTTGCGGCGTCTGGGTGGCGGGATGCTGGTGCTGACGCTGCTCTGGCTGAGCGTCTTTGCCACCTGCGTCCTGTTCTGGAGCGTCGACTGGCTGTCGGGGCTGATGTTCGTGCCCTATGTGATCTGGGTGACGGTGGCCGGGGCGCTGAATTTCAGCGTCTGGCGGCTCAATCCGGGGGAAAAGCCGGTCACGCTCTGACAGGCGCCTGCCCCCGAGGCGTGAAGGCCCCGCCGGTAGCACCGGCGGGGCCTTTTCGTCAGTCCTTGTGCTTCCATCCGGCGCGGCGCGGCACCCGCACCGCCAGCATCGGCTTCAGCACCGGCTGGCGGAACCGCACCAGATCCAGCGCCTCGTGCATGCCCACCGTTTCCTCGCCGTCGATCTGCGTGCGCATCAGCGCGCGCGAATAGAAGGGCGCCTCCAGCAGCGAATAGACCCCCGCCGGATGCGCCCCGGCATCGCAGCGGGTCTCGCGCCGCACGAACCAGGGCGTGCGCTTCATCTTCACCAGCGGCGGCGGGGTCTCGATCTCGCAGACCGAGCCATCGGGGTTGATCTGCACCGCCAGCGCCACCTTGGTCCGGTCAAGCCGCGTCGCATCGTAAAAACACACCGTCCGGTCTTTCAGCGGGAACCGCCCCCAGGTCCAGAACGAGAAATCCTCCTCCAGCGCGCGGGTGCCGAAATTGGCGTCGAAATAGCCATGCCCGGTCCATTTGTGACCGGGCGCCAGATCCACCTCGACATCGGCGATGGGCGCAAAGGGCCGCCAGGTGTGGCCCGCATCGGGCGTCAGCCGCACCTCGACCCCGGTCACCGCCCGCGGCGTCAGCACGACGCGCCCCTTGAGCTTGCCGAGCTTCGGCAGCGCGCCCCATTCATCGACATCGATGACCAGCTCCTTGCCGGTCCAGGTCAGCTTCGACGGCCCGACCTGAAAGCTGTCGCGCGACTGCCGCAGCGCGGATCGCCCGCGGTCGGTCATCGTGAACCGGCCATCGGTGCCGGTCGTCACCATGTTGATGCAGCAGTGGTTTTGCGGCTCGCGACGGCCCGACCAGCGATACCACGGGCTGAAGACCGAGCCGATGAAGGCGATCATCGAAAACGCCTTTTCGCCGTCGTCGGAGATGCCGTCGCAATACCACCAGGCGTAGCCGTTCGGCCCTACTTCGCGGCGGAAATCCGGTCCGCCAGCAAGGCCCGTGCTGCATGCGTCCCGGAAGTCAGCGCCATGGGCACCCCGGCACCCGGGTGCGTTCCCCCACCCGCCAGATAAAGCCCCCGCAGCCCCGTCCGCGCCAGGGGCCGCCGGAACGTCGCCAGCGTCCCCTCCGGCGAGCCGCCGTAGATCGCCCCCAGCGAGCCCGGGAACCGCCGCGACAGAAGCGCCGGTGTCGTCAGTGCCCGGCTTTCCGGATCCGGGCTGAAGCTCAGCCCCATTGATGCCAGAATGGGGAAGGTGCGTGCCCTGCATTGTGCCTCCTCCTGAGGAAAGGGTTGATGGCCTGCGGGGCCGTTCATGATGATCTCGAAACGCTCGATCTCGGGCACAGGGGCCTGCATCTCGCGGTCCTGCGCACAGATATAGAGCGTCGGCTCCTCGGGCATCTCGCCCGCGCCGATCGGGCCGAATTCCAGTTCGGGATCGGCGGTGAAAAAGACGTTGTGATGCGCGAGGTCAACGCCCTGTGGGGTGGCACCAAAGGCCCAGACCCAGGCCGAGAGGCTGGGGGCGGGGCGGGGCGATTTCTCCATCGAGGCGCGGGCGGCAGCGCCCAGAAGCCCGTCGCGCAAAGCGCCCGGGTCGCCGTTGAAGATGCAGGCAGAGCAGGGGATCGAGGCGCCGGTCTCGATCTCGACCGCAGTCACCCGGCCTTCCTTGCGCACGATGCGCTTGGCCTTGGCGCCGTAATGGAACCGGACGCCCTTCGCTTCGGCCACCCGGGCCAGCGCGGCGGCGACGCCATGCATCCCCTCGCGGATCGCCCAGACGCCCTGCACCTCGGCCTGCCAGATCAGCGACAGCACCGCGGGCGTCGCCCCCGGACGGCCGCCGACATAGGTGGCGTAGCGGCCGAAAAGCTGCGCCAGCCGCGGGTCCTTGAAATGATGGGCGAGCAGGTCGCGCATCGTCAGCCCGGGGCGCAGCGCGGGCCAGAGCCGCGGATGCGTCGCGGTGGCGGCGGCGATTCGCCAAAGGTCCGGTTTCGGCGCCGCTATCACCGAGCGGTGGAACGCCTCCCAGAGCCCGACCGTCAACTGATCGAAGCGGCGGAATGCCGCAGCCTCCTTGTCACCGGCAAAGGCGCGGATCGCCTCGATATTGGCTTCGGTGTCGGTGAACAGATCTAGGCTGGAGCCGTCGGGCCAGAAATGCCGGGCGAGTCGGGGCAGGGGGATCAGCGTCAGATGCTCCTCGGCGCGGGTGCCGCAGGCGGCAAAGAGCGCATCCAGAACATGTCGCATCGTCAAGACCGTGGGCCCCGTATCCGCAGGCCCGCCCGGTGTCGGAACCGCCCTTGCCTTGCCGCCGGGGCCGTCGCCCGCCTCAACCACCGTGACCCGAAGGCCTGCCGTCGCCGCACCGATGGCGGCCGCAAGGCCCCCCATTCCGGCGCCGATCACCACGACGTCCGTTTCACTCCGCATTGCTCGCTCCCGCACGCACCGCCATCCGCACCCGCTCGGGAGTGCAATTTTGTCCCATATTCCTGGGTGTAACTTTCAGTTTACACAGGTAGGTGCGAATGCCAATGTGCGTCGTGACGCAGCGGAGGGCTCTGTCATGTCTCTGGATAAACGTATCGAGTTGGCGCTGGTCAAGGCGCTGTCGCCCGAAGCTTTGAGCGAATCTCCGCCTTTGCTTGCCGCCGCGCTGCCTTACGGGGTGTTTCCCGGCGGTGCGCGGATCCGGCCGACGATCTTGGTTTCGGTCGCGATGGCCTGTGGCGACGATTGTCCCGCCGTCACCGATGCCGCAGCTGTGGCGCTGGAGCTGATGCATTGCGCCAGCCTTGTGCATGACGATCTGCCCGCCTTCGACAATGCCGATATCCGCCGCGGCAAGCCCAGCCTGCACAAGGCCTATAACGAGCCGCTGGCGGTTCTGGCGGGCGACAGCCTGCTGATCCGCGGCTTCGAGGTTCTGGCCGATGTCGGCGCCGTCAACCCGGAGCGGGCGCTGAAGCTGATTTCGAAGCTTGGTCAGCTTTCGGGCGCGCGCGGCGGGATCTGCGCCGGTCAGGCCTGGGAAAGCGAAGCCAAGGTCGATCTGGCCGCCTATCATCAGGCGAAGACCGGGGCGCTGTTCATTGCCGCGACGCAGATGGGGGCGATTGCGGCGGGCTATGACGCCGATCCCTGGTTCGATCTCGGCATGCGGATCGGCTCGGCCTTCCAGATCGCCGACGATCTGAAAGACGCGCTGATGTCGGCCGAGGCGATGGGCAAGCCCGCCGGGCAGGATATCGCGAACGAGCGCCCGAATGCGGTCAAGACGATGGGCATCGAGGGCGCGCGCAAACATCTGCAGGACGTTCTGGCGGGCGCGATCGCCTCGATCCCGTCCTGCCCCGGTGAGGCGAAGCTGGCGCAGATGGTGCAGCTTTACGCCCACAAGATCATGGATATCCCGGCCAGCGCCGAGAGGGGCTGATCGTGCCGAAGGACGATCACGAGGGCGCGACGGCCGACCGGACCTCGGCGCCGACAGCAGCGGGAAAGCAGCCGCAGGTTCCGGGCCAGCCCGGGGCGGCGCCGGTGCAGCCGGGGCGGGTGAATTTCTTCACCCGGATCGCGCTGTCGCAACGGCTGCATGAACTTTTTGAGCGCATGCCGCTGATGAACCGCGTCACCCGGCGCGAGGGCGAGGCGCTGTTCGACATCGTTTCGGGTTTCGTGCAAAGCCAGGTTCTGCTGGCGATCGTCGAATTCCGGGTGCTGCATATTCTGGCCGGGGCCTCCTGGCCCCTGCCTGCGCTGGCCGAACGGACCGGGCTGGCCGAGGATCGGCTGGCGGTGCTGATGCAGGCCGCCGCCGCCCTGAAGCTGGTGAAGTTCCGCCGCGGTCTGTGGCAGCTCGCCCCGCGCGGCGCCGCCTTCATCACCGTGCCCGGGCTCGAGGCGATGGTGCGCCATCACCCCGTGCTTTATCGCGATCTGGCCGATCCGGTGGCCTTCCTGAAAGGCGATATCGAACCCGAGCTGGCGGGCTTCTGGCCCTATGTCTTCGGGCCGCTGGCGCAGGAAGATGCGGGTCTGGCCGAGCGTTATTCGCAGCTGATGGCTGACAGCCAGCGCGTCGTCGCCGATGACACTTTGCGGCTCGTCGATCTGCGTGGCGCCAAGCGGGTGATGGATGTGGGCGGCGGCACCGGGGCCTTCCTGCGCGTCGTCGCCAAGCTTTACCCCGAGCTGCCCTTGACGCTGTTCGATCTGCCGCATGTGCTGGCGGTGGCGGACCGCTTCAGCCCGAAGCTGGATTTCGCGCCGGGCAGTTTCCGCGACGATCCGATCCCGCAGGGCGCCGATGTCATCACTTTGGTGCGCGTGCTGTATGATCATCCTGACAGTGTCGTCGAACCGCTTCTGGCCAAGGTGCATGCCGCGCTGCCGCCGGGCGGGCGTTTGATCATCTCGGAGGCGATGGCGGGCGGGGCAAAACCCGACCGCGCCTGCGATGTCTATTTCGCCTTCTACACGATGGCGATGAGTTCGGGGCGCACGCGATCCCCCGAAGAGATCAAGCACATGCTTGAAAAGGCCGGGTTCACCAAGGTTTCCAAGCCGCGGAGCCTGCGCCCCTTCATCACCTCGGTGATCGAGGCCGAACGCGGCTGACACGGCTGCGTTCGGACCCGGCTCTGACCCGGGGGGCAGAAAGTCGCACATCCGTCTGTCGCAAAAGTGTCTAATCAAATTGACAGTCGGGCGTGTAAGTTCAATGATACACATAGGCGTGATCAGCCCGACTCTCCGGCGTGATCATACCGGGAGCACGTAATGGAAACGCAAGTCGTCATAATGTCCGGGCCCAAGGCCATCTCGACGGGCATCGCCGGTCTGACCGACCCCGGACCGGGGGACCTCGTCGTGGATATCGCCTATTCGGGCATTTCGACTGGCACCGAGAAACTGTTCTGGCTCGGCACCATGCCGCCCTTCCCGGGCATGGGATATCCGCTTGTTCCCGGCTACGAAAGCTTTGGAGAGGTCGTTCAAGCCGCCCCCGACACCGGCTTCCGACCGGGCGATCACGTCTTCGTTCCTGGCGCAAACTGCTTTACCGGCGGCGTGCGCGGGCTTTTTGGCGGGGCCTCGAAGCGTCTTGTCACGGCCGCCTCGCGGGTCTGCCGCCTTGATGCCGCGATGGGGCCCGAGGGGGCGCTGCTGGCCCTGGCGGCCACCGCGCGTCATGCGCTGGCCGGTTTCGACAATGCCCTTCCTGATCTGATCGTCGGCCATGGCACGCTTGGGCGGCTTCTGGCCCGTCTGACCCTTGCCGCCGGTGGCAAGCCGCCGATGGTCTGGGAAACCAATCCTGCCCGGCGCTCGGGCGCGGTCGGCTACGAGGTTCTCGACCCCGAAGCCGATCCCCGGCGCGACTACAAGGCCATCTATGACGCCTCGGGCGCGCCCGGTCTGATCGACCAGCTCGTCGGGCGTCTGGGCAAGGGCGGGGAACTGGTGCTGTGCGGCTTCTATACGGTGCCGGTCAGCTTCGCCTTCGTTCCCGCCTTCATGAAGGAAATGCGCCTGCGCATCGCCGCCGAATGGCAGCCTGCGGATCTCTCCGCGACGCGCGCGCTGATCGAAAGCGGGGCGCTCTCGCTGGATGGTCTCATCACGCATCGCCGCCCCGCGGCGGAAGCGGCCGGGGCCTATCAGACCGCTTTCGAAAACCCCGACTGCCTGAAGATGATCCTTGACTGGAAAGATGCAAAATAATGACTGACGCACCCAACCTGAAGGGATTTGACGCCCGCCTGCGGGAAGAAGCCGCCGAAGAGCCGACGCTCGAAATCCCCGAGCATCCGCCGACCAAGAAGACCCAGATCATCGCGATCTACGGCAAGGGCGGTTCGGGCAAGTCCTTCACCCTGGCCAACCTGTCCCACATGATGGCCGAAATGGGCAAGCGCGTGCTGCTGATCGGCTGCGACCCGAAATCGGACACCACCTCGCTTTTGTTCGGCGGCAAGAACTGCCCGACGATCATCGAGACCGCGACGAAGAAGAAGCTGGCGGGCGAGGAAGTGAAGGTGGGCGACGTCTGCTTCAAATCGGGCGGCGTCTTCGCGATGGAGCTGGGCGGGCCGGAGGTCGGTCGCGGCTGCGGCGGGCGCGGCATCATCCACGGCTTCGAGCTTCTGGAAAAGCTCGGCTTCCATGACTGGGATTTCGACTTCGTGCTGCTCGACTTCCTGGGCGATGTGGTCTGCGGCGGCTTCGGCCTGCCGATCGCGCGGGACATGGCGCAAAAGGTCATCGTGATCGGCTCGAACGACCTGCAGTCGCTTTACGTGGCGAACAATGTCTGCAACGCGGTCGAATATTTCCGCAAGCTGGGCGGCAATGTCGGCGTGGCGGGGATCGTGATCAACAAGGATGACGGCACCGGCGAGGCGCAAGCCTTCGCCCGCGAGGTGGGGATTCCGATCCTGGCCGCGATCCCGGCCGATGAAGAGCTGCGCCGCAAATCGGCCGCCTATCAGATCGTCGGCACCCATGCGACGCCCTGGGGGAAACTCTTCGAGGAACTGGCGGGCAATGTCGCCGATGCGCCGCCCTTGCGGCCGCGTCCGCTGTCGCCCGATGCGCTGCTGGCGCTGTTTGAAACCGACGAGGAAACCCGGGTCGTCGATCTGGTCCCCGCGACGGATGAAGACCTGCGTGGCGCCAATGCCGCGCCGAAGAAATCTCTGGAAGTGATCTACGACGATGTCTGACTGCACTGCTGCGAGAGCCCGGGCCGCATGCAAGGAGGGCCGGGCATGACCGATCTTCCGCAAGCCGAAGGCGGCTGTGGCGCAGGCAACGAACGTCTGGCCGCGCAGGCCGCCGCCGCGGGCAATGCCGAGCTGATGGCGCGGTTCAAGGCCGATTATCCGGTCGGGCCGCATGACAAGCCGCAAACCATGTGTCCGGCCTTTGGCGCTTTGCGCGTGGGCCTGCGGATGCGCCGGGTGGCGACGGTTCTGTGTGGTTCGGCCTGCTGCGTCTATGGTCTGTCGTTCATCTCGCATTTCTACGGCGCGCGCCGGTCGGTGGGCTATGTGCCCTTCGATTCGGAAACGCTGGTGACGGGCAAGCTCTTCGAGGACGTCCGCGCCTCGGTGCATGATCTGGCCGACCCGGCGCGCTACGATGCCATCGTCGTCATCAACCTCTGCGTGCCCACCGCCTCGGGCGTGCCGCTGCAGCTTTTGCCGAACGAAATCAACGGTGTCCGCGTTGTCGGCATCGATGTTCCGGGTTTCGGCGTGCCGACCCATGCGGAAGCCAAGGACGTGCTCTCGGGTGCGATGCTGGCCTATGCCCGGCAAGAGGTCATGGCGGGGCCGGTGCCTGCGCCGATCTCGGGCCGGTCCGACCGTCCGACCGTGACGCTTCTGGGCGAGATGTTCCCCGCTGATCCGATGGTGATTGGCGCGATGCTGGCGCCGATGGGGCTGGCTGTGGGGCCGACGGTGCCGATGCGCGACTGGCGCGAGCTTTACGCCGCGCTTGACAGCAAGGTCGTCGCCGCCATCCACCCGTTCTACACCGCCGCCATCCGGCAGTTCGAAACCGCAGGCCGCGCCATCGTCGGCTCGGCCCCTGTCGGCCACGACGGGACGATGGAATGGCTGGCCAATATCGGCCGCGCCTACGATGTTTCGGCTGACAAGATCGCTGCCGCGCAGAATGCCTTCGGTCCGGCGATCAAGGGCGCGATTGCCGGGGCGCCGATCAAGGGCCGGATCACCGTCTCGGGCTATGAGGGCTCGGAGCTGCTGGTGGCGCGTCTCTTGATCGAATCCGGCGCCGAAGTGCCCTATGTCGGCACCGCCGCCCCCCGCACGCCCTGGAGCGCTTGGGACAAGGACTGGCTCGAATCGCGCGGCGTGGTGGTGAAATACCGCGCCAGCCTGGAAGACGATTGCGCCGCGATGGAAGGGTTTGAACCCGATCTGGCCATCGGCACGACGCCTCTGGTGCAAAAGGCGAAAGCCCTGGGCATTCCAGCGCTTTACTTCACCAACCTGATCTCGGCCCGGCCGCTGATGGGGCCTGCGGGCGCCGGATCGCTGGCGCAGGTGATGAATGCCGCCATGGGCAACCGCGAGCGCATGGGCAAGATGAAGGCCTTCTTCGAGGGCGTGGGCGAGGGCGATACCGCCGGGATCTGGCAGGATACGCCGAAGCTTTACCCCGACTTCCGCGAGCAACAGCGCAAGAAGATGGAAAAAGCCGCCAAACTGGCCAAAGCCGAGGAGATGATCTGATGTTTCTCCTCGATCACGACAGGGCAGGGGGCTATTGGGGCGCGGTTTACACCTTCTGCGCCGTCAAGGGGCTGCAGGTGGTCATCGACGGTCCGGTGGGCTGCGAAAACCTGCCGGTGACCTCGGTGCTGCACTACACCGACGGGCTGCCGCCGCATGAATTGCCGATCGTCGTCACGGGCTTGGGCGAGGCTGAGCTTGGCCGCGAGGGCACCGAGGGCGCGATGAGCCGGGCGTGGAAGACGCTCGATCCGCTTCTGCCCTCGGTCGTCGTCACCGGCTCGATTGCCGAGATGATCGGCGGCGGCGTGACCCCGCAGGGCACGAACCTGCAACGTTTCCTGGCCCGCACCATCGACGAGGACCAGTGGCAATGCGCCGACCGCGCGATGACCTGGCTTTTCACCGAATACGGCATGACCAAAGGCCGGATGCCGGGCGAGCGTTTGCGCCCCGAAGGGGCGAAGCCGCGGGTCAACATCCTGGGGCCGATGTATGGCGCCTTCAACATGGCCTCGGATCTGCACGAGATTCGCCGTCTGGTTGAGGGGATCGGCGCCGAGGTGAACATGGTGTTCCCCCTTGGCACCCATCTGAGCGAGGTCCGCAACCTGGTGAATGCCGATGTGAACGTGGTGATGTACCGCGAATTCGGCCGCAACCTGGCAGAGATTCTCGGCAAGCCCTATCTGCAGGCGCCGATTGGCCTCGAAAGCACCACGAAGTTCCTGCGCAGCCTTGGCGAGCTGCTCGGACTTGACCCCGAGCCCTTCATCGAGCGCGAAAAACATGCAACTTTGAAGCCCTTGTGGGATCTGTGGCGATCTGTCACGCAAGACTTCTTTGCGACGGCCAGCTTCGGAATCGCCGCCACCGAGACCTATGCCCGCGGCATAAAAGCCTATCTCGAGGGCGATCTGGGCCTGCCTTGCGCCTTTGCCGTGGCCCGAAAGGCCGGAGAGAAGACGAAAAGCGACGAAATTCGCGGTTTGATCCGGCAAACACGCCCTCTGGTTGTGTTCGGCTCGATCAACGAGAAGATTTATCTGGCCGAAACCAAGGCCGGCCACGGCCCTGCGGCCTCGTTCGTGCCCGCCTCGTTCCCCGGCGCGGCGATCCGCCGCGCGACGGGCACCCCCTTCATGGGTTACATGGGTAGTGTCTACCTGCTGCAAGAAATCTGTAACGGACTGTTCGACGCGTTGTTCAATATCCTGCCGCTCGCTTCCGAAATGGACAGCGCCGCGGCGACACCGGCAACCTTGCGTCGTGACATGCCCTGGGATGCGGATGCACAGGCGGCCCTGGACCGGATCGTGTCGCAACACCCGGTCCTGACAAGGATTTCGGCGGCCAAGTCGCTGCGTGACGCGGCCGAGAAAGCGGCTCTCGATCAGGGGGCTGAAAGAGTGGTTCTTGAAATGGTCGAAGCCCTGGGGGATGCGACCGTGGATCGGAAGGGGGGGAACTGAAATGCAAGGCCAGCGTCTTCGCGCTCATGGCGTTCAACATGTCGACCGTGTGCCGCGTCCCGAGTTCGCTCTTTACTTCACGCTGATCCTGATCGTCGCGGTGCCCTTCGCGCTGGTCGGTTGGGTCATGTCTCTGGTGCGGGAACGCCGTGTCCCCGAGTGCGGGCCCTTCGCTCGCGCCTGGCGCGAGGCCGGCGAGATCACGCCCGAGATTTTCCGGCCCTGAGCCGGCAAGGAATTCCGTCGGGGGCCATATCCCCGTCGGTCGAAGTTCTCCACGGGCGGGATGAGCCCCTCGTGGTGGAAATGCGGGATGGCAGGTGCCATTTCGTTTGCCCAGCCGCAGGGAATGCGGCGTCAGTCTGCCAATCCGGAGGTTGTTATGGCTGATAAGAACGACCTGAGCTTCACAGGTCTTACCGACGAGCAAGCGCAAGAACTGCATGCCGTCTACATGAGCGGGCTGTCGGCGTTCATCGCCGTCGCGGTGCTCGCCCATCTGGCGGTCATGATCTGGCGTCCGTGGTTCTGAGGAGAAACTGAAAATGTCCAAGTTCTACAAAATCTGGCTCGTTTTCGATCCCCGTCGCGTGTTCGTGGCCCAGGGCGTGTTCCTGTTCCTGCTCGCGGTGCTGATCCACCTGATCCTGCTCTCGACCCCCGCTTTCAACTGGCTGACCGTTGCCACCGCCAAGCATGGCTACGTGGCTGCTGCCCAGTAAGCGTTACTGAGCGTTGCGGGCGGGGCGAGAGTCTCGCCCCGCCCGCGACCATACCGCAAGACGCAACCCATCGGCACGATCTGAGGCCTTTTGCCGGGCCAAGGACCGTCCCGCAACAGCGGAGACACGGGCATGGCTTTGCTCAGCTTCGAACGAAAATACCGTGTGCCGGGCGGCACCTTGATTGGCGGGAGCCTTTTCGACTTCTGGGTCGGACCCTTCTATGTCGGGTTCTTCGGGGTCACCACCATCTTCTTCGCCACGCTCGGCTTTTTGCTTATCCTTTGGGGAGCCGCGATGCAGGGCACGTGGAACCCCCAACTGATCTCCATCTTTCCGCCGCCGGTGGAAAATGGTCTGAACGTGGCGGCCCTCGACAAGGGCGGTCTTTGGCAGGTCATCACCGTCTGCGCGACGGGCGCCTTCTGCAGCTGGGCTCTGCGTGAAGTCGAAATCTGCCGCAAGCTCGGCATCGGGTTCCACATTCCGGTGGCCTTCTCGATGGCGATCTTTGCCTATCTGGTCCTCGTCGTGATCCGTCCGATGATGATGGGGTCGTGGGGCTACGCCTTCCCGTACGGTATCTGGACGCACCTCGACTGGGTGTCGAACACCGGCTACACCTACGGCAACTTCCACTACAACCCGTTCCACATGCTGGGCATCAGCCTGTTCTTCACCACCGCCTGGGCGCTGGCGATGCACGGGGCTCTGGTCCTTTCGGCCGCCAACCCGGTCAAAGGCAAGACGATGCGGACGCCGGACCACGAGGACACCTACTTCCGTGACCTCATGGGCTATTCGGTCGGCACGCTCGGCATCCACCGCCTCGGCCTGCTGCTTGCGCTGAACGCGGTGTTCTGGTCGGCCATGTGCATGCTCGTTTCCGGCACCATCTACTTCGATCTGTGGAGTGACTGGTGGTACTGGTGGGTGAACATGCCGTTCTGGGTCGACATGGCAGGAGGCATCAATGGCTGAGTATCAGAACTTCTTTAACCAGGTTCAGGTCGCCGGTGCGCCCGAAATGGGCCTCAAGGAAGACGTCGACACCTACGAGCGCACGCCTGCGGGGATGTTCAACATCCTCGGCTGGATGGGGAACGCCCAGATCGGGCCGATCTATCTCGGCATCGCCGGCACGGTTTCGCTGGTGTTCGGTGCGGCCTGGTTCTTCACCATCGGTGTGTGGTACTGGTATCAGGCCGGGTTCGATCCCTTCATCTTCATGCGGGATCTGTTCTTCTTCAGCCTGGAGCCGCCGCCGGCCGAATACGGTCTTGCGCTTGCTCCGCTCAAACAGGGTGGTGTCTGGCAGATCGCGTCGCTGTTCATGGCGATCTCGGTCATTGCCTGGTGGGTCCGTGTCTACACCCGCGCCGACCAGCTCGGCATGGGCAAGCACATGGCTTGGGCCTTCCTGTCGGCGATCTGGCTGTGGTCGGTTCTCGGCTTCTGGCGCCCGATCCTGATGGGTTCCTGGAGCGTCGCTCCGCCCTATGGCATCTTCTCGCACCTCGACTGGACGAACCAGTTCTCGCTCGACCACGGCAACCTGTTCTACAACCCGTTCCACGGCCTCTCGATCGCTGCCCTCTACGGCTCGGCGCTCCTGTTCGCCATGCACGGCGCGACCATCCTTGCGGTGACCCGTTTCGGCGGCGAACGCGAGCTGGAACAGATCGTTGACCGCGGCACCGCTTCGGAACGCGCCGCCCTGTTCTGGCGCTGGACGATGGGCTTCAACGCCACCATGGAAGGCATCCACCGCTGGGCGATCTGGATGGCCGTGATGGTGACGCTGACCGGTGGTATCGGCATCCTGCTCTCGGGCACCGTTGTCGACAACTGGTATGTCTGGGCGCAAGTCCACGGCTACGCCCCCGTGACCCCGTAAGGAGAAGAGACCATGTCCATGTTCGACAAACCCTTCGACTACGAAAACGGCTCCAAGTTCGCGATGGGGATCTGGATTGGTCGGCAGATGGCCTATGGTGCCTTCCTTGGCTCGATCCCGTTCCTGTTCGGTCTTGGTCTGGTGCTGGGGTCCTATGGCCTTGGCCTGATGCTCCCCGAGCGTGCCCACCAGGCGCCCTCGCCCTACACGACCGAAGTCGTCGTTCAGCACGCGACCGAAGTCGTCTGAGACCACTTTCCCCGGCCGTGCCCGTGTCGCACGGCCGGGGTATTCCGTTCCGGGCCCTGGCCCGGAAACTCCGGGGCCCCACAGCCCCGATCCCTTCCCTGTTAATGACAGGCACCTGGTGCCGCAGGTCCGACCCCCGCGGCACCCTTTTGGACCAGAAGGCTCATCGGAGGACGCAGCCATGAGCGCCACGACATCCCGCACCCCCCATCTTGACCGCGTGACCGGTCCTGCCGATCTCAAGGCGATGAGCATTGCCGATCTGACGGCGCTCGCCTCCGAAGTCCGGCGCGAGATCGTCGAAGTGGTCAGCCAGACCGGGGGGCATCTTGGCTCCTCGCTTGGCGTCGTCGAACTGACGGTCGCGCTGCATGCGGTCTTCAACTCGCCCGGCGACAAGCTGATCTGGGACGTGGGCCACCAATGCTATCCGCACAAGATCCTGACCGGCCGCCGCTCGCGCATGCTGACGCTGCGCCAGGCGGGGGGGATCTCGGGCTTCCCGAAACGATCTGAGAGCCCGCATGACGCCTTCGGCGCGGGCCATTCCTCGACCTCGATCTCGGCCGCTCTTGGCTTTGCAGTCGGTCGGGAACTGGGTCAGCCGGTGGGCGACACCATTGCCATCATCGGCGACGGCTCGATCACCGCGGGCATGGCCTATGAGGCGCTCAACCACGCCGGCCATCTGAAATCGCGGATGTTCGTGATTTTGAACGACAATGACATGTCGATCGCGCCGCCGGTGGGGGCGCTGCAGCATTATCTCAACACCATCGCCCGGCAGGCGCCCTTTGCGGCGCTCAAGGCCGCGGCCGAGGGGATCGAGATGCACCTGCCCGGTCCGGTGCGCGATGGCGCGCGGCGTGCGCGGCAGATGGTGACTGCGATGCCAGGGGGCGCGACGCTCTTTGAAGAACTTGGCTTCGACTATATCGGCCCGGTCGATGGCCATGACATGGCGGAGCTGGTGGAGACCCTGCGCGTGACCCGCGCCCGCGCCTCGGGGCCGGTCCTGATCCATGTCTGCACCACCAAGGGCAAGGGCTATGCCCCCGCCGAGGGCGCCGAGGACAAGCTGCATGGCGTGTCGAAATTCGACATCGAGACCGGCAAGCAGAAGAAATCGATCCCGAATGCGCCGAATTACACCACCGTCTTCGGCGAACGCCTGACCGAGGAGGCGGCCCGCGATCAGGCCATCGTGGCGATCACCGCGGCGATGCCCACCGGCACCGGCGTTGACATCATGCAAAAACGCTTTCCGCGCCGGGTCTTCGATGTCGGCATCGCGGAACAGCATGCGGTGACCTTTGCCGCGGGCATGGCCGCGGCGGGGCTGAAACCCTTCCTCGCGCTTTATTCCAGCTTCGTGCAGCGCGGCTATGACCAGATCGTGCATGATGTCGCGCTGCAAAACCTGCCGGTGCGGCTGATGATCGACCGCGCCGGGCTGGTGGGGCAGGACGGGGCGACCCATGCCGGGGCCTTTGACGTGTCGATGCTGGCGAACCTGCCGAATTTCACCGTGATGGCGGCTGCCGACGAGGCGGAGCTTTGCCACATGGTGGTGACCGCGGCGGCGCATGATTCGGGTCCGATCGCATTGCGCTATCCGCGCGGCGAGGGCCGGGGCGTCGACATGCCCGAACGCGGCGAGGTGCTGGAAATCGGCAAGGGCCGGGTGCTGAAGGAAGGCACCGAGGTTGCAATCCTGTCCTTTGGCGCGCATCTGGCGCAGGCGCTGAAAGCGGCCGAGATGCTGGAGGCCGAGGGCGTCTCGACCACCGTTGCCGATGCCCGTTTCTGCCGTCCGCTCGACACCGATCTGATCGACCGGCTGATCGAGGGCCACGCGGCGCTGATCACCCTTGAACAGGGCGCGATGGGCGGTTTCGGCGCGATGGTGCTGCATTATCTCGCCCGCACCGGCCAGCTGGAAAAGGGCCGCGCCATCCGCACGATGACGCTGCCCGACTGCTACATCGACCATGGCTCGCCCGAGGAAATGTATGCCTGGGCCGGGCTGACCGCGAATGACATCCGCGACACCGCCCTTGCCGCCGCGCGGCCGGCCAAGGCGGTGCGGGTCGTACACAGCGCGTAAAGCCGCGCAAGACACCGCAAAGATGCACGGACAAGGCATAAATTCGCCGTGTCCGTGCATTTGGCTTGCCTGCGACAAGCCGGACATGACACAGTCAGACGGGGTCCCGCGGTCGGGCCGGACCCGCAGTCGGACGAAACTCTTGAAATTCCAACAGGTTTATTACGTTCTTGACCCGCAGGACCGGATTCTCTGGATCGGCGGCGAATGGGACGAGTTCGCGCTGGCAAATGGCGGTTCGGGCGCTTGCGCGAATCTCGTGCTGGCCACGCCGCTTTCGCGCCATGTCGCGGGCGAGACCACGCGCGCCGCGCTGGCGCGGATGATCGGGGCCGTGCGTGCTGCGGGGGCGCCGCTGCGCATCGACTATCGCTGCGACAGCCCGCGGCTGGCACGCCGCGTGCGGTTCACCATCCAGCCGATGAAGGAGGCGCGCGTGCTGATGGTGCATGATCTGCGCGACGCCTGCGCCTTCGAGGAGGCGCTGCCGCATTGGCGGACCGAGGCGTCGGCGGCGGCGCGGAAATGCTCGTTCTGCGGCGCGGTGCAACAGCCCGGACGCGGCTGGAGCTTCGCCGAGGATCTGGGCGCGGCGCATCCGGCCGCGGTCGACTATGACGTCTGCCCGGGCTGCACGGCGCAGATCGACGCGGCGGTGGCTGACCTGCGCCCGCGCCGGGCGCCCGGCAGGCCGATGACCGGTGGCTTCGGCCCCGGCGCTGACTAGATCCGGCGCAGGCTAAATCCGGCGCAGCGCCGCCTTGGCGACCAGCGGGCCGGTGGCGACGCCTTCGGGCGATCCGCCCAGCGGTTCCTCGGTGATCGCCAGCACCGCCTCGGCCAGCATCGGTCGGATCGCCTCGGGGATCGGCATCGCCGCCTTGCCCTGCCGCGGCATCACGCCGAGCGAAATCGGTTTCGCCTCGCCCGCGATCACCCACAGTTCGAAATCATGCCCCGGCGCGGGGGCATTGCCGCCCATCGACACCCGCATCTCGCCGGTCTCGCTGTCATAAAGCGCCGCCAGCCGCACTGTGCCATCCGAAGACACCATGTCCGAAACCAGCATCGGCCCGCGCGCCGGCAGCAGCGGCTGCCCAAGCGTCAAAAGCGCCGCCAGAAACGCCACCGACAGCCCCGATGCCCCGGCGATCCAGCGCCAAAGACCAAAGCTCGCCCGCTCCGGCCGCCCGAAGACCCGGGTCTCGACGCCGCTCCAGAGCCGCGCGGGCGGCGCCACCGGCGTCACCTCCGCGGCAAGCGGATCGAACCGGCTTTCCCAGCGCGCCACCTCGCGGGCGAAATTGGCATCGGTCGCGATCCGCCGCACCGCCGCCAGCCGCTCGGGGCCGGGCAGGGTGCCCAGCACATATTCCCCCGCCAGCGCGATATCGTCCTGCGTCAGCCCGCTCATCCTTCCAGACACTCCCGCAGCGAGATCAGCGACCGGCGCAGCCAGGACCGCATCGTGTTGAGCGGCACAGCAAAGCGTTCCGCCAGTTCCAGATAGCTTTCGCCCTCGACATAGGCGCGGCGCACGGCCTCGGCGCGGGCCTGGTCCAGACGGCCCAGACAGGTCTCGATCTGCCGCCCCTCCGAGGCGCGGATCGCCGCCGCCTCGGGGCCGGGGGCCTCGGCGGGCAGGTCCTCCAGCATCTCGACCCCCACCTCGCCGCCCTTGCGCCGCCGCAGCCGGTCGATGCACAGATTGCGGGTGACCGAATTCAGCCAGGCGGCGGGGCTTGCCACCTCGGGGACATAACGGTCGGCATTCATCCAGATCTTCACGAAGACATCCTGCAAGGCATCCTCCGCTTCACGGCGGTCCTTGAGGAGACGCAGGCAGAGGCCGAAAAGTTTCGCGCCCTGCACCGAATAAAGCCGTTCGAAGGCCGCCCGGTCCGCCAGCGCCACCCGCGCCAGCAATTCCCCCAGATCCTGTCCTGCATCCGCCATCTGATCCGGTCGCCTTTCGCCGCTTTCGTCGTTTCGGACGCAACCTTTTGCCCGGCGCCCGCGTCTTGTCAAAACAAGAATGACACGAGGCCCGCCGCGATGACAATCGCCGAGGTTGCGCTTCGCGGCGCGGACCCGCAGGATGGCGGAAAACGGAGGATGAGGATGGATCGCTGGCTGCTGGCGCCCCTGGTGCTGATCACGACGCTGACCTTTGCCGGATCGCCGTTCCTGAGCGAGGGCTTTCGCGGCTTCACGCCGTCGCAATTCCCGATCGTGGCGGACCGCTGGCCGGTGCAGCCGGTGGGCTGGGCGTTTTCGATCTGGGGGGCGATTTATCTGTGGCTGATCGTGGGCGCGGGCTACGGGCTGGTGCGGGCGTGGCGCAACCCGGAATGGCAGGACATGCGGCGGGCACTGATCCTGTCGCTGGCGGTGGGCAGTTTCTGGATCACCGTGGCGAATTTGCAGCCGGTGCTGGCGACGGTGATGCTGATCTTCATGGCGGCGACGGCGATTGCGGCCTTTCTGCGTGCGCCCGCCGGTCTGTGGGCGGCGGGACCGGTCGGGCTTTATGCGGGCTGGGTGACGGCGGCCTGCGGCGTCGCCATTGCCATCACGCTGGGCGGGCAGGGGGTCTTGACCGGCCAGCAGGCGGCCTATCTGTCGCTGACCGGCGTCACCCTGACCGCGCTTCTGGTCGTCTGGCGCCGCCCCGATGTGCCAAGCTATGCGTTCGGCGCGGGCTGGGCGCTCTTTGGGGTTATCGTGTCGAATGCCCGGGCGGGGGACTGGCCGGTGCTCGCTCTCGCCCTTGTCGGGCTTTTGCTTGTCGCGGCAACGCTTCTTTTGCGCAGGAGGAAACTGCAATGAAATTCAAGCTGATGGCGGCCGCGGTGCTGAGCGGTTTCGGGGCCTTTGCCACCCCCGCGGCGCGCGCTGCCGAGGCCGAGGCGCCGAGCTTCACCTTCGCCTCGATCGAGGGCGGCGTGATCGACACCGCCGCCTATCGCGGCCATCCGGTGCTGGTGGTCAATACCGCGTCGCTGTGCGGCTTCACCCCGCAGCTGGAAGGGTTGCAGGCGCTGCACAAGGTCTGGGGCCCGAAGGGGCTGATCGTTCTGGCCGTGCCCTCGGATGATTTCAAGCAGGAGCTGGAGAGCGGCAAGGAGGTTTCGGAATTCTGCACCCTGACCTATGGGCTGACGGTGCCGATGACCGACATCACCCCGGTTCTGGGCGAGAACGCGCATCCGTTCTACAAATGGCTGAAAGAGACGCAGGGTTTCGTGCCGCGCTGGAATTTCAACAAGGTGCTGCTGGATGGCGAGGGCAAGGTGGTCGCCACCTGGGGCTCGATGACGAAGCCGGAAAGCAGCGCCATCCGCGCCGCTTTCGAGCCGCTTTTGCCGGGGGCGTGAGTGGCGAAAAGGATCCGCAAGGGCGATCTGCCGCAGAAGATCTGCGCCGGATGCGGCCGCCCGTTCACCTGGCGCAAGAAATGGGCGCGGGACTGGGAGAATGTCCGGTTCTGCTCTGACCGCTGCCGCCGCGCGCGATGAGGCTGGTTTTTATCCTGGGCGATCAGCTGACGCGGGGGATCTCGTCTTTGGACGGGATCGAGCCCACGCGCGATGTCGTGCTGATGGTCGAGGTCGCGGCCGAGGCGACCTATGTCCGGCACCACAAGCAGAAGCTGCTGCTGGTCCTGTCGGCGATGCGGCATTTCGCGGATGAGCTGCGGGCCGAGGGGATCGCGGTCGATTACGTGCGGCTGGACGATCCGGCCAATGCGCAGGATTTCACCGGCGAACTGGCCCGGGCCGTCGCGCGGCACCGGCCCGAAGCGGTGGTGGTGACGCATCCGGGCGAATGGCGGGTGCTGCAGCTGATGCAGGGCTGGTCCGGGCGGATCGGTGTGCCGGTCGAGATCCGCGAGGATGACCGTTTCCTGTGTTCGCCCGCGGAATTTGCGCGGCTGAGTGCGGCGGGCAAGACCGGGCGGATGGAGTATTTCTACCGCGAGATGCGGCGGCGCACCGGGCTTTTGATGGAGGGGGCGAAACCCCTTGGCGGCAAATGGAATTACGACGCCGAGAACCGCAAGGCCCTGCCGCGTGGCCATCGCGCGCCAAAGCGCCTGCGCTTTGCCCCCGATCCGCTGACCGAAGACGTGGCGGCCCTTGTCGAGGCGCGGTTCGCTGGTCACTTCGGCAGGCTTGATCGTTTCGGCTGGCCGGTGACGCGGGCGCAGGCGTTGCAGGCGCTCGATCATTTCCTCTGCGTCGGTCTGCCGTCCTTTGGCGATTGGCAGGATGCGATGCAGGCGGGCGAGGATTTCCTCTATCATGCGCTGATTGCGCCCGCGCTGAACATCGGTCTGCTGACCGCGCTTGAGGTCGCGCAGGCGGCGGAGCGGGAATATCACGCGGGCCGGGCGCCCCTGAACGCGGTCGAGGGCTTCATCCGGCAGGTGATCGGCTGGCGCGAATTCGTGCGCGGGATCTATTGGACCGGGATGCCGGGCTATGCGGCGACGAATGCGCTGAACGCCACGCGGCCGCTGCCGGCGTTCTACTGGAGCGGCGAAACGCGGATGCGCTGTCTGGCCGAGGTGATCCGGGGCACGCGCGACAATGCCTATGCGCATCACATCCAACGGCTGATGGTGACGGGGAATTTCGCGCTTCTGGCCGGGATCGCGCCTGCGGAAATCGAGGAATGGTATCTGGCGGTCTATGCCGATGCGTTTGAGTGGGTGGAGCTGCCGAATGTGCATGGGATGGTGGCCCATGCCGATGGCGGGCGGCTGGGGTCGAAACCCTATGCGGCGGCGGCGGCCTATATCGGGCGGATGTCGGATTACTGCCGCGGCTGCGGCTATGACGCCAAGGCGCGGACCGGGCGAAACGCCTGTCCGATGAATTATCTGTACTGGAGCTTCCTGATCACCCATCAGGCGCGGTTCGGAAAGAACCCGCGGATGGCGCTTCCCTACAAGGCCCTTGCCGCGATGGGGGAGGGGGAGCGGGCGGCGATCCTGGCCGAGGCCGAGGCGTTCCTGGCCAAAATGGAAACGCCGGAGGCAGAGCCCCCGGCGCAAATCCCGATGCCGTGGTGATCAGCGGCGTGATCAGCGGCCGCGGATGCGCGGGTCGAGCGCGTCGCGCAGACCGTCGCCAATATAGTTCACGCTCAGCACCGTCAGCGAAATCGCGATGCCGGGAAGGATCACCCGCCAAGGGTAAAGCTGGATCTGATCGACGGCATCGAACAGAAGCCGCCCCCAGGTCGGGAAATCGGGCGGAAAGCCGAGGCCCAAGAACGACAGCGCCGATTCCGTGATGATCGCCGAGGCGATGCCAAGCGTGGCCGAGACCATGATGGGCGACATCACGTTGGGCAGGATGTGGCGCAGCACAAGGCGATGGGACGGCGTGCCGATCGAGCGCGCGGCCAGCACGAATTCGCGTTCCTTCAGCGCCAGCACCTCGCCGCGCACGATGCGGGCGGTCTGCATCCACGACGTTGCCCCGATCGCGGTGACGATCAGAAGGAAGATCCCGCCCTCGGGGCCGAAGCCCTTCGACAGCGGATCGCGGAACAGCGTCACCATCAACAGCAGCAGGGGCAGCAGCGGCAGCGCCAGGAACAGGTCGGTCAGCCGCATCAGATGCCCGTCAAGGCGTTTGAAATAGCCCGCGAGCACGCCGATCGTGGCGCCAAGGAAGATCGAGAGCGACATCGCGGTCAGCCCGACCGAGATCGAGACCTTGCCCCCCGCCATCATCCGCGCCAAGAGGTCGCGGCCGAGCTGGTCGGTGCCCAGGGGATGGGCGAGCGAGAAGCCCTTGTTGCGGGCGCGGAAATCGACATAGGTCGGGTCGATCTTCCAAAAGAGCGGTCCGAGCAGGATCAGCCCGAGGATCGCGACAAAGATCGTCAGGCCGACCAGCGCGCCCTTGTGGGTTTTGAACTGGTCCCAGACATCCCACCACTGGTTGCGCGGCGGGCGGATTTTGGCAGCGGTGGTGTCAGTCATAGCGGATCCGGGGATCGAGGATGCCGTAAAGCAGGTCGGCGATCAGGTTGAAAAGCACGATCAGCACGGCGAAGATGAAGGTCAGCGTCATCACCATCGGCAGGTCGTTGGCGTGGATGGCCAGGATCAGCTGCTGGCCGAGCCCGTTCACCTTGAACACCTGTTCGGTGATGATCGCGCCGCCGAAGATCGAGGGCACGCCAAGCGCGATCACGGTGACGACCGGGATCAGCGAGTTCCGCAGCACGTGGATCAGCACCACGACGCGCTCGGT
Source organism: Rhodobacter sp. 4.3.4 (assembly GCF_058724655.1). Taxonomy (NCBI): domain Bacteria; kingdom Pseudomonadati; phylum Pseudomonadota; class Alphaproteobacteria; order Rhodobacterales; genus Rhodobacter; species Rhodobacter sp. 4.3.4. The sequence continues at coordinate 795,736 of NZ_CM178967.1, forward strand.
CAGGCCCTTGGCGCGGGCGGTGCGGACATAATCCTGGCCGAGGTTGTCCAGCATCGACGAGCGCATGAACCGCGAGATCTGCGCCGCGTTGAAGAGCGAGAGCACCGTGACCGGCATCACCATCTGCTGGAGCTGCTTGGTGAAGCTTTCCCAGTCGGTGACCTGCAAGGTGGTGTCATAGACCATCGGGAACCATTGCAGCTTGACCGCGAAGATCACGATCAGCACGACGCCGGTGAAGAAGGTCGGCACCGAAAAGCCGATCATCGAGATGAAGGTGCCGAGGTTGTCGAACCAGGAATATTGTCGATAGGCCGAGATAATCCCGATCGGCATCGCGATCAGCACGCCGATCACGTAAGCCGAGCCGACGACGATCAGCGTCTGCGGCATGCGCTCGGCGATGATGTCCATCACCGGCTGGCGCGACTGGAACGAGATCACGCGCTGCATGTCATCGGCCAGATGCGTGCCGAACAGGTTGTCGATCAGATGCATCGGCTCGATCCAGAACATCTGCTTGAGCCAGAGGAAATAGCGCACATACCACGAGGCATCGAGGCCAAGCGCGCTGCGCATCTTCGCCTTCACTTCGGGCGGCACGGTCAGGGGAACCTCGCCCAGAGGGTCGCCGGGGGCCGCCTCCAGAAGCAGGAAGATCACCAGAGAAATGATCAGAAGCGTCGGGATCGCAATCAGCAATCGTCGCATCGTATACTGGAACATCGGCGCCTCGGCTCGTCTCTCTTTCTTTCGGGGGGTGGCGGGGGGGCGCCGGGCCGCAGGCCCGGCGCCCCCCCGCCCGGGTCGGACCGGCCCTGCCGGTCCGACCTCACGGTTTCTTATCCTGCGATCACTTCGCCCGCGACCAGTCGGCCACGTTCCAGTATTCGCTGTCCCAGGCGTTCATCTCGACGCCGAGAAGCGTGTTCGACACCGCCGAGAAGCGGGCCCGGTTCGCCAGCGGCACGGTGACCATCGACTCTTTGGTCACCATGTCGTTCAGCTTCTTGATCATGTCGGCGCGTTTGTCCGCATCGGCGGTCGTCAGCATCTCCTTGATCAGCGCATCGTAATCCGGGTTGCAGAAGCGCGGGATGTTTTCGCCCTGCCACTGATCCTCGGGCTTGGGCGCCTTTTCGCAGGTCAGCTGCGCCAGATAGGCTTGCGGATCGGTGCCGTCCCATTCGTTGGCGAACATCTGCACATCGGCGTAGAACTTCTGGAACGTGTCGGGCGAGCCCGCATCGCCGCCAAAGAAGACCGAGGGGTCGATCTGTTTCAGCTCGACCTCGATGCCGACATCGTTCCACCATTGCTTGATCATCGCCTGGAAGTTCTGCCGGATCGGGTTGACCGAGGTCTGGAACACCAGGCTCAGCTTCTTGCCGTCCTTGTCGCGGATGCCGTCGCCGTCGGTGTCGGTCCAGCCCGCTTCATCCAGAAGCTTTTTCGCGCCTTCGACATCCTGCGTCAGGCAGCCGGTGTTGTCCGAGGCGAACATCTCGGGCGCGGGCACCAGGTTGCAGGTCGGCCGCGCCGCCTCGCCATAGCCGATTTCAACCAGCAGCGACCGGTCGATCGCCATCGACAGCGCCTGCCGCACGCGGATGTCCGAGAACACCGGATGCGGATGCTTGACGGTCGAGCGCTCGCCCTCGGGCAGGGCCGAGGAGGGGTCGGTCATGTTCAGCTCCAGCCGTTCGACCAGCCCGCCGTAAGCGTTCATGAACTTGCCCTTGCCGGCGGCGATCATCTGCGCCTGCACTTCGGGCTCGATCTGGGTGTTCCAGCCGTAATCGTATTCGCCGGTCTCCATCACGGCGCGCGCCGTCGACATCGCGTCGTTGCCGCCCTTGAGCGTCGCACGGGCGAAGGCGGGCTTGGCCGGATCGCGGTAATAGGGGTTCGCCTCGAACACCGCCACGTCATTGGTCTTGAAATCGGTGATCATGAACGGGCCGGTGCCGACCGGCTTGAAGTTCGCCTCGGTGCAGCTCGAGGCATTGGCGCCCAGGCATTTCTCGAACTGCTTCTTCTGCAGGATCGGCGCCAGCGCGCCGACGAAAGCGGAATAGGGATTCGTCTTCGGCTTCAGGAAGGTGATCTTCACGGTCAGCGGATCGACGGCCTCGATCTTCTCGATGCCTTCGAATTTCGACAGCTGCGCGCAGCCGCCGGCCGGATCCATGCAATATTGCCCGGTGAAGACCACGTCATCGGCGGTGAAATCGCTGCCGTCCGACCATTTCACGCCCGGCAGCAGTTTCCAGGTGATGGTCTTGCCATCGGCCGAGACGCCGCCGTTTTCCAGCGTCGGGATTTCCACGGCAAGGCGGGCCATCAGCGTGCCATCGGGCTTGTAGGAGGCCAGCGGCTCCGAGACCATCGAGGAGGCGTTGATGTCCTTGGTGCCCGAGGACAGGTACTGGTTCATCGTCGAGGCGGCCTGCGACTGGATGATCTTCAGCTCACCGTCGGCACCGCGTTCGGCGAACGCGGCGGGCGCAAAGGCCAGCAGGGCCGCGGCCCCCATCAAAGCGGTCTTGAGTTTCATGCGTCCTCTCCTTCATGGATGCAGGGATCACGTTTGCTCGGGCTCTTGCCCGCGTGTCACGCCGCCGTTTACCCGGCGGTCTGATTGTGCAGATGGCAGGCGGTGAAATGACCCGGCGCCACTTCGCGATATTCGGGTTCCACCTTGCGGCACAGATCCATCACCTTCGGGCAGCGGGTGCAGAAATTGCAGCCCTTGGGCGGATTGGCGGGCGAGGGCACGTCGCCGGTCAGGATGATCCGCTGCCGGGTCTTTTCGGCATTCGGATCGGGCTCGGGCACGGCGGAGAGCAGCGCCTGCGTATAGGGGTGCAGCGGCGCCTCATAAAGCGCATCGCGCGAGGCCAGCTCGACGATCCGGCCCAGATACATCACCGCGACCCGGTCGGCGATGTGGCGCACCATCGACAGGTCGTGGCTGATGAAGAGATAGGTCAGCCCAAGGCTGTCCTGCAGCTCTTCCAGCAGGTTCACCACCTGCGCCTGGATCGACACGTCCAGAGCCGCGATCGGCTCGTCGCAGACGATGAAGCGCGGGTTGAGCGCCAGTGCCCGGGCGATGCCGATGCGCTGGCGCTGGCCGCCGGAAAATTCATGCGGATAGCGGTTGGCGAAATCGCGGTTCAGCCCGACCTTGTCCATCAGCGCATAGATCCGGGCCAGCTTCTGCGCCCGGTTCAGCGTCGTGTGTTCATCAAGCGGCTCGCCGATGATCCCCGCCACCGTCATCCGCGGGTTCAGCGATGCCTGCGGGTCCTGAAACACCATCTGCATCTTCGGGCGCAGCGCCCGCAACTCGCCCGGCGGCGCGGCCAGGACATCCTCGCCGTCGATCAGCACCGAGCCCGCGGTGGGTTCGTAAAGCCGCAGCACCGCGCGCCCGCAGGTGGATTTGCCGCAGCCCGATTCCCCCACCAGACCAAGGGTTTCGCCCTCGTAGATGGTGAAGGTCACGTCATCGACCGCCTTCACGTCACCGACCTTGCTGCGGAACAGCCCCGCGGTGATCGGGAAATACATCTTCAGCCCTTCGACCTCGACCAGAGGCCGCTTGCCGCCGTCAAACATCGACTTTCTCCGTCACTTCCCGGCGCGGGGCATTCGTTTCGAAATCCCAAAAACAGGCCGCATCATGGCCCGGACCCACGTCATAGCGCGCCGGATTGGCGGCATCGCAGGCGGCAAAGCGCAAGGAACAGCGGTCGCGGAACGGGCAGGCGGTGGGGGCGGCGCGCAGGATCGGCGGCTGCCCCTCGATCACGTTCAGCTTCTCGGCGCGCTCGCCGCGCACCGAGGGCACCGTTTGCAACAGCGCCCGCGTGTAGGGGTGGCGGGGCTTGGCGAAGACTTCTTTCACCGTGCCATGTTCGACGATCTGGCCGCCATACATGACCATGATCCGGTCGGCGATGCCCGCGATCACGCCCAGATCATGGGTGATCCAGACAATCGCCATGCCCAGTTTCTGCCGCAGATCCTTCACCAGTTCCAGGATTTGCGCCTGAATCGTCACATCGAGCGCCGTCGTCGGCTCGTCGGCGATCAGCACTTTCGGATCGCAGGCCAGCGCGATGGCGATCATCACCCGCTGCCGCATCCCGCCCGAGAACTGATGCGGGAAATCCTTCAGCCGCCGCCCGGCATCGGGGATGCCCACCAGCTCCAGCAGCTCCTGCGCGCGGATCTGCGCCTGCGCCTTGGTCATCCCCATATGCTTCATCAGCGGCTCGCGCAGCTGATAGCCCACGGTGAAGACCGGGTTGAGCGAGGTCATCGGGTCCTGAAAGATGAAGCCGACGCCGGGGCCGCGCACCGCGCGCAGCTGGGCGGGGGTGCATTTGAGCAGGTCAAGCCCGTCGAACATCACGCTGCCCTCGCGCACCTCGGCGGGGGGGCTGGGCAACAGCCCGATCAGCGACATCATGGTGACGGATTTGCCGGACCCCGACTCGCCGACAACGCCCAGCAATTCGCCGGGCTTCAGGTCGAACGAGACGGAATTGACCGCATGCACCTCGCCGCCACGGGTGCGAAAAATGGTCTTGAGGTTCGTCACCTCGAGCACGGGCTGCGCGCCATTGCGCATTGCGTCCCCCAGTCTTTGACTTGCGCCGTTTTCCGGCGTTGTTCTGCGCGCCTTCACAGATAGGTGAAGATATTTGACCGATTGTTAGAGATTTTCGCGTCCAGTGCAAGCGGTAACGCCGCGGCAGCCCTGCGCGGGCGGTACGGCGGCTGCGTCCACCCGTGCCGAAGGGGCAGCCGATGCCGGTTGTGATCTTGCGCAAGGACCCGGTGCGTTTTCCGCCGTCCTGCCCGAGGCCGCCGATGTGGGAAGGTGGGCGCGGGCATCGCCGAAGTGGCGGGGGTTCATTTTCTTGCGCAGGCCGGAGGCATGTCGTGATTTTGGAAAAGACCCGGGGCGTGAGCAAGCAATCTTCGTGAAACCGGGGCTGGAGCCGGCAAAGGCGCCGCGATCCCGCCGAATTGCCGATCCTGCAGGCGGCGATGTGGCTGTGGCAGGGGCTTGCCGCCGGGACGGACCCCGCGCCCGGCCTTCGCCACGGCGGCATCGCCGGGCGGTCGGACACGCCTCTCGCGGCCGAGGGTTTGGCCGCCCGGGTCGATTTGGCGCGGGCGCGGGGCGGGAAAGCCCCCTGCCGGGCCGGGGCCGTCGGCGGCGGTGATTCCCCGCGGCCCACTTCGGGTGACCGGCCTTGTCACGCCCTTGAAGGCGCGGGCCGGGCCCTTTGGGACGCTGCCGGCGGCTGCACCCCGCGCCGCTTCCGCCGCGGCCGTTTGACCGACGGATCAAAAATTGACCCCGGCCCCGGCTTCTGATCTTGCCGCCGCCGCCAAAGCCTGCGACGTTTCAAGGATCTTTGCCAGGAAAGACAGGATCATGCCCGTCAAGAACCGCTTTGCCGAATTGCTGCCCGAAATCACCGCCTGGCGGCGCGACTTCCACGAAAACCCGGAACTGCTTTACGAGGTGCACCGCACCGCCGCCAAGGTCGCGGCGCTGTTGCGCGACTTCGGCTGTGACGAGGTGGTCGAGGGCATCGGCAAGACTGGCGTCGTCGGCGTGATCCGCGGCCGCAGCGATACGTCGGGCCGGGTGGTGGGGCTGCGCGCCGACATGGATGCGCTGCCGATCATGGAGCAGACCGGGGCGGCCCATGCCTCGAAAGTGCCGGGCAAGATGCATGCCTGCGGCCACGACGGCCATACCGCGATGCTGCTGGGCGCGGCCAAATATCTGGCCGAGACGCGGAATTTCGACGGCACCGCGGTTGTCATCTTTCAGCCCGCGGAAGAGGGCGGCGCCGGCGGCAAGGCGATGGTCGATGACGGGATGATGGAGCGCTGGGGAATTCAGGAAGTCTACGGCATGCACAACATGCCGGGCTTTCCGGTCGGCAGCTTCGCCATTCGCCCCGGCCCGATGATGGCGGCGACCGATCAGTTCGACATCGTGGTGACCGGCAAGGGCGGCCATGCGGCGAAACCGCATGATTGCATCGACACGACGCTGGTCGCGGCGCATATCGTCGTGGCGATGCAGCAGATCGCGGCGCGCAATGTCGATCCGCTGAAACAGGTTGTGGTGTCGATCTGCACCTTCCGCACCGAGAGCGAGGCTTACAACGTCATTCCCCAGACGGTGGTGCTGCGCGGCACGGTGCGCTCGCTTGATCCCGCGGTGCGCGATCTGGCCGAGGCGCGGGTGAAGGCGGTGGCCGAGGGGATCGCGGCGGCGCATGGCGCGACGGTCGGGATCGACTATTTCCGCGGCTATCCGGTGACGCTGAACACGCCCGAGAATACCGACCATGCCGTCGCTGTGGCGCAGGCGGTCTCGGGCCATGTCGATACGACGGTGGCGCCGATGATGGGGGGCGAGGATTTCTCCTACATGCTGAATGCGCGGCCGGGGGCCTATATCTTCCTTGGCAATGGCGACAGCGCGGTGCTGCATCACCCGGCCTATGATTTCGACGACAGCGCAATTCCCTTCGGATCGAGCTGGTATGCCGGGATGGTCGAAAGCCGGATGCCCGCGGCGTAAGACGGGCGGGGCAGGGGGCGCTGCCCCTCTCCCGGCCAAGTCACCCCCCGGGATATCTGCACCAAGCGAAACCAAAATGAAAAAAGGGCGCCCGCACGGAGCGCCCTTTTGCATGTCCCCCTGGCGAAACTCTCCCGGGGCAAGGCCGCAAGGCTGCCGGGGCAGAGCCCCTCCGCCTTAGCGCAGCACCATCACCGAACAGGGCGCATGGCGCACCACCCGCGCCGCGGTCGAGCCGATCAGGTAATCGCTCAGACCCGGCCGGTGCCCGGCGATCACGATGCAATCGGCGCCGATTTCGTCCACCAGATCAAGGATCTCGTTCGCCGCATGGCCTTGCCGCAGCACGCCCGCGCCATTCTCGAACTCGGCCGCCAGCGCATCAAGCTGGTTTTGCAGCGTCTGGCGCAGCTCGGCATCATAGCCCTCGGGCATGTAGGAAATCGCATAGCCCGGCACATCGGCCATCACATGCACGATGGTCACCCGCGCCCCCGCGGCGGCCAGCGTCCGGGCCACGTTCAGCGCCGTGTCGGGATTGTGTTCCGCGTCGAAGGCGACGGGCACGATGAGGTTGGAATACATGGCGATCCCCCTTGAAGGCGTCGTTACGGATGGGGTCATTCTGCCCGAAAAACAGGCGGGCGCCTTGATGCAGGTCACGCTTTCTGTCCGTTTCCGGACTTACCCCTCCCTGTCTATCCCCCGGTCTGGTTCATGCCGCGCCCGACCCGGCCCGAGACCCCGGTGGCGCCATAGCCGAAATCATGGCCGCGCGGCTTGCGCCCGATCGCGGCGCGGATGGCGCGGATCAGGGCCGTGTCCCCCTCCGAGCCGCGCAGGGGCGCGCGCAGATCGGTGCCGCCCTCCTGGCCCAGACAGGGAAAAAGCATGCCCGTCGCGCTGAGCCGCACCCGGTTGCAGGCGGCGCAAAACCCGTGCGAGAGCGGCGTGATGAAGCCGATCCTTTGACCGGTTTCGGCGGCGTGGACATAGCGGGCGGGGCCGCCCGTCGTTTCGGGCAGGTCGGTCAGGGTCAGGTGATTGGCGAGCCGCGCCCGCACCTCGGCCAGCGACAGGAAGGTGGCGGCGCGATCTTGCATCGGCATCTCGCCCACCGGCATCACCTCGATGAAGCTCAGGTCATGGCCCTCGGCCCCGGCCCAGGCGGCAAGATCGCGCAGCTCGTCCTCGTTCACCCCGCGCAACGCCACGGTGTTGATCTTCACCCGCAGCCCGGCCGCTTTGGCCGCGGCGATGCCCGCCAGCACGGGGGCCAGATCGCCGCGCCGGGTGATTGCCCTGAACCTTTCGGCGCGCAGGCTGTCGAGCGAGACATTCACCCGCCTCACCCCGCAGGCGGCCAGATCGGCGGCATGGGCGGCCAGCGTCGTCCCGTTCGTGGTCAGCGTCAGTTCGTGCAGCGCGCCGGTTTCCAGATGCCGCGACAGCGCCCGGAACAGGCTGATCACGTTGCGGCGCAACAGCGGCTCGCCACCCGTCAGACGCAGTTTGCGCACCCCCAGCCCGATGAAGACCGAGCAGAGCCGGTCAAGTTCCTCGAGCGAGAGCAGATCGGCGCGGGGCAGGAAGCGGGTGCCCTCGTCCATGCAATAGCTGCAGCGAAAATCGCAACGATCCGTCACCGAGACCCGAAGGTAGGTGATCGTCCGCGCGAAAGGATCGGTCAGCTGTTCCATGCCCGCAGGTTAGATGCCCCGCCGCGGCCCGGCAAGCACCGGCTGCGGCGGGTTGTCGCGGTTTGGCGACCTCAGGTCACTTTCGCCCGGGCGTGGAATTCGGGCCGGTCCCAGGCGCGGGTCGCCATCACCTCGGTCAGGATTTCGGCGGCGCGGTCGATCTCGGCCTCGCCGATGTAAAGCGGCGTCACGCCGAAGCGCAGGATGTCGGGGGCGCGGAAATCGCCGATCACGCCGCGGGCAATCAGCGCCTGCATGATCGCGTAACCCTCGGGATGGGCGAAGCTGACCTGGCTGCCGCGGGCCTGCGGATCGCGCGGGGTGACAAGGGTCAGATCGGGGCAGGCGGTCTCGACCGCGGCGATGAAGCGGGAGGTCAGCGCAATCGAGCGGGCGCGGACATCGGTCATCGAAACACCGTCCCAGACATCAAGTGCTGCGTCGAGCGCGGCGAGTTGCAGCACCGGCGGCGTGCCGACGCGCATCCGCGCCGTGCCCGGCGCGGGGCGGTAGCCGGGCTCGAAGGCAAAGGGCGCGTCATGGCCGAGCCAGCCCGACAGAACGGGGCGCACCTGGCCCGCATGGCGGGGGGCAACATAGATGAAGGCCGGGCCGCCGGGGCCGGAGTTCAGGTATTTATAGGTGCAACCGGCGGCGAAATCGGCGCCTGCCCCCGCCAGATCGACCGGCACCGCGCCCGCCGAATGGGCCAGATCCCAGAAGGCCAGCGCCCCGGCGGCATGGGCTTTCGCGGTCAGCGCTTTCATGTCGTGCCTGCGGCCGGTGCGGTAATCGACCTCGGTCAGCATCGTCACCGCCACCGTCGCGTCGATCGCCGCTTCGACCTCTTCCGGCGCGACCACGCGCAGCTCATAGCCCTGACCGAGACACCCGGTCAGCCCCTGCGCCATGTAAAGATCGGTGGGGAAATTGCCGCTGTCGGACAGGATCACCCGGCGCGCGGGGCGCAGCTGCAGCGCCGCATCAAGCGCCTGAAACACCTTGATCGAGAGCGTGTCGCCCAGCGTGACCGACCCCGGCTCCGCCCCGATCAGCCGCCCGATCCGGTTGCCCAGCCGCTCGGGCAGGTCCATCCAGCCGGCCCTGTTCCAGGCGGTGATCAGCATCTCGCCCCATTCGGCGCGGATCGCCGCCTCGACCCGCGGGGCGACGGCGCGCGGCAGCGGCCCAAGCGAATTGCCGTCCAGATAGATCACGCCCGCGGGCAGATCGAAAAGCGCCTTGGTGGCGGTGAAATCGGTGGTCATCGGGGTCTCCTTTCGGGCAGACTGGCGCGGGCAGAGGGCGGCCGCAAGGGGGTTGCGCGCCGCAGCACCCCGCATCACCCTGCGGCGGGGAAAGGGGGCCGCGATGACCGTGAAACAGGCGCTGAGAGAGATTGACCTGCCGCCGCTGTGGCTGGCGCTGTTTGCCGCGGCGGTTTGGCTGACCGGGCGGGCCGTGCCCCTGCCGCTGCCCTTCACCCATCCGCCGGGCTATGCGCTGATTCTGGCGGGCGTCGGTCTGACGCTGGTCGCGGCGGCGCAGATGGTGCTGGCGCGCACCACTCTCATTCCGCGGCGCAGGCCGGGGCGGCTGCTGACGGGGGGCGTCTTCGCGCTCTCGCGCAATCCGATCTATCTGGCCGATGCGATGATCCTCGCCGGGCTGGTGCTGGTCTGGGATGCCGCGCTGGCCGCGCCGCTCGTGCCCGCCTTCATGGCGCTGATCACCCGCCGCTACATCCGCGGCGAAGAGGTCGCCATCGCCACGCTCTTCGGCCCCGAATACCAAGCCTATCGTGCCCGGGTCCGCCGCTGGCTGTGACCGATTTGCTGCATTGCAGAAAAATCGTCGCACCCCCTCGCAAGGCCTGTGCCAAAGCGACGCCGCAAGGGCGGCGGAGACCCCGGCCAAACCCTTGAATCCGCGCCAAAATTGTCAGCGGTAACATGGTATGCAAAGGTATACATCGCTGGGGGCGCGACCCGGCATCCGTTTTGCAAGTCTTTCCTTGTTTCAATCGCTTGTGAAACTTTCTTACGCGGTGTTAAGAGGTCTCGCCACGTTTTGTCCCCGGGCTGAAATCGTCCCGGGGCAGCATTGGGAGAGACACAAGTGAAAATCGGCGCTCCGAAGGAGATTTTCGAGGGAGAGGCGCGTGTCGCGCTGACCCCCGACTCTGCGGTCCAGCTGCAAAAGCTGGGGCACATTTGTTTTCTCGAGGCGGGGGCGGGTCATGCCGCCGGCTTCGAGGATTCGGCCTACGAAGCCGTCGGCGTGACCGTGGTGAAAGGTGCCGAGGCGCTTTTCGACGCGGTCGACGTGGTGGCCAAGGTGCGCCCGCCGGTTGAAGCCGAAGTGGCCCGGCTGAAAGCGGGCAAGACGCTGATTTCCTTCTTCTATCCGGCGCAGAACAAGGATCTGCTCGAGGCCGCCAAGGCCACCGGGGCGAATGTGATCGCGATGGACATGGTGCCGCGGATCTCGCGCGCGCAGAAGATGGACGCGCTCAGCTCGATGGCGAACATCTCGGGCTATCGCGCGGTGATCGAGGCGGGCAACAACTTCGGCCGTTTCTTCACCGGCCAGGTGACGGCGGCGGGCAAGGTGCCCCCGGCCAAGGTGCTGATCGTCGGCGCGGGCGTGGCCGGTCTGGCCGCCATCGGCGCCTCGACGGCGCTCGGTGCGATCACCTATGCCTTTGACGTGCGCCCCGAAGTGGCCGAGCAGATCGAATCGATGGGCGCCGAATTCGTCTATCTCGATTTCGAGGAACAGGCCCAGGATGGCGCCGCGACCGGCGGCTATGCCGCGCCCTCCTCGCCGGAATTCCGCGAAGCGCAGCTGAAGAAATTCCGCGAACTCGCCCCCGATATGGATATCGTCATCACCACCGCGCTGATCCCGGGCCGCGATGCGCCGATCCTGTGGACGCGCGACATGGTCGAGGCGATGAAGCGCGGCTCGGTCATCGTCGACCTTGCGGCCGAACGCGGCGGCAACTGTGAGCTGACGAAAAAGGACGAAAAGATCGTCACCCCGAACGGCGTGACGGTGATCGGCTACACCGATTTCCCCTCGCGGATGGCGGCGCAGTCGAGCCAGCTTTACGCCACGAACATCCGTCACATGATGACCGACCTGACGCCCGGCAAGGATGGCGTCGTCGTGCACAACATGGAAGATGACGTGATCCGCGGCGCCACCGTGACCTTTGACGGCGCGATCACCTTCCCGCCGCCGCCGCCGAAAATCGCGGCCATCGCGGCGCAAAAGCCGAAGGAAAAGGCCAAGGTCCTGACGCCCGAGGAAATCCGCGCCGCCGAGAAGGCCGCCTTCCGCAAGGAAACCCGCAACCAGATCCTGATGCTGGGTGTGGGCGGCGTGGCTTTGCTGGCGCTGGGCCTTGTGGCGCCTGCGTCCTTCATGGCGCATTTCATCGTCTTTGCGCTGTCGTGCTTCGTCGGCTTCCAGGTGATCTGGAACGTCAGCCATTCGCTGCACACGCCCTTGATGGCGGTGACGAACGCGATTTCCTCGATCATCATTCTGGGCGCTTTGCTGCAAATGGGCTCGGGCTCGTTCCTGGTCATCCTGCTTTCGGCCGTGTCGGTCTTCATGGCGGGCGTCAACATCTTCGGCGGTTTCATGGTCACCCGGCGCATGCTGGCGATGTTCCAGAAGTCGTAAGCGGAGGAAAGAACAATGGATTTCGGTTTCACCACGGCCGCTTACGTCGTTGCGGCAGTTCTGTTCATCCTCTCGCTGGGCGGCCTTTCGGGGCAGGAAAGCGCGAAACGCGCCGTCTGGTATGGCATCGTCGGCATGGCGCTTGCCGTGGGCGCGACGCTCGCTGGCCCGGGGCAGGGGCTTTGGGTCCTGTCGCTGATCCTTCTGGGCGCGGGCGGCTTTTATGGCATGAAGGTCGCGAAAAAGGTCCAGATGACCGAGATGCCGCAGCTTGTGGCCGCGATGCACTCGCTGGTCGGTCTGGCGGCCGTTCTTGTGGGCTACAACGCCTATATTGAATCGGTGCGCGTGCCGGGCATGGACGAGGCGGCGAAAGCCGCGCTGGAAGGCTTCGCGGCGCTCGTCGCGCACAAGACGCCGACCGAGCTGGCGATCCTGCGGGTTGAGCTGTTCCTGGGCGTCTTCATCGGGGCTGTGACCTTCACCGGCTCGATCATCGCTTTCGGCAAGCTCGCGGGCAAGGTCGACACCAAGGCGAAGAAACTGCCGGGCGGGCATCTGCTGAACGCGACGGCGGCGCTGACCTCGGCGGCGATGCTCGTGCTCTTCATGCTCGATTATGGCACCTGGCCGCTTCTGGTGATGACGCTTCTGGCGCTGTTCATCGGCTATCACCTGATCATGGGCATCGGCGGCGCCGACATGCCGGTGGTGGTGTCGATGCTCAACAGCTACTCGGGCTGGGCGGCGGCGGCGATCGGTTTCTCGCTTGGCAACGATCTTCTGATCGTCACCGGCGCTCTGGTCGGCTCCTCGGGCGCGATCCTGAGCTACATCATGTGCAAGGCTATGAACCGCTCGTTCATCTCGGTGATCCTGGGCGGCTTCGGCAATACCTCGGGTCCGGCGATGGAAGTCGCGGGCGAGCAGGTGGCGATCGATGCGCAGGGCGTGGCCGATGCGCTGAACGAGGCTGACAGCATCATCATCATCCCGGGCTATGGCATGGCGGTGGCGCAGGCGCAGATGGCGGTGTCGGAGCTGACCTCGGTGCTGCGCGGCCGCGGCAAGACCGTGCGTTTCGCCATCCACCCGGTGGCGGGCCGTCTGCCCGGGCACATGAACGTGCTTCTGGCCGAGGCGAAGGTGCCCTATGACATCGTTCTGGAGATGGACGAGATCAACGAGGATTTCGCGAATACCGACGTGGCGATCGTCATCGGCTCGAACGACATCGTGAACCCGGCGGCGCAGGAAGATCCGAATTCGCCCATCGCCGGGATGCCGGTTCTGGAATGCTGGAAGGCGAAACAGGTCTTCGTGTCGAAACGCGGTCAGGGCACCGGCTATTCGGGCATCGAGAACCCGCTGTTCTACAAGGAAAACACCCGCATGTTCTATGGCGACGCGAAGAAGTCGCTGGAAGAGCTGCTGCATCTGATCCGGCACTGAGCCGCCTTGGACCCCGTGACGGAGCCCCGCCGGAAACGGCGGGGTTTTTCATTTCGCCCCGGCGCAGCAGGGGCGACCCGCCGGGGCTTCGCCCCCGGACCCCCAGGATATTTGCCCCAAGGGGAAAGGGGAGGGCTCAGGGAAGCAGATCCCAGAGCAGCTTGAGCGAGATCAGCAGCAGTGCCCAGGTGACGAGCTTGTAAAAGCTCTCGTGCGGCAGGATTCGCACCAGCTTCACCCCGAAAAAGACCGAGACCGCGGCGACCGGGGCCAGTGTCAGCGCCGTGCCGAGGCTGGTGACATTGATCTGGCCAAGCGCCGCATAGGGGATCAGCTTGATCGCATTCACCCAGGCAAAAAGCAGCGTCGAGGTTCCGGCAAAGACCGTCCGTGGCAGGTTGAGCGGGATCGTATAGGCCTGATAAGGCGGGCCGCCGGAATGGCTGACGAAGCTGGTGAAGCCGGTGATCGTGCCCCAGAAAAGGCCGGGCGCCAGCCGTGGCTCGCGCGCACCGCCAAGGCGCGGACGCGCGAGCGCATTCAGCGCGAAAACCACCCCGATCAGACCGACCAGCGCCGTCACCGCGGCTTCGGGCACGACCGAGGCGGTGGCCCAGCCGAAGCCCACCCCCAAAGCTGTCGCAGGCACCAGGATCTTCAGCACCCGCGCGTCAAAATCGCGCCGGTAGGCAATCAGCCCGAACAGATCCGAGACGATATAGACCGGCAGCAAAAGCCCCGCCGCCGCCACCGGGTTCATCACCCCCGCCAGAAGCGGCACCGACAGCGAGGAGATCATCGGCAGACCGCCCTTGGCCATGCCGACGCTGACCGCCGCCAGCACCGCCATGACCCAGCCAAACGCATCGAGTTCCATCACCCCTCCGAGAATCACCCGGCCGCGACCCGGGCTTTCGCGCCCCGGGCCGCCCGCCGCAGGGAAATGTTTAGCGCAAACAGCGGGGCGGGGGCAGTATGCAATCGCATACATCACAAGGGAACTGGTCCTGCTGCCCCGCAGCACCCTTGCCAGCCGGGGGGTTAGACGCTAGTCCTTCGCCACGCTTACACCATTCCCGACCTGTGGAGGAACCCATGGCCCGACCCAAGATCGCCCTTATCGGCGCCGGTCAGATCGGTGGCACGCTTGCCCACCTCGCCGCGATCAAAGAACTGGGGGACGTTGTCCTCTTCGACATCGCCGAGGGCACGCCGCAGGGCAAGGCGCTCGACATCGCCGAATCCGGTCCCTCCGAGGGCTTCGATGGCTGCTTCAAGGGCACCAATGACTACGCCGACATCGCGGGCGCCGATGTCTGCATCGTCACCGCCGGTGTGCCGCGCAAGCCGGGGATGTCGCGCGATGACCTGCTGGGCATCAACCTGAAAGTGATGAAATCGGTCGGCGAGGGCATCGCCAAATACGCGCCGAACGCTTTCGTGATCTGCATCACCAACCCGCTCGATGCGATGGTCTGGGCGCTGCAGCAATTCTCGGGCCTGCCCGCGGAAAAAGTCGTCGGCATGGCCGGCGTGCTTGACTCGGCGCGGTTCCGTCACTTCCTCTCGGTCGAATTCGGCGTCTCGATGCGCGATGTCACCGCCTTCGTGCTGGGCGGCCATGGCGACACGATGGTGCCGCTCGCCCGCTACTCGACCGTCGCAGGCATCCCGCTGCCGGATCTGGTGCAAATGGGCTGGACCACGCAGGAGAAACTGGACGCGATCATCCAGCGCACCCGCGATGGCGGTGCCGAGATCGTCGGCCTGCTGAAAACCGGCTCGGCCTTCTATGCGCCCGCGACCTCGGCGATCGAGATGGCGGAAGCCTATCTCAACGACCAGAAACGCCTGCTGCCCTGCGCGGCCTGGGTCGATGGCGCCTTCGGGCTGGACGGCATGTATGTCGGCGTGCCGACGATCATCGGCGCCGGTGGCATCGAGAAAGTCGTCGACATCAAGCTGAACGACGCCGAACAGGCGATGTTCGACAAGTCGGTCGAGGCGGTCAAAGGTCTGGTCGCGGCCTGCAAGGCGATCGATCCGACGCTGGCCTAATCGGCGCCAAAGTTATGAAAGGGCGGGGATTTCCCCGCCCTTTTTCGTGGCTCACGCCAGGCTTTCCGGGGCAAAGCCGAAGGTGGCCCGCAGATTTTCCAGCAAATCCCGTTCGCGCGCGATCAGCGCCCGGTCAAAGGCGGCGGGGCTGAGGTCGGGGCAAAAGCCGAGCTGCGCCGCGACGCTTTGCGCGATGCCGGGAGTGTCGTGGCTCAGCACCCCGCGCGCCTCGAGTGCCGCCGCCTGCGGCCGGTCGAGTGTCT
The DNA here is from genome assembly GCF_058724655.1 of Rhodobacter sp. 4.3.4. Taxonomy (NCBI): domain Bacteria; kingdom Pseudomonadati; phylum Pseudomonadota; class Alphaproteobacteria; order Rhodobacterales; genus Rhodobacter; species Rhodobacter sp. 4.3.4. Next base: position 811,527 of record NZ_CM178967.1, read on the forward strand.
TGGCCAGCCGCCAGATCCGGTGCAGCCGCTGCGCATCCCCCGCGCGCCCGGCCACCGCCGCAATCTGCATCAGACGCGCCGCGCCATGGCGCGAGGGGGCACCGGGGACAACCCCCTGCGCCCGGCGCAAGATTTTGAGAAGATAGTGCAATTCGGTCAGCCCGTCGAAATGCAGCAGGCGCAGCCCGGGCAGGGTGCCCTGCGCCACGGCGCGCCCGCCCGCCCAGCTCTGCAGCCCGTGATGCACGCCGATGAAGAGCCCCCGTCCCGCCCGGGCGCAGCATTTGCCGTTGTGATGCCCGGCAAGGCCGTGGTGCAGATAGTCGCAGGCCGCCGGGGCGAAGATCCCGGCGCCCTCGGTGTCAAAGTCGCGCCAGGGCCTGCGGAAAGCGCCCGCGAAAATATCGGCCCCGGCGCGCCCGCCGATCTGCACCCGCTCGGCCACCTCCACCGCGACCCAGTCGAGCGCCGCGGGGGCGGCGGCCAGCGCCTCGGCCACGCTGCCCCCCGGCGCAGTCAGGAATTCGTCGGCATCGCAATGCATCACCCAGTCGAGCCGGGTCTCGGCGAGCGTCTTCGAGGCGATATACTTTTGCCGCGCGGTATGCAGGTTCGGACGCCGCCCGCCCCCCTGAAACGCCCATCCATCCTCGCCCGCGTGGTGCAGATGCACCCCCGCCATCGCGCCCAGAAGATCGGCGGCCTCCGGGTCGGGCCGGTCCAGCCACAGATGCACCTCGGCCGCCCCCGCCGCAAGATGATGCGCCGCCTGCGCCGCCAGCAACACCGCCGGCTCATCGACCAGCGCAACCACCCCCCAAGAGGCCATGCCATCCTCCGCAAATGCCCAGCCGCGACTGAACGCGATTCCGTTACCGCAAGCAAGTTCGCTGCTCTGCGGCAATTTGTGATCACGCATTTGCGGGCCGTGATCACAAAGCCGGTTTTTCTGCCCCGGCGCCCGCGAAACCCGCAGTTTTGGGTTTGTGGCCGGGGCGGAATATGCCAAACCATCGCAAACACATCAGCATGGGATCAATGCCATGAATATCCACGAATACCAGGCCAAGCAGTTGCTCAAGAGCTACGGCTGCCCGGTCTCGAACGGCCGCATCGTGCTCAAGGCAGACGAGGTCAAGGCAGCCGCCAGCGAGCTTGACGGCCCGCTTTGGGTGGTCAAGGCGCAGATCCACGCCGGGGGCCGCGGCAAGGGCCATTTTGTCGAGCCCGAAGCGGGCGAAAAGGGCGGCGTGCGTCTGGCCCGCTCCGTGGCCGAGGCCGAAACGCTGGCGCGGCAGATGCTGGGCCGCACCCTTGTCACCCACCAGACCGGCCCGGCCGGCAAACAGGTGAACCGCATCTATATCGAGGAAGGCTCGGACATCGCGCGCGAGCTGTATCTGGCGCTGCTCATTGACCGCAAATCCTCGCGCGTGAGCTTTGTCTGCTCGACCGAGGGCGGCATGGACATCGAGGAAGTGGCTGCCCACACGCCGGAAAAGATCCTCTCCTTCTCGGTCGATCCGGCGACGGGGCTGAGCGATTTCCACGGCCGCCGCATCGCCTTTGCGCTTGGCCTTGAAGGCAATCAGGTCAAGCAATGCGTCGGCCTGATCAAGAAGCTCTACAAGGCCTTCCTCGAGAAGGACATGGAGATGCTGGAGATCAACCCGCTGATCGTCACCACCGAGGGGCAGCTCAAGGTTCTGGATGCGAAGCTCGGCTTTGACAACAACGCGCTGTATCGCCAGCCCGAGGTGATGGACCTGCGCGACGTGACCGAGGAAGACCCGAAGGAACTGGAAGCCTCGCGGTTCGACCTGAACTACATCGCGCTGGATGGCGAGATCGGCTGCATGGTAAACGGCGCGGGTCTGGCGATGGCGACGATGGACATCATCAAGCTTTATGGCGCCGAACCGGCCAACTTCCTCGATGTCGGCGGCGGCGCGTCGAAAGAGAAAGTGACCGAGGCCTTCAAGATCATCACCTCGGACCCGAAGGTGAAGGGCATTCTGGTCAACATCTTCGGCGGCATCATGCGCTGCGACATCATCGCGGAAGGCGTGTTGGCGGCGGTGAAGGAAGTCGGCCTGAAGGTGCCGCTGGTGGTGCGGCTTGAGGGCACGAATGTCGAACTTGGCAAGGATATCATCGCCAAGTCGGGGCTGAATGTGATTGCCGCGGATGATCTGGCCGACGGCGCGAAGAAGATCGTGGCAGCGGTGAAAGGCTAAGAAGATGGCAGTCCTCGTCAACGAACACACCAAGGTCATCTGCCAGGGCTTCACCGGCTCGCAGGGCACTTTCCACTCGGAACAAGCCATCGCTTACGGCACGAAAATGGTCGGCGGCGTGACCCCGGGCAAGGGCGGCACCGAACATCTGGGCCTGCCGGTCTTCAACTCGGTCCATGAGGCGAAACATGTCACCGGCGCCCATGCGACGGCGATCTATGTGCCGCCGCCCTTTGCCGCGGACAGCATCCTTGAAGCGATCGACGCCGAGATGGAGCTGATCGTCTGCATCACCGAGGGTATCCCGGTTCTGGACATGATGCGGGTGAAACGCGCGCTCATTGACAGCAAATCGCGCCTGATCGGGCCGAACTGCCCCGGCGTGATGACGCCCGACGCCTGCAAGATCGGCATCATGCCGGGCTCGATCTTCAAGCGCGGCTCGGTCGGCGTCGTGTCGCGCTCGGGTACGCTGACCTATGAGGCGGTGAAACAGACGACCGATGTCGGTCTGGGCCAATCCTCGGCCGTGGGCATCGGCGGCGATCCGATCAAGGGCACCGAACATATCGACGTGCTGGAAATGTTCCTTGCTGACCCGGAAACCACCTCGATCATCATGATCGGCGAAATCGGCGGCTCGGCCGAGGAAGAAGCCGCCGAATTCCTGATGGCGGAAAAGAAAAAGGGCCGCTGGAAGCCGACCGCGGGCTTCATCGCCGGTCGCACCGCCCCCCCCGGGCGTCGCATGGGCCATGCTGGCGCCATCGTCTCGGGCGGCAAGGGCGATGCGGAAAGCAAGATCGAAGCGATGAAACGCGCGGGTATCGTGGTGGCGGACAGCCCCGCCCATCTGGGCGAAGCCGTGCTGAAAGCGATCAAGGGCTGAGGCCCTTCGGGGCCGCGGCAGAGGAGGCCGCGGTCCCATCTTTGCTCCGGGGGTGTCGGGCCGCCGGGTGTAACAAGGGCAACGCGTGGCCGCAGGCCAGACGGGAGGGTCGCATGAAGCTTTCACGGACGACGGGGGGGATCGCCCTCGCGCTGGCGCTTGCAGGCTGCACCGATCCGGCGCCGGTCGCTCCGCCGCCGCCGGGCCCGATCACCACCACTCCGATCGTGACGACGCAAAAAGTTCCCGTCGGCATGACGCCGACCGGGGCGACCGGCTATGCGCTGGCCAATTCCGCGCGCACGAACGGCACCATCCTTGACGGCACCGCAGCGCCCTGCGGGCCGGAAAACGCAGGCGGCCGCTATCAGATCGCCTGTTCCGAAGCCGCCGGATTGCCCGGCACTGCAACCCCCTACCGCCGCTGACCTATCCGAGGCAAAGCATGTCCCGCTCCGCATCCGCCGTTCTGGCCGCCCTTCTGACGCTGTCGCTCTCCGCCTGCATGGAGAGCGCGCCCACGCTTCCCGTCGCCGGTTCCGCCGCCCCCGCGCTGGCGCCGCCGATCCCGGTCGACAACCGGGCCAAGGCCGATTTCGCGCGGATGACCGGCATCAACAGCGATGCCGTTGCCGCGATCTCGGGCGATGCGACGCGCTCTTACATCTATTTCGATCTGTTCGCCGCCAACAAGGAGGCGGTGGCCGCCGCGCCGGAGCGGCTGTGCCGCCACTATGGCAAAAGCCTGAAAACCTCGCATGTCACCGATCCCGGCGACCGCGTCCCCGGCATGAAAGCGCTGGTGGTGGCCTGCAAATAGGCCTCCAAAGCCCTGAGATGAAAGGAAAGTCGATGCGTCCCCTCACGCTCGGTCCGATCCTCCCCCGGCCGCCTGCCGCGGCCTTCGCCGTGGCGCTCGCGCTGCGGCCGTGGTCCGCCCCCGTGTCGAGCGCGCGTCCCCTCCGCGCCTGATCCGCCCCGGCGCGTCACCGGCGCGCCGGGCCCCGTTCCCTCCGGCCCCTGGCCGTCCCGCAGCCGATCTCGCAAGGATCACCCCATGAACGACCACACACCGAACGACCAGTTCCACGCTTCGTCCTTCCTGCAAGGGGCGAACGCGGATTATGTCGAACAGCTTTACGCCCGTTATGCCGCCGATCCGACCTCGGTCGATCCGAACTGGGCCTCTTTCTTCGAAAGCCTTGGCGACACCGAACTTGACGCCAAGCGCTCGGCGCATGGGCCGAGCTGGGCCCGCGCCGACTGGCCGCCGACGCCCAGCGACGATCTGACCGCGGCGATGACCGGCGAATGGCCGATGCCCGTCGCACCCAAGGAAAACAAGGCCGCGGCCGAGAAGATTGCCGCCGCCGTCAAGGCCGCGGGGGTGCAGGTCTCGGACGAGGCGATCAAGCGCGCCGTGCTGGACAGCATCCGCGCGCTGATGATCATTCGCGCCTACCGGATCCGGGGCCATCTGATCGCGGACCTTGACCCGCTTGGCATGCGTTCGGGCGAGGAGTCGCACCCGGAACTTGACCCGCGCTCCTATGGCTTCACCGAAGCCGACATGGACCGGATGATCTTCATCGACAACGTGCTGGGCCTGCAGGTCGCCTCGATGCGGCAGATCCTCGACGTGCTCAAGCGCACCTATTGCGGCACCTTCGCGCTGCAATACATGCATATTTCGAACCCCGAGGAAGCCGCCTGGCTGAAGGAACGGATCGAGGGCTATGGCAAGGAAATCCAGTTCACCCGCGAAGGCCGCCGCGCCATCCTGAACAAGCTGGTCGAGGCCGAGGGCTTCGAGAAATTCCTGCATGTGAAATACACCGGCACCAAGCGCTTCGGCCTTGACGGGGCCGAGGCGCTGATCCCGGCGATGGAACAGATCATCAAGCGCGGCGGCGCGCTTGGCCTCAAGGAAGTGGTCATCGGCATGCCGCACCGCGGCCGGCTGAACATTCTGGCCACGGTGATGGCGAAACCCTATCGCGCGATCTTCCACGAATTTCAGGGCGGCTCCTACAAGCCCGAAGACGTGGATGGCTCGGGCGACGTGAAATATCACCTTGGCGCCTCCTCGGACCGCTCGTTTGACGGCCACACCGTCCACCTGTCGCTGACCGCGAACCCGAGCCACCTGGAAGCGGTGAACCCGGTCGTTCTGGGTAAGGTCCGCGCCAAGCAGGATCAGGCCAATGACGAGGACCGCACCCAGGTTCTGTCGGTGCTGCTGCATGGCGATGCGGCCTTTGCGGGGCAGGGGATCGTGGCGGAATGTCTGCAGCTGTCCGGCATCAAGGGGCACCGCACCGGCGGCTGCATCCATATCGTCGTGAACAACCAGATCGGCTTCACCACGGCGCCGCATTTCAGCCGCACCTCGCCCTATCCGACCGATATCGCGCTGATGGTGGAGGCGCCGATCTTCCACGTCAACGGCGACGATCCCGAGGCCGTCGTGCATGCCGCGAAAGTGGCGACGGAGTTCCGGCAGAAATTCCACAAGGACGTGGTCATCGACATCTTCTGCTATCGCCGCTTCGGTCACAACGAAGGCGACGAGCCGATGTTCACCAACCCGGCGATGTACAAGAACATCAAGGGCCACAAGACCACGCTGCAGCTTTACACCGAACGTCTGGTCGCCGACGGGCTGATCCCTGAAGGCGAGATCGAGGACATGAAAGCCGCCTTTCAGGCGAAGCTGAACGAGGAATACGAGGCGGGCAAGCAGTTCCGCCCGAACAAGGCGGACTGGCTGGATGGCCGCTGGAAGCACCTTGACCGGCAAAGCAGTGATTACGACGCGGGCGTGACCCCGATCTCGCCCGAGCTGATGGCCGAGGTGGGCCGCGCGCTGACCAGCTACCCCGAGGATTTCGACATCCACAAGACCGTCGCCCGCCAGCTCGAGGCGAAAAAGGCGATGTTCGAAAGTGGCAAGGGCTTTGACTGGGCCACGGCCGAGGCGCTGGCTTTCGGCTCGCTTCTGGCCGAGGGCTTCCCGGTGCGTCTGGCCGGTCAGGACTGCACCCGCGGCACCTTCAGCCAGCGCCATTCCGGGCTGATCGACCAATCGACCGAGGAACGCTATTATCCGCTCAACCACATCAAACCCGGTCAGGCGAAATACGAGGTCATCGACAGCATGCTGTCGGAATATGCCGTGCTTGGTTTCGAATATGGCTATTCGCTGGCGGAGCCGAACAGCCTGACGCTTTGGGAGGCGCAGTTCGGCGATTTCGCCAATGGCGCGCAGATCATGTTCGACCAGTTCATCAACTCGGGCGAGCGGAAATGGCTGCGGATGTCGGGGCTGGTCTGCCTGCTGCCGCATGGGTTTGAGGGGCAGGGGCCGGAACATTCCTCGGCCCGGCTGGAACGCTATCTGCAACTGAGCGCCGAGGATAACTGGATCGTCGCCAACTGCTCGACGCCGGCGAACTACTTCCACATCCTGCGTCGGCAGATCCACCGCAACTTCCGCAAGCCCTTGATCCTGATGACGCCGAAATCGCTGCTGCGCCATCCGCTGTGCACCTCGACGGCCGAGGAATTCACCACCGGCTCGTTCTTCCGCCGGGTGATGTGGGATGATGCCGATGCGCAGCATCACGGCAATTCGGAGATGACGACGAAACCCGATGCCGAGATCCGGCGCGTCGTGCTCTGCACCGGCAAGGTCTACTATGATCTCTTGGCCGAACGCGACAAGCGCGGGCTTGAGGATGTCTACATCCTGCGTATCGAGCAGCTTTACCCCTTCCCGGCGCATTCGCTGGTGACGGAACTGGGCCGCTTCAAGGAGGCGCAGATCATCTGGTGTCAGGAAGAGCCGAAGAACCAGGGCGCCTGGAGCTTCATCGAGCCGAACCTGGAATGGGTGCTCTCGAAGATCGGGGCGAAACATGGCCGGGCGCGTTACGCGGGCCGGACCGCCTCGGCCTCGCCTGCCACGGGTCTGGCGTCCCGCCACAAGGCCGAGCAGGACGCGCTCGTCCACGACGCGCTGGAGGGCTGAGATGACCGAGATCCGCGTTCCCGGGCTTGGGGAAAGCGTCTCGGAAGCCACTGTCGCCACCTGGTTCGTGAAACCGGGCGAGATGGTCGTGACCGATGCGATGCTTTGCGAGCTTGAAACAGACAAGGTGACGGTCGAAGTCCGCGCCCCCTCGGCGGGGGTGCTGAGCGAGATCGTCGCCAAGGAAGGCGAGACGGTGGCGGTGAACGCCCTGCTGGCCGTGCTTTTGTCCGCGGGCGCGATGCCGCCCGCGCAACCCAAATCCGAAGGCCCGGCAGCCCCTCAACACGCCGCGCCGACTGTTCAAGAGGTCAAGATGACGGATGTCATGGTCCCCGCGCTGGGCGAAAGCGTTGCCGAAGCCACCGTTTCCACCTGGTTCAAGAAGCCGGGCGATGCTGTCGCGCAGGACGAGATCCTGTGCGAGCTCGAAACCGACAAGGTCTCGGTCGAGGTTCCGGCCCCGGCGGCGGGTGTCTTGAGCGAGATCCTCGCCCCCGAAGGCGCTTCGGTCGCCGCGGGCGGGCGTCTGGCGATCCTGTCGGCGGGCTCTGCCGCGGCTCCGGCCCCGGCTGCTGCGGCGGCTGCCGCGCCCGCCCCGGCGGCGGCGCCCGCGAAGGATGTCGAACATGCGCCTGCGGCGAAAAAGGCGATGGCGGAGGCGGGGCTCAGCCCCGATCAGGTCACCGGTACCGGCCGCGATGGCCGGATCATGAAGGAAGACGTGGCCGCGGCTTCTGCCGCCGCCGCGGCCCCGGCCCCTGTTGCGCCCGCGCCGGTCGCGACGGCGCAGGTCTCGATCGCGCCGCCGCCCGCCACCGTGCCGCGCGCCCCGGTCCCGGCCGAGGATGCCGCGCGCGAGGAACGGGTGAAGATGACCCGCCTGCGCGCCACCATCGCCCGCCGCCTGAAAGACGCGCAGAACACCGCCGCGATGCTGACCACCTATAACGAGGTGGACATGTCGGGCGTGATGGACCTGCGCAATGTCTACAAGGACCAGTTCGAGAAGAAACACGGGGTCAAGCTCGGCTTCATGGGCTTCTTCGTGAAGGCCTGCTGCCATGCGCTGAAGGAAATCCCCGAGGTGAACGCCGAGATCGACGGCGGCGACATCATCTACAAGAACTACGTCCATATGGGCGTGGCGGTGGGCACGCCCTCGGGCCTTGTGGTGCCGGTGCTGCGTGACGCGGATCAAAAGGGCTTCGCCCATATCGAGCGCGAGATCGCCGAACTGGGCAAGCGCGGCCGCGACGGCAAGCTGACGATGCAGGAGATGCAGGGCGGCAGCTTCACGATCTCGAACGGCGGCGTCTATGGCTCGCTGATGTCCTCGCCGATCCTGAACCCGCCGCAATCGGGCATCCTTGGCATGCACAAGATCCAGGACCGCCCGGTGGTGGTGAACGGCCAGATCGTGATCCGCCCGATGATGTATCTGGCGCTGAGCTACGACCACCGCATCGTCGACGGCAAGGGCGCGGTGACCTTCCTTGTCCGGGTGAAAGAGGCGCTGGAAGATCCGCGCCGCCTGCTGATGGATCTGTAATGGTTTTTGCGTCCGCCATCGACGCAACAAGGAACTGGACAAGCACACTTAGCCGCTTCGGTTATGGTGTGCTTGTTCTGGAGAGCTTCTCTCGCGCTCAGTTGTTACCTGCCTCTCTGAGCTTAAGGGCCACCGGTAATTCGGTGGTCGAGGCTGAGAACCTTCCTTTCTTGGTTCTCTGGGTGATGCTCTCGCTAATTCTGGGAGCAGTCGCAACTATGCTGGGCTCGCTCGGTGAACGGGAAAAATTTGGTGAACTTGCAAGAACTCGCCGAGCATTCAGAGTTGGGAAGATCGGGAACCCAATGCTGATCGAACTTCTTAGAGATGGAAACTCGCGTTATGATTTAGCTTCGGGCTTAATTGGAACTTTGTATATGGTACTCGCTGGCGCGGGACTCGCCTACGGCCTGTCAAGCGAGCAAGTAGCGGGTTCCGAACAAAGCCTGCATAGCAAATGGCAGATCGGCATTATTGGGTGTTCAGCCGGATTTCTGTCCTACCTCGTCAAGCTCTCAGCAATCGGGGGCTTGGAGGCTCTAGACGCAGTCCTTGACGAATACGAATTTTCGTCATCGGACAGCGCATCCGCAGAACCATCAAGAAACAAAACTGGCCAGGACAAGGATTCTGGCACCGAAACTACGGGAGCCTGAAATGGCAGAATTCGACGTCATCATCATCGGCGGCGGCCCGGGCGGCTATGTCTGCGCCATCCGCTGCGCGCAACTGGGGCTGAAGACCGCCTGCGTCGAGGGGCGGGGCAGCTTGGGCGGCACCTGCCTGAATGTGGGCTGCATCCCGTCCAAGGCGCTGCTGCATGCCACGCATGAGCTGCATGAAGTGCACGAGAACTTCGAGAAGATGGGCCTGATGGGCGCCAAGGTGAAGGTCGACTGGGCGAAGATGCAGTCCTACAAACAGGACGTGATCGACGGCAACACCAAGGGCATCGAGTTTTTGTTCAAGAAAAACAAGGTCACTTACCTGCGCGGCTGGGGCTCGATCCCGGCGCCGGGTCAGGTGAAGGTCGGCGACGAGGTCCATACGGCGAAGAACATCGTCATTGCCACCGGCTCGGAATCTTCGGGCCTGCCCGGCATCGAGATCGACGAGCAGACGGTGGTGACCTCTACCGGGGCGCTGTCGCTTCCCAAGGTGCCGAAATCGATGGTGGTGATCGGTGCGGGCGTGATCGGGCTGGAGCTTGGCTCGGTCTATGCGCGGCTGGGCGCCGAGGTGACGGTGGTCGAATATCTCGATGCGATCACGCCCGGCATGGATGCCGAGGTGGCCAAGGGGCTGCAGCGCATCCTGACCCGTCAGGGGCTGAAATTCGTGCTGGGTGCCGCGGTGCAGGGCGTCGACAAGGCCAAGGGCAAGAACACCGTGCGCTACACCCTGCGCAAGGACGAAAGCGCCCATGCGATCGAGGCCGAGGTGGTGCTGGTCGCCACCGGCCGCAAGCCCTTCACCAAGGGGCTGGGCCTCGAGGCGCTGGGCGTCGAGATGCTGCCGCGCGGGCAGGTGAAGACCGACAGCCACTGGGCAACGAATGTGCCCGGCCTCTATGCGATCGGCGATGCGATCATCGGCCCGATGCTCGCCCACAAGGCCGAGGACGAGGGGATGGCGGTGGCCGAGGTGATCGCGGGCAAGCATGGCCATGTGAATTACGATGTCATCCCCGGGGTGATCTACACCACGCCCGAGGTGGCCTGCGTCGGCAAGACCGAGGATGCGCTGAAACAGGAAGGCCGGGCCTACAAGGTCGGCAAATTCTCCTTCATGGGCAATGGCCGGGCGAAAGCCGTGTTCCAGGCCGAGGGCTTCGTGAAGATCCTGGCCGATGCGGCGACGGACCGGATTCTGGGCGCCCATATCATCGGCCCCTCGGCGGGCGACATGATCCACGAGATCTGCGTGGCGATGGAATTCGGCGCCTCGGCGCAGGATCTGGCGCTGACCTGCCATGCCCATCCGACCTATTCGGAGGCGGTGCGCGAAGCGGCGCTGGCCTGTGGCGACGGTGCGATCCACGCCTGAGACCGACCGGCCCCGGCTTCGGCCGGGGCCGCTTTCGGACCGGCGGCGCAATTCTCTGCACCGCGGCAAATCTGGGCTTGCTGAATCTGTCCGGCTTGTGCTTCATCGCGCAAGATTGTTGCGAGGAGAGAATCATGACCGCTGCCCGCCCCACCCGTTCGGTGCTTTACATCCCCGGCTCCAAGGAGCGGGCGCTGGAAAAGGCGACGGGTCTTGCCTGCGACGCGATCATCTTCGATCTGGAAGACGCGGTGGCGGTCGAGGAAAAGGTCAATGCCCGCGCCATTCTGATCAAGGCGCTGCGCGAGGCCGATTTCGGCGCGCGGATGCGGATCGTGCGGATCAACGGGCTGGACAGCGACTGGGGCCGCGACGATGCGCTGGCGATGGCGGCGGCGCTGAAGGATGGCGTGAAGATCGATGCCGTGCTGATCCCCAAGGTCTCGACCAAATCCGACCTTGATGCGGTGGCGAACCTGATCCCCGCCGTGCCGCTTTGGGCGATGATGGAAACTGCGCTCGGCATGCTGAACGCCGCCGATATCGCGGCGCATCCGCGGCTCGAAGGCATGGTGATGGGCACCAACGATCTGGCCAAGGAACTGCAATGCCGCTTCCGCGCCGACCGTCTGCCGCTGCAAACGGGGCTGGGCCTGTGCCTGTTGGCCGCCAAGGCCTTTGGCAAGATCATCGTCGACGGCGTCTACAATGCCTTCAAGGATGACGACGGCCTGCGCGCCGAATGCGATCAGGGCCGCGACATGGGCTTTGACGGCAAGACGCTGATCCACCCGGCCCAGCTGGAAATCGCCAATGCCGCCTTTGCGCCCTCTGAAGCCGAGATCGACCTGGCCCGGCGCCAGATCGCCGCCTTTGACGCGGCGCAAGCCGCGGGCCAGGGGGTTGCGGTTGTGGATGGAAAGATTGTCGAAAACCTGCATATCGTGACGGCGCGGCAGGTCCTTGCGAAAGCGGAGGCGATTGCCGCACTCGCAAGTTGAGAGGCAAGCCATGTCCCTGATGATCCTCGGCATCCTGCTTTGGGTGCTGCCCCATTCCTTCAAGCGCCTGGCGCCGCAGCGGCATCTGATGCTGATGCCGCAGATCAAGGCGATCGTTGCGGCGCTGATCCTGACCGGCACCGCGTTGATGGTGATCGGTTACCGCTCGGTCGAAGTGACGCCCGAGGACAACCTTTACACGCCCTTGCCGGGGATTGGCCATCTGAACAACCTGCTGATGCTGGTTGCGATCTATCTGTTCGGCGTCGGCGGATCGCGCTCGATCCTGATCGACAAGATGCGCCATCCGATGCTGACCGGCATGCTTTTGTGGGCGGTCTCGCATCTGCTGGTGAACGGCGATTATGTCTCGGTGATCCTGTTTGGCACGCTGGGCATCTGGGCCGTGGCCGAGATGGTGATGATCAACCGCGCCGGTCCCTGGAAGCGGCCGAAACCCGGCTCGCTCAAGGGCGATCTGAAGAACCTCCTCGGCACGCTGGCGATCTATGGCCTCATCGTCTGGCTGCACGGGCTGATCCTGGGTCACAGCCTGTTTCTGGGGACCTATCCATGAAGCTCTACCGGCTCCTGACCGAGGATGACACCTCGGCCTTCTGCCACAAGGTGTCGATGGCGCTGGCGAAGGGCTGGGAGCTGCACGGCAGCCCCGCCTATGGCTTCGACGCGGCGCGCGGGGTGATGCGCTGCGCGCAGGCGGTGGTGAAGGACGTGCCGGGGGAGTACCACCCCGATCTGAAACTGGGAGAGCAGTAAGATGGCGACGAAGACGAATCCGGGCCGTTTCTTCGAGGATTACGCGGTGGGGCAGGTGATCGACCATGCCGTGCCCCGCACCGTGGCCGAGGGGGAGCGGGCGCTTTACCACGCGCTTTATCCGGCCCGGCATGCGCTGTATTCCAGCGATGTCTTCGCCGCCGCTTGCGGGCTGGATGGCTCGCCGCTGGATGATCTGCTGGCCTTTCACACCGTCTTCGGCAAGACCGTTCCCGATATCTCGCTCAATGCGGTGGCCAACCTGGGCTATGCCGAGGGGCGCTGGCTCTTGCCGGTCTATCCGGGGGATACATTGCGCTCGGTCTCGGAGGTGATCGGGGTCAAGGAGAATTCGAACGGCAAGTCGGGCAATGTCTATGTCCGCACGCAAGGCGTCAACCAGAATGACGAGGTCGTGCTGGAGTATGTCCGCTGGGTGATGGTGCGCAAGCGCGATGCCGCCAGCCCGGCGCCGGCGCCGGTGCTGCCCGAGCTGCGCAAGGTCGTTCCGGTCGAAGATCTGGTGATCCCCGAGGGGCTGAGCTTTGACGATTACGACTTCACCCTTGCGGGCGAACCGCATCGGCTGGCCGATTACGAGATCGGCGAAAAGATCGATCATGTGGACGGTGTGACGATCGAGGAGGCCGAGCACATGCTGGCCACGCGGCTGTGGCAGAACACGGCCAAGGTGCATTTCGACGCCACCTTCCGCGAGGATGGCAAGCGGCTGATCTATGGCGGCCATGTCATTTCGATGGCGCGCGCGCTGTCGTTCAATGGCCTTGCGAATGCGCAGATGATCGTGGCGCTGAACGGTGGCACCCATGCCAATCCCTGTTTCGCGGGCGATACCGTCAAGGCCTGGTCCGAGGTTCTGGACAAGGCCGAAACCGTGGCGCCGGGCGTCGGCGCGATCCGGCTGCGGCTGGTCGCGGTGAAACAGGGCGCGGCGCCCTTTGCGCTGAAGGGCGCGGACGGGAAATATCTGCCCGAGGTGCTTCTGGATCTCGATTACTGGGCGCTGATGCCTTTGTGATCGCAAATCCGCCGCGGGGGGTGAGTCGGACAAAGGAGGGCGGAAACCGGGCTGCGGTTTCCGCCCTTTGCCTTTGCGCTGAAGGGCCGCAGGCCGCCTTGCCCGGACGAAAAGCGGCATCCCGATGTTACCGGACGACATTTGCCCGGCGCCGGTTTTTGTAATCACAAAGCGAAATTTCCGCCGTTTTTTTGCAACTGCGAAGGCGAATTTTGATCTGAATGCGTGACTTGGCCGCCGTGACCGCCTATTCAGGTCGCACAATTCCGGCCAACCCGTCTGCCTCCATTCTCTGGCCCGCGCAGACGGCCCAGCGAGTGAGGGACCCCAAATGGCTGAACCGAAACGGGTCGAGCGACCCCTTTCCCCCTTCATGATCGGCCCGTATTACCGTCCGCAGATGACGTCGATGAGCTCGATCCTGACCCGGATCACCGGCAACGCGCTGATTGCGGGCTTCCTGCTTGGCGCCTGGTGGCTGATCGCCGCGGTCTCCAGCCCCGGCTATTTCGGCTTCGTGAACTGGATCGTCACCTCCTGGCTGGGCTGGCTGATCTTCGCGGGCATGGCCTGGGCGATGTGGTATCACTATCTGACCGGGCTGCGGCACCTGCTGTGGGACACCGGCCGCGGGCTGGATATCGAAACCGCCGAGAAACTCGGCTGGGGGGCGATCATCGGCTCGGTCGTGCTGACGCTTTTGACGCTCATCATTCTGGCGATTTTCTGAGGAGGCCACCATGCGCTATCTGACCGATCGCAAACGCGCCGTCGGCAAGGGGGCCTCGGGGTCCGGCACCGAACATTTCTGGTGGATGACGATGTCCTCGGTGGCGCTGGCCTTTCTGGTGCCCGCCTTCATCTTCGTCTTCGGCTCCGCCATCGGCGGCACGCAGGAAGAAGTCATCGCGCATTTCTCGCGGCCCTTCCCGGCGATCCTGACCGCGCTGGTCACCATCGTCGGCATGCGCCATTTCGCCAAGGGCGCGCAGGTGATGCTGGAAGACTACACCCAGGGCAGCCTGCGCAAGGGGCTGGTGATCTTCGTCTATTCGCTGTCGTGGCTGATCTCTGCGATCGTGCTTTACGCGCTGGCGAAGATGACCTTCCTGACCGCCGCGGCGCAACAGATCACGAACTGACAGGGGCAACCGGACAATGGCTTCCTATACTTACGAAACCCACAACTATGACGTGGTGGTGGTCGGTGCCGGTGGCGCGGGCCTGCGGGCAACGCTGGGCATGGCCGAACAGGGGCTGCGCACCGCCTGCGTGACCAAGGTCTTCCCGACCCGCTCGCACACCGTCGCGGCACAGGGCGGCATCGCGGCGTCCCTTGGCAACATGGGCCCGGACAGCTGGCAATGGCACATGTTCGACACCGTCAAGGGCTCGGACTGGCTGGGCGACACCGATGCGATGGAATATCTGGCCCGTTCCGCGCCTGCCGCGGTCTATGAGCTGGAACATTACGGCGTGCCGTTTTCCCGCACCGAGGCGGGCAAGATCTATCAGCGCCCCTTCGGCGGTCACACCACCGAATTCGGCGACGGCCCGCCGGTGCAGCGCACCTGCGCCGCCGCCGACCGCACCGGCCACGCCATCCTGCACACGCTCTATGGCCAGTCTCTGAAGAACAACGCGGAATTCTTCATCGAATATTTCGCGCTCGATCTGATCATGTCCGAGGATGGCGTCTGTCAGGGCGTCGTCTGCTGGAAGCTGGATGATGGCACCTTCCACGTCTTCAACGCGAAGATGACCGTTCTGGCGACGGGCGGTTACGGCCGCGCCTATTTCTCGGCGACCTCGGCGCATACCTGCACCGGCGACGGCGGCGGCATGGTGGCGCGGGCGGGTCTCGCGCTGCAGGACATGGAATTCGTGCAGTTCCACCCGACCGGCATCTATGGCTCGGGCTGCCTGATCACCGAAGGCGCGCGCGGCGAGGGCGGCTATCTGACGAACAGCCAGGGCGAGCGCTTCATGGAACGCTATGCGCCGCATTACAAGGATCTGGCGCCGCGCGACTATGTTTCGCGCTGCATGACGCTGGAAATCCGCGAAGGCCGCGGTGTGGGCGAACATAAAGACCACATCCACCTGAACCTGTCGCACCTGCCGAAAGAGGCGCTGGCCGAACGTCTGCCGGGCATCTCGGAATCGGCGAAGATCTTTGCCGGCGTTGACGTGACGAAGGAGCCGATCCCGGTTCTGCCCACCGTCCATTACAACATGGGCGGCATTCCCACGAACTACTGGGGCGAGGCGCTGAACCCGACCGCCGACAATCCGAACGCCGTCGTTCCGGGCCTGATGGCCGTGGGCGAGGCCGGTTGCGCCAGCGTTCACGGGGCGAACCGCCTTGGCTCGAACTCGCTGATTGACCTTGTGGTCTTTGGCCGGGCCGCGGCGATCCGGGCGGGGGAAATCGTCGATCCGAAGGCGCGTCCGGCGGCCTATAACCAGGCCTCGGTCGACAAGTGCTTTGCCCGGTTCGACGGGCTGCGCCATGCCAAGGGCGGCACGCCCACGGCGGATCTGCGGCTTGAAATGCAGCGCACGATGCAGGCCGATGCGGCGGTCTTCCGTACCGACAAGACCCTGGCCGAAGGCAAGGCGAAGATGACCGAGATCGCGGCCAAGGTTGCCGATCTGAAGGTCACCGACCGCTCGCTGATCTGGAACAGCGACCTGATGGAAACGCTGGAACTGACCAACCTGATGCCGAACGCGCTGGCCACCATCGTCGGCGCCGAAGCCCGCAAGGAAAGCCGCGGCGCCCATGCCTCGGAAGACCATGCGACGCGCGACGACGTGAACTGGCGCAAGCACTCGATCATGCGGGTGGACGGCAACAAGGTTGACCTGAGCTATCGCCCGGTGATCACCGAACCGCTGACCACCGAAGCGGAAGGCGGCATCAGCCTGGCGAAGATCGCGCCGAAAGCGCGGACCTTCTGAGATGGCGCGGGGCTGGGCATATGGGATCGCGGCGGCGGGGCTTGTCCTTGCCGGTTGCGGCCCCATGGCCCTGCCCGAAGCCGAGACGCTTTGCGCCGAAAGCGTCGCCCCGAAAGCGCCCCTCTCCGGCGAAGGCCGGATGGGCGTCACCTCGGGCGGCGCATTCGAAAGCGGCGTGAAGCTGACCTTCACCATGGGCAGCGGCGGCGGCGATCCCGGCGCGGCCTATGACCGCTGCGTCCGCGCCCGCGCGGGGCAGGGGCCGAGCCGCCCCTATTACGCCGTGCCGCGGGGGAGGGGATGATGGAGCTTCTGTGCTTCCGCGATGTCCCCGTGATGCCGGTCACCCGGATCCGGGGCCATGTGCCGCTGGGCGGTCCGGTCTGGCCCGAGTTCGAGCGCCAGACCGCGGCGCGGTTTTGCCATTCCGGCCGTCCCACTGACAGCGCGCCGCCGCTGCGCAAGCCGGTGCGGCAGTTCCGCCGCCCGGCGCTTTGGGGCGGATACCTCAGCCATGAATTCGGCCATCTGGTGGCCGAGCACATCACCCGGCTTTTGCCCGCCGTCAGTCAGCGCGATACGGATGTGGTGCTGTTCACCCTGCCCACCGGCACCGCGCCCGAGGCGCTGGCGCCCTGGGTGCATCAGGTGTTCGACTGGCTGACGATGCCGCCGCGCCGCGCCCGCTTCGTCACCGAGCCGAGCCTTGCCCCCGAATTGCGCGTCTGTGCCCAGGGCGAGATGCTGGGCGGCACGGCCCCCGATCCGGCCTATCTTGATCTGCTTGACACGCTGCCCGCCCGGCATGGGCTTGATCTGCAACCGCGCCTGCCGCTCGTCTATGTCAGCCGGGCCGGGCTTGTGGCGACGGGCCGTGGCGGCCATCTGGGCGAGTCCTATCTGGCCGGGCTGCTGGCGCAGCTGGGCGTGAGGGTGATCGACCCCGGAACCCTTCCGATCCGGGCGCAGATGCAGGCCTATGCCCAGGCCGAGGCGCTGGTCTTTGCCGAGGGCTCGGCGCTGCATGGCCGCCAGCTGCTGGGGCGCCTCGATCAGGACATCCACATCCTGCGCCGCCGCACCGGGCCGAATGCCTGGAGGGCGGTGCTGACGCCGCGCTGCCGCAGCCTGCACGCGCATGATGTCGTCGCCGGTCAGCTGACCGTTTCGGGCACGTTCAAAGGCCCCGAACATGTCACCCCGCGCGAATTGCGCCATCTTTACGCGGCCTTCTACGATCTGCCCGCGCTTTTTGCCGCCTTCGCCGATCTGGGCGTGCCGCTGGCCCGGCACTGGGACCACGAGGCCTGGCGTCAGGCCGTGCTGACGGATGCGCTGCGCTGGCTTCTGGCCCAGGCCGTTCCGGTCGCCCAGGCGCTGCCCAATCTCATCCATCTCATCGAGCAGATTTCCACCCCCGATGAGCTTCTCGACTTGGCCGAGCCGCCCCCGGCCCGGTCCGCTTCGCACTGAAAGGACGCCCAATGGTTCAGTTCACGCTTCCGAAAAACTCCAAGATCCGCGTCGGCAAGACCTGGCCGCGGCCCGAGGGCGCCAAAAACGTGCGCAAGTTCAAGATCTACCGCTGGGACCCGGATACCGGCGAAAATCCGCGGGTGGACACCTATTTCCTCGACATGGACCGCTGCGGGCCGATGGTTCTCGATGCGCTTCTGAAGATCAAGAACGAGATCGACCCGACGCTGACCTTCCGCCGCTCCTGCCGTGAGGGGATCTGCGGGTCGTGCGCGATGAACATCGACGGCATCAACACGCTCGCTTGCATCTACGGGCTCGACGAGATCAAGGGCGATGTGCGGATCTATCCGCTGCCGCATATGCCGGTGGTCAAGGATCTGGTGCCGGATCTGACGCATTTCTATGCGCAGCATGCCTCGATCATGCCCTTCCTGCAGACGACGACGAACAAGCCCGAAAAGGAATGGCTGCAATCGATCGAGGACCGCAAGAAGCTCGACGGTCTTTATGAATGCGTGATGTGCGCCTCCTGCTCGACCTCCTGCCCGAGCTACTGGTGGAACTCGGACCGCTACCTGGGCCCGGCGGCGCTGCTGCATGCCTATCGCTGGATCATCGACAGCCGCGACGAAGCCACGGCCGAGCGTCTGGATGCGCTGGAAGACCCGTTCAAGCTTTACCGCTGCCACACGATCATGAACTGCGCCAAGACCTGCCCGAAGGGGCTGAACCCGGCCAAGGCGATCGCCGAGATCAAGCGGCTGATGGTCAGCCGGCACGTCTGATCCGGCTTTGGTGCGACACCAGGCCCCGGCTGTGCCGGGGCCTTTTTGCTGCGTTGCAGAAAATGCATATCGCAATTGCAGCATTTGCGCTGTCGGGCGCGGCGGGCATGGGATAGTTTGTCGCAGGGCAGACCGCCCGGCCACAGGAGCACGCCATGTCGAAGATCGTCACCTTCCGGAAGAAATCCGAGCAGGAAAAAGCCGCCGAAGCGTTGAGGATTCTGGCCGAGGCCTACGCCTATTACACCCCGGCCCGGGGCAGGGCGGATCTGGTCGAAGAGACCGAGCTCGAACAGATGTTCGAATATTACGCGGCCTGACCCGGACCAACCGCAAAAGCGCCCCTGCCGTTCGGCGGGGGTTTTTCTTTGCGGCAAGGCCGGGGGCGCTGCCCCCGGACCCCCGGCGTATTTGCGCCAGGAAAAACTGCGTGCTTCGCCTGGTCGCAATTGGCCGGGGGGGGGATTGCCGAAGGCCAGAGGGGGCAGCGCCCCTTACTCGGCTTCCGCCGCGCGCAGCTCGAGTTCCAGAAACCGCTCGAAAGCCTCCAGATCGAGCGGCTCCAGCGTGCCGAAGCTTTCAATCCAGGTGATCGCCCCCGCCATCGCCGTCGGTTCAAGCTTGCACCATTTCACCCGACCGCGCTTTTCCTGGCTGATCAGACCCGCCTCGGCGAGGATCGCCAGATGTTTCGAGATCGCTGCAAGCGACATCGCAAAGGGCGCCGCCACATCGGTCACCGCCATGTCGTCTTCGAGCAGCATGGTCAGGATCGCCCGCCGCGTCGGGTCGGCCAAAGCGGCGAAAATGGCGTCAAGGCGGGCGGAAGCGGAAGGGTCCATGCCGCCACCTTGCGCATCCTGCGGCAAAACGTCAACCGATCGGTTGAATATGACTTTGGTCCGGCACCCGCGAAACCCCCGCCCGTCCGCCGCGGTTGATTGCGCAAACGAAAGCAAAAACAAGGACTTGCAATCGTGGAAAGACTCTGTCAACGGCGTTGACTCATCGGGCTTGCGCCGTTACACACGGCCTCAACCTGCGGGGAGCATCCATGTCGGAGGAAGTTGGCGGAGAGCCCGATCCCGAGCGTCTGGCGGCGCTTGAGAAACGGCTTTCGCAACTGAAGAAGACCGAGGAGGCGCCCAAGCGCGCAGCGGATGGCAATTTGCGCATGGCCGACATGGCCTGGCGGATGGTCATCGAACTGGTTTCGGGGCTGGGGATCGGCTTCGGCATCGGATACGGGCTGGATGCCGTTTTCGGCACGCAACCCTTCCTGATGCTGATCTTCGTCTTCCTCGGTCTCGCGGCGGGGGTGAAGGTGATGCTTCGCTCGGCCGCGGACTTGACAAAGGCACAGGCAGCTGCGGCCGCAGCTGGCAAAGAGGGGAAATAGTCGTGGCAGAAGAAGCTGGCACCGGCCTTGTGTTCCACCCGATGGAACCGTTCAAGATTCACTCGATGTTCGACGGCGAGGCGATCCGTTGGTTCGAGTTTTTCGTGCCGACGAACGCGACCCTGTGGATGGCGATCGGCGTCGTGATGATCGCGCTTCTGATGGTCGTGGGCACGCTGCGCCGCGCCATCGTGCCGGGCCGCATCCAGTCGCTGGCCGAGTTGACCTACGGCTTCATCCACAAGATGGTCGAGGATGTCGCGGGCAAGGATGCGCTGGTCTACTTCCCCTATATCTTCACGCTGTTCCTGTTCATCCTGTTCTCGAACTTCCTCGGGCTGATCCCGATGGCCTTCACCCCCACCTCGCATATCGCGGTGACCGGCGTGATGGCGATGGGCGTGTTCATCGGCGTGACCGCGCTGGGCTTCATGAAGCACGGCGCCCACTTCCTGAACCTGTTCTGGGTTTCGGCCGCGCCGCTGCCGCTGCGCCCGATCCTCGCGGTGATCGAGGTGATCTCCTACTTCGTGCGCCCGGTCAGCCACTCCATCCGGCTTGCGGGCAACATGATGGCCGGCCACGCCGTGATCGAGGTGTTTGCCGCCTTCGCGCCGCTGATCCTGTTCTCCTTCGTCGGCGTGATCGTGACGCCGCTGTCGGTGCTGGCGATCGTCGGGATGTATGCGCTCGAAATCCTCGTGGCCTTCGTGCAGGCCTATGTCTTCACCATCCTGACCTGCGTCTATCTGAAAGACGCGCTGCATCCGGGCCACTGAGGCCCGGACCGCAGGCAGGTCCCCGTCACAACCTCAATTCAGCCAATTCCAACCTCAAGGAGTGTCCATCATGGAAGGCGATATCGTTCAAATGGGTGCCTACATCGGTGCTGGTCTTGCGTGCACCGGCATGGGCGGCGCCGCCGTCGGTGTGGGCCACGTTGTCGGCAACTTCATCTCGGGTGCGCTGCGCAACCCGTCGGCGGCCGCTTCGCAAACCGCCACCATGTTCATCGGTATCGCGTTCGCCGAAGCGCTGGGGATCTTCTCGTTCCTCGTCGCGCTTCTGCTGATGTTCGCCGTCTGATCCCTGCTGAGAAACCTTGCGGTCGGGTGGGTGTTCGCACCCACCCGGTAACTGAAGGGTCCAGGGGGACGACATGGCAAACGAAACACACGCGGTCGAGGCCGCTGCTGCTGTCGCCGGACACGCTGCCGAGGCTGCGGAAAAGGGCGGGATGCCGCAACTCGACTTCTCGACCTTCCCGAACCAGATCTTCTGGCTGCTGTTGGCTCTGGGCGCCATCTACTGGCTGCTCAAGAACATCGCCATTCCGCGCATCGCGGGGATTCTGGCCGATCGTGCGGGCACCATCGCCGGCGATCTCGAGGCGGCGGAACAGTATAAGCTGAAGGCCAAGGACGCGGAAGCGGCCTATGCCAAGGCGCTGGCCGATGCCCGGGCGCAGGCGCAAAAGATCATCGCCGAGACCCGTGCGCTGATCCAAAAGGACCTCGATGCCGCCACGGCGAAAGCCGATGCGGATATCGCGGCCCGCGTCGCGCAATCCGAGGTGAAGATCGCCGAGATCCGCGCCGGGGCGCTGGAGGCGGTGCAGATCGTCGCCACCGATACCGCCACGGCGATCGTCACGGCGTTGGGCGGCAAGGCCGACATGGGCGCGCTCAATGCGGCCGTGGGCCAGCGGGTGAAGGGGTAAGGCGATGAAGAAACTGACGTTCCTGCTTGTTGCTCTGGCGGCGAACCCGGCTTTCGCATCCGAGGGCCCGTTCGTTTCGCTGCGCAACGCGCATTTCGTGATCCTCGTCGCGTTCCTGATCTTCATCGGCGTGCTGATCAAGTTCAAGGTTCCCTCGATGTTGCTGGGCATGCTCGACAAGCGTGCCGAGGGCATCAAGGCGGATCTGGACGAGGCCAAGGCGCTGCGCGACGAAGCGCAGAAGATCCTGGCGAGCTACGAGCGCAAGGCGCGCGAAGTGCAGGGTCAGGCCGACGACATCGTCGCCGCGGCCAAGCGCGACGCGCAACTGGCGGCCGATCAGGCCAAGGCCGATCTGAAGGAGGCCATCGCGCGCCGCCTGAAGGGGGCCGAAGACCGGATCGCCTCGGCGGAAGCCGCTGCGCTCAAGGACGTCAAGGATCGCGCCGTGCAGGTGGCCGTTGCCGCTGCCGCCGAGGTTCTGGCGAACCAGATGTCGGCTGCCGACAAGTCGGGCATGATCGACGCGGCGATCACGGAAGTGGAAACCCGGCTGAACTGAGCCTGGTCCCAGATCTGATCGAAAACCCGGCCCCTCGGCCGGGTTTTTATTTTGGCCCCGGCACGGTGCGGGGGGCGGGGCAAAAGAAAACGCGCGCCCGGGGGCGCGCGTTCGAAAGTCGGGGCAGGGGGGTCAGACGGCGCGGATCGCGGTCACGCTCGCTTTCGGCGTCCCCGCATTGGCATCGATGAAATTCAGCACCAGCGGCCGGATGTTGTTGCGCCAGGACGAGCCCGCGAAGATGCCGTAATGGCCCGCACCGGGTTCCAGATGCTGCGCCTTCTTCTCCTCGGGCAGGCCGGTCAGAAGCCGCAGCGCCGCCACGCATTGCCCGGGGGCGGAAATGTCGTCATTCGCGCCTTCGACCGTCTTCACCGCGACGCGGGTGATCTTGCCGATATCGACGCGCTTGCCGTCGACCTCGAAGCGGTTCTGCGCGATTTCCAGCCCCTTGAAGATCCGCTCGACCGTGGACAGATAAAATTCCGCGGTCATGTCCATCACCGCGAGATATTCATCGTAGAAGATGTTGTGATGGTCGTGTTCCGAGCCTTCGCCCTTCGCCTCCATCACGATCTTGTCGGTGAACGCCTTGGTGTGCTTTTCCATGTTCATCGAGATGAACGAGGCCAGCTGCATCAGCCCCGGATAGACCAGCCGCCCGGCGCCCTTGTATTTGAAGCCGACGCGCTGGATCACCATATGCTCGAGCTGCCCCATGGTGACGCGGCGGCCGAAATCGGTCACCTCGGTTGCGGCGGCATCCGGGTCGATCGGCCCGCCGATCAGCGTCAACGTGCGCGGTTGCGCCTCGGGTTCTTGCTCGGCCAGATAGGCGGTCGCGGCCAGCGTCAGCGGCGCCGGCTGGCAGACCGCGATCACGTTGATGTCAGGCCCCAGCGCACGCATGAAATCGACCAGGTAGAGCGTGTAATCCTCGATGTCGAACTTGCCCGCGCTGACCGGAATGTCACGCGCATTGTGCCAATCGGTCACGTAAACGTCGGCATCGGGCAGAAGACTGGCTACGGTGGAGCGCAGGAGCGTCGCATAATGGCCCGACATCGGCGCCACCAGCAGGATGCGCCGCGGCATCGGCGCCCGGCCCTGGACCTTGAAGTGGATGAGCGCGCCGAAGGGCTTGTCGATCAGCGTCTCGATCTCGATCAGATGGTCCCGGCCATCGGCGGCGGGGATCGAGCGGATGCCCCAGTCGGGCTTGATCACCATGCGCGCGAAGCTGCGCTCGGTCACCCGGCCCCAGGCGGACATCAGCTTGAACATCGGATGCGGCGTCAGCCCCCAGACCGGATAGGAGGCCATGGCACGGGCCGAAGCCCCCATCCATTCATTGGTGTTCCTGATGGTTTCCATCAGGTCGTAGTTCATCATGCCCTTCATCGGCACTCCTCGGGAAACCGCACAATCGTCGCTTGTTCCGTTGCAAGCGGACGTTATGTTTCAAGATAAAAGGATAGGGAGGAAAATTCGTTATGACAACGCCTGAAAAGGTCGAATCTGCTGCATCGCAGCAAATGCGGGACAATCTGGCGCGTATTGAAGCCCTTACACAGCGCATGGTTGAAGCTTTCGCGCAAAGGCGCGCGGTGAATCCGGCTCTGGAGGGGCCGGGGCTTGATCTTTACGTCACCTCCTCGACCGCGCTTTTGCGCGAGATGACGGCGAATCCGGCGAAGATCTTCGAGGCGCAGGTCAGCTATTGGGCGCAGGCGATGACGCATTACATCGACGCCACCCATGCCTTTGCCCAGGGCACCTTCAAGCCGCCCGCCGATCCCGGGCCAAAGGATCGCCGCTTTTCCAACCCGCTTTGGGACAGCCACCCCTATTTCAATTTCATCAAGCAGCAATATCTGATCGCCTCGGGCTCGATCGAGGAGGCGCTCTCGAAGATCGAGGGGCTCGATCCGGTCGACCGCCGACGGCTGGAGATGTTTTCCAAACAGATCATCGACATGATGGCGCCGACGAATTTTCTGGCGACGAACCCGGATGCGTTGGAAAAGGCGGTGGCGACCGAGGGCGAAAGCCTGGTGCGCGGGCTGGAGAACCTGGTGCGCGACATCGAGGCGAACCACGGCGATCTGGTGATCACGCTGTCCGACAAGAACGCCTTCCGTGTCGGCCACAACATCGGCACGGCGAAGGGGCAGGTGGTCTGGCGCAACCGGCTGATGGAGCTGATCCAGTACGAGCCCACCACCCCCGAGGTGCACAAGACCCCGCTGATCATCTTTCCGCCCTGGATCAACAAGTTCTACATCCTGGACCTGAAACCGCAAAACAGCCTGATCCGCTGGATCGTCGATCAGGGCTTCACGCTGTTTGTTGTCAGCTGGAAGAACCCGGACCGGTCCTATGCCGATGTGGGGATGGAGGATTACATCCGCGACGGCTATCTGGCGGCGATCGAGGAGGTGAAGGCGATCACCGGCGAAAAGCAGGTGAACGCGGTCGGCTATTGCATCGCGGGCACGACGCTGAGCCTGGTCCTGTCGCTGCTCGATCAGCGCAAGGACCGCTCGATCAAGTCGGCGACCTTCTTCACCACGCTGACCGACTTTTCCGATCAGGGCGAATTCACCCCCTTCCTGCAGGATGATTTCGTCGACGGGATCGAGCGGCAGGTGCGGACGGATGGCGTGCTGTCGAGCTATTACATGACGCGGACCTTTTCCTATCTGCGGGCGAATGACCTGATCTATCAGCCCGCGATCCGCAGCTACATGATGGGGGAATCGCCGCCCGCTTTCGATCTGCTCTATTGGAACGGCGACAGCACCAACCTGCCGGGCAAGATGGCGATCGAATATCTGCGCGGGCTTTGCCAGGCCGATGCCTTCACCCGGGACGGGTTCGAGCTGATGGGGGAGCGGCTGCATGTCTCGGGGGTCAAGGTGCCGCTTTGCGCCATCGCTTGCGAGACCGATCACATCGCGCCCTGGATCGCCAGCTTCAACGGCGTGGCGCAGATGGGATCGCGCGACAAGACCTTCATCCTGTCGGAATCGGGCCATATCGCCGGCATCGTCAACCCGCCGACAAAGGACAAATACGGTCACTACACCTCCGCGGCGCCGATTGCGGACCCGCAGGCCTGGAAGGCGGCGGCAAGCTATACCAAGGGCAGCTGGTGGCCGCGCTGGGGCGACTGGCTGGCGGGGCAGTCCGGCAAAAAGGTCCCCGCGCGGGCCCCGGGCGATGCGGCGCATCCGCCGCTTGCCCCGGCGCCC
Organism: Rhodobacter sp. 4.3.4; assembly: GCF_058724655.1. Taxonomy (NCBI): domain Bacteria; kingdom Pseudomonadati; phylum Pseudomonadota; class Alphaproteobacteria; order Rhodobacterales; genus Rhodobacter; species Rhodobacter sp. 4.3.4. Next base: position 837,261 of record NZ_CM178967.1, read on the forward strand.
GGAACCTATGTCGCGGAAGTTGTGCCGCTTTAGCGCAACGAACCGGAAAGGGGGCCTCGGCCCCCTTTGGCCCAAGCTGATTTGCCATGACGCAGATCAACCCAGGCGCGAATATCGCGCTGCGATGCAGAAAATTTTGCTTGCAATGCTGCACCGCAGCATTTATATCTGAGTCAAGCGAACGGGCCCCGCCGCCTCGATGGGCCCTCTGACCGGAGCGACTGAAATGGCCAAGACCCAGGACTTCACCAAGATGATGCAGGACATGATGGCCTCGATGCCGATGGACATGTCGAAGATGCAGGATGCGTTCAAGGCGCAGACCGTGCTGACCGAAAAGATGGCCAAGGTCGCGCTCGACGCGGCGGAGAAATCGACTGACATCTCGGCGAAATGGGCCAAGGACTCGCTGGCCAAGGTCGGCGCGCTGACCGCCTCGAAAGCCGAACCGGCCGATTACGCCAAGGTGATGAGCGATTTCGCCTCGGCCTCGGTCGAGATGGCCACCGAAAACCTGGCCGCCTTTGCCGAAGTGGCGAAGAAGGTGCAGATGGACACGGTCGAGCTGATGTTGGCCGCGGGCAAGGAATTGACCGAGGAAACCACTGCCGCCGTGAAAAAGGCGACCGATGACGTCACCGCCGCCGCGAAAAAGACCGTCGCGGCGAAGTGAACCGGATCGGCCCGGCTCCCTCCTCCCTGCCGGGTTGACCGTGGGCGCACTTCGGTGCGCCCTTTTCTTTTGTTGCTTTTGCCGCGGCGCAGCCTAAACATTGCTGCGGCGCCGATAAGACCCACCGGGAGGAGAGACCATGGCCGAAGAGGCGAAACCCTTGCTGATCAAGCGCTATGCGAGCCGGCGGCTTTATAACACCGAGACGAGCGATTACGTCACGCTTGAGGATATCGCCTCCTTCATCCGGCAGGGGCGCGAGGTGCAGATCGTCGATCTGAAATCGGGCGACGACCTGACGCGGCAATATCTGCTGCAGATCATTGCGGAACATGAAAGCCGGGGCGAGAATGTGCTGCCGGTGGATGTGCTGACCGATCTGGTGCGCAGCTACACGACGCAGGCGCAATCGGTGGTGCCGCAATTCCTGGCCGCGAGCTTCGAGATGCTGCGCGAGGGCCAGTCGAAGATGATGGAGAATTTCGCCACCTTCCCGCCGGTGCCCGGCTTCGAGGCGCTGCAACGCCAGCAGGAGGCGTTTCTGAAGACGCTGATGGCGGGTTGGGGCGCGACGGTCGGCACCACGCCCGAAGCGGGCGGCGAGGGCGCGGGCGGGCGCGACGAGCTTGACGCGATCAAGAAGCAGCTCGCCGAATTGCAGTCGAAGCTGTCGAAATTGTAAGCAGGCCGGGGGGCGCTGCCCCCCGGACCCCCCGCTCGGGGGCATGCCCCCGAGACCCCCGGCCCGGATCTCTGGCCGTTTTTCTGAAAACTGCGGGGGCCACGCGCCCGGGCTTGCCAGGACAGGCTGCGGACCGGCATTCTGGCCCCGACAGGGAGCGGCGATGACGGGCAAGGCAAAAGGGCGGAGCGAAAAGATCAGCCTCTGGGCGGTCGAGATGCTGGTGGCGACGGCTGAAGAGGGGGCGATCACCGCGGCGGCGCGGCGGCTGGGGGTCTCGGCCTCGGCGGTCAGTCAGCAGATCGCGGCGCTGGAAACCGCGCTCGGGGCGGAGCTGGTCGACCGCACGGCGCGGCCTTTCGGGCTGACGGCGGCGGGGCGGGCGTTTCTGCCCCATGCCGAGGCGATGCTGGACGAGCTGGCGCGGGGGCGGGCCGGGGTGGGCCTGGCCGATCCGGCGGGTCTGCGCAGTTTCCGTCTTGGGATGATCGAGGATTTCGAGGCCGAGGTGACGCCGCTTTTGCTGGCGGGGATGGGGGCGGAGCTGACCGCCTGTCGGTTCCTGCTCGAGACCGGGCCGAGCCATCGGCTGGCGGCGCAGCTGGAGGCGCGGGCGCTTGACATGGTGGTGGCGGCGGAGATCGAGGGGGCGCAGGAGGGGGTGGAACGGCATCCGCTGCTTTCCGAGCCGCTGATCGCGGTCTGGCCGGAGGGGCGGGTGGCGGCGGATCTGCCGCTTCTGCATTATTCGCGCCGCACGCTGATGGGGCAGCAGATCGCCGCCTATCTGGGCAGGATCGGCGAGAGCCCCGGGCATCGTTTCGAGATCGACAGCACACCGGCGATCCTGGCGATGGTGGCGGCGGGGCAGGGCTGGTCGATCCTGACGCCCTCGGGGGTGCTGCATGGCAAGCGGGCGGGGGTGGCGCTGGCGCCGCTGCGGGGGCCGGGGATGAGCCGCCGCATCGTGCTGAGCGCGCGGGCGCGCATGATGGGGGATCTGCCGGGCGCGGTGGCGCAGCGGCTGCGCGGTCTTCTGGCCGAGCGGATCGTGGCGCCTGCCCTGGCCGAGGCGCCCTGGCTGGCGACCTCGTTGCGCGTCGAATGAGTGCGCCCGCGCGCGGAGGCCCCGACAGGGGGGCTTTCCGCCCCCCTCTGCTCCTGCGGAGCATTCACCCCCCGAGGATATTTGCCGCAAGGTGAAAGGGGAGCGGGGGCGTCGCGCCGTGCCACGGGGAAAGCCCGGCACAGGCCCGGGGCAGGAGGGGGAACCGGGCGTTTCACCCTGGAGCCTCATCGCGTGCCCGCCTGTACCGTGCCCGACCCTTCGCCAAGCCGGTCGAGAAAGGCTTTTGCCTTTTACCTTGCGGCAAATATCCCGGGGGGTGAGCGGCGCAGCCGCGAGGGGGGCAGAGCCCCCCCTTTTGGGGCGCCCGCGACAGCGGGCGCAACCGTTTCAGACCAGACGGCTTTGCGCCAGAGCGGCCTTGACGAAGCCCGCAAACAGCGGATGCGGCGCGAAGGGTTTCGATTTCAGCTCCGGGTGGAACTGCACGCCGATGAACCACGGATGGTCCTTGTGCTCGACGATCTCGGGCAGACGGCCGTCCGGGCTCATCCCCGAGAACACCAGACCGCAGTTTTCCAACGCCTCGCGATAGGTGATGTCGACCTCGTAGCGGTGGCGGTGGCGCTCCTCGATCTCGGTCTTGCCGTAAACCTCGGCCACGCGCGAGCCCGCCGTCAGATGCGCCGAATAGGCGCCCAGCCGCATCGTGCCGCCCTTGTCGTCGGTCAGTTTCCGCTCCACCCGGTGGTTGCCCTGCACCCATTCCTTGAGGTGGTAAACCACGGGCGTAAAACGCTTTTCGCCCGCCTCATGGTCGAATTCCTCCGACCCCGCATTGGTCAGCCCCGCCATGTTGCGCGCGGCCTCGATCACCGCCATCTGCATGCCAAGGCAGATCCCCAGATAGGGCACGCCCTTTTCGCGCGCAAATTGCGCCGCGCGGATCTTGCCCTCGGTGCCGCGCTCGCCAAAGCCGCCAGGCACCAGAATCGCGTGGAAAGGCTCCAGATGCGGCGCCGGGTCTTCGCGCTCGAAGATCTCGGCGTCGATCCATTCCGCCTTCACCCGCACCCGGTTCGCCATGCCGCCATGCGTCAGCGCCTCGGCGATCGACTTGTAGGCGTCCTCGAGCTGCACATATTTGCCGACGATCGCCACGCGGACCTCGCCCTCGGCATGGGTCAGCCGGTCCATCACATCTTCCCAGCGGCTCATGTCGGGGCGCGGCGCGGGCGAGATGCCAAAGGCGTTCAACACCGCCTGATCCAGCCCGGCGCGGTGATAGGCCAAGGGCGCCTCGTAGATCGAGCGCAGGTCATAGGCCGGGATCACGCTGTCGGGTCGCACGTTGCAGAAAAGCGCGATCTTCGCCCGTTCCTTGTCCGGGATCGGATGTTCCGAGCGGCAGACCAGCACATCGGGCTGCAGCCCGATCGAGCGCAGCTCCTTGACCGAATGCTGCGTCGGCTTCGTCTTCAGCTCACCAGAGGCCGCCAGATAGGGCAAGAGCGTCAGATGCATGAAGATGCACTGCCCGCGCGGGCGTTCCTGGGCGAATTGCCGGATCGCCTCGAAGAAGGGCAGGCCCTCGATGTCACCCACCGTGCCGCCTATCTCGCACAGCATGAAATCGACCTCGTCATCGCCCACGGCGATGAAGTCCTTGATTTCATTGGTGACGTGCGGGATCACCTGGATCGTCTTGCCCAGGTAGGCGCCGCGGCGCTCTTTCTCCAGCACGTTCGAATAGATCCGCCCGGACGACACCGAATCCGTCTTGCGGGCGCTGACGCCGGTGAAGCGCTCGTAGTGGCCCAGATCAAGGTCGGTCTCGGCGCCGTCATCGGTGACGAAAACCTCGCCATGTTCAAACGGCGACATCGTGCCCGGATCGACGTTCAGATAAGGGTCGAGCTTGCGCAGCCGCACCGAAAAGCCGCGGGCCTGCAGAAGGGCGCCGAGGGCAGCCGAAGCCAAGCCCTTGCCCAGCGAGGAAACCACGCCCCCGGTGATGAAGACATAACGCGCCATGAGACCCCCGTGACAAGCAAAAGAAAAGGCTTGTTCCGGTCGGGATCGACCGGAACCACGGGATTTGACTGATACACGATTCGCAGCCTGCCCGCAACCAGACCGCAAGACTTGGAGTAAACTAAGAGCCGAAGGCCCAGTTATAGTGGGCTCAGTTCGAGGCGGGCGCCTCCGGCGCCGGCGTTTCGGTCGCCGCGGGCGCTTCGGCCGGGGCTTCGGTGGCCGCAGGCGGCAGAACCGGCGGCACGACCGGCGCGTCGGTCGAGGGCGGCGGGGCCGAAATCAGCGGCGCGGTGCCGGTGCTTGCCGGGGCCTCGGCCGGGGTGGTGTCGATGACCGAGATCCCCTTGCCCGCCCGGGCCGACAGCACCGTCAGGGTGATCGAGGTGCCCAGAAAGGCGATCGCGAAGACCCAGGTCAGCTTGGTCAGCGCATTGGCCGCCTGCCGTCCGGTCATCACGCCGCCACCGCCGCCGCCGCCCATGCCAAGGCCGCCACCTTCGGACCGCTGCAACAGTACCACCCCGATCAGGAGCAGCGCCAGCACGAGGTGGACGACGAGGATGACGTTCTGGACGTTTTCCATGAGGGGGACGCGCCTTTTTTCATTCGACGCGCCTATCTAGGCGCTTGGCCCGCGGCGCGCAACCCGGTTTTCTGCCGCTGCCGGGCCGCGCGGCCTCCTTGCGGCGAAAAATCGGTTTCCCCCGGGCGTTCACCCGGCTATATGTCGCGCGGTTTTTCAGACCTGCGGAGAATGCGAATGGCCAACGTGGTGGTTGTCGGCGCCCAATGGGGCGACGAAGGCAAGGGCAAGATCGTCGACTGGCTCAGTGAACGGGCCGACGTGATCGCCCGCTTTCAGGGCGGCCACAATGCCGGCCACACGCTCGTCATTGGCGGCAAGGTCTACAAGCTGAACGCGCTGCCCTCGGGGGTTGTGCGCGGCGGCAAGCTTTCGGTGATTGGCAACGGCGTCGTGCTGGACCCCTGGCATCTGGTCAAGGAAGTGGCGGCGATCCGCGAGCAGGGCGTCGAGATCAATCCCGACAACCTGATGATCGCGGAAAACACCCCCCTCATCATGCCGTTCCACGGCGAGCTGGACCGGGCCCGCGAGGCGCAGGCCTCTGTTGCCAAGATCGGCACCACCGGCCGCGGCATTGGCCCCTGCTACGAGGACAAGGTCGGCCGTCGCGTCATCCGCGTGGCGGATCTGGCCGATGACGAGACGCTGCAACTGCGCGTCGACCGCGCGCTTGTGCACCACAACGCGCTGCGCGCCGGGCTGGGCCTTGGCCCGATCGACCGCGCGGCGGTTCTGGCCGATCTGCGCGCCATCGCCCCCGAGATCCTGCAATATGCGAAGCCGGTCTGGAAGGTGCTGACCGAGCTGCGCAAGGCGGGCAAGCGCATCCTGTTCGAAGGGGCGCAGGGCTCGCTTCTGGATATCGACTTCGGCACCTATCCCTTCGTCACCTCCTCGAACGTGATCGCGGGGCAGGCGGCGACGGGCGTTGGTCTCGGGCCGAATGCGGTCGATTATTCGCTCGGCATCGTCAAGGCCTACACGACCCGCGTTGGCGAAGGCCCGTTCCCGACCGAGCTGAAGGACGACGACGGCGAGCGTCTGGGCACGCGCGGCCATGAATTCGGCACCGTGACCGGGCGCAAGCGCCGCTGCGGCTGGTTCGATGCGGTGCTGGTGCGCCAGACCTGCGCGATTTCCGGCATGAAGGGCATCGCGCTGACCAAGCTCGACGTGCTGGACGGGTTTGAAAAGCTCAAGATCTGTGTGGCTTACGATGTCGATGGCGTGCGCTACGACTATCTGCCGACGCAGGCCGCGCTGCAGGCGAAGGCGAAGCCGATCTATGAAGAGCTGGACGGCTGGTCGGAAAGCACGCAGGGCGCGCGGTCCTGGAACGACCTGCCGGGCGCGGCGGTGAAATATGTCCGCCGCATCGAGGAGCTGATCCAGTGCCCGGTGGCGATGCTCTCGACCTCGCCCGAGCGCGACGACACCATTCTTGTGACCGACCCCTTCGAGGATTGAGCCGGTGCCGATCCCCTACAAGACCCGCCGCCGTCTGGCGCTCTTCGTTCTGGTCGTCGGCCTTCCCGCCTATATCGTCGCGGCGGTTTCCGCCGTGGCCTGGGCCGAGGCGCGCTGGGGCGTTCTGCCCTGGTGGGGATCGGTGCTGGTCTATCTCGGGCTCGGCTTTCTCTGGATCGCGCCGATGAAGCCCATCTTCATCGGCGTCGGCAAACCCGACCCGGACGCGCAACCGCCTGAACAGAAATGAAAACGGAGGGGCTTGCCCCTCCGTTTCCGTATCGTGTGTCCCGGTTTCAGGCGCGGGCCTGATAGAACCGGCTCGCCTCGGTGATCGCGTATTGGCCGCGCTTCACCTTGGCGATCTTGCCCTGACGCAACAAGGTTCCGAACATCCGCAGCCGGTCTTCGCGGCTGAAGCTTTCATCGCCCACGGCCGAGACCTTGCTGAGGATGTGCGGCGGCGAGAAATGCGGCCGCCCCTCGACCTGCGCGGTATAGGCGGCGGCGGCTTCCAGCAGCTCGGCCAGACCCTGCGGCGCCCGGCTTTGCGCGAATTCGGCAAAGCTCGAAGCTTCCTCGGGGCTCAGCGGCAGATCGATCTCGTCCTCGTCGGCCTCCTCGGCGGCGGTCTCCCGCAGCAGGCTGGTGGCGACGATCCGGCGCGGACGGACCGCCTGCGCCTTGGCGATGGCCTCGGCGGGGGCGCGGTCGACGCGCTGTTCGGAGACCAGCACCAGCGGCGCCGGGCGTGCCTCGGGGCGGGCAGAGGTCTGGTGGTGGCTTTCGCCGACCGCGGGCAGCACCGGACGGCGCGGCCGCACCGCCTGGGTCAGATCCTGCCGATAGGGTTCGGTTTCGTCCTTTGCGGCCTCCTTGGTCCCGGCCCGGCGTTCGGCCACGGTGGCGGCAACGGCGGCCTTGAGATGCGCGATCGCCGAGATCCGGCGCCGGTTCTCGTTGCCCGCCATCTGCGCATCGGCCTTTTGCAGCAGCCGCGGCAGATCGCCTTCGGGCAGCGGCGGGGCTTTCGCGGCGGGGCGCACGGGCAGGATCAGCGGCTCGGTCGGATGGCTGCGGCGCTCGACCAGGCCGGGCGGCAGCGCGTCGGACGGCGCCGGGACAGCGGCGGTCGCAGGCTCCGGCGGGTCTTCGGCGAAAAGCGCGTCAAGGTCGATCTCGGGCGTCGTGGCCGCCGCCGCTTCGGGCGCGGCCGCGGGGGCGGCTTCCTCCGGTTCGGGCTGCGGTTCGGGATCGAGGTCGACCACCAGCGCCTCAAGCGCGATTTCAGGTTCCGGCGTGGCTTCAGGCTCCGGCGCGACCTCGGGCTCCGGCGTGGCTTCGGCGGTGACGGGGGCCGTTTCGGCAGGCCCGGCCGTGGCCTCGGCGCGGTCGGTGCTCCAGCCGTCGATGCCCCAATCGACATCGCCCAGATTCTCCGTCAGCGCGGCCAGTTCCGCCATCAGCTCGGCTTCCGCCTCGGGACTCAGCGCCGCCGGCTCCGGCGTGGCCGGGCTTTCGGCGGCAGAGGTATCGGGGGCGGGGGCTTCGGCCATCGGCGCGGTGGCCGAGGTCGGCATCGGATCGATCTCTTCGACAGCTTCGGGGGCCGCTTCGGCTTCGGGCGCAGGCATCGCTGCGGCGGCGGCCTGCGGCTCGGCGCGGCGCAGCTTGATCACCCGCGCCCGGATCACCGGGCGCGGCGCCTCGGGCGCGACAGGCTCCGCGGCGGGCGCATTCTCTGCCGTTTCCACGGCGGGCGCTTCCTGTGCCGTCTCCACGTTGGTCGCTTCCGGCGCCGCCTCGGCGGCAGGTGTCGGCACGGCACCGGCCCCCTCGACCGACCCTTCGGCGCTGCCCTGCGCCTCGGCCTGCTGCTGGCGGGCGGCGCGGCGTTCGGCGCGGCGGCGCATGCGCTCGATCTTTTCGGGATCCATGCTGCCGCCCGGGGTCTCGTCTTCCTCCTCCTCCTCGCTCTCGGCAGAGGGCGCGGCGACAGCGGCCTGCATCGCCTCGGCGGGGGGCTCCTCGGCGTTCAGCTCCTCCGCGCGCAGCGGGCCCGAGATGTCGAGCGCGAAGCCGAATTCCTCCGGGGCGGCGATGGCCTCAGCCGCCTCTGCCTCCGCTTCGGTCCCGGCGGCAATCTCCGTTCCGATCGGGGCCGGGGTCTCGGGGATCTGCGCGGCGGGGGGCAGGTCGGCCTCCGGCTCCGGCTCGGCCGTGCCCTGCGCCGCGCGCGCCTGCGCCACCGCCGAGCGGATGCGCTGCAGCTTCGCCGCCACCGATTCGCTGATCGGATCGCCGACGCCCTCGGACACCACGGCGGCGGTCATCCCCGGCGTTCCGGCCCCCTGCACCACGGCGGGCGCCGGTTCCGGCGGTGCCGCAGGACCCGGCCGCAAGACCACGCTGTTCTTTTCGATCTTCGCATCGATCCGCCGCGCCATCTCGCGTTCGGCGATCCGATGCAGCATCTCGGCATCGGGCTGTGGCGGCTCGGCGCCGAAATACCGGTCTTCCGCGGCCAGATCGCGGAAATATTCCGCAATCGCCTTCATCGTCGTGAAGGGCTCGTCGAACCCCTCCAGCGTGCACGAGAAGGTGCCGTAGGAGACGGTTAAGATCTTGCTCGCACCAACCATGGGCGTTTCGCCTCTCCTGAACCTCATTGCGTTCACCATCCTTGGGAACTGGTGCTTTCCGGTGAACGAAAAAGGGCAAATGCAGGGAATTTTCGCGATATCGGTTGCATGGCTTTGCCTTAATCCTCATCAATCATGCCATGAATGCGGAAATTGTCCATTGTGAAGCTGGGGTCACGCTGCTGGGCGGGGGAATCGCCGCTCCGGCCGATGTTGCCAATGCGTTGACGATCGCGCCGGTGCTCGTGGCGGCTGATGGCGGTGCCGACCGGGCGCTGGCGCTGGGTCTGACGCCTGCGGCGGTGATCGGCGACATGGACAGCCTGTCGGCGGCGGGCCATGCGGCGCTGGCCGGGCGGGTGCATGCCGTGGCCGAGCAGGACAGCACCGATTTCGGCAAATGCCTGCGGCTTGTCGCGGCGCGGTTCTATCTCTGCCTTGGCTTCACCGGGCTGCGGCTCGATCACACGCTGGCGGCGCTGACCGAGCTGACGGCGCGGCCCGGGCAGATCGTGATCCTGATCGCCGAGGATGAGGTGATCTTTCGCGCCCCGCCGCGGCTGGTGCTGGATCTGCCCTTGGGCACGCGGCTGTCGCTGCATCCGATGGGGCCGGCTTCGGGGCGCTCATCCGGGTTGCGCTGGCCGATCGACGGGCTCGCTTTCGCCCCCGAGAGCCGCACCGGCACCTCGAACGAGGTGACAGGTCCGGTGACGCTCGAGATCGACGGCCCGATGCTGGTTCTGCTGCCGAAGGATCAGCTCAGCCCCGCGCTGCGCGCGCTTTTGCCGCCAGACGTTCGCGGTGGATGATGTAAAGCCCCGAGGCGGTGATGATGCCGATGCCGACCCAGGTCAGCGCATTCGGGAAATCGCCGAAGACCAGATAGCCGAACAGCGTCGCCGTCAGCATCTCGAAATAATGAAGCGGCGCCAGCGTCGAGGAGGGGGCGTATTTCAGCGCATAGCTCATCGACATGTGGCTGACGGTCGAGGCCAGCCCGACGCAGAAACACCAGAGCCAGAAGATCCCCTCGGGTGCCTCGAAGCGCATCTGGCCAAGGTCGACTTGCCCGCCCAGCGCCAGAATCGGGATCAGGATCACGATGGCGGCCCAGGCGGTGTGCAGGTTCATCGGCACCGGATGCATGTGCCGCGACAGCGCCCGCGTCAGCAGGATGTAAAGCGCGAAACCGACCGCCGTGCCCAGCGGATACAGCGCGACGACGCCGAAAACGGCGAAAGACGGCTGGATCACGAACAGCGCGCCGATGAAGCCCACGACCGAGGCGCCGATCCGGCGCGGCCCGACCTCTTCGTTCATCACGAAGCGGCCGATGAACAGGATCACGAAGGGTTCGACAAAGGCGATGGCCAGCGCATCGGCAATCGGCATGTGCTGCACGGCGGCGACAAAGGAATAGGTCGACAGCACCGAGACCGCGGCACGGGCAAAGGTCAGGCCAAGGGCGCGGCGGCTCATGCCCCAGGGATGGCCCAGAAGCGCGACGATCGGCACCATCAGCGCCAGTTGCGCGACATAGCGGCCCAGCGTGACGGTGCCCACGGGCACCGCCTGCGCCGCCAGTTTCGAGGCCACGTCGATCAGCGGCGCGATGATGCAAAAGCCAAGCATCAAAAGGATGCCGGGCAGGATACGGTCTTGATGGCTCATGCTTTCGCCTAGCGCGCGGGGCAGGGGGCGTCCATCCTGAAAACGACGGCCCGGGCGCGATTTGCCGCGCCCGCACCCTTGGGCTTGAGCCGGGACATGATTGGGCGCTAGGCTTTCGCGACGCTTCAGGAGACTGCCATGACCGATTTCTTCGACAGCCCCGAGGGCCGCCGCATCGCCTATGACCTCCGTCCGGGCAAGGGGCCGGGGGTGATGTTCCTGCACGGGCTGCATTCCGACATGACCGGCACCAAGGCCACGGCGCTCGATGCCTGGGCCGCCGAAACCGGCCGCGGCTTCCTGCGCTTCGACTGTTCCGGGCACGGGCAATCCTCGGGCGTCTATGCCGAAACCTCGATCGCGGACTGGTATCAGGACGCGCGCTCGGTGCTTTTGAACCTGGCCGAGGGGCCGCAGGTGCTGGTCGGCTCTTCGATGGGGGGCTGGCTGGCGCTGTTGCTGGCGCGGGACTGCCCGGAAAAGGTCGCGGGTCTGGTGACGATCGCGGCCGCTGCCGATTTCACCGAGGACGGCTATTGGGCCAGCTTCTCGCCCGAGCAGCAGGCGCTGCTGATGGAACAGGGCTATCTGGACCTGCATCACGGCGGCCCGGTGCCCTATCGCATCAGCCGCAAGTTCATCGTCGACGGCCGCGATCATTTCGTGCTGCGCAAGCCCCTGTCGCTGCCCTTCCCGACGCGGCTGCTGCAGGGTTCCGAGGACCGCGCCGTGCCGCCGGACTGGGCGGTGAAGCTGTTCCACCATGCCACGGGGCCTGACATCCGGCTGACGCTGGTGAAGGGCGCGGATCACAATTTCTCCGCCCCCGACAATCTGGCGCTGATCAAGGCGGCGATCGACGAGATCGCGCCGCTCTGACCCCTGCCTGCGGAGCCGGGCGCTAACCTTTGCGCGAGGGGGGTTTTCCCTTGCCCCCCCTTCGCGCTACCTAAAGCAAAAAGCGCGAAACCGCGCGTTGCTGGGGTGAGCATGTCTGCCGATCCGTTGATCTTCCTGCCGGGCTTCATGTGTGATGCGCGGCTTTACTGGCATCAGATCATTGCCTTTTCCGCCGATCGCGCGGTGATCGTGGCGCCGCTTGCGGGCGCGACGGTCGAGGAGATGGCCGAGCGCGTCCTTGCGGTTGCGCCGCCGCGGTTCAGTCTGGTCGGGCATTGGCTGGGGGGGCTGGTGGCAATGGAAATGGCGCGCCGGGTGCCCGAGCGGGTCTCGGGACTGGGGCTGATCGATGTCTCGCCGCTGGCCGAGACCCCGGCGCAGGCGGCCGGCCGCGAGCCGCGGATCGTCCGCGCCCGCACCGGGCGGCTGGACGAGGTGATGCTGGAAGAAATCCCCGCCGCCGCGCTGGCCCCGGGCGCGGGCCGGGCCGAGGTGCAGGCGATGCTTCTGGAGATGGCCGGAACGCTTGGCCCGGAGCTGTTCACCAGCCAGTCCCGCGCCCTGATGCGCCGCCCCGATCAGCAGCGCGCGCTGCGCAATCTGCGGGTGCGGACCTTGCTGATCTGCGGCGAATACGACACGATCTGCCCGCCGCGGCGGCATGAATTCCTGGCAGAACTCATGCCGCAGGCGCGTTTCCGGCTGATCCCCGGCGCCGGTCATCTGGCGCCGCTCGAACAGCCGCTTTTGGTTTCCGAGGCGCTGCGCGACTGGCTCGACGCGCCGCGCTGACCGCCCGGGCGAAGGGGCCAGGCCCCGTTCAGGCGCTGCGACGCGACACGAACAGCGCCGGACGGGGCTCCTCGACCACCGGCGCGCGCGGCGCCCAGGCCTCTTCGCGCTGCAGCTGGAAGGTCGCCACGGCCTCGGCCAGCGCCGTCGCCTCGCCCTGCAGGGACCGCACCGCGGCGTTGGTCTCCTCGAAGACGGCGGCGTTTTGCTGCGTCGTGCGGTCCAGTTCCGTCGTCGCATTCGAGATTTCGGTGATCCCGGTCGCGGTCTCCTGCGAGGCGGTGACGATCTCGGTGATCTTTTGCGCCACATCCTCGACCCCGGCGACGATCTCGCGCAGCGCCTGACCGGAATCATGCACCAGCCCGACGCCCTGGTTGACGTTGTTCGACGAGGTCTCGATCAGCCGGGCGATCTCGCGCGCGGCCTCGGAAGAGCGCTGCGCCAGCGCCCGCACCTCGGAGGCGACGACGGCAAAGCCGCGCCCGGCATCGCCCGCCCGCGCCGCTTCCACCCCCGCGTTGAGCGCCAGAAGATTGGTCTGGAAGGCGATGTCATCGATCACCTGCAGGATGCGCGCGATCGCCTCGGAGGAGGCCTTGATCTCGTCCATCGCCGACACCGCCCGCGACACCACCTGATGCCCGGCCCCGGCGCGGTTCGAGATCTCGGTCACCGCGCTGCGGGCGATCTGCGCCGAATTGGCCGCCGAACGGACCGTGGCCGACATCTGTTCCAGCGCCGAGGCGGTCTGTTCCAGCATCGCCGCATTGCGTTCCGAACGCCGCGCCAGGTCTTCGGCGGCCCCGGCGATTTCGCGCGCCGAGGTGTCGACGGCCGTGGCCGAGACCGAAATATCGCCCAGCGTGCCGGTCAGGCTTTCGGTGGTGCGGTTCATCGTCTCCGCGATCTCGGCGAAGACGCCGTGGAACCGCGTCGGCATGCGATGGGTCAGGTCACGCGCCGCCAGACGTTCCAGCGCGACGCGCACGGCGCTGAGCCCGTCATCCGCCGCCTCGCCGATCCGGTTCATCCCGGCGCAGAGATCGGCGAAGATGCCGGTCTTGTCGTCGGTGCGCAGCCTGCGCGAGAAATCGCCCTCGGCGCAGGCGGCCACCACGGCGGCGATTTCCTCGGCGGCGGCATGTTCGCGCGCCTGGGCGGCGGCGGCGGCGGCGCGTTCCGCTTCGGCCTGGCGGGCCCGTTCCTCCATCTCGGCGCGTTCCTGCGCGGCGGCGGCGATCCGGGCCTGGGCTTCGCGCTCGGCGGCGGCGACGCTTTCCGCCTCCAGCCGCTGGCGTTCAAGGATCGTGGCGCGGAAGCTTTCCAGCGCCGCCCCGATCGAGCGCACTTCGCTGACCAGGGTCTCGGGCACCGAGATATCGGTCCGCCCCTCGGCCAGGTCCTGCACCGCCGTCGTCACCGCGCGCAGCGGCCTCACCGTGGCCCGGAACAGCCGAACCGCCGAGACCCCGAGCACCAGCATCCCGATCCCGCCCGCCAGCGCCATCAGGATATAGCCGCGCATCTTCGCCGCATCGGTCGCCGCCGTCATCTTCAGCACATCGGCGTCAAGATCCTGGCGCAGGCTGGAAAGGGCCAGCGGCATCGCGTCATAGCTCTCGTCGCAGGCTTGCAGGATGCCGTCGACCTGCAGCGCGAGATCGGCATATTGGTGGAAGGCGTCCTGATATTCGATCAGCTTCGCCAGCGTCCGTTCCCGGTGCTGCGCCGAAACGAACATCGTTTCGGGATAGGATTTGAAGGTCTCGATCTCCTTGTCGAGCTTGTCGATGTAGGTCGGATCAAGACGCATGATGAAGTCTTTTTCGGCCCGCCGCATCCGCAGCAAGCTCAGCTCGACCTTCGGCAGGGCCAGCGCGCCCACAATCTTTTCGGCGGCATGCACGGCGCCGCGCAGCTGCCCCTCAAGCCCGGACGCGGGATCAAGTCCGAGCACCACCCGGGTATCGGCAAAGAGGGCGAAATTTTCCTCGTAGCTGTCGAGCAGATCCTGCAGCGCCGCGGCCCGGCTGGCGCTGTCGGCAAAGCCAAGGGCAGCCTCGTCGGCCACCAGCGTCTTGAGCTGGGCCGAGGCGCCCTGGATGACCCGCGCGTGATCGCCGATTCGCGCTTCCTTGCGATCGATGCGGAACTTCGCCTCGATGTCGCGGGCGGACGCCAGGGTGCGCTCCAGCTTGGCCAGTTCGCTGTTCAGATGCGCAATGTCCAGGCTTTGCTGTTCAGCCCTGCGGTCGACGAGCGCGGAATAGAAGAACGTGGCAAAAACTGCCGTCGTGCAGAAGACGATGACGAGGCCCATGCGGACCAGGTAGGACAGAAAGCTGCGGGATTTACCTGCGCGTGCCATGCGGTTGCTCCGAAAGTTCGCTCCGGCAAAATCACGCAAAGGAATTAAGGGCAGGTGAAATTGCGCGGAGATTGGTAAACTTTTGCCTTTGTCAGATCCGGGGATCGGTCGAGGTGCAACCGCCCCCCGGCTGCGACCGGGGGGCGGCGCCTCGAAACCGGACGGCGGTCAGCCCGCCATCCGCTGGTCCCAGTCGGGCTCGCCGGCGCGGCCGGCGATGCGGAACACGGAGCTGAACTCCTTGAGCGTGCGCGCTTCGTGCAAAAGACCCTGGGTCGCGGCGGAATTTTCCTCGAACATCGCGGCGTTATGCTGCGTCACCTGATCGAGCTGGTTCACCGCCGCCGTCACCTCGGAGATGCCGGAGGATTGCTCGGCCGCGGCGCTTGCGATCCCGTCCAGAAGCCCGTCCAGCTCGGTCACCAGCGTCTCGATCTCGCCCAGCGCGGTGTCCGAGCGCGCGGCCAGATCCACCCCCGTGGCAACCTGTCGCGACGAGGTGTCGATCAGGGCGGCGATTTCGCGCGCGGCTTCCGAGGAGCGTTGCGCCAGCGCCCGCACCTCGGAGGCGACGACGGCAAAGCCGCGCCCCGTTTCGCCCGCCCGTGCCGCCTCGACCCCGGCGTTCAGCGCCAGAAGATTGGTCTGGAAGGCGATGTCGTCGATGACATGGGTGATGCGCGAGATCTTGTCGGAGCTTTGCGCGATGTCGTCCATCGCCCGCTGCGTCTGCCGCACCACGTCGCGGCCGGTGGCGGTGGTGGTCCGGGTGCGGTTCACCGCCTGCGCCGCGGAGCGCACCCCCTCGACCGATTGCGCGACCGAGGCCGCCATCTGGTTCATCGCCGCCGCCGTTTCCTCCAGCGAGGCGGCCTGCGTTTCGGTGCGCCGACCCAGCTCCATCGAGGCCGAGCCGAGCTGGCCCGCCTCGGTCTCGACCACTTCGGTCGTTTGCACGATCGAAGAGATCAGCCCCGCGACCTTGTCGATGGCGCCGTTGAAATCATGGCGCAACCCTTCGTAGGCGGAGGGGAAGGTCTCGGTGATCCGGGCGGTCAGATCGCCCGCCGAGAGCGCCTGCAGACCCCGGGCCAGAGCCGAGACGACATTCATCTGCTCGCGCATCTGCGCCTCGCGTTCGGCCTCGGTGCGCTGACGCTCGGCCTCGCGTTCGGCCTGGCGGGCCGCTTCGGCGCGCTGCGCTTCCGCCTCGGCCTCCTGTTCGCGGCGCCGCAGCGCCTCTTCGCGGTCGCGGGCCTGCGCCTCGGCCCGGGCAATCTCGGCCTCCTGGTCGCGGCGCTGCCGCTCCAGCTCCGCCTTTTCCGCCAGCGAGGCCCGGAACACCTCGAGCGCCTGCGCCATTTCGCCGACTTCTCCGCGTGCATTGGTGCAGGGCACCGGGCTCTCGGTGTCGCCGGCGGTCATCTGCCGCATCCGGTCATTCACCGCGCCGAAAGGCCCGGTGACCGAGCGCGCCAGCGCCGTCGCCGCCCCGCCCAGCGCCACCAGCGCCACCGCCATCGCGATCAGCGAAGCGTTGCGCAGATAGGCCAGCGCCGCGGTGATGTCGGTGACATAAGAGCCGGTGCCGACGATCCAGCCCCAGGGGGCGAAATCGCGCACGAAACCGATCTTTTCCTCGGGCGTCTCGTTTTCGGGCTTCTTGAAGTGGTAGATCACCTTGCCGCTGCCCGCGGTCTCGGCGACCTTGATCATCTCGACGAAGAGTTTCTTGCCATAAGGGTCGGTGTAGCCCAGCTGCGACGTGCCGATCCAGTCGGGCATCGTCGGGTGGACCTGAATCACGCCCTTGTGGTCGAGCACGTAAAAATAGCCCGAGGTGTCGAATCGGAGTGCGGTCAGACGCCGGGTGCCCTCGGCGCGGGCCTGATCAGGGGAAAGCTTGCCCGCCTGCACCTGCGCCTCAAGGTCGATCAGGATGCCGATGGCGGTGTCGGTGACATCGCTGAGATGCTGTTCACGCATCTGATAGGCGTTCGACACCGCAAAACGCACAAGCGTTTCGGACAGGATGATCAGCGAGAGCGCGGCAAGGGCCACGATGGCGTAGATACGGGCGGAGATACCGAAGAATTTGTTTTTCATGGGGCCTTGAGATCTGGGAAGGTGAAAGCCTGGCCAGGAACGGTACGCGACAAGACTGGAAACGGGCCGAAGTGGGACCCCCAATCTGGCAGCTAACTGTCAATATTCTCTTACGGTTTCTTGCGGTTCTGGATTTGTTTTAGATTTAGTGCCGCCCGCCGCGGCTGTAGGCGCCGCCCGCGCCACACCCGTCGCAAGCCCCCCCCCCGAGACGGCCTCCGCCGCCCGGTGGCAGGCCGGAAAGGCCCGGAAACGGGGGCGAAAGCCTGGCCGAAATGCTGGGTGGAAGGCGGGTTTCCGTTTTTTCCGCGTGCTGGAATGTATTTGATCGCACCCTCTTTTGCGGGCCGTCGCGCCGGGGCCACAAAACGCCGGACGGCCCGGTTCGGGTCGCGGTTTTTGCTGGGAAATTCGCCTTTTGCGGGTTTTTCTGGGGCGATTTTCTCGCGCGCAGAAGGGGCCGATGCGGTCCCGGTTTATGCGGGTTCCCGATCTGTCCCTCGGGTTTGCGTCGGTCTTACGAGGTTCGTCCGGCGTGATGGGGTGTGGATGGTGTCCGATATGGCCGGACGAGGCCGGATTTCGGCGCGGGGCTGCGGCGCGGCGCCCGTGCTCTTTCCGGGGCGGGAATTTTGCCGGAAAACAAGGTCAGTCATAATTCCCTAATTCAGCATGCGGCCGGGGGCGGCGGTCGCTGCGCCGAAAAGCTTTTGGCAAGCATGATGAAAAGCTTTCCGGCGCCGCGGGCAATTCGTTTGACCGGCCCGGCGGGTTCGCGCAAATTTGATCCATCCCAAGGGAAGGGTGGAGGATGGAGGGGTTCGGGCCGCAGAAGGCCGCAGATCCTGGAAGATGGCGAGGGGGTCTGGGTCGGACATATGGCCCCCGCGCATCGCGTCGGGACCGGGAGAGATCCCGCCCGACCACGGACCGCGGCGATTGTGCCTGACCTCTCCATGACCCCCGGCCGGACCTCGGCGCCCCGGTGTCGTGCCCGTGCCCGCCGTCCTGTTGCTTCGACCCGCGGGGTCCCGCCCGCTGCCCCGCCTGCTGCCGCCGAGTGCCCCGATGCTTGCCCGTGAGACTGTCCCCCCCCTCCGCATGCTGCCGATCCCGGTCACATCGGCGCACCGCCCGGCCTGCTCCGGCCCGGAGCGCGAGGGCCAGGGCAGGGTGACGATCCGCCTCGATGCGGGCGGCGCGCTGCAACAGGTGCAGCTGCAGCTGCTCGAACAATGCGGGGTCGAGACCTTCCTTGAGGGCCGCGCGATTGCCGAGATCCCCGAGGCGGTGCAGCAGCTGTGCGGCCTCTGCCCGGTGAGCCAGCATCTGGCCGCAATCAAGGCGATGGACCGGATCGCGGGTTATGACCGGCTCACCCCCACGGCGGAAAAGCTGCGGCGGCTGATGCAATACGGCCAGATCGTGCAAAGCCATGCGGTGCAGCTTTATCATCTGGCCGAGCCGGACCTGCTTCTGGGCTTCGACAGCGAACCCGCAAGGCGCGGTCTGGTCGATGTCGCGCGCGCCTTTCCGCAGCTGGCGACCGAGGGGGTGCTGATGCGCCGCTTCGGGCAGGAGGTGGTGCGGGCGATCACCGGCGGGCGGTTGCGCGGCGCCGGGGCGGTGCCCGGGGGGATGCGGCGGCGGCTGGCGCGCGAGGACCGCGATCAGCTGCGCGCCGATGTCGATCAGGTCATCGACTGGGCGGTCGGCGCGCTGCGGGTGCTGGAGCGGCTGCAGGGCACCAACCCGGCGTTTTACGACGATCTTGGCGCGGATGACGGCAACCTGCTGGCGCTGGTCGGGCCCTCGGGGGCGGTGGATTTCTACGATGGCCAGCTGCGGGCCCGCGATGCCCGGGGGGCGACGCTGTTCGACGCCATCCCCGCCGCGGCCTATCGCGGCGTTCTGGCCGAAACGCCCGGCCCGGGTGCTCCGCATCTGCGCGCGCTCGGCCCCGAGACGGGTTGGTATCGCGTCGGACCGCTGGCGCGGTTGCAGGTCTGCGACCTTCTGACCTCCGAGAAGGCCGAGACCGAACGGCAGCGGCTTCTCGCCCCCGCGGACGGGAAGCCGTTGCAGGGGGCGGTCTTCCACCACGGCGCCCGGCTGGTCGAACTGCTGCATGCGGCCGAGCTGATCCGCGACCTGCTGGACGATCCCGAGCTTCTGGGCGCTGATCTGATGGCCGAGCGCGGCGCCCCGCAGCGCGAGGCTGTCGGCGTGATCGAGGCGCCGCGCGGCACGCTTTTGCAAAGCTACGAGGTCGACGAGGCCGGACGGGTCCACCGCTGCACGCTGCTTTTGTCCACCCGCAACAACAGCCGGGCGCTGAATGCGGCGCTGCAGGGGGTGGCGGCGCGCTATTGCGACGGCAGCCGGGTCACCGAGGGTCTGCTGGCCCATATCGAGGTGGCGATCCGCGCCTTTGACCCCTGCCTGTCCTGTGCCGCCCATGCGCTGGGGCAGATGCCGCTGTCGGTCGAGCTGATCGATGCCGCGGGGACGGTCGTTTCGGGGCTGCGCCGGGGCGCGGACGGGGGGGTGTCATGCTGCGTTCGATCCTAGGGCCGCGTCTGGTCGTCTTTGCCTGGGGCAATGAAAGCCGCGGCGATGACGCGCTGGGGCCGCGGCTGGCCGCGCGCATTGCCCGGGCGGGCTGGAGCCACATCACCCTGATCGAAGAGGAGCAGCTGCAGGTCGAACATGCGCTGGATCTGGTCGGTCAGGATATGGCGCTGTTCATCGATGCGGGCATGGGCACGCCCGCGCCCTTTGCCTTCGTGCAGGCGATGCCGCGCCGCTTCCTCGGGCCCTCGACCAGCCTTGGCATCGGCCCCGAGGGCGTGCTGGAAGCCTATCGCCAGGTCATGCATGACGAGCCGCCGCCCGCTTTCGTGCTGTGCCTGCGCGGCGAAAGCTTCGCGCTGCAGGAAGGTCTCAGCGCCGCGGCGCGGGTGCATCTGGCGCAGGCCTGGGGCTTTCTGATCCCGCTGCTGTCCTGGCCCGGGATCGACCGCTGGCAGGCGGCGCTGACCGGCCCGGCCGAGGATCTGTTCCCCGCCAGCGACGATCGCCGCCCGGCCGCCGAGTGACCCCGCAGGACCCGGGCCGGCTCTCCCCTTGCGCGGGGCCGCAAGCCCGATATGCTGAGGCCGCCCCGCACCGGAGCCGCGCCATGCCCCGACCGCCCGTCACCGACGGTCCGCCCCGTTTCGATCCGGCCGCTCTGGCCGGTCTGTTGCCCGGTCATGCGGCGGGCGATGCGGTCTGGGTCGATGTGCTCTCGGCCGTTGATCGCACCTATGCGGAACTTGTCGAGTATCAGGAACGGCTGGAGCGGCAGAACCACGAACTCGAAGACCTGCGCTCCTATCTTGGTTCGATCTTCGCCTCGGTCTCGGATGCGCTGATCGTCGTTTCGCGGGCGGGGGAGGTGCTGGGCACTTCGGCCTCGGTCGAGGCGCTGACCGGGCAGGGGGCGGGGGTCTGGCAGGGGCAGCCGCTCTCGGCGCTGTTCGATCCGGCCTCGGGGCTGCGGCTTGACCGCGTGCTGGCCGAGGCGGCGAACCGCCGTGCCCCGGTCACGATCGAGGCGGCGCTGATCGGACCGGGCGGTCCGGCGCCGCTGGAACTGTCGGTCAGCCCGCGCCTGGACGAGCGCGACCGGCTGATCGGCTATGTGCTGACCGGCCGTCCGCTGGGGGAATTGCGCCAGGCCTATTCCGAACTTGAACGCTCGCATGCGGCGTTGATCGCGGCGCAGGCGCAGCTGGTGCGCAACGAGAAACTCGCCTCGCTGGGCCGTCTGCTGGCGGGCGTCGCGCATGAGCTGAACAACCCGATTTCCTTCGTTTACGCCAATGCCCATGCGATGGAGCGCTATGCCGCGAAATTCGAGACCTATTTCGCCGCGGTGCAGGCGGGGGCCTCGCGCGCGGAGCTGGTGGCGCTGCGCGAGCGCCTGAAGCTGGAGCGCGAGCTTGGCAATCTGCGCACCGCCATCGACGGTGCCCGCGACGGCGCCGAGCGGGTGCGCGCCATCGTCGAGGATCTGCGCCGCCTTTCCTCGGAGGGCACCGGCGCGCAGGTGGCCTTCGATCTGGTCGCCACCGCCGGGGTGGCGGCGGATTGGGTGCGGCGTGGCTCGAAAACCGCGGTGGCGGTCGATTTCATCGGCCTTGCCGCGCTCGAGGTGATCGGGCGGCCGGGTCATATTCAGCAGGTGGTGATGAATCTGGTGCAAAACGCCCTTGATGCGATGGGCGATTTTCAGGATGGGCGCATCCGCATCGAGGCGCGGATCGCCGCGGGCCGGGGCGAACTGGTCGTCTCCGACACCGGGCCGGGGGTGCCCGAGGATGTGGCGCCGACGATTTTCGACCCGTTCTTCACCACCAAGGATGTCGGCAAGGGCACCGGGCTGGGGCTGTCGATCAGCGCCAAGATCGTCGAGGAACATGGCGGGCGGCTGCGGCTTTTGCCCGAAAGCCCGCTCGGCGGCGCCTGTTTTTGCTTCGATCTGGCGCTGGCGGGGGCGCCGGCATGAAGGTTCTGTGGTTGCAGGCCGCGGGCTGCGGCGGCTGCACGATGTCGGCGCTTTGTGCCGAGGCCCCCGATCTGATCGACACCCTGGCCTCGGCGGGGGTGGAGTTCCTGTGGCATCCGGGGCTGAGCCTTGCCACGGGCGGCGAGGTGCGCGCGCTTCTGGCGGCGATCGAGGCCGGAGAGATCGCGCTCGACTGTCTGGCCGTCGAGGGGGCGATTGCCCGCGGGCCGATGGGCACGGGGCGGTTCCAGATGCTCTCGGGCACCGGGCGGTCGATGCTTGACTGGGTGCGGGCGCTGGCGCCGCTGGCGGAGCATGTCGTCGCGGTGGGGTCTTGCGCCGCTTATGGCGGGGTGACCTCGGCCGGGGGGAACCCCTCGGATGCGGTCGGGCTGGCCTCTGAGGGCGCGCATCCGGGCGGCGTGCTGGCGCCCGGGTTTCGCGCCCGCTCGGGCCTGCCCGTCGTCAATATCGCGGGCTGTCCGACCCATCCGGGCTGGGTGACCGAGACGCTGATGCTGCTGGCGCAGTGCAAACTGTCCGCGGCGGATCTGGATGCGCTGGGCCGTCCGCTGTTTTACGCGCAACATCTGGTGCATCACGGCTGCCCGCGCAACGAATTCTATGAATACAAGGCCTCGGCGCTGCAGCTTTCCGATCTGGGCTGCATGATGGAACATCTGGGCTGCGTCGGCACGCAAGCCGTGGGCGATTGCAACATCCGCCCCTGGAATGGCGAAGGCTCCTGCACGCGGGGCGGCTATCCCTGCATCGCCTGCACCGCGCCGGAATTCGAGGAACCCCGTCACCCCTTCACCGAAACGCCAAAGGTCGCGGGCGTCCCGGTGGGGCTTCCGGCCGACATGCCGAAGGCCTGGTTCATGGCGCTGGCCTCGCTCTCGAAAGCCGCGACGCCCGAGCGGATCGCGCAGAATGCGGTGGCCCCGCGCGTGACGGTGCCGCCGACGATCCGCAAACCCGGGGGGCGGCGATGAGCGACACACCGCGGCTGGTCGTCGGCCCGTTCAACCGGGTCGAGGGCGATCTGGAGGTGCATCTCGATCTGGCCGGGGGGCGGGTGGCCGCGGCCCGGGTCAACAGCCCGCTCTACCGCGGCTTCGAGCGCATGCTGGAAGGCCGCGCCCCCAGTGACGCGCTGACGCTGACGCCGCGGATCTGCGGCATCTGCTCGATCTCGCAATCGGCCGCCGCGGCGCGGGCGCTGGGGGCGGCGATGGGGCTTGCGCCGACCGATCAGGGCGCGTGGCTGGCCGCACTCATTCATGCGGTCGAGAATGTCTCGGACCATCTGGTGCATTTCAACCTGTTCTTCATGCCCGATTTCACCCGGCCCTGTTACGCCGCCCGGCCGTGGTATCCGCGCGCCGTCGCGCGGTTTGCGTCGATCGAGGGGCAGGCGGGCCGGGCGGCGATCGCGGCGCGCGCGGGGCTGATGCATATTCTGGGGCTGGTGGCGGGGAAATGGCCGCACACCTTGGCGCTGCAACCGGGCGGCGTCACCCGCGCGCCGGGCGCGCGCGAGATATTGCGCATTCAGACCGAGCTGCGGATGTTCCGCAAACATCTGGAAACGCAGGTTTTCGGCGGGCGGCTCGAGGATTTCGCGGGCCTTGCCTCGGTTGCCGATCTGCTGCGCTGGGATCGCGGCGATGCCGGGCTGTTTGTGGAAATCGCCGCCGATCTGGACCTGGACCGGCTGGGCCGCGGTGCCGGGCGCTATCTGAGTTTTGGCGCCTATCCGCTGGCCGAGGGGCATGGTTTCGCGCCGGGGCTTTGGCAGGCGGGGGCGGTCACGGTGCCGGACATGGCGGCGATTGCCGAGGATCTCAGCCATGCCTGGATGCTGGGCGGCACGGCGCATCCCTTTGACGGCGTCACCCGCCCCGACGAGACGATGCGCGCGGGCGCTTACAGCTGGTGCAAGGCGCCGCGGCTGGGCGGGCAGCCGGTCGAGGTGGGGGCGCTGGCGCGGCAGGTGATCGACGGCCATCCGCTGGCGGTGGATCTGGCGGGGGGCGGCGTGCTGGCGCGCGTGGCCGGGCGGCTGCTGGAACTGGCGCGGACGCAGCTGCTGATGGAGGGCTGGGCGGCGGCGCTCGATCCCGGGGCGGTTTACATGCTGCAGGGCCGGATGCCCGAGGCGGGCGCGGGCGCGGGGCTTGTCGAAGCCGCGCGCGGCAGTCTGGGCCATTGGCTGCGCATCGAGGGCGGCAGGATCGCGTCTTATCAGATCATCGCGCCGACGACCTGGAACTTTTCCCCCCGCGACAGTGCGGGCGTGCCGGGGCCGCTGGAGGCGGCGCTGGTCGGCGCCCCGGTTGCGCCCGGCGAGGACAGCCCGGTGGCCGTGCAGCATGTCGTGCGCAGTTTCGATCCCTGCATGGTGTGCACCGTGCATTGAGCGCGGTGGGGGCGCTGCCCCCACACCCCCGGGATATTTGAGGCAAGATGAAATGCAGGCTTGGCAGATCAGGGTGCGGGGGCAGGTGCAGGGCGTGGGGTTTCGGCCCTTTGTCTGGCAATTGGCGCGGGCGCGCGGGCTGCGCGGGGTGGTGCTGAACGATGCCGAGGGGGTGCTGATCCGGGTTGCGGGCGCCTTGGGCGATTTTGCCGAGGCGCTGCGTCGCGATGCGCCGCCGCTCGCGCGGGTCGATGCGGTCGAGGTGGTGGCGGCGGTCTTCGACGATCTGCCCGAGGGGTTTGAGATCGTGGCCTCGGGCGGGGCCGGGGCCGAGACGCGGGTGACGCCCGATGCCGCGACCTGTCCGGACTGTCTGGCCGAGATCCGCGGCGAAGGCCGGCGGCGCGGCTATGCCTTCACCAACTGCACCCATTGCGGGCCGCGGTTTTCCATCCTGCAAAGCCTGCCCTATGACCGCGCCCGCACGACGATGGCGCCCTTTGCGATGTGCCCGGCCTGCCGGGCGGAATATGAAGACCCCGCCGACCGGCGCTTTCACGCCCAGCCCATCGCCTGCCCCGATTGCGGGCCTCGGCTCTGGCTGGAGGTGGGCGGGGTTGAGCTGCCGGGCGATGCGATCGCGCTTGCCGCCGCCCGGTTGCGGGCGGGGGAAATCCTTGCGGTGAAAGGGCTTGGCGGCTTTCATCTGGCCTGCGATGCGACGAATGCCGAAGCCGTCGACCGGCTGCGCGCCCGCAAGCACCGCCTGGCCAAGCCCTTTGCGCTGATGGCGCGCGAGGCCGATCTGGAGCGCATCGTCTCGGTCAGTCCCGCGGCGCTTGCGGCGCTGCGCGATCCCGCGGCACCGATCGTCCTGATGCCCGCGCGCGGCGTGTTGCCCGAGACCCTCGCCCCCGGCATCGGCGCGCTGGGGGTGATGCTGCCCGCAACGCCGCTGCATCATCTGTTGCTGGATGCCTTTGACGGCGTGCAGGTGATGACCAGCGGAAACCTTTCGGGCGCGCCGCAGGTGATCGGCAACGAGGAGGCGCGCGAAAAACTGTCGGCCTTTGCCGATGCCTTTCTGATGCATGATCGCGCCATTGCCCGGCGGCTGGATGACTCGGTCCTGCGGGCCGATCCGCCGATGGTGCTGCGCCGCGCCCGCGGCCAGGTGCCGGGCACGCTGCCGCTGCCGCCGGGCTTTGAGGCGGCGCCGCAGGTCGTCGCCTATGGTGGGCAGATGAAGGCGGCGCTGTGCCTGATCAAGAACGGTCAGGCGCTTTTGGGCCATCATCTGGGCGCGCTGGACGAGGCCCTGACCTGGGAAGCGTTCCTGCAGGCCGATGCCGATTATGCGGCGCTGTTCGACCATCACCCGCAGGCGGTGGCGGTCGATCTGCACCCCGATTTCCGTGCTTCCCGCCACGGCGCCGCCCGGGCCGGGCGGCTTGGCGTGCCGCTGATCGCGGTGCAGCACCATCACGCCCATCTGGCCGCCTGTCTGGGCGAAAACCTCTGGCCGAAGGAGGGCGGCAAGGTGGCGGCGATCGTGCTGGATGGGCTTGGCCTTGGCCCTGACGGCACGGTCTGGGGGGGCGAACTTTTGCTGGGCGATTACCGGGGCTTCGAGCGTATCGCCTGGCTGAAGCCCGCGCCCCTGATCGGCGGCGACCGGGCGCAGAGCGAGCCCTGGCGCAATGCGCTGGTGCGGCTGGATGCGGCGGGGCTGCCGGATTTGGCCGACCGGCTTTTCCCCGAAGCGCCGCGCGATCTGGCCCGTCAGATGGCGGCCAAGGCGATCAACGCGCCGCTGTCCTCGAGTGCCGGGCGGCTGTTCGATGCCGTCGCCGCCTGTCTCGGCATCTGTCCGATGCGCCAAAGCTATGAGGGCGAGGCGGCGATGCGGCTGGAATCACTGGCCGCCGACACCGGGCCGGTGCCGGAGCTGCCGGTCCTTGCGGGTGAGATCGACCCGGCGCCGCTGTTTCAACTTCTGGCGGCAGGCGAGCCGCCCGACCGCGTCGCCCATGCGCTGCACGCGAGCCTGGTGCAGGCTTTTGCCGCCGAGGCCGTGGCGCTGATCGACAGCGGACGGGCCGCGGCGGTGGCGCTGACGGGCGGCTGTTTCCAGAATGCCAGATTTGCAATCCTGGCGCGAGAAATCCTTGCCGGTCAAAGGATTCTGACGCAGTGCAGCATCCCGGCCAATGATGGCGGGCTGGCGCTGGGTCAGGCCCTTGTCGCGGCGGCAAAATTGGAAACTCTCTAACCAGAGTGGAAGCAAGGGCGGTCAGATTGCTTTCGGATTTTTTCCGCGACAAAATCGCACACCATTGAAAATAAAAGATAAAATTTTTCTGCGACAATTTGCCGTTTCTCATTGGCGGAAACCGGCCCAACGATGAGAATCCCACTCTACCCATGGGCGCGGCACCGAAGTCACGGCGCGTCTGAAGGCAAGGGAGGGACAATTGTCGGACATCGAAACTTTCTATGACGTGATGCGGCGTCAGGGGATCACCCGGCGCAGTTTCATGAAGTTCTGTTCGCTCACCGCAGCAGCTTTGGGGCTCGGCCCCTCCTTCGTGCCGCAAATCGCCGAGGCCATGGAAACCAAGCCGCGCACCCCGGTTGTCTGGGTGCACGGGCTGGAATGCACCTGCTGTTCGGAAAGCTTTATTCGCTCGGCCCATCCCCTGGCCAAGGATGTCGTGCTGTCGATGATCTCGCTGGATTACGACGACACGCTGATGGCTGCCGCGGGCCATGCCGCCGAGGCGGCCTTTGAAGACACGATCGCGAAATACAAGGGCAACTACATCCTGGCCGTCGAGGGCAACCCGCCGCTCAATGAAGACGGGATGTTCTGCATCACCGGCGGCAAGCCCTTTGTCGAGAAGCTGCGCCACGCCGCGGAAGGGGCCAAGGCGATCATCAGCTGGGGGGCCTGCGCGTCCTATGGCTGCGTGCAGGCCGCGGCGCCGAACCCGACCCAGGCGACGCCGGTGCACAAGGTGATCACCGACAAGCCGATCATCAAGGTCCCGGGCTGCCCGCCGATCGCCGAGGTGATGACCGGCGTCATCACCTACATGCTGACCTTCGACCGGATGCCGGAACTGGACCGTCAGGGCCGCCCGGCGATGTTCTACAGCCAGCGCATCCACGACAAATGCTACCGCCGCCCGCATTTCGACGCTGGCCAGTTCGTCGAACACTGGGACGACGAGAACGCGCGCAAAGGCTATTGCCTCTACAAGATGGGCTGCAAGGGCCCGACCACCTACAACGCCTGTTCGACCGTGCGCTGGAACGGCGGCGTCAGCTTCCCGATCCAGTCCGGCCACGGCTGCATCGGCTGTTCCGAGGACGGGTTCTGGGATCAGGGCAGCTTCTATGACCGGCTGACCACGATCAAGCAATTCGGCATCGAAGCCACCGCCGACCAGATCGGCTGGACCGCCACCGGCCTTGTGGGTGCCGCCGTTGCCGCCCATGCCGCCGTCTCCGTGCTCAAGCGGGCGCAGAAAAAGAACGAGGAGGCGTAAGCCATGACGACCCAGACGCCGAATGGCTTCACCCTTGATAACGCCGGCAAACGCATCGTCGTCGATCCCGTCACCCGGATCGAAGGCCATATGCGCTGCGAAGTGAACGTCAACGATCAGGGCATCATCACCAACGCGGTTTCGACCGGGACGATGTGGCGCGGCCTTGAAGTCATCCTGAAGGGCCGCGATCCGCGCGACGCTTGGGCCTTCACCGAACGGATCTGCGGCGTCTGCACCGGCACCCATGCGCTGACCTCGGTCCGCGCGGTCGAAAGCGCGCTCGGGATCACCATCCCGGACAATGCCAATTCGATCCGCAACATGATGCAGCTGAACCTGCAGATCCACGACCATATCGTGCACTTCTACCATCTGCATGCGCTGGACTGGGTGAACCCGGTCAATGCGCTGCGCGCCGATCCCAAGGCGACCTCGGAGCTGCAGCAGATGGTTTCGCCCAGCCATCCGCTGTCTTCGCCCGGCTATTTCCGCGACGTGCAGAACCGGCTGAAGAAATTCGTCGAAAGCGGGCAACTCGGCCTCTTCAAGAACGGCTACTGGGACAATCCGGCCTACAAGCTTCCGCCCGAAGCCGATCTGATGGCGACGACGCATTATCTGGAAGCGCTTGATCTGCAAAAGGAAGTGGTCAAGGTCCACACGATCTTCGGCGGCAAGAACCCGCATCCGAACTGGCTTGTCGGCGGCGTGCCCTGTCCGATCAACGTCCATGGCGTCGGTGCGGTCGGCGCGATCAACATGGAGCGGCTGAACCTCGTCTCCTCGATCATCGACCGCTGCACCGAATTCACCCGCAACGTCTATCTGCCCGACCTGAAAGCCATCGGCGGCTTCTACAAGAACTGGCTCTACGGCGGCGGGCTGTCGGGGCAATCGGTGATGTCCTATGGCGACATCCCGGAAAACCCGAATGATTTCAGCGCCGGTCAGCTGCATCTGCCGCGCGGTGCGATCATCAACGGCAACCTCAACGAGGTGCATGACGTTGATACGACCGACCCCGAACAGGTGCAGGAATTCGTCGACCATTCCTGGTATGATTACGGCGAGCCGGGGATGGGGCTGCATCCCTGGGATGGCCGGACCGAGCCGAAATTCGAGCTGGGTCCGAACCTCGTGGGCACCCGCACCAATATCGAGAATATCGACGAAGGCGCGAAATATTCCTGGATCAAGGCGCCGCGCTGGCGCGGCAATGCGATGGAGGTGGGGCCGCTGGCGCGTTACATCGTCGGCTATGCCAAGGGTCACGAGGACATCAAGACCCAGGTCGACGGCCTGCTGCGCGACATGAACCTGCCGGTTTCGGCGCTGTTCTCGACGCTGGGTCGCACCGCGGCGCGGGCCTTGGAGGCGGAATACTGCTGCCGTCTGCAAAAGCATTTCTTCGACAAGCTTGTCACCAATATCAAGAACGGCGACAGCTCGACGGCGAATGTCGAGAAATGGGACCCCTCGACCTGGCCCAAGGAGGCCAAGGGCGTGGGCATGACCGAGGCACCGCGCGGCGCGCTGGGCCATTGGGTCAGGATCAAGGATGGCCGCATCGAGAATTATCAATGCGTCGTGCCGACGACCTGGAACGGCTCGCCCCGCGACAGCAAGGGCAATATCGGCGCCTTCGAGGCCTCGCTGCTGAACACCAAGATGGAGCGCCCCGAGGAGCCGGTCGAGATCCTGCGCACGCTGCACAGCTTCGATCCCTGCCTCGCCTGTTCGACCCACGTCATGTCGGCCGAAGGCGCCCCCCTGACCACCGTCACGGTCCGCTAGGGGGATGCCATGAAGGGAGTTTCCGACGAAAGGATCAATGCCCCCGTCCGTGGCCCGGATGAAATCTTCGAGGCCTCGCGACTGACCGGCGACGCTACCCGCGAAGACCTTGAAAGCATCCGGCGGCGAACGTCTGTCTATGTCTACGAGGCGCCGGTGCGGGTCTGGCACTGGGTCAATGCGCTGGCGATCACCATTCTGGTGGTCACCGGCTATCTCATCGCCTCGCCGCTGCCCTCGATGCAGATCGGCGAGGCCACCGATCAGTTCGTCATGGGCTACATCCGCTTTGCCCATTTCGCCGCCGGGGTGGTGATGTCGGTGGGCTTCTTCGGCCGCATCTACTGGGCTTTCGTGGGCAATCGCCACGCCTGGCAGATGTTCTACATCCCGGTCTTCAACCTGCGCTACTGGAAGGAATTCGTCTTCGAGCTGCGCTGGTATCTGTTCCTCGAGGAAGAGCCGAAGAAATACATCGGCCACAACCCGCTGGCCCATGCGGCGATGTTCACCTTCATCACGCTCGGCATCACCTTCATGATGATCACCGGCTGGGCGCTTTATGCCGAAGGCGCGGGGCAGGGCGGCGTGACCGACAGCCTGTTCGGCTGGGTGCTTGGCTATGTGCAAAACAGCCAGCGGCTGCACACGTTGCACCATCTGGGCATGTGGGCGATCGTGATTTTCGCGATCATCCATATCTACGCCGCGGTGCGCGAAGACGTGATGAGCCGTCAATCGATGGTCTCGACGATGATCTCCGGGCACCGGACCTTCAAGGACGACCGGATCGAATGACCCTTTCCCAAGGGGCAGGCCGGGCGCAGAGCGATCTGTGCCCGGTTTTTTGTGGAAATAGTTCTTCCAAATACATCATAAAAGTGGTAAGGAAGTTTCCGAAATTCGCGATTTTCCGACTCTCTTGCCGGGTTTTCCCGGTCCTGCGGTTGGATCATCTTGGGCGCGCGGCGCCCGCGCGAGCGACGGTCTAGGGAGGGACCCATGCCAGCATTCACACCTGAACGGGTGCTCGTTCTGGGCATCGGCAATGTGCTTTGGGCCGACGAGGGCTTCGGCGTGCGCTGTGTCGAGCGGATGGCCGAAACCCATGCGCTGCCCGAGCGGGTGAAGCTGCTCGATGGCGGCACGCAGGGGCTTTACCTGCTGCCCTTCCTCGAAGAGGCCGAGGCGCTGATCGTCTTTGATGCGGTCGATTTCGGTCTTGCCCCGGGCACGCTGCTCACCCTGCGCGACGGTGATGTCCCCGCCTTCATGGGCGCGAAAAAGATGAGCCTGCATCAGACCGGCTTTCAGGATGTGATCGCGACGGCACAGCTGATGGGCCATTGCCCGGCGCATATGACGCTGATCGGCTGCCAGCCGGTCGAGCTGGAGGATTACGGCGGCAGTTTGCGCCCGGCCGTGGCGGAACAGGTCGATCCGGCGATCGCCGAGGCGGTGCGCGAGCTGCGCACCTGGGGGATCGAGGTGGGCAAGGGTGCGACGATCAGCAATGATCTGGTTGATCCCTCGCTTTCCCGCGATCTTTATGAGCGCGGCCGCCCCACCGAAGACGAAGCCTGCCGGATCGGCGATCACCGCTTCTTTCCCTCGGCCGCGAAGGTCCGCGCCTGATGTGTGTCGGCATTCCCGTGCAGCTGCTGGCGGTCGATGGCATCCGCGGTGACGTGATCGAGGACGGCCGCCCCGGCCTTGTCGATCTGTCGCTCACCCCCGAGGCGCGGCCGGGCGACTGGGTTCTGGCCTTCCTTGGTGCCGCCCGCGAAGTGCTGACGCCCGATCAGGCCGCGCAGATCACCGCCGCCCTTGCCGGGCTGCGGTCGCTGATGGCGGGCGGCGATCTGGGCGATGCCTTCGCCGATCTCGAAGCCCGTTCGCCCCAGCTTCCCCCCCATCTTCAAGCCGCGCTCGACGCCGGCAAGACCAGCGCCTGAGGACCTCATGCACGACTTTCACATGCCCGATACTGCGCCGCCCTCGGGCAATATCCATCCGCTGGTGGCGCGGCTGAGCACCGATTTCGGCTGGCCACGGCTGGAGAACGCGCATGACCTGCGCGAATTCACCACCCGGCCGGGGGCGCATTGCCTCTTCGTGCCGGGCGACGGCGCGCGCAATCTGGAAACCCCCGATGCCGCCGTGGTGCTGCCCGAACTGCGCCAGGCATTCCAGAACGCCTTTGACTGCGCCGTGGTCGGCGACGGCATCGAGGCCGAACTGCGCGAAACCACCCGGGTTCTGAAAACCCCCTCGTTCCTGTTCTTCCGCGACGGCGACTTTCTGGGCGGCATCGAGAAGATCCGCGACTGGGATGATTACATCGCCCGCACCTCTCACATCCTTGCCGCGAAAGGCTGAGCCATGGTCTCGAATTTCCACCTGCCCCCCGTCGGTTTCGGCCCCGGCTCGCAGCCCGAGGGGGACGAGGAACTGGGCTACATGCAGCTGCCCTCGGGGATGCGGACCTATTCGGCGCATCTGCCCGAGGTTGAGGATAGCTCCGCCGTTGCCCCGGCGCTGAAGCTGCTCTCCGAGATCGCCGCGGCGGCCGAGGCCTGCGCGCAGGGCGGCATGGCGAGCTTTGATCTGGCGGGGCTTGATGCGCAAAACCGCGCGCTGATCGCCGAGACGATGGGGCAGGGCGAGGTCGCGATGAAGATCCGCGGCATCCCGGCCCTGATGGTGCAGGAATCGGTCTTTGCCGGGGTCTGGTCGGTGGCCGGGGCGGGGGTCGACCGGATCGAGGTGGGGGCGGTGCCCGCGGCGGCGCTCTCGCGCGCTTTCGAGCCCTTCCGCAAGGGCCAGACCGCGCTGCCGCCGCTCTCCGACGGCGTCGTGAACGCCCCGGCGCTGGTCGCGGAACTTTTCGACAAATCCGCGGCTTACGTGGGCGGCGCGGCGGATGTGATCAACCTGACGCTGCTGCCGCATACGGAAGAAGACCTGACGCTGCTCGACTATATGCTGGGCGAGGGCGCGGTGACGATCCTGTCGCGCGGCTATGGCAATTGCCGCATCACCGCGACGGCGACGCCGCATGTCTGGCGGGTGCAGTTCTACAATTCGACCGATGCGCTGATCCTCGACACGATCGAGGTGACGACGATGCCGGAAGTGGCCTTGGCCGCGCGCGAAGATCTGGAGGATTCGGCGGGCCGCATCCGCGAAGTGCTGGAGGCGATCCGTTGAGCGGGCCGTTGAGCGGGGCAAATGCCCCCCGATCGGGGTTCGAGGGCTCGTATCTGGGCGCCAATGACCGGATTTCCGATCAGGCGATCATGGAATGCAAGATCTGCTGGACGCCCTACGATCCGGCCTCGGGCGACGAGTTCCGCCAGGTTCTGCCCGGCACGCCCTTTGCCCAGCTGCCCGAGGACTGGCACTGCCCGAATTGCGATGCGCCAAAAGCGCAGTTCATCGTCCAAAGCGACCCCGGCGCGCCTGCGCTTTTGGAACAGAACCGCATTGACGCGCAGGTGGCGGCGCTGGTGGCCGATTTCCGCGAGATCTGGCATGCGAAGATGCGCGACGTGCCCTTGGTGAACAAGGCTCTGTCGATCGAAGCCGTGGGCTTTCGCAGCCACGAAGGGCGCGGCCTTGGCGTGCTTGTCAGCCCTTGGTTCATGAACCTGATCCAGCTGCCCGCCGAGGGCGAGGATTGGTCGGGCCTGATCCCGGGCGCCAAGGAAGACCTGGAATTCCCCTCGGGCATCTATGAATTCATCCACAACCGGCGCGAGATGGTGGGCGGCTACAAGGCCTGTTCGCTGTACCCGACGATGGGCGATTTCCAGACCCAGATGCAGGCGGTCGATCTGGCGCGGGCGGTGATGATCGAACTCTTCAAGGCGGAAAACCGCGCCGAGACCGACCGTGCCGCCGAAATCCGTGCCAGCCGCGCGGCGGAGCTGGCGGCGCTTGAGGCGGCCGAGGCCGAGAAGGCTGAAACCGCCGCCCGGGCCGAGGCCCTGGCGCAGCCGACACGGCGGCGGCTGATCTCGGCGGGGCTTGCAGGCGAGGGAGAGGCGGAATGAGCGCGGCGCTGGGCATCGTGCTGCGTCCCGAGGGGGCGCGGCTGGCCGTCAACCTGACCCCGCCCGATCCCTTGCCGGTGGCGGCGATGCTGCTGGGCCGACCGCCCGAGGAGGTGGCTGTGATGCTGCCGCGGCTGTTCAATCTGTGCGGCGCGGCGCAGGGCCATGCGGCGCGGCTGGCGCTGGGGCTGACGGTGGAGGCGGCGCCCGCGCGGCGCGAGATCCTGCGCGATCATCTGGCGAAGCTCTGCCTGATCTGGCCGAAACTGCTGGGCCTGAGGCCGCAGCCCCTGCCCGATCATTGGGCCGAGGGCGGGCCGGCGCTGCAAGACTGGCTGTGGGGCGGCGAGAAGCCCGGTGATCTGTGGCACTTCCTGATCTCGGGGCGGGGGGTGGCGCCGCTTCTGGCGACGCTGGGCCATGCTTTCGCGCCCGGCGAGGCGGTGGCGGTGCTGCCCCCGCTTTCCGATCCCATGGCCTTGACGGCGCAGGAAAATTCCCCCGCCGGGCGGGTCGCGGATGAGCCGCTGATGCGTCAGGCCGAGGCGCGCTTCGGCCGGGGCCCGTTCTGGCGCGCGCTGGGCCGGATTGTCGATCTGCATGCTTTGGCGCAGGCGCCGCTGGCCGCCGAAACGCCGCGTCCGGGGCTCGCGCTGGTGGCGGCGGCGCGCGGCACCTATGCGCTTTCGGCCCGGGCCGAGGCGGGGATGGTCACGGCGCTTTCGCGCGTCACCCCCACCGATCACCTGCTGGCCCCGGGCGGCGCGCTGGCACTGTCGCTGGCCAGCCTGCCCGCCGCCAAGGCCGGTCTGGCGGCTTTGGTCGTCGACATTCTCGACCCCTGTGTGGCCGTTTCCGTGCAGGAGCTGGCGCATGCATGAGATGTCGATCGTCGAGGGGATTCGCACGGCGATCGAAGACTCTGCCCGCGCCAACGGGTTTTCAAGGGTGACGCGGGTGCGGCTCGAGATCGGGCGGCTGGCGGGGGTGGAGCGGGCGGCGCTGGACTTCGCCTTCGACGTGGTCTTGCGCGGGTCTTTGGCCGAAGGGGCCGAGTTGCAGATTCTCGACATTCCGGGGCAGGCGGCTTGCTTTGACTGCGGTAAAACAGTCGAAATCGAACATCGGCTGGATATCTGTCCAGAATGCGGTGGGGCCCGGCTGCTGGTGCAGGGCGGCGACGAGATGCGGATCAAGGATTTGGAGGTGCTCTGATGTGCACGGTATGCGGCTGTGGCGGTCACAGCGTCGAGGATCAGTTCAAGGACCATCTGAAGAAGACCGGCAAGGACGGCACGCACAAGCCCGCCCCCTTTGCGGTTCTGGCAGAGCCGCAGGGCACCCACAGCCATGCGCACAGCCATTGGCACACCCATGCTGACGGCACGAGCCATTCTCATCCGCATGCGCACAGCCACAGCCATGACACCGCCCATGGCGCCGAGGCCGACAGCGATCACCCGCATGCGCATGGGCACGATCACGGCCATTCCCATGGCGCTTGCGCCCATGACATCCATCTCGGCCACGGTCCGGCGGGCACCGAAGTGCCCGGCATGAGCCAGGCCCGGTTGATCGAGATCGAGACCGACATCTTGTCGAAAAACAACCAATATGCCGCCCGCAACCGCGCCGGGCTGGCACAAAAGAGCATTTTTGCAACCAACCTGGTCTCCTCGCCCGGCTCGGGCAAGACCACGCTGCTGGTGCGGACGATCGAGATGCTCGGCGCCCAGCCCCTTGCGGTGATCGAGGGCGATCAGCAGACGACGAATGACGCCGACCGCATCCGC
Source organism: Rhodobacter sp. 4.3.4 (assembly GCF_058724655.1). Classification (NCBI taxonomy): domain Bacteria; kingdom Pseudomonadati; phylum Pseudomonadota; class Alphaproteobacteria; order Rhodobacterales; genus Rhodobacter; species Rhodobacter sp. 4.3.4. The sequence continues at coordinate 872,427 of NZ_CM178967.1, forward strand.
GCGACGGGGGCGGCGGCCATTCAGGTCAACACCGGCAAGGGCTGCCATCTGGACGGGGCGATGGTCGAACAGGCGCTGGCGCATCTGCCGCTGCCCGAAGGCGCGCTTCTCTTCATCGAAAACGTCGGCAATCTGGTCTGCCCGGCCGCCTTCGATCTGGGCGAGGATGCCAAGGTGGCGATTCTTTCGGTCACCGAGGGCGAGGACAAGCCCTTGAAATATCCCGACATGTTTGCCGCGGCGGGGCTGGCGATCCTCAACAAGGTCGATCTGGCGCCCTATTGCGATGTGGACCTGGACCTTTACGAGGCCAATATCCGCCGGGTGAACCCGCAAATCGAGGTTCTGCGCGTCTCGGCCCGAACCGGCGCAGGCATGGCGGCCTGGATCGACTGGCTGCGCGCGGGTCTGGCGCGGAAAGCGCGCTGATGGCTGCCTCGGCCCCCGCGATCCTTCTGGTCGATGACGAGCCGCATTCTCTGGCGGCGATGAAACTTGCGCTCGAAGACGATTTCGACGTGCTGACCGCGCCGGGCGCCGAGGCGGCGATCGCTATTCTGGAAGAGGAATGGGTGCAGGTCATCATCTGCGATCAGCGCATGCCGGGCCGCACCGGGGTCGATTTCCTGACCGAAGTGCGCGAGCGCTGGCCGGAAACCGTGCGCATCATCATCACCGGCTATACCGACAGCGCCTCGATGATGGCCGCGATCAATGACGCGGGCATCCATCAGTTCCTGACCAAGCCCTGGCATCCCGAACAGCTTCTGTCCTCGGCGCGCAATGCGGCGCGGATGTTCACGCTCGCGCGGGAAAACGAGCGGCTCTCGCTGGAGATGCGGCTTTTGAATTCCACCTCGGAAAGCCGGGTGGAAAAGCGCCGCCGGGCCCTGCGCGAGGGGATGGGGTTCGAGACCATCCTGCGCACGCCGAATTCCGCGATGAATGCGGCCATTGCGCTGGCGCGGCAATTTGCCAGTTTCGACGTGCCGGTGCTGTTGCGCGGCGAACCCGGCTCTGGCCGGGCGCAGCTGGCGCGGGCGATGCATTACGTCTCGCTGCGCTCGGACAAGCCGTTTTACGAGATCAACCTCGCCGGTCTGCCCGAGGATCTGGCGATGATCGAGCTGTTCGGGGCGCGGCGCGGCGTGCTGCCCGGCGGCGTGGCGAAGATCGGTCTGGCGCAAAAGGCCGACCGCGGCACGCTTTTCGTGGCGGGGGTCGAGGCGGCCAGCCCGGCCTTGCAGCTGGCGCTGTTGCGGATGCTGGCGGACGGCGCGATCACGCCTTTGGGCGGGCAGGAAACCGCCTCGACCAACCTGCGGCTGATCACCGGCGCGGCGGCCGATCTGCGCGCGATGGTGGCCGAGGGGCGGTTTCGCGCCGATCTTTATTATGCGCTTTCGGCGGGGGAAATCGCGCTGCCGCCCTTGCGCGCGCGGCGCGGCGATGTCGCGCTTCTGGCGCAATCGATGCTGGCCGAGGCGGCGGTGCGGCATGGCAAGCAGGCGCTGGGCTTCGATGCCGCGGCGCTCGAATTTCTGGAAAACTACGACTGGCCCGGCAACCTGCGGGAATTGCACAATGAAGTCACGCGGATGCTGATTTTTGCGCAGGACAATGTGCTCGGCGCCGAGCTGATCTCGCGTCACATCCTGCAGGCCGCCCCCTCGGACAGCGGCGCCGACCGCTCGGCCGAGGAGGTGATGACGGCGGATGGCACGCTCAAGGATCGTATCGAGCTGATCGAGATGCGGATCCTGCGCGAGACGCTGACCCGCAACCGCTGGAACAAGAGCCGGGCGGCGGCGGAACTGGGGCTGAGCCGGGTCGGGCTGCGCGCGAAACTCGACCGCTACGGCATCGAGCATCCGGCGGGCCGGGTGCAGGAAGAGGAGGAAGACTGATGTGTCTGGGGATTCCGGGCCAGATCGTGGCGATCACCGACGCCGGTCGGATGATGGCCTTGGCCGATGTGTCGGGGGTGCAGCGCGAGGTGAACGTGGCCTGCGTCGCCGAGGGCCCGCTTGAGGATCTGCTGGGGCATTGGGCGCTGATCCATGTCGGCTTCGCGATGAGCCTGATTGACGAGGACGAGGCCGCGCGGACGCTGGAGGCTTTGCGCGATCTGGGCGAGGCGCAGGAGACGCTGGCGCAAATGGCCGAGGGGGCCGCGGCGCTGGAGGAGCGGGGATGAAATTCGCTTCCGAATTCCGCGACCCCGCGCTGGCCAAGGGGCTTTTGGCCGAAATCGCGCGGCTGGCCGAGCAGATCGGGGCGACGGCGGAAAAGCCCTTGCACATCATGGAGATCTGCGGCGGGCATACGCATTCGATCTTTCGCTACGGGCTCGACAAGCTCATTCATCCGGGCATCGAATTCATTCACGGGCCGGGCTGTCCGGTCTGCGTGCTGCCGCGCGCGCGGGTCGATGAATGCATCGAGATCGCGCAGCGCCCCGAGGTGATCTTTTGCACCTTCGGCGATGCGATGCGGGTGCCCGGATCGAAGCTGAGCCTGATGCAGGCGAAGGCGGCGGGGGCGGATATCCGCATGGTCTATTCGCCCTTGGATGCGCTGGAACTGGCGCGGCGCAACCCCGGGCGCGAGGTGGTGTTCTTCGGCCTGGGCTTCGAGACGACGACGCCCTCGACGGCGCTCGCGATCCAGCAGGCGGCCCGTGAGGGGCTTTCGAATTTCAGCGTCTTTTGCAACCATATCACCGTGCCCGAACCGATCCGGGCGCTGCTCGATGACCCCTACATGCGGCTCGACGGCTTCATCGGGCCCGGCCATGTGTCGATGGTGATCGGCATTCATCCCTATGATTTCATTGCGCAAGACTATGGCAAGCCGCTGGTTGTGGCGGGGTTCGAGCCGACGGATCTCTTGCAATCGGTGCTGATGGTGCTGCGCCAGATATCCCAAGGCCGCGCGGCGATCGAGAACCAATATGCCCGCGTCGTGCCCGAACATGGCAACAGGGTCTCGCTGGCGGCGATTGCTGACGTCTATGAGCGGCGGCCGTCCTTCGAATGGCGGGGGCTTGGCGAGATCGACGCTTCGGGGCTGCGCATTCGGGCGGCCTATCGCGCCCATGATGCCGAGGAGAAATTCGGCGTGGGCTATGCGGGCCAGCGCGCCGCGGTCGAGGAGGCCGAGGGCTGCGCCTGCGGCGCGGTGATGACCGGGCGGATGAAGCCGGTCGCCTGCGCGCAATTCGGCAAGGGCTGCACGCCGGAAATGCCCTTGGGCGCGCTGATGGTGAGTTCGGAGGGGGCCTGTGCGGCCTATTGGCAATATGGCGGGGCGCGGGCGGCGGAATAGTTTCGGGGGCGTTGCCCCCGACTCAAAGCGGGGGGCTGCCGCCCCCCGCCCCCCCCGCCCGGGGGAGATGCGATCTCCCCCGGACCCCCGCGAAATCTGGAGCGAGATGACATGGCGTTGAGAGATGAGCGGGTGACGCTGGCGCATGGCGGTGGCGGCAAGGCGATGCGGGATCTGATCGAGGAGGTCTTCACCTCGGTCTTTCAGCCGCCCGGCATGGAGGATCAGGCGCGGCTGACCGAGGCGGCGCTGGCCGAACCCGGCGCGCGGCTGGCCTTTACCACCGACAGCTATGTGGTGACGCCGGTCGAGTTTCCGGGCGGTGACATCGGCAAGATCGCGGTCTGCGGCACGGTGAACGATCTGGCGGTGGGGGGGGCGCGGCCGCTGTGGCTCTCGGCAGCCTTCATCCTTGAGGAGGGGACCGAGGTGGCGCTGTTGCGCCGCATCGTCGCCACGATGGCGCGCGAGGCGGAGGCGGCCGGGGTGCGGATCGTCACCGGCGACACCAAGGTCGTGGGGCGCGGCGCCTGTGACGGCGTTTTCGTCACAACCGCGGGGGTGGGGGTGATCCCGCCGGGCCGCGAGATGGCGGCGGGGCGGGTGCAACCCGGCGATGTGGCGATCGTCAACGGTGTGCTGGGCGATCATGGCGCGACAATTCTGGCGGCGCGGGGCGATCTGGCGCTGCGCTCCGACATCGAGAGCGATTGCGCCGCGCTGGGCCATCTGATGGCCGATGTGATCGCGGCGGCGCCGGGCATCCGCGCGGCGCGCGATCTGACCCGGGGCGGGCTGGCCTCGGCGCTGAATGAAATCGCCGTGGCGGCGGGCTGTGGTATCGTGATCGAGGAAACCGCGCTGCCGCTGCGCCCCGAGGTGGTGGGGCTGTGCGAGATCCTGGGGCTGGACCCGCTTTATCTGGCGAATGAGGGGCGGCTGGTGGTCTTCGTGCCCGAGACCGAGGCCGCCGCGGCGCTTGCGGCGATGCGGGCGCGGCCCGAAGGCGCAGGGGCTTGCGTCGTCGGGCGGGCGGTGGCAGATCACGCGGGACAGGTGCGGATGCGCACGGCCTTTGGCGGGGCAAGGATCGTCGACATGCTGGTGGGTGAGCAGTTGCCGCGGATTTGTTGAGCGGCGGGCCGGGGCGGCGGCGATCGCATCGGCCGAGATCGAAAGACGTTGACAGCGGGGGGCCGAAGGCTTCTCATCTCGAGGAAAATTCACTGGTTTCGCCGGGGCTTCGCAAAAAGCGACGGCGCGCGGATCCGGCGAAGACGCAAGGGCAGGGCCCGGAAAAGAGCGATCATGGTGGACGTTCCTGCGCCAGAGACGGAGATGCAGAGCGTGCCGGGGGCCGAAGTTTCGGCTGCGCCGGAGCCGCGGGCGGTGGTGGCCATCGGCGCCTCGGCCGGGGGGCTTGACGCGCTCGAGCGGCTGTTCGACGGGCTGCCCGCCGATACCGGCGCCGCCTATGTGGTGATCCAGCACCTTTCGCCCGATCACAAGTCGATCATGGCCTCGCTTCTGGCGCGACATACGAAGATGCCGGTCGTCACCGTCGAGGACGAGATGGAGCTGGCCGCCGACACGGTGTTTCTGATCCCGCCCGCGACGATCATGACGCTGGAGGGGCGGCATCTGCGGCTGGCGCCCAAGGACCGGCGCGTGCTGTCCTTGCCGATCGACGCGTTTTTCACCTCGATGGCGGCGGGCTTTGGCAGCCGCTCCGTGGCGGTTGTGCTGTCGGGCACCGGCTCGGACGGCACCCGCGGCGTCGGCGCGGTGCATGCGGCGGGCGGTGTCGCCATCGCGCAAGATCCGCGCGATGCGCGCTTTGACGGCATGCCGCGCTCGGCCATCGCGACGGGCTTCATCGATTCCGCGCTGGGCATCGAGCGGATCGGCCCCTGGATCGCCGATTACCTGATCCGGCGGCCGCGGCTGGGCCAGCTCACCGGGGTCGAGCGTCCCGATGCCGACTCGGCGATGGAGGATGACCGCATCGCCGTGGGCCAGTTCGACGGGCTCGAACCCGCCGAGGCTCTGGGCCGGATCGTCGAGATCCTGTCGCTCTCGGGCGAGGTGAATTTCCTTGATTACAAGCCCGGCACGGTGCAGCGCCGGATCGAGCGGCGGATGGGCGTGCGGCAGGTGCCGGACCTGACCTCCTATCTGGAACTGCTCACGCATGACCGCACCGAACTGGCGAGCCTGCGCCGGGAAATGCTGATCCCGGTCACCTCGTTCTTCCGCGACCCGGAGTCCTTTGCCGAACTGGCCGAGAAGGTGATCGATCCGCTGGTGGCGCAGGCGGCGGTGGGCTCGACGCTGCGGGTCTGGACGGCGGGCTGCGCCACGGGCGAGGAAGCCTATACGCTGGCGATGCTGTTCTTTGACGCTTTCGAGCGTGCCGGGCGCTGGCCGACGCTGAAGATCTTCGCCACCGATGTCGAGCCGATGAACATCGAGACCGCAGCGGCCGGGTTCTTTGCCGAGACCATCGCCGCCGATCTGCCGACGACTTTTCTGGAACGGTTCTTCACCACCCGCGGCGGGCAATACACGATCCGCCCCGAAATCCGGCAGACCATCGTTTTCGCCCGCCACAACCTGCTGTCGGACCCGCCCTTCACCCGGATGGATCTGGTCACCTGCCGCAACACGCTGATCTATTTCCGCCCCGAGGCGCAGGAACGCGCGCTGCGGCGGATGCATTACGCGCTGCGCACCGGGGGCTATCTGTTCCTCGGCGGCTCCGAGGCGCTGGTGCAGGTGCAGGACGATTTCTCGGTGCTGTCGGCCCGGCACCGGATCTGGCAGGCGCTGCGCCCGGGGGCCGCGCCGCTGACCGACCGCCGCGCCGGGCTTTACGTCACGCCGCGCCCGCCGCGCACGCGCGCCGACAATGCCCCCGTCACCGCGGTCGAGCGCGGCTTTGCCACGCTGTCGCGGACCTATGCGCCGCCGCCCGCGCTTTTGGTCAACAGCCACCACGAGATCCTGCATTCCTACGGCGAGGTCAGCCGCTTCATGCAGATGCGCGAAGGCGCCGCCTCGCTGGAAATCGGCCGGATGCTGGTCGAACCGCTGCTGCCCGTCGCCTCGGCGCTGCTGTTCAAGGCGGCGCGGCTGGGCGAGGAGGCGGCCTCGGATTCGATCCCGCTGGCCGAGGGCGTCCTTGGTCCCGATCCGGTGCGGCTGCGGCTGCGGGTCGTGCCGGTCAAGCAGGGCACCGACAGCGACGAGGGGCGGCTTTACATCCTGGCCTTCGAGCCCGACGAGGGGCCAGATGACGGCATTTCGGGCATCGACATCGACCGCGAAGTCGGCGCCCGCATCGAGATGCTGGAAGCCGAGCTGGCGATGACGCGCGAAAGCCTGCAGGCGATGATCGAGGAGCTGGAGACCTCGAACGAGGAATTGCAGGCGACGAACGAGGAGATGATGGCCTCGAACGAGGAGCTGCAATCGGCGAACGAGGAATTGCAGTCGGTCAACGAGGAGCTGAACTCGCTCAATGCGGAATATCAGGAAAAGATCGACCTTCTGAACCGCTCGAATGCCGATCTGGACAGCCTGACCGAGATCATGGCGATGAGCACGATCTTCGTCGACAGCGAGCTGACGGTGACGCGGTTCAGCCCCGACGCGGCCGAGCTGTTCCGCATCCGCGATGTCGATGTCGGCCGGCCGCTGGGCGATCTGACGCATCGGCTGGATTATCCGGCGCTGCTGGATGATCTGCGCCGCACGCTGCAGGGCCAGTCCCGCACCGAGCGCGAGGTCTCGGGGCTGAACGGGCGGCATTATCTGGTGCGGATGCTGCCGTACCGGGTGCCGTCCTCCTCGGCGCAGGGCGCGGTGGTGACCTTTGTCGACATCACCCAGACCCGCAATCTGCAGCTGCTGCAATCGGTGATCGACGGGCTGGCGGAACATGTGGCGGTGCTCGACGGGCAGGGCGACATTCTGCTGGTGAACGCCGCCTGGACCCGCTTTGCGGCGGATAACGGCGATCCGGCGCTGGCCCATACCGGGGTCGGCGCGAATTATGTCGGCCGCTGTGACATCGGCGAGGGGGCGGTGGATTCGGGCTATGCGAAACGCGCGGTCGAGGGGATCCGCGGCGTCCTGACCGGCAAGCAGCGGCATTTCACCATGGAATATCCCTGCGACGCGCCGGGGCAGCCGCGCTGGTTCGTGATGCATGCGCGCCCGCTCGACGGCGCCCGCGGCGGTGCCGTGGTCAGCCATATCGAGATCACCCGCTGGCACAGCCAGACCGATGCCGGGGGCGCGGCGGGGTCTGACGGGGCTGGTCCGCAGGACGGGGCGCCGCGGGCATGAGGCCCTCGGGACGGATCGATGCCGATCTGGCAGGGGGCTTCGGCCACGATCTGGTGACGCTGACCGAGTTGCAGTTCCGTCAGGTCGAGGCGGCGCTGACGGCGGCGGGTCTGGATGACGCGGTGCTTCTGGTCTTCAACCGGCTGCGTCTGGGCGTTGTCGAACAGGCCGCCGCGCTGGGCCAGCTGCTTGAGGAAGGGGCGCGCCAGCAAGCCGATCTGGAGGCCGCGCACAGGCTTTTGCGCGACGCTCCGGTGCCGATCCTCAGCATCGATGCGACGCTGGGGCTGCATTATTCCAACGAGGCGGCGCGGCGGTTTCTGGGCGAGAGCTTCGAGCAGAACGGCGGCGCGGCGCTGCGCCGGGCGCTGACGCGGCCGCAGATCGGGCGGTTGTCGGCGGCGCTGACGCAGCCCTGCGATCCGGCGGCGCCCGGCTGCGATCTGACGCTGGTTTTCAGCCCGGCGCCGGGGCAGCCGCGGACGGCGCAGGCCCGCCTGTTGCGGGCGCGCAAGCCGCAGGCCGGGACGGCGGGGCTGTGGTGGCTGATGCTGCTGCCCGAAGCCGGGACCGGAGCGGCGCTGGCGCAGGCGGGCGCGGATCTGCAGCGGCTGTTGCTGGACACTTTCTCCGACCCGGTCAGCGTCACCGATGCCGACGGCCGGATCAGCCTGGCGAACCGGGCCTTCCTGCGCGCCAACGGCCGCAGCGAGGCCGAGGTGATCGGGCATTTGCCGCAGGATTTCCTGCCGCTGATCGAGGCCTTGCACGGGGCGCAGCTGGATGCCCGGGTGCGCCGGACGCAAAGCGCGATCACGCTTGAACAGACGCGGCAGCGCCCGCCCGGCGGTCTCGTGCCGCATTCCGGGGTCGGGACGGCGGGCGGATGGGAACGGCTGCGCACCGAAAAGACGCCGCTTTTCGACGATTTCGGCGTGGTCATCGGCGTCGTGACCCGCAGCCATGACGTGACCGAGGAGGTCCGGGCGCGCGAGCTGGCCGAGATGGTCTTCGACCAGTCCTCGGAGGCGATCGTACTGACCGATCCCGATCTGCGGATCCTGCGCGCCAATGCCGCTTTCGAACAGGCGGCGGGCTTTGGTCAGGCGCGGCTGATCGGGCGGCTGCTGGAGGGGCTCTGGGTCGCGGTGGCCGCCCCGGGTCCGGGGGCCGCGCCCGCGGCGGTCGGGGCGCCGGAGACCTGGCAGGCCGAGCTGCAGGCGCGGGGGATCTGGCGCGGCGAGGCGGTGCTGCGCTCCTCCGAGGGCAAGTCGGTGATCTGCTGGAGCCGGATCACCCGTTTGTCCGATGCCTCGGGGCGGGTGCTGGGCCATGTGGCGATGTTCTCCGACCTGACGCCGCTGCGCCAGGCGCAGGCGGACAACCTGCGGCTGGCGAATTACGACCTGCTGACCGGGCTGCCGAACCGCAACCTGCTGGGCGAGCGGATCGACGGCTGGATCGATCTGGCGGCGCGCAGCGGGCGCGGCTTTGCGGTGCTGTTCCTCGATCTTGACCAGTTCAAGGCGGTCAATGACACGCTGGGCCATGAGACCGGGGACATGCTGCTGTCCGCGGTGGCGCGGCGGCTGCGGATCGGCACCGGGGCGGATCATTTCGTCGCCCGGATCGGCGGCGATGAATTCGTGCTGCTTCTGGGCGACACCGATGCCGAGGCGGCGCGGCGGCAGGCGCTGGCGCTGCTCGAGGCGCTGGCGGTGCCGATCGACCTGCCGGGGCTGCATCAGTATCGCCCGGCGGCGACGGTGGGGATCGCCTGTTTCGGCGCCCATGGCGAAAGCCGCGACGCGCTGTTGCGCAATGCCGATCTGGCGATGTACGCGGGCAAGATGAGCCGCCGCACGGTGATGGTCTACGAGCCGCAGATGGGGGTCGAGGCGGCGCGGGAACTTGATCTGCGCAACGCGCTGGCGGGCGCGGTCGAGCGCGGCGAGATGGTGTTGCAGTTCCAGCCGCTCTTCGCGCTGGCCGACCGGGGCCTGCGCGGCTGCGAGGCACTGATCCGCTGGAACCGGCCCGGCCGCGGCCTGATCTCGCCGGGCGATTTCCTGCCCGTCGCGCAGCGGGCGGGGCTGATGCCCGCGCTTGACCGCTGGGTCTTTGCCGAGGCGACACGGACCCTGTGCCGCTGGCGCAAGTCCGGGCGGGTGGGGGCGGACTGGCTGATGTCGATCAACCAGACCGCCGCCGATCTGGCCGTGCCCGACTGGGCCGAGGCGCTTTCGGGCTGTGCGGGCTGCGCCTGCGCCTGCAGCGGGCTGCAGATCGAGCTGACCGAGGATCAGCTGGCCGACCGGGTTCCGGGCGCGGTCGAGGCTTTGGGGCGGCTGCGCGCGCGCGGACTGCGGCTGGCGATCGACGATTTCGGCACCGGCTATTCCTGTCTGGCCTATCTGGCGCGGCTGCCGGTCTCGATGCTGAAGATCGACGCGCATTTCGTGCGCGGCATCGAGGCGGATCGCAACGCCCGGCTGATCGTCGAGGCGATCACCGGGCTGGCGCGGCGGTTCGGCTATACGACGCTGGCCGAGGGGATCGAGACCGAGGCCGAGGCGGCGACGCTGGCGGCGATGGGTTGCGACATGGGGCAGGGGTTCCTGCTGTCGCCGCCGCTTTCGGCCGCGGCCTTCGAGGCGCGGTTCCTGCCGCCGCAAGCCTAGCCCCTCATTCCCCCGTTCTTTCCCCCTGTCCTTTCGGTGCCGCCGCCCTATCCTTGGAGCAGCTGCACATCCCGGCCCGAAAGGAGCAAGATCATGTCGAACCTGCCGCCCTCGCCGCTTGGCACCTCGAAGAATTACCTGATCGCGATCGGGGTGGCCCTGTTGCTGGGCGGCTTCGAGTTCTTCGGCATCTGGCGTCACGAGGAACGCGCCAAGGCCGAGGCCGCCGCGGCCGCCACCGTCGCCGCGACGGCGAAACCGGCCCCCGCCAGCTCTGCCCCCGCCAGCTCCGCTCCTGCCGCCCCCACCCCCGCGAACTGACGGCAAACAGGCGCGGTGTCCCGCGCCTGTCCGTCGCCTCCGTGACAGGGGAGCGGGGCGAGCTTACCCCTTCTTCACGGCCTTCAGCTTGTCGATGCCCAGAAGCTTCATCGCCGCCTTTTCGTAAAAGGTCTCCGAGGTGCCGCGGCGCAGCTTGTGCATGAAATAGCGCTCGAACCCCTCCTTGGCCCAATGCACCCATTTGCCCTGGCTCGACCAGTTCACGTTGCGCGGCGGGATCTGCGGCTGCGCCACGAAGGCGATGCCCTTGTCGCCGAAATCCGCCAGACAGACGGCGTTCCAGCTGCCGACCTCGTCAGCCTCGAGCCCGCGCACGATCCGGCCGATGTTATGGGCGGTGGCGGTGACCATGCTTTCGATCATGAAGCCGGTCTTCGGCACGCCGCAGGGCACCGGCGTCGGTCCGACCGGCGGGATCGCCACGCAGACCCCCACCGCGAAGACGTTCTTGTAGGTCGGGTTCTGCTGGTGCTGATCGACGATGACGAAGCCGCGCGGATTGACCAGCCCCTCGATCCCCATCAGCGCCTTGATGCCGCGAAAGGCGGGCAGCATCATCGCATAGCCGAAGGGCAGCTCTTTTTCGGGCTTCGCCGTGCCGTCCTCGGTCACCTCCTCGACGATCATCTTGCCCTTTTCGACCCGCTTGATCCGGGTCGAGGTCATCCATTTGATGTGCTTTTCGCGCAAATTGCCTTCCAGCAGCCCCTTGGTGTCGCCCACCCCGTCCAGCCCCAGATGCCCGACATAGGGTTCCGAGGTGACGAAGGTCATCGGCACCTTGTCGCGGATCTTGCGCTTGCGCAGCGCGGTATCGAGGATGAAGGTGAATTCGTAGGCCGGGCCGTAGCAGCTTGCCCCCTGCGCCGCGCCGATGATGATCGGGCCGGGGTTCTCGCAGAAGCGGTCAAAGGCGATGCGGGCCTCTTCGGCATGGTCGATATGGCAGATCGACTGGGTATGGCCTTCGGGGCCGAAGCCCTCGATCTCGTCAAAGGCGAGTTCCGGGCCGGTGGCAATGACGATCTGGTCATAGCTGACCGACTGGCCGTTCTCCAGCTCGACCCGGTTTTCGGCCGGATGCAGGCGTTTCGCCGCCACCGGGATGAAGTCGATGTTCTTCCTTGCCATCGTCGGCGCCAGATCGACGGTGATCTCCTTGCGGTCGCGCCAGCCCACCGCCACCCAGGGGTTCGAGGGCACGAAGTGATACACCGGGTCCTTGGTGATGACGGTGACCTTGTCCTCCTTGCGCACCTGTTCGCGCAACTCGTATGCCATGATGGCACCGCCCAAACCGGCACCCAGAACCACGATATGAGCCATCTGTCCCTCCCCGAACTGGCTGTCGGGCCGAAGCCCTCAGATGCATATATGGGAATATGAATACATAAGCTGTCAAGCGGGAAGATTGCCCCCGCGGATCGGACGAAAAAGAAAGGGGCGGACAAGCGTCCGCCCCACAACCTTAGCATGAATTTTCGTCAGGTCACTTCGGCATTTCCGCCGAGATGCCTTCGACGAAGAAGTTGAGACCGGCCAGCTCGGCATCTTCCGGGGTCTTGCCCTCGGCCAGCCAGTCCGAGCCGTCCTGTTTCTTCAGCGGGCCGGTGAACGGGTGATAGGAGCCGTCGGAGATCTTCGCGATCAGCGCCTCGGCCTCGGCCTTCACCTCGGCGGGCACGGCCGAGGTGATCTCGCCGATGCCCACCATGCCGGTGCCGATGCCGCCCCAGGTGCCTTCGGATTTCCAGCTGCCATCGACCAGCGCCTGGGCGCGCTTGATGTAATAGGGCGCCCAGTTGTCGATCGTCGAGGAGACGCGCGGGCTGGGCTTGAAGGCTTCCATGTCCGAGGCCTGGCCGAAGGTGAGCACATTGCCCGCTTCCTGCGCCTTCGCCTGCGGCGCGGTCGAATCGGTGTGCTGCAGGATGAAATCGCAGCCCTCGGCGATCAGCGCGGCGGCGGCATCGGCCTCTTTCGCCGGGTCGAACCAGCTATAGGCCCAGACCACCTTGATCTCGACATCCGGGTTCACCTTTTTGGCGTGGATATAGGCGGCGTTGATGCCCTGGATCACCTCGGGGATCGGGAACGAGCCGATATAGCCGATCTTGTTCGTCTTCGTCATCCGGCCCGCGATCGTGCCCTGCACGGCGCGGCCTTCGTAGAAGCGCGCATCATAGGTCGACAGGTTCTCGGCGCGCTTGTAGCCCGTCGCGTGTTCGAATTTCACGTTCGGGAATTTCGCCGCCACGTTCACCGTGGCATCCATGAAGCCGAACGAGGTCGCGAAGATCAGCTGGTTGCCCTCCAGCGCCAGCTGGGTCAGGGCGCGTTCGGCATCCGGGCCCTCGGGCACGTTCTCGATGAACGAGGTGACGACCTTGCCGCCCAGCGCCGCTTCCATTTCGCGGCGGGCAACGTCATGCTGATACGACCAGCCCATGTCGCCCACCGGGCCGACATAGATGAAGCCGATCTTCAGCGGATCGGCGGCGGCCACGGGCAGGCCGACGGCGGCAAGCGTCGCGGTGGCGGCGGTGGTCTTCAGGAAGGATCTGCGGTCCATGGGAGCTTCCTTGTGTGCTGGGCGATGGCCCGGGTTTGGCCTCAGCTCGAGGCGTGGAACGGCCGCCCCAGCGCCGCCGGCGCGGCCGGTGCCCCGTGGCGGTGGGTGGCGGACAGGATCACCAGCACGAGCACGGTGATCACATAAGGCGCCATGGTCAGGAAATGTACCGGGATCGCATAGCCCGCCGCCTGCAACTGCAGCTGCAACGCGCTGATGCCGCCAAACAGATAGGCGCCAATCAGCACGCGCCCGGCCCGCCAGCTGGCGAAAACGACGATGGCCAGCGCAATCCAGCCCGCGCCCGCGGTCATCCCCTCGGTCCATTGCGGCACGCGCACAAGGCTGAGGTAAGCCCCGCCCAGCCCCGCCAGCGCGCCGCCAAAGACCAGCGCGGCGCAGCGCAGCGCGATGACCCGATAGCCCAGCGCATGGGCGGCATCGTGGTTCTCGCCCACGGCGCGCAGGATCAGCCCAAGGCGCGCATATTTCAGAAACGCCCCGACCCCGGCGACCAGCGCCAGCGAGGCATAGACCATCCAGTCATGACCAAACAGGATCGGGCCGATCACCGGCAGATCGGCCAGCGGACCGAAGGGCATCTTGCCGGTGGGCGGCGGGCGCACGCCCTCGAAGCCCTTGCCGACAAGCGCCGAAAGACCCAGCCCGAACAGGGTCAGCGCCAGACCGGTGGCGGTCTGATTCGACAGGAAAACCTGCGTCAGAACGGCGAAAAGACAGGCCAGAAGCGCCCCCGCCAGCGCGCCGCCCGCAAAGCCCAGCACCGGGTTGCCGGTGGTGACGGCCATGGCAAAGCCCGCGACGGCGCCGACGATCATCATCCCCTCGACGCCCAGGTTCAGCACGCCCGCCTTTTCCGCGACAAGCTCGCCCGTCGCCGCCAGAAGAACCGGCGTCGAGGCCGCCATCAGCGCCGCGATCAGGGTGACGATATCGATGCCGCCAATCATTTCGAGCCCTTTCCGACGCGCAGACGGTACTGCGTCAGCAGGTCGAATCCCAAGAGGAAAAACAACAACATGCCCTGAAACACCTGGATCGCCGCGGTGGGCAGGCCAAGCATCAGCTGCGCCATGTCGCCGCCGATATAGGTCAGCGCCATCAGCAGCCCCGCCAGCAGAATGCCGATCGCATTGAGCCGCCCCAGAAAGGCGACGATGATCGCGGTGAAGCCATAGCCCGCGTTGAAACTGTCGGTGATCTGACCCGAGGGGCCCGCGACCTCGAACATCCCCGCAAGGCCGGCGAGCGCCCCCGAAAGCCCCAGACAGAACATCACCAGTTTCGCGGGCAGCACGCCTGCAAAGCGCGCGGCCCGCGGCGCCTCGCCCGCGACGCGGATGCGAAAGCCCGCGATATGGCGGCTCATCAGCACATAGGTGGCGATGACCGCGACAAAGGCCGCGACGACACCCCAATGCATGCCGGTGCCCGCGATCAGCTCGGGGTTATGCGCCGAAGGGTATTGCTGCAGGTTGCGCGAGCCGGGAAAACCGTAGCCCTCGGGGTTCTTCAGCGGGCCAAAGGCCGCCCAGGCCATGAAATTCTGCGCCACATAGACGAGCATCAGCGACACAAGGATTTCCGAGGTGCCAAACAGCACCCGCAGCACCGCCGGGATCATCCCCCAGATCCAGCCGCCCAGCGCCCCCGCCACCACCATCGCCGGGAAGATCCAATGGCTTTCGGCCGGAAAGGCGGCAAGGGCGACCGAGGCCCCGGCCAGCGCGCCAATGATATATTGCCCCTCGGCGCCGATGTTCCAGATCCCCGCGCGGAAGCCCACGGCAAGCCCCGTCGCAATCAGGATCAAGGGCCCGGCCTTGACCAGCAGTTGCCCGCGGAAATAGGCCGCATTCGGGCCGAAGAGCGGGTCGTAAAAGATCACCTTGATCGCCGCGACCGGGTCCTTGCCCAGAATGGCGAACAGAACCCCGCCCGCGATCATCGTGGCCAGAACGGCCAGAACCGGGGTGGTGAAGGACCAGAACCGCGAAGGCGTCGGGCGTTTGACAAGCGTGATCACAGCGCCGCCTCCTGCATGCCATGGGCGCCGCCCAGCATCAGCCCGATCTCTTCCATCGTCAGCCCCTCGGTCGGGCGGGGTTCTGACAGCCGCCCCTCGTTCAACGCGCAGAAGCGATCAGCGATTTCCATAAGCTCGTCAAGGTCTTGGCTGATCACGATCACCGCCGCGCCCTTGGCTGCCAGATCCAGCAGCGCTTGCCGGATCGCCGCGGCGGCGGCGGCATCGACGCCCCAGGTCGGCTGGTTCACCACCAGAACCTCGGGCGCCTGCAGCACCTCGCGGCCGATGACGAATTTCTGCAGATTGCCGCCCGAGAGCGCGCGCGCCGCCACATGCGGCCCCGGGGTGCGGACATCGAAGCCCTTGATGATTTCCTCGGCAAAGCGACGCGCCGCGCCCATGTTCAGAAAACCGTTCCGCGTCAGGGGTCTGCGCACGGTCCCCGTGAGGATCGCATTCTCCGTCAGGCTCAGGTTCGGCACCGCGGCATGGCCCAGCCGCTCCTCGGGCGCCGCCAGAAGCCCCAGACGGCGGCGGTCATTCGGCCCAAGGTCGGAAATGTCCTGCCCATGCAGCGTCACCGTGCCCGCGCCCGAGGGCCGTTCCCCGGAAAGCGTCGCCAGCAGCTCTTCCTGCCCGTTGCCCGCGACGCCGCCGATGCCCAGCACCTCGCCCGCGGCCAGGGTGAAGCTGACCTCTTTCAGCGCCGGGCCGAATTGCGTCATCGGCGGCAGGTTCAGCCGGTCAACCTCCAAAATCACCGCGCCGCTTTTCCGCCCGGCCCGGTCGGTTGCGGCAAATTCGCCGCCCACCATCAGCTCGGCCAGCTCGCGCGCCGATTTTTCCCGGGGCATGCAGCTCGCCACCACCTTGCCGCCGCGCAGGATCGTCGCGCCGTCGCACAGGCTGCGGATTTCCTCGAGCTTGTGGCTGATATAAAGAATCGCCGTGCCCTCGGCCGCCAGCTTGCGCAGGGTGTGAAACAGGATTTCGACCTCTTGCGGCGTCAAGACCGAGGTCGGCTCGTCCATGATCAGAAGCTTCGGGTCCTGCAGCAGACAGCGGATGATCTCGACCCGCTGTCGCTCCCCCGCCGACAGATCGCCCACGATCCGCGCCGGATCCAGCGGCAGCCCGTAAGCCGCGGAAATCGCGCGAATGCGTTCGGCCAGATCGCGCATCGGCGGCGGGTTTTCCATGCCCAGAGCGACGTTTTCGGCCACGTTCAGCGCCTCGAACAGCGAGAAATGCTGAAACACCATCGCCACGCCCGCGGCGCGCGCAGCCCGCGGTTCGGCAGGCGTGTAGGGGCGTCCCTGAAAGGTCATCCGCCCGGCATCGGGCTTCACCAGCCCGTAAATCATCTTCACCAGCGTCGATTTGCCCGCGCCGTTCTCGCCCAAAAGCGCATGCACCTTGCCCGGCGCGACCTCGAACCCCACCCCGTCGTTCGCCACGACCCCGGGATAGGCCTTGGTCAGGCCCTCGATCTTGAGCAGCGACCCTGTCACCCGGTCTGTCCTTCCGTGTTGACGGTCAGCCCGGCTTGGCCGACCCGCCCCCTCAGTAGCGCGGCGGCGACGGAAATCGCAATGGCCTGCGGCTCCTTTCCCAATGCCGGATCGCCTATCGGGCAGGCAATGCGCGAAATTTGCGCGTGGGAATGCCCCAGATCGCGCAGGCGGCGCTGAAATCTGGACCATTTGGTCGCAGAACCGATCACCCCGCAGGCGGCAAAGCCATGGCGCAGAATCCGGTGGCACAACTCGAGGTCGAGCGCATGTGAATAGGTCAGGATCAGATGGTGTGCCGATGCGGCGGCAAGCGGCACCAGATCGGCGGGATTTGCCGCGATCAGCGTCGTGACGGCGTCGGGAATCGCCTCGGGGAATCGGTTTGCATCGATGTCGGCCCAGCGGATCGACCAGTGGGGCAGGGGGGCGAGCGTGGCGACCAGCGCGCGCCCGACATGACCCGCGCCCCAGATCCACAGCTCCTGCGCCGGGGCCGCCAGCGGCTCGATCAGCCAGCCGTCCAGCCAGAGCGGCGGGGCTGCGCCGCCGTTGCGCGCCTTGGCCAGCGCGCGCTGCACCGAAAGCGGCATCCCGGCCGCGGTCAGGGGGCGGGCATGGATCGGCCCCCTGATCCGCGCAAGGCTTTCGGCGTCCAGCGGCTCGAAGGCCAGCGTCACCGCGCCGCCGCAGCATTGGCCCAGCGCCGGACCCAGCGGAAAGCGGCGCAGGGCAGGGGCAGTCAGGCCGCGGGCGATCGCGATCGCCTCGGCCTCCAGCGAGCCGCCGCCGATCGTGCCCTCGCTGCACTCCGGCCAGACCCGCATCTCGGCGCCGACCTCACGCGGGGTCGAGCCTTTCGTCTCGACCACCAGCACCCGGACAAAGGCGCCCTTCGTGGCCGCCCGCGCAAGTCCTTGCAGATCCAGGCTCATGCGCGCCCCTCGGCGCGGCGGACCGCGGCCAGCACCGCTTCGGGCGTGGCGGGGGCCTGCAGGTCGGGCCAATGCGGACCACAGGCGGCGCAGGCGTCATGCAGCGCCAGAAAGGCGGAAATCCCCAAAAGGAACGGCGGTTCGCCCACGGCTTTCGAGCGAAAGATCGTCTCCTCGCGGTTCGGCTGGTCCCAGAGCGCGACGTTGAAAATGCGCGGCCGGTCGGAAAAGGCCGGGATCTTGTAGGTCGAGGGCGCATGCGTCATCAGCCGTCCGCGCCCGTCCCAGACCAGCTCCTCGGTGGTCAGCCAGCCCGCGCCCTGCACATAGCCGCCCTCGATCTGCCCGATATCGAGCGCCGGGTTCAGGCTGGCCCCGGCGTCATGCAGGATATCGGTGCGCAGGATGCGGTTTTCGCCGGTCAGCCGGTCGATCACCACCTCGGTGATCGCCGCGCCATAGGCGAAATACAAAAACGGCCGCCCCTGACCGCGCAACCGGTCCCAGGACAGCTTGGGTGTCGCGTAAAACCCTGTCGCGGAAAGGGAAATCCGCGCCATATAGGCCGCTGTGACGATCTCGGCAAAGGGCCAGCTCTTGTCCTGCGCGCGCACCCGCCCGGCGTCGAACACCACCTCGGCCGCGGTGCAGCCCTCGCGCCCGGCGATGAAACCGGCCAGCCGCCCGCGCAGGGTCTCGCAGGCGTCCTTCACCGCCATCCCGTTCATGTCGGCCCCCGAAGAGGCCGCGGTGGCCGAGGTGTTGGGCACTTTCGAGGTATCGGTCGCGGTGATGCGCACCTGCGCCGGATCAATCCCCAGAACCGCCGCCGCAACCTGCACCATCTTTGCATGCAGCCCCTGACCCATCTCGGTGCCGCCATGGTTGAGCGCCACCGAACCGTCCATATAGATCTGCACCAGCGCGCCCGCCTGATTGAGATGGGTCAGCGTGAAGGAAATCCCGAACTTCACCGGCGACAGCGCAATCCCCCGCGCCAAGGTTCGATTTGTGCTATTCCATGTGGCAATTTCGGCCTTTCGCGCCGCGAAATTCGCAGATTTCTGCAGTCGAGTGACCAGCTCAGGCAGTACGCAATCCGCCACCTCCTGACCGTAATGCGTCGTTTGCTTTTTCTTGGTCCCAATACGCTCGGGGGGGCGCGGGGGGGCAGACAGCCCCCCCGTCTCCGCCGCGTCATAGAAATTCAACGCCCGCAATTCGGCCGGATCCCGGCCCATCCCCCGCGCCAGATGCTCGATCGCGCGTTCCATGCCCAGCGCACCTTGCGGACCGCCAAAGCCGCGAAAGGCGGTGTTCGATTGCGTGTTCGTGCGCAGCCGGTGGCTTTCAATGCGCAGCGCCGGGACGAAATAGCTGCCATCGGCATGCAGCATAGCCCGGTCGCAGACCGGCAGGCTCAGATCGGCCGACCAGCCGCAGCGCGCCAGATGCAGGAAATCCGCCCCCAGCAACTTGCCCGAAGCATCGGCGCCGATCCGGTAGCGGATGCGGAAATCATGCCGTTTCCCGGTGATCACCATGTCGTCGTCGCGGTCGTAGCGCATCTTGCAGGGCCGCCCGGTCGCCATCGCCGCCACCGCGCAGGCAATGGCCAGGTGATTGCCCTGGCTTTCCTTGCCGCCAAAGCCGCCGCCCATCCTCCGCATCTCGACCCGCACATCGTGGAACGCCAGCCCCAGCGCATGGGCGACCTTGTGCTGGATTTCGGAGGGATGCTGGCTCGAACACTGGATCACCACCCCGGTTTCCGAGGGCAGGGCCAGCGCCACCTGACCCTCCAGATAGAAATGCTCCTGCCCGCCGATCTCGAATGTGCCCTCGGCCAGATGCGCGGCCCCCGCCAGAGCGGTTTCGACATCGCCGCGCGCCCAGATCACCGGCCCGCCCTCGAACCGGCTATTGGCCGCAAGGGCCTGATCCAGCGTCAGAATGGCCGGGCGCGGCGCATAGGTGACGCGCGCTTTGCGCGCCGCGATCCGCGCTGCGCGGTGGCTGGTCGCGGCGACCAGAAAGATCGGCTGGCCGATGAAATGAACCTCGCCCGTGGCCAGAACGGGTTCCGGGCTGGGCGCGGGCGAGGCATTGTTTTCATGCGGCAGATCGGCGGCGGTGAAGACCGCCACCACGCCGGGGCTGTGCCGCACCGGGTCCAGATCCAGCCCGGTGATCGCAGCCGAGGCCTCGGTCGACAGGCCGAATGCCAGATGCAGCGTAGTCGTGGGGCAGGGCTGGTCGTCCAGATAGCGCGCCTGCCCGGTCACATGCGCGCGCGCCGAGTCATGCGGCAGCGGCTTGCCAACGCTCATGGCGTCACCTCCAGCACCGAGACCGAGAGGCCTGAAAGCTCGCGGACATAGCGAAGCGCCATCGCTTGCGCGGCATTCATCCGATAGGCTGCGGAGGCGCGCATGTCGGAGAGCGGCGTGAAATCCTGCTCCAGAAGCGGCAGGGCGGCGGTGATGGCCTCTTCGGTGAAAGACTGTCCGATCAGCGCGGCTTCGAAGCTGGATGCGCGTTTCGGCACCCCGGCCATGCCGCCAAAGGCCACCCGGGCAGTTTCAATTTTCGAACCTTTCAGGGTCAGATTGAAGCCTCCACAGACCGCAGAAATGTCCTGATCGAACCTTTTCGAAAGTTTGTAGCAGCGCAGCCCCGGTGCCGATTTCGGCAAAGTGACGCTTTCGACGAACTCGCCCGGCAGGCGGTCCTGCTTGCGATACCCGAGGAAGAAATCCTCCAGCGGCATCCTGCGGCGATCATTGCCGCGGCGCAGGGTCAGGCTTGCCCCCATCGCGATCAGCGCCGGCGGCCCGTCGCCGATGGGCGAGCCATTGGCGATATTGCCGCCGATCGTCGCCACCTGCCGCACCTGTTCCGAGGCGAAGCGGCGCAAGAGCCCGGCCAGCGCCGGATGCGGTCCCTCGGCCCAAGCGCGCAGGGTGGCGATGGTGACCCCCGCGCCGATCACGAAGCCGTCGGACGTTTCGCGGATCTGCGCCAGGTCCTTGCAATGGCTGAGAAAAGCGACTTCGGGCAGGTCGCGCAGGGCTTTCGTCACCCAAAGGCTGACATCGGTGCCGCCCGCGATCAGCGTGGCATCGGGGTGACAGAGATACCACTCTGCAAGGTCGTCGGTGGTATCGGGCAGGAAGGCGGGGGCTGTCTGCCCCCGCACCCCCGAGGATGTTTCCGCCAAAGTGAAAGCGGCATCGGCTTGCAGCCAGGCTGCGGGCGGTTCGGTGGCGGCGGCTTCGGCGGCGCGCAGGATCGGAGCGTAGCCGGTGCAGCGACAAAGGTTGCCCGCCAGCAGATCGTCGTAATCCCGGCGGCCCGCGCCATGTGCCGCGGCCATCGAGACGATGAAACCGGGGGTGCAAAAGCCGCATTGGCTGCCGTGATGATCGATCATCGCCTGTTGCACCGGATGCAGGCGGCCATCGGGCGCCGCGATCCCCTCGATCGTGCGCAGCGCCTTGCCCGCGATCTGCGGCAGCATCGTCAGGCAGGCATTGACAGCGCGGCTGCCCGCCGCGTCAGTCACCATCACCGTGCAGGCGCCGCAATCGCCCTCGTTGCAGCCCTCCTTGGTGCCGGTCAGCCCCTCGGCGCGCAGCCAGTCCAGCAGGCTTCGCGTCGGATTCTCGACCCGCAACCGCCGGGTTTCTCCGTTGAGAAGAAACGCAATTTCCATGGCGTCTTCCGCCGCGATACCAGTTTGCGGCCTCCCGCCCGATGCGGCGTAGAGCGGGGGGCTCTGTTGCCAACAGCTTTGCCGAGGGCGCGGGCTCTGGCAAGAAATTCGGCCCGCGGCCCCGTGAAAATGCACCGCATGGTCAATTATTGGGCGGCTTGCCCCGCCCCGTCGCGACCCGTAGTCTGCGGCAATGAGTGATCCCCGATTCATCCACCTGCGCGTGCACACCGAATATTCGCTGCTTGAGGGCGCGGTTCCGGTGAAGAAGCTGATCAAGCTGTGCGACGCGATGAACATGCCCGCCGTTGCGGTGACCGACACCAATGCGATGTTCGCGGCGCTGGAATTTTCCGTTCTGGCGCAAGGGGCCGGGTTGCAGCCGATCGTCGGCTGCCAGGTCTCGGTCGCCTATGAGGTCGCCGCCCCCGGCGAGAAGCCGCGTCTGCCCGCGCCGCTCGTGCTGCTTGCGCAGAACGAGGCGGGCTACATGAATCTGATGAAGCTCTCGTCCTGCCTTTATGTCGACAAGGGCGGGCAGCTGCCGCAGGTGACGCTTGAGGATCTGGAGGCCCATGCCGAGGGGCTGATCTGCCTTTCGGGCGGGGCCGAGGGGCCGGTGGGCAAGCTTTTGCAACACGGGCAGGCGGGCAAGGCGCGGCTGTTGATGGAGCGGCTGGCGGCCTGTTACCCGACCCGGCTTTATGTCGAGCTGCAACGCCATCCGGGCGAGGGCGGGCAGCTGACCGAGGGCGAGCGGATGACCGAGCGGCCCTTTGTCGAAATGGCCTATGACCTCGGCCTGCCGCTGGTGGCGACGAATGATGTCTACTTTCCAAAATCCGACATGTACGAGGCGCATGATGCGATGATCTGCATTGCCGAGGGCGCCTATGTCGATCAGATCGAGCCGCGCCGTCGCCTGACGCCGCAGCATTATCTGAAGACCGAAGCCGAGATGGCGGCGCTGTTCGCCGATCTGCCCGAGGCGCTTGAAAACACGGTCGAAATCGCCAAGCGCTGCGCCTTTGCCGCGTTCAAGCGCAAGCCGATCCTGCCGCGTTTCGCCGATGACGAGGTGGAGGAATTGCGCCGTCAGGCCTGGGAGGGGCTGCGCGCCAGGCTGGCCGTGATCCCGCATGCGGTGCCGGTGGCCGAATACGAAGAAAGATTGAAATTCGAACTTGGCATCATCGAGCAGATGGGCTTCCCCGGCTACTTCCTGATCGTGGCCGACTTCATCAAATGGGGCAAGTCGCAGGGGATTCCGGTGGGTCCGGGGCGGGGGTCCGGGGCCGGTTCGCTGGTCGCCTATGCGCTGACGATCACCGACCTCGACCCGTTGCGCTACAGCTTGCTGTTCGAGCGGTTCCTGAACCCCGAGCGGGTCTCGATGCCCGACTTCGACATCGACTTCTGCATGGATCGCCGCGAGGAGGTGATCAAATATGTGCAGGGCAAATATGGCCGCGACAAGGTGGGGCAGATCATCACCTTTGGCGCGCTTCTGTCGAAGGCCGCGGTGCGCGACGTGGGCCGGGTCTTGCAGATGTCTTACGGACATGTCGACAAATTGTCGAAAATGATCCCGGTCGAGGGGGTGAAGCCGGTCTCGATCGAAAAGGCGCTGGCCGACGAGCCGCGTCTGCGCGAGGCGGCGAAATCCGAAGAGGTGGTGGCGCGGCTTTTGAATTATGCGCAAGCCATCGAGGGGCTGTTGCGCAACGCCTCGACCCATGCCGCCGGGGTGGTGATTGGCGACCGGCCGCTCGATGCGCTGGTGCCGCTGTATCAGGACCCGCGCTCCGACATGCCCGCGACCCAGTTCAACATGAAATGGGTCGAACAGGCGGGGCTCGTCAAGTTCGACTTTCTGGGTCTGAAGACGCTGACGGTGATCCAGAACGCCGTCAACCTGATCCTGAAATCCGGCCGTCCGCTGCATGTAAACCCTTTGGGCGAAACGCTTTATACCCCCGCCGAGGGGGCCGCGAACGAGATCAACCTGATCCCGATCGACGATGCGAAGACCTACGAACTTTACGCCGCGGCAAAGACGGTGGCGGTGTTCCAGGTCGAATCCACCGGCATGATGGACGCGCTGCGGCGGATGAAACCGACCTGCATCGAGGATATCGTGGCGCTGGTGGCGCTCTATCGTCCCGGCCCGATGGAGAATATCCCGACCTATTGCGAGGTGAAACACGGGCTGCGGCCGCTTGAATCGCTGCATCCGACCATCGACCCGATCCTGAAGGAAACCCAGGGCATCATCGTCTATCAGGAACAGGTGATGCAGATCGCGCAGGTCATGGCGGGCTACAGCCTTGGCGGCGCCGACCTTTTGCGCCGCGCGATGGGGAAGAAAATCGCCGAGGAGATGGCGAAGGAGCGTCCGAAATTCATCGAAGGCGCCAAGGCCACGCACAACATCGACGCGAAAAAGGCGGGTGAAGTCTTTGACCTGCTGGAGAAATTCGCGAACTACGGCTTCAACAAATCGCACGCCGCCGCCTATGCGATCGTCAGCTACCAGACTGCCTGGCTGAAGGCGAACCACCCCGTCGAATTCATGGCCGGGGTGATGAACTGCGATATCCATCTGACCGACAAGCTCGCCATCTACACCGCCGAGGCGCGGCGGGGGCTGGGGATCGAGGTGGTTCCGCCTTGCGTGAACCGCTCGCTGGCCACCTTTGACGTGGTCGACCAGAAGCTGATCTATGCGCTGGGCGCCTTGAAAAATGTCGGCGTCGAGGCCATGCGGCTGATCGAAAAAGCCCGCGAGGACAAGCCCTTCCGCGATCTGGTCGAGTTCGCGCGGCGCTGCGACCTCAAGCGGATCGGCAAGCGGCCGCTGGAGATGCTGGCCCGCGCGGGGGCCTTCGACGGGCTCGATCCGAATCGCAAGCGGGTGTTTGAAAGCCTCGAATCGCTGATGGCCTGGTCGGCGGCGGTGGCCGAGGCGAAAGCCTCGGCGCAGGTGTCGCTGTTTGGCGAGGCGGGCGACGATCTGCCGCCGCCGCGGCTGGCCGATACCGACGACTGGCTGCCCGGCGAACGTCTGGCCGAGGAGCACAAGGCGATCGGCTTTTATCTCTCGGGCCATCCGCTCGATGACTATCTGCCTGCGTTGAAACGCAAAAAAGTGCTGACCCTGGCCGAGGTCACGGCCAAGGCGCTGGGGCAGGGGCCTTTCATCGGCAAGATCGCCGGGCAGGTCGCGGCGCGGTCAGAGCGCAAATCCGCCAAGGGCAACCGCTTTGCCTTCGTCTCGCTGTCCGACCCCACCGGGCCTTATGAGGTCACGGTCTTTTCCGACACGCTCGAAGCCTGCCGCGCGCATCTGGAACCCGGGCAGGCGGTGGTGCTGACGGTCAAGGTCGATGTCGAGGGCGAGACGGTGAAGATGCTGTGCCAGACTGCGGCGCCGATCGACACGGTGGCCAGCGATGCCGGGGCCGGATCTGGGCTGCTGATCCACCTGGAAACGCCCGAGGCGGTCTCCTCGGTGGTTGCACTTTTCGAACGTCTTGCCGCGGAAGGACGGGTGAAATCGCGCGGACAAGTGACCTTTTCCGTCTTTGATGCGGAAAAGCGCCGCCGCTACCAGATCAGCGCCGGGCGCGAGCTGCCGGTGAACCCGCAGGTCAAGGGCGCGCTGCGCAGCCTGCGCGGCGTCGTGCAGGTGGAGGAAGTCTGAGCCCGCTCACCAATGCGGCGGCTTCTGATCCGCCAGCGGAATCGCCCCGCCTGCGGCAAATTCGCGCTCGGCCTCGCGTTCCATCAACAGCCCCAGCAGCCGCGACATCCGCGCGATCTCGCGGCCCTGTGCTGCCAGAACGTCGCTCAGCTCGTCCACGGTCTTGCGCAGATGCGCCAGTTCTTCCTCGGCGCGCTCGATCCTGTCGCTCATGTGCCCTCTCGTGCTTGCCGGGGTGGCCCCCATCCGCTACACCCTCGCCCGAGAAACGATCGGGTGCAAGACCATGTCCAGCGAGAAGAAACCGCGCCGTCCGAAGGCCGAGACGCCCAAGGGGTTCCGCGACTATTTCGGCGCCGAGGTGACCGAGCGGGCCGCGATGCTGTCGACCATCGCCGAGGTCTACCGCGCACATGGCTTTGACCCGCTGGAAACCAGCGCGGTCGAGACCGTCGAGGCGCTTGGAAAATTCCTGCCCGATGTGGACCGGCCGAACGAAGGCGTCTTTGCCTGGCAGGACGAGGGCGGCGATTGGCTGGCGCTGCGCTACGACATGACGGCGCCCTTGGCCCGCGTCGCGGCGCAGTTCCGCAACGATCTGCCCAGCCCCTATCGGCGCTACACGATGGGCCCGGTCTGGCGCAATGAAAAGCCCGGTCCGGGGCGGTTTCGTCAGTTCTATCAATGCGATGCCGATACGGTGGGCGCGGCCTCGGTTGCCGCCGACGCCGAGATCTGCGGCATGCTCTCGGACGCTTTGGAAGCAGTGGGCATTCCGCGCGGCGATTATGTGGTGCGGGTCAACAACCGCAAGGTTCTGAACGGCGTGATGGAAGTGGCGGGGGTGCTGGACCCCTCCGACCCGGATCGCTTCGCCGAGGAACGCGGCATCGTGCTGCGCGCCATCGACAAGTTCGACAAGTTCGGCGAGGCGGGCGTGCGTGCGCTGATGGGCAAGGGGCGGCTCGACGAGTCGGGCGATTTCACCAAGGGCGCGGGGCTGAGCGAGGCTCAGGCCGATGTGGTGATGGGCTTCATGGAGGCCAAGCGCGAAACGGGCGCCGCCACCGCCGCGCGTCTGCGCGAGCTGGTTTCCGGCTCGGCGCTCGGCGCGGCGGGTGTCGATGAACTTGAATTCATTGCGCAAATTCTGGACGGGCAGGGCTACGGCCCGGACCGCATCGTGATCGACCCCTCGGTGGTGCGCGGCCTTGGCTATTACACCGGTCCGGTCTTCGAGGCCGAACTGACCTTTGAAATCCTGGACGAAAAGGGCCGCAAGCGCAGCTTCGGCTCGGTCGTGGGGGGCGGACGCTATGATGATCTGGTGAAGCGCTTCACCGGGCAGGAAGTGCCCGCGACCGGCGTTTCGATCGGCGTCGACCGGCTGCTGGCGGCGCTGCGCGCCAAGGGGCGGATCGGCGGCGCGGCGCAGGGGCCGGTCGTTGTCACCGTGATGGATCGTGACCGGATGGGCGATTATCTCGCCATGGCCGCGACGCTGCGCCGGGCGGGCATCCGCGCCGAGGTCTATCTGGGCAACCCGAAAAACTTCGGCAACCAGCTCAAATATGCCGACAAGCGCGAAAGCCCGGTGGCGATCATCCAGGGCGCCGACGAGGCCGCCCGCGGTGTCGTGCAGATCAAGGACCTGATCCTGGGCGCGAAGATCGCGGCTTCCGCCAGTGTTGAAGAATGGAAAGCGCAACCGGCGCAATTCGAGGTTCCGACCGGGGAAATGGTTGCAAAAGTGCAAGAGGTCCTTGCGCGCTACGGGGTGAAGTGATGGCATCCAAGGCCGAGGCGCGATCCATCGGGCAGCGGCTTCTGGCCGCTTTCGAGGCTGCCGGTGCGGTGGAAGTCACCCCCGACATCCTGCAACCGGCCGAGGCTTTGCTGGATCTTTACGGCGAGGATATCCGCGCCCGCGCCTATGTCACTGCCGACCCCCTGCGCGGCGAGATGATGCTGCGCCCCGACTTCACCGTGCCTGTCGTGCAGGCGCATATGGCCGAGGGCGCTGAACCCGCCCGCTACGCCTATATGGGCGAGGTCTTCCGCAAACAGGATCATCGCGGCAGCGCCCGCGTGGCCGAATATTTTCAGGCGGGCTACGAAATCTTTGACCGCGAAGACCCCGAAGCCGCCGATGCCGAGGTTTTCGCGCTTTTCGCCAGGCTGCTGAAACCGCTCGATCTTTCCGCGACTATTGGCGATATCGGCCTGTTGCGGGCGGCGGTCGAGGGGCTGGATACCCTGCCTGCGCGCAAGGCGGCGCTGGCCCGTCACATCTGGCGCCCGAAGCGCTTTCATCGGCTGATGGAGCGTTACGCGGGGCTGAGCCCGGTGCCCGAAAGCCGCGCCGCGCTGCTTTCGGGCGCGACCTCTGACGCCCCCTGGATCGGCCTGCGCGCGCCCGAGGAAATGGCCGCCCGCATCGCGGTGCTGCGGGCCGATGCCGAGACCGCGCCGATCGCCGCCGAAGATGTGGCCCGGCTCGATGCGCTTTTCGCGCTGCGTTGCACCGCCGACCGGGCGCCCGCGCAGCTCAACGACCTTGGCATCGCCGCGCTGGCCCCGGCGATTGCCCGGCTGGAACGGCGGCTGGCGGCGCTCGATGCCCGTGGCATCGACCTGACCGCGCTTGCGTTTGAGGCCAGCCACGGCCGCGCCACGATGGAATATTATGACGGCTTCGTCTTCAGCTTCGAGACCGCCGATCCGGGCTTTCCGCCCATCGCCTCGGGCGGGCGCTACGACGCGCTGACCCGGGTGCTGGGCGGCGGGCGCGCGATCCCGGCGGTGGGCGGGGTGATCCGCCCGGGCCTTGTCGCCGATCTGGGGGGAATGCCATGAGCGCGATCAAACTGGGCGTGCCCTCCAAGGGGCGGCTGATGGAGCAATGCTTCGATTGGTTCGCCGCGCGTGGGCTGCGGCTGATGCGCACCGGCTCGGATCGCGAATATGCGGGTGCGGTCGAGGGCGCGGAAGCCGTTGAACTGGTTCTGCTTTCCGCCGGTGAAATCCCGCGCGAGCTGGCCGCGGGGCGCATCCATCTGGGCGTCACCGGCTCGGACCTCGTGCGCGAGAAACTGGCCGATTGGCAAACCCAGGTCGCTGATCTGGTGCCGATGGGCTTTGGCCATGCCGATCTGATCATCGCCGTGCCCGCCTGTTGGGCCGATGTCGACACGCTTGAAGACCTGGATGCGGTGGCCCATGCCTTTCGCGCCGCGCATGGGCATCGGCTGCGGATCGCGACGAAATATCATCGGCTCTTGCGCGAATTTCTGGCGCGCGAGGGCGTGGCGGACTGGCAATCGGTCGACAGCCAGGGCGCGACCGAGGGCACGGTGAAGAACCTCACCGCCGAGGCCGTGGCCGATATCACCTCTTCGGGGGAAACGCTGCGGGCCAATCACCTGAAGATCTTGTCGGACGGGCTGATCCACCAAAGCCAGGCGACGCTGTTTGCGGCGCGCGCAGCCGATTGGACCGGGCTGGAAGCCCCCTTTGCTGCGCTTTGCGCGCAGCTTGGTTTGAACGCGCCGAAGCTCTGATCCCGCCCGTTGGCCTCAATAGCCGCGGGCGCGGTCGACCAGATGCAGCGGCGCCTCGCCTGCCTCAAACCGGCGGATGTTCTCCGCAATCACCCGCGCGGCCGAGGCGGGGCGGGTCTCGGCGGCGATATGCGGGGTGACGGTGACCTTCGGATGCGCCCAATAGGGATGCTCTGGCGGCAGCGGCTCCACCCGGAACACATCAAGCGTGGCATGGCCGATCTGCCCGGTCTCCAGCGCCGCCAGCAGCGCCGCATCGTCAATCAGCGTGCCGCGGCCGGGGTTCAGGATCGCCGCGCCGCGGGGCAGCAGGGCCAGCGTTTCGGCGTTCAGAAGGTCGGTCGTCTCGGGCGTGTTCGGCAGCACGGTGACGAGGATCTCGGCGCGTGAGAGCGCCGCGCGCAGCCCCCCGGCGCCCGCAAGGCAGGTGATCCCGGGCAGGGATTTCGGCGTCCGGCTCCAGCCCGTCACCTTGAAGCCAAGTGCCGCCAGCGTCGTCGCACAGGCGCCACCCAGGGCGCCAAGCCCCAGCACCACGACCGAACGATCTTGCGCAAGCGGTGGCACATGGCCTGCCTGCCGCCAGATACCGTCCTGATGCGACAGGAAAAAGTCGATGTTCAGATGGGCGCGCAGCACATGGCCCGTCACCCATTCGACCATGCCGCGCTCCAACCCCTGATCGACCATCCGGCACAGGGGCTGCGTCAGCGTCGGGTTGCCCACGACGCGCTCCACCCCGGCCCAAAGGCTCAGCACCGCTTTCGTGCGCCTGTAGGCGGTGAAATCCTGCACCGGGCCGCGGGGGCTGTAGACGATGTAATCGACCGTCGCGGGATCAACCGGCGGCAGCACCAGACGCGCGGCGATGCCCGCTTCGGCAAAGGCCGCGGACAGCGCCCCCTCATAGGCGGGCCAGTTTTCGATCCGGTCAGCGAAAAGGACGGTCAGCATGATTTACCTCGGGCGGTGGACATGGGCGCTTTGCACAAGGCCGAAGGCGGCCAGCAGGATCATCATCGCCGTGCCGCCATAGCTGACCATCGGCAGCGGCACCCCCACCACCGGCATCAGCCCCATCACCATCCCCATGTTGATGGCGAAGAAGAAGAAGAACGTTCCGGCGACGCCGAGCGAGACGAGCGAGGCATAGCGGTCCTTGGTCGAGAGCGCGGTATAGGTCGCGAAGGCGATGATGCCGACATAAAGCGACAACAGGCCAAAGGCGCCGATGAAGCCAAATTCCTCGGCCAGCGTGGTGAAGATGAAGTCGGTGTGCTTTTCCGGCAGGAAGTTCAGATGGCTTTGCGTGCCCTGCATGTAGCCCCGCCCCGACCAGCCGCCCGAGCCGAGCGCGATCTGCGCCTGCATGATGTTGTAGCCCGCGCCCAAGGGATCGGCGGAAGGGTCAAGGAACGTGTCGATGCGCTTGAACTGATAGTCGTGCAGCAGCTGCCACGAGGTGCCGCGGCTTTCCAGCACCGCCGCCACCAGCGCCACGACCACCGCGATGATCGTGCCAAAGAACCAAAGGCTGACGCCTGCCGCGAACATCACGAAACCGCCGCCCAAGGTCAGCATCACCGCCGTGCCCAGATCGGGCTGGGTCAGCACCAGAAAGGTCGGCATCAGGATCAGCGCCACCGGCAGCGCCACCCAGATCGGGCTGGAGACCTTTTCGGCGGGCAGCCAGTCATAATAGGCGGCCAGCAGCATCACCAGACCGATCTTCATGATTTCAGAGGGTTGCAGCCGCAGGGGGCCAAGATCCAGCCAGCGCTGCGCCCCCATCCCGATATCGCCGACGAGTTCCACCGCCACCAGCAGCAACAGCGCGATCGTGTAGATCACCCCCGAGACATTGCGCCAGAACCAGATCGGCGTCAGCCCGACCGCGATCATCGTCACCAGACCGACGCCGAAGCGTTTCATCTGTGGCTCGGCCCAGGTCTCAAGGTTCCCCCCGGCGACGGAATAGAGCATCAGAAAGCCGGTCCCCGCCACCGCGGTCAAAAGGAAGATCAGCGGCCAGTTCAGGAACAGGATCTTCGTCGGCCCGGTGGGGATCGTCTTGAGGTTGTTTTGCAGGTAACTCATCGCGCCCCCTCAGGCCCGGCCACGGGTCGGCGCGGCGAAACGCGCCGGATCGATCAGGTCAAGCGACTCGAACCGGGTTTTCACCGTCTCGCGCTGCGCGGCGGGATAGGCGGCCAGCGGCGGCAGCCCGCCCGCCAGCGCAAACAGCAAGATGTCGCGGGCGATCGGCGCCGCCGCCGAAGAGCCGCCGCCGCCATGTTCGACGATCAGCGCCACCGCAACTTTCGGATCGGCCACCGGGGCGAAACAGACGAACAGCGCATGGTCGCGCTGCTCCCAGGGCACGGCCTTGTTGTTGACCACGGCCGAGCGCACCTGCGAGGTGCCGGTCTTGCCCGCCATCAGCCAGTCCTGCAGCACCACCTTGGAGCCGCCCGCGGTGCCATGCGAGCCGTTCACCACGGCCCACATGCCGCGCCGCGCGACGGCCAGATGCGCCGGGTCGATATCCAGCAGCGGCGCTTCGGGGACGGGCACCTCGACCCCGTCGCGCGCCCGCACCAGCCGCGGCACCACCGCCCGCCCCGAGGCGATGCGCGAGGCCATCACGGCCAGCTGCAACGGCGAGGCCAGCACATAGCCCTGACCGATCGAGGCGTTGATCGTGTCGCCGATCTGCCAGCCCTTGCCGTGCCGCTTCTGCTTCCAGTCCTTCGTCGGCGCATTGCCTTCGGCCACCGCCGACATCGGCAGGTCGTGCCTGACGCCGATCCCCAGCCGCCGCGCCATCGCCGAGATCGCCTCGATGCCGACGCGCTGCGAGATGTCATAATAATAGGTGTCGCAGCTCTGCTCGAGACTGTAGACCGCATTCACCCGGCCATGGCCCGAATGCTTCCAGCAGCCGAAACGCCGCCCGCCCACGGTCATGTAGCCCGGGCAATAGACCGTCTCTTCGGGGCTGATGACCCCGGCCTCCAGCGCGGCCAGCAGCGTCACCATCTTGAAGGTCGAGCCGGGCGGGTAAAGCCCCTGCACCGTCTTGTCCGCCAGCGGCCGGTGGTCGTTTTCCATCAGCGCGGTGTAATCGGCGCCGGAAATGCCGCGCACAAACAGGTTCGGGTCAAAGGACGGCGCCGAGGCGATGGCCAGGATATCGCCATTCGTCACATCCATCACCACCGCGGCGGCACTTTCCCCCGCCAGCCGTTGCAGCGCGAAATTCTGCAACCGCGCCTCCAGCGTCAGCTGCAGCGCCACGCCCGGATCGCCCTCGCGGCGGCTGAGTTCGCGCATCTCGCGCCCGGCCGAATTCACCTCGACCCGCCGCTGTCCGGCCTTGCCGCGCAGCTCGTCCTCGAGCTTCGCCTCGATCCCCGACTTGCCAAGCTGGAAGCGCGGAATGCGCAGCAGCGGATCGGGGTTTTCCAGCTTCGACAGGTCGTAATCCGACACCGGCCCGACATAGCCCAGCACATGGGCGAAATCCGGCCCATGCGGGTAATGCCGCGACAGGCCGACTTCGGGGGTCACGCCGGGCAGGGCGGGGGTGTTGATCGAGACCGAACAGAATTCCTCCCAGCTCAGCCGGTCGGCGATGGTGATCGGCGCATTGGGCGGGCGACGCTTGATTTCCGCCAGCAATTCCGCGGCATCGGCATCGGTCATCGGGATCAGCCGGCGCAGCGCCGCCAGTTCGGCGGGGACATCCTCGGCATCCTCGCGCGTCATCGTCACGCGGTAATTCTGTTCGTTGCCCGCCAGAAGCAGGCCGTTGCGGTCATAGATCAGCCCGCGCGCGGGCGGGATCAGCCGGATCTTGATCGAATTGCCATCCGCCAGCATGCGGAATTCATCGGCCCGTTCCAGCTGCATGTGCCGCATCCGCAGCCCCAGCGCCGCCACCACCGCCGCCTGCGCGCCGCCCAGCATCAGCGCGCGGCGGGTGATCGTGGTGCGGCTGGCCTGCGCATTGGCCTGGCTGCGCCGTCTGAGCCCCTTCAGCATCCTGCTGCCCCCCCGTTCACAACGGCCGCCCGAGGTCGTCGACCTCGCCCGGCGCGGCGCGGCGCAGCCCGAAGGCCAGCGCCGACAGCGCCACGACGAAAGGATAGGCGACAAAGGTCGCCAGCATGCGCAAAACTTCGCGACCAAGCGGCGGCTGCTCGACCATGACAAGGCCGAGGATGAAGCGGTTCGCCAGCAGCATCCCCACCAGCACCGTGCCGATCAGCACCGCCTCCAGCACGAAGGGCAGATCGCGCGAGCTTTGCTCCCGCGCGCGCAGGAATTCGGTCCCCGCCAGCACGATCAGCGTCCAAAGCCCGATCGGGCGCCAGGAGATGAAATCTTCCAGCAGGAAGGCGGCGACGATCAGCGCCGCGGGCAGGTAATCGGGGCGGCGCATCACCCAGGCCAGCGTCAGCGCCAGCATCAGATCGGGGCCGGGAAACCCGTCCGAGACCGGGTTGATCGGCAGCATCCGCAAGAACAGGATGATCAGCACCAGGCCAAGATAAAGCGCCGCATGGGCCAGCCGGCGCGAGGTGACGGGGTCAACCATCCTCGCCCCCGGAGGCGGCGGGGGGCAGGGGCCGGACCGCGGGCGGCGGCACCAGCGGGCCGACATCCTTGATCCGCTCGGCCGGATGCGAGCGCAGGACGCGCAGGAAATCAAGGCGTTGGTAATCGGCGGCCAGAAGCACGCGCAACCGGCGGTCCTGTCCCTGCACGACCTGGCCTACCAGAAGACCGGCCGGGAACACCCCGCCATCGCCCGAGGTCACGACGCGGTCGCCCGGCCGCACCAGATCGGGGTTTTCCAGGAAATCCAAGGGCGGCAGGGTGGAATTGTCCCCCGCCAGCAGCGCCCGCTGCCCGGCGGGCTGGATCGTCACCGGCACGCGCGAGGCGGTATCGGTCAACAGCACCACCCGGCTGGTCGTCCGGCCGACGCCGGAAATGCGGCCCACAAGCCCCAGCCCGTCCATCGTCGCCCAGCCATCGACGATGCCATCGCGCGAGCCCAGGTTGAGCAGCACCGATTGCCGGAACGGGCTGCCGCTGTCGGCCAGCACCACGCCCGAAACCGAGGTGAGCTTGGGGTCCAGCCGCACCTGGTTTTGCGCCAGCAGCTTGGCGTTTTGCTGCTCCAGCTGCACCGCCGCTTCCTTCCACGCCTTCATCTGCTGAAGTTCGCGGCGAAGCTCCTGGTTCTGTTCATAAATCCTTGCGTAGCTCTGAAAGCCCTCGACCATGCCAAGCGCTTTCGTCACCGGCACCATCGCCCAGTCGAAAGTCGGCACGAAGCGGTCGACAAAGGCCGAGCGCAAGCGCTCGACCCGCGGGCCGTCGATGCGCCACAAAAGGAAGGAAAGGGCAAGTCCGATCGCCAGCACCGCAATCAGGATGCGGCGCAGCGGTCCGGCATAGTCCTCGTCGCGGTCTCGTGCCACGCAAGCCTCCGGTCACGACTGGAACTGGGCGGGGCCTCAGCTGTCGTAGTCGATCACATGCCGCAGTTGCTGTTCGTATTCCAGCGACTTGCCGGTGCCCAGAGCGACGCAGTTGAGCGGCTGGTCGGCGATGGAAATCGACAGCCCGGTCTGTTCGCGCAGCGACAGGTCCAGCTCGCCCAGCAGCGCGCCGCCGCCGGTCAGCATCACGCCGCGGTCGACGATGTCGGCGGCCAGATCGGGGGGCGTGGTTTCCAGCGCCTGCATCACCGCATCGCAGATCTGCTGCACCGGTTCGGCCAGCGCCTCGGCGACCTGGGCCTGATTGATTTCCATTTCCTTCGGCACGCCGTTCAGCAGGTCACGGCCCCGCACCAAAAGGCTGGTGCCGCGGCCGTCATCGGGCATGCGCGCGGTGCCGATCGTGGTCTTGATCCGCTCGGCGGTGGATTCGCCGATCAGAAGGTTCAGATTACGGCGCAGATAGGAGATGATCGCCTCGTCCATGCGATCCCCGCCAACGCGGACCGAGCGGGCGTAAACGATGTCGCCAAGGCTCAGCACCGCGACCTCGGTGGTGCCTCCCCCTATATCGACGACCATGTTCCCGGTCGGATCGGTGATCGGCATGCCCGCGCCGATCGCCGCGGCGATCGGTTCGGCCACCAGACCGGCCCGCCGCGCCCCCGCCGACAGCACCGACTGCCGGATCGCGCGTTTCTCAACCGGCGTCGCGCCATGCGGCACGCAGACCAGGATCTTCGGCTTTGAGAAGGTGGAATGCTTGTGGACCTTGCGGATGAAGGTCTTGATCATTTCCTCGGCGCTGTCGAAATCGGCGATGACCCCATCGCGCATCGGCCGGATCGCCTCGATCGAGCCGGGCGTGCGGCCCAGCATCAGCTTGGCATCCTCGCCCACGGCCAGAACCTGTTTCTTGCCGTCCTTGACGTGATAGGCCACCACCGAGGGCTCGTTCAGCACGATGCCCTTGCCCTTGACATAGACCAGCGTATTCGCCGTTCCGAGGTCGATTGCCATGTCGGAAGAGAAGATTCCGCCCCACCCGCTCATATCGCCGTTCCCATGATGATGCTGCCGCGACTCGGCTCCGAGCCCGGTTTATGCCCATATAGGCAAAGCCCCCGCGCGGGGAAAGCCGCTATCGCTGAAATCGGCGGATTGACGGCGGGGCCGGGGCGGAGCGGGCCGGGGCGTCTCACCCGATGGCTCACCGGGCGGCTCAATGCCCGGGCCCGGTGCGCGGCGGCGCCATGCGCAGCACGGCAAAGCCCAGCAGCGCCGAAACCAGCGACCCCGCCAGCACCCCCAGCCGCACCGCGTTCATTTCGGCATCGGTCTGAAAGCTCAGCGAGCCGATGAACAGCGACATGGTGAAGCCGATCCCTGCGAGCGCCGAGATGCCGTAAAGCTGCAGCCAGCCCGCCCCCTCGGGCAGGCGGGCAAGGCCCAGTTTCACCAGCGCGAAAGTGGCGCCAAAGACCCCCAGCTGCTTGCCGACCACCAGCCCCAGCGCGATGGCCAGCGGCAGCGGTGCCAGCAGATCGGCAAGGCCAAGGCCGCTCAGGTTGACGCCCGCATTGGCCAGCGCGAAGATCGGCACGATCAGGAAGGCGACATAGGGCGCCAGCCCATGTTCCAGCGCATGCAGCGGCGATTTGCCGAAACGGTCGCGGACCGGCAGGAAAAACGCCGTGATCACCCCGGCCAGCGTCGCATGCACCCCCGATTTCAGCACCAGCACCCACAGCACCGCGCCGAGGATCAGCGTCGGTGCGATCCGATGCGCCCCAAACCACAGCCGCAGTGCCATCAGCGCGATCGGGATCAGCGCCAGAGCCAGATAAACGGGCTTCAGCGTCGCGGTGTAAAACAGCGCGATCACCAGAATGGCGCCAAGGTCATCAAGGATCGCCAACGTCAGCAGGAACAGTTTCAGCGCGGGCGGCACCCGCCGGCCCAGCAGCGCCACCACCCCGATCGCGAAGGCGATGTCGGTCGCCGCCGGGATCGCCCAGCCGGTGCGATAGAGCGGATCGGACCAGGTGAAGGCAAGATAGATCAGCGCGGGCACCACCATCCCCCCCAGCGCCGCCACCCCGGGCAGCACCACATTCGAGGGCGTCTTCAGCCGCCCCTCGCGCAGCTCGTGTTTCAGCTCCAGCCCGACCAGCAGGAAAAAGATCGCCATCAGCCCGTCATTGATCCACAGGACCAGGGGTTTCGACAGCCCCGTCTCGCCCAGGGCGACGGTGAATTTCAGCTGCAGAACCTGCGTGTAAAGCCCTGAAAGTCCGGAATTCGCCAGGATCAGCGCCACAATGGTTGCCAGGATCAGCATGATGCCGCCCGCGGCCTCATGCGCGAAAAGTTTCTCGATCCGTGTCAGCACTGGCGCTCCTTTCGTTGGGTTTGTCCGAAAATGGGGCCTGAGACGCCGGGCGCAAGAAAAATCGACATCTGGCACGTCGTTTTCGTTTGCTCCCGGCAGCCCCGCCGGGCCTGCCCGCCGCGGTTGCCCTGAATTTGCGGCGTGCAAACAGCGGTTTGGACGCGGGGGCTGTGGTTTGGGCCGTAGTTTAGACCCGGGGTGGCGGCGGGGCGAAATTCCGGCATTTTTCGACCTTGGGCTGATGCAAAAGCCGGAACGACGGTTTAGACTGGCCGCATGGACAAGCCGCTTTCTCTTTGGGCCCGCATTGGCGAGGCGCTTTCGGCTCTCGCCCGGGGCGAGGGGCTTTCGGCGGTTTTCGACCATCTGAAAACCCCGCCCGAACGCAGCGTCGCCTTTACCATCGCGGTGATCGCGCTGGGCGCCAAGATGGCCAAGGCCGATGGCCGCGTCACCCGCGACGAGGTGACGGCCTTTCGCCGCGTCTTCGTGATCGCGCCCGAGGAAGAACAGAACGCCGCCCGCGTCTTCGATATGGCGCGGACCGATGTGGCGGGCTTTGACGCCTATGCCCGCAAGATCGCGGCGATGTTCGGCCCGGGCGCACCGGTGCTGCAGGATCTGCTGGAGGGGTTGTTCACCATCGCGCTCGCCGATGGCGAATATCACGACAACGAGGATGCCTTCCTGCGCGAGGTCTCGGCGATCTTCGGGCTCGATGAGGCCTGTTTCCGCTCGATCCGTGCGACTTATGTCGCCGATGCGGCGCCCGATCCCTGGTCGGTGCTGGAGCTGGCGCCGGGATCGGATCTGGCGGCGGCGCGGGCGCGCTGGCGCAAGATGGTGCGCGAGGCCCATCCCGACCGGGCGATGGCGCGCGGCCTGCCGCCCGAGGCGGTGAAGCTGGCCGAAGAGCGGATCATCGCGCTCAACCGCGCCTGGGCAGAAATTTCGGCCGGGGCGAAACAGGCGGCGCTGTGATGCGGATCGCCTGTTACAATGTCGAATGGTTCACGTCCTTGTTCGACCGGCGCGGCCGGATTCTGGAGGATGGCGAAAGTTCGGGGCGCTACGGGGTGACGCGGGCGGAGCAGCTGGGCGCGCTGGGCATCGTCTTTACCGCGCTGGACGCCGATTGCATCCTTATCGTCGAGGCCCCCGACGACAACCCCCGCCGCCAGACCGTGCCGATGCTCGAAGCCTTCGCGGCGAAATACGGGCTGCGGCAGCGCTCCGCGGTGAGGGGTTTTGCCAATGACACGCAGCAGGAAATCGCCGCGCTTTACGACCCCGAGGTGCTGCGGCTCTGGCATGATCCCGCCGAGGGCAGCGCCGCGGCGCCGCGCTTCGATCTGTCGCTGAAGATCGATCTCGATATCGATGACCGGCTGGACACGGTGCGTTTCTCGAAACCGCCGCTGGAAGCGCAGCTGGAGGTTCTGACCGGCCCCGCCACCGGCAAGCGGCTGCGGCTGATCGGGGTGCATCTGAAATCCAAGGCGCCGCATGGGGCGAATGATCCGGCCTCCGAGGTGCGGCTGGCGATCGAGAACCGGCGCAAGCAGCTGGCGCAATGCCTGTGGCTGCGCCGCCGGATCGACGAGGTGCTGGACGCGGGCGAAAGCCTGATCGTGCTGGGCGATTTCAACGACGGGCCGGGGCTGGACGAATATGAGGCGCTGTTCGGCCGGTCGGGGCTTGAAATCGTGCTGGGCACCGGCGGCCCGCCCGCGCGGGCGCTGCACGACCCGCATGCGCGCTTGCCGCGCGGCAAGACGACGGCGCTGCCCGCCTCGGCGCGGTTCTTCATCCCCGAGCCGCCGCCGGGGCGGTTCTTTTCGGCGATGCTCGATTACATCGCGCTGTCGCCCGATCTGTGCGCGCATGCACCGAAATGGCGGATCTGGCATCCGTTTGACGATCCGGGCTGCTATCGGGTGGCGGAATTGCGCGAGGCCTTGCTGCAGGCCTCGGATCATTTCCCCGTCTCGGTGGATTTGGCGCTGTAGCGCGCCTATATTGGGCGGATGAAACCTTCTGCGCTTCTTCTGGGATCTGCTGCGCTCGCCCTTGCTCTGGGCGGCTGGCTTGTCTGGGCCGAGGAGGCGCCGCAGCCCGCGCCGCCCCCGGTTCCGCCGCCGGTGGCCGAAGTGCCCGCGCCCAGCCCGCGCGATGACATGGCGGCGGGCAAGTCGCTGATCGAGCGGGGCGCGGACATGTTCCTGCGTGGGCTGCTTCAGGAAATGGCCCCCGAGATCGAGGAGATGCAAAAGGGTCTGGGCACGGCGGCGGACAAGCTTGGGCCGAAGCTGCGCGAGATCATGGCGCTGATTGACGATGTGCGGAATTATCAGGCGCCCGAGCGGCTGCCGAACGGCGATATCGTGATCCGCCGTCTGCCGGGGGCGCCGAAGCCGCCGCCCTTGCCTGCGCCCGATGACCGGGCAAAGCCGGGAAGCCCGGGGCCGGTGACGGATCTGTAAGGCCCGAAACCGCCGGATCAGCCCGGCAGCACCACCATCGGCGTGGCCTTCATCGCCGCGGCAAGTGCGGCAAAGCGGGCCTCGGCCACTTCGCCAAACAGCCCCGCGCCGCGTTTCGTCAGCCGCAGCTCGATCGCATTCGTTGTCGCGTTGTAGCTCAGTTCCCCGGCATCGCCCGGGTCCTGGATCGAGAACATCGCGCCAAACCGCATCGCCTTGCCCAGAATTTCCGCCTCGCGCAGCTGTTCGGGCGAGAGCAGCGAGAACAGCGGCTCGAACCGGCTGCCCGCGCGCGAATTCTTGTAGCGATGCAGCAGCGACACCCCCAGAAACACCCGTTCGGGATGGCTCAGCGCCGCCATGTTGGCGCGGGTGACATTGTCGAAACAGGCCTCGGCGCGGTAATCGGGATGGGTGCGCCAGGTGGTGTCGTGAAGCAGGCAGGCCGCCCGGATCAGCCGGTAGCGCTTGGGCGAGACCTCGCCAAAGAGCGGCTGGATGAAGGCATGCAACCGTTTCCCGAACCCCGGCAGCCGCGACATCGTGCGTTCGGCATGCCGGCACGCCTCGATCAGGGGATCGCGCGCCCGCAGCTTGTCGGGCATCTTTTCATAAAGCAGCCCCTCGCGGATGCCATAGGAGGAAACGTCGATCTCCTTCGGCTTGAAGGTCTCGATCAGCTCGCGCAGCACCATCGAGGCGAGCGGCACCAGCTCCATCCGCGCTTCCGAGGTGCCGGTCTTCGCCCGCAGCGCCGCCATGTCCTGCTTGGCGACCCAGTCGAGCGTTTTCAAAAGGTTCTCCGGGTCCATCCGGTATTCGTGCAGCACCAGAAGCGGATAGTTGCGCCGCTCCATGTCGAGCCGCGCAATCGCCCGCCACGAGCCGCCGACCAGATAGAGCCGCTCATGCCCAAGCCCCACCGCCGCGGCGAGCCGCGCGATATGCTCGCGGATATGCGCGGTCAGCTCCTTGCGGCCGCCCTTGACCTGCTGCAGCCGGAACGGGCCCAAGGGCGAGGTCGCCCGCGCGCCGACCTTGCCGCCGCCCAGAACGGCCAGCTCCATCGAGTTGCCGCCGATGTCGCAGATGATCCCCTGCGCCTCGGGCCAGCCCACCAGCACGCCCTGCGCCGAAAGCCGCGCCTCCTCGGCGCCGTCGATCACATGCAGCCGCAGCCCGGTTTCCTGCTCGACCTGACGCTGAAACTCCGGCCCGTCCTTGGCCTCGCGCACCGCGGCAGTGGCGACACAGGTCAGCGGCCCGATCTCCATGCCCTTCGCCAGCAGCGCGAAACGCTTGAGCGCCGAGAGCGCCCGGGCCCGGCCCTTGGGGTAAAGCATCCCGGTTTCCGCCAGCCCCTGACCCAGCCCCGCCATCACCTTTTCGTTGTAGAAATAGGCGGGCGAGCGGGCGGCGCCGTCAAAGACCACCATCCGCACCGAGTTCGAGCCGACATCGACGACACCGACGCGCGAGAGCGCCCGCGCCGAGGGATCATCGAACAGCTCGCGCCCGAAAGGATCCCAGTCCTCGTTGTCCGAGTGCGGGGCAACGGTCTTTGCGATCATCGGGCAGCCTGCTGAGTCGTTACGGTGTGAGCGACCTCACGCTATCGTGTCCAGGGGGGAATGGGCAAGGGCAGGAACGTCCTTGGCCCCCGCCGAGCCCCGCCCCGAGAGCGAAGGATTTTCCATGAAATAGCGATGACAGGAAAAAAGCTCTTTTCCTTCAGGTAGATGGCGTGTGTAGTGGCCATCGGGGCCGAGTAACCAGCTTTGCGCGGTATCGGCCATGTTCGCGGTCATGATCTGCCCCACGATCTGCGCCTTCACCGTCTCGTTCTTCGCTTCGACCAGGGTTTCGACCCGGCGCGTCAGGTTGCGGCCCATCCAGTCGGCCGAGGACATGAAGACCCGCGCCTGATCCGAGGGCAGGCCGTGGCCATTGCCGAAACAGACGATGCGCGAATGCTCCAGGAAGCGCCCGACGATGGATTTGACCCGGATATTCTCCGACAGGCCCTTGATGCCGGGCCGCACGCCGCAGATGCCGCGGGTGACAATGGAAATCTTCACCCCGGCATTCGAGGCGGCATAAAGCGCGTCGATCACCTCGGGGTCGATCAGGCTGTTCATCTTGGCCCAGATCTCGGCCGGACGCCCGGCTTTCGCATGGTCGATCTCGGCGCCGATCAGCTCCAGAAGCCGCGGTTTCAGCGTGATCGGCGAGATGGCGAGGTTCTCCAGCCCTGCGGGCTGCACATAGCCCGACAGGTAGTTGAAGACCTTGGTGGCGTCGCGGCCCAGCTGCGCATCGCAGGTGAAGAAGCTCAGGTCGGTATAGATCCGCGCGGTGATCGGGTGATAGTTGCCGGTGCCATAATGGGTATAGGTCACCAGCGTATCGCCCTCGCGCCGCACCACGGTCGAGATTTTCGCATGCGTTTTCAGATGCATGAAGCCATAGACCACATGCGCGCCCGCGCGTTCCAGCCGCCGCGACTGGCGGATGTTCGCCGCCTCGTCGAACCGCGCCTTGAGTTCCACAAGCGCCGTGACCGATTTGCCCGCCTCGGCCGCCTCGCACAAAGCATCCACCACGGGGCTGTCCTTGGAGGTGCGATAAAGCGTCTGCTTGATCGCCAGCACGTTCGGGTCATGCGCCGCCTGATTGAGGAAGCGGATCACCAGATCGAAGGTCTCGTAGGGGTGATGCAGCAGGATGTCTTTCTGCCGGATCGCCGCGAACATGTCGCCCGCGTGATCCTCGACCCGTTCGGGCACGCGCGGGGAAAACGGCGGCCAGAGCAGGTCGGGGCGGCTCGACAGCACCAGCTGCGACAGATCGGCGATGCCCAAAAGGCCCTTGACCTCGACCACCGCATCGGGGGCGACCTGCAATTCCTCCATCACCAGACGGCGCAGCGCCTCGGGGGCGCCCGCCGAGATCTTCAGCCGGATCACCTGACCGCGGCGACGCCGTTTCAGCGCGGTTTCAAACTCGCGCACAAGGTCTTCGGCCTCGTCCTCGACTTCCAGATCGCTGTCGCGCAGCACCCGGAAGGCGCAATGGCCGGTGTCGGCATAGCCGGGGAACAGCATGCCCAGATGCAGCAGCAGCAGCTCTTCGAGCGGCAGGAAGCGGGCCTCGCCGGGCAGGCGCACGAAGCGGGCGATCTGCTGCGGGATCGGCAGCAGCGCCTGCATCCGGCGCTTGTCGATCTCGCGCTCCAGTTCCAGCGCCAGACAGAAGCCGGTGTTGGGAATGAAGGGGAAGGGGTGAGCCGGGTCGATGGCGAGCGGCGAGAGCACCGGGAAGACATTGGCAAGGAAATATTCCGCCAGAAAGGCGCGGTCGCGGGCGTTGATCCGGGTGCGGGTGAGCAGATGGATGCCCTCGGCCTCCATCTCGCGGCGCAGCCGGTTGAAGGTGGTCTGCTGCGTTTCCATCAGCTTGCGCGCATCGGCGTTGATCAGCACCAGCTGTTCGGCCGGCGTCAGCCCGTCATCCGAGGGCACGACGTTACGCTCGCGCACCAGCTCCATCAGCCCGGCGACGCGGACAGTGTAGAATTCGTCCAGATTGTTGGCCGAGATCGACAGGAAGCGCAGCCGTTCCAGCAGCGGCACGCGCGGATTTTCCGCCTCTTCCAGAACCCGCCAGTTGAAGGCGAGCCAGCTCAATTCCCGGTTGAAAAACCGCTTTGGCCCGGTGCGTTCTTCGTCCGGGATGGTGACGGGGGCAGGGTAAGGGGCGGAAAGAAAATCGGCGAGTGTCATGGGGCGCTTATGCTTTTCAATTGTGACGGCGCGATGACAGTTTGGCGTCAGCCTTGCAGCCTGTCCAGCACTTCGGCAGCCATCGCACGGGTAATTGCGCGGCCTTCGGCCAGCGCGCGCGCATCCAGCGCCTCCACCACCGCCCGCGCCGTGCCCAGCGCGCGTTCCATCCGCAAGACCAGCCAGTCGATCAGGCTTTGCGGCACCGTCAGCTGCCGGTCGGCGAAAAGCTTGACCAGCACGGCGGCCAGCAGCGCCTCGTCGGGCGGGGCGATGCGCACCGATTGCGTCGCATCAAGGCGGCTTTTCAGATCGGGCAGCCGCAAGCCCCAGTCGCGCGGCGGGCAGGGGGCGGTGATCAGACAGCGCCCGCCCTCGGCCGCGGTCAGGTTGAGCAGGTGAAACAGCGCCTGTTCCGCCGCTGCCTGCCCGGCCAGATGCTGCGCATCCTCGATCACCACGGCGCCGGTCGCGGCCAGATCGGCCACCGCCTCGGGGCGCAGCTCGGCGGCGGGGCGGATCACCGCGCCGCGCTCAGAGGCCCAGATCGCGGCCAGATGGCTTTTGCCCGCGCCCTCGGGGCCCAGAAGCAGCATCCGGCCCTGCGCCCAGGTTTCGGGCGCGTCAAGCAGGCTCAGGGCCAGCGCATTGGCCGGGGCGACGAAGAAATCCTCGCGTCCCTCGGCGACGCGCACCGGCAGCGGCAGGGGCAATTGGCGGGTCATGTCAGGCCTTGGTCTCGGTGGCGTCCGACAGCGTCGTCGGCGTCTCGTCCAGCGCGGCAAGACCGCGGTAAAGCCGCCCCTGCCGGTAATGCTCGATGGCGAAGCGGGCCAGCACGCCGATCACCGCCGAGACCGGCACCGCGACCAGCATGCCGACAAAGCCGAACAGCGTGCCAAAGGCGGAGAGCGCGAAGATCAGCCACAGCGGATGCAGCCCGACCGAATTGCCGACCAGACGCGGGGTGATCACGTTGCCCTCCAGGAACTGGCCGATGGCGAAGATCGCGGCGACGATGCCGATCGACATCCAGTCGCCCCAGAACTGGAACAGCGCCAGCCCGATCGCCAGCACCCCGCCCACCAGCGCGCCGACGTAGGGGATGAAGGTCAGCGCCCCGGCGATGGCGCCCGCCAAAAGGCCAAAGCTCAGCCCGGCCGCCATCAGCGCGGCGGCATAAAAGCCGCCCAGAATCAGGCAGACCGAGACCTGGCCGCGCACGAAGCCCGACAGCACCCGGTCG
Source organism: Rhodobacter sp. 4.3.4 (assembly GCF_058724655.1). Taxonomy (NCBI): domain Bacteria; kingdom Pseudomonadati; phylum Pseudomonadota; class Alphaproteobacteria; order Rhodobacterales; genus Rhodobacter; species Rhodobacter sp. 4.3.4. The sequence goes on from NZ_CM178967.1 coordinate 916,589, forward strand.
ATGTCGCGCCCCAGCTGCCGGATCGTCGGCGCATGGTCAAGCGGCAGCAGCGTGTTGATCTGCGCCACCATCCGGTCCCAGTCGAGCAGCATGTAAAAGGTGACGACCGGCACGACGACAAGGAACACCACCGCATTCACCAGCGTCATCGCCGAGGACAGGAGCCCCTGCGCCAGCTCGCCGCCGCGCGCCTTGACCGCATTGCCCAGGCTGGCCAGCGATTCATTGATGATCGAGCCATGTTCCATCATCGAGGGGAAGGTGGTGGTCAGAAACCCCTGCAATCTGGTGGCGATGGCGGGGGCGGTCTCGACCAGGCCGATGAGCTGGCGCAGCAGCAGCGGCGCCACGGCCAGCGCCAGAATGACGATGCCCAGCGTGGCGATCAGCGCGATGGTGGTGGTGGCCAGCGCCCGGCTCAGCCCCAGCCGTTCCAGCCGGTCGGCCAGCGGGTCGAGGAAATAGGCGATGGCGCCGCCCACCAGAAAGGGCAACAGCACATCGCCCAGTTTCCAGAGCACCAGAACAAGCACTGCGGCACTGATGCCCCAGATGGTGATTTGGCTGCGAACCGGCAGGGCCATGCGCCTCTCCTTGCGAGTACCGGGGCAAAATCGGGGTTTTGCGGCCCGGTTGCAAGGGCCGATGCGGTGAAAACCGGGGCCGGATCAGCGGCCGGTATCCAGGGGGGCGGTGTCCGGGGCGCCGACATCGGGGGCGATGGTCATTTCGGCGGTGCCGGGGCCGGGATAGCGAAACGCCATGCGCATCAGCGGCGGCGGCGACATCCGCTCAAGCTTGCGGAATTTCACCGCAAAGCCAAGGCTTTCCAGATGCGCCATCATTTCGGCGCCCTGTTCGGGGGTGCCGCCGATCTGGCGCAGTTCGATGATGCGGATGCCGCGCAGATGGTGGCGCAGCCGGGCGTGGTCGCTTTCGATCAGGAAGGGCACATGGGTCATGCGCGCAGCATGGCAAGGGACATGGCCGAGGCCAAATGGTTTTTTCGTGACGGGGCACTCCTGCGCCCGCTGTTGCCGATCCGACGCGGCGGCCGGATCGGGGCCTGGCGACCCGGTCTAGAGAATCCCGGCATGGCGGATGTCCTCGGCGGCGAAATCGATCAGCGCGCGCAGCTTGCGCGGCAGCACCCGGCCTTCCAGATAGACCGCGCTGACCGGGCTGGGCGGGCTGTGAAAGCCGGTCAGCAGCGGCACCAGCGCCCCCGTTTCCAGCGCGCCGCAGACTGCAAACCGCGGCGCATGGGCGATGCCAAGCCCCGCAATCGCCAGCTCGGCCGCCGCCCGCGCCGAATTGACGTGAAACCGGCCCTGCACCGTGACCTCCCGCGCCGCCCCCGCCTGCGCGGCGCCCGCCTGAAACTGCCAGCGCCGCGGCTGCTGCCGGTTGGTGTCGACGATGCAATCATGCCGCGCCAGATCCTCGGGCTGCGCGGGCGTACCATGCGCGGCCAGATAGGCCGGGCTTGCCACCACCACGGTCCGGCTTTCGCCCAGCCGCCGCGCCTTCAGCGACAGCATCTCCGAGCGGCCGATGCGAAAGGCCAGATCGATCCCGTCGCGCGCCAGATCGACGAAGCGGTCGCTCAGCCGCAGATCGAAGCGCAGCCCCGGATGCGCCGCGGCAAACCGCGCCAGCATGCCGCCGACATAGATCTCGCCCAAAGTCACCGGCGCCGACAGCCGGATCACCCCGGAAAACCCGCGCGAGCCCTCGGAAACCCCGGCCAGAAGATCGTCGAGATCATCGAGCAGCGCCGGCGCCCGCGCCAGCAGATCCGCCCCCGCCGGCGTCAGCCCGACCCGCCGCGTGGTGCGCTGCAACAGCCGCACACCGAGCCGCGCCTCGAGTTCCGCGACATATTTCGAGGTCAGCCGGTTCGACACCCCCAGCTGATCGGCGGCGGCGGTGAAAGACCCGGTCTGCGCCGTGGCAACAAAGGCGCGCAATTCCTCGGTGATGTCCATCCGGTCCCCATTCAGAACAATATAGGGATAGTCATTCCATACATTCTTCATTTTGTGGAGGCTCCGCAAGGCCTATTCCGGTTGCAGCAAGGCCGCGTCGGGCGGCCCGACCAGGAGATCAAGATGACCACGACCCCCGCCGCCGCCGATTATGCCGCCACGCTGTTGCGCCTGACCTCGGGCGTGACCTTCCTGGCCCATGGGCTGCTCAAGCTGACCGTTTTCACCATCCCGGGCACGGTGGGCTATTTCGAAAGCCTCGGCCTGCCGGGCGCCTTTGCCTATCTGACGATCCTGGCCGAGCTGGGCGGCGGGCTGGCGCTGATCCTCGGCGTCGCAACCCGGGCGGTGGCGTTGGCGCTGATCCCGGTTCTGCTGGGGGCGGTCTGGGTGCATGCGGGCAATGGCTGGCTGTTCTCGGGCACCGGCGGCGGCTGGGAATTTCCGCTGTTCTGGGCGATGATCCAGGGCGTGATCGCGCTTCTGGGCGCCGGGGCCTTTGCGCTGCACCTGCCGGGGCTGGACCGCCGCCTTGGCATCTTCGCCTGAGCCAACCGTCACCGCCCGCGGCGCCAACCCGCGGGCGGTCCGCCCAAGGAGAAAGCCATGCCCCCCGTTCAAACCCTCTCGGCCCTGCGCGACCGCTTCGCGCCCTCGGACCGGATGCCGCTGGTCTTTCTGGGCCACGGCAGCCCGATGAACGCGATCGAGGACACCGCCAACAGCCGCGCCTGGACCGCGCTGGGCCGCAGCCTGCCGCGCCCAAAGGCGATCCTTGTCGTCTCGGCGCATTGGATGACGCGGGGCACGACGCTCGTCGATGTCTCGGCGCTGCCGCGCACGATCCATGATTTCTACGGCTTCCCGCAGGCGCTTTTCGACCAGCGCTATCCGGCCCCGGGCGCTCCGGCGCTGGCGCGCGAGGTGGTCTCGCTTCTGGCCAGCCACCGCGCCGCGGGCGATGACAGCTGGGGCCTCGATCACGGCGCCTGGACGGTGCTGAAGTTCCTGTATCCCGAGGCCGACGTGCCGGTGTTTCAGGTCTCTGTCGACATGAGCCGCGATCTGGCCCATCAGCTGGAGATCGGCCGGACGCTGTCAGAGCTGCGCAACCGCGGCGTGCTGATCCTCGGCTCGGGCAATGTGGTGCACAACCTGCGCGCCGTGACCTGGAGCGATGACGCGAAACCGCTTGATTTCGCACAGGACTTCGACGCGTTGTTCACCGGGCGGCTGACCGATCGCGACTTTGCCGCGCTGGCCGACCGCGCCGGGCTCGGCTCCCTTCTGCAGCAGGCCCATCCCAGCCTCGATCATTACCTGCCGACGCTGACCATCGCGGGCGCCTCGGATGCGCGCGACGATCTGACCTTCCTGACCGAGACGATCGATCTGGGGTCGATCTCGATGCGCTCCTTCGTCTTTCACCCGCGCTAGGGGCTACCACAGCCCCTCGGCGCTTTCCTTCAGCACCGCGGCCGAGCGGTGCAGCGCCGCCCATTCCCCCTCGTCAAGCGAAGGGACCAGCGTCGAGACCACCCCGGCCGCGCCGATCACCCGCGGAAGCGACAGCGCCACATCGGCAATCCCCGCCACCTCGGGCGAGCGGATCGAGACCGACATCACCGCGCGCTGATCGTCGCGGATCGCCTGCACCAGCCGCGCCAGCCCCGCGCCGATGCCATACCAGGTCGCGCCCTTGCCCGCGATGATCCGATAGGCGGCCTGGCGCACCCCCGCGTCGATCTTCGCCCGCACCTCCTCGGTGATCGCCACCCCCAGCTGCGATGCGATCCGGTCCAAAGGCTCGGCACCGACGCGGGCGCTGGACCATGCCAGCACCTCGCTGTCGCCATGCTCGCCCAGCACGAAGCCATGCACCGAATGCGCGGCCACCCCCAGATGCCCGGCCAGAAGCGACCGGAACCGCGCCGAATCCAGCAGCGTGCCGGTGCCGATCACCCGCTCGGGCGGCAGGCCCGAGGCGCGCTGCGCCACCTCGGTCATGATGTCGACGGGGTTCGAGGCGACGATCAGCAGCGCCCCGGGCGCCTGGGCGCGCACCTTGGCGATGACTTCGGAAAACACCTCGGCATTGCGCGACAGAAGGCTGAGCCGGCTCTCGCCCGGCTTTTGCGCCACCCCCGCCGCCAGGATCACGATGCCCGCCCCCGCCAGCACCTCGTAATCGCCCGCGCCCAGCTTCACAGGATGCGCAAAGGGCACGGCATGGCCGATATCCTCGGCCTGCGCCTGCGCCAGCGCCGCGTTGCGATCGACAAACACCACCTCCGACGCGCCACCGCGCATCGCAATGGCAAATCCCGCCGCCGAGCCGACCATGCCCGCGCCCACGATTCCGACCTTCATCGCCCGTCTCCCGATTGTGATGGCGCTACCATGACACGCCCGCATTCCCGCGCAACCCCGTTTCAGCCCCGCCGCCCCTTTGCCGCAACCCCGGTTTTCCTTGGCGCAAATACGCCCGGGGGTGCGGGGGCGGAGCCCCCGCGGGTCGCCCCGGCCCTGCCGGGGCGAAAGCCCCCGCGCGCGGCGGCCCGGCAAAAGCTCTGGTCAGAAGGGGCAACTTGGTCTAAAGTCGTTGCCAAGACCCGATAATCGGGCGTTTCTCGGCAGATCAGGCAAACGAGCGGTTTTCGCGATGACGGAAATGGTTTTCGGCACCGTCCCCTTGCGGGCGACGGATCCCGTGCTTCCACGCTGGTGGCGCACGATCGACAAATGGGCGCTGACCGCGGTCTTCGCGCTCTTTGGTGTCGGCATGCTTCTGGGCCTTGCCGCCTCGGTGCCGCTGGCCGAAAAGAACGGGCTTGAACCCTTCTATTACGTCAAGCGTCAGGCGCTGTTCGGCGGCGTCGGCCTGGTCGTGATGGTCGCGATCTCGATGATGAGCCCGCAGCAGGTCCGCCGCATCGGCGTCGTGGGCTTCGCGCTCGCCTTCCTTACCCTGATGGCCCTGCCGGTGATCGGCACCGATTTCGGCAAGGGCGCGGTGCGCTGGATCTCGCTCGGCTTCGCCTCGTTCCAGCCCTCGGAATTCCTCAAGCCCGGTTTCGTCATCGTCTCGGCCTGGTTCATGGCCGCCGCGCTGGAGGTGGCAGGCCCGCCCGGGCGGCTTTATTCCTTCATTCTCACCGCGCTGATCGTCGTCACGCTGGCGCTGCAGCCCGACTTCGGACAGGCCTCGCTGATCCTGTTCTCCTGGATGGTGATGTATTTCGTCTCCGGGGCGCCGATCCTGCCGCTGGTCGCGGCGGGGGGGCTTTCGGTGGCGGGGGGCTTTCTGGCCTACAACATGTCCGAACACGTCGCGCGCCGGATCAACGGCTTTCTCTCGGCCGAGGTCGATCCGCGTACCCAGATCGGCTATGCCACGAACGCGATCCAGGAGGGCGGCTTCTTCGGCGTCGGCGTCGGCGAGGGCTCGGTGAAATGGTCGCTGCCCGATGCGCATACCGACTTCATCGTCGCCGTCGCGGCCGAGGAATATGGCCTCGTCCTCGTCCTCGGCATCATCGCGCTTTATGCCATCGTCGTGCTGCGCTCGCTCACCCGGATGATGGCCGAACGCGACCCCTTCGCGCGGATCGCGGGCACTGGCCTTGCCTTCGCCTTCGGCGAGCAGGCGCTGATCAACATGGGGGTTGCGGTGCGGCTTCTGCCCGCCAAGGGCATGACGCTGCCCTTCGTCAGCTATGGCGGCTCCTCGGTGATCGCCAGCGGCATCGCGCTTGGCTTCCTGCTCGCGCTTACCCGTACCCGGCCGCAAAACGAGATCGCCCGGATTCTCGGCAATCGTCCCGCCGCCTGAGGAGGGGGTCATGGATCACGACAAACCGCCTCTGCTTCTGATCGCCGCCGGGGGAACCGGCGGCCATATGTTCCCGGCCCAGGCGCTCGCCGAGGCGATGGTCCGCCGCGGCTGGCGTGTGAAGCTTTCGACCGATGCCCGCGGCGCCCGCTATGCCGGGGCCTTTCCGGCGCAGGTGCCGGTGGAACAGGTGGCTTCGGCCACCTTTGCCCGCGGCGGCGCGCTGGCGAAACTGGCCGTGCCGTTCCGGCTGGCGGGCGGGATGGTTTCAGCCGTCTGGCGCAATCTGCGCGACCGGCCCGCCGTCGTGGTGGGCTTTGGCGGCTATCCGACGATCCCGGCGCTGGCCTCGGCGCTGGTTCTGGGGGTGCCGCGCGCGATCCATGAACAAAACGGCGTGATGGGCAAGGTGAACCGTGTCTTCGCCCGCCGCGTCCATGCCTTTGCCTGCGGCACCTGGCCCACCGATCTGCCGCCCGGCGTGCAGGGCACCCATACCGGCAACCCGGTCCGCGCCGCCGTGGTCGAGCGCGCCGGGGCCGCCTATATCCCGCCGGGCGATTATCCGATGTCGGTTCTGGTGATCGGCGGCTCGCAGGGGGCGCGGATCCTCTCGGATCTGGTCCCCGCGGCCTTCGCCGCCCTGCCCGAGAGCTTGCGCCGCCATCTGCGCATCGCCCATCAGGCCCGCCCCGAGGATGCCGCCCGCGTCACCGAAGCCTATCAGGCCGCGGGCCTCGAGGCCGAGGTCGCGCCCTTCTTCGCCGATGTCCCCCGCCGTCTGGCGGAATGCCAGCTTGTCATCTCGCGCTCGGGCGCCTCGTCGGTGGCCGATATCTCGGTGGTCGGGCGGCCCGCGATCCTCATTCCCTATGCCGCCGCGACGGGCGATCACCAGACCGCCAATGCCCGCGGCCTGACCGAAGCGGGTGCGGCGATCCTGATCCCCGAGGCCGCCGCCTCGGTCGCCACGCTCTCCAGCCAGATCGCGCTTGTTCTGGACAATCCCGAAGGCGCGGTGCAAATGGCGCGTGCAGCGCTGGCCGAAGGCATCCCCGATGCCACGGCGCGGCTCGTGACCATCGTCGAAAAGCTTGCAGGACCCCGCCCATGAACGCGACCAAATTGCCCGGAGAGCTGGGCCCCATCCATTTTATCGGCATTGGCGGCATCGGCATGTCGGGCATTGCCGAAGTGCTGATGACGCAGGGCTTTTCGGTGCAGGGCTCGGATGCGAAGGCCAGCAAGATCACCGACAGGCTGGTCGAGCTGGGCGCGACCTTTTTCGAGGGGCAGCGCGCCGAGAACATCGGCGCCGCCGCGGTGGTGGTGATCTCCTCGGCGATCAAGCCGGGCAACCCGGAACTTGAAGAAGCCCGCCGCCGCCATCTGCCCGTGGTGCGCCGCGCCGAGATGCTGGCAGAGCTGATGCGGCTGCGCTCGAACATCGCGATCGCGGGCACGCATGGGAAAACCACCACGACGACGATGGTGGCGACGCTGCTCGACAAGGGCGGCTTTGATCCCACGGTGATCAACGGCGGCATCATCCATGCCTATGGCTCGAATGCGCGGGCCGGGGCGGGGGAATGGATGGTGGTCGAGGCGGATGAAAGCGACGGCTCCTTCAACCGGCTGCCCGCGACGATCGCCATTGTGACCAACATCGACCCCGAGCACATGGAGCATTGGGGCACGATCGAGAACCTGCGCAAGGGCTTTTACGATTTCGTCTCCGGCATCCCGTTCTACGGTCTGGCCGTCTGCTGCACCGACCACCCCGAGGTGCAGGCGCTGGTGGGCAAGATCACCGACCGCCGCGTCGTGACCTTCGGCTTCAACGCGCAGGCCGATGTGCGCGCGATCAATCTGCGCTTTGAAAATGGCCGCAACTGCTTTGATGTCCAGCTGCAGGCCGAAGGCGCGGTGATCGAGGGCTGCACCCTGCCGATGCCGGGCAATCACAACGTCTCGAACGCCTTGGCGGCCGTCGCCGTCGCCCGCCATCTGGGCATGAAGAAGGACGAGATCCGCGAGGCGCTGGCGAATTTCGCGGGCGTGAACCGGCGCTTCACCAAGGTGGGCGAGGTGCTGGGCGGTGTCACGGTGATCGACGATTACGGCCACCATCCGGTTGAAATCGCAGCCGTTCTGAAAGCGGCGCGGCAGGCGGTGTCGGCCACGCCGGGCGCGCGGGTGATCGCGGCGCATCAGCCGCACCGCTACACCCGGCTGCAAAATCTGTTCGATGATTTCTGCACCTGTTTCAACGAGGCCGATGTCGTCGCCATCGCCGATGTCTATGCCGCGGGCGAGGAGCCGATCCCCGGCGCGTCCCGCGATGATCTGGTGTCCGGGCTGATCCGGCACGGCCACCGCCACGCCCGCGCGCTTTTGAACGAGGAAGACCTGGCGCGACTGGTCCGGGAACAGGCCCGGCCCGGCGATATCGTGGTGTGCCTTGGCGCCGGGACGATCTCGACCTGGGCGAACGGATTGCCCGCCAAACTCGGATAACCCAGCACTATCGGAGGACAGCCATGACGTTTTCGCTTGCCACCGCTTGTCTCTGGGCGGTGATCGCCTCTCTCATCGCGCTGGGTCCGCGCCGGTTTCACTGGCGTGCCGCCTGGGCGCTGATCGCGGTCGGGGTGCCGATCCTTGGCTGGGTCACCTATGAGAACGGCCCGGTCTGGGGGATGGTCGCACTGGCAGGGGGGCTGAGCGTGCTGCGCTGGCCGGTGCGGCGGCTCTTTGCCGCGATGCATCGGCGCGACTGACGGGCGGGGCAGGGGGGCGCTGCCCCCTCTTTTGGCTGCGCCAAAATTCACCCCCGGCGTATTTGCGCCAAGAAAAAGCCCGGCGTTTTCCTGGTCGAAATACGCCGGGGGGAGTCCGCTTGCGGACGGGGGGCAGCGCCCCCCCTTTGTTTCGACCCCTTGCCCCATTGGGGTGCTCTCGTTATGGCAGGGCATGGACAAGCTGAGCTACACCCCGCGCGGCGCGCTGACGCCGAATTACCCCCTGGCCGATCTGACCTGGCTGCGCGTCGGCGGTCCGGCGGATTGGCTGTTTCAGCCCGCCGACGAGGCGGATCTGCGCGCCTTTCTGGCGGCGCTGCCTGCGGATGTAACGGTCTTTCCGATGGGGGTCGGCTCGAACCTGATCGTGCGCGACGGCGGGCTGCGGGCCGTGGTGATCCGGCTGGGCCGCGGCTTCAATGCGATTGCGATCGAGGGCGAGACCGTGACCGCGGGGGCGGCTGCGCTCGATGCCCATGTCGCGCGCAAGGCCGCCGAGGCCGGGCGCGATCTGACCTTTCTGCGCACCATTCCGGGCGCGATCGGCGGCGCGGTGCGGATGAATGCGGGCTGCTATGGCGCCTATGTCGCCGATGCTCTGATCTCTGTCCGGGTCGTGCTGCGCTCGGGCGAAGTTGTTGAAATGGCGGCCGAAGATCTGCATCTGGCCTATCGCAGCTCGACCCTGCCCGATCAGGCGGTGATCGTTTCCGCGACCTTCCGCGCCGCCGCTGGCGATCCCGCGGCGCTGGCCGCGCGGATGGAGGAGCAGATCGCCAAACGCGACGCGAGCCAGCCGACCAAGGCACGCTCGGCCGGATCGACTTTCCGCAACCCTTCGGGGGCGTCCTCGACCGGGCGGGCCGATGACAGCCAGGAGCTGAAGGCCTGGAAGGTGATCGACGACGCGGGGATGCGCGGGGCGACCCTTGGCGGCGCGCAGATCAGCCCGATGCACTCGAATTTCCTGATCAATGCGGGCGGCGCGACGGCGCGCGATCTGGAAACATTGGGCGAGGAGGTGCGCAAAAAGGTTTTGCAGACGCAGGGAATTTCGTTAGAATGGGAAATCATGCGCGTGGGCGAATATTGAGGTCGTCGCGCAGTCCATAACAAGATGCGGCAGAACAGCCCGGGGCGAACCCCGGCAATTGCGAAAGTGGCGGGCATGTCGAGCAGGACGGTCCCCCTCGTGGCGGTACTCATGGGCGGACCCTCGGCCGAGCGCGAGGTGTCATTGTCCTCCGGGCGCGAATGCGCCAAGGCACTGCGGGCGGCGGGATACGATGTAGCGGAAATCGATGCGGGGGCGGACCTTGCAGAGCGTCTTCGGGCGCTGAAGCCCGATGTCGTTTTCAACGCGCTGCATGGCCGCTGGGGCGAGGATGGCTGCGTGCAGGGCATCCTGGAATGGCTGCGGCTGCCCTATACGCATTCGGGCGTGCTGGCCTCGGCGCTGGCGATGGACAAGACCCGCGCCAAGGCCGCCTACAAGGCCGCCGGGCTGCCGGTGGTTGAAAGCCGTCTGGCGGGCAAGGCCGAGGTGATGGCGGCGCATGTGCTGCCCGCGCCCTATGTGGTGAAGCCCAACAACGAGGGGTCGTCCGTCGGCGTCTATCTGGTGCTGGATGGCGCCAACCGGCCGCCGCAGCTCTCGGACGAGATGCCCGAGGTGGTGATGGTGGAAACCTATGCGCCGGGGCGGGAGCTGACCTGCACGGTGATGGGCGACCGGGCGCTGTGCGTGACCGAGATTATCACCACCGGCTGGTATGACTATGCCGCGAAATATACCGCGGGCGGCTCGCGCCATGTCTGCCCGGCCGATCTGCCCGCCGAGATTGCCGAAACGATCCGCGATTACGCCCTGCGCGCGCATCGGGCGTTGGGCTGCCGTGGCGTCAGCCGCACCGATTTTCGCTGGGATGAAAGCCGCGGCACGGCCGGGCTGATCCTGCTTGAGACCAACACCCAGCCCGGCATGACGCCCACCTCGCTCGCGCCCGAACAGGCGGCGGCGGCGGGGATGTCCTTTGCCGATCTGTGCCGCTGGATGGTGGAGGATGCCTCATGCGACCGCTGATCGCCGAGCCGCGCTATCCGCAGATGCACGGGGCAGGGGGGGCGAAAGCCGCGCTCAAACCCGCGCTTGCGCAAAAGCCGCAAAAGCCGCCGCGCCGCACCGTGGCGCCGACCCGGCTGTCGTTCCGGCTCGAACGGCTCTGGCTGACGCCGGTCGTGCGCGTCGTCACCCGCGTCGGCGTGCCGGTGTTCTGCGTCACCCTGGGCCTCGGCCTGTGGCTGGGAAATGAGGACCGTCGCGCCGATCTGATCGAATGGTCGCAGGATCTGCGCATGCAGATCGAGAACCGCCCGGAATTCCAGCTGTCCAGCCTGTCGATCGAGGGCGCCTCGCCCGAGGTCGAAGGCGCGGTCCATGCGCTGTTGCCGGTGCGGCTGCCCGCCTCGCGCTTCGCGCTGGATCTGGAGGGCTACCGCGCCGCGATCCTGCGGCTTGATGCGGTGAAGACGGTGGCTTTGGTGGTGCAACCGGGCGGCACGCTCTCGGTGCGGGTGACCGAGCGCGAGCCGGTGATCCTGTGGCGCACGGCGCTGGGGCTGCAGATGCTGGATGAAAGCGGGCATCGCACCGCCTCGCTGACCCGGCGCGACGCCCGCCCCGACCTGCCCTTGATCGCGGGCGAGGGGGCGGACAAGGCCGTGCCCGAGGCGCTGGCGATCCTGGCCGCGGCCAAGCCGATCCTGCCGCGGGCGCGCGGGCTGATCCGCATCGGCGAGCGCCGCTGGGACATCGTTCTGGACAAGGACCGCCGCATCCTTCTGCCCGAGAAAGACCCGGTGCAGGCGATCGACCGGGCGCTGGCGCTTGACGCCGCGGAAGATCTGCTCAGCCGCGATTTCGTCCGGCTTGATCTGCGCAATGCAACCCGGCCGACGATCCGTCTCAGCGCGCCGGCGCTGGTGGCGCTCCAGCAGGCGGCCGCGCAACCCATAGCGGGGGCTTCGCAATGAGCGAGTTTCACAAGACCCAGCGTGCCATGCGCACGATGCGCACCACCGCGATGGCGCGTGGCGTGATTGCGCTGCTCGATATCGGCACCTCGAAAGTGTCCTGTCTGGTGCTGCGCTTCGAAAATCCCGAGGCGGCGAATGACTACCCGACGCCGCTGTTCCAGCAATCGGCGATGCGGGTGATCGGGGCGAAGACCATCGCCTCGCAAGGCGTCCGCTACGGCGAGATCGACGCGATGGCGGAAACCGAACGCGCGATCCGCACCGCGGTGCAGGCGGCGCAGAAGATGGCGAACACCCGCGTCGATCACGTCATCGCCTGTTTTGCCGGGGGCGATCCGCGCAGCTACGGGCTGGCGGGCGAAGTCGATGTGGCGGGCAGCCATGTCGAGGAGCAGGATGTCGCCCGGGTGCTCGCCGCCTGCGACATGCCCGACATCGGCTGGGGCCGCGAGGTGCTGCATGCCCATCCGGTGAACTTCGCGCTTGATCACCGCTCGGGTCTGTCCGATCCGCGCGGCCATGTCGGCGCGAAACTGGCCACCGACATGCATATGCTGACGGTCGATGCCGCCTCGGTGCAGAACATCATCACCTGCATCCGGCGCTGCGATCTGGAGCTGGCGGGGATCGCCTCCTCGGCCTATGTGGCGGGGCTTTCGGCGCTGGTCGAGGATGAACAGGAACTGGGCGCGGCCTGCATCGACATGGGCGGCGGCGCCACCGGCGTTTCGATCTTCCTGAAAAAGCACATGATTTTCGCCGATACCGTGCGGATGGGCGGCGATACCGTCACCCGCGACATCTCGGCCGGGCTGCAGGTGCCGATGGCGCTGGCCGAGCGGATCAAGACCTTCCACGGCGGCGTGCATGCGACCGGCATGGACGACCGCGAGATGATCGAGCTCTCGGCCAATTCGGGCGACTGGGAAAAGGACCGCCGCCAGATCAGCCGCACCGAGCTGATCGGCATCATGCGTCCGCGCGTCGAGGAGATCCTGGAAGAGGTCCGGGCCAGTCTGGACGTGGCGGGGTTCGACCTGCTGCCGAGCCAGCAGATCGTGCTGACCGGCGGCGCGAGCCAGATCCCCGGGCTCGACATGCTGGCGGCGAAGATCCTGGGCCAGAACGTGCGGCTGGGCCGTCCGATGCGGGTGCAGGGCATGCCCGAGGCGATGCGCGGCCCGGGCTTTGCCGCGATGGTCGGTCTGGCGCTGTTCGCGGCCTGTCCGCAAGACGAATGGTGGGATTTCGAGATCCCGCTGGAACGCATGGGAGGGCGCTCGTTCAAGCGCGCGATCCGCTGGTTCCGCGATAACTGGTAGACCTATCCACAGGGTTGAAGCCGATTCGCTTCCCCAGATGATGCGTCATGCGCGAAATGCCGCCTAACGCTTCTGTTAACTATCCATATTTTGTGGATTTGTTGTGTTTTTTGAGTGACGAAACTCTGAAAGCTGGATACACTTGTGGTAATTTCGGGGACAGTCGGCCGAGAAAGGCCGCGGGAACACAGGCGGACTCCAATGACCTTGAATCTGAGCATGTCAGAGCACGAAGACCTCAAGCCGCGGATCACCGTCTTTGGGGTCGGAGGTGCGGGTGGCAACGCGGTCAACAACATGATCGACAAGGCGCTGGAAGGCGTCGAGTTCGTCGTGGCCAACACCGATGCGCAGGCGCTGCAGCAATCGCGCGCCCGCGATCGCATCCAGATGGGCGTGAAGGTGACCGAGGGGCTCGGCGCGGGCGCCCGTCCCTCGGTGGGCGCGGCCGCGGCCGAGGAAAGCATCGAAGCGATCGTCGATCATCTGGTCGGCGCGCATATGTGCTTCATCACCGCGGGGATGGGCGGTGGCACCGGCACCGGCGCGGCGCCGATCATCGCGCAGGCCGCGCGTGAACTGGGCGTGCTGACCGTCGGCGTGGTGACGAAACCCTTCCAGTTCGAAGGGCCCAAGCGCATGCGTCAGGCCGAGGCGGGCCTTGAGGCGCTGCAAAAGGTCGTCGACACGCTGATCATCATTCCGAACCAGAACCTGTTCCGTCTGGCGAATGAAAAGACCACCTTCACCGAAGCCTTCGCGTTGGCCGATGACGTGCTGTATCAGGGCGTCAAGGGCGTGACCGATCTGATGGTCCGCCCCGGCCTGATCAACCTCGACTTTGCCGACGTGCGCGCGGTGATGGACGAGATGGGCAAGGCGATGATGGGCACGGGCGAGGCCCAGGGCGACGACCGCGCCGTTCAGGCCGCCGAAAAGGCGATCTCGAACCCGCTGCTTGACGAAATCAGCCTGCGCGGCGCCAAGGGTGTGTTGATCAACATCACCGGCGGCTATGATCTGACCCTGTTCGAACTGGACGAGGCCGCCAACCGCATCCGCGAGGAAGTGGACCCGGATGCCAATATCATCGTCGGCTCGACGCTTGATCCGTCGATGGAGGGGATGATGCGGGTGTCGGTCGTGGCGACCGGTATCGACGCCGCCCCGGCGCAGGAAATCCCGGTGCCGCGCCGCTCGATGGCCGAGCCGCTGAAAGCCGCGGCCCCCGCCCCGGCGCCGGTCGAACCCGCGCGTCCGGCGTTGACCGTGACCTCGACGCAGCCGGTGACGATGGCGCAACCGGCGCCGCAACCTGTTGCGCCGCAGCCCGCGCCGCAGCAGGTGGCGCAACAGCCGATGCCCGCGCCGCAGCAACCGGCCGCGCAGCCGGTCTATGACCGCACCCTGTTCGAGACGCCGGTCGCCGCCGCGCCCGCGCCGCAGCCGATGCCCGCGCCGCAGCCGCAGCCGCAACAGTTCAGCGACGAGCTGCCGCCGCCCGCCTACCAGCCCCGTCCCGCCGCCACGCGCGAGATGATGCTGGACGAAGAGGCCAGCTTCGTCGCGCCGCGTCCGCGCGCGCCCGGCCAACCCTCGCCCGAGGCGCTGGCCCGGCTGCAGGCCGCCGTCAGCAAGGTGCCGTCGGGCAATCCGGCCCCCGCCGCGGGCTATCACCGCCCGATGGCGCAGCCTGCGGGCAGCCTCGCCCGCGCCCCGGCGCCGCAACCGGCGGAAAAACCGCGCTTCGGCATCAATTCGCTGATCAACCGGATGACCGGCCATGCCGAGGCCGCGGCGCTGGCCCCGGCGCAGCGGCAGATGCCCGCCGCGCCGCAGCATCAGCCCTATGACGACGAGCAGGACCCCGATCAGGATCGTATCGAAATCCCGGCTTTCCTGCGCCGTCAGGCCAATTGACGCATCACAACATGTCGCAGAAGGGCCGGTGAAAACCGGCCCTTTTCTTTTGTAATTCAATGCTCTAACGCGAAGTCGGCAGGGTTTTGCCCATGCCTTGGCCTTCTGTTTCAGTTTGTTGCAAAAGGTGAATTGTGTGTTTGGTCAACGGTTCTTAACTGAGGCTCGGAAGTCCCCGCCACGATCGGCCGGGGAAAAGAAAGGCAAGCACGACCGTGCAAACCACGCTTGGCGCATCTGTCACCTTCGTCGGGATCGGCCTGCATTCGGGCAAGCCGGTGCGGATGATCGCACATCCCGCCCCCGCCGATCACGGCATCGTCTTCCGTCGCACCGATGTGACGGGCGTCGATCCGCGCATCCCGGCGCTTTGGGATCATGTCACGCCCTCGAAACTGTGCACGCTGATCGAGAATGCCGACGGCGTGTCCGTCTCGACGATCGAACATATCATGGCGGCGCTGGCCGGTCTGGGCATCGGCAATGCGCTGATCGAGATCGACGGGCCGGAAGTGCCGATTCTCGACGGCTCCTCGGCGCCCTTCGTGCGGGCGATCCGCCGCGTCGGCCTGCGGCGTCTTGACGCCGATCTGCGCGCGATCCGGGTGCTGCATCCGGTCGAAGTCCGCGAGGGCGAGGCCGTGGCGCGGCTGGAACCGGCGCCGACGCTGGAGATCGATTTCGCCATCGATTTCGCCGATGCGGCGATCGGCAAACAGGCGAAAAGCCTGAAGATGGCCAATGGCGCTTTCGTGCGCGAGCTGATGGACAGCCGCACCTTCTGCCGTCAGGCCGATGTCGATTACATGCGCGCCCATGGCCTTGCGCTGGGGGGCACCTATGAAAACGCCGTCGTCGTCGATGGCGATGCGGTGCTGTCGCCGGGCGGTCTGCGCCATGCCGACGAGGCCGTGCGCCACAAGATGCTCGATGCGATGGGCGATCTGGCGCTGGCCGGGGCGCCGCTGATGGCGCGTTATGTCGGCAATCGGGCGGGTCATGCGCTGACGAACAAGCTTCTGCGCGCGCTTTTTGCCAATCCCGACGCCTGGGTCTGGGAAACCTGCTCGCCCGAACAGGCGCATCGGCTGCCGGGCGCGGGCGTGCTGCGCGGCTCGATGGCGGCGCGCTGAGGCTTCACGGCCGCGTCAGTCATCCCCCGGCACGCGAAAGGCGTTTTGCGCCGCCGTTTTTTCTGTGCTAGGACGGGCGAAACAGCGGCCCCCCCGGGGGGGGTCAGAGGCGGCAGACCGGACGCAGTTCCGGTGACGAACGGAAGAGGCAGCGATGGCAACGGGCAAAACGGCGGCGCTACGGGTCGGCAGTCTTGCGCTGCTTGCGGCTTTGGCGGCCTGCGGTCCGTCGCAAAAGGAGCCGCCGCTGGAAAATTTCACCGCCGAGGAAATCTACAAGCGCGGCGAATATGAACTCGAGGTCGGCAACCCGCGCCGTCCCGCCGAGGCGCTGCGCTATTTCTCGGAGGTGGAGCGGCTCTACCCCTATTCCGAATATGCCAAACGCGCGCTGATCATGGAGGCCTATGCCCAGCATAAGGCGAAGAAATACGAAGACGCCCGGTCTTCGGCGCAGCGCTATCTGGACACCTATCCGGGCTCGGAAGATGCGGCCTATGCGAAATATCTGCTGGCGCTCTCCTATTACGATCAGATCGACGAGGTCGGCCGCGATCAGGGCCTGACCTTCCAGGCCTTGCAGGCGCTGCGCGCGGTGATCGAGGAATATCCCGACAGCGATTACGCCCGCTCGGCGGCGCTGAAATTCGACCTTGCCTTCGACCATCTGGCGTCGAAGGAAATGGAGATCGGCCGGTTCTACCTGAAAAAAGGTCATTATACCGCTGCGATCAACCGCTTCCGCGTCGTGGTCGAGCAATATCAGACCACCACCCACACGCCCGAGGCGCTGATGCGGCTGGTCGAATGCTATCTCTCGCTGGGTCTGACCGACGAGGCGCAGACCGCGGGGGCGATCCTGGGTCACAACTTCCAGTCCTCGCCCTTCTATGACGATGCCTACAAGCGTCTGAAAAAGATGGGTCTTGAGCCCGAGGCGAAGGGGTCGAACTGGCTTTCCGCGATCTACCGGCAGGTCATCAAGGGCGAATGGCTCTGACCCCGCGCGGGACCGGGGCAGGGGACTGAGATGCTGTGCACGCTCGACATTCGCGACATGCTGCTGATTGACCGGCTGCAGCTTGACTTCGGCGCGGGGCTGAATGTGCTCACCGGCGAGACCGGGGCGGGCAAGTCGATCCTGCTGGATTGTTTGGGTTTCGTGCTGGGCTGGCGTGGCCGGGCGGAGCTGGTGCGGCAGGGCGCGGCGCAGGGCGAGGTGGTCGCGGTCTTCGAGCTGCCCGCGGGCCATCCGGCGCGCAGGGTGCTGGAAGAGGCCGGAATTCCCGCCGAGGACGAGCTGATCCTGCGCCGGGTGAATGCGCGTGATGGCCGCAAAACCGCCTTCATCAACGACCGCCGGGCGAGCGGCGAGGTTCTGCGCGCGGTCTCCGAAACCTTGGTCGAACTGCACGGGCAGCAGGATGACGGCGGGCTGCTGAACGCCCGCGGCCACCGCGCGGCGCTGGATGCCTTTGCCGGTCACGACGATCTTCTGGCGGCGGTCCGCGCGGCCTGGGCGGCACGTGCGGCGGCGGCAAGGCGGCTCTCTGAGGCCGAGGCGGCGCTGGCGGCGGTGAAGGGCGAGGAGGATTTCCTGCGTCATGCCGTGGCGGAACTCGACAAGCTCGCCCCTGTCGCGGGCGAGGAGGCCGAGCTGGATACCCGCCGCCGTCTGATGCAGGCGGCGGAACGGATCCGTGCCGATGTGGTGCGCGCGCATCAGATCCTTGGCCCCGAGGGCGCCGAGGGGGCGATGCGCGACGCCGACCGCTGGCTTGCGGGCGCCGCCGACAAGGCCGAGGGGACGCTGGATGGGGCGCTGGCCTCGCTCGAACGGGCGCTGATCGAGCTGGGCGAGGCGGTTTCGGGCATCGAGGCGGCGCTGCAGGCGATGGCCTTCGATCCGCGCGCGCTGGAGGCCTGCGAGGAGCGGCTTTTCGCGCTGCGGGCGGCGGCGCGCAAGCATGGTGTGGCGCCGGATGATCTGGCCGAGCTGAGCGGCAAGCTTTCGGCGCGGCTGGCGGCGCTTGATGCGGGCGAGGAGGGGATATCCCGGCTCGCGGCCGATGTCGCGGCGGCCGAGGCGGCTTTTGGCGCGGCGGCGGCGCGGCTTTCGGCGGCGCGGGCCGAGGCGGCGGGGCGGCTTGATGCGGCGATGGCGGCGGAACTGGCGCCGCTGAAGCTGGAACGCGCTGTTTTCGCGACGAAAATCACCCGCGGCGAGGCGGGGCCCGAGGGCTGGGACACGGTCGCCTTCACCGTGGCGACGAACCCGGGGGCGCCTGCGGGGCCGCTCGACAAGATCGCCTCGGGGGGGGAGCTGTCGCGCTTTCTTCTGGCGCTGAAAGTGGTGCTGGCCAGGGGCGCCGATGCGCTGGTGCTGATCTTCGACGAGATTGACCGCGGTGTGGGCGGGGCCACCGCCGATGCAGTCGGGCGGCGGCTGGCGCAGCTGTCGGAAACCGCGCAGGTGCTGGTTGTCACCCACAGCCCGCAGGTCGCCGCGCGCGGATCGCATCATTTCCGCGTCGCGAAATCGGTCAGTGACGGCATGACCACCTCGCGCGTCGAGGCGCTGCCGCCGTCCGAGCGGGTGGATGAAATCGCCCGGATGATCTCGGGCGCCGAGGTGACCGACGCCGCCCGGGCCGCGGCGCAATCGCTTCTGCACGGCTGAGGCAGGGGGGCGCTGCCCCCGTCCCTGCGGGACTCCCCCCGGGATATTTCTGGCAAGATAAAAGGGCAGGAGACTTTCTTCGCGTCGTCTTTCACCTTGGTCGAAATATCTCGGAGGGGATTTGGCGTCAGCGCCAAGAGGGGGCCGCCCCCCGGCCCCTGCCTTACGATTCCACCACGAATTGCGCGGTGACGATCTGCCAGTCCTCGGGGCCGAGGCGTTCAAGCGTGGCGCAGAACACCGCGCCGATCCGGCCCGCGTCCTGCCCGGCCTCGTCGACCAGACCCGAGAGCACGAAGCGTTGCAGCAGCACCGTCACCGCGCTGCCGATCGGGCGCAGCCGGGTGCGGCCTGTCACCAGTCGCGCGCGCTGGAAGGCGCCGGCGAATTCGCCCGCCATCAGCTCGGCGATCGCCGCACGGCCCTGCGCCGCGCCGCCGGTGAGGCTGAGGAGTTCGCCATCCTCGACGAAGAGCTGCGACAGCCCCAGCGCGTCGCGCGCGCCCCAAAGCACGGCAAAGGTCCGCGGCAGCTCTGCCGGTTGCGAGATCGTCACGACAGCTCTCCGGGCTGCGGCACCAGCTTGCCGGGGTTGAGGATGTTCAAGGGGTCCAGCGCCGCCTTGATCGCCCCCATCACCGCCCAGGCCGGCCCGTGTTCCTCGGCCATCATCGCGCGCTTGCCAAGGCCGATGCCATGCTCGCCGGTGATCGTGCCGCCCATCGCCAGCGCCATCGCGGCCAGATCATGCGCGACCTGTTTTGCCGTCGCCAGTTCCGCCGGGTTGTCCCGGTCCAAAAGCAGGATGGCGTGGAAATTGCCGTCGCCGACATGGCCCAGGATCGGCCCGGTCAGCCCCGCCGCGGCAATCAGCGCCCGCGCCCGCGCCACCGCCTCGGCCAGCCGCGAGATCGGCACGCAAACATCCGTCACCAGCCCCATGCAGCCCGGCCGCGAGGCGATGCAGGCCGAATAGGCGCCATGCCGCATCTTCCACAGCCGGTTGCGCTCCTCGGTCGTCGTCGCCCATTGGAAATCGGCGCCGCCCATCTCGGCCACCACCTCGCCAAAGCGCTCCGAGGCCTCGGCCACGCCCGCCTCGGAGCCGTGGAATTCCACCATCAGATGCGGCGTCTCGGGCAGGGCGGTGCCGTTCATCTTGTTGAAAATGCGGGCGATATCCTCGTCGACGAATTCGATCCGCGCGACCTCGATACCCAGCTGAATGACATGCTGCACAGTTTCCACCGCCGCCTCGAAACGGTCAAAGGCGCAGACCGCCGAGGAGACCGCCTCGGGCTGGCCATGCAGGCGCAGCGTCAGTTCGGTGATCAGCCCCAGCGTGCCTTCCGAGCCCAGCATCAGCGCCGTCAGATCATAGCCCGACGCCGATTTCGCCGCGCCCGAGCCGGTGCGGATCACCCGCCCGTCGGCCAGAACCACGGTCAGCCCCGCCACATTGTCCCGCATCGAGCCATAGCGCACCGTCGTCGTGCCGCTGGCCCGCGTCGCCGCCATCCCGCCAAGGGACGCATTCGCCCCCGGATCGACCGGAAAGAACAGCCCCGTCGCGCGCAGCTCGGCATTGAGCGCCTCGCGGGTGATGCCGGGCTCGACCCGCACCAGACGGTCTTCGGCGCGCAGCTCCAGCACCCGGTTCATGCGGCTGAAATCGACGACGATCCCGCCCGCAACCGCCAAAGCATGGCCTTCCAGCGAGGTCCCCGCCCCCCAGCCGACCAGCGCGACGCGATGGGCTGCGCAAATTTTCGTGAGGGCCGCGACCTCTTCGGTGGTCTCGGGGAAGACCACCGCCTCGGGCGGGGTCAGGGGGAACCAGGTCTCGGATTGGCCATGGCTTTCGCAATCTGTCCTTTTTTTGCTGATCCGATTGCCGAAAATTACCTGCGCCTCTTGCCAGAATGTCGCGTCTGCCATCTGCCCCTCCCGCTGTCGTCCCGTCTTATGCGGATCGGCGCCGTCCCGAAAGGGGCGAAAAAACCGCAGCAACAGGCGTTGAACAATATCTTTCGCGGATGCACCACTCCGCTCGGACAGGAGACAGCCGCAGAGTCGCGGCGATGGAGGGAGTCCGCGATGATTTTCGAAAGCCGCATGTATCACGAAATTGAGCCGGGGATGAGCGCAGAGCTGCGCCGGCTGTGCACCGCCGATGATATTTATGCCTTCGTCGCTGCCTCGGGGAACCACAACCCGATGCACCTCGAGCATGTTGACGAAGACGGGCAAAAGGAAAAACCGCTGGCGCCGGGGCTGTTCGTGGCGGCGCTGATTTCCTCGCTTCTGGGGTCGATCCTGCCCGGGCCGGGCACGCGCTATCGCGACCAGCAGCTGAGCTTTCACGATTATGTCACCGCGGGCGAGGAGCTGGTGGCCAAGGTCACGGTGACGGGCAAGGAACCCGAGGGGGTGATCGCGCTGGAGACCGAGGTGCGGCGGGTCGAGGGCGGCGCGCTGATCTGTTCGGGCACGGCGCGGGTTCTGGCGCCGAAGACCTATATCCGCTACGAGGAAATCGACGCCCCGGGGCTGATCGTGCAGCGCCACCGCCATTTCGAGGCGCTTCTGGAAAAGGCCGAGGCGCTGCCGGAACTGGCGACGGCGGTGGTCTGCCCCGAGGAGCAATCGGCGCTGGAGGGCGCGCTGATCGCCGCCGAGCGCGGGCTGATCAAGCCGATCCTGGTCGGCAATCCGGCGAAGATCGAGGCGGCGGCGAAGGCCTTGTCGAAATCGCTCTCGGGCTTCGAGATCGTCGAGAACCTGAGCCATCGCGACGCCGCCCGGGCGGCGGTCGAGCTGGTGCGCGCGGGCCGGGCGCAGGCGATCATGAAGGGGCACCTGCATACCGATGACCTGCTGCGGCCGATGCTTGACAAGGAAAAGGGGCTGCGGATCGGGCGGCGCTTCACCCATGTCTTCGTGATGGACGTGCCCGGCGTCAGCCATCCGCTGCTGGTCACCGATGCGGCGATCAACATTGCCCCCGATCTGGCGACCAAGGTCGACATCGTGCAAAACGCCATCGATCTGGCGATTTCGCTGGGCATGGAGACGCCGAAAGTCGGTGTGCTGAGCGCGGTTGAAACGGTCAATCCGGCGATGCCGAGCTCGATCGATGCGGCGCTTTTGTCGAAAATGGCCGAGCGTGGGCAGATCCGGGGCGGGGTCGTGGACGGGCCGCTGGCGATGGACAATGCGGTCGATATCGGCGCCGCGCGCACCAAGGGGCTGCGCGGTCCGGTTGCCGGACAGGCCGATGTGCTGGTGGTGCCGGGGATCGACGCGGGCAACATGCTGGCCAAGCAGCTGGCCTATATTTCCCACGCCGAAGCCGCGGGCGTCGTGCTGGGCGCGCGGGTGCCGGTGATCCTGAACTCGCGGTCGGATTCGGCGATGGCGCGGCTGGCCTCGGCGGCCGTGGCCTCGATCCACTGGAACCGGATCCGCGGGGGGAATGCCTGATGACGCGCGCCATTCTGACGCTGAACGCGGGCTCTTCGTCGCTCAAGCTCGGGCTGTTCGACGAGGCGCTGGCGCCCCTTGCCACCGCCCATGTCGACCGGCTGGGCGCGCCCGAGGCCTCGCTGAACCTGAAGGATGCTGACGGCAAGGCGATGCCGGTGCCGCATCTGGCCCCGGATGATTTCGCCACCCATACGCTGGCGCTGCGCTCGGCGCTTGGGGCGTTTCGCACCGACATGCCGGAGCTGGAGATCGTGGCGATCGGGCATCGGATCGTGCATGGCGGCACCGATCACGCCGAGCCGGAAAAGGTCACCGACGTGCTGATGGACCACCTCGAGCGGCTGAACCCGTTTGCGCCGCTGCACCAGCCGCATAACCTTGCGGGCGTGCGCGCGGCGATCGAGGCCTTTCCGGGCGTGCCGAATGTCGCCTGTTTCGACACCGCCTTTCATCGCGGCCATCCCTTCGTCGACGACACCTATGCGCTGCCGCGGCACTATTACGAAAAGGGCGTGCGGCGCTATGGCTTCCACGGGCTGAGCTACACCTATATCGACGGTGTGCTGGCGGCCGAGGAACCGGAGCTGCGCGCGGGCCGGGTGGTGATTGCGCATCTTGGCTCGGGCGCCTCGATCTGTGGTGTGCACAATGGCCAGTCGATCTCCTGCACCATGGGCTTCTCGACGCTGTCGGGCCTGCCGATGGGCACGCGCGCCGGGGAACTGGACGCGGGCGTGGTGCTTTACCTGATGGATCAGGAAAAGATGAATGCCGAGGACATCACCGAGCTGCTGTTCAAGCGTTCGGGGCTGATCGGCATGTCGGGGGTGTCGAACGACATGCGCACGCTTGAAGCCTCGAAGAGCCCGCATGCCGCGGAAGCGATCGACTATTTCTGCCACCGGGTGAAGCGCGAGATCGCCTCGCTGGCGGCGGCGATGGGCGGGATGGATGCGCTCGTCTTCTGCGGCGGCGTGGGCGAGAATTCCTCGCATGTGCGCGCGGCGGTCTGCGAGGGGCTCGACTGGGCGGGGATCACGCTTGACGAGGCGGCGAACCTGGCGCATCGGCGCGAAATCTCGACCGGGCGCGTCGCGGTGCGGGTGATCCCGACGAACGAGGAAGTGGTGATCGCGCGCGCGGCGAAAGACGCGCTGCATATCTGAACCGGGCCGGGGGCGCTGCCCCCGGACCCCCGAAAAGGGGGGGCTGCGCGCCCCCCTCTTGCCTTCGGCAATTCACCCCCGCGGCGTATTTTGCCAAGGAAAACCAAGGGGCAGGGCCGATCGATCCGGTCCCGCTTTTTCTTGGCGCAAATACGCCCTTGCTGTCAGAGAGGGGCGCAGGCCGTGCTCAGCCAGGCGCGGGTGGCCGGG
Source organism: Rhodobacter sp. 4.3.4 (assembly GCF_058724655.1). Classification (NCBI taxonomy): domain Bacteria; kingdom Pseudomonadati; phylum Pseudomonadota; class Alphaproteobacteria; order Rhodobacterales; genus Rhodobacter; species Rhodobacter sp. 4.3.4. The sequence continues at coordinate 940,163 of NZ_CM178967.1, forward strand.
CCCACAAGCGGGCCGATCCGGTCCAGGACCCCGGCGTGATAGGCGTCAAGCCAGGCGCGTTCGGGCTGCGAGAGCATCTCCGCCACGATCAGGCGGCGGTCGATCGGCACCCAGGTCAGGGTTTCGAAGCACAGATGGTCGCGGCCGTCGCCGATCTTTGGCGCCTCCTCGACCCGGATCAGGTTCTCGATCCGGATCCCCCACTGGCCTTCGCGGTAATGGCCCGGCTCGTTCGACAGGATCATGCCGGGGGCGAGGGGCACGTCGGAAATCCGCGAGATCCGCGCCGGGCCCTCGTGCACGCAGAGCGCCGCGCCGACGCCGTGCCCCGTGCCGTGGTCATAATCCATCCCCGCCTGCCAGAGCGCCACCCGCGCCAGCGCGTCAAGGTCACGTCCCGCCAGGCCGCGCGGAAAGCGGGCGCGGGAGATCGCGATCATGCCTTGCAGCACGCGGGTAAAGGCCTCGGCCGCGCCCTCGGGGACCGGGCCCACGGCGAGGGTGCGGGTGATGTCGGTGGTGCCGTCGGGATATTGCGCGCCAGAGTCGATCAGCAAGAGCTCGCCGGGGCTGACGCGGCGGTTCGTCGCCTCGGTCACCCGGTAATGCACGATGGCGCCATTTGGCCCGGCGCCGCAGATCGTGTCGAAGCTGATGTCCAGCAGCTGCCCGGTGGCGCGGCGGTGCTGTTCCAGCCGCTCCACCACGTCGATTTCGGTCAGCTTGCCCTTTGGCGCCTCGGCCTCGAGCCAAGCCAGGAATTCGACCAGAGCCGCGCCGTCGCGCAGATGGGCGGCGCGCATCCCCGCCACCTCGGCTGGGGTCTTGCGGGCCTTGGGCAGGATGCAGGGATCCTCGGCCCAGATCACCTCGGTGCCGGCCTCCTCCAGCTCGCGGCCGACCTGATGCGGCGCCGAGCCCGGATCGACCAGAACCGGGCCTTTCAGGCCGCGCAGCGCGGCGGCAAAGGCCGGGACCGGGCGCAACGTCACCTCATTGCCCAGATGCGCGCGAACTTCGGGCGAGAATTTCGCCGCTTCGGCAAAAAGCGTCAGATGGCCGTTGGCTTGCAGCACGGCAAAGGCCTGCACCACCGGGTTGCGGGGAATGTCGGCGCCGCGGATGTTCAGCGCCCAGGCGATGGAATCGGGCAGCGTCAGCACCGCCGCGACCGCCCCCTGCTTGCCCAGTGCCGCAGCAAGGCGGCCGCGCTTCTCGGCGCTGCTTTCCCCGGCAAAATCAAGCGGATGCACCCGCGCGGGCTGCATCGGCGGGGCCGGGCGGTCGGCCCGGATCGCATCGATCAGGTTTGCCGTCTCGACCAGCGCGATGCCCGAGCCCTCAAGCGCGCGGCGCAGATCCTCGACCTCCTTGCGGCTGTGCAGCCAGGGGTCAAAGCCGATGCGCCCGCCCGCGGGCAGGTGTTCGAGAAGCCAGGGCCCGGCCTTGACCTCGGGCCAGGGAACGGGGGTGAAGGCAGTCAGATCGACCTCGGATTTCACCTGTACCCGGTAGCGGCCGTCGATGAAGACCCCGGCGATGTCGGGCAGAACGAGGCAGAACCCGGCCGAGCCGGTGAAGCCGGTCAGCCAGGAAAGCCGCGCGTCGCAATCGGCGACATATTCGCCCTGATGCGCATCGGCGCGCGGGATCAGGAAGCCGGTCAGCCCCGCGTCGCGGATCGCCTGCCGCAAGAGCGCAAGCCGGGCCGGGCCATGCGCAGGCGTCGAGCGGCTGGTGAAATCCTGAAACATGCCCGCTTACCCCGTCTTTTTCATCCCCAGCACCCGCGCCCGCGCCCGCGGATCGCTGTCGAAAAGCGCCGCCAGCTGTTCGGTCATCGCGCCCGCCAGCTGCTCGACATCGGTGATGGTGACGGCGCGCGAATAATAGCGCGTCACATCATGGCCGATGCCGATGGCCAAAAGCTCCACCGCGCGCCGACGTTCCACCATGGCGATCACGTCGCGCAGGTGTTTTTCCAGATAAATCGCGGGGTTGACCGAGAGCGTCGAGTCATCGACCGGGGCGCCGTCGGAAATCACCATCAGGATTTTCCGCGCCTCGGGCCGCGCCATCGCGCGCTTGTAGGCCCATTCCAGCGCCTCGCCATCGATGTTTTCCTTCAGCAGGCCTTCCTTCATCATCAGGCCCAGATTGGAGCGCACCCGCCGCCACGGCGCATCGGCGGATTTGTAGATGATGTGGCGCAGGTCATTGAGCCGCCCCGGCCCCTGCTTGCGCCCCTCGGCGAGCCATCTTTCGCGCGATTGCCCGCCCTTCCAGGCGCGGGTGGTGAAGCCCAGGATCTCGACCTTGACCGAGCAGCGTTCGAGCGTGCGCGCCAGAACATCGGCGCAGATCGCGGCAATCGAGATCGGCCGCCCCCGCATCGAGCCCGAGTTGTCCAGAAGCAGCGTCACGCAGGTATCGCGGAATTCGGTGTCCTTTTCGATCTTGAAGGACAGCGGCGTCGTCGGGTTCGCCACGACGCGGGCAAGGCGGCCAGCGTCAAGCGTGCCTTCCTCGCGGTCGAATTCCCAGGACCGGTTCTGCTGCGCCTGAAGCCGCCGTTGCAGCTTGTTGGCAAGCCGCGCCACCGCGCCTTTCAGCGGTTCGAGCTGGGTATCAAGGTAAGCCCGCAGCCGTTCCAGTTCCGCCGCCTCGGCCAGATCCTCGGCGCGGATTTCCTCGTCGAAGTCGGTGGTGAAGACGGTGTAATTCGGATCGGCGTTCGAATGCGGCGCGGGCGGCGGCGGCTCGGGCGGCGCATCGGCCTGCGGCATGTCGATTTCGTCGCCGGTTTCGTCATCGGCCAGATCGTCTTGGCTGACGGTGGTCTGGCGCTGGTCCTGCTGCTGTTCCTGGGCCTGCTCGGGGCTGGCCTCGCCGTCGTCGTCCTGCTGCTCTTCCTCCGAGCGGTTGTCCTGATCCGCTTCCGGGTCTTCCTCGCTGTCCTGATCGGCCTCGTCGTTTTGCTGCGCGTCGGGGTCCTCGCCCAGCTGATCGCCATAGCCGAGATCGGCAATCACCTTGCGCGCCAACCGCGCAAAGGCCGCCTGATCGGAAAGCGCCGCCTCGATGCCCTGAAACTCGGCGCCCGCCTGATCCTCAAGAAAGCCGCGCCAGAGGTCGAGCACATGGTTCGCGGCCTGCGGCAGTTTCCGCCCCGTCGCCATTTCGCGCACCATGTAGCCCGCGGCAACCGCAAGCGGCGCCTCGGCCTGGGTGCGGATCTGGCCATAGCCCTTGCGCTCGGCCTCATGGCCGATCTTGAAGTCGATATTGGTCAGCGTGCCGGGCATGTCGCGCGCGCCCAAAGCCTCGCAGCGCGCGGTTTCCATCGCCTCGTACAGCGATTTCGCCATGTCGCCCGAGGGCGCATAGCGGGCAGCGACGGCCGTATCGTGATGGCGTTGCCGCAGGGCCAAGGCATCGCCGGTGCCGCGCGCCATCATGATCTCGTCGCGGGTCATCCGGCGGGAAACCTGCGGCAGGCGCATCTGATCGCCCGCCACGCCGGGCGGATCGACGCTGAAACTGACGCTCAGTTCGGGCGCATCGGCCAGCGTGCGCGTGGCCTCGGCCAGGGCCTTCTTGAACGGATCGGCGGGGTTGTCACTGGGCTTGGTCATCGCCCCCCCTTAACGCCCCGCGATGACGGCGGCGCTTTCGGGCAATTCCTCGTCGAACAGGCGCTGGTAGAACTCGGCCACGGTTGCCCGTTCCAGCTCGTCGCATTTGTTCAGGAAGGTCAGCCGGAAAGCATAGCCCACATTACGGAAGATGTCGGCGTTCTGCGCCCAGGCGATGACGGTGCGGGGCGACATTACCGTCGAGAGATTCCCGGCCATGAAGGCGGTCCGGGTCAGCTCGGCCACGGTGACCATCTGCGAAATCGTCTTGCGGCCCTTTTCAGTGTTGTAATGCGGCACCTTCGACAGCACGATCGCGGCCTCGGCGTCGTGGGACAGATAGTTCAGCGTCGCGACAAGCGACCAGCGGTCCATCTGGCCCTGGTTGATCTGCTGCGTGCCGTGATAAAGCCCGGTGGTGTCGCCCAGACCCACGGTGTTCGCCGTCGCAAACAGCCGGAAATAGGGGTTCGGGGTGATCACCTCGTTCTGGTCGAGCAGGGTGAGTTTCCCGTCGGCCTCCAGAACGCGCTGAATGACGAACATCACATCGGCGCGGCCCGCATCGTATTCGTCGAACACAATCGCGGTCGGGTTGCGCAAAGCCCAGGGCAGGATGCCTTCGTGGAACACCGTGACCTGCTTGCCATCAACCAGCTTGATCGCATCCTTGCCGATCAGGTCAATCCGGCTCACGTGGCTGTCAAGGTTGACCCGCACGCAGGGCCAGTTCAGCCGCGCCGCCACCTGCTCGATATGGGTCGATTTGCCGGTGCCGTGATAGCCCTGGATCATCACGCGGCGGTTGTAGGCAAAGCCCGCCAGAATCGCCATCGTGGTGTCGGGGTCGAATTTGTAGGTCGGGTCAAGGTCCGGCACGCGGTCGGTGCGGTCGGCAAAGGCCTTCACCTTCATGTCGCTGTCGATCCCGAAGACTTCGCGCAGATCGATCTCTTCGGTGGGCTTGGCGGTCTGGTCGAGCATCTTCGGTCCTCTTCGTGCACTCGTCGTTTTGTGGCCGATGGGGCGCCCCGGCGCAAGAGGCGGATTGTGACAGGGACAACGAGCAGGACAGGGAGGGGAGGGGGCGTCGTTCACCCCTTCGTTGCTTGACCTGCCGCGCGCAAGGCGTATCTGTCGCGGCCAAAACGAGGTGCGTCATGCAGCTTTACGACTACAAGGTGGTTCCCGCGCCGGTGCGGGGCGAAAAGGACCGCGGGCTGAAAACCGGGGCCGAGCGCTTTGCCCATGCTCTGGGCGAGCTGATGAACGAGCTGGCGCGCGAGGGCTGGGAATATTGGCGTGCCGAGACGTTGCCCGCCGAGGAACGGGCGGGGCTGGCGTCGAAGACGACGGTGATGCACCATCTGCTGGTGTTTCGTCGCGCGCTGGACACGGCCGGGCCCGGCGAGGCCGAGACGGAAGACGAGACCGGCCTGACCTTTTCGACCGAACGGCGCGGCAGGCTGACCGCCTTCGCCCCCGAAGGCCGGGCGCCGCGGCTGGGTCCGGCGGCGGACGAGTCGTTCTGAGACCGGCCTTCGCGACGCGACGGCAGCTTGCCCCTTGGCTTGGCGGGGAAATGCTCTATCCTCTGCCCCCCGAGTCGGTGAGCGGACCCAGAAGCCGCACCGAGAGCGAAACCTGGCCCCCCTGAGCTGGCCCTCTGAGCCGGCCCCATGAGCAAGACCCATGAGCAAGACCGACCCTTTCGGCTTCAACATTTCTGCCGCAGCCGACAAGAAAAGTCGGACCAAGGGCAAGCGCGGCATGTCCGGCGCCTTCGAGACCTCGACCCGGCAATGCGATCACCCCGATTGCAAGGAGCCGGGCCAGTACCGCGCGCCGAAAAGCCCGAAGGTGCTGGATGACTATTTCTGGTTCTGCAAGGACCATGTGCGCGAATACAATCTGCGCTGGAACTATTTTCAGGGCCAGTCGGACGAGGAATTCCAGCAGTTTCTGGACAATGCCAATGTCTGGGAACGGCCGACGAAACCCTTTGGCCGCTCGAAAGAGGAAAAGGGCTGGGCGCGGCATGGCATCACCGATCCGATGGAGCTTCTGGGCGCCAATGCGACGCAGAACCCGGGGCGGACCGTGGTGGGGCGCAAGCTGCCGCCGACCGAGCGGCGCGCGCTTGAGCTGCTTGATGCCAAGGATACGATGACGAAGACCGAGATCCGCGCGAGCTACAAGGCGCTGATCAAGGTGCTGCACCCCGACATGAACGGCGGCGACCGCAGCCAGGAAGAGATGCTGCAGCAGGTGGTCTGGGCCTGGGATCAGATCAAGGACAGCCGCAACTTCAAGTGAAGCGGCGGGGGCGCTGCCCCGTCGTCCATTGGTTCTTGAACCAATGGCGCACCAATGGACGACCCCCGGGATATTTGAGGCAAGATGAAAGGGCGCCCGTCGCGGGGCGCCCTTTGCTTTCACCTTGGTGCAAATATCCCGGGGGCGGGCCCGCAGGGACGGGGGGCAGAGCCCCCGTTTCTACGCCCTGGCGGCTTTCACCTGCGCGCGGCGCTGGTGCAGCACCGGCTCGGTATAGCCCGAGGACTGGATCCGGGCGAGGAAGACCAGATCGCAGGCGGCCTGAAACGCCAGCCCGTCGAAATTCGGCGCCATCGGCTGATAGGCCGGATCGCCCGCATTCTGCCGGTCGACCACGGCCGCCATCTTGCGGAAGGCCTTCATCACCTGCGGCTCGCCGACGATGCCGTGATGCAGCCAGTTCGCCAGCGCCTGAGAGCTGATCCGCAGCGTCGCGCGGTCTTCCATCAGGCCCACGTCATGGATGTCGGGCACCTTGGAGCAGCCGATGCCCTGATCGACCCAGCGCACCACATAGCCCAGAATGCCCTGCGCGTTGTTTTCGATTTCCGCGCTGATCTCGGCCTCGGAATAGGTGCGCCCGACGGCGAGCGGGATCGTCAGCAGATCAAAGAGCCGCAGCGGCCGTTGCAGCTGCGCGATCTCGCGTTGCCGCGCTTTCACATCGACGCGGTGATAATGCGTCGCGTGCAGCACGGCCGCGGTGGGCGAGGGCACCCAGGCGCAATTCGCCCCGGCCATCGGATGGGCGATCTTCTGCGCCAGCATCTCGGCCATGTTGTCGGGCGCGGCCCACATGCCCTTGCCGATCTGCGCCTTGCCCGGCAGCCCGCAGCGCAGGCCGATATCGACGTTGCGATCCTCATAGGCCGAAATCCAGGGCTGCGATTTCATCTCGGCCTTGGTCACCATCGGCCCGGCTTCCATCGAGGTGAAGATCTCGTCCCCGGTCCGGTCAAGAAAGCCCGAGTTGATGAAGGCCAGCCGATCTTTCGCGGCGCGGATGCATTCCTTGAGATTGGCGCTGGTGCGGCGTTCCTCGTCCATGATGCCGAGCTTGACCGTATTGGCGGGCAGGCCCAGCACCTCCTCGACATGGGCGAAGCTGGCGCAGGTGAAGGCGACTTCCTCGGGGCCGTGCAGCTTCGGCTTGACCACATAGACCGAGCCGGTGGTGGAATTGGCGCCGCGCTTCAGGTCATGGAGCGCGCAAAGCGTGGTCACCATCGCATCCATCAGCCCCTCGGGCGCCTCGGCGCCGCTGCGGGTCAGGATCGCGGGCGTGGTCATCAGCGGCCCGACATTGCGCACGAGCATCAGCGCCCGGCCCTTGAGCGTGACGGTGCCGCCCCCGGGCGCGGTGAAGGTCAGATCGGGGGCAAGGGCGCGGGTAAAACTGCGAGTGCCCTTGCTCACCTGTTCGGTCAGATCGCCGCGCATCAGGCCCAGCCAGTTGCGATAGGCCAGAACCTTGTCGGCAGCATCGACGGTGGCCACCGAATCCTCGCAATCCATGATCGAGGACAGCGCCGATTCGAGCACCAGATCGGCCAGGCCCAGCGGGTCGGTGGCACCGATCGGATGGGCGCGGTCGAGCTTCAGGATCAGATGCAAGCCGTTGTTGCGCAAAAGGATTTCGGTGGGCGCCTCGGTCGCGCCGCGAAAGCCTGCAAATTGGGCGGGGTCTTTCAGCCCGGTTTCCTCGCCCGCCACTTCGGCGAACAGACCGCCGTCTTGCAGCCAAAGCCGCGTCGCCCGTGCCCAGGACCCGGCCACCAGCGGGCAGGCGGTATCCAGAAAGTCCTTGGCCCAGGCGATCACCTTCGCGCCGCGGACGGGGTCGTAGCCGGGCGCCATGGGCGGCGCTCCCAAAGCATCGGTGCCGTAAAGCGCGTCATAAAGGCTGCCCCAGCGCGCATTCGCGGCATTGAGCGCATAGCGCGCATTGGTGATCGGCACGACCAGCTGCGGGCCGCAGACCTGGGCAATCTCGGGATCGGTCGGGCCGGTCTCTATGCTGAAATCGGCGCCCTCGGGCACCAGATAGCCGATCTCTTCCAGAAAGGCGCGATAGGCGGTGGCGTCATGGCCCTGCGTGCGGTGTTGCAGGTGCCAGGCGTCGATCTGCGCCTGCAGGTCGTCGCGCTTGTCCAGCAGCGCCCGGTTCTGCGGCCCGAAATCGTGGATCAGCGCCGAAAACCCCGCCCAGAACCGCGCCGGATCGACCCCGGTCCCGGGCAGCGCCTGCGTTTCGATGAAGGTCGCCAGTTCGGCTGCAACCTGCAGCCCCTCGCGGTCCACGCGTTCCGTCATCGGCTCCTCCCAAGCTTTGGCCGGTATCTTGGCCCTGATGCCGCCCCTGTCCAGCGAAATTCGCGCTCTCCCGGCTGTCGGCGATGCCTTGCCGGGGGGGCGGGAAGGGCCTAGCTTGCGCGAAAGCCCAGTGCAAGCCCAGTGCGAGGAAAGTCATGGACGGCGTCACCCTTTTGTCGGATTACAAGCCCTATCCCTTTGAGATCGTGTCCGTTTCCCTGACCTTCCGGCTTGATCCGGCGGCCACGCGGGTTCTCGCGACGCTCGACGTGACGCCACGGCAGCCGGGTGCTGACATGGTGTTGCAGGGTGAAGACCTGCGGCTGATCTCACTTTCGCTTGACGGGCGGGCGCTGGCCCCGGGCGACTATCATCTGGACGAGACCGGCCTCGTGCTGCCCGCCGCGGGGCTGCCCGCAGGCCCGTTCCGGCTGCAGACCGAGGTCGAGATCGCACCGGCCGCGAATACCGCGCTTGAGGGGCTTTACATGTCGAACGGCATGTATTGCACCCAATGCGAGGCCGAGGGCTTTCGCCACATCACCTTCTATCCCGACCGCCCCGATGTGATGAGCCGCTTTCATGTGCGCATCGAGAGCGATCTGCCGGTGCTTTTGTCGAACGGCAATCCGGTCGGGCAGGGGCCGGGCTGGGCGGAATGGGACGACCCCTGGCCGAAGCCTGCCTATCTTTTCGCGCTGGTGGCGGGGGATCTGCGCGCCACCTCGGGCAGCTTCACCACGCGGTCGGGCCGCAAGGTCGATCTGAACATCTGGGTGCGTCCGGGCGACGAGGACCGCTGCGATTTCGCGCTGGGCGCGCTCGCCCGGTCGATGAAATGGGACGAAGAGGCCTATGGGCGCGAATATGACCTTGATCTGTTCAACATCGTCGCCGTCGATGATTTCAACATGGGGGCGATGGAAAACAAGGGCCTGAACATCTTCAATGCGAAGCTGGTGCTGGCAAGCCCCGAAACCGCAACCGACACCGATTACGAACGCATCGAGGCGGTGATCGCGCATGAATATTTCCACAACTGGACCGGCAACCGCATCACCTGCCGCGACTGGTTCCAGCTGTGCCTGAAAGAGGGGCTGACGGTCTACCGTGATCAAAGCTTCACCCGCGACGTGCGGCTGGGCGGGCTGAAGCGCATCGAAGACGTGGCGGCCCTGCGCGCGCGCCAGTTCCGCGAGGATGCGGGGCCGCTTGCCCATCCGCCGCGGCCCGACCGCTACAAGGAAATCAACAACTTCTATACCGCGACCGTCTATGAAAAGGGCGCCGAGGTGGTGGGCATGCTGGCGACGCTGCTGGGGCCTGCGGGGTATCGCGCGGCGCTGGATCTTTATTTTGACCGCCATGACGGCCAGGCCTGCACGATCGAGGACTGGATCAAGGTCTTCGAGGATGCCTCGGGGCGCGATCTGCGCCAGTTCAAGCTCTGGTATACCCAGGCGGGGACGCCGAAGCTGACGGTGAGCGAGAGCTATGAGAACGGCACCTTCACGCTCGACGTGACCCAGACCACCCCGCCCACCCCGGGCGAGACGGAAAAGCCGCCGCGCCACATTCCGCTCGCGGTGGGGCTTTTGTCGCCCAATGGCGACGAGGTGGTGCCGACCAGGGTGCTGGAGCTGACCGAGGCGCGGCAGAGCTTCCGCTTCGAGGGGCTGTCGGCGCGGCCGGTGCCCTCGATCCTGCGCGGTTTTTCGGCGCCGGTGATCCTTGAGCGCGCGACGACGCCCGCGGAACAGGCGTTTTTGCTGGCCCATGACACCGATCCCTTCAACCGCTGGGAGGCCGGGCGGACGCTGGCACGCCAGACCCTGATGGTGATGGCGCGCGGCGAGGGGACGCAGCTTGATTACCTCGATGCGGTGGGGCGGCTCATTGCGGATGAAGAGGCCGATCCGGGGTTCCGCGCCGCCTGTCTGCGCCTGCCGGGCGAGGACGAGATCGCCGCGGCGCTGTTCGCGCGCGGGGACACGCCCGACCCGGAGGCGATCCGGGCAGCGCGGCGCAAGCTGATGAAGATGCTCGCCACCCGGCACGGCGCGGCGCTGAGCCGGGTCTATGACAGCTGCGCGGTGACCGGCCCCTACAGCCCCGACGCCGGTCCGGCCGGGCGGCGCGCGCTGCGGCTGGCCACGCTGGCGCTGCTGACAACCGAGGATGGCGGCGCGCGGGCGGCGGCGCTTTTCGCCGAGGCCACGAACATGACCGAGAGCATCGGCGCGCTCAATCTGCTGGTGGCCGAGGGCAAGGGGCAGGGGCAGCTGGCCAGTTTCGCCGCGCGCTGGGCCGCCGATCCGCTGGTGATGGACAAGTGGCGGATGGCGCAGGGCGCGCTGACCCCGCCCGAGGCTGCGGCCGAAACCGTGGCCCAGCTGGCGGCGGCGCCGGAATTCGACTGGAAAAACCCGAACCGCTTCCGCAGCCTGCTGGGGGGCTTTGCCGCCAACCATGCGGGCTTTCACCGTGCCGATGGTGCGGGCTATGCGCTTTATGCCGATTGGCTGTTGCGCCTCGATCCGCTCAACCCGCAGACCGCGGCGCGGATGTCGACCGCCTTCGAGACCTGGCGGCGCTACGATGCCACGCGGCAGGCCCATGCGAAAGCGGCGCTTGAGCGCATCGCCGCCACCCCCGGCCTCAGCCGCGATCTTGGCGAGATGGTCGGGCGGCTTGCGGGCTGAAAGCGCCGGGGCGCTGCCCCGGACCCCGGCGTATTTGCGCCAAGAAAAAACACATCGGCTTTTTCTTGGATCAAATACGCCCTTTCGACCTGACACCCGCCACGCGGGCGGGCCATCTTGCCCCGCGCCGCGCCCTGCCCTAGAAGGGCTCAAGCCGAGAAAGGGAACCCGCAATGCTTGATCACCTTGCCTTCACCGCCCCCGAACCGAAAGTCATTGCCGGCGCGAAAAGCGACTGGGAGCTGGTGATCGGGATGGAGGTGCACGCGCAGGTGGCCTCGAATGCGAAGCTGTTCTCGGGCGCTTCGACGATGTTCGGCAATGAGCCGAACGCGAATGTCGCCTTTGTCGATGCTGCGATGCCGGGCATGCTGCCGGTGATCAACGAGTTTTGCGTGGCACAAGCCGTGCGCACGGGGCTCGCGCTGAAGGCGGGGATCAACCTGCGCTCGGCCTTCGACCGCAAGAACTATTTCTACCCCGACCTGCCGCAGGGCTATCAGATCTCGCAGCTTTACCACCCGATCGTCGGCGAGGGCGAGATCATTGTCGACATGGGGCCGGGTGTGGCGCGCAAGGTGCGGATCGAGCGGATTCACCTGGAACAGGACGCGGGCAAGTCGATCCATGACATGGACCCGACGATGTCCTTTGTCGATTTCAACCGCACCGGTGTGGCGCTGATGGAGATCGTTTCCCGTCCCGACATTCGCGGCCCCGAGGAAGCGGCGGCCTATATCGCCAAGCTGCGGCAGATCCTGCGCTATATCGGCACCTGCGATGGCAACATGCAAAACGGCAACCTGCGCGCCGATGTGAACGTCTCGGTCTGCCGTCCCGGCCAATACGAGAAATATCAGGAAAGCCAGGATTTCAGCCATCTGGGCACGCGCTGCGAGATCAAGAACATGAACTCGATGCGCTTCATTCAGCAGGCGATCGATTACGAAGCCCGCCGCCAGATCGCGATTCTGGAAGATGGCGGCTCGATCGTGCAGGAAACCCGGCTTTACGACCCGGACAAGGGCGAGACACGGTCGATGCGCTCGAAGGAAGAGGCGCATGACTACCGCTATTTCCCCTGCCCGGACCTGCTGCCGCTCGAAATCGAACAGGCCTGGGTCGATGACATCGGCGCGACGATGCCGGAACTGCCGGATGAGAAAAAGGCCCGCTTTGTCAAGGATCTGGGGCTTTCCGAATATGACGCCTCGGTGCTGACGGCGGAAGTGGCGGATGCCGAATATTTCGAAGCCGTGGTGGCGGTGGCCGAAGATGGCAAGCTGGCCGCGAACTGGGTGATCAACGAGCTCTTCGGGCGCTTGAAGAAAGAGGGCCACGAGATCGGCCAAAGCCCGGTCAGCCCGGCGCAGCTCGGCGGCATCATCCGGCTGATCCGCTCGGGGGACATTTCGGGCAAGATCGCCAAGGATCTCTTCGAGATCGTCTATACCGAGGGCGGCGACCCGGCCGCGATCGTCGAGGCGCGCGGCATGAAGCAGGTGACCGACCTGGGCGCGATCGAGGCAGCGGTCGATGAGATCATCGCCGCGAACCCCGCGCAGGTGGAGAAGGCGAAGGCCAATCCGAAGCTGGCGGGGTGGTTCGTGGGGCAGGTGATCAAGGCTTCGGGGGGCAAGGCCAACCCCGCCGCGGTCAACGAGATCGTGGCGCGGAAGCTCGGGTTGTAAGATTGAAAAGGCGCTCCCGAGGGAGCGCCTTTTGATTTCGGGGGCAACTTGAAATTTACGAGGGAGCTCGTATATTGATCGCAAGGATCGGGTTCAAGGAGGCGAAGAGACTTGCGATAGAAGCGCTGGAAAGCGGCTCGTATCAGATCGAGAGACGGAGCGCCCTGAGCAGCAAGAACTTGCTTGCGACCGGGGAGGTTACGGAAGCCGAAGTTGTGGCCATTCTGAAGCGATGCTCCGGTCAACATCATCGCAGAGACGAGCATCACGTCAGGAAGGGTGTTGATGTGCACATTCTCAAGAGGGATGGCTAGTACATCAAATTCTATATTCTGACGCCAGATGTCTTTTTCGTGAGCGTTCATCGGGACGAATGACATGAAGCTCTATCACGCGGGAGAATGCTCCAAGGGGATATGCGAAACCTGCGCTGATGTAGTGTCGACGACATTCCGGTATTGCGATGTTCCGTTCGAAGATCAGACCGGCATGGCGAAGGATATTCTGGTGGCGGTCTGCGACCGGTGCGGAGGTGTCGTCAGTATTCCGGCCCAGTCGCTGCCTGCCCTGCGGCGCGCGCGTCCGGTTGCGGAGATTCCGCTTGAGGTGCAGGTTCCGGCTCCGGATCTGGAAGTACTGGATGCCGCTGTGACGCTGGTCGCGCGTCATGCGTCGCCACGGCACAGGAAGGCGATCTTGGCATTCTTCATGAACAGAATGTCTCGTGATCCCGAGTCCATCCAGAAACTGAAAAATTGGAAAGCTGTCGTGGGCAAGAACGCCTCTGCTTCTCCGGCCGGAGTGCGTATTCCTCAAAAACGCCTTTCCTTCAAGCTTTCGCCGGAGAGCGATCTTTGCTTGCGGAGCCTTGTGGAGCGATCCGGACTTCGCAGAACGGAAGTCATCCGTGGTGTTCTCAGCCAGATACGCCATGAGGTTGTCGAGCCGTCAAACCCTCCGATTTTGCAGCAGTTGCGGGAAATGTCCGAGGTCTTGCAAGCCTGACCAAGGATCGCTGGTCGGAAGGCTGAGGTTTTGTCTCCCCTTGCACCCCGCCCCCTCAGCCCCTACTTACCCGCAAAACCCAAGGGAGATTTGAATGAGCGGCCTTCTCGCCCTTCTTGATGACGTGGCGGGGATCGCCAAGATTGCCGCCGCCTCGGTGGATGATGTCGCCGCAGGCGCGGCCAAGGCGGGGGCCAAGGCCGCGGGGGTCGTCATCGACGATGCCGCCGTCACGCCGCGCTATGTGCATGGGTTCGAGGCCAGCCGCGAATTGCCGATCGTGGGCAAGATCGCCATGGGCTCGATCCGCAACAAGCTGGTGTTCCTCTTGCCCGTCGCGCTGATCCTCTCGGCCTTTGCGCCCGGGGTGATCACGCCGCTTCTGATGATCGGCGGCGCCTATCTGTGCTTCGAGGGCGCGGAAAAGGTGTTTCACCTCCTGTTCCCGCATGCCCCCCATGCCGATGGCCATGTCGATCCGAACGACGATCCGGCGGGCGATCCGGCGCATCTGGAACGCGAAAAGGTCTCGGGCGCGGTGAAGACCGATTTCATCCTCTCGGCCGAGATCATGACCATCGCCATGGCCTCGTTGCCCGCGGGGCAGCCGCTCTGGATGCAGACGCTGGCGCTGGCCGTGGTGGCCATCGGCATCACCGTGCTGGTCTATGGCGGGGTCGCGCTGATCGTGAAGGCGGATGATGTCGGGCTGTGGCTGGCGCGCAGGGGCAAGATTGCGCCGATCCGCTGGGTCGGACGCGGCCTTGTGCGGGCGATGCCGCCGCTGCTCACCGCGCTGTCGATCCTTGGCACGGCGGCGATGATCTGGGTTGGCGGCTCGATCCTTTTGCATGGCGCGGCAGAGCTGGGCTGGCCCGGGGCCTATGACACGATCCACCATCTGGCCGAGGGCGCGGGGCATCTGCTGCCCGCGGGCGGTTTCACCGAATGGCTGGTCACCGCCGCCCTGGATGGCGTGCTGGGGCTGATCTTCGGGCTGCTGCTGATCCCGCCGGCACTTTATGTCGTGGGGCCGGCGCTGCGGCTGGTGGCGCGGCTGCGCGGCTGATCAGACCGCCGTCGGCAGCGGTCGCGCCCCGGCGGGAACGCCGTTCAGCATCCGCAGCTTGCCCTGACGCTGCGGCGTCGGACGGGGGGGCTGGGCCGAGCGCCCCTCGGGGCCAAGCGGCTCGGGATGCGCCATCAACAGCCCGTGCCGCGCCTTCAGCGCCGAAAGCGCCGCCGCCGTGCGCAGATCTTCCAGCGCCGCCAGGGTCTGCTGCAGCTGCTCCGAGAGCGCGCTCAGCTGCGGCTCGGGCAGGGTGTCGTGGCGGGTGCGCTGCGCCTGCGCGCGCAGGATGAATTCCGCCTGCATCGTCACCGCAGCCAGCATCCGCATTTCGCCCACGGCCAGATCAAGGTCTTCTTCCTGCAGCAAAAGCCAGCGTTCGCGCGCCTCGCCCGCATGGGCGACGACTTGCAGCGCCGTCTCGCGCACCGCATCGATCTGCTGACGCAATGCGGTCAGACGGGCGGCCCGGCGGGTGGCACCGGGCGTCATCAGGTTGCGCATCCGCACCCAGAGGCTGGGGGGCTGCTCTTGGCCGTGGTCTTCGGGGGACATCTTGATCTTCCTTTGCCTCGCCTTCGCCGGTGAGGGGTGGGCCCCCCGACGTTTCTTTTGTGCGAGACTCGCGCAGGATTGGTTAAGATATGGTTAACAATCCCGGTAACCCCGCGGAGCGGGGAAAATATCGGTTCCGGCGATGTCATCGTGCATCGCTCTGGCGCCGACCGGGCACTGGAACCTGTGCCACGGGTCTGCCCGGCCCGCGCAGGCGGGCAAGGCCATGCGGTCAGACGATGCGGCGACGCTCGACCTTTTCGATGATCATCGCGCATTCCTCGACGAGGTAGAAGAAATAGTCGTGCTTGATGTCGAGCCCGTCGAGCATCAGGCTGGACATGAAGCGCAGCTTCGCCGTCGCTTCAAGGATCGAGGTCGGACGGTGGTCAAGGATGTCCTGCTCTGCCACGCCCATGCGGTAGCGGTAAAGCTTGATCATCTCTTCCAGATCTTCGATCGCCACCATCTCGGGGCTGCAGGCCTTGAGCACGAAGCGGCGGTGCGCATTGGGCAGGCCCTCCGGCACGACGCGCTTGGCCAGATCGCTCAACTGCTTGAAATCCTGAAAGGAAAGATCGGTGATCGTCAGACTGTCCCGGGCCACCATCTCGCCCGAATCCAGCGCCACCTGATCGGTCTCGGCCTCGGTCTCGCGGTGTTTGGCGTAGAACTGCCGCGACAGGGTTTCCTGTTCGACGATCAGATCTTCCAGCAGATGTTCGAGATAGTCGTATTGCGCGATCTTCTCGGACAGGGCCAGCTGTTCCGTTTCCGCCGCCATGGCCACCGTAACCGGCTGGGCTTCCTTCAACTCGTGCTTCTTGCGGAACGTGAACGCCATGTTGGTTCTCCTCGGCTGCTTGGCACCCTTCGGGCACCCGTCTGATGCAGCCACTATCGGCACCGGCTGCGGCATGAGTGAGGAAGCTTTTCGGAATTGTCGCCCAAAATGGAAACAAAAGGTTAACGACGTGTTGAGGTCGTCAATAATCCTTAATGACTCCTTAATTCCCCGGCGAACCCCTTAAAACTTGGGGAAAACTGTTAACCAAGCGGCAATAATTCCACGTCCGGGGCGGCACTGGTCGCGCGCGCTCAACCGTCGCGCTGCGGCAATTGTGTCAAAATTGCGCGATCCGGGCGGCTTCGCCGTGATCCCGCCGCGGTTTGCCGCCCCGGCTTTCGAAGACCGCGACGGGGGCTTGACGTGGCCGCGTTGACGATTCGCGCGGCAGGGCAGGGGCGGTCGTTCGCGTTGCGGAAACACCGGGCAATCGATGGGCGTTTTCCCGCCGCCGGGCGCCGTTGCGTTCACGCGCGCTTGATCTTCCGCAAGGAACGGGCAAGCTTCGTCGGATCGGGCCGGTCCGCTTCGGAACGCCCGCGACAAGAAACGACAGGACAGGGAGTCCGCATATGACATCACTCCGCAGCCTTCGCCCGGCGGCCGCTTTCGCCACCCTTCTGGCTTGTGTCGCGCCCGCGGCGCTTTTCGCGCAAACGCCCGCCGACACGCTGGTTCTGGCCGATGCGATCGACGATATCGTCTCGATCGACCCGGCCGAAGCCTTTGAATTCTCGGGTGCGGACCTGAACAACAACCTTTACGATTCGCTGGTGGAACTGGACCCCGCGAAACCCGGCGAGCTGGTGCCGGGTCTGGCCGAAAGCTGGTCGGTCGATGAAGATGGCGTCACCTATCGCTTCAAGATGCGCCCGGGCGTCACCTTCTCCAGCGGCAATCCGGTCACCGCCGAGGCCGCCGCCCTGTCGCTGCGCCGCGTCGTCCAGATGGACAAGACCCCGGCCTTCATCTTGACCCAGTTCGGGCTGAGCAAGGACAATGTCGAGCAGACCGTCAGCTTCGAGGGCGACACGCTGATCCTGAAGACCGACAAACGCTATGCGCCCAGCTTCATCTACAACTGCCTGACCGCGACGCCTGCCTATATCGTCGATGTCAAGGCGGCGATGGAGCATGAGGTGAACGGCGACATGGGCAATGACTGGCTCAAGTCGCATTCCGAAGGCAGCGGCGCCTATGTGCTGCGCTCGTTCAAGCCGAACGAGGGCTATATCCTGCAAGCCCGCGAGGGGCATTGGCGCGGCGATGCGCCGATCAAGAACGTGCTGATGCGCCATATCCCCGAGGGCGCGACGCAGCGGCTGCTGCTGGAAAAGGGCGATATCGACATTGCCCGCGAAATGACGCCGACCGATATCGAGGGCGTCAGCGGCAATCCCGAGATCGTGGTGCAAAATGACGTCGGCGGGCAGATCTATTATCTGGCGATGAACCAGAAGGTGGCCGATCTGGCGAACCCGAAGGTGCTCGAGGCGATGCGCTGGGCGGTCGATTATCAGGGCATGGCCGACAGCATCCTGAAGGGCCAATGGGTCGTGCATCAGTCCTTCCTGCCCAAGGGCTTCCTTGGCGCGCTGGACGACACGCCCTACAGCCTTGATCTGGACAAGGCGAAAGCGGCCTTGGCCGAGTCCGGCGTGAAGCTGCCGCTGGAGGTCAGCCTGACCGTGCGCAACAACCCCGAGCGGATGAACATCGCGCAATCGGTGCAGCACACTTTCGGGCAGATCGGCATCAACGTCACGCTGGATGTGGGCGACGGCAAGCAGGTGCTGGAAAAATACCGCGGCCGTCAGCACCAGATCACCCTGCAGACCTGGGGGCCGGATTATCCCGACCCGCATACCAACGCCTCGACCTTTGCCGAAAACCCCGACAATTCGGACGCGGCCAAGGCGACGGGCTATCTGGCCTGGCGCACGGCCTGGGACCCGGGGGCGATGGGGGCGCAGGCCGAGGCCGCGGTGGCCGAACCCGATGCCGCCAAACGCGCCGCCATGTATGAAGACATGCAGCGCGTGCATCGCGACAGCTCGGCCTTCGTGACGATGTTCCAGATGGCGCGGCAAGATGCTTTGCGCGCCAATATCAAGGGCTTCCACGCCGGTGGCGCCACCGATCAGGCGAGCTACTGGACCGTGACCAAGTAAGACGATCCCGCCGCCCGGGGCCGATCCGGGCGGCGGGGCTTGCCCCATGACCACGACCGAACCTTCCCCCGCCCCGTCCTCCCGTCTGCCCGCGCTTGCGCGCCATGCGGCCGGGGGTCTTCTTACCCTTGCCATCACGCTGCTGGGCCTCTTGCTCGTTACCTTCGTCATCGGCCGCGTCGTGCCGATCGATCCGGTGCTCTCGATCGTCGGCGAACGCGCCACCGAGGCGCAGTATCAGGCCGTCCGCGAGGCGCTGGGCCTCGACCAGCCGCTCTGGCAGCAGTTCTGGATTTACGTCCGCGACGCCGTGCAGGGCGATCTGGGCCAGTCGATCCGCACCCGCACCCCGGTGATCGAGGATGTCGCCCGCGTCTTCCCCGCCACGCTGGAACTGGCGACGCTCGGCACGCTGATCGGCGTCGCTTTGGGCGTGCCCGCGGGCGTGCTGGCCGCGACCCGCCCGGGCACCCTCGCCGATCAGATCGTCCGACTGGTCGGCCTTGTCGGCTATTCGATGCCGGTGTTCTGGCTCGGCCTGATCGGCCTTTTGATCTTTTACGGCCAGCTCGGCTGGGTCGGCGGCCCCGGGCGGCTGGATGCCACCTACGAGATGATGCTGGAATTCAGCATGACCCGCTACACCGGCGCCATCCTGATCGACAGCGCCCTGAACGGCGCCTGGGACATCTTCGCCAACGCGATCTCCCACATCCTGCTGCCTGCGGGGATCTTGGGATATGTCTCCATGGCTTACATCAGCCGCATGACGCGCAGCTTTATGATGACGGAACTGAGCCAGGAATATATCACCACCGCCCGCGTCAAGGGCATGCCGGAATGGCGGGTGATCTGGGTGCATGCGATGCGCAATGTCTCGGTGCCGCTGATCACCGTGATCGCGCTCTCCTACGCCTATCTGCTCGAAGGCTCGGTGCTGACCGAAACGATCTTCGCCTGGCCGGGCCTAGGCCTTTACATCACCGACGCGCTTTTCGCCGCCGACATGCCCGCCGTTCTGGGCGGCACCGTCGTCGTGGGCGTCGTCTTCGTCACGTTGAACATGGCTTCCGACATCCTTTACCGCATCGTCGATCCGAGGGCCCGCTGATGACCGCGCTCACCCTTTGGTTGACCGATCCGAACCCGTCCTCGCGCCGTCAGGCCCGGTTGGGGCAGGCCTGGCTTGCCTGGCTGCGCCTGCGCCGCAACCCGCTGGCGATGCTGGGTCTTTTCATCATCGCGGGGCTGTGCCTGCTGGCCGTCGCGGCGCCCGTCTTTGCGCCGCAGGACCCTTTCGCGCAGAACCTGGCCGAGCGGCTTTTGCCCCCCGGCACGCCCGGGCATTGGCTCGGCACCGATGATTTCGGCCGCGACATCTGGAGCCGGATCGTCCATGGCGCCCGCATCACGCTGGCCATCGTCGCCCTTGTCGCCGTCACCGCGCCGCTGATCGGGCTGTTGATCGGCACCGTCGCGGGCTATTTCGGCGGCTGGGTCGATACCGTTCTGATGCGGATCACCGATATCTTCCTTGCTTTCCCGCGGCTTATCCTGGCGCTGGCGCTGGTCGCCGTGCTGGGGCCGGGGGTGCAGAACGCCGTTCTGGCGATCGCCCTGACCGCCTGGCCGCCCTATGCCCGCGTCGCGCGGGCGGAAACCCTCACCGTGCGCAATTCCGATTACATCGCCGCCGTGCGGCTGCAGGGCGCGGGGGCGGGGCGGATCATCTGGGGCCATGTCGTGCCGATGTGCCTGCCCTCGGTGATCATCCGCGTCACGCTCGACATGGCGGGGGTGATCCTGATCGCGGCGGGGCTTGGCTTCTTGGGCCTTGGCGTGCAGCCGCCCTTGCCGGAATGGGGGCTGATGATTTCCTCGGGCCGCAAGTTCCTGTTCGAGCAATGGTGGGTCGCCACCATGCCCGGCCTTGCGATCTTTACCGTCTCGCTCGGCTTCAACCTTCTGGGGGATGGTCTGCGCGATGTCCTCGACCCGCGGAGTGCCGCCCGATGAGCCTGTTGCAGATCGAAAACCTGCGCGTGACCTTCGCGACCGAGACCGGCCCGGTGCAAGCCGTGCGCGGGGTCAGCTTTTCGCTGGGCCGGGAACGGCTGGGGATCGTCGGCGAAAGCGGCTCGGGCAAGACCATCACCGGGCGCTCCGTGCTGCGGCTGATCCGGCCACCCGGGCGGATCGAGGCGGATCGGATGACGTTCGACGGCATCGACCTTTTGAAAGCCAATGAAAAACAGATGCGTGCCCTGCGCGGCCCGCGTCTCGCCATGGTGATGCAGGACCCGAAATATTCGCTGAACCCCGTCATGCGGATCGGCGCGCAGCTGACCGAGGGGCTCTTGCGCCGCGACCGCATCAGCCGGGCCGAGGCGCGCAAAAAGGCCATCGCGGCGCTGGAAGCGGTGCAGATCCGCGACCCCGAACGGGTGATGGAGGCCTGGCCGCATGAGCTGTCGGGCGGTATGGGGCAGCGGGTGATGATCGCGATGATGCTGATCCCGGAACCCGATCTGCTGATCGCCGATGAGCCGACTTCGGCGCTGGATGTAACCGTGCAGGCCGAGGTTCTGTCGATCCTCGATGATCTGGTGAAAAGCCGCGGCATGGGGCTGATTTTCATCAGCCACGATCTGCGGCTTGTGGCGCGGTTTTGCGACCGGGTGCTGGTGATGTATCGCGGCCGTATCGTCGAGGAACTGGCCGCGCATGATCTGATGGCGGCGAAACACCCCTATACGCAGGGCCTGTTGAACTGCCTGCCGCGGATCGGAGGCCCGCGGGCGCCGCTGCCGGGGCTTGATCGCACGGGGGACTGGGCGCATGTCTGATCTGATCGAAATCGAGGACCTCTCGGTCACGTTCCGCGCGCATGGCCGCACCGTCCGCGCGGTCGAAGGCGTCAGCCTGCGCGTGCCCGCACAGGCAAGCTTCGGTCTGGTCGGCGAAAGCGGATCGGGCAAATCGACCATCCTGCGGGCGATTTGCGGGCTGGCGCCGGTCTCGGGGGGCGCGATCCGCATTGGCGGGCAGCCGCTGAAAGCGCCGCGCGACAAGGCCTTTGCCGCGCGCGTGCAGATGGTGTTCCAAGACCCCTATGCCAGCCTGCATCCGCGCCACACCATCGACCGCACGTTGTCGGAGCCGCTGGCTATCCATGGCATCGGTGACACCGACGCGCGGGTGGTGCGGGCGCTGACCGATGTCGGCCTGCCGACCGCGTTCCGCTTTCGCTATCCGCATCAGCTCTCGGGCGGGCAGCGCCAGCGCGTCGCCATTGCCCGGGCGCTGATGCTGGAACCGGAAATCCTGCTCTTGGATGAACCGACCTCGGCGCTCGATGCCTCGGTTCAGGCCGAGGTGCTGAACCTGCTCAACCGCTTGCGGGCGGAACGCGGGCTGACCTTCCTGATGGTCAGCCACGATCTGGCCGTGATCGATCACATGTGTGACCGCGTGCTGGTGATGCAGAACGGCCGCGCGGTCGAGGAACTGGCGCGCGACGACCTTGCCCAGGCCCGGATGAAGACCGCCTATGCGCAAAGCCTGTTCGCGGCCTCTGCGGACCGGATGCTGGACCCTGCCGGAAAGGAAGTGCGATGATCCCCGTGTTTGACGGCCACAACGACCTGTTGTTGCGGCTTCTGGAAGCGCCTGAAAAGCGGCGCGACATCTGGCTGACCGGCGAGGGCGGGCAGCTTGACCTGCCGCGGATGCGCGCGGGCGGGTTTGCGGGCGGTTTCTTCGCGATCTATCTGCCGTCCCCCGTCGCCCATGACGATACCGAACTGATGGCGCAGATGGCCAATCCGCCCTACCGGCTGCCGCTGCCCGCGCTGATGGATGCTGCCGAGGCAGCCGATCCGGCTTTGCGCGCCGCAGGCCTGATGCTGTGGATGGAGCGCGCGTCGGGTGGCGCTTTCCGCATCTGCCGCACCGCAGGCGAGATCCGCGCCGCGATGGCCGAAGGCGTCATCGCCGGGATCATGCATATGGAAGGCGCCGAGGCGATCGACGCCGATCTGGATGCGCTCTATGCGTTCCACGCGCTCGGGCTGCGCTCGCTTGGGCCCGTCTGGTCGCGCCCGACGATTTTTGGCCATGGCGTGCCCTTTGCCTTTCCGTCGAGCCCCGACACCGGGCCGGGCCTGACCGCGGCGGGCAAGCGGCTGGTCAGGGAATGCAACAAGCTCAAGATCATGATTGATCTCAGCCATTTGAACGAAAAGGGCTTTGACGATGTGGCGGCGCTGTCGGATGCGCCGCTGGTGGCCACCCATTCGAATGCGCATGCGCTTTGCCCGTCGTCGCGCAACCTGACGGACCGGCAGCTCACCATCATCCGCGAAAGCCGCGGCATGGTCGGGCTGAACTACGCCGTCAGCTTCCTGACGCCCGATGGCCGCAAGGACCCCGGCTGCGGCTGGGAGCCGATGCTGCGCCATCTGGATCACCTGATCGCGCGGCTGGGCGAGGATCACGTGGGGCTGGGCTCCGATTTCGACGGCGCGGAAATCCCCGATGTGCTGGGCGATGTCGCGGGGTTGCAGGGCTTCATCGCCGCGATGCGCGACCACGGCTGGGGCGAGGATCTGATCCGCAAGATCGCGCATGAAAACTGGCTTGGGGTGCTCGAGCGCACTTTCGGCGCATAGGCCAAAAGAAAAGCCCCGGCAAACCGGGGCTTTGCGTTTTGGCGCGGCAGATCAGCCTTCCGAGGGTTCCGTGACCGGGGTTTCGACCTCGGCCTCGGCGGTCTCGTCGCCGTCCTTGTCCTCGATCACAGGCTTCGTGGTGCGGAAGGATCGCAGCAGGAAATCCGGCACGTGATCGCCCATGCCGACGACCGCAGGCCCGTTGTCGCGACCGCGACGGCTGTCGCGATAGGGTTCGGACCGGCGCTCGTCGCGGCGATCTTCGCGCGGGCCGTCCGGGCGGATCGGCTCGGCACGGTGGCTGTCGCCGCGCGGGCCTTCCGACCGCCGCGCGTCAGAGCGCCGACCCTCGGAGCGTTTCGCCTCGGGCACCTCGACGATCAGCGAGCTGTCTTCTTCAAGGGCGACGATCACCGGCGCGCGGTCTTCGCGCGGCGGGCGTTTCTCGTCCCGACCCCGCCCCGAACGCGACCGGGAGGAGCGCGATTTCGGCCCCTTGTCATCGTCATATTTGCGCGGCTCGCGATGCGCGGCATCCGACAGCGAGAACCCCTCGGGCGGATCGGCGCGCGGGATCGCCATTTTCACCAGCGCTTCGATCGCGGTCAGGTATTTCTCGTCGGCGGGCGTGGCGATCGAGAAGGCGGCGCCCAGACGCCCGGCGCGGCCGGTGCGGCCGATGCGGTGGACGTAATCCTCGGCATGGCTGGGCAGATCATAGTTGAAAACGTGGCTGACGGCCGGAATGTCCAGCCCGCGCGCCGCCACATCCGAGGCGATCAGAAGCTGCAGCGTGCCGTCGCGGAAGGCATCGAGCGTTTTCGTGCGCAGGCTCTGGTCCAGGTCGCCATGGATCGGCGCGGCGTTGAACCCGTGCGTTTTCAGCGACTTCGCCACGATGTCCACATCGGTCTTGCGGTTGCAGAAGATGATGGCGTTGGTGCAGGCCTCGCCCTCGGCCTTGATGATCGCGCGCAGAAGTTCGCGTTTCGCCTTGGCCGACTGGTCGCGGCGCGGCGGCGTGATCTGGATCAGCTTTTGCGTGATCGTTTCCGAGGTCGTCGCCTGCCGCGCCACTTCGATGCGGGCGGGGGCATGCAGGAAGGTGTTGGTGATGCGCTCGATCTCCGGCGCCATCGTTGCACTGAAGAACAGCGTCTGCCGGGTGAAGGGGGTGAGCTGGAAGATCCGCTCGATATCCGGGATGAAACCCATGTCGAGCATCCGGTCGGCCTCGTCGACCACCATGATCTGCACGCCGGTCAGCAGAAGCTTGCCGCGTTCGAAATGGTCCAGCAGCCGCCCCGGCGTCGCGATCAGCACATCGACGCCACGGTCGATCAGCTTGTCCTGTTCGCCAAAGGACACGCCGCCAATCAGCAGCGCCTTGGTCAGCTTGGTGTATTTCGCATTAGGTGTCGAAATTCTCGGCCACCTGCGCCGCCAGTTCCCGCGTCGGGCAGAGCACGAGCGAGCGCGGCATCCGCGCCCGCGCCCGGCCCGAGGACAGCATGGTCACCATCGGCAGGGTGAAAGAGGCGGTCTTGCCGGTGCCGGTCTGGGCGATGCCCAGCACGTCGCGGCCTTCGAGCGCCGACGGAATGGCGCCCGCCTGGATCGGGGTGGGCGTTTCATATCCGGCATCTGCGATGGCACGCAGCACGGCAGGGTCAAGCTTGAGATCGGTAAACTTCGTCATGGGCGTCCTGTGGCGCGTGGGAAGGCCCCGCGCGCGGGGTGGGGGGACGCGTTGAAACCGGGCGTCCCGTCTGCCCGCCGGATTGCGGGTGAGGTCGCGTTAGCGGAAAAATCGCGATCCGTCAATCTGAACGGGGTGCGACGCGCTTTCCCATCTTGCGCAAACGGATCAAAATCCCCCGGTTCGAGGTCTCGAAATCGGAAATCAGCGCCTCGGCCAGCTGCCCCATCGGCCCGGCATCATGGCTTTGCCGCCAGATCCGCGCCAGCAGATTGCGCGGCAGATCGCCGCCGCGCAGATCATAAGCCGAAAGCCCCATCATCAGCGGCCCCCGGTGCGGGCGGCGGTTCGGGAACAGCTCCCAGGCGGCAAGGCCGGAAAAGCGCCGCTCGGTCTCGTAAAGCTTCACCAGCCCGAACATCAGCGCCATCTGCGCGCCAAGGCTGCGCTCGGCCTCGGTCCGGCCGTGATCGGCAAAGCACTGCGCCGCCGACACCCGCCAGCGCGTCGGCATGTCCCGCGCGAGGCGTTCTCCGTGTTCGTCCCAGATCCGGAAATAAAGGCGCCGCGCCGCCTCGGGCACCGCGGCGCGGCGCAAGACCATGACAAGCTGCGCATGCAGGAATTCCAGCTCGGTCGTGGCCGGGTCTTCGGTCGCCATCTGGCGCGCAAGATTGCGCGCGCGGGCCGAAAAATCGGTAAAATTCGGCGGTTCCATCGCGCCTTCGGGCGCGATCAACGGCTTGTCGCAAAGGGCGCCAAGGTCCAGATCGGCAGGCGGCAGGTCATCCGGCGCAAGGTCGAAGGGCTGCTCGCGCGCCACGAGCCGTTCCCAGGCCATGCCCAGACCCAGGCCAAGGCCGCTCTCGCCCGCGTCGAATTCGCCCCGCGCCGCCAGTGTCGGGCGGGGCCTGTCCTCGGGTTCGCTCATGCCGGGCCTCCCTTCGGGCGGCATTGAACCGGCTTCGAAAGCCAAGTGCAAGCGCCAAGGCGGGGCAAGAGTTGACGGCAGGGCGCCGCTCTGGCAGGGGTGGGGCAACGAAGGAAGCGATCAGATCATGAACCTCTTTGCTGATGTGCGCGCGGTCGTGCTTGCCGCGCTGGATGCGATGGTGGCCGAAGGCGCGCTGCCTGCGGGCCTTGATACCCAGGCTGTGGCGGTCGAGCCGCCGCGCGATGCCGCCCATGGCGACATGGCGACGAATGCCGCGATGGTGCTGGCGAAACCCGCCGGAACCAACCCGCGCGCGCTGGCCGAGGGGCTGGTGGCGAAACTGGCCGCCGATGCCCGGATCGCCTCGGCCGAGGTTGCGGGGCCGGGTTTCATCAACCTGCGGCTGGCACCCGGGCTTTGGGCCGATGTGGTGCGCGCGGCGCTGACGGCTGGTGCCGATTTCGGCCGCTCGGATCTGGGCCGCGGCATCAAGGTCAACGTCGAATATGTGTCCGCCAACCCGACCGGGCCGATGCATGTGGGCCATACCCGCGGCGCGGTTTTTGGTGATGCGCTGGCCAGCCTGCTCGATTTCGCGGGCTACGATGTGACGCGCGAATATTATATCAACGACGGCGGCGCGCAGGTCGATGTGCTGGCGCGCTCGGCCTATGAACGCTACCGCGAGGCGAACGGGCTTGAGCCCGAAATCCGCGAAGGGCTTTACCCGGGCGATTATCTGATCCCGGTGGGCGAGGCGCTGAAGGCGAAATACGGTGCCAGCCTGATCGACAAGCCCGAAAGCGACTGGCTGGCCGAGGTGCGGGTTTTCGCGACCGAGGCGATGATGGCGATGATCCGCGAGGATCTGGCGCTGCTTGGCGTGAAGATGGATGTCTTCTATTCCGAAAAGTCGCTTTACGGCACCGGCCAGATCGAGGCGGCGCTGCAGCGGCTGCAGGATCTGGGCCTGATCTACGAAGGCGTGCTGGAGCCGCCGAAGGGCAAGCTGCCCGAGGATTGGGAGGAGCGCGAACAGACGCTGTTCCGCTCGACCAGCTATGGCGATGACGTGGACCGGCCGGTGAAGAAATCGGACGGCAGCTGGACCTATTTCGCCCCCGACATCGCCTATCACTGGACCAAGATCGAACGCGGCTTCGACCAGCTGATCGACGTTTTCGGCGCCGATCATGGCGGTTACGTGAAGCGGATGAAGGCGGCGGTAGCGGCGCTTTCGGAAAACCGGGTGCCGTTGGACATCAAGCTCATTCAGCTGGTGAAGCTGTTCAAGAACGGCGAGCCCTTCAAGATGAGCAAACGCGCGGGCACCTTTGTCACCCTGCGCGACGTGGTCGAGCAGGCGGGGGCGGGGGTGACGCGCTTCCACATGCTGACGCGCAAGAACGATGCGCCCTTGGATTTCGACTTCGACAAGGTGCTCGAACAATCCAAGGACAACCCGGTCTTTTACGTGCAATATGCCCATGCCCGGGTCGCCTCGGTGCTGCGCAAGGCGCGCGAGCTGGGGATTGACGTGTCGGATGCGGCGCTGGCCGCGGCCGATCTGGACCGCAACACCCACGAGGCCGAACGCGCGCTGGCGAAAAAGATCGCCGAATGGCCGCGACAGGTCGAAATCGCCGCCCGCGCGAACGAGCCGCATCGGGTCGCCTTCTTCCTGTATGAGATCGCCTCGGACCTGCATGCGCTGTGGAATCGCGGCAATGACGAGCCCTCCCTGCGGTTCCTTCAGGAAGGCGATCTGGCCGCCTCGTCGGCGAAAATCGCCCTTGCCCGGGCCTCGGCCGTTGTGATTTCGGCGGGTCTTGGTATTCTTGGCGTCACCCCGGCCGAAGAGATGCGCTAAGGCACCGCCGGAGGGCAGGGCCGCACCGGCCCGAAAACCGGAGATGGGGCGAGCATGACCGATCCCGACACCCGCAATGGCGGGGGTTTTGGCAGGCTGGGCGGGGGCGAGACAGGCCCCTCCCTTGACATGCCTGCGCCCCAGTCCGCGCGCTGGGTGCAAGTGGCGGGGGCAGCCGTTTCCGGGGCGCTGATCTTGGGCGTGATCATCTGGGGCTATCGGCTGGCGGTGCGCGATGTCTCGGGCGTGCCGGTGATCCGCGCGCTTGAGGGGCCGGCGCGGATGGCGCCGTCGGACCCGGGCGGCGATCTGGCGGCCCATGTCGGGCTGGCGGTGAACGAGGTGGCGGGCTCGGGTCTGGCCGCGCCGGGGCCAAGCCGCGTCGTGCTGGCGCCGCCGCCCACGGGCCTGTCGCCCGATGATGCGCCGATGTCGGAACTCAAGCCGTTGCCGCAGGTGCAGAACCCCGCCGCGGCGGAAGAGCTGGCGATGGAAGGCCCGCCGGTGCCGGTGCCCGACAGCGCCTTGCCGCCGAAACCGGCGCTGGAGGCGCCCGCCGCCGATCCGGCCGCGGAGTTGCCGACCGATCCCGAGCCACCCGCCGAAGCGGCGCCTGCCCAGCCTGCGGTCGAACCGCCGCCTGCCCAGACCGCCGCGGCCGAGCCGGTCGTTCCGGCCGATGTGCCCGGCGTGGTGAAATCGCCCCGTCCGCTGGCGCGTCCCGATCTTGACATCGAGGCCGAGGCCGCCGCGAAAGCCGTTGCCGCGGCGCTGGCCGGTCCCGAAACGGTCGAGATCAAGGCCGCCGATCTGCCTTCGGGCACGCGGGTCGTGCAGCTGGGCGCCTTTGACAGCCCCGAGGAGGCCCGCGCCGAATGGGGCCGGATCTCGGGCCGGTTCGAGGCGCTGATGGCGGGCAAGAAACGCATCGTCCAAGAGGCCGCCTCGGGCGGGCGCAGCTTCTGGCGGCTGCGGGTCTCGGGCTTCAAGGGCGTCGAGGAGGCGCGTCAGTTCTGCGCCGCGCTGGTGGCCGAGGGGGCGAATTGCATTCCGACCGTGATCAAGTAACCGCCTGTGGCGCCACGATTCTGGGCGTCGAGGGCACGGTGCTGGGCGCCGATGAGGCGGCGTTTCTGCGCGCGGCCGACCCCTGGGGTCTGATCCTGTTTGCGCGCAATGTCGAAAGCCCGGCGCAGCTTTGCCGCCTGACGTCCGATCTGCGCGCGGCCCTGGGCCGCGATGCGCCGATCTTTGTCGATCAGGAGGGCGGGCGGGTGCAGCGCCTGCGCGGGCCGCAGTGGCGCGACTGGGCGCCGCCTTTGGACGACGCGCTCTTGCGCGGTCCGCGGGGCATGTGGCTGCGCGCAAGGCTGCAGGCGGCCGAGCTGCGCGCGGTGGGCATCGACGGCAATTGCGCGCCGACCTGTGATATTGCAGGCCCCCGCACGCATCCTTTCCTG
The DNA here is from genome assembly GCF_058724655.1 of Rhodobacter sp. 4.3.4. NCBI lineage: Bacteria > Pseudomonadati > Pseudomonadota > Alphaproteobacteria > Rhodobacterales > Rhodobacter > Rhodobacter sp. 4.3.4. Next base: position 969,121 of record NZ_CM178967.1, read on the forward strand.
CGCAACCGCTGTCTTGGCGAAACCGTTGAGGCGGTGGTGCAAAACGCCCGTGCGACGGCGGATGGCCTGCTTTCGGGCGGGGTGCTGCCGGTGCTCAAGCACATGCCGGGCCATGGCCGCGCCGAGGCCGACAGCCACAAGGATCTGCCCGTGGTCCGTGCCGCGGCCGAAGATCTGCGCGCGCAGGATTTCGCCCCTTTCGCGGCGCTTTCCGATCTGCCCTTGGGCATGACCGCGCATATCCGCTTCACCGCCTTTGACGACGCGCCTGCGACGCAAAGCGCGAAGATGATCGATCTAATCCGGCAGGAAATCGGCTTTGCCGGGCTTTTGATGACCGATGACATCGGGATGCAGGCGCTTTTGGGCAGCTATGCCGAGCGCGCCGCGGCCTCGCTGGCCGCCGGCTGCGACGTGATCCTGCATTGCAACGGCACGCGCGCCGAGTTCGAGGACACCGTGGCGGCGGCGGGGCGGCTGACCCCCGCGGCCAGCCTGCGCGCCGCAGCGGCGCTGCGTTTGCGCCACCCCCCCGCTGCGGCTGACTTGGTGGCGCTGGCGGCGGAATTTGACGCTGCGGGCGGCGGCGGGTCGGATGGCTGAGGAAACGGTAAGCCTTTTTGAAAGCACAAGTGTCAGCGAACGGCTTGCGGCCGAGGCGCTGATTGTCGATGTCGACGGCTTTGAAGGGCCGCTGGACCTTCTCTTGACGCTCTCGCGCACGCAAAAGGTCGATCTGCGGCGCATCTCGGTTCTGGCGCTGGCCGAGCAATATCTGAAATTCGTCAACGAGGCGAAGGCGCTGCGCATTGAGCTGGCGGCCGATTATCTGGTGATGGCGGCCTGGCTTGCGTTTTTGAAATCGCGTCTGCTGCTGCCGCCCGAACCGGGCGAGGATGGCCCCTCGGCGGAAGACCTTGCGGCGCATCTGGCCTTCCAGCTGGAACGGCTTGCGGCGATGCGCGAGGCGGCGGCGACCTTGATGGCGCGCGATCAACTGGGGCGCAACTTCTTTGCCCGTGGCTACAGCGAAACCGTCGAGCGGGTGCGCCGCGTGACCTATTCCGCGACGCTGCTTGAGCTGATGCAAGCCTATGCGCGGATCCGCACCCGCGACGAATTCCGCCCCTATGCCTTTGATCGCAAGAACATCTTCACCATGGAAGAGGCGCTGGACCGGATGCGGCCGCTGATCGGCTATGCCGGCGCATGGACCGATCTGACCGATTATCTGCCCGAGGGCTGGGGGGCGGACCCGAAGCGGCGCCGCTCTGCCACCGCGGCGACCTTTGCGGCCTCGCTCGAACTGGCGAAACAGGGCCAGATCGAGATCCACCAGACCGAAACCTTCGCGCCGATCACCATTCGCGCCCGAACCACGCCGCGGACCAGCACATGAGCGACAGCCGTTACGATCCGAATGAAAAATCGCTCTTCGACGCGCCACCGCTGGCCGAGCAGGAGCGGATGGTCGAGGCGATCCTGTTCGCCGCGGCCGAGCCGGTCAGCCTGCGCGAGATGCAGGACCGGATGCCGCATGGCTGCGATGCGGCCGAGGCGCTGGCCTATCTGCGCCGCCGCTACGAGGGGCGCGGCGTGCATCTGGTGAAGATCGGCGACGCCTGGGCCTTTCGCACCGCGCCCGATCTGGGCTTCCTGATGCAGAAGGAAACGGTGGAGCTGCGCAAACTCTCCCGTGCGGCGATCGAAACGCTGGCGATCATCGCCTATCACCAGCCGGTGACGCGGGCGGAAATCGAGGAAATCCGGGGGGTTGCGGTCTCGCGCGGGACGATCGAGCAGCTATTGGAGCTGGAATGGATCCGGCTTGGGCGGCGGCGGATGACGCCCGGCCGTCCGGTGACCTTCATCGTGACCGAGACGTTCCTTGATCATTTCGGCCTTGAATCGGCGCGCGATCTGCCCGGGATCAAGGAACTCCGGGCGGCGGGGCTGCTTGACAACCGGCCGATGCCGGGGGCCGAGGAGGACGAGGGCGACATGGTGGGCCAAAGCGAGCTGTTCGAGGAGGAGTGAGATGGACCCGATGAAGCTGTTGCAGATGGTCTGGAACATGACCCTGCGCCGCCTGCTGCGGATCGGCGTGGCGAAGGGGATCGAGCTGGCCGCGGGCCAGGGCAAGCCCGCCGCGCAGATGACCAAGGCCGAGCGCAAGGCGGCGAAATCGGCGCGTCAGGCGGCAAAGCGCGCGCGCCAGGCGGCGGCGATCACCCGGCGGATGCGCTGAGCCGTCACGCCCAATCCGGTTTGCGCTTGTCGAGAAACGCCTGCACCCCCTCGGCGGTGTCGCGGTAAAGCATGTTTTCCACCATCACCGCGCCCGCATGGTCATAGGCCGCGGCCTGATCCATCCCGATCTGCTCGTAAAACGCCCGCTTGCCGATCCTAACCGCGGCACCCAGTTTCGCGGCAAGCGTCTCGGCCAGCGCCGTCGTTGCCGCCTCAAGCTCGCCCTGTGGCACGACGCGGTTGACCAGCCCGACCTCGCGCGCGCGGGCGGCGTCGATGAATTCCCCCGTCGTCAGCATCTCGAAGGCGACCTTGCGCGGCACCACACGGCTCAGCGCCACCATCGGCGTCGAGCAGAACAGCCCGATGTTCACCCCGTTGACGCCAAAGCGCGTGCCCTCGGCCGCGACGGCCAGATCGCAGCTGGCCACCAGCTGGCAGCCCGCGGCGGTGGCGATGCCGTGGACTTCGGCGATCACCGGCTGCGGCAGGGCAGGGATCATCTGCATCACCGCGGCGCAGCGCGAGAAAAGATCGGCGAAATACGCCCGCCCGCCATCCGCTGCCGCCCGCCCGGCCTGCATTTCGCGCAGGTCATGGCCCGCGCAAAAGCCCTTGCCCGCGCCTTTCAGCACCACGACCTTCACCCCCGCATCCCCGGCCAGCGCCGCAAACCGCGCCGCCAGCGCCGCCAGCATCGCATCCGAGAGCGCATTCAGCGTCCCCGGGCTGTTCAACGTCAGATGCGCGGTGACGCCACGTTTTTCGATCCCGACAAGCTCGCTCATTGCAATTCCTCCCCCGGCCCGGAACTCTGGACCCGGAAGTCTAGGCCTGGGAGAGGCCGGGAGGAAAGATGCAACTGAAGATGGACGTGACGGCGCTGAACGCCTTTTTGCGCCGCGAGTTTGCGCAGGTGGCCGATATGTTCGAGGTGATCGAAGCGGGGGCGGAAACGGTGATCCGGCTGCGCGTCGATGACAGCCATCTGCGCCCGGGCGGCACGGTCTCGGGGCCAACGATGTTCGCGCTGGCCGATGTGGGCATCTATCTGGCGATCCTGAGCCGCATCGGCCCGGTGGCGCTGTCGGTGACGACGAATGCCACGATCGACTTTCTGCGCAAGCCGCTGGCCGGGATCGACCTGCTGGCGCGGGTGCGGGTGCTGAAACTGGGGCGATCCCTGGCGGTGGGCGATTGCCTGATCTTTTCCGAAGGCGAGGCGGAGCCGGTCGCGCGGGCTTCGATGACCTATTCGGTCCCGCCGCGCTGAGGCGGCGCAAGCTCGAAGACCACCGGCGCCAGCAGCATCACCGCGGCAAAGATCACCACGATGGCGATCAGGTCCATGCGCGCCCCCGCCCGGGCCATGTCGGCCAGCCGCAAGCCCTTCCAGGAAAAGGCGATCGCATTGGGCGGCGTGGCGGTGGGCAGGGTGAAGGCCATCGAGGCGCCAACCGCCACCGGCAGCATCAGCCAGGGCACGGCCAAGCCAAGCCCCGTCGCCACCGCCGCCGTCACCGGCAGGAAGGTCGCGGCGGCGGCGGTGTTCGAGGTCAGCTCGCTCAGAAACACGATCCCCGTCGCGACGATCAGCACCAGAAGCCACAGCGGCAGCGCCGCCAGACCGCGCGCAAGCCCCCCCACCGCCGCCGCAAGGCCAGAGCTTTCGAACCCCGCCGCCAGCGCCAGCCCACCGCCGAACAGCAGCAGGATGCCCCAGGGCAGGGCGGGGGCGACGCTCCAGTCCAGCACGAAGCCGCGGCCCCGCCCGAGCGGGCAGGCAAAAAGCAGCAGCGCCGCGGTGATCGCGATGCCGCTGTCCGAAATCGGCAGGCCAAGCGGCGCGCGCAGCACCCAGGCCAGAGCGGTCAGCACGAAGACCGTGGCCACGATCGCCTCGGCCCGGCCGAACGGGCCAAGCGCCCGGGCTTCGGCGGTGATCAGCGCCCGCGCCGCGGTCAGATCCAGCCCGCCAAGGTCAAACAGCCAGCGGGTCAGCAGCACAAGCATGACCGGCAGCATCACCGCCACCACCGGCACGCCAAACAGCATCCATTGAAAGAAGCCGATCTCGATCCCGTGGCTTTCGGCCAGAATGCTGGCCAAAAGCGCATTCGGCGGCGTGCCGATCAGCGTGCCCACGCCGCCGATCGAGGCCGACCAGGCGATGCCCAGCATCAGCGCCACGCCGAAGGCCCGCGCCCGTTCCCTCTCGGCATGGGTCTCGACGAAGACGACGACCGAGGTGGCGACGGTGACCATCATCATCGCCGCCGCGGTGTTCGAGATCCACATCGACAAAAAGGCGGTGGCGAGCGCGAAGCCCGAGATCAGGCCGCGCGCGGAATGTCCGGCACGGGCGACGATGAACAGCGCGATGCGCCGGTGCAGCCCGTGGCGCTCCATCGCGGCGGCCAGAAGAAAGCCGCCAAGAAAAAGGAAGATCAACGGGTTGCCGTAATGCGCCGTGACCGCGGCGATGGGCAGGATGCCCAGAAGTGGCATCACAGCGACGGGCAGGAGCGCGGTGGCGGCCAGCGGCACCGCCTCGCTCAGCCACCAGATCACCATCCACAGCGTCAGCCCGGCCAGGCGCCAGGCTTCGGGCGGAAGATCCGCGGGCGCGGGCAGCGCCAGCACCGGCACTAGGCAGAGCGGGCCGGCCAGAAGCCCGATGCGCCGCCCCGCCGGCAGCGCCTCCGCCGGCAGCGCCTCCGCCGGCAGCGTCTTGCCCGGTGCCGATCCGCTCGCCTGCCGCTCGGTCATGTTCTCTCCCGTGTTCCGGTTGCCGCGCCCCAGCCTAGCACGGGCGGCGGCGGCTGGGGCGCGACCGATCGCGCCGCCGGAACCAGAATCATTTTTGCGCCCAGAGTGGGGTATTTTGATACCTATTTTTCAAGTCATTGATTTGGAATGAAATAAATCGCATCAACGCGCTTGCTTTGTGATCGGAAAGCGCGGATAAGCCCGCATCCAGTTTCCCAACCCTTCAAAGGGCGATCGACAATGAAAACCTATACCGCGAAACCGGCGGAGATCGAGAAGAAGTGGATCCTGATCGACGCCGAGGGCGTCGTTCTGGGCCGCCTCGCCACGATCGTTGCCATGCGCCTGCGTGGCAAGCACAAGCCGACCTTCACCCCCCACATGGACATGGGTGACAACGTCATCATCATCAACGCCGACAAGGTGCAGATGACCGGTGCCAAGCGCGAAGACAAGCGCTACTACTGGCACACGAACCACCCGGGCGGGATCAAGTTCCGCACCGCGCGTCAGGTTCTGGAAGGCGCGCATCCCGAGCGCGTGGTGATCAAGGCCGTCGAACGCATGATCTCGCGCAACCGTCTGGGCCGCGCGCAGATGTCGAACCTGCGCGTTTACGCCGGGGCCGCCCATCCGCATGAAGCCCAACAGCCCGAAGTTCTGGACGTGAAAGTCCTGAACAAGAAGAACACCCGGAGCGCCTGATCATGTCCGATATCAAATCCCTCGACGATCTGAAGTCGGCCGTTTCGGGCACCCCGGCGGCGGCCGTGGCCGCCGCGGTGGAGCGTACCCCGGTGCGTGACGCCCAGGGCCGCGCCTATGCCACCGGCAAGCGCAAGAACGCCGTGGCCCGCGTCTGGGTGAAGCCCGGCACCGGCAAGATCACCGTGAACGGCAAGGAAATGCCGGTCTATTTCGCGCGTCCGGTGCTGCAGCTGATCGTCAACCAGCCGTTCGGCGTCGCTGGCGTCGAAGGCCAGTATGACGTGATGGCGACGGTGGTCGGCGGCGGTCTTTCGGGTCAGGCCGGTGCGGTCAAGCACGGCATCTCGAAAGCGCTGCAACTGCACGAGCCGTCGCTGCGCGCCGCGCTGAAAGCCGCTGGCTTCCTGACCCGCGATAGCCGCGTTGTCGAACGGAAGAAATACGGCAAGGCCAAGGCCCGTCGCTCGTTCCAGTTCTCGAAACGCTGATCGTTTCGACCTCAAGATCACAGGGCGGTCCCGGTCCGGGGCCGCCTTTTCCTTTGCCGGTGGCCGCTTAGACGGTCATCGCCCAGACCCGGCGCAAAAGCCCCGCCGCCAGCGTCAGCATCATCGCACCGATCAGCAGATCCAGCACCCGCCAGGCCAGCGGCCGCGCAAAGAGCGGCGCCAGAAACCGGGCGCCGAAGCCCAGTGCGGTGAACCAGACCGCGCTGGCCAGGCCCGCGCCCAGCACAAAGGGCAGATGCGCCCCCGCCGGTTGCGCCGCGCCGACCGAGCCCACAAGCAGCACCGTATCCAGATAGACATGCGGGTTGAGCAGCGTGAAGCCCGCCACCCGCGCCAGCGCCCCGGCGCGCGTCAGCGCCACACCGCCGTTGTCGGCCTCCAGCCGCTCGGGCCGCAGCGCGCGGCGCAGCGCCGACAGTCCGTACCAGCCCAGAAATACCGCCCCGCCCAGTGACAGCGCGGTGACCAGCCGCGGCGCCGTGCCCAGCACCGCGCCCAGTCCCGCCACCCCGGCGGCGATCAGCGCCAGGTCGCAAGCCGCGCAGAAAGCGACGACAAGTCCCACATGTTCGCGTCGCAGCCCCTGGCGCAGCACGAAGGCATTCTGCGCGCCGATCGCGACGATGAGGCCAAGGGACAGGGCGAAACCGGTGAGGAGGGGGGCAAGCTGGGTCATCGGACTTCCTTGCCCGCGCTTGCGGGTGTAGTCAAATTCAGGATGCTAAGCTCGATGAAGGATGGCTAAGGTGCTCGACTATCCCCTGCTGGCGGCCCTGGCCGCGGTGATCCGCGAAGGCGGGTTCGACCGGGCGGCGGCTCGGCTGGGGGTCACGCCCTCGGCGGTGTCGCAGCGGATCCGGGCGCTGGAAGAGCGGGTGGGGGCGACTCTGGTGGTGCGCAGTCAGCCGCCGGTGCCGACCGAGGCGGGGGCGCGGCTGTGTGCCCATGTCGCGCGGGTGCAGCTGCTGGAAGGCGAGCTGGCGGCCGATCTTCCGGCATTGGCGGGGCAGGGGCCCCCCGCGCTTCCCGTGGCGGTGAATGCGGATTCGCTGGGCAGCTGGTTTCTGCCCGCCGCGGCGCGGTTTTCCGAAGCGACCGGGGCGCTATTGCATCTGCTGCTGGATGACGAGGAACACACCGCGGCGCGACTGCGCGCGGGCGAGGTGCTGGCGGCGGTGACGGCGGAACCGCTTGCGGTGCCCGGCTGCCGGACCCGGCCGCTGGGGGCCTTGCGCTATGTCGCCTGCGCCAGCCCCGGCTTCATGGCGCGGCACTTCCCGCAAGGCGTCACGGCCGCGGCGCTCGCGCATGCGCCGGTGCTGCAATTCGACCGCAAGGACGGGCTGCAGGCGCGCTGGCTGCGCCGTCATCTGGATCTGCCGCTGCAGGCGCCGACGCATCAGCTGCCCTCGACGCAGGGGTTTCTGGACGCCAGCCTGCTTGGATTGGGCTGGGGGCTGCATCCGCTTCCGCTTGTCGCGGCGCCGCTTGCGGAGGGGCGGCTGGTCGAGCTTTTGCACGGCGCCGGGCTGGAGGTGGGGCTGCACTGGCAGCATGCGCGGCTGGGGGCGCGGCTGCTGGAGGCGCTGACGCGCGAGGTCGTGGCCGAGGCGCGGCGCTGCCTGATCCCGCCCGATGCGGGAATCGCTGGTCTTGCGGGGGCGGACTGATATCCTCCCCCGCAGTATGATCCGGGGGAGACACTGCTGCCGACCCCACCCGAGGACAAGAAGCGCATTCTGCCGCGGGTGAAGCGGATCACCCGCCCGCCCGAGGGAGAGGGCGGCGCCAGAACCGGGGAATTGCTGGCGCTGATGCGCAGCTGTCTCAAACAGACCAACAGGGAGAAAGACATGAAATCGCGTGCCGCCGTGGCCTTTGCGCCGGGCAAACCCCTTGAAGTCGTGGAAATCGATGTCGCGCCGCCGCAAGCGGGCGAGGTTCTGATCCGCATCACCGATACCGGCGTGTGCCACACCGACGCCTTTACTCTGTCGGGGGATGACCCCGAAGGCCTGTTCCCGGTCGTGCTGGGCCATGAGGGCGCGGGCGTGGTGGTCGAGGTCGGCCCCGGCGTCACCTCGGTCCAACCGGGCGATCATGTCATTCCGCTTTACACCGCCGAATGCGGCGAATGCCTGTTCTGCAAATCGGGGAAAACCAATCTCTGCACCGCGGTCCGCGCGACCCAGGGCAAGGGTGTGATGCCCGATGGCACCTCGCGCTTTTCCTACAACGGCCAGCCGCTGTATCACTACATGGGTTGCTCGACCTTTTCCGAATATACCGTGGTGGCCGAGGTCTCGCTGGCGAAGATCAACCCCGCGGCCAATCACGAACATGTCTGCCTGCTGGGCTGCGGCGTGACCACCGGCATCGGCGCGGTGCACAACACCGCCAAGGTGCAGGCAGGCGACAGCGTCGCGGTCTTTGGCCTTGGCGGGATCGGGCTGGCGGTGATTCAGGGTGCGCGGCAGGCGAAGGCCGGGCGGATCATCGCCATCGACACCAACCCGGCGAAATTCGATCTGGCGCGGCAGTTCGGCGCCACCGATTGCGTCAACCCCAAGGATCACGACAAGCCCATTCAGCAGGTGATCGTCGAGATGACTGGCTGGGGCGTCGATCACAGTTTTGAGTGCATCGGCAATGTCAACGTCATGCGGGCGGCGCTGGAATGCGCGCATCGCGGCTGGGGGCAATCGGTGATCATCGGCGTTGCCGGGGCGGGGCAGGAAATCTCCACCCGGCCGTTCCAGCTGGTGACCGGGCGCAAATGGATGGGCACGGCCTTTGGCGGGGTGAAGGGGCGCTCGCAACTGCCGGGCATGGTCGAGCAGGCGATGGCGGGGGAGATCGAGCTTGAGCCCTTTGTCACCCACACGATGGGGCTCGATCAGATCAACGAGGCCTTCGACCTGATGCACGCGGGCAAGTCGATCCGCTCCGTGATCAAATTCTGAGGCCGCGATGGAACGTCTTGAAACGCATGGGTCTTTCGGCGGCACGCAGGAGGTGTGGCACCACACCTCCGCCACGCTGGGCTGCGAGATGCGCTTTGGCCTTTACACCCCGGCGCATGAACCGGGGGAGCGGCTGCCGGTGGTCTATTGGCTCTCGGGCCTGACCTGCAATGAGCAGAATTTCATCACCAAGGCGGGGGCGCAGGCCCATGCGGCGCGGCATCGGCTGATTGTCGTCGCCCCCGACACCAGCCCCCGCGGCGACGGCGTGGCCGATGATCCGGCCTATGATCTGGGGCAGGGGGCGGGGTTTTACCTGAACGCCACTCAGGCGCCGTGGTCCGCCCATTACCGGATGCACGATTATGTCGTGACCGAACTGCCCGCGCTGATCGAAGCCGCTTTCCCGGCCTCTGACCGGCGCTCGGTGATGGGGCATTCGATGGGCGGCCACGGTGCGCTGGTGGCGGCCTTGCGCCATCCCGGGCGCTACCGGGCCGTCTCGGCCTTTTCCCCGATCGTCGCGCCGATGCAGGTGCCTTGGGGGGAAAAGGCCTTCTCGGCCTATCTGGGGCCGGACCGGGCGGCTTGGGCGGAATGGGATGCGATGGCGCTGCTGGCGGGAGCGACCGAGCGTCTGCCGATCCTGATCGATCAGGGCGAGGCGGACAGCTTCCTTGAAGACCAGCTCAAGCCCTGGATCTTTGCCGAGGAAGCGGCGCGGCTTGGCCATCCGGTGACGCTGCGCCGCCATCCGGGCTATGACCACAGCTATTACTTCATCGCGAGCTTCCTGGCCGATCACTTCGCCCATCACGCTGCCGCGCTGCAGGGCTGAGCCCAAAACGGAAAAAACCCCGCGGCGGACCGCGGGGCCTTTCCCGGAGGTTGGTTCGGGTCGTTCAGATCATTCGCGATTGCCAAGGAACTGCAGCAGGAACATGAACAGGTTCAGGAAGTCCATGTAGAGCTGCAGCGCGCCAAGGATCGCGGCCTTGCCAAGGAAATCCGCATCCGATTGGGCCAGTTGCAGATAGGTGTTCTTGATGTTCTGCGTGTCATAGGCGGTCAGACCCGCAAACAGCAGCACACCGATCACCGAGATCGCGAATTGCAGCGCCGACGACGCGATGAAGATGTTCAGCAGCGAGGCGACGATCAGGCCAATCAGACCCATCATCAGGAACGAGCCGAAAGCCGAGAGGTTGCGCTTCGTCGTGTAGCCGTAAAGCGACAGCGCCGCGAAGGCGATGGCGGTGATCAGGAAGGTCTGGGCGATCGAAACGCCGGTGTAGACCTTGAAGATGAAGCTCAGCGACAGGCCCATCAGCGCCGAATAGCCGAAGAACACCATCTGCGCGGTCGAGGTCTGCATCTTGTGGATCAGCGCCGAGAAGGCGAAGACCACGACCAGCGGCGCGAACATCACAACCCATTTCAGCGGCGTGCCGAAGATCGCGGCCAGCAGCTGCTCGTTCAGGCTGACGCCGAAGGCCACGGCGCCGGTGACGATCATCGCCACCGACATCAGGCCATAGACCTTGTTCATGTGAGTCCGCAGACCCTCGTCGATGTAACTCGCACGGCCAGCCGCGGTGCTGTGCATCGTGTTGTAATTAGCCATGTGGTTGTCTCCAGTCTGTGCGGCACCCGGCAAGAGCGCGCGCCGTCGGGTCCGATATTGGAAAGGACCGGGGGGGTTTCAAGAACCCGGCGGCAGAAAATCGGCCGCCGGCGGGGTGGCCTCACCCCATCGTGACGACGATCTTGCCGGTGGAGCGGCGGGTGCGCAACATCTCCAGCGCCGCGGCGGTCTGCGACAGGGGGAAGCGGGCGGAGATATGCGGATGCAGCTGGCCCGAAGCGGCAAGGGCGAAAAGCTCGGTCATCGAGCGGCGCAGCGCCGCCGGGTCGAGATCCAGATAGCCGCCCCAGTAAAGCCCATGGATTTCAAGGTTTTTCACCAAAGCATGGTTGAGCTTGAGCGCGGGCGGTGCCCCCGCGGCAAAGCCGATCAGCAAGAACCGCCCGCCCGGTTTCAGCGCCGCGAAACCGGCCTCGCCCAAGCTGCCGCCGACCGCGTCATAAACGACATCGGCGCCGCCAAGCGCCTTCAGCGCGGCTTTCAGATCGGGGGTCTCGGCATCCAGCGTCTCGGCCGCGCCCGCCTGTGCGGCGATGGCGCATTTTTCGGCCCCGCGCGCGACGGCGATCACCCGCGCCCCCAGCCGCGCGCCGATCTCGACCGCGGTCAGCCCGACGCCCCCCGCCGCGCCCAGCACCACCAGCGTCTCGCCCGGGGCCAGCCGCCCGCGCAGGGTCAGCGCCAGATGCGAGGTGCCATAGGCGATCTGGAAGGCGGCGGCGGTGTCGAAATCCAGGCTGTCGGGCAGGGGGGTGCAACGGTCCTCGGCAAAGACCCCGGCCTCGGCCAGGCCGCCGTGACCGGCATGGATGGCAACGCGGGTGCCCGGCGTCAGGCTTGTGCCCGGCCCGGCGGCGGTGATCGTGCCCGCGGCCTCGAGCCCGGGCACGAAGGGCAGCGGCGGGGTGGCCTGATAGCGCCCCTCGAGCATCAGCAGGTCGGCGAAATTCAGGCCGCAGGCGGCGATCCGCACCGCCACCTCGCCCGGGCCGGGGGCGGGCAGCGGCAGATCGGCAAGCGTCGGCGGCGTCGTCGGATCGGTGTGAAGGAAGGCGCGCATCTGGGTCTCCGGTCTGGGATCGGGGCTGTCAGCCTAGCGCGGAGGGGGCGGCGCGACCAGCCCCCGGGATGGTTCTTGATCGCCGAATCAACCGGCACGCGAAGCGCATGGTTTGCGCGACGAAAGTGCAATTTGCGATGCAATTTGCGAATCGCGCGGCGGCCGGGGCCGCCGATCTTGAGGCAATATTTTCAAAAGGCGCGGAATGTGCGACATAACGTAGCGGTTAACCCCTGATTTCACCTGTCTTTTTGGATAGTTTCCAGAATTTGCAACCGCAGCGCCTCTCTGCTCTATGCTAGCGTCATCTATCCGAAGAGCTCCGGGGAAGAATGAATGAAGCATCCGGTCGATGTCCATGTGGGCAAACGTATCCGTCACCGTCGCTGGCTGGCGGGGGTCACGCAACAACAGCTGGCCGACAAGGTCGGCATCAAGTTCCAGCAGATTCAGAAATACGAAACGGGGATGAACCGTGTCTCGGCCTCGCGGCTTTGGGACATTGCCGATGCGCTCGACGTGCCGGTGTCGTTCTTCTTCGAGGGGTTGTCGGGCGAGGACCCGAACACGGCGGCGCAGGAGGGGGATCTGTTCTCCGACAAGGAAGCGCTGGCGCTGGTGCGGTCCTATTACGCGATCCCCGAGGCGCAGCGGCGCCGTCTGTTCGAATTGGCGAAGGTCCTCTCCGACGTGGCTTGATATGGCCGCACAATCGGGGTTGAAAAGACGGGGAGCGGTGACGCTCCCCGTCTTTTTTCGGAGTCCACATGCCGCCCCATCTGAGCGAGGCCGAAAAGGCCGATCTGATCGCCACTGCCGAGGCCCTTGCCGATGCCGCGCGGGCGGTGACGCTGGTGCATTTCCGCGTCCCGGGCGGGATCGCCGCCGAAACCAAGGAGGCGGTGCGCTTCGATCCGGTCACCGTGGCCGACCGCGCCGCGGAACAGGCGATGCGCGAGATCCTGGCCTGGCGGCGGCCCGCGGACGGGATCTGGGGCGAGGAATTCGGCGTGACGCGCGGGACATCGGGTCTGACCTGGGTGCTGGACCCGATCGACGGCACCCGGGGCTATCTGTCGGGCACGCCGACCTGGGGGGTGCTGATCGCGCTTTCGGAAGAGGGCGGCGACACGCCCGGGGCGCCGCTTCTGGGGCTGATCGACCAGCCCTATATCGGCGAGCGGTTCCTGGGCGGGTTCGGTCAGGCGCGGGTGACCGGGCCGCTGGGCCGGGCCGATCTGCGCGCCCGCGGCCCGCGGCCGCTGTCCGAGGCGATCCTTTATTCCACCTTCCCCGAGGTGGGCACGCCCGAGGAGGGCGCGGCCTTCGCCCGGCTGGCGGCTCAGGTGAAGCTGACGCGCTATGGTACGGATTGCTATGCCTATGGGCTGATCGCGGCGGGGCAGATCGATCTGGTGGTCGAGGCGGGGCTGCAGCCCTATGACGTTGGCGGGCCGATCGCGGTGATCGAGGCGGCAGGCGGCATCGTGACCGACTGGACGGGCGGTCCGGCATATCGTGGAGGGCGGGTGCTGGCGGCGGCCAATGCCGAGGTGCATGCGGCGGCGATGGCGGTGCTGAACGGCTGAGGGGCAAGATCGGGGGGCTGCCGCCCCCCGAGCCCCCCGCCCGAAGGGGCCGTCGGGCCCCTTCGGACTTCCCCGAGGGGATCACTTCATCCGCCGTCCGGCCACCCAGACCCCGGCAATGGCGCGGTCATCGCCCATCATGATCGTCGGGAAAAGCGCCTCCCAGAAATCGCCTGCCCGCTCGGCGCGCTGCGCGATCGCCGGGGTCGAGGCCAGATCGACGGCGATCAGATCCGCCTCCATCCCCGCGGCGATATTGCCGACCATCGTGTCGATGCGCAAAACCCGCGCCGCGCCAAGGGTCGCCAGATACCAGAGCGCGGCGGGATGCAGTGCGCCGCGCTTGAGCTGCCCGATCTCATAGGCCGCCGCCATCGTGCGCAGCATCGAGAAGCTTGATCCGCCGCCGGTGTCGGTCGCCAGCCCGATCCGCAGCCCCGCCGCGGCCAGCCCCGCCGTGTCAAACAGCCCCGAGCCGATGAAGCTGTTCGAGGTCGGGCAATGCGCCAGCCCCGCGCCGATCTCGCGCAGCCGGGCGATCTCGCGCGGCTCAAGGTGGATCGCATGGCCGTAAACGCCGTTTTCGCCCAGCAGGCCAAAGGTTTCGTAAGTGTCGAGATAGTCCCGCGCCGCCGGATACAGGCTTTTCACCCAGGCGATTTCATCGACCTGCTCGCTCAGATGCGTCTGCATCAGACAGTCGGGATGCTCGGCCCAGAGGCTGCCCAAAGCCAGCAGCTGATCGGGTGTCGAGGTGGGCGAGAACCGCGGCGTGATCACATAGCCCAGCCGGTCCCGCCCGTGCCAGCGCGTCAGAAGCGACTTGCTTTCGTCATAGGCCGTCTGCGCCGTGTCGCGCAGCCCCGCGGGCGCGGTGTCGCGGTCCATGCAGGTCCGCCCCGCAAGTGCGCGCATGCCGCGCCGCGCCGCCTCGCCCATGAAGGCATCGACCGAGGAGGAATGGATCGTCGCATAGGAGCACATCGAGGTCGTGCCATGCGCCAGCGCCAGGTCAAGATAGCGCGAGGCGATCTCGGCCGCATAGGCGGGATCGGCAAAGCGCATCTCCTCGGGGAAGGTGTAGCTGTTGAGCCAGTCGATCAGCCGCTTGCCCCAGCTGGCGATGATCGCGGTCTGCGGGTAATGCACATGCGCATCGACAAAGCCCGCCGAAATCAGCTTGTCGCCCAGATCGGTGCGATGCGCCTGCGGGTGGCGTGCCAGCACCGCCGCGGCCGGGCCCAGATCGACGATCCGCCCCGCCTCGATCGCCACCGCGCCGTGACGGTCGTGCCGGGCCGCCCCCGGCCCCTCGATCATCGCATCGCCCGCGTATCGCAGCAGTTGCCCCAGCAAAATCTCCACGCGCCACCTTCCTTTCCCGTGCGCCCCCATGCTAGGGCCGCGATCAGGCTTCGGCAATCACGGCTTTTTTGTCGCAGTCGGCTGCGATAAGGTGGCGCAAATCATAAACGGGCGACAACAGGGGGCGGCATGGCACAAGAGCGGGCAGAAGAGCACGAAGCCGAAGACCTGCCCGCGCTGACCGAAGATCTGGTCGAACGCGTTCTGACCGCGACCGAGGCGGGCGACGCGGCGCTGCTGGCCGAGCTGCTCGAACCGCTGCACGGCGCCGATATCGCCGACCTTCTGGAACAGGTCACCACCGCCGAGCGGCGCGAGATCCTGCGGCTTTACGGCCGCGAGATGGACGGCGAGATCCTGACCGAGATCGACGAATCGATCCGCGAGGAGGTGATCGAGCAGATCCCGGCCGATGTTCTGGCCGAGGCGGTGCGCGAGCTTGATTCCGACGACGTTGTCGACCTGATCGAGGATCTGGAGGAGGTCCAGCAGGAAGCCATCCTTGAGGCGCTGGATGAAACCGACCGCGCCGCGGTCGAGCAGTCGCTGACCTGGCCGGAAAATTCCGCCGGCCGTCTGATGCAGCGCGAGGTCGTCGTGGCCCCGCAGCACTGGACCGTGGCCGAGGCGATCGGCTTTCTGCAGCGCGAGGACTGGCTGCCCGACCAGTTCTATCACGTCATCCTCGTCGATCCGGCGCATCATCCGGTGGGCTATGTGACCTTGGGCAAGATCCTGTCGTCAAAGCCCGATACCGCGCTCAGCGCAATCACCGAGGACAGTTTCCGCACCATTTCCGCCCGCCAGGAAGAGGGCGATGTCGCCTATGCCTTCAACCAGTATCACCTGATTTCGGCGCCGGTGGTGGATGACGATGGCCGTCTGGTCGGCGTGATCACCATCGATGACGCGATGAACGTGCTCGATGAGGAACACGAGGAAGACATCCTGCGGCTGGCGGGGGTGGGCGAGGAAAGCTCGATCTCCGATTCGGTGCTGGAAACCGTGCGGCAGCGCCTGCCCTGGCTGGTGGCCAATCTGTTCACGGCCTCGCTTTCGGCGGTGGTGATTTCGCAGTTTCAGGCGACGATCTCCTCGCTGGTGGCGCTGGCGGCGCTGATGCCGATTGTCGCCTCGACCGGCGGGATCGCGGGAACGCAATCGCTGGCCGTGGCGGTGCGGGCCTTGGCGACGCGCGATCTGACCGCCTCGAACGCGCGCCGGGTGGTGTTGCGGGAAATCGGCGCCGGGCTGGTGAACGGGCTGAGCCTGGCGCTGCTTCTGGGCGTCGCGGGCGGGCTGATCTTTGGCCATGCCGAGCTGGGCGTGGTGCTGGGGCTGGCGATGATCGTCAATCAGCTGGTCGCGGCGCTGGGGGGCGTGATGGTGCCCTTGACGCTGGAACGGCTGGGGCTGGATCCGGCGCTGGCCTCGGGCACCTTTGTCACCACGCTGACCGATGTGATGGGTTTCTTCGCCTTCCTGGGTCTGGCGACCTGGGTTCTGATATGACCGATCTGGCTGCGTGCAAGGCCGAGGCGCGCAGAGCCGCCTTTGCCGCGCGCAAATCCGCCTTTGCGGCGGGGCAGGGCGAGGCCTGCGCGCATCTGCTGGCGGCGCTGATGCGGTTTTCAGGCGCGCCCTTGGCGGGCTATCTGCCGATCCGCACCGAGATCGACCCGCGCCCGGCGATGGCGGCGCATCGCGGCGCGGTCGGCGTGCCGGTGATTGCGGGTGAAGGCCAGCCGCTGACATTCCGCAGCTGGACGCCCGAGGCGCCACTGATCCCCGGACCTTTCGGAGCCTATGTCCCCGAAACCGGTGCCGAAATCACGCCGCGGGTGCTGATCGTGCCGCTTGTCGCCTTTGACCGGCGCGGGTTCCGGCTGGGCTATGGCGGCGGTTTTTACGACCGCACGCTGGAACGTCTGCGCGCTGCCGGGCCGGTGACGGCGATCGGCTTTGCCTTTGCGGCGCAGGAGCTAGACACTGTTCCGACCGAGCCCACCGATCAGCCGCTCGATCTGATCGTGACCGAGACCGGGCCGATCCTGCCGCCGCCCCGTGATCTGTGCCGTGATCTGCCCCGCGATCCCGGCCGGGGCTGAGGCCGCGCGCTCTGGTCAAGCCCGCCTGCGCGGGCTAAAGCGGGGCATGACCGATGACACCCTGCCGCCGTGCCCCGAATGTGCCAGCACCTTCACCTATCAGGTGGATGCGCTTTTCAGCTGTCCCGAATGCGGCCATGAATGGGCCCCCGGTGGCGACGCCGCCGAGACCGGCGTGATCCGCGATGCCGTCGGCAATGTGCTTTCCGATGGCGACACGGTGACGGTGATCAAGGATCTCAAGCTCAAGGGCAGCTCGCAGGTGGTCAAGGTCGGCACCAAGGTCCGCGGCATAAGGCTGGTGCCGGGCGATCACGACATCGATTGCAAGCTGCCCGGCGTCGGCCAGATCGGGCTGAAGTCGCAATTCGTGAAAAAGGTTCAGGACTGACGAAAAAGGGCGCCGCGGGGCGCCCTTGCTGTTTCCGGGGGGTGTCGGGGAGGGGGCCTCAGCCCCGGTCCTTGAGGATGAAGCCCGAGACCGGATAGACCCGGCCCGCGACGCTGTCCTGGCTCATCACCCGGACCTGGCTCCAGTCGTTGTTTTTCGACACGTCATGCACGCGCATCCCCAGCGACACCCGGTTGCGCTGCCAGTTCGCATGATCGATCTTGATCTCGCGCGGCGAGACCACTTCGGAGACCACCGCGACATGGCCCATCGGCATCTTGCGGGTGGGGGAAAAGGCCATCACCGCGCCCGGTTCGGGGCGGTGGCTGCGCTCGTAGCGGCCCGAGGCCTTCGACCACCAGGTGCCCGCATTGCCCTGCAGATCGATCCCCGAGACATTGCGCGCGAAAGGCACGCACCAGACCCGGCCGCCGCGCGACCGCAGCTCCCGCGCCAGCGCCACCGCGCTGTCGCGCCGGGCCGGATCAACACCTTCGGGGCGTTCCTTCGCCGAAGCAAAGCTCATCCGCGTCGCCTGTTCGGTTCCGACGCCACCGCCGCAAGCCGAAAGCGCGGCCAGAACGGCAAGAGCGAGGGGAAGCCGGGCAAGGCGCCCGGAGGATGTCAGCGTGATGTTCATCGGACCTGTAACGAAATGTGAGTGCGTGGCTTCGTCGAGGTGACCTCCTAACCGGGAACGGCATCAAGGTTAAAGCGCCCTGCGCGGCGGGGGCGGAAAACGGGCGGAATCCCGCCATCTTGCAGCTTTTCGGGCGGCGGATTTCCGCCGAGGCTGAAATTTTTCTCTAGGTCTCCCGATGGGTTCGTGGGGTTTTGACCCCCTCCGCGCGCCCCCCCGAGTCTCTGCCCGAAATCTGTCCCCGAACGGGCCGAAATGCCGTTTTGCGCAAGGCAACGGTTGCTTTCCGGCGGGGCTTCGGCCAAAGAAAATCCATGAAGATCTTGTTTCTTGGCGATGTGATGGGGCGCGCGGGGCGTGCCGAGGTGGCGGAACGGCTGCCGAAGCTGCGCGCGGACTGGGGGCTCGATTTCGTCGTGGTGAACGGCGAAAATGCCTCGGGCGGCATGGGATTGACCGGCGAGCATGCGAAACTGCTGCTGGCGGCGGGGGCCGATGTGGTGACGCTGGGTGATCATGCCTTCGATCAGAAGGACATGCTGCGCTTCATCGAGACCGAGCCGCGGGTGATCCGGCCGCTGAATTACGCGAAAGAGGCGCCCGGCAAGGGCGCGCGCTTGTTCGAGGACCGCCGCGGCCGCAAGGTGCTGGTGACGCAGGTGCTGGGCCAGGTCTTCATGAAGCGCCCCTTCGATGATCCGTTCTCGGCGATCGACACCGTGTTGCGCACCCATCCGCTGGGCGGGCTGGCGCAGGCGATCGTTGTTGACGTGCATTGCGAGGCGACCTCGGAAAAGATGGCGATGGGGCAATATTGCGACGGCCGCGCCAGCCTTGTCGTCGGCACCCATACCCATGTGCCCACCGCCGATGCGGTGATTCTGAAGGGCGGCACCGCCTATCTCTCCGATGCCGGCATGTGCGGCGATTATGACAGCATCATCGGCATGGAAAAGGCCGAGCCGATGCGCCGGTTCCTGACCGGGATGACGCGCGACCGCTTCACCCCGGCCGAGGGGGCGGTGACGCTCTCGGGCGTCTATGTCGAGACCGACGACCGCTCCGGCAAGGCCACGCGCATTGCGCCGGTGCGGCTGGGGGGGCGGCTGCCCGAGGCGCTGCCGGTCTGACCATCCCGCCCCAGATGTCCGCAAAAACAGCATTTTCCCGCCGGGCGCCGAGGATGGCACGGAAAGCGGCGATGAAAGCTTGCCCGGATGACCTGGGCGGCTAGTATCGCGGCGAAGCAGAGGGGCCTGAGATGATCGATCTTGGACTGAGCGCCGCGGCGCAGGCATGGCTTTCCATTGCCATCGTGCTGGGCATGTTCGTTCTGTTCGTGCGTGAAAAGGACCCGCCGGAAGTGATCGCCATCGGCGGCGCGGCGCTGATGCTGGTGCTGGGGCTGGTGCCCTACAAGGACGCGGTCGGAACGCTGTCGAATTCGGCGCCCTGGACCATTGCTTTCATGTTCCTGATCATGGGGGCGCTGGTGCGCACCGGCGCGCTGGACCGCGCCACCCGGGCCGTCGAGAGCCAGATCGACGAACGCCCCGCGATGACGACGGCGTTGCTGTTTGCCATCGTCATGGGCGCCTCGGCCTTCATGAACAACACCCCCGTCGTGGCGGTGATGATCCCGATCTTCATGCAGGCGGCGCGCAAGCTGGGGGTGCCGCCCTCGCGGCTGCTGATGCCGCTGTCGTATTTCACCGTCATGGGCGGGATGATCACGCTGATCGGCACCTCGACCAATATCCTTGTCGACGGGGTGGTGCGCCAGGACGGGATGGCGCCGTTCTCGATCTTCGAGATCGCGCCGGTGGGGCTGGCGATCTGTCTGGCGGGCTCGATCTTCATGGCGCTGTTTTCGCGCCATCTGGTGCCCGACCGGGTCTCGATGGCGGCGACGCTGGGCGGGGGCCGCCCGAAGATGAAATATTTCACCGAAGTGGCGATCCCCGAGGAATCGGCGCTGATCGGCAAGGGCGTGCTGGAGATCGACATCTTCAAGCGCACCGGGGTCCGGGTGATCGATGTTCTGCGCGGCGATGCCAGCTTGCGGCGCGATCTGGGGGCGGCGGTGCTGGAGGCGGGCGACCGGGTGGTGCTGCGCACCGAGGTGTCGGAGCTTCTGGGCATGCAGGCCAACAAGGATGTGCGGGTGGTGGACAAGCTCTCCTCCGTCGCCACCGAGACGGTCGAGGTGCTGATCTCGCCCGGCTGCCGGATGATCGGGCGGTCGCTGGGCGATCTGCGGCTGCGGCGGCGCTATGGCGTCTATGTGCTGGCGGCGCATCGGCGCAACCAGAACATCGGTCGCCAGCTTGAAGATCTGGTGGTGGTCGTGGGCGACACGCTGCTGCTCGAGGGGGCGCCCGAGGATATCGCCCGGCTGGCGCAGGACATGGATCTGGTCGATGTCTCGCGCCCCACCGCGCGGGCGTTCCGCCGGGCCAAGATGCCGATCGCGGTTCTGGCGCTGCTTGCCGTGGTCGGGCTTTCGGCGCTCGACGTGGCACCGATCATGGAGCTGTCGATGGTGGCGGTGGCGGTGATCCTGCTCACGCGCTGCATCGACGCCGACGAGGCCTTTTCCTATGTCGATGGCCGGCTGCTGGCGATGATCTTCGCCATGCTGGTGGTGGGCGAGGGGCTGGACGCCTCGGGGGCGGTCACGCTGATCGTCGATGCGGTGGCGCCCTTCATGCAGCATCTGCCGCCGATCGCGGCGCTGGCGGCGGTCTATTTCCTTGGCCTTGCGATGACCGAGCTTTTGTCGAACAATGCCGTGGCGGTGATCTTCACGCCGATCGCGATCCAGCTGGCGCATACGCTTGGCCTTGATCCGCGCCCCTTTGCCGTCGCCGTGATGTTCTCGGCCTCGGTCGCCTTTGCCACGCCGATCGGCTATCAGACCCATATGATGGTCTATGGGCCGGGCGGCTACAAATTCTCGGATTTCCTGCGGCTCGGCATTCCGCTTGATATCCTGACCGGCGTCGTCGCCGTGCTGATGATCCCGCTTGTCTGGCCGCTCGTTCCCTGAGGTTTCCATGCGTTTCGCCGTCCTGCTGCCCACCGTCCTGCTGCCCGCTGTCCTTGCGCTTTCGGCCTGTTCGCTGCCGCCTGCGCCCGAGCCCAACCCCGGGCGGATCGATCTGCTCGCGAACCGGCTGACGGTGCATTTCACCGATGGCAGCCGCTGCAGCGCCGATATCGCCGCCGCGCCCGAGGGGCAGCTTTCGGGCTGCGCCGTGCCGATGACCTATGCGGTCGAGATCCGCCGCAAGATCCATGTTCCCGCCGCCGAGGGGCTGATCGAACCCTATGCGACGGTGCGGCTGACCCGGCAGTCTGACGGGCGCGTCTTCGACTGGGTCACCCCCGAGGGCGGCGCGTGGCATCGCCCGGTGAATTACGGCCATCAACCGGGCTGACGGGCCTGTTTCATTGGCCCGGCTTGCGGGAGGGGCGTGCTTTGGCTATAGCGGCCGCCAGCACACCAATTCGACGGAGTAGGGGCATGGCAGGCCATTCCAAATGGGCGAACATCCAGCACCGCAAGGGCAAGCAGGATGCGATCCGCTCGAAGATGTTCTCGAAGCTGGCGAAGGAGATCACCGTCGCCGCGAAGATGGGCGACCCCGATCCCGACAAGAACCCGCGTCTGCGTCTGGCGGTGAAGGCCGCCAAGGCGCAATCGATGCCGAAGGACGTGATCGACCGCGCGATCAAGAAATCGCAGATGGGCGATGCGGCGGATTACACCGAGATCCGCTACGAGGGCTATGGCCCGAACGGCATCGCGATCATCGTCGAGGCGATGACCGACAACCTGAACCGCACGGCGTCGAACGTGCGCAGCTATTTCACCAAATCGGGCGGCAACATGGGGCAGACCGGCTCGGTCAGCCACGGCTTCGACCGGGTGGGCGAGATTTCCTATCCCGCTTCGGTGGGCGATGCCGATGCGGTGATGATGGCGGCGCTGGAGGCTGGCGCCGATGATGTCGAGAGCGACGACGAGGGCCACTGGATCTATTGCTCGGTCGAGGCGCTGTCGGAAGTTTCCGAGGCGCTGGAAAAGGCTTTGGGCGAATCGACCGAATCGAAGCTGATCTGGAAGCCGCAGACGACGACCGAGGTTGATCTGGAAACCGCGCAGAAGCTGATGAAGCTGATCGATGCGCTGGAAGAGGACGACGACGTGCAGACGGTGACGCATAATTTCGACGTTCCCGAGGATGTCGCCGCGCAGCTTTGAGGACCGGCGGAACGAGTGTCAAAAGGCGCCCCTCGGGGCGCCTTTTGTTTCGCCACGCTTTCGCGTGGCGACCCGCCGGGGGGCTTTGCCCCCCGGACCCCCCAGCGTATTTGCACCAGGAAAAGCAGGAGGGGGGATCGGGCGCCGTCCTCTCCAGCTGGTCTGTTTCATCTTGCGCCAAATATCCCGGGGGTCCGGGGGCGGAGCCCCCGGCGGGTCGCCCCGGCGGCAGCCGGGGCGAAATACCCTGCCCGCCGCATCAGGGTGTCAGCCAAACAGGATCAGGTTCGAGCGCGCAATCACCCAGATCGTCACCACGCCATAGGCTGCAAATCCCGCCATCGCCCAAAGCGTCAGGCGGCGCATCACCGCGGGCAGGGGGCCGCGCAGGCTGGCGCGGGTCGCAAAGGGGCTTGTGGCGCCCAGCCCCAGCGCCAGTGCCGTCGCCCCGAACAGGGGCAGGTAAAAGGCATAGCCGATATAGCCATAGTCCGGCTTCAGGATGCAGAAGGGGCAATGGTGGTTCGGGTTTTCATAGATGTAAAGCGAGATCGTCGAGACCATCGCCAGCAGAGCCGCGCAGAAAAAGCCCGCGCCTGCCAGCGCGAAAAGCCCGTGCCCGCGGCCCCTGCGCAGGGCGCGGAGGCCGGTTGTCAGCACCAGCCCCCCGGCGATCGCCAGCGCCCATAAGGCGGTTGCCGGATCGACCCCGGCCATCTCGTCGGAAATCCCCGCATGCGCCGGGGTGAACAGCTTCGAGCAGCAGGAGGTGATGACATCGGTGCGCAGGTTCAGGAAATAGGCCAGCTGCAGCCCGCCGGTCAGCAGCACCAGCGGTGCGATCGCCAGCACGGCGGCATATTTCACCCGCGTCAGCGGATAATCGCGGCCGAGCCGGTCGACATGATCCAGCACCAGCCAGACCGCCGCGGCGAAGAAACTGGCGATCTGGCCGTAAAGCGCCGGAAAGCCGTAGCCGTTCGCATTCAGCGTGCCCACCGCGCACATCGCCCCCACAAACAGCGCCGCCATCCGGTCGGCGTTGAAAACAAAAAGAAACAGCGCGGCCGCCTCGGCTGCCATCACCAGCGCGAAAAGCGTCGAGACCAGTTCGGTGCGCCGCTCCAGCAGCAATTGCGCGCGCGCGCCGCTGCTCAGATCCCAGCGCCGCAGCACCGATATTCCGAAGCCCCCCGCCCAGAGCGCCACCAGCGCCGCCAGTGCTGAAACCAGCAGCAGCGTCAGGATCGGCGTGTGAAAGATCACGACCGCACCTCGAGCACCGCGCCGTCCTGCATCTCGACCACGGCGGTCACCGGCGCGGCCGAGATGATGCGCGGATCATGGCTGGACAGGATCACCGTCTTGCCCTCGGCGCGCAGCCCGGCGACGATATCCAGGAAGCGATGCGCGAGCGCAGTATCGAGGTTCGCGGTCGGCTCGTCGGCGATCAGCACCGGCGCGTCATTCACCAGCGCCCGGGCAATCGCCGCCCGCTGCGTCTCGCCGCCCGAAAGCACCTCGACCGGCATCCGCGCCTTGTCCGCAAGGCCGAGGCTGTCGAGCCGCGCCAACGCGCGGGCCTCGACCTCGGCGCGGGGCGCGCCCAGGGGGGCGGCGGGCAGCATCACGTTTTCCAGCACCGACAGGCCCCGGATCAGGTTGAAGCGCTGAAAGACAAAGCCGAAGCGGCGCCGCCGCAGATCGGTCAGGAAGCGCTCGGGCAGGGAGGAGATCACCTCGCCTTCCAGCGTGATCCGCCCCGTCGTCGGCCGCGCCATGCAGCCCACCAGGCTGAGCAACGTCGTCTTGCCCGAGCCCGAAGGCCCCATGAGAACCGTGACCCCCGGCGCGATCGCCAGATCGATGCCACGCAGCGCGGTGACTTCATTCGCGCGGCCCTCGTTATAAGTCTTTGAAACGCCGTGCAATGTTATCATCGCATCACCGCATCCGGGTCGGCCGCCGCGCTGCGCCAGACCGGAACCACGGTCGCGGCGGCATAGGGCAGGGTGGTCAGAAGGAAGAGCGTGCAAAGCTGCAAGGCGTCGATGGCGGGCGTCAGCCGGAACTCGGGATAGATCACCGCCCAACCCTGCAGCAGCGGCGCAAAAAGCGGCGCGCCCGCCCAGAACACATGCGCATAGGCGAGCACCGTTCCGAGCAAAAACGCCCCGCCCGAGATCAGCCCCCCCTCCCAGAGTTTCATCGCGATCACGTCGCGCGTGTCCCATCCGATCGCCTTCAGAATGCCGATTTCGCGCGCCTCCTCGGCGGACAGCCCGCTTGCCTTGTCGGCGGCAAAGATCGCGAAGGCCAGCAGCGCCACGAAGGCCAGCGCCACCATCACCCCCTCGCGCCAGTCGAAGAGCTTCTGATAGGTGCGGGCGATGTCCTCGCGGGTGACAAAGCGCGCCTCGGGCAGCTGGGCCGTCGCCTTTTCGACCACGGTCGACAGCTCGCGCGGGTTGCGCACGCTGACCGCCAGATCGGTGAATTGACCCGCAGGCACGTTGAAAAAGCTGCGGAAATCGGCTTCGTTCATCAAGATCAGATCGGCGCTGAGCAGCGCGGTTTCGGTGCCAAGCGTGCGGGCGATGTCGAAGCGCACCAGATCCCCCTCGCGGCGCGACAGGAACAGCGGCGTGCCCTGCCATTTGAAATCGCGCAGCCGCGGCACCGCTTCGCCCAGGATCACCTGCCCCGGCGGCGGCGTCATCGCCGCGGTGCCCGGTACCATCACCGTGTAATTCGCCCCGTTGATCCGGTCGTAGAAATAGCCCCAAAGCCGCCCCTCGACCCCGGTGACGCCGCGGATCGCGGCAAGCTGCGGCACCGCCCCGGCGCCGATCATCGTCTGCCGGCCAAGGCTGAGGCTTTGCACGATCAGATCGGGGGCGCTGGCCAGCGTTGCCGCGGCCTCGCGGCGCAGGCTGGCGGCAAAGAACATCGCCGAGGCAAGGAGGAAAACGACCGCGGCAAAGACCAGAACCAGCGAGAGCGTCTTGACCCGCCGCCGCGCCAGCGCCGCAACGGTGAAATCCAGAAGCGCCCGATGCCGGTTCAGCAGGCTCATTGCAGCGCCCCGGCCGAAAAGCCAAGCGCCGTCGGCCCGAAATGCGTAGGCGGGGCGATCAGGCTGCCCGATGGAAAATGGTCGAAAGACAAGGGGTTGTCCTGAAAGGCCGTGGCCAGATCGGCCAGCGACGGGTGGCGGGTGTAGCGCGCCTCGGTGAACAGCGCGAGATCGCTCAGGCCAAGGTCCCGCACCAGATGCGCGGCGGCCTGCAGACGCGCGGCCTCGCGCGGGGCGGTCAGAACGGCATGCGCCGCCTCGGCCCCCGCCAGCGCGAAAGCCAGGCCAAAGGCCGCCAGCACCGGGGTTGCGGGACGCAGGCTCATTCGAACCGGCCCTCGTCCAGCTTCGCGGGCAGGTCCGCGGGGATGTCGGCAAAGCGCAGCAGGCGCTTGCCCGCGTGATCGCGCATGAAATCGGCCGCTTCGGCGTCACTGGCCAGGGGCACGAATTCATGCCCCATCGGTCCCAGCACATCCGAGCCGATCGCGTAAAGCGCCGTCTCGGCCGCGATCGGGCGCAGGCCGTAATAGTCGGTCACCCCCATCGCGCGGATCTGGTCGCGACGGCGCCCGGCGGCATAGCGCGGCACGTCGTGGAGGAATTTGAAGAAGTCCTTCGGGCCGTCGAAATGCAAGGCCATGCCATCGGCAAAGACCAGCGTCGCGATCCAGTCGGGATAGCGCGCGACGAACATGCCGCAGACCGGGCAGGTGTCGCGCGGCCCGGGTTTCGGCAGATCGAGGGGCGTCGCCTCCGCGCGGGCGTCCTGCGGCAGGCCAAGGGCAAGCGTCGAGACGCCCGCCAGCAGGCCAAGCGCCTTGCGGCGGGAAAGGTTGCACATGGTCAACTCCATCCCCGGCCGTGCCAAGCGGACACGGCCGGAATGTTGCAAAAGGTCAATGCGAGGCGGGCATCTTCAGCCCCATCTCATGCCGTTTTTCGGCCCGGCGCTTGCGGATCATCGCGGTGTCCTTGGCCATCTCGACATAGGCGGCCAGCAGCGCGGCGTCGAAATCGGCAAGGCTTGCCCCGGCGCTGCCCGCGACGGCGGCCTCGGCCTTGGCGCGCTCGGCAAAGGCCAGTTTCGACACCGCAGACATCGTGCCCGGTTTCGCGGGATCGATCACATAGGTCATCGCGGCAGTATCGGCGAGCGGCTTCGTCTCGCCCTCGGCCCCGGCATCGCCCGCATAGATCGCCTTCGGCCCGGCATCCATGTTCAGCGCCAGCGAAATCGCCGCGCAATGGATCGAGCAGGTGCCGTCCACGGTGTCGTTTTCATAGACGATCAGATGGCGCGAGGCCGAGAACATCGCCCGCATCATGCCGCAATAGGGGCAGCGCGGATATTTGCCCAGATCGTCGGTCACCGGGTCGGTATCGACCTTGAGAAACCGGGTCAGGCCGTTTTCATCGGTCCATTGCATCGGGCTGACCGGCTTTTCGGCGGGGGACATCGCCATTTCGGCGCGGACGGGCAGGGCGGCCAGCGGCACAAGCGCGGTGGCAGAGGCGGTGGCGGCAAGAAAATCACGACGTTTCATCGCTGTCTCCAAACGGAAAGCATGGCTGGGATCAGGGCTGGGCAGGACAGGGAACCCGCGGGGACGGGGAGGGCGGGACGCTGCCCCCCTCGCGCCCCCGTCAGAGGTCCGGCAGCCCGGGCGGTGCGCGGATCAGGCCGCTGCGCGGCAAAGGCGCGATGAAGGCGAAGGGGATCAGGGCCGCGGGATCAAGCGCGGTCAGAAGATGCAGCTGCGGCGGCGGCAGAACCGGCGACGCGGGCATGGCAAAGGCGCAGACCGCGGCGCTGGCGCAGATCGCACAGGACGCGTGGCCCTCCCCCATCTGCACCACCCGGCCCGAGGCGGGGTCGTAAAGCGCGACGCCCTCGCCAGTGCAGAGCTGCAGGAAGCCCGCCCGCGCGCCGGAGGGAAGGCCCGCCAGATCCTGCAGCGCCGCCGCGCTGAGATGTTCGGCGAAAAGCAGGCTTTGCAGCGCGATGGCCAGCACCGCCAGCCACCGGGCGAAAACGCCGGTGCGAAGGGACAGCTGGGGGCGGGCAGGGCGGGTCATGAAAGCTCGCGGGCGGGCGTTTGGCGCAGGATCGCGGCAGCCGGGGCGGAAAGCAACACCTTTCGTGCAGCTTTTCCGGGCGGCGCCACGCCACCACGCTAGCCCGGCGTGCCGCGCGCCGCTTTGACCGAGGTCAAGGTCGCAGCCCGATCGGCGGCCCTGTATCCGGCACAATCGGTCGCTTGCGCCGCCGCGCGGGGCGGGGCAGCAAGGGGCATGACCGCGATCTCCGAGAAAAACCGTCCCGTCGAGGGCGTGCTGTGGATGCTGGCCACCGGCCTCGCCTTTGTCTTCGTCAACGGCATCGTGCGCTATCTGGGCACGGCGCTGCCTGCCGCGGAATCCGCCTTCATCCGCTTCGCCTGGGGGCTGCTGTTTCTCGCCCCCTCGCTGCTGCCCTTGCTGCGCTCGGGGATTTCGCCCGCGCTTTTCAAGCTCTTCGCGCTGCGCGGCGCGTTGCATACGGTGGCCGTGATGCTGTGGTTTTACGCCATGGCGCGGATCACGATTTCCGAGGTCACGGCCATCGGCTATCTCAACCCGATCATCGTCACCCTGGGCGCGGGGCTGTTCTTTGGCGAGGGGTTTCGCCCGGCGCGGATGGCGGCGGTTGGCCTCGCGATGCTCGGCGCGCTGGTGGTGCTGCGCCCGGGCCTGCGCGAGCTGTCGCCCGGCCATCTCGCCCAACTTGGCGCGGCTTTCGGCTTCGGCCTGTCTTATCTGGTGATGAAGCGGCTGACGCAGCTGGCCCCGGCCTCGACCGTGGTGGCGGTGATGGCGCTTTCGGTCACCCTCGGCCTTGCGCCCTTTGCGCTGGCGGTCTGGCAGCCGGTGAGCCTTTCGCAGCTGCTCTGGCTCGGCGCGGTCGCGGTCTTTGCGACGGCGGGGCATTACTGCATGACCCGCGCCTTTGCCTGCGCGCCGATGACGGTGACGCAGCCGGTGACCTTTTTGCAGCTGGTCTGGGCGACGGCTCTCGGCTGGTCGGTCTTTGGCGAGCCGGTCGATGCCTGGGTGATCCTTGGCGGCACCATCATCCTGGCGGCGGTGCTCTTCCTGACCTGGCGCGAGGCGCGGGGGGATGCGTCGCAAGGGCGTATTTGAGCCAGGAAAAAGCCCGAGGTCGAAGGGCCCCGGGCTTTGCTTTTTCTTGGTGCAAATACGCCTCTTTACCCCCTGGTGGCGGTGCCGCGCGGGTCGATCAGCCGGGCGATCACGCCCTCGCGGGTGATGCGCCGCCCGTCGGTCAGTGCCACGGCGGGGACGGTCTTCAGCAGTTCCATCACCTGGATCACCGGGGTTTCGGGCGCAATCGGCGCCCCCTCGGCCGCGCCCGGTTCGGCCATGTCCTCGGCCGTCAGCACCCCAAGCGGGTTCATGTGGGCGACGAATTCGGCCACATAGGCATCGACCGGATTGGCGATGATCTCGCGCGCCGTGCCCATCTGCACCAGCCGCCCGCCTTCCATCAGCGCGATGCGGTTGCCGAGCTTGAAGGCCTCGTCCAGATCATGGCTGACAAAGACGATGGTGCGCTTCAGCGTCGATTGCAGTTCGAGCAACTCGTCCTGCAGCTTGGCCCGGATGAGCGGATCAAGCGCCGAGAACGGCTCGTCCATCAAGAGGATCGGCGCTTCGGTGGCAAAGGCGCGGGCCAGACCGACGCGCTGCTGCATGCCGCCCGACAGCTCGCCCACCTTGCGCTCGGCCCAGTCGGTGAGGTTCACCAGCTTGAGCTGCGCATCGACGCGGTCGCGCCGTTCCGCCTTGCCCATGCCGCTCAGTTCCAGCCCCAGCCCGACGTTTTCGCGCACCGTGCGCCAGGGCAGCAGGCCGAATTGCTGGAACACCATCGCGACGCGGGTCTGCCGGATCCGGCGCAGCGTCTGCGGATCGGCATGGGTGACATCGACAAGGCCGTTGCCGTCGCAGACCTCGACCTTGCCGCGGCAGACCGGGTTCAGCCCGTTCACCGCGCGCAAAAGCGTCGATTTGCCCGAGCCCGACAGCCCCATCAGCACCAGGATTTCCCCCTCGGCCACCGAGAGCGAGCAGTCATGCACCCCCAGAACCTGGCCGGTGCGGGCCTGGATCTCGGCGCGGCTCATCCCCTTGTCCATCAGCGGCAGGGCGCGGTCGGGGTGATCGCCAAAGACGATCGAGACAGCGTCGAAGCGCACCGCGACGCCCGCGGTCAGCTTCGGGTCGGTAATCATGCTCGCATGCCTCATTTCGATCCCCCGAAGCGCATCATCCGGTCGAGCACGATGGCGACGACGACGATGATCATGCCCGATTCAAAGCCCAGCGACGTGTTGACCGAGTTGAGCGCCCGCACCACCGGCACGCCAAGCCCGTTCGCGCCCACAAGCGCCGCGATCACCACCATCGACAGCGAGAGCATGATCGTCTGGTTCAGCCCCGCCATGATCTGCGGCAACGCATAGGGGAGTTCGACCTTCCACAGCACCTGCCAGGGCGTGGCGCCAAAGGCGCGCGCGGCCTCGAGCAGCGGTTGCGGCGTGGTCGACACGCCCAGATGCGTCAGCCGGATCGGCGCGGGCAGCACGAAGATCACCGTGGCGATCAGGCCGGGCACCATGCCGATGCCGAAAAACACGATCGCCGGGATCAGATAGACGAAGGTCGGCAGCGTCTGCATCAGGTCCAGGATCGGCTGCATCGCCATGTAAAGCCGGGGCCGGTGCGCGGCGGCAATGCCGATCGGCACGCCCAGCGACATGCAGACGACACAGGCCGAGATGACCAGCGTCAGGCTTTCCGTCGTCGGCTTCCAGTAGCCCTGGTTGAAGACGTAAAGCAGGCCCAGCAGCACGGTGAGCAGGATCGACACGCGCCGTTGCAGGAACCACGAGATGCCGAGGAAAAACCCCGTCAGGACGAAGGGCTGGTATTCGGCCGGGTAAAGCGGCGTGTAATCCGCGGCGCCGGTGATCCAGGATATGTCGAGCGGCGTGGCAAAGATCGCCATGATGCCGTCGATCAGGGTTTCGAAGATCGCGGCCAGATGGTCGAAGACGATCGAGAAACTGTCGCGCATCCATTCGAAGACGTGCTTGGCCCAGGGGCCGACCGGGATTTTCCATTTGCCGGTGAAAAGATCGGTGCCGCTGTGTCCGGTGATCCCCCCGGCGTCGATCATCAGTCCTGCCAGTTTCTCCAGCACCGTCTTGAGCAGGATGGCGCCGAAGATCGACGCGGCGATGGTGCCGATCAGGCGCATCGTTTGCTGTAGCATGTCGCTTGCCTTGCGTGGTTCGAAAGACCGACAGGCGGGGCCCGCCTGCCGGGATCGTCAGGTCAGTGCAAGGCTTATTTCAGCGCCGCGGTCACGGCCGCAAGGCCGTCGCCGCCGTCCTTGGTGGTCACGCCCGCCAGCCAGGGCGCCAGAACCTCGGGATGGGCGGCCAGCCAGTCGCGCGCGGCGGTCGGCGGGTCGATGCCGTCATCAAGGATCTTGCCCATGATCTCGTTTTCCATCGTCAGGCTGAATTCGAGATTGGAGAGCAGCTTGCCGGTGTTCGGACATTCCGCGACATAGCCCTTGCGGACGTTGGTGCGGACCTCGGCACCGCCGAAATTCGGGCCAAAGACCTCGTCGCCGCCGGTCAGGTAGCTCATCTTGAAATTGGCGTTCATCGGATGCGGTTCCCAGCCCAGGAACACCACCGGCGTATTGTCCTTTTCGCCCTTGGCGACGGCGGCCAGCATCCCCTGTTCCGAGCTTTCGACAACCTCGAAGCCCGACAGGTCGAACTTGCCTGCGGTGATCATGTCGAGCACCAGACGGTTGCCGTCATTGCCCGGCTCGATCCCGTAGATCTTGCCCTCGAGCGCGTCCTTGTGCGTCGCGATATCGGCGAAATCCTTGATGCCAAGCGCCGTGCCCGCGGCATTCGTGGCCAGCGTGTATTTCGCCCCCACCAGATTGGTGCGCAAAGTCTCGACCGTGCCGTCATCGCGATAGGGCGCTAGGTCCGCCTCCATCGAGGGCATCCAGTTGCCCAGGAACACGTCCACATCCCCCGACGAGAGCGCCGAATAGGTCACCGGCACCGACAGAAGCTTGATGTCGGTCTCATAGCCCAGCGCCTGCAGCACCGTCGTCGTCACCGCCGTCGTCGCGGTGATGTCGGTCCAGCCCACATCCGAAAAGATCACCTTGTTGCAATCGGCCGCGGCGGGAAGGGCAAGCGAAACTGTCGCAGCCCCGGCAAGAAGGAAGGAACGAAGCGTCATCTGGGTCTCCCGTTGGTTGCCCGGTTTACGGTCAGGCTTTTTGTTGATTGACTAGTCAATAAACTTGCCTGTAGCTCCTAAAAGCAAGATCTTTTTTGAGCGGAGTCGCAAAAGACATGCCGAAGCTTGGAGCGGAGCCTATTCGACGGGCGGCCTTGGTGAAAGCCACGATCGAAACCGTGGGCGAGGCGGGATCACTTGAGGTTACTGTAGCACAGATTGCGCGGCGCGCGGGCATGTCCTCGGCCTTGGCGCATCATTATTTCGGTTCGAAAGAGCAGATTTTCCTGGCCGCGATGCGGGCGATCCTGACGCTTTACGGCGCCGAGGTGCGCGGGGCGCTGGCGGCGGCCGAGCGCGGTCCCGAATCGCGGCTGCGCGCAATTATCGCGGGGTCGTTCTCGCCGGGGTCGTTCCGGCGCGAGGCGATCTCGGCCTGGCTGAATTTCTACGTTCTGGCGCAGACGAATCGCGAGGCGATGCGGCTTTTGCGGGTCTATCAGCGCCGCTTGCGCTCGAACCTGCAGCATGAGCTGCGCCCGCTGGTCGGGCCGCGGGCCGAGGCGGTGGCGCGCGGTCTGGGGGCGATGATCGACGGCGTCTACATCCGTGCAGCGCTGGCCGAACATGCGCCGGATCGCGCTTATGCGCTTGAAATCGTGTATGAATATCTCAACCGGGAACTGGGGGTGCAGCGATGAGGGCACAGCCGAAGGCCAGCCATTTCGTCAATGGCGCATGGCTTGAAGATGCCGCGGGCGAGACGATCGAGGTGATCTTTCCCGGAACCGGCGAGGTGATCGCGGTGCTGCACGAAGCAACGCCCGCGGTGATCGAGGCGGCCCTTGCGGGGGCGGTGGCGGCGCAACGCGCCTGGGGCGCGCTCAAGCCCGTCGAGCGGGCCCGCATCCTGCGCCGCGCCGCCGATCTGATTCGAGATCGGGGGGCAGAGCTGGCGGAGCTGGAAACCCTCGACACCGGTAAGCCGCTTCAGGAAACGCTGGTCGCCGACTGGCCATCGGGCGCCGACAGTCTGGAATATTTCGCGGGGCTCGCGCCGACGCTGACCGGCGAGACGATCCCCTTGGGCGGCGATTTCGCCTATACGATTCGCGAGCCGCTGGGGGTTTGTGTCGGCATTGGCGCCTGGAATTACCCCAGCCAGATCGCCTGCTGGAAAGCGGCCCCGGCGCTGTCGACCGGCAATGCGATGGTGTTCAAGCCCTCGGAACTCACCCCCCTTGGGGCGCTGCAACTGGCCGAGATCTTCATTCAGGCCGGGATGCCCGCGGGGGTGTTCAACGTCGTGCAGGGGCGGGGCGCGGTGGGCGCCGCGCTGACCAGTGACTCGCGGGTGGCCAAGGTGTCGCTGACCGGCTCGGTCGCGACCGGCGCGCGGGTCTATGCGGTGGCGGGCGCGGGGATGAAACATGTGACGATGGAGCTGGGGGGCAAATCGCCGCTGATCGTCTTTGAAGATGCCGATATCGAAAGCGCGATCGGCGCGGCGATGCTGGGCAACTTCTATTCCTCGGGGCAGGTCTGCTCGAACGGCACGCGGGTCTTCGTGCAGAAATCGATCAAGGAGCGCTTCCTGACCCGACTGGCCGAACGTACCGCTTTGATCAAGGCGGGCGATCCCCTGGACGAAGCCACGCAATTCGGCCCGCTCGTTTCGGCAGCGCAGCATGCCAAGGTGCTGGGCTATATCGCCACGGCCAAGGCCGAGGGGGCGCGGCTGATCTGCGGCGGGCAGGCGGGCAACGAGGGGCCGCTTTTCGTGCAGCCGACGGTCTTTGCCGATGTCACCGACGGCATGACGCTGGCGCGCGAAGAGGTCTTTGGCCCGGTGATGGCGGTGCTGGATTTCGAGACCGAGGCGGAGGTGATCGCGCGGGCGAATGGCACCGAATTCGGTCTGGCCGCCGGGGTCTTTACCGCCGATCTGGCGCGCGGGCACCGGGTCATCGCGCAGCTGCAGGCGGGGACCTGCTGGATCAACGCCTATAACCTGACGCCGGTGGAGATGCCCTTCGGCGCGGTGAAAGCCTCGGGGCTGGGCCGCGAAAATTCCAAGGCCGCGATCGAGCACTATACCCAGGTGAAGGCCGTCTATGTTGGCATGGGGCCGGTCGAGAGCCCCTA
Organism: Rhodobacter sp. 4.3.4; assembly: GCF_058724655.1. Taxonomy (NCBI): domain Bacteria; kingdom Pseudomonadati; phylum Pseudomonadota; class Alphaproteobacteria; order Rhodobacterales; genus Rhodobacter; species Rhodobacter sp. 4.3.4. The sequence goes on from NZ_CM178967.1 coordinate 1,002,945, forward strand.
TTGAAACGCAGGCCGGGGGGTCCCCCCCGGACCCCCCGGCGTATTTGCGCCAAGAAAAAACAGGGTTCAGGCAGAGGGTCGCGCGATGGATGCGGATTATGTGATCGTTGGGGCAGGCTCGGGCGGCTCGGCCTTGGGCTATCGGCTGGCCGAGGCCGGGCATCGGGTGGCGATCATCGAATTCGGCGGCACCGACTGGGGCCCCTTCATCGAGATGCCGGCGGCCCTGTCTTACCCGATGAACATGGGGCGCTATGACTGGGGCATGGGCACCGAGCCCGAGCCGCATCTTGGCAACCGCCGTCTGGTGACGCCGCGCGGCAAGGTGATTGGCGGGTCGTCCTCGATCAACGGCATGGTCTATGTGCGCGGCCACGCCTGCGATTTCGACCATTGGGCGGAACAGGGCGCGGCGGGCTGGGGCTATGCCGATGTGCTGCCCTATTTCAAGCGCCAGGAACATTGGCACGGCGGCCATGACGGCGCCGACGCGACCTGGCGCGGCTCGAAAGGCCCGCTGCATGTGACGCGGGGCCCGCGCAGGAACCCGCTTTTCCAGCATTTCATCGAGGCGGGGGCGGCGGCGGGCTACCCCGTGACGATGGATTACAACGGCGAGCAGCAGGAGGGCTTCGGCCCGATGGAGGCGACGATCTGGCAGGGGCGGCGCTGGTCGGTGGCCTCGGCCTATCTGCGCCCCGCGATCAAGACCGGGCGGCTGAAGATCGTCCGCGGTCTGGCGCGCAAGGTGGTGATCGAGCAGGGCCGCGCGGTCGGCGTCGAATATGAAAAGGGCGGCGAGATCAAGGTTCTGAAGGCGAAGGCCGAGGTGATCCTTGCGGCCTCGGCGCTCAATACGCCGAAGCTTCTGATGTTGTCCGGCATCGGCGACGCGGAGCATTTGCAAGCGCATGGGATTGAGGTTCTGGCGCATCGCCCAGGGGTTGGGGCGAACCTGCAGGACCACCTTGAAATCTATATGCAATTCGCATCCCGGGAGCCGGTCACGCTGTATAAATACTGGAACCTTTGGGGCAAGCTGACGGTCGGCGCGCAATGGCTGCTGACCAAGCGCGGCCTTGGCGCCTCGAACCAGTTCGAGGCCTGCGGCTTCATCCGCTCCGACAAGGGCGTCGAATATCCCGATATCCAGTATCACTTCCTGCCCATCGCCGTGCGCTATGACGGCAAGGCCGCCGCCGAGGGGCATGGCTTTCAGGTCCATACCGGGCCGATGCGGTCGAAATCGCGCGGCACGGTGCGGCTGCGGTCTGCGGACCCGCGCGAAAACCCGGAGATCCGCTTCAACTACATGTCGCATCCCGACGACTGGGCGGAGTTCCGCAAGGTGGTGCGGCTGACGCGGGAAATCTTTGCCCAGGCGCCGATGGCGCAGCATGTCAAGCACGAGATCCAGCCCGGTGCGGCGGTGCAAAGCGATGATCAGATCGACGCCTTCATCCGCGATCACGCCGAAAGCGCTTATCACCCCTGCGGCACCGCGCGCATGGGGCGGGCGGATGATCCGATGGCGGTGGTCGACCCGGATGCGCGGGTGATTGGGGTCGAGGGGCTGCGCGTCGCTGACAGCTCGATCTTCCCGCGGGTGACGAATGGCAACCTGAACGCGCCCTCGATCATGACCGGCGAGAAGGTGGCCGATCATATTCTGGGCCGTCGTCTGCCCGCCGAGAATGCGGCCCCCTGGATCAACCCGAACTGGCGGGTGTCGCAGCGCTAAGCATGACCGGCGCGCAGGCTTGCGTTCGCCTTCCGTTCTGCTAGCCTGCGGCGATGGTGAAGTGGGTTCTGATCGGGCTTGTGCTGGCGCTGCCGGCGCAGGCCGAAATCTTGCAGGGGCGGGCGCGGGTGGTCGATGGCGATACGCTGGCCATCGGCACGCAAAAGGTGCGTTTGTTCGGGATAGATGCGCCGGAACATGATCAGCTGTGCAAGGATGCGCAGGGGCGTGATTGGCCCTGCGGGCAGGCGTCCCGGGACCGGCTTGGCGCGCTGGCCTCGGGCACGGTGCGCTGCGCGGGTGGGGATCGCGATCGCTACGACCGGCTTCTGGCGGTTTGCAGCGCGGGCGGGCGCGATCTGAACGCGGTGCTGGTGGCCGAGGGCATGGCCGAGGCTTACCGCAAATATGCGCGCGACTATGTTCCCGAAGAGACGCAGGCGCGCGCCGCGCAGCGCGGCATCTGGGCCGGGCCGCATCTGGCGCCCGAGGCGGCGCGGCATGGCCCGGTGCAAAGCCCGCCCGGGGCCTGCCGGATCAAGGGCAATATCTCGAAAAAGGGGCAGATCTTCCATCTGCCCGGCTCGCGCGATTACGACCGCACCCGGATCGACGAGACAAAGGGCGAGCGCTGGTTCTGCACCGAGGCCGAGGCGCGGGCGGCGGGCTGGCGGCCCATGGGCAGCTGATCGCGCCTCCTCTCACGTTCTCGTCGGTGGACATCCGGCCCGCCCCGTCGCAGCATCGCCAAAACGGCAGGGGGGGCCATGGACGCCAAGCTTCGCATCCTTTCCGAACGGCTTTTGCGCAAGAGCTTCGAAGAGTTGAACGAACGCGACCGGCGCGTGCTGCGCCATGTCGCCGAACATGGCACGGTGGCGCGCGATCTGAGCCAGCCCGAGTCCGATCTGGGCGCCCGCATCGCCGACCGGGTCGCGGCCTTTGGCGGGTCCTGGAGCTTCATCGGGATTTTTGCGCTGGTCCTGCTGGGCTGGGTGGCGCTGAACACGGTGATTCTTGTCACTGCCATTGACCCCTATCCCTTTGTTTTCCTGAACCTGATCCTGTCGATGCTGGCGGCGGTTCAGGCGCCTGTGATCATGATGAGCCAGAACCGGCAGGCGGAAAAGGATCGCCTTGCCGCGGCGCATGATTACGAAGTGAACCTGAAGGCGGAGGTTGAGATCATGCGGCTGCATGAAAAGCTGGACGAGTTGCGGATGGTGGCGCTGGAGGGGCGGTTCGCGGCGCTGGAGGCACGGCTTGACGCGATTGCGGCGGCGGTGGGGGCCGGGAAGGGCGCGGACGGGGCGGCGACTTGATACGGGTCAAGGTGGCGCAAGCGCTCCGGGGCTAGGCTTGAGTCGTAGGAAATGCAGATCGCAAAGGAACAGCTCATGTCGAACACCCCGCATACCCTGTCCGAGGAATTCCCGTTCGAGATGGACAAGCTGCATGCTTTGAAGGTCACGAACGCCCATTTCGCCAAGCTTCTGGAAGATTACGACGCGGTGAATGACAAGGTTCACCGGGCCGAAAGCAATGTCGAACCGCTGGACCATTTCGCCGAAGTGGATCTGCGCAAGCAACGCGCGCATATCAAGGACGAAATCGCCCATATGCTGCACCATTCCTGACGACCTCCACAGACTGATCGACAAGCCTCGGATCTTCCGGGGCTTTTCGATGTCTCAGGATCAGGCGATGTCGTAAGGCAGCAGGCCGCGGCGGTTCGGATCGACGCGCAGCCGCCGTTCCAGCGGCGGCACCGAGCGCTGGTGGCAATCCTTGCGCTCGCAGATCCGGCAGGAGATTCCGATCGGCTGATAGGCGCGCGGATTGCCCAGTTCCATGTCGTCGGCATAGACCATGCCGCGGGCATGGCTGACCTCGCAGCCCAGACAGATCGCATAGCGCCGCACCGGGGCGGTGAAGCTGCCGCCGGTTTTCGACACGTCGCGGGCAAGGCAGAGATAGCGCACCCCATCGGGTGTCTCGGTCAGCTGACGCAGGAATTTCGTCGGTGTTTCAAAGGCCTGATGCACGTTCCACAGCGGGCAGGCGCCGCCGAAGCGGGCGAATTGCAGCCGCGTCGCGGAATGGCGCTTGGTGATCGTGCCGGCCTGATCGACGCGGACGAAGAAGAAGGGGATGCCCTTGGCGCCGGGCCGTTGCAGCGTCGAGAGCCGATGCGCCACCTGCTCGATGCTGGCGCCGAAAGCATCGCCGAGCCGCTCCAGATCGTGGCGGGTTTCCTGCGCCGCCTCCAGGAAGACGCGATAGGGGAGCAGCGCCGCACCGGCGAAATAATTCGCCAGACCGATCTTGGCGATTGCCCGCGAAGTCTCGGATTGGAAGCGCGCCAGATCCAGCGTCGCCTCGAGCAACTCGTTCTGGGTGATCAGCGCGACCTGATGCAGCAGCTGAAACGCCTGCGTCGAGCGGCTGGCATGGGTGGAGATCAGGATGCGGTCGCCATCGCGGGCGCGCAGCTCGGACATGTTCGAAAACTGCACCTCGACACCGCGGGCGCGCAGGGCCTCGGTGGCCCGTGTGATCGGATCCAACCTCTTGCCATCCGGGCAGGAAAACCGTTCCGCGGCGCGATCGACGGCATCGATGTAATTGTCGCAATAGTGAAAGAAGTCGCGGACCTCTTCCCAGGGCGAAACCACCGTCTGCGCGCCTTCGCGGCCCAGGGCCTCGTCCAGCGAGGCCAGCCGTTCATGCGCCTGCCGGTAGGCGCGGTGCAGTTCGAGGAAAGCCCGGGCGAGGGCGGGCGCATTCGAGGCCGCCAGCCGCAGATCGGCGAGCGGCGGCGTGCCGCCATCGGCAAAGACCGGATCCGCCATCGCCTCGCGCATGTCACTGACCAGCCGCTCCGCATCGCCCGCCGACAGCTCGGTCACGTCAAGCCCGAATTCCCCCGCCAGCGCCAGCACCACCGCGGCCGAAACCGGACGATGATTGTTTTCCATCTGGTTCAGATAGGGCAGCGAGACCCCCAGCCGGTCGGCAAAGGCCTTTTGCGTCAGCCCCAGACGCGCCCGGGTCTCGCGCAGTTTCACCCCGGCGTAAAGTTTTTGCGTGGCCATCTCGCCCCCTGCTTTGCAAAGCTCTCGTAGCCTTTGCAAACGGTGTCCGCAAGGGAAGGTTGCATTGCCGGGACAAAGCGCCCTAGCTTGGCGCAGCAGAGGGGGGGACCATGCGAGGGCTGTCGGCTTTGATCGTTCTGGCTTTGTGCGGCTGCGCTCCGGTGCCGCCCGCGATCACGCAAGATCAGCAGGCGCGGATCGCGGCGCCCGATCCTGCGCTGGCGGCGCAGGTGGCGCGGTTGCTGCCCGCCTTGCGTGCCGAAGAGCGCGCCCGCAATGCCCGGGCGCTGTCCGGGGGGCGGGGGCTGACCCCGGCCGAGCAGGACATCGCCCGCCGCGTTGGTGTGCAACATCCTGAAAAGGTGCGGCTTCTGGTGCTGCCGAAGATCCCGCCGATGACCGACCCGGAGCTGGCGCGGCTGTTCCGCATCGAGCGCGCCTGGGGGCTGACGACGGGTTATGGCATCACCGTGACGCAGATGCCGGTGCCCGACTGGCTTTTGGCGCATGAGCTGGTGCATGTGGCGCAATACGAGCGGCTGGGCGCCGGGCCGATGCTGCGCCGCACGCTGACCGAGTCGCTGGTGCTGCCCGGCAATCTGATCCCGCTCGAGCGCGAGGCGATCGCGCTGGGCGACCGCGTGGCGAAATCGCCCGCCTATGGTTACTGAGGCCGCGCCATCACCCAGAGGATCGCCACGACCGAAAGCGCCGAAGAGCCGAACATCACCCAAAGCAGTCGCGCCACCTCGACCTCGGGGCCAAGCAGCGTCGCGGTCAGGCTGGCCAGAGCCGCGCCGGTGCCGATCGTCATGGTCGCGCCCAGACCCGAGGCGGTGCCCGCGAGATCCGCCCGCACCGACATCAGCCCGGCATTGGCCGAGGGCAGGCTGAGGCCGTTGCCGATCCCGGTCACGCCGACGACGGTGAAAAAGGTGATCGGGCCCAGCACGCCCGCGGCCTTGGCGATCAGCGCCACGGCGATGGCGGCGGTGGCAAGCACCGTGCCCCAAAGCACCATCCGGTCCATGCCCAGATGCAGCGAAAACCGCCCCGAGATCCAGTTGCCGATCAGATAGCCAAGCGACGGCAGGGCGAAGAAATAGCCGACCTCGACCGGGGAGAGGCCAAAGGCCTGCTCGCCCACCAGCGCCGCGCCGCCCAGATAGGCGTAAAACAGCCCCGCCGAGGCGGCGGCCGACAGCGCATAGCCCCAGAACCGCGGCGAACGCAGCAGGATCGGATAGGCCCGCATCTGTGCGCCAAAACCAAGCCCCCCGCCCGAGACGGTCTCGCCCATGTCGGCCCAGACCAGCGCGAAAAGAAGCGCCCCCGAGGCGGCCAGCACGGCCAGGTTCGCCTGCCAGCCGAAAAGCCCGTCCAGGAGCCCGCCCACCGCAGGTCCGATCATCGGCACCAGCGACATCCCCATGGTGACATAGCCGATCATCGAGGCGGCCGCGGGGCCGGGCACCATGTCGCGCACCGCCGCGCGGGCCAGCACGAAGGCGGTGGCCACGACCGCCTGCACGAAGCGCGCGGCGAGGAAAGCCTGGGCATTCGGCGCAAACAGCGCTGCGACCGAGGCGAGGGTGAAGATCGCCACCACCCACAGCAGCACCGGGCGGCGGCCGTAGCGGTCGGAAATCGGCCCGACGACGAATTGCGCCACGGCGGAAGCCGCCAGATAGGCGGAAACGGCCAGCTGCATCAGCCCGTAATCGACGCCGAAATGCCGCGCCATCCCGGGCAGCGAGGGCAGGAAGATGTTGAGACTGAGCGCCGCCACGCCGGTGGCGAGCACAAGGGTGACGATATGCGGGGGCGTGTTGCGGGACAGGAAGGCCATGGCACCGCGCTAGGCCGCGCGCGTCATTTTGTCCATCGGGTAAAATGTATGCGTCACAAGATCGGGGAAGGGCGGGGAAAGGCGCGACCCTGTCTGACCCGTCCGGGGCAACCGCGCCGTCAGCCCTTGTTCGAAAAGATCAGCGCCGCCCCGGCGACGATCAGGGCGAATCCGGCCAGCGTGCGCCAGGTCGGCGGCTCGCCCAGCCACCAGCTGTTGAAGCCGACAAAGACGGTGAGCGAAATCACCTCCTGCATCACTTTCAGCTGCGCCGCCGACATCGCGCCGTAGCCGATGCGGTTGGCGGGCACCATCAGGCAATATTCGAAGAAGGCGATACCCCAGGAAATCCCGATCGCCACCAGCATCGGCGCCGATTTGAAACGCAGATGCCCGTACCAGGCGAAGGTCATGAACACATTCGAGGCGGTCAGCAAAAGAAAGGTGACGAGGGGCGCGGGCAGGGTCATGATCGGCTCCGAAACGGCTGTGCTCTCCTAGCGCGTTTGGCCCGTCGGCACCAGATTATTTGCAATATCGCAATTCGCACTTCGCGGTCTGAGAATTATTTGCAAATTTTCCCGAATCCGCTTGGTAACAATCTTTCGTTCCGATAGGTTGCGCGGAAATTCTCGGAGGAGATCCCATGAAAGACATCCTGAGCGAGCTGGAAAGCCGGCGTGCGGCGGCGCGGCTTGGCGGCGGCGAGCGGCGCATCGAGGCCCAGCACAAGAAGGGCAAGCTGACGGCGCGCGAACGCATCGAACTGCTTCTGGACGAGGGCTCGTTCGAGGAATTCGACATGTTCAAGGCGCATCGCTGCGTCGATTTCGGCATGGAAGCCGAGCATATCTCGGGCGATGGCGTCGTCACCGGCTGGGGCACGGTGAATGGCCGCATGGTCTATGTGTTCAGCCAGGATTTCACCGTCTTCGGCGGCTCGCTGTCCGAAACCCATGCCGAGAAGATCTGCAAGATCATGGATATGGCGATGCAGAACGGCGCCCCGGTGATCGGCATGAACGACTCGGGTGGCGCGCGGATTCAAGAGGGCGTCGCCTCGCTCGCCGGTTACGCCGAGGTGTTCCAGCGCAACATCATGGCCTCGGGCGTGGTGCCGCAGATTTCGCTGATCATGGGGCCCTGTGCCGGTGGCGCGGTCTATTCCCCCGCGATGACCGACTTCATCTTCATGGTGAAGGACAGCTCCTACATGTTCGTGACCGGCCCCGACGTGGTGAAGACCGTGACGAACGAGATCGTCACCGCCGAGGAACTGGGCGGCGCCTCCACCCATACCAAGAAATCCTCGGTCGCCGACGGCGCCTATGAGAACGACGTGGAAGCGATCGCGGAAACCCGCCGCCTGATCGATTTCCTGCCGCTCTCGAACCGCGAAAAGGCGCCGGTGCGGCCCTTCTTCGACGAGGTCAACCGCATCGAGGAAAGCCTTGATACGCTGATCCCGGCCAACCCCAACATGCCCTATGACATGAAGGAATTGATCACGAAGATCGCCGACGAGGGCGATTTCTTCGAGATTCAAAAGGATTACGCCGGCAACATCATCACCGGCTTCATCCGCATCGAGGGTCAGACCGTGGGCGTCGTCGCGAACCAGCCGATGGTTCTGGCGGGCTGCCTTGACATCGACAGCTCGCGCAAGGCGGCGCGGTTCGTGCGCTTCTGCGACGCGTTTGAGATCCCGATCCTGACGCTGGTCGACGTGCCCGGCTTCCTGCCCGGCACCGGCCAGGAATATGGCGGCGTGATCAAGCACGGCGCGAAGCTGCTGTTCGCTTACGGCGAAGCCACCGTGCCGAAAGTCACCGTCATCACCCGCAAGGCCTATGGCGGCGCCTATGACGTGATGGCCTCGAAACACCTGCGCGGCGATTTCAACTATGCCTGGCCCACCGCCGAAATCGCGGTGATGGGGGCCAAGGGCGCGACCGAGATCCTGTATCGCTCGGAACTGGGCGACAAGGACAAGATCGCGGCGCGCACCAAGGACTACGAAGACCGCTTCGCCAACCCCTTCGTGGCGGCCGAACGCGGCTTCATCGACGAGGTGATCAAACCCTCGTCCACCCGGCGTCGGGTGGCCCGTGCTTTCGCGAGCCTGCGCTCGAAGAAGCTGGCCAACCCGTGGAAGAAACACGACAACATTCCGCTCTGAGGGGCGCGGAATGCTTCGTGGGGCCGGGCAGGCGCGCACAGCCTTGCGGGGGGCGATCGCGGTCGTCCTCGCTGTGACGGCGCTTGCCCGGCCCATCTCTGCCCAGGAAGATGCGGCGATCGAGGCGGATCTGATCCCGCCGATGCCCGCGCAGACCGGGGCGGAAACGGCTTTCGGGCCGGTGCAGGAAACCGGGCCCTTGCCGGTGCCCTCGGGGCCGCAGATCACGGTGCCGTCGGGGATCAGGCTGCACTGGCTGGAGACCCGGATGGACGGGGCCGGTCCGCAGGGGCTGACGCTGCGCTTTCGCTTCGTCGCGCCGCAGGTGGCCGGGGCGGGCTATGGCCCGGACAAGGCCGCGGCCGACCTGCAGGCGCTGTGCGACGGTTTCGCGCTGGCGCATCTGCCCGCGGACGGGCCGCAGCCTGCCGGGCTTGTCCTTGATCTGGCGGACCGCGTCGTGCCCTTCGGGGCATCGGACGACAGGGCTGTGCAATTCTTCGAGGCCTATTCCATCGCCGATGGGGCCTGTCACTGGGAGCTTTTCTGATGGCGACGCTGCGCAAGCACACAACGGGTTGGGGGGAAGTCACGACTTGCCCGAAACTTTTGTGTTCACGCGCTTTTCGCTTCATCCCTCTTGACGGTCGCGGTAAGTTGGCGCGCGACCGGAATCAGCCGGTCCGAACAATGACAGACAAGGACCCGACGGGCGGGGCATTCCGCCCGCACCAAGGTCCTGACAGGAGATACCCATGTCGAACAAAGTCCTCTTCGCTCTCGTCGCGGTTGCTTTCGTTGCCGCTTGCGCCCCCAAAGCCGAGCCGGTGGCTCCGGTCACCGTCGAACCGGTGCAAACCGGCAAATACAAGTAATCGGTTCCGGGGGCAGGGCACGCCCCATGCCCCCGGCCTGCCCGTTCCGCGCTTGCGCGGGACGGGTCTGATGTGCGACCCCGCGCTGGAAAGGGGCACATCATGCTGAAACACCGTGGCTTCCCGGGGCGTCTTCCCGGGTCCGATTTCCAGTTCACCATCCGTCGCGCCAATGCCAAGAAAGGCGCCACCAAGATCGTCCGCCGCGAGCGCTACAAGGACCGCGCGCCTGCGGACCGTCGCGCCGATGCGGGCTTCATGGCCGCGCTTTGGAATTATTTTGGCGAAGAGCCCTTCGAGCGGGGCAATCTGGATGCCGGGCGCCTGTCCTGGCTGATCGGTCGCGAGGTCGTCTGGGCCAGCGAACCCGCCGATCCTTGCAGCTACGAGCAGCTTTTGCGCATCGACCGCAAGCGGGCCGAGGCCAGCTTTCCCGAGGTCTTCGCCGATCCCGACGCCTTCGACTGGGAGGCGGACGACGCGGAGGATGACTGGGAATGACCGGGCTCCGGGCGGCGTATCGGCGGAAAATCGCCTATTTTTGTGGGGCTTTTGCCCCCGCCTCTGGCAATGCGGCATCGGCGCCCCATATCGGGATGCAGATGGCGTGTTTCGAAGCCGCGCCGTCCAACCTCCATGTTAGTGTCTTGGGGTCGCGGCCCGGCGTTTTCGTCGGGCCGCGCCTTTGCGCCCCGGCCCCCGCCGCTGCGGCGGCGGCGCCCGATGGGCAGAGCCTTGCCGATGCGGCCCGCCGCTCTTCCCGTGATCGGAACTACCCGTTGTGCTGGCGCGTTTCTGCGCTAGAATCGGGGGTAATCATAACCCCTGTCGGAGGCAGACAATCATGCGCAGCACTTCCCTTCTCCTGGCTCTCGTGGCGGCTTCGGCGCTGGCCGGCTGCATGGAAACCCAGGGCCAGCGCGCCCTTGCAGGCGGCGCGGCCGGGGCGATCATCGCCGATGCGGCCGACAAGAACATGGTCGCCGGGGCGGCGCTTGGCGCGCTGGCCGGTGGGGCGACCTGCAACGCCGGCATCGGCGGTCCCTGCTACTGAGCTGAGCCACATTTCCCCGCCTGCGCGGGGTGCAACTGCATGCCGCCATCGAGGGTTCCCCCCTCGTTGGCGTTTCGTTTCGCCCGCCATGACGGCACATGACATCACGAAAGGGGGCGCGGGCCAATCCGCGCCCGGAGGAAGGGACTGACCATGTTCAAGAAAATCCTGATCGCCAACCGCGGCGAGATCGCCTGCCGCGTCATCAAATCGGCGCGCAAGATGGGCATCAAGACGGTGGCCGTCTATTCCGACGCCGATGCGCAGGCGCTGCACGTCAAGATGGCGGACGAGGCCGTCCACATCGGCCCGCCGCCCGCGAACCAGTCCTATATCGTGATCGACAAGATCATGGACGCCATCCGCCAGACCGGCGCCGAGGCGGTGCACCCGGGCTATGGCTTCCTGTCCGAGCGGATGGATTTCGCCGCTGCGCTGGAAAAAGAAGGCGTGATCTTTGTCGGACCGCCGAGCCCGGCGATCGAGGCGATGGGCGACAAGATCACCTCGAAAAAACTGGCGCAGGAAGCCGGGGTTTCGACCGTTCCGGGTTACATGGGCCTGATCGCCGATGCCGATGAAGCGGTGAAGATCTCCGACCAGATCGGCTATCCGGTGATGATCAAGGCCTCGGCGGGCGGCGGCGGCAAGGGCATGCGGATCGCCTGGAACGCCGAGGAAGCGCGCGAGGGCTTCCAGTCCTCGAAGAACGAAGCCGCGGCAAGCTTCGGCGATGACCGCATCTTCATCGAGAAATTCGTGACGCAACCGCGCCACATCGAAATTCAGGTGCTGGCCGACAAGCACGGCAATTGCGTCTATCTGAACGAGCGCGAATGCTCGATCCAGCGCCGCAACCAGAAGGTCATCGAAGAGGCACCCTCGCCCTTCCTGGACCCTGCCACCCGCAAGGCGATGGGCGAACAGGCCTGCGCGCTGGCCAAAGCGGTGGGCTACACCTCGGCGGGCACGGTCGAATTCATCGTCGACGGCAACCGCAACTTCTACTTCCTCGAGATGAACACCCGTCTGCAGGTGGAACATCCGGTGACCGAGCTGATCACCGGCATCGACCTGGTGGAAATGATGATCCGCGTCGCCGCGGGCGAGCCGCTGCCCTTCAAGCAGGAAGATATCGGCATCAACGGCTGGGCGATGGAAAGCCGCCTTTACGCCGAAGATCCCTATCGCAACTTCCTGCCCTCGATCGGGCGGCTGACGAAATACCAGCCCCCGGTCGAAGGTCCGACCGCCTCGGGCGGGATCGTGCGCAACGACACCGGCGTCTATGAGGGCGGCGAGATTTCGATGTATTACGACCCGATGATCGCGAAGCTTTGCACCTGGGGTCCGACCCGCGAAGCCGCGATCGAGGAAATGCGGCTGGCGCTGGACACCTTCGAGGTCGAGGGCATCGGCCACAACCTGCCGTTCTGCGCCGCGGTGATGGATCACGACCGCTTCGTCGAGGGCGCGATCACCACGGCCTTCATCGCCGAGGAATATCCCGAGGGCTTCCAGGGCGTCCGGCTGGGCGATGTCATGCTCAAGCGCGTCGCCGCCGCCACCGCCGCGATGAACCGCGTCGCGGAAATCCGCCGCACCAAGATTTCGGGCACGCTGGGCAACCACGAGCGCCGGGTGGGCGATGACTGGGTGGTCAGCCTGCAGGGCGAAAGCTTCGCGCTGAAGATCGCCGCCGACAAGGCGGGCTCGACCGTGACCTTTGCCGATGGCACGAGCCTGCGCGTCGAAAGCGACTGGACGCCCGGCAAGTCGCTGGCGAAGCTGACGGTGGGCGGCGAGCCTTTGGTGCTGAAGGTCGGCAAGATCCCGATGGGCTTCCGCATCCGGGTGCGCGGCGCCGATCTCAAGGTGCATGTCCGCACCCCGCGCCAGCATGATCTGGCGGCACTGATGCCGGAAAAACTGCCGCCGGACACGTCGAAATTCCTGCTCTGCCCGATGCCCGGCCTGATCGTGAAGATCTCGGTCGAGGAGGGGCAGGAAGTGCAGGAAGGTCAGGCGCTGGCCACGGTCGAGGCGATGAAGATGGAAAACATCCTCAAGGCCGAGCGCAAGGGCGTGGTGAAAAAGATCAACTGCGCGGCCGGTGCCTCGCTGAAGGTCGATGACATCATCATGGAATTCGAATGAGGCCGGGGGCTTCCCTGCCAAAGACCTGAACGGACCGGCCGGGAGGGGGGCGCCCCCCCCGGCCTTCGCTCCCCGAAACGAGGCTCGCACATGACCGACAAGATGGAGAGCTGGCGCAAGCTGGCCGAAAAGGAACTCAAGGGCCGCGCGCCCGAGAGCCTGACCTGGAACACGCTCGAAGGCATCGCGGTCAAACCGCTTTACACCGAGGAAGACATCGCCGGGCTGCCGCATATGGGCACGCTGCCGGGCATCGCCCCCTTCACCCGCGGCGTGCGGGCGACGATGTATGCGGGCCGTCCCTGGACGATCCGGCAATATGCGGGTTTCTCGACCGCCGAGGAGAGCAACGCCTTCTACCGCAAGGCGCTGGCCGCCGGCCAACAGGGCGTCTCGGTCGCCTTCGACCTGGCCACCCACCGCGGCTATGACAGCGACCACCCGCGCGTTGTCGGAGATGTCGGCAAGGCCGGCGTGGCGATCGATTCGGTCGAGGACATGAAGATCCTGTTCGACGGCATTCCGCTCGAAAAGGTCTCGGTCTCGATGACGATGAACGGCGCGGTGATCCCGATTCTGGCGAACTTCATCGTCACCGGCGAGGAACAGGGCGTGGATCGGTCGCTGCTTTCGGGCACGATCCAGAACGACATCCTCAAGGAGTTCATGGTCCGCAACACCTATATCTATCCGCCCGAGCCTTCGATGCGGATCATTGCGGATATCATCGAATACACTTCGAAAGAGATGCCGAAGTTCAACTCGATCTCGATTTCCGGCTATCACATGCAGGAAGCGGGCGCGAACCTGGTGCAGGAGCTGGCCTATACGCTGGCCGACGGGCGCGAATATGTGCGCGCGGCGCTGGCGCGGGGGATGAACGTCGATGATTTCGCCGGGCGCCTGTCGTTCTTCTTCGCCATCGGCATGAACTTCTTCATGGAAGCGGCGAAGCTGCGGGCGGCGCGCCTGCTGTGGCACCGCATCATGTCGGAATTCAACCCGCAAAAACCGGGCTCGCTGATGCTGCGGACGCACTGCCAGACCTCGGGCGTGTCGCTGCAAGAGCAGGACCCCTACAACAACGTCATCCGCACCGCCTATGAGGCGATGTCGGCGGCGCTGGGCGGCACGCAGTCGCTGCACACCAACGCGCTGGACGAGGCGATCGCGCTGCCGACCGAGTTTTCGGCCCGGATCGCGCGCAACACCCAGATCATCCTGCAGGAGGAAACCGGCGTCACCAAGGTCGTCGATCCGCTGGCGGGCAGCTATTATGTCGAGGCGCTGACGGCGGAGCTGGCCGAAAAGGCCTGGGCGCTGATCGAGGAAGTCGAGGCGATGGGCGGCATGACCAAGGCCGTGGCCTCGGGGATGCCGAAGCTGCGGATCGAGGAATCGGCGGCCAAGCGTCAGGCGGCGATCGACCGCGGCGAGGATGTGATCGTTGGCGTCAACAAATATCGTCTGGCCAAGGAAGACCCGATCGACATTCTCGACATCGACAACGTGGCGGTGCGCGAAAGCCAGATCGCGCGGCTGACGAAGATGCGCGAAACGCGCGACGAGGCGGCCTGTCAGGCGGCGCTCTTGGAGCTGGGTCGGCGCACGGTCGAAGGGGGCAATCTGCTTGAGGCGGCGGTCGAGTGCGCCCGCGCCCGGGCCTCGGTCGGGGAGATTTCGCTCGCCATGGAAGGGACGTTCGGGCGCCATCGCGCCGAGGTGAAGACGCTGGCGGGCGTTTATGGCGCCGCCTACGAGGGCGACGCGGGCTTTGCGCAGATCCAGGCCGATGTGAACGCCTTTGCCGAGGCCGAGGGGCGGCGTCCGCGTATGCTGGTGGTGAAGATGGGGCAGGACGGTCACGACCGCGGCGCCAAGGTGATCGCGACGGCCTTTGCCGATATCGGCTTTGACGTGGATGTGGGCACGCTGTTCCAGACCCCGGAAGAGGCGGCGCAGGATGCGGTCGACAACGACGTGCACGTGGTCGGCATTTCCTCGCTGGCCGCCGGTCACAAGACGCTGGCGCCGAAGCTGATCGAGGCGCTGAAGGAAAAGGGCGCCGAGGATATCCTGGTGATCTGCGGCGGGGTGATCCCGCAGCAGGATTATGATTTCCTGAAAGCGGCCGGGGTGAAGGCGATCTTCGGGCCGGGCACCAACATTCCGGCGGCGGCGCGCGAGATCCTGGATCTCATCCGCACGGCGCGGGGCTGACACGGGGCAGGGGGGCGCTGCCCCCCGCCTTCGGCCCCCCCCGGGATATTTTGGGCAAGATGACTGAAAAGGCGCTCCGCGAGGGGCGCCTTTGACCTCTGCGGGGCTTACTCGGCCGCGTCCATCGGCGCGGCATTGAGCAGCGCAAAGCCCTGCGGCCCGAGCCGGTCATACAGCGAGATCTGCGTTTCGAGGAAATCGACGTGGCCTTCCTCGTCGGTGATCAGGCTTTCGAAGATGTTCTTCGAGACGATGTCGCCCACCTCGGCGCAGTAATCGCGCGCCTCGCGATACAGTTTCAGCGCGTCATGTTCCGCCGCCAGATCGCATTCGAGCGTCTCGCGCGGGCCCTCTCCGATGCGCAGCGGATCAAGCTTTTGCAGGTTCGGATGCCCTTCAAGGAACAGGATCCGGGCGATGATCTTGTCGGCATGGCCCATTTCCTCGATCGATTCCTCGCGGCTTTTCTTGGCCATCTTCGCGAGGCCCCAGTCTTCCTGCAGCCGGAAATGCACCCAATATTGCGAAATCGCGGTCAGTTCCGACCGCAGTGCCGCGTTGAGAAATTCAATGACCTTTGCGTCGCCTTTCATGGCTGCGTCCTTCCCTGTTGTTACATGCGCAGGTTGCGCAGCTCCGCCGGAACCTGCGCAACTTCTGCGGGTACGGCCAGATTGGCATTTTCCTGCATCGTGGCAAGGAAAAGCGGCATGCAGCCGCCACAATCCGCGCGTTTGCCAAGCGCGCGGTAGATCTTGCCCGGGGTGATCAGCGCGAACCGGTCCGAGGCCCGCATCCAGTCGATGGCGGCATGGATGTCGCGGTGGGTGATGTGCTGGCAGTGACAGACGATCATGGGGCCTCCGTTGCGAAATTACCTAGCGAAACAGTCGGAAAAGTCAATCCGAGTCTTTTGCTTGGGTAACGGATGGCCCGGAGGTTGCGGCAAGGCGCAGCGGTTTCCTTGCGGCGAAACTTGCGCTAGGAAGCGGCAACGGAAAGACCAACGAGAAAGGCTTGCAATGTCCGTTTCCATGCTTTCCACTTTCGTCAAGCCGATGCACCCCGAGGGGCGCAAATTCGTCGCCATCGCGGCGGCGATCACGGTGATGCTGTTTTTGCTGTGGGAGCCGCTGGGCTGGATCGGCACCGGCCTGACGATCTGGGTCTATTATTTCTTCCGCGACCCGCCGCGGGTGACGCCCGCGCGCGAGGGGTTGATGATCTCGCCCGCCGACGGGGTGGTGTCATTGCTGCAACCCGCGGTGCCGCCGGCGGAGCTGGGTCTGGGCGATCAACCCATGACCCGGGTTTCGGTCTTCATGTCGGTCTTCAACTGCCATGTGAACCGGCTGCCGCTGGCGGGGCGGATCACCAAGGTCGCCTATCACAAGGGGCTGTTTCTGAACGCCTCGCTGGACAAGGCGTCCTTGGACAACGAGCGCAACGGGCTGGCGGTCGAGACCGCCGCGGGGCAGCGTTACGGCGTGGTGCAGATCGCGGGTCTGGTGGCGCGGCGCATCCTGTGCTTCGTCAAGGAGGGGGACACGCTTGCCACCGGCGACCGCTTCGGGCTGATCCGCTTTGGCTCGCGGCTGGACATCTACCTGCCCGAAGGCGTGCAGCCGCTGGTCTGCATCGGTCAGACGATGATTGCCGGGGAGACAGTGATTGCCGATCTGACCGGGTCTGAACTCGCCCGCACCGGCGAGGTGCGTTAAGATGAGCCTCGAGCCGCAGGACCGCGAAAAGCTGCCGTTCCTTTTCCTTCTGCCCAATCTGGTGACGCTGGCGGGGATGTGTCTGGGCCTGACCGCGATCCGCTTTGCGATGGTGGGCAAGTTCGAGATGGCGGTGACGCTGCTGCTGATCTCGGCGGCGATCGA
>NZ_CM178967.1:1025000-2202500 GCF_058724655.1 Rhodobacter sp. 4.3.4
AGGCCCCATTGATAGGCAACTATCGGTGGGGGGCACAAACTAGGGGGTGGCGACTGTTTACTTAAAACACAGGGCTCTGCGAAGCCGTAAGGCGACGTATAGGGTCTGACGCCTGCCCGGTGCTGGAAGGTTAAAAGGAGGGGTGCAAGCTCCGAATTGAAGCCCCAGTAAACGGCGGCCGTAACTATAACGGTCCTAAGGTAGCGAAATTCCTTGTCGGGTAAGTTCCGACCTGCACGAATGGCGTAACGATCTCCCCGCTGTCTCAAACGTGGACTCAGCGAAATTGAACTGTGTGTCAAGATGCACACTACCCGCGGTTAGACGGAAAGACCCCATGAACCTTTACTCCAGCTTTGCACTGGCATCAGGATTGTGATGTGCAGGATAGGTGGTAGCCTTTGAAACCGAGACGCCAGTTTCGGTGGAGGCTCCCTTGAGATACCACCCTTCGCACTCTTGATGTCTAACCGCGGCCCGTTATCCGGGTCCGGGACCCTGCATGGTGGGGAGTTTGACTGGGGCGGTCGCCTCCCAAATCGTAACGGAGGCGCGCGAAGGTAGGCTCAGACCGGTCGGAAATCGGTCGTTGAGTGCAATGGCAAAAGCCTGCCTGACTGCAAGACTGACAAGTCGAGCAGAGACGAAAGTCGGTCATAGTGATCCGGTGGTCCCAAGTGGGAGGGCCATCGCTCAACGGATAAAAGGTACTCTGGGGATAACAGGCTGATGATGCCCAAGAGTCCATATCGACGGCATCGTTTGGCACCTCGATGTCGGCTCATCTCATCCTGGGGCTGGAGCAGGTCCCAAGGGTATGGCTGTTCGCCATTTAAAGAGGTACGTGAGCTGGGTTTAGAACGTCGTGAGACAGTTCGGTCCCTATCTGCCGTGGGTGTAGGATACTTGAGAGGAGTTGCCCCTAGTACGAGAGGACCGGGGTGAACGTTCCACTGGTGGACCAGTTATCGTGCCAACGGTAGTGCTGGGTAGCTATGAACGGACAGGATAAACGCTGAAGGCATCTAAGCGTGAAGCCCCCCTCAAAACAAGGTATCCCTTGAGGGCCGTGGAAGACCACCACGTCGATAGGCCGGAGATGTAAGTGCAGCAATGCATTCAGTTGACCGGTACTAATTGCCCGATTGGCTTGATTTGATCCAGTAGCAGCAAGGCTCATGATCAAAAGCAGGTGTACACAAGGTTAGAAAAGAACGCTCCGCGCAGGCGCAATGCCGGAGGCCGCATCCGCGGCACGCGAGCTTCTCCTGATACGCGACTTGGACATGGCTTCTTCCTCGGTTTGGTGGTCATAGCGTTGGCTAAACACCCGATCCCATCCCGAACTCGGCCGTTAAGGGCCAACACGCCGATGGTACTGCGTCTCAAGACGTGGGAGAGTAGGTCACCGCCAAACCTAGTAAGAAGCCAACGTTCTCTCAAAACGATACCAAATACCCCGATCGCAAAACAAAGCCCTCGGGACTAACGCGGGGTGGAGCAGCCCGGTAGCTCGTCAGGCTCATAACCTGAAGGCCGCAGGTTCAAATCCTGCCCCCGCAACCAATACTCTCAAATATATCAGACTCTTAGGACCCGACGCAAACCGTCGGGTTTTCCACGTTCCCACCTACATCAACGCCACATCAACACCAAGCCAGAAAAACCGCACCAGAACGCATAAGCGGGCAGGCGCAGGCAATGGCGAGCAACTCGCAGTTGCGCACCTCCCCGCTTCCGGCCATCATCGGCCCGTAGTTCCAGACGGTGAATTGACGACGACGGACTTTGCCTTCGGCTTCCTGACCTTGGAACGCGACCATTCGGCGGAGCGGGCGGCTATACGATGCAACAGGACGAATTCCGGAAGTGGCTTGTCGCTCAGGGCCAGACGGAGGCAACCGCCTCGTCGAGGGCGAGCAGCGCCAAGCGCGTGGAGCAGTATCTGGGTGATCTCGACCAGTTGTTCGCGCAGGAGGATCGGGACAGCATCCTGAACCGGTTTGCCTATTCGGCCGAGGATGAACGCGCTGAACGCCCGAACCCGTCGCCAGTCCCCATCGATGGTGTCTTGCGCACGGGGCTCGCCAGCCTCCAGCAGGCATTGAAGCTGTACCATTCCTTTCTCACAGAACAGTCCAATGTGCCCGACAAGGCAGAACATCAGGCATTGGTCGACCGCCTCACCCGCAAGGAAGTCGAGGCGGCGATGCAGGAATGTGATCAGTTAGGCCTGAAGGCGTTCCTGGACCGTGGTGGCTTTGCCAGCCCGCAGGTCTGGGTCAGCGATGAAGGCAAGGAGCAGTCGTATCCCGCGAAAGCCACCGTCGCAGCAGCCTTGGGGCATCTTCCCGATGGCCGCGCCCTCGCAGCGAAGGCATTCTTCAACGGCTTCGGAGAGGCGCAATCCTTCGCCAAACTTGAGGCTCTCGGGTACCAGATTGTGCGCAAGGGGGCCAACGGCAAGGATGACGCCTTCTCTCGCGACCGGATCGAAGGCGCGATGGACGCCTTCGAAAGGTTCCGCACGTCCGGTGCCCATGCTGATGCGTTCTCAAGCTTCGGCGCGCCATCAGAGTATTGGGTGCGGTCCAGCCGCCCGCGCGAGGACAAGCGCTTTCCGACGAAGCCGATTGTCGGGTACCTTTTGGGCAAGGCCGCCAGCACATTCAACGGCGGATGGAGCCAACCGACGGACGCGGCCGCAAGACTGCATGCTGCGGGCTACGTCATCGTCGACCAGCATGACGCGCCGTTGCCGCTACCCGACCAGCACACACATCTGATGCGCGGGGCGGAACGCGCGCGTCTTGTGGCTCTCAACTACTTCATCGAGCCCGCCCGAGAGGCCGGACTTACCTCGGTAACCATCCGCGCCGGTGACCTGCACGACATGTCGGGCCTTGTGAAGAACTGGGCGAATGTCTGTCAGGCTCTGGAAGGCGATATGTTCCAGAAGCTGGCCTCGGTCCCGGCGCCCACGCGATCCGGGCCAGAGCGCAGCACCACGACCGAGTATACCTTTGTCCTGACGCAGGACGGAAAGGCGAAGAATCCGTCCATGGCGCATGCCCCACAAATCGAGACGACCAACCTGATCCTTTACGGACCTCCCGGCACCGGCAAGACCTACCAGACGGCGTGGGAGGCGGTTCGTCTCTGCTTGGGCGATGCTGTTGCTGCCGAGCTTTCCGGCGCACAGAACCGGGATCGACTGATGGCGGAATACCGGCGCTTGATGTCCGAGGGCCGGATCGAGTTCGTCACCTTTCACCAGTCAATGTCCTATGAGGAATTTGTCGAGGGGCTGAGACCCGGTGTTGACCCTGAAATGTCAGCAGATGGAACGACGGGCTTTCGACTCGAACCCGTCGCTGGATTGTTTCAGCGAATCTCGCGTCGCGCAGAAACCAGCCGCGGGCATGTCGATGACGCGGAGGCGGTCAGACTGAGCGGTCGACAGGTTTTCAAAATGTCGTTGGGAAACGTGGGACTGCCTCAGGATGCACAGCTTTTCGGGCAGGCACTGTCGGGCGGATACGCTATCTTCGGGTTTGCCGATCAGGACTGGTCCGAGGCGAAGTACTCTGATCCCGCGCAAATCCTGAAAGCTATGCAGGCGTTGGGTGGAGACTGGGCGGATGTCAAAGCGTCATCTGCCAGTGTGCGGATGACGGATACTTTCCGCAACAGAATCAGGAAGGGTGATATTCTCGTTGTCAGCAAGGGAAACCTGCTGGTGCGCGCAATTGGCGAAGTGACCGGCGACTATGAGTTCCATCCGCGTTCCGAAGGCGATTTTGGACACCGACGCGCCGTGCGTTGGCTCTGGAGCGATCCAGAGGGCATTCCGGTTTCCGAGATCTACCGCCGCCAGTTCGTTCAGTTGACGCTGTATCCGCTGGTTCAGGACGATCTTCATCTGCCTGCGCTCGAACGCTACGTGAACAGCGGGTCGGCATCGGCGAATGCTGTCGCGGATCCCTTCGTGCTGATCATCGACGAGATCAACCGGGCCAACATCTCGAAGGTGTTCGGCGAACTGATCACGCTCCTGGAACCGGACAAGCGCCTCGGGCAGTGCGACGAAATCCAGCTGACCTTGCCCTACTCGAAGAAGCGCTTCGGGGTGCCGCAGAACCTCCACATCATCGGCACCATGAACACGGCCGACCGTTCGATTGCGCTCCTGGATACCGCCCTGCGCCGTCGGTTCACGTTCAAGGAACTGATGCCGAACCCCTCAGTCCTGTCCCCGAATGTCGGCGGGATCAACCTGCAGAAGCTGCTGGCCACGATCAACGACCGCATCGAGTATATCTTCGACCGCGAACACCAGATCGGGCACGCCTATTTCACCGGCTGCAAATCGCCCGGGGACGTCGAGGGCGTCATGCGGCACAAGGTCATTCCCCTCCTGTCCGAATATTTCTACGAGGATTGGTCGAAGGTTGCCGCCGTTCTGGGCGATGGCCCGCAGGGCCCGTCCCGGTTTCTGGAGGCGCGCCGCCTGACCACGCCGCCGGGAATTGCCGCCGACGATTTCAGTGGCGAGCGACTGCGCTGGCGGGTGAAGGACCAGTTCGACTTCTCCGAGTTCGCGGCCTGATGCCCGCCTACTCCGTTCGCGAATGGGAGGCCTTGCCCCATGGCGATGGGGAAGGGTGTATTCCGCCGCATCTGGCCCAGCGCCTTGTGGCACTGGCCAAGGCATCCCCCTTCGCCGGGCGTGGCGGCGGTGGCGTTTTGGAGGATCGCCGCGATGACCTGCGGGCGCGCGGGGTGGTCGGCGTTTTGGCGGTGCCCGGCTGCACCCTCGAAATCCTGCCGAAGATCGACGTCGGTGAAAAGGAAGGCTCGGCCCAAGAGACGCGCGAAATTCGCAAGCGCCTTGTCCACATGCTCGCGGTGGCGCTCGACCTGAAGATCCAG
Source organism: Rhodobacter sp. 4.3.4 (assembly GCF_058724655.1). Lineage (NCBI taxonomy): Bacteria > Pseudomonadati > Pseudomonadota > Alphaproteobacteria > Rhodobacterales > Rhodobacter > Rhodobacter sp. 4.3.4. The sequence goes on from NZ_CM178967.1 coordinate 1,029,933, forward strand.
ACCGGACGCATGACCGACCTCGACTGGCAGCGCGAAACGCTGCTGGAAATCCTGATCCGTGTCTTTTGCGACAAGCTGACCGAGGCGGTTCGCCGAGGCATGCCGCGGCGCTACACCCTCCAGGACGATGACCTGCCGACCTTGCGCGGGTCGCTCGACATTCCGCGCCAATTCACCCGCCATCTTGCAAACCCGGGCCGCTTGGCGTGCCGCTATGACGAGTTGTCCGAGGATATCGCCCTCAACCGCATCATCAAGGCGACCATCGCACATCTGGCGCGCATGTCGCGCAATGCGACGAACGTGCAGCGGCTGCGGGAACTGGCCTTCGTCTATGCCGAGGTGGCGGAGGTGCAGATCCCCGCCCTGCGGTGGGACGACGTCGTCATCGACCGCACGAACAACGCCTGGCAGGAACTCTTTGGAATGGCTCAGCTGTTCCTGCGCAACCGATGCCAGACGACAAGCGCCGGGCCAGGGCAGGGATCAGCCCTGCTGTTCGAGATGAACGCGCTCTTCGAGGAGTACATCGGCCGTCTGGTGACGCGGGCGCTGGCGGGTTCCGAATTCCGCGTGACGCTGCAGGGTGGCCGCTTGTTCTGCCTGACGTCACTTGATGACGATCGAGCGGTGTTCCAGACCAAGCCCGACATTCTGATCTGGCGCGCTGGTCAGGTTGCCCATGTGATCGACACCAAGTGGAAGCGGATTTCCGACCGGATCGACGATCCGAAGCAGGGCGTGTCCCAAGCGGATGTCTATCAGATGATGGCCTATGCCCACCTCTACAAGGCACCGCGGCTGACGCTGCTCTATCCCCACCATATGGCCCTCGGCGGCGCAGAGGGGATCCGCGCGCGGTTCCGGGTGACGGATCAGAAAACGGTTTTGGAAACGGCGAGCTTCGACATCTCCAACGGCGCCGAATTGGTGGATCGCATTCTGAGCCGGGTCCTGTGCCCGCTTGATGCAATGGCGTTGCCGAGTTGACGCGCCAACCTCAGAGATCATTGTTGCCTGGTCGTCGCAAGAACTTGGTTCCTTGGAAAAGCGAGACGAGTGCACATTTGTGCCCATTTCGGCGCGCGACAGCGGCGGTGGATCTGTGCCCCGTATCCGGGCAGCGATTCCCTGCAGCTCCTTGAAACCGTGAACCTGCGAGGCGGGCCGGGTGCGCCCGGCCGGTCGAGGCGTTGGCGCTTCCCGACCGGTGCTGCCCGGCCCGTTTTGCAAGATCGTCCTCAGTAATCCGTCTCGAGATAGACCCCGGCGCAGTCGTAGGCGACGGCGGCGGCCGTGGCGCCGGTGTTCAGGAAGAGCCGCGGCGAGAGGAACTGCGTGTTCGCGGGCAGATCGGCGGTGATCTCCTGCTCGAAGACCGCGCCTGACACTTCGTCGACCATGCGCACCCAGACGGAACTTCCGTTGGGCGGTGCCGCTATGAACAAGGTCAGCACGCCGCCGGTGGCGATGGCGAAGCTCGCGCCCATGTCGGTGAGCGTCGGTGCCCCCGAGGCATCATTCGTCACCATCTGCCAGCGGGTGTGCGTCCCGCGCTGGAAACCGATGCCGATGCAGGTGATGGCGGTGGCGAGCGTCAGCGTGGTTGCGAGCGCGGCCGTCGATCCGTAAAGGCCAAAGAACCCCATGCCCGTCGCCTGCAGGGTCGTGAGTGATATCCGCGTCACGAATGTCCAGCCGCCGAGGCCCGCCGCATTGCCGCGCCAGCAGGCCCAGCCTGCGGAGCGCTGGTCGGCGACCGAGTCTGCCACTGCGGCCGAGGTCAGCCTCCAGCGTCCCCGACAGCAGATCGATCACCAGCGCGTTGCCGAGATCAAAGCGCGAGGTTGGCCCCGGAAAGAAATCGAAGGCCAGCGTGCCGAGCCGGGCGCGGGTGCCGAAGGTCGTCAGGAGGTTGAACCCGTCGGTGGATGCACTGCGAAACACCGCGATCTCGCCCGGCCAGGGGCTGGCATGAGCGGCGATCCAGGGGCGATGCGCGGCCACATCCTCGCTGATCTGCGGCAGATCCAGCATCACCACTTCCGGTGTGCCAAAGACGACGGGGCTCGCAACATTCGCGGGCCGGGGATCGCCGGGCGGCAGGTCATAGGCGGCGCGGTCCTGGCGCACCGCCTCGATGCCGCGCGCTTCGGCATCGGCGATGGAGGTGAGGCGGAATTCTACCTCGCGGCCGTCGTGTGCGAGGCGGATCACGTCGGCCGGGTCCAGCGCCAGTCGCGAGGGTGGCAGGCGGAAGGTGGCGCTTTCCCGGCCGATCCATGCTTCCATCAGTGCGCGGCGACAGCGGCGTTCGGCCTCTTCGGGCGGGATTGCCATCGGGAAGCTTTCCGAGGCGATGCGTGTGGTGTCGACGGTGATGCGCCGGGCCTCGACCTGTGCCGCGTCGTAGTCCTCGTCGGCGCGGGCGACCTGCCACTTCAGGGCTTGGGGAAGTTCGGTCTCTTGGCCGCGTGTCAGCTCGAACGCCTCGCCCTCGCGGCTCGCGACCAGATCGTCGATGACGAGCGTGGCGACCGACGCGCGGCCGCGCATGACAAAGCGGATGACTCCCTCCGTCTCGATGGCATCGAAGCCGAAGTGGCGGGCCAGCGTGGAAATCGAGGCGCGCGGGCTTTCGAGGGCCCCGATCACATAGCCCTCCACCGCGCCCCAGAGGCCGGAGACATCGATCAGGCTTTCCGCGAGCCCAGCGCGCAGGCAGAGGTGGCGTACGAGGGCGGCGAGCGAGACGGCACCGAGCCGTCCGGTGAGCCAGTGACCAAGCCGCCAGTTCGCGCCATCGGTCCAGACGCCGGTCAGTTCGGGAAAGAACGGATAGGGTCGCGCATCCCAGGTCCAGGCGGCGCATTCCGGCACATGCACCATCGGGCCGTCGAAGACGGACGACGTCGGGTTATTGGCTGGGGTTCCCCACCAGAGATAGCTCGCTTCGAGATAGGCGCGCTGAAGCGCATCGTCGCGCCAGCCGCGGGAAAAATGCGGCGTGGCGCTCTCGGACGACTTCGGGTCGAAGAAGACGTTCGGCTGGTTCGTGCCGCGGTCGATAGCGGGGCAGCCGAGTTCGGTGAACCAGATCGGCTTCGATTGCGGCACCCATGCCGTGGGCGGGCCGCTCTCGACCCCTCCCGGGCGGTTGAAATGCGCATTCGACCACCAGGCGCGGAGATCCTTGAAGCGGAAGACCCACGGCTTGTCTGCGGCTCCGTCGGTGATGGGCGTGCGCAGTTGCGCCGAACGATCCGCGGCGCTGGCATAGAACCAGTCGAAGCCTTCGCCACCTGCGATGTTCGATTGAAGATATGTGCGGTCGTGGATCGCTGGCCAGCCTTCGGCTGCGTCCAGATGTTGGGCTTGGCGATGCCACCGGTGTTGTAGTGAAACGAGACCAGCGCATCGAACTCGTGCGGGGCAAGCGGCACCTGCACCGCGCGCAAGACCGCGGCCTCGTAGGCTGCGATGTCGGTGCGGAAAAGGCGGAAGGCCTCGCGGATCGCGGCGGTGACATCCGCAGGCAGGCCGCGCGGCATCTGTGCTGGGTCGGGCGGGCCCGCCGCGGCGGTGTGGCCGATGCCGAAGGTCCAGATCTTGCGGACATCGAGATAGGGCCCGGGCACGATGCCCTCGTGCCGGGCGAGGGCCAGAAGCCCCCGGTTCGTCATGTGCATGGGATCAACCGAATGTGGAGACGAGGACGATCAGCGCCGCGACGATCACGCCGATGCGCAGGCGATGGCGGAAGGCCTGGCCCGGATCGGCGGCATCGCAGCGAAGAACGCGGGCGCGGCGAAGGAGCTCATGCATCGGCGTCGTCTCCCTTCCGGGCGCGCAGCCGGGCGAGGGCGACCTCGATGAAGGCCGGGCCGAAGACGCCGACGAGATAGGCGGCCGAACCCGCCGCACCCCCGGCCGGGATTGCCTCGGGCGGCAGGGCAAGCCAGGCGGTGATGAGCGCCATCGAGAGGCTTCCCATCCCCGCGGCGATCAGCCCGCCCAGAAGGATGTGGCGCAGCGCATCGCGCAGGCGCATCTTGGTCGTCAGCGCGTTCGTTGCGCCGCCTAGCGCCCCCCAGGCGGCGAGGATCACCGCGGTCGAGGTGAGCAGATCGCGCAGCGCGGCGCTGACAAAGCTCGTGTCATCATTCATGGCCGGATCTCCGTGAGGGGGATGGAGGGGATCGAGCCGAGGCGTTCGAGATCGAGGGTGATGTCGAGCGTGTCGGTGTCGAAGCTGACGGGGACGTCGAAGTCGAAGCCCGCGGTGAGGGCGACGCCCGCGGCGGGCGCGCTGGCGAAAGTGATGAGGCCGGTTGCGGGCGAAACCGACCAGCCGGAGGGCTGCGGCACCCCATTCAGGGCAAGGGTGACCGACCCGGCGACGGGCTTGGTGATCGCGCGCGTCCAGCTCTGCGCGCCGGAGGTATAGCGCTTCGTCAGCTGAAACTGAGTCGTACTGCCATCGCCGGTGCCGATCAGTTGATCTGTCGGGCCCGGAGTTTGTGACGGCAGGCAGGATTTGAAATCGGCCCAGTCCTTGAAGCGGAAGCCATAAAGACGGCCGTTCCGCGCCTCAAAGAAGGCCACGACCGCCGCCAGATCATCGGCACGGCGAATGCCATAGGCCACATCATAACGGCGACGCGAATTGGCCCAGCTGGCATTGCGCTCCTCGGCGCCCGAGGCAAGTTCGACGATCTGGGTGCGCCGTTCCGGGCCGCCCCGCGCCCCGCGGCTGATCGCATCGGGGAAACGGATCTCGTGAAAAGCCATCACATCCCCCTTCGTCCGAGCGAGACGGCACGGGCGATATCGGCGGCGACCTGTGTGCGGGACTGGCGGAAGCTCTCCGCATCGCGCGCCATGATCGTGACGTTGACGGTTTGTGTGGCGGCGCTGTCGGTCGCCGCCGCCTCGCGCCGAGACAGCACCCGCTCGCCGCGCTGCAGGATGGCGGGCACCTCGTCGGGGCGCAGCCCGGCCCAGCCGCCGGAATGCATTCGGGGGGCATTGGCGAAGGCCAGCGCCGGAATCATCCGGCCCTGGCCCGCGGCACCGACCGTGCCGCCCGCGTGCAGGATGTTGGCGAAGATCCCACCGGCGCCGCCCAGCGCACCGGAAAGCACATTGGCGAGGGGGCCCAGAACAAAGCGCCGCGCCGCGAGTTTGGCGAGATCGGCGATCATCGAGGTGATCAGATCGCGGAAATCGAGCTTGCCGGTCTTCACGAAGCTGCCCACGGCTTCCTCGGCCGAGGAGAAGGCGCCGACGAGCGCGTTGCCGATATCGCCGCCGATGTCGCGCGCCTTGGCGGCATAATCGGCGAGCGCATCACTCGCGGCACGCCAGAGCGGCACCGCCCGTTCCGCCCCTTCAGCGGCGGCAGTGCCTGCCGCGCGCGCCGCGCCACCGGCGCCCCGCGCTGCCTCGGCGGTCTCGTCGAGGCCGGAAGTCAGCCCGTCGGCGGCGCCGGTTGCCCCGGTCAGCGCCGTTTCCGCATCGGTGCCGGTGCGCGTCACGGCATCCTTGAGCGCCTGCCAGGAGGCAAGCGGGCGCCCGGCCGCGTCAGAAAGCATGCCCGAGGCCTCGCGATAGGCCTCGGCGCGGGAGCGGGCCTCATCGGCCATGGTGCCAAGGCCCAGATCGGGCGGTTCGATGTAACTCCGCGCGTGCGCCGCCGAGAAGGCATCGGCGGCCGCCGTGCCCGCGGCGGAAGCCGCGCCCTCAAACGGATTGCCGATGCGCCCCAATTCCACCGGATCGAGCGTGCCGATCTTCACCCCGCCTTCGCCCACCGCCCTCCTGACCCGTGAAGGACTGCCAGCGCTCGATGGCGACATCGACATAGGCGGGGTTCAGTTCGACCCCGAAGCAGACCCGCCTCGTCGTCTCGGCCGCGATCAGAGTGGTGCCGGATCCCATGAAGGGCTCATACACCGCCTGACCGGGGCTGGAGTTGTTCAGGATCGGGCGGCGCATGCATTCCACCGGCTTCTGCGTGCCGTGCACGGTCTCGGCGTCCTGATCCCGGTTGGCGATCTGCCACAGCGTCGTCTGCTTGCGGTCCCCGGCCCAGTGGCCTTTGCCCTTGGCACGCACGGCATACCAGCAAGGTTCGTGCTGCCAGTGATAGTCGCCGCGGCTGAGGACCAGCCGGTCCTTGGCCCAGATGATCTGCGACCGGATGGCGAAACCCGCGGCCGCCAGGCTATCGGCCACTGTCGCCGCATGCAGCGCCCCGTGCCACACATAGGCGACGTCGCCCGGGAACAGTGCCCAAGCTTCGCGCCAGTCGGCCCGGTCGTCGTTCAGCACCTTGCCGGTGCGTTTCGTTTTGGCCGCGCCCGCCTGGTTGCGCCAGCTTGGATCGTACTCCACGCCATAAGGCGGATCGGTGACCATCAGCAGGGGGCGGACATCCCCGAGCAGGCGCCCAACGACATCGGCGGCGGTGCTGTCGCTACAGATCAGTCGGTGTGCGCCCAGTTGCCAGAGGTCGCCCGGCACCGACACCGGCGTGACCGGCAGTTCCGGCACATCGTCCTCGCCCTCGACAGGGCCATCGCCGCCCAGCGCCTCCGGATCTCGTAATAGCGCGTCGAGGTCATCGTCGCTGATGCCAAGCAGCGTCAGGTCGAAATCCTCGGCCAGCAGCCCCGCGATCTCGTCGCGCAGCACAGCCTCATCCCATTCGCCCAGTTCCGTCAGCTTGTTGTCGGCGATCCGGTAGGCCCGGCGCTCGGCCTCGTCGAGATGGCTGAGCCGGATCACAGGCACGTCGGTCAGCCCCAGCATGGTGGCGGCCAGCACCCGGCCGTGGCCCGCGATCAGTTCGCCGTCGTCGGCCACCATGCAGGGCACGGTCCAGCCGAACTTGGCCATGCTCGCGGCGATCTTCGCCACCTGGTCGTCGCCATGCATCTTGGCATTGCGGGCATATGGGCGCAGCCGGGCAATCGGCCAGGTTTCTATCTGGCTCGGCGCAAAGACGAGGTCCATGGGGCGGGGCTCGGGATGTGGGGGAGGGGAAATGACAAGCGCCCGCGAGGGGGGGCCTCCGGGCGCAATTCTTCGATGATCAAGGGGTAGGTCAATGGGGGCAGGTCTGTCAACTGAAAAAGTAAAGCGGATTCAACAGCTTCTAACGAATTGGCTTCCAGGGGTGGCTTCCCGCCATCTGGCTTCCCCGGAGGTGGCTTCCCTGGCTTCCCGCCGGGAATCCACCCCGGCCAGATCGTGATTTCGCAAGCCGCTGATCTGACTCACAAATTCCGGCGTCAGAGCGCGAGGTGGCTTCCGCCTGGCTTCCCCGGTGAAAATGCCTCACGCTAGCGAACCGCCGCGCTGCGCCCCCCCGCATACGTCCAGGGCTGAAGAGGAACCAGAGGAGGGGGCGCGAGTAAGGCCCTTGGCCGACACAGTCGGCCCTTAACCGGCGGTCGGCCCTCCCGGCGCATGCCGCGAAGCTGCCGTGTGAGCGTTGCGCAGCGTGAGGCGCGCGCCGTCCCATCGCCACCAGTCAAGCCAATGCACCTTTCGTGACGTATGTAACTGTTGTTTCTCGTACCGTACATCACCTAAAGAGTTCGCGGAACTCCTTCCTGATATGGTCTTTTTGCTTCAAGGTCGGCCAAGAAGGTGGCTGCGGCACATGGGAATATTCGTCATGCCTATCTATCTCAACGCGATAGCACTGCAATTTTACAAGGGCATCGGCCCTGAGACGCAATTTGTCGCTCCGTTCTCCGATGTGAATTTTTTCATAGGAGCCAACAACGCTGGCAAGTCCATCGTTTTAAACTTCCTCAGCGAACGTCTTCCCTTTCGCCAAGGCGACACGGCGTCGAGATCGCTGAACTCTAGTGTAGATGAATATCGAGGGTCGACCACGGGTAATTTTATGGCGGCTGTAGGTTTGCCTGCTACCGTCGCATTGTTGCGTCTCCAAGAAAAGTTGTCAAAAATCCCTATTGGCAGCACTAACCGCTTGGAAACTGCCAAACGGATTTTACATCATCTGATCGTCAATGACCATCTGTGGCTCAAACAGACAGGAAACGCCCAGATAGGTAGTTTTCTGCACTTGCCGGATATCAAGGAGGCAGCCACTTGGGTGAATGAAACCGCTTGGTATGATTTATGGAGCGCCCTTACTGGGAGCAACGGCGGCGGTTTAATGCAATATTGGGTTCCGGAAACATTGACCCAACTCGCAAAGTCTTCGCAAGTGAGGCTTCCTGAAAGTATGTTGATACCAGCGAAGCGACAACTTGGCCCGAGAGATGAGACCTTTGATGACCTTACTGGGAAAGGGCTCATCGACCATCTCGCAGAACTGCAAAACCCTGACCACCATGAAAGAGAAAGAAAAAAACCTTCGACCAGATCAATGAATTTTTGCGTGTGGTCACGGGCAAGGCGGACGCTGAACTGGAGGTGCCAAGCGGAAGACAGCACCTTTTGGTCCACATGGATGACAAGGTGCTTCCCCTTTCCTCGCTAGGAACGGGCATTCATGAGGTGATCTTGATCGCGGCATTTTGCACGATCCACCAGAACAGAATCATGTGCATCGAGGAACCGGAGATACATCTTCACCCAGTCCTGCAGCGCAAGCTGGTCAGGTATCTCCAAGAACACACGACCAACCAATACTTCATTGCGACGCACTCTGCGGCCTTTATCGACACACCAGGAGCGTCGGTGTTTCACGTACGCAACGATGGCAGCCAAACCTACATCAAAAGCGCCGTCCTTAAATCAGATCAGCGCCGCGTAGTTGATGAACTTGGATACCGCGCATCGGACATCGTTCAGGCCAACGCTGTCGTTTGGGTGGAGGGGCCATCAGATCGCATTTACATCCGCCATTGGCTGCAGGACATGGTGCCGGAAATGATCGAGGGCATACATTACAGTATTTTGTTTTATGGAGGCGGTTTGATCAGGCACCTCAGCGCAAATGACAATGCGCTGGAAGAGTTTATCAAGCTACGGCAACTGAACCGAAATCTAGCTATTGTGATCGATAGTGATAAGAGCAGCCCGCGAGCTGCGCTTAAGCCCGCTGCCCAGCGACTTCGAGAGGAAATGAAAGACAGCGAATGTGTTGTTTGGATAACCAAAGGACGGGAAATCGAAAACTACGTAGATGCCACTGTGCTGCAGGAAGCCCTCAAAGCCTGTCATCCTACAATCTATCAGAGACCGGACAAAGTCGGCCAGTTTGATCACGCATTCTACTTTGTCAGAAAAAAAGCGAAATCGGCTGGGGCTGAGGTTTACACCAAGGGGGACAAAGTCGGTGCGGCTTTGCACGTATGTAGGCAACCCGCTGATTTAGGCATTCTCGATTTGAGGGCCCGTATCGGAGAGTTGGCCGTGATGATCCGCCGCGCGAACGGCGTTACATGAATGAACTGCCCCGCCCAGTTAAAGGGCTCAGCGCATCGCAGGCGCCTCAGAGGCGGTCAAGAACGGCAACTGTCGCAGATTTCGTTCGGGTGCGATGCCGCGAACTTGCAGTCGGCTTCCCGTCCCTTGCGCAGGCGACGGCCCGATCCGCGCGCTCGGCCCTGAGCCGCCGGTCGTCCTCAAACTATGCGGTGTGGCCACGTCCACGCAAGCTGACGATCGCCTGGCACCGCAGCAGAGTTTGGGCCACGATGGCAGCAATGCAGGACGAAGCTTTTAAGCTTCGCCCGCAACCTCGCAGTCCTCACGTGAGGGGAAGGTGGTGAGGCGTGTGGCGAAGCGGCCTGACGGCAGCGCAACGTTGCAGCCTCAGCATCTTGCGAAGGCTTCATCGTCGAGCAAAGGCGGACGGTCGCCAGGATAACCTGCCTTGATTCAAAAACGCTACGCTGGCATTTAGTGGGTGGAGCTAAGAGTGCAGGGCGATGCCTGCAATTATTTCGATTGACCTTTTATTGCGTCGCCTAGCGACGAGGCTTTCAGAGGTGGGGAAACATGGGCGAGTTTACAAACAGCGCAGACAAGGGCGCGCACTTCTACCGCTGCGATTTTCAGGTTCATAGCCCGCGGGATCGCAATTGGACAGGTCAGACGCGCGTCAGTGCCGAAGACCGGGCCGAGTATGCCGCAGCCCTGATCGCGGCGTGCCGCGAGAAAGGTCTGGACGCCATTGCCATCACCGATCACCACGACATGGCCTTCATACCGTATGTCAGAGAGGCTGCCGCGCAGGAAACGGATATAAACGGTAACCCCTTGCAGGCGCGCGATCGTATTATTGTCTTTCCCGGAATCGAGCTGACACTTGCAGTACCGTGCCAGGCAATCCTGATTCTGGATGCCGAATTCGAGGATAATCGTTTTGATGCCGTTTTGACAGCATTGACAATCACGCCTGCTCCGGCAGGAGATGCAAAGACACTCCAGACGGAACGCCTCGAGCACATCGACTCGCTTAAGTCACTAAAGTCAAAATTGGACGAACACAACTGGCTCAGGGACCGCTATATCGTCCTTCCGAATGTGACCGGCGAAGGTCAGTTTTCTTTGCTTCGAAACGGCATGGCGCCGAAATACAAGGATATGCCCTTCGTGGGTGGATATCTGGACGGCTCAAAGGACAAGCTGAAGCCGGGTATAATCAGTATTCTCGCCGGGAGAGATAAGGCTTGGGGCCATAAGCGCATCGCCTGCATCCAAACTTCCGACAACCGCCGGGAAGATCACAATGACCTCGGCAAGCACACTTCCTGGATCAAATGGGCCAGTCCAACGGCAGAAGCGCTGCGGCAGGCATGCCTTGCGCAGGAATCGCGGATTTCCGACAAGGAGCCAAGCGTTCCTTCGGTAGTCATTACGTCGATCAGTGTACAGAATAGTTCGTTTCTTGGTCCCCTAGAGCTTTCATTCAATCCCCAGTACAATGCGCTGATCGGAGGGCGCGGCACTGGAAAGTCTACAATTCTTGAATATCTGCGGTGGGCACTGTGCGACCAGCCTCCGGCTGGAAGCGGCGATGACACTCCCGACTATCAGGCGCGTCGTGCGCGACTGATCGAGGGAACGCTCAAGCCTCTTGGCGCGACCGTTGATGTTGCTTTCATCGTTAACGGCGTACCGCATCTTGTGCGAAGGGCCAGTAAAGACGGCACCGTCCAGATCAAGGTCGGCGACGATGAATTGCGGCCCTGCACCGAGAATGAGGTGCGTACACTGCTGCCTGTGCAAGCCTACAGCCAGAAGCAACTCAGCAATGTCAGTGTTCGCTTGGACGAGCTTGCAAGGTTTATCACCGCCCCCATCCGAGCTGAACTCGGGCAGCTCGAACGGCAGATGGGGGAACAGAGCGAAAAGCTGCGCAAAAGTTATTCCACGAGGCAGCGCCAGAAAAATATCGAAAGGGATATTGGCCGGCTTGCTCTTGAGATCCGTTCCTACCAGGAGCAGGCGAACAGCATTCGCGCATCGCTCGGCGGCTTATCGGACGATGACCGGAGTCTTCTGAATCTTGGCTCGCATTATGACGGCGCCGACCAAGCGGTTGAAGCTCGCAAGCAACGCATGCAAGACGTCGGCGGTCGGATCGTTCAGCTGCTCGAACTACTCAGCGGCGAAACCCGCGGCGACCTCGCGGGGCTGCCCGACGAATTTCCCGAAAAGGCACTGCTCGCAGAGCTATTTGCCGAGTATGAAGCACGGACTACCGGAATCACGGAAGCTTTGCGCGAGGCATTGTCCGGCATCAATAATATTCTGGCAGAGCGTGATGACAGCAAATGGTCGCAATGGAGCGTCCAGCTTGAGGCATACCGCCGGGCCTACTCCTCCGCAGTCGGAAAATCATCCGCGCACCGTGACCGGATGGAGCAACTGAAGGCGCTGGAAGCAAAGGTCGCTTCTCTCCAGAAAGAAGATACCCGGCTGTCGGACGAATTTATTTCTCTCCAGAAAGCCGGGGAAACCTATCAGGCCGAGCAGAAAAAGCTGCATGAGCTTAGAGCCGAGCGCGACAACCTTATCCAGGGACAATGCGAGGCCCTGACTGAGCGATCCGGCGCCGCAATCCGCGCAATTGTTCGCAGGTATTCAAATGCAGATGCTTTTTCCGATTTGCTGAGAGAACGGCTAAGCGGGTCTGGAATCCGCAAGGATCGAATCGAACTAATCGCCGAAGCCATCCTTACGGCGGACGATCCTCACCGCTCATGGCTCGGCACACTTGAAGACCTTGAGACCTTGGCGAACTTTGATCCAGAAAAGGATTCAACCGAGCACCTTCCCGAAACCCCTTTTCTCACCGGCGCGGGCGCGACTAGAGGCGATTGCGACAAGCTTGCGCGCAAATTGAGCTCAGACGATTGGCTGGCGCTTTCCCTGACCGAAATCCAGAGCGAGCCTCATTTCGAGTACCGCTCACGCGAGGGAGAATACATCAATTTTCCCAATGCCTCGTCAGGACAACAGGCAACGGCGCTCTTGCGTACGCTACTGAACCAAGCAGGGCCACCCCTTCTGATTGACCAACCGGAAGAAGATCTCGACAATCCCGTCATGCAGGAAATCGTCGAACAAATATGGGCAGCCAAAAAGCGGCGACAGCTGATCTTTGTCAGCCACAACGCCAATTTGGTCGTCAATGGGGACGCAGAGCTAGTCGCTTGGTGCGAATACCGGAAGGCTGGAGATCAGTCCGGCGGCAAGATTGCCGGAGAGGGCGCCATTGACATTCCTGATGTCCGTGAGGCCATCAAGCGCATCATGGAAGGTGGCGCTGCAGCGTTCAATCTTCGCCGAGAGAAGTATGGCTTCTGATCCGTCGGAACAAGGCAGCGGTAGGAGACACACCGTTCCCCCATATCAAGCCGCTGCACCCGCCCAATCCAAGCATTTCCGCCCGCCAGGTGGTTTCAGCTTGGTTGGCGGCTCCGGTCAGCACCAGCGTCCGCTATCCCGGGTTAGCTGCGATTGCCGTGCCGCACCGACGTCCAACCGCTTTACGCCAATGGCAATCATAATTGCGGAGATGTTCAGAGACGGTCTTCGGCGCGCGTTCGATCCGGTCACTTTTCCGCTCGCAAACGCCTCGCTTTGACGTGCATGTTCACCGGGGTGTTGCTTAGAACATGCATCACCAGCTTGCTGAGAAACGCGGCGGGGTCAAGGTTATTTGGGACGCGGTCCCCGCATATCCTGACCTTCGGCAGGTTCGCGACCGCTTCCTCGACTGATCCGCTTTCGGCTTCAGGCAGCGCGTTATCGTCGTCCACGGGGCCCGGCTCTTCGATTTTGTCTTCGGGCTCGGAGCCGTTGTCAGTCGCGGCGACATCATCTCCGTACTCGATCAGAACGACGCAGGTCGAATGGTATGCGTCGTCCTCCCTTCCGAGCTTGCCGATCTGGTCAAATAGCCACTCTGCAGTATCCGGCTCTTCCTTAAGGATTGTAGAGCGCAGGCCGAACATGAAGCCGAGCGCGGCAATCGGATGCCTGAGGCGCAGGTTCTTCGCATCACCATAGGATTCTTCGATCCTGTTCGGCGCATTTTTTCCAAACGAAGAATCCATGCGCTTGGTCGAGATGAGCAGCTCTGGACCCGTCGCCCAATCCGTCATGATGACGTCGACTTGCTTGAGGTAGTTCTTTCCCAGGATGGATGCGCTGGCCGATGTGACGCCTGGGATCGCTCCGTTCTTCGCAATGCGTGCTTCAAGACTGGCTCGCTCACTTTTCGGAAGCGCTTCGAGAAGTTTCACCACCGACAGCGGCAGGATGCGCGGATGCTCCGGCCGTGGCCAGACCTGATCCGCGACGAAACCGGCTCGGCGAAGCTCATAACTAAGCCAGACATCGAGTGCGAGGGCGGGTATCCCGGACTGCGTGGTCGCGCTCAGGTGCAAAGGGACACCGAGCAGTTTCGTCAGGACGTCGTAATCTGGAGAGAAGATGAGCTGGCCATCTTCGCACCTATTCCATGGATTGCTATGTTCGCCCTCCGGTGCCGCAGCGGCGACGATATAGTCGAAGAGGGGCCACGCTTCAGCTTTCAGTGACTTGCTTGTCGCCATGATGAAGTTCTCAGCTCAGAGGTCGGCGCGGATCGGAGCCGTAGTGACGCCAGACCTGCAATTCGGTGACGGTTTCCTGCGCAAGGTCCGCATCGAGCTCCGCCAAGGCCGCTTCGTCCGGTATCGCGATGCGGGCGGCTTCTCGCGGCTCCAGCTTCAGCATTCCTCCGCCAAGGGGGTGTCCCTCGATTTCACAGGAGAGCTGGAAGAGGGGTGTCGCGCGCGCGGCGCTAATTGCCGCCATATCCTGCTGATCCCTAAGGGTCACGCAGTGCAACGTGTTTGGGCAAGTCGCGCGGGCATCGTTGCGTACGAGGCCTACCGATCTGCCCGACATGTAGCTTAGAAAATAGTGTGGCACCTTTACGTCCGGCACCACGTACCAAGGCTCGCGCGTGCGGCACTTGTAAGCCGTCCGGGCCTCTTGGCCCGCTGGACTGTCAAGGTAGCGAAGCACCTCAATAGGAAGGTCCTGACCTCGGTGCAGGCGCAAGAGATGAATAGGCGCATCAGCCCGAACAAGTCGGTTGAGAGTGGATCGGTTCAACACCTCTGCGGGCAGCATGCGGCCATTGCGGATTGCCGGTTGCAGCAGTGCAAGCGGAATGCGCCATTGCTCCACTTCCGAGGGACGCAGGTGGAAGAAATCGTTCGCACCGCTGACATAGCCGATTCCCACGGATCCTAGATCGCCAAGTCGGCGTGTGCCGGGGTGTTCCGTCAACTCAGTGTAGAGTTTGCGCGCTGCGGCCGAGAAGAGAAATGGGCGCAGTCGGAGGTTCCATTTCGTCCGCCACTCGACCAATGGCACTTGCACCGTCGCCGCGGGGGGGGCATTAGACGCGGCAAACCGCGGCATAACAGTCATTGCTATACGCTCGGTTCGTCCGCCTGCACCTTCCGCATACAGGAGCCAGCAGTCCTCCGATAGGTCGGGGAACAGCTTTTCGCGAACGGCGACCACCTGTACGTGGGCAAAACGCGTGCAGAGCCATTCGATCAACGGCGCGGCATAAGGAGCATGTCCGATTTCCGCCGGGACCACGAAGGCCATCCGTCCCCCCGGTTTCACCAGGCTGCCCGCGGCCACGAGGAATGGGGCCCAAGACGAGGTTAACCCACTGAAGCGCGCGCCAAGACGGACGCACAGATCAAGGGCTGCGCTGCGCGCGTCTCCTTTGAAATTCTGATACCGGATGAAGGGCGGGTTGCCAGCCGCGCATTCGAACCGAGCTTCGGTATGTGCGGCCCAGCGAAAAAAATCGCCTTCGTGCACGAGTGCGCCGGGTGCGTTTACCTTGGCAACGGCTGCAGAGTGCCGATCTTGCTCGACGCCGACAGCATTCACATGTCCCATCAGGAAGCGCCCATCTCCGCAGGATGGGTCGAGCATGCTGTCTGTTTCGTCTTTCACAGCCCAAGAAACAAGTGATCGCACCACTGCGTTCGGCGTGTAGAACGCGCCGTTGGCCTTGGCGTCGTGGGGGACGTAGACGGAGGGGTCGACGGAGGCAGAAGTCATTTGAGCACATTGTCAGGCAGGTGTCGAAATTGAAACTAGAACATATAGGGAACAAATCCTAGGGCAAAGCGGAAGATCCGGCTCGGAGGAGAATTGGTAACGGCACGGTTGGTCCTGAGTGGTGGAGATGCAGAGCCTATGTGCTTGACCGCGTCAACCAATTGCCGCGGATGCAAAGCGGCAATTGTGGCAGATAGTCATCCGCCTCAGCATCGATTTCCCCCCTTCTTCCAAGGCTGCGCCATCGGCATCACCGCCGTCACTTCTATCTCCCGCAGCATCCTGCCAACGATCAACCCCTCGCGCACCCAGCCCAGCGCCTGCCGCCAGTCCTCATAAGCCTGCCGCGCCGAAGCGATCTGCTGCGGGTGGGGCGAGAAGGTGACGGGGCAGGCCAGAACCTCGACAGTGCGCCATTTGCCGCGGGTCAGGATACGCTCAATGCCCACCACGATGGTCGTCGCCCGCTCGCCATGTTGGTTGCGCTTGACCTCAACCGGCACGCAACGCGGCACTGCGCCGGGCATCCAGTCGGGGGTCAACCCCGCGCGGGCCAGTTCGGCGACGCGGATTGCCATGCGCTTGCCGCCGAGCGTGTCGGGGATACCGGCGACGGTGGCGGCGATCACTTCGGCGTCCTCGTGGGTGTAGCCGCCGATCTTGTGCTGGCCGCCGTCGATCTTGCAGCCCAGAGCGGCGCGTTGAAGGAGGACGTATTCGAGGCCGCAGCCAAAGCCCTCCTCGGTGACGTCCTTGGGCAGGGGGAGCTCCAACTGGGCCTTCTCGATCCTGAATGCCCATTCCAGGGCGGGCTGCACGCCCAGCGCGCGTTTCGCGCGTTTGCCGCCTGTGTGGCCGACCGGTCGATGCAGGCTCATCGCACTCCTCGCTCGCGCAGGCGCTCGGCCGTGACGAGGCCCCTCGCCAGCATGGCGTCGCGCATGGTGTTGCTGATCGCGCTGATTGGAAGATAGCGGTCGGAGTTGATCAGATCGGCGTAGAAGGCGGCCGGGTCGGTGATCGGGGGCGCGGGCGGGGCAGGGGGCCGCTTGGGCTTGCCCCGCTGCCGACCAACATTCTCGGCCTTGCGCTGGGCGGCGCGCTGCATGGCGCGGTCGAGCGCCTTTGGGCCATCGGGCGGTTCGGGGTGTTCCTGGCGGGAGGCTTCGGCCGTGGCGATGATCTCGGCCTCGGTCAGCCCGAGCTCGTCGCGCCAGCGCTGGAAGTGCAGCCGCGGCGGCCAGCCTTGCCACCAGCCGGGCAGGGCGGCGCAGTCGAGGCCCAGCGCGTCGAGCAGTGCCCCGAAAACCTCATCGGAAATCGCCGCGCGCGCTTGCGCGCCCTCCTCCTCCTTTACTGGTTCTCTTAAAGGTTCTCTTACAGGGTTAGTGTCCGAATTTCGGACACGGCTTTCGGCATTTTCCGGACACGGGTTCCCCGGAAAATCGGACACGGTTTCCGCATCGATCCCGTGTCCGAAATCCGGACACGGCAGGGCATCGGCCGAGTCCTCCATGGCCGAAGCGTCTGTACCGTCGGGGCTTTCTGTGCCCGCGTTTTCACCGTGTCCGATTTCCGGACACGGCACCACAGCCGCAGGTGTGAAGCCCGGCTCGAACCCCAGAATGTAGCGGGTCGGCAGCTGGCGCTTGGTCACTGGATCCAGCCGCGGCACGCGCCGCAGCAGACCCACGGCTTCGAGCTGGCCAAGGTGATCGTTCAGCGTCGACCGGCTGATCTCGCAGTCATGCGCCAGCCGGTCCTGCGAGGGAAAGCAGCCGTAATCGGGGTTGAACCGGTCGCAAAGGTGCCAGAGCACGATCTTCGTCGTCGGCTTCAACCCGCGCTGCTTGATGGCCCAGTTGGTGGCCTCGTGGCTCATGGCGCGGGCCTCCGCTGGGTGGGGGCGATGCGCGTGGTGAAGCCGTGATCGGCCAGCGCGCCCAGCGCGTCGTCGAGACTGCGCACCAGCGCCCAGCCGAAACCCTGCGCCTGCACGGCGTCGCGGAACGCCTCCTGTTCCGGCCGCAGCCGACCCTTCGGTGCCTTCAGTTCGAGGAACAGGATGCGGCCGCCGGAAAGGACCATCAGATCGGCGAACCCGGTATGGACGCCCATACCGACGAGGATCGCCTGGCGCTTCGCACCGCGCGGCCCGGCCTCGGTCACCTCGTTGGCGCAGTGGTGGATGATGGCCGAGCGGGGCAGGGCGATGCGCAGCGCCTGCACGACGGCACGCTGCAGATCGGCCTCGGGGGTGCCTCGGCGTTTCATTGCGCGACCCTCCCCTGATCTTCGCGCTGGGCGCGGGTGATGGGGCGCCGCGCGTCGATCACCAGCTGGAGGCGCCGGGCGTCGGCCCGCTCGGCGGCGCTCTCGCCATGGGTGGCGAGGACATTGCAGGCGAGACAAAGCAACTGGTCGCTGTGATGCGCGGCATCGGCGATGACGGCACGCGCCTCGGCTACGCGATCGGCAGGCCAGGCGGCGTTGCGGGGGAGGGTGGTCATCACCGGCGCCCCCCGCTGCGACGGCGGCGCGGGGCAGCCTGTTCCTGCTCCTCCAGCCATTCCTCGACGGCGGCGCGGCGGTAATAGACCTTGCGCCCGGCGCGGACACAGGGCGGCCCCGTGCGCATCGCCTCCCAGCGGCGCAGGGTATCGACCGAAAGGCCGAGTTCCAGCGCGAGGTCGAGACGGCTGATCCAGCCGACCAGCAGCGTGCGGGGCTTTTCCTTCGGGTCTGGCATTGATCCGAGGTGCGACATCGGGCTCTCCCATTTCTGGCTCCCGGGGTGGGGGCCGGTTGCGAGAACCATCAGGGCAGAGCCGGAAGGGTGGCGCATAGGCGCTGAGCGGCGTTGAAACTGCCGCACGCGTGCCACCCCTTGTTTTATTGGCGGAAACGGGATTTTGCCGAAGAAGCGGCGGAGACCGGCGTAGAGACGCGCAAGGGGCCGAACGGTGTCGAAACGGCATCCGGCTGCGAACAGTCGGATTTACAGGTGATTTACCGGCATTGACGGGCAAAGAGGGGGCGGCACCCGGCATGAGCCCCTTGCCACCCTCTGATTTCCTTTGGGATTTACAGAATTGCGGCGGTGGGAATAGGCGTTGTTTCAGGTCGCCTCGGTCATTCCCGTGGAAATCGGGAGCATCAAGCGCCGGAGGTTATCCGCGCTGGGCGGAGAAGCGATGCGGAAACGCCAATAAAACAAGGGGTGGCACGCATCTGGCGATCTCTACGCCGGTCAGCGCCTATGCGCCGCCCCAGCCCGCATGCTTGGCTTGCAATTCAGGCGAAACCACGCCTCATGTCGGTGGCAATCAGGACGAGACGCATGCCGCAACGCATCAAGCTCACGGAAAAAGTCCTTCGAGAAGCCGAGCCCACGCCCGGCCGCGATTACCAGATCTTCGACACCGACCTGCGCGGTTTCGCCGTCTGCATCTACCGTGGTGGGGGGCGGGCCTTCACCATCGACTACCGCCATGCCGGGCGGCAACGGCGTATGACCTTTGGCCGCTGGCCGGAATGGTCGGTGGCCGCCGCCCGGGAGCGGGCCAAGGAACTACGACGTGAAATCGACGCCGGGGGCGATCCCTTGGGCCAGCGCGCGGCAAAGCGCGAAGCCCCGCGCGTGGCCGATCTGATCGAACGCTACTGCGCCGAGCATCTGCCGAAACTCTCGGCCCACAATGCGGCGGATCAGCGGTCGTCGCTGACGAAGTTGGTGGCACGGGTCTGGGCGCGCAAGCTTGTAACCGAAATCACGCCGAGCGACGTCGACAAGCTGCTGGCGCAAATTGCCGAAGGTCGTGCGCGCCCGCACAAGGAAAAGCCCAACAACCGGGCGCGCAAGTTGCAGGGCGCCAAACCCACCCCGGTGCGCGCCAACCGGGTCGGGGAGATGCTGCGCAAGATGTTCGCGCTGGCGGTCCAGTGGGGCTGGTGCGAGGACAATCCTGCCCAGCGCTTCTACCGCCGCACCGAAACCCCGCGCGAACGTTTTCTGTCGAAGGAAGAAATCGCGAGCCTCGCGGCTGCACTGGACGCCGCCGAGGATCGGCGCGCGGCTGACATCATCCGGATGTGCATGCTGACGGGCGCGCGGCTGGGGGAGGTGCGTCAGGCCCGGTTTGAACAGTTCAACCTCGAACACCTGAGCTGGTCTAAGCCCCCCACCATGACGAAACAGCGCCGCGCCCACCGCGTGCCGATTTCGGACGAGACCGCTGCGATCGTGCGCCAGCGGCTGCTTCTGGTGCCGAAGGGCTCGCCGTGGCTGTTCCCGGGCGACACGCCGGGCCAGCCCGTACAGGAGGTGCGCCGGTTCTGGGCGCGGGTGCAGAAGCAATGCGGGCTGCAGGACGTCCGGATACATGACCTGCGACACACCTTCGCCTCGCTCCTGGTCAGCGGCGGCGCCTCGCTCGAAATGATCGGCAAGCTCTTGGGCCACAGCCAGATGCAGACGACCTTGCGGTATGCCCACCTGATGGACTCGCCGCTGCGCGCCGGGGTCGATGCCGTGGCCAGCGCCTTCCGGCCGAAGCCTCGGCTGGTTCATGATGCCGAAGATCAGGCCGAGTGGAAATCGGCCTGACACCTCCCCGCGCGCAACGGGTTCAGGCCTCCTCCCGCCGCAGGGCCCGCCAGATCGGCGTGACCTTTCGACGAATGCTGCGCTCATCGGGCATCTTCTTGCCGTCCGACCGATCCGCGAACCAGTCCTGCATCTCGGCGACCAACTCGGCTTGCGTGGCGGGCAGGCCGCGATCATGGATGCGCACGATCAGGGCGATCGTCATGCCCTCCCAGTCGTAATTGGTCGAGGCGCCGGCAGTTGTTGCGACGCGCCGCACCATGTCGTTTTCTTCCTCGAAGGCGTGCACCTCCTCGGCGAGGATCATCATGTCGGCGATCGCGACCGGGATGCCACCGGCGGGATCAGTGATCAGCAGCCAATCGCTCTTTTCGAGGGGCAGAATGCGCCGGACAATGCCCTCTGTCGGCCCGGTCCCGCAGCGGCGAAACAGGGGGAGCAGGTCCATGGGCGACAGCGCGACCTTGCCCGCGATGATGTCCTGACCGCAGCGCACCGGGAAGATGCCTGTAAGAATCCGGAACCGGCCTGCGTCTGCCCAGCCTGCAATGTCCGCGATGTTGCAGCCCCAGCGGGCTGAAACTTCGTGCAGGGTAAAATAGACACGCGGCGGCAAGGCCATGATGCACCATCCTCGATCAGATCAAGGGAGGGGATCAGCTCCAAACCGTCTGGCAACCTTCGTTCTGGGCGAGAGGGTCACCAATACGGCGGACTCAAGCCGATCGTTCCCCTGCTGGGTGGTGTGTCATGAATGCCGTATCGATGGTTTCTTTTGCTTTTGGCTGAGGGCTGCTCACCTCGGACAGGAAAGCTGCATGGACTTCCGATTCGGCGCAAGAGGGGGGCGAGAAGGAAACTGTGGGCAAGTGAACGGCTATCTTCGGAGCAAGGGCTTCGTGCTTCTGCGGGTAAAGTGAAGTGCCGTGGTCGACAGGATGTGTGATCCAGAAATCTCGCTCTCCACCCGCGAGACTGAAGCCACTATGCTTTGTACGAGTTCTGTCGTACAGATTTGTGGAGTCGAACTGTCCTAAAAGTTCGAGAAGACGCAACAGGATATCTAAGAGCGTGCGTTGGTCGATTTGAACTTGGGCTCTTAGGGGATATTGGTGGCCACCTATGCTCTTTACTAAGCCCGTCGAGGCTACTGAAGGTCGAAAATTCGTTGGGCGCATTGAAAGCGTTGATAGGCATTTTGGTGGGTATTTGAGCCGCTACACCTTCATTATTGACGCTGTGGATGCGGGTTTGGATTTCGATAGCCTTGATAAGGATACTTTTCCGTGGAAAAGAAATTCATTGTCTCTAGTTCGCATCATGACAACTGCCAGGAAGTTTGCTGAGGTCGCAAATAGACCAGATTCTGCTGAGAATCCCGACGATCTCGTTGGTCAGTGGATTGCTCTCTACGTTGGCCCCAGACGGCGAGCAAGTGGCCCTTTGGCTCAGGTATGCCCCCTCGGCGAGCGTGGATACGATAGTATTGTGAATTATAGCGTTGAAGACATCGAGTTGTTCGAGGTGGACCCTGAGCTACCACGCTCGCTGGGGGCGGCGGGTAATAGGGGAAAGCAGTTGGCGGCCTCATTGTTTAAAGCGGGACAAAAATACAGTTCCCCCACTTCAGCGCATCAACTGAGCAGCTTACAGCACTCTCTTCGAAGAATTCAGCCTCAGCGTATTCGTGTAATGGACGTCGGTCACGCGAATTTCGTTTCCATAATCGATGATGGTAAGTCAACTGCCATTCATTTCGACGTGGGCTGGCCAATCTCTTACAATATGCACACAGCACCCTCCGTCCTTCCAGTACCAGATAAGGCGGGGATAGTTATTCTTTCGCACTGGGACTGGGACCACCTTCACGGCTATCACGTTTGGCCCATGCTAAAGAATTGCCTGTGGGTAACGCCCGTTCAGGATCTTGGGCCTGGAGCATTGTTTGTCGCAAGGCAATTAGCTGCGAGTGGAAAACTGATAAGTATTGGCCCCTTTTCTAGTTGGCCGAAACGTTTCTCCAGTGGTCACAATTTGGTTATAACTTATGGGGATCCGCGCCATTGCGTTAAGAAGTCAGAAATACGGAATAACTCAGGATTGGTGCTCACTGCGACGTTGTCTAATGGAAAGGTTGCCCTGCTTCCAGGCGATGCAGACTATAAAGGAGTGAAGTGGAATAACCCTACGAACCCTGATCTGCTGGTCATTCCACATCATGGCGCCGCAGTGCAGGGCGCCGTTCAGCAGCCCCGTGTTGTTGGTTCGCCGGCGGTGCTTTCTTTGGGCGCAGGCAACGTCTATCGTCATCCTTGCGCGACAAATCTTGCTCAGCATAGGGCTGCCGGGTGGGTTCTATCGAGCACCTGTGCTAGTTCGATACACCCGCGTGGCGACCGCTTCCTTGTCTAGCTTGCTGGAGGACCTCAAAATTTATTATCTTTAAGCTATTGTTTTCGTAAAATTATACAATTTTGTTAATGAGGCGATGCGGCCATTTTGGCTAAGTCGCTGCGGGTAAGAGAGCGTCGGTGGAGAATTGCTGAACGTAACGACATTTCCGGCCTTCGGGCCTGCATCGGCCGTTAAGGCGATTGGCGGGAACGGCTGCAAGATATGGTCGCCGAACACCTGATGCCCGCGTTGGAGGAGTTCGAGATCGATCTGCACGGCTTGGCCGATCCCTTGGGTGAGCGATGGTCAGGCGTGGTTCGAGGATGCGGGTTCGAGGACTTCCTGGACCAGCGCTACGAAGACAGCGACATCGTCGAGCTATATCTGAAACTGCGCGGCTGGAAGGAAACGGCGCTGAACCGGGCTAATATCGCGCTGCGGTGCGGGATGTGCCGGTCAGCCTCTGTAAGGTCACTGATGTGCCGCTCGGCACTTCGATGGTGCTGCGCAACCTGCTGTTGGATGGGTGCATGGTTTACATCAACGCCACATCAACCTGCGACTGCGGGCTTCTTGCCAGTTTTGTTTCTGAACCCGTGCGAACGCTGATGTTTGCGAAGGTCAAAATCGCGCCAGAACAAATGTTTGCCTCGTAAGTGGATGGTTTCGCAGATTATTCAGTTTGCTCTACCATTGGCTCATAACCTGAAGGCCGCAGGTTCAAATGTAAGCGATGGTTTTCCCCATTGAGATTGCGGCTTTTGAAGCCGTTCGGGTCGCCTGACAGGGCTTCGTTTGCGGCTTAAGCTGCAGTTTTGATTGCAGCCTTGGGGAAGTTCCACGGGAGCAGCGCGTCGATCTGGGAGTTCGGATGCCCGGCGGCAATCGCTTCGAGCGTGGATTTCAGCCAAGCATAAGGCTCTACACCGTTCAGCTTGCAGGTGCCGATGACCGAGGCGAAGCGCGCCCAGGACTGTCCGCCCTCGTCATGGCCGGCAAAGAGGGCGTTCTTGCGGCCAAGGGTCAGCGGCCGGATGCGGTTCTCGATGAGGTTCGAGTCCATCTCGATCCTGCCGTCTCCGGCGAAGAGGATGAGGCCGGGCCAGTGTTCGAGGACATAGGCAGCGGCCATCCCGAGGTTCGATTTTGCCGGGAGCCGGGCCGCCTGTTGCAACAACCAGGGGTGCATCGCCGTCAGCAGCGGCACCGAGCGTTCCTGCCGGGTCGCCAGGCGGGCCTCAGGGCTCTGGCCACGGACTTCCTTTTCGAGGACATAGAGTTCGGCGATCCGGTTCAGGGCCTCGTCGACGAAAGAGGATCCTGCGGCGGGGCGCGCGTCGATCAGCTTGCGCCTTGCGTGTGCCCAGCAGAAGGCGAGTTGCACCCGGCCCCCTTCAGCCCGTCGGCCATCGGCGAGGCGGTTGTACCCCGTGTATCCATCGACCTGCAGCACACCCTCGAAGCCCTTCAGCATCGTCTCGGCGTGAATGCCGGCCCGGCCGGGGGCATAGGTGAACACGACCCCCGGCGGGTCGGCGCCGCCCCATGGCCGATCGTCCCGCAACATCGCCCAGATAAAGCCTTTCTTCGTCTTGCCCGTGCTGGGCGCCAGAACCGGCATCGTGGTCTCGTCGGCAAAGAGCTTGCCCGAGCGTTTCAACTCCGCGGCCATCCTGTCGACGATCGGGGCGATGTGGAAACTGACCTTGCCCATCCAGTCGGCCAGGGTCGAACGGTCGATCTCGATCCCCTGCCGGGCCATGATCTGGCTTTGGCGGTATAGGGGCAGGTGATCGGCGAATTTGGCCACCGCCACATGCGCCAGGAGTGCCTCGGTGGCCAGACCACCTTCGATCAGGGCGGGGGCTGGCGGCGCCTGACGGATCCCGGCGCGCCCCTTCGGGCAGGCGTAGCGGGGGCGAATGGTGATGATCAGCCGGAATTGCGCGGGCGTCACGTCGAGCCGTTCCGACCGGTCTTCTCCGATCCGCACCATCTGCCCGCAGCCGCAAGGGCAGCTCAGATCCTTCGGCTCAAGCACCCGTTCTTCGCGCGGCAGATCCTTCGCCAGAGACCGCGGGCCACGCGGTGTCCGCGCCGGGCGTTCCCCGGTCCGGGTCGAGACGGCCGTGTCGTGCTCTTCTGTCGCCGTAGCCAGCGCCACTTCGATATCCTCGAATGCCAGTTCCATCTGCTCGGGATGCAGCTTCTCGGAACGCGGCCCGAAACGGGCGCGCTGAAGCTCCCGCACCAGATGTTCAAGCCGCGCGTTGCGGCTCTTCAATTCGGCATTCTCCAGCGCAAGCGCCTGAACCTGCGCCTCGAGCGCCGCGCGCAAGGCGGGCGGCAACTGGGCCAGAAGATCGGGGTCGAGCGCGGTGGACATGGACCGATTTTACCCGAGGAACCGCCCCGAACCCAGCAAAACAAGGGGATTGATTCAACACGCCGCAGTCGGCGGGGCAATGCGCTGCGCCATCATCCGGCGCCAATCCAGACCTTCGAAGAGCGCCTCGAACTGCGCCCGCGAGAGCCGCATCGCCCCGTCCTGCACCTTCGGCCAGACGAAGCTGCCGCTCTCCAGCCGCTTGTAGATCAGCACCAGGCCGCTGCCATCCCACACAAGGATCTTCAACCGGTCACCGCGCTTCGATCGGAACACCACCGTCAAACCGGAATGCGGATCGAGCTTCAGCTCGTTCTGGACCTTCGCCGCCAACCCGTCATGGCCACAGCGAAAGTCCACAGGCCGTGTCGCGATCACGATCGGCATCCTTTGGCCGGGGATGATCATCCGCGCCGCGCCCCAAGTGCCCCGGCGATCTCGGCCAGCTGTGCGGCCGACACCGTGGCAGGCAGGCGGATCGTCACTTCGCCGAACGCGATCTCGATCCGATCATCCCGGATCGCCTGAGGGGCCGCCGACCCGCCATCCAGCATCAGCGGCACGAAGGCGCCGACATCCGGAACGCCGGACACGTCCGGTGGCAGACCGAAACGCCCCTCGCGCGCCATCCGCCGCCAAGTGGTCAGTTGCGACGGAAGCAGGCGATACTTCCGCGCCACGTCACCGACCCGGGCGCCGGGAACGTAGCTCTCCATGACAATCCGCAGCTTCTCCTCGTCAGGCCACGTCCGCCGCCCCATCGTCTCGTCCAGGACCCGAAACGATCCCATGAACCCTTCGCCCATCTCTTGCCTCCGCACGCAGTCGCGCGAAGGATCAACCGCAAACGCTCAGGCGGAAAGCTTCGACCTCAATGGGGAAAACCATCGCTTACGTTCAAATCCTGCCCCCGCAACCATAATGTAAGCGCTGTTCTGCCCCCACCTTCCTGCTGAATCCGTAAGCTGCGATGCGGCCCTGTGGGTATATTTGCACGGGAGGTTTCAATGGGAGTCCATCAGGAGCGCCATATGGAGGCCGTTGGGTTTGTGGAGCTTTTGGCGGCTCCGACGGCCAAGCGGCGGTGGTCGGATGAGGCGAAGGGTCGGATCGTGGCGGAGACGCTTGTTGCGGGTGTCTCGGTAAACGAAGTGGCTCACCGCCATTCGCTGAAGGCGAACCACCTTTCGGCGTGGCGGACGCTGGCGCGGAATGGCAAGCTGGTGGTGCCCGAGATTGCGGGGGCAAAGTTCGCAGCGCCCGTGGCGTCGCCGATGGCAATCGCGACACCGGAAGCGACGGTGTCGATTGATCTGATCATTGGCCCTGTGACGGTGCGACTGGATGCTTCCACGCCTGCGGCACGGGTCGCGGAACTGGTGACGGCTCTGCAGGCCCGCCCGTGATCTTCCCGTCGAACCGGGTGCGTATCATGGTGGCCACGAAGCCCATCGACTTCCGCAAGGGTCACGACAGTCTGGCCGCTTCCTCACCGATGGCCGCGTCGAGATCGACAACAACACCGTCGAACGCACCATCCGCCCCATCGCCTTGAACCGCAAAAACGCCCTCTTCGCAGGACACGACGCCGGAGCAGAAAACTGGGCCGTCATCGCCTCGCTCATCGAGACCTGTAAAATGAATGGCGTCGATCCCCACGCATGGCTGTCAGCCACGCTCACAGCCATCGTCAAAGGCCACAAGCAGAGCCAGATCGACGATCTGCTTCCATGGAATTACCCCGTCACGGTGTGATCAGGACACCGCTTACACCATAATCTTGAAATAAATCAGAACGTTAGAGCTCGACGCAAAAAGTCGGGTTTTTGCTTTTGGAATTCTTGTCAACACCAGGTCAACGTTTACCGAGCCCCCCCATCAAGGGGAGGCATGATCGTGGCCGGAGCCATCCCTCACTTCGGAAGATCATCCCGAAACCGGTCAATCTGGTGCATGCGCTCGTGCAGGATGGTCACGATGCCGACGTCCCCGTTCGACAGTCGCCGCCAGTACACGAAATGATGCGCGTGCCGGAAGTAGAAGCCTTCGACCCCGAACTCGGCCGGGATGGGGCGTGACGCGACGCCATGGCTGACGATCTGGTCGAACGCCGCGAAGAGCTCGGTGATGTAGCGATCCGCCTGTTCGGCGCCCCAGCGGTCGCGCGTGTACCGGTAGATCTCGTCAAGCCGCAGCGATGCAGCCTCCTGGACGCGGACAGCCATGACGTCAGCCCCGGTTCCGGGCGATCACCTCGGCAGCGGTCAACGGGCGATAGCTTTCGTCAGGCGCTGCGAAGGCGCGCGTCAGCTCAGCCTTCAGGCGATCAAATGCCTCCCGCTCCACCCGTTCCTTGTCGCGCCGGATCAGGTCGCGGACGTATTCGCTGATGTTCTCGTAGGCCCCGTTCTCGCCCACGTTCGACGCCACGAACTCGCTCAGTGCGCCGCTGATGCGGACCGTCATCGTCGTGGTCTGGGACATGGGGACCTCCGTCTACTGTCTTCAAGATACGCAAAAATGAACGCGCGTGCAAGATTGGCTTCGCGTCGCGCGCAGCGTGAGGTCGAGTTGCACGCGGCCGCAGACAGCTTCCTCGCTTTCGGCGCCGTCTCGCATCTGGCCTCTGCTCCATGGCTGTGGCAGCATCGCCCCATGATCGAATTCCGCCCGCTGCCCGATGACCATCCCGACCTGGCGCATTCCCCCTTGCTGCGCGCGGCGTTGCTGACCTTGCGGTACGCGCAAGATCACGGCGCCATCGGTCTGACGAAATCGAATGCCTTCAAGCGGGTCTTTGTGCATTGGGCGGCCGAGGCCTTCAACTGGCCCGGAAAAAGCGCAGAAGAGATGTTCCGCTACAACAAGGTGATCAACGAATTCGAGTTCCCGCCGCTCGAAGTGCTGCACGTCCTGCTGACAAGCCTGCGCCTCGGTCGGCATTACAAGGGCGAATTCCGTGTGACCAAACGGGGCGCAGAGTTGGCGCAGGCCCCGGGGCAGCTCTTCGCCGCGCTGATCCCCCACTACCTCTTCGAGATCGACCATGCCTCCTACGCGCGTTTCGACGAGCGCCCTTTCGGCACATGGGACGTCTGGATGAATGTCATCAGTGTCGAGGCGAACCTTGGCACCACCGAGCGCAAGCTCTTTGCCGCCTTCTATGGCGAGGAGCAGGATTGGGACACGCCCGGTTGGCGCGACATGGCCGCCTTCTCCTCTTGCGTGCTGCGTCCGCTCGAATGGGCGGGTCTTCTGATGCAACCGCGTGATGTGCCCTACGGCAATACCGCCCGCGAGGTCTTCAAGACGCCGCTCTGGCGCGCCGCTCTGAAACTCGACACCGATCGGATGTTGCAGCCGGTTCTGGTGCAGTGACTTTTGCTTCGCCACGAGTGCAGGGGCCGCCGGTCGGACCTGCAAGACGGGCCTCAGTAATCGGTTTCCAGATAGACCCCGGCGCAGTCATAGGCGACGGCGGCGGCCGAGACGCCGGTGTTCAGGAATAGCCGCGGCGAGAGGAATTGCGTGTTCGCGGGCAGGTCGGCGGTGATCTCCTGCTCGAAGACCGCGCCTGACACGTCGTCGACCCGGGCGACGTCGGGCCAGAGGTGGCGGGGATCGTCGGCGCCGCCGCGCTTTCCGGCCGCGCTAAAGGGCTGGCAGGGATATCCGGCGAGGACGGCATCGAATGCGCCCCGGAAGGGGCGGGCGTCGAAGCTGCGCAGGTCGGTCCAGATCGGGGCCGGGGCGAAGTATCCCGCGCGCTGGGCAGCGATGAGGACGGCGCGCGGCCAGTCCTCCCATTCGACGAAGGCGCGGGTGTGATAGCCGGGTTCGGCGAGCATGAGGCCCAGATCAAGGCCTCCGCCGCCTGCGCAGAGGGACAATCCGTGCCGGGGACGTGACACCATGCCATTCACCGCACTCCTCGCTCACGCAGGCGCTCGGGCGTTACCAGGCCGCGGGCCAGCATGGCGTCGCGCATGGTGTTGCTGATCGCGCTGATCGGCAGATAGCGGGGCGAGCTTGCGGCAAACAGCGAGAGAGACCGCGCACATGAAATGAGATTTCGGCATGTTCTGGCCTTCCGGATTCGACGGCCGGGGTCCGACCGCCAATTGCGCAACCGGCTTTCGACAGATGCCCCGCTTGCGCATCGACGGGTTCCAAATAAATCCTGTCTAATTCAATCGTCTTTTTGAGGGCCGAACAGAACGATCCTTCCTTGCAGCGGCCCGGTGGGACGAGTTTCGTTCTACACCGCTCTCGGATTGCGGCGGCGTGAGGTGAAATCGGGGCCTGGCGGCAAGCTTCGTCATCAGGTTGGGGCTGCATGAGCGAACGCGATTCCGACTGGGACGAGAGCTCCAGCAGAGGGTCGCTTCCGCGCATGCTGCGAAGAGGTGCGAAAACAATCCTTCCCTTTCCACTGTCGGCAAGAAAACAAATCCCGCGCCGCGCCGGGCAACTTTGAAACAACGCGCTTCGCAATCTCGGCTATCAATAATCAATCAAATCCATCGAGCTTGTAACGAATTCCGAGGCAATGCCAGCACCGCAACGCGAGCGCGAAAAACAACGTCGTGTCGTC
The DNA here is from genome assembly GCF_058724655.1 of Rhodobacter sp. 4.3.4. NCBI lineage: Bacteria > Pseudomonadati > Pseudomonadota > Alphaproteobacteria > Rhodobacterales > Rhodobacter > Rhodobacter sp. 4.3.4. The sequence continues at coordinate 1,059,492 of NZ_CM178967.1, forward strand.
GTGTCAAAGCGTTGCGCACTGACTTGCGCACCCTCGTTGCGCGTCAGGATTCTGCAGATACCCGCCCCCCCCAAGGGCGACACTCCAAGAAGCGCCCGAACGGGGCACGAAAACAGGACCACACCGACATGACCACCGACAGCCTTCATCCCGAAACTCTGGCCCTGCATGGCGGCAGCTGGCGCGTCGATCCGGCAACCGGCTCGGTCGCCGTGCCGATCTACCAAAACACCTCGTTCCAGTTTCAGGATAGCGGCTGGGCGCCGGCGTCAGAACCGGCCTTGCCGTGATCACAGTCCCTTGCGGGCCGGGATCAGATCTGTCCCCGAAACCCCCAGCCCCAATCCCAGCGCCGCAACCGCAGCGCGCAGGGCGGTCTGAACCAGATCCGCTCCGACCTCCTCGCCCCCGATCGGCTGGATCAGCGCGATGTCGCGGCTCGCCCCCTCGACCTGCAAGAGCCGCAGCGCGACATCGCGGCGCAGCGCCGCCTGCTCGCGGGCGTAAAGCTCGGGCAGAACCGCGATCCCCGCCCCCGAAGCCGCCATCAGGCGCAGGGAATCAAGGCTGGTGCCCTCGTAATCATCCGACACGATCCCGTCGCAGCCAGAGGCCAGCGCATGCACGATCCGCGACAACCGATGCCCGCGATCCAGGGTCAGGAACACCCGCCGCTGCAGAGCCTCGCGCCGCACCGGCGCCTCTGAGGCCGCCAGCGGATCGTCGCGCGCCACCGCGATCCAGAGCCGCTCGCCGAACAGATGCACCTGGCGGGTGTTCGGGTGGTCCTCGGGCGTCGAGACGATCAGATCGAAGCGCCCCGCGCGCAGCCCCTGTTCCAGCAGCTGGGTGTTTTCCTCGCGCACCGCCACGCGCAGCCCGGGCTGGGCGCGGTGAATCGAGGCGATCGCCCCCGGCAGCAGATAAGGCCCGATCGAGGGCAGCACCCCCAGTCGCAGCCGCCCGCCGAAGGGCAGGCCATGGGTCACGCTGGCGCGCAGATCCTCGACTTCGCGCAGGATCTTCTGGGCGCGGCGGATCACCTCGGCGCCCGCGGCGGTGGGCCGCACCCCGGCGCGATCGCGCAGAAAGAGCCGGGTGCCCAGATCGGCCTCGACCTCGGCGATCTGCGCCGAGAGGCTTGGCTGGCTGACATTCAGCGCCGCCGCCGCAAGGCCGAAGCGGCCAAGGCGGGCAACGGCGACGATATATTCCAGCTGACGCAGGGTGGGGCGCATTGCATAGCCTCTGACTATGAAACCAGTAGAAACTAAGTATTTGGCTAATGCAAGCTCCGCATGCATCGCTGCGCGGACATGCAAAGGAGCCTGACATGACCGCCCCACTCGACCTTCTGGCGCAGAATCTGCTTGTGCCGACGATCCTGTTCTTCGCGCTTGGCCTGATCGCGGCCTTTGCGCGCTCTGACCTGTCGATCCCTGAGGGGGCGGCGAAGTTCATGTCGATCTATCTGCTGCTGGCGATCGGCTTCAAGGGCGGGGTGAGCCTGGCAGCGCATGGCATCAGCGCCGATCTGTTCGTGACGCTGCTGGCGGGGGTGGCGCTGTCGCTGGTGCTGCCGGTTCTGGCCTATGCGCTGCTGCGGGCGATGACCCGGCTTGACCGGCTGAATGCGGCGGCGGTTGCGGGACATTACGGCTCGATCTCGATCGTGACCTTCGTCACCGCGACCAGCCTGCTGGACAGCGCCGGGATCGCGCATGACGGCTACATGGTCGCGGTCGCCGCCGCTATGGAGGCCCCGGCCATCGTCTCGGCGCTGTGGCTGGCGCATCGTGGCGGCGGCGTGGCGGCAAAGCCGATCCGGCTTGGGCGCGAGGTGCTGGCCAATGGCTCGATCGTGCTTCTGGTCGGCGCCTTCGGCATCGGCGCGCTGACCGGCGACCGGGGGATGGCGATGATCGCGCCCTTCATCGTGACGCCCTTCACCGGCATCCTGTGCCTGTTCCTGCTCGACATGGGGGTGACGGCGGGGCGCAGCCTGATCGGCGCGCGGCATTTCCTGACGCCCGGATTGCTGGCGGCAGGGGTGCTGATCCCGCTCGCCGGGGCCGCTTTGGCGCTGGGGACCGGCACGCTGATCGGGCTTTCGGGCGGCAGCCTGTTCCTGCTTGTGGTGCTGGCGGCCTCGGCTTCCTATATCGCGGTGCCGGCGGCGATGCGGATGGCGCTGCCCGAGGCGGAGCCGGGGATCTCGCTGACGATGGCGCTGGGGGTGACCTTTCCCTTCAACCTGACCTTCGGCATGCCGCTTTATCTGTGGCTGACGCTCTGAGGCGGAGCGTTGCCCGCCAGTTGCGCCAGAAAGGCGGTGGCGATCCCAAGAGCGTGTCAGCGGTCAGACCCTGCCGACGCTCCATCGTCCCGCCACCACCGATGCCCCATTTGGGCAGCTGAAATGGCACCAGCGCCTTGAATTTGAGGGTTTGCTTTAAGATCAAGGGGATGGGATGGTGCTGCAAGAGAGGATTGAATCCGGCAATTTTCCTCGTTAAATATTGATTTATAAGGATAATTTGTCGCCTTTGTCAAGCGCGGTGTAGAACCTCGGTAGGGGCGCGACTGGGGCGGCAGCACGGTCCAGAAGCTTGAGCGTTTCGACCCAGACGCCCGGCTCGCCCGGCTCCAGTTCCAGCGCCGCCATGTGGTCGCGATAAAGCACCCCCGAGAGCGCGACGATCTGCTGATGCGGCAGCGGCTCCGGGCGCTTGCGCAGCCGGTCCCAGATCAGGGCCTGTTTGCGCACCGCATCGATGTTGCGGGCCTTGGTCTCGGTCGGGTCTTTTGTGCCGAGCGACCAGCTGACCTCCTTGCGGCCGAAGACCGCCACCAGATCGGCGGGCGTTTTCTGACGGAAATAATAGATGCCGGATTTCGGATTCTTCTGCGGGCGGGCCATCTGCAAGACCATGGTGTGGAACCCCGGTGTAGAACCGAAGTCAAACTAAGCCCTTGATAGCAGCCATCTTCTTGACATTTAGGCAGAAAAAATGGTGCTGCAAGAGAGGATTGAACTCTCGACCTCTCCCTTACCAAGGGAGTGCTCTACCACTGAGCTACTGCAGCATCCGGCGCTTTCACGCTGGTCGCTTCCGACCGTGGCGCGGATTTAGACGACTCGGGCGGGGTGCGCAAGCCAAATATTCACCCTCTCTCGACACATTTCTTCGGCCTCGCTAAAAGGGCCCATGACAAAAGACACCCCCAGCCGGAAAAACGCCCCTGAAACCACGCGCGAAGAGCGTCTGGCCGCTGCCCTGCGCGCCAATCTGACGCGGCGCAAGGCCCAGGCACGGGCGCGTTCCGCCGAGGACACCAACAACGAGACGGCCGAAACCGGCCCGGAGGACTAATCGAGTGGACAGTATCCTTGTGCGCGGCAACGGGCCGCTTTCCGGGCAGATCCCGATTGCGGGGGCCAAGAACGCCTGTCTGGCGCTGATGCCTGCGACGCTTCTGTCCGAGGAACCGCTGACGCTGACCAATGCGCCGCGGCTTTCCGACATCCGCACGATGACCCAGCTTCTGGCCAGCCTCGGCGCCGAGGTCACCGCGCTGCAAGACGGCAAGGTGCTCGCCACCTCCTGCCACGGCGAGATCAACCCGGTCGCCGATTATGACATCGTGCGCAAGATGCGGGCCTCGAATCTGGTGCTGGGCCCGCTGCTGGCGCGGCTGGGCCATGCGGTCGTCTCGCTGCCCGGCGGCTGCGCCATCGGCGCGCGGCCGATGGACATTCACATCGACGCGCTGACCGCGCTTGGCGCCGAGATCGAGCTGAAGGAAGGCTATCTGCACGCCCAGGCGCGCAGTGGGCTGAAGGGCGCGGTGCATGAGATGCGCTTTGCCTCCGTCGGCGCGACCGAAAATTTCCTGATGGCGGCGGTGCTGGCCAAGGGCAGCTCGGTGTTGAAAAACGCCGCGCGCGAGCCTGAAATCGTCGATCTTGCCCGATGCCTGCGGGCGATGGGGGCGCAGATCGCGGGCGAGGGCACGTCGGAAATCACCATTCAGGGCGTCGACCGGCTGCACGGGGCGACTCATCCCGTCGTCACCGACCGGATCGAGCTGGGCACTTACATGCTTGCCCCGGCGATCTGCGGCGGCGAGGTGGAGTGCCTCGGCGGCCGGATCGCGCTGGTCGAAAGCTTCTGCGAGAAACTCGATGCCGCGGGGATCTCGGTCGAGGAAACCGCGCGCGGCCTCAAGGTGAAACGCAAGAACTGCCGCATCCGCGCCGTCGATGTGGTGACCGAGCCTTTCCCCGGTTTCCCGACCGACCTGCAGGCGCAGATGATGGCTTTGCTCTGCACGGCCGAGGGGACTTCGGTGCTGGAAGAGCGGATTTTCGAGAATCGCTTCATGCATGCGCCCGAACTGGCGCGGATGGGCGCAAGGATCGAGGTGCATGGCGGCGTGGCAAAGGTGCATGGCGTCGCGCGTCTGAAAGGGGCGCGGGTCATGGCAACGGATTTGCGGGCCTCAGTGTCGCTGATTCTGGCCGGTCTGGCGGCCGAGGGCGAAACGGTGGTCAGCCGGGTCTACCACCTTGATCGCGGCTACGAACGGGTGGAAGAAAAACTGCGCGCGGTCGGGGCGCAGATCGAACGGGTGAAAGGCGAATGAGCCGGGATGCACGGTTTGACGACGGGGCCGAAGGGCCGCTGAGCCTGCGCGCCGAAAGCGCGGCGGATCTGGGTGTGATCGCGGCGCTGGTGCAGGATGCCGTGCTGCCGGCAAGCGAAATCCGCTACGAGCCGAAGGCGCGGCGGCTTTCGATGCTGCTCAACCGCTTCCGCTGGGAGGACAAGTCCGCGGCCGAGGCCGAGCGCCGCCCCTACGAGCGGGTGCAGGCGCTGCTGGTGATCTCGGATGTGATCCAGGTCGCCTCGCAGGGGTTTGACCGCAAGGATGCCGATCTGGTGCTCTCGCTGCTCGACATCGGCTTCGAGCCGGGGGCCGAGGGGGCAGGGCGCGTGGTGCTCACCCTTGCGGGGGATGGGGCGATTGCCGCCGGGGTCGAATGCCTGGCCGTTGATCTGCGCGATGTGACGCGGCCTTACCGGGCCGTTTCGGGCCAGGCGCCGCGCCACCCGGACTAGGCGGGCCGGGGGGATGATCCGTCCTGCAAGATCCGGGGAACTGCCCGTCCTCTCGGCGCTGATCGCGGCCTCGATCACCGCTCTGTGCCGGGCCGATCACCATGACGACCCGGAGCGCATCCGCCCCTGGGTCGCCTCGCACAGCCCGGTGGCGCTTGCTGCGATCCTGCGCGACCCCGAGCAGCGGCTGTTCGTCGCGGAACCGGACGGCATCGTCGCCGTGGGCGGGATCGATTGGCGCCACCAGCCCGACGGGCAGGGCCGGATCCGGCTGCTCTTTGCCGCCCCCGGGGCGCAGGGCAAGGGCTGTGGCCGCGCCCTTCTGGCGGCGCTGGAAGAGGAATTGCGCGCGCTGGGCCGCGTCGAGGCGCGGCTGACCGCCAGCAACACGGCGCTTGGCTTCTACCGCCGCCAGGGCTGGCAGACGGACGACCGCGGCGGCGGCTGGCTGCTGGGCCATCCGCTGCACAAGCGCCTGATCTGAAACGCCGCGCCCGGCCCGCAGGCAGAGGCGTATTTGGACCAAGAAAAAACCACATGCTTTTTCTTGGTCCAAATACGCCCTTTCGCGACGGATGCCGCAGGGCGCGGCCGCGCGCGAAGCTTGCCCCGCGTCCCGCTTCGCTCTATCCCCTTGGTCCAGAAGGAGCCCATGATGCCGCATTTCCTGACCACCGATGCCGATGATTTCGAGACCCGTTTCACCGCCCTGCTGGGGATGAAGCGCGAGGACAGCCCCGATGTCGATGCGACGGTGGCCGCGATCATTGCCGAGGTGCGCGACCGCGGCGATGCGGCGGTGATCGATTACACGTCGAAATTCGACCGGCTCGATCTGACGCCCGAGACGCTGGCCTTCACCAAGGCCGAGATCGCGGCGGAAGTGGCCAAGGTGCCCGCGGCCGAGCGCGCGGCGCTCGAACTCGCGGCGGAGCGCATCCGCGCCTATCACGCCCGGCAGATGCCGGTGAGGGAGGAACGCTGGACCGAAGCCACTGGGGCGGAGCTGGGCTGGCGCTGGTCGCCGGTCTCGGCGGCGGGGCTTTACGTGCCGGGGGGGCTTGCCTCCTATCCGTCCTCGGTGCTGATGAATGCGATCCCGGCCAAGGTGGCGGGGGTGGAGCGGCTCGTGGTCGTCTGTCCGACGCCCGGGGGCGCGGTCAATCCGCTGGTGCTGCTCGCCGCCGAGATCGCCGGGGTGGACACGGTCTACCGCATCGGCGGCGCGCAGGCGGTGGCGGCCTTGGCTTACGGCACGGCGACGATTGCGCCCGTGGACAAGATCACCGGGCCGGGCAACGCTTTCGTGGCCGCGGCGAAGCGGCGCGTCTTTGGCCGGGTCGGCATCGACATGATTGCCGGGCCCTCGGAAATTCTGGTGATCGCGGATGCGACGGCCAATCCCGACTGGGTGGCGCTCGATCTGCTGAGCCAGGCCGAACACGACCAGTCGGCGCAGGCGCTGATCCTGACCCCCGATGCCGGGTTCGCGAAGGCCGTGACGGCGGCGGTGGAAAAGCGGCTGGAGACGCTGGAGCGGCGCGCGATCGCAGGCGCCAGCTGGCGCGATTTCGGCGCGGTCATTGTCACCCGCGATCTGGCCGAGGCCGCGATGCTTTCGAACCGCGTTGCGCCGGAACACCTTGAGCTTTGCGTCGCCGACCCCGAGGCGCTCGCAGGTCAGATCACCCATGCGGGCGCGATCTTCCTGGGCCAATGGACGCCCGAGGCGATCGGTGATTATGTCGGCGGGCCGAACCACGTTCTGCCCACGGCGCGCTCGGCGCGGTTTTCCTCGGGCCTTTCGGTGATGGATTTCCTCAAGCGCACGACGCTGGCGAAAATGACGCCCGAGGCCCTGCGCGCCATCGGCCCCGCCGCCGAGACGCTGGCGATCTCGGAAAGCCTGCAGGCGCATGGGCTTTCGGTCCGCGCGCGTCTGGATGCATTGAACGAAAAGGCGACAGAATGAGCCGCATCACCCGCCTTGAGATCGACGATTCGGGCCTGCCCGCGCCGACGCCCGAAATCGAACAGGAACGCCGCGTCGCGGTCTTTGATCTGCTCGAGGACAACAGCTGGGTGATCCCCGGCAGGGACGGCGGCGCAGCGCCCGAGGGGCCGTTTGCGCTGACGCTCTCGGTGCGTGACGGGCGGCTGGTCTTCGATACCTGCCTTGAAAGCGGCGCCAAGGTGGCGGAATTCCACCTGAGTTTCGGCCCGTTCCGCCAGGTGGTGAAGGATTATTTCCAGATCTGCGAAAGCTATTTCGAGGCGGTGAAGAAACTTCCGCCCAGCCAGATCGAGGCGGTCGACATGGCCCGGCGCGGCATCCACAACGAGGGCGCTCGGGTGTTGCAGGAGCGCCTTTCGGGCAAGGCCGAGATCGACATCGACACCGCCCGGCGGCTCTTCACCCTTGTTTGCGTGCTGACCCCGGTGAGTTGATGGGCAAGCTTCCCAACGCCGTCCTGTTCTGCTGCGACCATAACGCGACGCGCTCGCCGATGGCCGAGGGGATGATGAAGCAGTTCTACGGCCGCGAGGTCTATGTGCAGTCGGTGGGGGTCAAGGCCGATCTGGACACTGATGGGTTCGCGATTGCCGTCTGTGCCGAAATCGGCGTGAACCTGGAGCGGCATCAGGCCAGAAGTTTCCATGAACTCAAGGAGATGGGCGACGATCTGGGGGCTTTTGATCTGGTCATCGCGCTCTCGCCCGCCTCTTACCATCAGGCGCTTGATCTGACGCGGTTTTACCACATCGAGGTCGCGCACTGGGCGATCATGGACCCGACCGGCCTTGGCGAGGGCCGCGAGGCGCGGCTGCATTACTACCGCCAGACCCGCGACCAGATCCGCGATCATATCCTCGCCCGCTTCGGTCAGCCCAAGGCCTGAGCCGTCTCCGCCCGCTGCGCCAGCAGATCGGGCAGATGCGTCTCGATCCAGTCGGTCAGCGCAAAGACCCGTGTGGCGATTTCCCAGCCCGCAGGCGTCAGGCGGTAATCGACGCGCGGCGGCACCTCGCCGTGATCGTGCCGCGCCACCAGCCCGTCGGCCTCCAGCACCTGCAGCGTCTGCGCCAGCATCCGTTCGGAAATCCCGCCGATCTTGCGGCGCAGCTGCGCGAATCGTAGCGTCTCGCGGCCAAGGGCGATCATCACAAGGCCCCCCCAGCGCGAGGTGACATGCTGCAGGATCTGCCGCGACGGGCAGTCGGCGGCCAGAACATCGCCACGCGGCAGCTCTGCAAGGACGGCGGGGGGGCTGTGCATGTTTTTCGGATACTTACATTCATGTTGGTACTTACGTTTTGATAGCACCTGTGGCCAGATCGGGCAAGTCAATGAAAGGAATGCCCATGACCATCGCCGTCTCTGCCGCCACCGGCCAACTTGGAACCCTTGTGCTTGCCGCGCTGAAAGCCCGCGGTGCAGCCCCCATCGCCCTTGCCCGCACGCCCGCGCGCATCGCGGGGTTCGAGGCCCGGGCCTTCGACTATACCGCCCCCGATGCGGCGGCGCTGGCCGGGGTTTCGGTGCTGGTGCTGATTTCCAGCAATGATTTCAACGACCGCGCCGGGCAGCACAGAAGCGCGATCGCGGCGGCCAAGGCCGCGGGGGTGGGGCGGATCGTCTATACCTCGGTGCTCAAGGGCGCGGCCTCGCCGATGACGCTGCTCGCCGCCGATCACATCGCGACCGAGGCCGCGCTGAAGGCCTCGGGCGTGGCGTATACGATCCTGCGCAACGGCTGGTATACGGAAAACCTGACCGGCAACCTTGGCGCGGCGCTGGACCACGGGGCGCTGATCGGGGCGGCGGGCGAGGGCAGATATGCCGCCGCGCCGCGCGCCGATTATGCCGAGGCCGCGGCTGTGGTGGCGCTGGAGCCGGGCCACGAGGGGCAGGTCTACGAGCTGGCCGGGGACAGCGCCTTCACCATGGCCGAGCTTGCGGCCGAGGTGTCCAGGCAAGCGGGCAAGCCGGTGGCCTATGTGAATATGACGCAGGCGGATTATGCCAGGGCGCTCGAAGGCTTCAGCCTGCCTGCCGCCTTTGCCGCGACGCTGGCGCAATCCGATGCGGCGGTGGGCACGGCGGCGGCGCTTTACGACGACAGCCGCACGCTGTCGCGGCTGATCGGGCGCCCGACGGTGCCGATGGCGGAAACCGTGCGGGCGGCGCTGGCATGAGCTGACCCGCGTTTCGGGCGGAGAAGGAAAGGCACCGCCTTTCCCCGCCCGCCGCGATCCCGGCGCAGCACGACCGTTTCCGCAAGCGCACCAGAGGCCGGCGCCCGCCGGGACGGGGCGGGCGCTGGCCGGGACGCTTTGGCGCCCCGGCGGTCGCGGGGCCGATGGTGCGCGTGACCTCGGCGATGGCCTCGGTCAGGGGCATGCCGCTTTTGCCCCATGCCCTGCCGGTTCCAAGGTTTGACCAAACCGGCAGCCCATGCCACAGATTGGGGATCAGATGGAGGACCCGATGCCCCGCGCCGCCGCCCTTGCCGTGATTTCCGCCTATTACGATGCTTTCAACCGCGGCGACACCTCGGCGATGGAGGCGCTTCTGACCGAGGATGTCGAGCATCACGTCAACGAGGGCGAGATCCGCCGCGGCATCGAAAAGTTCCGCGATTTCAACGCCCATATGTCCCGCTGCTACCGCGAGACGCTGACCGGCATCGTGGTGATGGCGAATGATGCGGGCAGCCGCGCGGCGGCGGAATTCACCGTGCACGGCAGCTACATCGCCACCGACGACGGCCTGCCCGAGGCGCGCGGCCAGACCTATGTCCTGCCCGCGGGCGCCTTTTTCACCCTGCGCGGCAACCGCATCCAGCGCGTCACCACCTGTTACAACCTTGCCGACTGGATCCGTCAGGTCAGCTGATGGAGGTGCGGGTTTTGACCGGCCCTGCGCTCGATGCGGCGCTGGACGATGTGGCGGCGCTGCGCATCGCCGTCTTCCGCGACTGGCCCTATCTTTATGACGGATCGCTTGAGTACGAACGCCGCTATCTCGACAGCTACCGGACCTCTCCGGGCGCCGTCGTCGTCGGCGCCTTTGACGGGCCGCGGCTTGTCGGCGCCGCCACCGGCACGCCGCTGGAAGATCATGCGGAGGATTTCGCCGCCGCCTTCGCCCCGACCGGCCTGCCGCTCGCGACGGTCTTTTACTGCGCCGAGTCGGTGCTTCTGCCCGGCTATCGCGGGCAGGGCCTTGGTCACGCCTTTTTCGACGCGCGCGAGGCCCATGCACGGGCGCTGGGCCGCCGCTTCAGCGCCTTTTGCGCGGTGATCCGCCCCAAGGATCATCCCCTGAAACCAGAGACTTACCGCCCGCTTGACGGATTCTGGGCCAAGCGCGGCTATGCGCCGCTGCCCGGTGTGATCGCGCATTTCCGCTGGACGGATGTCGGCGCCGCGGGCGAGACTGAAAAGCCGCTGCAATTCTGGGGGAGGCCGCTGTGAGACATGTCACCATCGCCGCCGCGGCCTATCCGCTTGACTGGGCGGAGGACTGGGCTGGCTATGAGGCGAAGACCCGCGCCTGGGTGCAGATGGCGGCCTTGAAGAAAGCCGATCTGCTGGTCTTTCCCGAATATGCGGCGATGGAGTTGGCGAGCCTTGGCGGGGCCGAGGTCGCCGCCGATCTGCGCCGCGCCGTGGCCGAGGTGCTGCACCACCGCGCCGCGATGGAGCGTCATTTCGAGGGCCTTGCGATCGAATTCGGCCTTTACATCCTGGCCCCCTCGGGTCCGGCGCAGGACGGCTATGATCTGCGCAACCGCGCCGTGTTGTTTGGCCCCGCCGGGCGGATCGGCCATCAGGACAAGGCGATCATGACCCGCTTCGAGCGCGAGGACTGGACCATCGGCCCGGGGCGGGGACTCACGCTGTTCGACACCGGCATCGGCAAGATCGGCATCGTGATCTGCTATGACAGCGAATTTCCCCTGTTGGCGCGGGCCTTGTGCGAAGCGGGGGCGGAGATCCTGCTGGTTCCCAGCTGCACCGATGCGGCACCAGGCTACAACCGGGTGCGGATCGGCGCCCAGGCGCGGGCCTTGGAAAACCAGTGCGTGACGGTGCAGGCGCCGGTCGTGGGGCTTTCGCCCTGGTGCCCCGCGGTCGATGAAAATCACGGCGCCGCAGCGATCTACGGCCCGCCCGATGCGGGCTGGCCCGACGATGGCGTGCTGGCGATGGGCGGCTATGACGAACCCGGCTGGGTCGTCGCCACGGTTGATCTGGACCGGGTCACGCACAGCCGCCGCGACGGGTCGGTGCTGCTCTTTCAGCACTGGTCAGAGCAACCCATGCAGGCGGTGCAAGTGCGAACTGTGGCTGAATTCCCCCGCAAATCTTGACATTGCCCTTGAATTCTGCCTTTAGCGGGCGCAAAGAAAGCGCGCCCGCCGCATCCTTGCGGGTATCCCCAATGGAGTGACCATGGCCAAGGAAGAAATGCTCGAATTCCCCGGCGTCGTGAAGGAACTCCTGCCGAATGCGACGTTCAAGGTCGAGCTGGAAAACGGCCATGAGATCATCGCGCATATGGCAGGCAAGATGCGGAAAAACCGCATCCGCGTTCTGGCAGGCGACCGGGTGCAGGTGGAAATGAACACCTATGACCTGTCCAAGGGTCGCATCAACTACCGCTTCAAGTGAAGCTTGTCCTCGGATCGGCCAGCCCGCGGCGACGCGAGCTTCTGGGTCAGCTGGGTCTGACCCCGGCCGAGGTGCGTATCCCCGACATCGACGAGACCCCGGAGCGCGGCGAGGATGCCCGTGCCTATGTCGCGCGCATGGCGCGCGAAAAGGCGGCGGTGCTGGAGTGTGCCGCCGATGAGGTGATCCTGACCGCCGATACCACCGTCACCTGCGGGCGCCGGATTCTGGGCAAGCCCGCCGATGAAAAGGAAGCGGCCGAATTCCTGTGGCTGCTGTCGGGCCGTCGCCATCATGTGCTGACCGCCGTGGCCGTGCGCACCAGTGCCGGTCTGCGTGAGCGGCTGGTGGATACGGTGGTGAAATTCCGCCCGCTGTCGAACACTGAGGTGAACGGCTACCTGGCCTCCGGTGAATGGCGGGGCAAGGCGGGCGGCTATGCGATTCAGGGCCTTGCCGGGGCCTTCGTGCCGTGGATTCAAGGCTCGTTCACCGGCGTCGTCGGCCTGCCGCTTGCCGAAACCGCCGTGCTGTTGCGCGCGGCGGGCGTTGCCGTGGGAGAGGGCGCATGAAGGGTCGTGTCGTGGTTCTGGGCGCGGTCGGCGGGCTTGAGGCCGCCGCGCTGATGGTCGATGGCCAGCTGGAAGACCTGCTTGTCGATGTCTCGGAGGCGATGGCGCTGGCGCCCGGCGCGATCTGCCGCGCGAAGATCGAGCGGCCGATGAAAGGGCAGGGCGGTCTGTTCGTCATGCTGCCGGGGGGCGAAAAGGGCTTCCTCAAGGACGCCAAGGGGCTGTCGCCGGGGCAATCGGTGCTGGTGCAGGTCTCGGGCGGGGCGGAACCGGGCAAGGCGATCCCGGTCACGCTGCGGCTTCTGTTCAAGGGCCGCTATGGCATCGTCACCCCGGGCGCGCCGGGGCTGAATGTCTCGCGCCGCATCCGCGACGAGGACATGCGCGAAGGTCTGCAGGCGCTCGCGGCCGTGGTGATGGAGGGCTCGGAGATGGGCCTCATTCTGCGCTCGGCCTGCGAGGGCGCCGAAGAGGGCGAGATCGTCGAGGATCTGGCGGGTCTGCGCGATCTGGCCGAGGCGGTGCTGGCCGATGTGGACGGCGCCCCCGAATTGCTGGTCGATGCGCCTTCCCCGCACGAGGAAGCTTGGCGCGAATGGGCCGATCCCGCCCCCGACGAGGTGGTGGAGGGCTTCGAGGAACACGGCGTTCTGGAGGCGATCGACGCGGTTCTGACCCCGCGCGTGGCGCTGCCGGGCGGCGGTCACCTGATGATCGAGCCGACGCGCGCGCTGGTGGCGGTTGATGTGAACACCGGCGCCGATACCTCGCCCGCCGCTGCACTGAAGGCGAATATCGCCGCCGCCCGCGATCTGCCGCGGCAGCTGCGGCTGCGCGGCCTGGGCGGTCAGGTGGTGGTCGATTTCGCGCCGATGCCGAAGAAAGACCGGCTGGTGCTGGAACAGCAGCTGCGCGCGGCTTTCAAGACCGAGGCGGCGGAGACCAGCCTTGCGGGCTGGACGCCGCTGGGGCTTTATGAACTGGTGCGCAAGCGCGACCGGGTGGCGCTGGCCGCGCTGCTGGCGGGGCGGACATGAGCTGCCCGATCTGCGGCAAGGACACGGCGGCGAAATACCGTCCGTTCTGCTCGAAACGCTGCGCCGATATCGATCTGGCGCGCTGGCTGAACGGCAGCTACGTCATCCCCGGCGATCTGGCCGAGGAAACCGACAGCCCGGCCGAAGACCCCGCAGGCCCGCAATCCTGACCGCCTTCAGGCTGGCGGGCGGGACGATCCCCTTTTATGCTGGGGTCGGGGGAGCTGCGGCATGGTGAGGATTCTGATCGTCGATGACGACCCGGATGTGCGCGAGCTGGTGCGCTACGAGCTGGAAACGCGCGACTGGGAGGTGACCGAGGCGGCGACGGCGGCCGAGGTTGCGCCCGCTCTGGCGGCGGCGCCCGATCTGATCCTGCTCGACCTGTGCCTGCCCGATCAGGACGGGCTGGCCCTGGCGGCGCGGCTGCGGGCGACCTCCGCGATCCCGATCATCATGCTGACCGGGCTTGGTGGCGATGTGGACCGGATCGTCGGCCTTGAGATGGGCGCCGATGATTATGTTGTCAAACCCTTCAACCCGCGCGAATTGGTGGCGCGGATCAAGGCGGTGCTGCGCCGCACCGGGGCGGCCGCGATGCCGGTCGAATGGGCCGGGCATGACCGGCGCAGCTTCGCGGGCTGGGTGATCGACCTGACGGCGCGCAGCCTGGAAACCCCCGCGGGGCAGGCGGTGGCGCTGACCAATGCCGAATTCCTGCTGCTGGAGGCCTTCGTGCGGGCGCCGCGCTGCGTGCTCAGCCGCGATCAGCTCTTGGAACGCACCCGGGCGGATGGCGGCGAGGTGTTCGACCGCACCATCGACGTGCTGATCTTGCGGCTGCGGCGCAAGATCGAGCCCAATCCGCGCGCGCCGCAGCTGATCCGCACCGAGCGCGGCATGGGCTATGTGCTTGATGCCGAGGTGCGGCGGCTCTGATCCGCCAGCATGGCGCGGATCGCGGCGGCCAGAACCTCTTCGGGGACGGGTTTGCGCAACAGGTTCGGCAGATCCGCCCCCGCCTTGCCCGGCGCGCCCGAGGTGAACAGCACCGGCAGATCCGGGCGCAGCGCCCGCGCCTTCTCGGCCAGCGCCCGGCCATCCAGACCGGGCATCGCCAGATCGGTGTAAAGCAGGTCGATTTCGGGAATTTCGCGCAGCATCTCCAGCGCGCTCGACCCGTCGGGCGCGGTGACGACGGCATGGCCCAGACGGCGCAACTGATCTGCGGTGATCTCCAGCAGGTCGGCATCGTCATCGACGGCCAGAATGCAGGCCTCGGCGCTGTCCAGCCCTTCGGGGCGCGCGGGGGCCTCGGGCGGGGCGCTCTCGGGCAGGCGCAGGCGGACGCGGGTGCCTTGGCCCGGGGCGCTCTCGATCGTCACCGTGCCGCCCGATTGCCGCACGAAACCATAGACCATCGACAGCCCCAGCCCGCTGCCTTTGCCCACGGGTTTCGTGGTGAAGAAGGGCTCGAAAACCTGCTCCAGAAGTTCGGGCGGGATGCCCGCGCCGGTGTCGGAAACGGCCAGCTCGACAAAGCCATCCGCGGCGCGCCGCGTGGTGACGGTGATCTCGCCCGCCCCCTCCATCGCGTCGCGGGCGTTCACCGCCAGGTTCATCAGCGCGTTTTCCAGCTGCCCCGGATCGACCCGCACCCGCGGCAGATCCGCGGCGAGATCCGGCGTGATCCGCACCCCCGACCCAAGGCTGGACTGCAACAGGTCCAGCATGCCGCGCACCAGACCGTTCAGATCGACATTCTCGGGCGCCAGGCGCTGGCGGCGCGAAAAGGTCAACAGCCGGTTGATCAGCCCGGCGGCGCGGCTGGCGGCGGCAAGGCCGCGCTCGGCACGCGCCTTCAGCGCCGGGCTCGCGGACAATTCGCGCGCGAGGATGTTCAGATTGCCGATGATCACCGCCAGGATGTTGTTGAAATCATGCGCGATCCCTCCGGTCAGCTGGCCCACCGTCTCCAGCTTTTGCGCATGCAGCAGCTGGCTTTGCGTCGCCTGTTGCTCGGTCACATCCATATGGATCGTCGTAAAACCGCCCATCGGGATCGGGTTCGAGCGCATCTCCAGCACCCGCCCCGAGGGAAAGCGCATCTCCACCCGCTGCGGTCCGGCCAGCCGGCGCGGCACCAGATCCTCCAGCGCGACCGGCGTGCCATCGGGCAGGTTGGCCTGCACCCCGCGCGCCGTCAGGATCCGGTTGATCCCGGTGATCGTGGGGTCGGTGGCAAGTTCTTCGGCGCTGACCTCATGCAGCGCCAGATATTGCGGATTGCAGGTCACCAGCCGCCGGTCGCCATCGTAGACGGAAAAGCCGTCCTTCATCGTCTCGAAGGTCGCCAGAAGCAGGCTGGAGCGTTCCGCCAGCGCGCGGTCCAGCTTTTCCACCTGCGCCGAGTTTTCGCGAAAGACGGCAAAAGCGCGGGCGAGATCGCCGATCTCGTCGGAGCGATCCGCCCCGGGCACGGTGGCGTCGCGCTCGCCCGCGGCCAGCCGCACCATCGCCGCCGTCACCCCGCGCAGATTGCGGGACAGCGGCCGGATCACCAGACCATAGGACAGCCCCCCGGCGATCAGGATGACGGCCAGACCGATCGCGGTGAATTGCGCCGAGCGTTCCAGAATCATCCGGCCCAGCTGTTCGGTCACCTCGGCGGTGCTGGTGCTTGCGGCGATCACCCGGGCATCGACCGCGGCCTTCAGATCCGCCGCCCGCGCCGCCGCGCCGCGCAGATCGGCCTCGGCCCGGCTGCGGGCGGTCATGTCCTCGGCCCGCAGATAGAAGATCCCGCCCGCCCCGGCCTGATCGTGAAAGGCGGCAAGGGCGCGGTGGAACTCGGCGCGCAAGCCCGCGGGCAGGGCCGCCCCGGTGGCATCGAGCTGCGCCAGCGTGCGCCGATAGGCGGCGAGGCCCCGTTGCAGCGCCTGCGGGTCGCGGGCGTCGCCCGCCAGCAGCAGCTCCGATATCGCCCGGTCGGTCAGCCGCTCGGCCGCCAGCAGCGGCGCCTGCGACTGCACGGCGGTGCGGTAGGCCTCGGGATCGGGCAGGATCTGCCCGCCCGCAATCGCTTCGACCGCAAGGATCGAGGGGCCCAGCAACTGGCGCAGATAATCCTGTTCCGCCAGCATCTTCGCCCGTTCTGCCGCGCGCAGCCGGGCAACGCCGCGCAGCCGGTCGAGATCGGTCGAAAGCGCGCGCAGCCGTGCCGCCAGATCGGCGGACAGGCTGGCGATCTGATCGGAATTCTGCGGTGCCGCGACCTCGCGCAGCGCCTGCGCCTGATCGGCAAAGGCGGCCAGATCGACATCGATGGCGCGTTTCGCCTCGCTCAGCGCCTCGGCGCTGCTGGCGGCCATCAGGCTGGCACCGCGGCTTTGCAGCCGGTCGCCGATCCGCGCCAGCCGCAAGGCCGCCGCCATCGCGGGCACGTCGCGGCCGGTGACGGTCTCTGCCGCCGCGGCGATCTGGTCAAACGCCCGGATCGCCGCGACGCCCGCCAGCGCCATCGCCAGGGTGGAGAGCGCGACGATCAGCAATAGCCGCCCCTGAATGCCGCGCAACAGGCTCATGGCGCCGCCCCCAGTCCCATTGCCTCGCGGTAGTGGCGGCGCTGGCTGGCCCGGCCGAGCCGGTCGGTGATCCGGTCCCAGTCCGTTGCCGCCGCCGCAAGCGCCGCTTCGGGCGTGATCTCGCCCGAAAGCACCCGGCCCAGCTGCGCATCCAGCGCCGCCATATAGGCGGCATAGCCCGGCAGACGCAGCGCCGGCGCGGCCTGCGGCGCCGACAGGCTTTCGCGCAGCAGCGCAAGATAATCCGCCGCAGCCTGCGGCCCCATCCGCTGCGCCCAGCCCGCGTCGTCCTCCAGCTGCGAGAGCCGGTAGGGGTTGAAGCCCGAGGCGCCCGACATCACGTCGCGCGCCGCCCGCGCCGGATCGGCCATGAAGGCGATGAAATCCCACGCGGTTTTCGGATCGGCGGCGCCGCGCGGCACGACCGCGATCCAGCCCCCAAAGGCGAGGAAAGGCACCGATCGCGGCGCAGCCTGGCTGTCCCAGCGTTTCGTGACCGGGTTCCAGACCTGATCGGCGCCCGGAAGCGCAAAGAACCCGACCCGGTCGCGGATTATCGAATGCGCCGGATCGGTCGCCACCGTGCCGATATCGGACCAATCCAGCGCCATCGCCGCCCGGCCCGCGGCGAAGTCGCGGCGCAGCTCATGGCTGGTCAGCGCCGTCCCGGGCGCGGTGGCCAGCGCCGCCAGATAGTCCCGCAGCGCCCGCCGCCAGGCCGGGTTGTCGATCTCGGGCGCCATCGTCTCGGGGTCGAAGAAGAAATGCCCCGGATGGTCGGGATGGGCGGTATAGGCGGCGGCATGCGACAACAGCGGCCAGAGCCGCTGGCCGTTCTCGGCCGAGGCTTCCAGCGTGCCGGGAATGCCGCGGGCCTGGAAAAAGGCGGCGATGCGGGCGTAATCCTCCCAGCTGCGCGGCGGCTCCAGCGCCCGGCCGGTCTGCGCCCGATAGGCCGCCCGCGTTGCCGGGTGCTCGAACAGGTCGCGGCGATAGGCGCCCATGTGCAGATCGCCATCCAGCGTCACCGCCAGCCACTGCCCCCGCCAGCGCATCTGCCGGTCGCGATAGGCGGGATGGATGCCCCGCACGAGCGGGCTGTGCACCAGCGCCTGCGGCACCGGCAGCAGATAGGGCGCGACATCGGGCAGCCAGTCGGCGGGCAGGATCAGCACATCGGCGGGCGGATGGCCGGTGACGAAGCCCATCATCACCGCGCCATAAAGCGCATCGAAGGGGCGGGGGCGGACATGCACCGCCACGCCGGTTTCAGCCGCGAATTGCGCCGCATGTGCGATCGCGGGCCCGGCAATCGGGCCGCCGTCGCGGGTCAGCACCTCCAGCGCCTCGGCCCGACACAGGCTCAGCGCCAGGATGACAATTGTTACAAGCCGGACCGTCACGCGCGACATACTCCGTTCATCTGCGGGGGCATTTCGTCCCGCCCGGAAGCATCGCACATCCGATGCCAAGGAGGAACCGTGATACCCCTGACCAGCGAGCTTGTGGCCATAGGCAAGACGGCCACCGACAAGGCTGATGCCATCGCGCAGGCCGTGGATCTTTTGACCGCGGCGGGCAAGATCGACCCGCGCTACGGCCAGAGCATGCTGGGCCGCGAGGCGGTTGCAAACACCTTTCTGGGCAATGGCATCGCGATACCCCATGGTCTGCCGCAGGATCGCGACCTGATCCATGACACGGCGATTGCCGTGGTGCAGCTGCCCGCGGGGGTCGAATGGGCGCCGGGCGACATCGCGCATCTGGTGGTGGCGATCGCGGCGAAATCGGATGAGCACCTGCAGGTGCTGAGCAATCTGACCGATGTTCTGGGCGATGCGGCCGAGGCCGGGCGGCTGGCAACGACGACGGATGCGGCGGAGATCGTGGCGCGGCTGACCGGCGCCGCGGCGCCCGTGGCGGCCCCGGCTGCGGCGCCCGCGGATTTTGCGCGCGGGATCGATGTCGTGGTGACGGGCGCGCATGGGCTGCATGCCCGGCCCGCGACCCGGCTTGTCGATCTGGCCAAGGGCTTTTCCGCCGAGATCCGGCTGCGCCACGGCGCCAGGGTCGCGAATGGCAAGAGCCTGATTTCGCTTCTCAATCTGGGGGCGGTGCAGGGGGCGGCCTTGCGCGTCAGCGCCGAAGGCCCGGATGCGCAAGCTGCTTTGGCGGCCATCGCCGCGGCCTTTGACGCCGGGCTTGAAGACGACGAAGACACCGGTGCGGCGGCCCCCGAAGCCGCGACGCCCGGTCGGACGG
Organism: Rhodobacter sp. 4.3.4; assembly: GCF_058724655.1. Lineage (NCBI taxonomy): Bacteria > Pseudomonadati > Pseudomonadota > Alphaproteobacteria > Rhodobacterales > Rhodobacter > Rhodobacter sp. 4.3.4. The sequence continues at coordinate 1,078,748 of NZ_CM178967.1, forward strand.
GGGCGGGGGCGTCGATGGCATCCTACGAGGGGCGCACCCTTGTCGGCATCTCCTCCTCGCCGGGCTACGCGCTTGCCCCCGTCTTCCGCTTTGCCCGCGACGAGGTGGTCTTCGACACCGATGCCGCGGATGCGACCGTCGAGACCGCGCGGCTGGAGACCGCCCTGCAGACCGCCTGGCACGAGCTCGAAGACCTCCATGACGGGATCTGGAAAAAATCCGGCCCCGCCCATGCCGCGATCTTCCGGGCGCATCAGGAGTTTTTGCACGACCCGGAACTGGTCTGCGCGGCGAAGGCGCTGATCGGGCAGGGCCGCTCGGCCGGGTTTGCCTGGCATCAGGTGTTCACCGACCGCGCCGACCGGCTGGAGGCGATGCCGGATGCGGTGCTGTCGGGCCGTGCCATCGATCTGCGCGATGCCGGGCAGCGGGTGTTGCAGCATCTGGGCCGGCGGCGGACGGGCGAGACGCATCTGCCCACCGCGCCTTGCATCCTTCTGGCCGATGACCTGACGCCCTCCGATACCGCGCGGCTCGATCCGGCACTGGTGCGGGGCCTTGCCACGGCGCAGGGCGGGCCAAGCTCGCATACCGCGATCATTGCGCGGGCGCTGGATATTCCGGCGGTGGCGGGGGTCGGACCGCGGCTGCTTGATCTGGCCAGCGGCACGCCGGTTTTGCTGGATGGCTGCGCGGGGGTGATCGTCGTCGCCCCGACCGGGGCCGACAAGGCCCGGGCCGGGACTGCGATGGCGGCGCTGAGGGCGCATCGCGAGGCCGAGGCGCGCGACCGCTACAAGCCCGCGCTGCTGCGGGATGGCGCGCGCGTCGAAGTGGTCGCGAATATCTCGGACCTGGCCGAGGCCACAGCTTCGGTCGAGGCGGGCGCCGAGGGCGTGGGGCTTTTGCGCACCGAATTCCTGTTTCTCAACCGCGAGACCCCGCCCGGCGAAGACGAACAGCTGGCGATCTATGCGGCGATGATCGAGGCGCTGAACGGGCTGCCGATGATCATTCGCACGCTGGATGTGGGCGGCGACAAGGACATCCCCTATCTGCGCATGCCCGTTGAACAAAACCCGTTTCTGGGCGAGCGCGGCATCCGCTTTTGCCTGTCGCATGAAGACCTGTTCCGCACCCAGCTGCGGGCGATCTACCGCGCCGCGGCCAGCGGGCCGGTGCGCATCATGTTCCCGATGATCGCGATGATCGAGGAGCTGGAGACCGCGCGGCGCATCGCCGAGGAGGTCCGGGCCGAGGTCGGCGCCGATCCGGTCGAGATCGGCATCATGATCGAGATCCCCTCCGCGGTGATGATGGCGCCGGAGCTGGCGAAACGGGTCGATTTCTTTTCCATCGGCACGAATGACCTGACGCAATATGCGCTCGCCATGGACCGGATGCATCCGGTGCTGGCGAAACAGGCCGACGGGCTGCATCCGGCGGTGCTGCGGCTGATCGACAGCACCCTGCGCGCGGCCGAGGCGGCGGGGATCTGGGTCGGCGCCTGTGGCGGCATCGCGGGCGATCCGATGGGGGCGGCGGTGCTCTCGGGGCTGGGGGTGCGGGAGTTGTCCGTGTCCATCCCGGCGGTGGCGGGGATCAAGGCGCAGCTGCGCCGGACGAGCCTGGCGGAAAACCGCGCTCTGGCGGCGCGCGCGCTGGCCTGCACGACGGCCGCCGAAGTGCGGGGGCTGAGATGACGCTGCGCATCGCCACGGTTTCGCTCAATTCCGCCGTCGATCAGACGGTGACCGTGCCGGGCTTCACCGCCGATGCGGTGAACCGGGTCGCCGCTTCGCGCATCGATGCGGGCGGCAAGGGGATCAATGTCGCCTCGTTCCTGGCCCATGCCGGGCACGGGGTCGCTGTGACCGGGCTTCTGGGCGCCGAGAATGCCGCGCTGTTCGCGCGTCATTTCGCGGCGACGGGGCTGGTCGATGCCTGCCAGCGCCTGCCCGGTGCGACGCGGACGAATGTGAAGATCGTCGATCCGCTGCAAAAGCAGATCACCGATCTGAACTTTCCGGGCCTCGCGGCGGGGCCTGCCGATCTTGACGCCGTGGCCGCGACCCTGACCGAACTTCTGGCGCAAGGCCTTGACTGGGTTGCCCTTTGCGGTAGCCTGCCCGCCGGGATCGGTGCCGAGGCCTATGCCGATCTGGCCCGCCTTGCCCGCAAGGGCGGCGCGCGGGTGGCGCTCGATACCTCGGGTCCGGCGCTCGGTCTGGCGCTGGCGGCGCGGCCCGACATCGTCAAGCCCAATGTCGCGGAACTGGGCGCGCATCTGGGCCGCAGCCTGACCGGGCTTGAGGCCGTCTGCACCGCCGCGCGCGATCTGGCGGCCTCGGGCGTCGGGCTGGTTGCCGTCTCGATGGGGGCGGGGGGCGCGGTGCTGGTGCGCGGCGCCGAGACGGTGCTGGCGATCCCGCCCGTGACCCGGATCGCCTCGACCGTCGGGGCGGGCGACGCGATGGTGGCGGGGCTGATCCATGCCGCCACCCTTGGTCTCGGCCTGCCCGAAACCGCTCGTCTGGCCACGGCCTTCTCGCTGGGTGCGCTGGGCGAGATCGGCCCGCAGCTGCCGCCGCTGGACAGCATCACCCGGTTGGCCCGCGCCGTCACCGTCAAAACGCTGCCGCCCGTCTGAGCCGCAGGGGAGGAACCCATGTCGAAAATCGTCGCCGTGACCGCCGGTGCCAGGGGCGTCGCCCATACCCATATGGCCGCCGAGGCGCTGAGCGCCACCGCGCAGGCGCTGGGCCATCAGATCCGCGTCGAACGCCGCGCCGCCGGGGGCGTCGAGGCGCCGCTGCAGGGGGCCGAGATCGCCGCCGCCGATGTGGTGCTGATTGCCGCCGATATCCGCGTCGAGGATGTCCGCTTCGTCACGAAACCCGTTTACCGGACCTCGACCGCCCACGCCATCACCCGGACGGCGGCGGTTCTGGCCGAGGCCCTTGCCCTGACCGGAGAGAAGACCCCGCAGATGACGACCGAAACAGACCAAAGACCGCTCAGGGTGGTGGCGATCACCGCCTGTCCGACCGGCATCGCCCATACGTTCATGGCGGCCGATGCGCTGAAAAAGACCGCCGCCGCCCGCGGCTGGGAGATCGCGGTCGAGACGCAGGGCTCGGTCGGGGCGCAAAATGCGCTCAGCCCGGCGCAGATCCAGGCCGCCGATCTGGTAGTGATCGCCGCCGATACCCATGTCGATGACAGCCGGTTCGCGGGCAAGAAGGTCTACAAGACCTCGGTCGGGACGGCGGTGAAGGGCGCGGCCAGGGTGCTGGATGCGGCGCTGGCCGAGGGCGCGGTGCCGGGCACGAACCTGGCCGACACGGTCGATGCGCTGAAGGCACAGCGGGCGGCGAACCGCTCGGGTCCCTACATGCATCTGCTGACGGGCGTGTCCTACATGCTGCCGCTGGTGGTGGCGGGCGGTCTTCTGATCGCGCTTTCGTTTGTCTTCGGGATCAAGGCTTTCGAGGTCGAGGGCACGTTGCCCGCGGCGCTGATGGCGATTGGGGGCGGCGCCGCCTTCAAGCTGATGGTGCCGGTTCTGGCGGGGTTCATCGCCTATTCGATCGCCGACCGCCCCGGCCTGACACCGGGTCTGATCGGCGGCATGCTCGCCGTGAACCTGAACGCCGGGTTCCTCGGCGGCATCGTCGCGGGCTTTCTGGCGGGCTATGTGGCGCGCTGGCTGCGCGATGCGATCCGGCTGCCGCGCGTGCTGGAAGGGCTCAAGCCGGTGCTGATCCTGCCGCTGCTGTCCACCGCGATCACCGGGCTGGTGATGGTCTATGTGGTGGGCGCGCCGGTGGCGGCGATCCTCGCCGCGATGACTGCTTTCCTGCAGGGGCTGGGCACCACCAATGCCGTCGTGCTGGGCCTGATCCTCGGTGGCATGATGGCCGTCGACATGGGCGGCCCGATCAACAAGGCCGCCTATACCTTCGCCGTCGGCCTCTTGACCTCGGGCACTTCTGCGCCGATGGCCGCGGTGATGGCGGCGGGGATGACGCCGCCGCTGGGTCTGGCGCTGGCGACGCTGGTGGCGAAGACCCGCTTCACCGCCGAAGAGCGCGAGGCGGGCGGGGCCGCCGCCGTGCTGGGCCTGTCCTTCATCACCGAAGGCGCGATCCCCTTTGCCGCGAAAGACCCGGCCCGGGTGATCCCCGCGATCATCGCCGGTTCGGCGGTCGCCGGGGCGCTGTCAATGGCGCTGGGCTGCCTGCTGGTGGCGCCGCATGGCGGGATCTTCGTGCTGGCGATCCCGCATGCGGTGACCCATCTTGGGCTTTATGCGCTCTCGATCGTGGTCGGGACACTGGTGACGACGGGCCTGCTGATCGTGCTGAAAAAGCCGATCCCGGAGGCGCAGAGCCCCCGCGCCTGATCGGGCAAGGCGGCGAAAACAGGGCCGACGCTTCGCGGAGCGTCGGCTTTGCCATGCCCGCCCGGTGCGAAAATCGTGAAAGTTTTTCAGAATTCGCCCGAAAGCCGCAAAATCGCAAGGATTGCTTCACCGCTTCGGGTGCAGGGTTCCGCTGGATGTCCGAGGCGGGCGTTCACGGCGATTGACACATCGTCCGCGTTCGTGTCCGACTTGCCAAGACCACGGAACACACGCGAAAAGTCCGCCATGCCTGCCAGACTGGTTCCTCCCCTCACTGCATTTCGGGTCGCTGCGGCCTATGCGCTGGTGGGTGTGCTTTATATCCAGACCAGCGACCGGCTGCTGGCGCTGCTGTCGCGGGATTATCAGCATTATCAATCCTATCAGACCTTCAAGGGCTGGGCCTTCATCGCGCTGACCGCGCTGGCGCTCTGGGCGCTTTTGCGCGGGGCGCTGGCGCAGCAGGAAAACGCGCTCAACGCGGTCTCGCAGGCCGAGGACCGGCTGCGCGGGGCGCTGGATGCGGCGGGGGGCTGCGACTGGGAAAGCTTCGCCGACCGCCACGGGGTCCTGTGGCTGCGCGCCTCAGGCCTGCTGGCGCGCCGGGTCGGCTGGCCCGAGGCGGAGGCGCGGCCGACAACCGAGCTGCGCGCGCTGATCCATCCCGACGACCTGGAAAGCTACGACGCCCATATGGCGCTGCACCGCGAGATTTTCGCCGGCAAGCGGGTGCCGGTGCCGCCGCATCTGCACCGGATCCGCTGTCTTGATGGCAGCTATCGCTGGATCAAGGTGGTGACCGATGTCGACAGCACCTTTCGCGACCCCGGCGGCAGGCTGTTCGGCTTTGCCCTTGATATGCACGACCAGCAGGAGGCGATCCGCGGCCTTGCCGATGTCATCGCCGGGGGGCAGGTCGGCACCTGGCGGCACGATCTGCGCACCAATGCGCTGGTGATCAACGACCGCTGGGCCGAGATCATCGGTCGCCGCCCCGAAGACCTGCCCAGCCCGATGACGATCGACGACTGGCGCGCGCTGGTCCATCCCGAGGACATGGCGCGGCTGAACACCACCCAGGCGCCGAAGTTCCGCAGTCGGGACTATTTCTGCACCGAAGAATTCCGCATGCGCCATGCCGACGGGCACTGGGTCTGGATCCTGTCGCGCGGCCGCGCCGTCGAGATGGCCGCCACCGGCGAGGCGCTGGTGCTCTCGGGGGTGCATCTCGACATCTCGCGCCGCAAGCAGCTTGAAGCCGAGCTGATCGCGAAGAACGACTTCCTGCAGCGGCTGACGGAAACCTCGGTCTCGGGCATCCTCGCCTTCGACCCTTCGGGGGTGATCGTCTTTGCGAATATGGAGGCGGAGCAGATCCTCGACACCGACGGGGCGGGGCTGGTCGGGCGCTCTCACGCGGCGCTGGGCTGGCTTCATGGCCACCACGACGGCGCCGGGGCGGGGCGGGGCTTTCCCTTCGGGCGCGTGGCGCAGGGCGGCGAGACGCTGCACGACCTGCGCCTGACCCTGCCGCGGCCGGACGGGACGGAGCGGGTGATCTCGGTCAATGCGGCGCCGATGGAAGCGCGCGGCGGGCCGGTGCAGGTGGTCTGCTCGGTCTCCGACATCACCCAGCGGCTGGCGGACGAACGGCGTCTGGCCCAGGCCGCCGAAGAGGCCAGCCATGCCGCGACGCATGACGCGCTGACCGGGTTGCCGAACCGCGAAGCCTTTCGCGCCCAGATCGGCCCGGCGCAGCTGCGCGCGCGTGCCGCGGGCGATCTGTTGCAGCAGGTCTTCCTGTCGATCGACCAGTTCCAGCAGATCAAGGACCGCTTCGGCCCGCAGCTGGGCGACCGGGTGATCTGCAAGGTCGCCGAACGGCTGGAGGCGCTGCGCGACCCCGATCAGCTGCTGGCCAGGGTCGGGGCCGAGGAATTCACCTTCCTCAGCCGCGGCCGCCGCGCCGAGGCCCCCGAGGCGGCCACCGCGGCGCTGGCGCAGGCCTTCGCGGAACCCTTCGAGATCGACGGTCAGCCGCTTTATCTCTCCGCCTCGATGGGGATGAGCCTGTTTCCGATGGATGCGCACAGCCCCGAGGAAATGTGGCTCAACGCCGATCTGGCGATGTACGAGGCCAAGGCGCTGGGCGGCAACCGCGCCGTGCCCTTCACGCCGAAGCTGCGCGACCGGCTGGCGCGGGAGGCGACGATCGGACAATCGCTGCAGCGCGCGATCCGTGACGGCGCCTTTGCGCTTTATCTGCAGCCGAAGATCAATCTGCTCGATCACGGCAGCCTGGCCGGGGCCGAGGCGCTGGTGCGCTGCACCGATCCGGCGCTGGCGGGGATCGGCCCCGACATCTTCATGCCGATCGCGGAAAAGACCGGCCTCGTGCGCGACATCGACCTTTTGATGATCGATCTGGTCGGTGCCTTTGTCGCGACGCTGCGCGGGCGCGGCCAGCAGCTGTGCATCTCGGTCAATCTCTCGCCCGAGAGCCTGCGCCGGGTCCGGTTCGGGCAGGCGGTGCTGGCGCATCTGCAGGCGGCGGGTCTTGGCCCCGAGGATGTGCTGTTCGAGATCACCGAGGGCGCGGTGGTCGATCTGAATTCGGAGGCGCGCGACAGTATCGAGGCGCTGCTGACCGCCGGGTTCGAGCTGTCGGCGGATGATTTCGGCACCGGCTATTCCTCGCTCAGCTATCTGCAGAAGCTGCAACTGAAAGAGCTGAAGATTGACCGCAGTTTCGTCTCGCGCATCGCGCTGGATGACGGGGCCTCCGATGCGATCGTGCGTGCGACCCTGGCGATGGCGGCGGCGCTGGGGCTGCGCACCGTCGCCGAGGGCATCGACACACCCGCGCAGGTGGTCTGGCTGCGCCAGCATGGCTGCGATCTGGGGCAGGGCTATCATTTCGCCAAACCCCTGCCCGCGATGGATTTTCTGGACAAATTTCTGCCGGTCGACGGGCTGCGGGCGGAAACGGCCGTCCTCGCCTGAGGGCGGCGGCCTTTCGCCCGGGGCGGGATTTTCGGATCGTCTTCAGGGGCTGGTTACCATTTGCCGCCATGATCGGGCGCGCGATTCCGATGAAAGACTGAACTTTGCCCCAGGTGTCTCTCCTGTTGAGCCGGATCCGGGCGGTGCTGACCAAGCATCCCAGCGCGGAAGACGTGGCCAGCGTCGTGCAGGGGACCTCGGTCGGGGTCGTGGTGACCGCGCTGAACGCGCTGATCTACGTGCTGGAATCGCTGCGCCATGACGACCGCAGTTTTGTCGTGGTCTGGCTGGGCGCGATCCTCGTGCTGGGCGCTGCGCTCAGCCGGATGTCGCGTCGTGCCGCCGGGCGCCAGATCCGGCGGGTCTCGGCCCGGGCGGCGCGGCGGATGATCCTGACCTCGGTGCTGTTCGCCACGCCCTGGGCGGTGCTGCCTTTGCATGTGATCGGGCTGCAGAAGACCGGCGACCCCTTGGTGGTGCTGCTCGTCAGCACTGGCATGCTGGCGGGGGGCATCTTCATGCTGCACCGCGCCTTCGTCGCCGCGCTGGCCTTTCAGTCGACGATCCTGGCCGCGGTGATCGTGTCGTTTCACCTGGGCGGCTGGCCGCAGGCCTGGCCGGTGACGCTTTACGCGCTGCTTTATGGCGGCTTTCTGGCCTATTTTTCCTATCGCACCGGCGAAACGGCCCGGCAGCGCGACGACTCTGTCGTGGCGCTTTCGCGGGCCGTCGACAGCCTGCGCCGGGCCCGCGACGAGAACTATCTTCTGGCCAATATCGACGACATCACCGGGCTTTTGAACCGCAAGGCCTTCAATGCCCGCCTGGCCGAAGCGGTGGCGCGGCAGCGCGGCAGCGGGCGGGGCTTTGCGCTGCTGCTGATGGATCTTGACCGGTTCAAGAATGTCAACGACCTGTTCGGCCATGGCGTCGGCGATGAACTGCTGGCCGAAATCGCCCGCCGCCTGCGCGCCAACCTGTCCGAGGGCGATGTGATCGCCCGGCTCGGCGGGGATGAATTCGCGGTGATCCTGGCCGAGGTGCGCGCGCCGGAGCAGATCCGCCCGATCGCCGATCGCCTGCTGACGGCTTTCGAACCGCCCGCGCTTCTGGCGGGGCGGCGGCTGCATCCGGGCGCCTCGATCGGCGCGGTGATCTGCCCCGAGGCGGGCGCCGATCCGGTCGAATTGCTGATCAAGGCCGATCTGGCGCTGAACCGGGCCAAGGAAAGCGGGCGCGGCCAATGCGTGCTGTTCAACGAACAGTTGCGCCGCCGGGTGATCGAAAGCGACCGGATCGAGGCCGGGCTGCGCGCGGCGCTGGAGGGCGGGCAGCTTTATGTGCAATATCAGCCGAAGATCGCGCTGAGCGATGGCAGCCTGCTGGGGGCGGAGGCGCTGGTGCGCTGGCGCAGGCCCGACGGCTCTGTTGTCGCCCCCGACAGTTTCCTGCCCATCGCCGCCGAGCGCGGCCTTTTGCCCAATCTGTCGCGCCGGATCGCCGAGACCGTGGCGGCCGATCTGCTGGGCTGGCGCGGCGCCGGGCTGGTGCCGGGCAAGATCGCGCTGAACATCCATCCTGACGATGTCAAATCGCCCGAATTGCTGCTGGAGACGATCGCGATGTTCGAGGCGGCGGGCATCGACGGCCGCGATCTTCTGCTCGAGATCACCGAGGGCTGCTTTGTCCGCCGCGGCACCGACATGACGATCAGCCTGCTCGATTCGCTGGCGGACCGCGGCTACGAACTGTCGCTGGACGATTTCGGCACCGGCCATGCCGCGCTTGCCGATCTGAAGAAGGTGCCGGTGGCGGAACTGAAGATCGACCGCAGTTTCATTGCCGGGCTTTGCTTTCGCCGCGCCGATCGTGCCATCGTCGCCGCGATCGCCGAAATCGCCCGCGGCATGGGCATCCGCTCGGTCGCCGAGGGGGTGGAGGACGCGGCGCAGCGCGCGATGCTGGTCGATCTGGGCGTCGATGTCGGGCAGGGCTTCCTGTGGTCGAGCCCGCTCGATGCCGCCGATTTCGCCGGTTTCCTGCGCGCCAGCGCCTGCCGCACCGGCTGAGGGCAGGAAAGCCGCGGAAATCGGCTGTGGCGCTTTCGCGTCTTGCCGAGCGGCCCGGTTCTGCGTCAAATCCCGCGCGGAAAGACCGTGGGAGGACCGAGGATGACATCCTATCTCAAGACGACGCCGGACAAGGACGGCTGGTTTGGCTCTTACGGCGGGGCGATGCTGCCGCCGCCGCTTGAGCCGCATTTCAAGGAGATCCGCGAAGCTTATGCGAAGATCTCGAAATCGGCCGAGTTCATCGCCGAGCTGCGTCAGATCCGCAAGCATTTCCAGGGCCGGCCCACGCCCGTTTCCTATCTGAAGAACCTCTCGGCGCTGTGCGGCGGCGCGCAGATCTATGCCAAGCGCGAGGATCTCAACCATACCGGCGCGCACAAGCTCAACCATTGCATGGCCGAGGGCCTGCTGGCGAAATTCATGGGCAAGACCAAGCTGATGGCCGAGACCGGGGCGGGGCAGCACGGGGTGGCGCTGGCCACGGCGGCGGCCTATTTCGGCATGGAATGCGAGATCCACATGGGCGAGATCGACATCGCCAAGGAAGCGCCGAACGTCACCCGGATGAAGCTTCTGGGCGCGACGGTGGTGCCGGTCTCCTTTGGCGGGCGCTCGCTGAAGGAGGCGGTGGACAGCTGCTTCCAGAGCTACATCGCCCAGGCCGATACGGCGCTTTTCGCCATCGGCTCGGTCGTGGGGCCGCACCCGTTCCCGCGGATGGTGCGCGACTTCCAGCATGTCATCGGCGTCGAGGCGCGCGAGCAATTCCTTGAAATGACGGGCGAATTGCCCGACATGGTGGCGGCTTGCGTCGGCGGCGGCTCGAATGCGATGGGGATCTTCTCGGGCTTCATCGACGATCCTTCGGTCGCGCTCTACGGCGTCGAGCCGCTGGGCACCTCCTCCAATCTCGGCGATCACGCGGCGACGATTTCCTTTGGCGAGGATGGCGACATTCACGGCTTCCGCACCCTGGTGCTCAAGGATGCGCAGGGCGAGCCCGCGCCGGTGCACACCGTCGCCTCGGGGCTGGATTATCCCGGCGTCGGCCCGGAGCATGCGCATCTGCACAAGATCGGCCGGGCGCAGTACACCACCGCCAATGACAAGGAGGCGCTGAAGGCCTTTTTCGCGCTGTCGCGGCACGAGGGGATCATTCCGGCGCTGGAAAGCGCGCATGCCGTGGCTTTCGCGATGCGCGAGGCGGCGGCCCATCCGGGCAAGTCGATCCTGATCAACCTGTCGGGCCGGGGCGACAAGGATATCGACTACGTCACCCAGACCTACGGTTTCGGTGGCGATCTGTAAGCGCAGCCGACGCGAATCCCTGCCCCCCACAGGGGGCCGAGTCGCGGATTTTGTTCTCTGAACGGGGGAGCGGGCCGGTTTTCGGCCCGCATTCCGGGCCTGATCCCGGCGCAGAGAGGAATTTTGTGCTTTCCCGGGCTGCGGCCAAAACACCATTCTCCCAAAGTTCGGCCGCTTTCAGAACGGCGTGTTTTCGCCCCTTTCCAACCGCCGCCGGGCATGCTCGATAAGGGCGAGACCATTCGGGGAGAAGCAGATGACGACGGTTTTCGAGGACAATTCGCGCTCGATCGGCGGCACGCCGCTGGTGAAACTGGGGCGGCTGGGGCAGGGGCTGGGCGCCACCGTTCTGGCCAAGATCGAGTCGCGCAACCCGGCGGGCTCGGTCAAGTGCCGGATCGGCGCGGCGCTGATCTGGGATGCCGAGGAACGCGGCCTGCTGGGCCCGGGCAAGGAAATCGTCGAGCCGACCTCGGGCAATACCGGCATTGCGCTGGCCTTCGTGGCGGCGGCGCGCGGCATTCCGATCACCCTCACGATGCCTGAAACGATGAGCCTGGAACGGCGCAAGCTGCTTTTGGCTTACGGTGCGAAACTGGTGCTGACCGAAGGCGCCAAGGGCATGGCGGGGGCGATCGCCAAGGCCGAGGAAATCGCCGCCTCGGACCCGAAATACGTGCTTTTGCAACAGTTCAGGAACCCGGCCAACCCGGCGATTCATGAACGCACCACCGGCCCCGAGATCGAGGCAGCCACCGGCGGCAAGATCGACATTTTCGTCGCGGGCGTCGGCACCGGCGGCACGATCACCGGCGTCAGCCGCTATTTCAAGAAAGGCTTGGGCAAACAGATCACCTCGGTCGCGGTCGAGCCCGCGGCCAGCCCGGTGCTCAGCCAGACCCGGGCGGGCGAGCCGGTGAAACCCGGTCCGCACAAGATCCAGGGCATCGGCGCCGGGTTTGTGCCCGAGGTGCTCGATCTGTCGCTGGTCGATGCGATCGAGCAGGTGACGAACGAAGAGGCGGTGGCGGTGGCGCTGCGGCTGGCGCGCGAGGAAGGCATTCTGGTCGGGATCTCCTGCGGGGCGGCCACGGCGGCGGCGCTGCGGCTGGCGGCGAAGCCCGAAAACGCGGGCAAGACCATCGTGGTGATCCTGCCCGATTCGGGGGAACGCTACCTGTCCTCGGTGCTGTTCGAGGGCGTCTTCGACGGCACCGGCGCCCCGGCCTGACGGCCCTTGCGGGGCAGATCCTTGCCACAGGCCCCGCCCCGGCGGGGCCTTTTCATCTGCCGACTCGGCGCGGCAGGGCGTGAAAAGGGTGGGGAATAAAATTCTATATTCACGACCAACAATGGCGTGATTTAACCCTTTCAATCGCGACTGGCACAGTGGATATTTCGGAAATGACGAGGCTCACGGAAAGGACCGCCAGCATGCCGCGCCCGCTGATCAATCGCTCGCCGATGCCGGGGCTGGGGCTGTCAATGGGGATCACGCTGACGATGCTGTCGCTGGTCGTGCTTTGCCCGATCGGCGCGCTTCTGGCGCAGGGCGCCAGCTACGGGCTGGACGGGATCTGGGCCACGGTGAACCGCGAAAGGGTCTGGGCGGCGCTGGAGCTGTCGTTCCGGCTTTCGTTCTTCGCGGCGCTGTTCAACCTGGTCTTCGGTGTCGCGCTGGCCTGGGTGCTGGTGCGCTATGACTTTCCCGGCCGCCGACTGATCGATGCCGCCGTCGATCTGCCCTTCGCCCTGCCCACCGCGGTTGCGGGCATCGCGCTGACCGCGCTTTACGCGCCCAACGGGGTCTTCGGCGCGCTGGCCAAGGATTTCGGGCTGAAGATCGCCTATACGCAAGCGGGGATTTTCATCGCGCTGGTCTTTGTTGGCCTGCCCTTCGTCACCCGCACCGTGCAGCCGGTGATCGAGGAAATCGACCGCGAGGTCGAGGAGGTCTCGGCAACGCTGGGCGCGACTCGTTTCACCACGCTGCGCCGGGTGATCGCGCCGATGCTGCTTCCTGCCGCGCTCACCGGCTTTGCGCTGTCGCTGGCGCGGGCGGTGGGTGAATACGGCTCGGTCATCTTCATTGCCGGGAACATCCCGCTCAAAACCGAGATCGCACCGCTTCTGATCGTGATTCAGCTGGAAGAATTCAACTATGACGGCGCCGCCGCCATCGGCATCGCCATGCTGGTGATCAGCTTCGCGATGCTGCTGTCGATCAACCTGATCCAGATCTGGAGCCGCCGGAGGATTGGCGATGTCTGACGCAGCCGAACGCAACTGGCGCTCTGCCACCGATGAAACGCCGCTGGTGCGGGGGCTTCTGATCCTGGCCGCCGTGGCCGGGATGGCGCTTCTGGTCGCGGCGCCGCTGCTGGCCGTCTTTGTCGAGGCGCTGGCGAAGGGCTGGTTTGCCGCGCTCAAAAGCCTTGGCAACCCCGATGCGCTTTCGGCGATCCGGCTGACGCTGACGATCGCCGCGCTGTCGGTGCCGCTCAATGCCGCTTTCGGCATTGCCGCGGCCTGGTTCATCACCCGCTTCGAGTTTCGCGGCAAGGCCTTCCTGATCACCCTGATCGACCTGCCGTTTTCCGTCTCCCCGGTCGTGGCGGGGCTGTGCATCGTGTTGATGTTCGGGGCGAATTCCGCGATCGGCGGCTGGCTTGTCGCGCAGGGCTACCCGATCGTCTTCGCCCTGCCGGGGATCGTTCTGGCGACGATGTTCGTCACCTTCCCCTTTGTCGCGCGCGAGCTGATCCCGGTGATGATCGAGCAGGGCTGTCAGGAAGAGGAGGCGGCGCTGACGCTGGGCGCCTCGGGCTGGCGGGTTTTCACCACGGTGACGCTGCCGAAGATCCGCTGGGCGCTGCTGTACGGCGTGCTTTTGTGCAACGCCCGCGCGATGGGGGAATTTGGCGCCGTCGCCGTGGTTTCGGGCAAGATCCGCGGCCAGACCGCGACCATGCCGATCACCATCGAGATGCTTTACAACGAATATCTCTCGGTCGCGGCGTTTTCGCTGGCGGGGCTTCTGACCGCGCTCGCGCTGGTCACGCTGCTGCTCAAGACCGTGCTGGAACTGCGCCACGCCGACGAAATCGCCGCCACCCACCGCCATTGAGGGACATGATGGATATCGACATTCAGGAAATCTCGAAGCTCTTCGGCACCACGGCGGCGCTGCATCCGGTGTCGCTTGCCGTTCCCTCAGGGGCGCTGGTGGCGCTTCTGGGCCCCTCTGGCTCGGGCAAGACGACGCTGTTGCGGATTCTGGGCGGGCTGGAATTCCCGACCTCGGGGCGGGTGCTGTTTGACGGCCATGACGCCACCAACCTGCGGGTGCAGGATCGCCGCGCGGGCTTCGTGTTTCAAAGCTATGCTTTGTTCCGGCACATGACGGTGTTTGAAAACATCGCCTATGGCCTGCGCGCCCGGCCGCGGGCGGAGCGGCCGCCGAAGCTGGAGATCGCGCGGCGGGTGGCGCGGCTTCTGGAGCTGATCCAGCTGCCCGACATCGGATCGCGCTATCCGAGCCAGCTTTCGGGCGGGCAGCGCCAGCGGGTGGCCCTCGCCCGGGCGCTGGCGATCGAGCCGCGGATGCTGCTTCTGGACGAGCCCTTCGGCGCGCTCGATGCCAAGGTCCGCAAGGAGCTGCGCCAGGGGCTGCGCGACATTCACGATGCGACCGGCCTGACCACGATTTTCGTCACCCATGATCAGGAAGAGGCGATGGCGCTGGCCGATATGGTGGTGGTGATGTCGATGGGCCGGATCGAGCAGATCGGCCGCCCGCAAGATATCCGCGCCCGCCCGGCCACCAGTTTCGTGCGCGATTTCATCACCGCGTGAGGGTCGGAGCGGCAGGCCAGACCTCGGCGGGGCAGGGGGGCAAATAAAAGGCGCCCGCCTGTTCGGACCTTCCGGGGAAGGGCGGACAGACGGGCGCAAACCCGAGGAGTGCGGGGGCGGTCAGCGCCGCCCCTCTTGGTGATCAGCGACGCTGAATGGTCGCCAGACCGAAGGTGTTCGAGAAGGGCAGGAAGTCGCCCGGGATCACGTTCGATTGACGCGGCGTGTCTTTCAGCAGCGGAGCTTTCCAGAACTTCGCCGATTGCGGCGGCGCGTCAGCCGGCAGCAGCTTGACCTTCGGCGCGGTGGTTTTCACCAGCGGCGTCGGCCAGAAGTCTTGCGACATGAACTTGGTGCCTTCGTAGACGTTCTTCTTGCGCGGGGTGTCGAGCAGAAGTTTCCAGCCAAAGCGCTCCGAGAAGGCGCCGGGCTTTTCGTCGGCCTTGCAGGGTTGCGGCAGGAAGATGTGCCGGTGGTCTTTCATGATGTTGTCAGTCATTTCAGATGCGTCCTCACAGGTGAACTCTTCGGTTGCGTTCTCGACCGCGACCACCGCTGCGCGAGCAGTGATGGCGCGCACGAGTTTCGCCGCGCCGAGCGGCTTGTAGTTGACTTTCGCCACGAGCGCGGCAGCGCCGCCGGCGACACGTTCGGCATAGCCCGCAGCCGCGCTGGGATGCACGCCGGCGGACTTGAGGGCTTCGGCCAAGGCGGCGCCCTTCTTGCCGTCGGCGACGACGACCGTCAGAGCGCGTTTCGGAATGCCTTCACTTTTCAGTTGTCTTGCGATGTCGCAAGCCGTTCTTTCATCGGCATAAAGCCGTGTGATCACCGTCGTCATGCGTCCTCCTCGGGTTCAAGGGCATTCTACAGTCACGTCCAGGTGTCCCGACCGGCCTCGGGTCATCGGCCTCCCCGCCTGATAAGCGGAACCGCAAAGGCGATGGCCACGATCAAGATCAACGCCTCGAGGGCGAACACCGTATTGTAAGGCCCCACCACACCGGACCCGAAAGTCCCCGGCAGGGCAACCAAACCGTCACGAACCACCCCCGCAAGCGCGACACCCAGGCCCGCGGCCGTCGCCTGCACAGCCCCCCAGGCGCCCAGCGCCAGCCCGATCCGATCGGCGGGCGCGGTGCGCATCGTCGCCGTCAGCGTGGCATGGCCGAACAGACCGATGCCAAGCCCGACAGCAAAGGTGCCCGCAAGGAACAGCCAGATACCGCCTTGGCTGATCAGCGAGGACAGAATGATGGCAGCAAACCCGGGAACCCCGATCAGTGCACCCAGCACCGCCAGCGGCATCGGCCTTGCCCCGTTCCCCAGCACACGGGACGCAGTGCCGAAACCGGCAAGCGTCCCCAGCGCAAAGAGCGCGGTCAGTTTCGTCGTCTCCCCGACAGTCAGGTGCAGCGCCTGACCGCCATAGGGCTCCAAAAGCACATCGGCCATACCGAAGCCGAAAGTCCCCAGCGCGATCACCGTCAGCAGGGCAAGCATCCCCGAACGGCCCATCAGCAGGCCAAAGGCCTCCTTGAAGGTCGGGTGCTCCGCGGCCTCCATCTGCCGGGCGCGTTCCCGGCTGATCGATTCCTGCTTCCACATCGCAGCCATGTTCAACACGACACTCATCAACGCCGTGCCCTGGATCACCTGGATCAGGCGCCCGGGCGTGTAATTCGCCAGCAACGCCCCGTAAACGAGCGCGCTGATCACCATGCCGAAGAGCAGCATCACATACATGAGGCCGACAACCTTCGGTTGATCTTCCTCCTCGACGAGGTCGGTGGCAAGGGCCAGACCGGCGGTCTGGACGATATGCACCCCGGCCCCCACGAGGAGGAAGGCAAGAGCTGCCGCGCTCATTCCGATCCAGCGCGGCGCATCCACGGATTCACCGAACCCCGACAGCACCAGAAGCGCGAAGGGCATGATGGCGAATCCGCCGAATTGATAAATCGTTCCCTTCCAGATCCAGGGCGCGCGACGCAGCCCGAGGGCCGACTTATGCGTGTCGGACTTGAAGCCGATCAGCGTGCGGAAGGGCGCAAACAGCATCGGCATCGCCAGCATTACCGAAACGAGCGAGGCCGGAACCGCCAGCTCGACGATCATCACCCGGTTCAGGGTGCCCGCGAGCAGGGTCAAGGTCATCCCGACGGTGATCTGAAAGAGCGACAGTCGCAGCAACCGCGAGAGCGGAACCTCTTCACTGGCCACGTCGGCGAATGGCAGGTACTTCGGAGCGTGCCGCGCCAGGTTCTTCAGAGCAAAAGCACGGTAGCCCATAGTCCAGCCGCCCGTCGGAGAGAGAAAGTGCGAGGGGCTCAGCCCCGGAGGGAATGGGCCCACCGACGGTCGCCGGTGGGCCCAAAGGTCAGCAGATTACTGAGCCGGCGCAACAGCGACGACGGTCGCCATCGGGTTGCCGTTCCAGTAGTTCGCGAACCAGGTGGTGTTGGTCAGCAGGCCGGCGTGCACGATCAGAGCGGCGACCGCAACGGCGCCGAGGATCAGCGGGATACCGGTCGAGGGTTTGACGACGGTCCAGAGTTTGGCGTTGTTCATCGTATATTCTCCTCTACCCGATTAACCGAGCCACGGCGTGGCGATGGCCGAGAGGATGTGCGCAACAAGCGCCATCGCCCCGAACACACGGGTGCCGTCGATCAGGTAGCTGTGGATTTCTTCAGCTTCTTTCAGCGTCAGGCCGCTCGGCCCAGCTTTATCGTCAGTCATTGTCCCGAATCCTCCAAAACTGGGATCATTGGGAACGTTGATGAGACTCTCTCGGTTAAGTTTGAGCCCCGTCTCAGCGCCCCCCCGCTGCCGGACCGTCTGTGATCCGACCTCGTGAGACGCACTATGGGAGCCCGAGGGGCGACGATCAAGTGTAAAGTCGGGCTGACACTGCGGCAAATTCGGCCACCCCCCGGGGGGCGCAAACCCCAGTGAAAACAGGTGTTCCGGAGGCATCTTTGGCTGATTCCGGGGGTGGGGAAAGGGCCCGCGCGGGGGCTGCGGCAGGGGGGTGCGACAGGGCGCAAGAGCCATGTGGCAAAGGGGGTTTGCGCCTTGCGGCCGCCGCGCCGCGGGCGCCTTGCAGGGGGCGCGAAACCAGCCTTCGGACGAAACTGTCATGGCAGATGTACATTAAACTGCGTTAGCCTGTCGCAGATCGGGCCGCTGCGCCCGCGTCCCGGGGGGAGACGGCCTGTCGCAGGCAACCGGAATTTTCAGGTCGAATTGTCGCGCCGATTTTTTTCGCGGCGAGGGGTTGAAACCATTCTGACGGCTTCCCACTTCGCGGGATTGACGTGATTGGCCTGCCTGCGGCTCTGATTCTGGCCGACTCTCTGGCTGATCTTGGCGAAATATTCGGCCTTCGCCGCCGTTATGCGCCGTCTTTCCGAATCTCTGACCGCAATCTGCCCCGCATCAGCCCATTCCTTGGGCAGATGCCCGGCGGCGATGCGCCAATCCCCTCCGCCAGTATTTTACCTATTGATAAAATTTCTGATCGTGGCAGCCTTTCGGGCAAGAACAAAAGCCAGGGAGGTCCAAGTGACCACAAGCCAATACCGGCCCGGGGTGCATCCCGGGCGTCTTCCGCCTGCGGACTATTGCACGGCCTTTGCCGATGTCGCGCCGCCCTTGAGCGCGCATCAGGCGCAGGTAGCCGCCGCGCGGTGCTATTTCTGCGCCGAGGCGCCCTGCACCACGGCCTGCCCCGCCGACATCGACGTGCCGCTGTTCATCCGGCAGATCCTGACCGGCACGCCCGAGGCGGCGGCAAAGACGATCCTGTCGCAGAATATCCTGGGCGGCATGTGCGCGCGGGTCTGTCCGACCGAAACCCTGTGCGAGGGCGCCTGCGTGCGCGAGGCGGCCGAGGGCAAGCCGGTCGAGATCGGCGCGCTGCAACGCTTTGCCACCGACACGCTGCAGGCCTCGGGCGCCCATCCCTTCACGCGCGCGCCGCGCACGGGGAAAGCCGTGGCCGTGGTGGGGGCGGGGCCTGCGGGTCTGGCCTGCGCGCATCGGCTGGCGATGCTGGGCCACGAGGTCACGGTTTATGACGCGCGGTTGAAACCGGGCGGGCTGAATGAATATGGCATTGCCGCCTACAAGGCGCCGGGCGGCTTTGCCGCGCGGGAAGTGGCCTGGCTGTTGCAGATCGGCGGCATCGCGGTGCTGGAGAACTGGCAGCTGGGCCGCAATGGCTCGGTGGCGGATCTGCTGGCCGATCATGACGCGGTGTTTCTGGGCATCGGGCTTGGCGGTGTGAATGCGCTGACGATCCCCGGGGCGGAATTTGCGACGCCTGCGACCGAGTTCATCGCGCAGCTGCGTCAGGCCGAGGATCTGGCCTTGGTTCCGGTGGGGCGGCGCGTCGTGGTGATTGGCGGCGGCATGACCGCCATCGATGCGGCGGTGCAGGCGAAACTGCTCGGCGCGGAAACCGCGAGCATCGTCTATCGCCGCTCGCAAGCCGAGATGCCCGCCTCGGGGCACGAACAGCAGCATGCGCAAAAGAACGGCGTGCAGATCGTGCCGAATGCGGCGCCTGTGGCGATCCGCAAGGACGATCAGGGCTATGAGGTCGAGTTTGCCCGCACCGAAACGCAGGGCGGCAAGCTGGTGCAGCTTGAGGACACTTTGCGCATCAAGGCCGATCAGATCTTCACCGCGATTGGCCAGACGCTTGGGCCGGTGCCCGAGGGGCTGACGATTTCGGGCGGCAAGATCGCGATCGACGCGCGCGGGCGCACCGGCATGGCGCATGTCTGGGCGGGGGGCGATTGCGCCTCGGGCGGCGAAGATCTGACGGTGACCGCCGTTGCGCAGGGCCGCGATGCGGCCGAGGACATCCACGCTTTTCTGATGGGGGCCTGAGATGGCGAACCTGACTTCGACATTCCTTGGCATCAAATCCCCCAATCCGTTCTGGCTCGCCTCGGCGCCGCCGACCGACAAGGAAGTGAACGTGCGCCGCGCCTTTGAGGCCGGTTGGGGCGGTGTCGTCTGGAAGACCTTGGGTCTTGACGGCCCGCCGGTGGTGAACGTCTCCGGCCCGCGCTATGGCGCGATTCACGGGCCCGATGGCACGCTTTTGGGGCTGAACAACATCGAGCTGATCACCGACCGGCCATTGGAGGTGAACCTGCGCGAGATCAAATCGGTGAAACGCGACTACCCGGACCGGGCGCTTGTCGTGTCGCTGATGGTGCCCTGCGACGAAGACAGCTGGAAAGCGATCCTGGCCCGGGTCGAGGAAACCGAGGCCGACGGGGTCGAGCTGAACTTCGGCTGTCCGCATGGCATGGCCGAACGCGGCATGGGCGCGGCGGTGGGGCAGGTGCCCGAATACGTCGAAATGGTGACGCGCTGGGTGAAGCAACATTCGCGCATGCCCTGCATCGTCAAGCTGACGCCCAATATCTCGGACATCCGCAAACCGGCGGAAGCCGCCAAACGCGGCGGCGCCGATGCAGTGAGCCTGATCAACACGATCAATTCGATCACCTCGGTCGATCTGGACCTGTTTGCGCCGGAACCCACCATCGACGGCTTTGGTACCCATGGCGGCTATTGCGGCCCGGCGGTGAAACCCATCGCGCTGAACATGGTGGCGGAAATCGCCCGCAACCCGGCCACGCGCGGCCTGCCGATTTCGGGCATCGGCGGCGTCACCACTTGGCGCGACGCGGCCGAGTTCATGGCCTTGGGCGCGCAGAATGTGCAGGTCTGCACCGCGGTGATGACCTATGGCTTCAGGATCGTCGAGGAGATGATCTCGGGCCTGTCGGACTACATGGACCGCAAGGGGCTGAGCGAGACGCGCGAGATCGTCGGCCGCGCCGTGCCGAAAGTGACCGACTGGCAGTATCTGAACCTGAACTACACCACCAAGGCCAGCATCGCGCAGGAGGATTGCATCAAATGCGGCCGCTGCCACCTCGTCTGCGAGGATACCTCGCATCAGGCGATCGCGATGGCGGCGGATCGCACGGTGACGGTGAAAGAGGAAGAGTGCGTCGCCTGCAACCTGTGTGTCGAGGTCTGCCCGACGAAGTGCATCACCATGCGCGAGCTCTCCGAGGGCGAGCCGGACCTGCGCACGGGCAAGCCGGTCGGCGCCTATCTGAACTGGACCGGGCATCCGAACAACCCGATGGCGAGCACCGGCGGGAAGTGAGGGGGGTTACCTGACCTCGGTTCGGGCGGATCAGGAAAGGCACCGCCTTTCCCCGCCCGCGCCGCCACGGTTCGTGCCAAGACCGTATCCCCAAGCGAGACAGAGGCCAGCGCCTGTGCCCTTCGGGCGAGAAGCGCCCGCCGAGGGCGGGGCGGGCGCTGGCCGAGTGCCTTTGGGCCCTCGGCGGTCATCGGATCAATGCTTCGCGTGACCTCGGCGATGGCCTCGGTCATGGATGCGTTTCAGGAAATCCTGCGCGGCCTTACGACGCCAGCGCCTGTTTCACCGCCTCGGGGGCGGTCTCGATCACCCGCAAGAGCACGGCGGCCGGGCCGCTGACCGCGCGCTGGCCCTGTTCCCATTTGCGATAGCCCGACAGGCTCATGCCCATCATCGGCGCCATCTGCGCCTGGGTCAGACCCATTTTGCGCCGCAATTCCACCGGGTTGATGCGTTCCTGCTGGATCGGTTCAAAGGCCGCGCCGCCCTCGTAAAAGGCCGCGCTGCGTTCAAGCGCCTGCCAAAGGCCGCTCTCCATCTCTTCCATGCCTGCCTCGTTCTCGACTGCTCTTGTTGCCGCCGCGGGATGTCCCTGTCAGCCGCCCCCGGGGCCTTTGGCACCTTCTGGGTGCTCAAAGGCTAGCCGCATCGGGCCCGTCGATCAAGCCGCCGCTTGGCCGCGCCCAAAATTCGGGCAATGGCTTGTGTCCCTGGCGCCCAGCCCCGCATCCGCCCCCCATTCCCCATTGACCGGGGCGGGGAAGCGTGGCCTGTTTCCTCTGACCAATCGGTCAGAAAACGAGTCGCAAGAGGGCAAAGCCCCGCAGACGACAGGGAGACAGCCAGATGCCATCACCCGGAGAAAACCTCCGTATCAATTCCGCGCGCCTGTGGGACAGCCTCATGCAGATGGCGCAGGTCGGGCCGGGGATCGCGGGGGGCAACAACCGCCAGACCGTGACCGATGCCGATGCCGAGGGCCGGGCGCTGTTCAAAAGCTGGTGCGATGCGGCGGGGCTGACGATGGGCCTTGACCGGATGGGCAACATGTTCATGCGCCGCGAGGGCACCGACGCGCAGGCGCTGCCCGTCTATATCGGCTCGCATCTGGATACTCAGCCCACCGGCGGGAAATACGATGGCGTTCTGGGGGTTCTGGGCGGGCTTGAGGTCATCCGCACGATGAACGACCGCGGCATCCGCACGAAACACCCGATCGTGGTGACGAACTGGACGAACGAGGAAGGCGCGCGGTTTGCGCCGGCCATGCTCGCCTCGGGCGTCTTTGCGGGCATTCACAGCCTGGATTACGCCTATGCGCGCAAGGATCCGGAGGGCAAGAGCTTCGGCGAAGAACTGGCGCGGATCGGCTGGGTCGGCGACGAAGAAGTGGGCGCGCGCAAGATGCATGCCTATTTCGAGCTGCATATCGAGCAGGGCCCGATCCTTGAGGCCGAGAAGAAGACGATCGGTGTGGTGACGCATTGCCAGGGGCTGTGGTGGCTCGAATTCACCCTGACCGGGAAAGAGGCGCATACCGGCTCGACGCCCATGGGGATGCGGGTCAATGCGGGCCTTGCGATGGCGCGGATCATCGAGATGGTACAGGAGGTCGCGATGGCCGCCCAGCCCGATGCGGTGGGGGGCGTGGGGCAGGTGAACTTCAGCCCCAATTCGCGCAACGTCCTGCCCGGAAAGGTGATTTTCACCGTCGACATCCGCAGCCCCGATCAGGCGAAGCTGGACGGGATGCGGGCCGAGATCGAGCGCCGCGCGGCACTGATCTGTGACGATCTGAAAGTCGGCTGCGCCATCGAGGCGGTCGGTCATTTCGACCCGGTCACCTTCACACCCGAACTGGTGGGGCGCGTCCGCGCCGCGGCCGGGAAGCTCGGCTACGCGCATCGCGACATCATTTCGGGTGCGGGGCATGACGCCTGCTGGACGGCGAAAGTCGCGCCGACGACGATGGTGATGTGCCCCTGCGTTGACGGGCTCTCGCATAACGAGGCCGAGGAGATTTCGCCCGAATGGGCGGCGGCGGGGGCGGATGTGCTTTTGCATGCGGTTCTGGAAACCGCCGTCGTCGTAGACTGACCGCGCGCCGGGGGCTCTGCCCCCGGACCCCCGAGATATTTAGGGCAAGATAAAAGCACGCGCTTGCAGGGAGTGCACATGACCACAGTCATCAGGAACGGAACCATCGTCACCGCCGATCTGACCTACAGGGCCGATGTGGCGATCGAGGGCGGGCAGATCATCGCGATCGGGCAGGGGCTGGTGGGCGAGACCGTGCTCGATGCCACCGGCTGCTATGTGATGCCGGGCGGGATCGACCCGCATACGCATCTGGAGATGCCCTTCATGGGCACCTATTCGAGCGATGATTTCGACTCTGGCACCCGTGCGGCGCTGGCGGGCGGCACGACGATGGTGATCGACTTCGCGCTGCCCAATCCGGGGCAGGGGCTGATGGATGCGCTGCAGCAATGGGACAACAAGTCCAAGCGCGCGCATTGCGACTATTCCTTCCACATGGCGGTGACCTGGTGGGGGCAGCAAGTCTTTGACGAGATGCCGAAAGTCGTTGAACGCGGCATCACCTCGTTCAAGCATTTCCTCGCCTACAAGGGCGCCTTGATGGTGAATGACGACGAGCTTTTCGCCAGTTTCAAGCGCTGCGCCGAGATCGGCGCGATCCCGATGGTACATGCGGAAAACGGCGATATTGTCGCGGAAATGTCAGCGAAACTGCTGGCCGAGGGCAATACCGGCCCCGAGGCGCATGCCTATTCCCGCCCCTCTCAGGTCGAGGGCGAGGCGACGAACCGCGCCATCATGATCGCCGACATGGCCGGCGTGCCGCTTTATGTCGTGCATACCTCTTGCGAGGAGGCGCATGAAGCGATCCGCCGCGCGCGGATGCAGGGCAAGCGGGTCTGGGGCGAGCCGCTCATTCAGCATCTGACGCTGGATGAAAGCGAATATTTCCACCCCGACTGGGACCATGCGGCGCGGCGCGTGATGTCGCCCCCGTTCCGGGCGAAGCACCATCAGGACAGCCTTTGGGCGGGCCTTGCTTCGGGGACGCTGTCTTGCGTTGCCACCGACCATTGCGCCTTTACCACGGAACAGAAGCGGTTCGGGGTCGGCAATTTCACCAAGATCCCGAACGGGACGGGGGGTCTGGAGGACCGGCTGCCGATGCTTTGGTCGGCGGGGGTGAACACGGGGCGGATCACGATGAACGAATTCGTTGCCGTGACCTCGACCAATATCGCCAAGATCATGGGCATGTATCCGAAGAAGGGCGCGGTTCTGGTGGGGGCGGACGCCGATCTGGTGGTCTGGGACCCGGAAGCGACAAAGACGATCTCTGCCAGCTACCAGCAATCTGCGATTGATTACAACGTCTTCGAGGGCAAGGAGGTGAAGGGCCTGCCGCGCTACACGCTCAGCCGCGGGATGGTTGCGGTTGCGGACGGAAAGGTGCAAAGCCGCGAGGGCCACGGGCAGTTCGTGGCGCGTGACCCGAACGGGTCGGTGAGCAAGGCGCTGAGCACCTGGAAGGACCTGACCGCCCCCCGCCCGGTGGTGCGCGCGGGCATTCCGGCCAGTGGCGTGTAAGCAAGGATGACCGAAGACGTGAAAGCCCCCGTGATATTTGCCAAGGATCTGAACCTTGTCTTTCAGACGAATGACGGTCCGGTTCAGGCGCTGAAAGACGTGAACCTGTCGATCGAGCGGGGCGATTTCGTCAGCTTCATCGGTCCCTCGGGTTGCGGAAAGACCACCTTCCTGCGCTGCATCGCGGCGCTGGAACATCCGACCAGCGGCACGCTGACGGTGAATTCGATCCCGCCCGAGGCGGCGCGCAAGGCCCGCAGCTATGGCTATGTGTTTCAGGCGGCGGGGCTTTACCCCTGGCGCACGATTGCGGGAAATGTGAAACTTCCGCTGGAAATCATGGGCTATACCAAGGCCGAACAGGACGCCCGTGTTGAAAAAGTGCTCTCGCTGGTCGATCTGCAGGGATTCGCGAAAAAGTTCCCCTGGCAGCTTTCGGGCGGGATGCAGCAGCGCGCCAGCATTGCCCGGGCGCTGGCGTTTGATGCGGATATCCTGCTGATGGACGAGCCCTTCGGCGCGCTCGATGAAATCGTGCGCGACCGGCTGAACGAGGAGCTTTTGAAGCTTTGGGCGCGGACCGGCAAGACCATCGGTTTCGTGACGCACTCGATCCCCGAGGCGGTGTATCTCTCGACGAAGATCGTGGTGATGTCGCCCCGTCCGGGGCGGATCACCGATGTGATCGAAAGCACCCTGCCGAAGGACCGGCCGCTGGATATCCGCGACAGCGCGGAATTCCTGAAGATCGCCCATCGCGTCCGCGAGGGGCTGCGCGCGGGGCATGCCTATGATTGAGCGCCGCGCATCGGGACTTCTGTCGGACGGGGGGCTGTCTGCCCCCCGCGCCCCCCGAGGATATTTGAGGCAAGATGAAGGGGGGGCGCAGGCATGAGGTCGATCCTTCCGATCCTGACGGTGCTGAGTGCCATTGTCGCGCTGTGGTATGGTGCGGCGGTGATGCTGAACAAGCAATGGACCTATGATCAGGCCGCGCGTGCCGGGATGACGGTGACCACGGCGCAGATGCTGGCCGATACGATGGCGCAGGAACGCCCCGTCCTGCCCGCGCCGCATCAGGTGGCCAAGGGGCTGTGGGACGGGTTCACCGGGCAGAAGATCACCTCGAAGAAAAGCTTGGTGCTGCATTCCTGGATCACCTTTTCGGCGACGATGCTGGGCTTTGGCCTCGGCACGGCGGCGGGGATCCTGCTCGCGGTCGGCATCGTGCATTCGCGCGCCATGGACATGAGCGTGATGCCCTGGGCGATTGCCAGCCAGACGATCCCGATCCTGGCGATTGCGCCGATGGTCATTGTCGTGCTGGCCTCGCTTGGCATCAAGGGCTTGATTCCAAAGGCGATCATTGCCGCTTACCTGTCGTTCTTCCCGGTGCTGGTGGGCATGGTCAAGGGGCTGCGGGCGCCCGATGGCATGCAGCTGGACCTGTTGCGCACCTATAATGCCAGCGGGGCGGAGACGTTCTGGAAGCTGCGGCTGCCCTCCTCGATGCCTTATCTTTTCGCCTCGCTGAAAGTGGGCGTGGCCGCGGCGCTTGTGGGCACGATCGTGGCCGAACTGCCCGCGGGCGCTTCGCAGGGCCTGGGCGCGCGGCTGCTTTCGGGCAGCTATTACGGCCAGACGATCCAGATCTGGTCGGCGCTTTTTGCCGCCGCGATCCTGGCGGCGGGGCTGGTGCTGATCGTCGGGCTGATCGAGGGACGGGTTCTCAAACGCATGGGGATGGTGCGATGAGCGCGATCGGCTGGGGAGCGATCCTGTTCTGGGCTTGCGCGATGGCGCTCAACTTCTTTCTCGCGGAGCGCTATCCGACGTCGCGCCCGGTGCGGGCGCTGGTGGCGACGCTGTTTGGTGTCACGCTGCTGGTGCTGTGGCAGGGGTTGGTGCGGGGGCTGAATGTCAGCCCCGTCATTCTGCCCGCGCCAAGCGACATTGCCGCCGCGATTGCCGCCAACTTGCCGCTGCTTTGGGGGGATTTCGTGCAGACGATCCTCAAGGGCGCGCTTTCGGGCTATCTGATCGGCTGCGGCGCGGCGGTGGTGGTGGCGATTGCGGTTGACCGCTCGCCCTTCTTGCAGCGGGGCCTGCTGCCGGTGGGCAATTTCGTCGCCGCCCTGCCCATCGTCGGCATCGCGCCGATTCTGGTGATGTGGTTCGGCTTTGACTGGCAGTCGAAGGCCGCCGTCGTCGTCGTGATGGTGTTCTTTCCGGTTCTGGTGAACATGGTCGCGGGGCTAGCCGCCACGGATGCGCTGAGCCGCGATCTGATGGCGACCTGGTCGGCCAGCTATACGCAAAGCCTGATCAAGATGCGCCTGCCCGCCGCTTTGCCCTTCCTCTTCAACGGCTTGAAGATCGCCACCACGCTGGCGCTGATCGGCGCGATCGTTGCCGAATTCTTCGGCTCGCCCACCCGCGGCATGGGGTTTCGCATCTCCACCTCGGTCGGGCAGCTTGATCTGGCGCTGGTCTGGGCCGAGATTGCGGTGGCGGCGCTGGCGGGATCTGGCCTTTACGGGCTGATCGCGATGATCGAGAAGGCGGCGACCTTCTGGCACCCGTCGCAACGGGGAAGATGAGTTCAACCAACCGGGCAGAAGTCCCGGACGCAACAGGAGAGACGATGATGAAAAAGGTGATGCTGGGGGTGGCGGCCCTTGCGCTGATGGCGGGCGCCGCCTCGGCCGAAGAGGTCAAGCTGCAGCTGAAATGGGTGACGCAGGCGCAATTCGCGGGCTACTATGTCGCTGCGGAAAAAGGCTATTTCGAGGAAGAGGGGCTGAATGTCACGATCCTGCCCGGCGGCCCCGATATCGCGCCTGAACAGGTGATCGCGGGGGGCGGCGCCGATGTCATCGTCGACTGGATGCCGCCTGCGCTGGCCGCGCGCGAAAAGGGGCTGAAGCTTGTCAACATCGCGCAGCCCTTCAAGCATTCGGGCATGATGCTGACCTGTCTGAAGGAATCGGGCGTTTCGACCACCGCCGATTTCAAGGGCAAGACGCTGGGCGTCTGGTTCTTTGGCAACGAATATCCGTTCCTGAACTGGATGTCGAAGCTGGGCATTCCGACGACGGGCGGCGCCGATGGGGTCGAGGTGCTGAAACAGGGCTTCAACGTCGATCCGCTGCTGCAAAAGCAGGCCGCCTGCATCTCGACGATGACCTACAACGAATATTGGCAGGTGATCGATGCGGGCATCAAGCCCGAGGATCTGGTGACCTTCAAATATGAGGACGAGGGCGTCGCGACGCTGGAAGACGGTCTTTACGTGATGGAGGACAAGCTCGCCGATCCCGCCTTCAAGGCGACGATGGTCAAGTTCGTCCGCGCCGCGATGAAGGGCTGGAAATATGCCGAGGCGAACCCGGATGAAGCCGCGATGATCGTTTTGGAAAACGACGAGACCGGGGCGCAGACCGAGACGCATCAGAAGCGGATGATGAGCGAGGTGGCGAAGCTGACGGCGGGCTCGAACGGGGCGCTCGATGTCGCCGATTACGAGCGCACCGTGGCGACGCTGATGGGCGGCGGCTCGGACCCGGTGATCACCAAGGCGCCCGAGGGGGCCTATACGCTCGAGATCACCAACGAAGCGCTGAAATAAGCGGCTCAAAGCGGGAAAGGGCGCCTTCGGGCGCCCTTTGTCGCTGACAGTGCCGGATTCGGGGTGTTGCGCCGCAGGGCGCCGCGCGCCGCACCGCGCGGGCGAAACACTGCGTCCCGACCCCGGCTGCGGCAAGGATATTTTAAGAAACTGCGGCAAGAGAGGGGGCAGGTGCGGGGCCGGGCAAGATCGGTCCTGTCTTGCACAATCCGGGGCTGCATCAAGGTTTTGGTGGCAACTCTGCTATAGTGAGGGGACGGGGCGGGATTTGCGCGCGCGCGCGCCCCCGCGCGGAGGACTGTCGCATGCCGCATTCTTGCATGCCGAAATTGCTTTTTGCCGATTCGGGCGCGGCAGGCGTCGGCTTCCGCTGCGGCGGGGGGGCTACGCGGTGACGGATGTTCCGCCCCTTGCGCAGGATGGATTCGGACCCGAGGCCGATTGGCTGCCCTGCGGGCTTCTGCTGACCGATCTTGACGGGCAGATCCTTGCCGCCAATGCGACGCTGCTGCGCTGGCTCGGGCAGCCCGCATCGGCGCTGATCGGACAGCGCCGCTTCCCGCAGCTGCTGGCGATGCCGGGGCAGATCTACTGGAAGACCGATCTGTGGCCGAAGCTGTGCGCGCAGGGCCATCTGGACGGGGTGACGCTGCCCCTGCCCGATGCGGCGGGGGGCGGGCTGCGCCATTGTCTGCTCAGCGCGCAGCTGTCGCGCGATGCGGGTCGCATCGGCTTTGTGCTCTTCGACGCGGCGCGGGCGCATCTGCGTGATCAGGACCAGGCGCGGGCGGGCGTGCTGGCGCAGCTGCGCATGCGCTGGCTGGCGCAGATCGAACGGATGGCCGGGGTCGGCGCCTTTGCGCTGGACCCCGAAACCGGCGAGATCGAGGCCTCGGACCGGGTGTTCGAGATGCTGGGCCTGCCCGCGGCGGCGGGGCTGACGCTGGAGCAGCTGCTGGCGCGGTTCGTGTCGGGCAAGGTGCGGGCGGCGATCCGGGACGATCTGGCGCAGCTCACGCATCTGCAGGCCACGGTCGAGCACGAGGCGGTGCTTTCGACGCCCGCGGGGGTGTTGCGCCGCGTGCAGCTGCAGGCCGAGGCGGAATGGCTGGGCGGGCAGATGACGCGCATCGCCGGGGTGCTGCACGACATCACCCGGATGCAGGAGGACCAGCAGCGGCTTTGGCAGGCGGCCAATATCGACGAGCTGACCGGCCTTGCCAATCGCCGCCTGTTCCACCGTCGACTGCAGGGGGCGCTTGGCGGCGGACCCTTCGCGCTGGTGCTGCTCGACATCGATGATTTCAACGCGGTGAACGATCTTCTGGGCGCCGATACGGCGGATGCGGCTTTGCGCGAGGTGGCGGTGCGGCTGGCGGGGCTTGTCGGCGCGGCCGGGCTGGCGGCGCGGCTGGGCGGCGACGAATTCGCCCTGCTGTTGCCCGCGGCCGATGCCGATGCGGCGGCCGAAGGGCTGGCGCAGGCGGTGCTGGCGGCGCTGGCGCAGCCGCTCGACGTGGCGGCGACGGTGCTGACCGCCTGCATCGGCATGGCCAGCTTTCCCGCCGATGCCGCCGATGCCGAGGGGCTGCTGCGGTGTGCCCGTCAGGCGCTGGCCGAGGTGAAAACGGTCCGCCCGGGGTCGGCCGCCTTCCTGCGCGGACCGCTGCGCGCCCGGTTCGAGGGGCGCCGCTCCGCCATCGCCTTCGTGCAGGAGGCCGCGCGCGAGGGCCGGATCCTGGCCTGGTATCAGCCCAAGGTGCGGCTCGACAGCCGCCGTATCGTCGGCTACGAGGCGCTGGCGCGGATCCGCGCCGCCGATGGCACGATCTGCGGCCCCGAAGTCTGGGGGGCGGCGCTGGACGATGTCGATTGCGCGCGGCTTGTCGATGGCAATGTGCTCGATGCGGTTCTGGCCGATCTGAAGCGGGATGCGGCGCGGCTGATGCGGGTGGGGGTCAATTTCTCCGAAGCCTCGTTGCGGGGCATGGATTTCGCCGAACAGATCCTGGCGCTGATCGAGGCGCGCGGGCTTTCGCCGGCGCTGATCGAGCTGGAGGTGGTCGAAACCGTGCTGCTCGGGCAGCGGTCCGAGGTGCTGGCGCGCGGCTTCGCGCGGCTGCGCGCGCAGGGGATGCGGATTGCGCTGGATGATTTCGGCACCGGCTTTGCCTCGCTCTCGCATCTGCGCGATCTGCCGATCGACCGTATCAAGCTCGACAAATCCTTCGTGATGGGGCTGGCGGGCGATCACCGCAACGCCCCGATCCTGCGGGCGATTCTGGATCTGGCGGCGGTGCTGGGCCTGGAGACCGTCGCCGAGGGGGTGGAGAGCGAAAAGGCCGCGGTCTATCTGCGCGGGCTGGGCTGCCTTGAGGGGCAGGGCTTCCGCTTCGGCCCCGCCCGCCCGCTCGAGATGCTGCCCGCCGCGGGCAGCCGACCCTAGCCGCCTCTCAGCCTCGCGCTGCCGCTGGCGGCGCTTCCGGTTCCATTGCCGCAGCTTCTCGCCGAAATCGGGCGGCCAGGACCTGAGCCGGTCGGCCCCAAACCTGGTCAGATGATGTGTCGGAAAGGCCCTAAAAACTTCAGTTAGCTGTCTGCTACTGCTTCTGTTTTCGTGGAAAGTCACGGCTTGGTGGAGCTGAGGGGGATCGAACCCCTGACCTCATCATTGCGAACGATGCGCTCTCCCAACTGAGCTACAGCCCCTCGCCGTGTGCGGGCTATTTCGCCCACGGCGCGGGGAATGTCAAGCGCCCCAAACCCCTCCCTGCACAAATTTTTTCATCTTCTCAGGCGCGTGTTCTCAGGCGCGGGCGCCCAGCTTGCCGCGGACGAAGCCGACAAGCTCGCTTGCGGGCCGGGCGCCCGCCGCGCGCGCCAGCTCGCGGCCCTTGCGAAACAGGATGAAGGCGGGGATGCCCTGGATGCGGTGGCGCTGCGCGGCCGCCGGATGGGCCTGGGTGTCAATTTTTGCCAGCCGCACCTGGCCCGCCAGCGTGGCCGCGGCGGATTGGAACTGTGGCGCCATCTGTCGGCAGGGGCCGCACCAGGGTGCCCAGAAATCGACCAGTAGCGGCAGGTCGTCACGCTCGGCCTGGGCCAGAATCGCCGGATCGATCTCGGCCACCTTGCCGGTGATCAGCGCCGCGCCGCAGATGCCGCATTTCGGCCCCGCCGCCAGCCGGTCCGACGGCAGCTTGTTCGCCTGCCCGCAGGCAAGGCAGGTCAGTCGCAGCGTGTCCGCCATTTTGGCCTCCATCATATTCCCGTTGTGGAATATATTGGGCGGCCACAGCGGAATTCAAGCCTGCGGAGCCTCGCCCATCGCCGCGCGCCAGTGGCGGCGGCACAGGGAGACATAGGTCTCGTTGCCGCCGATCTGCACCTGCGCGCCCTCGTGCAGGGGCTGGCCATCCGGCCCCATCCGCACCACCATCGTCGCCTTCTTGCCGCAATGGCAGATGGTGCGGACCTCGCGCATCTCGTCGGCCAGCGCCAGCAGCGCCGCCGAGCCCGGGAACAGCTGGCCGCGGAAATCGACGCGCAGCCCGTAGCACATCACCGGCAGCCCCAGATCGTCCACGACGCGGGCCAGCTGCCAGACCTGCGCCTCGGTCAGGAATTGTGATTCGTCGATGAAAACGCAGGCGCAGGGGCCCGAGACCAGCCGAGTCTTGCACAAATCGAACATGTCGGTTTCCGGGGTGAAGCAGGTTGCCGCGGCCGAGATGCCGATGCGGCTGCCGATCTTTCCCGGCCCGGCGCGGTCATCCAGACGCGCCGTGACCAGCAGGGTCTGCATGCCGCGTTCGATGTAGTTGTAGGAAGCCTGCAAAAGCGCGGTGCTCTTGCCGGCATTCATCGTCGAGTAATGGAAGTAAAGCTTGGCCATGCCGCCTTCTGCGTCAGCCGGGTCGGCCGCGCAAGAGGGCAGGCGGGGGCAGGGCCCCCGCGCCGGATCTCAGTGGCCGCGTTGCGCCCGGGCCGGACGCTTCGGCGCGGCCTGACCGCCCGTCGGGGCGTGGCCCTCGGCGCGGGCGCCCCGTTTCGCCGCCGGTTTCGCATCGGGCTTGCGGGCCGGTTTTGCCTCGCCCTCGCGGGCGGGTTTCGGACCCTGACCGCGGTGCGATTTCTTCGGCTGGCCGCTGCGCCCCGGCGCGGGCCGGCTGCCGCCCTCGGCATGGGGCTCGCCGCCGATGACCGGGATCTTCGCGCCCATCGCCGCCTCGATCGCGCGCAGATCGCTCATTTCAAGCGGGCCGCAGAAGGCCACGGCGCGGCCATCGCGCCCGGCCCGCGCGGTGCGGCCGATGCGGTGCACGTAATTCTCCGGCACGTTCGGCAGGTCGTAGTTGTAGACATGCGCCACCTGCGGAATATCAAGCCCGCGCGCCGCCACATCGGTTGCCACCAGCACCTGCACCTCGCTGGCGCGGAACGCCGAAAGCGCCCGTTCGCGTTGCCCCTGGCTTTTGTTGCCATGGATGGCGGTGACCGAAAAACCCCATTTTTCCAAAAGCTTGGTCAACTTGTCCGAGCCATGCTTGGTGCGGTTGAAGACCACCGCCAATTCGCCCGGATGGCGCGAGATATATTCGGCCAGAAGGGCCGCCTTCTCGCCCTGGGTGGTGAAATGCACGCCCTGATCGATCTTTTCGGCGGCCTTGCCGGGGGTGGCAACCTCGACCCGGATCGGGTCGGAGAGGTAGCTGGCCGCCAGCTCCTCCATCAGTTTCGGCATCGTCGCCGAGAACAGCAGCGTCTGCCGCTCCGCCGGAATCAGCTTGGCGATGCGGCGCAGCGCATGGATGAAGCCGATGTCGAGCATCTGGTCGGCCTCGTCGAGCACCAGATATTTCGTCTCGCTCAGCACCAGCGCGCGGCGTTCGATCAGGTCGATCAGGCGGCCCGGCGTGGCGATCAGCACGTCGCAGCCCTTCGACAGTTTTTCCGCCTGCACGTTCAGCGAGGCGCCGCCAACGACGCGCTGGATGCGCACCGGGGCGCCCTCGGCATAGGCGGCGAGGTTGTCGTGGATCTGCGTCGCAAGTTCCCGCGTCGGTGCCAGCACCAGCGCCCGCACGGTTTTCGGCGCCGGGCGTTTGCCATAGGCGAGGATGCGCGTCAGCATCGGCAGGCCGAAGGCGGCGGTCTTGCCGGTCCCGGTCTGGGCCAGGCCCAGAATGTCGCGGCCGCGCACGATCTGCGGGATGGCTTTCGCCTGGATCGGTGTCGGTTTGGTCAGGCCAAGACCGGCCAGGTTTTTCAGCAGCATCGGCGCAAGGCCGAGGTTTTCAAAGGTTTCCAAGAGGTTCGCTTTCGTGGCGCAGGAGCGCGCAAAGGGTCAGGCCCCCGGTCAGGGGCGGCGGCGGGCGGGCGGTGCAAGGCGTTGCACCCGGCCCCCCCGCGTGAATGTGAGGCCAATTGTCCCGGTCGTGCTTTCATGTCGAAAGCGGCTGCTCACGCGGCAGCGAGGGCGGGATGCCCAGCAGATGGGCGCGATGGCCCCGCATGTCAAGATGATCCGTAGAATCTTTCGTATTTCTGCCGGTCGGTCAGGCGCGGTCGGCACTGTCCATCCAGATCGTCACCGGCCCGTCATTGACCAGACTGACCGCCATGTCCGCCCCGAATTCCCCGGTCGCGACGCTCAGGCCAAGCCCGCGCAGATGGTCCGAGAACTGCTCATAAAGCCGCTTGCCCGCCTCCGGCGGGGCGGCGGTCGAAAAGCCCGGGCGGTTGCCGCGCGCGGTGTCGGCAGCGAGGGTGAACTGGCTCACCACCAGACAGGCGCCGCCGATATCGCTGACCGAGCGGTTCATCTTCCCGGCCTCGTCCTTGAAGATGCGCAGCTTTGCGATCCGGGCGGCCAGCTTCGCCGCCTCGGTTTCGGTATCGCCCTGCATGGCGCAGACAAGGATCAGCAGGCCCCGGCCAATCTCGCCGGTCACCCGTTCCCCGACGTCGACTTTTGCGCGGCTGACGCGCTGGATCAGGGCTCTCATGGCAACTCCTCTGCCCAGGGTGGATTGGCGCCCGCGCGGCTGACGGTGATGGCGGCGGCGGCAGTGCCCAGCTTCAGGCAGTCAGCGATCAGCCCCGCCCCGGCGGTGGCGAGGGCGGTTTTCGTCAGCTGGCCCGCCCGGTCAAGCGCCGCCAGCACGCCGGCGTTGAACGTGTCGCCCGCGCCGACGGTATCGGCCACCGTCACCCGCTGCGCCGGTTCGAACAGGGAAAGCCCGGCGCTGAAACCATGCGCCCCGGTGCTGCCCGCGGTGACGAAGACCAGCTTCGGCCCGCGCGCCAGAAGACCGCCCGCCAGCGCCGCGATCTCGCCCGGGCCTTCCAGCCAGCGCAGGTCTTCATCCGAGAGTTTCACGATATCGGCCCGTGCGATCATCCGGGTCAGCCGGGCGCGACAGGCGGCTTCGTCGCGGATGAAGCCGGGGCGGATGTTCGGGTCAAGCATGGTGACGCGGGTTGCGGCCTCGCGCGTCATCAGCGCTTCATAAGTGCTGCCGCAGGGCTCGGCCGGCAGCGAGATGCCGCCGAAGAAAAGCGCCCGCACCGAGGCCGGAAGGGCGGGGAAATCGGCGGGAAGGATCATCCGTCCGGCGGTATTTTCGTCGTAAAATGCGTAGCTTGCGTGACCATCCACAAGCTTCACAAAGGCCAGCGTCGTCGGCCTTTCCGAGCGGATCGAAAGCCCCGCATCGACGCCCGAGGCGGCCAGTGTGTCGATCAGCAGCTCCCCGAAAAGATCGGTCGAGATCCCCGAAAGGAACCCGGCCTGCACCCCCAGACG
Organism: Rhodobacter sp. 4.3.4; assembly: GCF_058724655.1. NCBI lineage: Bacteria > Pseudomonadati > Pseudomonadota > Alphaproteobacteria > Rhodobacterales > Rhodobacter > Rhodobacter sp. 4.3.4. Next base: position 1,113,656 of record NZ_CM178967.1, read on the forward strand.
GCCCAGCGCGACCGCGGTGTTGAACACCGAGCCGCCCGCATGGGGCGCGAAACAGGCCTCGCCCGCCGGGTCTTGCCGCGGCAGCATGTCGATCAGCGCTTCGCCACAACTCAGGATCATCGGTCGCTTCCCGTTTGGCGCGGCATAGCGCCAGGCGGCGCGAAGGGCAATGCAACGGTCTTAGCGCGCATTGTAAAGCCAGAGGCCCAGGCCGAGGGCGATCGCCGCGAAGGCCACCGCAAAGGCGATCTTCCAGGCCGACCAGGGCCGGTCGCCGCGCACCTGTCCGGTCTGGGCGTTGACGACGAAGCGATAGGAGCGGTCGCGGTATCGGTAGGCGGCGGTCCAGATCGGCAACAGGATGTGCTTGAAAGTCTCCTGGGCGAAATCGGTGTCGATCGCGGCCACGCGCTGTTCGTCGCCGCCGATGTCGCGGCGCACATCCATGTCGATCACCCGCGCCATCTCGGTCCGGGCCTGATCGTGGCCGTCCGACAGCGCGACCGTATAGCCCTCGGCCTCGAATCCGGAAAGGTAATCAGGGTGATAGGGCGTCAGCGCCGACAGATCCCAGGGCTGCAGCGCCGCCATGTAGGCGGGCGGCAACGAGCGCGAGGCATAGATCACCACATCGTCGAAATCGCGCGCGACGCGGCCCGCGACCGGGGTCCAGTGGACCCGCCGCACCTGCTGGCTGCGGGTTTCCCAGCGGCCATTCACCTCGACCTGAACCTCTTCGGTCTCGTAATAGGCGTCGCCCCGCGCGCCGGTGTAGCGCGACCGGGTCTCGGCGTCGAAGGTCCAGAACGGCGCATAGACGCCGGTCATCTTGCGGCCCTTGCGGGCATATTGCCTCAGCCCCGAGGGCGCGAACCAGAGCCCGGACAGCCAGCTGTTCAGCGCCGCATGCGCCTGCGCCTCGGTCAGGGCGAAAGGCACCAGACCCTGCGGCTTGATCTGCCGCGTCAGCCCGGTGTCCAGCACCACCGGGGTCGCGCAAAACGGACATTGCCCCGCGTAATTGGCCCCGGATATCTCGATCAGCGCGGCACAATTCGAACAGGTCAGCGTCCGGTTGTCCTGCATCGCCCCGGCGGGCAGACGCGCCGCCAGACCGGCCGCCAGCGGCAGTTCCGCCAGCCCAGAGCGGCCCCGGCCCAGCGCGCGCGGGATCGCCTGGTCATGGCCGCAATGATCGCAGACCAGCTTCTCCTGACCCGGCGCAAAGCGCAGATCGGCGCCGCAGGCCTCGCAGGGGGTGTGATGCTCGGTTCTGTCGCGCGAGACCTTGGGCAGCGCCATGGCTTACACCCCGGGCGGTGGCGGGGGTGGGGTGGTGGCGAAAAGCGCGGCCAGATCCGGCACGTCAGCGGCGGCTTTCCAGCCCTCCTGACCCGGCGCCCAGACGAGGCTGGCGCGGGTGAACCCGCCCGCGGTGATCATCGCAGCCAGCTGCGCGCGGCCAAAGGGGCCGGTCGTCTGCCCGTTCGCCGCCAGATGCCAGACCGGTTCGACGGGCGGCGGCGGCGGAGGGGGCGGCGCAGCGGCGGCGGCAGGCGCGGCCCCCCAGGGCCCGGCGGCCATGCCCATCCCCATTCCGGCGCCCATCCCCATGCCCATCGCCGCGCCCATCGGGTTGCCCGGCTGCGCCACCGCCTGCGCGGCGTTGAATTGCATATAGCGGTTCAGATCGCCGACGATCCCCATCGAGGTGCGCTGATCCAGAACCTTCTCGACTTCCTCGGGCAAGCTGATGTTTTCGATGTAGAATTCCGGGATCGACAGGCCATAGGCCGCGACCACCGGATCGATCGCCCCCGCCACCAGCTTGCCCATGTCGGCGGTGTTCGCCGCCATGTCGAGCACCGGGATCTTCGCCCCCGCGACGACGCGGGAAAATTCCTGCACGATCACGTTGCGGATCTGGAAACTGATCTCGTCGGCGGTGAATTCGCCATCGGTGCCGACGATTTCCCGCAGGAAAACAGCAGGATCGACGATGCGCATCGCATAGGTGCCAAAGGCGCGCAGCCGCACCGGGCCGAATTCCGGGTCGCGGCAGGTCACCGGGTTCTTCGTGCCCCATTTCAGATCGGTGAAGCGGGTGGTGTTGAGGAAATAGATCTCGGATTTGAAGGGCGAGCGGAAGCCGTGATCCCAATGCTGCAGCGTCGTCAGGATCGGCATGTTGTTGGTTTCAAGCTGATAAAGCCCCGGCCCGAAGACATCGGCCAGCTGGCCTTCATGCACGAAAACCGCCGCCTGCCCCTCGCGCACGGTCAGTTTCGCACCGTATTTGATCGCATGGCCCTCGCGTTCAAAGCGCCAGACCATGGTGTCGCGCGTGTCATCGACCCAATGGATCACGTCGATGAATTCGCCGGTCAGGAAATCGAGAATGCCCATGGGGTCCCCCTAGCTGCCGCCGGTCAGTTCGGTGGCGATGTCGGTGATGATCGGGCGCGCTTCGGCCTCGGTCATGCCGGGGCGCAGGCGCGGGTCATAAAGCATCCGCAGCAACAGTTCGTCATGGCGGGTCAGCAGCGCGAATTCCTCGTCGTCGTTGAAGACCGAGGGCCGCGCATGCGGATAATCATTCGCCAATCCAAGACCTTGCGCCAGCTCCTCATGGACGCAGGAGCGGCGCAGAAGCTCTGGATGTTCGGCGCGGATCACCGCGACGGCGTGGTTGTAGGCGGGGGCGTCGCCCTTGGAAAAGGCGAAGACGACGCAGAAAGTCGAGGGCGAGAGATTGGTGATCGCGGTGACCGAGGCGGCGTCGATGCCCGGCACCATCTGCATCAGCCGCGGCCCGAGCGCGCGGCGTTCGTCCTCGTTCACCACCAGCACGTCGAAATTCGCCGCCTCATCCGCCACCGAAACCGGGTGCCCGCTGGCTCTGGCCAGCTGCCCCGCATAGGCGGTGATCATCGCCTTGTCATGGGCGCGCTGCGCCAACGGCACCGAATCGCCGAAACTGACCGACATCCGCACCGGACCCTCCCAGCGCCGCAGCCGCGAGGCGCGGGTCTGGGCGATATAGGTGCCGCCGAAGGCCGCATATTCGTCGTAAAGCGCGATATGGATGAAATTCTCGATCAGCTGATGCGTGGCAAAGGGCGCATCGCGCGGCGCGACATCGACGCGCATCAGCCCGCGGCTGCGCAGTGTCGCCTCGACCTGACGGTAATAGGTCTCGACGGCCAGGCTTTCGGCACTGCGCGGGCTGACCGAAACCGGCGCGGGCGGCGCGGGCGGGGGCCGCGGAGAGCGGTCAAGCCCGCCCTTGTCGGTCTCAAAAAGGCAGCCCGACAGCGCCGTGGTCAGCGCCAGAAGCGCCGCAAGCCTTTGACCTTTCGTCATTCCTTGCCCTGCACCGGCTTGGCCCGGGCGGAAGCCAGCGTCTCGCGCAGCGTGGCTTCCAGCGTGACCAGCTCCGCCTCGGCCTCGGCGCGGTGCCGCTTGCCCTCGTCGGCGATGCGCAAACTGTCCTCGATCGTGGCGATCAGCTCGGCATTGGCACCGCGGATCGCTGCAATGTCGAACACGCCGCGCTCCATTTCCGTGCGCACCGCCGCATTGGCCTCGCGCAGGGTTTTCGCATTCGCCGCCAGCAATTCGTTCGTCAGATCGGCCGCCTGTTTCACCGCTTTCGCCGCATCGGCCGAGCGTTGGATCGTCACCGCCTGCGCCAGCTGCGTTTCCCACAGCGGCACGGTGTTGACGAGCGTCGAATTGATCTTGGTGATCAGGCTCTTGTCGTTTTCCTGCACCAGCCGGATCGAGGGCAGCGACTGCATCGTCACCTGCCGCGTCAGCTTCAGATCATGCACGCGCCGTTCCAGATCGTCGCGCGCCGCGCGCAGATCGCGCAGCTCCTGGGCGCGCAGCATCTTGTCGGCCTCGGGGGCGGCGGCCAGCGCGGCTTCCCGGGCGGGGATGTCGGCGCGGTCGGTCTCGGCGATCTTCGCCTCGCCCGCGGCGATGTAAAGCGCCAGTTCGTCGTAGAAGTTCAAGGTCTTCTCATAAAGCCGGTCGAGCGCCTTGATATCGATCAGAAGCCGCTGTTCGTGGCCCAGAAGCGCATCGGTGATGCTGTCGATCTGGCCCTGCACCTCTTCATAGCGGGCGACGAATTTCGCAAACGGCGCGGCGCGGCCAGTCAGCCGGTCCCAGAGCGAGCGTTCGCGGCGCACATCCAGTTCCTCCTCGGAGAAACCGCGGATCGTCGTCACCAGCGCCGAAAGGCTGTCGCCCGCCGCGCCCAGATCCTTGGCGCGGACATCGGCCAGCATCTCCTGCGAGATCGCCTGCAGTTCCAGCTGCGCCCTTGTGCCGAACTGGGTGATCGAGCCGCTGTCGCGCAGGTCGATCTCGGCCATGCGGGCGCGGATCGCCTCGGCCACGGCGGGCGGCGCCTCGGCCAGCGGCGCCGGCGGCGGGGCGGGCGCGGCCAAAGGCGTCGCGGTCACGGTTTCAATCTCTGCAAGCGCCTTCGCGGCTTCGGCGCGGACGGTCTCGGTCATGTTCCCCCCCTTGGGGCGGTGTCAGGCCGGATCGACCTCGCCCCCGATCTGCACCCCGCGCGGAGCGCCCCTGGTCCGGGCACGCAGCGCAATCAGGCAATCCAGCGTCTCGCCCGTGACTTTTTCGAGCGTGTCGGCGTAGCTGCCAAGGGCATATTCCTTCGTCGTCCCGGGAAGGACAACCGAAAGTTTGCGCGTCGCCGCCTCGATCTGCGCCAGCGCGTCAAGCAGGGCGGTTTCGGCCGCGCGCCGGTCCTCGGCGGGGCGGGGGCGCAGATCCCGCAGAAGGCGCAGCTGCGCAGCGCGGCAGTCGGCGAAAACCGGCAGCAGTTCCGGCGCAAGGCGGCGCAGCTGCCGGTGTACCGCGGTCATCCGCAGCTTCACCGCCTCGGCCAGATCGTCGCCCGCGGCCAGAGGCCCGCCGGGGGCGAGCGGCGCCGGTGGCCCGGGCTTTTGGCGCCACGCCGCGGCGCGGATCGACAGCCACACCGTCGCCGCCTGCAAATGGTCCAGCAGCACGCGGGGACATCGCGCCATCAACCCGAGCGCGGCGGCAAGGGGGCGGGGCCTTGGGGCGGTCTGGACCATGGAACACCTGTGTCGCAAGGTGCCCAGACTCGCCCTCCGGTGCGGCCAATTTGTGGCCAAGCCGCGAAAACGGCGGGGAAAACAGACGGTTTGCAAGAACGGCGCGTTTTCCGGTGGGAAACGCTGCCGCTCAGCGGGGGGAGTCGGGGGCGTCTGGCGGGGCGCTGATCACGCCGTCGCGGGCCAGCCGGTCGCGCAGCACCTCGATTTCGATCCCGAGCCCCTCGCGGTCGTTGTCCAGAAGCGCCCGGGTGCGGGCGGTGAAATTCGCCTCCAGATCATCGAGCAGCGATTCGAAGGCGGCCCGGGCGGTTTCGTCGCGGCGGCTGGTCCAGAGATCGGCGCATGTCTCCGCGGCTGCGCGGGCGCCCTGCAGATAGACGGTCATGTAGCGTCGCGCCGCGGTCAGATCGGCCGGGTCGTCCTCGACGGCGCGGAAAAGGCCGCGTGCCGAACTGGCAAAGGCCTCGGTCCGGGCGGTCAGCCGGGCGTCGTCGATCCGCGCGATTGCCGCGCGCAGGGCGGTCAGCTGATTTTCGCCCTCGGCCACCACCTTGGCGACGCGGTCTTGCTGAAACGTGTCGACCCCCGCCATCCCCTTGTCCTGCATCGGATCAAGCCCGAAGGCGATCAGGCCAAGCGCCACGCCGACCGCGGCCACGACAGCCGTGCCGATCAGGCCAAGCTCCGGCGCCTGCGCCCCCGCGGCCAGCCCCGCCCCCAGCAGGACCGCCCCCAGAGCCTTGCGCGGCAGGGCCGGGCGGCGGGCGGTCTTGCGCGCCGCAAAGGCGGCTTCGGCCTTCAGCCCCTCGCGCAGCAGAAAGGCGGCAAGGCCGATTGTGGCAAAGGCGCCAAGACTGCGCACCAGAGCCACGGGGCCATCTCCGAAAGCATTGAAAAGAAAGGGGAAGGCGGCAAAGACCAGCCAGGCGGGGCGGCCCGCCAGCGGGTGGCGCGGCGCGGTCTCGGGCAGCCGGTCGGGGGCGATGCCGGGAAAGCCCCTGGCGGGCGGCATCGGTCGGGGCGAGTATTTGCCGCCGAAACGCCGGGCCATCTCAGACCGTGCCTTTCAGCGCGACCGAGAAGATCAGCGCCAGAAGCAGTCCGAAAGCGATGGTTTGCATGGTTTTGCGCGACATGGGCCCTCCGCGGGTGGTCGGTTGCGCTCAAGGTAGGCGCAACCGGGCCAGGTTTGAAGGGGCTTGCCGCGCGGGATCAGCCGCGTTTCGGGCCGGGCTTGCCGCCGAAGGGCCGTTTGTCGCCGCCCGAATGGCTCTTGAACCCTTCCGAGCGCGGCTTTCCGCCCGGTTTGCCGCCATGGCTCTTGAAGCCCGCAGATTTGAAGCCGGGCTTGCCGCCACGCGGGCCGAAGGATTTGGCCCCCTCGCCATCGCGGGGCGCATAGGGCTTGCGGTCGCCATCGTCGCGGCGGGCATAGGGCTTCTTCTCGCCATCGCGCGGGGCGTAGGGCTTGCGGTCGCCATCCTCGCGGCGGGCATAGGGCTTCTTCTCGCCATCGCGCGGAGCGTAGGGCTTGCGGTCGCCCTCTTCGCGGCGGGCATAGGGCTTCTTCTCGCCATCGCGCGGAGCGTAGGGCTTGCGGTCCCCGTCTTCGCGGCGGGCGAAGGGTTTCTTCTCGCCATCGCGCGGAGCGTAGGGCTTGCGGTCGCCATCGTCACGACGGGCGTAGGGTTTCTTCTCGCCGTCGCGGGGCGCGTAGGGCTTGCGGTCGCCATCCTCGCGGCGGGCATAGGGTTTCTTCTCGCCGTCGCGCGGACCAAAGGACTTGCGCTCGCCGTCTTCGCGACGGGCAGCGAAAGGTTTGCGCTCGCCATCTTCACGACGACCAAAGGGCTTGCGATCCCCATCCTCGCGATGCGATTTCATCCCGAAGGATTTCGGCTTGCGATCACCCTCTGCTCCGGCGAAATCGCGCTGACGGCCAAAGCCCTTGCGCGCCTCGCCCTCGCCGCCTTCGGGGCGCGGCCTGCGGGCCCCGGGCTTCGGCGCCATCCGCTCCGAGCGCGGCGGCTTGCCGTCCTCGACCCCCAGCAAAAGCCGGTCGCCCAGCTGGTCGCGCAGCATCTTGCGCTTCACCTCGACCACGTCGCCGGGCTGCATGTCATTGAGCCGGAACGGCCCGTAGCTGACCCGGATCAGCCGGTTCACCGTCATGCCCACTTCGCCCATGGCGCGGCGGATCTCGCGGTTCTTGCCCTCGCGGATGCCCACGGTCAGCCAGGCATTCGCGCCCTGCTGACGGTCCAGCGACACCTCCATCGGCTGGAAATCCTCGCCGTCGATGGTGATGCCGCGGCGCAAGGGATCAAAGGTCTCGGTCGTCGGGCGGCCGTTCACCCGCACGCGGTATTTGCGCAGCCAGCCGGTTTCCGGCAGCTCGAGCCGCCGTTTCAGCCCGCCGTCATTGGTCAAAAGCAGCAGGCCCTCGGAATTGAGGTCAAGCCGGCCGACATTCAGCACCCGCGGCATTTCCTCGGGCATCTCGTCGAAAATCGTGCGCCGGCCCTGTTCGTCCTTCTCGGTCGTCACGAGGCCGAGCGGTTTGTAATAAAGCCAAAGCCGGGTTTCCTGCGGCGCGTCGATCGGCTTGCCGTCAATCGCCACCTTGTCGGCGGGCTTCACATCCAGCGCCGGGCTGTCGACCTTCTTGCCATTCACCGTCACCCGGCCCGCGAGGATCATCTTTTCCGCATCGCGGCGCGAGGCGACGCCCGAGCGCGCAATCACCTTGGCGATGCGTTCGGCAGCAGCAGCCGGAGTCGGGGCGGGGGTTTCATTCGTATCTGTCATGACCGATCCTTCAGGGGGAGGGGGCGCGCGACCATCGCGGGCGGAGGTGCCTTCCTACACCTCTTGCGCCGGTTTGGAAAGCGGCTTGATCGGGCAGGCGTTGCGGGCGATGAAGGGCGATGCAGTTCAAAAGCCACATGCAGGCCGCGCTTGCCGAGGCCGAGGCCGCCGCGAGGCGCGGCGAAGTTCCGGTGGGGGCGGTGATCGTCGCCCCCGATGGTCGCGTCGTGGCGCGGGCGGGCAACCGCACCCGCGAGCTGAACGATCCCACAGCGCATGCGGAAATCCTTGCCATTCGCGCGGCTTGCGCGGCTTCGGGCTCCGAGCGGCTGGTGGGCCATGATCTTTATGTCACGCTCGAACCCTGTCCGATGTGTGCCGCGGCGCTGTCGGCGGCGCGGATTGCGCGGCTTTATTACGGTGCGGGCGATCCGAAATCGGGCGGCGTGGCGCAGGGGCCGCGGATCTTCGCGCATCCGCAATGCCACCATGTCCCCGAGGTCTATGACGGCATCGCCGCCGAGCCCGCGGAACGGCTGCTGAAGACCTTCTTCGCGTCCCGACGCTGAGGGTCGTCGGGGCGACATGGCCGGGAGGAGGAGGCCACGTCGCCCCAAGGCCGCCGCGCGCGGCCGAACGGGTCTGCACCTTGCGGTGCCTCGTCGCTTTTGCACCTTGCGGTGCGGTCTTGGTTTTGCACCTTGCGTTGCGGGTCCCCTGTCGGACTTTTCTTCTTTTCCTGATCCTGCCGCGGCGCGGCGCCAAGGGGAACCGGCAAGGGCATGACCGGGGCGCGACGGTGGCGCAAAATCCGGCGATGATCCGAAACGAAGCCCGTTTTCGGGGGCGGTGCCGCAAATTTCAGCGCCGCCGCAACAAGGGGGACATCGGGCACCTGAGTCACCCCCGCAAGGGGCCGGAGGCGCGGGAGTCACCCCCGCAAGGGGCCGGAGGCGCGGGGCGGGACTGGTCAAGCGACCCCGCCCATGCCACAACCGCCGCGACAGCGGCGAAATGGGGCGATGACGGCTGTGAACTTGCAGGAATTTCTGGGTTTTACCGGGCCCGAGGCGGGGCCCGCGCTTGACCGCGCGGCGAAGCTGCGCGCCGATCCCGCGGCGCAGGCGGCGCTTTGGGCCGATCCGGCGGCGCGCTGCATCGGCTTTGTCGCAGGCGATGTGCTGATGGCGCCCGAGGGCACGGCCGCCGATCCGGTCACCGGGCTTGGCCTTTGGTCGGTGCCGAGCGCGGGATACGACGCTGTGCCGCGGCTGTTTCTGGGCCTGATCGGCACGGCGCCGGTCTTCGCGCTCGATCTGCCCGAGACGGCGGCGCCCGCGGGGGCCGACCGCGCCGATCTGCGTTGGATGCTGCCGCGGCTTTGTCCGCGCGCGGCGGAACTGGCGGCGACCGCGCGCGGGCTTTTTGTCTGGCACCGGTTCCACGGCTTCTGCCCGGCCTGCGGCACCGCCACGAATATCCGCGAGGCCGGGTGGCAGCGCGCTTGCCCGGCCTGCGGCCGGGTCCACTTCCCGCGCATCGATCCGGTGGTGATCATGCGGATCACCCGCGTGGATCAGGTGCTTCTGGCACGCAGCCCGGGCTGGCCCGAGGGGCTGCATTCCTGTCCGGCGGGCTTCATGGAACCGGGAGAGACCCCGGCGGCGGCGGTCCGGCGCGAGGTCTTCGAGGAAACCGGGATCCGCGTCGGCGCGGTGCGGTTTCTGGTCGCGCAGCCCTGGCCGTTTCCGGGCTCGCTGATGCTTGGCTGCGCGGGCGAGGCGGCCGCCGGGGCGATCACCCTTGATCCGGTGGAAATCGAGGCGGCGCTCTGGGTCGGCCGGGGGCGGCTTGCGGCGATTCTGGCGGGCCAGGACCCCGCTATCCGCCCGCCGCGGCCCGGCACTGTGGCGCGCTGGATGTTGCACGATTGGCTGGCCACTCAGGCCGATTGACAGCCGCGGGGGCTTTCGGCAAGGGAATCGGGTGACCGAAGCGGTCACCTCATGGGAGGCAGGCATGAAATTCAGCAACCGCGTCGACGTGGCCCTGCCCGCCGACAGGCTTTTCGCACAGCTCACCGACATTCCCGCGCTGGAACGCGCCGCGCTGAAAAAAGGCGTGGTGATGCGCAGGCTCGATTCGCTGACCGACAAGGGCGCGGGCCTGTCCTGGGAGGTGGGGTTCCGGCTGCGCGGCAAGCCGCGGCAGATGGCTGTCGAGGTCACCCGCTACGAGGCGCCGGTGCGGATCGATTACTGCGGCCTCTCGGCGGGGTTCGAGGTGCGGCTGGTGCTGGAATTCACCGCGCTGGCGCCGCGCCGCAGCCGGATGTCGACGCTGCTCGAGATCAAGCCGCGCACGCTGGGCGGGCGGCTATTGCTGCAATCGGCGCGGCTTGGCCGGGCCAAGCTTGACCGCCGCTATGACGAACGGATCAAGAGCTTCCTGCGCGATCTGGAAAGCCGCGCCGCCTGAGCGGCGGGGCAGGGGCAAGGCAAGGCTAGGGGGGGCTGCGCGCCCCCCTCTTGGCCTGGGCCAATCCACCCCCGCGGCGTGGTTCTTCCAAAAACAAACGGCGGTTTTTTCTTGGCAAAAATACGCTGGGGGGAGTCCGAAGGACGGGGGGCAAGGCCCCCCTTCGTCATTCGTGACGGCGCGGATCGGCCGGATAGGTGCCCAGGATGTGCAGATAAGAGGTGAAATAGCGCAGCTCGTCCAGCGCGAGGCGGACGTTGTCATCCTCGGGGTGGCCCTCGATATCGGCGTAGAACTGCGTCGCGGTGAAGGAGCCGTCGAGCATGTAGCTTTCCAGCTTGGTCATGTTCACGCCATTCGTCGCAAAGCCGCCCATCGCCTTGTAAAGCGCGGCCGGAATGTTGCGCACCTCGAAGACGAAGGTGGTCATCATCCGGTCGGCGCGGCGGCGCGCGTCGGGCTCGCGGCCCATGACCAGGAAGCGGGTGGTGTTGTGGCCGTGATCCTCGATGTTGCGGGCGAGCACCTCGAGCCCGTAGATCGAGGCGGCCAGTTCCGAGGCCAGAACCCCCTCGGCCGGGGTCTGCGCGCGCGTCAGTTCCGCCGCGGCGCCCGCGCTGTCGGCGGCGGCATGACCGGCGATGCCATGCGTGCGCAGGAACCGGGCCGATTGCGGCAAAAGCACCAGATGTGCCCGCACAAGCTTGATATCGCTCAGCGTTCTGCCCGGCAGGCTCATCAGCGCGATGCGCACGCGCAGGAAATGCTCGTCCAGGATATGCAGCCCCGATTCCGGCAGCAGCCGGTGAATGTCGGCGACCCGGCCATAGGTCGAGTTTTCGACCGGCAGCATCGCCAGCTCGGCCCGGCCTTCGCGCACGGCATCGATCACCTCCTCGAAGGTGGCGCAGGGCAGCGGCGCCATCCCCGGTCGCGCCCGGTTTGCCGCCTCATGCGAATAGGCCCCCAACTCCCCCTGAAAGGCGATCACGCCATTTCCCGCCATGCCTGCATTCCCCTCACAGTCGATCCGCCCCCTTGATGTCGCAAAGACCGGGCCAAGAAAAGCGCCGATCTGCCGTCAAGCCCCTGATCCGCGCCTTTTTATCGCGCCCCAAACGCAATTTGGAGCGCGAATGAACCTTGAAATGTGATGGTCGAAGCGCGTAGATGCGCCAACCGCACATGCCAACCGCCGGGGGAGCCATGCTCGTCAAGACGCACGTCACGAAGATTGGGGTCACGCTGTTCGCCGTGGCTCTGTTCTACGGGTTCATCTACATGCTTTCCAACTCGCTCTTCGCGACGCGGCCTGCCACCGCCGTTGCGGTCGGTGCGGACGGAAGAGCCCTGCTGCCCTCGGTCGACGAGGCCGCGATGCCCGCCAAGGCGCCCGCCGCTGCCGCCCCCGCCGCCGAGACCACCGAGGCTGCCGCCCCGGCCGAGCCCGCCGCGCCGCCGCCGCCCGCCTATGTCGAGGTCGATCCGGCCCTGATCACCGGCGATGCGAAAGCCGGCGAAGAGAAGTTCAGCAAGACCTGCAAGGCCTGCCACAAGATCGATGGCAAGAACGCCGTCGGCCCGCATCTGAACGGGGTTGTCGGCCGCGCCACCGCCACCGTCGAAGGCTTCAAATATTCGACCGCGATGAAGAACCATGTCGGCAACTGGACGCCCGAGCGTCTCGACATCTATCTGGTCAGCCCGAAAGCCGAAGTCCCCGGCACCAAGATGTCCTTCATCGGTCTGCCCGAAGCTGCCGACCGCGCCAATGTCATCGCCTATCTGTATTCGCTGCCGCGCTGAGCGCCGCGCCGTCGCAGATGTCCGGGGCCGTGCCGCAAGGTGCGGCCCTTTCCTTTTGCCCTCACATCTTTGCAACTTGCCCCGGCGCCGCCTTCGCCCTTTAGTGGGACAAAAGGGGAGAGAGCGATGGCGAAAACGGCAGGTCTGGTGGCGGTGCGGGATCGGCGGGGGGAGATGCTCCGGGCGCTGGGGGGCGGGCTTCTGGCTTTATGTCTGGCCTCGGGTCTTGCCGGTCCGCTGCGCGCGGGCGACACGATCACCGCAGCGGCGATCGCCACCCTTGGCACGGTGAAATATCCGGCCGATTTCAAGCATCTGGACTATGTTAACCCGAAGGCGCCGAAGGGCGGCGAGATTTCCGAATGGACGCCCTACGGTTTTGACAACTTCAACCCCTACACGATCGAGGGCCGGGCCGCGCCCTTGTCCAGCGCGCCGCAGGAAAGCATGCTGACCGGCACCGCGGATACGGTGGGTGAGGCCTATTGCCTGCTGTGCGAAAGTTTCGAATATCCGCCCTCGCGCGATTGGGTGATCTTCACCCTGCGCCCCGGCATCACCTTTTCCGACGGCACGCCGCTGGCGATCGAAGACGTGCTGTTTTCCTATGAAACGATGCGCGACAAGGGCTTGTCGAGCTTCCGCGCCGTCGTTGCGCAGCAGATCGCCGCGGTCGAGGTGCTGGACGCGCGCCGGATCAAGTTCACCTTCAAATCCGATTATCCGAAGCGCGACATCATCCAGTCGGCGGGCAGCTTCCCGGTGTTTTCGAAGGCGCAGTTCACCCGCGACAAGATCGATCTCGCCAAGCCGGTGCCGGTGGCGCTGATCGGCTCGGGGCCCTACATGCTTGACAGTTTCAAGATGGGCCAGACCGTGGTCTGGAAGCGCAACCCCGCCTATTGGGGGGAAAAGCTGCCGATCAATCTCGGACGCGCCAATTTCGACCGCATCCGCGTCGAATATTACGGCGATTACCAATCCGCCTTCGAGGGGTTCAAGGCGGGCAGCTACACCTTCCGCAACGAGGCCAGCTCGATCATCTGGGCGACGCAATATGCGTTCCCGGCGGTGCAGGCGGGGCATGTGGTCAAGGCGCAGCTGAAGGATGGCAGCGTGGCGAACGGGCAGGGCTGGGCGATCAACCTGCGGCGCGAGAAGTTTCAGGATATCCGGGTGCGGCAGGCGCTGGGGCTGATGTTCAACTTCGACTGGTCGAACGAGACGCTGTTTTACGGGCTTTATGCGCGGATCAATTCGCCCTGGGAAAACTCGGATCTGGCGGCGACGGGCACGCCCTCGGCCGAGGAGCTGGCGCTGCTGACCCCCCTTGCCAAGGACCTGCCCGAGGGCGTTCTGACCGATCCGGCGGTGATGGCGCCGGTGTCGGGCAAGCGCCAGCTGGATCGGGGCAACATGCGCAAGGCGGCGGCGCTGCTGGATGCGGCGGGCTGGGTCGTGGGCGCGGACGGGATGCGGCGCAACGCCAAGGGCGAGCTGTTGCATGTCGAATTCATTAACGACAGCCAGACTTTTGATCGGGTGATCAATCCTTATGTTGAAAACCTGCGCGCGCTGGGGGTGGATGCGGTGCATCTGCGCGTCGATGATGCGCAGCATCAGGAACGCAAGGCGCGGCATGATTTCGACCTGATCACCGGCCATTTCGGCCAGGAGCTGTTGCCCGGCGCCGGTCTGCAGCAATATTTCGGCTCGGCCGCGACGGCGGATGCCTTCAACCTGGCGGGCATCGCCAATCCGGCCATCGATGCGCTGATCCGCAAGGTCGAGGAGGCGACCAGCCGGGAAGAGCTGATCCCCCGGGTCCATGCGCTTGACCGGGCGTTGCGGGCGCTGCAATTCTGGGTGCCGCAATGGTACAAGGACAGCCACACCGTCGCCTATTACGACATCTACGACCACCCCGAGACGCTGCCGCCCTATGCGCTGGGAGAGCTGGACTTCTGGTGGTATAACGCCGAGAAGGCTGCAAAACTGAAAGCGGCAGGGGCGCTCTAAGGCTTTTGCACGCGGAAAAGTTGCAAGACTGCAAGGCAAGGGAACGATGGGCGCCTATATCCTGCGGCGGTTGATGCTGGTTGTGCCGACGCTTTTCGGCATCATGCTGATCAATTTCGCGCTGACGCAATTCGTGCCCGGGGGGCCGATCGAAAGCATCATCGCCCGGGTGCAGGGCGAGTCCGATGCGACGCGCAACCTGACCGGCGGCGCCGATGCGGGGCAGCAACAATCGGCCGAGGACATGGGCTATCAGGGTGCAAGGGGAATTTCCCCCGACCTGCTGGCACAGCTCGAGGTGCAGATGGGCTTTTCGCGCATCACCTGCGCCGAGGGCTTCACCGGCACGCCGAACCTGAAGGACCCGGCCTGCACGCGCGAAAAGATCCCGGCATATGAACGCTTTTTCAAGATGATCGGCGATTATCTTGTCTTCGATTTCGGCGACAGTTTCTTCAAGAACAAGTCGGTGGTCGATCTGGTGATCGAGAAGCTGCCGGTCTCGATCTCGCTCGGCCTGTGGTCGACGCTGCTGGCCTATCTGATCTCGATCCCGCTTGGCATCCGCAAGGCGGTGAAGGACGGCACCAGCTTCGACACCTGGACTTCGGCGGCGATCATCGTTGCCTATGCCATTCCGACGCTTGTGTTTTCCGTTCTGCTGATGGTGCTCTTCGCGGGCGGCAGCTACTGGAAGATCTTCCCGCTGCGCGGGCTGACCTCGGATGATTTCGACACGCTTTCGCTGGGCGGCAAGGTGCTCGATTACCTCTGGCACATCTGCCTGCCCACCATCGCGATCACGCTCTCAAGCTTCGTCACGCTGACGCTTCTGACGAAGAATTCCTTCCTGGACGAGATCAACAAGCAATATGTGATGACCGCCCGCGCCAAGGGGCTGACGGAATCCCGCGTGCTTTACGGCCATGTCTTCCGCAACGCCATGCTGATCGTCATTGCGGGGTTCCCGGGTCTGTTCCTGTCGGTCCTCTTCTCCGGCTCTCTGATCATCGAGACGATGTTCTCGCTCGACGGGCTGGGCCTGCTGGGCTATCAGGCCGCGGTTGAGCGTGACTATCCCGTTGTTTTTGGATCGCTTTACGCCTTCGGGCTGATTTCGCTGGTGATCGGGATCCTCTCCGACATCACCTATACCCTTGTCGATCCGCGCATCGACTTCGAGCGGAGGGCCGGTTGATGCCCCTGTCCCCCCTTGCGCAGCGCCGGTGGCGCAACTTCCGCGCCAACCGTCGTGCCTTCTGGTCGCTGATCGTCTTTTCGACGCTGTTCCTCCTGTCGCTCTTTGCCGAACTCATTGCCAATGATCACCCGATCGTGGTGCGGTATCGGGGCGAATTTTTCTTTCCGGTCTATCAGTTCTACCCCGAAACCGCCTTTGGCGGCGATTTCCGCACCGAGGCGATCTATACCGACCCCGCCGTGCAATGCCTGATCGTCACCGGCGGGCGGCAGGAGTGCTGGGATACCCCCGAGGAGACCCGGAAAGAGGCCGAGACGAGCGGCACCGTCGGCGGCGAAGCCATTGAAAAAGGCTGGATGATCTGGCCGGTCATTCCCTATCACTACCGCACGATCAACGATGTCGGCACCGCGCCCTCGGCCCCCGACCGCGACCATTGGCTGGGCACCGACGACACGGCGCGCGATGTGGCGGCGCGGGTGATCTATGGCTTCCGCATCTCGGTCGCCTTTGCGCTGATCGTCGCCTCGGTCTCCTCGGTCCTTGGCATCGCGGCCGGGGCGGTGCAGGGCTATTTCGGCGGCAAGGTCGATCTGATCTTCCAGCGGCTCTTGGAAATCTGGTCCTCCACCCCCTCGCTTTACGTCATCATCATCCTGTTTGCGATCCTTGGCCGCTCGTTCTGGCTGCTGGTCGGCGTGACGATCCTCTTTGGCTGGCCCGCGCTGACCGGCGTTGTCCGGGCCGAGTTCCTGCGCGCGCGCAATTTCGAATATGTCCGCGCCGCCCGCGCCTTGGGGGTTTCCGATCGCGTCATCATGGTCCGCCACATCCTGCCCAATGCGATGGTCGCCACCATCACCATGCTGCCCTTTGTCATCACCGGGGCGATCTCGGGGCTGGCGACGCTCGATTATCTTGGCTACGGGCTGCCCTCCTCGGCGCCCTCGCTTGGGGAACTGGCGCTGCAGGCGAAACAGCATCTGCAGGCGCCCTGGCTCGCCTTCACCGCCTTTTTCACCTTCGCCACCATGCTCTCGCTGCTCGTCTTCGTCTTCGAGGGCCTGCGCGACGCCTTTGACCCGCGCAAGGTGTTCAAATGACTGCCGTTCTTTCCGTCGAAAATCTGCGCGTCAGCTTCCGTCAGGAGGGGCGCGAGATCCCCGCCGTCAAGGGCGTCAGCTTCACCGTGGCCAAGGGCGAGACCGTGGCGCTGGTGGGGGAATCCGGCTCGGGCAAGTCGGTCACGGCGCTGTCCACGGTGTCGCTTCTGGGGCCGAATGCGCGGGTTCAGGGTTCGGTCCGCTATCTGGGCCGCGAGATGGTGGGGGCGGAGGAACCCGCCCTGCGCGCGGTGCGCGGCAATGACATCAGCTTCATTTTCCAGGAGCCGATGACCTCGCTCAACCCCTTGCATTCGATCGAAAAACAGATCGGCGAGAGCTTGGCGCTGCATCAGGGGCTGAGCGGTGCCGCGGCGCGGGCGCGGATCATCGAGCTTCTGACCCGGGTCGGCATTTCGACCCCGGAAAGCCGTCTGGGCGATCTGCCGCATCAGCTCTCGGGCGGGCAGCGCCAGCGGGTGATGATCGCGATGGCGCTGGCGAACGGGCCGGAGCTGCTGGTGGCGGACGAGCCGACCACCGCGCTGGATGTGACGATTCAGGCGCAGATCCTCGAGCTTCTGGCGGAACTGAAGCGCGATCTGGGGATGAGCCTTCTGTTCATCAGCCATGATCTGGGGGTGGTGCGCCGCATCGCCGACCGGGTCTGCGTGATGCGCCAGGGCGAGATTGTCGAACAGGGTCCGACCGAGGAGATTTTCGCCAATCCGCAGCATGCTTACACGAAAAAGCTGCTGGCGGCGGAGCCGGTGGGCCGGGCCGAGCCGGTGCCGGAGGGCGCGGAAACCCTGCTGTCGACCGAGGCGCTGAAGGTCTGGTTTCCGATCAAGCGCGGGCTGTTGCGCCGCACCATTGGCCATGTGAAGGCGGTCAAGGACGCAAGCCTGACGGTGCGGGCGGGGGAAACCCTTGGCATCGTGGGGGAATCCGGCTCAGGCAAAACCACGCTCGCGCTCGCCCTGATGCGGCTGATCGAGAGCGAAGGCCCGATCCGCTTCGCCGGGCAGGACATTTCGCGCTGGCAGTCAAAGCAGCTGCGGCCCCTGCGCCGCGACATGCAGATCGTGTTTCAGGACCCGTTCGGCAGTCTGAGCCCCCGCATGACGATCGAGCAGATCATCGCCGAGGGGCTGAGCGTGCATGGCGTCGAACCGGGGCGCAACCGGCGCGAGATGGTGGCGGAGATCATGGCCGAGGTCGGGCTCGATCCCGCGGCGATGGCGCGCTACCCGCATGAGTTCAGCGGCGGTCAGCGCCAGCGCATCGCGATTGCCCGGGCGATGATCCTGCGGCCGCGCGTCGTCGTGCTGGACGAGCCGACCTCGGCGCTCGACATGACGGTGCAGGTGCAGATCGTCGATTTGTTGCGCGATCTGCAGCGCCGGCACGGGCTGGCTTATCTGTTCATCAGCCACGATCTGCGGGTGGTGCGGGCGATGGCCCACAAGATCATGGTGATGAAGGAAGGCGATGTGGTCGAGGCCGGTCCCGCGGCGCAGATTTTCGAAACCCCCGTGACCGGGTATACCCGCGCGCTGATCGCCGCGGCTTTGGGAAAACCTGCATGAAGATCCTGTTCGTCCATCAGAATTTTCCCGGCCAGTTTCCCCATCTTGCCCCCGCGCTGGCGGCCCGCGGCCACGAGGTTCTGGCGCTGACTGCGGAAACAAACTCCCGCCCCGCGCCGGTGAAGGTGGTGAAATACCGCAAGCCCGCCGCGGTGAAGCTGGAGCCGCGGCTGACGAAAATGTATGCCGAGGTGAGCGAGCGCGGCCTGCGCGCGGCCCTTGCGGCGCGGCAGTTGCGCACGCGCCACGATTATGTGCCCGATGTGATCTTCGGCCATCCGGGCTGGGGCGAGACGCTGTTCCTGCGCGAGGTCTGGCCCGAGGCGAAGCTGCTGATCTATGCCGAGCTGATGTATCAGACCACCGGGCTCGATACCGATTTCGACCCGGAATTCGCCAGACCCGGGCTGGAAAACCGGATGTCCACCACGGCGCGCTCGGCGCATCTGATCCAGTCGATCGTGCAGGCGGATGCCGCGCTCTCGCCCACGGAATTTCAGGCCTCGACCTTTCCGCCCGAGCTGCGCGCCAAGATCACCGTCTGCCATGACGGGGTGAACACGGCGCGTCTGACGCCCAACCCCGCGGCGCGCTATACCGTACCGGGCACCAGCCTGACGCTCTGCGCGGGCGACGAGGTGGTGACCTTCATCAACCGCTCGCTTGAACCCTATCGCGGCTATCACACCTTCATGCGCGCGCTGCCCGATGTGCTGGCGGCGCGGCCCGGGGCGCAGGTGCTGATCATCGGCGAGGAGGGGCAAAGCTATGGCGCCGCCCCGCCCGAGGGCTCGTGGAAGCAGAAATTCCTTGATGAGGTCAAGGATCGGCTGGATCTGAGCCGGGTGCATTTTCTGGGCCGGGTGCCCTATGCCGATTTCATCACGATCATGCAGATCGGCCGGGTGCATGCCTATCTGACCTATCCCTTTGTGCTCAGCTGGTCCTTGATGGAGGCGATGTCGGCGGGGGCGATGGTGGTGGGTTCGGACACGGCGCCGCTGCGCGAGGTGATCGAGGACGGGGTGAACGGGCGGCTGGTCGATTTCTTCGACATCAAGGGCTGGTCGGCGGCGCTGATCGATGCGCTGGCGCGGCCCGAGGCCTATCTGGAAATGCGCCGGGCGGCGCGGGCCTCGGTGGTGGCGAAATATGATCTGGAACGCCAGTGCCTGCCGCGGCTGATCCGCTTTGTCGAAACCGCGGGCGGCACGTTGAGCTGAGATCCGGGGGCGCCCGCCTTGGGCGGGCAAGCCCGCCGCGCGTCGGGCGCGGTGGGGGCGATGCCCCCACCGGCCCCCGAACCGGCGTCAGTCGCCGCGCAGACGGGATTTGTCGCGCAGCGCGGCCCGGGTTATCTTGCCGAAGGCACGGTCGCGGGCATGGGCCTCGGCCAGGGTCTCGGAGTTGATCCGATCCTCGCGGCGCAGCTTTTGCCAACGCGCCAGCCGCGCCGGATCGACCGTCCCCGTGGCGATCGCCGCCTGCACCGCGCAGCCCGGTTCGGTCTGATGGCGGCAATCGGCAAAGCGGCACGCCCCCGCCAGCGCGTCGAGATCGTCGAAGGTCGCGGCGATCCCCGCCCCGGCATCGCTGAGCCGCAATTCCCGCATGCCGGGCGTGTCGATCAGCCAGCCGCCCCGCGCAAGCCGGTGCAGATGCCGCCCGGTGGTGGTGTGGCGGCCCTTCGCATCGTCTTCGCGGATTGCCGCCGTCGCCTGATCCGCGCCGGTCAAGGCATTGGCAAGCGTGGTCTTTCCGACCCCCGAAGAGCCGAGCAGCGCCACCGTCTGCCCGGGTCGGCACCAGTCCGACAGCCGATCCCCCGGGGCGCGGGCGTCCAGCGGCACGACCGGCACGCGGCGGTCGATCACTGCTGCGCGGTCCTGCCAGACCACGGGATCGGGGATGGTGTCGGCCTTGGTCAGCACCAGCACCGGGGCGACCGCGGCGGCGCGGGCGAGTGCCAGATAGCGCTCGATCCGGGCCGGGTTGAAATCGGCGTTGCAGGAGGTGACGATGAAGAGCGTGTCGACATTGGCGGCGATCAGCTGCCGGTCCGCCCCGGTGCCCGCGGCGCGGCGGGCCAGCGTGCTGCGCCGCGTGAGCAGGCGCCAAAGCCGGGTCCCGTCGCACAAGCCCCAATCGCCGACGGCAATTTCGGCGGTGGAGAGCTCCGCGGGCGGGAGAAGCGAGAGCGGCCCGGTGGCGCAGAGCGCCGCGATCCGGGTGCGATGCACCGCGCTGATGCGGCAGGGGGTGAGGGTGGCAAGTTCGTCAAGCGTGAGTTGACGCAGGAAATCGGACGCCCAGCCGAGATCGGCGAGCGGGAAAGTGTCGGTCATGAAGGTGTTCCTCGCAGGACACTGAAAGACAGGCGCCAGGGCGCCGGTGACATTCAGGGGGCACGAGGCTTCGGCGGTCAGACCGCCCGGCAAACCCCGGCCCGGAGGCGCGCAAGATCCGACAAACATCCCTCCTGTGCTGGTTTCGGCCAGTCTACGCCCTTTGCGCGAAAAAGCCAGCCCGAAGCGGTCGGAAAAGAAATGGGCGCCTTGCGGCGCCCAGTCTGCCCTTCCCTTGTTATGGAAGTGCCCTCAGATCGCCGAGCTGTGCCCGGCTTTCGAGAGGTCATAGGCATCGAAGTGACGCGCGATCATCCGCGTCAGCGGGCGGCCGTGCTCGGGGATTTCCAGCCCCGCCTCGGTCACCACCACCATGTCTTCGAATTTCGCGACGCAAGAGGCAAATTCGGCATCCAGAACCGCCGGATCGGCGCCCCATTGGTCGACCAGCTCGGCCTTGTCGGCCTTGAAGTCGCACATCAGCATCTCGATCAGACGGCCGCGCATCAGGTCTTCTTTCGAGAACACAAAACCGCGGTGGGTCGAGAATTTGCCCTCGCGGATCGCCGCCGTATAGGTGCCGGTCGGGCTTTCGTTCTGCGCAAAGCCTTGCGGGAAGCGCGAGATCGACGAGGCGCCCAGCCCCACCAGAGCCTCGGCCTGATCGTCGGTGTAGCCCTGGAAGTTGCGGCGCAGCTTGCCCGCCTTGAGCGCGGTGGCCAGACCGTCATGCGGCAGCGCGAAGTGGTCGATGCCGATCACGTCATAGCCCGCCTTGGTGAAAAGCTCGCGCGAGAGGTGGAACAGCTCCAGCCGCTCGGGCGGGGTGGGCAGGTTTTCTGACGGAATGAGCGACTGACGGCGCGACATCCACGG
This sequence comes from Rhodobacter sp. 4.3.4, assembly GCF_058724655.1. Lineage (NCBI taxonomy): Bacteria > Pseudomonadati > Pseudomonadota > Alphaproteobacteria > Rhodobacterales > Rhodobacter > Rhodobacter sp. 4.3.4. The sequence goes on from NZ_CM178967.1 coordinate 1,134,998, forward strand.
CACATGCGCATAGCCGTAAAACGCCACCCGGTCGGGCTTCAGCGACAGCACCTTTTCGACGCTTTCGGTCATCTTCTGCGGCGTCTGATGCGGCAGCCCGTAAAGGATGTCGGCGTTCAGGCTGTTGATGCCACGGTCGCGGATCATGTCGACGACCATCTTCGTCACTTCGAAGGTCTGCTCGCGACCGATCACCGACTGGATGAAGGGGTCGAAATCCTGAATGCCGACCGAGGCCCGGTTCATCCCCGATTGCGCCAGCGCATCCATGCGTTCGTCGTCGATCTCGTTCGGGTCGATCTCGACCGAGAATTCGCCGTTCTCGCCCAGCGGCACGGCTTCGAACACGGCTTCGGCGATCTTGCGCATCGAGTCGGCCGGCAGCAGCGTCGCGGTGCCGCCGCCCCAATGCAGACGCGAGAGCTTCACCCCCGGCGCGAGGTGCGATTTCAGCATCGCCACCTCTTTGATCAGCGTCTCGGCATAGGTCTTCACCGGCGCATCGGTCTGCGTGCCCTGGGTGCGGCAGGCGCAGAACCAGCACAGCCGCCGACAGAAGGGCACGTGCATGTAAAGCGAGATCGACGCCCCCGCCGGAATCGCCTCGATCCACTCGATGAACTGCGAGGGGCCGATATCCTTGGAAAAATGGGGTGCGGTCGGGTAGCTGGTGTAGCGGGGCACCTTGGCGTCGAAGAGGCCGAGCCGGGCGAGTTGCGATTCATGTTTCATGGGCGTATTGTATCCTTCACGACGCGCACAAAGTATTGACCCAAATCAAGCAAGGCAATGTCTCACGACGACGCTCATCCGGTCTCGCTGCAGTGCGGAGATTGCCCGATCAGACACCGGGCCGTCTGCGCCAGATGCGAGAGTTCCGAACTCGATGAACTCGAGGGCGCGAAGTATTACCGGAGCTTCGAAGCGGGTCAGACGGTGATCTGGTCGGGCGACAAGATGGACTTCGTCGCCTCGGTCGTGTCGGGGATCGCGACCCTGACCCAGACCCTCGAAGATGGCCGCACGCAGATGGTGGGATTGCTCTTACCCTCTGATTTCGTTGGAAGACCTGGCCGCGACCGCGCCGCTTACAACGTCACCGCGACGACCGATATCCTGATGTGCTGCTTCCGCCGCAAGCCCTTCGAGGAGATGATGGAGCGCACGCCGCATATCGCGCAGCGGCTGTTGCAGATGACTTTGGACGAGCTGGATGCGGCGCGCGAATGGATGCTTTTGCTCGGTCGCAAGACCGCGCGCGAGAAGATCGCCTCGCTTCTGTCGATCGTCGCGCGCCGCGATGCGTCGATTCGTCACCGCAAGATGCGCGGCCGTCTGACCTTCGATCTGCCGCTGACGCGCGAGGCGATGGCGGATTATCTGGGGCTGACGCTCGAAACCGTCAGCCGGCAGATGTCGGCGCTCAAACGCGACGGGGTGATCGAGCTGGAGGGGAAGCGTCATGTCACCGTGCCCGACATGGAGCGGCTGCTGGTCGAGGCGGGCGATGACAATGACGGAGGTCTGATTGCGTAGAACCCTGGTGCTGGCGGGGCTGCTGGTGCTGAGCGCCGGGGCGGCTTGCGCCGAGGCCCGGTCGGAAACCCGCTGCGGCTGGTTCGTCAATCCGACGCCGGGGAATTTCTACCTGACCGACGCCGAGGGGGACTGGTGGTTCGCCTCGCAGGGGTCGCTTGAGGTCGGCGGCTGGGAAGAGCTTGACTGGTCAGAGGCCGAATTCGGCGATGAATGGGTCGCGACGAATGGGTCTTACGGCTATGGCTGCGCCTGTGCCGCGGGCGATTATGGCCGCGCCGCCGAGGGCGAGGTGCTGTCGATCGCCAGCCTGAAAGCGCTGCCGCTGGCGAAATGCCTGCGCGATCCGGCCCTGCCGCCGCCGCCGCGGGACTGAGCGCGCCGCGGTTACGGCGCTTTCGCGCTTTGATGATTCAACCGCAGCCGGGCCAGGGCCTCGTGGCGTTCGGCCTTGCGCAATTCGGTCAGCGCCAGTTCGACGAAATCCATATGCACCGCCACCGCCGCCCGCGCCGCAAGGCCGTCGCGCGCCTGAATCGCCGCGTTGATCGCCCGGTGCTGGTCCAGCAGCGCCTCGCGGGTGGAGCGGTTGCGGAACATGATCTGGCGGTTGTAAAACACGCCTTCGGACAACAGGTCGAACATCGCCCGCATCATGTGCAGCATGATGATGTTGTGGCTCGCCTCGACGATCGCCATGTGGAACTGTGCATCCAGCGCCGCCTCGTCGGCCGGGTTGCGCTTGCCATGCGCCGCCTCCATCCGCGTCAGGATCGCGTCGATCACCTTCAGATCGGTGTCCGAGCCCATCTTCGCGGCGCGTTCCGCCGCCATCCCCTCAAGGTCGCGCCGGAAGGCGAGATAGTCGAAGACCGCCTGATCGTTGCGGGCAAAAAGCCGGATCAGCGCGGGCGAAAAGGCCGAGCCCAGCACCTCGGCGACGAAGATCCCCGATCCGGCGCGGGTGGTCAGCAGGCCCTCCTGCTGCAACTCGGCCACCGCCTCGCGCAGCGAGGGCCGCGACACCGCAAGGCGTTCGGACAATTCGCGTTCCGACGGCAGCCGCTCGCCGGGGCGCAGCACGCCCTCGACGATCAGATTCTCGATCTGGCGCACGACGGCCGAGGCAAGTTTCTCGGATTCGATCTTCTGGAATGGCATGTCTCTCTCCCGTGGTCAGAAACTATGACCAATGGAAAAGCCGGGCAATGGAAAATGGTCAGGCCGGGCGGGGGCCCGGCCTGATGCAGCATCACTTTGGCGGACCGGCTCAGCGGTTCGGGCGGATGATGAATTCGACGCGGCGGTTTTGCGCCTTGCCCGCGGCGCTCAGGTTCGAGGCCACCGGCTGTTCTTCGCCGCGGCCGTAAGCCACGACGCGATAGCGCGGCACCCCGGCGCCGATCAGCAGATTGGCCACCGAATTGGCACGGTCTTGCGACAGGCGCTGGTTATAGGCGGCGTCGCCATCGGAATCGGTGTGGCCGACGACATCGACGGTGGTGTCGGGATAGCGGTTCAGGCTGCCCGCCAGCGTGTACAGATCGCGTTGCAGATCGGGGCGCACGGCGGCGCTGTCGACGGCAAAGAGCACGTCTTGCGGCATCGTCACCACCAGACGGTCGCCCTGACGCACGACCGAGACGCCGGTGGTGTCCAGATCCCGGCGCAGCTCCTGCGCCTGCTTGTCCAGCTGGTTGCCGATGGCGCCGCCGATCAGCCCGCCGACGATCGCCCCGGCGGCGGCCTTTTCCAGTTTCTCGTCGCCATTGCTGGTGGCGCCCAGAACGCCGCCGATCAGCGCCCCGGTGATCGCGCCGCCGCGCATGTTGGCATTGGGATCGGCGCTCGACGATCCGCTGTAGCCTTGGCTGTAGGGCTCGGTGCAGGCGGAAAGCGCGAAAAGCCCGGTGCAGGCGAGAAGGAGGGTGGAGGTCTTGGTCATGGAGCTGCCCTTGTGCTTGCGGCCCTCGCGGCCGTTCACCTCAGTCTACCTCAGATTTTCGTCGCGGTTCCATGCCCTCTGCGCATTGGGCGGATTCTTGCGCATCAATTTCCGGCGAGACGGTCAGAGCCCGGCTTCGTGTCTGGCGTCATGTCTGGCCGCCTCGCGCGCCAGCAGCGCCCGTTTCAGCCCCAGCCCCCAGTGATAGCCGCCCAGCCCCCCCGAGGCGCGCAGCACCCGGTGGCAGGGGATCAGCACCGCGACCGGGTTGCGCCCGACCGCCGTGCCCACCGCCCGCACCGCGCGCGGGCTGCCGATGCGGGCGGCGATGTCGGAATAGCTGCGGACCTCGCCCGAGGGGATGGCCAGAAGCGCCTCCCAGACCTTGATCTGAAAGGGGGCGCCAAGGACGCAAAGCCGCGCTTCACCGCCGGTGCCGAAGGCCGCCGCGACCCAGCCCGCCAGCGGCGCCGGGTCTTCGCGCAGCCGCGCCCCGGGCCAGCGCGCGACCATGTCGGCAAAGGCGGCGTCGGCGCCGATCTCCTCGGTGAAGGCAAGGCCGCACAGGCCGCGGTCGGTGCCAAACCCCAGCACCGGGCCGAAGGGGCTGTCGAACCGGCCCCAGCGGATCAGCAGCCCGGCCCCGCCCGCGGCCAGCTCGCCCGGTGTCATCGCCTCCCAGCGCAGGATCAGATCATGCAGCCGCGAGGGGGCAGAGAGCCCCGCGGTCTGGGCGACCTGATCAAGCGGCAGCTTCTGTGCCAGCAATTCACGCGCAAGGCCAAGCGAGAGATATTGCGTGTAGCGTTTCGGCGAGACCCCGGCCCAGGCGGAAAAGACGCGCTGGAAATGCGCCGCCGAAAGCCCAAGCCGCGCCGCAAGCGCGTCCAGCGGGATCTGCACCGGCCGGCCCGCGGCCCGGGCCTCGGCCTGGGCGGCATCGATTTCAGCGATCGCCCGGGCGATCAGCCGGTAGTGATAGCGGTCTTCAAGCGGGATCGGGTCGGACATGGGCACGCCTTTCGTTGCGCCATCCTAGCCCGGTTCGCGCGCTCCGGGCGACCCGAAAGCTGCGGTTTCGGCGGGTCAGGCGGCGACGCGGCGGGCGCGGGCCAGCCGCTCGCGGCGGAACATGGCCACTTTCCAGTCTTCAAGCCAGGGGCGGGCCGGACCGGCATGGCCCGCGGCGACGCGCGCGGCGATCGCGCCGCGGAGGCGGTCGGGCAGCAGCGAGAGATAGGCGGCATCGGCCTGGACCGAGCTGACCCACATGCCTTCGGCCAGCACGATTTCCGGGCTGGCGAAGAGCATCGAATAAAGCTTTTGCGACCCCGTTCCGGCCTCGGCCATCGGTTGCGCATGACAGGCCCGGGCGAACATCTCGGATTCGCCGAACCAGAGGTCAAGCTCGTGCCCGGCCAGCAGCACCCCGGTTCCGGGCGACAGCAGCACCTCGCGTTCCGGCAGAGCCTCGCCGAAACAGGCGGCAGAGAGCCGCAACGGCCGGGTTTCGGGGGGGGCGCGGCGCGGCATCGTGTGCTGGCCCACCCACAAAAGCGGCTGATAGCCGTAGTCGCGCGTCAGCACCCGGTCGCCCGGGCGCAGCCAGTCGATCGGGGTCGGACCCTCGGCGGTGGCGATCCGCGCGCCGCTGCCCAGGCAGGGCAGGGTGGCGATTTCCTCGGGGCTGGCGGCGCGGGCGGGCAGGGCGAAGGGCACGGCCTCGGCATAGTCGATGCCGGGGGTCAGCGGTTCCGAGGCGAGGAACAGGCACAGCACCCCGGCAATCTCGATCCGGTCGAGCCGGATCGTGCCGCCGCCCGGCTTTTGCAGCAGCAAGGGCACATCGGCGGTCATCTGCCCCGCGGCGACGACATGGCCCATCGCATTGCGCAATTCGGACCCGTCCGCGCCATGGACAAGCTGCCACAGCATCGTGGCGGTGTCGAAATCATGATCAAGCGACCAAAGCCCGCGCTCGGCGTCGAAGCCCAGCACCGAAACCGGATAACCGTAATCCATGTGACCTCCTGCACCCGCAAAGACGCCCCATTTTTCCGCATCACGGCCAACGAACCGTTAACGGCGGCGGCGAATTGTCCGCAATTTGTCGAATTCGGTTAATCCTGCGCGCGCCCTCTTGCCCCGTGCGGGAACGGCGGGCAGAAGGGGGGCCATGGTCGCACAGCTTGATTACCCCATGATGAAGGAGATCTTCCGCCGCTTCGCGGAGGCCAATCCGCATCCCGAGGGGGAGCTTGAGCATGTGAACGCCTTTACCCTGCTGGTCGCGGTCGCGCTGTCGGCGCAGGCGACCGATGTGGGGGTGAACAAGGCCACGCGCGGCCTCTGGCCGCTGGCCGACACGCCGCAAAAGATGCTGGCCTTGGGCGAGGAAGGCCTGACCGAACATATCCGCTCGATCGGGCTTTACCGCACCAAGGCGAAGAACGTGATCGCGCTCTCGCGCCTGCTGGTCGAGCGTTTTGACGGTCAGGTGCCGTCCTCGCGCGCGGCGCTGGTCAGCCTGCCCGGTGTCGGGCGCAAGACGGCGAATGTCGTTCTGAACATGGGCTGGGGGCACCCGGCGCAGGCGGTCGACACCCATATCTTCCGCGTCGGCAACCGCTCGGGCATCTGCCCGGGCAAGGATGTCGATGCGGTCGAGCGCGCGATCGAAGACAATGTGCCGGTGGAATTTCAGCGCCATGCGCATCACTGGCTGATCCTGCACGGGCGCTACATCTGCACTGCCCGCAAACCCCGCTGCGCCGATTGCCTGATCCGCGATCTGTGCCGTTACGAGGAGAAGACCGCATGAAGAAATACCAGGTTGTCGGCATCGGCAACGCCATCGTCGATGTGATCGCGCAATGCGACGATGAATTCCTGGCCGCGATGGGCATCGAAAAGGGCATCATGCAGCTGATCGACCGCGACCGCGCCGAAAAGCTTTATGCCGCGATGGCCGAGCGCACCGAGGCGCCGGGCGGCTCGGTCGGCAACACCATCGCGGGGCTGGGCAACCTTGGCCTGACGGCGGCTTTCATTGGCCGCGTCGCCGATGACACTTTGGGCCATTTCTACAAGGCCGCGCTGAATGCCGAGGGCACGGATTTCCCGAACCCGCCGGTGAAGGGCGCCGATCTGCCCTCGTCGCGCTCGATGATCTTCGTCACCCCCGATGGCGAGCGGTCGATGAACACCTATCTGGGGATTTCGGCGGAACTTTCGACCGAGGATGTTCCGCTTGAAGTCGTTGAAAACACCGAAATCCTGTTCCTTGAGGGCTATCTTTTCGACAAGGATCACGGCAAGGCGGGGTTCCTGAAGGCGGCGCAGGGCTGCCACCGCGGCGGCGGGCGGGCGGGGATCTCGCTGTCCGACCCGTTCTGCGTCGATCGCCACCGCGACAGCTTCCGCCGTCTGGTGAAGGACGAGATGGATTTTGCGCTGGGCAATGAACACGAATGGGCCTCGCTCTACCAGACCGATCTGGAGAGCGCGCTGCAACAGGCGGCGTCCGAATGCGGGCTCGTCGTCTGCACCCGCTCGGGCGCCGATGTGGTGGTGATCCGCGGCGAAGACCGGGTGGAAGTGCCGGTGACCCGGGTGGTGCCGGTCGATGCGACGGGGGCGGGCGATCAGTTCGCGGCCGGGTTCCTGTATGGCATCGCCACCGGGCAAAGCCTTGAGATCGCGGGCAAGATGGGCTGCATCGCCGCGGCCGAGGTGATCAGCCATTACGGCGCGCGGCCGGAAACCGACATTCTGGCGCAGTTCAAACAGGCCGGGCTGCTCTGATCCATGGGCCGCTCGCCCTATCTGGCGCCGGATTTCTACGGCAAGGCGCTGGCCGAGGGGCGGCACCGCGCCATCGTCGGCGGGCGCTGGGACGAGACCGGGCGGGCGCAGATGGCGGCGCTGTGCGAGGTGGGGCGGATGCAGCCCCACCATCATCTGCTCGACATCGGCGCGGGGGCGCTTCGTCTGGGCTGCAAGGCCGTCGCCTTCCTTGAGCCGGGGCATTACTGGGGCACAGATGCCTCGCGCGATCTGATGCTGGCGGGCCATGCGGCGGAACTGGCGGACCCGGCGCGGCTTGACCCCGCGCAGCTGATCGAGGATGACGCCTTCGCCTTTCCGGGTGTGCCCGGGGCGATCACCCATGCCATCGCCTTTGCGGTCTTTCCGCATCTGCCAAGTGACTGTCTGGCCCGCGCGCTGGCGAACCTCGCCCGGTTTCCGCGGCTGGAGGTCTTTCTGTTCACGGTGTTTCTGGCGCCCGAGGCGCAGGCGGGGGCACAATATCGCCAGCCCGATGGCGTCGTGACCCATCCCGACCGGCCGCCCCGGCATATGCTGGAGCGCGATGTTCTGGCCGCCGCCGCGGGCTGGGATCTGACGAAACACGACCGGATGCTGCCGCGCGGCCAGGTCCTGTTCGAGGCGCGCAAGCGCCCCGCCTGACCTTCCCCTTTATCTTGCCGCAAATATCCCGGGGGGCCGAGGCATCGCCTCGGCGGGGGCAGCGCCCCCGCGCGGCTGGCCTCAGTCGCCCAGCTTCACATGCACCTCGTCCAGATCGATCTCGCCCACCGGCAGCTTGTTGTCGGGATTGTCGAAATCGTATTTGAACAGCTGGAAATCCTTGCGATAGATTTCCCAGACCAGATGCCGCGACAGATCGTCGAAATAGGCCGAGACCGGATGCGCCCGCTTCGGCCCGTGGCCCTCGCTTTCGTTGAACTTCGGCACCGCCTTCAGATCGACCGGATGGCGCGTCTGGATGTTGTTCAAGACGACCTGCATCCCCTCGTCGAATTTCTCGGTGAAGAAAATTTGGTCATAGCGCCCGCCGTTGACGATGAAGGTCGAGATATGCCCCGCCATCGCCGACCAGTGGATGTCGGGCTCCATCGGGCGGCGCCAGCGGATGGTGTCGCGCGCAAACAGCAGAAACCGGCGGAACGAGGCCACCTGATCGAAGTCGAAGCCGTTCTCCGGGCTGCCGACATCGATGCCGTATTTCTGAATGAGCTGCGGCACCAGCGCGCCGCGGTAGCGCTTGCCGTTGCGTTGAATCCCCGCGATCTTGTCGAAGAACGACGACAGGATCCGCGCATAGGGGTTGCGCACGCAGGTGAAGGCATAGGATTTATGCGCCCTCACATTCGCCTCGATCGGCTTTTGGCTCTGCTCCTGGCTCCATTTGTGCAGCCCCGCCGTGCTGTCATGGATGTCGCCGTCGAAAAACCGCCCGTGATCGGAATAGAACATGATCTGCCCGATCGAGGAGCAGGCGCATTTCGGAACGACCCGATAGACGACGCTCTCGCTCTCGGTCATCCAGGTGCCGGGAAACCCCATGGTGTCAACCTCCAGTCGCAGTGCGCCAAGCCTGTCACACCACTCTTCAAGAATTCCTTCCCTTGAAGCAAAGAACCTCTGTTTATTCAATGTCCTTTGACGGTATCTAGGCGAATAGCGCAGAACTGGCACGGCTTGTTTCCAATATGGCAAAAATCGCCTTCATCCTGCTGACCCACAAAGACCCTGACGGGATCATCGCGCAGGCCGAACGGCTGACCTCGGCGGGGGATTTCGTCGCGATCCATTTCGATGCCCGCGCCAGCAAGGCCGATTACGCCCGCATCCGCGAGGCGCTGGCGACCAACCCCGCCGTCACCTTCGCGCGCAAGCGGCACAAATGCGGCTGGGGCGAATGGAGCCTTGTCGCCGCGACGCTCGAGGCGGTCGAAGCGGCGCTGACCGCCTTTGACCAGGCGACGCATGTCTACATGCTCTCGGGCGATTGCATGCAGATCAAGACGGCGGAATATGCGCATCGCTTTCTGGAGGCCGACGACGCCGATTACATCGAATGTTTCGATTTCTACGCCTCGGACTGGATCAAGACCGGCTTCAAGGAAGAACGGCTCGCCTATCGGCACTGGTTCAACGAACGCACGCAGACGAAGCTGTTCTACACCTCGTTCGAATGGCAAAGGCGGCTTGGCCTGACGCGGCGGGTGCCTGCGGATCTGCAGATGATGATCGGCTCGCAATGGTGGTGCCTGCGCCGCAGCACCGTCGAGACGGTGCTCGCATTCGCCGCCCGCCGCCGCGACGTGCGGCGGTTTTTCCGCACCACCTGGATCCCGGACGAGACCTTCTTTCAGACCCTCGTGCCGCATCTGGTCCCCGAGGCCGAGATCCGCCGCCGCACCCTGACCTTCCTGATGTTCACCGATTACGGCATGCCGGTGACCTTCTACAACGACCATTACGACCTGTTGGTGTCGCAAGACTACCTGTTCGCGCGCAAGATCAGCCCCGATGCGCTGGAGCTGAAGGCGCGGCTGGGCGCCCTGTGGCAGCAGCGCGGCGTCAGCTTCACCGTCTCGAACGAGGGGCGGGCGCTGTTCAGCTTCCTGACCGGGCGCGGCCGCGAGGGGCGCCGCTTCGCGCCGCGGTTCTGGGAGCGCGAGGCCAGTCTGGGCCGTGACCGCACGCTGCTTCTGGTCGTGTGCAAGAAATGGCATGTGGCGAAACGTCTGGTCGAGCAGGTCCGCCAGCAGGCGGGGCTGGCGGCGGTCGAGTATATCTTCAACGAAGAGGGCGGCCTGCCCGATCTGGGCGGCATCGAGCGGTCGGTGGACAAGCGCAACCGCCATCGCCGCGCGCTGTTGCGGATGTTGTTCGACTATCATCAGACCGACCGGCTGGTGGTCTGCCTCGATCCGGCGGCGATCGAGCTGATGCGGGATTTCGCCACCGACAAATGCACGCTGCGGGTGCTTGAAATCGAATGCGATTTTTCCGATGCCTATCTGATCGGCCATGCCCGCCGCGTCGGTCTGGCGGGCGAGACGACCCCGCCCGAGGTGCTCGACCGGCTCCTGCCGACGATCCGCAACGATCTGCGCCACGAAAGCGAGCAGATGCGCGATGCCGGTTTTCCGGTCTTCCTGCGGATGCGCCAAGGCGACAGCCCGGAGATGAACGCCGCGCCGCTGGCGGCGTTTCTGGGCATCGCGCCCGATCTTGCGCATCGCATCGCCGCGACCGATTATCTGTTCGTCGATTGAGGAGAACGCCCTTGGCCTATGTCTATGACACCACGAACGTCTTCGCCCGCATCCTGCGCGGCGAGATCCCCAACCGCACGGTCTGGGAAACCGAACACACGCTGGCATTCCGCGATATCGCGCCGAAAGCCCCCGATCATGTGCTGGTGATCCCGAAGGGACCCTATGTCACCTACGATCACTTCTGCGCCGAGGCGTCAGAGGCCGAGATCGTCGATTTCACCCGCACCGTCGCCAAGGTGGTGAGCCTGATCAGCGCCGAGGCGCATGGCGCGGGCAAGGGCTTTCGCGCCATCACCAATGCGGGCGAGAACGGCGTGCAGGAAGTGCCGCATTTCCACCTGCACATCCTCGCCGGGCGCTGCATCGGCCCGATGATCGTCACCGACTGATCTTTCTCCCAGTCGCTCCCGAGACAGGGCGTATTTGGGCCAAGAAAAAGCCCGCTGCGTTTTTTCTTGGTGCAAATACGCTGGGGGTCCGGGGGCAAAGCCCCCGGCAGCCCGACCGGGTGCCAGGTTTGGAAAGCTTGCGCGCTGCGGCGTTATTTCGCATAACTCCGCCTGACCCATTTGCCGCGCTCAGGAGCCAGCCATGTCGAACGCCCCCGAACTCAAGGTCGTCACCCATTGGAAAGGCGCCTGCGACGGCGGCGAAGGCGCGCTGGGCCATCCGAAGGTCTGGCTGACGATCCCGCGCGAGAGCGGCGAGATCTGCTGCCCCTATTGCGGCAAGAAATTCATCATCGACCGCGCCAACGCCGTCGAAGAGCACTGAGCCCGCGCCCCCGCGCGCAGAAGGCGGCCGCGTCCCGGCCGCCTTTTCGTTTGCGGGGGGCTGTGGCACAAGGAAGCAAAAGAGGAGGCGCATATGAGTTTCGGAAAAGGCTGCCATCTGCATCTGATCGACGGCTCGGCCTTCATCTTTCGCGCCTATCACGCGCTGCCGCCCTTGACGCGCAAATCCGACGGCCTGCCCGTGGGCGCCGTGGCGGGCTTCACCAACATGATCTTCCGCTACATCGAAGACGCGCGGGGCGCCGATGCGCCCACCCATGCGGCGGTGATTTTCGACTACAGTTCCAAGACCTTCCGCAACGAGATCTATCCCGCCTACAAGGAAAACCGCCCCCCCGCGCCCGAGGATCTGCGCCCGCAATTCCCCCTGACGCGCGAGGCCACCCGCGCCTTCAATCTCGCCTGTCTGGAAATCGAGGGCTATGAGGCCGATGACATCATCGCGACGCTCGCCCGGCAGGCGCGCGAGGCGGGCGGGCGCGTCACCATCATTTCCTCGGACAAGGATCTGATGCAGCTGGTGGGCGATGGCGTGGTGATGCTTGATGCGATGAAGAACCTTGTCATCGGCCCCGAGGAGGTCGAGGCGAAATTCGGCGTGCGCCCGGATCGGGTGATCGACGTGCAGGCCTTGGCGGGCGATTCCGTCGACAACGTGCCCGGCGCGCCGGGCATTGGCATCAAGACCGCCGCGCAACTGATTGGCGAATATGGCGATCTGGAAACGCTGCTCGCCCGCGCGGGCGAGATCAAGCAGCCGAAGCGGCGCGAGACGCTGGTGAATTTTGCCGATCAGATCCGGGTCTCGAAGCGGTTGGTGACGCTCGAAGATCACGTGCCGCTCGACTTCGGGCTGGAGGCGCTCGAGGTGAAGGAGCCCGAACCCGAGGCGCTGATCGCTTTCCTTGAGGCAATGGAATTCCGCAATCTGACCAAGCGCGTGGCCGAGAAATTCGGCCGCGAGCTGCCGGTGGGGGCGCCCGCAAAGGCCGACGCTGCCGCGCGCTGGGCCGAGGGGGCGGCGCCGCAGGCCCGCCTGGCACCGCAGGCCGAGGCGGTCGCGCCGATCGACCCTGCGCGCTATCTCTGCCTCACCGATCCCGCGGCGCTGCGGGACTTTCTGGCCGAGGCGCAGGCAACCGGCGTGCTGGCGGTCGATACCGAGACCACCTCGCTCGACGAGATGCAGGCTGATCTGGTCGGTGTCTCGCTTTGCACCGGGCCGGGGCGGGCCTGCTACATTCCGCTGGGGCACACGACGGGGGGCGATGATCTTTTCGGCTCCACCGCGCTTGCGGCGGGGCAGATGCCGATGGACGCGGCGCTGGCGATCCTGAAGCCGGTGCTGGAGGATGAAAGCATCCTGAAGATCGGCCAGAACATGAAATACGACTGGAAGATCTTTGCCCGGCGCGGCATCCGCGTGGCGCCGTTCGACGACACGATGCTGATGTCCTATGCGATGTTTTCCGGCCTGCACGGGCATGGCATGGACGCGCTTTCCGAGGAATATCTGCACCACCGCCCCATTCCGATCAAGGAGCTGATCGGCACCGGCAAGGCGCAGATCACCTTTGACAAGGTGCCGCTCGACAAGGCCACGGCTTACGCCGCCGAGGATGCCGAGATCACCTACCGGCTTTGGGCTGCCTTCAAACCGCAGCTGCACCGGGCACAGGTGACGACGGTTTACGAGACGCTCGAACGGCCGCTGGTCCCGGTTCTGGCGGAAATGGAGATGGCGGGGGTCAAGGTCGATCCCACCGTGCTTGCCCGGATGTCGAATGTCTTCGCGCAGCGCATGGCGGGGCTTGAGGAGGAAATTCAAGCCCTTGCCGGGCAGCCCTTCAACGTCGGCAGCCCCAAGCAGCTGGGCGAGATCCTGTTTGACAAGCTGGGCGTGCCGGGCGGCGAAAAGGGCAAGACCGGGGCCTATGCGACCGGGGCCGATGTGCTCGAAGACATCACCACGATGGCGGATCACAAGCAGGCGGCGGAGCTGGCGGCGAAGGTGCTCGACTGGCGCCAGATCGCCAAGCTGAAATCGACCTATACGGATGCGCTGCAGACGCATGTGAACCCCGACACCGGCCGGGTGCATACCTCTTATTCCATCGCGGGGGCGAACACCGGGCGGCTGGCCTCGACCGATCCGAACCTGCAAAACATCCCCGTGCGCTCCGACGAGGGCCGCCGTATCCGCGAGGCTTTCGTGGCCACGCCGGGGCATCGGATCGTCTCGCTCGACTACAGCCAGATCGAACTCCGCATCCTTGCCCATGTCGCGAACCTGCCCGAGATGAAGGCGGCTTTCGCCAAGGGCATCGACATTCACGCGATGACGGCGTCTGAAATGTTCGGCGTGCCGGTCGAGGGGATGGACCCGATGGTGCGCCGCCGCGCCAAGGCGATCAACTTCGGCGTGATCTACGGCATCTCCGGTTTCGGTCTGGCGCGCAACCTGCGCATTCCCCGGGCCGAGGCGCAGGGCTTCATCGACCGTTATTTCGAGCGTTTCCCGGGCATTCGCGCCTATATGGACGAGACGGTGGCCTTCGCCAAGGCGAACGGCTTCGTGCAAACGCTTTTCGGCCGCAAGATCCACACGCCGGAAATCAACGCCAAGGGGCCGGGCGCAGGCTTTGCCAAACGCGCCGCGATCAACGCGCCGATTCAGGGGGCGGCGGCCGACATCATCCGCCGCGCGATGATCCGCATGCCCGCCGCCATCGCGCATCTGCCCGCGAAGATGCTGCTGCAGGTGCATGACGAATTGATCTTCGAGGTGGCGGAAAGCGCCGTCGATCCGCTGATCGCCACGGCGCGGGCGGTGATGGAAGGGGCGGCCGATCCGGCGGTGCGGCTTTCGGTGCCGCTCGTCGTCGATGCGGGGCAGGGGGCGAGCTGGGCCGAGGCGCATTGAGGCCCGCCATTTGCGCTGCATCAGGGCGGGCGGTCTGGCCGCGTGCTTTGCTGGGCGCAAATGGAGGTTTGCGATGCGTGCGATTCTGATGTGCTTTGGCGGGGCGATGGGGCTGGCGGCCTGCATGGGGGCGGTTGATCTGACCGCGCCCTCGCCCGCAAGGGATTATGCCGATTACTGCGCGGGCTGCCATGGCACCGGCGGCGATCCCGGCCCGATCGCGCAGGAGCTGAAGCTGCACCCGGTCTCGCTGGCCGATCTGACGATGATGAATGACGGCAATTTCCCCGAGGCGCGGGTGATGTCGAAGATCGTCGGCCACCGCGAGCATGGCGAGATGATCGGGGCGCTGGCGGGCGATATGCCGTCGTTTGAGCCGATGCTGGACGGCCCTGTGGTGCTTTATGACAGTGGCGACGGCATCGCAACGCCGACCCCGGCGCGGCTGGTGCGGCTGATGGAATACATCAAGGGCATGCAGCAATAACCGCTTGATCCGCAACGAAAAAGGGCGCCCTTGCGGGCGCCCTTCGATCTTCCCTTTGGGGAAGATTACATCATGTCCATGCCGCCCATGCCGCCCATGCCGCCGGCCGGGGCCGCTTTCGGCTCGGGCTTCTCGGCGATCATGCATTCGGTGGTGATCAGCAGACCGGCGATCGAGGCCGCATCTTCCAGCGCGGTGCGGGTGACCTTGGCCGGGTCGATGACGCCGAAGCCGAACATGTCGCCATATTCTTCGGTCTGGGCGTTGAAGCCGAAGGCCGCATCGGTCGATTCCCGCACCTTCCCCGCCACGACGGCGCCATCGACGCCCGCGTTTTCGGCGATCTGACGCAGCGGCGCTTCCAGCGCGCGACGCACGATCGAGATGCCCGCATCCTGATCCGAGTTCGCGCCGGTCAGGTCGGCCAGCTTCTTCGCAGCCTGAACCAGAGCCACGCCACCGCCGACGATGATGCCTTCCTGAACGGCCGCACGGGTCGCGTTCAGCGCGTCATCAACGCGGTCCTTGCGCTCTTTCACTTCGACTTCGGTCATGCCGCCGACGCGGATCACCGCAACGCCACCGGCCAGTTTGGCCACGCGCTCTTGCAGCTTCTCACGGTCGTAGTCCGAGGTGGTTTCCTCGATCTGGGTGCGGATCTGCGCCACGCGGGCGTTGATTTCCGCCTTGTCGCCATGACCGTCGACGATGGTGGTGTTCTCTTTCGAGATCGTGACCTTCTTCGCACGGCCGAGCATGTCGAGCGTGACGTTTTCCAGCTTCATGCCGAGGTCGTCCGAGATCACCTGACCGCCGGTCAGGATCGCGATGTCCTGCAGCATCGCCTTGCGACGATCACCGAAGCCCGGCGCCTTGACGGCGGCGATCTTCAGCCCGCCACGCAGCTTGTTGACGACAAGGGTCGCCAGCGCTTCGCCTTCGACATCTTCCGCAACGATGATCAGCGGACGGGTCGACTGGATCACGGCTTCCAGCAGCGGCACCATCGGCTGCAGCGACGAAAGTTTCTTCTCGTGCAGCAGGATGTAGGCGTCTTCCAGATCCGCGATCATCTTGTCGGGGTTGGTGACGAAATAGGGCGAGAGGTAGCCGCGGTCGAATTGCATCCCTTCGACGACTTCGACTTCGGTGTCCATGCCCTTGTTTTCTTCGACGGTGATCACACCCTCGTTGCCAACTTTCTGCATCGCGTCAGCGATGAAGCGGCCGATCTGGGCTTCGCCGTTGGCCGAGATGGTGCCGACTTGCGCGACTTCGTCGCTGTCTTTCACCGGGCGGGCGGCGGTCTTGATCGCGTCGACGACGCGGGCGGTGGCCAGGTCGATGCCGCGCTTGAGATCCATCGGGTTCATGCCCGCGGCGACGGCTTTCATGCCTTCGCGGACAATGGCTTGCGCCAGAACGGTCGCGGTGGTGGTGCCGTCCCCGGCTTCGTCATTGGTGCGGGAAGCGACTTCCTTCACCATCTGCGCGCCCATGTTTTCGAACTTGTCGGCCAGTTCGATTTCCTTGGCGACCGAGACACCGTCCTTGGTGATGCGCGGCGCACCGAAGGATTTTTCGATCACCACGTTGCGGCCTTTCGGGCCGAGCGTCACCTTGACCGCATCAGCGAGGATGTTGACGCCGCGCAGCATCCGGTCGCGGGCGTCGGTCGAGAATTTGACTTCTTTGGCTGCCATTCTTTCGGCTCCTTCAAATATCGTTGGGGATCAGGGTCTTCTCGTCGATTACGAGATGATCCCCATGATGTCCGATTCTTTCATGATCAGCATTTCGACGCCATCAAGCGTCACTTCCGTGCCCGACCATTTGCCGAACAGGATGCGGTCGCCCACGGCGACGGCGGGGGCGATCAGCTCGCCCGAATCCTTGCGCGCACCCGCGCCCACGGCGACAACTTCGCCCTCGGCCGGTTTTTCCTTCGCCGTATCGGGGATGATCAGGCCGCCCTTGGTTTTTTCTTCGCTTTGAACGCGTTTGACCAGCACGCGGTCATGCAGCGGTTTGAATGCCATCTGGGTCACTCCCTAAGGTTCCAGGTTCATGCTTTCAGCACTCACGGGTGGCGAGTGCTAACGGCAGGGGAGTTAGTCATCGCCCCCCCGGCCTGTCAACACCCGGGGTCGGAAAAATTTTCGGGCCCGTCATTGCACCCGCGATGCTGCGGGCGCGAAAGGGCGGGGCAAGAGGTGACAAGCGGGGGGCAAGGCCCTATAAGGCGCCCAAATCCCCCTTCAACATCCGAGGAACGCATGACCACCAAGGTTTTCGGCCACAAATCCCCCGACACCGACTCGACCGGCTCGCCGATCATCTGGGCCTGGTACATGACCGAGGTGCTGGGCCAGCCCGCGAAACCGGTGCTGTTGGGCGAGCCCAACACCGAAGCCGCTTTCGTGCTGAAGCACTGGGATCTGCCGAAACCCGAGATCATCGCGGGCGTCGAAGCCGGTGAAAAGGTGGTCATCGTCGACACCAACAACCCGGCCGAGCTGCCCGAGGGCATCAACAAGGCCGATATCACCGCCATCATCGACCACCACAAGCTGGTCGGCGGTCTGGAAACCAAGGGGCCGATCGACATCACCATCCGTCCGCTGGCTTGCACCGCCACGATCATGTTCGACCTGATGGGCGAGGCGGTGGCCAAGGCGCCGCGTGGCATCAAGGGCGCGATGCTCTCGTGCATCCTGTCGGACACGCTCGAGTTCCGCAGCCCCACCACCACCGCGCATGACAAGGAAGTTTGTGAGAAGCTGGCCGCCGATCTGGGCGTCGATATCGGCGAGCTGGCCACCGCGATGTTCGAGGCGAAATCCGACGTGTCGGAGTTCTCGGATGCGGAGCTGCTGCGCATGGATTCGAAAGAATACACCGTCGACGGCAAGGAGCTGCGCGTCTCGGTGCTGGAAACCACCGCGCCGAAGCTGATCCTCGACCGCAAGGACAGCCTGATGGCCGCGATGGTCGATGTGGCGAAAGAAGACGGCGCCGATCAGGTGCTTTTGTTCGTCGTCGACATCCTGAAGGAAGAGGCGACGCTGCTGGTGCCGAACGATTTCGTCAAGCGCATCGCCGAGGCCAGCTTCCCCTGCACCGTGACCGGCGACACCGTGGTTCTGCCGGGCATCATGAGCCGCAAGAAACAGATCATCCCGGCGCTGAAGGTCTGATCGGACCTGCACCTCGGGCACAAGGATCTATCGCGGGGGGCTTCGGCCCCCCGTCGCATTTTCGCGCCGTCTCTCCGGGTTGCAGCCGCGGCTGACCGAGACCGCCCGGAGGCCGGGCCGGGCGCTTTTCGCCGCGCTGCAAGACCCGCGAGGGCTGCCGCCAGGTATCATCGCGACGATCGGGGAAGTTGCTGGCGGGGGGCGATTCGATCCCCGGCCCCTTGCGGGGGAGTCGCGCGGCAGGCCTTGTTGACAAAGGATTTTTCTGCAGGCGCGGCACATTGTCCGGACGCGACGCCCGAATCGATCCTGCGAACGGTCTGTTAACACGAATCCCCTATCACCTTCTCCCCAGAGGCCGACACGCCTCCTTCGGATCGTTTGCGCCTTCGGCCTTTGCCGTAGACCCCGAGGGCGACCCTTTGCCTCCGTCTACCCACGTCAACATCCGGGCAATCCGGTATCCGAAGGCAGATTTCATGGCACTGGTCAAACGCACCCAGATTTCCGCTCAGGCAGCTCCCAAGGCGGCCGCCCCCAAAGACGAGCCCGCGCCCAAGGCCCGCGGCGCGGCGCCGGTCGACGCGCAGCGCCGGCAGGCCCGCACCTTCGCGCGCCAGCAGGCGGCGGCGGAGCAGATCGCCTCGGCGACCACCGAACTGGCGACCGGCGTGGCCGAGGCCACCTCGGCCAGCGAAGAACTCAAACGCGCGATGGAGGAAATCGCCGCCGGGGCCGAAGAGGCTTCGAGCGCGGCCGGGGTCTCGCTGCGGGCGGTGCGGGAAATTGCGGCGATTCTGGTCACCTCGCGCGAGGCGGCGGTGATTTCGGTCGACAAGACCGAGGCGCTGCAACAGCTTGTCGGCACCACGCGCGAGCAGATCGTGAATTCCATCGCCGCCATCGCGCGCGCGGCCGCGCGTCAGGAAAATTCGGTCAAGATCGCGCATGAGCTGGAAAATCAGGCCTCGACCATCGGCGAGATCGTCAAGGCCGTGGCGCGGATCGCCGATCAGACGAACCTGCTGGCGCTGAATGCCGCGATCGAGGCGGCGCGGGCTGGCGAGCATGGCAAGGGCTTTGCCGTCGTCGCTGACCAGGTGCGCACGCTGGCCGAAACCTCGGAAAAATCCGCCCGCGACATCCAGGATCTGATCGGCAAGATCCAGGAAGAGGTGCAGGTGATCGCCGAGGGGATCAAGCAATCGGCCGACACCGCCCGCGCCGAGGTGGAGCGCGGCGAAGGGGTCAATCAGCAGCTGGCGCGGGTGCGCGACGACATGGCGACGATCGTCGAGGGCGGTCGGGACATCGCCGCGCAGGCACGCGAATCCGAAGCCGCCGCGGGCGAGGCGCAGCGCGGCGCCGAGGATATCTCCAATTCCTCGAACAGCCAGGCGGCGGCCTGCGAGGAAATCCTCTCGACGCTCGATCAGCAAAACGTCGCGCTTTCGGAGAGCGAGGCCTCGTCGGCGGTGCTCTCGGAAATCGCCGACGAGCTGAAAAACAGTTCCGATGTCCGCAAGAGCGCCGAGGAAGTGGCGGCGGCGGCGGAAGAACTGTCTTCGGCGATCGAGGAAATCAACCGCGCCGCGGCGCAGATCCTGACGGCGATCGACCAGATCGCGGCGGGGGCGAATACCCAGGCCGCGGCGACGACCCAGGCGGCGGCGGCGGCGGCGCAGATCCAGGCCGGGGCGGAAAACTCGCGCCTCCGGGCCGAGCAGGCGCTGGAACGGGGCGAGGCGATTTCCGATCTGCTGGCGCAATCGCGTGCGGCGGTGGACGAGCTGGTCTCGGGGGTGCAGAAATCGGTCGAGGCGAACGGGCTCCTGCGGGAGCAGGTTGTCGCGCTGGCGCAGGTCTCGGGGCGGATCGACAAGATCGTCGATGCGATTTCCACCGTCGGCATTCAGACCAACATGCTGGCGGTGAACGGCTCGATCGAGGCGGCGCGGGCGGGCGAATTCGGCAAGGGCTTTGCGGTGGTGTCGACCGACATTCGCAACCTGGCCGAAGAAAGCAGCGAAAATGCCTCGCGGATCAAGGATATGGTCAAGATGATCCAGGAACAGATCGGCGTCGTGCGGGTCGATCTGGATGAAATCTCGGCTGCTGCGCTGATCGAGGTGGACAAGAACCGCGCGATGACCGCCGATCTGGCCCGGGTCACCGCGGATATGGCGCAGGTGCTTGAGGGCAACCGCACCATCGCCAGCGAGGCTGAGGCGATGATCGCGCGCGTCACCGATGTGCAGACCGGGATCAACCAGATCGCCGCGGCCGCCGGGCAGGCCAATCAGAACTCGGCCCGTGCGGCGGCGGCGGCCAAGCAGCAGGCGCAGGGCGCGGAGGAGCTGGCGATGGCGGTCGAATCGATCGCCTCGCTCGCCGATGAACTGCAAACCGGGCTCTGAGGCGGACAGGTCATGACCGACAGCATCGATGCGGGCGGCGATCCGGCCGCCCCCCCCGCCGCCGCTCCGAAACCGGGACGGTCCGCGAAGGCGAAAAAGCCTGCCGCCGATGTCGGGGTGAAACCCGATGCCGAAGCGGCACCGCCCTCGGGCGCTCCCTCTGCCGGGGCCGCGCGGCAATTCGTGATCTTTTCGATTGCGGGCGAGAGCTTCGCCGTTGCTCTGGCTGCGGTGCGCGAAATCATTCGCGTTCCGGCCATCGTCAAGCTGCCGCTGGCGCCCGCCGCGCTTGAGGGGCTGGCCAATCTGCGCGGCTCGGTGCTGCCGGTGGTCAACACGCGGCGTCTTTTCGGCCTGGCCGAACGCGCCCATGACGATGCGACCCGCGTCGTCATTCTGGACGGCGCCCGGCCGGTGGGGATCGTCGTCGATGACGTGGCCAATGTCGTCAGCGTCGAGGCCGACCGCATCGAGATGGCCGGGGCGATCACCACCACGGTGCGCTCGGATCTGCTGGAGGGCGTGATCAAGGCCGAGGGCGAGCGCGGCATGGTCATGGTGCTGGATGCGCTGGCGATGATCGCGCGCGAATTCGACAGCTTCGAGGCGCGCGGCCCCGAAACGGCGCTGCGGATGCAGGCGGTTGCGCAGACCGCCGCCGAAAGCGGTCATGACGATCAGATGCAGCTCGTGTCCTTTGATGTGGCGGGGCAGGAATACGGGCTGGAAATTACCTGCGTGCAGGAAATCGTCCAGGTGCCGGAGCGCATCACCCGGGTGCCCAAGGCCGCCGCCGCGGTTCTGGGCGTGATGAACCTGCGCGACCGGCTGTTGCCGGTGCTGTCGATGCGCGCGCTGTTCGGCATGGAACCGGCGCCTTTGGCCGATCACAACCGCGTCGTCGTCGTCTCGCTGGACGGCGGACAGACTTCGGTGGGTCTGGTGATGGACCGGGTGCGCGAGGTGCTGCGGGTGCCGCGCAGCCTGATCGACCCGATGCCGCCGCTGCTGGCCGCCGATGCGCAGCTGCGCGACATCACCGCCGTGTGCCGGCTCGACGAGGGCCGCCGCATCGTTTCGGTGCTCTCGGCCGATCAGATCTTCGATGACGGCGCGCTGCGGGGCAGCCTGGCCGCGCTGACCGAACAGGGGCAAAGCATGGACAGCAGCGAAACGGTGTCGGATAGTTCCGACGAGGAACAATTCGTGGTGTTCCGGCTGATGAACGAAGAATACGGCGTCGCCATCGCCGCCGTTCAGGAAATCCTGCGTCTGCCCGAAACCATCGCTCGGGTGCCGCGCAGCCCCGATTTCATCGAGGGGGTGATCAACCTGCGTGGCGCGGTGATCCCGCTGGTCGATCAGCGCAGCCGCTTCGGCCTGCCGGTGCAGGAGCGCAACGACCGGCAACGGGTGATGGTCTTCACCATCCGCGGCGTGCAGACCGGCTTCATCGTCGACAGCGTCTCCGAGGTGATGCGGATCGCCCGCGCCCAGATCGAAGACGCGCCGGAGCTGGCGCTGGAACAGGCGCAGATGATCCGTCGTGTCGCCAATCTGGCAGAGCGGCAACGGATGATCCTGCTTTTGGAAAGTGATCGCCTGCTGGACGGGGCCGAACTCGACGCGCTTGACGCGGCCTGATCGGACAGCCCATGCCCAAGGTTCTGGTGATCGACGATTCCGCGCTGATGCGCAAACGGCTCTCGCAGATGCTGGAGGCGCGCAAATGGCAGGTGAGCACCGCCCGCAACGGGGCGCAGGCGCTGGACATGGTCGAGGCCTGCGCACCCGATGTGATCACGCTCGACATCAACATGCCCGAGATGGACGGGCTGACCTTCCTTGGGCATCTGATGCATCGTCGGCCGACGCCGGTGGTCATGGTGTCCTCGCTCACCGAGGCGGGGGCGCTGGCCACTTTCGAGGCGTTGCAGCTGGGCGCGGTCGATTACGTCCACAAGCCCGATGGCACGGTCTCGCTGGATCTGCACCGGGTCGAGGAGGAAATCTGCGCCAAGGTGGCGGCGGCGGCCCGGGCGCGGCTTTTGCGGCCGGGGGCGGTGCGCCGCCCGGCTCCGGCTGCCCGGCCGCAACGGCCCGCGCCCGCAGCCGGATCTGCGCCCGGGCAAACGCCCGAAAAACTGGTGCTTGTTGGCGCCTCGACCGGCGGGCCGCGGGCGCTGGAAGAGCTCATCTCGGCGCTGCCGGGCGATTTTCCGGCCCCGATCCTGATCTGTCAGCACATGCCCGCGGCCTTCACCGGCCCCTTTGCGGCGCGGCTTGACCAGATCGCGGCGCTTCGGGTGCAGGAGGTCACCAGCCCGACGACGCTTGCCCCGGGCACGGTCTATATCGGCCGGGGCGATGCCGATGTCGTACTGATGCGGCGCGCGGGCAATTTGATGGCGACCTCGGTGCCCTCGGACGGGCGGCCCTGGCATCCCTCGATCGGGCGGCTTGTCGAAACCGCGCTGGCGCATATGCCGGCGGAGCGGCTGGTGGGCGTGATGCTGACCGGCATGGGCGATGACGGCACGCCCGAAATGACC
This sequence comes from Rhodobacter sp. 4.3.4, assembly GCF_058724655.1. Classification (NCBI taxonomy): domain Bacteria; kingdom Pseudomonadati; phylum Pseudomonadota; class Alphaproteobacteria; order Rhodobacterales; genus Rhodobacter; species Rhodobacter sp. 4.3.4. Next base: position 1,157,943 of record NZ_CM178967.1, read on the forward strand.
AAACTGCGCCGTGCCGGCGGGCGCACCGTCGCGCAGGACGAGGAAACCTCGGTCGTCTTCGGCATGCCGGCCGCGCTGATCGCGGCGGGGGGCGCTGAAACCGTGCTGCCATTGGCGCGCATCCCGGCGCGGATCGGCGTCTGGCTGAACCGCGCCCAGATCAGAAGGGGGGCCTGAGCATGGGTCTTGTCCGGGCGGAAAACCGCAGCCGCGATGCCGCGGCGGCTTCTGGCTGCGAAACCGCGGCGCAGGCGCTGCGGCGCGAGGCGCAGGCGCTGGGGCAGACCCCCGGCGCGGAGGCCGAGCTGGGTCTGCGGCTGCGGACCGAGCAGGACCCCTTTGTCCGCGAAGCGCTTGCGGGCGCCCTGGTCCGGCAGGGCAGTCTTGCCGCCGCCGAGGTTCTTGTCGCGCAGCTGCGCGCCGAGGATGCGGCGCTGCGCAATCTGGCCTTGGCCGCGCTTGTGGCGATGCCCGGCCCCGCCGCCGCGCTGCTGGAGGGGATGCTGGGCGATCCCGACCCCGGGATGCGCCTGTTCGGGGTGCTGCTGGCGGGGGATCTGCCGCTGGGCGGGATCGAAATGACCCTGTTCGCCCGGCTGCAGGAGGAGACCGATGCCAATGTCTGCGCCACGCTGATCGAGGTGTTGCAGGGCCTGGGCCAGTCCTTGCCCGCGCAGATCCTGACCACCACGGCGCAGCGCTTTCGCTCCGATGGCCTGGTGCAGTTCCTGCTGGCGGAGATGCCGACGCTGGGCGACGGTTTTTCGGCGGCCCGGTCATGAGCCCGCATGGCCCGCTGCCCAACGGCCCGCTGCCCGTCACCTCCGAGGAGATGCAGGCCCTGCAGGAGTTCTTCTATCGCAAGACCGGGATCCGGCTCGATGCGAAGCGGCGCAGCTTCACCGATCGGCGCCTGGCCGAGCGCATGCGCCTGACCGGCTCGCGCAGCTTCCGCGACTATTTCATGCTCGTGCGCTTTCAGCCCGGCGAAGAGGAATTGCAGCACCTGATCAACGAGATGACGGTGAACGAGACCTATTTCCTGCGCGAGGATTACCAGTTCGACTGTCTTGTCCGCAACATGCTGGACGAGCTGGTGCGGGACCGTGCGCCGGGCGACCGGCTGCGGATCTGGTCGATCCCCTGTTCGACGGGCGAGGAACCCTATTCGCTGGCGATCTCGATTCTGGAAAACTGGCCGAAGGCCGATGCCTATGACATCGAGATTCTGGCCTCGGATGTCGACAGCCGGGTGCTGGCCAAGGCCCGCGAGGGGCTTTACGAGGAGCGCGCCCTGCATCGGGTGCCGCAAGCCCTGCGCAGCCGCTATTTCCATGCCGTCGCGGGCGGCAAATGGCAGGTGATCGACGAGCTGCGCCAGTCGATCGACTTTTCGCTGATCAATGTCGTCGATCCGGCACAGATGGCGCGGCTGCGGCAGATCGACGTGATCTTCTGCCGCAACCTGCTGATCTATTTCGACGAAACCTCGCGTCGGCAGGTCGCCGAGGCGTTCTTCGACTGTCTGCGCCCGGGCGGTTTCATCTGCCTTGGCCATTCCGAAAGCATGTCGCGGATCTCGCCGCTGTTCTGCCCGCGCAAGTTCCCCGATGCGCTCGTGCATCAAAAACCCTTGTCCGTCCCGTCGCTCTGAGGTCGCGCCGCCATGTCGAACCCGCAAGGCAAAATCGCCACGCTGCCCCCGCCGCCGCCGCGCGTGCTTCTGATCGACGACGCCTTCACCCTGCGCCGCTATTGCCACAGCCTGCTGGCCGCCGAGGGGTTCGAACTGCACGAGGCGATCAACGGGCTCGAGGCGATGGAAGTGGCGCTGCAACGGCCGTTCGACCTGTTCTTCGTCGATATCAACATGCGGATGATGGACGGGCTGAGCTTTTTGCGCGCGGCCCGTGCCACGCCGGATCTGGCCGGGGTGCCCGCGGTGATCGTCAGTTCCGCGAAGGCCGAGGCCGAGCAGGCCCGGGCCTTCGCCGCCGGGGCGAATTTCTTCCTGACCAAGCCGATCGACCCCGCGCTTTACGTCGCGGTGGCGCGCCGCCTGTGCGGCCTTTCCCCGCGCCCGCGCGTCGCAGGCGACCGCCTTGCCGGGAGGGCCGCATGAGCCAGCAGCCCGATCTTGACCTGTTGCGCGACGGCTTCGTGCCGGAGATGCGCGATCTTGTGGAAACCGCCGCCGAGGCGCTGTTGCAGCTTGAAGCCCATCCCGCCGATGCGGTGGCGGTCAACGATCTGTTTCGCGTCGTGCATACGATCAAGGGCACGGCGGGGATGTTCGATCTGCCGATCCTGGTCGAGCTGGTGCATGCGGCCGAGGATCTTCTGGGCGCGGTGCGCGAGGGGCGGGTCGGGCTCAATCCCGAAATCGTCGATGACCTGCTGGGCTGTTTCGACACGCTTTCGGGCTGGGTCGAGGCGATCGACACCGCGGGCAGGCTGCCCGAGGGCGCGGCCGATTTCGCCCGCATCCGGTCGCGGCGCTATCGCGACTGGCTGGGCCATGCCGATCCGGCCCCGGAGACGGAAGGCGTGACCGCAGCGCAGCCGCAAGACCCCGGTGCCCCGCCCTCCGATGCCTTGCCCGCCTGGCTCGATCTGCCGCTGCGGGCGCAGATCGCGGCGGTGATCGCCGAGGCGGCGCCCGAGACCCGTTTCACCCTGATCCGCTACAGCCCGCGGGCCGATTGCTTCTTTTCCGGGGAGGACCCGGCCTATCTGATGGCGCAGGTGCCGGGGCGGCTGTGGTTCCGCGTCGGACCCTCAGGCGCCTGGGCGGCGCCCGATGTCTTCGACCCCTATCACTGTCAGCTGCGTTTCGAGCTGCTCAGCGCCGCGCCGCGCGCCGAGATCGACCATCTGTTGCGCTATGTCGTGGCGGAGACCGAGGTGATCGGGATCGACCGGGCGCAGATATTCGACGGGCCTTTCGATCCGGTCTCCGCGGCGCTGCTGGCGACGCAATTTCAGCTGGCGCAGGCGCCCGATGCGGCGGTGGCGGCGATTGCGACGGCGATCCAGGCGGTGTTTCGCAGCGCCGGTCTTGTCGTCGCGCCCGAGACCCTGCGGCTGGCGGTGCAGGCCGCCGCGCAGGAGGGATCGGATCTGCCCCTGCGGCGGCTGCGCGCGGCGGTGACGGGAGAGCCCTGCGCGGCGCCGGAGGCGGCGGAATTGGCCGCGGCGCCGGTCGCGGGGGCGCCCGTGGCCGAGGCCGGGTCAGGCGCGGACCGGGCGTTGAGGATCGAACCGGCGAAGATCGACGGCCTTGTCGATCTGGTGGGCGAGCTGGTGGTGGCGAAGAATGCCTTGCCCTTTCTGGCCGATCGGGCGGAAAACCACTTCGGCAATCGCGAGATGGCGCGCGAGATCAAGACCAGTTTCGCCGTGCTCGACCGGATCGCGCAGGAACTGCAAACCGCGGTCATGGGCATCCGCATGCTGCCGGTCGCGGTGGTGTTCAAGCGTTTCCCGCGCCTTGTGCGCGACATCAGCCGCAAGCTGGGCAAGACCGTCGATCTGCAGATCGAGGGCGAGACCACCGAGGCCGACAAGGGCGTGATCGAGGCGCTGGCCGATCCGCTGCTGCACCTGCTGCGCAACAGTCTGGATCACGGCATCGAAAGCGCCGAGGAGCGCCGCGCGGCGGGCAAGCCCGAGGCGGCGCGGCTTTTGCTGCGCGCCGCGCAGGAAGGGGACAAGGTCGTCTTGCGGATCGAAGACGACGGCCGGGGCATCGACCCGGCGAAGATCCGCGCCTCGGCACTGCGCAAGGGTTTGATTTCTGCGGAAACCGCGGCGGGGCTGTCGGATGCGGAGGCGGTCAATCTGATCTTCCTGCCCGGGTTTTCGACGGCCGAGACGGTCTCGGACCTGTCGGGGCGCGGCGTCGGCATGGATGCGGTGCGCCACGCGATCGAGGCTTTGGGGGGCACGGTGCGGCTGTCTTCGGTCGTCGGGCTGGGCACCACGGTCGATCTGCAATTGCCGCTGACGCTGGCGATCTCGAAGGTGATGGCGGTCGGGATCGGCGGCCAGCTTTACGGCATCCCGATGGCGCTGACGGCGGAAACCGTGCGCATTCCGCAGGCGGAGATCCGCAATCTGAAGGGGCGCGAGCTGGTGCATCTGCGCGGCGCGCTGGTGCCGATCGTGCGGCTGCGCGAGCGCTTCCTGCTGCCCGCGCGGCCCGCCCCGGAAGAGGCGGTGCTGGTGGTGCGGATCGACGGCGCCCCGATCGGCCTTGTGGTCGATGAATTCGTGGCGGGCATGGATGTGATCATGAAGCCGATGGCCGGCATCCTGAACGGCGTTCCGGGCTATGCGGGAACCGCCGTGCTGGGCGATGGCCGGGTGCTTTTGGTGCTCAATGTCAAGGAGTTCCTGTGATGCCGATCATTTATGACGCGGCGCAGGCGCGCTTCGAGGGCGCTGCAACCGTCGAGGAGGCGCTGGATTTCGCGCTTTGGCTGAGTGCCACCGAGGCGGCGCAGGTCGATCTTGGCGCGGCAGGGCCGATCCACAGCGCGGTGCTGCAATGTCTTCTGGCGGCGCGGCCGCGGCTGATCCGTCCGCCGCCGGAGGCGTTTATGGCCGCCTGCCTTGCGGATCTGCCGCAGGCAGGCCCGGTCGCGGCCCCGACCGCCGCCCCGATCGAAAAGATGTCTGACAAAAACAAAACGAGGAAAACATGAAGACCATCCTGCTTGTCGATGACAGCCCGACCATGCTGATGAGCATGGAAACCACCCTGACCCGCGCCGGTTATGGCGTGCTCAAGGCTTCGAGCGGCGAGGCCGCCCTGCAGGGGCTGGCGGCGGGGAACCGGCCCAATCTGATGATCACCGATCTGCATATGGGCGGGATGAACGGGCTCGATCTGATCCGCGAAGTGCGCAAGTCTCCGGCGGGCCGGTTCATGCCGATCCTGATGCTGACCACCGAATCCGCGCAATCGCGCAAGGACGAGGCGAAGGCCGCAGGCGCCACCGGCTGGATCGTCAAGCCGGTCGAGCCCGAGGCGCTTTTGGGCGTCGTGCGGCAGATCCTGCCGAGCGCCTGAACCCGGTTTCGCAGTTCCGTCAGGCAAGGGAAGACCATGGTCACGGGCTTTCATCCCCCCCGCAGTCAGGCTCTGGCCTGCGCCGAAGTCGTGCGCGGGGTTCGTGTCGAGACCGAGCGGAAGTTCCTGCGCGCGGGCATGGCGCTGACCTCGGTCTGTGCCTGTTTCGATGCGCTGGAACATCCGATCCGGGACATTGCGGCCTTCGCCTCCTCTGACGGGGCGACGGAGCTGACCGAGACGATCCGTCAAAACGAGGCGGCGCTGCGCGGGCTGCTGGCCAATTTCGAACGCAGCCGCCTGCCGCTGGAGCAGATCTGCCGGGATGTCCGGGCGATGCAGGGCGTTGCCGCGCGTCTGTCGGGGGTGATCCGGACGATGACGATCGTGGCGCTGAATGCCCGGGTCGCCGTGGCGCAGATCGCCGAGACGACGGGCTCGATGGCGGTGTTTTCGCGCGACGCGCCGGAGCTGGTGCGCACTGCGACGCTGCGGGTTGCCGAGGTCGACGAGGCGCTGGCGGCGCTCTCGCACATGGTCGCCTCGGCGCAGGAGCGGTCTTCGGGGCTTGGCGGGCTTTTTGCCGAACATGCGACGACGGCGGCGCAGGACATCCTGTCCGGCATCGCCCGGCTGGATACGCATATGTCCGCGCTGATGACGCGCGGCGGCAAGCTGGGCCAGAACGCGCAGGCGATCCGCGATGCGGTGTCGAAAGCGCTTGTGGCGCTGCAGTCGGGGGATGCGATGCGCCAGGGCCTCGAACATGTCGAGATCGTCTTCGAGGCCGCCGAAGATCCCCGGGTGGGCGAGGGGCTGCGGCTGGCCCTTGCGGATCTGGCCGGGGAACAGGCCGCCGCGGCGATCGCGCGGCACATGCCGCATCTGCAGCAGATGGAACGTCAGCTTGCCGCCGCCAATGCCCGGACGCAGGGGTTCCTGCACGAGGTGGAAGACCTGTTCCTGCCCGGGCGCTCCGGGCTTACGGATCTGCTGGCCGCCTATGCCCGGATCGGCACCATCCTTGCCGAGGGGGCCGGGCTGCAACGGGCGCTGGGCGAGGAGGCGCGGGCGCTGTCAGGCTCGGTCGACAGGGTGCAGGACATCGTCCACGAGATCGGGGCGATCGAAATGCGCATCAATCTGATCGGCATCAATGCGGTGATCGCCTGTGCCGGGCTGGGTCTGGACGGGCTGCCGCTGAAGGTGATCGCGCATCAGCTGCGCGAGCTGGTCGAGCAAAGCAGTGGCCGTGTGCGCGATCTGACCGCCAATCTCGGGCAGATCCGGTCGTCCTCGGCGCAGATCGCGGATCTGTTCGACCGCCAGTCGACGGATATGCAGGCCATTCGCGACGAGCTGGAAACGAAAGTCGCCTCCGGGCTGGCGGCGCTGCGCCGGTCGCTTGCCGCCGCGCAGACGGCGATTTCGGACAACAACCGGCTGCTGGCGGAAAACCTGACCGACGGGCTGCGGGCGATGTCGGATCATCGCGACGAGATCGGCCGGATGGGTGCGCAGCTGCAAGCCACGGCGCCGCAAGGGCCGCCAAGCCAGCCGCTGTGCCTGAGTTCCGGCGAAAGCGCGCTTCTGGCCGATATCCGCGCGCGGCTCTCGATCGAGGCCGAGCGAACCGTCCATGACGCCTGGCTGGTCCGGATCGGACAGCAGGACGCCCGGCAGACCGCGGCTCCGCCGGCCCGCGCGGCGGGCGCGGATATCGTGCTGTTCTGACCGGGGGGCTTGTCCGGGTGCCGCCCGACGCGGCAGCGCGGCACGGGGCGGCTTCGGCCACGACCTGCACCTGAGGGGCGCAGCGGAGGGCAAGGTCCGCACAACGGCAGGCTGTTTCAGCCCGGGTGATCGGTTGCGCCGGGCAGCTCTTCGCCGATCCTTGAGACGCACGATCCGCGGCGGGATCGCAGGCCCGGAGAATCGGCGATTGCAAAGATCGACACGCGGGCCAAAAATGCTGGCCGTATAAACGGCTCAGCAAACAGCTTTAGCTGTGCCTGGCCATATGCTTGATTTTATGTTTGATTTTGTTGGTGGCGAGGGGGGGACTCGAACCCCCGACCCCGTGATTATGAGTCACGTGCTCTAACCTGCTGAGCTACCTAGCCACTGGCGGCGTCACTAAGGGATGGCGCGGGGGGCGTCAAGGGCGAAATCGGGAAAAAGTGTTTCAGACCGCCAACCGCCCCGCCGCGGCCGTGACCTCTGCCGCCAGCGCGGTCAGCGCCTCGGGGGCAAGGCTGGCGGTGGCGATCTCGATCACCCGGTGATCCTGCCGCGCGCGGTGCTTGTCGTAGCGCGGATCGTAATGGCGCTGCATCAGCTCGGCCGCCAGCGCCTCGAAGGCCTGCGCCCTGGCCAGCCCGTGCCAGCGGTGGATCACCTCGGCGGCGTGATAGGGGCGCAGCTGGTCGATCAGCCGGGTCAGCCGCAGGGGATCGGCCACGATATCGGCATAGGCCCGCGCCAGATAGGCCGCGCGCGCGGGCAGGGGCGCCACCAACCGCAGCCGCGGCGCCGTGCGCAGCGCCGCCCACAGGGTTTTCGGCAGTTGCAGCTGCCCCACCTTCGCGCTTTCGGCCTCGATCAGCACCGGCCGCGCCGGATCGAGCTGTGCCAGCGCCAGCGCCAGCTTGCCCTCGAAGCCGGTCTGCGCCGGTTGCCCGCCCGGCCGCGCGCCAAAGATCGAGCCGCGATGATTGGCCAGCCCTTCAAGGTCGATCACCTGCGCGCCCTGCGCCGCCGCCGCGAGCAGCACCTCGGTCTTGGCCGAGCCGGTGTTGCCGTCCAGCACGACAACCGGCGCCCGGATCGGCTGGTCGAGCGTCTCCAGCACCAGCCGCCGCCAGCTTTTATAGCCGCCCTCGACAAGATCGGTGCGCCAGCCCACCGCGCGCAGGATCGTCGCAAACGACCCCGAGCGCTGCCCGCCGCGCCAGCAATAGACCAAGGGCCGCCAGCCCCCGGTCTTCGCCGCCAAAGGGCCTTCCAGATGCGCGGCGACATTCTTCGCCACCAGCGCCGCGCCGATCTTGCGCGCGTCAAAGGGCGAGACCTGCTTGTAGATCGTGCCGACCCGGGCGCGTTCGTCGTTTGACAGCGCAGGCAGGTTGATCGCCCCGGGCAGATGGTCGAGCGCATATTCCGCGGGCGAGCGCACGTCGATGATCGTGTCGAAATCGAGCGCCGCCGCCTCGGCGACGGAGGTCAGGCGCATCAGTAGACCGTGACCGGCGTGCCCAGCTCGACCACCTTGTAAAGGGCCATCACATGATCGTTCACCATGCGCAGGCAGCCGTTCGAGACGGCATGGCCGATCGAGGCGGGCTCGACCGTGCCATGGATGCGGATGCCGGTATCATGGCCGTTCTGGTAAAGATACATGGCGCGGGCGCCCAGCGGGTTGCCGGGGCCGCCCGGCATGCCGGTTTCGGCATATTTCGCGTAATGGCTGGGGCTGCGCTTCACCATCTCGGGGGTGGGTTTCCAGCTCGGCCATTCGACCTTGCGCGCCACCGTGGCCTGACCACGGAACTGCAGCTCCGCGCGGCCGACGGCGACGCCATAGCGCATCGCCTTGCCCGGCGCGATGATGTGGTAAAGGAAGAACTTGTCCGAGACGACGATGATCGAGCCCACCGCCAGCCCGGGCTTCACATCCACCTCGGTCGGGTAGAATTGCGGCGCGATCGGCCAGGTTTTGGCGGGCGCTGCCGCCGGAGCCGGAGCAGCAGGGGCGGCTGCGGCGGCCGGAGCTGCGGGGGCGGCCTGCGCGAACAGCGGCTTTGCAGCCACGCCCAGCGCGGCCAGACTCGTCAGAAAGGTGCGGCGATACATGCAGGTCTCCCGGTTCCGTTGCGGCAGGCTAGCAAAGCGCCTGCCGCCACTCAACGTCAAAAGGGGCGCCGCTCACTCCGACTTGCCCAGCGCCGCGGCCTCCATCTGCGCCTCGTGCTCGCGCCGCAGCGCCTTGCGCAGCTCGGCCGCCTTCCAGCGCAGCATCTCGGTCTCGTTCGCGGGCTCCAGCATCGGCACCGGCACGGTCTTGCCGGTCTCATCCACCGCGACCATGGTGAAATAGCAGCTGTTGGTGTGCCGCCGCGTGCCTTCGCGGATGTTTTCCGCCTCGACCCGGATGCCGATCTCCATCGACGACCGCCCGGTGTGGTTCACGCTGGCGCGAAACCGCACCAGCTCGCCCACATGAATGGGTTCCTTGAAGATCACCTGGTCAACGGAAATCGTCACCGCATAGCGCCCCGAATAGCGCGAGGCGAGCGAGAAAGCGACGCGGTCAAGCCAGTTCAACAGCGCACCGCCATGCACCTTGCCGGAAAAATTCGCCAGATCCGGCGTCATCAACACGGTCATTTCCAGCGTCTTGCGCTCGTCGGCGGTCAAAGGATTCATCATCTGGGCCTCGTCAAATCGAAAACGTGGCAGAGGCGTAGTTCAGCCGGGAAGAAACTGCCACCGCTTCTTGGCACATTTGCGCGATCAGGGACCTGGCCGCAACCCGCCGCCCTTTCATCTTGCTGCAAATATCCCGGGGGGCGTCCCGCAGGGACGGGGGGCAGCGCCCCCCTAGCCGGTCAGATGCCGCAGCCCCTGCGTGACATCGGTGCGCACCGCCAGCCGCAGCCCGGGTTCGTCGCCCGCCCGCAGCGCCGCCAGAATCAGCCGGTGATGGCGCGGCGGCTCGGTGCGGGGAAACTTGCCGTGCAGCTGTCGCATCGTGGGGCCGAGCTGCAGCCAGACCGTTTCCAGCACGGCCAGCATCGCCGGCGCCTGGGCGCGCAGATATAATGTGCGGTGGAATTCCAGATTGGTGCGGATATAGGCCACCGCATCGCGCCGCGCGACGGCCTCGGCATTCGCGGTGTTGATCGCCGAGAGCCGGTCGATCAGCGCCAGATGGGCGCGGGGCAGGGCGCGCGAGGCCAGCTCCGGCTCGATCAGCGCGCGCAGCGCCGCCAGCTCCTCGATCCGCTCGTTCGTCAGCTCGGGCGTCGAGACCCGGCCCGAAGACGACAGCGTCAGCGCGCCTTCCGCCACGAGGCGGCGCAAAGCCTCGCGCACCGGGGTCATTGAGACGCCGAATTGCTTGCCAAGGCCGCGCAGCGTCATCGCCCGGCCCGGCAAAAGCTCGCCGGTCAGGATCTGCTGGCGCAGGCTGCGGTAAAGCCGGTCATGGGCGGCGGTTTCGGTCGGGCGGGGCGCGGGCTGGGTCATGCCCCTTTGTGATCACGAATTCCGCCGCGGTCAATCCGTCAGACGGATCGCCTGCAGTGCCGCGCCGTTTTGTTTCAGCCAGGCCCGGTGCCGGGCGTAATCGGGGCAAAGCCGCGCCACGACGGCCCAGAAGGCGGCGGAATGGTTCATCTCGACCAGATGCGCGACCTCGTGGGCGGCAACGTAATCGAGCACCTCGGGCGGGGCCATGATCAGCCGCCAGCTGTAGGAAAGCGACCCATCCGGCGCACAGGAGCCCCAGCGCGAACGGGTGTCGCGCAGGGTGATGCGCTTGAACGGGCGCCCAAGCGCCTTGGCATGGGTCTCGGTCGCGGCCTGCAGCCGGATGCGGGCGCAATGGCGCAAAAAGGTTTCCAGCCTTGCCCCCAGCCGGTCTTCGCCCGCGGGGACCAAAAGCCGCGCGCCCTCGCGCCTTGGCGCGCGCAGGCTTGCCGCTTCGATCCGCAGCGCCGCGCCTTCAAAGGGCAGCAGGTCGCCAAAACCGGGGCGGCTTGGCGCGGGCAGCTGCGCAAGCGTGCCGCGCAGCCAGTCGGTTTGCGCCGCGGCAAAGGCCATGGCCTCGGCCAGACGGGCGCGGGCAGGCAGGGTCAGCGTCACCGCGCCGTCGATCCGGCTGACGCGCAGCGAAAACCGCCGCGCCCGGGCCGAGCGGCGCAGATGCACGGCGACACCGGGCAGATCGGGCAGGATCAGGGGGCTTTCCGTCATCGGCGGCGATGGTCCGGCTGGAAGCGGCAGGTTGCGCGCGAAAAGGCTTTGACACCCCGCGGCGGTTATGGCAGTTGGCTTCGACTCTGTGCGATAGAGCTTGCCAGGAGACTTCCATGCCGAAAGAGGAATGGGGCGTCAAGCGCCTCTGCCCGCATTGCGCGAGCCGGTTCTATGATCTGGCCAAAGACCCGATGACCTGCCCGGTCTGCTCGAACAGCTTCTCGCTCGAGAGCCTGACGGCCGCGGGCCGCAGCCGTGTGATGGTGTCCGACAAGGTGGCGCCGCGCGCGGCCGATCTTGATGTCGACGATCTCACCGATGACGATCTGGACGAAGACGGCGGCGACGTCGATCTGGACGACGATCTGCTCGAGGATGACGAGGACGACAACGTCTCGCTGGATGACATCGCCGATGTGGCGGGGGGCGAAGACGAGGCCTGAGTCGGCCCGAAAGGGGCGGATCACGGAAAAGACGGGACCGGGCGCGAAGGCAACTTCGCGCCTTTTCCTTTGCTGCAAGGCGGTTTTCGGGGGGCTGAAAAATTTTGCGACGAAGCGTGTTTTTTCCTCTTGCGCCCGTCGCTTGAGGTCCATATACACCGCCTCACGGAAGACGGAAACGTCAAGCCGATCCGGTGGGGTCATAGCTCAGATGGGAGAGCGCTTGAATGGCATTCAAGAGGTCCGGGGTTCGATTCCCCGTGGCTCCACCAATAAAAACAAAGGCTTAAGAAGCAGAAACCCCGCCCAAGTGGCGGGGTTTTGCTTTTGGGGGCACACCGGGGGCACAGGTCACGCCGCCGTCACCTCGGCCTCGGTCGGAACCGCAATGCTGCCGCCGCCCTTTACTGCGGCAAGGTCGTTGTGCAAGGCGTCGAGCCGCGCGGCGAGGTTCAGAATGATCGGCCGCAGCGCCGCGCGCGACGATTTCGCCTGCGGATCGTCGCCCCAGCTTTCCCACTCAAGGACTTCGAGGCCACCAGCGAGGGCGGCAAGGTGACAGCACTCGCCTTGCAGGTCGAGGAGGGTCTTCTCGGTCATTGCATTATCTCCGGTTGGGGGTTATCAATGAAAAACGTTGACACACCCGACAGGACAAGGCGTCAATGAAAAACGTTGATATAGCACCAGCACAGTCACGCGCGGCCCGCGGCTTGGTATCCATGACGCAAACCGATCTGGCCAAGGCCGCGAACCTCGGGCAATCAACCGTGATCGACTTCGAGCGCGAACGTCGCACCGTTTCCGATCAGGCCAAGGCCGCCATCCGCGCCGCGCTAGAGGCTGCCGGGGTCGTCTTCCTGCCGGAGAACGGGAACGGGCCGGGGGTCGCCCTGCGGAAGGGGTGATCCGCCTTTGCAAGACCGCGCGTGAGACAGAGCGCAAGCCGGGCTGCAATGTTTCTGGGGAAGCTTTGACGGCTGGAACACCGTGGCGCAGACCGGACAAGTTCGCTCGGGCAACGTCGCCCTGAGCTTCGCCTTTACCCGCCGCGCATCGGCCTTGAAATAGCACCGCTTCGAGCAAAAAATCTGATGCCCGTCTGTCTCGGCAGGTATCGGAGCGCCGCACTCTGGGCACGGGGGGCGCTTGGCCTTGGCCTCGATTCGCGCCACCCGTTCCAAATCATAGTTCGCAGCGTTCCTGCACTTGGTGTCGCAATAGATCGTCCATGCGGGCCGATCCTCTGCCAGTTCCTTGCCGCACCATTCGCACAGCCGCCGCATGTCCAGGTCAGAAGTCATATTGAACCGCCATCCGAACCGCCTCGTCTTCCTGCGCAGAGCGCAAACGGCCAAGGCGCTTATTGTAGCTGTTCTGGCATCGCGTCTCGCAAAACTTGAAATGTCCCTCGGGCAGTTCCTTGCCGCAGTTCGCGCAGCGGGTCCGCTCGATCAGGGTTCCCGCCTCGATCGTCCATTCCGGTTGCCCTTGGTCCCATGTCGGGCGCACCGGCGCCCCTGCGATGCGGAAGGCGTCTTCGAGCACTTCCCGCGCCATCTTGTCAGCCTCGGCCCAGCGCCAGCCCTGCAAGCACAGATCGGAGCGGATACCAGCCCGCAGAGGCCCTTCGAGGCCCCACAGACTGCCCGTCGCGCCCGCCTGAAACGCCAGCCGGATCACGCGGGCCAGTTCCTTGGCCAAGGCGTTGTAACGCGCCTCGCCCACGCGCCCGCGGCGGGCATCCCGCGCCCGCCGTTCCTTTCGGTTGATCATATGCGCAGGAAGCTGGAGCATGTCAGTCGGCCCAGTCAATGAAGCTCAAGGCATCCTGCAACGTGGCCCCCTCGATCCCGGCCTCTTTCGCCTGGGCGAGAGCCTGCACCATCGTCGCCAGCGCCCGCGCCTTGCCGCCCGCGTCGAAGGCCTGCATCGGGCGCACCACGTCCACCTTGACCGCCCCGCCCAGCTTTTCCGAAGCTTCCTCGGCCAAGAGCATGGCAATGGGCTGCATGACGATCTGGGCAAGGTGACGCTGTGCCTCGCGCACAAGCGGCCCCTGAGCCGCGGGCGAGAACATGGCGGGCAACACGCCATAGGCCGCGAAGATCGCGCCCCGTGCCGCGTCCAGAAGCTCGGCAGGCATCGCCCGTTGCAGATCCGGGGTCAGTTGGTCGGGCGCCTTGCCCGCGTTCGGGTGCATCCCGGCCCCGACAGCCTGCGCGACGCCTTCGACCACAAGGGCGGAACCGCGCCGCCCTTTGAACGCCGATCGCATCGCCGCCATGTCCGAGGCGCTGCCCTCGGGCATATGGGCGATCTGAGAGCCCACCGGAGCATCGCGCCAGGTATCCCGAAGCGCGGTCTCGATCTCATGCAACAGGCTCGCGGTCAGGCTGGCCCGCCGCAGCGGCGCCTGTCCGGTCCAAGGCGCAACCGGATCGACGCCCAGGCGCACATGCAGCACCTCGGCCGCAAGAACCGTGGTCGAGGTCGAGCCGCCCGCCTCAGAGACGGTCACGCGATAGGCGCGCGGGATGCCGTCCTTGGTGGACAGATCCCAATCGGCGCAGGGAATGAGCCGGTCCCGGATCAGAAGCACCGCCTCGCCACGGAGCGCCAGAGAGCGTGCGACAAGCGCCATCGTCTTGCGGTCCAGAAGGTCGCTGCCGGTCACATCGGCCATCCTCGCCGAGGGACCGGATGCCCTCCATCAGCTGCTCGCCGACATGAAACGGGGCCACGTCAACGATGCCGGGCGTTATCGGGCGCGCTACCGTTTCTTCTTCGAATGGCTGCGCTACCGCGACGACGACCGCGCGTTCGACACCATCCGCGATCTGGTCCGGGAATTCGTCTGGAAAAACTTCCCCGTCGCCCGAGGCGCGCTCGTGCTCGGCAAGGAATGTCCCCGCCAGTTCGTGCACTCGCTCTTCGCTGCCGTTCGCGCAACCGGCATCACGAAGCGCCAGTTGGGTCGAAGACTCTGCTCGATGGGGCTCGCGACACCCAACGGGAATGCGTTGGGCTTCGATATCCACGACTATATCCCGGAGGGCGTGCTTGCTACCATCGCGGCCGAGTTTTCCGGCCTGTTGAACGCCACGGAGGCCGCGGCCTATCTCGGGATCAAGCCATTCCTGCTCACCCAACTGACGCGGCCCGACCTGATCCCCGTCTTCCTGCGGGCAGAAAAGGCCCTGCCGCTCTATCATGTTTCGGCGCTGTCCGGCTTCATGGGGCGTCTCGACAAGCTGCGCGAGAACAGCGCTCCGCAGGAGAGCTGGACCGACATTGCAACCGCCGCGCATCGCACGAAAATCCTCACCGAGAAGGCGGTCGTATTGGTCCTACTGCACAAGCTCGCCCTGCGCAGCCCTCACGGCGAGGCCGCAGGGTTTCGGGATTTTCGGATTGATCCCGTTGCCCTGCGCGAAGCCATCGGTTTGCCGGAGCAGGGTGCAGTCCATCCCGCGCGGGCCGCACAGCTCTTGCACCTTCCGATCGGCACCGTCTCCGCGCTTTTGAAGCATCGGCACCTGGAGAGCGTTCCGGTCAAGCGGCCCCCCCCCGCAAGGCCGCTCCTCTATGCCTGCCCATATTCCATCGACATCTTCCCCGACATGTATGTGTCGAGAAAAGAGCTGGCCCGGCACTTCCATGACCGAGACCCCCTGGCCCTGATGGATGACCAGCTTTCGGAATTTCGGATCGACCTCGGCAAGAACGCCGCGCCGATCTATCGCCGCGAAGTGCTCGACATCCTCTGAAATCGCCGCGCCGGCCTTCGGGCCGGTGTTTTTCGTCTGACCCCGGACAGGGTGTGTGGCACAAATGGACAGGTCACTGCGCGAACCGAAATCAGGGGTACTGATTTCATTAGGTTTTCGCGGCAGAAAATGGAACAACTACGAGGCGCTTTTCAAAACAAGGACTTGAACGACCCTCGCCCCGCCTCGTGCGGGGCGTCGTCGTTTCCGGGGCAGGCTGCCGGTTCCCCGCGGCGGCCGCCCGCTGGCCGTTCCCCCCGGGGGCGTTGCCCCTCCCCGGATCGGCGCCCCGGCCCGCCCCGCGCCTTGCCTTGATCGACCCTGTCTGCCGCCTTGCCGTTGCCGGGCATCGGTGCCCCGGTCCGTCCTGTCATCCGGAGCCTTTCAGGCGCGGTGTCCATCGTGGCGCGGGTGCCGATGCACCCTCCGGGTCCGGAAGCGCTCCGGGGCAGGGGACACGGACAGATCCGGGCTTGACGGCTGTGCCGCCGCCGTCACTTCTGCCGCGGCGCTCGGGCAAGCGCCCCATCCTTGGGCGTCCCGCGCGCAAGCCGGGCGGCGGGGCAGGCCGCCTCTGCGGGCGACCTGTCGCAGATCAGGAATGCCCCGTTCGAAGGCAGGTGCAACACCGGGCCGACCGGTCAGTGATTTCGGGGGCGGCGATTCCGGGAGAGGCGATTCTGGCGTAGATGCCGCGGATCGCGATGGAAGCCCGCCGCGACCTTCGCCGCCGAGTCTTCGGCGGTCTGGCGGCTGCGCCCTGCCGGTCGGCGGCCTGCATGACGGAAGCGGCCCAGGGCCGGCGGGTAGCCGCGGCAGCCGACAGGTTCCGCCGCGAGAGCTCGCGGGAAGGGTCTTTGGGGGGATGCTTTCGGCAAACGGCCCGCAGCTTGCGGCGGGCCGGGCGGGGCCGATCTCTGCCTCTGCGGAAACCGGCCCGGTCGGATCGCCGCTTGCGCCGCGATCCGGTTTTCAGAACGGCTGCGCGCTCAGCGATGCGCGGCGTAGATCTGCACGATGCGATCCACCGCCGCTTCGGCCGACATCTCCTCGCTTTCGCCGGTCCGGCGCGAGGTCAGCTCGACCACGCCATTGCCCAGACCGCGCGGGCCGACGGTGATCCGCCACGGCAGGCCGATCAGATCCATCGTGGCGAATTTCGCCCCCGCGCGTTCGTCGCGGTCGTCGTAAAGCGGATCGAGGCCCTTTGCCACCAGCGCCTTGTAGATCCCGGCGCAGGCCGCATCGGTCGCCGCGTCGCCCTGTTTCAGGTTCACGATGCCGACATGGAAGGGCGTCACGCCCTCGGGCCAGATGATGCCGCGCTCGTCATGGTTCGCCTCGATCAGCGCGCCCAGAAGGCGGCTCACGCCGATGCCGTGGCTGCCCATCTCGACCGGCACGCGGGTACCATCGGGGGTGACGACGGTTGCGCCCATCGCTTCGGAATATTTCGTGCCGAAATAGAAGATCTGCCCCACTTCGATGCCGCGGCCGACGCAGCGGCGCTCTTCGGGGATCTGATTGAACACCGCCTCGTCGTGGGTTTCGTCGGTGCGGGCGTAAAGCGTGGTGAATTCCTCGCAGATCGCCGCCACCTGCGCGCGGTCGTCGTAATCCACCGCCCGGTCGCCCAGTTTCAGATCGGGCACCTGCGAGTCATAGAAGACCTCGCTCTCGCCGGTCTGGGCGAGGACGAGGAATTCATGCGTGTTGTCGCCGCCGATCGGCCCCGAGGCGGCGCGCATCGGAATCGCGGTCAGCCCCATACGTTCATAGGTGCGCAGATAGCTGACCATGTGGCGGTTGTAGGCATGCAGCGCGTCTTCTTTCGTCAGATCGAAGTTGTAGCCGTCCTTCATGTAGAATTCGCGGCCCCGCATGACGCCGAAGCGCGGGCGGACCTCATCGCGGAACTTCCACTGGATATGATACAGCGTCAGCGGCAGGTCCTTGTAGGACGACACATGGGCGCGGAAGATGTCGGTGATCATCTCCTCGTTCGTCGGACCGTAAAGCATTTCGCGCTCGTGCCGGTCCTTGATGCGCAGCATTTCCTGGCCGTAATCATCATAGCGGCCGGATTCGCGCCACAGATCGGCCGGTTGCAGCGTCGGCATCAGCAGCGGAATGTGACCGGCGCGGATCTGTTCCTCATGCACGATCTGTTCAATGCGCTTGAGCACCTTGAAGCCCAGCGGCAGCCAGGAATAGATCCCCGCCGCCTGCTGCTTGATCATGCCCGCGCGCAGCATCAGCCGGTGCGAGACGATCTGCGCCTCGGCGGGGTTTTCCTTGAGAACGGGGAGGAAGTAGCGGGAAAGGCGCATGGACAAGCCTCGGCACAGGGTTTCGTTGCGCAAGTGGGTAGTAGAAACGGCGTCGCGGGGCAAGATGGGCAGGCAGGATCACCGGCGCAGCGCGCCGCCGCATCGACCGGCGCGCGATGCCGGATCGTGAACCCGTCCCGGCCGCGAAGCGATTGAAACCAAAGCCTGCGCCGCAGGCCTGCGGGCCCCTTCCTCACGCCCAAAGCACGGTCTGTTGAGCAAACGTGTTTCGATGTTCCCGGTCAAAATATTGAACTTGTTCGGGAAAATGCAGACCTTGCAGGCATGAAGCCTGTTTTCTGAAGGAAGAGTAAGATGAAAAAGCTCAGTGTTGCGATCGCCGCGATGGCCAGCCTTGCCGCCCCCGCCTTTGCCGGTAACCTCTCCGCGCCCGTGGTCGAAAGCGAACCGGCCGTTGCGGCGACCCCGGCGCCGGCGCCCGTGCAATCCTGGGACGGGTTCTATGCCGGGATCACCGGCGGCTCTGTCACCGGCGGCGGCGCCAGCTACACGCCCGACGGCAAAGCCTTTGGCATGGGCCGCGGCAGCTACGGCGTGATGGGCGGCTACAACCTGCAATCGGGCGCGCTCGTCTACGGTGGCGAGATCGCGGCCCAGGCCACCGATTTCAACCTGGACGGGGCGCCGGGCAAGTTCGACAACATGATCGACCTGAAGGCCCGCGCCGGGATGGCCTATGGCAAGGCGCTGCCCTATGCCTTCGTCGGCTATTCGCGCGGCGACTGGAAGAACGGCGACGCCCGGACGAACGGCGCGGCCGATGGCATGAACTACGGTCTTGGGCTCGATTATGCGGTGAACGACAAATGGTCGGTCGGTGCCGAGCTGATCCGCCGCGAGCTGAGCACCGATTTCGACGGGGCGCAGGGCAGCGTCGACACCAACTTCAACACCGTGCAGGTGCGCGCGGGCTTCCGGTTCTGAGCCGGAGCATTTGCGAAACATCGGGGAGGGGGGCTCTGCCCCCCGTCCTTTCAGGACTCCCCCCGGGATATTTGCGGCAAGATGAACGCATGGTCTTTCATCTTGCCGCAAATATCCCGGGGGGTGAATTGGCCGAATGCCAAGAGGGGGGCAGCGCCCCCCTTTTGCCTGCGCAAAAGCGCCACGGTTGACACGCCTGCCGTCGCGGCGCATACCCGCGCCACCATAACCCGCAACCGGGCGCTTTGTAGCCGCCAAACCGACGAGGAGGACGCATGTCCCAAATCTCCCTTTCCTTTCCCGATGGTGCGAAGCGCGATTACCCCGCAGGGG
Organism: Rhodobacter sp. 4.3.4; assembly: GCF_058724655.1. NCBI lineage: Bacteria > Pseudomonadati > Pseudomonadota > Alphaproteobacteria > Rhodobacterales > Rhodobacter > Rhodobacter sp. 4.3.4. The sequence goes on from NZ_CM178967.1 coordinate 1,176,817, forward strand.
TGACGGCGGCCGAAGTGGCGGCCTCGATCTCGCCCTCGCTGGCGAAGGCGGCGATCTCGGCGCAGCTTGATGGGGCGCATTGGGACCTGCAATGGCCGATCAAACGCGACGCGCGCATCTCGATCAACACGATGAAGGACCCGGTTCCGGCGCTGGAGCTGATCCGCCACGATCTGGCCCATATCATGGCCCGCGCCGTGCAGGAAATCTGGCCCGATGTGAAGGTCACCATCGGCCCGGTCCGCGATGCGGGCTGGTTTTACGATTTCGACCGCGCCGAGCCCTTCACCCCCGAGGATCTGGGCCAGATCGAGGCGCGGATGAAGCAGATCATCAACGCCCGCGAGCCTGTCCGCACCGAGGTCTGGTCGCGCGCAGATGCGATCGCGCATTACGAAAAATCGAACGAGCCCTACAAGGTGGAACTCGTCAACCGCATCCCCGAGGGGGAAGACCTGCGGATGTATTGGCACGGGAACTGGCAGGATCTCTGCCGCGGCCCGCATCTGCAACACACCGGGCAGGTGCCCGCCGATGCCTTCAAGCTGACCCATGTCGCGGGCGCCTATTGGCTGGGCGACAGCACGCGCCCGATGCTGCAGCGCATCTACGGCATTGCCTTCCGCTCCCGCGATGACCTGAAAGCCCATATGACCATGCTCGAGGAGGCCGCGAAGCGCGATCACCGCAAGCTGGGCCGCGAGATGGACCTTTACCACATGCAGGAGGAAGCGCCGGGCCAGGTGTTCTGGCATCCGAACGGCTGGACGATCTACACCACGCTGCAGGATTACATGCGTCGTCGCCAGCGCGCCGACGGCTATGTCGAGGTGAACACGCCGCAGGTGGTGAACCGCAAGCTCTGGGAGGCCTCGGGGCATTGGGAAAACTACCGCGAGAACATGTTCATCGTCGAAGTCGATGAAGAGGGCGCGCGGGAAAAGGTGATCAACGCGCTGAAACCGATGAACTGCCCCTGCCATGTGCAGATCTTCAACGTCGGGCTGAAATCCTACCGCGATCTGCCGCTTCGGATGGCGGAATTCGGCTCTTGTGCCCGCTACGAACCCTCGGGCGCGCTGCATGGCATCATGCGGGTGCGCGGCTTCACCCAGGACGATGCGCATATCTTCTGCATGCCCGATCAGATCGAGGCGGAAACGAAGAAATTCATCGAATTCCTCTCGGCGGTCTATGCCGATCTGGGCTTTGATCAGTGGCGCATCAAGCTCTCGACCCGGCCCGAAAAGCGCATCGGCTCCGAGGAAAGCTGGGATCATGCCGAGGCGGCGCTGGCCAATGCGGTCACCGCGGCCGGGCATGAGTATGAGATTTTCCCGGGCGAGGGGGCGTTTTACGGGCCGAAGCTGGAATTCGTGCTGACCGATGCGATCGGCCGCGACTGGCAATGCGGCACGCTGCAGGTGGACCCGAACCTGCCCGAGCGGCTTGACGCGAATTACATCGGCCCCGACGGCGCCAAGCACCGCCCGATCATGCTGCACCGCGCCTGTCTAGGCAGCTTCGAGCGTTTCATCGGGATTCTCATCGAATCGCATGCGGGCAAGCTGCCGCTGTGGCTGGCGCCGCGGCAGGTGGTGGTGGCCTCGATCACCTCGGAAGCCGATGATTACGTTGAGGAAGTGGCCGCCAAGCTGATCGCGGCGGGGATTCGCGCCGAATGCGACACCCGCAACGAGAAGATCAACTACAAGGTCCGCGAGCATAGCCTGGGCAAGGTGCCCTATATCTTCGCCATCGGTGCGAAAGAGGTCGAGACCCGCACCGTTTCGGTCCGCCGTCTGGGCGATACCCGCACCGAGACGGTGGATCTCGATGCCATCGTCGCGGCGCTGAAAACCGAGGCGACGCCGCCCGATCTGCGCTGAGCGCAGCTGCCTGAACGACCGGGACGCCATGGGGAAACCTGTGGCGTTTTCGCATTTTCAGGCCTTGCGCGGCCAGGGCGCGGGGCGCGCAGGCGCCGGGGCAGGGCCGGTGTTTTGGCTTTGTTCCCGTTTTTGACAGTCTTGCAACACTTTGAAACTATTCCACCTTCAACTTGGGGGTGCAAAAATGTCGCAGGCTTTGAAATCAGCGCCTGCGGCGCTTTGGCCGTTGATTTTTGGAATGCGTATGGCACGCTTCCCTTCGCGTGAACTTGGACTTTCCTACCGCTCCCTTTTCGGGGCAGCCGGAAGACACTGGAAGACCTGGCTGCACGTCCGGGGGCAATGTCGCCCCAGGCCAATACGAGGAGAGAGATATGGCTACCGGAACCGTGAAATGGTTCAACACCACCAAAGGCTACGGGTTCATCGCCCCCGATGGGGGTGGCAAGGACGTGTTCGTCCACATCTCGGCGGTTGAACGCGCCGGGCTGAAAGCGCTCAGCGACAACCAGAAGATCAGCTTCGAACTGATCTCGGGGCGCGACGGCCGCTCGTCGGCGGGCGATCTGAAACTTCTCTGAACGACGCTCCTGCCGTCGAGAAGGCCCGCGGCGCCCACGCGGGCTTTTTTTCGTTCCGGGGCTGGTCAGTCCTGCAGATCGCCGACCCCGATGCCCAGCGTGGCCGCCAGCGCCACCAGCTCCAGCCGGCTGGGGCTGTGGCGCCGCGCTTCGATGGCGGTGATGGTTTCGGGGGCGACGCCCGAGTCCCGCGCCAGATCGGCCACGCTCATCCGCGCGGCACGGCGCCAGGCCATCAAGGGCGAGGCCCCCGCGCTGATCCATGCAAGCTGGGTCCAGAAGCTTTGCGATTGGGAATGGAATTCCTCGCGCGGGATTTCTATCCGCGGCTTCGGAATTGCGGTCATGACATCCTGCCTGTTCTCGCCTCTTCCCCATGGGAAAAGTAGCGCGAAAAGACGCGCCATCCTATCATCGAGAACTTATAAGGCTCTGCAACTTTGAGATTATTTTGACACGTTCGGGGGAAGTCCGCGTCAGCAATGCGTCTTTTGCGCGGCAGCGTCCCAGCCCAGCGTCAGGCTGTCGCCGCGGATCACCGGCCGTTTCATCAAGGTCGGATGGGCCTGCAGCAGCATCGCGATCGGGGCGGCGCGCTCGGCTTCCGAAAGGCCGCGCCAGGTGGTCGAGCTGCGGTTGATCAGCTTCTCGCCAAAGGCCGCGATGAATTTCGCGATCTCGGCCTCGGTCAGCGGCTCTTTGCGGATATCGCGCAGCACCGGGGCCTTGCCCGCCGCGGAAAGCGCCGCCAGCGCCTTTTGCACCGTGCCACAGGTCTTGATGCCGTAGACGATCATTTTGCCTCCACCAGTTGCCCGTCCGAAAGCCGCAGCACCCGGTCCATCCGCGCGGCAAGCTCCAGGTTGTGCGTCGCGATCAGCGCCGAAAGCCCGGTTGCCCGCACCAGCTCCATCAGCGCCGAGAAGACCGTCTCCGAGGTCGTCGGGTCAAGGTTGCCGGTGGGCTCATCCGCCAGAAGCAGGGCAGGGCGGTTCGCCAGCGCCCGGCAAAAGGCCACCCGCTGCTGCTCTCCGCCCGAGAGCGCCGAGGGCCGGTGCCCGGCGCGCGCCGCCAGCCCGACGCGGGCGAGCAAGTCCTGCGCCCGCGCCTCGGCCGCCTTGCGCGCGGTGCCATTGGCCAGCTGCGGCAGGACGATGTTTTCCAGCGCGGTGAATTCCGGCAGCAGATGGTGGAACTGATAGACAAAGCCCAAAGCCTCGCGCCGCGCCGCGGTGCGGGCCGCGTCCTTCGCCCCGGTCAGATCCTGCCCGTTCACGATCACCCGGCCGGAATCAGGCGTGTCCAGCAGCCCCGCAATATGCAGAAGCGTCGATTTCCCGGCGCCCGAGGGCGCGACAAGGGCCACCACCTGCCCGCGCGGAATGACCAGCGAGGCCCCGCGCAGAACGATGATTTCATTCGCCTTGCCCCGGTTGTAGCCCTTTTCGAGCGCGTCGAGTCGCAACACCTCATTCATAGCGCAGCGCCTCCACCGGATTGAGCCGCGCCGCCCGGCGGGCCGGAAAGATCGTCACCACGAAACTGAGCCCCAGCGCCAGGACGACCGCCTTGGCCACGTCCCAGGGCAGCAGCTTCGCGGGCAATTCATAGATGCCGCGGATCGACGGGTCCCAGGCGCCGCCGCCGCTGACCCAGTTCACCGCATCCATCACATGGCTGATGTTAAGCGCAAACAGCACGCCAAGCCCCACCCCCAGCGCCGTCCCGATCGTGCCGGTAAACGCCCCGCACAGAAAGAACACCCGCATCACCGAGCCCTCGGTCAGCCCCATGGTGCGCAAAATGCCGATGTCGCGGCCCTTGTTCTTCACCAGCATGATCAGCCCCGAGGTGATGTTCATCGTCGCGATCAGGACCAGCACCGACAGGATGACGAACATCACGTTGTCCTCCATCGTCAACGCGCGCAGGAAGCTGCCCGAGGCATCGCGCCAGCTCCACAGCATCGTGCCCGCGCCCCCCGCCGCAATCAGCTGCGGCGTCAGGTCGTCGACATGTTCGGGGTCTTTCACCATCACCTCGATCTCGTCGGCGCCGCCCTCGCGGTTGAAGAAGCTCTGCGCCTCGGCGAAGGGCATGTAGATCCGGGTGCGGTCGATGTCCCAGCGCCCGGCGGTGAAGATGTAGACGACGGTATAGGCATTCACCCGCGGCGAGACGCCGAAGGGGGTCTTGACCCCGTTCGGAGAGATCAGCTTGACCGTGTCGCCCGCGGCCACGCCCAGTTCCCGCGCCAGTTCCGAGCCCATGGCGATGCCCTGACCGAAGCTTTCGATCTCGCCGTCGATCTGTTCCGAATGCGCGACGCGGGGAATGGTCATCAGGTTTTCGTAAGAAATCCCATAGACTTCCGCGACGTTCGAGCGGTCATTCATCGTCGCCATCACCTGGCCCCGGATCAGCGGCGCGGCCCGGGTGACGCCCGGCACCTGCGCGATCCGTGCGGCGCGGGCCTCGTAATCCGGCATCAGGCTGGAGAAGATCCCGGTCTCGGGCGCGACTTCCATCGGCGCGGAATAGACCGTGACATGGGCGTTCGAGCCGAGGATCGTGTCGACGAATTCAGCCCGAAAGCCCGCGCGCACGGCCAGCGTGATGATCAGCGCGGCGACGCCCAGCATGATGCCGATCAGGCTGATCCAGGTCATCACGCTGACGCCGCCCTCGGCGCGGCGGGCGCGCAGATAGCGCCAGGCGATCAGGAATTCGAAGCCGGAAAACGGCGCGGTGCGTGTGGCCATGAAGCGCTCCCAGAAGTCGGCGCAAGCTGGCCTCTGGGCGGCCAAAGGTCAAGGCAAGATGCGTAAAGAGGTCGCGAGGGACCGCCTTGCCCGCCGCGCGCCCCCGGGCCGCTTACCAGCTTTTGGTGTCGATCGGATAGGCGGTGGTGTGGCGCAGCCGCTCCATCGCGAAATGCGAGGTGATGTTGCGGATCGGCACCGCATCGGTCAGGCGGCGATAAAGCAGGTCATAGGCCGCCATGTCCGGGACCGCGACGCGCAGCAGGTAATCCATCTCTCCCGCCATGCGCCACACCTCCATGATTTCGGGCAGTTTTTCGACCGCGGCCGCAAAGGCGTCGCGCCAGTCCGGGCTGTGATCGGGGGCCTCGATGGCGACGAAGACGGTCAGCCCCAGCCCCAGTTCCTGCGGATTGGCCAGCGCCACGCGCTTTTCGATCACCCCCGAGGCTTCCAGTTTCTGGATCCGCTTCCAGCACGGCGTCTGCGACAACCCGACCCGGTCCGCGATCTGCGCCACCGGCAGCGTCGCATCGCGCATCAGTTCAGCAACAATCTTGCGGTCGATCAGGTCAAGCTGGGCCATCCGGGGTCTCCGAAGCGGGGTCTGTGGCAAGGGAATGCCATCTTTGGAAAAAAGTCCACTGTGTTTATCGAGTTTTGGTATTTTTTATGCGCGACCGGGAAAAAACGCGGTGTCGCGGGCCCGGTTCGACGCGGCGCAACGATGCCGGTCTGCAGCCGTGGCGCGACGGGTGGGGGCGCTCAGCGCCCCTGCCGCCGCGCCAGAAAGGCCAGCCGCTCGAACAGATGCACATCCTGTTCGTTCTTCAAAAGCGCCCCGTGCAGCTTTGGCAACAGGTTTGCCGGATCGGCCTTCAGATCCTCGGGCGACAGATCCTCGGCCAGCAGCAGCTTCAGCCAGTCGAGCACCTCGGAGGTGGAGGGCTTCTTCTTCAGCCCCGGCGTCTCGCGGATCTCGTAGAATCGGCTCAGCGCGGCGGCGAGCAGCGCCTCCTTGATGCCGGGGAAATGCACCCTGACGATGGCGCGCAGCGTCTCGGCATCGGGGAAGCGGATGTAGTGAAAGAAACAGCGCCGCAGGAAGGCGTCGGGCAGTTCCTTTTCGTTGTTCGAGGTGATGATGACGATCGGCCGGTGGCGCGCGCGGATCGTCTCGCCGGTCTCGTAGACATGGAACTCCATCCGGTCGAGTTCCTGCAACAGGTCATTGGGAAATTCGATGTCGGCCTTGTCGATCTCGTCGATCAGCAGCACCACCTTGGCCTCGGCCTCGAAAGCCTGCCAGAGCTTGCCCTTGCGGATGTAGTTGCGCACCTCGTTCACCCGCGCATCGCCCAGCTGGCTGTCGCGCAGGCGCGAGACGGCATCGTATTCGTAAAGCCCCTGTTGCGCCTTGGTCGTCGATTTCACCGCCCATTCGAGCATCGGCAGCCCGAGCGCCGCCGAGACCTGCCGCGCCAGCTCGGTCTTGCCGGTGCCGGGCTCGCCCTTGACCAGCAGCGGCCGCTCCAGCGCGACGGCGGCATTCACCGCCACGATCAGATCGGGGGGGGCAACATAATCCTTGGTCGAGCTGAACTGCACTTGCCTCTCCTTGCTTGCTGCCCAAAGCCTAGCCGGGTGGCAAAATTGCCGCAAGCGCCGCGCGGGAAGGGGGCGGGAAAGATGCCGCAGCCGCAAAGCGGGGGTGACAACACAAGCGCGTTAGGGTAAGTGAGCCCGCAGCGGTGCCGGGGGGCAACCCCGACATGACCGAGGGCCCGACAGTGAGTGACGCGATGAAAGCCGAGACCTTCCTCCCCGACAATTACCGTCCGGCCGAAGACGAGCCTTTCATGAACGAAAGGCAGCTTGAATATTTCCGCCGCAAGCTCCTGGCGTGGAAATCGGAATTGCTCGAACAATCGCTGGAAACCCTTGAGGGGCTGGCCGAATCGGCGCGCAACGTGCCCGATCTGGCCGACCGCGCCAGCGAGGAAACCGACCGCGCGCTGGAATTGCGCACCCGTGACCGGCAGCGCAAGCTGGTCTCGAAGATCGATGCCGCGCTGCGCCGGATCGAAAATGGCGAATACGGCTACTGCGAAATGACCGGCGAGCCGATCTCGCTCAAGCGGCTCGACGCCCGGCCGATCGCCACGATGACACTGGAAGCGCAGGAAAAACACGAACGCCGCGAGCGTGTTCACCGCGACGACTGACCCGGGCCGGCCCTTTTGACGGGGGGGCGCAGCAGGGGGGTGCGACGCGACGCCCCAGCGCGGGGGGGTTGATTTCGCGCAAAGACATGGGACACCGGCTCCAGCAGGGGCCGGTGCTTTTTATTGGAAGACGGCGCCGGGTCGGGCGGGGTCCAACGGTTCGGAAAGGGTCTGGTCGTGCTGATCGGTCGGAAGGTGACGGTGCTTGGGGCCGGGGTGGCGGGTCTTGCGGTGGCCCGGGCGCTGGCGCTTCGCGGCGCCGAGGTGACGGTGCTGGAACAGGCCGATGCGATCCGCGAGGTTGGGGCGGGGCTGCAGATTTCCCCCAATGGCGCGCGGGTGCTGCATGCGCTGGGTCTGGGCGAGGCGCTGGCGGCGGCGGGGCCGCAGGCCGAGGCGATCGAGCTTCTCGAGGGCGAGACCGGCAAGCGGGTGACGCGGCTGGATCTGGCGCGGCTGCGCCCGGGCGAGGAATACCGGATGCTGCATCGCGCCCGGCTGATCGAGCTTCTGGCCGAGGGGGCGCGCGCGGCAGGCGTCGAGATCAGGCTGCAAAGCCGGGTGGCCGAGGTGATGCTGGGGCCGCATCCGCCGCGGCTGAAGCTGCTCAAGGGCGAGGAGATCGAGACCGGCCTCTTGATCGGCGCCGACGGGTTGCAATCGCGGGTGCGGCGCGCGCTGAACGGCGAGGGGCGGCCCTTCTTCACCCATCAGGTCGCCTGGCGGACGCTGATCCCCTGTGACGATGCCGAACCCAAGGTGGCGCAGGTCTTCATGGGCAACGGCCGCCATCTGGTCAGCTATCCGATCGGCCGGGGGCTGCGCAACATCGTGGCGGTCGAGGAACGGCAGCGCTGGACCGCCGAGGGCTGGTCGCATCGCGACGATCCGCGCAGCCTGCTGGCCGCCTTCGAGGAGTTCTGTCCGCAGGTGCAGGACTGGCTGGAAGCGGTGAAGGAACCCTGGCTTTGGGGGTTGTTCCGGCATCGCGTGGCGCGGGTCTGGCAGGGCCGCGGCGCGGCGATCCTGGGCGACGCCGCGCATCCCACCTTGCCCTTCATGGCGCAGGGCGCGGTGATGGCGCTGGAAGATGCCTGGGTGCTGGCGGCCTCGCTGGCGGAAGCGCAAAGCGACGCCGAGGGGCTGGCCGCCTATCAGGCGGCGCGGCGTGCGCGCTGCGAGGCGATCGTCGAGGCGGCGAATGAAAACGCCCGCAACTATCACCTGTCGGGCCCGGCGCGGGTCATTGGCCATCTGGCGCTGCGCACGGCCTCGGCGATTGCGCCCGGCAAGATCCTTGGCCGCTTCGACTGGGTCTATGGCCATGACGTGACGGCCCCGCAAAAGTAGGGGCCGCCGCAAACCGGGGCTGTCTCAGGCGTCCAGATCGATCCAGACCGGCACGTGATCCGAGGGTTTCTCGCCCGCGCGCACCTCCTTGTCGATGCCCGCATCGCGCAACAGATCCGCCGCCTGGGGGCTCAGCAGCAGGTGGTCGATGCGGATGCCGTTGTTCTTTTGCCAGGCGCCCGCCTGATAATCCCAGAACGAATACTGCCCCGGACCGGGCACGCGGGCGCGGAAGGCATCGGTCAGGCCAAGGTGCAAAAGCCGCCGGAACGCCGCGCGGGTCTCGGGCAGGGCCAGCGCATCCGCGCGCCAGCTTTCCGGTTTCGCCGCATCCTCGTCTTGCGGGATCACGTTGTAATCGCCCGCGAAAACCAGCGGCTCCTCGCTGCGCAGCAGGGTGTCCACCCGCGCCTGCATCCGCGCCATCCAGGCCAGCTTGTAGTCGTATTTCGGCCCCGGCGCCGGGTTGCCATTGGGCAGGTAAAGCCCGCAGACCCGCACCGCGCGGGTGCCGATCACCGTCGCCTCGATCCAGCGGGCCTGATCGTCGCTGTCGTCGCCGGGCAGGACGCGCGTCACATCCTCCAGCGGCAGCCGCGACAGGATCGCCACCCCGTTGAAGCTTTTCTGCCCGTGCGTGTGCACCGTGTAGCCAAGCCCGTCCAGCACCTCCTGCGGGAAAGCTTCGTCGGTCGATTTGATCTCCTGCAGCAGCACGACATCGGGTTCGGCCGCGCGCAGCCAGGCGGGCAGGGCCTCGGCGCGGGCCTTGATGCCGTTGATGTTGAAGGTGGCGATCTTCATGGTCTCTCCTTGCGGGGGCGGGGGCGGTTCACAGCAACAGCAGCACGATGATCTGCGGTGCCAGGATCCGCATGCACATCACCAGCGGATAGACCGAGGCATAGCCGACCGAGGCTGCCGCCGAGCCCGACATGCCATTGGCAAAGGCAAGCGCGGGCGGATCGGTCATCGACCCCGCCAGCACGCCCGACAGGCTGAGGTAGTTCACCCGATAGACGATGCGGGCGACGAAGGCCACGATGATCAGCGGCACGAGGGTGATCACCATGCCGTAGAGCATCCAGGTCAGCCCCGGCCCGTGGATCAGCGTCTGCACGAATTGCCCGCCCGCCTTCAGCCCGACTGCCGACAGGAACAGCACGATGCCCAGCTCGCGCAGCGCATGGTTGGCGACCGGCGGCATGAAGAAGACGAAAGGCCCCAGAAAGCCGATCCGCGACAGCAGGATCGCCACCACCAGCGGCCCCCCCGCCAGACCCAGTTTCAACGGCGCGGGCAGGCCCGGAAAGGCGATCGGGATCGAGCCGAGGATCACGCCCAGCAGGATGCCGAAGAAGATGCCGGAATATTGCACCTGCTCAAGGCTTTTCACCTGATCGCCGAACAGCGGCTTCACTGCCTCGATATCGGCGGGGGCGCCGACCACGGTCAGGATGTCACCGAATTGCAGCGCCAGATCGGGCTCCACCGGCAGCTGCGTCCCCGCCCGGCTGACGCGGGAAATCGAGACCGAACGCTCCTCCAGCCCCAGATCGCGGATATGCTTGCCCAGCGCCTTTGGCTCGGTCACCGCGACGCGCTGCCAGCTCAGCTGCGTGCCCTTGGTCGAGGTGAGCGACACATCCACCTCCTCGCCGAGGATCAGCACCATCGCATGCAGCTTCTCGGCCGGGCCGACCAGATGCAGCACGTCGCCCATGTGCAGCGCCATCGAGCGCAACGGATGCATCAGCACCGCGCCGCGCTTGAGCCGCGACACCACCACGCCCTGATCGTAAAGATCGGGCACCTCACCCAGCTCCAACCCCTCAAGATTGGGGTTGCGCACCACCACATTGAGCGCGGGCAGCTCCTTCGTGCCGCCCTTGGCCCGGGTCGCCTCGAACTCCGCCTCTTCGCGCTCGATACGGATCGCCAGCACCTGCCGCACCGCGATCATCGTCAGCAAGATACCAATTATCCCAAAGGGATAGGCGATGGCATAGCCCAGAGAGGCTTCCGAGATCACCTCCGAGGGCACGCCCGCATCCTTCAGCACCTGCGTTGCCGCGCCCAGCCCCGGGGTGTTCGTCACCGCCCCCGACATCAGCCCGACCAGCGCGGGCACCGGGATATCGGCAATAAAATGCAGCGCCACCGTGGTGGCCACGCCCAGAACGACGATCGCGGCGGCGATCAGGTTGAACTGAAGACCCGCCCGCTGCAACGAGGCGAAAAAGCCCGGCCCGACCTGGATACCGATCGTGAAGACAAAGATGATGAGGCCGAATTCGCGCACGAATTCCAGCATTTCCGGGGCCAGATGCAGGCCCGCGACCGTGGTCCAGTGGCCGACGAAGAGCCCCGCGAAAAGGACCCCGCCGATACCAAGCCCGATGCCGCGCCAGTTCACCCCGCCCAGAAGCAGACCAAGTGCCCCCGACAGCGCCAGCGCCGCCGTGGCCAGCCCCACCGGCGAAATCGTGCTGAGGAAATTCAAGAACGCCATGGCCCCCCCTTGCGGGGGTTTCCTCCCCCCACGGCAAATTGCGCTTCCCGGCCAGAGAGGTCAAGTTCTTGTGACCGGCTGAAAAAACGGGGCCGGGGCCGGTTTTGCGGCACCGGCCCGGGGCCGGGCTCAGTTCAGATAGGGCATCGGATCGACCGAGTCGTAGCCCTTGCGCACCTCGAAATGCAGGAAGCCGGACTCGCCCGCGCGAACCTTGGCGATGCTCTGGCCGCGGCGCACCTTGTCGCCCTTGGCGACGGAGATGCCGTCGATATTGGCATAGACGGTCAGCAGCCCGCCCTCGTGGCGCAACACCAGGATCGGCACCTGTTCGGTGTCCTTGGTGATCGCCGCGACCGTGCCCGCATCGGCGGCCTTGACCGGGGTGCCGGCGCTGGCGCGGATATCCACCCCGTCGTTCTTGCCCTTGGCATAGGGGCGGATGATCGCGCCCGGCACCGGCATGACGAATTTCGAGCTGCTGGACGCGGCCGTGCGCGAGGCGCCCAGATCGGGGGCGGCGGATGTGTCGACCGGGGCCGAGGCCTTGGGCGGCACCTCTTTCGGCAGCGGCTTCGCCGCCGAGGGCGGCTCGGGCGTGGGCGAGCCTTCGCCCGGTTCGGTCAGCGTCGCGGTGGCGGGCCGCGGCGCGGCGCCGGTCGCGGGCGGGATCATCAGCATCTGGCCTTCGCGCACGCTCAGATCGGCGGGCAGGCCGTTCCAGTCCGCCACCGATTTCGCCGGGACATTGTAATAGCGCGCGATCGAATAGGCGGTCTCGCCACGGGCGACGCGGTGGCGGATCGGCTCGACACCGCTTTTGGCAGCAGGTTTCGTCACCGGGGTCGCGCTTGGCGCGGCCGGACGGGGCACGGCGGCGGGGGCCGCGGGTGTCGTGGCGGGCGGCTGGTTCACGGCGGCGCGGTCGATCGCACTCGAGGCAAGCGAGGTGATGTCGATCCGCTCGGTCCCGGTGCCCCCCGCGCTACCGCCAGTGCCAAGGGCGCCGCCCGTCACCGGCTCGCTCACCCGTTTGGGCAGGGCCAGAACCTCGCCCTTGCCGAGCGGCGTGTTCGGGGAAAGCGCATTGTAGCGCGCCAGTTCCGTCGCATCGAGGCCCAGCCGCGAGGCGATCGAGCCGACGCTGTCGCCCTGCCGCGCGACGGCGACCTGATAATTCGGATAGGAAATCACCCCGCGCGCATCGGGGGCGGGGCGGTCGGCCGTGGCCTGACGCACGGCCTCGGTGGTGTCGAACCCGGTCTTGCCGAAATGGCGCAGGTCGGCATCGAAACTGCCGTCCTTGCCGCAACCGGCCAGCACGGCCAGCGCGACGCCGGTCAGCAGCACGCGGGTCAGTCGGCGGGAGTGGGGGGCTTGCATCGCTCGTCCTCGTTCGGTCTGTCGTTCTTTGGTCTCGTCCCGGTTCCGCGGCGGCCCGGCTCAGTCGCCCGCCATGCCCTCGACCAGCGGCACGAAGCGCACCGGGCGCAACTCTTCGTAATCGAAGCCGGTGTCCAGTCGCGTCACGCGGATCAGGCTTTGCACGGTGTCGGACTGGCCGACCGGAAGCACCATGATACCGCCGATCTTCAGCTGCGACAACAGCGGCCCCGGCGGGTCCTCGGCGGCGGCGGTGACCAGAATCCGGTCGAAGGGCGCCTGATCGGGCAGCCCGCGCGAGCCATCGGTGGCCAGCGCGACGATATTGGACAGCGACAGCGCCTCGAAGACCGCCTGCGCCTCGCGCACCAGACGGCGGTGGCGGTCGACCGTATAGACGCGGCGGCACAAAAGCGACAGCACCGCCGCCTGATAGCCCGAGCCGGTGCCGATTTCGAGCACCCGGTCGCGCGGGCCGACCGAGAGCGCCTGGGTCATCAGGCCGACGACCGAGGGCTGCGAAATCGTCTGCCCGCAGGCGATCGGCAGCGGCATGTCCTCATAGGCGCGTTCGGCAAAGATGCCGCGCACGAAGGCGCCGCGGTCGATGCGCTCCATCGCCGACAGGATCCGGGCATCGGTCACGCCCTTCGAGCGCAGCGCGTAAAGGAACTGCATCGTGATCCGGGCGCGCTCGTCCTCGGTCATGCGAGCCGCGCCTCGAGATCGGCCAGCACGTCATGCGCGGTCAGATCGGCGCGCATCGGCGTGACCGAGATATGACCCTCCAGGTTCACCATCGCATCGGTGCCGGGCGCGGTGGCGCCATGCTGCGGACCGCCCTTGATCCACAAAAACCGCCGCCCATTGGGCGAAACCGCGGGCTCGACGGTGAAGAAACTGTCGCTGCGATAGCCCTGCGCCGCGACCCGGGTGCCCTTGACCGCGGCGGCGGGGACGGGGGGGAAGTTGACGTTGTAAAAGACGCGATAGGGGCCGTCGTCCCAGATGCCGTTCAGCCAGAGCCTGCGCACCAGACCCGGGCCATGCACGCGGGCCGCCTCGAACGGGTCAAGCCCGGGGCCAAGGCAGGCCGGGCCGAGGAACTGGCTCAGCGCGATCGCCGGAATGCCCTGCAGCGCCGCCTCCATCGCCCCGCCAAGGGTGCCGGAATAAAGCGCATTCTCGGCCGAGTTGTTGCCGCGGTTGACCCCCGACAGCACCAGATCCGGGCGCCCGTCGGTCAGCACGTCGTAAAGCCCCGCCAGCACGCAATCGGCCGGGCTGCCCTCGGCGGCGAAGCGGCGCGGCCCCAGCTCGGCAATCGACATCGGCCGGTTGTAGCTGATCGCATGACCGACGCCCGATTGCTCGAAGGCGGGGGCGACGGTCCAGACCTCGCCCGCCGGGCCCGCCAGCTCGGCCGCGATCGCTTCGAGCACCGAAAGCCCCGGCGCGTTGATGCCGTCGTCATTGGTGATCAGAATGCGCATGCGACCCTCGTTGCCCGGTTTCTGTCTGATTAGCCGCTGCGCCGCAGCCAAACAAGCAAGGTGCTGCGTTTGGCGCGCAGGTGTGCCCTTGCGGACCCGGTCTGCCCCGGACCCGGCGGGGCAGGGGGCGCTGCCCCCTCTTGGCCTCTCGGCCAATTCACCCCCGGGATATTTGTAGCAAGATGAAAGGGCGTGATTTCATCTTGCTACAAATATCCCGGGGGGAGCGTCAGCGGGGGGCGGAGCCCCCCTCCGTCAGAGTTCGGCCAGCAGCCGCTTCGCCTCGTCGCGGCAATCGATCAGCGGCGACCGGTCCTCGGACGGGAAGAAGCGCGCCCGCACAGCCGTCGCCATCGGGCGCGGCGACAGGATGCGCACCTTCGGGCCGATCTTCGCCGCCTCGACCGCATAGCTGCGGGCGAGCGAAATCTGCGCCGCCTTCGTCGCGCCGTAAGAACCGAAATAGGGCTGGCCCGCGCGGTCATCCTCGAAGAAGACCGCGGTGCCATCGCCCGCGCGCAAAAGCGGGTCGATCAGCGGGATCAGCGTCGCGGTGCCGGTCAGGTTCGTCGCCACCGACTTCTCCATGTCCTTCGCATCCGAATGCGCGGCGGGCGAGAGCGGCGCGGCATGGACCGCCGTGTGAATCCAGAGCTGCAGCCCGCCCCAGCGCCCCAGAATGCCGTTCGCCAGCGTTTCCATTTCCTCGGGCTTGGTGATGTCCAAAGGCGCCAGCGTCGCCGAGCCGCCCCGGGCCTGAATGACATCGTCCAGCGATTCCAGCCCGCCCACGGTGCGCGCCACCGCCATGATGTGCCAGCCCTGCGCCGCCAGTTCCTCGGCGATGGCAAAGCCGAGCCCGCGCGAGGCGCCGGTGACAAGGGCGAGTTTCTTGAAGGCGGTTCCGGTCATGGCGCAACTCCTGAGCGTTTCGCGCGGGTTTTAGGCCCGCTCCGGCGGCGGCGCAAGGGGCGCATTGGCGCGGGCGGGGGGCTTCTGTCTGCCGCTGGCGCCGATCCTCACGTAAAATCGCTTTACCTTGGGTTGCGCCCGGCGCGGTTTGGCGGTTCTTTAGGCCCAGCCCCAAGCAAGGTTCCGGAATGACCGATCTGACGACCGACACCGATCCCAATCCCGGCCTGTTCGGGCAGCTCGCCGATCTGGGGCGCATCCTGCGCACCGTGCGCAGCTGGCGGCGCATCCTGTGGCTGATCGCCGGGCTTGTCGCGGTGATCGCGGTGACCGCGGCGGCGCAGATCCTGCTCAATGCCTGGAACCAGCCCTTTTACGACGCGCTCACGCACAAGGATTTTCCCGCCTTCGTGGTGCAGCTGGGGGTCTTTGCCGTTCTGGCGGGGGGGCTTCTGGCGCTGAACGTTGGCCAGCTCTGGCTGGATCAGACGCTGAAGCTGACGCTGCGGCGGGGCATCTTCACCGCGCTTTTGCACGACTGGACGCGGCCCGGCGCGGCGCTGCGGCTGTCGCGCGCCGGGCGGATCGGCGAGAACCCCGATCAGCGGTTGCAGGCCGATGTCGACGGGCTGGCCGATCTGTCCGTCGCGCTGGGGGTCGGGCTGTTTCAGGCGGGGCTGTTGCTGTTTTCCTTCGTCGGCGTGCTCTGGCACCATTCCGACGGGCTGTCGGTCTCGATCCAGGGCCGCGCGGTCGAGATCCCGGGCTTCATGGTCTGGTGCGCGCTGTTCTATGCCGGGCTGGCCTCGTGGCTGAGCTGGCGCGTCGGCCGGCCGCTGGTCGCGATGAGCGCC
This sequence comes from Rhodobacter sp. 4.3.4, assembly GCF_058724655.1. Classification (NCBI taxonomy): domain Bacteria; kingdom Pseudomonadati; phylum Pseudomonadota; class Alphaproteobacteria; order Rhodobacterales; genus Rhodobacter; species Rhodobacter sp. 4.3.4. The sequence continues at coordinate 1,192,781 of NZ_CM178967.1, forward strand.
GAGCGCGCCGCGCGCGAGGCCGATTTCCGCTTCGAGATCGTCCGCGTCAGCGAGGCCGCCGAGGCGATCACCCTTGAACGCGGCGAGCGGGTCGAGGCGCGGCGGATCAGGGCCTCTTTCGCGCGGCTGGTCGAGGTGATCCATGGCGTGATCCGCGCCACAGTCGGGCTGACCTGGGTCACTGCCGGCTCGGGCTGGTTCAACACGGTGGCGCCGATCCTCGCCGCGGCGCCGTTCTATTTCAGCACCGACATGACGATCGGCGAGCTGATGCTGGTGGTCGGCGCCTTCAACCAGGTGCAGGGCGCTTTGCGCTGGTTCATCAACAACTTCGCGGGGATCGCGACGTGGCGGGCGATCCTGCACCGGGTGATCAGTTTCCACCGGGCGCTGCGCGATCTGGCGGCGGACGACGGCGCCGCGCATCCCGACCGCATCCGCCGCGAACCGGCCGCGGGCGGGATCGAGATCGAGGCGCTGTCGATCACCACGCCCTATGTCTCGGTGCGGCTGGCCGAGGACCCGATCCGGCTGGCGCCCGGGGATCGTCTGCTGCTTCAGGGCTCTTCGGGGTCGGGCAAGACGATCCTGTTCCGCACCCTGGCGGGGCTTTGGGATCGCGGCGCAGGGCGCATCGCGATGCCGCAGGCGGGGGCGGTGATGTTCCTGCCGACGCGCGCCTATGTGCCGCCGGGGCGGCTGATCGACGTTCTGGGCTATCCGCATTCCGCCGCGCATTTCCCCCGCCCCGAGGTCGCGGCGGCGCTGGCGGCGGTGGGGCTTGGCCATCTGGCGGGCAGCCTTGACGTGGACGAGCATTGGGAAAAGCTGCTCTCGGAAAGCGAAAAGCATTGCGTGAATTTCGCGCGGGTGATCCTCAACCGGCCGCAATGGCTGGTGATGGACGACACGCTGCCGCAGCTCGACCCCGAGGCAAGGGCGCGGATCGTGACGCTGCTCAAGGGGCCTTTGGCGCATCTGGGGCTGATCGACATCGGCAATGGCGGCACGCCGCATGATGTCTTTACCCGCAAGGTCGAGATCATCGCGGGCGAGGGCGTCGCCTCAGCCGAGATGCGGGCTTGAAAAGCCAAGCCGCCGCAGGCCGGTTCGCACCTCGGGGGCGGACATGAAAAGCCGCCACAAAAGCCCCGTGCGGGCGTTTTCGATCATGCCGACGATCGGCCCCTGATCGATCGCCAGATGGCTTGACGCGACCCAGCCGCGGCTGTCGTCAAAGGCGTCGACCATGCCAAAGCGCCCCCAAAGCTCGGGGCGCGCGGCCATCGCGCGGGCGGCCGACAGGCTGGCGCGCGGCAGATAAGGCAGTGCCGAGAGCGCCGCGGTGGGGGCGATCACGCCCCTGTCGTTCGCGGGGGAAAAGGCATTGTAGCCATCTGGCCCGTCGCAGGCGGTCAGCCCCCAGAACGGGCCGTAGCCCTTGAACTTGCTGGGGTTTTTCAGGCAATGCGCGTGGTTGATCCGGGTCTGGGCGCGGTTTTGCGCGAAGTAGTCGATGCCGTCCTCGACCAGCCCGCGCGGGTCCAGGCCAAGGAAGGAATAGTGGCTGAAAAAGAGCGGCCCACCCAGCGCGGGGCCAAGCGGCAGGCGGATGCGATGCCAGCTTTGGCCGTTGCGAAAGCCGGGGCTTTGCTTCCAGCCCTGCTGGTAAGCTTCGGGCGCGATCGGATGGGTGGGCGAGCCTGCACCCAGCACAAAGGCGATCAGCCCCTCGTGCCAGCCCATCAGCGCCAGTTTTCCGAAACCGTGATGCGGGCTCCAGTGCCAGTGCAGCCGGTCGGGCGCGGGGCAGAAGCCCCCCCAGTCGACCGCCCACCACAGCGCCTGAATGCGGGCGGCCAGCGCCGGGGCAAAGGGCGCAAGCCATTGCCGCGCCGTCAAAAGCCCCATCATCAGAAAGGCGGTCTCGACGATGTCGCCGCCGTCGTCATGGGGCGAAAAGGCGATGGTGGCGCCGGTCGCGCCGTGCATCCAATGCGGAAAGGCGCCACGATGGCGGGGGGCGGCTTCGAGATGGGCCAGAATGCGGTCGATCTGCGCCAGCACGGCGTCGCGGGCGATGAAGCCACGCTCGGCGCCCACGATCAGCGCCATCAGGCCAAAGCCGGTGCCGCCGGTCGTCACCGTGTCGAGCCAGCGGTCATCGCCGTATCTTTCCCGCGCCATTCCCGACACGGGATGGGCGAATTCGGTGAAATAGCGCAGCGTCTCGGACTGGATGCGGTCCAGAAGCGGTGCTGTCCTCATTTCAGCCACCGGACGGAAATCTCTTGCGTCTCAAGCGCATGCGGGCCGATGCTCAGACGGAACTCGCCGCCCTCCCAGTCGCGGCGCAGCTGCGCCAGATCGGGGCCGCGGTCATATTCAAGATCGGCGGCGGTCAGCCGGAACCGCGCCGTGCCGGTTTCGCCCGGGGCAAGCGTCAGCCGCGCGAAGCCCTTCAGCTCGCGCAACGGCCGCGAGATTTCGGCGACCGGATCGCGCAGGTAAAGCTGCACGGTTTCCGTGCCCGCCCGCGCCCCGGTGTTGGAGACCGCGATGCTCACCTCGAGCACGGCATCGGCGCCCCGCAGCGCTGTCGCGCTAAGCTGCGGCTTGCCATAGGCGAAGCTTGTGTAACCCAGCCCGAAACCCGCCGGGAACAGCGGCGTATGCGGGCTTTCCAGAATGCAGGCGGTGGTGAATTTGCGAAACACATGCCGCCCCGTGGCGTCGGTTTCGCTGTCGCCAAAGACATCGACGCCAAGCCCCTCCTGTGGGCGGCCCGAGGGCAGGTCCTCGATGCGCAGCGGCAATTGGCCCACATGGCGCGGCAGCGAGATCGACAGCCGCCCCTCCGGCGCGCGGTCGCCAAACAGCACTTCGGCGATGGCCGGGCCGCCCTCGGCGCCCGGATGGCCGGTCCAGATCAGCGCATCGGAAGCTGCGGCTTCCGCGGTCAGGGCCAGAGGGCGGCCGGAAATCGCCAACAGGATCAGAGGGATGGCGCGGTCTTTCGCAATCTCGGCCATCTCGCGGACAAGCCTCGGCTGCGCTCCGGGCAGCGTGATGTCGAGCCGGGTCGAGCTTTCGCCGGAATGTTCCTTCGCCTCGCCCAGCGCCAGCACGATCGCATCGGCCTGGCTTGCCACGGCGCGCGCCTCGGCCAGCATCGCTTCCAGCGACCGGCTTTCCGGCGGCACCGAGGGCATGGCGCGGTTGTGGACATTCAGCCGCGCCGCCAGCGCCGGGTCTTCGACGATGGAACAGCCCTTGGCAATCAGAACCTTTGTGCCGGGGCCTGCGACGGTGGTCAGGCCTTCGGCCAAGGTGACGCTGTCCATCGGGTTCACGTCGATGGCCCAGCTGCCCTGCATGTCGATCCGGTCTTCGGCCAAAGGCCCGATCAGCGCCAGCGTCTTGCCGCGGGCGAGCGGCAGAACCCCGGTGTTCTTGAGCAAAACCAGCGACTTCGCGGCAGCTTCGCGGACAAGGGCAATATGGTCGGGGCAGCGGATCACCTTGGCGCGCAACGCTTCGTCAAGGCCCATGAAGGGATCGGCAAAAAGCCCAAGCCGTTCCTTGGCGCGCAGCACCTGACGGCAGCGGGCGGTGATCTCGGCTTCCGTCACCGGGCCCCAAGGGCGGGCGTCGGGGGCGGTCTTGCCCTCTTCGACCAGCGCCGCCAGATGATGCAGGAAGGCGCCCGAGACCAGATCGACCGCGACGCCCGCCTTGAAGGCGAGATAAGCGGCCTCGCGCGCATCCGTGGCGATGCCGTGGTGGATCAGCTCGGGGTCGATGGCGGTGAAATCGGTGACCATCATGCCCTCGAAGCCGAAACGATCCCGCAGGATGTCTTGCAACAGCACCCGATGCGCGGTGGCGGGAATGTCGTTGAGCGCGGAAAAGGCCACCATCACCGCGCCCGCCCCAGCGGCGACGCCCGCTTTGAACGGCTCCATGACCCGCATCAGCGTGGCCGGGCTGGCCTCGACCGCGGCATAATCGCGCCCGGCGATCGACAGCCCGTAGCCCGCGAAATGCTTCAGCGTCGCCATCATCCGGTCGGGCCGGGCGAGGTCGCCATCGGCGCCTTGATAGCCCGTCACGATCGCCCGCGCGATGGCGGCGCAAAGATGCGGCAGCTCGCCATGGCCTTCCGCGATCCGGCCCCAGCGCGCGTCGTAGGAAATGTCCAGCATCGGCGCCCAGGTCAGCGAGACGCCATCGGCCCGGGCCTCGCGCGCGGTCATCTGCGCGATGCGGCTGATCAGGTCGAGATCCCAGGAACAGGACAGCGCCAGCGGGATCGGCCCGCAGGTGATGTAGCGCTGCAAACAGTCGCGGGCGAAGAACAGCGGAATCCCATGCGGGCTTTCCGTGATCGCCATGCGTTGCAGCACCCGCCGCTCGGCGATATTCGCCCCCGCCGAGGTGCCGCACAGATGGCCGCGCCGGATCAGCGTTTCGGTATCGGCCCCCGCCGCGGCGCCGGTGGTGGGCAGGCCTGCGGCATGCGGAAAATTGAGCTGGCCTATCTTGTCGGCAAGGCTCATCCGGCCCAGCAGATCATCCAGAAAATCCTTGCCTTCCGTGGACTTGCGCATGGTCTGACCCCCTGGCTGACTGGGGTCAGCTTACTCCCGGTGCCGGGGGGCGCAAGCGGAAAGGCTCAGGCGCGGGCGGGCAGGCGTTCGCGGGCGGTGCGGGCCGAGACCTCTTGCAGCCCATGCACCAGCGAGATGCCCATGATGCCGTGATAGAGGATCGAACCGCCCAGAATATGCAGGATGTAGATCCAGCCCTCGGCAAAGCCGCCGATCACCAGCACGACAAGCGAGCCCACCGCCGAGATCAAGAGCGACAGCAGCATCGCCCGGCCGTTCGGACCGCGCCGCCGCGCGACGATGGCGCGGCGTTCCAGTTCCGCGGCGCCAAACAGCAGGCCAAGCGAGAGCAGCATATAAAGAACGATGACGTAAAACATCGGGGGGCCTTTCGGGATCGTGGCAGCAGGCTAGCAGAAACGCCGGGGGCTCGCAACTTGGCCGGTCAGCCGCGCAGCACCACACCGACGGCTTTCGCATCCGGGTAGACATCGGGTTTCTTCGAGGAAATCGCCGCATGTGCCACGCCCTCCAGCCCGTGGACAAAGGCATGGATGCGCGAGACCAGTTCCTCCTGCGTGTCGATCCGCGCGCCGTTGAAGGAGCGGATGAATTCCGCCACGCGGTCGTAATCGAAGAACCGCCCCGCCTGCCAGTCGGTGCCGGTCACGGTGATCTCGGCCGAGACAAGGACGCGCTGCATGCGCGCGCGCTCGAAATCATGGATGCCCAGAAACATCGTGATTTCAAGTTCTTCCAAGCGGATGATCAGATCAGCCATGAATATGTCCCTCTTTCACCAGAAAGGCCACGTCGCGCGGCAGCCGCCACAGGGCCTGACCGCCATCGACCGCGATCACCTCGCCCGTCACACCTTTCGCATCCCAGAAATAAAGCGCCAGCCGCACCAGATCGGCGGGCTGCACCTGAATGCCCAAAGGGTTGATGCGGCTTGATTTTTCGAAATTCTCCGGGGTCTGCTTGCCGGAAATCAGGGTGATCGCGGGCGCGATGCCATTGACCCGCGGGCAGCCACCAAAGCGCATCGAGAGCATCTCGGTCGCGGCATGAAGCGCGGCTTTCGACAGCGTGTAGGAAAAGAAATCCGGGTTCAGCGCCAGCACCTTGTTGTCGAGCATGTTGAGCACAAGCGCATCGCCGCCGTCCAGATCCTGCGCCGCCATCCGCGCGGCCAGCGCGAGCGGCGCCTTGAGATTGACCGCGAAATGCGCATCCATCTTCGCGTCCGACAGCGTGAAGATGTCGTCATTCATGAAGTTCGAGGCGTTGTTGAGCAAAACATCGACCCGGCCCAGAAAGCCTTGCGCCGCGTCGAAAACCCGCTGCACCGCGGCGGCATCCTGCAGATCGCCCTGCACCAGACGGCAGATCTCGGCCGTCTGGTTCAGCTCGGCGGCCAGCGCCTCGGCCTCGGTCGCGGAGGCGTTGTAATGCAGCATCACGCGAAAGCCGCGGGCGGCGAAACCGCGGGCCATTTCCGCGCCGATGCGCTTGGCGCCGCCGGTGATCAGAATGCCGGGCATGGGGTCTCCTTTGTCCTTTGGCCTATTTAGGGCAGGGGGGCGAAAGAAAAAGACCCCGGGGTTTCCCCCGGGGTCGGAACTTGCGGTGCAAGGGCTCAGATCTTGCCGTTGCGCTGCTGGATCATCATGAAGGTGTCGTAGTTGTATTCCGCCACCTGCGTCCACAGGTAGTGGTCGGCGCGGAAGGCCACCATCGAGTCGTAGATCTTCTTGAAGCCCGGGTTGGTCGCGGTCATTTCGGCATAGACTTCCTGCGCGGCGTTGAAGCAGGCCTCGAGGATCTCCTGGCTGAACGGGCGCAGCTGCGCGCCATTCGCCACCAGCGATTTCAGTGCCAACGGGTTCTTGTAGTCATACTTCTGCAGCATGTCGGCGTCTTCGGCATGGCAGGCGGTGCGCAAAAGCGCCTGATAGGATTTCGGCAGCCCCTCATAGGCGGCCTTGTTGAACATGAAATGGACGGTCGGGCCGCCTTCCCACCAGCCGGGATAGTAGTAATAGGGCGCGACCTTGTAGAAGCCGAGCTTCTCGTCATCATAGGGGCCGACCCATTCGGTGGCGTCGAGCGTGCCTTTTTCCAGCGCCGGATAGATGTCGCCGCCCGCCACCTGCTGCGGCACGAGGCCGAGCTTCTCCATCACCTTGCCGGCAAAGCCGCCGACCCGCATCTTGAGTCCGGAAAGATCGGCGACGGTGTTGATTTCCTTGCGGAACCAGCCGCCCATCTGGGCGCCGGTGTTGCCGCCCGGGAAGCCGATCAGGCCCTGAGTACCGAGGAATTCGTTGTAAAGATCGATGCCGCCGCCGTGGTATTGCCAGGCGTTCATGCCGCGCGCCGACAGCCCGAAGGGCACGGCCGCACCCAGCGCCCAGGTCGGGTCCTTGCCCCAGTAGTAATAGCCGACGGTGTGGCAGGCCTCGACCGTGCCCGCGGCGGTGGCGTCGGCGGCCTGCAGGCCGGGGACGATCTCGCCACCGGCGAAGACCTGGATCTGGAAATTGCCGTCAGTGGCTTCCGACACCATCTTCGAGAGCACGTCGGCGCCGCCATAGATCGTGTCGAGCGATTTCGGGAAGGACGAGGTCATCCGCCAGGTCACTTTCGGCATCGATTGCGCCAGCGCAGGCGTGGCCAGCGTGGTCGCGGCGGCGCCGCCAATCGCGGCTCTGGTCAGAAATGAACGACGGTCCATTGGGGTCTCCTCCCGTTTGTTTCGGTCTGGTTCGCATGCCGTCCGGGTCGTTGCCCGGCCGGTCCGGCGCTCAAACTGGCATCGCGGGCCGGTTCTGTCCAGACGCTGCGCAGGAAAATTGCGCGAACCGGTCCGAAAACATGACCAAATGAATGCGGGACGCCCTTCGGGCGGAAGATCCTGTGCGAAACTGCCGCATCTGCGGGCGGCGCAGGGCGGCCTTTGCCTTAGCGCATGTCGGGCAGCTGGATTCGCGCGACCTGTTCGGCGATCGGATCGACGGAAAGCGGATGGGTCTCGCCCGAATGATCCTCGGGGTCGCCCAAGGGTTGCCAACGCCCGGCCTTGAAGATTTCCAGCGCCGAGAATTTCGCCTTGTAGCCCATCTTGCGCGAGCCGGGGACCCAATAGCCCAGATAGACATAGGGCAGCCCCGCGCGTTTCGCGATCGCGACGTGGTCGAGGATCAGATGCGTGCCCAGGCTCAGGTCGATCTGGTCGGGCTCGTAGAAGCTGTAGACCATCGAGACGCCGTCATCGAGCACATCAGTCAGGCAGACGGCCGTCAGCGGGCGGGGGCCGCTGTCCACCCGGCCGTCGCGATATTCGATGACGCGGGTCTTTACCGGCGTTTCCTCGATCATCGCGGCAAATTCGAAGATGTCCATGTCGGCCATGCCGCCATCGGCATGGCGCGCGTCCAGATAGCGGCGGAAGAGCGCGAATTGTTCCTCGGTCGCCCAGGGGCTGGTGGCGGTGCGTTTGAGATGGGTATTGCGGTTGAGCACCTTGCGCTGCGTCCGGGTGGGGACGAAATCGGCGACGCGGATGCGCGCCGAAAGACAGGCCGAGCAATCGGCGCAGGAGGGGCGGTAGAGCACGTTCTGCGAGCGCCGGAAGCCCTGACGCGAGAGCGCATTGTTCAGTTTCTCGGCGCCTTCGCCCTGCAGCGCGGTGAACAGTTTGCGCTCCGCCCGCCCGTCCAGATAGGGGCAGGGCTGCGGGGCGGTCACGTAGAATTGCGGGGCAAGCGGAAGCGAATGGCGCATGAGAGACGGGGGCTGACACGTCAAAGGCGAGTGACGCAGGCCCAAGCTATCAAAGCGCGGGCTCTGCGCCAAGGATTTCCTTCGAAAGCGGGACAAAGACCCTGCCCTTTGGGGGCAGGGTCGGAGGCGGGCAGGGTCAGTTCGCCGTCTCATGCCGGTCTGCGGGCCGGTCTGCGGGCGCCGGAGCGGTCGCGGCGGCGCGGGCGCGTTCTTCCATGTATTGGTCGAACTCGGCCTTGTCGCGGGCTTCGCGCAGCCGGATCAGGAAGGATTCGAATTCCTCCTGTTCGCGTTCGAGCCGGGCCAGCATGTCGGCGCGATAGGCGTCGAAGGCGGCGTTGCCGGTCGGGCGCATGGCATGGAAGGCGTAGCCGCGGGCGAAGCGCGGGGTGAACCCGGCGCGGGCGCGGCAGGTTCTGGCGCTGAAACGGCCGGTCATCAGGATGAAGCCCAGCACCACAAGCCCGAGCGGGCCGGCGAAGATGAACGATCCGATCATCACCACGACCCAGCTTGTCGGGCCGCGGTCGTCAAGCCAGGTGAGCGTGCGGGTGATCGTGCCGGGGCGGTCGGGGCCAGTGTGGGTGGCGGCGGTGCTATAGGTCATGGAACCCTCCGGGGTTGGATGTGAAGTCTTTTCACATTGCGAAGGTGGGGAGGCGGCAGGGCTGGGTCAAGAGGGGATGTGAAAGATTTTTACATTGCATCGCGGGGGCGGGGAGAGACTTCGCCCCGGCGGGGGCGCTGCCCCCCGCAGCCCCCGGGATATCTGCGCCAGGGTGAAAGGGGCCGGGGCATTTGCGCGCCTTGACCCGGGGCTTGCGGCGGCTAGTCTGCCGCCATGAGCCTTGCATCCCGCCTGACCCGCACGCCCCTTCCCTTCGATCCTGCCCGCGGCGCCGATGTGGCCGCCCGCTATGGTGATTTTCCGCCCGAAATCCGGGGGGTGATCGCGGGCACGGCGGGCTGTTCGCCCTATCTGGCAGGGCTTCTGGAGCGCGAGGCGGAGTGGCTGCGGGCGGCGCTGTCAGGCCCGATCGAGGCGGCTTTCGTGGCCGAGATCGCGCGCTTGCAGGAGGTCACGCTTGAGGCGCTGGGCGCCGAGTTGCGCCGTGCGAAGCGGCGGCTGGCGCTTTTGATCGCGCTGGCCGATCTGGGCGGGGCCTGGTCATTGGAGCAGGTGACCGGGGCGCTGACGACACTGGCCGAGACCGCCGTCGATCTGGCCCTGCGCCGGCTGGTCGCCGAGGAGATCCGGCGGGGCAAGCTGCCGGGCAAGGGCCCGGATGACGCTGCCCGCGCGGGCGGCATGGTGGCGCTCGCGATGGGCAAGATGGGGGCGCATGAGCTCAATTATTCCTCGGACATCGACCTGATCTGTCTTTTCGACGAGACCCAGTTCGACCCCGATGACCGGATCGAGGCGCGCGCGGCCTTTATCCGGGTGACGCGGAAAATGTCGGCCCTGATCAATGACATCACCGCCGAGGGCTATGTGTTTCGCACCGATCTGCGGCTGCGCCCGGACGCCTCGGTGACGCCGGTGTGCATCTCGATGGGGGCGGCGGAGCTGTATTACGAGGCGGAGGGGCGGACCTGGGAACGTGCCGCCTATATCAAGGCGCGGGCTTGCGCGGGTGACATCGCGGCGGGCGAGAAATTCCTGCGCGCGCTGACCCCTTTTGTCTGGCGCAAGCATCTGGATTTCGCCGCGATTCAGGACGCCCATGACATGCGGCTGCGGATCCGCGCCCACAAGGGTCTGGGCGGGGCGATCGAGGTGGCCGGGCACAACATGAAGCTGGGTCAGGGCGGCATCCGCGAGATCGAATTCTTCACCCAGACACGGCAGCTGATCGCGGGCGGGCGCGACCCCGATCTGCGCGACCGCAGCACCGTCGGGGGGCTGGCGAAGCTGGCCGCCAAGGGCTGGGTGCCCGCCGATGTGGCCAGCGAGCTGACCGAGCACTACCGTGAGCATCGCGAGATCGAGCATCGCATCCAGATGGTGAACGATGCCCAGACCCAGCTGATGCCGACCACGCCCGAGGGGATCGACCGGATCGCGCGGATGATGGGGGCGGGCGATACCGCGGCCTGGTCGGCGCGGCTGAAGCAGCGTCTGACCCGGGTCGAGGCGCTGACGGGGGCGTTCTTTGCCCCCGCCGAGGCCGCGGCGCGGCCCGATCTGAGCCCCGAGGCCGAGGCGATCATCGAGGCCTGGGCGCATTATCCGGCCTTGCGCTCGGACCGGGCGCAGGCGATCTTCCGCCGCATCGAGCCCGAAATCCTGAAGCGGATGCAGCGCGCCGCCAGCCCCGAAGAGGCGCTGCGCCAGTTCGACGGCTTTCTGGCGCGGCTGCCCGCGGGGGTGCAGCTGTTTTCGCTTTTTGAGGCGAATCCGTCACTCATCGATCTGATCGTCGATATCTGCGCCACCGCGCCGGGGCTTGCGAGCCATCTGAGCCGCAATCCCGGCGTTTTCGATGCGGTGATCGGCGGATCGTTCTTTGCCGCCTGGCCCGGGGCCGAAGCCCTGGCCGAGAGCTTTCGTGCCACGCTGGCGGCGGTGCCGGATTACGAGAAAAAGCTCGATGCGGCGCGGCGCTGGGCCAAGGAATTCCGCTTCCGCGTCGGCGTGCATCATCTGCGCGGGCTGATCGACGCGGCCGAGGCGGCGCGGTTTTATGCCGATCTCGCGGGCACTGCCGTCGCCGGGCTCTGGCCCGAGGTGGTGGCCGAATTTGCCCGCAAGCACGGCGCGCCGCCCGGCCGGGGGGCGGTGGTGCTGGGCATGGGCTCGCTGGGCGCCGAGCGGCTCAATGCGGCCTCGGATCTGGATCTGATCGTGATCTATGACGCGCAGGGCATCGAGCAGTCGGAGGGGGTGAAGCCCTTGGCAACGCGGCAATATTTCGCGCGTCTGACGCAGGCCTTCATCACTGCGCTGACCGCGCCGATGCCCGAGGGGCGGCTTTACGAGGTCGACATGCGGCTGCGGCCCTCGGGGCGGGGGGGGCCGGTGGCGGTGTCGCTCGACAGTTTTGGCGACTATCAGCGGGCCGAGGCCTGGACCTGGGAACATCTGGCGCTGACGCGGGCGCGGGTGCTGGCGGGGGATGCCAGCCTTGGCGCCGATGTCGAGGCGGTGCGGCTGGCGGTTCTGGCCGAAAAGGGTGGCGATCCGAAGGTGATGCCCGATCTGGCCGAGATGCGGGCACGGATCTTTGCCGCCAAGGCCCCCGATGGCGCCTGGGAGGCGAAGATCGGCCCCGGGCGGCTGCAGGACATTGAGCTTCTGGCGCAAAGCTTCGCGCTGCGCGCGGGCGAGCCCGCCCGCAAGGTCGAGGCGCAGCTGCGCATCGGTCCGCGCCGGGGGTTTGTCACGAAAGCCGAGGGCGAGCTGCTGGCCTCGGCCTATCGCTTCCTGTGGCGGCTGCAGGCGGGGGGGCGGCTTTTGACCGACCGGCCGCTGGATCTGCAGGCGCTGGGCGAGGGCGGGCGGGCGTTTTTGCTGCGCGAACTGGGCGCAGACAGTCTGGACGCCCTTGCCGAACGGCTTGCGCGCACCACATCCGAAGTTGCGGCGCTCGTCGAGAAGGCGCTCGGCTGACGGGAGGGCGAAGATGGATCTGAAACTGGCGGACCCGAAGGGGCTTTTGCGCGAAAGCTATCGCATCGAGGGGATCGGTGCGGTCGAATGCCGGTCGATCTTTCTGGATTGGGCGCTGAGCCTTGCGCCGGGCACCGACCAGATCGCGGCGATGCGGGTTGTTTTGACCAGTTATGGCGCCGATGCGGGCCATCCGATGTCGCAGGTTCTGGCCGAGGGGCTGACCCGCGCGGAAACCGCGCCCGCCCGGCGCGGTGGCCGGGCGGGTCGGATGTCGGTCTGATCAGCCAAGCGTCGCGCGCGAGAGCGCGGCGGCATCCGTTGCCAGCGCCTCGATCGCGGCCCAGTTGCCCGCGCTCATCATGCCCTGCGGCGCCACCCAGGAGCCGCCGACGCACATCACGTTCGGCAGCGTCAGGTAATCGCGCGCATTCTTCAGACTGACCCCGCCGGTGGGGCAGAACGACACCTTGGGTAGCGGCCCGGCCATGGCTTTCAGCGCCGCCGCGCCGCCCGAGGTTTCGGCGGGGAAGAATTTCAGCATGTCATAGCCCAGGTCCAGCGCCCGCATCACTTCCGATGCGGTGACGGCGCCGGGCAGCAGCGGCAGGCCCTCGTCCTCGCAGGCTTTGACAAGGCTTTCGGTCAGGCCCGGGGCGACGCCGAATTGCGCGCCCGCGGCCTTGGCGGCCCGGACATCGGCGGGGGTCAAAAGCGTGCCCGCACCGACGACGCCGCCTTCGACATCGACCATGGCGCGGATCGCCTCAAGCGCGCAGGCGCTGCGCAGCGTCACTTCCAGCGCCTTCAGCCCGCCCGCCACCAGCGCCTTGGCGAGCGGCTGGGCATGGGCCACGTCCTGCACCACGATCACGGGCACGATGGGGGCAAGCGCGCAGATTTCGCGCGCTTTCGCGGATTGGGCGGTGGGGGTCATGACGGGCCTCCTGAGGGGTATGGGTCAAGGGGGCGTATTTAAGCCAAGAAAAAGCCACGGGTTTTTTCTTGGTCCAAATACGCAGATGCGCCGCAGGCGCGGCCTCACACTATCACGGACGCGCCGGAGGTGGCAGGGCCGGTGTTGCGGCGGAACGTCTCGAACAGCTCGCGGCCGAGACCCGTGCGATTGGCGCTCAGATCGGGGGTGGCCGGGGCGCGGCTCTCGAAGCCGTCGGTCAGGCAGGTGAGGCTGCCGGTGTCGGCGTCCAGCCGGATCAGATCGCCGTCGACGAGTTTGGCGAGCGGTCCACCACAGGCGGCCTCGGGGCTGACATGGATCGCGGCGGGCACCTTGCCCGATGCCCCCGACATCCGGCCATCGGTGACCAGCGCGACGCGCAAGCCGCGGTCTTGCAGCACCGAGAGCGTGGGGGTGAGCGAATGCAGCTCGGGCATGCCGTTCGCCTGCGGCCCCTGAAACCGCACCACGACCACGGTATCGGCGGTGAAGTCGCCGCGTTTGAAGGCCTCTTTCACCGCGTCCTGGCTTTCGAAGATGCGGGCCGGGGCCTCGATCACATGGCGGTCGGGGGCGACGGCCGAGACCTTGATCACGCCGCGACCGAGATTGCCCGCCAGCTGTTTCAGCCCGCCCGTCGCCGCGAAAGGATCGGCGGCGGGGCGCAGGATGCGGTCGTTGAGGCTCTCCTCCGGGCCCTCGACCCAGGTCAGGCGGCCCTCGATCAGCTTCGGTTCCTGGGTGTAGCGCGCAAGGCCCGGACCGGCGACGGTGTTCACATCGGCATGCAAAAGCCCCGCGCGCAGCAGGTGGCGGATCAGGAATTGCAGCCCGCCCGCGGCGTGAAAGGCGTTCACATCGGCCAGCCCGTTCGGATAAACCTTGGCCATCAGCGGCACCACATCGGAAATCGCGTCGAAATCTTCAAGGTCAAGCTCGATCCCCGCCGCGCGCGCCATCGCGGGCAGGTGCAGCACAAGATTGGTCGAGCCGCCCGTGGCCATCAGCCCGACCAGACCGTTGACGAAGGCGCGCTCGTCAAGGAGCTGCCCCACCGGCAGCGCATCCGGCCCCAGCGCGGTGATTTCGGCCACACGCTGCGCGCCCGCCACCGTCAGCGCATCGCGCAGGGGCGTGTGCGGGTTGACGAAACTGGACCCCGGCAGATGCAGGCCCATCACCTCCATCAGCATCTGATTGGTGTTCGCGGTGCCATAAAAGGTGCAGGTGCCCGGCCCGTGATAAGACGCCATCTCGGCTTCCATCAGCTTGTCGCGGCCCACCTCGCCGGTGGCAAATTGTTGCCGCACCTTGGCTTTTTCGTCATTCGGCAGGCCCGCCGTCATCGGCCCCGCAGGCAGGAAAATCGCGGGCAGATGGCCGAAGGTCGCCGCCGCCATCACCAGACCCGGCACGATCTTGTCGCAAACGCCCAGGAAAATCGCCGCGTCGAAGGTGTCGTGAGACAGCGCCACCCCGGCGGCCAGCGCGATCACCTCGCGCGAGAACAGCGACAACTCCATCCCCGCGCGGCCCTGGGTGACGCCGTCGCACATCGCTGGCACCCCGCCCGCCACCTGCGCCGTCGCCCCGATGTCGCGCAAAGCCGCCTTGATCTGCGCCGGGTAATCGGCATAGGGCGCATGGGCCGAAAGCATGTCGTTATAGGCGGTGACGATGCCGATATTCGGCCCGCGCCCCTCGGCCAAAGGCGCCTTGTCCGGCCCCATCGCCGCATAGGCATGGGCCTGATTGCCGCAAGCCAGATGCGCCCGCGCCGGGCCCGCGGCTGCGGCCGAGGCGATCCGCGCCAGATAGTCGGCGCGCCGCGCCGAAGACCGGGCGCGGATACGCTCGGTCACCCGGGCAATCGTGGCATTCAGCGGTGCGGCAGTCTCGGTCATGGTCATGTCCAGCTTTTGCGAAGGCTCGGGATGTCCCGTAATATTCAGTTTAGCGCTAACAAATCAATCCTGCTTTCCCTCTTGCGCGGGGCGGCGGGCAAGGTCCAGCGAATTTCCGCGAAAATCCGAAAGGTGTGGCGCGGATGAAGCAAAGCCATGCCGATGCGGGCTTTGCGCGGCGCGAAACTCGGGATAGAGGGGGCGCAATATCCTTCAGCACACAGGCCCGCCATGACCGAAGAACAAGCGCCGAAGTCCCGTCCCGTCGTGCGGCTGCGCCCCAAGGCCGAGGCCCGCGCGATCCGGCACGGCTTTCCCTGGGTCTATGCCGACGAGCTGGTGACCGACCGGCGCACGCAGGGGCTGACCCCCGGCGTGATCGCGACGCTGGAAGATGCCGAGCGCCGGGTGCTGGGCACGGTCACGGTCAATCCGAAATCGAAGATCATCGCCCGCGTTCTGGATCGCGACGCAGACGCCGCGATCGATCGCAACTGGATCGCGGCGCGGCTCGCGCGTGCGCTGGATTTGCGGGCGCGGCTGTTCGACCGGCCCTATTATCGCCTCGTGCATGCCGAGGCCGACGGCCTGCCCGGCGTCATCATCGACCGTTTCGGCGATGTCGCGGTGGTGCAGCCGAACGCCGCCTGGGCCGAGGCGCTGATCGGCGATCTTTGCGCGGCCCTCGTTGCGGTGACGGGCGTGACGACGGTGATCAAGAACGGCTCCGGCCGCTCGCGCGGGCTGGAAGGTCTGCCCGAGGAAACCGTGATCCTGTGCGGTGGGGTTGACGGCCCGGTTCCGGTCGAGATGAACGGCGCCACCTATATGGCGGATGTGCTGGGCGGGCAGAAGACCGGGCTGTTCTTTGATCAGCGTCCGAACCACGCCTTTGCCGCGCGGCTGGCGCGCGGGGCGCGGGTGCTCGATGTGTTTTCCCATGTCGGCGGGTTTGCGCTGGCCTGTCTGGCGGGGGGGGCGGAAAGCGCTTTGGCTGTCGATGCCTCGGCTGCCGCTTTGGATCTGGCCACGAAAGGCGCCGAGGCGATGGGGCAGGGGGCGCGTTTCGCCACCCGGCAGGGCGATGCCTTTGTTACGCTGGAAGCGCTTGCGACCGAGGGCGCGCAATTCGATCTGGTGATCTGCGATCCGCCCGCCTTCGCGCCGAACAAACAGGCGCTCGATGCGGGCTTGCGCGCTTATGAGCGCATCGCGCGGCTGGCGGCGCCCTTGGTGGCGCCGGGCGGTTACATCGTGCTGTGCTCCTGCTCGCATGCCGCAGATCTGGTGGCGTTCCGCAATGCCTCGGCCCGCGGTCTGGGGCGTGGCGGGCGGCGCGCGCAGCTGTTGCACACCGGGTTTGCCGGGCCCGATCACCCGATGCTGCCGCAACTGGCCGAATCGGCTTACCTCAAATCGCTGGTCTTCCGGCTCGACTGATGCGCGCCGCCCCCGGCAAGGTTTTGCTAGACGCCTGCGTGCTTTACCCGACGGTTCTGCGCGAAATCCTGACGGGCTGCGCCGCCGAGGGGCTTTACACCCCCCTCTGGTCGGACCGCATCCTGGAGGAATGGGCGCGGGCGGCGGCGCGGCTGTCCTCGGGCGACGAGGCCTATGCCCGGGGCGAGATTGCCACGCTCAAGGCCCGTTTCCCAAAGGCCAGCATTGCCCCCCGCCCGGGGCTGGAAGCACGGCTGCATCTGCCCGATGAAAACGACATCCATGTGCTCGCCGCCGCCATATCTGGCGGGGCCGAGGCGATCGTGACGCAAAACCGCGCCGATTTCCCGCGCGGGGTTCTGGCGGCCGAGGGGCTTGTGCGCCTTGATGCCGATGGGTTCCTCTGGGCGCTGGCGGCCGATCATCCCGCGCAGCTCGCCGCCGTGGTGGAACGCGTCCGGGCCAAGGCCGAGGCGCTCTCGGGCCAAAGCTGGACCACCCGGGCGCTTTTGAAAAAGGCGAAGCTCTTCCGCCTTGCCCGTGCGCTTGAAACCGCCTGAGACTTTCCCATCCCTTGCCAAACCGCTTTGAGTTCGCCCGACACCGGGCTAGACTTGCGCCCGGCGCCAAGGTAGGAAGGGCATGTGTTACCGCTAACATATGTCATGCAGGACGGCGCCGGAGGAGGGCGCCAGTCATGCCAAGAATCGGAGCCAGCCCCATGGTGTCGCGTGTCATTCCGGTCGATCTTTTCGATCTCGTGATCTTCGGAGCCACGGGCGATCTTGCGCAGCGCAAGATCCTGCCCGGGCTTTACCGCCGCTTCCATGCCGGTCAGATGCCCGAAGGGGCGCGGATCATCGGCGCGGCGCGCTCCGGGATGGATGCCGCGGGCTTTCGCGCCCAGGTGGCGAAGGCGATCGCCGACTATGTTGATCCGGCGAAACAGGATGCGGCGATGATCGCGGCCTTTCTGCAAAACCTCGATTACGTTTCGGTCGATGCGACGGGCGAGGGCGGTTGGGACGCGCTCAAGGCCCGGGTCGATCCGGGCCGGATCAACGCCTTCTATTTTTCGGTGGCGCCGATGCTGTTTGGCCCGCTGGCCGACCGGCTGAAAGCGCATGGGATCGCCGGAGAGAGCGCGCGCATCGTCGTCGAAAAGCCCTTCGGGCGCGATCTGGCATCGGCGCGGGCCTTGAACGCGACCTTGGCCGCGCATTTCGAGGAAAGCCAGATCTACCGGATCGACCATTATCTGGGCAAGGAGACGGTGCAGAACCTGATGGCGGTGCGTTTCGCCAATATCCTGTTCGAGCCGCTGTGGAACGCGCAATATATCGATCATGTGCAGATCACCGTGGCCGAAACCGTGGGCGTGGGCGGGCGCGGCAGCTATTACGACAAATCGGGCGCGATGCGCGACATGGTGCAAAACCATCTGATGCAGCTTCTGTGCCTGATCGCGATGGAGCCGCCCTATCACTTCGACCCCGATGCGGTGCGCGACGAAAAGGTGAAAGTTATCCGGGCCTTGCAGCCCATTCCCGCGGCCGACATCGTGCGCGGCCAATATCTGGGCGTGAAGGCCGGGCCGGGTCGGGCCGAGCAGCCGGGCTATCTGGAAGACAGCGAAAACCCCGACAGCCGGACCGAAAGCTATATTGCGCTGAAGGTGCAGGTGGCGAACTGGCGCTGGCAGGGCACGCCGTTTTATCTGCGCACCGGCAAGCGGCTGCGGGGGCGCGCGAGTGAAATCGCCATCACCTTCAAGGCACCGCCGCATTCGATCTTCGATCAGGAGGAGGCGTCCTGGCGCGAAAACGTCCTTGTCATCCGGCTGCAACCGGATGAGGGGATGAATCTGAAAGTGATGATCAAGGAGCCGGGGCCGGGGGGGATGCGTCTGGTGCAGGTGCCGCTTGACATGTCCTTTGCCGAGGCTCTGGGCGAGGAGGGCGCCGACATTCCCGACGCCTATGAACGCCTCATCATGGATGTGATCCGCGGCAACCAGACGCTGTTCATGCGCGGCGACGAGGTCGAGGCCGCCTGGGCCTGGACCGATCCGATCATCGCGGGCTGGGAGGCGCGGGGCGACCGGCCGCGGCCCTATGACGCCGGGTCTTCCGGCCCGGAAGATGCGCTGATGCTGATGCATCGCGACGGCCGTCGCTGGCGGGAGATCCGCGAATGAACCTGATCGAATACCCGGACCGCGAATTGATGATGCTGGCGCTTGCCGACAAGGTCGCCAGCCAGCTGCGCCGCGCGCTTGAGGTCGAGGAGCGGGTGACGCTCTGCGTGCCAGGCGGCACCACGCCCGGGCCGGTCTTCGACATCCTCTCGGGCCTTGATCTCGACTGGGCGCGGGTCTGGGTGATGCTGAATGACGAGCGCTGGGTCGATGAAACGAGCCCGCGTTCGAACACCGCGCTGTTGCGCAACCGGCTTTTGCGGGGCGCGGCGGCGCTCGCCCATCTGGTGCCGCTCTACGCCCCCGCCGAAACGCCCGAGGAGCGGCTGGAGGAGCTGTCCCGGGGCGTCCGCGCTGCGCTGCCGCTGACGGTGCTGATGCTGGGCATGGGCACCGACATGCACACCGCCTCGCTTTTCCCCGGCGCCGATCATCTCACCGAGGCGCTGGCCCCCGATGCCCCCCCGGTGATGGCGCTGCGCGCCGATGCCGCGGGCGAGCCGCGGATCACGCTGACCGCGCCCGTCCTGCGCGCGGCGATGCATTGCCATCTTCTGATCACCGGTGCAGAAAAGCGCGCAGCACTCGAGCGTGCCGCAAGCCTTCCCGAAACCGAGGCTCCGGTGCGCATCGTCCTTTCCAACGCCACCATCCATTGGGCCCCCTGATGAACCGTTTCGATGACCTGCTTGCCCATGCCGCGACCGTCAAGGATCGGCATATCCTCGATCTTTTCGCCGCCGATCCCGCCCGCGCCACAGCTTTCAGCGCCGAATTCGGGGCGTGGTTCTTCGATTTCTCGAAAACCAACATCGACGCCACGGGGCTGAAGCTGCTGATCGATCTGGCCGAAAAGACCGGGGTTGCCGCGCGCCGCGACGCGATGTTCGCGGGCGAGAAGATCAACGAGACCGAGGGGCGCGCGGTGCTGCACGCGGCCTGGCGCAATGCGGCCGAGGCGATCACGGTCGACGGTCACGACGTGATGCCCGCGCTGCGCGAGACCTTGGGCCGGATGCAGGCCTTTGCCGAGGATGTGCGGACGGGCCGGTTCACCGGGCAGGGCGGGCGCATCACCGATGTCGTCAATATCGGCATCGGCGGCTCGGATCTGGGGCCGGTGATGGCCGCGATCGCCTGCAGCTCCTTTGCCGACGGGCCGCGGCTGCATTTCATCTCGAATGTCGATGGCGCGCATGCGCATGACGTGCTCTCGGGGCTCGACCCGGAAACGACGCTGGTGATCGTGGCGTCAAAAACCTTCACCACGATCGAGACGATGACGAATGCGCAAACCGTCCGCGCCTGGATGGCGGCGAAGGTTGCGGACCCGGCGGCGCAATTCGCCGCGATCTCGACCGCGACCGACAGAACCGCCGCTTTCGGCATCCCGGCTGAGCGCGTCTTCGGGTTTGAGGATTGGGTCGGCGGGCGCTATTCGGTCTGGTCGCCGATTGGCCTCAGCCTGATGATCGGCATCGGCCCGGGCTATTTCGCCGAGTTCCACGCCGGCGCCGCCGCGATGGACCGCCATTTCCGGCAGGCGCCTTTGGCGGAAAACCTGCCGGTACTGCTCGCGCTGGTCGGCATCTGGCACAATCAGGTTCTGGGCCATGCCACCCGCGCCGTGTTGCCCTATGAACAGCGCCTCGCCCGGCTGCCCGCCTATCTGCAGCAGCTGGAAATGGAAAGCAACGGCAAGCGCGTCTCGATGGACGGCGCCGATCTGCCCTGGCATTCCGGCCCGGTGGTCTGGGGCGAGCCCGGCACGAATGGCCAGCACGCCTTCTATCAGCTGATCCATCAGGGCACCCGGGTCGTGCCTTGCGAATTCATCCTGGCCGCGCGCGGCCGCGAGCCCGATCTGGAACATCAGCACCTGCTGCTGGTGGCGAACTGCCTGGCGCAGTCCGAGGCGCTTCTGCGCGGCCGCTCGCTTGCGGAAGCGACGGAGATCATGGCGAAAAAGGGCCTGACCGGGGCAGAGCTCGACCGTCAGGCCCGCCACCGCGTCTTCCCGGGCAACCGCCCCTCGACGACGCTGCTGATCGAGGTGCTTACCCCCTTCACGCTTGGCGGCATCGTCGCGCTTTACGAACACCGGGTGTTCGTCGAGGGCGTGATCCTTGGCCTCAACAGCTTCGACCAATGGGGGGTCGAGCTTGGCAAGGAACTGGCGTTGGCGCTGGCGCCGGTGCTTGACGGCAGCTCGGAGGGCGCGGGCAAGGACGGCTCGACGCTCGGCCTCGCCCAACGCATCCGCGCCGCCCGAGCCTGAGCAAAGGGGGGGCGCTGCCCCCCGTCCGCAAGCGGACTCCCCCCGGGATATTTCCGGCAAGATAAAAGCACGATCGGGGCTTCTCATTCATCTTGCCGGAAATATCCCGGGGGGTGAATTGCCGAAGGCAAGAGGGGGGCAGCGCCCCCCCCTTTTTCTTTGGCGTCGCCTGCGGTTCAGCCCATACGTTCCGACGTATAGCCGCCGGGCGAGGCCGGGAAGACGACGGTCTTGTTGCCGTTGATGAAGACGCGGTGCTGCACATGGGCGTGGATCGCCCGGGCGAGCACCAGCGCCTCGACATCGCGGCCAAGGCTGACGTAATCCTCGGGGCTTTGCGCATGGGTGATGCGGACGGTTTCCTGCTCGATGATCGGGCCTTCATCCAGATCGGCGGTGACGTAATGCGAGGTCGCCCCGATCAGCTTCACGCCGCGCTCATAGGCCTGCTTGTAGGGATTGGCGCCCTTGAAGCTGGGCAGGAAGGAATGGTGGATGTTGATGATCTTGCCCGACATTTTCTGGCAGAGCTTGTCCGACAGGATCTGCATGTAGCGCGCCAGAACCACCAGCTCGGCGCCGGATTCCTCGACCACATCGAGCAGATGCGCCTCGGCCTCGGGCTTGTTTTCCTTCGTCACCTTGATGTGGTGGAAGGGGATGTCGTGGTTCACCACCACCTTCTGATAGGTCATGTGGTTCGAGACGACGCCGACGATCTCGACCGGCAGCGCGCCGATGCGCCAGCGGTAAAGCAGGTCGTTCAGGCAATGGCCGAAGTTCGAGACCATCAGCAGGACCTTGACCTTCTTTTCCGCATCATGGATCGCCCAGTCCATGTCGAATTCCTGCGCCACCGGCTCGAAGCCTGCCTTCAGGCTTTCAAGCGTCGCCCCGGTCTGCGACACGAAGGTGACGCGCATGAAAAACTGGCCGGTCAGAAGGTCGTCATACTGGTTCGAATCGGTCAGGTTGCAGCCGCTGTCGGCCAGATAATTGGCAATCGCCGCCACGATCCCGCGGGTCGAGTGGCACTTCACGGTCAGCACATAGGTGGTCATTCCCGGTTCCTTTCGCGGCCCCCTGAGGGTGTCTCGGAGGCGTCTAGCACATATTCCCCGCCCCGCGGCAAGGGGCCTGCCGGGATGCGACCGCGGATCGTCAAAATGCGTCGGGGCGCGTGTCGCAATTGCTCCGGCTGGCCAATCCGTCCGCGTCGCGCCCGGCGCGGCCGGAGTTTCGCCGCGGCTTCGCCCCGGCGACCCGCGGGGGGCGCTGCCCCCCGCACCCCCCGGCGTATTTTGCCAAGGAAAACCACAGAGCCGGGGCCGCTGTCCCGGTCTTGAAGCCGGTCATTGCGGCAAAGCCGCGCGAGGCGACACAGCAAAGATGGTCGGCTTTCGGCTTTTCCTGGTGCAAATACGCCGGGGGTGCGGGGGCGGAGCCCCCGCCCGGGTCGCCTTGGCGACGCCAAGGCGAAATCCCTTCCTCCCGGCGGGCGGGGTGTCAGATCTGCTTTTCGGGCAGATGCACCACCAGCCCGTCAAGCAGCGAGGTCACCTTGATCTGGCAGGTCAGCCGCGAGGTTGCCGGGTTCGGCTCATAGGCGAAATCGATCATGTCGGTCTCGGTCGGCAGGGGTTTGGGCAGCCGGTCCACCCAGGCCGGATCAACATAGGCATGGCAGGTCGAACAGGCGCAGGCGCCGCCGCAATCGGCGTCGATGCCCGGCACGCCATTGTCGCGCGCCGCTTCCATCACCGTCAGGCCCGGTTTCGCTTCCACCTCGTGACGGGTGCCATTGTGTTCGATGAAGATGATCTTCGCCATGAAATCCTCGTGTGCCGTGGCTGCGCTGGGTTCGCTTTCCCTTTAGGACAAAGGCGCCCGCATTGCCAGCGCCGCTTGGCCGCATCCGTGTTGTCCCGCCGCGCCGCCCCTTTGCGGCGCATCTCAAAGCCGCTATGGTCGCGCCGAACCCGAGCCGGACCCGTCATGACCTTTTCCCTGCCTTGCCCGCCCCTTGCCCTGCTGGCGCTTTGCGCGGGCCTTGCCGGTTGCACCGCGGCCGATGCCCCGGCGCCGCGGGGCAAGCCCGCGCAGGCGCCGGTGCCGATCCTCGCCCCCCCCGCCAATTCGCTGGCGGGCGAATGGCTGAAATCCCCCCCCGGCCCCGAGGCGAAGGGCTGTTTCACCGAGGAACGCCGCCCCGCCGTGGTCGAGACGGTCACCGACCATGCGCTGGTCGAACCCGAGGAGCGCGATGCGAAAACCGGCGCGGTGCTCTCGCCTGCGCGCTACCGCACCACGACGCAGGCGCGCATCGTCTCGGGCGGCGGGCGGATGTGGTTCGCCTCGGTCTGCGCCGCCGAGATGACCACCGCCCGCATCGCGGTTTTGCAACGCGCGCTTTGGGTGCGCGGGCTTTACGCGGGCCCGCTGGACGGGCGGATGAGCGCCGCCACGCGCGAGGCGATCCGCCGCTATCAGACCCAGCGCGGCCTGCTCAGCGCCGAGCTTTCGCTGCGCGCGGCGCGCGAAATGGGCGTCGTCTCCTGGCTGGCAGCGCCCTGATGCAAAAGGCACCCCGAAGGGTGCCTTGGCTGCCGGTCCGGTCGCGGGTTATTGCAGCGGCACTGCCACGAACCGCGGCTCGCCCGCGCGGCGAATGAGCAAAAGCACCGATTTGCGCCCGCCCTCCTTCGCCTCGGCCACCCGGGCCTGCAGATCTGCCAGCGTCGCCACCGGCTGCTGTCCGGCCTCGACGATCACATCCCCCGCCCGCAGCCCCTTGTCGAAAGCCGCCCCGGTCGCGTCGATATCGGTCACCATCAGCCCGGTCAGATCCTCGGGCAGGTTGCGCTCGGCGCGCATCGCATCGGTGATCGGCGAGAGCACCATGCCCAGCACCGACCCGCCCGCCAGCGCCGGGGCCACGCTGTCCGCCGCCACCTCGCTGCTTTCGGCCAGTTCGCGCTGACCCAGCGTCACCTGCAGCGTCACCGGCTTGCCCGCCCGCATCACCACCACATCGACCGCCTTGCCCACCGGCGCATCGGCAACGCGACGGGTCAGCGATTTCGTGTCCTTCACCGGCGCACCGGCAAAGCTGATGATCACGTCGCCCGATTTCATCCCCGCCACCTTGGCCGGGCCCTCGGGCACTTCCGACACCATCGCCCCCTCGGGCTTGGCAAGGCTCATCGCCTCGGCCATGTCGGGGGTCACGTCCTGGATCTTCACCCCCAGCCAGCCGCGCCGGGTGGCGCCGAATTCCTGCAGCTGCCCCACCACCTTCGAGACCACGTTCGAGGCCATGGAAAAGCCGATCCCGATCGAGCCGCCATTGGGCGAGAGAATCGCCGTGTTGACCCCGATCACCTTGCCGTCCATGCTGAACAGCGGCCCGCCCGAGTTGCCGCGGTTGATCGCGGCATCGGTCTGGATGTAGTCGTCATAGGTGCCCGAAAGCTCGCGATTGCGCGCCGAGACGATGCCGACCGAGGTCGAGAACCCCTGACCCAGCGGGTTGCCCATCGCCATCACCCAGTCGCCCTCGCGCATCGTGTCGCTGTCGCCGAAGCTGACGAAGGGCAGCGGCTCCTTGCTCTCGACCTTCAGAAGCGCGATGTCGGTTTTCGGATCGGTGCCGACGATCTTCGCATCAAGCTTCTTGCCATTTGCGAATTCGATCGAGATTTCATCGGCGACGGTATTGCCATCCTCGCCCTTGATGACGTGGTTGTTGGTCACGATGTAGCCATCGGCCGAGATCACGAAGCCCGAGCCCAGCGCGTCTGCGCGGTGTTGCCGCTGCGGCCCGCCCTGCGGCAGGTTCGGCATGCCGAATTCCTTGAAGAATTCCTCGAACGGCGAGCCCGGCGGAAAGCCCGGCATGCCGCCCACGGGTTCGGATACCGTGGTCGAGGTGGTGATCATCACAACCGCCGGTTTCACCTGCACGACCAGATCGGCGAAGCTCTCGGGCACCGGGCCCGCCAGCGCCGGGCTCATCGCCACGGGCGCCAGCGCCAGCGCGGTGGAAAGCAGCGCCGCCATCAGGATCGGTCGGGCAAGGCGCGGGGTGGTCAGCGAAAGAGGGGTCTTGATCATGCGGGTCTCCCGTGGTCCTGGCCGATGCTCGGCTTGACCTGAATAAAAGGGTAGGGGCTTCGGCTTGCAATTGAAAGCCCGTCGCGCGGCGTCACTTCGATGTGAAAGCGTCGCGAGGCTCAGGCGAAGGCCTGCACCAGCGCCACGACGCCGACGCCCGCCGCCACCGCCGCAAGGCCGATCCGGCGCCGCCCCTCGGGGCCGAGGCTGGCCAGCAGCGCCAGCACCTCAAGGATGCGCGAAGGGGCCAGCACAAGTGCCAGCCCCTCGATCACGAGCACAAGGCCCAGGGCGGTGAACACCGCCGCCATCAGTTTCCGGCCGCCGGAACGCCCGCCGCGAGCGATTTCACGAAGCGCTCATAGTCGAAGTAAAGGCTGTCCGGTTCCGTCACCAGCGAGGAGGTGCCCGGCTTCAGGCTTTCGGCATAGAATTGCAGCGCCCGGGTGAAGGCGAAGAAGCTTTCGTCCTTGCCATAAGCCTCGGCATAGATCCGGTTGCGTTCGGCATCCGCCTGACCGCGCACGATTTCCGCCTGCTTGCGCGCCTCCGAGGTGAGTTCGACCACCTCGCGATCGGCCGCCGCACGCACCCGCTGCGCCGCCTCGCCGCCGCGCGCGCGTTCATCCGCCGCCTCGCGTTCCCGCTCGGCCCGCATCCGCGCATAGGTCGCGGCCAGGTTCTGCTCGGGCAGGTCGGTGCGCGTCAGCCGCACGTCGATCACATCGACGCCCAGCGCATTCGCCTCGCGTTTCGCGATGTCGCGGATCTTGTTCATCAGCGCGGTGCGGTCGTTCGACAGAACGGCGGTCGAGGGCACCGAACCCATGACTTCGCGGATCGCATTGTTCAGGATGCCATCCAGCCGGTTCTTGGCAAAGCTTTCGCCGCCATCGCCCACCGCCTCGCGGAACTTCACCGCATCGACGATGCGCCAGCGCGCGAAGGCATCGACCACCAGACGGCGGTCATCGAGCGGCGTGACCTCCAGCGGCTGCGTGGTCAGGCTGAGGATCCGGTCGTCGTATTTCACCACATTCTGCACGAAGGGGATCTTGAAGCCGATCCCCGGTTCGGTCCGCGCCGCGGTCACTTCGCCGAATTGCAGCACCAGCGCCTTTTCGCGTTCATCGACCGTGTAGATCGAGGACAGGCCAAGGCCCAGGGCGATGATGCCGATCGGGATCAGGAATTGTGCCTTCATCAGTTCGCCCCCCCGGTCGTCGGCTGCACCGGCCGCAGCCGGTCAAGCGGCAGATAGGGCACGGTGCCCGACTGCCCGTCGATCACCACCTTGTTCACGCCGCCCAGCGTCGTGCTCATGGTTTCATAGAACATCCGCCGTTTCGTCACATCAGGGGCCTTGCGGTATTCCTCATAGACCGAGGTGAAGCGCGCGGCCTGACCCTGGGCGTCGTTGACCACCGAAGCGCGATAGGCCTCGGCCTGCTGCACCAGCTGCGCGGCCTGACCGCGGGCGCCCGCCGTCACCTGGTTGGCATAGGCGTCGGCCTCTTTCTCCAGCTTGTCGCGTTCCTGCTGCGCCGCCTGCACGTCGCGGAAACTGTCGATCACCTCGCGCGGCGGATCGGCGCGGTTGAAGTTCACCCGCACGATGTTGATGCCCGCCTGATAGCTGTCAAGCGTGCCCTGCACGGCGGCACGCAGATCGGTGGCGATCACGCCGCGGTCGCGGTTCAGGATCGGCGCCAGTTCAGACCGCGCGATGATGTCGCGCATGGCGGATTCGCTGACGGCGCGGATCGTGTCCTCGGGGTCGGCGAGGTTGAACAGGAATTTCGACGGGTCCGAGACGTTCCAGACGATCTGGTAGCTGACATCGACGATATTCTGGTCGCGCGTCAGCATCAGCCCGGAATCGGTGACAAAATCGCTGCTGCGATTTGCCGAGAACACGCCGTCGCTGCTTTCGGACGTGCCGATGGCGCGGGCGCGGCCGGTGCCGACCTCGGTGGTGCGTTCGTCGGTGACCGGGATCACCACTTTCGACACCACGGGCCAGGGCGCGAAGTTCAGACCCGGGTTGCCGGTGGCATGGTATTTGCCGAACATCAGCTCGATCGAGCGTTCGTTCTGCTGCACCGTGTAAAACGAGCTCCAGGCCCAGACCGCGGCCAGCGCCACCGCGCCGATGGCGATGGTGCCCAGCGTGAAGGCAGGGCCGTCATCGCGCCCGCCGCCGGGGCGGCCCGGTCCGCCGCGCCCGCCCATCAGGACGCGCAGCTGTTCGGTGCCCTTGCGCACGATCTGGTCGATTTCGGGAATCGGTGCGCTGTCATTGGGCCGGCGCGGGCCGGGGCGGCGCGGCGGCTCGCGGTCGTCACCGCCGCCCGAGCCCCAGGGTCCTCCGTTGGTCATGCTGTCCTCTTTCGAATGTCCTTGCCCCGAAGTGGGGATTGTTTGCGCAATGTCAACCGCTTCGCTCAGGAATGACGGGTCGGTGCCCGCATCGTCACCAGTTCCTCGGCCATCGTCGGATGCACGGCGCAGGTGGCGTCGAACTGCTCCTTGGTGGCGCCCATCTTCATCGCGATCGCCGCCATCTGGATCATTTCGCCCGCTTCCGGCGCGACGATATGGCAGCCCAGCACCTTGCGCGTCGCCTTGCAGACAATCAGTTTCATCAGAACGCGGTCCTCCGCCCCGGCAAAGGCCGAGCGCATCGGCTTGAAGGCGCTGGTATAAACCTCGATCGGACCTTGTTTGCGCGCGGCCTCCTCGCTTTGCCCGCAGGTGCCGAATTCGGGCCGGGTGAAGACCGCCGAGGCGACAAGCTCGTGATCGCTCACCCGCGGGTTGGCGCCAAAGACGGTATCGGCAAAGGCGTGCCCCTCGCGGATCGCGACCGGGGTCAGGTTGATCCGGTCGGTCACATCACCCACGGCATAGATCGAGGGCACATTGGTCTGCGACCATTGATCGACGATCACCGCGCCATTCGCGGCCAGCTTGACGCCCGCGTTTTCCAGCCCCAGCCCGGCGGTGTTCGGCACCCGGCCGGTGGCATAGACCACGGCGTCAAACTCCTGCGACCGGCCATCGCCGCAATGCGCCACGACGCCGGTTGCGGTTTTCGTCACCCGGTCGATGATGACATTTTCATGCACGTCGATGCCGCGTGCCTGCATCTGCGTCACGATCAGATCGCGGCATTCGGTGTCGAAACTGCGCAGCAGGGGCGAGCGGTTCCATTGCGCCACCGCGACCCCCAGCCCGTTGAAGACACAGGCGAATTCGGACGCAATATAGCCGCCGCCGACGATCAGCAGACGTTTGGGCAGGTCGGGCAGATGAAACAGGTCGTTCGAGGTCAGCACATGCTCGGCGCCCTCGAAGGCGGGGACGAAAGGCCGCCCGCCGACCGCGATTAGGATGTGTTTGGCACTGATCACCCGGCCATCGGCCAGTTCGACCTCATGCGGACCCTTCACGGTGGCGCGGCAATCATGCACCTTCACCCCGGCATTTTGCTGCCCGGCGCGGTAGATTTTTTCCAGCCGGTCCAGTTCGGCATGCAGCTTGCCCTTGAAGGCGCCCCAGTCGAACCCGCCGATCGTCGCGTCCCAGCCATAGGCGCGGGCCTCGGCCACCGCCGCGGGCATGCCCGAGGCGAAAACCATCAGCTTTTTCGGCACGCAACCGCGGATGACGCAGGTGCCGCCCATCCGATCCTCCTCGGCCAGCGCCACGCGCGCGCCATGGCCTGCGGCGATGCGGGCCGCCCGCACGCCGCCCGATCCGCCGCCGATCACGAAGAGGTCGAAATCGAAACTCATCTGCCGTCCTTTCGAAGCCGCGGCCAGATGCCGCGCATCAGGACTTAGCCCCGCGACCCGGTTCCGGCAAGGGCAGGCGCCCGCGCCGCCAGTTCCGCCTGCCAGGCGGCGTTCTCCTCGGCCGTCATCACCCAGCCCGGCACCGACAGCTCGCGCTGCCGCACCGGGGCCTTGCCCGCCTGGGCTGCGGCGCCCTCGCCCTTGATCTCGGCATAGGGGACGGTGACGTATTTGCCGAAAAGCTTGCCGATCTCGACCCGGTCGGCGCGGAAGATCAGCACCGGACGCGGCACCGACAGCACCACCCAGGCCAGATAGAAGCACAAGCTGGCGCCGACCGCGCCGACGAGCGCGTTCAGGATCATGTCGTCGCGGAACCCCTCGCCGAAGAAGGCCGCCAGCGTCAGGATCGGCGTGATGATCTGCACCACGCCGATGAGGCCGATCACCCCCCCCATCACCAGCGGCAGCACCGACCGGCCGGGGATCACCAGATCCGGGCGGGTCTCAGTCGAGGTCGGCGAAGATGTTCTCGTCATCGGCAAAATCGATCCGTTCATGGGCCACGGTGCCCGCGTTGATATCGCGCAGCTCGACCTGACCCTCGGCGCCGCCAATGATCACCATGTCGCAGATGTCGATGAACAGACCGTTCTCGACCACGCCCGGGATCTGGTTGAGCGCCACCGCCAAAGACCGCGCATTGCCAATGCGGTTGAGGTGCAGA
Source organism: Rhodobacter sp. 4.3.4 (assembly GCF_058724655.1). Taxonomy (NCBI): domain Bacteria; kingdom Pseudomonadati; phylum Pseudomonadota; class Alphaproteobacteria; order Rhodobacterales; genus Rhodobacter; species Rhodobacter sp. 4.3.4. The sequence goes on from NZ_CM178967.1 coordinate 1,222,204, forward strand.
TCGACGATATAGTTACCCTCGTCGGTGATGTAGGGCTGCGTGCCATTCAGCCGCAGCGTCGTCTGCCGCCCCAGAACATCGGTGGCGATCAGCATTTCCTCGATCAAGGCGCGGGTGGTCTGCCAGCCGAAGGGCACGACCTCCACGGGCAGCGGAAAGGCGCCAAGGTTCACCACTTCCTTCGAGGCATCGGTGATCACGATCATCCGGTCGGAGGCCGTGGCGACGATCTTTTCCTGCAACAGCGCGCCGCCGCCGCCCTTGATCAGCTGCAGCTGCGCGTCGAATTCATCGGCGCCGTCGATCGTCAGATCAAGCCATTTCGCCTCGTCCAGACCGACGACGGAAATGCCGATCTGCCGCGCCAGATCGGCGGTGCGCGAACTCGTCGGCACGCCGACGATGCGCAGGCCTTCCTCGCGCACCCGCTCGCCCAGGCAGCGCACCATCCAGGCGGCGGTGGAGCCGGTGCCAAGGCCGACCTTCATCCCGTCTTCGACGAAATCGACGGCACGGCGCGCGGCGGCGAATTTCGCCTTGTCGATGGGGGAAAGCTCGGCGGGCATGGCGGCTCCTGCGGACCAGAATTTCAGCTGTTGCGCGCCGTTATAGCCAAGCCCGCCTGCCCATGCGAGGTCTTTTTGCACCGCCCGGGGCCGATCTCTCAGCGCCGCGCCAGCCCCGCGCTTTCCAGCGGGCTGTGGCCGCGGCGGTGCTGCAAGATCAGCTTCGCGACTTTCGGCGTGGGCACGATCGGCCGCGCGGGCAGGCCGGTGAAGGGATCGCCCGACAGGCTCTGGCGCAGCGCCAGCGCCTGGCCGGGGTCGAGCACGTTCATCGTCCGCGGTCCGGCCAGCATGGTTTCGGCGCGGGCGTTTTCGGCAAAGATCACCTCATGCGCGGGCATCAGCACATGCACCCAGTCCACCCGCGCCACCGGCGCGCGGGCGATGCCGGGCAGGCCGACCAGCGCCTTGGCGGCGACCAGCACCTCTTCTCCGGCAAGCGGGCCGGTCGTCGGCCGCAGCAGCACCCGGTGCTGGCCCGACACGACAAGCGCCCGGTCATTGCCCAGAACCCCCGGCGCAAAGCGCACCGGCGCCGCAGCGCCAATGCCGCCGACGCGCCAGCGCCCGACCCATTGCACCGGCCGGTAGCCATTGTCCGAGGTCTGTACCCGATCCCCGGGCTGCAGATCCTCGACCGGTTTCGGGCCGCGCCGGGTGGCGATCAGCGTTCCGGCGGCAAAACAGACCGCCTGGCTGGCGAAGGGGGTCAGCATCCCCTCGGTCTCGATCCCGGTGATGCGATAGGCCCGGCCGGGTTTCAGCCGTTCAGAGGCCGCCAGCCCGCGCCCGGTGGCGGGGGTGTCGATCAGATGCACGACCCGGGTCTCGGTGACATCCTCCGAGGCGAGCGGGCGGATCAGATAGGACACCTCGGGGTCGATCGCGGCGGCATCCGGGTCTGCCCCGTCCGCCTCGGGCAGGTCGATGAAGCGCATCGCCGCGCTGGGGCGCAGCGCGAAATGCGCCTGCGCCCGCGCCGCCGCCTCGGCGTCGGGCAGCGTGCCGAAGGGATCTTGGCCGAACGGATCGGGGCCCGAGGCGGTGACCTCGGACAGCGGCCAGAAACAGAATGTGGGCATGGCATCTCCCGCCTTTGCGACAGTATCGCCAGAACCGGTGAAACAGGGCTTAACATGTTAACCTGTCTGGCGAATTTGCGCGCCCGGGCGGCGGGGGCCGGGAAAGTGAGAGGGAAGGTGAGGGGGGCACCGCTTGCGGGCGCGCAGATGTCGCTTTCGCGCTTTCCTCGCCGGGCGCGACAGGGCAGCATGGGGCAAAGGGAGGGCGCGATGTTTCTGAGCGTTTTCGACATCTTCAAGGTGGGCGTCGGGCCGTCCTCCTCGCATACGATGGGGCCGATGGTGGCGGGGGGGCGGTTTCTCGACATGCTGCGCGCCTCGCCCTTTCATCCGCGCCACCTGCGGGTGCGGCTTTACGGCTCGCTCGCCTTCACCGGCAAGGGCCATGCGACCGACCGCGCCACGATCCTCGGCCTTGCCGGGTTCCTGCCCGAGAGCTACGAGGCCGAAAGGGCCGAGGCGGCGCTGGCGGCGAACCGCGACACGCGGATGCTGACACCGCCCGGGCTGGGCCCGCTGCACTTCGACCCCGATCACGATCTGATCTTCGATTACGGCCACCCTTTGCCCGGCCATGCGAACGGCATGGTGATCGAGGCCCGCGACGCCGAGGGCGACGTGATCCTGCGCGAGACCTTTTATTCGATCGGCGGCGGCTTCGTGCTGACCGAGGCGGAACATGCCGCGGTGGATGACAAGGCGCTTGCCGCGCCCTCGCCGGTGCCGTTTCCGTTCCGCAAGGCCGATGAGATGCTCTCGATGGCGCAGGCCTCGGGGCTGACGATCGCGCAGATGAAGCGGCGCAACGAACGGCGCTATCGGTCGGAGGCGGAGATCGAAGCGGGGCTGGCGCGGATCTGGCAGGTGATGAACGATTGCCTGACGCGGGGGCTGGAGACCGAGGGCGTGCTGCCGGGCGGGCTGCGGGTGAAGCGGCGGGCCAAGGCGATCCATGCCGCGCTTTTGGCCGAACGGGGCATGAACCTGGTCGCGCCGCATACGATCAACGACTGGATTTCCTGCTATGCGATGGCGGTGAACGAGGAAAACGCGGCCGGCGGGCAGGTGGTGACAGCGCCGACGAATGGCGCGGCGGGGGTGGTGCCGGCGGTGATCCGCTACTGGCTCGACCATGTGCCCGGGGCGAGCGGGTCACAGGTGGGGGATTTCCTGCTGACGGCGGCGGCGGTGGGCGGGATCATCAAGACCAATGCCTCGATTTCGGGCGCCGAATGCGGCTGTCAGGCCGAGGTCGGCTCGGCCGCCGCGATGGCGGCGGCGGGGCTGGCGGCGGTCTTGGGGGGCAGCCCCGCGCAGATCGAGAACGCGGCCGAGATCGCGCTGGAGCATCATCTGGGCATGACCTGCGACCCGGTGAAGGGGCTGGTTCAGGTGCCTTGCATCGAACGCAACGGGCTGGGCGCGATCAAGGCGATTTCGGCGGCCTCGCTGGCCTTGCGCGGCGACGGCACGCATTTCGTGCCGCTTGATGCGGCGATCGAGACGATGCGGCAGACCGGGCGCGACATGCATGAACATTATAAGGAAACGAGCCTTGGCGGTCTGGCGGTGAACGTGCCGAACTGCTGAGGGGGGCGCCCTCCTTGGGCGGGCAAGCCCGCCGCGCGTCGGGCGCTTCGGGGGCGCTGCCCCCGCCCGCAAGCGGGCTCCCCCGGGATATTTGCAGCAAGATGAAAGGGAACAACCTTCTTTATCTTGCCTGAAATATCCCGGGGGGTGAATTGGCCGAAGGCCAAGAGGGGGGCAGCGCCCCCCCCGTTTCGTCTCAGAGCGCGCGCCAGCCGATGTCGCGGCGGCAAAAGCCCTCGGGCCAGTCGATCGCATCGACCATCGCATAGGCGCGCTGTTGCGCCTCGGCCAAGGTCGCGGCGCGGGCGGTGACGTTGAGCACGCGCCCGCCGGTGGCAAGGGTCCTGCCTTCCTGCGCCGTCGTCCCGGCATGGAAGACGATCTGCGAGGAGATCTCGGGCAGGGCGTCAAGGCCCTTGATCTCGCTGCCCTTTTCGTAAGCGCCCGGATAGCCGCGGGCCGCCATCACCACGGTCAGCGCCGTATCCTCGGCCCATTGCGCGCTGATCTGATCCAGCCGCCCCTCGGCGCAGGCCTGCAGCAGATCGAGTGCCTGACCACCGAGCCGCGCCATCAGCACCTGGCATTCGGGATCGCCAAAGCGGACGTTGTATTCGACCAGCCGCGCCCGGCCGTTCTCGATCATCAGCCCGGCGTAAAGCACGCCCTGAAACGGCATGCCGCGCCGCGCCATTTCCGCCACGGTGGGGCGGACGATTTCCGCCAGCACCTGCTCCTGAATCGCCGCCGTCAGCACCGGCGCCGGGGAATAGGCGCCCATGCCGCCAGTGTTCGGGCCGGTGTCGCCATCGCCCACCCGCTTGTGATCCTGCGCCGTGCCGACGGGAGCCACGTTGACCCCGTCCGAGAGGATGAAGAAGCTCGCCTCCTCGCCCGCCATGAACTCTTCGATCACCACCTCGGCGCCCGCCGCACCAAAGGCGCCGCCGAAAATCTCGCGCAACCCGGCCTCGGCTTCCGCAAGCGTCATCGCCACGATCACGCCCTTGCCCGCCGCCAGACCATCGGCCTTGACCACGATCGGCGCGCCCTGCGCCCGCACATAGGCCAGCGCGGCCTCAAGATCCTTGAACCGCGCCCAGGCGGCGGTGGGGGCGCCGCAGGCGTCGCAGATCTCCTTGGTGAAGGCTTTCGAGGCTTCCAGCTGCGCCGCCTGCGCCGAGGGCCCGAAGGTCAGCACCCCCGCCGCACGCAGCGCATCGGCCACGCCCGCGGCCAGCGGCGCCTCGGGCCCGATGATGACGAAATCCACCGCGTTTTCCGCGACACAGGCCAGAACGGCCGTGGCGTCGCAGGGGTCGATGGCGGCCAGTTCCGCCAGCTGCCCGATGCCCGCATTGCCGGGGGCGACAATCAGCCGGTCGCATTTCGGGTTCTGTTTCACCGCCCAGGCCAGCGCATGTTCGCGCCCGCCGCTGCCCAGAATGAGAATGTTCATGCGGTTCCCCCGTTTGCGGCTGCAATGGCCCTTGGCCTCGGCTTTCGCGCCTTCTAAGGTTTCGCGACACATCAGGCAAGGCAACATGGACATCCTGGACGACGGCCCCGAGGCTTCGAAAACCGGCCCTTCCGGCAACACCCCCGAATTCACCGTCTCGGAAATCTCGGGCGCGGTGAAACGGGTGATCGAGGGCGAATTCACCCGCGTGCGCGTGCGCGGCGAGGTCGGGCGGGTCAGCCGTCCCGGCTCGGGGCATCTTTACTTCGACCTCAAGGACCCGAATGCGGTGATCGCCGCGGTCAGCTGGAAGGGGCAGGTGGCGCGGATGCAGATCCGCCCCGAGGAGGGGATGGAGGTGATCGCCACCGGCAAGCTGACCACCTTTCCGGGGCAGTCGAAATATCAGCTGATCGTCGATGATGTCGAACCCGCGGGGGCGGGGGCCTTGATGGCGATGCTCGAGGCGCGGCGCAAGGCGCTGGCGGCCGAGGGGCTTTTCGATCCCGCGCGCAAGAAGCCGATCCCCTGGCTGCCCGGGGTGATCGGCGTGGTCACTTCGCCCTCGGGGGCGGTGATCCGCGACATCCTGCACCGGCTGCGCGACCGCTTTCCGCGCCGGGTGCTGATCTGGCCGGTGGCGGTGCAGGGCCAGGCCTGCGCGCCCGAGGTCGCGGCGGCAATCCGCGGCTTCAACGCGCTGGTGCCGGGGGGCAAGGTGCCGCGGCCCGATCTGATCATCGTCGCGCGCGGCGGCGGCTCGCTCGAGGATCTGTGGGGCTTCAACGAGGAAGCGGTCGTGCGGGCGGCGGCGGAGAGCCGGATCCCGCTGATTTCCGCAGTGGGGCACGAAACCGACACGACGCTGATCGATTTTGCCGCCGACCGGCGCGCGCCCACGCCGACGGCGGCGGCGGAAATGGCGGTGCCGGTGCGCGCCGAACTGGCGACCCGACTTGCCGAGATGCAGGCCCGGATCAGCCGCGCGACCCAGACCCGGATGGCCAGCCGGGCACAAAGGCTGGCCGATCTTTCGCGCGCGCTGGGCCGCCCCGAGGCGATCACCCGGCCGCGGCGCCAACGCTTCGATCTGGTCGCCGACCGGCTCTTGCCCGCGCTGCGGATGGTCGTGGTGCGCAAGCGCGCGGCCTTTGCGCCGCTGGAAGCCCGGATCTCGCCGCGGCTTTTGCAGACCTATCTGCGGGTCGAGCGCGACCGGCTCGCGGGGCTTTCCGACCGGCTTCTCCGCGCCGAGCAGGCCCGGCTGACGCGGGCGCAGGACCGCTTCTCCCGCCTCACCGCGATGTTGCAGACACTGGGCTATCAGGAGACGCTGCGGCGCGGCTATGCGGTGGTGCGCGGTCCGGCCGATCAGGTGCTGACCAGCGCCGCCACCGCGGCAGGGCTGGCGCCGTTGGAGATCGAGTTTCAGGATGGCCGCCTGCGCCTGTGCCCCGCTGATGCGCCGCCGTCCGCGCCCGCCCCGAAACCGGCGGCCAAACCCCGCAAAGCCGCGAAAACCCCGCCCGATCAGGGTTCACTGTTCTGAGCGGCTGTCCCGCGGCGACCCGCGAAAGAGCGTATTTGCACCAAGAAAAAGCCCATGTTTTTTCTTGGTGCAAATACGCACCTTGCCGAGGGCGGGGCCGGGCGCGCGGTCGGTCAGACCCCGACCTCGGGCCCGGGGCAGTTGAGCGGGGCAGCGCTGGTATTGAGCGAGACGAGGGGGGCGCCGTCGCGCTTGCCCTCAAACCAGGCGACAAGCGCGTCGCCCTGCAGATGGAAGGTCCAGCATTGCAGGCCCACGTCGGCATTGTGGTAATCGAAGCAGATCTGCTCGCCCTGCTGGAACCAGTCGCCTTCCTCGCAATCGCCCGCGGCAAAGGCCCAGACGACCTTGCGGCCGGGGCGGTATTCCTCGATCCCGTAGGTGGTGTCGCCGGCGGAATAGGTGATCGTCTTGCCCAGCGTCAGCGCGTCGAATTGCGCGGCGGTCAGCGGCGGGCCGATCTCTTCGGCCGGGGCGGCGAGCGGGGCGAGGGCGAGGACAAGCGAAAACAGAACCGGGCGCATCGGGGTCTCCCTTTGCGCCCAGCTTGCCGTATCGGGGCAGGCGTGGAAAGCCACGCCTGCGTGAGGTCTCAGGCGTCGGCCTTTTCCCGTTCCGCCGGGGCGACAGGGGCGGCGGCAACCTGCGGCGCCGGGGCGTCGGCGGGGGCGGTTTCGGCGGGGGCCGGTTCGGCCCCGGTCAGCACCAAAGGCGCCTCGCCCTCTGCCGCCGCAGCGGGGGCGGCCGCCCCCTTGGGCTTGGGTTCGCTGTAGACGCTTTCGCCCTTGCGCACGGCCAGAACGCGATGGTCCATCAGCCGCGCGAATTGCGCGGGCATCAGCGCCAGCATCGCCATCACCGGCAGGCTGTAGGGCAGGATCGGCCGGCCCGGCGCCTTCAGATCGCCCAGTTGCAGCGCCGGATAGGGGCGCCCGGGATGGGCGTGGTGATCGGAATGGCGCGGCGCGTTCAGCATCATCAAGGCCGAGCCGGTCTCGATTGCATCCCAGCTGTGCGCGGCGCTCACCGGTTCATATTCGCCCGGCGCGGTTTCCTTGCGTTGCAGCCCGTAGTGCTGGACGTAATCCGACAGCATCAGCTGCGCCTGGGTCAGCGCGCAGAGGAAGAGGAAGCTGGCAAACCCGGCCGAGCCGAACAAAAGCCCGGCGCCGATCACGAACCACAGGCCCCCCAGAACATAGGTGGCATAGGGGTTGATGCGGTTGATCCGTTCCCGGATCGTGGGCTTGCCCGGATTGGCCTTGATCCGCGCCTCGATGATCGCCTGTTCTTTCGCGTAACCGGCCTTGAACGACTCCGACCACGTGCGCGAGGCGTAATTCCAGTAGCTTTCGCCCAAAGTCGCCGTGGCCGGATCGGCGGGGGTCGCGACCGAGACATGGTGCACCAGCCGATGCGCCGAAACATGGTGGCCGTAAAGCAGCGAGATATAGACCCACTTGCCCAGGTTGAACAATTTCCGGTCGGTGCGGTGGATCAGCTCATGCGCGTTCGCGTTCGAGACCTGCCCGAACCAGAGCGCGGCGGCGATCATCAGCCCCAGCGTGCCCATGGTCGAGATGCCCGCAAAGCCCGCGAGCGAGGCGACGACGATCGGCAGCAGGACGAAATGGGTGACGGCCAGCGCCGAGGACAGCCGGTCGGCTTTCGGGAACTCCGCGCCCTCGGGGGCGTCGGGGGCGGGCTTGGGCGCGCGGCGGTCGAGCACGAAGATGCCGACCGTGATCCAGGCGATGGCAAGCCAGGAGAAGACGCCTCCGAACAGCGCGCCAAGGAAGATCAGCGGCACCGGGGCGAAGGCGAAGAGAGCGAAAGTGTCCACGTCGGGGGTTTCGCGGCCGATCTTGCGCAGGCTGCGCAGCGCGACCATGAATTTCGCGAAGGACAGTTCAGCGGGCTTTTCAGTCATGATGCGGTTTACTCCGGCATGAGATGGCTCCGACTTGAGCGCGCACTTTAGACGGCTTTGCGCAAACCGCAGGGCGACGACTTGCCGCAAGGCGGGATTTTCGCGCAAGCGCCCGCGCGCGCCGGGGGCGGCGGAAACCCAGCCACGGGCGAAAGGCGCCGATCCGGGCTTCTCCCTTCCCTCTTTCCCCCCGATCCGGTAGGGATTTGCAAAACGGAGGCTCCGATGTCGTTCTTCAACAAGCTGAAGTCCCGGTTGACCCGCTCGTCCTCGAAAATCGAGGAGGGGCTTGACGCGATCATTGCCGAGGCCCCGGACACCGCGCCGGAGCCGGAAGCAAAGGCTGTGGCCGCGCCCGAGCCGGTGGTGCCCGAGCCGGTGGTGCCCGAGCTGACGCTGCCCGAGCCGGTGGCTGTGGTGCCGGACCCCGTGGCGGAACCGGACCCCGAACCGGAGCCTGTGGCCGTTGCCGAGCCGGAGCCCGCGGTCACGCCGGAGCCCGAGCCTGTGGCGGGACCGGAGCCTGCGCCCGCGGCGGAAGCTGAACCGGAGCCCGCGGCCGAGCCGGAACCGGCCCGGCGCGGCTTCTTCGGGCGGCTGCTGGGGCGCGGCGGCGCGGAGCCCGAAGCCGAGGCCGAGGCGGCCCCCGAAGCCGAACCGGTGCCTGCCGCGCGCCCGGGGAGGCTGGGCCGTCTGGTCAGCCGGGCGGATGTGCCGCGCCGGGTGCTCGATGATGCGATGCTCGAAAGCATCGAAGATCTGCTGATCGCCGCCGACATGGGGGTGGATACGGCGCTGCGGGTGACGGCGAACCTGGCCGAGGGGCGGATGGGGCGCAAGCTGTCGGTGCCGGAACTCAAGGACATTCTGGCCGCCGAAGTGGCGCGGATCATGGAGCCGGTGGCGCGGCCGATGCCGCTTTATGCGCGCCGCCCGCAGGTGGTTCTGGTCGTCGGCGTGAACGGCTCGGGCAAGACGACGACGATCGGCAAGCTGGCGTCGCAGTTCCGCGCCGCAGGCAAATCGGTGATGATCGCCGCGGGCGACACCTTCCGCGCCGCGGCGGTCGAACAGCTGAAGGTCTGGGGCAGCCGCGCCGGGGTGCCGGTGCTGACCGCACCCGAGGGGGCGGACCCGGCCTCGCTGGCCTTTGACGCGCTGACGCGGGCGACGGCCGAGGGGGTGGATCTGTTGATGATCGACACCGCCGGGCGGCTGCAGAACCGCGCCGATCTGATGGAGGAGCTGGCGAAGATCGTGCGGGTGATCCGCAAGATCGACGACAGCGCACCGCATAACACGCTTCTGGTGCTGGATGCGACGACCGGGCAGAATGCGCTGGCGCAGGTCGAGGTGTTCCGCAAGATTTCCGATGTCTCGGGTCTGGTGATGACGAAGCTGGACGGCACGGCGAAGGGCGGCGTGCTGGTGGCGCTGGCCGACAAGTTCGGCCTGCCGATCCATGCGATCGGGGTGGGCGAGCAGATCGACGACCTCTCGCCCTTCGATCCCGAGGAATTCGCCGCCGCGCTGGTGGGGATCGAAGAAGACTGAGGGCGGCAGACGGGGGCCGGGTGCGCCTTCGTTGGGCGGGCAAGCCCGCCGCGCCTCAGGCGCTTCGGGGGGCGCTGCCCCCCGCTTTGCGCTGACGCGCAAACCCCCCGGCGTTTCGCCCAAGGAAAAGCAGGGCTGCGGCGCGAAGGACACAATCCTGTCAGGAATCCGCCTGCGGTGACGAAAACCCCTGTCCTTGCCTCTGTCCTTGCCTATTTATCACGCGCGGGTCGCCCGATGGGAGAGGTGACCCGGAGCGCGGGCAGCCGCGGAGGGGAACAGATGGCAGAACGCAAACCGATACCGCAGGGGCTGAAGCTCGCGCTTGATTTCGGGCCGCTGGTGGTTTTCTTCGCGGCGTTCTTCCTGCTGCGCGACTATCCGCTGACGCTGGGCGGCGAGACCTATGGCGGTTTCGTTCTGGCCACCGCGGTCTTCGTGCCGGTGCTGATCGTCTCGATGGCGGTGCTGTGGCGGCTCTCGGGCCATCTGGCGCCGATGCAGGTGGCGACCCTGATCCTGGTCACCGTCTTTGGCGGGCTTTCGGTCTGGTTCAACGATCCGCGTTTCTTCAAGATGAAGCCGACGCTGATCTATCTGCTCTTCGCGGCGCTGCTGGGCTTTGGCCTGATCCGCGGCAAGCCCTGGCTGCAGCTGGTGATGGACGGCGCCATCCCGATGCGGGCCGAGGGCTGGGTGATCCTGACCCGGCGGCTGGTGGCCTTCTTCCTGTTTCTCGCCGTCGCCAATGAGGTGATCTGGCGTAATTTCTCGGATGCGACCTGGGTCAATTTCAAGACCTTCGGGCTGACCATCCTGCTGATGGGCTTCTTCGTGGCGCAAAGCCGCCTGTTTGCCCGCTTCGCCCCCGAGGAGGGCGGCAAGCCCGAGAGCTGAGCCGGCAAAATCGGCGCAACTTTAGCTGGTCGGAGAATTGCCGCAATCCTGCCGCGTTTCGGCAGGAGCCTGTGCGGGCAAGGCCGGATCGACCGGCCGCGCTGAACCGCCTCGGCAACAGGAGCCAGACATGTCCACCGTCGCAGCCAATGCCTCCGAAATCTCCTCTGAAGTCGGCTTTCACCATGAACCGCTGGCGCTTTTGCTGGTCGTGCTCTTCGGCCCGGTGGGGCTGCTTTACACCTCGGTCCGCGGCGGGGTGGCGCTGATCCTGGTGGCGCTGGTGGGGGCGATCTTCACCATGGGGCTGGCGCCGCTTGCGGTCTGGCCGGTCTGCATCCTGTGGGTGCTGATGGCCGGGATGATGCGCCGCGCCTGACCCCTCAGAGCCTGGCGAAGCGGCGCCCGAGCTGCGCCGCTTCCTCGGCAAGGCCCCAGGGCGGGTTCAGCACCATCATGCCCGAGCCCACCATCCCGTGCCCCTCGCGCGCAGGCGGGAAGCGCACCTCGGACAAAAGCGCCTCGGGGTGATCGGCCATCAGCGCGCGCACCATCGCGCGCTGCGCCGGGGCCACCGCCACATGGGGGGCGAGGATCGGATACCAGAGCGCGATCACCCCCACATTCCATTTCCGCGCCAGCTGCCCGACCAGCTTCGGCACGGTCTCGTAATCCGATTTCACCTCCCACGAGGGGTCGATCAGCAAGACCCCCCGGCGCGGCGTCGGCGGGCACATGGCCAAGGCCATCTGCAGCCCGTCCTTTTGGTAAAAGATCCCGCCATGCGCCGCCATCGCCGCCTTCAGCGCGGCGAATTCCTGCGGATGCAGCTCGCACAGCTGGAGCGAATCGACCGGCCGCAACAGCGTCGCCGCCAAAAGCGGCGAGCCCGGATAGGCGGCGCGGCCATGCGCCTTGCGCACCACGGCCAGCGCCCGGCTGTAGGGATGATCGGGCGCAAACCAGCGCTCGGCCTCGGCGCGCGCGATCCCCGCCGCCGCCTCGCCCGTTTTCGCCGCCTCGGCGCCATCGAGCGCATAAAGCCCGCGCCCGGCATGGGTTTCCATATAGGACAAGGGCTTGTCCTTGCGCGTCATGTAGTCGAGCAGCGCCGCCATCAGCGCATGCTTGTGCACATCGGCCAGATTCCCGGCGTGATAGGCATGTTGATAAGACAGCATCGCGTCCTCCCTTTCCCGCCTTCCTGACCCGGTCTCGGCCCCTCTGCAAGGGTCTGCTTTTTCTTGGCGCAAATACGCCGGGGGGGAGCGCGTTAGCGCCGGGGGGCAGCGCCCCCCGCCTTTGGGTGGCGCAAAAGAAAACGGCGGCGCTCAGAGAGGAGGAGAGAGCGCCGCCGCGATAACCTCGGCCCAGGGAGGAGGAGAGGGCCTCGGGTATTCCGGTGCCACCCGGGAGGAGGTGGGCAGCACCATTCCGCCGCCCGGGAGGAGGAGAGGGCGGCGGGATCAGGTCGAAGACGGGCGGCCTCTGGGAGGAGGACGAGGCCGCCGTCTTCTATCGAAGCCCCAGGGAGGAGGAGAGGGGCTTGATCCTTGGTCCGGCAGATCGGGCCGGTATGGGGTGGCGGCATCCCCAGGGAGGAGGAGAGAGGATGCCGCCGATCTCCGAGACCCAGGGAGGAGGAGAGGGTCTCCGGAAGTCTGTTCTATTTGCCGTAGGCCGCTTCCAGCGCGATGCGGGTCAGCATCGAGCGGTGCATGCCCAGATCGCTCAGCTCGCGGTTCGACAGCGAGCGCAGTTCCGCCAGCGTCTGGCGATAGACCTTGCGCCGGGCCAGCCCCTCGCGAATCGAGGCCAGAAGATTGGAAAAACCGCTCTCGGTCGTCCGGATGTCGCTGACCAGTGCCATCGGTCGTGTTCTTTCGTTCGTATCGTCGTGGAGTTTAGCGTCGGACCGTCTGGCTGTCGCTGTGGTGCACCGTCGCTGTTGAGACCAAAATGGCCCGATTGCTGCAGATGCACAATGGGCGGCGGGGGCAATGCTGCCTTGCGGAAAATGCATAACGGATTCTGACCTGAATCCGCCTCCAAACTGGATTAATTCCACATTGGGCCGCGCAAATATCGTGCAAATCTTGCCCGGGCGGGGGGCGCCCCCTTGAAGCCCGCGACAAATGCGCCACAGTCCCCGGCAAATCGACAGGAGAGAGCCATGACGCTTACGAAGGAATCGGTGCTGGAGGCGCTGCGCAAGACCGTCTTGCCGGGTGGTGGGGATGCGGTCGGCCGCGATCTGGTGCATGCGCTGGCGGTCGAATCGGGGGTGGTGCGCTTTGTCCTTGAAGGTGCGCCCGAGGCGGAGCTGCTGGCGATCCGGCCGGTGCTGGAGGCAGCGGTGCGGGCGCTGCCGGGGGTGCAGAGCCTGTCGGTGGTGATCCCGGCGCGGCCGTCGAAGGCGCCCGGCGGCGGGGTGAAGATCGGCGGTCACGCCAAGCCGCAGGAGGGCCCGCTGCCGGTGCCGGGCGTCGCGCATGTGATCGCGGTGGGCTCGGGCAAGGGGGGCGTGGGCAAGTCCACCGTCGCCTCGAACCTGGCGGTGGCTTTGGCGCGGGCGGGCAAAAGGGTGGGGCTGCTCGATGCCGATCTTTACGGGCCAAGCCAGCCGCGGATGATGGGGACGACGGAAAAGCCCGCCTCGCCCGATGGTCAGACGATCCTGCCGGTGCGCGCGCATGGGGTGGTGCTGATGTCGCTCGGGCTGATGCTGCGCGAGGACGAGGCGGTGATCTGGCGCGGTCCGATGCTGATGGGGGCGCTGCAGCAGCTGCTTGGTCAGGTGAAATGGGATCATTTCGGGCCTTTGGACGTGCTGGTGATCGACCTGCCGCCCGGCACCGGGGATGTTCAGCTCAGCCTGTGCCAGAAGACCGTGCTCGATGGTGCGGTGATCGTGTCGACGCCGCAGGACATCGCGCTGCTGGATGCGAAAAAGGCGCTCGACATGTTCGCCAAGCTGAAGCTGCCGGTGCTGGGGTTGATCGAGAACATGTCGACCTATGTCTGTCCGAACTGCGGCCATGAGGCGCATCTCTTCGGCCATGGCGGGGTGGAGGCCGAGGCGGCGCGGCTGGGCCTGCCGTTCCTGGGCGCCCTGCCGCTGGCGCTTGAGGTGCGCGAGGCGGGGGATGCGGGCCGTCCCGTGGCGCTCGGCACGGGCGCGGCGGCCGAGGCCTATGCGGCGATCGCGGCGAAGCTGATCGCGGGCGGCGTGGCCTGATTTCGCCGCGCTTTTCGCGCGGCGACCCGGGCGGGGGCTCCGCCCCGTCGTCCATTGGGTCTTGACCCAATGGCGCCCCAATGGACGACCCCCGAGGTATTTGAGGCAAGATGAAAGGGCAGTCGCAGGGCTGCCCTTTCGCGTTGCGGAGTTTGCGGTCTTGGGTGGGAAATCATGGGAGAGATCGGGCAGGCGGGCGTCGCCGCCCGAATCACTTGCCCGTGTTTGACCGTGATCGGGCGTTCTTCGCGGCACTTGCCCGGGATTTTGCGAATTTTGACGTTTTCTGCGGGAATGCGCCCCACCGGACGGGATGGCAGATCTGTCACAGAGGTGTTGCCTAGATGTTGTGGTTGATCTGGATCAAACCCGCTAGAGCTTTGCCTTTGCTGTAAAAGTTATCCACAAGCTGTTGAGTTATCATCGCTTTCCGCGCCACAGGTCGGGCAGGAATTCCATCGCATCCCAAAATATCCCTTGAAATCCCACCCCGGACCGTGGCATCACTGACTCACGGAAGACGGGCAAGAGGCAGCAAGACCTCAACGGCGCAAAGACCGAAGTTTCATACAGGCACCCGCTTCACGAAAGAGAGATCCGGCGCGCGAGCGAGCAGACATCCCCCAGGTGGCGCGCGCAGACCGGACAGCCCAGAGATGGGACGAGGGCGGCGGATCGAGCAGTGGCAGCAGCTCGGTCCGCCGTTTTCCTTCAAGACCACCGGCGGGGAGGGGACGGGAGTTGCCGCCTTGGCGGGCATGTTCATCGGCGAATACACCTTCAAGGTGGACAGCAAGGGTCGCGTGTCGATCCCCGCGCTGTTTCGTCGTGAGCTCGAGGAGGGCGATCCCGAAGCCGCGGTGACGAAACGTCCGCGTCTGGTCATCGTCTATGGCGCCGACACCCAGAAAATGCTGCAGGTTCATTCCTTTGCGGGCTTCCAGAAGCTCGCCGCCGCGATCAACGCGCGCCCCTACAGCGACCCGAGCCGGGCGATCCTGCAACGCTTCGTGCTGAACAAGGCGCATCCGACCGAGATCGATCCCGATGGTCGTCTGGTCCTGCCCGCGCAGCTGCGCGAGCGCTTCCAGCTCACCGGCGACGCCTATTTCGCCGGCATGGGCGAGACTTTCGAGATCTGGAACCCCGACACCTTCGCCGCCGTCGATCAGGCGCGGCTGGAAAAACTGATGGCCGAGATGGGCGAGGATTTCGACCCGCTCAGCCTGCTCAACGGGGGCTGAGATGGACCGACCCGACACCCCGCATATTCCCGTTCTGCTGCGACCGCTCCTTCAGGCGGTCGCGCCTGTCTTGGGGACATGGCTTGACGGCACCTTCGGCGCGGGCGGTTATGCGCGCGGGTTGCTGGCCGCGGGGGCGGCGCGCGTCATTGGCATCGACCGCGATCCGCTGGCCTTCGAGATGGCGGCGCCCTGGCGGGGCGAGTTCGGCGACCGGCTGGTGCTGGTCGAGAACACCTTTTCGAACCTGGATGCCGTCGCCGCCGAGATCGCACCCGGGGGGTTGGACGGCGTTGTGCTCGATCTGGGCGTCTCCTCGATGCAGCTCGATCAGGCCGAGCGCGGCTTTTCCTTTCTGCGCGACGGGCCCTTGGACATGCGGATGTCGCAATCCGGGCCTTCGGCCGCCGATCTGGTGAACGAGGCCGACGAGGGGGCGCTGGCCGATATCCTTTATCATTACGGCGAGGAACGCGCCTCGCGCCGGATCGCGCGGGCCATCGTCGAGGCCCGCAAGAGCGCGCCCTATGAGAGCACAAAGCAGCTGGTGGCGACGATCGAGCGCTGCCTGCCGCGGCCGAAACCGGGGCAAAGCCACCCCGCCACGCGCAGCTTTCAGGCGCTGCGCATCGCGGTGAATGACGAATTCGGCCAGCTGATCGCGGGGCTTGAGGCCGCCGAGCGGGCGCTGAAGCCGGGCGGCAAGCTGGCGGTCGTCACCTTCCATTCGCTGGAAGACCGGGTGGTGAAGCGGTTCTTTCAGGCGCGTTCGGGCCGGGCGCCGGGGGGGTCGCGCTATGCGCCCGAGGCCGCCCCCGAGGCGGCGGCCTTCGATCTTGTGACCCGCAAGGGGGTGGGGCCGGACGAAATCGAGCTTGCACAGAACCCGCGGGCGCGCTCTGCTATATTGCGTGTTGGTGCGCGCACCGATTCCCCCGCCGGTAGAGCTGATCGTGCAAGCCTTGGCCTGCCGGCCCCCCTTTTCGAAACTGACCGCAGCCGGGGCCGTCCCAGATGAAGACCATCTCGTATATCCTTGTTTCGCTTTGTGTTCTGGGTCTTGCCTTCTGGGCTTATCACGTCAATTACGCGACCCAGGACCGCGAACAGGAACTGCGCGCGCTCAATGCCGAGATCGCCGATCTGCAGGAAGGCCTGAGCGTCTTGCGCGCCGAATGGGCCTATCTGAACCGCCCCGAGCGGCTGCGCGAGCTGGTGAACCTGAATTTCGCTTCGCTGGGCCTGTTGCCGATGACCCCCGATCAGTTCGGCACTGCCGCCATGGTCGCCTATCCCGCACCCGAGGGCACCGATCCGCTGGCGATCGATCAGGCCATCGCACAGGCGATCGAGGTCTCCGCACCGCCGACCGATGACGAAAGCTCCCGCATCGCCGAAGAGGAGGCGCAATGAGCCACCGCACGCCGCTGCGCCCGCTGGCGCGGATCCTGGATGCCCGCGCCCGCGGCGAAAACCCCGACCTGATCGAACGCGCCAATATCCGCGCCCGCGGCGAGGCGGGGCGGGAAGCCGCCCGCGCCCGCGTCGCCTGGCGGATCGGGCTGGTGATCGGGATCTTCTGCGTCTGTTTCGGTGCGGTGGGGGTGCGGATGGGGACGCTGGCCGCCTCCACCCCCGAAGAGCCGCAACGCGCCGACACCGCCCCGGCGATCCTGGCGCAGCGCGCCGATATCACCGACCGCGAGGGCCGGGTGCTGGCGACGAACCTGGTGACGCATGCGCTTTACGCGCAGCCGCCGATGATGGTCGATCCGGTCGGCACGGCGAAGAAACTGGCGAAGATCTTCCCCGATCTGGATGCCACGCGCCTCGCCGCCGATTTCACCGGCCCGCGCAAATTTGTCTGGATCAAGAAGAAGATCTCGCCCGAGCAGCTGCAGCAGGTGCATGACATCGGCGAGCCGGGGTTGCTGTTCGGCCCGCGCGAGATGCGGCTTTACCCGAACGGGCGGCTGGCGGCGCATGTGCTGGGCGGCGCGCGCTTTGGCAACGAGGGCGTGGACAGCGCCGAGATCATCGGCACGGCGGGGGTGGAAAAGGCCTTTGACGGCTGGCTGCGCGATCCGGCCAACAATGGTGCGCCGCTCAAGCTCTCGATCGATCTGACGGTGCAGCAGGCGGTCGAGGAGATCCTCGCCGGCGGCATGAAGCTGATGAATGCCAAGGGCGCCACCGCGGTGCTGATGGATGTGCATTCGGGCGAGATCGTCGCGCTGGCCTCCTTGCCCGATTTCGACCCGAACGACCGCCCGGCGCCGCTGGCGAAGGGCGATGCGTCGGACAGCCCGCTTTTCAACCGGGCGGTGCAGGGGGTCTACGAACTCGGCTCCACCTTCAAGATCTTTGCCGTGGCGCAGGCGCTGGAACTGGGGCTGGTAAGCCCGACGACGATGCTCGACACCAAGTCGCCGATGGTCTGGGGCCGCTTCCGCATCCGCGATTTCCACAATTACGGCCCGGCGCTCTCGATCACCGATATCGTCGTCGAAAGTTCGAACGTCGGCACGGCGCGGATCGCGCTTCTGATCGGCGGGCAGCGACAAAAGGCCTTCCTTGAAAGCCTGGGCTTTCTGGCGCCGACCCCGGTCGAGCTGTCCGAGGCGCCCTCGGGGCGGCCGATCGTGCCGGGGAAATGGTCCGATATCACCACGATGACGGTGGGCTATGGCCACGGGCTGGCGGCCTCGCCGCTGCATCTGGCGGCGGCCTATGCGACGATCGCCAATGGCGGCTACAGGGTCAAGCCGACGCTGGTGCATGCGCCTGCGCGCGAACGCGGGCCGCAGGTGATGTCGACCGAGGCGGCGCGCAAGTCGCTGGCGATGATGCGCGCGGTGGTGACGCGCGGCACCGCCAGCTTCGCCGATGTGAAGGGCTATGAGGTCGCGGGCAAGACCGGCACCGCCGACAAGGTGAAGCCGGGCGGCGGCTATTACGACAACAAGGTGATTGCCACCTTCGCCTCGGCCTTTCCGGCCTCGGACCCGAAATATGTGCTGGTGCTGACGCTTGACGAGCCCTCGTCCTTTGCCGCGAACCAGACCCGGCGCACGGCGGGCTGGACCGCCGTGCCGGTCGCGGCCGAGGTGATCCGCCGCATCGCGCCGATCCTTGGCCTGCGCCCGGCCGACAGCGTGCCCGATGTGCTGGACGGGATCCAGCTGGTGAAGGCCGCGAAGGGGCATTGAGGGCGGAGCGGGGCGCTGCCCCGCACCCCGGCGTATTTGCACCAGGAAAAACACCGCAGAGAACAAAGGGCCGGGGCGCAAGCTCCGGCCCTTTGCTTTGGCGGGCTTGCGGGGCGGGGCGTCCCGAGGTATTTGGGTTATAATATAACGTAACTCAGATGGACGGCCATGACCCTTTCCCCCACTGATCCCCGCCTTCCGGTCACCGTGCTTTCGGGCTTTCTGGGCGCGGGCAAGACCACGCTTTTGAACCATGTGCTGAACAACCGCGCCGGGCGTCGCGTCGCGGTGATCGTCAACGACATGTCCGAGGTGAACATCGACGCCGATCTGATCCGCGAGGGCACCGAATTGAACCGCGCCGAAGAGGCGCTGGTGGAAATGACCAACGGCTGCATCTGCTGCACGCTGCGCGATGATCTGCTCAAGGGCGTGCGGGCCCTGGCCGAGGCGGGGCGGTTCGATTACCTGCTGATCGAGGGGACGGGGGTGGCCGAGCCCTTGCCCGTCGCCACCACTTTCGATTTCCGCGACGAGCGGGGCGAGAGCCTGTCCGACATCGCGCGGCTTGACTGCATGGTGACGGTGGTCGACACGATCAACCTGACGAAGGACTTCGCCTCGAGCGATTTTCTGGCCGATCGCGGCGAGACGGCGGGGGCGGAGGACAGCCGGACGCTGGTGACCCTGCTGACCGAGCAGATCGAATTCGCCGATGTGGTGGTGCTGAACAAGGTGACGGATGCCGGGCCGGAAAAGCTGCGCGTCGCGCGGCAGATCGTCAAGGCGCTGAACCCCGATGCGCGGCTGATCGAGACCGATTTCGGCCAGGTTCCGGCCGAGGCGATCTTTGACACCGGGCTGTTCGATTTCGCCCGCGCCGCCGAGCATCCGCTTTGGGCGAAAGAGCTTTACGGTTTCGCCAACCACACCCCCGAGACCGAGGAATACGGGATTTCAAGCTTCGTCTACCACGCCCGCGCGCCCTTTGATTCGGGCAAGATCGAGGCGGCTCTGGGCGGCGCGCTTCCCGGCGTGATCCGCGCCAAGGGGCATTTCTGGCTGGCGACGCGGCCCGATTGGGCGGTCGAATTCAGCCTGGCGGGGGCCTCGGCCAATGTCACGCCGCTGGGGCGCTGGTGGGCCTCGGTCCCGCCCGAGCGGCTGCCGAGCCACCCCGATGCGCAGCGCGAGATTGCGCGGCACTGGGCCGAGCCCTGGGGCGACCGGCGTCAGGAGATCGTCTTCATCGGCGTCGATCTGGACCGCGAGGCGATCTGCGCGCGGCTGAATGCGGCGCTGGTTCCGGCCGCGGATTTCACCCCCGAGGTCTGGGCCGATCTGCCCGATCCTTTCCCGCGCTGGGGGCAGGGGGCATGAGGCGCAACCTGACGACACCGCTGCGCCGCCGGTTGCGGGCCGATCCGATGGCGGCCTTCGACCGGCTGCCCGCGCCCGCACGGGCCTGGGCGCATCAGGCGGTGCTGCCCTGGTCGGCGGCCTCGGTGGCGCGGATCTGGGCGCGGGCGCTGGCAGAGACCGGCTCGCCGCAGGCGGCGCTTGACCGGCTGCATCTGGCCGAGGCGCGGACGCTGGCGCGCGAGCCGTCGCTCAGCGCGAAAACTTGACGGAAATGGAAAAGGCGTAGCTCGGCTTTGCCAGCTCTGCCGGGGCGGCGGGGAAACGCCCCGCCTTCTGCACCGCCGCCAGCGCCGCCGCATCGAGCGCCGGATGGCCCGAGGAGCGGTTCACCGCGGCCGAAATCAGCGCGCCGTCGCGGCCGACCCGCAGCGCCAGCCCGACCGAGCCCGAAGCCCGTCCCGCCGCGGCGGGATAGCTCTTGCGCCGCTCGATCCGGGTGCGGATCGTCGCGCCCCATTTCGCAAGCTGGCTTTTCACCGTGCCCGCCGCGACCGTCGCCTGCGCATCCGTCCCGCCCGTGCCCGCCTGCGCGCCTGCGCCCGATCCCGCCGCGCGCGCGGCGGCGCGGCTTTCGCTTTGCGCGGGCGCGGGTTTTGCCTGTTTCGGCTTTTCCGCCCGCCGCTCGGGTTTCGGTTTTGGCGGCGGCGGTTTCGGCTTGTCTTCCGCGACTTTCGGCGGCGTGATCTTCGGCAGCTCGGGCGGCAAAAGCACCGGATCGGGCAGCCGGACTTCGGGAATGTCGATCACCGGCGCGGTCAGCGGCAATGTCATCGCCGGCTCGGGCAGCTGGATCTGCGGCGTCAGATCGACGAAGGTCGCGGCGATCGCCTCGAGCGTGTCGAGATCCTCGCCGCCCGCCCCCGCCGCCACCAGCGCCGCGGGCGCGGCCTCGGTCTGCGACAGCACGGAAACCGCGACCGCATGCAGCGCCAGCGAGAGCGCCAGCCCCCACAAAAGCGCCCGGCCCGGCGCCTCGGGCGGATCGGCAAGCGCCAGGCTCATGGCGCGGCCTCCTCCAGACCGACAAGGCCGATCTTCAGATAGCCGCCCGCGCGCAGCTGGTTCAAAAGCCCCATCATCTCGCCGTAAGGCACGGATTTGTCAGCCGAAACGAAGATCCGCGTGTCCAGCTTGCCCGCCGTCGCCTCGGCCAGCCTTGCGGGCAGATCGGTGGCGCTGACCGGATCGCGGCCCAGCATCAGCCCCTTTTCCGCGTTCAGGCTCAGCACAACCGGGTCCGCCGGGCGCGGCTGCGGCTGCCCCGAGGCGACGGGCAGATCGACCGGCACATCAACGGTCGAGAGCGGCGCCGCCACCATGAAGATGATCAGCAGCACCAGCATCACATCGATGAAGGGGGTGATGTTGATCTGCGCCTCGGGGGCGAGGTCGTCGCCGTCGGAGAGCCGGACCGCCATTATTCCGCCACCAGATGCAGGGGGGTGACGCTGGCGGGCGCCCGCCGCGCCCGGTCCAGATCGCGCGAGAGCGTGCGTTCGACCAGCGCCGCCGCATCGGTCAGCGCGGCGCGGTAGCCGCCGACGGCGCGGGTCAGGTGGTTGTAAAGCAGCACGGCGGGGATCGCCGCGACCAGGCCAAGCGCGGTGGCCATCAGCGCCTCGGCGATGCCCGGCGCGACGACGGCAAGGCTGGAAGACCCGCTTTCCGCGATGCCGACAAAGGCGTTCATGATCCCCCAGACGGTGCCGAACAGCCCGACGAAGGGCGCGGTCGAGCCGATCGACCCCACCGCCGTCACCCCCGATTGCATCGCCCGCGCCGCCCCGGCCTCGATCCGGGCCAGATCGATCGCGACACGCTCCTTGATGCCGCCATCGGGCAGCCCTTCGGAGGCGCGGATTTCCGCGCTTGCCGCCGCCTGCATCCGCGCCAGAATCCCGCCGCTGAGCGTCGCGCCCAGCGTGCCGCGCGCCGCCAGCGCCCGGTAATCGCGCGAAAGACGGCGGCGCGACAGCGTCAGCTGCACCAGCTTGCCCGCCCAGATCGCCCAGGCCAGCACCGAGGCCGCAAGCAGCCCCAGCATCACGCCCTGCACCAGAATATCGGCATGGGCGAACATCGCCAGCGGGGTCAGCGCCTCGGCGGCGGCGGCGGCGCGCAGGGACTCGGCCAGCGAGGAAAGCCCGACACGGTCGAGAAACAGGATCAGCGCGTCATTGGCAGGCGCGGGCATGACGGGATGCATGACTGGGTTCATGTCGGGGGGCATGGCAGACCTCGGGGACGTTCAGGGCGGGACAGGAGCGGCTGGCGGAGGGCTGGCTTTGTCCCCTCCTGCGCTTGCTGAGTGAAATTGTCAAGTAATGGGCGGCCGCAAGGGCCGGGCCATCTCCGGCTTTGCCCCGGCGCGGCGGGTCGCAGGCGGGGGCGGGGCGGCGACGGGCTGGACGGCAAAGAAAGGCGCAGGACGAAAGCGGCATCGGCGAACCTTGGTCGGCCGGGCGAAACCGCCCGGAAGGTGGGATGTCGCGGAAGGCCGGGGCTTTCCGCGGACGGCGGGCCACCTCTGCGGAACGGGCCGCTTCCGCGGCGCCCCTCGCGCCCCGGAAAGGGTGAGTGTCCAAGCAGGTCTCCTGGCTCGCGGGTCTTGGCTTCGCCGGCCTTCCCGGGCAGCGCCCAGTGGCATGTCGACGTTGCTCGCCGCTCACAGTTGCGGGGGCAGCCGCGGTCTGGGCGCAAGCGCCGTTCCGCGTTCCCTTTCAATCCGGCCCGCGGGCCGGAACTTGGACGGCGTCAGCCAAATCCAATTCGCCCGCCGCGTCAAGCCGGAACTGCGGCTTGCGGTTGTGGGCGCTGCGCTGCGGCTCAGCCGCGGGGAAGGGGGGGCGTGCGCAGGATGCAGGGGATGCGGAAATGCGCGGGGCTGGTCGGGCCGCCCTCGATCAGCGCGAAGACCTTGGCAATCATCCCGTCCACGTCCTGCTCGATCATGCCAACATTGTCAGGCAGTTGCGCGGCGAAAGCGTCATAGTCGAAACAGCCGTAACGCATCCGCCCGGCATGATCGGGCACGGCGCGGTTGAGCCAGCCCACCACCCCTTCAAGGCTGATCGTCGAGTTCACGAACAGCCCCGGCGGCAGCGCCCCCGCCCGCGCGTCGAGCGCCCGCTCGGCCTTGTCGGGCGAATAGCCGCAGGCCAGGATCGCCTCTTCGGGCAGGGGGATGGCGCGTTCGGCATGGGCGGCGCGAAAGCCGCCGATCCGCTCGGCGGTGTTGTGATCGCCCGCCCGCCCGCCGATGAAGAGAAGCGGCCCGGCATAGCCCAGATCGTCGCGGCAGCGGTCGAGGATCAGATGCGTCAGCGTCTTCGCCCCGGCAAAGTTGTCCGAGGTGACCGAGGCCGCCTTCGATCCCGGCAGATCGAGGTTGACCACCCGCACCCCGGCCGCGGCGCACAGATCGGCGATCCGGTCCGGGTCGGTCGCCCCATTCGCCACCAGACAATCGACCTGATAGGACAAAAGCGCCCGCGCCGCCTCGAATTCCAGCGCCGGGTCGCGCTGCGTGCAGGTCATCACCGGAAACATCCCATGCGCGCGGGCCACTGCCTCGAAGCGCTCGGCCATGGCGCCGAAATAGCGGTTGTCATATTTCGGCACGATCATGCCGACGATGTTCGAACGCTCCCGCCGCAGCAGGCTGGCCTGATAATTCACCGCATAGCCCAGCTCGCCCGCCAGCGCGGTGATCCGCTCCGCCAGCTTTTCGCTGATCCGCCGCTTCTTCCACGAGCCGTTCAGCACCGCGCTGACCGCGCTGGGCGAGGTCCCCGCCCGTTCGGCCAGGTCATAGATCGTCGGGCGCTTGCGGCCGGGGCCAGAGGTGTCGGTCATGCTTTTCCGTCGGTTGTCATCTTCGATCTTGACGTGAATCGAAACCGGATGCAATTCTGCTTCATCGATTGAGCAAGCTTGCGCAACCGATGCAGCATAAGGGCGGAGGCGTGGAGGCGGCGCAACCGGGGCGTGTCGGCGTGGCTGGACGGGGTTTGCAGGCCCGGTCGGGCGGCGGCGGAACCCGGGCCAAGACCGGGCCGGGGCCTTGCGGATCATCCAGAGGAGGAGACCAGGATGAACAAGACGATTTCGCTGGCGGGGGCTTCGGTTCTTGTCGCAGCTTTCCTTGGCGCCGCGGCCAGCGCGCAGGAAGCGGCCACGGTGGCCTTCCTGATGCCCGACCAGGCTTCGACCCGTTACGAGCAGCACGATTTCCCCGGCTTCAAGGCGGCGATGGACAAGCTTTGCGCCGATTGCACGGTGATCTATCAGAACGCC
Source organism: Rhodobacter sp. 4.3.4 (assembly GCF_058724655.1). Taxonomy (NCBI): domain Bacteria; kingdom Pseudomonadati; phylum Pseudomonadota; class Alphaproteobacteria; order Rhodobacterales; genus Rhodobacter; species Rhodobacter sp. 4.3.4. The sequence continues at coordinate 1,246,240 of NZ_CM178967.1, forward strand.
AATGCCGATGTGGCGCTGCAACAGCAGCAGTTCAACTCGGTGATCGCGCAGGGGGCCAAGGTGATCGTGCTCGATCCGGTCGACAGCGCCGCCGCCGCGGGTCTGGTCGAGATCGCGCAGTCGCAGGGCGTCAAGGTCATCGCCTATGACCGTCCGATCCCGGCGAAACCGGCCGATTACTATGTCTCCTTCGACAATGAGGGCATCGGCTATGCGATCGCGAAATCGCTGGTCGAGCATATGAAGGCCTCGGGCGTGCCCGATGGCGCGGGGGTGCTGGAGATCAACGGCTCGCCCACCGATGCGGCGGCCGGTTTGATCCGCGACGGTATCCACCGCGCGCTGGAGGAATCGCCCTATACCAAGCTTTCCGAATTCGACACGCCGGACTGGGCGCCGCCGAAGGCGCAGGAATGGACCGCCGGGCAGATCACCCGGTTCGGCGATCAGATCAAGGGCATCGTCGCAGCCAATGACGGCACCGGCGGCGGCGCGATTGCGGCGCTGAAGGCGGCGGGCGTCGATCCGATGCCGCCGGTCACCGGCAACGACGCCACCATCGCGGCGCTGCAGCTGATCATCGCGGGCGATCAATACAACACGATCTCGAAACCCTCGGAAATCGTTGCCGAAGCTGCCGCGAATGTCGCCGTGACCTTCCTCAAGGGCGAAACGCCCGCGCCGAAGACCACGCTTTACGACACGCCTTCGGAGCTGTTCGTTCCGGCCGTGGTGACGCGCGAAAACATCAAGGCCGAGATCTTCGACAAGGGTATCCAGACCGCCGCCGAGATCTGCACCGGCGATTATGCCGAGGGCTGCAAGGCGCTGGGCATCGAGTAAGATCCGGGCATCACGCAAGGTTTGACCGACGGGCGCAGGCGGGTGACTGCCTGCGCCGCACTGGGGAGGAGAGGCCGGATGGCTGTGAATGACGCTTCGCTTGCGCCCGCGCGCGAGCCGGTCCTGCGCCTGCGCGGGATCACCAAGACCTTCGGCGCGGTCTCCGCGCTGAGCGACATCGACCTGGACGTGCATGCGGGCGAGGTGGTGGCGCTGGTGGGCGACAATGGCGCGGGCAAAAGCACGCTGATCAAGATCCTGGCGGGGGTGTTCCAGCCCACATCGGGCACGATCGAATTCATGGGGCGGCCGGTCAGCATCGACAGCCCCTCGGCGGCGCTGACCCTGGGCATTTCCACCGTCTTTCAGGATCTGTCGCTGTGCGAAAATCTGGATGTGGTGGCGAACCTGTTCCTTGGCCAGGAGCTGTCCCCCTGGGCGCTCGACGAGGTGCAGATGGAGGTCCGCGCCTGGCAATTGCTGGGGGAACTCGCCGCCCGCATCCCCTCGGTGCGCGAACCCATCGCCTCGCTTTCGGGCGGGCAGCGGCAGACCGTGGCGATTGCCCGCTCGCTGCTCTTGGAGCCGAAGATCGTCATGCTGGATGAGCCCACCGCCGCGCTGGGGGTGGCGCAGACCGCCGAGGTCTTGAACCTGATCGAGCGGCTGCGCGATCGCGGCTATGGCGTGATCCTGATTTCCCACAACATGGACAATGTCCGCGCCGTTTCTGACCGCATCGCGGTGCTGCGGCTTGGGCGCAACAACGGCACCTTCCCCCGCGAGGCCACGCGCGAACAGATCGTCGCCGCGATCATGGGGGCAGAGGACAATGTCGCCGCCCGCCGCGATGCCATCGAAAGAACAAGGGCCCAGCAATGAGCATGAAACCCGACGCCTCGCCCATCGCCTATGACCGCGCCGATGCCCGGCTGCGGGCCGATACCGGGCTTGCCGGTGCGGCGCGCGCCTTCATCGACCGCATCCGCTCGGGCGATCTGGGCATCCTGCCGGTCGTGGTGGGGCTGATCCTGATTTCGGTGGTGTTTTCCACCCTGAACCCGGTCTTCCTGCTGCCCAACAACCTCGTCAACCTGCTGTTTGACGCCGCGGCGGTGGGGTTCATCTCGCTTGGCATCGTGCTGATCCTGCTTCTGGGCGAGATCGACCTCTCCGTCGGTTCGATGAGCGGGCTGGCCTCGGCGCTGGTCGGTGTTCTCTGGGTCAACATGGGGGTGCCGCTGCCGCTCGCCATTCTGGCGGCGCTTTCGGCCGGGGCGACGATGGGGGCGATCTATGCGACGCTGCTCAATCGCTTCACCATGCCGAGCTTTGTTTCGACCCTTTCGGGGCTGCTCGCGCTTTTGGGCATGCAGCTTTACATCCTCGGGCCGACCGGCTCGATCAACCTGCCTTACGCCTCCTTCCTGGTCCGCTTCGGACAGATCCTGATCATGCCGGACTGGGCCTCGCATGCGCTGGCTTTGGTGCCGGGGCTGGGCATCCTGTGGTTCGGCTTCCGGCAGATGCGGGCGCGGGCGGCGGCGAACCTGTCGCATGCCTCCGCCAGCGTCGTGCTGGTCAAGGCGGGCGCGGTCACCCTGCTTCTGGAAGGCGCCGTCGCCTATCTGAACCTTGGCCGCGGCGTGCCCTTCATGTTCGTCGTCTTCGTCCTTTGCGTCGCGGCGATGCAATATGCGCTGACCCGCACGAAATGGGGCCGCTCGATGTTCGCCGTCGGCGGCAATATCGAGGCGGCGCGGCGTTCCGGCATCAAGGTCAAGCGCATCCGCCTGACCGCCTTCATGCTGGGGTCGTCGCTTGCCGCTTTGGGCGGGGTCTTTTCCGCCGCGCGTCTGGCCACGGCCAGCCAGCAGGCGGGCACGGGCGACGTGAACCTCAACGCCATCGCGGCGGCGGTCATCGGCGGCACCTCGCTTTTCGGCGGCCGCGGCTCGGCCTGGGCGGCGCTGCTCGGCGTGCTGGTGATCCAGTCGATCTCGAACGGCCTGACCCTTCTCAATCTCAGCTCGTCGCTGCGTTACATGATCACCGGGGCGGTTCTGGCCATCGCCGTGATCATCAACTCGCTGGCACGGCAATCGCGCGCCAGCCACGGCCGCGCCTGACAACCGGAGGATATCATGACAAATCTCATGCAGGGCAAAACCGCCGCCATCACCGGCGCCGCCTCGGGCATCGGCCTTGCCTGCGCGAAAATCCTGGTCGAGGAAGGCGCGCAGGTCGTGCTGATCGACCGCGACGCAACGAAACTGGCGCAGGCCTGCGCCGAGATCGGCCCCGGCGCGCATCCGCTCAGCCTCGATCTGTTCGACGCCAAGGCGGTCGCGGGGATGCTGCCCGCGATCCGCGACCTTGTGGGCGATCTTGACATCTTCCACGCCAATGCGGGCGCCTATGTCGGCGGTCCCGCCGCCGAGGGCGACCCGGATGTCTGGGACAAGGTGCTCAACCTCAACATCAACGCCGCCTTCCGCACGGTGAATGCGGTCTTGCCGCATATGATCGAACGCAAGACCGGCGACATCATCTTCACCTCCTCGGTGGCGGGGGTGGTGCCGGTGGTCTGGGAGCCGGTTTACACCGCCTCGAAATTCGCGGTGCAGGCGTTTTTGCATGCCACCCGCCGTCAGGTTGCGCCGCATGGCGTGCGCATGGGCGCGGTGCTGCCCGGCCCGGTGGTGACGGCGCTGCTCGATGACTGGCCGAAGGCGAAGATGGAGGAAGCCCTGGCGAATGGCTCGCTGATGCAGGCGCGCGAAGTGGCGGAAGCCGTGCTCTTCATGCTCTCGCGCAGCCGCGGCGTCGTCGTGCGCGACCTCGTTTTGCTGCCCAACAGCGTCGATCTTTGACCACGGCCCAGCCCGGAGGATTTCCCATGTCCGCTTCCACTGCCCGCCATCTTGTCGGGGTCGATGTCGGCACCGGCTCTGCCCGCGCCGGGGTTTTCGACCTTTCGGGTCAGTTGCTTGGCACCGATCACCACCCGATCACGCTTTACCGCGAGGAAGGCTCGGTCGTCGAGCAATCGAGCGCCGAGATCTGGGCGGCGGTGGGCCGTTCGGTGCAGGGCGCGCTGCGGGCGGCGGGGCTGACGGCGGCGGATATCGCGGGCATCGGCTTTGACGCCACCTGTTCGCTGGTGGTGCTCGATCCCGCGGGGCGGCCGCTGCCGGTCGGCCCCTCGGATGATCCGGCGCGCAATGTGATCGTCTGGATGGACCACCGCGCCACCGCGCAGACCGAGCGGATCAACGCGACGAAACACCGGGTGCTCGACTATGTCGGCGGCCGGATCTCGCCCGAGATGGAGACGCCGAAGCTTTTGTGGCTCAAGGAACACCGCCGCGCCGAGTTCGACGCCGCCGGGCATTTCTTCGACCTGACCGATTTCCTGACCTGGAAGGCGACCGGTTCGGCGGCGCGCTCGATCTGCACCGTGACCTGCAAATGGACCTATATGGGCCATGAGGGGCGCTGGGACGACAGCTATTTCCGCCAGATCGGGCTTGCGGAACTGGCCGACGAGGGCTTTGCCCGCATCGGCACCGAAGTCGTCATGCCCGGCACCGCTTTGGGCGCGGGCCTGACCGCGGAGGCCGCGCGGGATCTGGGCCTCTTGCCCGGAACGCCCGTTGCGGCGGGGCTGATCGATGCCCATGCGGGCGGTGTCGGCACCGTCGGCGCCGCGGGCGAGGGCGGGGCCAGCGCGAACTTGGCCTATGTCTTCGGCACCTCGTCGTGCACCATGACCACCACCGAGGAACCCGTCTTCGTTCCGGGCGTCTGGGGCCCCTATTACTCGGCGATGGTGCCGGGGGCCTGGCTCAACGAAGGCGGTCAGTCTGCCGCCGGGGCTGCGATCGATCAGCTCCTGCGGTTCCACCCCGCCTCTGCCGAGGCCTCGGCCGCCGCCTCCCGTGCCGGGCTTTCCCTCCCCGCCTGGCTTGCGCGACGGGCCGAGGCTTTGGCGGGGGCGGGGGGCGACATCGCCGGTCTGGCGGCGGGGCTGCATGTGGTGCCGGAATTTCTGGGCAACCGTGCGCCCCATGCCGATCCCTATACCCGCGCGCTGATCGCTGGGCTGGGGATGGAGGATGACCTGGACAACCTTGTCGCGCTTTACGTCGCGGGGATCTGCGGGCTGGGCTACGGGCTGCGCCAGATCCTTGAGGTGCAGGCGAAACGCGGCGCCACTGTCTCGACCGTCGTGATCAGCGGCGGGGCGGGGCGGTCGGATCTGGTGCGCCAGATCCTGGCCGATGCGACCGGCCTGCCGGTGGCGGCGCCGCAGACCGAGGAACCGGTGCTGCTGGGCTCGGCGATCCTGGCCGCGGTGGCGGCGGGGGCGGCGCCCGATGTGGCAACAGCGATGGCGCAGATGTCGAAGATCGCGCGCCGCTATGCGCCGGGGGGGGCGGAAACGCGCGCCTTCCATGATGCCCGTTTTGCGCTTTTCGAGCAGTTTCAGGCGCTTGCACGCGATGCCGCGGTGCGGGAGGCGTGATGGATCAGCCGCTTCGCGCGCTGCTGTGGGACATGGATGGTACGCTGGTGGACAGCGAGTCGGTGCATCGCCGCTCTTTCGTCGATGCCGCGCGGATCTGCGGGCTGACGCTGCCCGGGGAGTTCCACACCGCCCTGATCGGCAAGAGCGAGGAGGCGATCCACGCGATCCTTGTGGCCGATCACGGGCTTTCGCTGTCCCTTGCGCATTGGTCCGAGTTGCGTTTCGCCGCCTATCTGGCCCGGATCGACGAGGTGCATCCCTTTGAGATCGCAGCCGATCTTTGGGCGCGGGCGCAGGCGGCGGGGCTTTGTCAGGCGATCGTTTCGAATGCGCCCGCGCTGATCGTGCAGGCAAACCTGACCCGGCTGGGTCTGGCCCCCGGAGCGGTGACGACGGTCAGCCGTGAGGATGTCCGCCGCGGCAAGCCCGATCCCGAGCCCTATCAGCTGGCGCTGGCGCGGCTTGGCCTGCCCGCCGCCGCGGCGGCGGTGATCGAGGACAGCGCCGCGGGGCTGGCCGCGGCCCGGGCGGCGGGTCTTGGTGTCTACATGATGCCCGGCTTTGCCGGACCGCCGGGCGATTGGCAGCCCTTGGCGGCGCTGTCGCAGCGCCTGCCGGGCTGACCATCGTTCCGGCCCGGCGACGGAAACCCGGGGCTGGCGCGTTCATATTGCAAGATCAGCATGAAAGGGATCTGCGATGAACCGCGTTCTGAGACTTGCGACGATCCTTGCCCTCTCGGGGGCGGCCCTGCCCGCGCTGGCGCAGCAGGCACCCGATCCGGCGGTGGTGCCGGGGCAGGCGTTCCTGGCGCAATGGGATCTGGACGGCGACGGTCAGGTGACCCTGGCCGAGGCCCGCAGCCACCGCGCCGACATCTTCACCATGTTCGACAGCGACGGCGACGGCGTCTTCTCGGCCGGGGAGCTGGCGGGGATCGACGATTTCAAACAGGCGCAGCTGGAGGCCGGGATGGGCCCCGGGCATCAGCGCCCCGAAGGCATGACGCCCGGCGCCGGGATTGGGCGCGGCATGGGTCAGGGCCAAGGTATGGGAATGGGCCAAGGCCAAGGTATGGGCATGGCGGGGCAGGGCTTTCTGGCCCCGGCCGCCGATCAGATGCGGTGGCTTGACAGCGATGGCGACGGCCGGGTGACGCAGGCGGAATTTGTCGCGGGCACAGATCGCTGGTTTGCGCTGCGCGAGCGCAGTGGCGACGGCGTCATCACGCTGGCCGATTTCGGTCCGCGCCGCCGCTTCTGACCCGGCTCAGCCGATCCCCTGCAGCGCCAGGGCGAGGGCCAGATAGCGCCCTCCCTTGGCCAGGGTGACCAGCAGCACAAACCGCCCGAACGGCGCGCGCAAAAGCCCCGCCGCCAGCGTCAGCGGATCGCCGATGATCGGCAGCCAGGCGCCCAGAAGGCTCCACTGCCCCCAGCGCGCATACCAGCGCGCCGCCTGATCAAGCCGCGCCGCCGGGACCGGAAACCACCGCGCCCCGGCATGGGCGGCGCAATAGCGCCCCAGCGCCCAGTTCAGCACCGAGCCAAGCACATTGCCCAGGGTCGCAACCGCCAGCAGCAGCGCCAGCGGATGCGCGCCCTGCAAGATCAGCGCAGCCAGCACCGCCTCGGATTGCGCGGGCACCAGCGTCGCCGCCAGCAGCGCGGCCAGAAAGAGCCCGGTCAGCGCCACGGCACGATCCCGGCCGTGACGGGGGCAAGGCCGACAGAACCGGCGATCGGGGCGGCAAGGGGTCGCGGCGGTGGTCGGGTCATCGGGGGCTCCGGGCGGCGTCCTGCCTTCCTGACAAGCAAGGCGCTCTCCCGCAAGCCCCCTTGCGTGCGCCTATTCGCGCCTCCCCGACCTCTCCGCCCGGCCCCGACCCCTTGATTGCGGGCGGTTTTCCTGTCTTTTCCCGGGGGAGTGGCCCGCAACCAAGGAGCTTGCCCGTGACCCTGCGCCCCCTTTTTCTCGCGGCCACCGCGGCCCTTGCCTTGCTGGCCCCCGCCCCAGCCCCGGCCCAGACCGCGGCCCAAAGCTCGCCCCCCGGCCCGCCCCTTGCCGCGCCCGTGCCCTTCAGCCTTGACGCGCTGGCTGCCCGGGCCGCCGCCATCGCCCGCGCGCCCTATGTGCCCGCGCCGCCGCGCCAGCCCGAGGTGCTGGAACGCATCGATTACGACGCGCATTGGCAGATCCGCTACCGCAAGGACATGACCCTGCATCAGGGCACGGTGCCCGTTCAGTTCTTCCATCTGGGCACCTATTTCCGCCAGCCGGTAAAGATGTTCGCGGTGACGAACGGACAGGCGCGCGAACTTGTCTATGCCCCGGACCTGTTCGACATGCCGAAAGACAGCCCCGCCCGCGCTCTGGCCGCCGATGCGGGCTTTGCGGGTTTTCGCATCCTGCGCCCGGATCTCTCGGGCGACTGGATTTCCTTCCTCGGCGCCACCTATTTCCGCACCGAGGGGGCGCTGGGCCAGTTCGGTCTCTCGGCCCGCGCGATTGCCGTCGACACCGGCCTGCCCTCGGGCGAGGAATTTCCCCGCTTCACCGAGGTCTATCTGGAAGAAGGCCCCGGGGGGCAGGCGATCGTCACCGCGCTGGTCGAGGGGCGCAGCCTGGCCGGGGTCTGGCGCATGGCGATCACCAACACCCCCGGGCGGGGGCAGGTGATGGCGGTCGAAAGCCGGATCTACCTGCGCAAGCCGGTGGCGCGGCTGGGGCTTGCGCCGCTCACCTCGATGTTCTGGTATTCCGAAACGAACCGCTGGCACGCGCTGGACTGGCGCCCCGAAGTGCATGACAGCGACGGGCTGCTGATCGCGCCCGCCAGCGGAACGCCGGTCTGGCGCGCGCTCGATACGCCCGGCGACATCGTCACCACGCGCTTTGCAGGCCCCGCGCCAAAGGGCTTCGGCCTGGTGCAGCGCGACCGGGATTTCGAGCATTATCAGGATGATGGCGTCTGGTATGAGCGCCGTCCGACGGTCTGGGTCGAGCCTGCCTCGGACTGGGGGCGGGGGGCGGTGACGCTGGTCGAGCTGCCGACCCATGACGAGATCTACGACAATATCGTTGCCTTCTGGACGCCCGAGACCCTGCCCGCCCCGGGGCAGGAGCTGCGCTTTGACTATACCCTGCACTGGGTCGATCAGGCGCCGCGGCAGGGCGATCTGGCACAGGTGGTGGCGAGCCGGATCGGCATGGGCGGCAATCCGGGCCAGTCGCGGCCGCGCGATCAGATCAAGGTGGTGCTCGATTTCGAGGGTCCGGCGCTGGCCGGTCTGGGCGAGGCCGATGGCGTGACCCCGGCGATCACCGCGCCGAAGGGGGTGGAGATCATCAACCCCTTCGCCCATCCGATCCGCGGCAGCACCCGTTGGCGGCTGGTCTTCGACGTGAAATCGCCCCCCGGCACCGAGACGGTCGATCTGCTGGCAACGATCAAGCGCGGCGGTCGGGCGCTGAGCGAGACCTGGGCCGGGGTGTTGCACCCCGCGCAGATCGAAGCGCGGCGCTGACCTCCCCCACTTCCTCATGCAAAAGGCCGGGGTTTCCCCCGGCCTTGTTCGTTTCTGACCCGTCGCTCAGCGCTTCGGCACCGGCACGTAATCGCGGGCGACATGGCCGGTGTAAAGCTGACGCGGACGGCCGATCTTGCCGCTCGGATCGCCCAGCATTTCCTTCCATTGCGAAATCCAGCCCACGGTGCGCGAGAGCGCGAAGATCGGGGTGAACATCGAGGTCGGGAAGCCCATCGCTTCAAGGATGATGCCGGAATAGAAGTCGACGTTCGGGTAAAGCTTTTTCGAGACGAAGTAATCGTCCTCGAGCGCGATCCGTTCCAGTTCCTTGGCGACCTGCAGGATCGGGTTGTCGTGCACGCCGAGCAGGTCGAGCACCTCGTCGGCCGATTCCTTCATCACCTTGGCGCGCGGATCGAAGTTCTTGTAGACGCGGTGGCCAAAGCCCATCAGGCGGAACGGATCGTTCTTGTCCTTGGCCCGCGCGATATATTCGGGAATGCGCTCGACCGAGCCGATTTCGCGCAGCATTTCCAGACAGGCCTGGTTCGCCCCGCCATGCGCCGGACCCCAAAGGCAGGCGATCCCGGCCGCGACGCAGGCAAAGGGGTTCGCCCCCGAAGAGCCCGCCAGACGCACCGTCGAGGTGGAGGCGTTCTGTTCGTGATCGGCATGCAGCATCATGATCCGGTCCATGGCTTTCGCCAGTTCCGGTTTCACCACATAGGGTTCGGCCGGGACCGAGAAGCACATGTGCAGGAAGTTCGCCGCGTAATCGAGATCGTTGCGCGGATAGACGAAGGGCTGGCCGATCGAATATTTATAGGCCATCGCGGCGATCGTCGGCAGTTTCGCGATCATCCGCATCGCCGCCACTTCGCGCTGCCACGGGTCGTTGATGTCGAGACTGTCGTGATAGAAGGCCGACATCGCGCCGACCACACCCACCATCGTCGCCATCGGGTGGCTGTCACGCCGGAAGCCGCGGAAGAACATGTGGATCTGTTCGTGCAGCATCGTGTGCCGGGTGATCCGCGCCTCGAAATCGTTCATCTGCTTTTCGCTCGGCAGCTCGCCGTTCAGAAGCAGGTAGCAGACTTCCAGGTAATGCGACTTTTCGGCCAGTTGCTCGATCGGATAGCCGCGGTACAGAAGCTCACCCTTGTCGCCGTCGATATAGGTGATCTCCGATTCGCAGGCCGCGGTCGAGGTGAAACCGGGGTCGTAGGTGAAGACATCGGCCTGCGCGTAAAGCTTGCGGATGTCGAGCACATCCGGCCCCACCGAAGGCGACAGCACCGGCAGATCATAGGTCTTGCCGTCAAGCGTCAGCGTTGCCGTGCGTTTCGTTTCAGCCATGGTTCCCTCTCCATTCGTCCGGCGGGCCACGCCGGTGCATCCTTCCCGGTTCCCGCGCGCCGGTTCCCGACGAACCGGCTGCGGGAGAGGGCGGCCGGGCCTCAGGCCGCCTGATCGTCGAGCCGGGCCAAGACTTCCTCGCGGCCCAGCAATTCCATCATGTCGAAGACCGAGGGCGTTGCCGCCCGTCCCGCCAGCGCCGCGCGCAGGGGGGCCGCGATCTTGCCAAGGCCCAGTCCATGCGCCTCGGCCACCCGCGCGACCACGCTTTCGAGCTCCTCACGCACCCAGCTAGCATCTTGCAACTGCTGCGTCAATTCATTCAGTATACCACGGGATACCGGATCAAGCGCCGCCATCGCCTTCGCGTCGATCTCGACGGGGCGGGAGATCAGCGTGAAGCGCGCCTTTTCCAGCAGCTGACCAAAGGTCTTCGCCCCCGATTTCACCACGGGCAGGGCCTTGTGCAAAGCCGCCAGTTGCACCTCGCTCAGCGCGGGCAGGTTGGCCGCCTCCAGATAGCCCGAAATCTGGGCGATCAGGGCGTCATCTTCGATCTGGCCCATGTGATGGCCACAGACATTTTCGAGCTTCTTGAAATCCAGCCGCGAGGGCGCGCGGCCGATTCCCTCCAGTTCGAACCATTCCCTGGCCTGGGCATCGGTGAAGACCTCGTCATCGCCATGGCTCCAGCCCAGCCGCGCCAGATAGTTGCGCATGCCCGCGGCCGGATAGCCCATCGCCTGATATTCTTCCAAACCCACCGCGCCGTGACGCTTGGACAGTTTCTTGCCGTCGGGGCCGTGAATGAGCGGGATATGCGCGAACACCGGCACCTCCCAGCCCATCGCGTGATACACCTGCATCTGCCGCGCCGCGTTGATCAGATGGTCGTCGCCCCGGATGACATGGGTGACGCCCATGTCGTGGTCATCGACAACGACGGCAAGCATGTAAGTCGGTGTACCATCCGAGCGTAAACAAACCATATCGTCGAGCTGGTCATTCTTCACCGTCACCGCGCCCTGCACCCGGTCTTCGATCACCGTCGCGCCCTCGCGCGGCGCCTTCAGCCGGATCACATAGGGCGCATCCGGATGCGTCGCGGGGTCGGCATCGCGCCAGGGGCTTTGAAACAGCGTCGATTTCCCCTCGGCCCGGGCGGCTTCGCGGAAGGCCTCGATCTCTTCCTGGGTCGAGAAGCACTTGTAGGCCGCGCCGCGGGCCAGCATCTCGCGCGCCACCTCGGCATGGCGGGGGGCGCGGTCGAACTGGCTCACCACCTCGCCGTCATAATCCAGCCCAAGCCAGTCCAGCCCCTTGAGGATCGCCGCCGTCGCCTCGGGGGTCGAGCGGGCGCGGTCGGTATCCTCGATCCTGAGCAGGAAGCTGCCGCCATGGCCGCGGGCGAACAGCCAGTTGAACAACGCGGTCCGCGCGCCGCCGATATGCAGATAGCCGGTGGGCGAGGGGGCGAAACGGGTGACGATCTTTTGCGACATTGCGGCCTTTCTGCGGGCTCCGGGGCTGCCGGAGGGCGCGTTTTAACCATTTGGAAACCATGATGCCCGTAGGCTTGCTTGCGCGTTTCTCTAATGCAGGAGGGGGCGACAGGACAAGTGGCGCAGGCATCGGCGGTGCATCGGGACGGGATCCGGCGTCGCATTGCGGGGCTTTGGGCGGGCTTGGCCGATCCGGTCGCGGCGCTGGACCGGGCGCAGCTTGACGGGGTGCTTTGGGCGCCGCTGGGCCTTGGCTTTGGCGTCGGGCTTTATTTCGCGCTGCGCGTCGAGCCGGGCGTGCCCGTGCTGGCCGCGGCGGTCGCGGTCATCGTGGTCGCGGTGCTGGTGTGGCGGCGCGGCCCGGGCTTTCTGCACCTGCCTGCGACGCTGGTTCTGATGGCGGCGCTTGGTCTTCTGTCCGCCAGCTGGCGTGCCCATTCCGTCGCCGCCCCGGTGCTGCCCTTCAACTATTACGGCCCGGTCGAGGGGCGGATCATCGGCATCGACCGCTCGGCGCGCGACGTGATCCGCCTCACGCTCGATCAGCTGCGGCTGGCCCGGGTCGCGCCCGAGGCCCTGCCCGCCAGGGTTCGCATCGCGCTGCATGGCGACATCAGCAGCCTTGCGCCCGAGCCCGGTCTGCGCATTGCCACGACCGCGCATCTGAGCCCCCCCGCCGAGCCGATCGCCCCCGGGGCCTGGGATTTTCGCCGCAACGCCTGGTTTTCGGAGCTGGGTGCGCTGGGCTACACCCGCAGCCCGGTGGTGGTGATCGCACCGCCCGAGGACGATTGGGCTCTGGCCGCGCATCGGCTGCGGATGCGGCTTTCGGCGGCGATGCAGGACCAGATCGGCGGTCAGGCGGGGGCGGTGGCGGCGGCGCTGATGACGGGGGACCGCTCTGGCATTTCCGAGGCGACGAATGCGACGCTGCGGGCCTCGAACCTTTACCACATCGTGTCGATTTCCGGGCTGCACATGGGGATGCTGGCCGGGTTCGTCTTTGGCGCGCTGCGCTGGGGGCTGGCGCTGGCCGGGCCTTTCGCCCTGATCTGGCCGACGAAAAAGATCGCCGCCGCCGTCGCGCTGATCGCCTCGGCGGCGTATCTCTGGGTCTCGGGCGGCGATATCGCGACGCAGCGGGCCTTTCTCATGACGGCGGTGATGCTGGTGGGGATCTTGCTCGACCGGCGCGCGCTGAGCCTGCATACGGTGGCGCTGGCGGCGATTTTGCTTTTGTTTCTGTGGCCCGAGGCGCTGACCGGCCCCGGCTTTCAGATGTCCTTTGCCGCCACCGTGGCGCTGATCCTAATGGCGGGGCCCTGGGCTGTGCATCACCACCGCCTGCCGTGGCTGGTGCGCCCGGTGCTGCTGCTGGTGCTGACCTCGCTGATTGCGGGGCTGGCGACGGCACCGATTGCGGCGGCGCATTTCGGGCGGATGTCGCAATATGGCATGCTGGCGAACCTGCTGGCGGTGCCGGTGATGGGGATTGTGGTGATGCCCGCGGGGGTGCTGGCGGCGGTTCTGGCGCCGCTGGGTCTGGCCGGGCCCGCGCTCTGGCTGATGGGGCTGGGCACCGACTGGGTGCTGGCGGTGGCCGATTTCGTCGCCGGGCTGGCGGGGGCGCAGAGCTTCGTGCCCGCCCCGCCCGGCTGGGTGCTGCCGGTGCTTGCCCTTGCCGCCGGGGCGGCGGTGCTGTCGCGCGGCGCTTTTCGGTCGGCGATGGTCGTGCTGGGGCTGCTCGCCTGTGCCGGTTGGGCGCTTGCGCCCCGTCCGGCGCTGCTGATCGCGCCCGGGGGCGCGCTGGTCGGGCTGATGACGCCCGAGGGGCGGGCGCTGTCGAAAGCCGCGCCCAGCTTCACCGCCGAGGGCTGGTTGCAGGCCGATGGCGATGCGGTCACGCCGAAAGAGGCCGCGGCACGGGCAGGGTTCAGCGGCAAGAGGGGGGGCCGGCAAGCGGTCTGGCAGGGCAGGCGGCTTTTGCACCTGTCGGGCAAGGCGGCGCTGGAAAATCTGGAACAAGCCTGTCGGGACGGGGCCTTGATCGTGCTCGACACGGTCGCGCCCAAAGGGGTCACGGGCGATTGCCAGATCTATGACCGGCGCAAGCTTGCGCAGAGCGGGGCGCTGTCTTTCGATGCGGCGGGCGGGATGCGTTCGGCGCGCGAGGAGGCCGGGCAGAGGCTCTGGACCGATCCGCCGCGCCGCAAGACGCCGCCCGAAGAGCGGACGGCGCCAGACCCGGAGCCGCCCGAAGGCGCTCAGTAGCTGCGGATCAGCCCGACCAGACGGCCCTGCACCTTCACCTGATCCTCGCGCAGAAGCCGGGTTTCGTAAGCCGGGTTCGCCGCCTCAAGCGCGATCATCCCGCCGCGGCGGTGATAGCGCTTCAGCGTCGCCTCCAGATCCTCGACAAGCGCCACGACGATATCGCCATTCTCGGCGGTGGTCTGGTTGCGGATCACCACGATATCGCCATCGTTGATCCCCGCCTCGATCATGGAATCGCCTTTGACTTCAAGGGCGTAATGCTCGCCGCGGCCAGAGAGCATCGATCCCGGAACGGTGACGTGATGCGCCACTTCGGCAATCGCCTCGATCGGCACACCGGCGGCGATCCGCCCCATCATCGGAATGTCAAGCGCCGCCGCTGCCACCGGCAGCGCCGCGCGCGGCGGTTCGGCCCGGCCCCCCGGGATCACCGTCGGCGTGAAGGCCGGTTGCGTCTGCAGGCTGCGTTCCGCCTCGGCGGCGCGTTCCATCGACTCGGGCAGCTTGACGATTTCAAGCGCCCGCGCCCGATGCGCAAGACGGCGGATGAAGCCGCGTTCCTCCAGCGCCGTGATCAGCCGGTGGATCCCGGATTTCGAACGCAGATCAAGCGCATCCTTCATTTCGTCAAAGGACGGCGGAACCCCGTCACGCGCCATGCGCTTTTGGATAAAATCCAGAAGTTCCAATTGCTTGTGCGTCAGCATCCGGTTGCCCCCCGCTTGCGTCCTGGCTCGGTGTTCCGCAAGTGTTCTAGACACGTTCCCGTTTCGTGTCAATGACGCCCCCGGCCTTGGCGTTAACGCGCCAGCAAGGATTGGCCGGTCTCAGGGCGTCGCGCGATAGGGGCCGGACTTGCCGCCCTCTTTCGACACCAGCCGTATCCCCTCGATATGCATGGATTTTTCAGCGGCTTTCAGCATGTCGTAAAGGGTCAGCGCCGCGCCCGATACGGCGGTCAGCGCCTCCATCTCAACCCCGGTCGGGCCGGTGGTCTTCACCGTCGCCACGATCCGCACACCGGGCAGGGCCGGATCGGGGGTTAGCTCGACCGAGACCTTGGACAGCGCCAAGGGATGACAAAGCGGGATCAGATCGGCGGTCTTTTTCGCCGCCATGATCCCCGCCACCCGCGCAATCCCCAGCACGTCGCCCTTTTCCGCCGTGCCCGCCAGCACCAGCGCCAGGGTCTCGGGCGTCATCACGATTGCCCCCTCGGCTACGGCCACCCGGGTCGTCGGCGCCTTGTCCGACACATCGACCATATGGGCTTTGCCCGCGGCGTCGAAATGGCTCAGCACGTCAACAGCGCCCGGGTTGCGGCGGCGACATCGGCCTGACGCATCAGGCTTTCGCCGATCAGGAACCGCCGCGCGCCGACCTCGGCCATCGCCGCCATGTCGGCGGGGGTGAAGATGCCGCTTTCGCAGACCAATTCGCGCCCCTCGACCAGGATCGTGGGCGCCAGTTGACGGGTCACATCCAGTGTCACCTCGAAGGTCTTCAGATTGCGGTTGTTCACCCCAAGCAGCGGCGATTTCAGGCATTTCAGCGCCCGGTCCAGTTCCGCGCCGTCATGCACCTCGATCAGCGCATCCATGCCCCAGCCCGTCGCGGCCTCCTCCAGCTCGACCGCCAGCGCGTCTTCGACCGAGGCCATGATGATCAGGATGCAATCGGCGCCCCAGGCGCGGGCCTCGGCAACCTGATAGGGGTCGTAAAGGAAATCCTTGCGCAAAGCGGGCAGGGCGCAGGCGCTGCGCGCCGCGATCAGATAGTCGGGGGCGCCCTGAAAGCTGGGCGCATCGGTCAGCACCGACAGACAGGCGGCGCCGCCCTCTTCATAGGCGCGTGCCAGCGCAGGCGGGTCGAAATCGGGGCGGATCAGCCCTTTCGAGGGCGAGGCCTTCTTGATTTCCGCAATCAACCCATAGCCTTGCGCGGATTTCCTGCGCAAAGCCTCGGCAAAGCCCCGGCACGGCGTCTGCGCGCGGGCCTGCGCCTCAAGATCCGCCATCGACACGCGGGTCTTCGCCGCGGCCACTTCCTCAAGCTTGTAGGCCTTGATCCGGTCGAGGATATTGGTCATGCGCCCAGCACCTCGCGCAAGGCCACCAGCCGCGCCTTGGCCGCGCCCGAGGCGAGGCTCTCCGCCGCCATCTCGGCCCCCGCTTTCAGATCACCCGCCTTGCCCGCCACGACCAGCGCGGCCGCCGCGTTCAACACCACCGCATCGCGGTAAGCCCCCGTGCGGCCATCGAGCAAGTCGTTGAAGGCGCGCGCATTCTCGGCCGGTTCGCCGCCGATGATCGCCTCGAACGGATGGGTGGGCAGACCGGCTTGCTCGGGGTGGACCTCGAAGTCCGTGATCTCGCCATTGCGCAAAGCCGCCACCCAGCTCACGCCGCAGATCGACAGCTCATCGGTGCCGTCCGAGCCATGCACAAGCCAGGCCGCCTCCGACCCCAGCGCTTTGAGCACCTCGGCCATCGGCCGGATCCAGTCGCGCGAGAAGGCCCCGGTCAGCTGCCGCTTCACCCCCCCCGGATTGGTCAGCGGCCCAAGCAGGTTGAACACCGTGCGCGTGCCCAGTTCCACCCGCGCCGGGCCGATATGCTTCATCGCCGGATGGTGCATCGGTGCCATCAGAAAGGTGATCCCGGTCTGCGCCAGCGCCCTTTCGGCGACCTCCGGCCCCTTCATCACGTCAAGCCCCAGCGCCGTCAGCGCATCCGCCGCGCCGGATTTCGAGCTGAGATTGCGGTTGCCGTGCTTGGCCACCGGCACCCCCGCCCCCGCAACAACAAAGGCCGTCGCGGTCGAGATGTTCAACGTGCCCTTGCCGTCGCCGCCGGTGCCGACAATATCCATCGCCCCTTCGGGCGCCGCGATCCGGTGCATCTTCGAGCGCATCACGGAAGCCGCGGCGGCAATCTCGTCCACGGTCTCGCCGCGGGTGCGCAAGGCCATCAAAAGTCCGCCCATCTGCGCCGGTGTCGCCGCGCCCTCGAAGAAGATTTCAAACGCCGTCTCCGCCTCGGCACGGGTCAGCGGACGCTCGGCAGCAAGGCCGATCAGGGGCTTGAGCTGGCTCATGCGCGCACCTTCACTTTCGCTTCCGTCAGGAAATTGCGCAGCATCGCATGGCCATGCTCTGACGCGATGGATTCGGGGTGGAATTGCACCCCCTCGATCAGCTTGTCGCGGTGCCGCAGCCCCATGATCATGCCGCTCTCCAGCTCTGCCGTGACTTCAAGGCAGGCGGGCAGGGTTTCCCGTTCGACGACGAGCGAGTGATAGCGCGTCGCCAGAAACGGGCTGGGCAGACCGGCGAAGACGCCCTTGCCCTGATGGTGGATGGTGCCCATCTTGCCATGCACGATCTCGCCCGCGCGGATCACCCTTCCGCCGAAGGCCTCGCCGATGGTCTGATGGCCCAGACAGACGCCCAGCAGCGGCACCCCCGCCTCGGCCGCCGCAAGGGTCAGCGGCAGGCAGATCCCCGCCTGCGCCGGATCGCAGGGCCCGGGGCTCAGCACGATCGCCTCGGCGCCAAGGCCCATCGCCGCCTGCACATCCATCGCGTCGTTGCGCACCACCTTCACATCCGCGCCAAGCGCGCCGAAATAATGCACCAGATTCCAGGTGAAACTGTCGTAGTTGTCGATCAGCAGAAGCATGCGCAATTCCTTTGGGCCGCCCGCATTCTGGGGGTGAACCGGGTCAGGCGTCGCGGTATAGATGTTCAGAGCAAGCGGCCGGGGTCAAGCCTTCAAGGCCGCGATGAAGGCGCGCAGAAAGCGGCAAAGGATCAAAGAGGGGCAGCGATGGCAGGCGGTCTGATCAAGGGCATGGTTGCGGGGGTGGTCGTCTCGGGGCTGGGGCTGGGCGCGGTCTCGCTGGTGCTGCCGTTGCCGTCGCAAGGCCCGGGCCGGACCGCGCCGCCCAAGGCCGCGCCCCTTGATCCCGCCGCCACCGATCCCGCCGCCGCGCAGGCGGTGCCCGGGACACCGGCCGCAACGCCCGCCCCAGCCCGGACGGCGCCGACCGAGGGGCAGCCCGCGCCCGTGCCCGCGCCCGTGCCTGTGACGGAACCGCCCGCGAAGCCCGAAACCGCGGTGACGCCGCCGGTGATCGCGCCGCCCGAGCAACCCCCCGCCGTCGCGCTCGACCTTCCGCCGCAGGCCGAGCCCGCGATGCCGGTGCCGCCCGGCATCGCTCCCGCCCCCTCCCTGCCCCCCGCCGCGCCTGCGCCCGCGCCCGGTCCGGGCGGCGAGATCACCCTGATGCCCGATGGCGCGCTGGTGCCTCCAGGCCCCGCGCGGCCGCGGGTGATCGTTCCGGGGCAAGGCGGGCCGGGCGAGGGGGGCGCGGGCTTCGCCGCCGCCGAGGGGACGAAGGTGAACCGCCTGCCGCAGGTGGGCTCGGCGCCGCGGGGCAGTTCCGTGCCGCCCTCGGGCGCGCCGGTGACGCCCTTCGGGTCCGACGCCACGCCGCCCGCGGCCCCGCCCGCGCCCGAGGCCTCCGGCCCGGCGCTGACCCGTTTTGGCGCGGCTTTCGTGGAAAAGCCGGGCAAGCCCTATGTGACGGTGCTGCTGGTCGATGTCGGCACCACGGCGGGCGGGCTTGACGCGCAGACGATCGCGGCGCTTGGCAGCTGGGTGACGGTGGTGCTCGACCCCGCGGCCCCCGGCGTGACCGAGGCGGCCGCGACCTACCGTGCCGCCGGGCTCGAGGTGGCGATGCTGGCCGGGTCGCTGCCCGCGGGCGCGCAGGCGCAGGATCTCGAGGTGGCGCTGGCGGCCTGGCAGCGGGCGGTGCCGCAGGCGGTGGCGCTGGTCGAGCCGGAAACGCCGGTGCTGCAGGGCAAGGCGCCGCTGCTGGCGCAGGCGGAAAAGGCGCTGGCCGCCGAGGGCATGGCCTATGTGACGCAACCGGGCGGCATCGGCGCGCGGGCCACGAAAGACGTGCCGCGCGCGGGCATCTTCCGGGTTCTGGACACGCGGCGCGACAAGGCGGCGGTGATCAGCCGCACCCTTGGCCGCGCCGGCTTCGAGGCGGCCCGCGATGGTGCCACGGTCGTCATGCTCTCGGCCTGGCCCGAATCCGTCGCCGGTCTGACCGCCTGGGCCGCCGAGGAGGGGGCGAATTACAACCTCGCACCGCTTTCGGCGCTGATCGGGGCGGGGAAGGCCAAATAAGCGCCGCGCCCGGCCCGGCCTCCGGCAAGAGCGTCTTTTCCCCAAGCAGAAACGGCAGGGGT
Source organism: Rhodobacter sp. 4.3.4 (assembly GCF_058724655.1). Lineage (NCBI taxonomy): Bacteria > Pseudomonadati > Pseudomonadota > Alphaproteobacteria > Rhodobacterales > Rhodobacter > Rhodobacter sp. 4.3.4. The sequence goes on from NZ_CM178967.1 coordinate 1,265,542, forward strand.
TTTTTCTTGGCCAAAATACGCTCCTTTTCGCGCCGGACCCCAAGCGCCGCGGTCGGATTTGCGTATTTGTAGCAAGAAAAAGCCCTCCCCGCAGGGAAGGCTGTCTTGAAGGCTGTTTTTTTCTTGGCGCAAATACGCCCTTCGCGCGGGCGGCTTTACAGGTTCGCCCGCCGCACGAACAGCCCTGCATCTTCCGCCGCGCGGCGCAGGGCCTTGGATTTGTTCACGGTTTCCTGGAACTCGGCTTCGGGGTCGCTGTCATAGACGACGCCGCCGCCTGCCTGGATGTAGAGCGTCTGATCCTTCACCACCGCGGTGCGCAGCGCGATGCACATGTCCATTTCGCCATTGGCCGCAAAATAGCCCACGCCGCCGCCATAGATGCCGCGCTTTTCCGGCTCCAGCTCGTCGATGATCTCCATCGCGCGCACCTTCGGTGCCCCCGAAACCGTGCCCGCGGGCAGACCGGCCAGAAGCGCCGAAAGCGCATCCTCGCCATCCGCCAGTTCGCCGACCACGTTCGAGACGATATGCATGACGTGGGAATAGCGCTCGATCACGAATTTCTCGGTCGGCCGCACCGTGCCGATCTTCGCCACCCGGCCCACATCGTTGCGGCCCAGATCGAGCAGCATCAGATGCTCGGCCAGTTCCTTCTTGTCGGCGAGCAGGTCGGCTTCCAGCGCCTTGTCTTCCGCGGGCGTCGCGCCGCGGGGGCGGGTGCCCGCGATCGGGCGGATCGTCACCTCGCCGTCGCGCAGCCGCACCAGGATTTCGGGGCTGGCGCCGACGATCTGGAAGCCGCCGAAATTGAGAAAGAACATGAAGGGCGAGGGGTTGGTGCGCCGCAAGCTCCGGTAGAGCGCAAAGGGCGGCAGCGGGAAATCCGCCGACCAGCGCTGCGCGGGCACGACCTGAAAGATGTCGCCCGCACGGATATAGTCTTTCGCCTTTTCCACCGCGGCCTTGTAGCCCTCGGGGGTAAAGTTCGATTTCAGCGGCCCGACCTGCGCCGCTTCGCCCATTTCGCGGCCCTGCGCGGGCGAGCGGTCCAGATCGCGCAAAGCATCCATCACCCGTTCGGCGGCCTGCGCATAGGCCGCCCGCGCCGAGAGCCCCGAGCCCTGGAAGGCGGGCGCACAGAGGATCACATCGCCCTTGACCCCGTCGAGCACCGCCACGACCGAGGGCCGCATCAAGACCGCATCGGGCACGCCCAGCGGATCGGGGTTGACGTTCGGCAGATGCTCGACCAGCCGGATCGTGTCATAGCCAAGATAGCCGAACAGCCCGGCCGCCGCCGCGGGCAGGCCCTCGGGCATGTCGATCCGGCTTTCGGCAATCAGCGCGCGCAAGGACTCGAACGGATGGCCGGGCAGATCCTCGAAGCCGTCCTCGAACCGCGCCTGCCGGTTGATCCGCGCCCGCTCGCCGCGGCATTCCCAGATCACGTCGGGCTTCATGCCGATGATCGAATAGCGCCCCCGAACCTCGCCGCCGGTCACCGATTCCAGCATGAAGCTGTTCTTCTGCGCATCCGCCAGCTTCAGCATCAGGGACACCGGCGTGTCCAGATCGGCCGCCAGCCGCGCATAGACCAGCTGGTTGCGGCCCGCGGCCCAGGCGGTTTCGAAAGCCTCATAAGCGGGGAAAAGCGCGACCATTGCGGCCTCCGTCACTGAAACTGCGCTTGCACGGCAGCGATCATGCCGCTGTCGAGGGTGATCCCGGCCTCGGCCTGGGCGGCGCGGGCATAAAAGGCCGCCAGATCGGCGCCGATCAATTGCCCCAGCCGGGTGTCGAAGGTCTTGCGCAGCTGCACAAGTTCGGGATCGGCCAGATCGGCCGGTTTCACCGCGCGCACCAACAGAACGAAGACCTTCTCGCCCTCGGTCAGGGTCGCGGATTTGCCCGCCGCCGTCGCGAAAGCGGTCTGCGCCAGCCCCTGCGGCGCACCTTCGACAAAGCCGCCGCGCTGCAGATCCGGGGCGGTCTTTTCGTCCAGCCCCTGCGTCGCCAGGGTTTGACCGGCTGCCGCCGCCGCGCCCGCCACCTCGGCCTTCGCCTGTTTCGCCTTCACCACCTCGGCCTTGCGCCAGCTGGCCTCGACCTTGTCGCGCAGCTGATCAAAGGGGATCGGCGCCGCCGCCGTCACCCCGTCCAGCCGCAGCGCGAAGACGCCGCCGTCTTCCAGCACCGCCAGTTCCGGGAAATCCTCGGTCGTGGCCTTGGCGGCGGCCTCGCGGAAGGCGTCATAGGCGGCGATCCCGTCCCGGGTATCGGCGGCCATCGAGATCTTGCCCGCCTGCATCTTCGTTTCCTTGACCATGTCCTCAAGCGTCGCGCCCGAGGCCAGACGATCCTCCAGATCCGTGGTCATGTCGCCGATCATCCGGCGGGCCTTTTCCATCGCCAGCTCCGCCGCGATATCGCCGCGGGCTTCCTCGAAAGTGGTGGTCTCGCTCGGCGTCACCGCCTGAAAGTCGAACAGCGCCGGGCCAAGGTCGGTCTCATAGGGGCCGATCACGCCGGGGCTGGTCCGGGCAAAGACCGCTTCGCCCGCCGCGCCGCCGATTTCGTCTTGCGAAACATCGCCAAGGTCGATGTCGGCCGCGCTCAGCCCGCGTTCCTTCGCCAGATCGGCCAGGCTGGCCTTGCCCGCGGCGATCTTCGCCATCCCCGCCTCGGCCTCGGCCTCGGTCGGGAACACCAGCTTCGCAATCTTGCGCCGCTCGGGCTGGATGTATTCCGCCTTGCGCTCGTCATAGGTGGCGCGCAGCTGCGCCTCGTCGATGGCGATGCCGTCCCTGAGCATCTCGGGCGTCAGCCAGACGTAGGAGATTTCGCGGGTTTCGGGCCGGGTGAATTCGGCAAGATGCCCGTCGTAATAGGCTTTCAGCACCGCGTCATCGGGGCTGGCCGGGGCGATCCCCGCTGCCGGGATCTCGGCAAAGACCACGTCGCGGGTCTCGCCCAGATAGCCGATATAGCCATCAAGCAGCGCCGCCGGGGCCTGCACGCCGCCCGCCACCGCGCCCTGCAGGATCGAGCGCGCGATATCGGCGCGCAGCCGGGTTTCGAATTCCGTTTCGGTCAGACCCTCGCGGCGCAGCACCTCGCGGTAGGTTTCGCGATCAAAGCTGCCGGTGGCGCCCTGAAACGGCCGCGCCGTGCGGATCTGCCGGCTCACCTCGGCATCGCCGATCGAAAGCTCCAGCCTGCGCGCCTGTTCGCTCAGCGCCGCGGTGTTGAAAAGCTGCGCCTGCACGACCTGATCAATCCCCATCGCCCGGACCTCTGCCATGCTGGGCGCATGGCCGATCTGCGCCGCGACGGCGTTGATTTCCTGGCGCAGCGCCTGCGCATAGTCGCGCGCGGTGATTTCGCTCTCGCCGACCGCGCCGATGCTCTGGCCGCGGTTCGAGAAATTCCCGACCTGATAGCCGCCAAGCCCCAGAACGATCATGGCCACAAGCACCCAGACCGTCACGCTCTTGCCAGAGCTGCGCAGCATCGTCGACATCGGACCTCCCGGGTTTTCTGGTCTTTTGCGGTGTTTAGGGCTTTGGGCGCGGGGCCGCAAGCGTCACGGGGCAAGGGCGGCAAGCCGTCTCATCAATTCCGCGATCCCCGCGGTGTCGATATTGGCAAAAGCGAAGCGCAGCTGGCGCGCGCCCGCCGGGTCGGTCGCGGGCATGAACATCGTGCCGGGCAGGGCCAGAACCGAGGCCTCGGTGACAAGGCGTTTGGCAAAGTCGGGTGCGGGCAGGGGCGAGGGATGGGTGACATAGGCGAAATAGGCGCCACAGCCTAGCGTTTCCCAGCCGGGCAGGGCGGCCAGCCCCGCCGTCATCGCGGCGCGGCGGGCCAGGATCTCGGCGCGCTCGCCTGCGACCCAGTCCGCAAGGTGGCGCATCCCCCAAAGCGCCGCGATCTGGCCCAGCTGCCCCGGGCAGATCGCGACGGTATCGAGGAATTTCTCGACCTCCGCCAGGCGGCCTTGGCTGGCGAGGATGGCGCCGACGCGGTGGCCGGTGAGCCGGTAGGCCTTGGAAAAGGAATAAAGCTGGATCAGCCCCGCGTCCCAGTCGGGATCGGTGAAAAGATCATGCGGCGCACCGGTGCGGGCGTCGAAATCGCGGTAGGTCTCATCGAGGATCAGCGCAAGGCCGTGACGGCGGGCCAGATCGGCAAAGGCGCGCACCAGCGCGGCGGGATATTCGACACCGCCCGGGTTGTTCGGCGTCACCAGCACGATGGCGCGGGTGGCAGGCGTGATCCGCGCCGCAGCATGATCGGGGTCGGGCAAAAGCCCCGGCCCGGTCGGCAGCGGAACCGCCCGCACCCCCGCCATGTCGAGCCACATTTTATGATTGAAATACCAAGGCGTTGGCAGAAGAACTTCATCGCCTACCCCGGCCAGCGTGGCAATCGCGGCGCAAAAGGCCTGATTGCAGCCCTGGGTGATGGCGACCTGCGCCGGGCGGATCGTGCCGCCATAGGCCAGGGACCATTGCGCCGCCACCTCGGCGCGCAGATCGGCGTTGCCCAGCACCGGGCCGTAAAGATGCGCGGCGGGGATGTTCAGCGCGGCTTCGGCGATCGCCTGCCGCAGGGCCAAGGGCGGCGGATCGACCGGCGCGGCCTGTGAAACGTTGATCAGGGGCCGCCCGGGCGGGAAGGTCACCCCGTCCAGCCAGCGCCGCGCCTCCATCACCGGGGGGGCGAAGGTGGCGGCAAGCGCGGGATTGAGCGGCTGGATCATCGCGGGCTCCGGTCAGTGTCGCGCCACCCTTCCACTCGGCCGCGCCCTTGGCAAGGGCGGGACGCCTGCGGCGGGCGCGTATTTGAGCCAAGAAAAAACCGGCTTCTTTTTCTTGGTCCAAATACGCCCTGTCGCGGGTGGGGCAGGGCGGGCGGTCAGTCGGTGCCGCGATAGGGCTGGACGTATTGCAGCGCCATGTCCCAGGGGAAGAAGATCCAGGTGTCCTGCGACACTTCGGTGATGAAGGTATCGACCTGTTCGCGGCCCTTGGGCTTGGCATAGACGGTGGCGAAATGCGCCTTGGGATACAGGCGGCGCACCAGTTCCAGCGTCTTGCCGCTGTCGACGAGATCGTCGATCACCAGAATGCCCTCGCCCTCGGCGCCCATCAGATCTTCCTGCGGCGCCTTGATCACCACCGGGGGCGATTGGGTCTGGTGGTTGTAGCCCTTGACCGAAATCGTGTCGATGATGCGGATGTTCAGCTCGCGCGCGATGATCGCCGCGGGGACCATGCCGCCGCGGGTGATGCCGACGATGGCTTTCCAGGCGCCATTGTCCGGCCCCTTGCCGTCCAGCCGCCAGGCCAGCGCCCGCGCGTCGCGATGCAGCTGGTCCCAGCTGACGTGAAAGCCTTTTTCATGCGGCAAACGTTCGGCCATGGAGGACTCCTCAGGTCAGGGCAAGCTTCAGGCCCATCAGCCCCAGAAGCCCGCCGAAAATGCGGTCGATCAGCTTCTTCAGCCCCAGATAGGCGGCCCGCGTCCGGTCGAGCGAGAAGATCCGCGCAACGATTACGTTCCAGACCGTATCGTTGAAGAAGATGATGCCCAGAATGACGCCATAGGCCCAGAAGGGCAGCACCGGCGGCAGGAAGGTCAGAAACACCGTGCCAAAGAAGACCGCCGGTTTCGGATTGGCAAGTTGCGCCGCGATGCCGCGCCAGACCTGCCCCGGCGCAGAGCGCTTCGCGTCATCCTCGGGCAGCTCCATCGACATCGGCTCGGCCGAATGGCGCCACATTTTATACGCGAGATAGAGCAGATAGGCCGCGCCCGCGACTTTCAGCGCCACAAGCAGGGTGGGGGCGATCCTGAACAGGATTGCCAGCCCGAACATCGCCGCCACGGCCCAGATGCAGGCGCCAAGGCCGATGCCCACGGCGAGCCAGGCGCCGCGGGCAAAGCCCTCGCGCAGCGAGGTGCGCGCCGCCAGCAGCACCGCAGGCCCCGGAGAGATCGCCGCCGCCAGCGAAATCATGTAGATGCCGAAGAAGGCGGCGAAACTCATCTCAGTCCTTGCGCCCCGTGACCACGTCGATATCGGGCGCATCCACCGCCTTCATGCCGACGACATGATAGCCCGCATCGACATGCAGGTTCTCGCCGGTGGTGCCCGAGCCCAGATCCGACAGCAGGTACAGCGCGGCCTTGCCGACCTCTTCCTGCGTCACGTTGCGGCGCAGCGGGCTGTTCAGCTCGTTCCACTTCATGATGTAGCGGAAATCGCCGATGCCCGAAGCGGCCAGCGTCTTGATCGGCCCGGCCGAGATCGCGTTGCAGCGGATGCCCAGCTTGCCCAGATCCTCGGCGATATATTTCACCGAAGCCTCGAGCGCCGCCTTCGCCACGCCCATCACGTTGTAGTGCGGCATCACCTGTTCGGCGCCGTAATAGGTCAGCGTCAGCAGCGAGCCACCGTTCGGCATCATCGCCGCGGCGCGGGCGCAGACGGCGGTGAAGGAATAGACCGAAATGTCCATTGTCATGGTGAAGTTGCCGCGCGAAGTATCGACATAACGGCCGCGCAGCTCGTTCTTGTCGGAAAACCCGATCGCATGGACGACGAAATCCAGCGTACCCCAAGCGTCCTTGAGACCGGCAAAAAGCGCATCCATGCTGTCTTCATTCGCCACGTCGCATTCGAACAGAAGCGGCGTGCCAAGGCTGGCGGCCAAGGGTTCGACCCGCTTTTTCAGCGCCTCGCCCTGATAGGAAAACGCCAGCTCCGCCCCCGCGTCGCCCAGCGCCTTGGCGATGCCCCAGGCGATCGACTTGTCATTGGCGAGCCCCATGATCAGGCCCCGTTTTCCCGCCATCAAGCCTGCCGTCATCTGGATTCTCCTGCTTGCCTCTGGAAAGTCCGCTTTCCTTAGGCGAAGATTGCAAAGTCAGCAAGGCGGGTTGACGCGGGCGCAACGGCGCGTTTGCGTCGCATCCTCAGGGAAAGGGCAGGACATGAGCGACAGAACCGGCATCTTTGCGGGCGAGGACCCCTTTGCCCTGGCGCAATCCTGGCTGATCGAGGCCGAAAAGACCGAGATCAACGACCCCAATGCGATCGCGCTTGCCACCGTCGATGCCGAGGGGCTGCCCAATGTCCGCATGGTGCTGTTGAAAGAGATCGAGGGGCGCGACGCCCCCTCGGGCGGGGCGTTCCTGTTCTACACCAATTACGGCTCTGCAAAATCGGCCGAGATCACGGCGGCGGGCAAGGCCGCCTTCGTGCTGCACTGGAAAAGTCTGCGCCGGCAGATCCGCGTGCGCGGGCTGGTCACGCGCAAGGAGGGGGCGCAGGCGGATGCCTATTACGCCTCGCGCTCGCTCAAGTCGCGGCTTGGCGCTTGGGCGTCGCGACAAAGTGAACCACTTGCCTCGCGCACGGCGCTGATGGCCGAGGTGGCGAAGGTGACGGCGGCGCATGGCACCGCGCCGACGCGCCCGCCGTTCTGGGGCGGCTTCCGCATCGTACCGCTCGAGATCGAATTCTGGGCCGATGGCGCCTTCCGGCTGCATGACCGGTTCCGCTGGCGCCGCGCCGCACCGGGCACGGCCTGGGAAATCCTGCGGCTGAACCCCTGATTCTGACCGGCGTCCGCGTCAAATGCGGCTCAAATTGGCTGCATTTCACGCTTCGTCAATCGCAGACTGCCCAAAAAGACAAGCCAAATCAGCTTGAATCCGGTTGCAAACCTGTGACAACTGAGCAGCGGCGCTCTGGCGGATCTTCACAGTCCCGGCGCATCATAAAATGGACGGCAGCGGATGGTTGACGAAACGGGCGCGGCGCGCGAGGCCGCGGGTCGGGTGAAATGGTTCGACGCGGGTAAGGGCTTCGGGTTCATCCTCGACGGCGAGGGCGGACCGGACATCCTGCTTCACGCCAATGTTCTGCGCAATTTCGGACAAAGCTCGGTGGCCGACAATGCGGGCATCCGCGTGCTGGTGCAGGCGACGCCGCGTGGCGCGCAGGCGGTCGAGGTGCTGGAAATCTCGCCGCCCGAGACCGAAACCCGGCTGGCGCCGATCGAAGATCTGGGCGAGACCGACCCCGAGGTGATCGCGGCGCTGCCGCTGGAACCGGCGCGGGTGAAGTGGTTCGACAAGGGCAAGGGATTTGGCTTTGCAAATGTCTTCGGGCGGCCCGAAGATGTGTTCATCCATGTCGAAGTGCTGCGCCGCTCGGGATTCGCCGATCTGGCGCCGGGAGAGGCGGTATGTCTGCGGGTGATCGAGGGACGGCGCGGCCGGATGGCGGCGCAGATCACAAGCTGGGAAGTGGCGCTGCGCGCGCGCTGAGGCGCGGTCTCTTGCTGGCGGCGCCAGGTCTTTTCTGCGCCGCGGCGGCCTTTGGCGCCGACTGCGACCGGGCCGGTTTCGCGGCGGCCCGGCAGGGGCAGGGGCCTGCCGTGCTGTGCATCGAGGGCGCGCGGGGCCTGGCGCGGCTGCGCGTCGAGATCGCCGATACCGAGGCCGAACGCGAACGCGGCCTGATGGGGCGGCGCGATCTGCCCCCCGGCACCGGGATGATCTTCGTCTATCCGACGCCGCGGCGGGTGGCGTTCTGGATGCATGACACGCCGCTGCCGCTGGACATGCTGTTCATCGACGCTGCGGGCCGGATCGAGTCGGTGCAGGAAAACGCCCGTCCCTATGACGACACGCCGATCTGGTCGGCCGGTCCGGTGCTTTATGTGCTGGAGATCGGAGGCGGGCAGGCGGCGGCGCTGGGGCTGCGCCCCGGTCAGCGCGTTGCGCCGCTCGATTGAGGCATTTCCCCTTTTCAGCGCCCGCCGCTGCCGCTATGGAAGGCGAAGCGGGGCGTAGCGCAGCCTGGTAGCGCGTCTGTTTTGGGTACAGAAGGTCGTGAGTTCGAATCTCGCCGCCCCGACCATCTTCACATCGAGAAGGAAATCCCGCAGCCGCAGCTGGCCGTCGCATTCGGGTTTTGCACCACGAACCGCGCCCCGATCAGCTCTTGCGTGTAGTCGATCACCGCATCTTGCAGGAACGGCAGGCTGACCGGGTCGATCAGCACGCGCTGGCCTTCCCCCTCGATCACCAGATCATCGGGCGCGGCCACCTCTTCCAGCTTCAGATCATATTGGAACCCCGAACAGCCGCCGCCCTCGACCGCGACGCGCAGCGCCTTGGGCGCGGCTTCCTGCGCATTCAGTTTCGCCAGACGCGCAAAGGCGCGGGGGGTGACTTTCGGCGGCAAAAGCATCGGGTTGGACCTGTTCTGTTGTTCCCTTTAGAGTATAGGAGGGGGCATGCCCTGCGACAAGGTGAGGTGAGAGATGCTGCAACCCTATGCCTGCAATCCCGAGGCCAGCCGGGGCCGGCGCTTCGCCGAAAACTATTCCACCTTCCGCACGCCGTTTCAGCGCGACCGCGACCGGATCATCCATTCCTCGGCGTTCCGGCGGCTCAAACACAAGACCCAGGTCTTTGTCGAGCATGAGGGCGATTATTACCGCACCCGGCTGACCCATACGATCGAGGTGGCGCAGGTGGCCCGCACGATCGCGGGCGCGCTGGGTCTGAACACCGATCTGGCCGAGGCGGTGGCCCTGGCGCATGATCTGGGCCATCCGCCCTTTGGCCATACCGGCGAGGATGCGCTGGCGCTGCTCATGGAGCCTTACGGCGGCTTTGATCACAACGCCCAGGCGCTGCGGATCGTGACACGGCTGGAACGCCATTACGCCGATTTCGACGGGCTGAACCTGACCTGGGAGACGCTGGAGGGCATCGCCAAGCACAACGGCCCGGTGGCGCAGCCGTGGAATTACGCGCTGGCCGAAGTGAATGCGCAATGGGATCTGGAACTGGGCACCAACGCCAGCGCCGAGGCGCAGGTGGCGGCCGTGGCCGATGACTGCGCCTACAACCACCACGACTTGCATGACGGCCTGCGCGCCGGGCTGTTCAGCGAAGCCGACCTGTGCGAGCTGCCGGTTCTGGGCGAGTGTTTTGCCGCGGTCGACAGGCTTTACCCCGGGCTGGACCCGATGCGGCGCCGCCACGAGGCGCTGCGGCGGGTCTTTGGCGTGATGGTCGAAGACGTGATCGCGGTGGCGAAGAACCGGCTGGACGCATTGCGCCCCCGCCATGTCGACGAGATCCGGGCGATGCAGGGGCCGATCATCCGGTTTTCCAAGCCGCTTTATCAGAATATCAAGGCGATCAAGAGCTTCCTGTTCACCCGGATGTATCGCGCCCCCTCGGTGGTGGTGGAACGGCAGCGGGTGACGGGGATCGTGAATGCGCTGTTCCCGCTGTTCCTCGAACGCCCCGAGCTATTGCCCGAGGATTGGCAGGCCGATGTCGCCCGCGCCCGGTTGCAGGGCAATTCGGAACTGGCGCGCACGGTGCTGGATTACGTTGCGGGCATGACCGACCGTTTCGCGATCCAGGAACATCAGCGGCTGTTCGGCGCAGACTGAGCGCGGATTTGCGTATTCGTGCCAGGAAAAACGCATGGGTTCCCCGGGTGGGAAAGACCGTCCGCATCTTTGCGACGGGATGAGTTTGCGACAGGGCGGGTTAGGGCGGTGTGAGATGCGCCGTCCCCGGGGGCGGGGGACGGCGCACCCGTTTCAGCCCCTGTCGGCGTCGTAATCGCCCTCGTGACCGAAGGCGTCCTTGTTCGCCTTTTTCTGGATCTTGATGTCGCCGGGGCTCGCGCCCTCCTCGGTCATCCGGGTGATGATCTTGTCGGCGGCCTTCTGGCGTTTCTTGTCCATCACATCGTCGTCGGACATTGCATCCTCCAAAGTGGCAAGACATGCGGCTTTTGCCGCGCAACCAGCCTAGCACAACTTTAGCGTGCGTGCCATGCCCTTCGGCGGGGCCTTATTGCATCATTTCCTTCGTCGCCGAGAGCTTCACGCCCTCATAATCGCGCACCACCCGGTCGATGTCCCATTGCAGCCGGGTCAGGAAGACGATGTCGCCATCGTGATCGGTCGCGATATGCTGCTTGTTCACGTTCACCAGCTTTTCGACCAGATCCTTCGGCCCCTGCACCCAGCGCGCCGAGGTGAATTGCGAGCTTTCGAACCGGACCGGAATGCCGTATTCGATCTCGATCCGGCTGGCCAGAACGTCGAATTGCAGCGCGCCGACGACGCCGACGATGAAGCCCGAGCCGATCATCGGCTTGAACACCTTCGCCGCGCCTTCCTCGGCGAATTGCATCAGCGCCTTTTCCAGATGCTTGCCCTTCATCGGATCGGTCGAGCGCACGGCTTGCAGAAGTTCCGGCGCGAAACTCGGAATGCCGGTGAAGCGCAGCTTCTCCCCCTCGGTCAGTGCGTCGCCGATGCGCAGCTGCCCGTGGTTCGGAATGCCGATGATGTCGCCCGCCCAGGCCTCCTCGGCCAGTTCGCGGTCGGCGGCCAGAAACAGCACCGGGTTCGAAACCGCCATCGGCTTGCCCGAACGCACATGCAAAAGCTTCATCCCGCGCTCGAAATGCCCCGAGGCCAGACGCACGAAAGCCACCCGGTCGCGGTGCTTGGGGTCCATGTTCGCCTGAACCTTGAAGACAAAGCCGGTGACCGCGGTCTCCTCCGAGGAAATCTGCCGCTCGGCTGCCTTTTGCGGCTGCGGCTCGGGGCCGTATTCGCCCATGCCATCCATCAACTCCTTGACGCCAAAGGAATTGATCGCCGAGCCGAACCAGATCGGCGTCATGTGGCCTTCCAGAAAGCTTTGCCGGTCGAAGGCGGGCAGAAGCTCGCGCGCCATCGCCACTTCCTCGCGCAGCTTCGCCAGCAGATCGGCGGGCACATGATCGGCAAGCTTCGGATCGTCGAGCCCGTCGATCTTGATACTTTCCGCGACGCGGTTGCGGTCGGCCCGGTCCATCAGCTCCAGCCGGTCGTGCAGGATATCGTAGCAGCCGACGAAGTCGCGCCCCATCCCGATCGGCCAGCTTGCCGGGGCCACGTCGATCGCCAGATTTTCCTGAATCTCGTCGATGATCTCGAACGTGTCGCGGCTTTCGCGGTCCATCTTGTTGCAAAAGGTCAGGATCGGCAGATCGCGCAGCCGGCAGACCTCGAACAGTTTCCGCGTCTGGCTTTCCACCCCCTTCGCCCCGTCGATCACCATGATCGCGGCATCGACCGCGGTCAGTGTGCGATAGGTGTCCTCGGAAAAGTCCGAGTGGCCGGGCGTGTCGACCAGATTGAAGCGATACTGGCGGAAATCGAAGCTCATCGCCGAGGCGGAAACCGAGATGCCGCGCTCCTGTTCCAGCTTCATGAAGTCCGAGCGCGTGCGCCGCGCCTCGCCCTTGGCGCGGACTTGCCCCGCCATCTGGATCGCGCCGCCAAACAGCAGGAATTTTTCCGTGAGCGTGGTTTTCCCGGCGTCGGGGTGCGAGATGATCGCAAAGGTCCGGCGGCGGGCGATTTCGGGCGGGAGGGGGGCACGGTTGCTCATGCGCGGCCTTTAGCGCAAGGCGGGATGGCGGGCAAGAAGGACGGATTTTTCCCGCCCGACCTGCGGCAAATTGATCCGCGTCATGGCGTGGCGCGTGGAATCATTCCAATCTCGGGGAACGTCGGGCGGGCTTCGTGGGGGAGCCCGTCTTCGGCGGATGGGGGTCGCTTACGCGCCCGACCCCGATCGGAACAGGAGGCTGCCATGGCAAGGGTCGATCCCGCCGCCGGGTCCTTGAATGTGCGCGAAACGGTTCTGTGCCCCTATTGCGGGGTGCCGCTGTTCACCGCCAGGGACCGCGAAAAACATCTGGAGCTGAAGCTCTGCCGTCCCGAGGGCGAGGCGGCCTGGGATTGCGCCGATTGCACCGATCCGCATGCGCGCCCGGAGGACCGCTGCGGTTGCGGCCGCGCGGCGGACTAGGGCTCAGTCCTTCTTGCGAAACAGCGCCTCGCGGCCGACGCGGTCAAGCATCTCGCGCCCGGCCTCGGTGCCAAAATGCGGGGTATGGGTCAGATCGGGCAGGCGGGCCTTGATCTCGGCGCTCAGTTCCTCGGGCATCAGGCTCAGCGTCGCCTCGGACAGCTGCAGGCTTTCGACCGGCACGCCCTCGGCATAGACGATCTCGTGGCGGTCGAAGACCAGCGCGAAATAATCGACATAGCCGCCCTCGCGGCGCCAGACATGGTCGCCATCGACCAGATGCTTGGCCTGAACCAGAATCTCGGCGGTGTCGCCCAGCCGCTTTTCGCCGCGCCGATAGAGGAACACCCGGTGATGCGGCGCGACGACCAGATCGCTTTCATTGCCGAGTGTGCCCGCCGAGATCACCACCGGCGCGAAAGAGCCGAGCGCGCGCAGCGTCGCGCGCGCCACCAGCCGCACCGGCTGCGGGCCGCTGTCGCGCGTGAGCACCCGGTCCCCCGGCGCCAAGGTCTCGATCGGGCGCTGCGCGCCGCCCGCCATGGTGATCAGCGTGCCGGTGGTGAAGGCGATGCAGACCAGGTCCGAAAGCCGCACATCGCCCGGATCATCGGTGGCATCGAGCAGGGTGTAATCGACCCGCGGCGCGATCGGCGACAGCGGCAGGGCATAGAGGATCTGCGTTTCCTCGTGCCGGATCAACAGGATGTCGACCGTGTCGCCTTCGGGCGTGATGAAGACATGCCGCGCCAGCAGGGCGATCCGGTCGCCCTCGGCGCCCAGTTCCGAGCCCGCGCAGATGCGCTGCCCGGTCTCGGGATCGGCGGCGATCAGCAGCCGCAGCGGCCGGGCGTCGCGGTCCAGCTGATAGATGTCGCCGGGCTGGCACAGCGCGGCCAGATCAAGCCCGTCGCCCTGATTGGCGCCCGAGGTCACCCAGATCAGATCGGCCTCATAGACGTGAACGACCTGAGGCGGCAGGGAACGCGAGGCGGTCATGGCGGGTCCGGGGAAGGAAGGTTGGGCGAGGATCGCAGCATCTGCTGCAAATTCGGTTAATGCCCGCGCCCCCATCCGTCAAGGCGCGGCCACGGACTGGCCGGGCAGGGGGGCGCTGCCCCCCTCTGGCTGCGCCATTCACCCCCCGGGATATTTCGGGCAAGGTAAAACCGGATGCCTTTCATCTTGCTGCAAATATCCCCGGGGGAGTCCCGCAGGGACGGGGGGCAGCGCCCCCCCTTACTCCGCCTGTCGTGCCGCGCGCCCGCCGCGGCGCTGCGCGAGGCGCGGCGCGCGGGCGGGCAGGTCGGCCATCACCGCGCGGCGCTCCTCGGGGCTCATCCGCGACCAGCGGCCGATCTCGTCCAGTGTGCGCAAACAGCCGATGCAGAGCTTTTCGGTCGGGTGGATCTGGCAGATCTTCACGCAGGGCGTGTCGATTTCCGCCCGTTTCCAGATCCCGTCGGTGTTTTCCGGCCTGTTCTCAGCCATGCGCGCGCCCCAGATGCGCAAGGCGGTCGAGCGCGCCTTGCAGAATGAACCCCGCCGCGACGTGATCGACCAGCTCGGCCCGGCGCTTGCGGGAAAGATCGGCCTCCAGCATCGCGCGTTCGGCCGCCACCGTCGAGAGCCGCTCGTCCCAGAAGGTTATCGGCAAGGGCGTCAGCTTTTCCAGGTTGCGCGCGAAGGCCCGCGTCGATTGCGCCCGCGGCCCTTCCGAGCCGTCCATGTTCACCGGCAGACCCAGCACCAGCCCGACGATCTGCCGCTCGGCCACGGTCTTCATCAGATCCGCCACGTCGAGGGTGAATTTCTCGCGCCGGATCGTGCGCAGGGGCGTCGCGATGCCCCGCTGCGTGTCCGAGACCGCAACCCCGATCGTTTTCGTGCCCAGATCCAGCCCGGCCAGCGCCCCCACCCGCGGCAGCGCTCCGGCAAAGTCGTCCATCCCGGGGCAGATCATGGCGCGGCTCCGATCGTGCCAAGCGGCACCTGCGTCGCCGCCTCGATCTTCGCCAGATCCCCGGCGCGGCCGGTGAATTTCGTCCGCGCCTCGGTGGCGATCGTCGCGGCGCGCTCCGCCTCGCCCAGCACCCGCAGCGAGGAGATCAGCTTCGCCCAGTCCTCGGCGCTGCCGCCCTCATTCGCCAGCCGCGCGTTCAGGTTGTCCACCATGCCGCGGATCATCGCCAGACGGTCGGCGGGGGCCATGCCCTCGGCGGCCTGCATCTGCTCGGCCGAGGGGCCCGCGGGCACCGGCAGCGGCGCGGTGTAATCCTGTTCGCCCGCCAGCCAGGCCAGCGTTTCGATGCCCTGGGCGATCTCGGCCACCCAGGGCGCCTCGGGCGGCGAGACGCGCAAGGACGCATCCCACAGCCGGAAGGCCCGGTCGGGGCGATCATTCTGCCCCATCATCAGCCCGACATAGAACAGCGCCAAGCCGTCTTTCGGGTTCATTTCCAGCGCCTTGGCAAAGGCCGCCTCGGCCTCGGCCGTCACCAGCCCGCCCGCGGCAATCGTCATCAGCTCGCCCAGACGGGTGTAATCCGCCGCCTCGGCCCGGTCGCCCTTGAGCGCGACAAGCCGCCGCTGCGCCTCCCATCCGGCGCGGTAATTGCCCAGCGCCATCTCGTTTTCCGACAGCAGCGCCAGCCCCTTCTGATCATTGGGCCGCGCGGCCACCGCCTGACGCAGCCGGTCCATCAGCTCCAGATATTGCGGATCGGGCTGTGGCACGGGGCGGCCCGCCGCCGCGGCCCGCGCCTCGGCGGCCTTGCGCTCGGCCGCCGCCGTCGCTTCCGCCGCCGCCTGATCGGGGCGGGCCTGGTAACGCGCCTCCGCCCCGGCCAGCCGTCCGGCCAGCGGCGCATCGGGCAGACCCGCCGCGCCAAGCCGGTCATAGAGCGCGAAAGCCCCGGTCAGCACCGCCACCACCAGCACCGCCGCCGCCACCGTGCCGCGCCGCGGCGCCTCGGCTGCGCGGCCCGCCGCCTGCAGCGCCCGGTCCGCCTCCAGCAGCCGGCGCGAGATTTCCACCCGGCTCCGGGCCGCCTCCTCGGGGCTCAGCACGCCGCGGGCAAGGTCCTTGTCCACCTCGGCCAGTTGCGCGCGATAGACCTGCAGATCCTGCGCCCCGGCGGGCTGGGCCTGCCCGCGCGGGCGGATCAGCGTCAGGGCAAGGGCGAAGGCGATGGCGGCGACCAGCGTCGCGCAGATGATCCAGAACAGCATGGGGTCTCCTATCCTGCATCTTCCATAGGGCTTTTGGCGTCGTGCAGAAAGAGACAAGAGCGTGAAAGGCCCGCGCACGGCTCTGCGCGACAGCTCTTGTCAACGATGTCGCTTTTTGCTGCCGATTGCCGCATGGGGGGGGCTTTCGGGGTTCCGGGCGGTTCATCTAAGGTGGAACAGCCAGACTCGGGGCGCGCGCACAGCCTGTGGCACCCCAACCCGAAGCGAGAGAGGGCCGATGAGACGCTATTCGATCTTCGCCGTTGCGCGCGAGGCGCTGCGCTACCACAGCGGTTGGGAAAAGGCCTGGGCCTCGCCCGAGCCGAAAAAACGCTACGATGTCATCGTGGTGGGGGCGGGCGGGCATGGCCTGGCCACGGCCTATTATCTGGGCAAGGTGCATGGCATCCGCAATGTCGCGATCATCGAAAAGGGCTGGCTGGGCGGTGGCAACACCGGGCGCAACACCACGATCATCCGCTCGAACTACCTGCAGGACCCCTCGGCCGCGATCTACGAAAAGGCGCGCTCGCTTTATGAGGGGCTGAGCCAGGATCTGAACTACAACGTCATGTTCAGCCCGCGCGGCCTTTTGATGCTGGCGCAAAGCGAACACGAGGTCCGCGGCTACAAGCGCACCGTTTATGCCAACACCCTGCAAAATGTCGAAACCCGCTGGATCGAGCCGAAGGAAGTCAAGAAGCTGGTGCCGATCCTGAACATCGCCGGGCCGCGTTATCCGGTTCTGGGCGCGCTTTATCAGGAAAAGGGCGGCACCGCGCGGCATGATGCGGTGGCCTGGGGCTATGCGCGGGCCTGTTCCGACATGGGCATGGATCTGTTGCAAAACACCGAAGTCACCGGCGTGCGCACCGCGGACGGCAAGGTCGTCGGCGTCGACACCTCGCGTGGGTCGATCGATTGCGGCAAGCTCGCCATCGTCGTCGCGGGTCATTCCTCGGTGCTGGCGGGCATGGCGGGCTTCCGTCTGCCGATCGAATCGATGGCGCTGCAGGCCTGGGTGTCGGAGCCGATCAAGCCCACCATCGATGTCGTGGTGATGGCGAACCTTGTGCACGGCTACATGTCGCAATCCGACAAGGGCGAGCTGGTGATCGGTGGCGGCACCGACGGCTTCAACAACTATTCGCAGCGCGGCAGCTGGCACCATGTCGAGGAAACCACCCGCGCCCTGATCGAGACCTTCCCGGTGATTTCGCGGCTCAAGATGCTGCGCCAATGGGGCGGCATCGTCGACATGACGGGCGACCGCTCGCCCATTCTGTCGAAAACGCCGGTCGAGGGCATTTTTGTCAACTGCGGCTGGGGCACCGGCGGCTTCAAGGCCATTCCCGGCTCGGGCTTTGCGATGGCGGAACTGGTGGCCAAGGGCTACTCGCCGCTTGCCGCCGAATTCGGCCTGCACCGCTTCAAGGAAGGCCAGTTCATCGACGAATCCGTCGCCGCCGGGGTGGCGCACTGATGCGTGCTGCCGCCTGTTCCATGGTCGGCGTCGCTGCTGCCCTCTGTCTTCCGCTCACGTCCGTCGCGCAGACCTCGGAAAAAGTCGAGATCTACGGCTGTGATCCGGAAGGCTGGGCCGATGCGGGCGTTGTGCTTGATCTGGTCAAGCCCGATATTGGCTTTGCGGGTGTCGTACTGAGCTGGGCGTCGAAAACGCCCGGGTATCATGTGCATCGCGCAACGGTCGAAGCGGCAAATGAAATCGCGCGGCTTGTTATGGCCTATGATGACGAGGGGCAAGTCGTGACGAAGACCTTCATCCTCAGCAAAACGCCGGAGGGCACGGTCGAATTGGATCAGGACCCTCCGTCAACCTTCAAATTTGCCAAGAAAGTCAATGGCATTCCTGTGCCGTGGCGCTGCGAGGCTTCTGTCTGGAAAAGCAAGCCATGACGCGCGCATTCGTTTCATCTTGCCCGAAATACCTCGGGGGTCCGGGGGCAGCGCCCCCGGCCGCCGTCACAAAAAAGGCCTGCTGACATGCTGACACTGACCTGTCCCTGCTGCGGCGTCACCGTCGAGGAAACCGAACTGGCCCCCGGCGGCGAGGCGCATCTGAAGCGCTTTGGCCCGGGCTCCTCGGATGCCGAGTTCGAAACCTACATGTTCGCCCGCAAGAACCCCAAGGGCGTGCATTTCGAACGCTGGCGCCACGCTTACGGCTGCGGCAAGTGGTTTTTGGCCGCGCGCTGCACCGTCACGCTCGAGGTTTTCGGCACCTATCCGGCGCAGACCTCCGAACCGCCCGCCGATCTCATCGCCAAAATCAAAGAGAAACGTCCGGGCTGGGAGGGCTGGAAATGAGCCATCGTCTGTCTTCGGGTGGCCGTCTGATCGACCGCTCCAAACCGCTCTCCTTCAAGTTCAACCGCCGCAAGGCCAAGGGCTTTGCCGGTGACACCCTCGCCTCGGCGCTCTTGGGGTCGGGCCGCACGCTGCTGGGGCGGTCGTTCAAATACCACCGCCCGCGCGGGCTGGTGGCCTCGGGCGCCGAGGAGCCGAACGTGCTGGTCAACCTGGGCCGCGGCAACCGCCACGAACCCGACCAGCGCGCCACCACGACGGAGCTGTTCGAGGGCGCCTGGGCCACGTCGCAAAACCACTGGCCAAGCCTTGGCTTCGACATCGGCGCGGTGAACGATTTCGCCTACAAGCTGATGCCCGCGGGCTTTTACTACAAGACCTTCATGCATTCGCTGGAAGCCTGGCACGGCATTTTCGAGCCGCTGATCCGCCGCGCCGCGGGGCTGGGCAAGGCGCCGAAAAAGCCCGACCCGGACCGCTACGAACAGGCCTATGCCTATTGCGACGTGCTGGTTGCGGGGGGCGGTATCGCGGGTCTTGCCGCGGCGCTGAAGGCGGGCCGCGAGGGCAAGCGGGTGATCCTCGCCGAGCAGACCGCGCATTGGGGCGGTCGCGCCCCGGTGGATGGCGGGCTGATCGACGGCCAGACACCCGAGGTCTGGATCAACAACACCCTGCAAGCCCTTGGCGCCATGGAAAATGTCCGGCTGATGACCCGCACGATGGTGGCGGGCCTGCATGACCATGGCTATGCGATCCTGTACGAGCGCGTCGCTGATCACACCCCGGGCGACGGCCGTCCGCGGCATCGGCTGTGGCGCACCCGTGCCGGGATCACCCGGGTCGCGACCGGCGCGATCGAGCGGCCGCTGGCCTTTGCGGGCAACGACATTCCGGGCGTGATGCTGGCCTCGGCGGTGCGCGATTACATCGTCAACTGGGCCGTCGCGCCAGGCAAGCGCATCCTTGTGGTGACGAACAACGACGACGCTTACCGCACCGCGCTTTGCGCACTCGGCGCGGGGCTGGAGGTCGCGGCGGTCATCGACGCCCGCCCGGCGCCGACCGGGCCGCTGGTGGAAGCCCTGCGCGAACGCGGCGTCAAGGTGCTCGAAGGCCGGGCCATCGCCCGGGTCAAGGGGGCGAAGGCGGTGAAGGCGGTCGAGATCGCCAGCCACATGGGCGAGGGCGGCGCGGTCGAGCGGATCGACTGCGATTGCGTCGCGATGTCGGGCGGCTGGTCGCCGGTGGTGCATCTTTATTCGCATGCGGGCGGCAAGGTGATCTGGGATGCGGCGGCGGCGATGTTCCGCCCCGATGGTGCGAAACCGCCGACCGGCGACAAGGGGCAACCGATCGCCGCCGCGGTGGGCGCCGCGAATGGGCATCTGACGCTCGATGCGATCTGCGCGGAAGCGGGCATGGTGGGCCAGGTCGAGGCCGAAGCGCCGCTGATGCCGGTCTGGGTGATGCCTGCCAAGGCCTCGGAAGCCTTGAAATTCAAGGCCTTCCTTGACTATCAGAACGATGTGAAGGTCTCGGACGTGCAGCTGGCCGCGCGCGAAGGTTACGCCTCGGTCGAACATACCAAGCGCTACACCACGCTCGGCATGGCCACCGATCAGGGGAAACTCAGCAACATCAACGGTCTGGCGATCCTGTCCGAAGCTTTGGGGCAGGAGATCCCGCAGACCGGCACCACCACCTTCCGCCCGCCCTACACGCCGATTTCCTTTGGCGCGATCGCGGGCGAGGCGCGGGGCGAGATCTTCCAGCCTTTGCGGAAAACCCCGATGCACGCCTGGCACGAAGCCAAGGGCGCGCATTGGGAGCCGGTGGGCCTGTGGCGCCGCCCCTATACCTATCCGCGCAAGGGCGAAAAGCACCGCGAGTCGGTCAACCGCGAGATCGTCAACACCCGCACCAATGTCGGGTTGCTTGATGCCTCGACGCTGGGCAAGATCGTGGTCAAGGGGCCGGATGCGGGGCGGTTCCTGGACATGATCTATACCAACCTGATGTCGACGCTGCCGGTGGGCAAGTGCCGCTACGGGCTGATGTGTTCGGACAACGGCTTTCTGATCGACGACGGCGTGGTGGTGCGGCTGGATGAAGACACCTGGCTGTGCCACACCACTTCGGGCGGCGCGGACCGGATCCATGGCCACATGGAAGACTGGCTGCAATGCGAATGGTGGGACTGGAAGGTCTATACCGCCAACCTGACCGAGCAATATGCGCAGGTCGCGGTTGTGGGGCCGAAGGCGCGGAAACTGCTGGAAAAGCTCGGCGGCATGGATGTCTCCAAGGAGGCGCTGCCCTTCATGACCTATCGGGAAGGCACTTTGGGCGGCTTTCCCGTGCGGGTGTTCCGGATCAGCTTCTCGGGCGAGCTCTCCTATGAAATCGCGGTCCCGGCGAATATGGGGCTGGCGTTCTGGGAGGCGCTGCATGCGGCAGGCGAGGAATTCGGCGTCATGCCCTATGGCACCGAAGCTTTGCATGTGATGCGGGCCGAAAAGGGCTTCATCATGATCGGCGACGAGACCGACGGCACCGTCATCCCGCAGGATCTGGGCCTTGGCTGGGCGATCAGCAAGAAAAAGGCGGATTATCTGGGCAAGCGCGCGCAGGAGCGCAAGCACATGACCGACCCGGACCGCTGGACGCTGGTGGGGCTGGAAACGCTTGACGGTTCGGTTCTGCCCGATGGCGTCTATGCCATCGACGAGGGGGTGAACGAGAACGGCCAGCGCAAGGTGCAGGGCCGCGTGACCTCGAGCTATTATTCGCCGATGCTGAAGAAGGGCATCGCCATGGGGCTGGTGCGGCATGGCCCGGCGCGCATGGGCGAGGTGCTCGAATTCCCGGCCGATGCGGGCAAGGTCATTCAGGCGCGGATCGTCGATCCGGTGTTCTACGACAAGGCGGGGGAGAAAGCCGATGTCTGAAGCGGTATCTGCACTGAACGGCGAAAGCCATGCCGGGTTTGCGACCGTGACCGAGGCGGGGCTGTCGGGCATGGTCACCGTGCGGGCCGATCTGGCGCTGACCGCGACGCGGATCGCGCTGGCCGGGCAGGGGCTGAAGCTGCCCGGCGCGCGCGAGATCGTCGCGGGCGAGAAGGGCCGCTTCACCGCCTGGATGAGCCCCGACGAGCTGCTGGTGCTCTGCGCCTATGAGGACGCGCCCGCCGTGGCGGCGGGGATCGCGCATTCGCTGCACACCGAACATGCGCTGGTGAGCAATGTCTCGGATGCCCGGGCGCGCTTCACCATTGCGGGGGCCAAGGCCGATCAGGTGCTGATGAAGCTTTGCCCGGTCGATTTCGCCGCGCTCAAGCCCGGCGAGATGCGCCGCACCCGCGCCGCGCAGGTCGCTGCGGCGATCTGGCGCTCGGGTCCCGAGGAGCTGAGCCTGGTCTGCTTCCGCTCGGTCGCGGCCTATGTGATGGGGCTGCTCGAGGTCTCGGCCCGCCCGGGGGGCGAGCTTTATTGACCGGGCAGGGGGGCGCTGCCCCCCGTCCTTCGGACTCCCCCCGGGATATTTATGGCAAGATGAAACCCGCCTCCTTCATCTTGCCATAAATATCCCGGGGGTGACTTGCCCGGCAGGGCAAGAGGGGGCAGCGCCCCCTTTTTCCTTGCCTTGCGGGGCCGCTTGCCGCAGATCGGAGGCAAAGGAGACCCACCATGGACTATTCGAAATCCGGGGGCGCGCGGCCCGACAAGAACACCCCGCGTCATGCCGAACATAATGCCAAGGGCTCGGCGAAGAACCCCTTTGGCAAGGGCGCGGCGAAGGACGATCTGATCGCGCGGATGAAGGCCGCCGCCGAGGCGCGCAAGGCGGCGGCCCAAAAGCCCTGATCTGCGGATCGGGCAGGGGGGCTGTGCGGGAAATTCACCCGTCAACCCTTGACCTTGGCGCGTTCAGTGCTTCAATTGGTCGCAACAGAACCCGAGTAAAAGGATCGCTCAAATGGCTTTCGAACTTCCTGCCCTTCCCTATGCGCATGATGCCCTGGCGTCGCTGGGCATGTCGAAGGAGACGCTCGAATATCACCACGACCTGCACCACAAGGCCTATGTCGACAACGGCAACAAGCTGATCGCGGGCACCGAATGGGAAGGCAAGTCGGTCGAGGAGATCATCAAGGGCACCTATTGCGCCGGGGCCGTGGCGCAATCGGGGATCTTCAACAACGCCTCGCAGCACTGGAACCACGCGCAGTTCTGGGAAATGATGGGGCCGGGCGAAGACAAGAAGATGCCGGGCGACCTGGAAAAGGCGCTGGTGGAAAGCTTCGGCTCGGTCGCGAAATTCAAGGAGGATTTCGCCGCTGCGGGCGCCGCGCAATTCGGCTCGGGCTGGGCCTGGCTGGTCAAGGACAGCGATGGCGCGCTGAAGATCACCAAGACCGAAAACGGGGTGAACCCGCTCTGCTTCGGGCAGACCGCGCTTCTGGGCTGCGATGTCTGGGAGCACAGCTATTACATCGACTTCCGCAACAAGCGCCCGGCCTATCTGACCAACTTCCTCGACAAGCTGGTGAACTGGGAAAACGTCGCCTCGCGTCTGTGAGGCGGACAGACGGATGAAGAAACCGGCCCCCGCGGGGGCCGGTTTTGTTTTGACCTCTCTTTGGCTGAGGCCATTGCCGAAGCCACGCAGACCAGTTGCCCCGTGACCGCCGGGGGCCCAAAGGCCCTCGGCCAGCGCCCGCCCCGCCCATGGCGGGCGCTTCTCGCCCGCCGGGGCTGGGCGCTGGCCTCTGTCGCGCTTGGGGCTGACGGCCCTGCGGCAGGCGTTGCCCGCGCGGGCGGGGAAAGGCGGTGCCTTTCCTGATCCGCCCGAAACCGGCTCAGAGCTTCTCGAACCGGCAGGTGAAATGCCGCATCAGCTTCGGCTCCTTGACGATCCGGTAGCCGCGCAGGCTGTCCTTGGTTGCCGCCAGCTCCTCAAAGGCCTCGATGATGTAATCGGCATGGCTTTGCGTATAGGTCCGGCGCGGGAAGGCGAGCCGCACCAGATCCATCGCCGCCGGTTTCTCGGACCCGTCCGGCTGGCGGCCGAACATCGCCGTGCCGATCTCGCACGACCGCACCCCGGCGATCTCATAAAGCGCAACGGCCAAAGCCTGCCCCGGATATTCGAGCGGCGGAATCTGCGACAGCCAGGCCCGCGCGTCGATGAAGACCGCATGCCCGCCCGCGGGCTTCACCACCGGCACCCCCATCGCATCCAGCCGCTCGACGATATATTGATGCGTGCGGATGCGGTAGCGCAGGTAATCCTCGTCGACGATCTCGACCAGACCCTGCGCCAGCGCGTCCAGATCGCGGCCCGCCAGCCCGCCATAGGTCGGAAAGCCCTCGGTGCGGATCAGATGGCCGCGCGCCTCCTCGGCCAGATCGTCATCGTTCAGCGCCAGCCAGCCGCCGATATTGCCGAACGCATCCTTCTTCGCCGACATCGTCATGCCATCCGCCACCGCGAAGCAATCGCGCACGATCTCGGGGATCGAGCGCTCTGATTGCCCCGCCTCGCGGGTCTTGATGAACCAGGCGTTTTCCGCAAAGCGACAGCCGTCGATGACGAAAGGCTTGCCATACCGATGCGCCAGATCGGCCACGGCGTGGATATTGGCAAGGCTCACCGGCTGGCCGCCGCCCGCATTGTTGGTGATGGTGATCATCACCAGCGGCACTTCGGCGTGATGCGCCTCAAGGTAAGCCTCGAGCCGCGCCAGATCCATGTTGCCCTTGAACGGATGCAGGCTTTGCGGGTCCTTGCCCTCGGCAATTACCAGATCGTCGCCCATGGCGCCCGAGGCCTCGATATTGCCGCGCGTGGTGTCGAAATGCGTGTTCGAGGGGATGCGCTTGCCCGGCCCGCCGAAGATCGAGAACAGGATCGCTTCTGCCGCGCGGCCCTGGTGCGTCGGGATGATGTGCTTGAATGGCATCAGGTTCTGCACCGCCGCCTCGAAGCGGAAGAAGCTGGGCGAACCGGCATAGCTTTCGTCACCCTGCATCATGGCGGCCCATTGCAGCGATGACATCGCGCCGGTGCCGCTGTCGGTCAGAAGATCGATCAGCACGTCATCCGAGTGCAGGCCGAAGAGGTTGTAGCCGGCCGCGCGCGCCAGACGTTCACGCTCGGGGCGCGAGGTGAGGCGGATCGGCTCGACCGATTTGATGCGGAAAGGTTCGATGATGGTTTTCATCACGGGGCTCCTGTCGATGGCCCCATGAAGCCGTGGCAACCGTCGCACGATGGGGCCGCAGCGTCGCGGTTGCCCGAAGACCCGGACCGCGCTCGACGCCCAAAGAGGTTGCAGGATGAAATCTTGCATCGCGCGTCATTTCCGTCAAGTCAGGCGGTGGGATCGGGATTGACGGACGCCCCGGGGCGGGGTTCTGTGGCCGCCTTGGCGCAGGGGAGATGCGGATGACGGACACCACGAAGGGTTTTGTCGCGATGGTGGCCGCCTGTTGTGTCTGGGGTCTGTCGGGGATCTATTACAAGGCGCTTTCCGAGGTGCCGCCGCTGGAAGTGCTTGCCCATCGCACGCTCTGGTCGGTGGTGTTTCTGGGCGCGGTGGTGGCGGTGCAGGGGCAGGGCGCGGTTCTGGCGCGCGCGCTTTCGGGGGCCAATCTGCGCATCGTGACGGCGGCGGCGGTGGTGATCTCGCTGAACTGGTTCGGCTTCATCTGGTCGGTGCAGAACGGCCGCGCGGTCGAGGCGTCCTTGGGCTATTACATCTTCCCGCTGGTCGCGGTGGCGCTGGGCATGGTGTTTTACGGCGAGCGGATGGGGCGGGCGCAGGCGGTGGCGGTGGCGGTCGCGGCGGCGGCGGTGGGCTGGCTGACCTGGGCGCTGGGCGCGGCGCCCTGGATCGCGCTGCTTCTGGCGGGCAGCTTCGGATTTTACGGGCTTTTGAAGAAGAAGCTTTCGGTGCCTTCGGTGGTCTCGGTGCTGGCCGAGGTGGTGCTTCTGGCGCCGCTGGCCGGGCTGGTGCTGGCGGCGGCGCATTTTGGCTGGTTTGGCCGCGCGCCCGGCTCCGGGCATTTCGGCGATGACCTTGGCCATTCGCTGATGCTGGCCTTTTCCGGGCTGATGACCGGCGGGCCGTTGATGCTGTTTTCCTATGCCGCGCAGCGGGTGCGGATGGCGACGATCGGGCTGGTGCAATATCTCAATCCGACGCTGCAATTCCTGGTTGCGGTCGCGGTCTTCGCCGAGCCCTTCACCCGCGCCCATGCCATCGCCTTTGCGCTGATCTGGGGGGCGCTGGCGCTGTATTCGGCTGCGGCGCTGCGGGCGCGCGGCTAGGGGGCGCTGTCCCGCCGCGACCCGAACGGGCGCAACATCCCGCGGGGGCAGGCTTTGCCGGGCGGCAGAGGTTGACAACTTCCGGCAGAAGCGCGACCTTGGCGCCCTCACCCGGGGGGTCTCGACAAGAGGCTGAGATACTGCTGGCCGGAAACCGATGCCGCGCAGCGCAGTGACCCGATGAACCTGATCCAGTTCACACTGGCGTAGGGATGGTGCACAGGCCGCGCGCGCCCCGCCCCCGGTTTCGTGGGAAGGGAAGCTTCCTGCCGGTCCTCCCATTCGACGCGGAACTGGGTCTCCTACGCCTTGAGCTCTGGAGGCTCCGACCGATGAAAGACCTGACCCCAACCGTCACCACGGGCCCGCTGCCCGGCTCGCGCCGCGTCTGGCATGCGGGCGAACGCCACCCCGAGATCCGCGTGCCGATGCGCGAGATCGACCTGCATCCGACCGCAGGGGAGCCCGCCGTCACCGTCTACGACAGTTCCGGCCCCTATACCGACCCGAAAGCCGAGATCGCCATTGACCGCGGCCTGCCGCGTCTGCGCGAAGCCTGGATCGCCGCGCGGGGCGATACCGAGACCTGTGCCCGAAGCGCCGCGCCGCCCCGGCAGCAGGCCGGTGCCGAAACCGCGCGGCAGGCGCCCGATTTCCCGCAGCCCCCGCGGCCGCGCCGGGCGAGGGGTGGGCAGGCGGTGACGCAGCTGGCCTATGCAAGGGCCGGGATCGTCACGCCGGAAATGGAATTCGTCGCCATCCGCGAGAATCTGGGACGCAAGGCCGCGCAGCAGGCACTGGCCCGCGACGGCGAGAGCTTCGGCGCCGAGATTCCGGCGTTCATCACCCCCGAATTCGTCCGCGACGAGATCGCGCGGGGCCGGGCGGTCCTTCCCGCCAACATCAACCACCCCGAGGCCGAACCCATGGTCATCGGGCGCAACTTCCTGGTGAAGATCAACGCCAATATCGGCAATTCCGCCGTCACCTCGTCGATGGCCGAAGAGGTCGAAAAGATGGTCTGGGCCATCCGCTGGGGCGCGGATACGGTGATGGACCTGTCGACGGGCCAGGACATCCACACCATTCGCGAATGGATCTTGCGCAATTCCCCGGTGCCGATCGGCACGGTGCCGCTGTATCAGGCGCTGGAAAAGGTGGGCGGCATCGCCGAAGACCTGAGCTGGGAGGTGTTCCGCGACACGCTGATCGAACAGGCCGAGCAGGGAGTGGATTACTTCACCATCCATGCCGGGCTGCGGTTGCACATGATCCCGATGACGGTGGGCCGGGTGACGGGCATCGTGTCGCGCGGCGGGGCGATCATGGCCAGATGGTGCCTGCATCATCACCGCGAGAGCTTCCTTTACGAGCATTTCGACGAAATCTGCGAGATCGCCCGCGCCTATGACGTGGCCTTCAGCCTGGGCGACGGGCTGCGGCCGGGCTCGATCGCCGATGCCAATGACGCGGCGCAATTCGCCGAGCTGGAAACCCTGGGCCAGCTGACCCGGATCGCCTGGGCCAGGGATTGCCAGGTGATGGTCGAGGGGCCGGGCCATGTGCCGATGCACAAGATCAAGGAAAACATGGACCGGCAGCTGCGCGACTGTGGCGAGGCGCCCTTTTACACCCTCGGGCCGCTGACCACCGACATTGCCCCGGGCTATGACCATATCACCAGCGGCATCGGCGCCGCGATGATCGGATGGTTCGGCACGGCGATGCTGTGCTACGTCACGCCCAAGGAGCATCTTGGCCTGCCCGACCGGAACGACGTGAAAACGGGGGTGATCACCTACAAGATCGCCGCCCATGCCGCCGATCTGGCCAAGGGGCATCCGGCGGCGCGGATCCGCGATGATGCCCTGAGCCGCGCGCGGTTCGAATTCCGCTGGGAGGATCAGTTCAACCTGTCGCTCGACCCCGACACGGCGCGCGCGATGCATGACGAAACCCTGCCCAAAGAGGCCCATAAGCTGGCGCATTTCTGTTCGATGTGCGGGCCGAAATTCTGCTCCATGCGCCTGAGCCACGACATCCGGGCCGAGGCGCAAAAGGACGGCATGCAGAAGATGGCCGAGAAGTTCCGCGCGGGCGGGGAACTTTACATGCCGCTTGACGAGGCGCCATGAGCGCGGGGCGGGCGCCGGAACGATGGCCGGGCGCGCGCCGCCCGGCGCCAAGGCCGAGCCGGTGAGAATTGCCCCGTAAGTGCTTGAAAAGTAATCGTTAAACTTGCGTCCCGCCGGTGCTGAACGCCCTCAGCCCCGGCGGGGCAGCCCCGTTCCGGTTGTTTCCTCAGCCGAAGGCGGTTTCGAGCGCTTCCTCCAGCGCGGCCACCGTCGCCACCGTCGTCACGCCGTCCAGCAGGCTCTCGCCCGCAAAGCCCTCGGCCACGACATGGGCGTTCAGCGCCAGCAGCGGGTCCCAGTAGCCCTCGGTGTTCAGAAGCAGGATCGGTTTCGTGTGCAGGCCCAGCTGGCGCCAGGTCAGCACCTCGTAGAATTCGTCCAGGCTTCCGGCGCCGCCCGGCAGCACGACGACCGCATCCGAATTCATGAACATCACCTTTTTCCGCTCGTGCATGTTCTCGGTGACGACAAAGGTGGTCAGGTCGCGTTTGCCGACCTCGAGCCGGAACAGGTGTTCGGGGATCACCCCGAAGGTCTTCGCCCCCGCCGCCTGCGCGGCCCGCGCCACCTCGCCCATCAGGCCCACATCGCCCGCGCCGTAAACCAGCCGCCAGCCGCGCGCGGCGAGCATCGCGCCGGTGGCCCGGGCGTCTTGGGCATAGGCGGGGCGGGCGCCCGGGCGTGAGCCGCAGAAGACGCAGACCGAGGGGGCGGATGTGGCGGACATGAGCTGGGCTTTCGTGCTGGAAATCGCGGTGGCGGGTGTTGCTTTTGGCAGGGATACCGGGTCAGATGGTCGCAAGCAAGCGGCGGAAAACGCCGTGGCCGCAAGGCCGCCAGGAGGGAGAGACAGCATGTCCGAGGGCAGGAAGACGGCGGTTGGGGTCGCGGTGGGCGGTGGTGCGGCTGTGGCGGCGGTGGCTGCCGTTGCCGCGCTCTGGTCGCTCGGGCAGGACGCGCCTGAACCCGCCGCTTCAGGGCCTGAACCGGCGGCTTTGCCCTCCGCGGCGGCCCCGGCGCCGATCCCGCAAACCGCGCCCGCGCCGGGGCAACAGGGGGGGGCCTCGGCCGCGCCGCAGGCTCCCGCTGCTGCCCCGCCCGTTTCGCTCCCCGTCGCGGCTGCGCCTGCGACGCCTGCCCCGGTTCCGACCGCGCCGATTGGGCCGGCCCCGCCGGCGCAATCGGCGCCTGTCGCAGAAGCTGCCGTTCCCCCGCAGTCTCCGCCGCCGCCGGTCGCCCGCTTCGACACTTTGCGCGTCACCCCCGCCGGGGCGCTGACGCTGGCGGGCGATGTCGCCCCGGGCGCCAAGGTCGAGCTGCTGCTCGAGGGCGAGGTGATCGACACCGTTACCGCCAATGCGCAGGGCGCCTTTGCCGCCGTCACCTCGGCCGAACCCTCGGCCGAACCGCGGTCCTTGCAGCTGCGGGTGACCGGCGCCGATGGCGTGGCGAAGATGTCCGAGGAAAGCCTGACCGTCGCGCCCAGTCCGCGTGCTTTGGCCGAGGCCGCAACCGCCGAGGGCGCGGCGCCCGAAACCGTCGCGGCCCAGGTCGAAGCGGCGCAGGTTCTGGCCGAAACGCCGCTGCTCACCGATGCCAGCGGCACGCCGCGGCTCCTGGCGGGCGTTTCCGAAACGCTGGTGATCGACACGCTGTCGTTTGCGCCCGATGGCAAGATCACGATTTCGGGCCGCGGCGCGCCCAAGGGGGCGCTGTTGCGCGCCTATGTCGACACTGCCGAGGTGGGGCTGGTGCAGGCGGGCGCCGCGGGCGGCTTCACCCTGCGGCTGCCCGCGGCGACGCCCGGGCCGCACAGCCTGCGCCTTGACGCGCTTGACGCCGCGGGCCGGGTGCTGGCCCGCGCCGAGCAGGGCTTCGAGGGCATCGCCCCGCCGCCGCCCGCCACCGCCGCGGTTGCCGACACCGCCGCCCAGAGCCGCATCGTCACCATTTCCAGCGGCAACACGCTTTGGGCGATCGCGCGCGACACCTATGGCGATCCCTATTTTTACGTGCAGATTTTTGAGGCGAACCGCGACCAGATCCGCGACCCGAACCGGATCTATCCGGGCCAGGTCTTCACCCTGCCCGAGTAAGCCCTTTCGGGTCAAATGCGCGCGGGGGCTGGACAATCGCGCCCCACCCCCTAGGTTGCCCGCACGGCCGCGGCATCCGCCCGGCTTCCCGGACACTCGAGACTTTGGAAGGACGGGCAGATGGCGCCCTCTCAGATCACGCAGGCTGGCAAGCTGGACGCTTCGGAACGGGCGCGGGGCTGGCGCACGATGAAGGCCGTTGCGCCCTATCTGTGGCCCGAGGGGCATGGCTGGGTGAAACAGCGCGTCGTGCTGGCGATGGCCTTCCTGGTCGCCGCCAAGGTGATCGCGGTGCTGACGCCTTTCCTTTACAAGGCGGCGGTGGACGGTCTGGCGGGCCAGGCCCGTGACGAGACCTGGCTTCTGGGCTTTGGCGCCATCGCGCTGACCGTGGCTTACGGGCTGGCGCGGCTGATGTCGGTGGGCTTTGGCGAATTGCGCGACGCGGTTTTCGTGCGGGTGGCGCAACGCGCGCTGCGGGCGCTGGCGCTGGAAACCTTCCAGCACATCCATGCGCTGTCGCTGCGCTATCACATCACCCGCAAGACCGGCGGGCTGTCCCGCGTTGTCGAGCGCGGCGTGAAGGGCGTCGATTTCCTGTTGCGTTTCATGCTGTTCTCGGTCGGGCCGCTGATCCTTGAACTCACGTTGGTCACGCTGATCTTCGCCTTCCTGTTTGACTGGCGCTATGCGCTGGTCGTCGTCGGCACGATCTGGACCTATGTCACCTACACCTTCCGCGTCACCGAATGGCGGGTGGCGATCCGCAAGAAGATGAACGACGCCGATACGGCGGCGAACCAGAAGGCGATCGACAGCCTTTTGAACTTCGAGACGGTGAAATATTTCAGCGCCGAGAAGCGCGAGGCGGCGCGCTATGACGCCTCAATGGAGCGTTACGAGGGCGCGGCGGTGAAGACCGGGCAAAGCCTGGCCGCGCTGAATGCGGGGCAGACGCTGATCATCACCGCGGGGCTTGTGGCCGTGATGGTGATGGCGGCGATGGAGGTGCAGGCGGGCACGCTGACGGTGGGCGATTTCGTCATGGTGCAGGCCTATATGATCCAGATCACCATGCCCTTGAGCTTCCTCGGCACGGTCTATCGCGAGATCCGGCAGGCGCTCGTCGACATGGGCGAGATGTTTGATCTGCTGCACCAACCGGCCGAGATCACCGATGCGCCCGGGGCGAAGCCGCTGGCGGTTTCG
The DNA here is from genome assembly GCF_058724655.1 of Rhodobacter sp. 4.3.4. Lineage (NCBI taxonomy): Bacteria > Pseudomonadati > Pseudomonadota > Alphaproteobacteria > Rhodobacterales > Rhodobacter > Rhodobacter sp. 4.3.4. The sequence continues at coordinate 1,296,800 of NZ_CM178967.1, forward strand.
GGCGGGGCCATTGCCTTCAAGGGCGTCAACTTCGCCTATTCCCCGGAACGGCCGATCCTGAAGGGGATCGATCTGGCGGTGGCGGCGGGGCAGAAGGTGGCGCTGGTTGGCCCCTCGGGCTCGGGCAAATCCACCATCGGGCGGCTTTTGTTCCGGTTCTACGAGGTGACGGGCGGCGCCATCAGCATCGACGGGCAGGACATTCGCGCGGTGACGCAGGAAAGCCTGCATGCGGCCATCGGCGTGGTGCCGCAGGACACGGTGCTGTTCAACGACACGATCCGCTACAACATCGCCTATGGCCGGGCGAATGCCACCCAGGCCGAGATCGAGGCGGCGGCGCGGGCGGCGAAGATCCATGATTTCGTGATGTCCCTGCCCGAGGGCTATGACACCCAGGTCGGCGAGCGCGGGTTGAAGCTGTCGGGCGGCGAAAAGCAGCGCGTGGGCATTGCGCGTACGCTGTTGAAGAACCCGCCGATCCTGCTTCTGGACGAGGCGACCTCGGCGCTCGATACCCAGACCGAACGCGACATTCAGGAAAGTCTGGATGCGATGGGGCGGGGGCGCACGGTGATCGTGATCGCGCACCGGCTGTCCACGATTGCCGATGCCGACCGGATCGTGGTTCTGGAAGCGGGCGAGATCGTCGAGGAAGGCACGCATGAGGCGCTTGTGGCGCGCGCGGGCCGCTATGCCGCAATGTGGGCGGCGCAATCGGCCGAGGAAGCCGCCGAGGCGGCGGAGTAGGGCAGGGGGGCGCTGCCCTCCTTTCGTGACCGGGGCCGTGGTTTCCCGGCCTTGGCAATGGCGCGGGCTTGCGTATAGATAGGCCAAAGACGAGGAGCCCGGCGTGGATCAGACCGACAGTTTCATTGACGAAGTTACCGAGGAAGTCCGCCGTGACCGGCTGTTTGCGGCGTTTCGCAAATATGGATGGATCGGGGTCGTGGCGATCCTGGCGCTTGTTGGCGGCTCGGCCTATGTCGAATGGGAAAAGACGCAGCGGCAGGCCCGGGCCGAGGCCTTTGGGGACGGCATCCTGAGCGCGCTCGAGGCGGAAAACCCGGCCGAGGCGCTGGCGGCGCTGCCGGTTTCGGGGCCGCAGGACGGGATGCGCAAGCTTCTGACCGCGGCGCAGGCGGCCGAGGATGGCAAGGTCGAGGTGGCGCTGGCGGATCTGCGCGCGGTGGCGGGCGATGCGACGCTGCCCGACAGCCTGCGCCAGCTGGCCCGGCTCAAGGCGGTTCTGGTCGCGGGCGCGGCGATGGGCGCCGAGGAGCGCAGCGCGGAACTGGCGGCGCTCTCCGCGCCCGGGGCGCCGTTTCGCCTGATGGCGATGGAGCAGCAGGCGCTGGCGGCGCTGGCGGCGGGCGACCGGGACGGTGCTATCGCGAAAGCGCGCGAGATCATGGCCGAGGATGGTGTGACCTCGGGCTTGCAACAGCGCGCGACAGAGTTGATTGTGGCGCTGGGTGGCGATCCGGCTGCGAAATGATGCGCCGGTGCCGCGGAAAAGACATGAAGGCAGGGGGTTTGCGGTGAAGCTGAGGTCGTCGATTGCCGTTCTGGGCGTCGCCATGGTGCTGGCTGCCTGCGAAAAGGAAGTGCTGCTGGAAGGCGAGCGGCTGGATCCCCGCGCCGTGCTGGAGGGGGGCGCGCCCTCTGCCCCGGCGGTGAACGAAAGCCGTCCGGTCAGCCTGCCGCGCCTGCAGGGCAATGCCGACTGGCCGCAGCGCGCGGGCAGCGCGCGCCATGATCTGGTCAATGCGGCGCTGGGCAATGCCCAGACGCTGGTCTGGTCGGCGCCGGTCGGGCAGGGGCAATCGCAGCGCTATCGGATCGCCGCCGCCCCGGTGGCGGCGGGCGGGCGGATCTTCACGCTCGACAGCCGCGCCCGGCTGACCGCGACCGGCACCAATGGCGCGACGCTCTGGACGACCGATGTCGTGCGTCCGGGCGACCGCGACGGCGATGCCACCGGGGCGGGGCTTGCGGTCGAGGGCGGGCGGGTCTTCGTCACCTCCGGCTTTGCCGAGCTGGTGGCGCTGGAGGCCGCCACGGGCAAGGTGATCTGGCGGCAGGATTTCGACGCGGGCGTCGGCGGCGCCCCCACCGTGGCCGAGGGGGTCGTCTATGCGCTGGCGCGCGACGGCTCGGCCTGGGCGATCGACGCGCGGGATGGCAAGGTGATCTGGCAGGTCGCGGGCACCCCTGCGGCGGCGGGCGTCTCGGGCGTTTCGGCCCCGGCGATTGCCGGAAAATTCGTGATTTTCCCCTTTGCTTCCGGGCAGATGCTCGCGGTGGAGCGGGCCACCGGCCTTCCCGCTTGGCGCGCGCAGGTGGCGGGCGGCCGCCCCGGGCGCGGCTACGCGATCGTCTCCGATCTGACCGGCGATCCGGTGGTGATGGGCGGCACGGTCTATGCCGGGTCCTCGGCGGGCAAGCTTGGCGCCTTTGACGCGCAGACCGGCGAGACCCGCTGGATCGCGGATGAGGGCGCGGTCAGCCCGGTGCAGGTGGCGGGCAATGCGATCTTCCTGATTTCCGATCAGGCGCAGCTGGTGCGGCTGGACGCGGCGACGGGCAAGACCGTCTGGGCTCAGGATCTGCCCTATTTCGTCAAGGAAAAGATCAAGAAACAGGCCGAGATCCACGTCAACCTTGGCCCGGTTCTGGCGGGCAACCGGCTCTTTGTCGTCTCCTCGGACGGGCTGGTGCGCAGCTTCGATCCGGCCTCGGGCAGGCTGCTGGGGCAGGCCGATCTGCCGGGCGGGGCGGCCACCGATGCGATCGTCGCCGGGCAGACGCTTTATGTCGTCTCGCGCAAGGGGCAGCTGCTCGCCTTCCGGTGAGGGCTTTCCGTCGCGGGAAAAGCGGTGTAAGGGGGCAGTTTCGCGGCGGGCTTTCGGCCGCCACAGGAGCATGCCATGAGTTTCACCCTTGCCATCGTGGGCCGTCCGAATGTGGGCAAATCGACGCTGTTCAACCGGCTCGTCGGCAAGCGGCTGGCCTTGGTGGACGACACGCCCGGCGTCACCCGCGACCTGCGCGAGGGCGACGCGCGGCTGGGCGATCTGCGCTTCGTGGTGATCGATTCGGCCGGGCTTGAACTGGCCGAGGATGACAGCCTGCAGGGGCGGATGCGCCGTCTGACCGAACGCGCGGTCGAGGAGGCGGATGTCTGCCTGTTCCTGATCGATGCGCGGGTGGGCGTGACCCCGGCCGACGAGATTTTCGCCGATATCCTGCGCAAGAAGAACGCCCATGTGATCCTTGCGGCGAACAAGGCCGAGGGCAATGCGGGGGCGGCGGGGGCGCTTGAAGCCTGGAACCTGGGTCTGGGCGAGCCGATCGCGCTTTCGGCCGAGCACGGGCAGGGGCTTGACGATCTTTACGACGCGCTGCAGCCGCTGGCCGATGGCTTTGCCGCGAAGAACGTCGCGCAGATGCCCGAGGTGGATGTCGATCTGCCCGAGGATCTGGACGAGGACGCGCCGATCCGCATGCCGACCGAGGCGCGGCCCTTGCAGCTGGCGGTGATTGGCCGCCCGAATGCCGGGAAATCGACGCTGATCAACAAGATCCTGGGCGAAGACCGGCTGCTGACCGGCCCCGAAGCGGGCATCACCCGCGATGCGATTTCGGTTTCGAAGACCTTCATGGGCACGCCGATGCGGATCTGGGACACGGCGGGGATGCGCAAGAAGGCGCGGGTGTCGGACAAGCTCGAGAAGCTCTCGGTTGCCGATGGTTTGCGCGCGGTGCGCTTTGCCGAGGTGGTCGTGGTGCTGCTGGACGTGAACATCCCCTTCGAGGTGCAGGATCTGCGGATTGCCGATTTCGCCGAGACCGAGGGGCGGGCCGTCGTCGTGGCGGCGAACAAGTGGGATCTGGAAGAAGACAAGACCGAGAAGCTGAAGGAGCTGCGCGAGAATTTCGAGCGGCTGCTGCCGCAGCTGCGCGGCGCACCGCTGGTGACGGTCTCGGCCAAGACCGGCAAGGGGCTTGACCGGCTGCACGCTGCGATCCTGAAGGCCTATGAGGTCTGGAACCGGCGTATTTCGACGGCGAAGCTGAACAACTGGCTGGGGGCGATGACCGAGGCGCATCCGCCGCCCGCGCCGGGCGGGCGCCGGATCAAGCTGCGCTACATCACCCAGGCGAAGACCCGGCCGCCGGGGTTCGTGATCAAGGCGACCCATACCGACCAGATCCCGGAAAGCTACAGCCGCTATCTGGTGAACGGGCTGCGCGCCGATTTCGACATGCCGGGCACGCCGATTCGGCTTTATTTCCGCGATCAGGGCAGCACCAACCCCTACAAGGAACGCAAGAAGTCGATCCCCTCGCGGCTGACGAAGCATGTCGAGGCGAAGAAACACGCCGCGCGCAAGGACAAGGGTTTGCCCTCGAAACCGAAGGGCTGATTTCGCCTCGGGCTTGCCCGAGGCGACCCGCGGGGGGCTGCGCCCCCCGCACCCCCCGCTTTGCGTATTTGGCCAAGGAAAGCCGAGGCCGTTCGGGGCGGGCAGCCGTGGTTCCTGTTCCCCTTGCGGAAAATATCCCCGGGGCGAGGCATCGCCTCGGCGGTGCGCCCGGCTTCCGCCGGGGCGACGAAAATCCGAAATTCCTTGACAGCCCGGCGTTCCGTCCGCATAAGCGCGAAGCCCGGCGGTGAGTCTGCTCTCCGCCCGGGTATCATTTGCAACACCACCCGATCGGGTGCGCTGTCCGAGGCGGGGAAACCCGGCAACATCGCGGGGCGAAAGCTTCGGGGGCCACAGGACGCGGCTGAAAAAGGGAAAAACGCATGTTTGCGGTCCTCAAGACTGGCGGCAAGCAATACAAGGTTCAGGCGGGCGATGTGCTGCGCGTGGAACTGATTGCCGCCGTGGCTGGTGAAAAAGTCCAGTTCAACGAGATCCTGATGGTCGGCGGCGAGGCCGTGACCGTCGGCGCCCCCACCGTGGCCGGTGCCGCCGTGGTCGCCGAGGTCATCGACACCATCAAGGCCGACAAGGTCATCACCTTCCACAAGCGCCGCCGGAAACATTCGTCGCAGCGCACCCGTGGCCACCGTCAGCAACTGACGCTGCTGCGCGTGACCGAGGTGCTCGCCTCGGGCGCCGAAACCTCGGGCGTGAAGGAAGCCGTGGGCACCGCCGAAGCCCGTCGTGCCGCCCATGGCGCGGCCGCCCCGGCCGAAGCCCCCGCGAAACCGAAGCGTGCGAAAAAAGCCGCTGCAGCTCAGGAGTAATCCCCCATGGCACACAAGAAAGCTGGCGGTTCTTCCCGTAACGGCCGCGACTCTGCCGGTCGTCGCCTTGGCGTGAAACTCTACGGTGGCCAGTCGGCCATTCCGGGCAACATCATCATTCGTCAGCGCGGCACCACCTGGTGGCCGGGTGAAGGCGTGATGATGGGCCGTGACCACACGCTCTTTGCCGTCGTCGAAGGCAAGGTGACCTACAAGAAGGGCCTCAAGGGCCGTACTTTCGTTTCGGTTCTCCCGGTCGTGGAGGCCGCCGAGTAAGCCGAACCGGAACCCGGATCAGGTGGGGGGGATCGGCCGCGGCCGGTCCCCCTTTTCGTTCCGGGTGTTGCCTCCGTCGGGCCGCTGCGGGGAGGGCGGTGGCCAAGCGGTCGCAGTTGACATCAGCCGGAGGGATGCCCAACTCCCGTCATACGGCTGTCGATTTTCAAGGTTAAGGGCCCCCAAAGGCCAGCGTTTGAGGAGAACGCGATGTTTCAGACGACCATATCCAACCAGCCGGTGATCGAAGCCGAGCGGTTCGTCCTGCGCCCGCTGCGTCGCTCCGACGCCGGGTTGATTTCCATGTATACCGCCGACAAGCGGCTGGCCGAAGGCACCCGCGCGATCCCGCATCCGCTGCCGCCGGGCACGACCGAGAATTTCATCGCCCGCGCCATGGCCGAGACCCGCAACGAGGATGTCTGGGCGCTCGACGGCTCGGCGCATGGTCTGGCCGAGGTGCTGGGGCTGGTCTCGCTCACCCGTCACGAGGGCGCGCAATCCGAGGTCGGCTTCTGGGTCGGCCCGGGGTTCTGGAACACCGGCTTCGCCTCGGAGGCGGTGGCGGCGCTGATTGCGGCCAATCCGCATCGCGCCCGCACGCTGATTGCCGAAGTGTTTCAGGACAGCCCCGGCTCGGCCCGGGTGCTGACCCACAACGGCTTTGCCTATCTGGGCGATGCCGAGGCCTGGTCGCTGGCGCGCAATGCGCGCGTGCCGACCTGGACCTATGTCAAGAAACTCGGGTGAGCCTGCCCGCGCATCTGACAACTGACCGGCTGGCGCTGCGCCCGCTTGCCGCCGAGGACGAGACCGCCTGCGTTGCGGCGCTCTCCGATTTCGAGGTGGTGCGCTGGCTTGCCCCCGTGCCCTGGCCCTATGGGGCCGGGGATTTCCGCGCCTTTCTGGCCGATCCCGTGCCCGCGGCGCGCTGGGTGATCTGCCGTGACGGCGCGTTCCTCGGCATGATCGGATTGCAGGGCCAGTTCGGCTATTGGCTGGCGCGCCCGGCCTGGGGGCAGGGCTTTGCCAGCGAGGCCGGGCGGGCGGTTCTGGCTGCGCATTTCGCCGATCCCAAGGCCGGAGCTGTGCGCGCGGGCTATTTCGAGGGCAACGCCCGCTCCGCCCGGGTGCTGGCGAAACTCGGCTTTTGCGAGATCGGCCGCTCCTGCCTTCCGTCGCTCGCGCTCGATACGGTCTTGCCGCATATCGAACTCAAGCTCAGCCGCGCCGCCTTTGATGTCGCCTGCGCGGGGTGAACAGGGCGGGGAGGGCGCTGCCCTCCCCGAACCCCACCCGGGATATTTAGGGCAAGATAAAGGGGCATGCTTTTATCTTGCCCTAAATATCCCGGGGGTTTGGGGGCAGAGCCCCCATGCTTCGCTTGCAGATTGGCGCGCGCGCGCGTAATCAGACGCCTTGCGAAAGGGGCGACTGCGATGAAATTTCTCGACCTTGCGAAAGTCTATATCCGCTCGGGTGGCGGCGGTGGCGGCTGCGTCAGCTTCCGGCGCGAGAAATTCGTCGAATTCGGCGGCCCCGATGGCGGCGATGGCGGCAAGGGCGGCTCGGTCTATGCCGAGGCGGTCGAAGGGCTGAACACGCTGATCGATTTCCGCTATCAGCAGCATTTCTTTGCGCAGTCCGGCCAGCATGGCATGGGCAGCCAATGCACCGGCAAGGATGGCGCCGATATCGTGCTGAAAGTGCCGGTCGGCACCGAGATCATCGACGAGGATGAGGAAACGGTGATCGCCGATCTGACCGTGCCGGGGCAACGCGTGCTTCTGGCCAAGGGCGGCAATGGCGGCTGGGGCAACCAGCGTTTCAAGACGGCCACCAACCGCGCCCCCGCCCATGCCAATCCGGGGCAGGAGGGCGTCGAGCGCACGCTTTGGCTGCGGCTCAAGCTGATTGCCGATGCCGGGCTTTTGGGGCTGCCCAATGCGGGCAAGTCGACCTTCCTCGCCGCGGTCTCGAACGCGCGGCCGAAGATTGCCGATTATCCTTTCACCACGCTGGTGCCAAACCTCGGCGTCGTCGGCATCGACGGCAAGGAATTCGTCATGGCCGACATTCCGGGGCTGATCGAGGGGGCGTCCGAAGGCCGCGGTCTGGGCGATCAGTTCCTTGGCCATGTCGAGCGCTGCTCGGTGCTGCTGCATCTGGTCGACGGCACGTCGTCCACCATCACCAAGGATTATCGCACCATCATCGGCGAGCTTGAGGCCTATTCCGAGGAGCTGTTCGAAAAGCCGCGCATCACGGTTCTGAACAAGGCCGATGCGCTGGACGCAAAGACGCTCTCAAGCCGCAAGCGCGCCTTGGAAAAGGCCTCCGAAGGGCCGGTTCTGGTGATGTCGGGCGTGTCGAAAAAAGGCGTGGCCGAGGTGCTGCGGGCGCTTTGGGCCGAGATCGAGGACGACCGCCGGGGTGAGGAAGAGGTGGCGCCGTGGCAGCCGTGAAGACGCCGCAGGTTTCGGCCGCGAAGCGGCTGGTGGTGAAGATCGGCTCGGCGCTACTGGTCGGAGCCGAGGGGCTGAAGACCGACTGGCTGACGGCGCTGGCGCTCGATGTGGTTGCGGCGAAGAAACGCGGCGCCGATGTGGTGCTGGTCTCCTCGGGCTCGATCGCGCTGGGGCGGCGGGTGCTGGGGCTGCCGCTTGGCCCCTTGGCGCTGGAACAATCGCAGGCCGCGGCGGCGGTGGGGCAGATCCGTCTGGCCCGCGCCTATGAAGAGATCCTCGCGCCGCATGGGGTGACCACGGCGCAGGTGCTTGTCACGCTGGAAGACACCGATGACCGCCGCCGCTATCTGAACTCGCGCGCGACGATGCAGACGCTGCTCTCGCTCGGCGTCGTGCCGATCGTGAACGAGAACGACACCGTGGCGACGGATGAAATCCGCTTTGGCGACAACGACCGCCTTGCCGCGCAGATTGCCGTCACCGTCGGCGCCGATCAGCTGATCCTGCTTTCGGATGTCGACGGCTTCTATTCGGCGAACCCGAAGGAAGACCCGAGCGCGGTGCGCTTCGAGCTGGTCGAGCATATCACCCCCGAGATCGAGGCGATGGCGGGCGATCCGATTTCGGGTCTCTCGAAAGGCGGGATGAAGACGAAGCTTCTGGCGGCGAAGACCGCGGTGGCGGGGGGCTGCGCCATGGCGATCATGGAGGGCTCGGCCCTGCGGCCGCTGACGGCGCTGGCCGAGGGCGCGAATTGCACCTGGTTCCTGCCCGAGGGCGATCCGCAGGCGGCGCGCAAGCGCTGGATCGCGGCGATGAAGCCGCGCGGCGAGGTGATCGTCGATGCGGGCGCTGTCGGCGCGCTGGCGCAGGGCAGCTCGCTTCTGCCCGCGGGGGTGACGAAGGTCACCGGCCGCTTTGGCCGCGGCGAGCCGGTGACGATCGCCGGGCCGGATGGCGCGGCGCTTGGCAAGGGTCTGGTGCGCTACACCGCCGAGGAGGCGCGCACCATCGCGGGCCATCGCTCGGGCGAGATCGAGGCGCTGCTGGGCTATCCGGGCCGGGCTGCGCTTGTGCATCGCGACGACATGGTGATCGGCTGAGGCCGGGGCAGGGAGGGGGCGCTGCCCCCTCGGGCTTCGCCCTCACCCCCGGGATATTTCCGGCAAGATGAAAGAGCATGTGAAAAGGGCGCCCGATCCGGGCGCCCTTTGCTTTTCCTGGTGCAAATACGCCACGGGGGTGCGGGGGTGTGAACCCCCCGCCGCCGCCCGGTCAGCCCGCGATCCGGTCCAGAATCCGCGCCCAGCTGCGGATGCCCTTGTGGAAGCTTTCCAGATCGTATTTCTCGTTCGGGCTGTGGATCTGGTCGTCGTCCTTGCCAAAGCCGATCAGCATCGCATCCATGCCAAGGATCTCCTTGAAATAGCCCGCAATCGGGATCGAGCCGCCGCAGCCGACGAAAGCCGCGGGCACGCCCCATTCCTCGGTCAGCGCGGCGCGGGCGGCTTCGAACGCCGGGTCGTCGATCGCCATCACCGAGGCGGGCGAGCCGTTCGGCGCCTTCCACTCGAGCCGGACATCGGGGGGCAGCTGCGCCTCGATCCAGGATTTGAAGGACGCCAGGATCTTTTCCGGGTCCTGCTTCGACACCAGACGGAAGCTGACCTTGGCGCTGGCCTCGGCGGGCAGCACGGTCTTGAAGCCCGCGCCGGTATAGCCGCCCCAGATGCCGTTGATTTCCGCCGTGGGCCGCGACCAGATCTGTTCGAGCGGCGTGCGGTCCACCTCGCCCGCGGGCTGGCTCAGCCCGACCCCGCCGAGGAAGGCGGCGTGGTCAAAGCCCAGGCCCTGCCACTGTGCCCGCACCTCTTCGGGCAGGTCCGCCACATCGTCGTAAAAGCCCGGCACGGTGACGCGGCCCTGATCGTCGTGCAACTGCCCGAGGATGCGCGTGAGCACCCGGATCGGGTTGATCGCCGCGCCGCCGAAACTGCCCGAATGCAGGTCCTTGTCGGCGGCCTTCAGGGTGAATTCGATCTTGGCCAGGCCGCGCAGCATCGTCACCACCGCGGGCACCTTGTCGGCAAACATCCCGGTGTCGCAGATCAGCGCGAGCGAGGCTTCCCCCAGCTCCTCGGCATTGTCCTTCATGAACGGGATGAGCGAGGGCGAACCCGACTCTTCCTCGCCCTCGAAGAAGATCGTCAGGTTGCCGGGCAGGGTGCCATGCACCTCTTTCCAGGCGCGGCAGGCCTCAAGGAAGGTCATCAGCTGGCCCTTGTCATCGGCGGCGCCGCGGCCGCGGATCACCACGCCCCTTGCCGTTTCCTCAAGCGCCGGATCGAACGGGTCGCGATCCCAAAGCTCAATCGGATCAACGGGTTGCACGTCGTAGTGCCCGTAGAAAAGGATGTGCCGCCCGGGGCCTGCATGGCGCGCCACCACCATCGGATGGCCGGGGGTGGGCCGCGCCGAGGCGGTGAAGCCCAGCGATTTCAGCTCCTGCACCAGCCAGGCGGCGGCGCGGGCGCAATCGCCCTCAAAGGCGGGGTCGGTCGAGATCGACGCGATGCGCAACAGGTCAAGCAGCCTGTCGCAGGCGTCGGGCAGAGTGTCGTCGATACGGGCAAGAACGGCGTCGAGTGTCATTGAAGGGCCTCCATCGGGCAAGCCTAGCAGCGCTTGCCGGGCAAGGCCAGAGCCCGGGGCAGGGCTTGGGGCGGGGCTTTTTGGGGGGGCGGTGGCCGCATCGGGCGCGCAAGAAAATGATGCACCGGGATGCGACAATTTAGAACTCCCATTTTTTGGGCAAGGCGCGTAAACCTGTCTCCGCCGGACAGGGCCGAAGAGCCGACCCGGCGATCCACAACCAAGTGCTCAAAGCCAGGGGTGACAGACATGGACTACAATCTCGCGCTCGACAAAGCGATCCAGAAGCTCCACGACGAGGGACGTTACCGCACGTTCATCGACATCGAACGCGAGAAGGGCGCCTTCCCCAAGGCGCAGTGGAACCGCCCCGATGGCGGCAAGCAGGACATCACCGTCTGGTGCGGCAACGACTATCTGGGCATGGGCCAGCACCCGGTCGTTCTGGCCGCGATGCATGAGGCGCTGGAAGCGGTCGGGGCCGGGTCGGGTGGCACCCGCAACATCTCGGGCACCACGGCCTATCACCGCCGTCTGGAAGCCGAGATCGCCGATCTGCACCAGAAGGAAGCGGCGCTGGTGTTCTCCTCGGCCTATAACGCCAACGACGCCACGCTTTCGACGCTGCGCGTGCTTTTCCCCGGCCTGATCATCTATTCCGACAGCCTGAACCACGCCTCGATGATCGAGGGGATCAAGCGCAATGCCGGGCCGAAGCGGATCTTCCGTCACAATGACGTGGCGCATCTGCGCGAGCTGATCGCCGCCGACGATCCGGCCGCGCCGAAGCTGATCGCCTTCGAATCGGTCTATTCGATGGATGGCGACTTTGGCCCGATCAAGGAAATCTGCGACATCGCCGAGGAATTCGGCGCGCTGACCTATATCGACGAAGTCCATGCCGTCGGCATGTATGGCCCCCGCGGCGCGGGCGTGGCGGAACGCGACGGTCTGATGCACCGCATCGACATCTTCAACGGCACGCTGGCCAAGGCTTACGGCGTCTTCGGCGGCTATATTGCCGCTTCGGCGAAGATGGTCGATGCCGTGCGCTCCTATGCGCCGGGCTTCATCTTCTCGACCTCGCTGCCGCCGGCGATTGCCGCGGGGGCGCAGGCCTCGATCGCCTTCCTGAAAACCGCCGAGGGGCAGAAGCTGCGCGACGCGCAACAGATGCATGCCAAGGTTCTCAAGATGCGGCTGAAGGCGCTGGGCATGCCGATCATCGATCATGGCAGCCACATCGTTCCGGTGGTCATCGGCGACCCCGTGCACACCAAGGCGGTGTCGGACATGCTCTTGTCGGATTACGGCGTTTACGTGCAGCCGATCAACTTCCCGACGGTGCCGCGCGGCACCGAACGGCTGCGCTTCACCCCCTCGCCGGTGCATGATCTCAAGCAGATCGACGGGCTGGTTCATGCCATGGATCTGCTCTGGGCGCGCTGTGCGCTGAATCGCGCCGAGGCCTCTGCCTGAGCCATTCTGCGGATGCACCGCCCTCGGGATTATGCTAGGGATTCGTCAAGAATTCAGGACCTACAGGTTCGAATCGGACAAACCACACCGAGGGCGGGACAGGCAGATGATCAGGTGGAAGGGCAACCCTTCGACGCAGGTTGAGGCCGCGCAAAAAGGCTTTGACGACTTCGACATGAAGCTTGGCGACGTGCTTCGCGGCGAACGTGCGACCCTGGCGAAATCGCTGCTTGATGTGCAGCGCGAGCTGCGCATCAAGGCGGTCTATATTGCCGCCATCGAGAATTGCGACCCCACCGCTTTCGAAAGCCCGTCCTTCATCGCGGGCTTCGTGCGTTCCTATGCGCGCTATCTGGGGCTCGATCCCGACTGGGCCTTTGACCGCTTCTGCAAGGAATCGGGCTTCACCCCCACCCATGGTCTGGCGGCGGCCGCCTCGGGGCCGAAACAGCCGCGGCGCACCGCCGATCTGGCCAGCTCGCTGGCCAATCCCAATGCGTCCTTCATCCCGAAACAGGCGCCGATCTGGACCAAGATCGACCCGCGCGCGGTGGGCTCGCTTGCCGTCGTGGTGATGGTCGCGGGCGGTATCGGCTATGGCGCCTGGTCGGTGCTGCAGGAAGTGCAGCGCGTGCAGCTGACCCCGGTCGAACAGGCCCCGGGCCTTGTGGCCGAGATCGATCCGCTGCAGCCTGTCGCCCCGGTCGAGATGGCCGCGGCCGCCGATGCGCTGCCTGCCGATGTCCAGCCCAATGTCGCCACCGAAGAGGCCTTTGACCGGCTTTACCGCCCCGCTGCGTTGGAAACCCCGGTGCTGATCGCCCGCGACGGTCCGATTGCCGCGATCGACCCGCGCGAGGCGGGCGTGCTGCCCGGCACGGCGCAGGCGATGACCAGTGCGCCGATGGTTCTGGCCGAGGCCGGGACAACCGCGGCCGCGCCCGGTCAGTTGCCGGTCGTGCATGCGCTGGGCGCCGAGCCCGCCGAGGTCGAGGTTCTGGCGGTGCGGCCGTCCTGGGTGCGGATCACCGCCTCGGACGGGTCGGTGATCTTCGAAAAGGTGATGGATGCGGGCGAGCGTTTCGCCGTGCCGAAGCTGGAACAGCCGCCGAAGCTGCGCACCGGGGAATCGGGGGCGATCTATTTCGCTGTGAATGGCGTCGCGCATGGGCCGGTGGGCTCGAAGGGCGCGGTGACGAAGAATGTCGAGCTGTCGGCGCAATCGCTGGGCGCGACCTATGCGGTGGCCGACATGGCCGCCGATGGCGATCTGGCGAAGATGATCGCGGTGGCCGATGCCTCCTCGGTCGTGCCGGTCCCCCTCGAAGAGTAACAGTCTTTCGAACGCGACAAAGCGGCCGTTGCCCTTGGGCGACGGCTGACCTATTTGTGGGGCAGCTGAACGGAGGCCTTCCCATGTCGCTCAATCCCCATCGTCCGTGGCGGAACATCACCCGCCGTCCCTCGCGCAAGATCTGGGTCGGCAAGGTGCCGGTGGGGGGCGATGCGCCGATCTCGGTGCAGACGATGACCAACACCATCACCTCGGACGTGAAGGCGACGCTGGGGCAGGTGCTGCGCGCCGCCGATGTGGGGGCCGATATCGTCCGCGTCTCGGTGCCCGACGAGGATGCGACCCGCGCGCTGAAGGAAATCTGCCGCGAAAGCCCGGTGCCGATCGTCGCCGACATCCATTTCCACTACAAGCGCGCCATCGAGGCGGCCGAGGCGGGCGCGGCCTGTCTGCGCATCAACCCGGGCAACATCGGCGACGAAAGCCGCGTGCGCGAGGTGATCAAGGCCGCCCGCGATCACGGCTGTTCGATGCGGATCGGGGTCAATGCCGGGTCGCTGGAAAAGCACCTTCTGGACAAATACGGCGAGCCCTGCCCGGAAGCGATGCTGGAAAGCGGTCTGGATCACATCAAGATCCTGCAGGACAATGATTTCCACGAATTCAAGATTTCGGTGAAGGCCTCGGACGTGTTCCTGGCCGCTGCCGCCTATACCGCGCTGGCCGAGGCCACCGATGCGCCGATCCATCTGGGCATCACCGAGGCGGGCGGGCTGATGGCGGGCACGGTGAAATCGGCGGTGGGTCTGGGCAATCTGCTTTGGGCCGGGATCGGCGACACGATCCGCGTCAGCCTTTCGGCCGATCCGGTCGAAGAGGTGAAGGTCGGCTACGAGATCCTGAAATCGCTCGGCCTGCGCACCCGCGGCGTGCAGATCATTTCCTGCCCCAGCTGCGCGCGGCAAGGGTTCGACGTGATCAAGACGGTGGATGCGCTGGAGCGTCGGCTGGAACATATCAAGACGCCGATGTCGCTCTCGATCATCGGCTGCGTGGTGAACGGCCCGGGCGAGGCGCTGATGACCGATATCGGCTTCACCGGCGGTGGCGCGGGTTCGGGCATGGTCTATCTGGCGGGCAAGCAAAGCCACCGGCTGTCGAACGAGCAGATGATCGACGAGATCGTGCGGATGGTCGAGGATCGCGCGGCACAGCTTGCGGCGGCGGAGCAGGCGGCGGAATGATCCCCGCCAAGGCGGAAGTCACGGCGCGTCCCGAAAGGGGCGCGCCGTTGCGTTTCAGACCAGCGCGCCGTCCACCAGACGGGTCTTGCCGCCCAGGTAAGGGTGCAGCACTTCGGGCAGAGTGACGGAGCCGTCCTCTTGCTGGCCGTTTTCCAGCACCGCGATCAGGCAGCGCCCGACGGCCAGACCCGAGCCGTTCAGCGTCGCGACGAATTCGGGCTTGCCGCCCGCGGCGGGCTTGTAGCGCCCGTTCATCCGCCGCGCCTGGAATTGCCCGCAGGTCGAGACCGAGGAAATCTCGCGGAAGCAGTTCTGCCCCGGCAGCCAGACTTCAAGGTCATAGGTCTTTTGCGAGCCAAAGCCCATGTCGCCGGTGCAGAGCACGATGCGGCGATAGGGCAGGCCAAGCGCTTCCAGCACGGCTTCGGCGCAGCCGGTCATCCGTTCATGTTCGGCCAGCGCATCCTCGGGGCGGCAGATCGTCACCATCTCGACCTTTTCGAACTGGTGCTGGCGCAGCATCCCCGCGGTGTCCTTGCCCGCCGAGCCCGCTTCCGAGCGGAAGCAGTTCGTATGCGCGGTCATCCGGCAGGGCAGGGCGGCCTCGTCCCAGATCTCATTCGCGATGAAATTGGTCAGCGTCACCTCGGCGGTCGGGATCATCCACCAGCCATTCGTGGTCTCGTAGCTGTCCTCGGCGAATTTCGGCAGCTGCCCGGTGCCCTGCATCGCCTCGGCGCGCACCAGAACCGGGGTGATCGCCTCGGTCAGCCCATGCGTGTCGACATGCAGATCCAGCATGAATTGCGCCAAAGCGCGATGCACCCGGGCGACGCCCGCGCGCAGCACAACGAAACGCGCGCCCGAAAGCTTTGCCGCGGTTTCGAAATCCATCGCCTTGGCCACGGCGGAAAGCTGATAATGTTCAAGCGGTTTGAAGGCGAAGTTCGGGATATTGCCCCAGCGTTTCACCTCGACATTGCCCGCCTCGTCTGCGCCTTCGGGCACCTCGTCCAAGGGCGCGTTCGGAATCAGCATCAGCCGGTCGCGCAGCTCGCCATCCAGCCGCCCGGCCTCGGCCTGCATCGCCGCCACTTCGGATTTCTTTTCCGCCACCAGCGCGCGCAGCCGTTCGAATTCGGCCTCGTCGCCCCGCGCCTTGGCGGCACCGACCTCTTTCGCGGCGGCATTCTGCGCGGCTTGCGCGGTCTCGGCCGCAAGGATCGCGGCACGGCGCCGTTCGTCCAGCGCCAGCACCTCGGCCGAGAGCGGCGGCAGGCTGCGGCGGGCCAGATCGGCGTCGAATTGGGCGGGGTTGTCGCGGATCGCGCGGATGTCGTGCATGGGCTCACCTGTCGCAAGGGGTTGGCTTCGCGTTTAGCACAATTGCGACCCGAGAAAAGCCCCGGCCTTGATGGCACGGCGCTGTCGCCGGGGCCATCGCCCTGGCTTGGCGAATTACGGTTTGACATATTCACAACTCGGAATGTAAATGGATCGGACAGGCTGGCAAAAGGGAGATGCCGCGATGAAAGCTTTCGTCCTTGTCCTGGCGCTTTGCGCGCTGGGGCTGCCGCGACTGGCCCTGGCCGAAAGTGCCTTTGCCGTCGCGCCGACCGAGATCACCGACTGGAAGACCGTCTATGGCCAGATCGAGGCCAAGGACATGATCCCGGCGCGGGCGCGGCTGGGCGGCACGCTGGTGTCGCTGAGCGTGTCCGAGGGCGATCTGGTCACGGCAGGGCAGGAACTCGGCAAGGTCGTCGATGCGAAGATCGCCTTTCAGATCAATGCCATCGACGCGCAGATTGCGGCGCTGGAAAGCCAGCTTGCGAATGCGCGCGCCGATCTGACCCGGGGCGAGGCGCTGAAAGCGCGCGGCGTGATGACGGCGCAGGCCTATGATGCGCTGCAGACCCAGGTCAGCGTGCTGGGCCAGCAGATCGAGGCGCAAAAGGCCTCGCGGCAGGTGACGGAACAACAGGCGACCGAGGGCGCGGTGCTGGCGCCGATTGCGGGGCGGGTGCTGGAGGTGCCGGTTGCGCGCGGCGCGGTGGTGATGGCGGGGGAAACCGTGGCGACGGTCGGCGGTGGCGGGGTGTTCCTGCGGCTTTCCGTGCCCGAACGTTTCGCGGCGACGCTGCATGCGGGCGATGCCATCGCGATCGAGACCGGCGGGGCCTCGGTGGCGGGGAAACTGGCCAAGGTCTATCCGACGATTGCCGGAGGGCGTGTCAATGCCGATGTCGAAGTGCCTGATCTGAAATCGGATTTCGTGGGTGAACGGGTGCTGGTCAAGCTGCCGCTCGCGCGTCGTCAGGCCTTCATTGTGCCTGCGCACCTTTTGCACACCCGCTCGGGGCTGGATTTTCTGCGCGTCCGGGCGGGCGATGCGGTGATCGAGCGCGCCGTGGTTCCCGGCCCGAAACAGGTGATCGACGGGGTGGAGATGGTCGAGATCGTCTCGGGCCTCTCGGGTGGCGAGGAGGTTCTGGGCGATGAATGATCCGCATGACGATCTGCCCACCGCGGGGCTGGGCCTTGCGGGCCGTCTGACCCGGGGCTTCATCGGCTCGGCGCTGACACCCCTGTTCGTGCTGGCGGCGCTGGCGGTCGGGCTGGTGGCGCTTGGCGCACTCCCGCGCGAGGAAGAGCCGCAGATCTCGGTTCCGATGGTCGATATCCATCTTCAGGCGCCGGGCCTGAAGGCGGAAGATGCGATGAAGCTTGTCACCGAGCCGATGGAGACGATCATCACCTCGATCAACGAGGTGGAACATGTCTACAGCCAGACCAGTGACGATGCCGCGCTGGTGATGGCGCGGTTCATCGTCGGCACCTCGTCCGATGCGGCGATCCTGCGGGTGCATGAAAAGGTCAAGGCGAACCTTGACCGCATCCCCAAGGGCATCCCCGAGCCGATCATCGTCGGGCGCGGCATCGACGATGTGGCGATCATGTCGCTGACGCTGTCGGGCAAGCCCGGCGCCCAGATCGGCGCGGCTGATCTGACCCGGATTGCGCGCGAATTGCAGACCGAGGTGACGAAGATCGAAAACGTCGGTCTGACCTATCTTGTCGGCGAGGCGCGCGAGGTGATCCGCATTGCCCCCGACCCGGAACGGCTGGCGCTTTACGGCATCACGCTGCAGCAGCTCTCGACCAAGGTCGAACAGGCGAACCGCAGTTTCAACACCGGCCGTTTGCGCGATCAGGGCCAGCAGATCGACCTTGTGGCCGGCAAGACGCTGACCGCCCCGGCCGAGATCGCCGGGCTTTTGCTGACCGCCCGCGACGGGCGGCCCGTCTATGTCGCCGATGTGGCCGATGTCGCCTATGTGCCCGATACCTCGGAACATCTGGTGGCCAATGTCACCCGCGACGGCGAGACCCTGCACCGCTCCCCCGCCGTCACGCTGGCGATTGCCAAGCGCGCCGGGGCGAATGCGGTGATCGTGGGCGAAAAGATCCACGAGCGGCTGGAGGAGCTGGAGGGCAGCCTGATCCCCGAGAGCGTCGATCTGGCCTTCACCCGCGACTATGGCGAGACGGCGAATGAAAAGGCCAACGAGCTGCTGTTCCATCTGGGGCTGGCCACCATTTCGATCATCGCGCTGGTGTTCTTTGCCATCGGCTGGCGGGAAAGCATCGTCGTCGCCATCGTCATTCCGGTGACGATCCTGCTGACGCTGTTCGCTGCCAATGCGATGGGCTTCACGCTGAACCGGGTCAGCCTGTTCGCGCTGATCTTTTCCATCGGCATTCTGGTCGATGACGCGATCGTGGTGATTGAAAACATCGCCCGGCACTGGGCGATGCCGGGGCCGGGATCGCGCGTCCGCAAGGCGATCGCGGCGGTGGCCGAGGTCGGCAATCCGACCATCGTCGCCACGCTGACCGTGGTCGCGGCGCTTTTGCCGATGCTGGCCGTCGCGGGGCTGATGGGGCCTTACATGTCTCCCATCCCCGCGGTCGCCTCGGCGGCGATGGTGTTTTCGTTTTTCGTCGCCGTCATCATCACCCCGTGGCTGATGGTGAAGATCGCGGGCCGGGCTGACATGTCCGGCCATGACGCGATGGCCCATGCCGGTGCCCATGGCCATGGCGGCAAGCTTGGCGCGATCTATGCCCGCGTGGCGCGGCCGGTGCTGGCGACGAAACGCGCGTCCTGGGCGTTCTTGCTGGCCACCATCGTTCTGTCCTTCGGCTCTTTGGGCCTGCTTTACACCCAGGATGTCACGGTCAAACTGCTGCCTTTCGACAACAAGTCGGAACTCAGCGTGGTGATCGACCTGCCCGAGGGCTCCTCGGTCGAGGCGACGGATGCGGTGGCGCAGCAGGTGGCGGCGGCGGTGACGCGGCTGCCCGAGGTGGTCTCGGTGCAGACCCATGCGGGCACCGCCTCGCCCTTCAACTTCAACGGGTTGGTGCGGCATTACTATCTGCGCGGCCGTCCGTGGGAGGGCGATGTGCAGATCAACCTTGCGGGCAAGGACGCGCGCGACCGCACCAGCCACGAAATCGCGCTCGAGGTTCGCCAGATCGTGACGCAGCTGCCGCTGCCTGCGGGCACGGTGCTGAAGACGGTCGAGCCCCCCCCCGGCCCCCCCGTCATCGCCACGCTTCTGGCCGAGGTTTACGGCCCCGATGCCGAAACCCGGCGTGCGGCGGCGGGGCAGATCGAACAGGCGTTCCGGTCCGTGCCCTTCATCGTCGATGTGGATACGAGTTTTGGCGAACAGGCACGCCGGCTGCGCGCGACGATTGACCCCGACAATCTGGAATTCTACGCGGTCGAGGAAAGCGATGTCTTTGACACGCTTGGGCTTTTGAACGGCCAGACCACGGTGGGCTATTCGCATCGCGGGCAGGAACGGATGCCTTTGCCGATCGTGATGGAACGGGCCAAGGGCGAAAAGGTGATGGATGCGGCGACGCTCTCCACCCCCATTCCGGCCAATGTCCTGCCCGGCGCGCGCGGCGTGGTGGAGCTGGGCGATGTCGTCGCCCTGCGCCCCGAGATGAGCAGCTTCCCGATCTTTCGCCACAACGGCCGCGCCGCCGAGATGGTGACGGCGGAGCTGGCGGGCACGTTCGAAGCGCCGCTTTACGGCATGCTGGCTGTGGGCGCGGCGATCGAGAACATGGACTGGGCCCCGGGCACGAAGCCGGTGATCCGCCTGCATGGCCAGCCCGAGGACGAAAGCCATGTCACGCTGCTTTGGGACGGCGAATGGGAGGTGACCTGGGTCACCTTCCGCGACATGGGCGGCGCCTTCGGCATTGCGCTGGTGGGCATCTACATTCTGGTGGTGGCGCAATTCGGCTCGTTCCGGCTGCCCTTGGTGGTGCTGACGCCGGTGCCGCTGACGTTCCTTGGCATCATGCTGGGTCACATGATGTTTTCGGCGCCGTTTTCCGCAACCTCGATGATCGGCTTCATCGCGCTGGCGGGGATCATCGTGCGCAACTCGATCCTGCTCGTCGATTTCATCCGCCACGCGGATCGGGCGGGCAAGACCGAGATCGACATTCTGATCGAGGCGGGGTCGATCCGCTTCAAGCCGATCCTGCTGACGGCGGTCGCGGCGATGATCGGGGCGGCGGTGATCCTGTTCGATCCGATCTTCCAGGGGCTGGCGATCTCGCTGCTGTTCGGGCTGCTCAGCTCGACGCTGCTGACGGTTCTGGTGATCCCGGCGATCTACCGCATCTTCAAGACCTGAGGGCCCGCACAGGCCCCGAAAGCGCCCCCGGCCCCCCGGGGGCGCCTGTCTTTCCTGACTGCGACACTCTGACATTTCCGGCAAAAGACATGCGACGGAATGTCGCAGACGAATTTTGTTCCGACTCTCGCGCAAAGGCGTAACGTGGTCTTGTCGCACGCAGGCGATGTCATGATGGAGGCTTGATAGATATGAACAATCTTGATCCGGTTTCTGTCTTGGCGCTGATGCTGCAGGCTGCTGCCCTGCGGTGACGGGCTGACGCCTGACCGGTTTGCACAGGTCTCGAGGTTCGAAAAGACGGCGCGTCAACTGCGCATGGGTGATCCATGCAGGCGTGAGGGTGGTCGATTCGGCCGGACAGCAAATGCGGTGAAAGCTCGGCAATGCCGCCTGCGGCTTGGCGAAAAGACAGTTTCCCGGATACGTCCGACACAGGGGGCCGATCCCGGCGACGGGGTCGGCCTTTTCCTTTCGCGGTGTCTTTTGCTGGCGGTGTCTTTTGGGCTTCCGGTGCCGCCGCGCGAACCGCGGCGGCGTGTTTCAGTCGCCCGAGCAGAACTGCTCGTAGACCGTCTGCACCACGCGGGCGGCGCGCGGATCGGAGAGCGAATAATAGATCGCCTTGCCCTCGCGCCGGCTTTGCACCAGCCCCTCGAGCCGCAACCGTGCCAGCTGCTGGCTGACGGCCGCCTGCCGTGTCGCCAGCCGGGTTTCCAGCTCGGTCACCGATTTCTCGCCCGAGGCGAGATAGCACATGATCATCAGCCGGCCTTCGTGCGCCAGCGCCTTGAGCAGGTTCGAGGCCGCCCGCGCCCGTGTCGCCATTTCCTCGGCGTCCAGCGCCGCGCAGCGCTCGTCCGTCCCGGCGGCGGTCTCGGGATCGGCTTCTTCTTGCGGGTCTCGGGCAGTATCCATCGCCAAGGCGGCTTCCTCGTGGTCGCAGGTCGGGGGCATCGGACGGCCATAGCACGGCTGCGGCGCGGAATCGAGAGCGGCGTCGAGGGGGCGGCTCAGGCTTCCAGCGGATCGCGCCCGGCGGCGCGGGCGGCACGCGCGCGGCGCAGACGGTTGCCCGCCTCGCGCAGCGCCACGAACAGAATGACGCCAACCGCAAGCGCGTCGAAACCGGGGAAGTCCATCTGATCCCTGCCTTGGCTGTGAAGTCCCGCAAAGGCTGGGGCAGGATTGTGGCGCCAGCGCGGCGGGGATGGGGAATAACCGCGTCACGCCGCACGGCGGGGGGGCTTGACCGCGGCGGCGCGGCGCGGCTTTGTGGGGCGGACCCGCCATGTCGGCGGCCCCATCCTGCGAGGGCGCATGCTGCACGCCTACAAGCCGCTGCCGCGCGGGCTCGCCCGCCTTGGTCAGCAAAGCCCGACCGAGATCGGGGCCGATCTGGAACAGGCGTTCTGGATCGATCTGTATCGCCCGCTCGACAGCCAGGTCGCGGCGGTGGCGGCGCTGGGCGTCGAGGTGCCGACGCTGGCCGACATGGAAGAGATCGAGATCTCGAACCGGCTTTACCGCGAGGAGGGGGTGGATGTGATGACCGTGGTGCTGCCCGGTCACACGCCCTCGGGCGAGCATATCTCGGGGCCGGTCAGCTTCATCCTGTCGCCCGAGCGGCTGGTGACGGTGCGCCACCATGCGCCGCGCAGCTTTGTCACCTATCCCGACCGGGCCGAGCGCACGACGGCGGGCTGCCGCACGCCCGAGCGGATCTTTCTGGGGCTGATCGAGGAAATCGTCGCCCGGCAGGCCGATCTGCTCGAGGCCTCGGGGCGGGCGCTGGATCAGGTCTCGGCGCGGGTGCTGGGCCAGGCGCGCGCGCCCGAGCTGAAGGTGGCGCTGGGCGAGGTGGGCAAGCAGGGCGAGCTGCTGGGCCATATCCGGCTGGCGCTTCTGACGCTGGAACGGGCCTTGTCGTTCTATGATCAGAGCCTTGTGACGCATGCGCAGGGGGGCGAGCTGCGGCCGCTGGCCAAGGCGCTGATGCGCGACATCACGGCGCTGGCGGTGCATAACGACTATCTGTCCTCGCGGGTGTCGCTGACCGTCGATGCGACGCTCGGCATGATCAACCTGGCGCAGAACAACACGGTGCGGATCCTGTCGGTGGTGACGGCGCTGTTCCTGCCGCCGACGCTGATCGCTTCGGCCTATGGGATGAACTTTGCCAATATGCCGGAGCTGAACCAGCCCTGGGGCTATCCTTTCGCGCTGGTGCTGATGCTGGCCTCGGCCTTGCTGTCCTGGGCCTTCTTCAAGTGGAAGGACTGGCTTTAGGGATTGCGCCCTCGCGCGGCTCGGGCGCCCGGAAAGCGGGGGGCTGCCGCCCCCCGCACCCCCCGCTGCCGGGGGACGATGTCCCCCGCACCCCCTTGCGTATTTGCCCCAGGAAAAACCCCGTGGTGTTTTTTCTTGGTCAAAATACGCCCTTCGCGACGGTGCCGCCGGGGGCTAGCGTTCAAGGATCATCCGGCGGTCGTCGAACTGCACCTTGCCGAAACGGGTCAGGTAGCTCATGCCCAGAAGCGAGCCCGCCATCGCGCCGCGATTGACCACCGCCGCCACGTCGCGGTCGGTGAAGGGGCCGACGCTGAGGCTGTCCAGCCGCACCGGCGCCGTCGCCACCTCGCCATTCGCCGTGAAGGCGCGGCCGATATAGGCGAGCGCGCCGGTGTCGATCCCCGCCCGTTCCGCATCCGCCCGGCTGAGCACGATCTGCGAGGCGCCGGTGTCGATGACGAAATCGATCGTGGTGCCGTTCACCTGCGCCTGCAGGTAATAATGCCCGTCCGCCCGCAGCGGCAGCTCGATCCGGCCCGACTGGGTCACGGTCTGCGCGGGCGCGATCGCGGCGCGGACATCGGGCCAGATCCCCGCCACGGCGGCGATGCCGAGAAAGATCAGCGCCCAGATCATCAGCTGTTGCAGCGCCTGACCGGGGCGGCGGCGCAGCGCCGCGACCAGATAGCCGCCGATCGCCAGAAGCAGCAGAAGATAATAAATCACACGCGGGATATCGGGGTCCATGGTGCCTCCTGCCCCCCGATGTAGGGGCGCCGGGCCGTCCTGTCATCCCCCGAACGTCACCCCCCGAGCGGCGCGGCGATGATCCCCGCCCCGCGCAGCCCGTCGAGGATGAACTGCACCGCCAGCGCGGCAAGCAGCATCCCCAGAAGCCGCGTCACCACCATCGTTCCGGTCCGCCCCAGCGCGCGCTCCAAGGGCGTTGCGAGCAGAAACAGCACGAAGACGCAGGCCAGAACCAGCACCATCACCGCCAGCACCGCCGCCAGATGCAGCCCCCCCGTGCCCGAGCCCGCCAGCAGGATCATCGTCGCCATCGCCCCGGGCCCCGCCAGCAGCGGCGTCGCCAGGGGAAAGACCGAAGGGTCGGGGGTATGCGGCTCGGCCGATTGGCCTTCGCGGCGCTGGGTGCGGCGCTCGAACAGCATGTCCAGCGCGGTCAGGAACAGCAGCATCCCGCCCGAAATGCGGAAGGCGGGCATCGAAATGCCGATGCCGCGCAACAGCGCATCGCCGAAAAGCCCGAAGGCGGTCAGCAGGACGGTGGCGATGACCAGCGCCCGGATGCCCACGGTGCGGCGCATCTGGGCGCTCATCCCCTGGGTCAGCGCCAGGAACAGCGGCACGAGGCCGATCGGATCGACGACGACGAAAAGGGTGGCGAAGGCGGTGACGAATTCAGGCGTGCTCATGGCCGTTTTCTAGCCTGTTGCGCCCGGCCGCGCCAGTGGCGGCTCAGACCGGGTCCTCGGTCGCGGGGTCGGGGGGCATCACGGCGCGGATCTTCGCGGCGAGCGTCCGCGCCCCCGTGGCGATGCGCGTGTCGCCATGCGCCCCCGCCAGCCGCAACAGATGGTACAGCGCCGCCATCTCGTCTTGCGTCAGCACCAGCGGCGGCAGCGCCACCGGCCGGCGCAGGATATAGCCGACGCCGCGTTCGCCCTCGATCGGCACGCCGTAATCCACAAGCTTCGCCATGTCGCGCCAGATCGTGCGCTCCGACACCCCGAGTCGCGCCGCGACGTCGCGCGCCCGGATCAGCTCGCCCTCCCGCAGCAGCAGCAGAATCTGCTCGAACCTTTCGTTGCGTGTCATTGTCCCTCCGGGCGGCAGGATCGCACATCCGGGCGCAACTGACAAATAACTGTCAGTAATCCCGCCAGGCGGCGGCGGCTGCGGCGGGATTGACGCTTGTCAGCCGGGCGGGCTGCGGGAAAGATCGCCGCAAATCCCGTGTTTAGGAGAAATGACATGCAAATGGGTCCCTGGCAGCTGCTGCTGATCGCCGTGGTCGTGCTGGTGCTGTTCGGTCGCGGCAAGGTCTCGTCGCTGATGGGCGAAGTCGGCAAAGGCATCACCGCCTTCAAGAAAGGCGTGAGCGAAGGCACGAAGGACATCGAGGAGGCCGCCGCCGAGCCGAAGACCGCCGAGACGAAGACCCTTGAGACGACCCCCGACAAGGACAAGGTCTGATCCCTGACCAAAGGCGGATAACGCATGTTCGACATCGGCTGGAGCGAGCTTCTGCTCATCGGCATTGTCGCCCTCATCGTGGTGGGTCCGAAGGACCTGCCGCGGATGTTTCACGCTCTGGGGCGGCTGACGGCCAAGGCCAAGCGTCTGGGCCGGGAATTCACCGCCGCGATGGAAGAGGCGGCGCGGGACACCGGCGTCAAGGAGGCGGCGGAGGGTCTGCAGGACCTGAAGGCGATGACCACGACGAAGGGTCTGGGCATCGACGCGCTGGAGCGCGCCACCGAGCGGTTCGAGAAATGGGACCCGAAGCTGCCCAAGCCGGCGGCGGCGGGGGCGGCGGCGGTGCTGACGCTTGACCCGGAACTCGCGGCTGATCTGGACGCGGCAGAGCTGGCGCCGGAGCCGGAGGCGGGACCGGAGCGGAAAACGACCCCCGCGGCGAGCCCCGCGGTCAAACGCCCCGAAGGGCCGGGAGGGGCGGCATGACGGCCGATCATATCGACGAGACCGCGGCGCCGCTGATCGAGCATCTGGCGGAACTGCGCACGCGCATCCTTTATGCGCTGGCCGCCTATGTGGTGGCGGTGGTGCTGTGCTACATCGTCTGGCATCCGGTCTTCACCTTCCTGACGCATCCGATCTGCGAGGCGCTTGCCGCGCGCGGGCAGGCCTGCCAGCTGTCGCTGATCAAGCTGCAGGAGGGTTTCTTCGTCGCGATCAACATCGCGATGCTGGGCGGCTTTGCGCTGGCCTTCCCGATGATCGGCTTCCAGCTTTGGCGCTTTGTCGCGCCCGGGCTTTACCGCAACGAAAAACGGGCCTTCCTGCCGTTCCTGATCGCCTCGCCGGTGATGTTCTTTCTGGGCGCGGCGTTTTGCTATTACATCATCCTGCCGATGGCCTTCAGCTTCTTTCTGGGCTTCCAGATGGGCGATGTGGTGGCGGGGGCCGATGCGAGTGATCCGGCCAACCAGATGGCAGTGATCGGCTTCACCGGCTCGATGGAAGAATATCTCAAGCTCACGACGAAATTCGTCATGGCCTTCGGGATCTGCTTCCAGATGCCGGTGGCGCTGACGCTTCTGGGCAAGGCGGGGCTGGTCTCGGCCGATGCGCTGGCCTCGGTGCGCAAATATGCGGTGGTGGCGATGCTGACGGTCGCGGCTATCGTCACGCCGCCCGATGTGATGTCGCAGGTCATCATGTTCGCGGTGATCTATCCGCTTTACGAGGGCTCGATTTTCCTTGTCCGGCGGATCGAGAAGAAGCGCGAGGCGCAGATGCGCGCCGAGGGCAGCTGGATCGACGACGAGGACGACGAAGAATGACTGATCCGATGACGCGGATTGCCGAGGCGCTTGAGCGCCTCGCCCCCGCGCCCGCGCCTGCCCCCGAGTTTTCGGGGGCGGATGCGTTTTTGTGGCACGCCGCGCCCGACCGGCTGGAGCCGGTGACACAGGTTTCGCGCATCGATCTGGGCCTTTTGCGCGACATCGACCGGGCGCGGGACACGCTTTTGGCCAATACGCTGCAATTCGCCCGCGGTGCGGCGGCGAACAATGCGCTGTTGTGGGGCGCGCGGGGGATGGGGAAATCCTCGCTCGTCAAGGCGGTCCATGCCGAGGTGCTGCGCCAGGGGCTGGGGCTGAAACTGGTCGAGCTCTCGCGCGAGGATCTGCCCTCGGTCGGGCGGCTGCTGACCCTGCTGCGCGCCGCGCCCGGGCATCGCTTCGTGCTCTTTTGCGATGACCTCAGCTTCAGCCACGACGACCAGCATTACAAGTCGCTCAAAGCCGTGCTCGATGGCGGCATCGCGGGCCGCCCGGCCAATGTGATCTTTTACGCCACCTCGAACCGGCGCCATCTGATGCCGCGCGAGATGATCGAGAATGAACGCTCGACCGCGATCAACCCGTCGGAGGCGGTGGAGGAAAAGGTCTCGCTCTCGGATCGGTTCGGGCTCTGGCTGGGGTTCCATCCCTGCGATCAGGACGCCTATTTCGCGATGATCGAGGGCTATGTGGCGGCCTATGGGCTGCGCATCGACCCCGAGGCGCTGCGCGCCGAGGCGGTGGAATGGTACCGCACCCGGGGATCGCGCTCGGGCCGGGTGGCCTGGCAGTTTTTCACCGATCTGGCGGGGCGGCACGGGCTGGCGCTTTGACCCCGGGCAGGGCGGGGCTGGAAAGCGGCGCCGCGTGGGTGGAAAGTATCTTGTCAGCCTTTGCGCCCCGATGGGGCAGTGCGACGGCGCCGTTTTCGGCCCCGTCCGGCGCCCGATCCTGGGGGGCAGGCAGCTGACACGCTGCGGCCGGGACTGGCCCCGGTTGCGTCCGGCGCCGCTTTTTCCACCACATCTGGTAGGCCCATCCGCCCCGAACGCGCGGGGTCGCGCAACGGCCAGACACTATCCGTAGCGAATCCCCCCATTAAGATTCCTTAAGAAATACTTAATAAATTCCGTCCGTTTGCCCTCTGTGGCGCGGTTTTGTCCCCAACCGGCCCGAGGCCAGCGCGGTGGGCGATTTTTGGCCGAAGTTCTCCACAAGATATGGGGGGCTGTGGAGAAGTCGCTCTGCCGTCGCAGCTGCGGCGGGTAATTCTGCCCAAAGCAAAGGAAATTCGGCCCTCAAGCCCGGCGCGGCCGAAACCGGGGCAATGTGGAAGAATCTCCCGGCAGCTTTTGCGCGCCGCCGTCAAGCGGGATTCTCGCCCGTTATTCGTGAAAATTACGTTGACGATACCGAGGGGACGCGGCAGGTTGTGGGCTGTCGGCGGCGGCGCTACCAGATATAGTGTTCCGCGGCGGCAAGACAGCCAACCAGAATGGTCCGCCCGTCAGGGTTCGACCCAGCCTCGGGCCTTGGGCGCCGGGTTGGCCGTTTTGCTTCCGCTTGCCGTGTCGGCGCAAGAAACGGGAAGGGCAGGACCGGCAGATGAAGATCGAGCGCAAGTTCACCACGGTCGAGGGCGGCGCCTACGGGGCGATGACCTTCACCACCACCACCTCGGAAATCCGCAATCCCGATGGCAAGGTGGTGTTCCGCAACGAGGCCGTGGAAGTGCCCGAGGGCTTCAGCCAGGTCGCCTCGGACGTGATCGCGCAAAAATACTTCCGCAAGGCGGGCGTTCCGGCGGCGCTCAAGCGCGTCAAGGAAAAGGGCGTGCCCGAATTCCTGTGGCGCTCCGTGCCCGATACCGATGTGCTGGAAACTCTGCCCGAAGATCAGCGTTTTGTCGGCGAAACCTCGGCCAAACAGGTGTTCGACCGGATGGCCGGGGCCTGGACCTATTGGGGCTGGAAGGGCGGCTATTTCACCAATGAAGACGACGCCCGCGTCTATTACGACGAGCTGCGCTACATGCTGGCCGCGCAGATGGCCGCGCCCAACAGCCCGCAATGGTTCAACACCGGCCTGCACTGGGCCTATGGCATCGACGGCCCGTCGCAGGGCCATTACTATGTCGATCACAAGACCGGCCAGCTGACGAAATCGGCCTCGGCCTATGAACATCCGCAACCGCATGCCTGTTTCATCCAATCCGTCCGCGACGATCTGGTGGGCGAGGGCGGCATCATGGATCTCTGGGTCCGCGAAGCGCGTCTGTTCAAATACGGCTCGGGCACCGGCACCAACTTTTCCAGCCTGCGCGCCGAGGGCGAGCGGCTGTCGGGCGGCGGCAAGTCCAGCGGCCTGATGGGGTTCCTGAAGATCGGCGACCGCGCGGCGGGGGCGATCAAATCGGGCGGCACCACGCGGCGGGCGGCGAAGATGGTGATCTGCGACATGGATCACCCCGATATCGAGGAATTCATTAACTGGAAGGTGATCGAAGAACAGAAGGTCGCCTCGCTGGTGGCCGGCTCGAAAATGCACGAGCGCGAGCTGAACAAGATCTTCGAGGCGATCCGGGCTTTCGATGGTTCCGAGGATGGCCGCACCGATCCGGCGGGGAACGCGGTGCTGAAGGCCGCGATCCGGTCCGCGAAAAAGGCGATGATCCCGGAAACCTACATCAACCGCGTGCTGCAATATGCCCGGCAGGGGTTTTCCAGCATCGAATTCCCGACCTATGACACCGATTGGGATTCGGATGCCTATATCTCGGTCTCGGGGCAGAATTCGAACAATTCGGTGCGCGTCACCGACGCTTTCCTCAAGGCGGTGAAGGACGACGCGAACTGGGAGCTGCTGCGCCGCACCGATGGCTCGGTGGCCAAGGTCGTGAAGGCGCGCGCGCTGTGGGATCAGGTCGGCCATGCCGCCTGGGCCTGCGCCGATCCGGGCATCCAGTTCCATGACACGGTGAACGCCTGGCACACCTGCCCCGAGGACGGGCCGATCCGGGGCTCGAACCCGTGCTCGGAATACATGTTCCTCGATGATACCGCCTGCAACCTTGCCTCGCTCAACCTGCTGACCTTCTACAAGGGCGGCGAATTCGACGCCGAGGCCTATGTCCATGCCACCCGGCTCTGGACGATGACGCTGGAAATCTCGGTGCTGATGGCGCAATTCCCGTCGAAGGAAATCGCGCAGCGCAGCTATGATTTCCGCACCCTCGGGCTGGGCTATGCCAATATCGGCGGCCTTCTGATGACCATGGGCCTTGGCTATGACAGCGACGAGGGCCGGGCGCTGTGCGGCGCGCTGAGTGCGATCATGACCGGGATCAGCTATGCGACCTCGGCCGAGATGGCGGCGGAACTGGGCGCCTTCCCGGGCTATGCCCGCAACCGCGACCACATGCTGCGGGTGATCCGCAACCACCGCACCGCGGCGCATGGCAAGTCGAAGGGCTACGAGGGGCTGGAAGTGCCGCCGGTGCCGCTCGATCTGGCCAATTGCCCCGATGACCGGCTGCTGCGTCTGGCGCGCATGGCCTGGGACGAGGCGCTGCGTCTGGGCGAGGAATACGGCTTCCGCAACGCGCAGGTCTCGGTGATCGCGCCGACGGGCACCATCGGTCTGGTGATGGATTGCGACACGACCGGGATCGAGCCCGATTTCGCGCTGGTGAAATTCAAGAAACTGGCGGGCGGCGGCTATTTCAAGATCATCAACCGCTCAGTGCCCGCGGCTTTGGAAACGCTGGGTTACGGCTCGGCGCAGATCGCGGAAATCATCGCCTATGCGGTGGGGCATGGCTCCTTGGGCAATTGCCCCGGCATCAACCATACCGCGCTGATCGGCCATGGCTTCGGCCCGCGCGAGATCGAAAAGATCGAGGCCGCGCTGCCCTCGGCCTTCGACATCCGTTTCGTCTTCAACCAATGGACGCTGGGCGAGGATTTCTGCACGAAAACGCTGGGCATCCCGGCCGAGAAACTGGCCGATCCGACCTTTGACCTGTTGCGCCACCTGGGCTTCAGCAAGGCGCAGATCGATGCGGCGAACGACCATGTTTGCGGCACGATGACGTTGGAAGGCGCCCCCTTCCTGCGCCCCGAGCATTACGTCGTCTTCGACTGCGCCAACACCTGCGGCAAGCGCGGCAAGCGCTATCTGTCGGTCGAAAGCCACATCCGCATGATGGCGGCGGCGCAGTCGTTCATCTCGGGTGCGATTTCGAAGACGATCAACATGGCCAACACCGCCACGATCGAGGATGTGAAGGCGGCCTACGAGCTGTCCTGGTCGCTCGGTATCAAGGCGAATGCGCTCTACCGCGACGGCTCGAAACTGTCGCAACCGCTCGCCTCGGCGCTGGTCGAGGATGACGAGGAGGCCGAGGAAATCCTCGCCACCGGCAGCCAGCAGGAAAAGGCCGCGGTGCTGGCCGAGAAGATCGTCGAGAAGATCGTGGTCAAGGAGATCGTGCGCTCGCATCGCGAGAAGCTGCCCGATCGCCGCAAGGGCTACACGCAAAAGGCCGTCGTGGGGGGCCACAAGGTCTATCTGCGCACCGGCGAATATGCCGATGGCTCCTTGGGCGAGATCTTCATCGACATGCACAAGGAAGGCGCGGGCTTTCGCGCGATGATGAACAATTTCGCCATCGCCGTGTCCGTGGGCCTGCAATATGGCGTGCCGCTGGAGGAATTCGTCGACGCCTTCACCTTCACCAAATTCGAGCCCGCGGGCATGGTGCAGGGCAATGACAGCATCAAGAACGCCACCTCGATCCTCGATTACGTCTTCCGCGAACTGGCGGTGAGCTATCTGGACCGCACCGATCTGGCGCATATCAAGCCGCAGGGCACGATGTTCGACGATCTGGGCGGTGGGCAGAACGAGGGCAAGCGCAATGTCGAGCCGGTGAGCGAAACCGCGGCGTCGAAATCGCTTGAGGTGCTGCGGCAGATTTCCTCGACCGGCTATCTGCGCAAGCGTCTGCCGCAGGAGCTGGTGGTGCTGCGCGGCGGTGCGGGGGCGCAGCTTGATCCGATGGCGGCGCTGAACACGCTGGTTCCCGAAACCGCGCTGACGGCGGGGGTCTCGACCGCGCTTTCCTCGGGCGTGGTGGCGCTGGACGCCCGCGCCAAGGCGAAGATGCAGGGCTACGAGGGCGAGGCCTGCGGCGAATGCGGCAACTACACGCTGGTGCGCAACGGCACCTGCATGAAGTGCAACACCTGTGGCGCGACGAGCGGCTGCAGCTGATCCCTTCTGAGCTTCGCCCCGCAAGGGGCGCAGACGAAACGAAACTTTTCCTCCAGAACGACCGGACCGACATGCATCTGATCATCGCCACCGAAAGCTTCGCCGACGTGCCCCTGCGCCGCATCCCCGGCGGTTACGAGGCCGTGCTGGCGGGCAAGGCGCTCAAGCGCCTGATCGACGCCGCTTTCGAGGGCGCCTCGATCGAGGTCTGGGGCGGCGATCTGACCGCGCATGGGCTGGACGTGACCGACATCCGCATGGCGGGCGCCACCACCACCGTCACGCTGATGAGTTCGGGCGCGAAGGCGCTGCATTGAGAGATCCGGGGCAGGTGCGCTTGCCCCAGACGTCGAGAAGGCCCAGGCGAAACCTAAACCTCGGGCATGAAAAAAGAGCCTGATCGACGAACCTGGCCCCTGTCCGCAAGGACGGGGGCCTTTTCCTGCGGCGGGTCCGGTCGGGACCGCGGGCGCATCGGACCCGGGCCTGACGGACACCCGCCGCGGCTCAGGCCGCCACATGGGCGAGCAGCAGGCAGCTCTGGCTGTTGATCACCCCCGGAATTTCGCGGATCGCGCGCAGCACCCGGTCGAAATCGACCAGCGAGCCGGTGCGGATCTCCACCACCAGATCCCAGGCGCCATTGGTGGCATGCACGGTGCTGACCCCGGGCAGCGCGGTCAGGCTGCGGATCACCTGCCGCGACAGCTTGCCCTGCAATTCCACCAGCGTGATCGCGCGCACCTCGCCCTCGACATCCACATCGGTCTCGATGGTGAAACGCCGGATCCGGCCCTCGGCCAGCAGGCTGTCCAGCCGCAGCTTGGCCGTGGTGCGCGAGACCTGCGCGGCATGGGCCAGCTCGGTGATGCTCATCCGCGCGTTCTGGCGCAGCGCGGCGATGATCCGCCGGTCGGTGGCGCTGAGATCGGTCATCTGGTCGGAGTGTCCATTCGGCTGTTCAAAGTGACCAGATAAAACACCGGAATGATCAGATTTGCCAGCGAAACCGGCGGCGGCCTCTGCGAAGCTTGGCCCCCTGAAGGAGCAAAAGATGACGCGAAGCAGTATCATTCTCGGGGCGCCGATCCAGAGCGGCACCCACCAGCCGGGCTGCGTGATGGGACCTGCCAGCCTGCGCACGGCGGGGCTGATCGCCAGCCTCGAGGCGCTGGGATGGCGGATCGAGGATCAGGGCGATCTGTCGATCGGCCCGCAGGCGGCGATGGCCCATGCCAATCCGGCGGTGCATCATCTGGCCGAGACCCGCGCCTGGATCGCGCTTCTGGCCGCGCGCGCCGAGGCGGCCGCGGCGCAAAGCGACCTGCCGGTGTTTCTGGGCGGCGATCATTCGATGTCGGCGGGCACGATGGCGGGGGTTGCGGCCCATGCCGCGCGGCTGGGCCGTCCGCTGTTCGTGCTCTGGCTCGACGCCCATCCCGATCTGCATTCGCTTGACACCACCGAAAGCGGCAATCTGCATGGCACGCCCGTCGCCTATGCCTGCGGCCTTGGTGATTTCGCCGCCTATCCGCCGCTGGCCCATGCGATCGACCCGTCGCGGCTGTGCATGATGGGCATTCGTTCGGTCGATCCGGCCGAGCATCGCCGCATTCTGGACCACGGGATCGAGGTGCATGACATGCGCGCCATCGACGAGACCGGCGTCGTCGCGCCCTTGCGCGCCTTCATCGAGCGGGTGAAAGCCGCGAACGGGCTGCTGCATGTCAGCTTCGATGTCGATTTCCTCGATCCCGGCATCGCCCCCGCGGTGGGCACCACCGTGCCGGGCGGCGCCACCTTCCGCGAGGCGCATCTGATCATGGAATATCTGTGCGATGCCGGGGTCGTCACCTCGCTCGATCTGGTCGAGCTGAACCCGTTCCTCGACGAGCGCGGCCGCACCGCCTCGCTGATCTGCGACCTGGCCGCCAGCCTTTTCGGCCGCCGTGTGCTCGACCGTCAGACCCGGAGCTTCGCATGAGGCTGCGCCCGCAACCCTCGCAGCTGGCCTTCGTGCCCTTCGTCTCGGTCGCGAACATGATGCGTCTGGTGCATGCGATCGGGGTCGAGCGGTTTATTACGGATCTGGCCGGTCACATCGAGGCCGATTTCCGCCGCTGGCCCGAATTCGACAAGACGCCCCGCGTGGCCAGCCATTCGCGCGACGGCGTGATCGAGCTGATGCCGACCGCCGATGCGGAAAGCTACGGCTTCAAATATGTGAACGGCCATCCGGGCAACATGCGGGCGGGCTATCAGACCGTCACCGCCTTTGGCGTGCTCGCCTCGGTCAGCACCGGCTATCCGCTGCTTCTGACGGAAATGACCCTGCTGACGGCGCTGCGCACCGCGGCCACCTCGGCGCTGGTGGGGCGCTATCTTGCCCCCGAGGGGGCGCAGGTGATGGCGCTGATCGGCAATGGCGCGCAATGCGAGTTTCAGGCGCTGGCGTTCCGGGCGCTGTGCGGCATCAACCGGCTGCGGCTTTACGATATCGACCCGCGGGCAACCGAAAAGGCCCTGCGCAATCTGCGCGCGCAGGGGTTCGAGGTGACCGCCTGCGCCTCGGCACAGGCGGCGGTCGAAGGCGCGCAGATCCTCACCACCTGCACCGCCGACAAGCAATTCGCGACGATCCTGACCGACAACATGGTGGGGGCGGGGGTGCATCTCAACGCGATCGGCGGTGACTGTCCGGGCAAGACCGAACTGCATCCCGACATTCTGAAACGTGCCGAGATCTTCGTCGAATACCCGCCGCAGACCCGCATCGAGGGCGAGATCCAGCAGCTCGCCCCCGACCATCCGGTGACCGAGCTGTGGCAGGTGATGCGCGGCGAGGTGGCGGGGCGGCGCGATGCGCGGCAGATCACGCTGTTTGATTCCGTCGGCTTCGCGATCGAGGATTTTTCGGCGCTGCGTTTCGTGCATGAGCGGATCGCGGGCACGGATTTCTTCGAGCCGCTTGACATGCTGGCCGACCCCGATGACCCGCGCGACCTGTTCGGCATGCTCGACCGGGCGCGCTGAGCCGCCAGCGCGGCACGGCCTGCGGAACCTTCCTTGCCCCGCAGGCCGTGCCCGGCTCAGAACCCTTCGAGCACGATCTTGCCTTTTGCCGTGCCCGCCTCGAGGGCGGCATGGGCACGACGCAGGTTCTCGGCGTTGATCGGGTGCAGCACCTCGGTCAGCGTGCTGCGGATCTGGCCCGCGTCGATCTGCGCCGCAACCCAGGTCAGCAGCCGGTGCTGTTCGATCATGTCGGGGGTCTGGTGCATGGCGCGGGCGAACATGAATTCCCAATGCAGGCTGGCCGCCTTGGACTTCATCCCCGCCATCGGCATCGGCAGATGGGTGTCGTCGATCGAGACGATGCCGCCCTGCGGCCGGATCAGCTCCACCGCCGTCTCCCAATGGCGCATGTCGTTGAAAATCGCGACGTGATCGACATGGTGGTGTCCCAGCGCCCGCACCTGGGCCACCATGTCGCCGCGATGGTCGACCGTCGCGTCGGCGCCGAGCTGGCGCACCCAGGCCACCGTTTCCGGGCGCGAGGCCGAGGCGATCACCCCCAGCCCGGCCCGTTTCGCCAGCTGGATCGCGATGGAGCCGACACCGCCCGCCCCGCCGATCATCAGGATGCTTTGCCCGGCAGAGCCGCCGTCGCGGTCGATCCGCAGCCGGTCGAACAGCGCCTCATAGGCGGTGATGGTGGTCAACGGCAGGGCCGCGGCCTCTGCGAAGGACAGGCTTTGCGGCTTGGCCCCGACAATGCGCTCGTCGACCAGCTGAAACTGCTGGTTCGACCCGGGCCGCGTGATGTCACCGGCGTAATAGACCGCATCGCCCGGGCGGAACAGCGTCACCCCGGGGCCGACCGCTGCCACCACGCCGCTGGCATCCCAGCCCAGCACCCGGGGGCTGGGCTCCACCTTGTCCTTCGGCGCGCGCACCTTGGTATCGACCGGGTTCACCGCGACCGCCTTCACCTCGACCAGAAGGTCGCGGCCCTGCGGCACCGGTATCGGCAAGGTCACGTCCAGCAGGGCCTCGGCCTCGGTCAGTGGCAGATAGCGTCTCAGGCCGACGGCCTTCATCTCGGATGTCATCTTGTCGTCTCCTTTCACGATCGGGGCATTGCGCCATGCGGGGGGTAGGTGGTGAAGCCCTCGGCGCCGCCGCCGAACAGGGTTTCGGGGTCGAAATCGGCCAGGGGCAGCTGCGCGGCCAGGCGGCGCGGGAAATCGGGATTGGCGAGGAACGGACGGCCGAAAGCCACCAGATCCACCAGACCATCCGTCAGCAGCGCCTGCGCCCTGGGCGCGTCATAGCCGCCCGCCACGATGATATGGCCCGCAAAGGCCTGACGCAGCGCGACGCGGAACTCCCGCGGGGTTTCGGGCGCATCGTCCCAATCGGCCTCGGCGATATGGACATGACCCAGCCCGAGGTCATTCAGCACCCGCACAAGCGCGAGGATGGTCTCCGGCGCTGCGGGATCGTCCATCCCGCGCTGCGTGATGAAGGGCGAAAAGCGGAATCCCGTCCGCTCCGGGCCGAAGACCGGGGCCACCGCCTCGGCCACCTCGCGCAGCAGACGAAGGCGGTTTTCGACCGTGCCGCCGTAGCTGTCGGTGCGCAGATTGGAGGAGGCGCGCAGGAAACTGTCCAGCAGATAGCCATTCGCCGCATGGATCTCGACGCCGTCGAACCCGGCCTCCCGGGCATTGCGGGCGGCCCGGGCATAATCGGCGACGATCCCGGCGATCTCGGAGCGGTCCAGCGCGCGCGGCACCGGACAGGGCAGCATCCGGCCCTTGCCCGTTGCCGGATCGGCCACCCAGACCGATGCCCCCGGCGCCAGAGCCGAAGGCGCCACCGGCAGCCCGTCGGGATGAAAGCTGGCGTGGCTCATCCGGCCGACATGCCAAAGCTGCAACAGGATGCGCCCGCCCGCGGCATGGACGGCCTCGGTCACCTGGCGCCAGCCGGCCACCTGCCGGGCAGAATGGATGCCGGGGGTGAAGCTGTAGCCCTGACCCTGCGGGCTGATTTGCGTGGCTTCGGAGATGATCAGCCCGGCCGAGGCGCGCTGGGCATAGTATTGCGCCATCAGCGGCGTGGGGACATTGCCGGGCTGCGCGGCGCGGGCGCGGGTCTCGGCGCCATGACGATCCGCGAGGGCAGCGGCAGGCCGCCGTGGACAAGGGGGGAAAACAGGCTGGTCATCGGGAACCTCGATCAGGGTGGCCGGGAAATCTCCGCTTTGCGCCGCGCGGGAGGGCGTGGCAGGGGCGGCTTCCCGGTCTGGTGCCTCCGACATAGGCCTTGCGGCAAAGCGGCGGAATTGCCAGACTTCCGAAGTCATCATTCGGAGGAACCGAACAGTGCTGCTGGACAATCTGCGCCTGTTCCTGACCATTCTGGAAAAGGGCAGCCTTGCCGCGGCGGCGCGGGAGGCGGGGCTGTCGCCCGCCACCGTGTCCGAGCGGCTGGCGGCGCTCGAGGCGCATTACGGCACCCGGCTGCTCAATCGCACCACCCGGGCGCTGGGCCTCACCGAAGAGGGGCGCATGCTGGCCGAGGGCGCGCGCCGTCTTCTGGCCGACACCGACGCGCTTGCGGCGCGGATGAAATTCGGCATCGAGCGGATCGCCGGCCCGATCCGGCTGTCGGCCCCGGCCGATCTGGGGCGCGCCCGCATCGCCCCGGTGCTGGAGGCGTTTCAGGCCGCCCATCCCGATGTGACCTTCGATCTGCATCTGCATGATGGCTATGTCGATATTGCCGGTCAGGGGCTGGATCTGGCGATCCGCTTTGGCGATCTGGCCGATTCCAGCCTGCGCGCGCGCCGTCTGACCACCAGCCGCCGCCTGATCTGCGCCGCCCCCGACTATCTGCACCGCTGCGGCACGCCCGAACATCCCGCCGATCTGGCCGGGCATAATTGCCTGCTGATGCGTTTTGGCGCCGAGATCGACCGGCTCTGGCCGTTTTGGGTGAACGGGCAGGTCGAACGGCATGCGGTGCGCGGCAACCGGGTGGCCAATGATGGTGCGCTGGTGCGGCACTGGGCGGTCGCGGGGCAGGGCATCGTGCGCAAGTCGGAATGGGATGTGGCCGAGGACATCCGCGCCGGGCGTCTGGTGCCGATCCTGCAGGCCTTCGCGATGCCGGGACTGGCCTTGCAGGCGGTCTTCCCGGAGGGCCGCACCGAGCAGCGCCGCATCCGCCTGTTGCTTGATGCGCTGGTCATGGCGTTCCAGGGGCAGGAGGCGGTCGATTCCTTGGCCGGATGAGCCGCCCCCCCCGCGCCGCGCTGCCGCGCCTGCCGCCCCGGGCTCAGGCGCGGCAGCGCAGGCTGATCCCCAGCCCCGCAAGCGCCGCGGCCACCGTCAGTCCGACCACGGCCCCCCATCCGCCGTGTTGCCAGAACCAGCCGCCCAGCGATCCGGTCAGGCTCGATCCGGCGTAATAGAACAGCAAATAGAGCGACGAGGCATGGCCCTTGGCGCCCTCGGCCTCGGCGCCCACCGCGCTGGACGCCACCGCATGGCCGACAAAGAACCCCGTCGCCACCAGCGCAACCCCGCATGCCATCGCGGGCAGGCTGGCGGGCAGGGTCAGCAGGCTGCCGCTCAGGATCAGCCCGAAGGCCAGCGCCAGCAGCCGGGCCTGCCCGAACCGCCCGGCCAGACGCCCGGCCACCGCCGAGGCGATGACGCCCAGTCCGAAGGCCAGAAAGATCAGGCTCACCTGGCCCTGCGTCAGGCCGAAAGGCGCGGCCGACAGCCGGAAGGTGGCATAGTTGAACAGCGTGACAAAGACGCTTGTGAGGCAAAACCCCACCGCATAAAGGCGCAGCAGCGCCGGGCGGCGCAGATGCCCGGCCCAGAGCCGCAGATGCCCGGCAAGGCCGATCCCGGCGCGCGGGGTGAAATGGCGCGACGGCGGCAGAAGCAGCACAAAGCCCAAAGCCGCGATCAGGCACAGCCCGCCCAGCGCCGCCATCGCCCCGCGCCAGCCCAGGACATCCGCCAGCCCCCCCATGCCGACCCGCCCCATCATCGCGCCAAAGGCGGTGCCGCCGATGTAAAGTCCCATCGCCCGGCCCAGATCGGCGGGGCGGATTTCCTCGGCCAGATAGGCCATCGCCACCGCGGGAACGCCCCCCATCGCAAGGCCAAGGGCAAATCGCAAGGCAAGCAACCCGTGCCAGTCGGAAAGCCGGGCCAGCACCAGCGTCAGCGCCGCCCCCAGCACCATCGAGGCCGCCATCACCGCCTTGCGCCCCAGCCGTTGCGACAGGCCCGCCATCGCCATGATCGCCCCCGCAAGCGCCCCGGTGGTCAGCGATAGCGCCAGCGAACTTTCCGCCGGGGAGACCTGAAACGTCCTTGAAAACGCAGGCAAAAGCGGCTGCACGCAATAGATCAGCGCGAAGCTGGCAAAGCCCGCCAGAAACAGCGCCAGCCGCACCCGGGCAAAGGCGGCCGTGCCCTTGGCGATGCGGGGGGCGGTGGCGGGGGGAACGGCGGCGCTCATTGCGATCTCCTTTTCGCAGGGGATAGACCGCGGCCTTCCGGCAGTCCAATATATATCAAAGCCGTTCGTCATAGGAAAAACAGATAGCATGGAGCTGCGCCACATCCGCTACTTCCTCGCCGTGGCCGAGGAGGGCAATTTCACCCGCGCGGCGGCGCGGCTCGGGATCGGGCAGCCGCCGCTGAGCCAGCAGATCCGCGATCTGGAAACCGAAATCGGCACGCGGCTGTTTCGGCGCCTGCCACAGGGGGCAGAGCTGACCGAGGCCGGGCGGGTGTTCCGCGCCGCCGTGGCGCCGCTGCCTGCGGCGGCGCAGGCGGCGATCCTTGCGGCGCGGGCGGCGGCGCGGGGCGAAACCGGGGAATTGCGGCTGGGTCTGACCGGCACGGTGGCGCTCAACCCGGTGGTGCAGGGGCTGATCCGCGCCTTCCGCGCCGAGCGTCCCGGGGTGGCGCTGCGGCTGCTCGAGGCGAATTCGCAACGCCTGCGCGATGCGGTGCTGGCGGGCGGGCTCGATCTGGCGATCTTGCGGCCCAGCCGCTCCGATCCGCCCGATCTGGTGACGCGGCCGCTGCTGTCGGAACCGCTGCTGGCCGCCGTTTGCGCCAGCCGCGATCTGCCCGGGACCGGGCCGGTCTCGCTCGTCGATCTGGCGCAGGAGCCGCTGATCCTGACCCCCCGCGAGATGGCGATGAGCCTGCATGATGCCGCGATCTCGGCCTGCCGCGCCGCGGGGGTGGAGCCGCGGCTGGGGCCGCCCGCGCCGCAGATCGCCACGATCCTGGCGCTCGTCGCCTCGGATCTTGGATTTTCGCTGGTTCCGGCCTCGGTCGAGAAACTGGCGCTGGAGGGGGTGCGCTACCGTCAGGTGCGCGAGCCGGTGCCGCAGGTCGCGATTGCCCTGGCCAGCCGCCGCGGCCCGCTGACCCCGGCGGCGGCGGCCTTTTGCGCGCAGGCCCGGGCGGATTGAGCGCAGAGCCGACCAGGCGCACGGTCGCGGGGGGCTTGCCGCGCTAGACCGGGCCTTCCGCCAGCCGGTAGCCGACGCCCGGCTCGGTCAGGATCAGCGCCGGTGCGGCGGGATCGGCTTCGATCTTGGCGCGCAGCTGGCCGATGAAGACGCGCAGATATTGCGTGTCGTCGTGATGCGCCGGACCCCAGACCGCGGTCAGGATCTGCCGATGCGTGACGACGCGGCCCAGATTGCGCACCAGAACCGACAGCAGGTCGAATTCTTTCGGCGTCAGCCGCACCGGCTGGCCGTCCTTTTGCACCAGCCGCTTGTCCAGATCGACGCTGAGCGCGCCCAGCAGCAGCCGTGTCGTCTCGCCGCGCGCGCGCGTCGCATGGCGGGCGGCGGCCCGCAGCCTTGCCTGCAACTCGCCGATGCCGAAGGGCTTTTCCAGATAGTCATCGGCGCCCAGATCCAGCGCCTCGACCTTTTCCGCCTCGCGGTCGCGCGCCGAGAGCACGATCACCGGCACCGTGCTGAAGGCCCGCACCGCCCGCAGAACCTCCTTGCCGTCGCGGTCGGGCAGGCCCAGATCGAGCAGGATCGCCTCGGGCGCGATGCTGGCCGCAAGCCGGATCGCCTCCTGTCCGGTCATCGCCGCGACGATCTCGTAGCCCGCCGTTTCCAGCGCGATCCGCAGCATGGTCTGGATCTGGTCATCATCATCGACGACAAGCAAACGGCGCATCGCTATCGGGCCTCCTCTTCCTTCGGCAGCTCCGCCAGCGGCAACCGCACGATCAGCCGGGTGCCGCGGCGGCGGATCGCCGGGCTTTCGGCCTTGATCGTGCCGCCCATCGCGCGCACGAGGCCGCGGCAGATCGACAGCCCCAGCCCGGTGCCGGGCTTGCGCCGGTCGGTGCCGCCCGCGCGGAAGAATTTCTCGAAAATCCGTTCCAGATCAGCCGGTTTCACCCCGGGGCCGTCGTCGGTCACGCTGATCGTCACCTGATCCCCCTCGTTGCGCGCATGCACGCTGACCTCGGTTTCGCCGTATTTATGCGCGTTGTCGAGCAGGTTGAACACCACCTGCGACAGCAAGTCCTGATCGCCGCGCACGAAGCCCAGATCGGGGGCGAGGCTGACCCGCGTCTGCCGCCCCGGATGGGTCTTGCGCGTCCGCTCCACCGCCAGCCGGATCGCATCGCCGACATCGACCCAGTCGCGGCGGACCTTGACCACGCCCTGATCGATCCGGCTCATCTCCAGCAGATTGGTGACGAAACGGTTCAGCCGCGCGGCTTCCTGACCGATGGTGTCGAGCAGCTCGGCGCGCTGATCGGCGCGCAGCGGCGCCTCCTCGGAGCGTTGCAGCGTTGTCACCGCGCCGGTGATCGCGGCCAAGGGCGTGCGCAGATCATGGCCGAGCGAGGCCAGAAGCGCATCGCGGATGTTCTCGTTTTCCTGCATCGCCGCCGCCTTCACCGCCTCGCGCACCAGAAGCGCGCGATCAAGCGCCACCGCCGCCTGTTCCACCGCCGCCGCCAGCTTCGCCTCGTCGGCGACCGAGAGCGGCTGGTCGCGGTCGGGCGGCTCGTAGCCCAGCACCGCCACCACATGGCGCGGCGTCGCCAGCGGGTGAAAG
This sequence comes from Rhodobacter sp. 4.3.4, assembly GCF_058724655.1. NCBI lineage: Bacteria > Pseudomonadati > Pseudomonadota > Alphaproteobacteria > Rhodobacterales > Rhodobacter > Rhodobacter sp. 4.3.4. The sequence continues at coordinate 1,338,461 of NZ_CM178967.1, forward strand.
CGCCAGCGCAGGTTCGGCAGCGTCGCGGTGCGCCAGCCCGCCGTCTCGCCGCGCTCGAAGGCCCAGCGCGCGGCGGTCATCTCGACCGGATCGGCGATCTCCTCGGGCGGCCAGGCGGCGCAGGAGCGCAGCTCGGTGCCCTCGACCAGCAGCAAGATCGCCTTGCCGCCCATCAATCCATGCACCTGCGTCACCATCGCCCAGGCGACATCCTCGGCCGAAGAGGCCGCCGAGAGCTGGCGCGAAAACGCCGCCTGCGCCTCGATCGCGCGGGTCTGCGACAGTGCCGAGCGGGCCTGGGCGCGGATCCGCCCGGTCCAGGACCCGGTCAGGCTGGCGACGATCAGAAAGATCACCAGCGCCAGGAATTCATGCGGCCGCGCGATGCTGAAGGTGTGCAGCGGCTCGATGAAGAAGAAGTTATAGGCAAGAAAGGATAAAAGCGCCGCCGCAACCGCCGCCCGGGTGCCGCGGAAGGTGCCGCAGATCAGCACGCCCGCCAGAAAGATCATCGACAGGTTCGGCAGTTCCATCACCGCCGCCAAAGCCAGGCCGATCGCGACCACCCCGGTCGTGGCAAGCACCGCAAGGCTCAGATCGAGCGGCAGGCCCGGCCCGGCGATGCCCCGGCGCAGCGCCTCAAGGCGCCGTCGTGCCGTCGCGGGCTGCGGGCCGGGCAGCGGCAGCAGATGCACCGCGATCCCGGTGGCGCGGGCGGTCAGCGCCTCGGGCAGGCTTTGGCGCAGCAGCCGCGCCAGCGGCCCGCGCGTGCGATGCCCGAGCAGGATCTGGGAGACGTTTTCGCGCCGCGCCACGCGCAGGATGTCCTCGGCGAAATCGGCGCTGGTCAGCCGCAGCGCCGCGCCCCCCAGCGTCTCGACCAGCCGCAAAGCTTCGGTGGCGTTCCGTTCTGTCGCGGAGGCATCCGCCGGATCGCCGGGCGGCGCCAGCAGCAGCGCGATCCAGTCCGCATTGAGCGCCGAGGCGAGCCGCGCCGTCTGCCGGATCAGCGTGTCGCTGGTGCCATCGGGAAACAGGCACAGCAGCAGCCGCTCGGCCGAGGCCCACGGCCCCTCGATCGCCTTTTGCCGCAGGATCTCGGTCATCTGGTCGTCGACCCGCTCGGCGGTGCGGCGCAGCGCCAGTTCGCGCAGCGCCGTCAGATTGCCGGGGGTGAAGAATTTCTCCACCGCCCGGCGCGCGGTCTGTGGCAGATAGACCTTGCCCGCCTTGAGCCGCGCGATCAGCTCGTCGGGGGGGATGTCGACCAGCACCACATCCTGCGCATCCTGCACCATGACATCGGGCACGGTCTCGCGCACGGTGACGCCGGTGACCTGCGCCACCACATCGGCAAGGCTTTCCAGATGCTGGATGTTCAGTGCCGTCCAGACATCGATCCCGGCATCGAGCAGTTCGCGGATATCCTGCCAGCGTTTCGGATGCCGGCTTTGCGGCGCGTTGGTATGGGCCAGCTCGTCCACCACCAGAAGCGCCGGCCGCCGCGCCAGCGCCGCGTCGATGTCGAATTCCTCCAGCCTCTGGCCGCGATAGTCGATCTGCCGCCGCGGCAGGGTTTCAAGCCCCGCCGCAAGCGCTTCGGTTTCAGCCCGGCCATGTGTCTCGATCAGGCCCAGAACCACGTCCCGGCCCTCGGCGCGCAGCCGGTGGGCTTCCTGCAGCATCGCGCAGGTCTTGCCCACCCCCGGCGCCGCGCCCAGGAAGATCTTCAGACGGCCGGGCCGCTCGCGCTGGCTCAGCGCCAGCAACGCATCGGGATCGGGGCGTTTTTCCGGGTCACCGGCGGGCATCGCTTCCTCGGGTCATTGCGCCGACAGTGTGTCAAGCGCGCGGTTCAGTGCAAGCACATTCACCCGCGGCTCGCCGAAGACGCCCAGGATCGGCTGCCGGGTCTGCCGCTCCACCAGTTCCGCCACCTGCGCCGGGGCGAGGGCGCGCGCCGCCGCCACCCGCGCCACCTGCGCCTGCGCGTTTTGCGGCGAGATGTCGGGATCAAGCCCCGAGGCCGAGGCGGTCACCGCATCGGCGGGCACCGGCGCCGTCATCCCCGAGGCGGCGACATCGGCGCGGACCCGGTCGAGCAGCTTTTGCGACAGTGGCCCGAGGTTGGAGCCGCCCGAGGCCATCGCATCATAAGGCGTCGCCGCGGCCGAGGGGCGGGGGTGGAAATAGCCCGGCGTGGTGAAATTCTGGCCCACAAGCTCCGATCCCAGAACGCGCGCGCCGTCCCGGATCAGGCTGCCCTGTGCCTGATGCGGCAAAAGCGCGGTGGCAATGGCCGTCATCGAGAGCGGATAGGCCAGCCCGAGCAGGAGGGTGAAGCCCCCGACGAAGACAAGGGCGGGGCGAAGATGAGAGATCATGCAAGCCTCCTCAGGCCAGGTTCAGATGGGTCAGCGCAAGGTCGATCAGCTTGATGCCCGCAAACGGCATCACCAGCCCGCCAAGCCCGTAGATCGCCAGGTTGCGACGCAGAAGCGACGCCGCCGCGACCGGGCGATAGCGCACGCCGCGCAGGGCCAGCGGGATCAGCGCGACAATGATCAGCGCGTTGAAGATCACCGCCGAAAGGATCGCCGATTGCGGCGAGCCCAGATGCATCAGGTTCAGCGCCTGCATCTGCGGATAGGTCGCGACGAACAGCGCGGGCAGGATGGCGAAATATTTCGCCACGTCGTTCGAGATCGAGAATGTGGTCAGCGCGCCGCGCGTCATCAGGAGTTGCTTGCCGATGCCGACGATCTCGATCAGCTTCGTCGGGTTGCTGTCCAGATCGACCATGTTGCCCGCCTCGCGCGCGGCCTGGGTGCCGGTCTGCATCGCCACGCCGACATCGGCCTGGGCAAGGGCAGGGGCGTCGTTGGTGCCGTCGCCGCACATCGCAATCAGCCGCCCGCCCGCCTGTTCGCGGCGGATATAGGCCAGCTTGTCCTCGGGCGTCGCCTCGGCCAGGAAATCATCCACCCCGGCCTCCGAGGCGATGGCGGCGGCGGTCACCGGGTTGTCGCCCGTCACCATCACCGTGCGGATGCCCATGGCGCGCAATTCCGCGAACCGCGCCCGGATGCCGGGCTTGATCACGTCCTTGAGATGGATCACCCCCAGAAGCTGGCCGTCATCGGCCACGGCCAGCGGCGTGCCGCCCGAACGCGCGATGCGGCTGACCGTGGCGCGGAATTCGGCGGGCGCGGTGTCGGGGCTGCGGCCCAGATAGCGCAGCACGGCATCGACCGCCCCCTTGCGCAGCCGCCGCGGCCCCAGATCAAGCCCCGAAAGCCGGGTCTGCGCCGCAAAGGGCACCAGCACCGCGCCTTCGGGCAGCGCGGGCTCGCTCAGCCCGAAATCGGAACGGGCCAGCGCCACGATCGAGCGCCCCTCGGGCGTCTCGTCGCCGCGGCTGGCCAGCAGCGCCGCCTCGGCCAGCGCGCGCTCGCTCACCCCCGGCATCGGCAGGAATTCCGACGCCATCCGGTTGCCAAAGGTGATCGTGCCGGTCTTGTCGAGCAACAGCGTGTCGACATCGCCCGCCGCCTCGACCGCGCGGCCCGAGGTGGCGATGACGTTGAAGCGGATCAGCCGATCCATCCCGGCGATGCCGATGGCCGACAAAAGCCCGCCGATCGTGGTCGGGATCAGCGTCACCAGCAGCGCCACCAGCACCACCACCGAAACCGTCGTGCCCGAATAACCCGCCAGCCCCCAGAGCGTCACCACCGCAATCAGGAAGATCAGCGTCATCCCCGACAGCAGCACCGAGAGCGCCAGCTCGTTGGGCGTGCGTTGCCGCTCGGCCCCCTCGACCAGCGCGATCATCCGGTCGATGAAGGTCTCGCCCGGGGCGGTGGTGATGCGGATGCGGATTTCATCCGAAAGCACCGTGGTGCCGCCGGTGACGGCGGATCGGTCGCCGCCCGCCTCGCGGATCACCGGGGCGCTTTCGCCGGTGATCGCCGCCTCGTTGATCGCCGCGACCCCGGCAAGGATCTCGCCGTCAAGCGGGATGATCTCGCCCGCGGCGACAAGGACGACATCGCCCGGTTCCAGATCAAGCGCGGAGACGTTTTCCCAGATCGGCTCCGGGCTTTCGGGCATCACCAGACGGCGGGCGCGGACATCGCAGCGGGCCTGGCGCAGACTGGCGGCCTGCGCCTTGCCGCGGCCCTCGGCGATGGCCTCGGCGAAGGTGGCGAAGAGCACGGTGAACCAGAGCCAGGCCGCGATCTGGCCAGAGAACCACGGCTGTCCGTTGCCCTGTCCCAGCTCGCTCAGCCACAGGCCGGTGACCAGAACGGCCCCGATTTCGGTGACGAAAATCACCGGGTTGCGCAGCAGCTTGCGCGGGTCAAGCTTGCGGAACGCCTCGATCAGGGCCTCGGCGAGCGCGGCGCGGTCAAAGGCGGCGGGTTTTGAGGATTGCATCATCATATGCCTCTCAGAAGGTCACGAGATCGTGCATCAGCACGTGCTCGACGATCGGGCCAAGCGCGAGCGCGGGGAAGAATTGCAGCCCGCCGAGGATCAGGATCACCCCCACCAGCAGCCCGACAAAGAGCGGCGAGGTGGTGGGGAACGTCCCCGCCGAGGCGGCGATGCGCGGTTTCGACGCCAGCGCCCCGGCCATCGCCAGCACCGGCAGCACATAGGCGAAGCGGCCCATCATCATCGCGATGCCAAGGGTGGTGTTGTACCAGGGCGTGTTGGCATTGAGCCCGGCAAAGGCCGAACCGTTGTTGCCCGCCGCCGAGGAATAGGCGTAAAGCATCTCGCTCAGCCCGTGCGGGCCGGCGTTGTTCAGGCTGGCCAGCGCCGAGGGCAGCATCGCCGAAGCCGAGGTGAAGCCCAGGATCACCAGCGGCAGGATCAGCACCGCCAGAACCGCCAGCCGGATTTCCCGCGCCTCGATCTTCTTGCCCAGGAATTCGGGGCTGCGTCCGACCATCAGACCGGCGACAAAGACCGAGAGCACGCAAAACACCACCATGCCGTAAAGCCCCGAGCCGACACCGCCCGGCAGCACCTCGCCCAGTTGCATCAGCAGCATCGGCACCAGACCGCCCAGCGGCGTCAGGCTGTCATGCATCGTGTTCACCGCGCCGCAGGACAGCCCGGTCGTCACCGCAATGAACAGGGCCGACATCGCCTGTCCGAACCGGAGCTCCTTGCCCTCCATGTTGCCCGCCAGCGGATCAAGCCCGAGCGCGGTCAGATGCGGGTTGCCCGAGGTTTCGGCCCAGTAAACGACCGCCGTCGCCACGACCAGCAACAGCCCCATCGCCGAGAGGATCGCCCAGCCCTGCCGTTCCGATCCGGTCATCCGGCCAAAGGTGATCGGCAGCGCCGCCGAGATCGCCAGCATCGCCCAGATCACCAGCCCGTTCGACAGCCCCGAGGGGTTTTCCAGCGGATGCGCCGAGTTGGCGTTGAAGAAACCGCCGCCATTGGTGCCCAGCTGCTTGATCGCCTCCTGGCTGGCCATCGGCCCCGTCGCGATCGTCTGCTGCGCCCCTTCAAGCGTCACCGCCCCGACCGAGCCGGTCAGGGTCTGCGGCACGCCAAGCACCACCAGCGCCAGCGCCACGACCATCGCCAGCGGCAACAGCACGTAAAGCGTCGCCCGGCTCATATCGACCCAGAAGTTGCCCAGCGCTTCGCTGCTGGCCCGCGCGAAGGCGCGCGTCACCGCCATCGCCAGCGCGATCCCGGTCGCCGCCGAGAGGAAATTCTGCACCGCAAGCCCGGCCATCTGGCTGAAGGGGCTCATCGTGGTCTCGCCCGCATAGGACTGCCAGTTGGTGTTGGTCAGGAAGCTGACGGCGGTGTTGAAGGCCAGATCGGCGGGCAGGCCGGGCAGCTGGCCGGGGTTGAGCGGCATCAGCCCCTGCAGCCGCAAGATCAGGTAAAGGGCGGCAAATCCGGCCGCGCTGAAGGCGAGCATCGCAAAGGCATAGGTCAGCCAGCCCTGCTCGCGCTCGGGGGTGACACCTGCAAGGCGGTAAAAGCCGCGCTCGACCGGGTGCAGGAGCGGGTGCAGGAAGGTGCGCTCGCCAGTGAAAACACGGGCCATGTGGCGGCCCAGCGGCACCGCCGTCGCCAGCGTGAACAACAATACGGCCGCGATCTGCAGCCATCCGAAAACTGTCATGGGGTTCTCCTGGCCCGCTCAGAATTTCTCGGGCGCAATCAGGGTGAGGATCAGATAGGCGCCCACTCCAAGCGCCACCACAAGGCCGATCAGGGCTTCCAGCATGATCAGGCCCGCGCCAGCAACAGGGCGTAAAACGCGAACAGCGCGATCAGCCCGAGGCCAAGACCGGCGAAAAGGATATCGGACATCGAGGTCTCCTTGGTGCATCGAAAACGTGCCGGGAGGATCGTGCCGAAGCGCATCAGGGATCGATAGCGAAAGCACCCGTGCGGCATAAGGAAGATGCAAGGAAACCGGGGCGGGCGGTCAGGGCGTCTGCGGCACCAGCCCCTTGCGGATCGCAAGCGCGTCGCGGCCGGGCGGGGCGCCGAACATGCGGCGATAGTCGCGGCTGAATTGCGCGGGGCTTTCGTAGCCGATCGCATAGCCGATCCGGGCGACCTCGGCCGGTTCGGACAACAGCAGCCGCCGCGCCTCCTGCAGGCGCAGCTGCTTTTGATACTGCACCGGCGTCATCGCCGTTACCGCTTTGAAATGCCGATGAAAGGTGGCAGGGCTCATGCCCGCGACCTCGGCCAGCCGCGCGACGGGGAGCGGCTCGGCAAAACTGTCCCGGATCTGCGCGATGGCGCGGCCGATCCGCGCCCCGGGGCTGCCCGCCAGCCCGATCTGGCGCAGCGCAGGCCCCATCGGGCCGTTCAGCAGCCGCCAGGTGATCTCGCGCCGGATCAGCGGCGACAGGATCGCGATATCGCGCGGCCGGTCGCACAGGGTCAGCAGCCGGAGCAGCGGGTCGTGCAGTTCCTCCTCCAGACCATGCACCGCCAGCGCCGGTCCGGCCGGAAGTCTGGCGGTCTCGCCCGGGTCCAGCAGCAGGTCGGCGATCGTCGCGGGCTCCAGCGCCAGGCTGAAGGCGAGATAGGGGCGGTCCGGTCCGGCCTCGGTGATCTCGGCGCGGATCGGCACCTCCATCGTGGCGATCAGGCATTTTCCGGCGTCATAGCGAAAGGCCCGATCACCCATCAGGCTGAGCTTGGCGCCCTGCACCACGACGCAGAGCGAGGGGCGGTAAACCGCATGGATCGGCCCGGCCGGGGCAGAGGCCGCGCTCAGACAAAGCCCCGCGATCGGTGTCTCGCGGCCATGCGCCCGCCACAGGCGGGCGATCGTGTCTCTCAGCGGGGCCAGCGGGTCGGTATCCATGACCGGCAGGCTAACCGTCTTCGCGCGATCGCGCAGCCTGCAATCGGCGCGAATGAGAGGATCGAGCAAGATTTCGCGAGGATCGGCGTCGCGGCCCGGGACCTTGCGGGCCTATTCTGCCGGCAACCGGGCGGCCATCGCCCCGGTCTTGCCGATCGAAAGGACAGATCATGCGCTATCGCCCCCTTGGCCCGAGCGGCCTTCTGGTGTCCGAGCTTTGCCTTGGCACGATGACCTTTGGCGGCGCGGAGGGGATCTGGGGCCAGATCGGCCAGCTGCGCCAGCCCGAGGCCGATGCGCTGGTGCAGACCGCCTTTGACGCCGGGATCAATTTCATCGACACGGCGAATGTCTATGCGGGCGGCGAGAGCGAGCGGATTCTGGGTCAGTCGATCCGCAGCCTTGGTCTTGCCCGCGACGATCTGGTGATCGCGACCAAGGTGATGGGGACGATGGGGGCGGGACCGAACGGCTGCGGCGCCGCGCGGGCGCATATCCTGTCGCAGGCGAAGGCCAGTCTTTCCCGGCTGCAGATGGAGCATATCGACCTTTACCAGATCCACGGCTTTGACCCGGTGACGCCGATCGCCGAGACGCTCGAGGCGCTTGATACGCTCGTGCGGCAGGGGCATGTGCGCTATATCGGCCTGTCGAACTGGGCGGCCTGGCAGATCGTCAAGGCGGTGGGCATCACCGAGGCCCGCAAGCTGGCGCCGATCCTGTCGTTGCAGGCCTATTACACGCTCGTCGGCCGGGATCTGGAACGCGAGATCGTGCCGATGCTGCAAGCCGAGGGCATCGGGCTGCTGGTCTGGAGCCCGCTGGCGGGCGGGTTCCTCTCGGGCAAATACAGCGACGGCACGGCCGCCGAGGGGCGGCGGGCGGCCTTCAACTTCCCGCCCGTCGATCTGGCGCGGGGCGATGCTGCGGTGGCCGCGATGCGCAAGATCGCCACGGCCCGGGGCTGTTCGGTGGCGCAGGTGGCGCTGGCCTGGCTCTTGCATCAGCCGGTGGTGACCTCGGTGATCGTCGGCGCGAAGCGGGTCGATCAGCTGGCCGACAATATCGGCGCGACCGACGTGCGGCTTTCGCCCGAGGATCTGGCGGCGCTCGATGCGGTGACGGCGCTTGCCCCGGAATATCCGGGCTGGATGCTGGCGCGTCAGGCGCAATACCGCGCCCCCTTCGCCGCGCCGAAGCGCTGAGAGCGCGGCCTCGCCCGCCCCGGCCGCTGCGCCGCCGGGCACACCAGCGCGGCAGCGGGCGGAGGCCCCGGCGCGCGGGGCCTGAAGGCGGAGCAGGTCGGGGTCACTGCAGGAAGATGGCGGCGATCAGCCCTGCCCAGCCCGCCAGCAGCAGGCCAAGCAGCAGCCTGTCGCGCAGGCTGGGCGGGCGCCAGAACAGCTGTCTCATGCGCTTTTCTCCACCGGCTGGGGCAGGCGGGTCAGCAGCCGGTCGCGCAGCGCCTTGCCCGCGGGCCAGGGGCCGAAACCGGCGGCGACATTGATGTGCCCGGCGGCGCCCAGATCGACCAGCTCCGAGCCCCAGGCCGCGGCCAGTTCGCTGGCGCGGGCAAAGCTCATCCAGGGGTCGTTGCGCGAGGCGACGACCATGCTTGGCACCGGCAAAGTCCGGCGCGAGGGCGAGCCGAAATGGCCGATCCGGCGGGCGCAGCGGGTGTCGGCGGGGGCGACGAACATCGCAGCGCGCACCTCGATCTGCGGCCATTTCGACAGCATCCGCGCCACCAGCACCGCGCCAAGGCTGTGGCCGACGAGCACGGCGCCGGGATGTTGCAGCACCATGCCCGCCAGTTCCGCCTCCCACAGATCGGGCATCGGCCGGTCGGGGCAGGGCAGGTCGACCATCAGCGCGGTCGGATCGGTGGCGGCCCACCAGTCCTGCCAATGCGGCGCGGGCGAGCCATCCAGGCCCGGAACGAGCAGCGTCTTGATCATGGGAACCTCTGCGGTCGGGTTGCGTTCTGGAATATCTATCACGGTTGTCGTGATTGCGGGTTCCAAAGACCCGGGGGAAAAGAGAAGATCCTGCCCTTTTGCGCCCCCCGGGCAGGGGGGCGTTCCTGCGCCTCAGCCGCTCTGCGCCTCGATCGGATAGGCGGTCGAGAATCTGAGCCGCTCCATCGCGAAATGCGAGGTGATGTTGCGGATCGGCACCGCATCGGTGAGGCGCCGATAGAGCAGGTCATAGGCCGCCATGTCGGGCACCGAAACGCGCAGCAGGTAATCCATCTCGCCCGCCATCCGCCAGACCTCCATGATTTCCGGCAGTTTGGCGACTTCGGCCCCAAAGATGTCGCGCCACGCCGGCCCGTGATCGGGCGCCTCGATTGCCACGAACGCCGTCAGGCCCAATCCCAGCGCCCGCGGATTGGCGAGCGCGACGCGTTTCTCGATCACCCCCGAGGCTTCCAGCTTCTGGATCCGCTTCCAGCACGGCGTTTGCGACAGCCCCACCCGGCCAGCGATCTGCGCCACCGGCAGGGTCGCGTCGCGCATCAGTTCGGAGACGATCTTGCGGTCGATCAGGTCAAGCCGGGTCATCGGTTTCTCCTTTCGGGGTCCGGGGCAGCATGACATTAAAGAGCAAAAAGTCTACCGTGATTATGGGGAATAATTGTCTCGGCACAGATCTGGCGGAAGGCTTTGGCAAGATCGGGGGGGACTGACCGGGAGACCTGCACCGGTCAGCCGCACCGATCAGCCGTATCGCGTCGCCGGACCGGGCGGACCCGGTTCCGCCACGCTCCCGAAAAGGCGCGGCGTTTCAGCGCCTTGTCGCAGGCTGGCCGGGTCCGGGTCTGCCAATTCGGGGGGCTCATGTTCTCCGGCGATCAGGCTGGAGTCACGGGATGAAGCCCGTCAGAGCCGCGGTGCAACAGCGCCGCAGGCGCGGGATCTCACCGGGCCGATACAGCGGCGCCCCGGACAGGGCGCTTCGCGGCCTTTGCGGTCATTCCTCCAGCTCGCTGTCCCAGTACAGGAAGTCGAGCCAGGTCTGGTGCAGCCCCTCCTTCGCCATCGGCAGCCGTCGCGCGATGTCATCAAGCTGGCGTGGGCTCGGCTCGAAGGGCGGGCGCAGAAGCCGCATCCCCGCCTCTTTCGGCGTCCGGCAGCCCTTGCGCAGATTGTCGGGCCCGCAGGCGGTGACGATGTTCGTCCAGCGGCTGCCGCCCGAACGCGCGCGCGGGATCACATGGTCGAAGGTCAGCTCCGAGGCGGGAAAGCGCTTGCCGCAATACTGGCAGCGGAATTCGTCGCGCAAAAATACGTTGAACCGCGTGTAGGGCACCTTCTTGCGCCGCCGATAGGTCTTGAGCGCCACCACCGCCGGAATTTCAAAGCTCTGGTTCGCCGAAGAGACCCGCAGCCCCTCGTAGGTCTTCACCTGGATGACGCGCTCCTGCAGCACCGCGACCAGGCCCTGCTGCCAGCTCCAGGCCGAAAGCGGCGCCCAGGAAAGCGGCTGCATGTCGGCATTCAACACCAGCGTGCGCAGATTTCCGATCGCCGCATTCATCCCCGCCCCCTTTCGCCAAGGCTCTGCAGGCAAAGAAAAAAGCGCGTGGGATACACGCGCTTTCGCAAGGTCCGACAGGAGAAGATCGTCGTCACGGGGCACAGACTGCCCGGATGCGGCGGGCAGGCAAAGCCGCCGTCGGCCGAAACCCGGTTGCGCCGGTCACCGCAGGCTCGCAGCCTTTCGCCTCCCTGATCCGATCCGCACATTGTCTTTCCCCGCCTGTTCCGAGCGGGCAGCGCGGCGGAGAAGCCCCCGCCTCTGCCACAGCTCTACTATATCTCGCGTCAGCCGCAGGGCAAGGCCCGCGATCTGCGCAACCTGCCCATGGGCCTTGGCATTGCATGCCTTTGCGACGGCGATATGACGGGTTGCCCGGAAAACGGGCAGGGGGAAAGCGACTCAGCCGGGCAGATGCGCCCGCAGGAAGCTCAGCGCCTGACCCAGCCCATCGGGCGAGATGCCATGCCCGGTGCCGCGCATCACATGGGTCCGCAGGTCAAAGCCCGCGGCGCTGAGCGCATCGGCGGCCTGTTTCAGATCGCCAAAGGGCACGATCTGGTCCACGTCGCCATGCAACAGCAGCATCGGCGGCTTTGTCACCGTTTCGGCGGCCAGCGCCTCGGCGCGCAGAAGCCGCCCGGAAAAGCCGATCACCCCGGCCAGGGCCTGCGCGCGGCGCGGCGCCACCTGCAGCGCCATCATCGTGCCCTGCGAAAAGCCCAGAAGCGCGATCTGCGACGCTGCCAGCCCCTCGGCGGTCATCACCTGATCCAGGAAGGCGTTCAGGTCCTCCGAGGATCGCGCCAGACCGGCGGCGGCCTCTTCGGGGGCAGAGCCATCGAGCCACGGGATCGGGAACCATTGCCGACCAAAGGGATTGGTCACGCAGTCCTCGGGCGCGTCGGGGGCAAGGAACAGCGTGTTCGGCAGATGCGGCGCCAAGGGCTCGGCCAGACCCAGAAGATCGTCGCCGTCCGCCCCATAGCCATGCAAGAAGATCACCGCCGAGCTTGCCTTGCCCGAGCGGGCCTCGACCCGCCCCACCTTGTTGATCCGCGTCATGGCGCCACTCCTTCGCGATCCTTCATCGCCGCGTAATAGGCCCAAAGCCCGCGCGCGGCAACCGCCCGCCAGGGCGACCAGGGCGCAGAGAGCGTGCCAAAGGCGCGCGGCTTCGGCCGTTCGGGCAGATCGAACAGCATTCGCGCCGCCTCGGCCAAGGCCAGATCGTCGACGGCAAAGACATCGGCGCGGCCGAGCGCGAAGATCAGATACATCTCGACCGTCCAGCGGCCGATGCCGGGCAGGGGCAGCAGCGTCTCGAACACCTGCGCATCGGGCAGGCGGCGCAGCGCGTCGAAATCGATCCCCGAGCGGGCGAGCGCCTGCAGATAGCGCACCTTCTGCCGCGACAGGCCACAGCCGCGCAGATCGTCCTCGGAGGCCTCGGCCAAAGCGGGGGCGGCGCCGAACCCGGCCTCGATCAGCCTGCCGCGGATCGCGCGCGCCGCGGCAGTAGACACCTGCTGACCAAGGATCGCATCGCGCAGCGCGTCGAACCCGTCCTCGCGGCGTCTGAGCGGCCAGGGGCCGGTCCGCTCCAGCGCGCGGGCAAAGCGCGGCTCGGTCGTGGCCAGCCAGGCCGCGCCCTCGGCGATATCCTCTTCGGTGGTGATGATGCGTCCGACCATGCGCCCAGCCTGCCCGGTTTTCGCCCCCCGCGCCAGCCCCGAAAGCTTGCCAGCCCGCGCGGCGCGGGGTAGGGCTGGAGCATGACCGAGACCGCCCCTTCCGCCCCGCCGCTGCCGCTTCGCAACCTGATCGTGCTGGTCGCGGCACAGGCGTTTCTGGGCGCGCAGATGTCGATGATCTTCACCGTGGGCGGGCTGGCGGGCCAGTCGCTGGCGACGAACCCCTGTCTGGCGACGTTGCCGCTGTCGCTGATCGTGCTGGGGTCCGTGCTGACGGCGCAGCCGATGTCGTCCTTCATGGCGGTTTACGGCCGCCGCGCGGGGTTCATTCTGGCCACGGCCGCGGGCGGCATCGGGGCGGCGATTTCCGCCCATGCGCTGGCCATCGGCTCTTTCGCGCTCTTCTGCCTTGGCTCGCTTCTGGCCGGTATCTATATGTCGGCGCAGGGTTTTTACCGTTTTGCCGCGACCGACGGGATCGCGCCCGAACACCAGAGCAAGGCGATTTCCTGGGTGCTGGCCGGGGGGCTGATCGCGGCGGTGCTGGGGCCGCAGCTGGTGAAAGTGACGGCGCAGGCGCTGGTGGTGCCGTTTCAGGCCACATATCTGGCGATCATCGCGATCAATCTGGCCGGGCCGCTGCTGTTCGCCTTCCTGCGCCTTCCCGCGCCCGGACGCCGGGTGAAGGGGCAGGCGGGGGGGCGGACGCGGGCGCAGCTGTTGCGCGATCCGGTGATCCTGGTGGCGATGATCTGCGGCATGGTCTCCTATGCGCTGATGAACCTCGTGATGACCTCGACGCCGCTGGCGGTGGTGGGCTGCGGCCACACGACGACGAATGCCGCCGACATCGTCTCGGCGCATGTGTTGGCGATGTATCTGCCGTCTTTCTTCACCGGCCATCTGATCGCCCGCTTCGGGCGCGAAACCATTGTCGGCATTGGTCTTTTCATTCTGGCCGTGGCGGGGGCCGTGGCCCTGACCGGGGTCGATCTCGAACAATTCTTCCTGGCGCTGGTGCTGCTCGGGCTGGGCTGGAACTTCGGCTTCATCGGCTCGACCGCGATGCTGGCCGCCGCCCATGCCCCCGAGGAACGCGGCACGGTGCAGGGGATGAACGATTTCGTCGTCTTCGGCGGGGTGTTTCTGGCCTCGCTCTCCTCGGGCGGGCTGATGACCTGCGCCTCGGCCGATGCGGTGGCGGGCTGGCAGGCGGTGAACCTCGCCATGCTGCCGTTCCTGACGCTCGCGGGCGCGGCGCTGATCTGGCTGGTGCTGCGGCCGAAGGACACCCGCTGAGGCGGCTACCGCCCCGGCCCCTCCTCCTCGGGCGCGCCGTGGTGGTCATGCGCGCACAGGCCGTGATCGCCCAGCACCTCGATCACCCGGCACTCGGCGATCCTGCCATGGGCACATTGCCCGATCATCCGCACCAGCTCGTCCTCCAGCGCCTGCAGCCGCGCGATGCGCGAGCGGATCGTCGCCAGCTGCGCCCGCGCGATCGCATCGACCGCGGTGCAGGGCTGGTCGGGCTGGTCGGTGAGGCCCAGCAGATCGCGGATCGCCTCGAGCGGAAAACCCAGATCGCGGGCATGGCGGATGAAGGACAGCCGCCGCCGCGCCGCTGCGCCGTAAAGCCGCTGATTGCCGCTGCTGCGCTCGGCCGCGGGCATCAGGCCGATCTGCTCGTAATAACGGATCGTCGGCACCTTGACCCCGGTTTCCTGCGACAAACGCCCGATGCTGAGCATGATCCCCCCTTGCAGCTCTAGTCGCTGGAGAGATTAGGGTTTTGGCAAGATCGCGGCAAGCGTCTGAAGATCGTGAGACAAGAGGTTGATATGGCAGTCGTTTCGCAAATGGAATCATGCGAGTGGCAGATCGGCGGCATGGATTGCGCCGCCTGTGCGGGCAAGGTCCGCAGCGCGGTGGAGCGGTTGCCGGGCGTCGAGGCGGTAGAGATCGCCCTGATGAGCGAGCGGCTGCGGGCGCGGCTGACCCCGGGCGCGACCAGCCCGGCCGAGCTGGAACGCACGGTGACGCGGCTGGGCTATACGATCACCCGCATCGGTGCCGCGCCGCCGCTGCCGGTGCTGAAACCTCGCCACGATCACGCGCATGACCATGCGCATGACCATGCACATGACGGGCACGACCACGGCCATGGCAGCGCCCCGGAATGCGGCTGTGGTGGTTGCGGCTGCGGCGCGGCGGCCCCCGCGCCCGAGGCGGCCCCCGAAGTGACCGCCGCGCCCCCGCCGCCCGCCGCGCCCTGGCTGCGCGGGCCGAAGGCGGCGCGGCTGTTCTGGTCGGCGGGCGGGCTCGCCCTTGCCTGGGGCGTCGCGCTGGCACTGCCCGCGCTGGCGGCTCCGGCCTTCGCGCTCGCCTGTCTGGGGGCGCTTTTCCCGGTGGCGCGGCAGGCCTTGGCGCTGGCGCGGACGGGGCAGCCCTTCACCATCGAGATGCTGATGACCGTGGCCGCCATTGGCGCGCTGATCATCGGCGCCGCGGCCGAGGCGGCGATGGTGGTGGTGCTGTTCGCCTTGGGCGAGCTGCTGGAATCGATTGCCGCGGCCCGCGCCCGCGACGGGCTGCGGGCGCTGGCCCGGCAGATGCCGGAAACCGCGCTTCTGGAGCTGGACGGACAGACGCGCGAGGTGGCGGCGGCGGCGCTGCAACCGGGGCAGATCCTGCGGCTGCGTCCGGGCGACCGCGCCCCGGTCGATGCCGAGATCGTCGAGGGGGTCTCGGGGCTTGATGAAAGCGCGGTGACCGGGGAAAGCGTGCCGGTGACGCGCGGCCCGGGCGAGCGGGTTCTGGCGGGTTCGATCAACACCGAGGCGCTGTTGCGGCTGCGGGTGACGCGCGCGGCAGCGGACAGCACGCTGGCGCGGATCGCGCGGATGGTGGCCGAGGCCGAAGCGGCCAAGGCCCCGGTGGAGCGGTTCATCGACCGCTTCAGCCGCTGGTACATGCCGCTGATCGTCGGGCTGGCGGCGCTGGTGGCGGTGCTGCCACCGCTTTTGACCGGGGCGGATTGGGGCGTCTGGATCTATCGCGCGCTGGCGCTGTTGCTGATCGGCTGCCCCTGTGCGCTGGTGATCTCGGTGCCCGCGGCGATGGCGGCGGCGCTCTCGACCGGGGCGCGGCGCGGGCTTCTGGTCAAGGGCGGCGCGGTGATCGAGGCGCTGGCGCGGCTGCGGCTTGTGGCGCTGGACAAGACCGGCACGCTGACGCCGGGGCGCCCGCTGGTGACCGATCTTCTGCCTGCGGCCGGGGTCCCGGTCGCCGATCTGCTGGCCCATGCGGCGGCGGTCGAGGCGGGCTCCTCGCATCCCCTGGCGCGGGCGATCCTTGTGCGCGCCGCGGAGGAGGGGGGCACGGCCCCCGCCGCCACTGCCGCCCGGGTGATCCCGGGGGTGGGGGCCGAGGCGCAGATCGCCGGGGCGCTGTGGCGCATTGCGGCGCCTGCCGCGGGCAACCCGCAGGCGGCGGCGCTGCAGGCCGAGGCTAAGACCGTGGTCGAACTTTGCCGCGACGGCGTTCCGCAGGGGCTGATTGCCCTGCGCGACGAGCCCCGGCCCGAGGCGGGCGCGGCGCTGGCGGCGCTGCGGGCGCTTGGGCTGGACAGCGTGATGCTGACCGGCGATGCCGAGGCCCCGGCGCGGGCGCTGGCGGCGCCTTTCGGGCTTGCGGTCAAGGCGGGGCTGCTGCCCGAGGACAAATGCGCCGAGGTGACGCGGCTTTCGGCGCAGGGCGGCGTGCTGATGCTGGGCGACGGCATCAACGACGCCCCGGCGCTGCGGGCGGCCGATGTCGGCGTGGCGATCGGGGCGGGGACCGATGTGGCGATCGAGACCGCCGATGCGGTGCTGATGCGCAACGACCTGACCGATCTGCCCGCGCTGATCCGGCTGTCGCGGCAGACCCTGGGCAATATCCGCCAGAATGTCGCCATCGCGCTGGGGCTGAAGGCGGTGTTTCTGGTCACCTCGGTTTTCGGGATCACCGGGCTTTGGATCGCGGTTCTGGCCGATACCGGGGCGACGGTGCTGGTGACGGCGAATGCGCTGCGGCTGCTGCGCTATGATCCGCGCCACAACCAGTGACAAAATGTCGCATTCAAGGGGCTGTATTTTGCATCCTTGCCGTAGCAACCTTGGGTTGAAAAGATATGCCGGGGTGGCGAGGTCAGATGGAAACGGTCGCGGTTCTGGTCGATGGCGAGACTCTTTCGGCCAAATATGTCGGGCAGATCGCGCTGCGCGCGCGGGCTCTGGGCACGGTGACGGTGCGGCGGGTCTATCTCGACGCGCAAAAGGCCACGGACTGGCAGGGCGGTCCGCAGGGATTCCGGCTGATGCATGCGGGCACGGGCAAGACTGCCGCAGACCTGCTATTGGCGCTCGATGCGATGGAGCTGGCGCTGCGCGAGGGGGTGAGCCGCTTCGTGATCGCCAGTTCGGAGCGCGATTTCAGCCATCTGGCGCTGCGCCTGCGTGAATACGGGCGGCAGGTGACCGGGATCGGCGAGACGAGGACGCCGCAGATCTTTCGCGACGCCTGCGAGACCTTCGTCACCCTTTCGCCCCCCGCCGCGCTGACCGAAGCGCTGCAGCCGCCCCCGCAGCCCGCGCCGGTTGCCGACCCGGATCGGAAGATCCTCGCGGTTGTCGACGAGCATTAGGCTCCGGGCGCAGGCCCGGATCGGTGGCGCCCGGGGGCTGCGCGATGATCTGCCGCTCAGCCGACCTTGAGCCCGTCGAGCCGGGTCAGCAGCGCGCCCACCTGCGCCGCCGGAACCGGCTTGCTGAACAGATAGCCCTGTACCTCGGTGCAGCCCTCGCGCGCCAGCGCGGCCAGTTGCGTCTCGGTCTCCACCCCCTCGGCGGTCGAGACCATGCCCAGGCTCTGGCACATCCCCGTCACCGCCCGCACGATCGCCGCGCTTTGCCGCGAGCTGCCCAGACCCGCGGTGAAGGCGCGGTCGATCTTCACCTTGTCAAAGGGAAACCGCTGCAGGTTGCGCAACGAGGAATAACCGGCGCCGAAATCATCCATCGCGATGCGCAGCCCGATCCCCTTGAGCCGCTCCAGCGTCGCCAGCGTCGCCGGGGTTTCCTTCATCATTGCCGTCTCGGTGATCTCCAGCTCCAGCCGGTTCGCCGCCAGCCCGGTCCGCCGCAGCGCCGCTGCGATCGCCTCGGCCAGGCCGATATGCGCCAGCTGCACCGGCGACAGATTGACCGCCACCCGCAGGCTGCCCGGCCAGCGCGCCGCCGCCGCGCAGGCCTCGGTCAGCACCCATTCGCCGACCGGCACGATCAGCCCCATCTCCTCGGCCAGCGGAATGAAGGTCTCGGGCGAGACCCAGCCGCGTTCGGGGTGGTGCCAGCGCAACAGCGCCTCGAGGCAGGAGACCCGGCGCGTCTTCATCTCAAGGATCGGCTGGAAGAACAGCTGGAAATCGCGCGCCGCCCAGGCCCGGCGCAGATCGCTTTCCAGCGCCCGGCGCTGCTGCATCCGGCTGTCGCTTTCGGGCGCGAAAAACCGCAGACAGCCCGAGCCGTCCGCCTTGGCCCGGCACAGCGCCACATCGGCCGCCTTGACCAGCGCCTTCGGGCCCAGCCCGTCCGAGGGCGCCATCGCAATGCCAAGGCTGGCGCCGATGCGGACCCGCCGCCCGTCCAGATCGAACTCCGCCTCGATCGCCGCGATCAGCCGCTCGGCCAGCGCGCTCACCGTCTGCGGCGCCTCGGTCTCGGTCAAGAGCACGGCGAATTCGTCGCCGCCCAGCCGCGCCAGCGTCTCGGCCGGGCCGACCTCGGCGCGCAGCCGCGCCGCCACCGCGCACAACAGCCTGTCCCCCGCCGCATGGCCCAGCGTCTCGTTCACCCCCTTGAACCGGTCGAGATCGATCAGCAGCACCGCGCAGCCCCGCGTCTGCCGCACCCGCCCCAAAGCCGCCTCGAGCCGGTCAAGAAACAGCGCCCGGTTCGGCAAGCCGGTCAGCCCGTCGTGATGCGCCAGATAGGCGATGCGCTCCACCGCCTCGAAACGGTCGGTGACATCAAAGGAAATGCCGCTGATCTTCCGCGCCCGCCCCTCGGCATCGCGCTCGATCCGTCCGAAAGCCTCGATCCAGCGCGCCCCGCGCCCGTCCGGCAGCGCCACGCGATATTGCAGCGCCTGATCGCGCCCGCCGGTGTCAAGCGCCCCCAGCACCAGCGCCTGCACCCCCGCGCGGTCCTCGGGATGCAGGCAGGCCAGCCACCCGGCCAGCGTCAGCGGAGCCGCCGCGGGCGCAAGCCCGTGCTGCTGCAAGAACCGCTCCGAACCGATCATCCGGTCCTCGGGGCAGTGCCATTGCCACGATCCCGCCCGCGCCGAATCTAGCGCGAAGCGCAGCTTTTCCTCGCTTTGGCGCAGCGCGTCGAAAATCTGCATGTTCTCGGTGATGTCGCGCAGGATCGTCGAGATGCCGACGATCGCGCCCGTGGGATCGCGGATCGGCGAGAGCGTGATCGAGACATCGATCCGGCGGCCATCGCGGCTGCGCAGCCGGGTTTCGAAATGCTCGACCGTCTTGCCGGCGCGGACCCGGGCGAAGATCTCGGCGCTCTGGTCGACCTCGGTGCCGCACAGATCATGCACCGGCCTGCCGATCCGTTCCTCGGCGGGATAGCCCAGCATCGCTGTCGCCGCCGGGTTCCAGGTGGTGACAAGGCCATCCAGCGTATGGGTCAGGATCGCGTCGTTCGAATATTCGATCACCGCCGCGTTCAGCCGCTCGACACGGTCGGCGCGGCGGCTTTCGAGCAGGGCAACCTTTTGTGCGCGAACGAAAAGGTCCGCCAGAAGGACGGTGAAGCCCGCCGCGGCCAGATAGATCAGCTGGGCGATGTCATGGCCCGGCCCGGCCTTGGGCACGAACAGGAAATGGATCTGCAGCGCGGTGAGCACGATCACGGTCAGACCGATCTCGGCACGCAGGAAGGCGGCGGCCAGCGTCACCGTGGGCAAAAGCGGCAGGTAGGTCACCTCGGCGCCCAGCGCATGCAAAAGCTCGCGCAGCCCGGTGCCCAGCGCGATCATCGACAGCCCGGCCAGAAACTGCTGCCGCGCCGGTGCCTGCTCGCGCCAGTGCATCGCGCGGCGCAAGACCCCATACAGGGCCTTTTGCAACGCGGTCCGGGTGTCCGCGGTATCGGCCGAAAACGGGGGGGGCGGTGCGGACATGGGATCTCCGACGCGCGACGCAGGGCTGCGACCGCCCCGGCAAGGGGGGCGGCCCGACAAGGATACAGGGATTTCGGAAAATGCAAAGCGGCTGTTCGTTCCGCCCGGGACCGCCGCGCGGTATTTGCAGGTTTTTCCCGCAAGACGGCTTCGCCGGAGAGAGCGGATTGACGCTGGCGGGTAATTTGATCATATTTTGAAAAGACCCGCCCTTGCCCCGTGGCAGCGGCAGATCCTGACCCGAAAGGACAGAGCGTGTTTGAAAATCACCTTCCCACCGCCGAGCTGCAGGCGCTTGACGCCGCCCATCACATGCACCCGTTCACCGATGGCGACGGGCTGGCGCAGAAAGGCGCGCGGATCATCACCAAGGCGAAAGGCGTCTGGGTCACCGACAGCGAGGGCGAGGAGATCCTGGATGGCATGGCCGGGCTCTGGTGCGTCAATGTCGGCTATGGCCGCGAAGAGCTGGTCGAGGCGGCGGCGAAGCAGATGCGCCAGCTGCCGTTTTACAACACCTTCTTCCAGACCTCGCATATCCCGGCGATCCAGCTGGCGAAGCGGCTGGCAGAGCTTGCGCCGGGCGATCTGAACCATGTCTTCTTCAACGGTTCGGGGTCGGATTCGAATGACACCAACATCCGCCTGGTGCGGCGCTACTGGCAGGCGCTGGAAAAGCCGGAAAAGAATGTGATCATTTCGCGCTGGAACGGCTATCACGGCTCGACCATGGGGGCGGCGAGCCTCGGTGGGATGAAGGGGATGCATGCGCAGGGCGGGCTGCCGATCCCGGGCGTGGCGCATATCGACCAGCCCGACTGGTGGTCCGAGGGCGGCGACATGACCCCCGAGGCCTTCGGTCTGGCCCGCGCCCGTCAGCTTGAGGAAAAGATCCTGGAAATCGGCGCCGAAAACGTCGCCGCCTTCATCGGCGAGCCGGTGCAGGGCGCGGGCGGCGTGATCATTCCGCCCGCGACCTACTGGCCGGAAATCCAGCGCATCTGCCGCCAGTATGACATCCTGCTGATCGCCGACGAGGTCATCACCGGCTTTGGCCGCACCGGCAACTGGTTCGGCTGCCAGACCTTCGGGATCACCCCCGACATCATGACCGTCGCCAAGGGCATGACCTCGGGCTATATCCCGATGGGGGCCTCGATCGTCTCGGACAAGGTCGCCGCGGTGATCAACGGCTCGGATGAATTCGCGCATGGCTATACCTATTCGGGCCATCCGGTCGCGGCCGCGGTGGCTTTGGAGAACCTGCGCCTGCTCGACGAGGAGGGGATCGTCGCCAAGGTCGCGGCCGAGACCGCGCCGTATCTGAAGGCGAAATGGGAAAGCCTGACCGCGCATCCGCTGGTGGGCGAGGCGAAGATTGTCGGCATGATGGGTTCGATCGCGCTGACGCCGAACAAGGCGACGCGGGCGAAATTCGCGTCGAAATCGGGCACGGTGGGCTATATCTGCCGCGAGCGCTGCTTTGCCAACAACCTGGTCATGCGCCATGTTGGTGACCGGATGATCATCTCGCCGCCGCTGGTCATCACCCCCGCGGAAATCGACATCCTGATCGAAAGGGCGTTGAAATCGCTTGATGAAACGCTGGTGCGGATCACTGCCGAGGGGCTGAACCAAAGCGCCTGAGGCGCTCTTGCGCGGCCCGGCGGATCAGCCGGGTTGCGCCTCGAGCAGCAGCTCACGGACGTTTTCCATGCCTTGCAGGATATCCAGCCGGATCGCCTCGGCCACGCCCGCGAGGTCGCCCGCCCGCATCGCCGCCAGCGCCGCCTGATGCATGTCGGGCAGGTTCGAGGTGCCAAAGCGCCCGCACATCACCCGCAGCGCCGGGGCCGAGCGCAGCCAAAGCGCCTCGACCACCGGCAGGATCACCTCGGTCCCGGCCAGCGCGTAAAGCGTCATGTGAAAACGGTGGTTCTGCACCATGTAGTGCCGCGTGTTGCCCGCGGCGATCGCCGCGGTATGGGCGGCATCGATGGCTTCGAGCTTCGCGATATCGGCGGCCTGCGCCCGCGCCGCGCCCTGCCGCGCCAGCTCGGGCTCCAGCGCGTTACGGGCAAAGATCAGCTCCTCGACCTGCGCCACGCGCAGCACCGGCACGGTGACGCGGCGGTTGTCGTGAAACTGCAACGCCCCTTCCGAGGTCAGCCGCCGGATCGCCTCGCGCACCGGGGTCACCCCCGCGTCAAGCCGCGCCACAAGGCCCTGAATGGTGACCGGATGGCCCGGCGCCAGATCGCCCGAGAGGATCAGATCGCGGATGCCGCGATAGACGCTCAGATGCGCGGGTTCTTTTGCGGCAAGACTGTCCACACGGGTCCTTTCGGGGTTTCGGCTGCGGGCAGGATAGCCGGTTTTCCGCCCTTGCGAAAGATGATCAAATCCCCGGGGTGCCGAGCCCGGCATAGGTCGCCAGTCCGCAGGCGGCCGCGCCCGAAAGCGTCGCCAGCACGACCGAGCGGCGAGCAAACCAGACGGCCAGCACGGCGGCGGTGCCCAGAAGAAGCGGCAGGGGGGCGGTGCCCGGGCTTTGCAGCATCGGCAGCACCGAGGCGGTGAACAGCGTGGCAATCGCCGCCGGTCCGGTGGCGGCAAAGAAACGCCGCAGCGGGCCATCGGCGGCGCTTCTGGTCAGCGGCAGTTTCGTCGGCACGACGCGAAAGGCCCAGGTGGCAAGGCCGGTCAATGCGGCAAGGGCAAGAAGCTCGGTTTTCATGCGCGGCCTTTCTGCAGGGTTCCGGTGGCGGCGCCCGCGGCGATGCCCGCCAGGATGCCCAAGGTCGGGCTGAGCGTCAGGCTGCCCAGAACCGTCGCGCCGACCGCCACCGCGACCGGGCCAAGCTGGCGGCGGTCAAGGATTGACAGCAGCAGCGCCAGGAACAGCGCGGGCAGCATGAAGCCCAGCCCGGCATCAAGCGCCGGGAAGGCTTTCAGCGCCTCGCCCCCGGTGGCGGCGCCGACCGCCGTGCCCGCGATCCACGACAGATAGGCGCCAAGGCCAAGCCCGCCGACGAAACCCTCGGAAAAGCGCTGCCCGCGGGCCAGCGCGCCAAGGCTGGCGCCGAAGACCTCGTCGGTCAGGCACCAGCCCCAGGCCCAGGAAAACCGGGTGCTGGCGGCGGGTCCGGCCTTTTCCAGAAGCGCCGGGCCATACATCACATGGCGCAGGTTCATCGCCGCAAGCGTGGCCGCCGAGATCAGAATCGGGGCGCCGCTGGTGACCAGCGCCAGCGCCAGAAACTGCGCCGCCCCCGCGAAGATCACCACCGAGAACATCACCGCCTCGGCCGGGCTTAACCCCGCGCGAATGGCCGCGACACCAAACGAGAAGGCGATGGGAAAATAGCCCAGGATCAAGGGGATGGCGGCCAGAAAACCGTCGCGCAAACGGGGGATGTCGGTCATGCAGGGATGCCTCAAGGGAATGGATCGGGCCGCAACGGCACAACTATAGGGAGCGGGCGGGCGCAGATCAATCGCGGCTGCCCGGAATTTGGGCAAAGGCGCGCGCTCGCGCCATTGTGGCTGGCCGTGAGGGGGCGGGGCCTTGCCCGCCGCTGTGATGCGGCCCAAGACGGGCAAAAGCCGAAAGGACGCCCGATGATCCTGCGTGACAAGCCCAGCCCCCTTGACCTTGCCTTTGCGCTCAAGGGCTCGATCGTGCCCGCGGTGGCGCGGCCGGTGGCGGTTGTCGCGGTGGCGGCGACGCTGCTGACCGGGCTTGGGCTGCGTTTCGAGGTGCTGCCGGTGGTCGATCCGGTGGCGGTGACGGTCTTCGGTCTGGCGCTGTCGCTGTTTCTGGGTTTTCGCAACAACGCCGCCTATGACCGCTGGTGGGAGGCGCGCAAGCTCTGGGGGGGCTTGCTCTCTGATCTGCGGATGCTGGCGCGCGAGGCCGAGCTGTTCATCGCCGATCCTGTCCTGCGCGCCGCGGTGCTGCGCGATGCACTCGCCTTTGCGCATCTGCACCGGGCGGGGCTGCGCGAGATCGCGGCCGATCCCGAGGCGCTGCGCCTTGCGCCCGATCTGATCGCGGCGCCCAATCCGGCCTGTGCGGCGCTGGACCGGCTGACGGCGCGGCTGGCGGTGGCGCATCGGGCGGGCGGCATCGACGGCTTCGGGGCGCGGGCGCTGTCGCAACGGCTGGCCGAGATCACGCTGGCGCAGGCGGGCAATGAACGCATCGCGGGCACGCCCTTGCCCTTTGTCTATTCGCTGCTGATCTATCGCACGATCTACATCTATTGCCTGCTTTTGCCGGTGGCGCTGTTTGCGGCGGCGGGCTGGCTGACGCCGGTGATCGTCGCCATCGTCGCCTATGTGTTTCTGGGTCTGGCCGAGGTCTCCGAGGAGATGTCGCATCCGTTCGGCACCTCGCCGAATGCGCTGCCGCTTGATGCGATCTGTCGCGCGATGGAGATCAGCTTGGCGCCGCATCTGGGCGAAGAACCGCCCGCGCCGCTGGCGCCGGTGGATTATCTGCTGGGCTGAGCCGGTTCGGACGGTCTAAAGCCGCGCCAGTTCCGCCGCCAGATCGCCATAGCCGGTGAAGCGCCGCTCGTAACGCAGGCCAAGCCTTGCGGCGCAGTCCGCGGCCTTGGCCTCCAGCGCCGCATCCTCGGTCTGCGCCAGATAGACCAGTTTTTCGTAATTGCCGAACATCATCGGAACAAGGCCCGGGTGCCGGTCAAAGCCCATCGGCCGCCAGACGAAGGCGTCGAACTGCCGGACCAGAAAATCGGTCAGGTAAAAGGCGGTGATTTCGCTTTCCGCATGGGCGGCGAAGCGGTCGTTGCCCTCGAAAAACGCATAGCAATGCGGACCGGGGATCAGCGCGACGCCAAGCCGCGCGCAGGCCTCGGCCAGTTGCCCGCCGGTGCCGCAATCGGCATAGACGACATGGATGCTGTCATAATCGCGCCGATGCTTCCCGACCGCCTCGATCACCGCGGCGGTGATTTTCTCGGGCCACAGATGCAGATTGGCGGGCAGGCAGGTCAGATCGAGATGATCCCAGCCATTCGCCGCCTTCAGCGCCAGGATCTCCTGCGCCAGCGCCCCGCAGGCGATCAGAAGCACCCGGCCGCGCCCCTCGGGGGGCAGACCCGCTTCGGTCAGCCCGCGGTCAGAGATCATTCCACCCGCGCCAGCATCCGGATCAGACCGGCACCGATCAGCGCGCCCAGACCCAGCACGGCCAGCGACAGCCCGGACTGAACCGCCAGAAAGATCGTCAGCCCCGCGGCGGCGATCACCGCGCAGAGCAGCATCAGAAAATGCGGAAGGGGCATCGGCTGCATCGCTCATTCTCCATTCCCTTCATATGGGGGCCGCGCGGCAAAAGAAAAGGCCCCGCACCGGGTCGGGGCCTTTCGAAATCCTGTCGCAGGCTGCCTCAGGCGCCCATCTGATTGTGTTTGCGCGCCACCATCGCCTTGGCCATTTCCACCGTCACGGCGGCGTCGCGACAATAGGCATCGGCGCCGATCGCGCGCCCGAATTCCTCGTTCAAGGGCGCGCCGCCCACCAGAACGATGTAATCGTCGCGGATGCCCTTTTCCTTCATCGTGTCGATCACCACCTTCATGTAGGGCATGGTGGTGGTCAGCAGCGCCGACATGCCAAGGATATCGGCCTGTTCGCGGTCCAGCGCCTCAAGGTAGTTCTCGACCGGGTTGTTGATGCCGATATCGACGACCTCGAAGCCCGCGCCCTCCATCATCATCGCCACCAGGTTCTTGCCGATGTCGTGGATATCGCCCTTGACGGTGCCGATCACCATCTTGCCCATGCGCGGGGCGCCGGTTTCGGCCAGCAGCGGCTTCAGGATCGCCATGCCGCCCTTCATCGCATTCGCGGCGAGCAGCACCTCCGGCACGAACAGGATGCCGTCGCGGAAATCGTTGCCCACAACCGTCATGCCCGCCACCAGCGCCTTGGTCAGGATGTCATAGGGCGTCCAGCCGCGCGCAATCAGGATGTTGACCGCCTCTTCGATCTCTTCCTTGAGGCCGTCGTAAAGGTCGTCGTGCATCTGCTGCACCAGCTCTTCATCGTCGAGTTCCGAAAGGATGATGTCGTCTTCATCGGCCATGGCTGTCTCCTGCGCGTGCTTGCTTTTGTGATGCGGAAAAAAGGCTTCGAATACTTGCCGTTTTGCGACATGCGCCGGTCCGTCCCCGACGCAAGCGGGCTCCGGGCCTGCGATGCCCCGGGCGAATCTCTTGCGAAATGTTCCCATTTCGTTCTAATTTTCGCTCATGATGCACGCTTTGCCCCTGCCGCTTGACCTGCCCCCTGCCGATCCGCGCCAGCGCCTGCGCGCGCGGGGCGCGGCGGCCAATCCGGTCGGCCGCTTCGAACCCTATGCGCGGATCGTCGAGCCGGACGGCTGGGATCTGGTCGAGGACGAGAAATTGCTGCGCACCGAGGTCAGCGTGGAGCGGCCGAAATCGGTGATCACGAAGAACCAAAGCCCCGATGTGCCCTTTGATCGCTCGGTGAACCCCTATCGCGGCTGCGAACATGGCTGCATCTATTGCTACGCGCGGCCAACGCATGGGTATCTGGGGCTTTCGGCGGGGCTTGATTTCGAGACAAGGTTGATCGCGAAACCCGAGGCGCCCGAGCTGCTGGCGCGCGAGCTGTCGAAACGCGGCTATGTGCCCGCGCCGATCGCTTTGGGCACCGCCACCGACCCCTATCAGCCGATCGAGGCGGAGTGGGGCCTGACCCGCGGCCTGTTGCAGGTGCTCAGCGATTTCAACCATCCCGTGCTGCTGACCACCCGCGGCGCCGGGGTGCTGCGCGATCTTGATCTGCTCGGCTCGCTGGCGAAACGCAATCTCGTGCATCTGGCGGTGTCGCTGACGACGCTCGACGAGGATCTGGCGCGCAAGCTTGAACCGCGCGCCCCCGCGCCGCAGACCCGGCTGCGGATCATCCGCGCGGCCGCGCGGGCGGGCATCCCCGTGCGCGTCATGGCGGCGCCGATCATTCCCGGCCTGACCGATCATGCGCTTGAAGCGATCCTGACCGAGGCGCGGCGCGCAGGCGCCCGCGCGGCCGAGATGATCCCGCTGCGGCTGCCCAACGAGGTCGCGCCCCTGTTCGCTGACTGGCTGGCGCGGCATTACCCCTTGCGGGCGGAAAAGGTGCTGGGTGCCATCGCGGCCTTCCGCGGTGGCAAGCTGAACGATCCGCGCTTCACCACGCGGATGGAGGGCGAGGGCACCGAGGCCGAGCTTCTGGCCCGCCGCTTCGAGGTCTCCTGCCGCCGCCTCAGCCTGGCCGCCGCACTGCCGCCGCTTGACTGCGCGCGCTTTGCGGTGCCCCCCCGCGCGGGTGAGCAGCTCGAACTGTTCTGACACCTGCGCCTCCTGCGGGCCAAGGATGCGTATTTGAGCCAAGAAAAAACCCACAGGCTTTTTCTTGGTCAAAATACGCTCTTTTCAACGGGTTGGATCAACCGCGACGGCGGCCGCGGCGCTCGCGGGTGGGGCCGCCCTCGTCATCGCCGGTGCCGTCCGAGGCCGAGGAGAAGGCGCCCAGTTTCGCCGCGATGTCCTCAAGGCTCGGGCGCGGTCCGCGCGGCCGGGTCGAAAGCGCCTCGTGCATCGCTTTCAGATGCACCGGCATCGTGCCGCAGCAGCCGCCGATGATCGTTGCGCCGACATCGCGGGCCAGGCAGGCGTAATCGCCCATCAGCTCCGGCGTGCCGTCGTAATGGATATGGCCGTCGTGGTATTTCGGAATGCCCGCATTGCCCTTGGCGATCAGCGGGCGCTCGGTGCCGGTGGCGACGAAGCCCATCAGCGTGCGCAACAGATCCGCCGCGCCAACGCCGCAATTGGCGCCGAAGGCGAGCGGCGGATTGGGCAGTTTCTCCACCTGCGCCGCCAGCTGCGCCGAGGTGACGCCCATCATCGTGCGCCCGGCGGTGTCGAAGCTCATCGTGCCGCACCAGTCCATCCCGGCAAGGCGGGCGGCTTCGGCGGCGGCCTTGTATTCCTCGGGCGCCGAAATGGTTTCCACCCAAAGCACGTCGGCGCCGCCTTCCTTCAGCCCCTCGGCCTGTTCATGGAAGATCTCGACGGCGAGCTCATGCGTCAGCGTGCCCATCGGCGCGAAGATCTCGCCCGTCGGCCCCATCGAGCCGCAGACGGCGACCGGACGGCCCGCCTTGTCGGCGACCTCGCGGCCGATCTCGGCGGCGATGCGGTTGAGCTCGCGCACCCGGCCCTGGGCATTGTGCAGCTTCAGCCGCGCCGCATTGCCGCCAAAACTGTTGGTCAGGAACAGGTCCGAGCCCGCCTCGACCGCGAAGCCGTAAAGTTTCGCGATCCGGTCCGGGTGCTCGACATTCCACAGTTCCGGCGGCTCACCCGAGGACAGCCCCATGTTGAACAGGTTGGTCCCCGTGGCCCCGTCGGCCAGCAGCCAGTCGCGGGATTGCAGCAGGCGGGAAAGCGTGTTGGTCATCGGGCTTCTCCTGAACCAAGATTGGCTTCTCCCTGCCACGGGGCGGGGAAAAGTGCAATTTCCTTTCGTTCAGGAGCGTCTGGACGCGAAGACCGCGGCGGTGGCGCGGGCGAAGCGCGGGGCCGGATCGCTCTCGGACCCGGCCGTGTCGGCGGCTGCCGCGCCGGGCAGGGGGGCGGGGCGGTGGATGGCGCGGGCGATGTCGGCGGCGGCGAGCATCAGCGCGGCATGGTTGGGCGCGGCGATGTAGCGGGGCGAGAGCTGCGGCGCGAATCCCATCTTGAACTGGCGCAGCCCGGCCGCGCCCTTGCCCTTTTCGGCCTGCCGCCACAGCGCCGCCGCCGGTCCTTCGCTGTCCTCGGCGCGCGGCGGCAGGGCCGCGAGGGACAGCCGCCGTGCCCCGAGGCGGGCCGCCTCGGCGATCGCGGTGGTGATCAGCGCCTGCATCGTGCCATCGGGGGCCTCGGCGCCCGGGCGCATCAGGTCAAGCACCCATTCCGTCGAAGTGGCGTGGAAACTGGCAAAGCCGACCAGACGCCCGGTGCCATCGCGGGCCAGCAGAACCTGTTGTGCCGAGACATAATCCGCCGCGAAACGGCCCATCGAAAAACCGCGTTCGCCGCCATGCGTTGCCGCCCAGGCGCGGGCAAGCCCCTCCATTTCGTCGAGCGGCAGAAAGCCGAGCGCGCGGGTGACGCGCAGGCCGGATTTCTCGGCCTTGCGCAGCTTGCGCCGCAGCCCGGCGCGGGCGGGGGTGTTCAGATCGAAACGGGCGGGATCGAGCCAGACCTCGGTGGCGACCGGGGCGATGGCCCAGCCCGCCGCCCGGGCCTGCGCCGCGACGCGGGGGGAAATCTTGTAAAGGCAGGCCACGCGTCCCTCGGCCCGGGCCGAGCTGCGCAGCCGTTCAAGCAGCACCGCCACCGGGGTTGCGCCGAACGGGTCAAGCAGCCCGGTCAGGGTCCGCGCGGCCCGCCCGACCATCCAGCCGCCGGTGCCGCAATCGCCGGGCAAAAGCCCGTGCTCGCCCTGCCGCAGCAGGCCAAGTTCCGCCTGCGGCCCCGAGAGCGCGCGGCGCAGCAGCGGCTTGGGCGCCTCGGCGGGGCGCAGCACCGTGCTTTTGCGCAGCGCATGCGCCGGACGCAGCGCCACCAGCGTGATCGCCGCCAGCGCGGGCAGGCCGTAATAGACGATCCGCCAGGCCAGGATCGCCGCGATCAGCTCGGGCTGGGAGGTGCCGGGCAAAAGGGTGATCAGCGTGATCTCGAACGGGCCGACGCCGCCCGGGGTGTTCGACACCAACCCCGCGCCCTGCGCCAGCAGGAAGGCGGGATAGAGCGCCAGGAAAGAGAGCGGCTCGGTGGCGGGCAAAAGCGCCCAGAGCGCCGCGGCGGCAAAAGCGGTGTCAAGCGTTGCAAGGCCAAGGATCCGCCCCATCACCGCCAGCGGCGGCAGCCGCAGGGTGAAGCGGCCCAGCCGCAGCCCCTCGGGCAGCACCAGCGTCGCCAGCGCCAGCCCGCCGCCCAGAACAAGGCCCAGAACCGCCAGCCCCTGCACCGCCAGCACCGGCAGATGCTGGTGATCGACCGGCGCGATCAGCAGCACCGCCGCGGTCAGCACCGACCAGCCCGCCAGAAAGGTCGCGGCGACGGTGGCGGTGATCTTGCTGGCCTGCACGAGCGAGGTGTCCGGCAGCATCCGCCAGCGCACCAGCGCCCCCGAAACCAGCCCGAATCCGATCGTCTGCGACAGCGCGATCGCGGTCCAGCCGCCGCGGCGGGCATGGCGGGGGGCGGTGCCGGTGCCAAGCGCGCGATGGATCAGCGCGTCATATTGCGCCAGCGCCGCGAAGGAGGCGACAGTCGCCGCGATCGCCAGCGCCCAGGACAGCGCATCGACCCGCGCCAGCGCCGCCAGAATCGCCGCGCCGTCAAGGCTGGCAATCTTGTCGCGCAGCACCCAGAGAAACACCGCGACAAGCGCAAGGCCAAGCGCCTGCTTGCGCGCCGCCGCGCCGATCCGCATGCCCTCGGGCAGGACAAGGCCACGTGCTGCAAGCGCGGCCGCAAGGGCCGTTTCTGTGTCTTTAGACATGCTGCCTCCCCGACGATGCGCAACCGCAAGGATGCGCGCCAAGGGTTAGCAAGCGGTGAAAGCTTGCGGCTTTCCCGCAGGTTTGGTTGCCGGGGCTTAACCATGCGGGGCGGGAAGGGGCGAAAAGAAAACACCGCGCCTTCGCGGGGAAGGGCGGTGCCGGAGCCGGGGCGCCTTGCGGCGCCCGCGGTTTGCGGGGGTCAGCCGACGCTGGTGAGCTGTTTCATCGCCTCGGTCAGCGACTTCTGCAATTCGGCGCGGATCGTCGCCTCGTCGGCCTTGCCCGCCAGATCGGCGACAAGCTTGCGCACGACATCATCCTTGCCCGCCTCTTCGAGATCTGCGGCCAGAACTTCGGCCACATAGGCCTCGATCGCGGCATCGGTCTTGCCCAGAAGCCCCGCCGCCCATTGCGCCAGAATCTTCACCGACCGGGCCTCGGCCTTGAAGCGCAGATCGGCATCATGCGCGAATTTCGCTTCATAGGCATGTTCGCGATCGTCGAAAGTGGTCATGGTTCCCCCCTAAGTCAGGCTTTCGCGCCAGATATGGGTTCAACTGCGCGCCGCTGCAAGGTTTAATCCGCCCGCCCGCGCGCCGGTTGCGCAACCGCCCGGCGACCGGTGTGCCCGCGCGGGCGCGGTTCGGGCCGGTTTGAGCCGGTGCGGCGGGGCGGGACCGGCTTTGCCTTGCGGGACGGGCGCTCTTGCGCTATGGGCGCGAAGGCAGTGACCGTGTGCCCCGCACGGCCACCCGTTCGATATTGGAGAGCCCATGGCACCGCGTCGCAAGAAAATCTACGAAGGCAAGGCGAAAATCCTTTACGAAGGCCCGGAACCGGGAACGCTGGTGCAGTATTTCAAGGATGACGCGACCGCCTTCAACGCGCAGAAGAAAGCGACGATCGAGGGCAAGGGCGTGCTCAACAACCGGCTGTCGGAATTCTTCATGACCGGGCTGACGAATGTGGGCATTCCGAACCACTTCATCCGCCGTCTGAACATGCGCGAGCAGCTGATCCGCCAGGTCGAGATCGTGCCGCTGGAAGTGATCGTGCGCAACTTTGCCGCCGGGTCGATCTCGAAGCGGCTGGGCATCGAAGAGGGCACGGCGCTGCCGCGGCCGATCGTCGAATACAGCTACAAGAATGACGCGCTGGGCGATCCGCTGGTGCCCGAGGAATATATCGTCGCCTTCGGCTGGGCGAACCAGCAGGATCTGGACGATATCGTCAGCCTCGCGCTGCGGGTGAACGATTTCCTCTCGGGCGTGTTCTTCGGTGTCGGCATCAAGCTGATCGATTTCAAGATCGAGATCGGCCGGATCTGGGACGGCGATTACATGCGGCTGATCGTGGCGGATGAAATCAGCCCCGACAGCTGCCGTCTGTGGGATGTGAAGACCGGGCAAAAGCTCGACAAGGACGTGTTCCGCCGCGATCTGGGCTCGCTGACCGACGCTTATACCGAGGTGGCGCGGCGGCTGGGCGTGATGCCCGCCAATGCGACGCCGATGAAGCCGACGCTGATCAACTGAGCCGCGGCGGATCTGTCGCGGCAGGGTTTGAAAGGGCGGTCCCGGGGGCCGCCCTTTTCGTTTCCGCCCGGGCGCGACTGGGCCCCCATCCTGTGCCATCGCGCTTGCCCGGGGCCGGGGCTTGGGCTATCAGGGCCAAAACGGCGGGTGCGGCCACCTGCCAAGACGCCAGCCCAAGCGAGGAGATCCCGGATGAAAGCCCGTGTGCATGTGATGCTGAAGGATGGGGTGCTTGACCCGCAGGGCGAGGCGGTGCGGCATGCGCTGGGCCATCTGGGCTTCAGCGGCGTCGAGGCGGTGCGTCAGGGCAAGATGATCGAGCTGGATCTGGCCGCGACCGATCGCGCCGCCGCCGAGACCGAGGTCAGGGCGATGTGCGAGAAGCTTCTCGCCAATACCGTGATCGAGAAATACACCGTCGAGATCTGCTGAGGCGACCGGGGGCGCTGCCCCCGGACCCCCGGCGTATTTGAGCCAAGAAAAAGCAGGAGACCTTTCGCGATGAAAGCCGCCGTCATCACCTTTCCGGGGTCGAACTGCGACCGTGACCTTGCCGATGCCTTCGCGAAAGCGGGCGCCGAGGTGGTGCGGGTCTGGCACAAGGATACCGAAATTCCGGCGGGCACCGATGTGATCGGCGTGCCGGGCGGCTTTTCCTTTGGCGATTATCTGCGCTGCGGCGCCATCGCCTCGCGCAGCCCGATCGGGCAGGCGGTGGTGGATTTCGCCGGTCGCGGCGGCCATGTGATCGGGATCTGCAACGGCTTTCAGGTGCTGACCGAAATGGGGCTGCTGCCGGGGGCGCTGATGCGCAATGCGTCGCTGAAGTTCCGCTGCCGTCCGCAGCGGCTGAAAGTGGTGACGACGGACAGCCCCTTTACCCGCGATTATGCGGCGGGGGCCGAGGTGACCTATCCGATCGCCCATCACGACGGCAATTATGTCCTCGACGCCGAGGGGCTGGCGCGGCTTGAGGGCGAAGACCGCATCGCCTTCCGCTATATCGACAATCCGAACGGCTCGACCGCCGATATCGCCGGGGTGCTGAGCGCCAACCGGCGCGTGCTGGGGCTGATGCCGCATCCCGAGCGGGTGGTGGACCCCGCGCAGGGGGGCACCGACGGGGCGGCGCTTTTCCGCGCGCTTGCGGGGATGCTGGCGGCGGTGTGACCGCCACGCCTTGTTGCGGGCGGTCGCTTCGCCTAAAGTCGGATCATGACCGCCCTTGCTCCGCGCCCTGATCTGCTTGCCGCCGCCGAGGCCCGGCGGCGCCTGCGCCGCATCACCTATCGGGCGCTGGCCGGGCTGATGGTGCTGGCCACCGTCGTCGGCGTCTGGTTCACCAACACCTGGCTGACCGAGCGGTTCACCGAAACCACCCGCATGCGCACCGAGCTGCGGTTGGCGCTTTATTCCGGCAACATCCTGTCCGAACTGCAGCGCACCTCGGTCGTGCCGCTGTTGCTTGCCCGCGACCCCGAGCTGACCAAAGCCTTGGAATCGGGGGATTTTTCCACCACCTCGGGGCTTTTGATTGCGGCGCGCGAAGAGGTCGGCGTGGCCTCGATCCGGCTTTTGGACCTGCAGGGCCGGGTGGTGGGGGCCACCGACCGCAACGTGTTGGGCACGGTGTTCAGTGACGCGCCCTTTTACGTCGATGCGCAGCGCACCCGCGAGACCGTGTTCTCGGCGGTGGAGGGGGTGACGGGGGCAAGCGAATTCGTCTATTCCCGCGCCGTTCTGGCCGATGGCAAGCTGGTCGGCGTGATCGTCGTCGGCGCCGATCTGGCGCGCTATGAACGCGCCTGGGCGGGGATTTCCGATGCTGTTGCGGTGCTCGACAGCGCGGGCAAGATCGTGCTGGCGACCGAGCCGCGCTGGCGTGGCCTGACGATGGACGAGGCTTTGGCGGCGCGCTCGGCCCCCTCGGCGATCGAGCGCGCGCTGCAGGCGACGGCCGATTGGGCCAATGATGCGCCCGATGCCTGGGTGCTGGGGCAGGCGGTGATGCGCACCGAGGCGCGGGTTCCGTTTCGCGGCTGGCGGATGGTGGCCTTTACGCCCTATTCCTCGGTGCGCGACCGGGTGAATGCGGTGATTGCCCTTGAAATCATGGGCTTTGCGATCATCCTGGCGCTGGGATTTTACCTGATTTCGCGGCGTGCCAAGGTGCAATCGGCGGTTTACCGGCGCGAGTCGGCCGAGCTGCGGGCGCTGAACGCGCGGCTCTCGCGCGAGATTGCCGAACGCGAGCGGGTGCAGAAGGATCTGTCGCTGGCGGAACAGACGCTGGAACAAAGCTCGAAACTGGCCGTGCTGGGCGAGATGTCGGCGGCGGTCAGCCATGAGCTGAACCAGCCGCTCGCGGCGATGAAGACCTATCTGGCGGGGGCGAAGCTGCTGTTGCAGCGCGAACGCGTGCCCGAGGCGCTGTCGTCCTTTCAGCGCATCGACGATCTGATCGAGCGGATGGGGGCGATCACCCGGCAGCTGAAATCCTATGCCCGCAAGGGCGGTGACGCGGTCGAGCCGGTCGATCTGCGCGCGGCGCTGTCTTCGGCCTTGGCGATGATGGAGCCGCAGCTGAAGGCGCGCACGGTGAAGATCGTGCGCAATCTGCCGCGCGGCGCGGTGATGGTGCAGGCCGACCGGATCCGGCTGGAACAGGTGATCATCAATCTCTTTCGCAATGCGCTGGATGCGACCAAGGGCTTGCGCGCCCCGCGCATCGAGATCACGCTGGTCTCGGAGGAGGAGGTGGCGGTGCTGACGCTGTCGGACAACGGGCCGGGGCTGACCGATCTGGAAAAGCTCTTCGAGCCGTTCTGGACGACAAAGAAACCGGGCGAGGGGACGGGGCTGGGCCTGGCGATCTCCTCCTCGATCGTGACCGATTTCGGCGGCCGGCTGACGGCGCGCAATGGCGAGGACGGCGGCGCCGTTTTCGAAATGCGGCTGCCGCGGCTGACGGCAACAAGACAGACGCCCGCAACGGGGCGCAGGGGGACGGAGTAGACCATGGCACGGATGATGAAAGTGGCGATCGTCGATGACGAGGAAGACATCCGTCAGTCGATCGGGCAATGGCTGGCGCTGTCGGGCTTCGACACCGAGACCTTTTGCAGCGCCGAGGAGGCCTTGAAGGTGATCGGGCCGGACTGGCCCGGCGTGGTGATTTCCGACATCCGCATGCCGGGGATGGACGGGATGACCTTTCTGAAGCGGCTGATGGGGCTCGACAGCGGCTTGCCTGTCATCATGATCACCGGGCATGGCGATGTGCCGATGGCGGTCGAGGCGATGCGGCTGGGCGCCATGGATTTCATGGAAAAGCCCTTCAACCCGGACCGGATGACCGAACTGGCCAAACGTGCGACGCAGATGCGGCGGATGACGCTCGATGCCCGGGCGCTGCGCCGCGATCTGGCCGAGGGCTCGGCGGTGGTGGGCAAGCTGATCGGGGTTTCGCCCGCGATGGAGCGGCTGCGCGAGGATGTGCTGGATATCGCGCAATCGGACGGGCACGTGCTGATCGACGGCGAGACCGGCACCGGCAAGACGCTGGTGGCGCATGCGCTGCATGCCGCGGGGACGCGGGCGGGGAAGAAATTCGTCACCATCAGCTGTGCCGCCTATACCGAGGAGGCGCTGGCCGAGAAGCTTTTCGGCCCGGTGGCCGAGGGGCTGCCGCTGGTCGAGGAGGCGCGCGGCGGCACGCTGGTGCTGGAGGATATCGAGGCGCTTTCGACCGGGTTGCAGGCGCGGCTGCTGACGGTGTTGAACGAGCAGGGCACGCCCGCCGAAACCCGGGTGGTGGCGATCTGCAACGCCCATGGTGAGGGGCGGACGCTGGAAGATGTGCTGCGCCCCGATCTGTTCTTCCGTCTTGCGGCGCACAAGCTGACCCTGCCGCCGCTGCGCGCGCGCGGCGAGGATGTGCTGACGCTGTTCACCCGGATGACCGAGGCTTTTGCCGATGATTACGGCTGCGAGCCGCCCGAAGTGAGCGCGCAGGAAGCGGCGCAGCTGTTGCAGGCGCCCTGGCCGGGTAATGTGCGTCAGCTGATCAATGTTGCCGAACGCGCGGTCTTGCAGGCGCGGCGCGGCTCTGGCTCGATCGCGTCTTTGCTGATGGCCGAGACCGACGAGGCGGGCACGGCGATGACGACCGAGGGCAAGCCGCTCAAGGAATATGTCGAAAGCTTCGAAAAGATGCTGATCGACAACACGATGCGCCGTCACAAGGGCTCGATCTCGGCGGTGATGGAGGAATTGTGCCTGCCGCGGCGGACGCTGAACGAGAAGATGGCGAAATACGGCCTGAGCCGCGGCGATTACACCTGAGGCAGAGAGGGGGCGCTGCCCCCTCTTTTGGCTGCGCCAAAATTCACCCCCGGCGTATTTCGGCCAAGAAAATGCATCGGTTTCTTCTTGGCCGAAATACGCCGGGGGAGGCCGCTTGCGGCCGGGGGCGGAGCCCCTTCGTGCGGCTCTGATCTGGCATTAACCACTTCTTGACGAAAAACCGATTGTGTTTGTGGCATTTGCGTTGATATTGTCGCAGTGTCGGCAGGACTCTCTTCCTGTCCACGGAATTCGCTGATTTCCGGGTCTGAGCCATCGCGAGCGCGGGGCGGACCTTGGATCATCCGATTGGTCGCAAGACCGCACTCTTGCCCCCGGGGCTTCGTTGTCAGGGGGGTTGCAAATCGGCGCGGGGCGACAAGCCCGGCGCCTGGGACGAACCGCGATGGGTTGCACGGCAACGGAATGGGTGATGACGGGCGGGCCGCTTTCGGCCGCCGCCGCCGATATCCGCATGGGCGCCCGAGCCTCAACGACAAACCATGCCCCGCCCGCCTTGTCCGCAAGGCCAAGGTGCGACGCGGCGTGGGGAAACAGGATTTATGGCAAAGAAGATGCTTATCGATGCCACCCACGCGGAAGAAACCCGCGTCGTGGTGGTGGACGGCAACAAGGTCGACGAGTTTGATTTTGAAACCGTCAACAAGCGGCAGCTGGCCGGGAATATCTATCTGGCAAAAGTGACGCGGGTGGAGCCTTCGCTCCAGGCCGCTTTTGTCGATTACGGCGGCAACCGCCATGGTTTCCTCGCCTTCGCCGAGATCCACCCGGATTACTACCAGATCCCGGTGGCCGACCGTCAGGCGCTGCTCGAGGAAGAACGTCTGGCCGCCGAGGCCGAAGAGGCCGAGGAAAACCGCTCGCGCTCGCGCCGGTCGCGGTCGCGGTCGGGGTCCTCGCGCTCGGGCGGCCAGCAGGCCCGGGCCGAGAAAGCGGCGGGCAATGATGCCGTCGTGCGCTCGGAAGACATTCCGGGCATGGCGGTGATCGACGAGGCGGCGCCGGGCGAAGAGGCCGGGGCGCTGGAACCCCTGACCGCCGAGGCCGGAAGCTTCGATGCGACGCCGGAACCGGCCCTTGCCCCCGAAGAGGGCGTGGCCGAGCCGGAGGCCGAGATCGTCGAGGCGGGCGAGGCCGAAGAGGCCGAGGTCGCGCATGAGGTCGAGGAAGAGCACGATCACGACCACGACCACGATCACCACGAGCATGACCACGATCACCATGTCCATCCGGTCGATGACGAGATCGAATCGGTGGCCGAAGAGGACGTGGCCGAGGAAATCCATGCCCCCCGTCGCCCGCGGGCGCGGCGCTACAAGATCCAGGAAGTGATCAAGGTCCGGCAGATCATGCTGGTGCAGGTGGTCAAGGAAGAACGCGGCAACAAGGGCGCGGCGCTGACCACCTATCTCTCGCTCGCCGGGCGCTACTGCGTCTTGATGCCGAACACCGCCCGCGGCGGTGGCATCTCGCGCAAGATCACCAATGCCGCCGACCGCAAGAAGCTGAAGGAAATCGCCTCGGAGATGGAGGTGCCGCAAGGCGCCGGGCTGATCATCCGCACCGCGGGCAGCCAGCGCACCCGCACCGAGATCCGTCGCGATTATGAATATCTGATGCGGTTGTGGGAACAGATCCGCGAGCTGACCCTCAAATCGATCGCCCCGGCGCCGATCTACGAGGAAGGCGATCTGATCAAGCGCTCGATCCGCGATCTGTATTCCAAGGACATCGACGAGGTTCTGGTCGAGGGCGAGCGCGGCTATCGCGTCGCCAAGGACTTCATGAAGATGATCATGCCGTCCCACGCCAAGAACGTGAAGCATTACAACGAGCAGCTGCCGCTGTTCGCGCGCTTCCAGGTCGAGAGCTATCTCGCCTCGATGTTCAACCCGGTGGTGCAGCTGAAATCGGGCGGTTATATCGTCATCGGCGTGACCGAGGCGCTGGTCGCCATCGACGTGAACTCGGGCCGGGCCACCAAGGAAGGCTCGATCGAGGAGACCGCGCTCAAGACCAACCTGGAAGCCGCCGAGGAAATCAGCCGTCAGCTGCGCCTGCGCGACCTGGCCGGTCTGATCGTCATCGACTTCATCGACATGGAAGAGCGGAAGAACAACGCTGCCGTCGAGAAGCGTCTGAAAGAGAAGCTGAAAACCGACCGCGCGCGGATTCAGGTGGGGCGGATTTCGGGCTTTGGCCTGATGGAAATGTCGCGTCAGCGGCTGCGTCCGGGGATGCTGGAATCGACCACGCAGCCCTGCCCGCATTGCCATGGCACCGGGCTGATCCGCTCGGATGACAGCCTGGCGCTGCAGGTGCTGCGCGCGATCGAGGAAGAGGGCACGCGCAAGCGGTCGCGCGAGGTGCTGGTGAAATGCCCGGTCGCGGTGGCCAACTATCTGATGAACGCCAAGCGCGAGCATATCGCCTCGATCGAGGCGCGCTATGGCATGGCGGTGCGGATCGAGGCCGATCCGACGCTGGTCAGCCCCGATTACAGCATCGAGAAGTTCAAGACCGCGACCCGGATCGTGCCCGAGGTGCATAGCGCCGTCGTGCATGCCAGCGCAGAGCTGATGGCCGAGATCGACGAGGAAGAGATCGTCGAGGAGGAAGAGGACGAGGTCGAAGAGGCCGCGCCCGCGACCCCCGCGGCGGCGACGGGCGAGCCCGGCGAAGGGCAGCCGAAGAAAAAGAAACGTCGTCGGCGGCGGCGGAAGAAGAACGGCGCTCCGGGCGGGACCGATCTGGTGGCCGAGGGCGACGAGGCGGATGACGGCGAGGACGATGGCGAGGACGAGGGCGACGAGGCCTCGGATGCGGATGCCGCCGAAGACGCCGCCCGCGCCGCGGCTGCGGCCGAGCTGGCCGAGGTGAGCCTGCCGGTGCTGGAAGCCGACGCGGGAGCGGAAGCGGAAGTGCAGGCGCCGGTGGCCGAAGCGGTCGC
This sequence comes from Rhodobacter sp. 4.3.4, assembly GCF_058724655.1. NCBI lineage: Bacteria > Pseudomonadati > Pseudomonadota > Alphaproteobacteria > Rhodobacterales > Rhodobacter > Rhodobacter sp. 4.3.4. The sequence goes on from NZ_CM178967.1 coordinate 1,377,750, forward strand.
CGTCGCGGCTGAGGCCGCGCCGGAAGAGGTGGCGCCGAAGCCGAGCCGGTCGCGGTCGCGTGCGAGCAAGGCGAAGAAAGAGGCCGAGGCCGTCGATGGCGCGGAAGCGCCGGTGAAGAAGACCCGGACCCGCACCACCTCGAAGGCGAAAAAGGAAGCCGAAGCGGCTGCGGCTGCCGCCGCAGCGGAAGCCGCGGTTGCCGAGCTGGTTGCCGAAGCCGAGGCCGTCGAACCGGTCGCCGCGGTGGTCGATGCCGCGCCGGTCGTTGAAGCCGCGCCCGAGCCGATGCCCGAGCCGGTCGTGGAGGCCGCGCCCGAACCGGTGGCTGAACAGGCCCCCGAGGCGGCGCCCGAACCTGAGGTCGAGCCGAGCTCGCCCGAGGATCAGAAGCCGAAGAAACGCGGCTGGTGGTCGCTGGGCTGAGCCCCGCAGACCGGAAAACCGAAGCGCCGGGCCCTGGCCCGGCGTTTTGCTTTTGCGGCTCTGGTTCAGCTGTCGGGATCGGGCCGGTCCGGGCCGCGCGCGACGGTGTAGATCAGCACGCCCGCGACCTCCCGGGCCGAGACGAGGCGATGGCCGGATTGGGCGCAGAAATGCGGCACGTCGATCCAGCTGGCGCGGTCGGTCGCCTGCATTTCGACCATCGCGCCTTCGGGCAGGCCGCGCAGGGCCTTGGCCAGCCGCAGCACCGGCAGCGGGCACAAAAGGCCGCGCAGATCAAGCGAAAGGGCAGGGGGCGTCGTCATGGGCCGGGCGTAACGCCCGGGCGCGGCCCTGTCCACGGCAATGTGAGGCCTGCCCCGGTGACGCCGGGCCGCAGCCCTGCTAAAAGGGGGCATGACGCCGACCGACCTGATCTTCGATGCGGGCTTTCTGACCGCCGCGGCCACCGCCTTTGCCGCGGGGTTCCTGTCCTTCCTCAGCCCCTGCGTGCTGCCGATCGTGCCGCCCTATCTGGCCTATATGGGGGGCGTGACGGTCAGTGACATGGGCGCGGGGCGGCCTGCGGCGCGGGGGCGGGTGGTTCTGGCGGCGCTGTTCTTCGTGCTCGGCCTGTCGACCGTGTTCCTGATGATGGGTCTTGGGGCCTCGGCGCTGGGGCAGGCTTTGGGCGCGTGGAAGGACACGCTGGCCAAGGTCTCGGGTCTGGTGGTGATGATCTTTGGCGCGCATTTCATCGGCATCTATCGAATCGGCTTTCTCGACCGCGAGATGCGCTTTGACACCGGCGATCAGGGCGGCTCGGCGCTTGGCGCCTATCTGCTGGGCCTGGCCTTCGCTTTCGGCTGGACGCCCTGTCTTGGCCCTGTGCTGGGCACCATCGCCTCGATGGCGATGGCCGAGGGCACGATCGGCCGCGGCATGGGCCTTTTGTCCGCCTATGCGGCGGGGCTGGGCCTGCCCTTCCTGATCGTGGCCGCCTTCTTTCCCAGCCTGGGCGGGGCGCTGGCCTTCATGCGCCGCAACATGGGCCGGATCGAGAAGATCTCGGGCCTGCTGCTCTGGACCATCGGGCTGATGATGCTGACCGGGCAGCTGTCGGACCTGTCGTTCTGGCTGCTTGACACGTTCCCGGCGCTGGCGGAGCTGGGCTGATCCCGGCGGGTTCCCGCGGTCGGCCCGGGCAATACAGGAACTTGCTTTGACCCGCTCCCGCCCCCGCGCTATAGGGGCGGCAACGGGCCCGATGGCCTTTGGGGGTGCGCCTTGATCCGCTTCGTCCTGTCCACGCTTGGGGGTGTCTTCTCCTGGATCGTCACCGCGCTGGTCTTTGTTGCGCTGACCATCGGCGGCATCTTCTACATGTATTCGCGCAACCTGCCGAGCCATGAGCAGCTGGCGCAATACAGCCCGAAGACGATCAGCCGGATCTATTCCGGCGAGGGCCGGTTGATCGACGAATTCGCGCAGGAGCGCCGGATCTTCGTGCCGATTCAGGACGTTCCCGAGATCGTCAAGGAAGCCTTCGTCTCCGCCGAGGACCAGAATTTCTACATCCACAAGGGCTATGACGCCCAGGGCATGGTGGCCGCGCTTTACGCCGCGGTGAAATCGGGCGGGCGCGACATGCGCGGGGCCTCGACGATCACGCAGCAGGTGATGAAGAACTTCCTGCTCGACGGCTCGCGCTCGGCCGAGCGCAAGATCAAGGAGCTGATCCTCGCCTCGCGGGTCGAACAGGCGCTGTCGAAGGATCGGATTCTCGAGCTCTATCTGAACGAAATCTTCCTCGGGCAGAACTCTTACGGCGTCGCCGCAGCGGCCCAGACCTATTTCAACAAGCCGCTGACGGAGCTGACGATTTCCGAGGCGGCCTATCTGGCGGCGCTGCCGAAGAAACCGGCCGAGCTGCATCCGGTGCGCAACTACGAAGAGGCGCGGCTGCGGCGCAACTATGTGCTGCGGCGTTTGTTCGAGGACGGCCATATCACGAAAGCGCAGATGGAGGCCGAGCAGGCGACCGAGCTGCGCACGGTGCAGCGCGGCGATTACGAGACCTTCCGTCAGGCGCTGCCGCCGCGCGACTATTTCACCGACGAGATCCGCCGGCAGCTGTCGAAAAGCTTCGGGCAGGATGAATTCTTCGGCGGCGGTCTGACGATCCGCGCGACGGTCGATCCGAAGCTGCAGCGGCAGGCGGCGAAGGCGCTGCAGGAGGCGCTTGAGAAATACGACCGCGCGCAGGGCGTCTGGCGCGGCACCGGGGTGAAGATTGCCGCCGACAAGCTGGGTGACGAGGCCAGCTGGCGCGCGGCGCTGGCCGCGGTGCCGACCGACAAGGCACCGCGCGATGTCGAGGGTTGGCATCCGGCGGTGGTGCTGGAGCTGACCGACAAGGAGGCGCGGATCGGCATCGAAGGCGTGGACGACGACGCCGACGGCCACTGGATCCCGGCCAATGACGTGACCTGGGCGCGCAAGCGGCTGGCCGATGGCAAGCTCGGGGTGCGGGCGAAACGGGCCTCGGATCTGGTCGATGTCGGCGATGTCGTGCTGGTGCGCGCGGTGACCAAGGATACGGACGGCAGTTTCCAGCGCTGGTCGCTGCGGCAGGTGCCGGTGGTCGGCGGGGCCTTTGTCGCGATGGACGTGCATACCGGGCGCGTGCTGGCGATGCAGGGCGGCTTTTCCTATCAGGCCTCGGTCTTCAACCGCGCGACGCAGGCGATGCGGCAGCCCGGCTCGAACTTCAAGCCCTTCGTCTATGCGGCGGCGCTCGACAGCGGCTTCAGCCCGGAAACGATCGTCGTCGACGCGCCGATCGAGGTGAACACGCCGCAGGGTCTGTGGCGGCCGAAGAACGCCTCGAACAAATATTACGGGCCGACGCCGCTGCGCACCGGGCTGGAACAGTCGCGCAACCTGATGACGGTGCGGATCGCGCAGGAAGTCGGCATGGATGTGGTGGCGGGCTATGCCGAGCGCTTCGGGGTCTATGATCCGATGGGGCAGTTCCTGGCCAATTCGCTCGGCTCGCAGGAAACCACGATGTACAAGCTGATCTCGGCCTATGCGATGTTCGCCAATGGCGGGCAGCGGGTGGAACCGACTCTGGTCGACCGGGTGCAGGACCGTTGGGGCCGCACGATCTATCGCCATGATGCGGCGACGACCTGCCCGGATTGCGACAGGCCGGACCTGCCCGCGGGGCTGGGGCCGCGGGTGCGCGCCGACCGCGAACAGGTGATCAATGCGATCACCGCCTATCAGATGATCTCGCTGATGGAAGGGGCGGTGAAACGCGGCACCGGGACCGGGGTCAATCTGCCGGTGCCGGTGGCGGGCAAGACCGGGACGACGAATGATGCGAAAGACGTGTGGTTCACCGGCTTCACCTCGAACATCGTCGCATCCTGCTACATGGGCTATGACCAGCCGCGCACGCTGGGGCCGGGGGCTTATGGCGGTACGCTTTGCGTGCCGGTGTTCAACGAGTTCATGCAGGAAGCGGTGAAGGATTACGGCGGTTCGGCCTTCAAGGTGCCGCCGGGGGGCTATTGGCAGAAATACAACCGCTTCACCGGCGAGAAACTGCCCGAGGATGCCACCGGCGATTTCGTGCAGGCGGAATATCTGCGCGAAGGCCAGGAGATGCGCGCCCTTGGTCAGATCGTCGATGGTGGCTTTGCAATGGGCGAGAACCTGCCGCTGTTCGCCCAGGGCGAGACCGATACCGACACGACGGCGGTGACCACCGCGACCGGGGAACAGCGGGTGATCCCGAAAAAGGCGACCTTCGGGTCGCTTTCGGCGGGCGGCCTTTACTGAGGGATTTCGCCGCGCAGGCGCGGCGACCCGGGCGGGGGCTCCGCCCCCGCACCCCCGGCGTATTTGCACCAAGAAAAAGCCTGGGCGCTTTCGGCGCCCGGAATCCTCTGCGCTTGCGATGCTTTCAACCGGGGCGCATATCCCCGGGCGGCAGGTTTCGCGCCGCAGCAAGGGGGGACGCGGCGCCGCCGCCATGCAAAAGGGGCAGCCCAGCGGCTGCCCCCTGAAACGTCCCGGATCTTGCGATCAGATCAGCTTGCCGATCGCCACGGCGGTATCGGACATGCGGTTCGAGAAGCCCCATTCGTTGTCATACCAGGTCAGGATGCGCACCATCGTGCCGTCCATCACCTTGGTCTGGTCCATGTGGAAGACCGAGGAATGCGGGTCGTGGTTGAAGTCGGTCGACACGTTCGGCTGGTCGGTGAAGCCGAGGATGCCCTTGAGCGGGCCATTTGCCGCCGCCCGGATCGCCTCGTTCACCTCGGCGACGGTGGTGGCGCGCTTGGCTTCGAACACGAGGTCGACGACCGAGACGTTCGGCGTCGGCACCCGGATCGCGACGCCGTCGAGCTTGCCCTTCAGTTCCGGCAGCACAAGGCCCACGGCCTTGGCGGCGCCGGTCGAGGTCGGGATCATCGAGAGCGCCGCGGCGCGGGCGCGGTAGAGATCCTTGTGCATCGTGTCGAGCGTCGGCTGGTCGCCGGTGTAGCTGTGGATCGTCGTCATGAAGCCCTTTTCGATGCCGATCGCATCGTTGAGGACCTTGGCCACCGGCGAGAGGCAGTTCGTGGTGCAAGACGCGTTCGAGACGATGATGTCGTCTTTCGTCAGCGTGTCATGGTTGACGCCGAAGACGATGGTCTTGTCGGCATTGTCGCCCGGCGCCGAGATCAGCACGCGCTTGGAGCCGTTCTGCAGGTGGGCGGCGCATTTTTCCTTGGAGGTGAAGATGCCGGTGCATTCCATCGCCACATCGACATTGCCCCAGGGCAGTTCCGCCGGGTTGCGGATCGCGGTGACCTTGATCGGGCCGCGGCCAACGTCGATCCAGTCCTCGCCGGTCGTCACCGTGGCGGGGAAACGGCCGTGAACGCTGTCGAACCGCAGCAGGTGGGCGTTGGTTTCCACCGGGCCAAGGTCGTTGATCGCCACGACTTCAATATCGGTCCGCCCCGATTCGATGATCGCGCGCAGCACGTTGCGCCCGATGCGTCCGAATCCGTTGATCGCCACCTTCACCGCCATCTCAGCCTCCTTTGGCTCGGTCCTCAAGTCGCCGCTACCTTGGTCAAGATGCTGGAAAGGTCAACAGCAGAAACCCGTTCCGACACAATTTCGACCGGGAAAATCGTCCTTGCGGCGCCCGTCGCGCGCCTGCAAGCGCTAACGCCAGAAGGCGATCCAGTCGATCAGCAGAAAGGTCTTGCGGGCCAGGAACATGAAACCCGCGCCCTGCGCGAACACCGCGTCGGCCAGGAAAGCCAGGGCCACAACCAGCCCCAGCCGGATCGCGATGGTATTGGTCATCTGCCGCCCCCGCTGTCTGGGCAGGGGCCGCTGCCCCGCCGCGCCCAGGATAGAGGAGGCCGCGGCCGGGGTGAAGCCCGGGCGGGGGCGCGTGCGGGCCAGGTTACTCCGAATCCTCGGCGACGAGGAAGATCTCGCCCTTCGACTCGAGCTCGCGGATCGCGGTGACGATCTCGTTCATCGCCTCCTCGACATCCTTTTCCTTGACCTTGCCCAGGTTCGCCATCTCGTCGCGCAGGTTCTGCGCCATCCGTTGCGACATGTTCGCCAGGATGAATTCGGCCGATTTCGCGCTGTCGCCCTTGGCGCCCGCCAGCGCCAGGATCAGCCGCGCCTGATCGACGGCGCGCAGGATCTTCGGAATGTCGCGCGGCTCGATCCGGGCATGGATGTTGGTGAAGGTGAAGATCGCCTTGCGCACCTGTTCGGCGAATTCCTTGTCGTCCTCCTCCAGCCCCTTGAGAACAGAGTCGCGGGTGACGGCGGGCGAGAAGTTGAGGATCGCGCCGACGCGTTCCACCGGCCCGGTCTCGAAGGCCTTGACCGGCGCGGCATCGAGCTGATCGGCCAGCGCGGCGCCGATGCGCTGCACGGTTTCAGGCGCGACATTGCCGGTCAGCGACACCGCATAGGTCAGCCGCCGCGCCCGGTCCGAGGGCATCTTGCCCAGCAGCTCTGCCGATTTCGACACCGAAAGCTTCGAGAGCATCACCGCCCCCACCTCGATGCTTTCCTCCAGCAGCACCGGCAGCAGCACATCGGCCGAAAGCCCCGTCACCCGTTCCCAGGGATCGGCGCGCGAGGTGCCCGAGGCCATGCGGCGAATCCGCGTTGCGGCCGAGGCCGAGAGCTGACCGTCCAGAAGCTTCAACGCCCCGTCGAGCCCGCCGGGGAAGGCCAGCCCGACCGCTTCGAGTTCGGCGCAGAATTCCTCGACCACCTGATGCAGCGTGTCGCGATCGATCAGCCGCATCTGCGCGATCGATTCGGCCAGCTGCGTCTGCTGGTCGTCCGAAAGTTCCATCAACGGCAGCTTCTGCCCCTCCGACGACAACAGCCGCACGATGATTGCAGCCTTTTGGCGCCGCGTCAGTGTCGGGGGCGGCGTCTGCCCGGGCATGGCCAGCTGCCCGAGCGGCGATCTGGGGGTGATGGCGTTCACGAGCGTCTCCGATCCGTCTTGTCCGGGGAGCTTCGCAGCAAGCGGTTAAACCGCGGTTAGCAGCGCCCGGGCAGGGGGCAAAAAACCTGCCCGGGCAAGGTGTTCCGCGCCGTCGCTTACGCGCCAAACACGCGCTTGAAAATCGTGTCGACGTGCTTGGTGTGATAGCCCAGATCGAATTTCTCCTCGATCTCGGCGGGCGAGAGCGCGGCGGTCACTTCGGGGTCGGCCAGAAGCTCGGTTTTGAAATCGGCGCCCTGTTCCCAGACCTTCATCGCGTTCCGTTGCACCAGCCGGTAGCTGTCCTCGCGCGAGACACCGGCCTGCGTCAGCGCCAGAAGCACCCGCTGGCTCATCACCAGGCCTTTGAACTTGTTCATGTTCTTGAGCATGTTCTCGGGATAGATCACCAGATTTTCGATCACCCCCGCCAGCCGGTTGAGCGCGAAATCCAGTGTGATCGTCGCATCCGGGCCGATGCCGCGCTCGACCGAGCTGTGCGAGATGTCACGCTCATGCCAAAGCGCCACGTTCTCCATCGCCGGGACGACGCACATCCGCACCAGACGCGCCAGCCCGGTCAGGTTTTCCGTCAGAACCGGGTTGCGCTTGTGCGGCATCGCCGAGGAGCCCTTTTGCCCCTTGGAGAAAAACTCTTCCGCTTCAAGCACTTCGGTGCGCTGCATGTGGCGGATTTCAATGGCGCAATTCTCGATCGACGAGGCGATGACGCCCAGCGTCGCAAAGAACATCGCATGACGGTCGCGCGGAATGACCTGGGTCGAGATCGGTTCCGGGATCAGACCCAGCTTTTCGCAGACATGTTCCTCGACCCGCGGATCGATATTGGCGAAAGTGCCGACGGCACCCGAAATCGCCCCCGTCGCCACCTCGGCGCGGGCGTTTTCCAGCCGTTTGCGGTTGCGGTCCATCTCGGCATAGAAGCGCGCGAAGGTCAGCCCCATCGTGGTGGGCTCGGCATGGATGCCGTGCGAGCGCCCGATCCGCACCGTGTCCTTGTGCTCATAGGCGCGCTTTTTCAGCGCCGCCAGCACGCGGTCCATGTCTTTGAGCAAAATATCGGCCGCCCGCACCAGCTGGATGTTCAGCGTGGTATCGAGCACGTCCGAGGAGGTCATGCCCTGATGCACGAACCGCGCATCATCCGACCCGATATGCTCGGCCAGATGGGTCAGGAAGGCGATCACGTCATGTTTCGTCACCGCCTCGATCTCGTCGATGCGGGCCACGTCGAATTCGACATCCTTGGCACGCCAGACCGCCTCGGCATTCGCCTTCGGGATCACGCCAAGGGCGGCCTGCGCGTCGCAGGCATGGGCCTCGATCTCGTACCAGATCTTGAATTTCGTGGCGGGTTCCCAGATGTCGACCATCTCTTTGCGGGCATAGCGCGGGATCATGGGCAGGCCTCTTGCTTGTGACGGGGTTGCCGGGTGCATAGACTGAGACCCCGAACGGGGCAAGGCAAAGGGCGGGTCAGGATGCCGCAATTGAGCGATTTCCGCGGTGTCTGGACGCTGTCGCGCCGGATCGTGCCGTCAAACGGCCCCGAGGGGCGGTTCGCGGGCCGGGCGGTCTTCACCCCCGAGGGCGCCGGGCTGCGCTATCACGAGGCGGGGCAGCTGGTGCTGGCGGGGGCGGCGCCGCTGCAGGCCGAGCGCGCCTATCTGTGGCAGGCCGAGGGCGCGCAGATCGTGGTCCGCTTCGCGGATGGCCGCGCCTTTCACCGCTTCGACCCCGAAGCGCCCGCGGCGGCGCATTGGTGCGACCCCGATGACTACCGCGTCCGCTATGATTTCGCCTCCTGGCCCGACTGGTCGGCCGAATGGCGCGTCACCGGGCCGCGCAAGGATTACGTAATGATCTCGCGCTATTCTCGGGTCTGAGGGTCCGCCCTCCTTTGCTGCCCGGCAAAGTCCCCCCGGAGTGCTTCGGCCCGAGGCTGACGGGGCCTGAAGCGGACGGGGTTGCGTCTTCTCCGGCTTCGGGCTCCGGCCTCCGGGGGGAGGTGCGGCGGTAAATCACCCGCCCTGCTGCAAAATCGCGCGTTGCAAAGCTTGTAACCGCGTTGAAAACCTGCAAATCAGGGGCAGAAATAGCTTGGGATGGAATGCGAGGGAGGCGCCATGACGAAGCGTGAGGCCGCGGGGCCGGGCCCGGGGCGGCTGCGTCATCTGGGGCCGCTGATCATCGGCTTTTCGCTCCTGGGACTGGGGCTGTTTGCGCTTCATCATCTGCTCAAGCCGGTCGATTTCGCCGATGTGATCGCGCAGATGCGCGCGACGCCGCTGCAAACCCTCGCCATCGCGCTTGGCGCCACCGCGCTCGGCTACGGGGCGCTGATCGGATATGATTTCTGGGCGCTGCAATATCTGGAAAAGAAACTGCCGCTGCGGGTCGTCGCACTTGGCGGCTTTCTGGGCTATGCCTTTGGCAATACGATCGGAATCTCGGTGCTCTCGGGCGGGGCCGTGCGCTATCGGATCTATTCCGCCTTCGGTCTGAACGCCTTCGAAGTGGCGGCGCTGGCCTCCTATATCGCGCTGGCCATGGGCACGGGGCTGTCGCTGGTGGGGGTCTTTGCGCTGGCTGCGCATCCTTCTGCGCTCAGCGGGCTGCTGCCGCTATCGGAAACCGTGATCCGGGTCTTGGCCCTGACCGGGGGCCTTGGCACCCTGGGGCTGCTTTACGCGCTTGGCATTTCCGGCCGGGTGCTGCGCCTTGGCCGCTTCGACATCGCCATGCCGCGCCCGCGCATCCTGACCGGGCAGATGCTCGTCGCATTCTTTGACAGCTCGATGGCGGCGCTGACGCTTTATGTCCTGCTGCCCGCGGGCGCCCCCGATTTCGTCACCTTCCTGGCCATCTATGCCACAGCGACGATGATCGGCGTGATCACCCATGTCCCGGGCGGCGTCGGCGTCTTCGAGACCGTGGTCATCGCCGCCATGCCCAAGGGCATCGCCGTCGGCGAGGTTGCCGCGGCGCTGTTGATGTTCCGCATGATCTATTACCTGCTGCCCTTCGCGCTGGCCTTCGTGATCGTGTCGCTGAACGAGGCGCGGCTGGCAGGGGGTTGGGCGCGCAAGCTTTTTGGCGATATCTCGGAACCGATGCGGCCCGCCTTCAAGGCCGTCGGCGGCATGGTGCCCTGGCTTTCGGGCGCCTGGGCCTTCGGCTTTGGCGCCTATCTGATGGCGGTGTCGATCCTGCCCACGGTGGCGCCGCTGCATCATCCCGACGATCTGGTCGGGCTGATCCTGCTCGAGGGCGGCTCGCTCGTTTCCGCCGTCACCGGCGTCGTGCTGGTGATCCTGTCGCACGGGCTGATCCGCCGCGTCACCGGCGCCTTCTGGCTGACGCTGCTGACGCTGGGCGGCGGCATCGTCGCGGTCTTGCTGCGCAGCTTCGACATCGAAAGCGCGGCGCTTTTGACCCTTGGCGCGCTCGCGCTCTGGCCGTTCCGGGACGAGTTCTACCGCCAGGCGAAGATCACCGAGGGCGTGCTGGGTCCGGCCTGGATCGCGCTTGTCACCATCGTCATCGCCTCGGTGGCGCTGTTTTTCGTCTTCATCCATGCCGCGACGCCCTATTCGCACATGTTCTGGTTCGACTTCGCCCAGGATGCGAATGCGCCGCGGTCCTTGCGCGCAGGCGTCACCGGCTCGGCCGTTCTGGTGATCTTCACCATTTTCCTCGCGCTCAAACCCTCGTCGAAACGGCGCCCGCAAAGCATGGCACAGGCGCTGCGGCTGGCGGGCGAGATCGTGTCGGGCCAATCCGATCCGCAGGCCTGTCTGGCGCTGTCGGGCGACAAGGAATTCCGCTTTGCCGAAAGCGGCACCGCCTTTTTGATGTTCGCCCGCCGCCGCAGCTCCTGGATCTGCATGGGCGATCCGGTCGGCGATGCGCGCTATTTCGACGATCTCGGCTGGGGCTTCGTCGAGGCGGCGCAGCAGGCCAGCTGCCGCCCGGTGTTTTACGAACTGTCCGAACGCCACGTTCCCTTCATGATCGAGATGGGCCTTGCCGCGCACAAGATGGGCGAGGAGGCGGTGGTCAACCTGACCAAGGCCTCGCTGTCGGGCACCCGCCTTGCCGGTCTGCGCACCGCTTACGAACAGGCCCGGCGCGAGGGGCTGCGCTTCAAGGTGCTTGCCCCGCCGCATGCGCCCGAGCTGATCGCGGCCTTGAAACCGATCTCGGAAAGCTTCCTCAAGCATCGGATCGGACAGGAAAAACGCTTCTCGGTCGGGCGGTTTGACGCGGCCTATCTGAACCGCTTCCCGCTGGCGGTGATGTGGCGCGGGGCCGAGCCCGTGGCCTTTGCCGCGCTGCTCGCGCCCGGGGCGGGCAAGCGCGTCGCCATTGACGTGATGCGCTACCGCCCCGAGGATGCGCCCGCGCTGATCGGCTTCATGTTCTTCGCGCTGATCGACCATTACAAGACCGCGGGGGCGGCCGAACTCAGCCTCGGGCTTGCGCCGCTTTCGGGCTTGGGCGCGCGGCGAACGGCGCGGCTTTGGGACCGGTTCGGACCGCTGATGTTCCGCCACGGCGGCGCCTTCCACAGCTTCGACGAGCTGCGCGCCTACAAGGCGCAATTCGGCCCGGAATGGCGGCCGCGCTACATCGCCCTGCCGGTCGGCGTCTCGCCGATGGTGGCGATGGCCGATGTGGCGGGGCTGATCGCGGCCGGTCGCGGCGGGCTGTTGCGGCGCAACTCCGGCTGATCAGTCGTCAAGGCCCTGCATCAGCCGCAGCCGCAACCAGGCATTGTCCGAGGCGATCATGCCCGGGATCAACAGCGCATCAAGCGCCCACCACAGCGCCACGAAGGCAAGCGGCAGATAGCCGACCAAGAGCACCGTCAGCGCCGAGCCGATGCCGAACAGGATCAGCATCAAAAGCCCCGAGACCCAGCGCCCCAGATAGAAGCGGTGCACGCCGAAGAAGCCGAGGAAAAACCACAGCAGATAGGCCAGAAGGGCCGAGCGGCCCTCGTTCGCCACGCGTTGTTCGATGTAAAGCGCACGGGTGTCGTTCATGTGAACCTCCTTCACATGAAGGTCATATGGGGAGGCGCGACGCCGCAAACAAGACCGCCGCGGCTCAGCGGGCGTAGACGGCGGTCCAGAAGGTGGTCTTGCCGTCCGCCGCGGTGGCGGTGCCGATGCCGAAATCGCGCAGAGGGGGCAGGGTGATATTGGCGCGATGCTTGGGTGAGGCGCTCCATTGCGCCAGGGTGCCGTTCAGCTCGAACCGCCCGGCGGCGATGTTTTCGGCAATGGTTTGAGGCCGGTAGCCCATCTGCCGCGCGCGTGCCATCGGCCCTTTGGTGGCGCTGCCCGCATGGGTCATCGTGCCCCGGTTGGCCATGTCGCAGGCATGGGCGGCGGCAACCCGATCCAGCACCGGATTGGCGCGCATCGGCGCCAGCCCCGCCTGCGCCCGGGTCGCATTGGTGACGGCAAGTCCGGTCGCGGCCATCGCCGCGCTGGTGGCCGGACAGCTGGCCCGCCCGGCGGCGGCCACGGTGACATCGCCATGCCCGTCGGTCCAGACCACCCGGCCGGGCAGGCGCGGCGCGTCGGCAGGTCCGGCCGCGGGCGGCGGCGCGTTGGAGGGAGCGGCGCAGGCGGCAAGACAGACCAGGGCGACAAGCGCGGCGGGGCGGGTAAGCATCGGGACCTCCGGTCTGGAACGGCGCAAGGGTAACCCAACCTCTTGCGCAGGCAAACCCGGATTTCGCCACAAGAAGAGACGATTGCAATTCATCTTTTCTGCGGCGCCTAGGCGCGCTCGACCACGCCGAACCAGCCCTTGCCGGTCCAGGTCTCGAAGCCCTCGGTGCGGTGAAAGCCGATCAGGCCGCCGCCCTGCGCGCACCAGCCCTCGGCCTGATCCGCGGGCAGGGCAACCTGCGTCACCCGTTCGGCGCCCGGGCCGCGGGCCGCCAGAACCCGGCCCGTCGCATCGACCAGATAGCCGCGCATCTCGCCGTCTTCGGCGCCAAAACGCAGGCTTTTCAGCACGGCCCCGGCCTGCGGCGCCCAGTCGAACTGCGTCACCAGAAGCCCGATCACCGCGCCGTTGCGCGCCCCCCCGGCCCGGACCGGCGTCGCCCAGGCCATCGTCGCCCGCCCGCCCAGATGCGCCGATTTCTCGACATCGCCCGCCACGAAGCCGTTGCCATCGCGCACCGCCATCGCAGCCGAAAACCAATGCGCGCCAGAGACTTGCGCCCCCGTCACCGGATAGCGGCCGGGGCGGCCATTGGCCAGAATCCGACCGTCGAGGCCCACAAGCCAGATATCGGCATAGACCGTATAGGCATCCAGGATCACCCCAAGCCGCTGTCCGGCCCGGCGCAAAGCCTCGCGGTCCTGGCCCTGCGCGGCGGCGACCAGATCGGCATCGGTCGCCCACCAGCGCACGTCGCAGGAGCGTTCATAAAGGTTGCGGTCGATCAGATCGACCGCGGTGAAGGCGCTGTCCACCAGCCGCGTGCCGGTCGCCGCGATCGACAGCTGCGACACCATCTGTTCCAGCCCGGAGAGCCGCGCCTTCAGCGTCTCGCCCAGCTGGTTCGCGATCTCACCGATCTGCCCCGAGACCTTGCGCACCTCCTCGGCCACCAGGGCGAATCCCGCGCCCTGCTGGCCCACCCGCGCCGCCTCGATCCGGGCGTTCAGGCCCAGAACATTCATCTGCTTGGTGATCTGCGCAATCCGGTCCACCGTGACGCCGGTGATTTCCGAGGCATCGCGGGTTTCGGAGGCAATCGAAGCAAGGGTTGGGGCTGTGGTCATGCGCGACTCGAATATGTTGTTGAATGAGAGTGTTAGACTCCGGGTCTTAATCCTGCGTGAATCCTTTCCGGCTTCTGAACGGGATAGCTAAAATAGTCTGAAAATGAAAAAAGGCGGCCCGAAGGCCGCCTTTTTCAGCATCTTGCCCGCAAAACGGGCGGCGACGGAAATCAGGCCTTCGCCAGATTGCGCAGCACGTAATGCAGCACGCCGCCGTTCTTCAGATATTCGATCTCGACCTCGGTATCGATCCGGCTCTTGAGCATGATCCTGGTCAGCGTGCCGTCCTTGCGCAGGATCGTGCAGGGCACGAGCGAGAGCGGCTTGATCTCGCCTTCCAGGCCCTCGATCGTCACCACCTCGTCGCCGGTCAGGCCCAGCGACTTGCGGGTCTGCCCCTCGGTGAATTCGAAGGGAATGACGCCCATGCCGATCAGGTTCGAGCGGTGGATGCGCTCGAAGCTTTCCGCGATCACCGCCTTGACGCCCAGAAGGTTGGTGCCCTTGGCCGCCCAGTCGCGGGATGAGCCCGCGCCGTATTCGATGCCGCCAAAGATCACCAGCGGGATGTTCGCCGCCTGATAGGCCATCGAGGCGTCGTAGATCGAGGTTTGCACCCCGTCCGGCCCCTTGGTGTAGCCGCCTTCGACGCCGTCCAGCATCTCGTTCTTGATGCGGATATTGGCGAAGGTGCCGCGCATCATCACTTCGTGGTTGCCGCGGCGCGAGCCGTAGCTGTTGAAGTCCTGCGGGGCGACGCCGCGCTCGGTCAGGTATTTGCCCGCCGGGGTGGAGGGCTTGAACGAGCCCGCCGGGCTGATGTGGTCGGTGGTGATCATGTCGCCCAGAACCGCCAGCACATGCGCGCCGGTGACATTCGAGATCACCCCCGGTTCCTTGGCCATGCCGCGGAAATAGGGCGGGTTCTGGATATAGGTCGAGGCGGCGGGCCAGTCATAGGTCTCGCCGGTCGTGGTCTTCACGCCCTGCCAGTTCGCATCGCCCTTGAAGACATCGGCGTATTTCGCCAGGAACGCCTCGCGGGTGACGCATTTTTCAACCAGTTCGGCGATTTCCGCGTCCGACGGCCAGATGTCTTTCAGGAACACCGGCTTGCCCTCGGGCGTCGTGGCGATGGCTTCCGTGGTCAGGTCGATGTTCATGTCGCCCGCGATGGCATAGGCCACGACAAGCGGCGGCGAGGCGAGGAAGTTCGCCCGCACATCCGGGCTGATCCGGCCCTCGAAGTTGCGGTTGCCCGAGAGCACGGCCGCCGCCACAAGGTCATTCTCGTTGATCGCCTTGGAGATTTCCGGCGTGCCAAGCGGACCCGAGTTGCCGATGCAGGTGGTGCAGCCAAAGCCGACGATGTTGAAGCCCAGCGCGTCGAGGTCTTCCTGCAGACCCGCGGCTTTCAGATATTCTTCAACGACTTGGCTTCCGGGGGCGAGCGAGGTCTTGACCCAGGGCTTCGCCTTCAGCCCCAGCGCGCGGGCCTTGCGGGCCACCAGACCGGCGCCGATCAGCACATAGGGGTTCGAGGTGTTGGTGCAGGAGGTGATCGAGGCGATCACCACCGAGCCATCGCCGACGGTGTAATCCTTGCCATCGACCGAAACCGTTTTCACGGTAGTCTCCGCCGCGCCCTTGGCGGTGCGATAGTCCGCCACGACCTTGGCGAAGGTCGATTTCGCATCGGTCAGCGGCAGGTAATCCTGCGGCCGTTTCGGCCCCGAGATCGCCGGAACGATGGTGGACATGTCGAGTTCGAGCGTCGAGGAATAGACCGGCGCGTAATCCGCCCCGCGCCAGAAGCCGTTTTCTTTCGCGTAAGCCTCGACCAGCGCGATGCGGTCTTCGCTCCGGCCGGTCTGGCGCAGATAGCGCAGGGTTTCATCGTCGATCGGGAAGAAGCCGCAGGTGGCGCCGTATTCGGGGGCCATGTTGGCGATGGTCGAGCGCTGCGCCAGCGGCAGCTTGTCCAGACCCTCGCCATAGAATTCGACGAATTTGCCCACAACGCCATGTTTGCGCAGCATCTGCACCACTTTCAGCACCAGATCGGTGCCGGTGCAGCCCTCGCGCAGCGCGCCGGTCAGCTTGAAGCCGACAACCTCGGGGATCAGCATCGAGACGGGCTGGCCCAGCATCGCCGCCTCGGCCTCGATCCCGCCGACGCCCCAGCCCAGCACGGCCATGCCGTTGACCATCGTGGTGTGGCTGTCGGTGCCCACCAGCGTATCGGGGTAAGCCACCAGATCGCCGTTCTGATCTTTGTCGGTCCAGACGGTCTGGGCGAGGTATTCCACGTTCACCTGATGGCAGATGCCGGTGCCGGGCGGCACGACGCGGAAGTTTTCAAACGCGCCCTGACCCCATTTCAGGAACTGGTAGCGCTCCATGTTGCGTTCATATTCCAGTTCCACGTTGCGGCTAAACGCCCGCGGCGTGCCGAATTCGTCGATCATCACCGAATGGTCGATGACCAGATCGACCGGGACGAGCGGGTTGATCTTCTTCGCATCGCCGCCCAAGGCCTTGATGCCGTCGCGCATCGCGGCGAGGTCAACGACTGCCGGAACGCCGGTGAAATCCTGCATCAGAACGCGCGCCGGGCGATAGGCGATCTCGCGCGGGTTCTTGCCGCCCAATTTCGCCCAGTCGCCAAAGGCCTTGATATCCTCGACCGAGACCGAGAAGCCGCCGTCTTCAAAGCGCAGCAGGTTTTCCAGCACCACCTTGAGCGCGGCGGGCAGGCGCGAGAAATCGCCCAGACCCGCAGCCTGCGCCGCCGGGATCGAATAATAGGCGTAGCTCTGTGCGCCGACCTGAAGCTGGCGACGGGTCTTGGCGGTATCCTTGCCGGTGACGACGGTCATCTGGGTGGGCCTCCCATGGCTGAAAGAATGCGTTGTCGCGTGTTTGCCCGATGCGGCAGAGTCGTTCAAGGGGGGGCTCTGCATTTTTGTATACCATTGCACACCGATTTTGCCGCCCAGCCCGCGGCAGGGCGTCGCAGCTCCCGGCGCGGGTGTCATCGCAAAACCTTGATTGGCCCTGCGCGCGGCGCCGGTTTAGGAGGGGGGCTGCAGCAAGAGCGAGGCATCATGGCACGCGCGACCCTCAGCGCCGCGATTGAAGGCATGATCCTGTCGGGCCTTCTCGCCTTTGCTCCCATCGTCGCATGGGGGCAGGCGGGACCGACGGGGGGCTTCGGGGCAGGCCCGTCCGGGGCCGCAAGCCCCTATGGCGTTGCCTTTGTCGGCGGTTCCGCCCCGGCGCCTTTGCCGCCCGCGCTGGCGGGCGATGGCCGTCTGGTCCAGGCCGAGCTTTCGGCGCCCGCGCCCGGATCGCTGCCGGGGGCCTCGCTGGTCGAAAGCCTGAACCGGGCGCTGGAACGCGCGATCGGGCAGGCGGCGAAACCGAAAACCAATGCGCTGATCGCGCCCGCGGCGGTGCCGGCGCCCTCGCCGGTGGTGGTCGAGCTGTTCACCTCGCAGGGCTGTTCCGCCTGTCCGCCCGCCGATGCGGCGCTGGCCAGGGTGGCGGCGCGGCCTGATGTTCTGGCGCTGTCGCTGCATGTCGATTACTGGGATTATCTGGGCTGGGAAGATCCCTTTGCCCAGCCCGCCTTCACCGCGCGGCAAAAGGCCTATGCCCGTGCCGCCGGTCTGCGCACGCTTTATACGCCGCAGGTGATCGTGGCGGGGACGCAATCGCTGGTCTCGCCCGCCGATTCGGAGCTGGACACCGCCATTGCCACGGCCTCCGCCACGCCGCCGGTCGTTGCGATGACGGTCAGCCGCGGCGCCGAGCCGGGCCAGTTCGCCATTGATCTGTCGGCGCCCCGGCCGCTCAAGCAGAAGTCCGTGGTGCAGATCGTGCGCTACGTGCCGCAGGCGCGCGTCGAGATCCTGCGTGGCGAAAACGCCGGTCAGGTGCTGGATTTCGCCAATGTGGTCACCGCCTGGCATGCGGTGGCGGATTGGGACGGCAAGGCCCCGGTGCGGCTGAATGCGAAGATCGAGGGCGAGGACCCGGCGGTGGTGATCGTGCAGACCGCGCTGCCGGGCAAGACCGTGCCGCTGCCGGGCGCGATTCTGGCGGCGGGCTGGCTGCGCTGAGCGGCCCCGCCGTTACGGTCCCGGTTACAGGTTCTTCCAGCGCCGGTGGATCCAGAACCATTGTTCGGGATGGGCGCGCACCCGCGCCTCCAGCCGGTCGTTGAACTCCTGACACATCGCCTCGGGCGTGGCGGGCGGGATCGGCTCTTCGACCTCGATCACGAAGCTGAAGCCGTCGGGCTGGCGGGTGGCAAAGATCGGGATCAGCGGCACGTCATAGCGCAGCGCGATATCCGCCGCGGAAAGCGCGGTGCGGGCCTTGCGGCCGAAAAAGGTCAGATCGGCGCCCGCGCTCAGATACTGGTCGATGGCCAGGCCGATCATCCCGCCGTCCTGCAAGAAGCGCATCATCTGCGCCATGCCGCGGCGGTTGCGCGGGAACAGCGGCTTGGCGATACGCTCGATCGCGGCGATGTAGCGGGTGTTGAAGGCGCGGTTGTCCATCGGCCGGTAGAGCGCGCCCATCCGGTAGCCGCGCCCGACCAGCCCGCCGCGAAAGACATCGTAATTGCCGAAATGCCCCGAGACAAGCACGACGCCCTTGCCCTCGGCGTTGCGTTGTTCCAGCAGCGCCGCGCCGGGGCCGGTGAGCGGCAGATCGCGGCAGCGCGCAACGAAGTCCGGCCCCGAGAAGATCTCGGCCAGCGTCCGGCCGACATTGTCGGGCACGGCGCGCACCAGCCGCTCCACCTCGGCTGCGGGCAGCTCGGGCAGGGCGATGGCGAGATTGGCGCGGATGCGCTGGCGCCAGCCCGCGAGCGGCGCCACCACCTCGGCAAAGAACCGCCCCGAGAGCGCGACGCGCGAGCGATAGGGCAAGAGCCCCAGCACCCGGACCGTCGCGCCAAAGGCCCGCGCCGAAACCATGTCGCGCAGCCTTTGCCGGGGAAAGCCGTCGTCTTCGGACATCTTCTTCACTCGTTTCCTGTCTCGGATCTGGCGTCGGCCTTGGCCTCGGCCCGTTCCCGTGACCAGACATAGACACCCGCCGCCACGATCACAAGGGCACCAATAATGGTATAAAGATCAGGTAGTTGCGAGAAGAACACCCAGCCCCAGAGCCCGGAGAAGATCAGATCGGAATAGCCGAAAGGCGCGATCGAGCCGGCCTCGGCCTTGCGGAAGGCGACGATCAGCGCGGCCTGACCCGCAGCGCCCAGCGCGCCGACGGCCAGAAACAGCGGCAGATCGATCGGCGCCACCTCCTGCCAGAAGAAGGGCAGGGCGAGCGAGGACAGCCCGGTGCCCACCATCGCCGACCACAGGACCGAGGTGGCGGTGGAGTCAAACCGCACCACCCGCGTCAGAAGCGCGCCACCCGCATAGGTGAAACAGGCCAGAAGCGCCAGGATCGCCGCCGGATGCATCACGCCCGCGCCCGGGCGCAGCACGATCAGCGCGCCGGTGAAGGCCGCGACGATGCCGATGATCCGCCCCGCACCGAGTTTCTCGCCCAGAAACAGCGCCGCGCCGAGCGTGATCAGCACCGGCGAGAGTGCCCCCAGCGCCGCCGCATCGGCCAGCCCGATATAGCGGATCGCGATGAAGAACAGCGCCACCGTGCCCATCTGGAAACAGCCGCGCAGGAATTGCAGCCCCGGCTGCTGCGAACGCACAAGCGTCGCCAGCTTGCCGCGAAAGAGCAGCGTCACCAGCGCCAGATTGACCGCGAACCGCGCCCAGACCACCATCGCGGGCGGGTATTCCTGCGCCAGTTTCTTCGCCGCCACATCCATCAGCCCAAAAAGCATCAGCGCCAGCAGGAACAGTCCGATGCCCTGCGCCGTGGCCTTGGCCTTCGCCTCGGCGGCAAGCCGAACGGAGGAGGGGGCCGTCTCCGGCCCCCCCGCATTTTCTCTCGTCCCGTCGCGCCGATCGCTCACAGCAGGCTCTTGACCTTGGCGGCGATCGCCTCGGGGGTGATGCCGAATTCGGCGTAAAGCCGTTCCGCCGGGGCCGAGGCGCCAAAGCCCTCCATCCCGACAAAGCCCGCCTTGCGCTCCATCCCGCGCTCGCCCAGAAGCCAGCGGTCCCAGGGCTGCCGGATCGCCGCCTCGACCGCCACACGCACGCCGCCCGCGGGCAGGATGCGCTTGCGATAGGCCTCGTCCTGGGCCGCGAAAAGCTCCATGCAGGGCATCGAGACGACACGGGTGCCGATCGCCTCGGCCTGCAACAGCGCGCGCGCCTTCAGCGCGATCTCGACCTCCGAGCCGGTCGCCATCAGGATCGCCTGACGCTTGCCCTCGGCCTCGGCGATGACATAGGCGCCCTTGGCGGTCAGGTTCTTCGCCTCGTGTTTGGTGCGCAGCGTGGGCAGGTTCTGCCGCGACAGCGCCAGAACCGAGGGCGTGCGTTCCGACGACAGCGCCAGTTCCCAGGCCTCGGCGGTCTCGATCACATCGGCCGGACGGAAGGTCCAGGTGTTCGGCGTCGCCCGGCAGATCGCCAGATGCTCGACCGGCTGGTGCGTCGGGCCGTCCTCGCCCAGACCAATCGAGTCATGCGTCATCACATAGACGGCGGGCACGCCCATCAGCGACGACAGCCGCATCGCGCCGCGGGCATAATCGGTGAAGCAGAAGAAGGTGCCGCCATAGGGCCGCACGCCGCCATGCAGCCACATGCCGTTCATCGCCGCCGCCATCGCATGTTCGCGAATGCCGTAGCGCATGTAGCGGCCCTTATGGTTGCCGGGCATGAAATCCTCGATATCCGAGGTTTTCGTCAGGTTCGAGCCGGTCAGGTCGGCCGAGCCGCCGATGGTTTCGGGCACCACCGGGTTGACTGCGGCCAGAACCATTTCGCTGGCCTTGCGGGTGGCAACCTTCGGCGCGGCTTCCGATTGCGCTTTCTTGAAGGCGCGAATGGCGCCCGCCAGTTTCGGCGCGACACCGCGCGCCATCTGGCGTTCGAATTCGGCGCGCTTGCCCGCGGGCAGGGCGGCCAGACGGGCTTCCCATTCGGCGCGTTCCGCGGCGCCCTTGGCGCCGATCGCTTCCCACTCCGCCTTGATCTCGGCCGGGATCACGAAGGGACCATGCTCCCAGCCGTAAGCCTCGCGGGTCAGCTTGATTTCGGCGTCACCCAGCGGCGCGCCATGCACCGCATAGCTGTCGGCCTTGTTCGGGCTGCCAAACCCGATCAGCGTCTTGCAGTCGATCAGCACCGGCCGCTTGGCCTTTTTCGCCGCGGTGATCGCGCGGTCGATGTCTTCGGCATCATGGCCGTCGCAGGACAGCACATCCCAGCCCGAGGCGGCAAAGCGCGCCTTCTGGTCGGTCACGTCCGAGACCGTCACCCGGCCGTCGATGGTGATGTTGTTGTTGTCCCAAAGCACGATCAGGTTATCAAGCTCCTGCTTGCCCGCCAGACCGATGGCCTCCTGGCTGATGCCCTCCATCAGGCAGCCGTCGCCCGCGATGACATAAATCTTGTGATCGACAAGCTTCTTGCCGAACCGCGCCGCCATCGATTTTTCCGCAATCGCCATGCCGACGGCGGTCGAAATCCCCTGACCCAGCGGGCCGGTGGTGGTCTCGACCCCCTCCAGATGGCCATATTCCGGGTGCCCCGCCATCCGCGCGCCCCATTGGCGGAAGTTCTTCACCTCGTCGAGCGTCGCCTGTTCGTAGCCGGTCAGATGCAGCAGCGCATAAAGCAGCATCGAGCCATGGCCCGCCGACAGCACGAACCGGTCGCGATCCGCCCAATTGGGGCATTTCGCGTCGAATTTCAGATGGTTGCGGAACAGAACCGTGGCGACATCGGCCATGCCCATCGGCATGCCGGGGTGGCCCGAATTGGCCGCCTGCACGGCATCGATCGCCAATACGCGGATCGCGGTGGCAAGCTTCCAGTGATCGGGGGTCTTGGCCCGCAGAGCGGCGAGATCCATGAGGGTGCGTCCTTTGTTGCGCCGAAATCTTCGGTGACGGTGATAACAGGGATCGGGGCAGATTCAAGCTTGGCCCCCAAGTGCTTGATGCAAAAAGGTGGGAGGAGCGCGGCGCAGCCGCTAGAATGGGGCGCGACACCGGGCGGATGCGATTCGCCGCGGCGCCTGCGCGTACCGCCGGACGTGGCGCGTTGACGACCGCGGCCGGATGAAGCAGACGACCGAGAAGAACGAAGACCAAGGGCAGTTAGCGAGGATGGCATGACCGAACTGGCCGAATATGAGCGCCGCATCGCCTTTGCGCTCGAACGCATCGGGCGCGGCGTCGAGACGCTGGCCGATCAGCGCGCGGTGGCTCTGGCTGCGGCTGCGGCGGTGCCCGCGCCTGAACCGGAGCCGGTGCCCGAGCCCGTGCCCGAGCCCGTGATCGCGGCGGCGCCGGTGGCGGTCGAGACCGGCCCCTCGGCCGAGGTGCTGGCGCTGCAGGCGGAACTGGAGGCGGAACGGGCGGCCAGCGCGCAGCTGACCGAGCGGGTGCTGGCGATCCGCGAAAAGCAGGAAACGACGCTGGCGGCGCTGGAAAAGCGGCTGACCCAGGCGACGCGGGCGCTCGAGGCGGTGCAGGTCGAGGCGAACCGGCTCAAGCGCGCCAATACCGATCTGATCGAGGTGAACCGGCAGCTGATCGACGGCGCGGGGCGGATCGATCCGGCGCTTGTCAACCTGTCGATGCAGGCCGAGCTTGAGGCGCTGCGGGCGGCCCGGGCCTGGGAGGCTGCGGAGCTGTCGGATATCGTCACCGGGCTGGCCCCGATCGTGGCGGCGCATGTGAAGGGACAACCTGCGGGGGGGGCGGACAATGGCTGAGTTGCGCATCACCATCGGCGGGCGCGATTTCGATGTCGCCTGCCAGGAGGGCGAGGAACAATATCTGCGCGCCGCGGCGGCGATGCTGGACAATGAGGCGCAGTCGCTGTCGCAGCAGCTGGGCCGCATTCCCGAGGCGCGGATGCTGCTGATGGCGGGGCTGATGCTGGCCGACAAGGCGGCGGGGGCCGAGGACAATGTCCGGGTGCTGAGCGCGCGCGTCGAGGCGCTCGAATCGCAGCTGGCGGCGGCAAAGGCGCATCCGGTCCGTATCGAGGTGCCGGTGGTGCCCGCAGCGGTGACCGAAACCCTGGCCGAGATCGCCGCCCGCGCCGAGGCGCTGGCCGACCGGGTCGAAGAGGCCGCGGCGGGCTGAGACGGCGGTGCCGCGCAGGACAAAGGGGGGCGGTCCCGTCGCCCCCTTTTTTGTTCTGGCCTGTCAGGTCAGGCCGGTCTTTTCAGCCAAAGCGCCACAACAACACGCCCGACTACAGCAGCGCCAGAAACGCCGTGGTCGGCAAAAGGCGGGGGCGGGGAAGCGGAAATCTGCGTCGCGGCGCGGCGCAAAGCACAGGCGCCGATCTGAAGATCGGCCCGCAACAGCTTCAAGACAAGGGGAAATCAGTCTTCAAGCAACTTTGCCGCAGGATTGCCCGCGCTCAGCATGTCTTCCAGCGTGAGCGAGTCGATCAGCACCAGATAGGACCAGAACACCTCGGCAAAGACCCTGCGGATGCGGCAGGCGGCCTCGTCGTCGCAATCGTCGCAGGGCTGATAGGCGCTGCGTGACAGACAGGGCAGGGGCGCGATCGGCCCGTCGATCCGGCGCAGCAGCTCCGAAATCGACACGTCGCGCGGCGCTTTCAGCAGGCTGTAACCGCCCGAGCGGCCGCGGATCGAGGAGACGACCCCGGCCTTGCGCAGATCGAGCAGGATATGCTCCAGAAACCGCTTCGGCGTGCCGGAGCGGGTGGCGATCTCCTCGATCGTCAGCGCCTGCGGGCTGTCGCGCCGGGCCTCGTCGGCCAGTTCCAGCAGCGCCTTGAGCGCATATTTCATCTTCTGCGTGATCATGGACCAGCCTTACGGGGGTGCGAGGCGTTTATCAATGTCGATCTTGTCGGGTTTTGGGGGCTTTTCTGCTGTTTCCGGGCTTTTTCACCCGATTTCGCCGCGCCGGGACGCCCGATCCGGCGGCAACCGGCGCGATGACCGGGGCTGCGACGTTTCGACGCTTTTCCGGTTGTCAAAACGGCGCTTCCGGCATAGCCCGGAGAGGCAATCCAGGGCGCGGAGTTCCCCATGACCCTTGCGGCTTTTTCCCTTGCGGTGCTGGCGCTGCTGCTGGCGCCGGGGCCGACGAACACGCTGATGGCGGTCGCGGGCGCCAGTCACGGGCTGCCCCGGG
This sequence comes from Rhodobacter sp. 4.3.4, assembly GCF_058724655.1. Classification (NCBI taxonomy): domain Bacteria; kingdom Pseudomonadati; phylum Pseudomonadota; class Alphaproteobacteria; order Rhodobacterales; genus Rhodobacter; species Rhodobacter sp. 4.3.4. Next base: position 1,401,842 of record NZ_CM178967.1, read on the forward strand.
TCTTGCGGCTGGTTCCGGCCGAGCTTGCGGGCTATCTTCTCACGGTTGTGCCGCTGGCGCTGACGGGGGCGGGGCTGATCGCCCGGGCGCCCGGCGCGGCGCTTGTGCTGCAGCTGGCGGCGGCGCTTTGGGTGATGGTTCTGGCGCTGCGGCTCTGGCGCTCGGGGGCGGCGCAGGCCGGGGGCTTCGCGATCGGCCCCGGGCGGATCTTCGTCACCACCGCGCTCAACCCCAAGGCGCTGATTTTCGGTCTCGTGCTGATCCCCGCGCCAAGCCCGGCCGAGGTCGCGGCGCGGCTGGCGGTGTTTTGCGGATTGGTGGTCGCGGTGGCGCTGCTTTGGGGCGGGGTCGGGGCGCTTGGCCATGCGCGCGCGGGCGGGGCCCGGCCGGGCGGGGCGGGGCTGGCCGGGCTGCGCCGGATCGCCTCGGGCTGGCTGGCGCTGGTCTCGGTGTCGCTGCTCTGGGGGGCGTTGCGCGGCTGACCGGCCCCTGGGTGTTAATCCCTTGGCAAATCTTCGTCTTTAATCCCGATCCCGGACTGACAAAGGAGTTCGGGATGCCGCTGCCGCTTGTTCTTGCCGCGCGCCTTTTGGCGCTTTCGGCGCTGATTTCGGGTCTTGCATCGGCGCCGGTGGCGGCGCAGCAGGCCTCGGGCGGGGGCGATCTGGCCTTTGCGCAGGTGGCGCCGCTCGCCGGGCCTGCGGCGGCGCTTGGCACCGGGATGAACCTCGGGATTCGCGCCGCTTTCGCCGAGGCGAACCGGGCGGGCGGCGTGCTGGGGCGGAAGCTGCGGCTGGAGGCCTTTGACGACGGCTACGAGCCCGAAACCTCGGCCGAGCGCAGCCGGGCGGTGATTGCGGGCAATGCCCATCTGGCGCTGATCGGGGCGGTGGGCACGCCGACCTCGCAGGCGACGCAGCCTTTGGCCGAAGCGGCGGGGCTGCCCTTCATCGGCCCCTTCACCGGCGCGGCCTTTCTGCGCGATCCGAAATTGCGCAATGTTTTCAACCTGCGCCCCTCTTATGATGCCGAGGCCGAGGCCTGGGTGCAGCATCTGGTCGAGACCCGCGGCAAGCGCAGGATCGGCATTCTTTATCAGGACGACAGTTTCGGCCGGGCCGGGCTTGCGGCGCTGGAGGCGGCTCTGGCGAAACGCGGGCTGCAGCTGGCGGCGCGCGGCGCCTATGTGCGCAACACCCTGGCGGTGAAGACCGCGCTTTTGGGCCTGCGCCGCGCCGGGGTGGAGGCGGTGGTGCTCGTTGGCGCCTACAAGCCGGTGGCGGAATTCGTCCGCGTCGCCCATCGCATCGGCTACCGCCCCGAGATGGTGAACATCTCCTTTGTCGGCACCGATGCGCTTGTGTCCGAACTCGGCGCCGAGGGCGCGGGGGTGGTGATCTCGCAGGTCGTGCCCTATCCGTTCGACACCGATCTGCCGGTGGTGGCGCGCTATCAGGCGGCGCTGAAGGCGCTTGATCCGGCGGCGAAGCCGGGCTTCGTCTCCTTCGAGGGCTATCTGACCGGCCGTCTGGCGCTGGAAGCGCTGGCTGCGGCGGGGCCGAACCCGACCCGGGCCAGCTATCTGGCGGCGCTGCAAAATCTGCGTGCGGTCGATCTGGACGGGCTGCGGCTGCAATTCGGTCCGGGCGACAATCAGGGTCTGGATCAGGTGTTCCTGACAGAGATCTCTCCGGCGGGGACGATTGCCGAACTCACACCCGCGGCGACCCCGGCTCCCGCGCCCGGGACCGGCGGCTGAGCTTCCCGGGGAAATGCGCATGACCCGTTTCACCACCGTTTTCGCCAGCGTCGGCGCGAAGATCGTCGGCATCGTGCTGGCGCTTTTGACGCTGACCGCGCTGGCGGTCGGCATCAGCCTTGAGGTGTTTCGCGACACCGACACCATCGTCCGCGATCTGATCGAGCAGGAGGTGCCGGAGCTGCGCCAGACCATGGCGCTGTCGGGCGCGACCGGGGATCTGGGGCAGGCGATGGTCGACATCCTCTCGGCCGCCACGCCCGAGGATCTGCAGGCGGCGCGCCAGCACCTGCAACGGACGCTGGCCGGGCTTGAGGTCGCGCTGCGCGACGCCCCCGCGGGGCTGCGCGAGGCGGTCGGCACGATCGGCGCGCGGGCGGGCGATCTGGTCGATGCCCGGCAGCAGGGCTTTGCGGCGCTGGCCGAGACCGATGCCGCGGTGGCGGGCATCTTCGAGGTGAACACCCGGATTTCCGAACGGCTGGTCGAGATCGGCGACGATGCCTATTTCAACATGGTGATGGGCGGCGAGGCGGCCTCGGGCCGGGTGAAGACCACGCTGGAGTGTAGGGGGGGACTACCTTTGGCAGTAGCAGGGAAAGAACGTCGGGCACACCGTAACACGCGGAAAACGTTGACGCTTATGACGTTTTAGGGCACGTCGAGGCCGCGCTGCGGAATGCAAGTTGATGTCGAAAGTGGCGGGAAAAATCGACATTATGACCGCATTTCCTGACGAACTGCAGTCGAAATGACGGCATCGGGCATCATCTGCTAACATGCTGCTAAGTAAGGAATAAGGGGAATGAGACATCGGCGATTTGGCGGGCGTCGAGCGGCCGTAAGCTGATCGTGTGGTGTGCCAAGGTGGGACGCTACGTCCCACCTTGTAGGATAGCCGACAGAATTCCTTCATGTACATGAAACTAAAAGATAAAATATGACGTGCACCAAGGGATATTACCACTAACAAGGTGGGACGCGACATCAGCCTCAAAACAGCGTCAGGAATGCCTTGGGCATGCCGATCCTGACGCTATTTGTAGACCCGCAAGAGCGCCTTGAGATTGTTGATAGCGTGTTCCGCCATTGTCTCTCCATCCAACTTTACCTGGCCAACAGAGATATTCTCGTCGCCGTCGTCTGGGCCGGTTATGTGATAGGCGCACACTGACCGATTGCGGATGGGAACGCCGTATGCATTCGATGCGTCATATTCCACGACGATCTGAAGCATATAGTTGGTGCCCATAGAGAACAGCTTTTCCAGCGTTCCATAGAGCTCGACGGCAGAGTCGTAGCCGGTGCCGAACTCTTCGCGGGTCGGAGCGGGGCCCAATGCCTCCTCTTTGGAGGCAAGGTGTGACGTCATCGGAAACCACTCGATCACCGTAAAGCTCGCTGGAGATGCAAGTCTATCCTGAATTACTTCGGTGCAGGCTTCACGCAAAGATTGTTCCGTAGATGCGCTCGCACTTGCTGCGCATAGCATGAGGAAGACGATACAGATCGCGGCTCGATTCAATTTAGACCTCCAGATACTAACTCATTGTCTTTAGGTAAGATTTTAGGCAAAACTTGGCATGCAACCATCGTTTCGCAACAGGGAATCCGCTATCGAAAAGTAGCTGGCCTGTTCGCTCATGGTGTCCTCCCGAAGTAGACGACGCGCCCAACGACGCGCAGCTGGTCCACGGAATCGGCGCCAAAAGTCTCAACCGGATAGCCCTCGTCGGCATTGTCCGAGACGAGTTCGAGGCGACCGTCGAGGCGCCAGCGGGCGCGTTTGACCAGGAGCCGGTCAGAGACGTTGAAGACGTAGATGCAGCCGTGTTCGACCTCGCGCTGGCTGTGATCGACGACGAGGAGCGCGCCGTCCGGAATGGTCGGCTTCATCGAGGTTCCGCGCGCCCAGATGACCGAGCAGTGATCCGGCCTGGCGCCCTGGTTCGCAAGGAATTGGCGGGTGAAGGCGACCACACCGTCTGCTTGTTCGGAGGCGGGGACGGCTCCAGGCCCGGCCGAGGCATGCACATCGTTGTACGCGGGCAATCTGACGAAATCCGGTTGGTTGAAATCTAGGATCGACGCTGTGGGCCGTTCGCCCATCTCGGCGGTGCCGACAATGACATCGTGCATCGGCCGAGTAGCTCCATTTTTGGAAATGTCGCCTTCTGAGAAGGCGATCTGATCGAGAGTAACGCCCACCGCCGCCGCAATCCGCGCCGCATTCACAAATGACGCAGTGGACGTCTGTGCTGCATACTTCTCCATTGTTCCCCTAGGAATTCCTGTTTTTTCAAACATTTCCTTCACGCCCCCACCGGCAGAAATTGCCGATGCCACACGGGCGCGCAGCCTTGCCTCCTCCACATTTGGTCGTGAAGGCGAAATATCATCCACATTTGGATTGACCGTCTCCATTTGTGGAGCTATCCCTTACCTGTGTCGGCGGCGTGAGCCGCAGACGATTGCAACGAACGAAACCGAAAAAAGCCGATGCGCCAACATCGACGTTCCCCAGGAGGTCCCAGATGAGCAAAATCTGGACGAAAGCCCAGATCAAGTGCGCCCTTGAGGAGAAAGGCATGACCCTGACGGGCCTTGCCATCCTCAACGACATGAACCCGAGCCAGATGCGGTCCGTTTGGAGCCGCCCCGTCCGCCCCGCCGAGAAGGTCCTTGCCGACTTCCTCGGCGTGCCGCCCGCGGAGCTTTTCCCGACTCGTTATCCCATGCGGAAATCCTCGCTTCTTTCTGCCGAGAATGAAGCCCGGATCGCAAGGAAAAAAGCGGGTCTCGATCCTGACAAGGGAGTCGCAGCATGAGCCCGATTTCGTCAAAATCCACGCCCGTTCTTGACGGGTCAGCGGCCGGTTTTCGGCGTGCGGCCGGTGATCTTGGCGAGGCGATCGCCGTTCTGTCGGGTGGTGTGCCGCCCGACCAGTGGACGCGGTCGCGCCTTGCCCAGGCGTTGCGCGAGATCCAATCGTTCCTGGTGGCGGAAGCGCATGAGCAGGATGGCCGCGCGGCGGTCAGTGGGGATGTGCTGCTGCGGGCGGCGGTGGCGTCGCTGATGACGCATCCGGTGAGCGTGGCGATGCCGGTGGCCGTGATGACGGAGGCCGGTCATGGGCGGTGAGGATCGCTTCGGGCTGATCGAGATGATCGAGGACGTGATCGGCGCGGCGTCGATCCTGCTGACGATCTGGGTCGGGTGCTTTCTGGCCGGGGGGCTCGGCGGCATCGCCGGGGTGGCGCCGTGATGTCGCGCCGCCAGCGTCTGGATGATCTCCTGCAGCTGCTGACGGTGCTGATCGTCATCGTGGCCCTGCCGATCGGGACGGCACTTTGGGGGTTGGGCCTCTATGCGATGGTGGTGCGGCAATGACCCAGCATCGCCCGCATATCGTGAGCACCTCGGCTGGGTTTTCTGTCGCCGGTGTCGGCGGCAAGGCCCCGAAGTTTGACAGCCGGAAGAAGGCCGAGGCTTGGCTTGATGGTCACTTCGAGACCATCCCCGAAAAGAAACGGCCGCAAAGCCGTGCCTGCATGTGTTGCGGCAAGGAATTCCTGTCGCTGGGGTTCCACAACCGCCTGTGCGACCGATGCCGCGCGACTGGCGGCGCGCTGAGCGAAGAGGTGCGCCCGCAGCTGCCGAAAGGCCGGGGGCGGTGATGGTGGGGATCGTGACTGCCCCCGTGGCGATGAGTGCCCATGACGTCGCCGATCTGGTGGCGAGGCATCTGCAGCTGCTTGGCGCCGTCGATGCGATCGCCGCCGAGGCGGCGGCAACACCGGAAACCAAAAACATCGGCCTGCAGCTGAAACTGGCTGCAGGCATGGCACGCACGAAGCGGCGCGCAGCCGCCGTGTGCTGAGAAACTCAGATGGATACAGGCATGACGACCGAAGTTTTCACTGACATCGCGCTGGATGCGATCCGTGTTCCGGAGGATCGGGCGCGGTCGTTCGATCCGCTCGGCGCTGCGGCGCTGGCGGGGCTGATCGAGGCGCAGGGGTTGATGCACCCGATCACCGTGAAGCCGCATTTTGCAAGCACAGAGGACGATCCGGCCTATGTGCTGATCGCTGGTCTGCACCGGCTGCGCGCCTGCGAGCTGCTGGGGCGCGCGGCGATCCCGGCGCGGGTGCTGTCCGAGCGCTCGACCGACGAAGCGCGGATGGATGAGGTTCTGGAGAACCTCGGCCGTAACGAGCTGACGGCGCTGGACCGGGCGCAACACCTGTACGAGTTGAAGATGGTCTGGGATCGGATGCACCCTGACTTCGCAAATGGCGGTGGGAAAACTTTTCCCACCGGTGATGAGAAGGTGCAGATCTTCGGTTTTGCGACGGAAGTGGCCGAAAAAATCGGCATGTCGAAGCGCTCGATCAACATCGCCGTCAAGATCTGGACCGGTCTGACGCCCGACAGCCGCCGTCGTCTGGTGGGCACCAAGACCGCCTCGAACCAGTCGGAAATCAAGGCTCTGTCTGAGCAAAGCCCGGCCCGACAAGAGCGGATCATGGACATGCTGCTGAGCGATCCGCCGGTCGCGACCAGCGTGGCCGATGCGCTGGTGCTGATCGAGCGCGGGGTGCGGCTCAACGATGTCGAGAAGCTCTATCAAGCCGCCGATCGGATGATCGGATCGCTGGATGATTTCACGCTCGGTCGGGTGCTTCTGGCCCATGAGGAGCGCGTGATCGCCCTGCTGCGTCAGCAGGGAAAGATCTGACATGCCCCCCCGCTACCGTGATCCTTTGACGAAAGACCTATTCGCCTGGGAGCCGCCGCAGGTTTCGGTTGGCTACAGCGCCGAGGTCACGGGGCGCGGGCCGCTCGACAGCCGGATTTCCAGGCTGATCGGGCAGGCGCTGCGGGATGCGCGGGACGATGGGCTGACCCGCGCGAAGGTGGCGGCGCGGATGAGCGAGTATCTGCACCGCCCGGTATCCGAGTCGATGCTGAACAAATGGACCTCGGAAGGGTCCGAAGATCACCGCATCCCGATGGATGCCTTTATCGCGCTGGTCGATGCGACCGGTGCCAAGGCGCTGCTGGGCTTCGCGCCCGGGGAGTTCGGGCTGACGGTGATCGAGTCGGAATACGCCGAAATGATCAAGCTGCACCTGATCCGCGAGAAGCGACAGGAGCTGGATGCGCAGGAACAGGCCATCATGGCGAAGTGGAAGGTCCGGAGATGAAAGACTTTGTGACGACTTCCACACCCCAGACCTTCTTCACCGCGCGCGAGCTGGCGGAAATCGCCATGAAGAAAGGTCTGACGTGCTTCCCGCAAAGCAGGCGCCGCGCGCAGGACTATGCTGACCGTGCGGGATGGAATGACCTCGGCCAAAATCTCGCCCGCAAACGCGCCGGAAAGGTCGGCGGTGGCGGGATGGAATACCACATCAGCCTGATGCCTGAGCCGCTGCGGCTGGCCTATGAGGGTAGCCTGAAAACAACTGGTCTTGTCGCCCGTCTGGAGGCCGAGCACTCGGCGGATGATCGTCGCATCGCAGCCCTGAAGGCCAGCACGCTGCCCGCCCGCGCCCGCAAGGTGATGGAGGCCCGTGCCGAGATCCTGAAGGCGATCGAGGGCTATGCGATTTCGCAGGGGATGAGCCGCGCCTGGGGCGTGGCACAGTTTCTGGAGGCGCAGGCCGCGATGGTTGCGCGTCAGGAAATCGAGGCGCGGCGGGATTGCGGGGAAATCCTGACGGATCGCGAGATCGCCAGCCTGGCGCGTCCGCTGGTGTTGAAAACCGGGTTCATGATCGACCCGGAGCGGATCGCGGCAGCGAACGACCGCCGCGGCAAAGCTGGCGAGATCGCAACGACCTCCGAGCGGACCCTGTGGCGTTGGTTCAAGACCCGCGACGAAAAGGGCGTCGTGGCGCTGGCCCCCGCGGCGACGAAAGAGGAAATGCCGATCCCGCCCGCTTTTGCCGACTTCCTGCGGCACTATGCGAAGCCCAGCAAGCCGTCGATCGCCGATGCCTATGGCGAATATCTCAAGGAAGCTGCGACGAAAGACGGTGTGCAGCTGATGACGCTGACGCAGTCGCAGGTCGAATACATTCTGCGGGTGCGGATGAACAACATCGAGAAGCACGTCGGTCGCGAAGGCATGCTGACGCTGCGCTCGCGGCTTCCCTATGTCACCCGCACCACCGACGACATGTGGCCGACCACGGTTTACACCGCCGACGGCAAGACTTTCGACGCCGAGATCGAGGACCCGGTCAGCCATAACGCGATCCGGCCGGAAATCACCACCGTCATGGATCTCGTGACGCGCAAGGTTGTCGGCATCTCGCTTGGCAGGTCGGAAAACCAGAAGTCTGTGGCCGAGGCGCTGCGGCGGTCCTGCGTCTCGCACGGGATCTGCGCCATCTTCTATGTGGACCGCGGCCCGGGCTATCGCAACGAGGCGATGGATGCCGATGTGTCCGGCCTTATGGGGCGGCTTGGCATCACGAAGGCCCATGCCGCCCCCTATGGGTCGCAGGCCAAGGGGCGCATCGAGCGCATCCAGCACACGATCTGGGACCGGCTTGCCAAGCGCCTGCCGACCTACATCGGCACCGACATGGACAAGGAGGCGGGTGACAAGATCCACAAGCTGACCCGTCGCGAGATCCGCGAATACGGCCGGTCGCGCAACCTGCCGACCTGGGCGGAGTTCGTGAAGCTGTGCGAGGACATGGTCGCCGAATACAACGCCAAAGAGCATACCAGCCTGCCGCAGATCCGTGATCCGAAGACGGGCAAGCTGCGTCACATGTCGCCCAACGAATGCTGGGAGGCCCATGTGGTGCGCGGCTTCGAGCCGGTGACGGTCGATCCGGCCGAGGCGGATGATCTGTTCCGCCCCTACGAGATCCGCACCACGCGGCGCGGCGAGGTGCTCTGGAACACCAACAAGTATTTCGACCACGCGCTTGCCCCCTATCACGAGACGAAGGTGATGGTCGGTTACGACTATCACCAGGCGGATCGGGTCTGGGTGCGAGAGTTCGACAAGGAAACCGCGCAGCCCGGCAAACTGATCTGCGTTGCCCGCTTCATGGCGAACGCCGAGCGCTATTTCCCGGTCAGCTATGAGCAGCAGGCTATCGAAAACCGCGCCAAGGGTCAGCTGAGGCGGCTGGAGCGCAAGATCGAGGCCGTCGAGGCGGAGCGCGCGGGGCAGCAGCTGGTCGATCTGCGGGCGCAGAATATCCCGGCCGGGATGTTCGATGCGCCTGCAGCCGAGATGGTGACGATCACCGCGCCGGGCACCGTCAGCATTGCGCCGGTCGAAGGGGCGTCGGCACCTGCCGCGAAGAGACGGACCTTCGCCTCTGATGAGGAGCTCGCCGCCTGGGCGCTGGAGCATCCGACCGAACTGAAACCAAACCAGATCGCCGTTTTGCGGGGCTGCCTGAACAGCTCGACCGCGCGGGAGCTGTTTCGAATGTCAGGCATCGACCTGGAGGCGCTGCGAAACCTCCTGCGCGCCGTTGCCTGACGAACTTCACTGGGAAGATGAGGGAGCATAACATGAGAAACGTCTTTGTCGAGACGAGCAACGTCCGCGAATTCTACGCCTCGCTGAAGAAGCTCAACGAACGCGGTGCCGAAGAGGCCTGCATGGTTGTCGTGGATGGCAAGCCGGGCCTGGGAAAGACCACCACGCTCAATCGCTGGGTCACCCAGACGGGCAGCGTCTATCTGCGGGCGCAGAAGGGCTGGGATTACGGCTGGTTCATCCAGGAGCTTCTGGCGGAACTGTCGGTTGACCCGAAGAGCATCCGCGGCAAGCGTGATCGGTTCGCGCGGGTTCTTAGCGAGCTGCAAGATCGGGCCGATCGGGCTGCGCTGCGCGACCGGACCTTCGGCATCGTGATCGACGAATGCGACCTCGTGTCGTCGCGCGGCGAGATCATGGAGGCGATCCGCGGAATTTCCGATCTGAAGTTCCTGCCGACGATCCTGGTTGGCATGGGCACCTTGCGCGACAACCTGCGCCGCTTTCCCCAGATCGAGAGCCGGGCGCCGAACAAAGTCGCCTTCACCCCCGCCACGATCGACGACGCGCGGGCGATCATTCGCGAGCGCTGCGAGGTGCCGGTGGCCGAGGAGCTGATCCAGTACGTTTGGCGGGCCTCGAAGGGCTTCAACCGCGAAATTCTCGATGCCATCGCGCATATTGAGCGGTTCGGCCTGCGCGCCGAGATCGACGATGACGGTGTGACGCTGGCCGACATGGCCGGTCAGCCGATCATGACCGACCGCACGAACGGCAAGGAAATCATCGTGACGGTGGCGGCGTGATGGCAAGTTTCGGCCCCGGAGAACTGCAGATGGCCGTGCTGCAGCACATCGCGGTGCCGCTGACGGCATCGACGATCCAGATCGCCCTCGCGCTTGAGATGTCCCAGAGGCAGGTGTCGAAAGCGGCGTCGTCGCTGGTGGATCGCGGCTATATCTCCCGCAAGCGGCCCGGGATCTACGAGATCACGTTGTGCGGGTTGCAGGCCATCGCCGATGGCAAGATCATCACCAGCGGACCGATCGATGCCTCTGGCAATGTGCTGGCGCGCCCCGAAACGAACGGGTTTTGCGACCGTGTCTGGCGCTCGATGCGACTGCGCGGGACCTTCACGATCTCGGATGTGGTCTGCGATGCCGTAGACGGCGAGCGAGACGCGATGAGCTGCGCGCGGCGCTACATTCGCGTCTTGAAATCCGCCGGGTATGTGGCCGAGTTGCCTGGGCGTCGGAAGGGCACGAAGCCCGGGTCGAATGGGCTGAAGCGGTTTCGCCTGGATCGCAACACCGGACCCCGGGCGCCGCTGCATCGTGAAAAACTGGGTATCGTGCACGATTTCAACACCGGGGAGGATTTCCCGTGTCGCTGATCGACCTGCCGAACCCGGAATGGATCGAGCTGCTGAAGGCAGAAGCGGCCAAGGGCAAGCCGATTGCGCAGATCGCGCGCGAGGTGGGCATGGCGCGGCCCTCCGTCTCGATGCTGATCAACGGCACCTATCCGGCGAAGAGCCTCGATCTGGTGACGCGCAAGCATTGCCAGGCCGTGATGCAGCGCTACCGCGACCAGATGATGTGCCCGCACCTGCGCCGCGGCATCTCGGCCGAGGACTGCCGGGCCTTCGCCACCGCGCCGATGTCCACCTCGAACCCCGAAAAGCTGAAGCACTGGGGCGCCTGCCGGGCCTGCCCCATCAACCCGACGAAAGGAAATGACGGTGTCTAACAGGCCCAAGAAGACCAAGGCCAAGGCGAGCGCTTTGCCGATCCCGCAAGACGACAGCGAGGCGCGCAGCGCCATTCGCGAGATCGGCGATCTGAACCGGCAGATTGCCCGCGCCGAAGCAGATCTGAATGACGAAATCGCGGCCCTGCAGGAAAAATACGGGACGCTGGTCGAGCCGCTGCGTGCTGAGATCGAGGCGAAGACCGAAGGCCTGAAGATGTTCTGCGAGGTGAATCGCGACCGGCTCACGCGGGGCAACAAGGTCAAGTTCGCGCGCTTCACGACGGGCGAGATCAGCTGGAAGCTTCGCCCCGCGAAAGTGACGATCCGCAAGGTGGAAGAGGTGATCGCCACGATCAAGACGCTGGGTCTGGCCGCGCAGTTCATTCGCACCAAGGAAGAGCTGAACAAGGAAGCGATGCTGGCCAACCGCCCGCTCGCCAAGACGATCGCCGGGGTCACGATCGGCAGCGACGGCGAAGATTTCATCGTCGAGCCGTTCGAGACCGAACTGCCGGAGGGGGTGTGATGCGCGCGGACCAAGATAGCGGGAAGGTGCTGCAGGCGGTGATCGTCGGCTTGGACGGTGCGCCCGACGAGAGCTTGCTGAACGTGTTTCATGGCTATGGCGGCAGCGTCAAGTTTTCCAGCGGCACATACACGGCACGGCTGTGCCGGATCACCGCGAGCTGCACCGAAGGCGAACGCGCCGCCGTCAAGGCGTGGCTGCGCAAAGCAAAAGAGATCGATCGCCATCACTGACAACGCATTTACCGGCCGACCACCCGGCCGGGCCTACCCCGCCACTCGCGGACCCACCCAGAAGACCAACGAAATGAACAGGAGGCCCCCATGGGCAAGACACAGACTTTCTCGAAATCCGAGCTGGTCATCGAGATCGCCGCCAAGACCGGCTTCGCGCAGGTCAACGTCAAGGAGGTCATCGACGCCACCTTGGCAAAAATCATCGCAAAGACCGAAGCCGGGTCGAAGGTGACCATCATGGGCTTCGGCTCTTTTGAGCAGCGTCAGAAAAAGGCGCGCCTCGGCCGCAACCCCGCCACCGGTGAGACGGTCGAGATCCCGGCCAGCGCGCATCTCGCGTTCAAGCCCGCGAAGCCGAAGAAATCCTGACGCGAAACGACCCCGGGCAACCGGGGCGTCGTTCCGGCGTGGTGGCCGGGGCCTGATGAGCAGCCGGAGGATGGCATGTATACGCTGAATGACATGAAAGACGGGAGCGTCGAGCTCCTCGTGATGCAGCCGAAGCGGGTCGCTGTTTTCTACAGCCCCGAACTGGCGTCGATCGTCGCGGACCGGCTGAACGCCGATCTCCTTGGGGCCGGGCTTGCCAAATTTGAGAATGCGTGGGGGAGCCTTGATGTCCTGCTCTCCACTTTCCCCGCTGCTGAAGATGATGGCGAAAGCGATGTCGTCGAAGCGGACGAGGATGTTCGCGGCACGACCGGCCAGGTCGAAGAGCATCCGGCCGCCGCGGGCGATTTCGACACGGAATTCGAGCCGCGGTCCACGGCTGACGCCGACAAGCTGCTCGAAGCCATCGTGGCGTCGAAATCCGGTGATATCGCCCCCTTCATTCCCGAGGGTTCCGACCTTGCTTTCGAAGAGGTCGCGCGGACCGTCGAAGCCGCCGTCAACGAAGTGACCGCGCCGCGGGGCGAGCCGATCGATGCCGACTGGGCCGATGCCTTTCTGGCCGTCGAAGGCGGGTCGGATATGGCCGAGGTTGCCGCGACGCTGGGCGTGACCATGCCGAAGCTGCGTGGCCGCTATGTGGCCTGGAAGGGGGCGAAGAAAAAGGCCTCTGTTCCCGTTGCTGCGTTCAATGCCCCCACCGCCAAGCTGCCCGAAGTGCCCGCGCAGAAGGACGAGCCGAAGCAGCTCTGGTGGCGCGAGCTGACAGAGTTCCTGGGCAAGCTCGGCTATCGCGGCGGATGGTCGGCGCAGCTGGATCTGGCGCTGGTCGAAGGTCTGGCGAGCGGCAAGCAGATGGCCGTCGTGGCTGACGAGATCGGCAAGGAGGTCGGCGAGGCCAAGGCGCGCTTCATCGCGCTGACGCCGAACGGCGTGACGATCGAGCGGCAGACCCAGCTGCTGCAGGTGCTGCGCGCCCGGGCCGGTGTCCTGAAATGATCTCGACCGACTTCGGGGTGCATATCAACCCGCAGTTTGTTGCGGCGATGGAGTGGGTCTGCGGACCCACTCCCAAGCCCAGCGGCTTTCGGGCGCTGCGGGTGATGATGTGCACGGGGGCCGTGTTTCACATCGAGGCGGCTCCGATGAACTTCGGGGCCGAAGAGATCGAGCTGACGATCCTTAAAGCGCATGCGGGGCTGTCATGAATCTGAATGCCGTGATCAATATCGCCAAGGGCAAGCTGGACATGGCCGAGGACGATTACCGGGCCATGCTGGAGCGGGTGACCGGTCAGGCCTCGCTGAAGCTGATGACGGACCGTCAGAAAACCGCCGTTCTTGACGAGCTGAAGCGCATGGGTTTCCAGAAGACCGGCGGCAAGCGCGCCCCCGCCGCCCGCCGCGATGTCCGGTACTGCCATGTACTTTGGGGCCTGTTGCACAAGGCAGGCGTGGCCAAGGTGGCGGGCGCGAAGGGGCTGAACGCCTTCATCCGGTCGCGCTACGGCGCCGCCTGGGGCGCGGTGCCGATCGACATAGACCGGATGACCGACGCCAAGCAGATCAGCACCGTGATCGAGGCCCTGCAGGCCTGGTGCAAGCGCCACAACATCCCCACCGAATTGCCCAGAGAGGGAGATCAGAAATGAAGACCTTCGTGCTCGACTATCTGCGCGCCCATTACTGGCTGACCGTCGCCGCGCCGGGAGCGATGATCGTGGTCACCGCCGTTGCGTTCTGGGGGCTGAAATGACCGCGAAGATTGATGTTCCGCTGGTTGGAGACGCCGACATCGAAAATATGAGCTGCGCCGAGCATGCTGACGAAGCGATAAAGCTTCTCACTGTGGCGCTGATCTACGTCGAAGATGGTGCCCCGTCCACTGCGCTGGTGAGAACGGAAAAAGCCGTCGAGCACTTGAAAAAGATGGTTGCCATCCGCGCGGCTTCATTGGGGAAGCTCTGATGTGGCCGGGGAGAAAATTGCCTCTCACTCTCTGTCAGGGAACCGGACTAAAATAGTCCTGCCCCTGACGCTTCCCCCTCACGCGCCCCGGAGATTGCCATGACCATCGCCCCTGACGTGCCCGAATCGCTTGTCGATGTCGCCGAAACCTTTGGGCTTGGCGTTGCCCTCAGTCTCATGCAACATTTCGGGGGGCAGGAAGTTGAGTTTCCGCGCCGTAAGCCCTCGGCCGAGCTGGTGAAGGTCCTGGGCGAGGGTGTCGCGGCGAAGCTGTGCCATTTCCTGTCCGGGCAACGGCTCTATGTGCCTCACGGCCGCAGCCGCATGCGCCGTCTTGATGTGCAGCGGCTGGCGGATACCGGGCGCGGGCGACGCGAGATCGCCGCCACGCTGGGCATCTCGCAGCGCCATGTCAGGCGGCTGGCGAACAGGCCACCTGATCAGCTGCCCCTTTTCCCCGACGATTGACCGCCCCCGGACCTGTGTCCGGGGGTTTTGCTTTCGCGCGCGTGGCAAGGCTGGGAAAACGCGAGGCAGCCATGAAAACCAGCGAAAAAGGCATCGAGACGCTTGAGCTCGAGGAAGGTAATGTCCTGCGGGCCTATCGGTGCCCCGTGGGGAAATGGACCATCGGCATGGGCCTGACCGCCGCCTCGGGCGTCGTCAATCCGAAAGCTGGCATGGTGATCACCGCCCAGCAATCGCGCGATCTGACGAAAAAGGCGCTCGCCGCCAAGTATGAACCCCGTGTCGCCCTGGTGATGACCGGGGCCAGGCAGCACGAATTCGATGCTGCGGTGCTATTCCATTGGAACACCGGCGCAATCCAGAAGGCCTCGTGGGTGCCGCTCTGGGCGCGCAAGGCGGGAAAATCGGCGATCGCCGCGAAATTCAAGCTTTGGAACAAGGGCGGCGGCAAGGTTCTGCCGGGCCTCGTCGCGCGCCGCGACCGCGAACTGCGCATCCTGTTTGAGGGCGTCTACCCGGTGAGCGCAGAAACCAAGCGGCCCTCGGTCAGTGTCGCGCGCTGGGTGCTGCAGCTCGATTTCGCGGAGAAGCTGACCGCGATGACCGCCTTTGGCAAGCTCGGCTACAAGGTCGGTCTCGATTCCGCAGCCATTCCCGCGGCCGAGATCCGTCGCTTCCAGAACGACCACGGGTTGACCGCGGACGGCAAAATCGGTCGCGCCACCCTGTCCACGCTGCAGCGGCGCATCGATGCCGCCGAGAAGGCCAAACCTGTCGCCGTGGCGAGTGTCAGCGCCACGGCCACCGGCGTCAGCGCCACGGTCCCGACCGGCACCTCGGACATCACCGACTGGATCGCCGCCCAGCCCTGGGCGATTGGCGTCGCGGCCGGGGCGGTCGGGCTGTGGGGCCTGTGGCTCGCCTGGCAATACCGCGACGTGATCGCCGCGAAAATCCAAGGCCGCGCGCCGCGCCTGGCCGCTGCCCTGAGGAGCATCTGATGTCCGCCCTTGTTGCCCTGGCCGGATCGGCCGGTCTGAAAGTTGTCGAGAAGATCGTCGCCCGTAAATTCGGCGACGGCGCCGGTCAGCTTGCTGGCGAAATCCTCGGCGCGGTCGCCGATCAGGTCGGTGTGCCGGTCGATCAGCTTGATCAGGCGGCCGAGGATCAGCCCGCGGCCGTCACGCAGGCGCTGCGCACGGTCGAGGAGCGCAGCCCGGAGCTGATTGCGCTTTACGCCTCCGGGCTGGAGCTGCAGCGCGCGCAGCTGGCGGCCGAGGCCTCGGAACCGCTCTGGATGCGCGCCTGGCGCCCTGCGGGTATGTATCTGCTGGCCGCGCTCTGGCTCTGGTCGGTGATCGTGCTGCATATCGTCAATGCCGCTGCAGGCACGGCGATGCCGCAGATGCCGATCGACCAGCTGCTGACGCTCTCGGGGATCTACATGGGTCTTTACATGGGCGGGCACACGGCCAAGGACATGGTCGCGAAATGGGCGGGGGCGCAGAAATGACCGCGCTGCCCAGCCATCCCGCCGTGCCGACGCATCTGTCCGAGTCGGTCGAACGTGCCCACAAGCGCATCGACGCGCATGAGGAGCGGATCCGCAAGATCGAGATCGATGGTGCGACAATGACCGAATGGCGCCAAAGCACCACCGAAACGCTCAAGTCGATCAGGTCTGGCATCAGCTGGCTCATCACCCTGATCCTGGGCGGCCTTTTGGCCGCCGTCATCAAGTTCGTCATCTCGGGAGGCCTCAATGGCGCGCAATAACGAGGATGTGCGCCGCAAGGCCCGTTCCGACTATGTCTTTCGGCGCTTCACCGCCGCCACCATCGCCGCCGCCTATGGCATTTCGGAAGCGACCGTCGGGCGCTGGAAAAAGGCCGCCAAAGAACAGGGCGACGACTGGGAGAAGGCCCGCACCGCCCATGTGATCGCCGGCGAAGGCGTCGAGGCCGTGGTTTCGACCGTGGTCGAAGACTTCATGATGCAGGCGCAGGAGATCCTGGAAGAGATCAAGTCCGGCGAGCACTCGACCAAGGAAAAGGTCGCAATGCTCGTCTCGCTTTCGGACGCGATGACGAAGATGGCCGCCAGCGCCAAGAAGTTTGCGCCGAAGATCTCGGAGCTGGGCGTGGCGCAGCATGTCATGCGCGAGATGCTGGATTTCGTGCGCGAGAACTTCCCGCAGCACTCGGCCGCGATCCTTGAGATCATCGAGCCCTTCAGCGAGCGGCTGGCCGAGATCTATACGTCATGACCCGGCGGCCGAAGCTGAAGGCCGCCGTCAGCTCGAAGGACTTCCGCGAGAAGATCGCGGAAATGGCGAGCGAATTTGCCCGCCATATCGAACTGAGCGTCGAGGCCTTCGCGCCCGATCCGGCCGCCAGGAAAGAGCGTCTGCGTCGGGTGGCCGAGGCTGACGGCTTCCAGTTCTTCATGGAAACCTACTTGCCCCACTATGTGAAGGGCGAGCACAGCCTGTTTCACCAGCACATCTTCGCCCGGGTGCCGGAGATCCTCGCGTCGGAAAAGGGCGTGCGGGATCTCTTCGTCGCGCCGCGCGGGGCCTCGAAATCGACGCACCTGTCGCTGGGTTTTGCCCTCTACTGCATCATGCGCGGGCTCAAGCGCTACATCATCGAGGTCTGCGACGTCTATGAACAGGCGGCGCTGCTGATCGAGGCGATCAAGGCCGAACTTGAGAACAACGTGCGACTGCAGAACGACTTTCCTGACGCCTGCGGCCAAGGGCGGTTGTGGCGAGAGGGCGAGATCGTCACGCGCAACAACATCCGCGTCGAAGGTCTGGGCGCGGCGAAAAAGATCAGGGGCCGACGTCATGGCCCGTATCGGCCCGATCTGCTGTTTCTCGACGACATCGAAAACGACGAACAGGTGCGCAGCCCCGAGCAGCGCACCAAGCTTTGGAACTGGATCTATCGCGCCGCGCTGAAGGTCGGCCCGCCCGATGGCAGCATGGATGTGATCTGGGTCGGCACGGTGCTGCACTTCGACGCCGTGATCGTGCGCGCCGCGAAGGCGCCCGGCTGGCGCGTGACCGAGTTCCAGGCGGTGGTGAAGTTCCCAGATCGCATGGACCTCTGGGACCAGTTCGAAGAGGTCTATCACAACGACGGCGCGGACGCGGCCAAGGCGTTCTATGAGGCGCGCAAGGCCGATATGGATCAGGGCGCGGTGGTCAACTGGCCGTCGGTGCAGTCGCTGCTGTTCCTGATGCTGGAGCGCGCGGCCGACAAAGCCGCCTTCCAGACCGAATATCAGAACCAGCCGATCAGCGAGGGCAACCCGTTTGGCGATCTGACCTATTGGGTGCAGCCGCTGCGGGAGTGGATCTTCTTCGGGTCGATCGACCCGAGCCTGGGCAAGGCGGGCAAAGGCCGCGACCCGTCAGCAATTCTGATCGGCGGCTTCGATCGCCTGGCCGGGAAGCTCGACGTGGTCGAGGCCTCGATCCGCAAGCGCCTCCCCGATCTGATCATCGCCGACACGATCGCGTTGCAACGGGAATATCGCGCGCTGATGTGGTTCGTCGAAACGGTGCAGTTTCAGGAATTCCTGCGCACCGAGCTGATGACGCGGGCCGCCCGGGAGGGTGTTGGCATTTCGGCAGTGCCGATCACGCCATCGGCCGACAAGGATTTGCGCATCGAGCGCCTGCAGCCCCCGGTGGCCGCGGGCCTGATCCGGTTCAGCACGGCGCATCGCACGCTGATCGACCAGCTGCAGCAATGGCCGAACGGCGATCATGACGACGGTCCGGACGCGCTCGACATGCTTTGGCAGAACACCCTGTTCTACGCCGCCAAGGGCGGCGGCGGTGGGGAAATGCTGACGTCCGGGGCGTCCTCGAGCGGCGGGATGCTGGGCGGCTATCGGTTGAGGAGAGGGTGATGGGAAGTCACCTGGTCGAATGTTGCATCGATGGATGCTCGCGATCCAGCCGCCGCCCAGACCAGGGCGAGTGGATTTGTGGGCGGCACTGGCATCGCATCCCTTTGGAAACGCGACGTGCGATCCAAACGGCGAGCGCCAAAGACAAGCCTCAAGCCGCAATCGACCGTCTGTGGTCGCGGTGCAAGCGCCTAGCGAGCATCCCGGCAGAGCTCGATATCCTCTGGAGGCAGAGATGATCCGCATTGACCGGGACCGACATATCAACCCCGCCTTTGTCGCGTCGATGGAGTGGGATCACCGGCACTACATGAACGGGAGCGAGAGCGTCCCGATCATCACCATGTGGGATGGCACGGTTCACAGGGTGAAGCACCAGCCTTGGTATTTAGACTGCCCCGACGCCACGAAGATCGAGCGCGAGATCCTTGCCGCCATGAAAAAAGGGGAAGCCCCATGAGCCGCCGTCACCGCAAGATCCGCATGGCCGACTTCGCCGAACAGCCCCGCAAGAACCTGCCCGCCGCGGCCACGGCGCTGATCGCCAATGCCCGGAACGACATCACCATCCCGTTTTTCAGCGGGGTGCTGCAGAATTCCGACGACACGCTGCTGAGCCAGGGCGGCGGCAAGGGGCTGAAGATCTATGACGAGATCGAGCGCGACACCCATGCCGGGGCCATGCTCGAAAAGCGCAAGGGGGCGCTGATCTCGCGCGAGTGGAAGGTCGAGGCCGGGGGCGACCGCCCGATCGACAAGGCCGCGGCCGAGCTGGCCCGCGAAATGATCGGGGCGCTGCCCTTTGACCAGGTCTGCAAGGGCCTGCTCGACGCAACTCTGAAGGGCTATGCGGTCAGCGAAGTGGTCTGGGGCCGCGACGGCAACCGGATTAAACCGGTCAAGATCAAGTCGATTGACCAGCGCCGCTTTGTCTTCGACACCGAGTGGCGGCCGCGGCTGCTGACCTGGACGGCGATGTCGGAAGGGATCGAGCTGCCCGAGCGCAAGTTCATCGTGCACCGGGTCGGCGTGAAGGGCGAAAACCCCTATGGGTTGGGGCTGGGCAGCCGACTGTTCTGGCCGGTGCTGTTCAAGCGCGAGGGCATCACCTTCTGGCTGCACTTCCTGGAGAAGTTCGCCGGGCCGACGATCGTGGGCAAAAGCCCGATCGGATCGCTGCCCGAGGAGCAGCGCAAGCTGCTGACCACGCTGCAGGGCGCCGTCACCTCTTCGGCGATTGTCGTGCCGATGGGCACGGATGCAGAGTTCCTGGAGGCGAGCCGGTCGGGCAGCGTGACCTATGAGCAGTTCCTGAACTACTGGGACCGGCAGATCTCGATCGCCACCACCGGCGAGACGCTGACGACGCAGGTCGGCGAGTCCGGCGGCAACCGCGCGCTGGGCGAAGTGCATATGGAAATGCTGGATATGCTGGCCGACGGCGATGGCGATCTGCTTTCGGGCACGCTGACCGAGCAGCTCCTGCAGTGGATCGTCGATTACAACCTGCCCGGGGCGGCCGTGCCGAAGATCTGGCGCGAACGGCCGAAGAACGCCCAAGCCGCCGCCGCGACGAAGAAAAGCCAGGCGGACGCGGCCGAGGCCACAGCCAAGGCGATCCGCACCGTCGTTTCCGAGGCGGCGCGGTTCGAAGATGACGAGGTGGCCCGGGAATACATCCTGTCGTTCGACGTCACCCAAGGCCTGAGCGACAAGACGATCGATGCGCTGGTCGAGGCGCGGCGCGCCTTCGGAACCGCGCCCGCCGCGCCCGATCCGTTCGTCACAGACGATCCGACCTTCGCCGCAGCCTGGCTCAAAAAAAAAGCCTGACGCATCGGCACGTCTGCTTCGCTGAGCCGGGCGGGCCGGTCGAGCGGATCACCGATCAGGCCATCGCTGCTGCCGAGCGCCATTTCACCAAGCGCGTGACCGCCGTGCGCAAGGCGATCGAGACGGCCGAGGATTTCGACGCAGCCGCCAGGGCCGTGCTGGAGATCGGCGCGACCTGGACGCCCGATGCGCTGACCGCGCTCTTTTCCCAGGCGATGCAGCTGGCCGCGTTGGAGGGGCGCGAGGCGGTCTTCGCGGATTGGGAGGACGTCAGCTTTGCCGAGGTCGATCTGACCCGTCAGGAGTTCCGCGAACAGATCGATTTCCTGACGCAAAAGCGGGGCAAGCCGACCGCCGCCTGGACGGATGCGATGCACGGCGATCACGACCGCGCCTTTGTCGTGGCCGGGGTCACCGACATGGCGATGCTGGAAGAGTTCCAGCAGGCGATCATCGAGGGCGCGCGCACTTACGACATCAAGGCCTTCGCGGCCGAGTTCGACCGTCTCGTCGAGAAATACGGCTGGTCCTACAACGGCGGGCGCGAATGGCGTATCCGCACCATTTTCGAGACGAACATCCGCACGAGCTACATGGCCGGTCGGCTTCGGCAGATGCGAGATCCGGATGTGGTCAAGGTGCGGCCCTATTGGCAATACCGCCACGGCGAAACCCGGGTGCCGCTGAACCCGCGGCCGGAGCACACCTCCTGGCACGACCTGGTGCTGTTCTGGAACGATCCGTGGTGGGATACGCATTTCCCTCCGAACGATTGGGTCTGCAGCTGCGGGGTGCGGACGCTCTCGCGCGGCGATTTGCGGCGCATGGGCAAGGACGGCCCGGACAAGGCACCTGAGACTTCGATGGTCAAGCACATCGACAGGGCCACTGGTGCGGTGATCGAGCTTCCCGAGGGGATCGGCTACGGCTGGGATTACATGCCGGGCGATCTGTGGGAGCGCGGCCTTGTGCCGTCGGCGCTCCTCAATGACGGGGGTGCGATCTTGACCGGCGATTTGAAAGGGCATCATGTCGTGTCGATCGACAGAGCGGAGCCGATGGCGGATCTGATTGCGGCATCGGTACCATTCACGGCAGAGCGCATGCCTGAAGGTCTTCCCGAGCCGGATTATCTGAGGGCATTCCTTGAGCCATTTGGTGCCGACATCGGGAAAGCTGCGCTTTGGGAAGACCAATCAGGAGCGAAGATCGTCATTTCCGAGCAGGTCTTCCTTGAACACTCTGGAGCGTCGAAGCTGATGAAACGCGGCCGCGGTGAATATGCGGCGCTCTTGGCCGAAGCGATCATGAACCCGGATGAAATCTGGATGGGCGTGCGCGCGGTGCCAGTTGACGCGGTCTCCGGGTACTTCCCAGCTTATGAGGAGCTGATGGTCACGCGGCGCTACATCAAAGTCGATCAGAAGACTTCGCTGCAAGTGCTGTTTGAGGTCGGGCGCAAGGCGTGGGGAGCAGTCACCGGTTACGCATCCTTCAACCGTGCCAAGCCGGACTACAGCCACATCGACAAGCAAAGGGTCGGAAAGCTGCTCTGGAAACGAAAACGGCCCGGGTGATCGGGCCGCAGCACCGAAGCGGCTAGAAGGGCAGTCACCGCCGCACCGCTTCGACCCCTGAAGTATAGCCGAAACCAAGGGAGATTTCAACGATGACGGGCATCAGCATCTCGGTTGAGCTGCAGGAGGCCACCGCGCGCCAGGCGCTGCGGGATCTGCTGGCGCGGATGGAAAACCCCCGCGGGTTCTACAAGGGCGTGGGCGAACTCCTGCTGGCCTCGACCAGCCGACGGTTTGAGGCCGAAACAGGTCCTGATGGCAAGCCGTGGGCGCCCCTCAAGCCCTCTACAATTCGGGCTCGGACCAAGAACAAGCAGCTGCCGCTCAAGATCCTGCGCTCCAATTCGAAGGGTAAGGCGGGATCATCTCTCGCCGGGTCGATCAACTACATCGCGACGGATGATGAGGCGCGCGTCGGATCCCCGGTGATCTACGCCGCAATCCACCAGCTGGGCGGCACGATCAAGAAGCAGGCGGGCAGCCGCTACATGTTCGGGCGGCGCTTTGCCAAGCGCGACAAGGAGGGTGGCGCGGACGTGGCGATCAAGGCGCACACGATCACCATTCCGGCCCGGCCTTATATCGGGATCTCGGCGGCGGATCAGGAGGGGATCCTGGAGCAGGCGCAGGACTGGCTTGAGGGCTGAGGTGGCCGCGACGCGGATTGCGCCGCTGATGGCTCAGGTCGTTGCGCGGCCCCGGATGCCCGTCAGAAGCCATCCCCCCCCGTTAGCCCCCCGTTAGGATTGCTCTGCGCGCCAATCCGAAGCGACCCGGGCGAAGACCATTGCGTGAGCGGCACCGCCGCGCCTATGATCGGATCGAAACGCCGCCAAGCGCCACCCCCGGACTTGTGTCCGGGGGTTTTGCATTTGGGCCTGTGCGAAGGGTTGTCCGTCACCAAGGACGGACCCATGACCGAGACCAGCACCGCCCCCCTCACCGCGCGCATCGAGGTTTTTCGCCCCGGCACCTTCACGCCGATGCAGGGCGAGCCGATCACCTATTCCGCGGGCGATCTGCGGGCGATCGCCGACGCCTATGACCCCGAAACCGCCCCCGCGCCGATTGTCGTCGGGCATCCGGACACCGACGCCCCGGCCTATGGCTGGATCAAGTCGTTCCATTACGACGCCGGGACCGAGCGCCTGATGGCGGATCTGGACCAGATCGAGCCGCAGTTTGCGGATCTCGTGAAGGGCGGGCGGTTCCGCAAAGTTTCGATGGCGTTCTTTTCGCCCGGTCAGCCGCACAACCCGGTGCCCGGCACCTGGTACCCCAAGCATGTCGGTTTCCTCGGCGCCGCGGCCCCGGCGGTTCCCGGGCTGCGCAATGCGAGCTTTGCCGGTGCCGCCGATACGGTCTTCACCGCAGCCTTCGGCGAGCGGGGCTTCGAAGAAACCGCCTCGATCCTGCGCACCGTTCGCGACTTCCTCATCGAGAAGTTCGGTCTCGAAGACGCTGACAAGGCGCTGCCCGCCTATCGGATCGAATGGCTGAGCGAGATGGAAATCCACCCCAAGCCCGAACCGATGTTCTCGGGCGATCAACCCAACCCCAAGAAGGAGCCCGCTGTGACCCAGCCCGACCCGGCCTTCGCCGCGCGCGAAGCCGACATCGCCGCGCGCGAGGCGGCGCTTGCCGCCCGCGAAGCCGCCGCCCGTCACGATGAAAACGTCGCCTTTGCCGAGGGGCTGATCACCGATGGCCGGCTCTTGCCCGCGGTCAAGGATCAGACCGTCGCCGTCCTCGATGCGCTGCCCCTGGGCGCGACCGTCGCCTTTGCCGAGGGCGGCGCGAAGGTCGATCTGGCCAAGGCGCTGCGCGACATCCTGTCGGCCCAGCCGAAGGTGGTTACCTTCGGCGAGACCGATCTGGGCAAAGACCCCGCCACCACCGTGCCCGTCCAGTTCGCGGCCGATGGCAAGGCCGTCGATGCCGAAGGGCTCGCCCGCCATGAAAAAGCGCTGGCCTATATGCGCGCCCACCCCGGCACGGAATACCTGGCCGCTGTTTCCGCCGTGTCCTGACAGGAGGTCAACATGATCCGCTCCTACCACAGCATCCTGACGCTCACCGCCTCGGTGACGGCCCTCTGTTCCGCCGGTGATCTGATCGGTTACGACGATGCGCCGATCACCGTTGCCAACACGCCGGTCAAAGGCGTTGCGCAATATCCGGCCACCGAAATTGGCATGCCGATTGGCGTGACGTCCCTCGGCGTTGAAACCGTCTTGGCGAAAGCGACCATCGCGAAGGGCGATCCGCTCTGTTCCGCGGCCGGTGGTGGTGTCCGCAAGGCTGTCGTCGGCACCGACACCGCCATCTTCGCCAACGCTCTGACGGCTGCGGCCGCGGGCGAGCTTGTCCAAATCATGATCCGCTGAGGAGATTACCATGGCCCCGCCCGTCAACGTTCGTACTGCCGCAGTCGTCGATCCGATCCTTTCGACCTATGCGCGCGGCTATCGCAATTCCGAGTTCATCTCGCACCTGCTGTTTCCCAGGGTGACGATCCCCAACCGTTCGATGCGCGTCCTGAAGTTCGGCAAGGAAGCCTTCCGGATGCTGAACACCCGCCGGGCCCCGGGCGCCGACAAGAAGCGCGTGCAATACGGCTATGCCTCGGATCCGGTCGCGCTGGTGCAGGACGCGCTCGAAGGCGTGGTGCCGGTCGAACATCAGCAGGAAGCCGAAGCCATCCCGGGTGTCGATCTGGGCTCTGGCGCCGTCAACATGGTGCTCAACGTCATCGATCTGGGTCACGAATACGCCGCCGCTCAGCTGGCGCGCACCGCGGCCAATTACGACGCGAACCACAAGCTGGCACTGACCGGCACCGCGCGCTGGACGTCGGATCTGTCGAATCCGAAAGCGGATATCGATGCCGCGAAGGAAGCGATTCGGCGCTCGATCGGGCGCTATCCGAACACGATCACCCTGGGCCCGACGGCGGCAAACGCGGCGAAGAAGCATCCCAAGGTCAAGGAACAGTTCAAGTACACCTCCAAGGACAGCGTCACCCTGGACATGCTGGCGAGCTATTTCGAAGTGAAGCGCGTCCTGCTCGGCGCGGCGGTCTGGCTGCCCGAGAATGCGACCGACGACACGATGGCCAGCGATGTCTGGGGCGATGACGCGATCCTCGCCTATGTCCCGGAGACCGGCGACAACTTCCAGGTGCCCGCCTACGGCTACACCTACGAGCTGATGGGCTACCCGCAGGTCAAGCGGCCCTACTACGAAGAGAGTTGCGAGAGCTGGATCTATCCGACCACGGTCGAACGGCGGCCCTATCTGGTCGGTGCCGAAGGCGGTTTCCTGCTGCAGAACGCTGGCGCGCCCGCGGCCTGATCGGCGGTCGGTTTCAGGAGCGGGCGGTGCGCCGCCCGCTTTCTCGAACCGACAGGAGCCGTTGATGAAAGACGAAGTCGAAGTGGTGCTGGCCGGCCCCGCGAAGATCCGCGATGCGGTGAAGCGTCCCGGTGACAAGGTCCGCGTGACCGATGCCGAGCGCGAGCAACTGCGCGCGGCCGGTGTGCTGGCAGAGGATAAAGCCGCGCTGATCGAAAATGCTGACGTTGCGGCAGACCTGAATGCCTTGGTCGTCGATTGGCAGGCGCGTGCGCTCTCGGCCGAGGCGCAGCTGAAGGTGCTCGAAGCGCGGGTGATCGAGCTTCAGGGCGGGCCGCTGCCGGTGGCTGAAGACCAGAATGACCCCCCGCTGAGCGGCACCGAAGACAGCCTCGATCCCGTCCAAGCGGGCGACCAGGCCGAGGTGCAACACGCCGATGATGGCGCGGTGCCGGTCGAAGAAGATCCCGAAGCCGCCAAGAGCACGCCGAAAGCGGGCCGCAGCAAGGCGAAGGGCTGAGGGGCCCTCGCCCGCGCCGGGGGCGGTCACGCATCGCCCCCGGCAACTCAAGTGCGTCAGGAGTAAGTCATGGACGAAGACGTTCTCGAAAAAAAGCTGCAGCAAAAAGGCTGCGACGCCCCGCGGCTGTCGCCGTCCGACATCGATGCTGCCATCGACCAGGTGGACTACCATCAGTTCCCGGGAACCACTCTCACCGTTGCCTGCATTCAGCTGCGCAATGGGTATTGCGTGACCGGAGAAAGCGCTGCGGCGGCGCCCGAGAACTTCGACGCTGAGATCGGCCGCCAGATTGCCTTTCACAATGCCCGCGAGAAAATCTGGGCTCTGGAAGGCTATCGGCTCAAGCAGCAGATGTTTGAGGCGCGCTGATGTCCTACGCCACGCTCGATGACCTGATCGACCGCGCGGGCGAGGCCGAGCTGCGCCAGATCGCCGATCGCGACCGCGACGGTGTGATCGACGCCGATATCGTCGCGTCCGCGCTGGCCACCGCCGATGCCGCGATCGACGGCTATGTCGGTGCGAAATACGCCCTGCCGCTGCCCTCGGTGCCGTCGATCGTGCGCGGCTGGGCCGTCAGCATCGCCCGCTACACGCTGCATCGCAATGGTGCCCCCGATCATGTTGGCCAAGACTACAAGGATGCGATCCTCGCCCTGAAGGATGTCTCGCGCGGGCTGATCACCCTGCCGGTCGCTACGGGCGAGACCCCGGCCACCGTGTCGGGCGGCACCGTCATGGCGGCGCATCCCGAAAAGGTCTTCACGCCCTCCCGTCTGGCAGGGTGGCGCTGATGCTTTCCGACATCCTGAGCCATCTAACCGCCCAACTCAGCGATCCCCGCTGGGCCGGTGTCGATGTCGCCGAGGATATCGATGCGCTGGCCGACCGTGCCGGTCAGGTCGAAAGCGGCACTGCGATCATCATGCCGTGGACTGAGACCGCGCGCCCGCAGGCCCTGATGGGGGGCGGCTTCCGGCAAAAGGTCGATGTGCAATTCGTCGTCGGCACGGTGGTCCGCCTTTACGACGACATGATGGGCGCCGAGCGCGCGATGGCCTTCGACGCCTATCGCTCCGACATCGAAGCCGCACTGGCGGGCGTCGTGATCCCCGGCTTCTTCGAGCCTTGCGAGCTGGTCGGCGGCGAGACGAGCCCGATCAGCACGGGCGTCAGCATTTACGCACAGACCTGGGCCACCGCCCGTTTCCTGACAGGAGCATGACCATGATGCAGCCCACCGCAGGCGGCAGCTATCTGCGCGACCCCGAGACCGGCGCGCTGAGCCGCAATACGGATACCGAGGCCCTTGAGGCCGACGCGACGCCCCCGTCGGCGGCGGAAGAGGTGCCGGGCGACCTCTCGACTGAAACCGTCGCCGACACGAACACCGCCGCCACCGCGGCCCCGACCCGGAAAGGACGCTGATCATGGCATCCCGCCGTTGGCCGACGCTGGCCATGCTTCACAAGATCGAAACGAACCAGGGCGTCGATGCGACCCCCGCGGCCGCGAATGCGCTGATCGCGACGAACATCACCTTCACGCCGCTGGAGGCGACCGAGGTTTCGCGCGATCTGATGCTGCCTTACATGGGCAATCAGGGTGCGATCCTGACGGCGATGTATGGCAAGCTCGACTTCGAGATCGAGATCGCCGGGGCCGGTGCTGCGGGCACCGTGCCGAAATACGGCTCGATCCTGCGGGTCTGCGGGCTGGCCGAGGCAATCACCGCCGCCACCAAGGTCGAGTACACCATCGTTGAAGCCGCCCAGGAGAGCGGGACGCTCTATTTCAACAGCGATGGTGTCCAGCACATTTTCGTCGGCGGCCGCGCCAACGTCTCGATGAACTTCGTCCCGAAACAAATCCCGAAGTTCAAGTTCAGCTTTATGGGCATGCTTGGGGCCGTCGCCGATGTCGCCCTTCCTGCCGTGACCATGACCGGCTGGACGACGCCGGTGCCGGTCTCGAAGGCGAACGACACCTTCTCGCTGCATGGCTACACCGGCGGTGCCGAGAGCCTGTCGCTTGACCTGGGCAACACCGTCACGCCCAGGTTCCTGATCGGCGAGGAGGAGATGAAGATCACTGATCGCAAGGCGACCGGTACCGCAGTTGTTGTGGCCGATACGATCGCGACCAAGGACTGGTTCAGCATCGCGAAGACCTCGACCCGCGCCGCGATGTCGATCGTCCACGGCAAGACCGCTGGCAACATCGTCGAGATCACCGCGCCCGGCGTCGAAATCGGCAAGCCCTCGCAGGGCCAGACCGACAATGTCGCGAACTACAGCCTGCCGCTGCGTCTGTGCCCGGTCTTGGGCCGCGACGAAATGAAGATCATCGTGCGCTGAGGAGGCCGCCATGCCGAAATTCGTGATGACCGACAAGCACCTCTACTGGTGGCCGGTGACCGTGCGCGTGCCTGATCCGGACAATGCGGGCACGTTCGTCGAGCAGAGCTTCGAGATGCAGTTCGAGGCGCAACCGCGCGAAGTCCTGCTGGCGTGTCAGGAACGGCATGCCGCCGCGACGACGGATCGCGAGCGCATCGAGGCCGACAAGGACCAGATGCGGATGTGCTGCCGCTCCTGGCGGGGCATCGTCGATGAGCGCGGCGCCGATGTGCCGTTCTCGACCGAGCGTCTCGACGCGCTGGTCGGGCTGTCGTGGGGGCGTGCGGCGATCATGACCGCGCTGGCCGAGGCGAACTTCGGCCAGGAGGCGAAACGGGGAAACTGACGGCCGTCGCGCGCGCCTGGATCTGCGCGCGGCTGGGCCGGGTCGATCCGAGTCGTCCTGTCGTGGCGACCCCCGACCTTGCGGCGCAGTTTGCTGCGATGGGGGCCAAGATCGAGGCCCCCGTCACCGAGGATGTGATCGAGATCTGGCAGTGCCACGCGCGGACGGTCGCGGCCTTTTTCGACATCCAGACCCAGTGGCAGGTGACCGAGGTGCATGGCGCGCTGTGGTTGGGCCTCGACTACGCCGGTGTCGATGTCGCGCTGCGGCGGGGTGGATACGACGACGTGGATTTTGCGGATCTGCAGCTGATGGAGCGGGCTGCGATCGACGCTTTCGTGGGAAGATGAGATGAGCGGGCCTTTCGTCTATGAGCTGATCTTTCGCGGCAACGCGACGAGCGCGACGGCGGCCGCCAAGGAAGTGCTGGCCGCGACCGATGCGCTGGCCGCCGAGACGCAAGGTGCGGCCGCCGTGACGGGGCAGGATACGGCCGCGACAGCGCAAAACGCGACTGCCAAGCGTGAGGCCGCGCGGGCGTCGCGCGAGGCCGCCGCCGCGGCCGAGGCGGAGGCCCGGGCGCGCGAAGCCCTGCGCAAGGCGACCACGTCGATCGGCGGCTTCTCCGCCACGTTGCCCACGCCGGTTCCGACCCCGGCCCCGGTGCCTGCGCCCCCGATCATGCCGCCGGTCGTTCCGCCCGTTCCGAGCCAGGTTCCGGCGGCTGGATCAGGTGCAGCCGCGGCTTATTCGGCGAACCTGATGGCCCAGTGGAACGACATCGCGATGATGGCGATGGCCGGCCAGAACCCGATGATGCTGATGATGCAGCAGGGCACGCAGGTCACGCAAACCTTCACCGGGTTGCGCGCCTCCGGCCTGAGCGTCGGGACAGCGCTGCGGGCCTCCTTCATGGGGATGCTGAACCCGATGAACCTGGCCACTTTGGCCGTTATCGGCTTCGGCACGGCAGCCGTGCAATGGTTCATGCAGTCTGGCGAGCAAGCCAAATCGCTCGATGAGGCGCTCGGCGATCTGGAGAAATCGACTTCTGCCGTCGATCGCGCGCTGAAAGAGGCGCGAAAGGGAACCTCCGAGCTCAGCGGTGATTTCGGAAGCGAGGCGAAGGCGGCCCGGGAGCTGAACCTGGCATTGCTGGGGCTTGCGCAGATGCAAGCCGCCCAGGACGTCAAGAAGTCGATCATGGCGGTTTCCGAAGCGCTAGCGGGGATGCAATCGTGGCTTAACTTCGGGGTCATCGACAGCCGCACGCTGGAAAAGCAGTTCAACCTGACTGCGATGAGCGCTGCGGAGGTTGGCGCAGCAATCCAGAAATACCAGTTCGCAGAGACGAACGAGGACCGTATCGCCGCGGCGCAAGGTATCGCGGAAGCGCTGGAGCGTGCCCAATATGGCTCTGAAGGGGCGACCGATGCCGCTATCCTGTTCGGGCAGGAGGTCGGCAAGACCGCATTGCTCGCGCAAATCCTCAAAGGCCAGACGGAAGAGCGGGCGGCTCTGGAAAAAGAGCTGGCGAAGACTGACATTGGGGCGCCGTACAAGAGCGGTGTTGAAAGGGGCAAAGAACTCCTGGGCATCCTGACCGATCTTCGGAACGTGATGAAGGAGACGCGCGGTCCCTACGATCTGGCCGAAGATCTCGAAATGACGCAGAGGATCGCCAAGGCCACTGCGGAATATGGTGCCGACAGCCTAGAGGTGAAGCGCCTGCAGATCGAGGCGGAGCGTCAGGATTTCGAACGGCAACTTCGGGATATGACGCAGTTGACCGAGGCCCACAAGCAAGAGCTGCGCGATCTGTGGGAAACGAGCAAGGGATTGTCCAGCGCCGATCCCTTCGGCCTCGTGGCGGCGGGTCGTGATCTCTATCGCTCCCAAGCGCAGACGGTGGGTCAGCTGCAGCTTGAGCTGAGTCTTGTCGGGCAAAGCGAGGCCGTGCGGCGCCGGGTCCTTGCGATTTATCAGGCCGAGATGGACATCCGCACCGCGGGGATCGATCGCGAGAGCGACCGCGCACGGCAGATCATGCAGCAAGCCGAACTGTCGGCCGATCTGCAGGCGCAGCTCGATCGCGTCAGCGATGCCTGGGACACGGTGCAGAAGGCTGGCGAAAACGCGATCGACGGGATCTTCGATGCGCTGAAGGAAGGTGACCTCGGCGGGGCTTTCGAGAACCTGGCGTCCGAAATCGGCGCGATGTTCGAAGAACTGGCGATCACTAACCCGATCAAGAATGCCATCTTTGGCAGCGACTATGCCACCATGCTCGATGTCGGCGGTCTGTCAGGCATCTGGGACCGGATGACCGGCAAGGCGGGGCCTATCGACGGTTCGAAGCTGGCCGCTACGGCTGCGGCGCAGACCGTCGCCAGCATGAACGTGACCGCAGCCACGGTGATCCTCGGCGGGGCTGGCGCTGCGCACCTGGCGGCGATGTCCAGCTCCAATTTTGCTGGCGCGGGCGGGCTGCAGGGCTCGGACGATGTGCAAAAGCAGGTCTGGAGCTTCTTCGCCGGTAAGGGTCTCCAGCCGCATCAGGTGGCGGCGATCATGGGCAATATCGCGGGCGAAAGTGGTTTTGACCCGCGTGCCCCCGGAGACGTCAAGAATGGCGTGGCGACCAGCTACGGGCTGTTCCAGCACCATGGCCCGCGCGCAGATGGTCTGATGGCATCCCTTGGCGGGCGTCAGAACCTGGGCAATGTTCAGGGGCAGCTTGATTACGTCTGGAAGGAACTGAACACCACCCATTCCGGTGCACTGGCCGCCTTGAAGGCGGCGCCGGATGTGTCGAGCGCAACCAATGCCTGGATGCGTCAGTTCGAGCGCCCCTCCGATGAGGCGATGCAAAAGAGCTGGGCAATCCGGCTGGGCGCCGCCGAACAGGCAATGGCGAAATTCGGCACCACGACGACACTTGCGACCGGCCAGCTGGGGACCATGGGCGGAGGGTTCGACAAGTTCGGCCAGGCGCTTGGCAGCGCCGTGCAGGGCGGCGGCGGGGGTGGTTTCTGGTCCACCCTGTTTTCCGGGATCATGAGCGGTCTCGGAATTCCCGGCTTTGCGGGCGGCGGCAACCACGCTGGCGGGCTGCGCATCGTCGGAGAGAACGGCCCCGAGCTCGAATATACCGGGCCGAGCACGATCGTTCCTGCCGACCTGACGCGGCGCATCCTCGGTGCCGGGGCACCGGCCAATCATGCTGTGGCGCCGATCATCCAGATGCAGCCCGTGCTGGTCAACAACAGTTCCACGGCCCTTAAAATGGAGGTGCAGGAGGTGACCGACAGTCGCGGTCAGCGGCAGCAGAAATATGTGCTCTCCGACGCCGTGGCGGCGGGCATCGCGGCGCCGGGGGGCAAGGCGCGGCGCACCATGCGCCAGGTCTACGCGGTCACTGAGGCGGGGCGGCTGCGATGAGCTATCCCGTCTGGCCCACGACGCTGCCCCGGCCCGAACGATCAGGCTATCAGCTGCAACCGCAGGATGCCCGGCGCAAGCGCGGCTTTGAGAGCGGTCCGCCCGGCTATCGGCGGCGGTTTTCAGCGGTGGCGAAGATGGTCTCGCTGTCGGTGGTCCTGAATTCGTATCAGCGCGAGATCTTCGACACGTTTTACGAGGTCAGCTGCGCCGAGGGCGCGGTGCTGTTCTGGCTACCCGATCCGACCCGGGACGGCTGGCCTGTGCTGGGCGCCACCGGGGCGCCATTGCTTGGCGCGGGCGGTGTGCCGCTCGTGGCCTCGGCGCGCTGGCTCTGCGCATGGGGCGATGCGCCGCCGATCGAGACCCTGCAGGGCATCGAGTTCCGCAAGCAGTTTCAAGTGGTGGTGATGCCATGAGCCGTCGTGTTTCCCTCAATGCCCGTCAGGCGCAGATCGATCCGGTTTCGGCCGAGATCGAGGTGGTGCTGATCGAGATCACCCACCCGGATCTCGACGCACCGATCCGGCTGTCGACCGACAACACCGAGCGGCTGAGCGAGGAACCGCTGCTCTACGGCACCCGCTCCACCTGGCGCGGGGCTGACCCCGCCACCGATCCCTATCTCTGGATCGTCGCCTCGGCGGTGCTGCCCGACGATGCCGAGGACGCCCCGGCGCAGGCGCAGATCGTGCTGGATAATCTCGACGCGCGGATGGTGGAGCTGCTGCGCTCGTTCGTGGGCCAACCGGTGGTGGCGTTGGCGGTGGTGGAGGCCTCCACGCCGGATGTCGTGGAGGCCGAGTGGCAGGATCTGCGGCTGACCAATGCCGACGGCACCTCGGCCGAGATCACGCTGTCGCTCTCGCGTGATGAGATCGAGCTGGAACCGTTCCCGAGCGGACGGATGACGAGACAGCGTTTCCCTGGGCTGTGGAGGTGAGGATGAGCTGGTCGAACCGCTACGTAGGCATTCCGAACCTCGATCATGGCCGCTCGGCCGATGGCGCGGACTGCTGGGGGCTGGCCTGCGTGATCTACCGCGAGGAGCTGGGCATCACGCTGCCCGACTATCTGGGCTATGGCTCGATCGAGGAGCATGGCGAGATTGCCGCGCTGATCGAGGGCGCCAAAACGTCGCCGCTCTGGGTGCCGGTGACCGGCCCGGCGCTCGCCTTTGATCTGGCGGTCTTCCGGCGCGGCCGCCTGTCCACCCACCTTGGCATCGTGATCCGCCACGGGCTGATGATCCACATAGGCCAGACCCATGCCGTGCTGGAGGACTATCGCCGCGGCCCCTGGGCGCACCGTTTCACCGGTCATTGGCGGCATCATTCAAGGGTCGTTGAAATGCCCGTGCAGATCATTTCGGAGGCCGCGCGATGAGTGATCTGCGCCCGATCAACGCAACAATCCATGTGCTGGCTGCCCCGCAGTTCGACCCAGGCCGCGGGCGGATCACGCTCGATGTGCCGCATGGCCTGACCGTGGCCGAGATCGTCGCCCGGGCGCTGCCCGCGGCCACAGAGGCCGATCTGGGGCGCACCCGCGTTGCGCTGGTGACCGATGCTGGCAGCCAGATCGTGCCGCGCGATCTATGGCATCTGGCCCGGCCGCGCCCCGGGGTGCGCGTGGTGATCCGGATCACGCCCGGCAAGGGGGCGCTGCGCTCGATCCTGTCGATCGTCGTCTCGATCGCGGCCGTGGCGCTGACGGGCTGGCTATTCCCGTCTCTGGCGGTCGGCTCGTTCGGCTGGTCGCTCGCGGTCGCGGGTCTGACGATCATCGGGCAACTGCTGGTCAATGCTTTGATCCCGCCGGTCAAACCTGACACCGAGCGCAAGAACGTCTATGCGATCAACGGCTGGAAGAACCGCTACGAGCCGGGCGGCGCGGTGCCGGTGGTGCTGGGCACGATGCGCTATGCCCCGCCGATGGCCATCACCCCCCACACAGAAATCGTCGGCGATGCGCAGTATGTGCGTGCCGCATTTCTCATCGGCGAAGGAGAGGTGGCGATCGACGACATGCGGCTGGGCGAAACCTCGCTCTCCGAATATGACGAGGTCGAGACCGAGATCCGCTACGGGGTGGCGGGCGAATTGCCGCTGAGCATCACGCCCCGCCAGGTGGTCGAGGAATCGATTGGCGTCGAGCTGACCCGCCCGCTGCCGCGCAACGACGCGGGCGAGGTGATCAGCGGTCAGGCGTCGATCGAGACGCCAGTGGTGCGCACCACCGGACCAGACGCCGCCAGCGCCGCGATCATCCTGGCCTGGGAGGGCGGGCTCTATCGGCTCGATGACAACGGGCGCCGACAATCGACCACCATCTCGGTGCGCATCGAACAGCGTCTGGTCGAGGCCGAGACATGGCAGACGGTCGAGACGCTGACCATCACGGCGGCCAAGGCCGAGACTTTTTTTCGCCAGCATGGCTGGAGCTTCCCGACGCGCGGCCGCTGGCAGGTGCGGCTGACAATGCTGAGCGACGAGAGCACCGACACCCGGGTCATACAGCGCACGTCGTGGGCCGCGCTGCAGACAATCCGACCCGAATATCCGCTGGCCTACCCCCGGCCGCTGGCGCTGGTGGCTCTGCGAATCAAGGCCACGCATCAGCTCAATGGCACGGTGGACAATTTCAACTGCCTGGTGAGCCGGATCAGCCGCGACTGGGATGCTGCCACGGGCACCTGGGTACGTCGCAGCTCGGAAAACCCGGCCGCGGCGCTCATCGAGGTGCTGTCGCATCCCTCCAATCCGAAAGCCGTCGCGGATGCGGGTCTCGATCTCGACCTGCTGGCCGACTGGGCCGCGTGGTGCTCGGCCGAGGGACTGACCTATAACGCTGTCCTTGAGGATCAGGGCACCACGCTGCGCGACGTGCTGACCGAGATTGCGGCGGCGGGCCGGGCGACGCCGCGCCATGACGGGGTGCGCTGGGGCGTCGTCATTGACCGGCCGCTGGTCAACACGCTGATCGTCGATCACATCAACCCGCGCAATTCGTGGGGGTTTAAGTGGTCGCGCGCCTACATCGATCCGCCCCACGCCTTCACGGTGAAATTCCGCGACGCGGGCAACGATTACAAGGAGACCGAGCGCGTCGTCCGCTGGCCCGGCTACGAGGGCGAGATCACCCTGACCGAGCAGCTGAGCCTGCCCGGCAAAGTGCATCCCGATGAGGTTTGGCGCGAGGCGCGGCGCCGCCAGTTGGAGACGATCCACCGCCCCGACACTTACGAGGTCACCCAGGACGGCGCCGTGCGCACCGCCACCCGCGGCGATGCCGTCGCGCTCAGCCATGATGTGCTGAGCCGCGTGCAGGTCGCGGCCCGGGTCAAGGCGGTCAAGGGCGTGTTGATCGAGATAGATGACATGGTCGAGATGGTGGCGGGCGAGACCTATGCGGTGCGATTTCGGGTGTTCGAAAGGGCCAACGATACGATTGGCGTCTCTGTCGTGCGCAGCGTCAGGAATGCGGGGGGCGGAACGCAGATCCTGACGCTGACCGGGGTCGGGCCGATTCCGCTGGTGGGCGATCTGGTTCATTTCGGACCCGCGGCGGTCGAGAGCTACACCCAGATCGTGACTCGGATCGAGGCGACCGAGGACATGTGCGCGATCGTGCGCACCGTCGATGCGGCACCGCAGATCGACACCATCCTGGCCGCCACCGAGATCCCGGCCTGGTCGCCACGGGTCGGTGCCGAGATCGACGAAAACCTCTTGCAGCCCTCGGCGCCGCGGTTCGCGGGTCTGACATCTGGCACCGCCGCCACCGGTCTTGCCAATCGGATCTCCGTCGCGCTGGAGCCGGGGTCTGGCCTGGTGACCACGGCGGCCTATGTGCTCGACCATCGTCTCGCCTCGGGCACCGCCTGGACCTCACAGACCATCCCGGCCGCCAATGCGGGGGGCACGATCGACAGTTATTCCGTCGGTCAGGTGGTGCAGCTGCGCGCCAGGAGCCGCAGTGCGACCGGGGTGCTGGGCCCCTATTCGGCGACGGTGACGATCACCGTGGGCATGGCCAATGCCGGGCTGCCGCAGGCACTGCCTGCGGCGGGCATCTCGGTGACCGCGCTCTTGGGCGGCGCGCTGGTCCAGTTCGCCACCGGCGCCGACGCCAACACGACGCGGGTGCAGGTCTATCGCTCGACCTCGGCCACGCTTGACCGCGAGACCGATGCCGTGGGTGCCCCGATCCCGGTCAGCACCGGGCAAAGCTATTCGACGACACTGGGCGACGCCACGCGCACCAACCTGATCGCAGGCGGGACGATGGATGGCGGAGCCTGGACCTTGGGCACCGGCTGGACGATCACCGGCGGCAAGGCCCATCACGCTGCCGGGGGAGCCGGGGCGCTCTCGCAGCCGCTGGCGACGACGGCGGGCAAAATCTACCGCGTCGGGCTGACCGTCTCCGGTCGCACCGGCGGCACGGTGCAGCCCTGCCTCAGCGGTGGCTCGGATCGCCCCGGCACGGTGATCGCGGCCAATGGCCTCGCCCGCGACCGCATCCAGGCGGTCACCGGCAATGCCACCATCGAGCTGCGCGCGAGCGCAGATTTCGCGGGGGCGGTGGATGATGTCGTGGCCTATCTCGAAACCGGTGCCTGCCTGAGCGCGGGCACCCATCACGTCTGGCTCGAGCCGCAAAACGCCAATGGCGCGCCCGGCCCGCTGTCCGGCCCCTACACGCTGGAGATCATCTGATGAGCGGCGATCGCACCACCCAACTGCCATTGGTTAATCTGGCCGACGAGGTCATCGTCAACCGCACTGGCACCACGGCCCGGATCCCGGTCAAATCGCTGGCCACGCAATTCACTCAGGAGGCCTCGGTCTCGCCCACGATCGCTTCGATCGCCACCCTTGGCACGGCGGCGGGTCGGATGCTCTATTCGACAGCGCCGGATACCTGGGCCGAAGCGGTGATCACCGCTGCAGGCCGGGCGCTGCTGGATGATGCAGACGCAGCGGCGCAGCGCGCGACGCTGGGCCTCGGCGCAGTCACCGCCACCGGCGAGGTGGTTGCGGATCTGGACACGATCACCGCCTCGGGCTGGTCCAGATTTGCGCCCGAGGCCGCAAACGCGCCCATCGCGGACAATGCGGGCTATGTGCTGACCATCACCTCCGGCAGTGTCGGCGTGCAGATGGCCTGGGGGCATCTGGGTAGCGCGGCCGATACATTTGCATGGATACGCTGGAGGGGGTCGAGCGGTTGGAGGCCGTGGGTGCGGCTTTACGGGTCGCAAAGCGAGATTCTGGGGCTGGTAGGGGCGGGGCAGAGCGGCACCGTCGCAACCACATCGGGGTCTGTTATTGACTTTGTCAGCATTCCCGCGGGCGTCAATCGTGTCACGCTCTCCATGCAACGGGTGTCGTTGAGCGGATCGTCATACCCCAAGATCCAACTCGGGGCCGGGGCGGTCCAAAGTGTCGGCTATGATACGATCTCCGGGCTGCCCGGATACTACTCGAACGGTGCGGACGCATTCATCATCCGCGCAGGAAACGCGGCCATAGCGCTCACCGGAGCGATCACGTTCAACCATCTCGGCGGCAACATTTGGGTTGGGAGTGGCGTGATGCAGACGAACGAGCCTGGCACGCAGATTGTGGCCGGGAAGGTCGCCCTGACCGGAACGCTTGACCGGATCAGGCTCCGGTCTGCGAACGGGACTGACACGTTCGATGAGGGGTCCATCAACATCTCCTGGGAGCGATAACCATGCGGCTGCGCGAGATTAATGTTCAGAGCGGCGCGGAAACCGAGCGGGACGCCGTCGCCTCTGAAATCACGACACACCCCATGACGGTGGCGGAGATGCTCAGTCAGCTCAAATCGGCGCGCGACGCGGCCATTGCCCGCGGCATCGAGGTCAACGGCTTGCGCGTGCAGACCGACGATCTGAGCCAGAGCCGCCTCACCGCCGCGGCGCTGGCCGCCCAGCTCGACCCGGGGGCAACCGTGCGCTGGAAGCTCGCGGGCGGGGAATTTGTTGATCTGGCCGCGGCGCAGATCATCGCCCTCGCGCTGGCGGTGCGCACCCATGTGCAGGCCTGTTTCGACCGCGAGGCCGAACTGAAATCCCTGATTGAGGCGGCTGAAGACCCCGGCTCGATCAATTTCACAACCTTCTGAGGAGCCGACATGTCAGTTTTGGAATTCATCGTGCAGTCAACGGGAAAATCGCGCGAAGTGACCGACGCGACACCACTGCCCGTCTCCCCCGGCAACGTGAAGTCGAAGTTCCGGGAGGCGTTCGAGGATTTTGATTCCGTCGCCGTCTGGGCGCAAACGCTGTCCGCGGGGGATATCGTGGCGGTCGACGGGAACACGGTCGCGTCGAGCTATCTTGTCATCTCGAAAGACCCGCTCTCAGCGGGCGTCACGACTGTCGAAACACTCGCCTCCTTCCAGATGCCCTATGAGCTTGCAGTCGGCCTTTCGATGTCGCAACGCACGCTTGGGCAGGAATTTGCCCTTGAAATGGTCTCGACCGATGCGCCGCTCGCCGCGCCGGCGGATCTGGCGATTGCCTCGATCCAGCAAGCCACAACGACGCTCACCGTCACCACGGAGACCGCGCACGGGCTCAAGCCCGGCATGCGCATCGGCATCCGCGACGTGGCGCAGAACAGTGCGCTGAACTATCCCGCTCTCGTTGTCGCCACGGCGCCGAGCGAGACGCAGTTCACAGCGACTGCCGGTCCGGGGGGGAACATCCCGAGCGTGACTTCCGGGCCGTTCGCATCGGGCTTCGTTTTCTTCCGTTCTGCGCTCGGCTACGCGACCGACGGCGCCTCGGTCATCTTCGAAAACGCCTCGGCCACCAACGGCTCCTTCTATGTCCGGTCGCAATCCGGGGACGTTCTCCCCAGCGGCGCCTTGGCGGGGAACCATTCGACGACGCTCGGCAGCACCGCATCGGTGCAGGCGATCAACGCGGCTCTGGCCTACGCTTTCCAGCCGACCACGGAATTCCGGCTTTCGGCGTTCGTGGATGGACTGCAATGGACTGACGGCGCGATCGATGCGGTGACCGGGCTCAGCCACCGGCTGCGTCGGTCTCAGGTGGTTCCAGACCACAACAAGAGCTACAAGCTTCGCCTGCGCGCGACGAACAATCCGAGTCGGACCCAGCCGGTGGCGCAGATCGTCTCGGCGACCAAAACCGGCACGACCACCGCCACCGTGGTCACCGATGTGCCGCACGGGCTCACGACCGGCGATGTTATCGTGTGCTACGGCAACCGGGATGCCACCAACTTCGCCAACCTCACCGCGGCGACCACCGTTGCTTCGGTGGTCAACGCAACCATGTTCACCGTGGTTTGGGGCTCGGCCGTCACCGCGACCGGCTATGGCGGCTATGTCGCGCGCGTGAACGGGGGCAACCTGATGTCGGCGCTCGGCGCGGTGGCGCAGGTGGCCCAGAGCGTGAGCCGGACCGACAATGTCGTCGCGCTCGTGGGCAGCGCCGCTTGGGCTGGGCTGCTGATCGGCGACTATGTGAACCTGATCGGTTGCCGCAGCGCGGTGGATGGCAGCACCATCGGTATCGACGGAGCGTATCGGGTGCGGGACATCCAAACCACGACGCTCTACCTCGACCCCATCGGTTCCACGCCGACCGGGGCGAACATCGGCTCGGTCAACTGCGGCGGTGGCGTGATCAAGCGCACCGATATGCGCGTGAGCTTCGCGCGCATTCTCGACTTCGACCGCCAACGCGTCGAGTTCATGCCGCGCCCGGCAAACGACCTGACGGCCGCGCTGCCGGTTGCGATTGCGAACACGCCGAGTGTCGCGCTGGCAGCCAGCACTAACTTGGCCGCCGATGTCGGCGTTCAGTTCGTCTCGGGTCGGGGCTCCGCGCTTGCTGTCGCGCGCCTTCTGTCCGCTGCGTCGACGACAAACGCCACCTCGGTCAAGGCCTCTGCTGGCAAGGTCGCTAAGATCGTCGGGTACAACGCCGCTGCCGCGGTGCGCTACCTCAAGCTCTACAACAAGGCGAGCGCCCCCACGGTAGGGACGGATACTCCGGTTGCGACGATTGCGCTGCCCCCGAACGCCGCCTTCGATTTCGACCTGGGCGCTGTCGGCCTGATTTTCGCAACCGGCATCGCCTACGCGCTCACCACCGGATCCGCCGACGCCGATACCGCTGCCCTGACCGCAGGCGACATCCTCGGCCTCAACATCTTCTACGTCTGACAGGAAGCACCATGTCGTTCCAATTCTCTACCGCGGTCCGGAGCGCGGTAGAGATCGCATGTAACGTGGCGGCTGAGTTGCGCTAGAGACGAATGCAGATGACGGATCGGGCGGAGTGACCGCGTAGCGTCAGGACGGACGGGCGGGAAAAAGTTTTCCTGCCAAAGCTGGTTCAGTTTCCTGCCAAAGCTGATCGCGCGCTACATGGAGGATCTGGTCGACCGCGATTTCGCCCGGCTCAGCGATGCGCTGGCCTTGCGGGTCGAGGTGAATGTGCTGCGCGGCGCGGCGCTGGCGATGGTGCCGGGGCTGGATGTCGCCGGTCAGGCGATCGTGCGCGACAGCGTCGCCGCGGGCGAAGCCCGGATGCAGGACAAGATCGTCGCCATCGAGGCTACAGGTCCGCTCGCGCCCCTGCGCGCCGATCTGGCGCTTCTGGCCGGTCTGGCGCGCGATCTGGCGCAGCCCGGCAGCCACGAAAATCCGCAATTGCGCCAGCAGATTCAAAGCCTTGCGACCAAGGTCGATCTGGGTCTTGGCGCCGCTGTCGATGATCTGGCCTTCGCGCTGACGCTGGATGCGATCGAGGCGGGCAAGGCCAATGCGACGACGATCGACACGCTTTTGACCCGCGACGTGGCGCCGATGATCGAGGCGGCGCGGATCGAGGCGCGGGCGCGCGATCTGGTCGCCTCGGCGCTGCGGCTGGCGCTGAGCCGCAGTCTGGAAAGCTATGACCGCGAAAGTGCCGCGCTGGAGGCCGCGCGGGCAGTGGTGGCGGGGCAGATGGCGCAGCTGCCGCCGGATCTGGCGCCCCTGCTGCGCGATCTTCTGGACCGGACCGATCCGGCGAAGGGGTTGGCGCAGGCGCATCTGCGCATGATCAAGGCGCGGGCCGCCGCCGGGACCGCTTTTGACGCCGCCAATGCGGCGATGGATACGATCAGCGCCGGGGCGGCCACGGCGGCGGAAACGGTGCTGGGCCGGATCGACGGCACCAGCGGCGCGGTGCATGACCGCACCTCCGGGGCGATCGGCAGCCTGCTGGCGCTGGCGGGGCTGAGCGCGGTCTTCGGGCTGCTGGCGCCGCTTCTGGCCTGGCTTGGCATCGTGCGGCCGCTGCGGCGGGTGACGCAGGCGACGGCGCGGCTGGCGGCGGGCGATACCGGCGCGGTGGACGGGCTGCGGCCGGGGGCGGGCGAGATCGGCGCGCTGTCCGGGGCGCTGACAGTGTTTCGCGACGCGCTGAACGACCGTGCCCGCCGCGCGCGCGAGGACATGGACCGGGCCGAGGCGGCGGCGGCGGCCGAGCGGGCGGCGCAACAAGCGGCGCTGGCGGCGGCCGAGGCCGAGCGAGAGCGCGACCGGCAGGAGCAGGCCCGGCAGGAGGCCGAGCGGCAGGAGCGGCGGCGGCTGCGCGACGCGGCCGAGGCCGAACGCGCGGCGCAGCTGCAGGAGCAGCAGCTGGTGGTGTCGCGGCTGGCCGAGGCGCTGCGGGCGATCTCGGCGGGCGATCTGACAGCGCGGATCGAGACCGCCTTTCCCGCGGCCTACGAGGGGCTGCGCAGCGATTTCAACCATGCGGTGACGCGGATGGCCGAGCTTCTGAGCGAGATCGTCCGGGCCAGCGGCGCGGTGCAATCGGAGGCGGATCAGCTGGACGCGGCGGCGGGCGAGCTTGGCCGACGCACGGAAACGCAGGCGGCCTCGCTCGAAGAAACCGCCTCGGCGATGAACCAGATGGCGGCCTCGGTCGCGCGGGCGTTGCAGGGCGCGCGCGAGGCGGCGCAGGCGGTGGGCGAGACCCGCGAAACCACCGCCGCCGGGCGCGAGGTGGTGCGCCGCACGCTGCAGGCGATGACCGACATCGCGCAAAGTTCGGACCAGATCTCGCGCATCACCCATGTCATCGACGACATCGCCTTCCAGACCAATCTTCTGGCGCTGAATGCCGGGGTCGAGGCGGCGCGGGCGGGCGAGGCCGGGCGCGGCTTTGCCGTTGTCGCGTCAGAGGTGCGGGGGCTGGCGCAGCGCTCGGCCGAGGCCGCGCAGCAGATCGCCGGGCTGATCGCGACCTCAGTGCAGCAGGTCGGCGCGGGGGTGGAGCTGGCCAGCGGCTCGGATGCGGCCCTGGGCCGGATCGCCGATCTGGTCACCCGGCTCGACGCCCTGCTGGCCGCGATCGAGACCGGCGCGGGCGAGCAATCGGCGGGGATATCGGAGATCACCGCGGCGGTGAACCAGCTCGATCAGGTCACCCAGCACAATGCGGCGATGTTCGAGGAAAACGCCGCCGCGACCCAGGCGCTGCTGGGCGAGGCGCAAAGGCTGCGGGCGCTGACAGGGGTGTTCCGCATCGGGGACGGCGCGGCGCAGCCTTGGCGCCAGGCTGGCTGAAGGGCGCCAGTCCGGCGCTATTTGCGCAAGATTATCAGGATCTTGCCCTTGTCATCCGGGGGCGCGGGCATAGCTGATATGCAGGTCCGTTTCGATGGTTGCCCCGCCTTGTCCGGGCTGCTACGCGGGGCCGGTTGCAAGAAGGGGAACCGCATGGAAAGCCGGGACGATCCGGTGGTCATCCGCCACCGTGAGCTGGAACGTTATGCCAATGCCGCGCTCAAGGCGGGCAGGATCATGATGGAAAGCGGCGCCTCGGTCAGCGTCGTGCACCGCGGCATCACGATGATCGCGCGCGGCTTCGGCGTCGAGACGATCGGGATGCGCTCGGGCTATACCTCGATCGCGATGACCGTGCATGTGGCGGATCAGACGATCACGCGGATGCTGCAGGTCGGGCGGCTGGGGGTGAACCACCGGCTGGATCTGGCGGTGCGCCAGCTTTGTGCGCGCGCCGAAAAGGGCGGCATGAGCGTCGAGGAGGTCGAGGCCGAGCTGGCGCGGCTGGTGCGCGAGACGCCGCGCCATCCGGCCTGGTTTACCGCGGTGGCGGTGGGGCTGGCCTGCGCCTCCTTCGGGCGGCTTCTGGGCGTCGACTGGCTGGCCTTCGGTCCGGTCTGGCTGGCGGGGGCGATCGGGCAATATCTGCGCCATCACCTGCTGCATCGCGGCGTCAACATCTTCATCGTTGCCGGGGCGATCGCCTTCCTGTCGGCGACGCTGGGCGGGCTTGGCGCGATCGCGCTGCAAAGCGCCACGGTGCAGCTGGCGATGATGGCCTCGATCCTGCTTCTGGTGCCGGGCGTGCCCTCGACCAATGCGCAGACCGACATCATGGACGGCTATCCGACGATCGGCAGCGCCCGCGCGGTCTGGGTGCTGATGATCATGCTTTTCGCCGCG
The DNA here is from genome assembly GCF_058724655.1 of Rhodobacter sp. 4.3.4. Classification (NCBI taxonomy): domain Bacteria; kingdom Pseudomonadati; phylum Pseudomonadota; class Alphaproteobacteria; order Rhodobacterales; genus Rhodobacter; species Rhodobacter sp. 4.3.4. The sequence goes on from NZ_CM178967.1 coordinate 1,445,386, forward strand.
ACCGGCGTCTGGTTTGCCGAGGAACTTCTGGGGACGAGGGGGTGATCATGTGGGATTTCCTGCCGCATCTGCTGCATCAGGCGCTGTTTGGCGCCACCGCCGCCGCGGGCTTTGGCGTTCTGTTCAACTTCGGCCTGCGGGCGCTGCCCTGGTGCGCCGCGGCCGGGGCGCTGGCGCTGATGGTCCGCACCGGCGGGCTTGATTTTGGCTGGAGTCTCGAGGGCGCGACGTTTGCCGCCGCGATCATCACCTCCTGCGCGGTCTCGGCGCTGCGCGGCCAGCTTGGCCCGGCCTGCAACGCGGTGGCGCTGGCTGGCTGCATCCCGATGGTGCCGGGCGCCTTTTTCGGCGAGGCGCTTTTGGGCTTCTTTGCCCTGACCGCGCCGCATCCGGCCGATGCGGTCGAGATTTTCGTCTCCGCGGCCGAGCATATCATCCGCGTCATCTTCACCCTTGCGGCGATCGGCGCGGGGCTGGCGATCCCGGCGCAGCTGCTGAAAAACCAGGATTTCTGAGCCCGGACGGGCTCAGTTCATTCCTTCGCAGACCAGTCGGCCGGGCGGAGCCGCAAAGACCAGCGTATCGCGCTGCGTCCCGGTGCCGGTTTCGGTCTCCAGCCGCAATCCGGCAAGGGGCAGATTGAGATATCGCCCGCGCAGCGGCACGTCGATCTGCTGCCAGGCGCCGCTTTGACGGCTGCGCACCGGCTGGCCCGGCGGCGGATTTCCGTCGGGCCAGGCAAGGCCGCCCAGCCCTTCTGTCGCCAAGACCTGCCCGCGCCGCAGCTGCCGGGCAAAGGCCTGATACTCCGGCCCGGGGCGGCAGGTCTCGATCCCGCGCAAAAACCCGTCCAGCACCGGCGCGGGGGCGGGCGGATCGGTCGGGCCGGGGGCAAAGCGCACAATCGCCCCCTCGTCCGTGGCCAGAACCAGCCGACCCTCGCGGTCGCGCGCCAAAAAGGCGGCCGGGCGATCCTGAAACCGCGGCGGACATTCCGGGTCGTTGCCGCGTTCCACCACCGCCAGGCCGATGCCGGGAAACAGCAGCTCGTAGCGCTGATAGGCACAGCGCTCTCCCGCGGCGGCGGGGGCGGCGGGGCGGTGGCTGATGGCGCAATCGCCCGCAAAAAGCGTCTCGCCCCCGGCTGCGGTCAGGCTGCAGGGGCCGGTGTAATCGCGCGCGCCGCCCGGCTCTGCCGCCAGCGCCGCCGTGGCAAGGCCCAAGCCGACCAGCGCCGCCAGAGCGGGGCCGGTCCAGCCAAGGACGCCATGAGAAGGGTGAAACCACGTCACTGCAGGATCCTGACCGGCCAGATCGTGGCAGCATCGCGGGCGAAGGTGAAGACGGTGCTAAAAGGACGCCGAATTTCCGGCGCATTTGAGCTTTCGCCTGATCCGGGATTGCGGGCCGGGATTGCGGCGGTGCGCGCGATCCCTTTGGGGCGCGCACCGCCGGGTGAAGGGGGAGCGTGAGGGCACCCTCCCTTCGGGTGTCTTGATTGACCGGAAAATCAAGTCTCGCTAGCGAGCTGTCGCGCACGGGTCTGGGTCAAATGCGACGCTTTTGATATAAAAAGCGTCTTTTATGCGGGGTGACTGTCACATCTCTGTGATGTTTGCCGCGGTCATGCCCGGTCCAGCCAGCCCGCCGCCACCTGTCGGCGATGTGCGGTCAGCGCGTTGCGCATCAGCATCGCCACCGTCACCGGCCCGACGCCGCCCGGAACCGGGGTGATCCAGCCTGCCACCTCGCGCACGGCCTCGGTGTCGACATCGCCCAAAATCCGCACCTTGCCTGCCGCATCGGTGACCTGATTGATCCCGATGTCGATCACCGCCGCACCGGGCTTGATCATCTCCGGCCCGATCAGATGCGCCTTGCCGACGGCCACGATCACCACATCGGCCCGGCGCGCATGCATCGCGACCGAACGCGTCATGTGGTGACACACCGTCACCGTCGCCCCCTCGGCCATCAGCAGGAAGGCGACGGGCTTGCCGACGATTTCCGAATGGCCGATCATCACCACTTCAAGCCCGGGCATCGGCAGCCCGGTCGCCCGCACCATCTCCACCGCCGCCGCCGCGGTGCAGGGCGCCAGCGCAATGTCATTGTAAACGATATTGCCGATCGAGGCGGGGTTCATCCCCTCGACATCCTTCAAGGGATGGATCGCCGATTGCAAGGATCGCACATGGATATGCGCGGGCACCGGGCGTTGCAGGATGATCCCCAGCACCGAAGGGTCGTCGTTCAGCGCCGCGATCTTGCGCTTGCAGGCTTCCTGCGTCGCCTCTGCGGGCCAGACCAGCTGTTCAAAGGGCAGACCGGCGGTTGCGGCGGCGCGGGCCTGATTGCGGACATAGACCTCGATCTCGGGCGAGGGGCCGATCGAGATCGACACCAGCCGCCCGACCGGATGGGTCTGCGCCGCCACCTCCAGCTCGGCGCGGATCTGGGCCAGAAGGCGCTGCTGCACCGCCTTGCCATCGATGATCCGGTGATCGCATCTGTCGGCCATGGCGGGTCTCTCCTTGCTGCGCGGCTGCGCCGATCCTTGCACGGCGCCACCGCCGCCCGCGTTCCGGCGCCGACGCATCGGCGGAAAAAAGCGTCAGATCCCGGGGCCTTCGACGCGCAGGCTGGAGCGGCCGCCGCCCTCCTTGCGCACGGCGATGCGGGTGGCGATGCGCGCCTGCATCGCCTCGACATGGCTGATCACGCCCACTTGCCGCCCCTGCGATTGCAACGTCTCGAGCGCGTCGATCGCCAGATCAAGGCTGCCCGCATCCAGCGCCCCAAACCCCTCGTCGATGAACAGCGTGCCCGCAAAAGTGCCCTTGCCGCCCATCTGCGAGAGCGCGAGCGCGAGCGCCAGCGAGACCAGAAACCGCTCGCCGCCCGAGAGGCTGCGGGTGGCGCGGGCGGTATCGCCCATGTCGCGGTCCTCGACCTGCAGGCTCAGCTCGGCGGCGCGGCGCAGCCGGTAGCGCGGGTTCAGATCGGCCAGATGGCGGTTCGCATGCGCGACCAGCACATCGAGCGTGATCGCCTGGGCGATGCGCGCAAACCGGTCGCCCGAGCGCGCGCCGATCGCCTTGTTCACCGCCTCCCAGACCTCCAGCTCCGCCCGCGCGGCCTCGGTTTCCGCCGCCAGATCGGCCAGCGCCGCGCGCGTTCGCGCATCGCGTTCAAGCTCGGCCGAAAGCCGCCCGATCTCTTGCGCGCATTGCGCGCTCTCGGCCTCAAGCGCCGCCAGCCGGGCTGAGAGCGTGTCGGGGTCTTCTGCGGGAAGTCCTTGTTCCTCAATCTCTTGCAGGTCGTTCTTGCGCGCCGCAAGGGCCGAGCGTGCCGCCGTCACCGCATCGTCAAGCCCGCGCAGCCCGGCGCGCAGGCTTTCGGCGGTGCCGGGCGGCAGGGCGATCAGCGCGGCAAGCTCCGTCCCGGTCATCCCGGCAGCCGCCAGCGCGGCGGCCAGCTGCGCCTCGGCCACGTCCTGCGCTTCGGCGGCCTCCTGCATGGCGCGGGCGGTTTCCGCCGCGCGGGCCTCGGCGGCGGCAAGCTCCGCTTGCGCCGCGGCAAGGGCGGTTGCGGCCTGCTGTTGCGCCTGTTGCGCCGCCAGCCGGCGCTCGTTGAAGCGGCTGCGATGCGCGGTGGTGGGCTGCCCGTCCAGAAGCGGCGCCCGCTCGGCGCGCAGGGCCGCCAGCGCCCCATTGCGGTCCCGCGCCACCTGCGCCGCGGCTGCGGCCTGCGCCTGCGCCGTCTCGGCATCGCGTCGCGCCGCGGCCAGCTGCGGGGCGAGTGCGCTCAGCGCCTGCTGCGCCGCCTGCAGCGCCGCCCGCGCCGCGCCGACGGCCAGGACCGTCGCGGAAAGCCGCTCGGCAAGCCCCGGCGCGGCCGGGTCGTGCTCGCCCGCAAGCGCCAGCGCCGGGGCCAGCGCATGTGCCAGCCGGTCGCGCCGGGCCGCGGCCTCGGTCCGGCGGGCCTCGGCCAAAGCGGCCTCCTGCGCGGTTTCGGCCTGCTGCAAGGCCAGCCGCTCGCGCGTGGCGCGATGCGCCAAAAGCGCGCGGCGCAGCCGCTCGCGGTCGCGGTCGATCTCGGTCAGGCGGGCGCGCAGCGTGCCGATCTGCGCCTGTGCCGCGGTTTCGGCCTGTTGCAGCGCGTGGATCTGCGCTTGTGCCGCGGCAAGTCCCCGGCCCTCGGGCGTGTCGGGCAGCGCCGGGCAGAGCGGTTGCGCGCCAAGACGTGCATGCCCCTCGGCCCAAAGGGTCCGGGCGGCATCGGCACGGGTTTGGGCGCGGCGCTGATCCTCGGCCGCCTGTTTGGCGCGGGCATCGGCCCGGGCGCGGGCGCCCTGCGCGGCGGTGAGCGCGTCGCGCGCCGCCTGTGCCGCGCCGCGCGCGGCGGATTGATCGGCGCGCAGCCGTTCGGCCAGATGTGCCAGCCCCGCCTCGGCCGGGCTTGGATGCTCAAGCGCGCCGCAAACCGGGCAGGGGCTGCCCGGGGTCAGGCGCGCGCGCAGGCTGCGGGCGGCGTCGGAAAGCGCCAGATCGGCCTGTTCGAGCGGCGCCGCAAGCGTGGCCATCTGCGTCTCGGCGCGCGCAAGATCCTGTCTTGCCGTGCTTTCCTGCGCCTCTGCCACGGCGGCTTCCGCCGCGGCCGCGGTGGCCGCCGTCTGTGCCGCCGCGCCCAAAGCCGCGGCTTCGGCGCCATCGCGCAGCGCCCGCGCCAGCTCGGCCAGATCGGTTTCGATCCGCGCCAGAGCGCCGCTGCGGGCGGGGGGATGCGCGGCTTCAAGCGGCGCAAGCGTCTGTTGCAGCGCCGCGGCGGTTTGCGCCAAAGCGCCGTCGGCTTCCTGATCGCGGGCCTCGGCGGCGGCGGCGGTCTTTGCCTCGTGCGCCAGCGCCTGCGCCCGGTCGCGCGCCGCCTGCGCGGCCTGCGCCGCCGCGGTCCCCGCCGCGCGGGCCGCCTGATGATCGGCCAGATCGCGGCGCAGCTGCGGCCAGTCATCGGCCAGAGCCGCGACCCGGGAAAGCCCCGCCAGCTCCGTTTCGGCACGGCGCAGCTCCGCGCCCGCGCGCGCCTCGGCGGCGGCAAGATCGGCAAGCGCCCCGGCGGCGGTGGTCGCCGCCTGTTGCGCCGTCAGGGCTTGCGCCTGCGCCGCTTCCGCCTCGGCCGCGGCGGTGGCGATCTGCGCGTCCAGCGCCGCGGCATGGTCCCAGATCCGGCCAAATGTCTTGAAATCTGCTTCCGTTTCGAGAACCGCCGCCTGCGCCCGGGCGGCTGCCTCGGTCCGTTGCGCCAGGGCCGCCGCCGCCGCGGTGTGGGCCGCCGTGGCCGCTTCGGCCGCTGTCTGCGCCTGCGCCAGACGGCTGCGTGCCTCGGCCGCCGCCTGCCAGGGCAGCTGCAGCGGTGCCGCCCGCTCCAGCCGCGCCAGCTGCGCCCGGGCCGGGCCCGCTTCGGCCTGCCGCGCCTCTGCCCCGGCCAGCGCGGCGGTGGCGGTCTGCAGCTGCGCCTGCGCTTCGGCATGGCGGCGGTGACGGGCCAGCGCCTCGGTCAGACCCGCCCGCCCGGCCGCCGCCGCCGCCGCCGCCGCGGTTTTGCGGGCGATCTCCTCGGTCAGCGCCGCGCGGGTCTCGTCATCGAGCAGCCGATGCTCGGCCGCGCGGGCCAGAAGCTGCGCATGCGCCGCCCGCGCCGTCTCGGTCCGCTCATAGACCCGGATCGAGACCGCCCGGTAAAGCCCTGTTCCTGTGACCTTTTCCAAAAGCGCCGCGCGCTCGCCGGTGTCGGCGCGCAAAAATGCGTCGAAATCGCCCTGCGCCAGAAGGACGGTGCGGCGGAATTCGTCGTAGGACAGGCCGGTCAGCGCCGCGACCTGTTCGCTGACCGCCTGGGTCTGCGCGGCAAGCAGCTGCCCGTCTTCGGCCCGTGAAAGGCTGCGCGCCACCGATTGCAGCTTGCCCTCGACCCGGTCGCGCGCCCGCCGCGCCTGCCAGCGCGCGATGTAGTCCGCGCCGTCGCGGCCGGTGAATCGCACCTCGGCCCAGCCCGTCGCTGCGCCGCGCCGCAAGATCGCGCGGCTGTCGGCGGCGCTGATCTCCTCGCCCGCGGCATCGGGGACCTTGTCGGACCGCGCCCCCGCCGAGAGCCGCGGCGCCTCGCCGTAAAGCGCCAGGCACATCGCGTCGAGGATCGAGGATTTGCCCGCCCCGGTTTCCCCGGTGATCGCGAAAAGCCCGGCGCCCGCCAGCGGCGCGGTGGTGAAATCGATGCGGAAGGGCGCCGCGAGGCTGGCAATGTTCTGCCCGGAAATCGACAGGATGCGCATGGGTTCAGACCTCGGACAGCGCGTCGCGGAAGGCGCCAAGGTGGCGGGGTTCGGGATCGCAGCCGTGCAGATCGCGGAAGGCCATGGCGAACAGCGCCTCGGGCGTGGTCCGGCTCAGATCCTGTGGCGGCGGGGCGGTGGGCGTGGCGGTCTCGGGGCGGGTGATCGTCAGCCCGGCCAGCCGCAAGGGCAGCGCCTCGAGCGCGGCTTCAAGCGCCGCGGTGATCTCGGTCACCGGGCGGTCGGCACTCAGCGCAAGATAAAGGAAGGGGCCTTCAGCTCGCGCGGGGGCGCCCGGCGGCAGCGCTTCGAGCGCGGCGAGGATCTCGGGCAGGGGGGCGGTGCCGCGCGCGGGCAGGCGCAGCACCGGCACCGGGCGCGGCAGCGGGATATGGCGCGGCACCGCCCCGGTGTCCAGATCAAGCAGCGTCACGCCATGGTCATAGCCGATCTCGCTGGCGGACAGCGGAAAGGGCGAGCCGGAGTAGCGCACCCGCCCGCCGTCCAGCGATTGCGGCTTGTGCAGATGGCCCAGCGCGACATAGGCGAGCGCGGGCGGAAAGACATCGGGCGGCACGGCATGATCGCCGCCGATCAGGATGCGCCGTTCGGCGCCCGCGCTTTCCAGCCCGCCCGCGCAGGTCAGATGCGCCATCGCGAGCAGCGGCACATCGCCCGTGATCGCCTGCGCGCGCGCGACCGTCTCGGCCAGAAGCGCGCGCAGCGCCCCCGTCACCGCGCCCCCGGAGCCCGCTTCGGCGCCCAGACGCAGCCCCGGCAGATCGGCCTGACGCAGGAAGGGCAGCGCCAGAACCTGCGCGCGGATCTGCCCGGACGCGTCGCGCAGCGCGATCAGATGGCGGCCAAGGTCCACCCCCCCGGGGCCGCGGCGCAGCGTGCCCAGCACATGCACCCCCAGTTCGCGCAGCACCGCCTCGGGCGCTTCCAGCCGCTGCGCCGGGTCGTGATTGCCCGATGTCAGCACGATCTGCAGCTGCGGATTGGCCCGGAGATAGCCCGCAAGCGCGCCGTAAAGCAGCCGCTGCGCCTCGCCCGAGGGGTTGAGCCCGTCAAACACATCCCCCGCGACCAGCAGCGCATCCACCTGTTCGCGCAGCAGGATTTCGCCCAGATGCGCAAGGAAGGCGCGGTGCTCGGCCTCGCGCGACCAGCCGTTCAGGGTCTGTCCGATATGCCAGTCGGCACTGTGCAGGATACGCATCTTGGGCTTTCGCGGGCGCGGTCGGGGAAGGGGCCGGGCAGGCCGGACCGACGCCAGATTAGACCGCCGCGCCGCCAAGGGCCACCCGAAACGATCCCGCAGGTTGCAGGGCAAACGCGACGGATCGTCGTGAAGCTGAAATGGTTAAGATTTCGTAAAAACCCCTTTGTGAATAAGGGATTCCTTGCAATACTTCGCCCTCAGAACCCACTGCGGCCTGTTTGGTCGGTCGTGAGGGCGGTTTCGGGGGCGGCCCCTTCATTTTTTCAGACCGGGAAAGGACAGCTGCGGGCGCATGATCGAAGGAAACCTGCTGCTGATCCTTGTGGCGCTGCCCTTCGCGGCGGCCTTGGCAACAAGCACGATGTCGCCGCGGGCGCATGATGCGGCGGCCTGGGTTTCGGGACTGTTTCTGGCGGCCGGGGGCGTCGTGCTGGCGCTGTTGTACGAGCCGGTCGGTGCGGGGCTGGTGGTGCGCGGCCGGATCGACTGGGTGCCCGCGCTGGGGCTGGAGCTGAGCTTCCGGATGGACGGCTTTGTCTGGCTGTTCCTCTCGCTGATCTTCGGCATCGGCATCCTGGTGCTGATCTATGCGCGCTACTACCTGTCGAAAACCGATCCGGTGCCGCGGTTTTACGCCTTTCTGATGGCTTTTGCCGGGGCCATGGTCGGCATGGTCCTGTCGGGCAACATCCTGATGCTGGTGGTGTTCTGGGAGCTGACCTCGATCCTGTCCTTCCTCTTGATCGGCTATTGGCATCAGGTTCAGGCGGCGCGCGAGGGGGCGCGGATGGCCCTGGTCGTCACCGCGGCGGGGGGGCTGTGCCTGCTGCTGGCGATGATCCTTCTGGGGCAGATCGTCGGCAGCTATGATCTGGACCGGGTGCTGGCGGCGGGCGATCTGGTGCGGGCGCATCCGCTTTATCCGCTCGTGCTGGGTCTGTTCCTGCTGGGCTGCTTCACAAAATCGGCGCAGATGCCGTTCCATTTCTGGCTGCCCGGCGCGATGGCGGCACCGACGCCGGTCTCGGCCTTCCTGCATTCGGCGACGATGGTGAAGGCGGGGGTGTTCCTGCTGGTGCGCTTCGCGCCGGTGCTGGGGCAGACCGACCTGTGGTTCCATCTGGTCACCGGCACCGGCATGGCAACCCTGGTCCTGGGCGCGTTCTTTGCGATGTTCCGACATGATCTCAAGGGGTTGTTGGCCTATTCCACGATCAGCCACCTGGGGCTGATCACTGCCCTTGCGGGCATCGGCAGTACCGGCGCCATTCTGGCCGCGATCTTTCACATCCTCAATCACGCCGTCTTCAAGGCCTCGCTGTTCATGGCGGCGGGGATCATCGACCACGAGACCGGCACCCGCGACATGCGCCGTCTGGGCGGGCTGCGGCACGCGATGCCGGTGACGGCAAGCCTTGCCATCGTCGCCTCGGCCGCGATGGCGGGGGTGCCGCTGCTCAACGGCTTTTTGTCCAAGGAGATGTTCTTCGCCGTCGCGGCGGACTGGAATAACGGCAGCTGGCTGGACAATACGCTGCCCTATTGGGCGGTGCTGGCCGGGGCCTTTTCCGTCGCCTATTCGCTGCGCTTCATCCTCAGCGTCTTCTTTGGCCCCGTCGCCACCGATCTGCCGCGCAGCCCGCACGAGCCGCCCGCGCTGATGCGCGGCCCGGTCGAGGCGCTGGTGCTGATCTGCCTGCTCGTCGGCATCCTGCCCGGGCTGACGCTGGGCCCGGTGCTGCATCTGGCGGCGGTCTCGGTGCTGGGGCCGGATCTGCCCTATACCGACATCGCGGTTTGGCACGGGTTCACGCTGCCGCTCGCGATGAGTTCGGTCGCGTTGGTGGCGGGCATCGTGCTTTATGCGGTCTTCGGGCGGCAGATCGCGCGCGGGCCCGAGGGGCCGCCGCTTCTGCACCGGCTGCGGGCGCAGAAAGTGTTCGAGCGGGGGATGTTCCTGGCGACCTGGGTCTTGCCGCGGCTGGGGTTGCGTCTCTTCGGGACGGAGCGGCTGCAACCGCAGCTGCGGCTGATCGTGCTGCTGGCGCTGGCGGCGGGGGCGGTGCCGCTCTGGGGCGTGCTGGTGCCCGCGCCGGGGGCGCTGTCGGTGCCGCTCAACCCGGCCTTCGCGGCGATGTGGGGGGCGGGGGCGGCCTGTGCGCTGGGCGCGGCGGCGCTGGCGAAATACCACCGCTTCGCCGCCGTCATCCTGCTGGGGGGCGCGGGGGCGGTGACCTGCCTGACCTTCGCCTGGCTTTCCGCCCCCGATCTGGCGGTGACGCAGCTGCTGGTCGAAATCGTCACCACCGTCCTGTTGCTGCTGGGCCTGCGCTGGCTGCCGAAACGGAGCGAGAAAATCGCCGCCGACCGGCTTTTGCCCGCGCGGCTGCGCCGGGCGGGCGATTTCGTCATCGCGGGCACGGTGGGCATCGGCCTGGCCGCCGTTGCCTATGTGATGATGACCTGGCCGCTGATCCCCAATGTGGGCGACTGGTTCCTGCGCAACGCCTATGACGAGGGCGGCGGCACCAATGTCGTCAACGTGATCCTGGTCGATTTCCGCGCCTTCGACACCTTTGGCGAAATCACCGTTCTGGCGATTGTCGGCATCACCGTCTTTGCGCTCTTGCGCCGCTTCCGCCCCGCCCCCGAAAGCACCACCCGCAGCGAGGACGAGGCCGGGCTGCGCGATCCGACGCTGGCGCATGCGCTTTTGGTGCCCTCGGTGATCATGCGCTGGTTGTTCCCGGTGCTGATCGTGCTGGCGGCGATCCTGTTCTTCCGCGGTCACGACCTGCCGGGGGGCGGTTTCTCTGCCGGGGTGACGGTGTCGATCGCGATTTTGCTGCAATATCTGGGCCATGACCTGCGCTGGGTCGAGGCGCGGCTGACCGTGCTGCCGGTGCGCTGGATGGGGCTGGGGCTGTTGATCGCGGGGGGCACGGGGCTGGGTGCCTTTGTCTTCGGTCATCCGTTCCTGACCGCGCATGCGCGCTATGTCGAGCTGCCGCTGATCGGGCAGGTTCCGGCGGCGACGGCGCTGATCTTCGATGCCGGGGTCTTTGCGCTGGTTCTGGGCGTGACCGTGCTGATGCTGATTGCGCTCGCGCACCAGTCGCTGCGCATCGCCCGGCTGCGCGCGCGTGATCGGCTGGCGCAAAAGGAACGGGAGGCCGGGTGATGGAAATCGTGCTCTCTGCCGCGATCGGAATTCTGGCCGCCTCGGGGGTCTGGCTGCTGTTGCGCCCGCGCAGCTTTCAGGTGATCGTCGGGTTGTGCCTTCTGTCCTATGCGGTCAATCTGTTCATCTTCGCGATGGGGCGGCTGATGGTGGGGGTGCCGCCGATCATGCCGCGCGGCGGGTTCATCGATCCCACCGCCTATACCGATCCGCTGCCGCAGGCGCTGGTCTTGACGGCAATCGTCATCGGCTTTGCCGCGACGGCGCTGTTTCTGGTCGTGCTGATCGCGGCGCGGGGGCTGACCGGCAATGACCATGTTGATGGCAAGGAGCCCGAGGCATGACCCCCGCGCCCGAACATCTGATCATCGCGCCGATCCTTATCCCGTTCTTTGCCGGGGCGGTGATGCTGATCTACGACGACCGGCAGCGCCGCGCGAAACTGACGGTCAGCCTTGTTGCGGCCGTCGCGACGCTGCTTTGCGCGCTCGAGCTTTTGTCGCGCGCCAAGACGCTGGGGCCGGGCAGCGCCGAGCTGGGGCTTTACCGGCTGGGCGACTGGGGCGCGCCCTGGGGCATCGTTCTGGTGAACGACCGGCTTTCGGCGCTGATGCTGGTGCTGACCGGGCTGCTCGCCCTGCCTGCGCTGGTCTATGCGGCGGCGGGCTGGCACCGGCAGGGGCCGCATTTCCACAGCCTGTTCCAGTTCCTGCTGATGGGGCTGAATGGCGCCTTCCTGACCGGCGATCTGTTCAACCTCTTCGTCTTTTTCGAGCTGCTGCTGGCCGCCTCCTACGGGCTGTTGCTGCATGGCGGCGGACAGCTGCGGGTGCGGGCGGGGCTGCATTACATCGCCGTCAACCTGACCGGATCGGCGCTGCTCCTGATCGGGATCAGCCTGATCTATGGCGCCACCGGCACGCTGAACATGGCGCATCTGGCCGGCCTTGTGCCCGATCTGCCCGAGGGGCGGCGGGCGCTGTTTCAAGCCGGGGCGGCGCTGATGGGGCTGGCCTTCCTGATCAAGGCCGGGATCTGGCCTTTGTCCTTCTGGCTGCCCACCGCCTATATGGCCAGCGCCGCGCCGGTGGCGGCGATCTTCGCGATCATGACCAAGGTCGGCGTCTATGTGATCCTGCGGCTGGCGTTTTTGCTGTTTGGCGCGGGCGCGGGGGCCTCGGCGGGCTTTGGCGCCCCGGTGCTGATCGCGGGCGGCATGGCGACGATCCTGTTTGGCGTCATCGGCATTCTGGCGGCGCAGGGGCTGGGCCGGATCGCGGCGCATCTGGTGCTGGTCTCCTCGGGCACGATCCTGACCGCGGCGGGTTTCGTGCTGGCGGGGGCGGACAGCGCGATCCTGGCGGCGGCGCTGTTCTACCTGCTCAACTCGACGCTGGCCACCGGCGCGCTGTTCCTGCTGATCGAACTGATGAGCCGCGAGGAGGGGGGCATTGCCGGGATTCTGGCACTGACCGCCGAGGCCTATGGTCTTGACGAGCACGAGGAAGAGGCCGCCCCCGGGGCGGGGCTGGCGATCCCGGGCACGCTCTCGGTGCTGGGCCTGTCCTTTGGCGCCTGTGCGCTGGCGCTGGCGGGGATGCCGCCGCTGGCGGGGTTTCTGGGCAAGCTCGGGCTTTTGCAGGGGCTGCTGGCGGCGGGCCCGGCAAGCGCTGCGCTGCATTGGGTCTTCGTGGCGCTGCTTCTGGGCGCGGGGCTGGCGACGCTGATCGGTCTGGTGCGGGTCGGCGTGCAAAGCTTCTGGGCCGCCGAGACGCCGCCGCCGCGGGTGCTGGCGCTGGAAATCGCCCCGGTGATGGCGCTGATCGGGCTTTTGGTGCTGCTCTCGATCGAGGCGGCCCCGGCGCTGGGCTACATGCAGCAGACCGCCCGCGCGCTGGTGCAGCCGCCGCCCGTGGTCGCGACCGCGCCCGCAACCGGAGAGGCGTCATGACCCGGCTTTTCCCCCATCCGCTGCTGACGCTGGCCCTGACGCTGATGTGGCTCATGCTGACGCGGTTTTCGCTGGGCCATCTGCTGCTGGGCGGGGCGGTGGCGATCCTCGCCGGTCTGGCCTTTGCCCGGCTGGAACCGCAGCCGAAGCGGCTGCGCGCGATCTGGCCGCTGATCCGTCTGGCCGCGGTGGTCTCGGTCGATATCCTGCGCTCGAACTGGGCGGTGGCGCGGCGGATGCTGCACGATGGCGGGCGTCGGCCGCGCCGTTCGGGCTTCGTCGCGATCCCGCTTCGGCTGCGCGATCCGGTCGGGCTGGCGCTGCTCGCCCTTGTCGTAGCCGCCTCGCCGGGCACCGCCTGGATCGAATATGACCCCGGAACCGGGGTGCTGCTGCTGCATGTCTTCGAGCTGCACGACGCAGAGACCCTGCGCGACGAGATCCGCGCCCGTTACGAAACCCGGCTGCTGGAGGCTTTCGGATGACCACCCTGCTTGCGTTTGCGCTGAGCTATGCCCAGATCGCCCTGGCGCTGGCGGCCTGTCTGGCGGCGCTGCGGATCCTGCTGGGTCCGCGCGCGCAGGATCGGGTGCTGGCGCTTGAGGCGCTTTATATCGCGACGATGCTGCTCTTCATCGTGACCGGGATGCGCCTGGGCACGCCCTTCCTGTTCGAGGCGGCGCTGGTGATCGCGGTGGCGGGCTTTGTCGGCACCGTCTCGGCGGCGAAATTCCTGCTGCGCGGCGAGGTGATCGAATGAACGCGCCCGAAACCATGCCCTGGTGGATCGCGGTTCCGGTTGCGGCCTTCCTGCTGCTGGGATCGACGCTGACGCTGCTTGGCGCCATCGGCCTTGTGCGGCTGAAAAGCTTTTACGACCGGCTGCATGCGCCCGCGCTGGGCACCAGCTGGGGGGCGGCGGCGATCCTGATCGCCTCGCTTCTGTCCTGGTCCTGGCTGCAGGATCGGGTCTTCATCCACGAGCTGGTGATCGGCATCTGCGTGATGGTGACGACGCCGGTGACGATGATGCTGCTGGGCCGCGCCGCGCTGCACCGCGACCGCCAGGAGGCGCCGCCCCCCGCCGCCGAGACGGCGCAGGACTAGGGCGCTCTCGCCTCCGGCGCCGCCCTGGCGGGGTGGATTTGCAACTTTTGCGTGCATTTTGGGCAGGCCTGCGCCGCGGCGGGGTCGGGCTTGCGGTCGCTGTGGCACCGGCGCAGCGGCCGTGGCCGTTGAATCGCCTTGATATTTAATTTACAAAACGGATCATGAACCTGAAAACTAATTTACATTATTGTGCTGTCAAAAAAAGGGTTTACGAGAAGATACACAATCAGTTTACAATGGTCCTCGGGAGAGGTGCTGCGGATGTGCTGTGGCATCTGGCGACCCTGGTCGCCGAGAGAGGAGGAATTCATGGGAGTTCAAGGACAACCGGCGGTCGCGCCTGCGCTTCGGGAGGTTCCGGCTGGGTTTGAGACGGCGCATGCGGATGGCGCGAAATATCTGGAGATGTATCGGGACTCGATCGAGAACCCGGATGCGTTCTGGGGCCGCGAGGGCAAGCGGCTCGACTGGATCACCCCCTATACCAAGGTCAAGAATACCGATTTCACCTTCGGCAAGGTCTCGATCAAATGGTTCGAGGATGGCGTGCTGAACGCCTCGGTCAATTGCATCGACCGCCACCTGCGCGACCGCGCGCTGCAAACGGCGATCATCTTCGAACCCGATGATCCGGCCGAACCGGCCAAGCACATCACCTACAAAGAGCTGTCCGAAAAGGTGAACCGGATGGCGAATGTGCTGCTTTCGCAGGGCATCATGCGCGGCGACCGGGTGGTGATCTACCTGCCGATGATCCCGGAAGCCGCCTATGCGATGCTTGCCTGCGCCCGGATCGGCGCCATCCATTCGATTGTTTTCGCGGGCTTTTCGCCCGATGCGCTGGCGAACCGGATCAATGATTGCGGTGCCAAGCTCGTCATCACCGCCGATACCGCGCCGCGCGGTGGCCGCCGCACGCCGCTGAAAGCCAATACCGATGCCGCGCTGCTGCACTGCTCCGACAAGGTGCGCTGCCTGGTGGTCAAGCACACCGGCGATCAGATCAGCTGGGTGCATGGCCGCGATGTCGACCTTTTGTACCTGATGGAGCACGTCAGCCCGGAATGCCCGCCGCGGCCGATGAATGCGGAAGATCCGCTCTTCATCCTTTACACCTCGGGCTCGACCGGCAAGCCGAAGGGCGTCGTGCACACCACCGGCGGCTACCTCGTCTATGCCGCGATGACGCATCAGTATACGTTCGACTACAAGGACGGCGATGTGTTCTGGTGCACCGCCGATGTGGGCTGGGTGACCGGGCACAGCTACATCATCTATGGGCCGCTGGCCAACGGCGCGACGACGGTGATGTTCGAGGGCGTGCCGACCTTCCCCGATCCGGGCCGGTTCTGGGCGGTGTGCGAAAAGCACAAGGTCAATCAGTTCTACACCGCGCCGACGGCGATCCGCGCGCTGATGGGTCAGGGCCCGGAATGGGTTGAGAAATATGACCTTTCCTCGCTGCGCGTCCTTGGCTCGGTGGGCGAGCCGATCAACCCCGAGGCCTGGGTCTGGTACGACAAATATGTCGGAAAAGGGAAATGTCCGATCGTCGACACCTTCTGGCAGACCGAGACCGGCGGGCACATGATCACGCCCTTGCCCGGCGCGACGCCGACGAAACCCGGCTCGGCGACGAACCCGTTCTTTGGGGTCAAGCCGGTGGTTCTGGACCCGCAGACGGCGGTGCGGATCGGCGAGGTGGAATGCGAGGGGGTGCTGTGCATTTCCGACAGCTGGCCCGGTCAGATGCGCACGGTCTGGGGCGATCACGACCGCTTCCAGGAGACCTATTTCGGCCAGTATCGCGGCTATTACTTCACCGGCGACGGCTGCCGGCGCGACAAGGACGGCTATTACTGGATCACCGGCCGGGTTGATGACGTGATCAACGTCTCGGGGCACCGGATGGGCACGGCCGAGGTGGAATCGGCGCTGGTGGCGCATCCGCAAGTGGCCGAGGCCGCGGTGGTGGGCTATCCGCATGACATCAAGGGCCAGGGCATCTACGCCTATGTGACCCTGATGAACGGGATCGACCCCAGCGAGGATCTGCGCAAGGATCTGGTGAAATGGGTGCGCACCGAGATCGGGCCGATCGCGTCCCCCGATCTGATCCAATGGGCGCCGGGTCTGCCGAAGACGCGCTCGGGCAAGATCATGCGCCGGATCCTGCGCAAGATCGCCGAGAACGACTACGGGAGCTTGGGCGACATCTCGACGCTGGCCGATCCCGCCGTGGTGCAGGAGCTGATCGACAACCGGATGAACCGGGGGTGACCCGAAGGCGGGGGGCGCCGCCCCCCCGCTTGCCTGCGGCCATCCCCCCCGGGGGATAGTCGCCCAAGGGGAACGGGCCAAAGCCCATGCTTTTTCCTGGGGCAAATACGCCACGGGGGTGCGGGGGTGTGAACCCCCCGCCGCGCCGGCCGGATCAAAGTCCGCGGCTGCGGCAAATGACAAACCGGTCCGCACAAGCCGGATCGGAAAGACTTCAACGAGGAGGAAACCACATGCAAGACACGATGCTGGAACGCATCGCCAGAAGCCCGGCCTACCACACGCTGAAAACACGGCGCTTGCGGTTTGGCTGGCTGCTCACCATCGCGATGCTGCTGGTCTATTACGGCTTCATCACCGTCATCGCCTTCCGCAAGGACCTGCTGGCCGTGCCGATGGGCGAGGGGGTGATGACCTGGGGGATCCCGGTCGGCTTCGGGGTGATCCTGTTCACCATCGTGGTGACGGCGATCTATGTCTTCCGCGCCAACAGCGAATATGACGAGCTGACCGCCCAGGTGAAGCGCGAGGTGCTGAAATGAGCCCGCGCACCTTCTTCACCCGCCTTGCGGCGGTCTCTGCGCTGAGCCTGACGCCCGGCCTTGCCCTTGCGGCGGGCGCGATCGAGGGCGCGGTGCAAAAGCAGCCCACGAACTGGACCGCCATCGCGATGTTCGGCTTTTTCGTGGTCGCGACGCTGTTCATCACGAAATGGGCGGCCGGGCGGACGAAATCGGCGGCCGATTTCTACACCGCGGGCGGCGGCATCACCGGCTTCCAGAACGGTCTGGCGATCGCGGGCGATTACATGTCGGCGGCGTCCTTCCTGGGGATTTCGGCGGCGGTGATGCTGCAGGGCTATGACGGGCTGATCTATTCGATCGGCTTCCTGGTCGGCTGGCCGATCCTGACCTTCCTGATGGCCGAGCGGCTGCGCAACCTTGGCAAGTTCACCTTTGCCGATGTGGCGGCCTTCCGCTTCGCGCAGACGCCGGTGCGGGTCTTTGCCGCGATGTCGACGCTGGTCGTGGTGGCCTTTTACCTGATCGCCCAGATGGTGGGCGCGGGTCAGCTGATCAAGCTGCTGTTCGGGCTGGAATATCTTTACGCTGTGATCGTCGTCGGCGTGCTGATGATGGTCTATGTGCTGTTTGGCGGCATGACCGCGACGACCTGGGTGCAGATCATCAAGGCCTGTCTGCTTCTGGGCGGGGCCAGCTTCATGGCGCTGATGGTGATGGTGCATTACGGCTTCAGCCTGGAAAGCCTGTTTGCGGAATCCGTCAAGGTGAAGACCGATCTGGCGCTGGCGGCGGGCAAGACGCCCGAGGAAGCCGCGGCGGCGGGGATCTCGATCATGGGGCCGGGCACTTTCGTGAAAGACCCGATCTCGGCGATTTCCTTCGGCATGGCACTGATGTTCGGTACCGCCGGTCTGCCGCATATCCTGATGCGCTTCTTCACCGTGCCTTCGGCCAAGGAAGCGCGCAAGTCGGTGATGTGGGCGACGGTGTGGATCGGCTATTTCTACATGCTGACCTTCATCATCGGCTTTGGCGCCATCGTCTATGTGCTGACCAACCCGGGTCTGGTCAGCTATGATGCCAAGGGCGCGCTGACGCTGGTGGGCGGCAACAACATGGCGGCGATCCATCTGGCGCAGGCGGTGGGCGGCAACATCTTCCTCGGCTTCATCTCGGCGGTGGCCTTTGCCACGATCCTGGCCGTGGTTGCCGGTCTGACGCTCTCGGGCGCCTCGGCGGTGTCGCACGACCTTTATTCGACCGTGTTCAAGAACGGCAAGGCCGACAGCGCCGCCGAGCTGCGGGTCTCGCGCATCACCACGATCTGCCTTGGCATCGTCGCGGTGGTTCTGGGTCTGGCCTTCGAGAAGCAGAACATCGCCTTCATGGTGTCGCTGGCCTTCGCCATCGCCGCTTCGGCGAACTTCCCGGTGCTGTTCATGTCGCTTCTGTGGAAGGGCATGACGACGCGCGGCGCGGTGATCGGCGGTTCCCTCGGGCTGATCAGCTCGGTGGCGCTGACCGTGATCTCGCCCTCGGTCTGGGAGGCCACGCTTGGCTTTGAAAAGGGCTCGGCGCCGTTCCCCTATACTTCGCCCGCGCTCTTCTCGATGGTGCTGGGCTTTGCGGGGATCTGGCTGTTCTCGATCACCGACAAGAGCCGCCGCGGCGATCAGGACCGGGACGGCTATCTGGCGCAGGAGATCCGCTCGGAAACCGGCATCGGCGCCGCCGAAGCCTCGGCGCATTGACCGGCGGCGGGCGGGGGTCTCCCCGCCCGCTTCCCCGCCTTCACAGGAGAGATCATGGAACCCGACCGTCAGGCCATCCTTGCCTTTCTGGAAACCGTCCATCCCTATGATACCCTGCCGCGTGACGAGCTGGCCGAGGTGGCCCGTTCCTTTCGCCGCATGGAATTTCGCGCCCAGGCGCTGATCTATGTCCATCAGACGCCTTTGGGCGGGCTTTACCTGATCAAGCAGGGCGCGGTGGAAATCACCGACGGCAATGGCGGGCTGGTCTCGCTTCTGGGTCCGCGCAATTCCTTTGGCGAGCGCGGTCTTCTGCGCGACGGGCTGGCCGCGACCCAGGCGCGGGCGACGGCGCAGACGGTCTGCCTGGTGCTGCCCACCCCCAGCTTCAAGCGGCTGATCGAGACCTATCCGGCGTTCGAGCGCTTCTTCAACAGGAAGCGCGGCGAGAAGGTCTCGACCGAGATCGCGACGCAGAAAGTGGCCGATCTGATCGCGCGCAAGCCGCTTGCCTGCGCGCCCGACACCCCCGCGATCGCGGCGGCGCAGCAGATGCGCGCGGCGCATGTTTCCTCGCTCGGCGTCGTCGCGGGCGACGGGACGCTTCTGGGCATCGTCACCCAGCGCGATCTGTCGAACAAGATCCTGGCCGAGGGGCAAGCGCCCGAAACCCCGGTCTCGGCGGTGATGACGGCGGATCCGGTCAGCCTGCCGCCCACCGCGCTCGGCTCCGACATCCTGCATATCATGCTGGAGCGGCGCATCGGCCATCTGCCGATCACCGAGGCGGGGCGCTTCGTCGGCATGATCACCCAGACCGATCTGACGCGGTTTCAGGCGGTCTCGGCAGCGGTGCTCATTCGCGACGTGGTCTCGGCCGAGACCCTGGCCGAGATGGCCGCCGTCACCGCGCGGATCCCGCAGCTGCTGGTGCAGCTTGTCGGCGCGCATCACGCCCATGACGTGGTGACGCGGCTGATCACCGACATCGCCGATGCGGTGACGCGCAGGCTTCTGGTGATGGCCGAACGCGATCTTGGGCCGCCGCCGGTGCCCTATCTGTGGCTGGCCTGCGGCTCGCAGGGGCGTCAGGAACAGACCGGCGTTTCGGATCAGGACAATTGCCTGATCCTTGATGATGCGGCAAAGCCCGAAGACATGGACTATTTCCGCGCTTTGGCGAAGATCGTCTGCGACGGGCTTGATGCCTGCGGCTATGTCCATTGCCCGGGCGAGATGATGGCCACGGCCGCGCGCTGGTGCCAGCCGCTGCAGGTCTGGCGGCGCTATTTCCACGACTGGATCGACGTGCCGAACCCCGAGGCGCAGATGCTGGCCTCGGTGATGTTCGATCTGCGCCCGATCGGCGGCAATGGCGCCGATCTCTTCACCGCGCTGCAGGAGGAAACCCTGCGGCTGGCCTCGCAAAGCCCGATCTTCATTGCCCATATGCTGTCGAACGCGCTCAAGCACACGCCGCCCTTGGGCCTGTTGCGCGGCTTTGCCACGATCCGCTCGGGCGAGCATCGCAACCATATCGATCTGAAGATGAACGGGGTGGTGCCGGTGATCGATCTGGCGCGGGTGCAGGCGCTGCGCGGGCGGCTCGGCCTTGCCAATACCCGCGCCCGGCTGAAGGCCGCCGAGGAGGCGGGGATGATCGCCCCCGGCGAGGCGCGCGATCTGATCGAGGCCTATGACCTGATCGCGATGACGCGGCTGGAAAATCAGGCGCGGCTGATCAAATCCGGGCGGGCGGCGGATAATTTCCTTGCGCCCTCGGACATGAGCGATTTTGAACGCGCGCATCTGCGCGACGCTTTCGTGGTGGTGCGCACGATGCAATCGGCGATAGGTCACGGCAGGGCCGTGCCCGGCTGAGAGGGTAGGGGCAGAGGGGGGACGCCGGGATGACCGGGGAAAGCGCTGGCAAGCGCCGCGTGCTGATCGTCGAGGACGAGGACAATATCGCCATCGCGCTGGATTATCTTCTGGGCCGCGAGGGGCTGGATCATGCGCGGCTGGCCACCGGGCAGGGCGCGGTCGCGCGCATCCGCGCCGAGCGCCCCGATCTGGTGCTGCTCGACGTGATGCTGCCCGAGGTCTCGGGCTACGAGATCTGCCAGCAGATCCGCGCCGATGCCGCGCTTGCCACGGTGCGGATCGTGATGATGACGGCGCGCGGCTCGGCGCTGGAGCGGCGCAAGGCGCTGGCGCTCGGCGCTGATGGTTTCATTGCAAAACCCTTCGAGCTGAAGGAGTTGCGCGACGAATTGCACCGGCTTCTGGACCCGGAGGGCGCCTGATGCGGCTGGCCCGGCTCAGCCTGCGCATCCGCGTTTTCCTGTTCTTCGCCGCGCTGGCGATGGGCAATCTTGTGGCGCTGGTCGCGGGGCTGGTCTTCGGTTTCGAAAAGCTTGACCGGCCCGAGGCGCTGTCGGGCTTCGTGATCGGCGGCACCGTGGCGGGGCTGGTGATCCTGGGGCTGATCGGGGTGGTCTGGGCGCTGTTTGACGCCAATCTGGCGCGGCCGATCGAGCGGCTGGCGGGCTCGATCCGGGCGCGCACCCAGACCGCGGTCGACAGCGCGCTGGACGAAAGCGCGGGGCGCTATCTGGGCGATCTGGCCCCGGCGGCGGCGGCGATTGCGCAGCATCTGAACGAGACCCGCTCGGCGCTGACCGAGGCGGTGCAGCGCGAGACCACCCGGCTGGCGCGCGAAAAGGACCGGCTGGAGACGCTGCTGTCGGACGTGCCGGTGGGGGTGCTTTTGTGCACCGCCGATCATGCTTTGGTGTTTTACAACGGGCAGGCGGTCGATCTTCTGGGCGGGGCGCATGCGCCGGGGCTGGATCGGCGTGTCTTCGACTATCTGCACCCGGCGCCGATCCGCCATGCCCATGCGCGGCTTCTGGCGACGGCCGATCCTGATGCCGCCTCGGATCTTCTCTGTGCCACGGTGGCCGATGGCCGGACGCTTGCGGCGCGGATGCGGCTGATTTCGGAGGGGGAGGATCATCATGTGCTGCGCAATGCGGGCTATGTGCTGACGCTGCGCGATGTCTCGGCGGACATGCGCGCCCATGCCGGGCGCGAGGCGCTGATGGACGAGCTCTTTGACCGCCTGCGCCGTCCGGCTGCGGCGCTGCAATCGCTGATGGGGGTGCTGATCGCCGAGGACGGGCCGGTCGATCCGCAGGCGCGCGCGCAGCTGCGCGAAGCCGCCCGGGCCGAGGCGGGCAACCTCGCGCAGGCGATCCACACGCTTTACGAGCGTCACGAGGCGATGCGCGCCGACTGGTGGCCGTTGGCGATGATCCGCGCCTCGGATTTCGGCGCCGCGGTGCAGGCCCGTGTCGCGGCCGAGGGGCAGGGCGAGCTTTTGCCGGTGACCGCGGCCCTGATGCTGCGGCTGGAAGGCTTCGAGATGGTGGCGCTGATCGCGCATCTGGTCGCGCGTCTGGGCCCGGAGCGGGTCGAGAAGCGGCTTGAAGTGCTTGAAGAGGGGGCGGGGGCGCTGATCGCGCTGGAATGGCGCGGTGCGGCGGTGGCGATTGCCGAGCTGGAGCGCTGGCTGGCCGAGCCGCTTGAGACCGGCATGGCCGAGGTGACCGGGCGGCGGGTCCTGTCGGCGCATGCGACCGATCTTTGGCCCGAGCGCCTGCATGAGGAGCGGCACCGGCTGTGCCTGCCGCTGCGCGAGGCGCGCCGGATCGGCACCGATCCCCGTCCGGTGCCGCGGCAGGTGGTCTATGACTTCGATCTGCTGGGGCGGGGCAGCGAAAGCGCGCTGGCCGAAACGCCGCTCGACAAGCTGACCTTCGTGGTCTTCGACACCGAGACGACGGGGCTGTTTCCGACCGGGGGCGACGAGATCGTGCAGATCGCCGCGGTGCGGATCGTCAACGGGCGGCGGGTGGCGGGCGAGGTCTTTGACACGCTGGTCAATCCGGGCCGGCCGATCCCGGCAAGCTCGACCGCGATTCACGGCATCACCGAGGCGATGGTGGCGGCGGCGCCCACGATTGCCGAGGTCGGGCGGCGGTTTCACAAATTCGCCGAGGGCGCGGTTCTGGTCGCCCATAACGCCGCCTTCGATCTGGAATTCCTGCGCCGCAAGGAGCTTTTGATCGGGCGCAATTTCGATCATCCGGTGCTGGATACGGTGCTGCTTTCGGCGGTGATCTTCGGCCCCGCCGAGGGTCACAGCCTGGACGCGCTGACGCATCGGCTGGGCATCACCATCCCCGAGGCGGCGCGTCACACCGCGCTGGGCGATACGGTGGCGACGGCCGATGCCTTCCTGCGGCTGCTGCCCGCGCTCAAGGCGCGCGGCCTGACCACCTTCGGCGCCGTCCTGACCGAGATCCGCAAGCATGGCCGCCTGATGCGCGACATGAACGCCTGAGCCGGGGCGCGCGCCCCGGCACGGGCAAATCTGTCGGCGCAGGATGGATTTTTGGGCGCGGTTTCCTAGATTGGGGCGATGACAGCTGCACCCCTTTCCCCGCCCGCCCCCTGGCTTCGTCTTGATCGCGTCAGTCGCCGCTTCGGTGCGGTGACGGCGCTGGCGGAGATTTCCTTCAGCCTCGGGGCCGGGGAAATCCTGTGCCTGCTGGGCGCGTCGGGCTGCGGCAAGTCCACGCTGCTGCGCCTGATCGCCGGGGTCGAGCGCCCCGACAGTGGCGAGATCACCCTGGCGGGGCGGCTGCTGGCGGGGCCGGGGCGGTTCGTCGAACCCGAGGCCCGCGGCATCGGCTTCATGTTTCAGGATTACGCGCTGTTTCCGCATCTGAGCGTGGCGGACAACGTGGCCTTCGGGCTGCGCGGGGCGCCCTCTGCCGAGGTCAAGGCCCGGGTGGCCGAGGTTCTGGCGGTGGCGGGCGTGGCGGGGCTTGCCGCGCGCTATCCGCACCAGCTGTCGGGCGGGGAAAGCCAGCGCGTGGCGCTGGCGCGGGCGCTGGCGCCCCGGCCCGGGCTTTTGCTGATGGACGAGCCGTTTTCCAACCTGGATCAGGGGCTGCGCGACAGCGTCCGGGCCGAGACGCTGGCGCTTTTGCGCCAGCTTGGCGTGGCGGCGATCCTTGTCACCCATGATCCGGCCGAGGCGCTGGCGGTGGCCGATCATCTGGCGGTGATGCATGCGGGCAAGATCGAGGCTCTGGCCGATCCGCGCAGCCTGTATCACGCGCCGCCAACGCTTTACGCCGCGCGCTTTCTGGGGCCGGGCAGCACCCTGCCGGGGCGGGTGGCGGGCGGCGCGCTGCCGACGCCGCTGGGCCGGTTTGCCGCGCCGGGGCTGGCCGAGGGGCAGGCGGCGGTGGCCTTCTTCCGCCCGCAGGCGCTGGTTCTGTGCGATCTGTCCGAGGGGGCGGCGGCGCGGATCGACCGGGCCGAGTTTCTGGGCGCGCAGGAGCGGCTGGTCCTGCGGCTGGAAACGGGCGGGGCGGAGCTGCGGCTGGATCTGCCCTCGGCACGCCATCCGCAGCGCCCGCAGCGGGTCGGTCTGCGGCTTGACCCGGCCGCGGTGCAGGTCTTTGCCGTCGCGCCGGGGGACGTTTTCTGACCCGCCGGGGCGGGGCCGCCCGGCCCGGCTTCCGGCGGCGGCCGCGTTTTCCGCGCAGCCGCCGCGCGTTTTCACTTGATCCCGTGGCCGGAACGCAGGAGGGTCGCCGGACCGCCCCTGCCTTCCTGTTCAACCCGGGTTTCTCTCTTTCATGACGATCGCAAACGACTTGACACCCCCCCCCGCGCGACCGGGTCCGCTGGCGGTGATCGCCTGCCAGCGTAACGAGGCGATGTGGCTGCTCGAATGGGTGGCCTTCCAGCATGCCGCGGGGTTCGATCGCGTCTTCGTCGTCTCGAACGATTGCAGCGACGGTTCGGACCGGATGCTGGACCGGCTGGCCGAGATGGGCGAGGTCGTGCATCTGCGCCAGCAGACCCAGCCCGGCGAAGCGCCGCAGGTGACCGGCTGCGCGCTGGCGCTGGCGCATCCGCAGATGGCCGATGTCGACTGGGCGTTTCACTGCGATATCGATGAATTTCTCAATGTGACCTGCGGCGCGGGCCGGGTGGCCGATCTGATCGGGACGGTGCTGCAGGCCGGTCCCACCGATTGCATCGCCGTGAACTGGCGCATGTTCGGCTCGGCCGGGCGACGCAGCTGGGACGGCGGCGCGGTTCTGCCAAGCTTCACCCTGACCGAGGCGGAGCTGCGCAAGGGCCGCACGATGCAGAAATGCCTGTTCCGTCCCGATGTTTTCGCGGCGGTGCATTGCCACATGCCCAAGCATCCGCGCAAGGCGGAGCCGGTTCTGCGCAGCAGCGCCGGGGTGGAAATGCCCAATGCGCCGTTGTTCGTGCCGGCGCAGATGCGGCATCTGACCGCCACGCCCGAGATGTTCGGCTGGGAGAATGCGACGCTCAATCACTATGCGATCCGCGCGCAGGATGTGTTCCTGCTCAAGAACCTGCGCGGCGACGGGATGAGCCTGACGCATCAGAAATACCGTCTGGGCTCGCCGTTCTGGGCCTTCGCCGAGCGGGCCGAGATCGAGGACCGCACGATCTTGCGGCATTGGCCCGAGGTGGCGGCGCGGCTGGAGCGCTATCGCGCCGACCCGGAGATCCGCGCGCTCGAGGCCGAGGCGCTGGCCGCGCACGCCCGGCTGCGGGCAGAGATCCTGGACCAGCAAGGCCGGTTCGGCTGGCACGATCCCGCGCCGGTGCTGCCGGTGCAGAAGCTGCGCGGGGCGCATCTGCCCGATACCGCCGCGGCGATGCGGTTCCTGCTGGCGCATCTGCCGCGCGAGCGTCGTACGGTGGTGCTCGATGTCGGCGCCAACCCGATCGCCCCGCCGCCCTATCGGGCGCTTCTGGCGCTGCAGGGCTGCGACGTGATCGGTTTCGAGCCGCAGCCCGAGGCCTTCGCGGCGCTGCAGGCCAAGCCCTCGCCGCGGGAGCGGTATTTCCCCCATGCGGTGGGCGACGGGACGGTGCAGGAGCTGAAGATCTTCCGGTTCAGCGGCATGACATCGGTGTTCGAGCCCTATCTTCCCTCGATCGCGCTCTTGGGCAAGCCGCGGATGGGCCGGGTGATCGAGCGGGTCGAGCTGCCGACGGTGGCGCTGGACGCGCTGCCCGAGATCGGCCGGATCGATCTGCTCAAGATCGACATTCAGGGCGGCGAGCTGGCGGTGTTTCAGGGCGCGCGCCAGACGCTTGCGCAGGCGGTCGCGGTGATCGTCGAGCTGCGTCACCTGCGGCTTTACGAGGGCGAGCCGATGGCGGCCGGGGTCGATCAGGAGCTGCGCGCGCAGGGCTTCGTGCTGCACAAGTTCCTGTTCAACAAGTCGATGCCGGTTGCCAATTCGCAGCTGGCGCGGCTGTCGCGCGCGGCCAGCGCCGATCAGCTGGTCGATGGCGATGCGGTCTATCTGCGCGACCTGAGCACCCTCGGCGCGATTGACGACGAGGGTCTGGTGCAGCTGGCCATTCTGGCCGCCTCGGTCTTTGACAGCCACACCATTGCTCTGGCCTGCCTTGATGCGCTGGCGGCAAGGGGGCGGGTTCCGGCAACCCTGGCGCAGAGCTATGTCGACCAACTGCCCGCCCGCCTGCGCAGCGATCCGGCGTAAGCCGGTGGCGGTTGGCGGTCAGGTTCTGCCCGGGACCGAGGGGACGCTGAACCCGCGGGCGGCATAAGGGCCGGTTATACCCTCGCAAGACAGGGCGCCGCTTGGCGCCCCGCCGAATGCTTGTTGCCGCGCGCGACAGACGCGACGGCGTTCGGGTCGCGGTATGAGGCGCCCAAGGCGTGGGTCGCCCAGGCGCTCACGACGCCGACCAAACCGGAGGCCAACGCCTGGAGGGACCGCAATAATCAAGTGCGATCAGCGCCTTAAGCTGTATCAGCGTGGTTTGTCGGGGCTATGAAAATCAATAGCTTGCAGGGCAGTTTGTATCACCCGTTTCCGCGTGTGGCCCGGTCTCGCGCCGCTGTCGGATGCCTGACCGACGTGGCCTAGAAGGCGATGGTGACCGAGGGCGCGCTGCGCTGCGCCGCGCCCTGATAGACCGCCTCGATGTTGTTGCCATCCGGGTCCAGCACGAAGGCGGCATAATAACCCGGATGATAGGCCCGGATGCCGGGAGCGCCATTGTCGCGCCCGCCATGCGCCAAGGCCGCGCGGTAGAACGCGTCAACCGTTTCGCGGTCCTGCGCCTGAAAGGCCAGATGATGCCGCCCCGTCAGCGCGCCCGAAGCGGCCGGGCTGTCGGCGGAAGACACGACAAGCTCGTCGGCGATGAAGTAGCCGTTCCCGGTGCTCAGAACCGGGATCCCCAGGACGGACAACACCGCCGTATAGAAGTTTTCGCTTGCGGGCAGGTCGCGCACGACAAGCTGAATGTGATCGATCAGGCGGCCACGGTGCAGTTGCATTGCTTTGCATCCTTTTCAGTGCAGGCTCGGGACGAAGCTAGGCACAATTCCGAAGGATCGGTAAGGGCTGGACCGCCCCTTGCGACGTTTCGGTCCAGCGCCAGCGCCGATGATCCGCGCGCGGCAGGCCGATCGGCGGCAGGAAGTCTTGCCCACATTCGCCCGGTCAGCACCGGCGCGGGATCCGGGGCTGACCGTGATGCCGCAGCGTCATGGCGGAAGGGAACCGGGATTGCCGCCACGCATCGCTCCTGAAATCGTCACCTGACAACAGCCTCGCCCCGTGCCATGCATGCGCCCATGCGGATTCTTTGCGCCCTGCTTCGCCTCAGCCTGATCGCCGTCTTTCTGGCGGCGCTTGGCACGGCTGCGCCCGTGGTCGCCGCGCCGGACGCCTGTCCGCATCCCGGCGCCGATTGCGCGCAGGACAGGGGCGCGGGCCATCATGCGATGGTCCCCGATGCGAAACCGTCGCCCAAGACCACCACTTTCGCGCCGGAAGGCTGCCTGCAGCATTGTCTGGGCGCCTCGCTGACGCCCGAACCGATGCAGCCCGCCGCAAGGGCCGAGCGCATCTCGGGCCTCGTTCCGCCTGCGGTTCCGTTGCGGCTGGCGCTGCTTTCCCCCGAACCGGAGGGGCCGCCGCCCCGCCTCTGATCTTCGCCACGTTCCCATTCCTGAACCGGAGATCATCATGACCAAACTTTCCCGCCGCACCGTTCTGGCCCTTGTCGCCGGGTGCCTTGCCAGCGCACCGCTGCGCGCCGCCGCGCCAGTGGCGATCACTGTCGTCAAGGACCCCGATTGCGGCTGCTGCGAGGCCTGGATCGATATTCTGCGCGCCGACGGCTTTGCCGTGACGACACAGGTGATCGACTATGACGCGCTGCAGGCGCTCAAGGGGCAAAGCGGCATCCCCGAGCCGATGCGCTCGTGTCACACCGCCCGGGTCGAGGGCTATGTGATCGAGGGCCACGTTCCCCCCGCCGACATCCGCCGATTGCTGGCCGAGCGCCCCGCGGCGCTGGGGCTGGCGGTGCCCGGCATGCCGCTTGGCGCTCCCGGCATGGGCCCCGAGGATCAGCGCGAGGCCTATGACGTGCATCTGATCACGGCGGACGGGCAAAACCGGATCTTTGCCCATTACGACGCGGCCTGAACGCGACCCTGTGCGGCGCCCTGCGGGTCTGACATTCCGGCGGGGCGCCCGATTTTGCGGGCCGGATGAGACCTGGTGCGCGATGATCGAACGGCCCAGTCTGGGCGAAACGGCGCGCGTCTGGGCGCGGATCGCGGCGTTGTCCTCTCGCGGACCGGCGGGGGGGGGAGCGCGGACGTATCGGCCCTTTGCGGACCTTCATGGGAGGCGCAGCAGATGTCCGGTTTCACGTCTTGACGGCCAGTCGGGCCAGGCACAGCATACAGCCGCACTCGCGACCCGCCTACGCTACGCGATGGCTCTAGGAATTGGCACCTACAGGCCTATGCACTCACTCGCGTACTCAACTCGGCGCAGCATCTGTACTGCGCCGAGCTATGGGGTAGACGGAATCTCTTCTATTGGAATTCCGGGTCTATTACCGCCTCCATGGTCTGCACAATATCCATAAAGAGCTTCGCACTATCTTTTGCCTTTGTGATATGGGCGCCATTTAGCCCATCCTTCCCTGTGCAGTAGAAAATTGGCTTCTT
Organism: Rhodobacter sp. 4.3.4; assembly: GCF_058724655.1. NCBI lineage: Bacteria > Pseudomonadati > Pseudomonadota > Alphaproteobacteria > Rhodobacterales > Rhodobacter > Rhodobacter sp. 4.3.4. The sequence continues at coordinate 1,473,877 of NZ_CM178967.1, forward strand.
TGCATCCATTGAGTATGGAATTAGGCTATGTAGATTCTGAATTTTCCCGAGTTCAAAGTCGTCATCCCCCCAATCTATGACCTGATCTATCTCTGCGAGCTTATCGATGATATTTCTTTTGATGGCAGGAAATAGCTCGCTGCCATATATCTCCCACCCTTTTGTCATTCCTGTCGGATTTGACCTAACGTTATGTTGCTGAACTACATAACCAAGGTATCTGGGTCTCCCGCTAGGGATAGAAAAACTCATACCCTCGCAGCTCTGATGAATTTGATCCCATCCAGAGCGCCATGCCCGCAGTTTGCGCCCTAAATTCTCAGTGCCTTGCAGGGAAAACAAGTCTGGAGCAACTGGGGTGATGAAGTAGTCAGCGGATGCTAGAACGGCACGATTCAAAGCGCCGAGATTCGGCCCAAGGTCGATTAGAACGATGTCCGCTTTTACCTTGCTTGCAGCATTGATGATATATCTATGAATAGCAGACTGAGCCCTAACCGCCGCTTCGCTGCCGCCTCGCGCTGCGTTCCACGTATCGCCAAGCGTGTCCTCAAAGTCACTTAGACGTAAGTCTCCAGGAACTATGTATAGGTCGCCTTTGCAGTTTACCACCTTTGAAGGCCCGCGATCACGGACATCACCCAAGCCTTGATAGACTGGCATGATATTGGCGAATATGCTGTTACCATCCGGATTCCAGGATCGCTTAATTTCTCGATCGGTAAGGCTATAGGCTGTCAGATTGCACTGACTATCACAATCTACCATCAAGACGCTCTTTCCACGCTGAGATAGCAAGTGTGCCACATGATACATATAGGTCGTCTTTCCGACGCCGCCTTTGTTGTTGAAAATTGCGATAATCTTCAAGCGATTCATCCCTTCATCGAATTGATTTCGATCAATAGTTAGAGACTTTTTGCGCCAAGTTGCAAGGAGGATTTTTCATCGTTGCACCGGCATAGTCTAACTTGGCAGATGGAGCTAGTTTGCTGAGGTACAGATGAGCTGCCAGATAGCTGTGATCGGTGCCAGACTGACGTTCACGCCGTTAGCCTGATTGCCGCTTTGTGCGGCCTTGGCCATACATCCGATGCACGGCGAAAGTCCGCTTTCCGCCCTCCGCGACGACGAATCGATCGACGTGCTCGGCCCTGATCCGCCGGTCGCATCATTGAGCGCTGCGCTCCAAACCAGCCGTTCCGGTACGGCGCAGCGATGGGGCCGAGCAATCCATTGAACACGGGAGTGCTCGGCGCAGCATGATGTGCTACGCTCGCGCGAAAAGCGGGGAGTGGCCCCGAGTGGGTCAATTCAACAACAAGTGTTTCAGATGCAAAAATGGTCCGACGCCGTAGATATAATCACAAAGATCGCTGCCCTTTTGGTTGTGGTAGGTGCCATAGCGCTACCATCGATCAGGATTCTCGACTGCAAGATGGGCGGCGGAGAAGAGTTAAGCGCATTATTGGGCCTCGCGGCGGCCTTTGCGCTTTTGATTGTGGCTTTCATTGGCGTTTGGAGGCTTTCGGACCTCATCGCTGAGAGCCTGTCATTGAATGCAAGCATCCGCGCCAAAACCATTATATCCCTTATAATCGTCTTGCTCGGTTATGGAGCAATAGGCTCAGTTGGCAATTTTGCGCTTTCTGAATGGGCTTCGGCTTCTAGGGCCTGCCCAAACGCGGAAACGCAAGGCGATCAGCAGTGATTTTGGAGATAAATTCCCCTGGACGGAATAAGTCGACCAGGGCTATCAGGCTAAACCGAGGGGATCATCATTGGCCGCTTTCCGCCCTCTGTGATGGCGACGAACCGATCAACGTCCCTGGCCCGAGGCCGCCGGTCGCATCATTAAGTGCCGTGCTCCGAAGCAGCCATTCATGCGCACCGTAGCGAGGGGCCGGGCGGTCCAAGGCTGTCGGTCGTGCGGCGGACAGCGCAAAGCCTGTCGCCGTAGCACAGAGCGGCGGAGTTGCTACTGCACTCCCGAGTTGGCAGCCGTTCGGGAAGGCGTCGCTAAAAAGTTTCCTTATGCCGCCGTGATTGTGGCAGGCTACAATGAAGGCTTCGGAGCACGATACGAGCGTGAGACCTTTGCTGCTTACAAAACTGCTTTCTCCGATGGAGGGCATTGAGTAATTGACCGAACAAGGCTTATGCTGAGAATGAAATTTGGAACTGACATGGTGCAGCGCGCGAAGAGTAGCCCTTTTAGGGATGGGAGTGGGGATGGCTGGTGAGGAACACGTATTTCCGCGCGATTCGCAGGAGATATTCGCGGATTTGCGCATTCTCGCAACCTCAGATGGGGCAATTCATGGAATTTCAGAGCTAATATATCGTGATTGGGTCTATACAATCGACACGAAAGACCGAACGGTGGTAGCTGATCCTGATCACCGCTGGTCGACTGCTCGCCTAAATAAGCCGGAATTGATGCTTCTACTAGGATTAGCTGTCCAGTCTGATTCTGATCGAACATATACTATGCTCGGCGACGTCTCAGTTTTCATGTCGGAGGCTGATCGCCTTCTTCGGGAGCTTCACGACCGGATTATGGACGACGTAGCGGCTGAGTTGCAGAAAAATCAACTTGATGCTGATAGTTCCCTTGAAGCGGTAGGCCCGATGGCTCAAGAATCCATCTATTATTCCGCAGAAAGCTTTTATCTCCATCAATTCCCATTATTTATTCGGCAAAGATACCGGTCAGACCGTGACTGGCTTTTGAGAGAAAAGGGCGTCTCCATTCTCCCAATGTTAGAAATAATTCAGTTTATCTCGGATTGGACTAATCGACAGATGACAGCGGTTGGCCATCGCCGCAAATCTGGCGCCGCCCTGAATAGCGATGACTTGACACAGAGCCTCATGATCCCGATCATCGAGCTTCGACGGAAGTTTAAGGGCAAGGCAGAGGCGTTCGTCCGATTGTTCTCGATCAATTTGACCGGGGCCAACCAGGGCTTCACCGATCCTTTCTCGCTCAACGAAACCATGCTTCGCCCGCTCGTTTGCATAGGTGAGTTATTGTATGTTCCCAATCAGTATCGGCTCTTCGAAGCACTTTATGAGAGCCCTTTCTACTGGATGATGCAGGACAAGAATTATATGGAGGTCGCCAAGAAAAACCGCGGCGAGTTCCTTGAAACTACTACGGGATACCTCCTTCGATCTGTATTCGGTCAAGAGAACGTCCATGAAAACGTGACCCTGTACAAAAGTGGAAGGAGGGACAAGGCGGGTGAGATTGACATCCTCGTCACTTACGGAGAGTTCGTGTTGGTCGTTCAGGCAAAATCGAAGAGGATCACGATGCAGGCTCGGGCCGGTGATATGGCTGCCTTGCGCCGTGATTTTCATAATGCGATCCAAGCTCCCTATGGCCAAGCGCTGACCTGTGCGCGGTTGATTAGGGAAGGCGCCTCCTGCGTTCGGCCCGACGGAAGAAAAATCGAGGTGCGCCGAGTAAACCGATTGTTCCCTATGGTAGTGCTGAGCGATCCATTCCCTTCAGTAACATTGCTGGCCCACCACCTTCTCGAACGCGAGCAAGAGATCGCACCTGTCATCTGGGATCTTGGGGTGTTGGATTGCGCATCCCGAGTTTTTCCTGACCCGGTAGACATGATCTTCTACCTGAAGAGCCGATCGGATTTTTATGACCAAGTTTTGTCGGAAAGCGAGCACTGCTTCATGGGGTTCCACCTAACACACAAGCTCGCCTTGCCAGATGAATTTCAACGTATGGTCATCGAAAGGGATTTTGCGCAGCCGGTCGACGACTTCATGATGCCCTTCGATGTCGGGGTAGCTGGAATTCGCCCGGCGGGGATACTTGAGCGCTTCGATGTGCCGATTGTGACGGATCTTCTGAGAGAGCTGAAGTTAAGGGGGCCAGAAACCGCCGCAGTAGTCGTTGACCTATACGACTTTTCAAGTGCAATGCTTAATGACCTTGCCGCATACATAATTAAAATGCGAGAGGAGGTCGCTGCGGGAAAGGCGCTCAAGGCACTTTCAATCCCGACCAAGGTCGGTGGGCTGAGTTACGTTATCGTTGACCATATGAGTGACCATTCACGCTCGGCCGCAATCGCTATCGGCAGAAGGCACAAGTACGAAACCCGAAGCTCGTACTGGTACGTCATCGTTGATTGTATTCAAACCCCCAACCCTATCGATGAGCTTGGGTGCCTTGTCTGGGAGTGGCAAGAAGATCAAGACGAGCAGGTCTTTTCAGGCCACGTTTCAAACTGTTTTCGGTCAAAACGCTCGTTTATAACGGTAGGTGATGCTTCGAAAGCCTGATGAGCCTTATATGGCGAAGGGTGCCCGAAGGCACCCTTCTAATCTCCCGGCAGGACTCGAACCCGCGACCCCCGGTTTATTAGACCGGCGCTCTATCCAGCTGAGCTACGAAAGCACATGACCCCTAACTGGTAATCCGAAGCCAAGACATCAAGGGCAATTGGAAAAATTTCTCTTTTCTCCTGTGGCGCTGCGGCATTTCTATACTGCCAGCTGAAATTATGGCCGGTTTTGGTCAGCGTGGATCTTTTGCGCAACGCTCCCTTTGCGACGCGGAAGGGACGCTTTCCTGCGCGTCGCGTCGATCCCCATGGAGCCAGTGAACGGCGGCTATCGCAGGTTTCTGCAGTTGCAATGCCGCGCCCTCACATGCCGCTCCCCGCCCTCTGCGTCGGTGCGATCCCATGCACCGCGCCCCGATGACTGAGGGCCAAGGGCTGCGATTGCCTCTTCTGCGATTCGTTCGAACGGCCGCGCCGTTGATCGTCCATCCTGCCCGCGGGGGCTCCGGGGCTCAGGTCGCCTGCATCGGCTGAATGAAAGAAACGTCAACAGTCTTGCGCGCGCGATCAAGGTCATAGGCGCGTTGCAGGTTCATCCAGAATTCGGCGGTGTTGCCGAAGAACCTGGACAGGCGCAGCGCGGTATCTGCGGTCAGCGCCGTTTCCCCCTTCACAAGCCGTTCAATCCGGGTGCGCGGGACACCGAGCTTCTTGGCAAGCGCGCCCGTGCTCAGATCGAGAGCGGAGAGGAACAGCTCGTCCAGCACTGCACCGGGGTGCGATGGGTTCGCTAGCGTGATCACCTTTGTTCCCCCTTCACTGGTCGTCCACAATCTCGACCTCTGCCGGGCCGGTTTCGGTTGCCTCAATGTGAGGCACCCTTTCACCGGTTGAAAAGTAAAGACAAAAATTACTTGGCGCCATCCTGCGTGGACTTACCCCCGCCGGTCCTGTTTGTGAGGAGGGGCAAGCCTGAAGGCGCCCCGGTCTCTCGCAGCTTCCAGGGTCATTGGCGCAAATGCTGTCAACCGCGCGTTCGTGCGGATCTAGCTGCGACATGGTTGTCAACTGCTTCTTTACAACTTACATTCAACTAGTCCTTGAGACAGGAACTCAACTGATCCTTCGTCCAGGATTCGCGAGGAAGCTATGTCGTTCATGATGATGAACTCCTTCTGCCCGGTCTGTGGTCGTTGCCACGGGCACGTCGCGCATGAGTCGGCAGAGCACCTTCGCGTTTCTTCTCTGATCGCAGCGAACAACAACTTCAAGTTTGAAGCCGAACCGGCGGTTCGCAAGCGCATGACAGCTCGTGAGGCTATGGCGATCACGAAGGTTCGCTACAAAGAGACTCTTGATTATTTGGCCTGATGCTTCGGTTCGAGCCGCTGCCCGATCCTGAGGACACGATATTCCTCACACGGGAAGATGTCGATTTCTTCCATGAGGAAGTTCTCCTGGCAGAACAGATTCGAGGCTACAAACGTCTTGACGATCTGCTTGGAGCGATAGGTCGGCCCCAAAGCGCCTTCCATTATGAGAGCGGTTGCGATCTGGTTCGGGTCGCAGCCTATTATTGGCATGGGATTTCGACCAGTCATGGCTATATTGATGGCAACAAACGAACGGGCTTTTCTAGTGCAAACAACTTTTTGTTGATGAATGGCGTGCTGTTCGAAGCGCCAGATTTGAGCCTTGGGCCTTTGGTGGAGTACCTCTTCAAGAAAGAGCGGTTCAGGCTGGACGTGCTCGAAGATATACTTCGTCGTCACTGTCATTGGGCATGATATAACGCAGCCGTGCCGCCTCTTCTCTCGCCGCGTATCTAACCGCGCTCGCGGGCCGAGGTGCGCTTCACATCGTGGCGGCGCTTTCGGGCGCGGTCGTCGCGTTCAGACGGCGCAGGCCCTCGCGTTCAAGGGCCCACGCCTTTCCCTTCCCTCGCTACCTCCCATTCCCGCGGATCAGCAGCTCGGCCGCGGGGATGCTTTGGCCTTTCCCGGCGATCGAATAGGTGGTGCGGACCGGCTCGATCTCTGCCCAAGAGAAAATCTCGCGGATCTCGGGCACGTCGTTGATCGAGAGCAGGAACCGCCCCTTGAGGCCGCGCAGCCCATCCGCCAAGCGCTGGAAATCGTCGCGGCTGAACAGATCCTTGCCGTAATCGCTCTCGCAGCCCCAATAGGGCGGGTCGAGGTAAAACAGCGTCTCGGGCGCGTCATAGCGCTGGATGAAGGCGCCGAAATCCAGGCATTCGATCACCACGCCCGAGAGGCGCGCGTGCAGATCCTCCAGCATCGGTTCCAGCGTCAGCAGGTTGAAGCGGCCGGGCCGATCGCGGCTGACGCCGAAGTTGCGGCCGCTGACCTTGCCGCCGAACGCGGTGCGCTGGAGGTAGAGGAACCGCGCGGCGCGTTCGAGATCGGTGAGGGTGTCCGGCCGGGTCGCAAGCAGGCGCTCGAACTCGCTGCGGACCGTCAGCTGGAAGCGCAGGATTTCGAGGAACTGCGGATAATGCCGCTGCAGGATCCGGAACAGGTTCGCAATGTCGCGGCCCGCATCATTGATCACCTCGGCCCGCGGGCGGGCGCGGCGGCGCAGGAAGATCCCGCCCATGCCCACGAAGGGCTCACAATAGGTCCGGCAGGGGGTTTCGTCGAGGATCGTGCAGATCCGTTTCGCCAGGTTGCGTTTGCCGCCGAGCCAGGGTGCCGCAGGGGCAACCGGCGCGACGGGAATCATGGACTCCATCATCTGAGTATGTTCCAAGGGCCCTCCCTCGCGAGGGGGGAGCGGCCATGAGCTTGTGCTGGTCGACGGGGGTGCTTAGCGGTTTCCCCGTGTCGGAGGGGGTTGGCGCCCCCTCTGGCCTCCCAAGAGGCCAAAACGTCACTCGTTACAGAAATGTCCCGGCGGGCGGTCTCACCGGCTCAGGGCCGCGATCTTGGCCGCGGCGAGGTTTTTCAACACGCCATCGCGCGGCGCGAGGGCGCGGATGGCATCGGGGACCGAGGTCTGGGCATAGGCGACCGCATCCCGGGCGAGGAGGTCGAGATCGCGGCCGTCTTGCTGTCGCCCGCGCCGGGTCAGGGCGAGCTGCGCGCCGGTCATCAGCGCCTGATGCAAGGCCTCGCGCTGTGCGGCCTCGATCTCGATGCCCCAGCGCGCGCGCAGTTTTGCCGCCGCCCAGCCGATCAGCGCGGTGGTGATCGTGGCGAGGATCGGCAGCACGATCTGCGCGAGGATCGTGGCAAGAAGGGTGTCGGTCATCGGGGTCTCCCTTGTCGTTCAGGCTTCGTTGCTGGAGAGGTCGAGGCCCGCGGTGGTGAGGCGGACCGGTCGCCCGGTGACGGGCACGCCCGCGGGCCAGCGCGCGGCGAGCAGGCGCGTTTTTGCGATCCGGGTGATGGTGACGGCATCGGATTGGTTGCCGCCGAGGACGTGATAGGCGGTTGCATCCTCGCCGCGGTAAAAGCCGACATGGCCCTGCCAGCCGGAGGGGGCGCCGCGCCAGAAGACCAGCACCGCGCCGAAGACCGGCGCGACGGGATCGCCAAAGCGGCCCCAGGCGCGGGCGGCAAGCGGGGTGTCGGGCAGGATCACCCCGGGCAGCGCCGCGCGCAGGCAGCTTGCCACGAAGGCGCCGCACCAGGGCACGGCGCGCGGGTCTATGGCCTTGGCCGCCGTATCGAGCCAGTCGCGCAGCTGCGCCGTGTCGCGCCGCTCGTGCAGGCCCTGCAGCCGCAGCGCCTCGGCAATCCAGGGAATGTCGGGGCAGGGCGCCTTTGCGCCCATCAGCGCCGCGATGACCGGCCCGAAATCGCGCCCGGTCGCGAGCCCGCGGCTGCGCCCGAAGGCGAGGAGCGCGGCTTTCGTTTTCGGCCCGCAAAGCCCGTCGATCGGCCCCGGCTCAAAGCCGAGTGCCCGGAGCCGCATCTGCGCGGCCCGCCAGTCTGTCGTCATCTCACGACTCCTTGTTGTGGAAGAAGACCCGGGTCAGCGCCACCTGGGCGCCGCGCGGGCCGAGATAGGCGAGCGAGGCGACGACGCCGGTGGTGACGGTCCGCCCGAGCTCGAAATAGGCCGCCACCGCCTCGCCGATGATCGCCATGCCGACCGCGACGGGCAGCTCCCAGAGCAGCTCGCGGCTCAGGAACCGGCGCCTGCGCGCCCGCACCTCGGTCGAATGCCACATCAGCCGCCCGGCCAGCGCCGCCGCCATCGTGGTGACGGCACCGCCCCAGATGGCATCGACGAGCTCGACCAAACCCCTCGCATCGCTCATGATTCTGCCCTTTCGAGGCTTGCCGCCCGGCGGGCGGTGACGGTGACGGCGCCCGAAGGCATCAGAAGGTGAGGGCGACCGCGGCCGGGTCGGCGGCGGCGCGGATCTGCGCGGCCAGATCGGCTTCGCGGTCGAAACAGGCCTGCACATGGGCGCGCACGGCCAGCGCGAGGGCGATGATCTGCGGCGCGGTCAGCTCGACGAATGCGCCCGTCGCAAGCTTCCAGCGCACGGTTGCCTCCGGCTCGAGCCGGGCGGCCAGCGCCGCGGCGGTGAGGCGGCTCTGGCTCAGATCGTCGGTCTGGACGTGCAGGCCGTCGACCTCGATGCCGCGGGCGATGGCGGCGTCACGGGCGGCCGTGAGCGCGGCGAGGGCTTGAGCGACTGCCGTGCTGCGGTCCACCGGGATTTCGGAGGCGTCAACGATTTCGTAGGGCGCTCCGCTCGGAACGTCCTTGGCCGCGATCTGCTCGATGGTCAGGCCGCAGCCGAGAAACGGGATGATGACGCACGAACTGCCGTTCTGGTCTTTGAAGATGATGCGCTTTTCCATTTTTACCTCAGCGGAAGATGGCGATGTCGACTTGCTGGAAATCAACCAGCGCGAGGGTGGTCGACGGGCCAGTGACGATACGAACCTGAGTTGTGGTCTTGAGGTCGGGGGCACTGTTGAAACCACCGCGCAAACCGACGCCGCCCTTTGTGCCATCTGTCGCCATCGGATTGCTCGAGACGACCGCGTAATTCGCATCGGGCATCGCGGTCGCGAAGTTCACGGTGTAGTCGCCGGTGCCGTTTTTGGTGATCGACGAGACGTTCCCCGCCGCACGGATTGCCCCGGTGGTGCCGTTGAAGTTGACCCAAGCCCGACAGGCGTAGGTCGGGGCATCGCCGCTGGCGTTCAGCACGCCCGTCCTGATCTCGCTGTCCGAGCCGTAAAGCCGCACCCAGGGCCTCCAGCCATTCGAAGCGCGCCAGCGCATCCACGAGAAGGTATTGTCCGCGCTGCCCAGATGCCCCCAGACCATCTGCACGCCGACACTGCCGGACAGGATTGTCAGCACATAGCCGGAGTTATCCGCCATGGGCGCGTTTGCGGCCCCGGGCGCAAATCTGGCCCAGCCCGAGACGGTGATCGCGTTCAGATCCGTCACCGCCTCGGCCAGGGTGGTGACCGCGCCAAGGCCGAGCGTCGCGCGCTGCGCGGCTGCGTCCGCGCCGCTGGCCAGCGCCAGACCGGCGGCGCTGGCATTGGCCAGGATCGCCTTTCCGGCGCCTGAGGCTGTCAGGAACTCCAGCGCCGTCGCGCCCGCATTGACGGCCATCACCTTGCCGCCATTGCCTTTCAGCGCAAGCCCGGTCCCGGCGCCCGCCGCGAGGGCCGCGGCCAGCGCCGCATCGGCCTGGGCCTCGGCATGATCGCCGAGCGCGTCGAGATAGTCGGCGAAGGTCTTCCAGAACAGGAGCGAGGCTTCCATGCGCGCGCTGAAGGTCTCCGGGTTGGAGCGCAGCGGCGGCGGCGGCACGATCGGTTTGGCGGGTTTTGCCATCAGACGATTCCTTGTACTTCGATGGAGATCAGCGACCAGGCGTCGGTTTGATAGGCCGCGCGGTAGCTGCGATAGAATCCGTAGTTGATTGCCGCCTTGCGGGGATCGGCCGAGCCGATCCAGACCGCGGCGGTGCCACCGCGCAGGCTGCGCATGCGGGCGTCAAAGCCGAGCAGCTGGGCGTTGGGCAGGCAGGTCTCGAAGGTGCTGAGCCGGGTGGCGGCGCGGCGCACGGTGGTCAGATCGCCGTAGTCATCCTGTTTGACATAGGAGAAATCGACCCCCTGAAACCCGGTGCCGCCGATCACCGGGCGTCCGAGCGACCAGACCGGCCCGAGGAGGAACTGCCCGACGCTGACCTGTCCGCCGCGGCGGCTGGCCTCGAGGGTGATTTGCGCCGCGGCATAGGGCGGCAGATCGGTGAGGACGAATTCGGAGAGCTCGGTGATCGGCGCGACGTAGTAGCTGAGCCCGTCGCTGACGATGGTTTCGTCCTGCATGGCGATCGTGGTCTGGTAGACCACCGCCCCGGCATCGGTCATCGTCACGCGGATCTCGGCGGCGCTGATGCCAAAGCCCGCGACGCCGCCCACCGCCACGCCCGGGGCCAGCGTGACACGGATGATCTCGGCGGCGGTGGCCAGAACCGAGGGTTTGCCGTCGAAGAGCCGCCAGCGGTTGGTGGCGCCGATCACCTGCCAGAAGACCGGATCGGGGTCGTCGATCAGCGGATCGGCCAGCGCGAGCTGTTCGAGGTCGGGATCATGGCCGGTGTTGTCGCCTTGCAGGGCGCGATAGACGGTATGCGTGGCGGGGCTGATGACGAAGGCGCCGCGGGGATAGGTCGTCTGCGCGCTCCAGGGGGCGAAATCCGTCTCCGGGATCGAGCAGGAGAGGAGCATCGCATCGGTGACGGCGATCGGGTTGAGGATCTTCATCTTGCGGGGTCCAGGCTCATGCGTTCCTGCACGGCCAGAAGCCGGGCGGTGAGGCGGGCATTGTTGATGTCGCCTTCGCGGATCGCGCGCACCACCTCGGCCAGCAGCCCCTGCACGGTGGCATCGGTGCCGGTCAGGCGGCGGCGCTGGCCCTCCGAGGTTGCGGCATAAAGCGCCTCGGCGCCGCTGCGATAAAGCGACTGGGTGTCGAGATCCTTCAGCGCCGCGGTCAGCGCCTGGGCCTGATCGGTGATCTCGGCCATGGCCGGGGCCAGCTGGATCAGCTTTGCGGCCAGATCCTTGTCGCCCTTGGCGAAGGCGGTGTCGATCAGCTGCCGGAAGGCCTGACGCGAGCCGGGCAGGGCGTCGATCCCGAGCCCCGCCAGCGCCTGCGACAGCTCCTTGCGCGCCTGGGCGAGGCGTTCGGAGGGGCTGTAGAACCCGGCATAATAGGCGCTGACGGCCTCGGACATGGCGTCAAGGCCGCCGAAGGCCTGGGCCCATTTCGAGGCCGCATCGGCGCCCGCCAGCGAGGTGCTGTAGGCGGTCTTGCCAAGCCGGTCGAGCCAGGCATTGGCCATGGCCAGCGCCGAGGAAAGCCGGGTCAGGGTCTCGCCTGCGCTCTCGCCCCGGCGCGCGAAGGCCGAGGTGAAGGCCGCGAGGTTGCCGCTGAACCCTTCGCCCGCGGCCAGGATCATCCGCGCCAGCTCGTCGGACAGCTGCGTGAACCCCGCCTTGATCGCCTCTTGCGCCTCGCTTTCGGAAAGCCCGTGGGTGGAGATTTTGATCTGCGTGGCAAAGCCCTTGAGCGCGTCGCGCCCGGCAATGCCGAGCCTGTCGGCCATGTCCGCGACACCGCGCACGATCCCGGCCACGGCGGCCTCGATCGGGTCGGCAATCGCCGCACCGGCTTCGGCGAAGGTCTCGCGGGTCTTCTTCGAGAGCCCCCAGAACCGCGATGTCCTGGTCTTGCTGAAGGTCTCGACCAGCGTGTCCATGTCGGTGACGGTCAGCCGCAGCCCGGCGTCAAGCTGGGTGACCTTCTTGCGGAAGAACGAGAAGACCACGCCCACCCCGGCGAGGATCGGCAGCGTCGCGCCGATGGCGGCGCCGAAAGCCCCGAGGCTGGTGGTGGCGGTGCTGGTGACCGCGGAGAGATAGGTGCCCGCGGCGCCAAGGCCGCCACCGCCGCCGAAGAGCGCGTTGACCAGCCCCGCCGCGCCCGAGCCGATCGAGCCCAGAAAGCTGCCCGCCGTGCCCAGAAGGCCGAGAGACCCCGCAAAGCCGCCCGCCGCCGCCCCGGAGACGGCCGCCCCCGCCGCCCCCGTTGCGGCGCCGCCGCTGACGCCAAGGCCGAGCGAGAGCGTGATCCGGTTTTTGAGAAACAGCCCCACGACCTGCTTGAGCGCGTCCCGGGCGAGGTTGACCAGACCCTTGAAGCCGCCCTGAAACCCGTCGAGCATCCAGTCCACCGCGCCTTCGACCGAAGAGCGCAAGCCGTCCCGCAGCGTATCGGCGAACTCCTGCGCCGCCTTTTGCGCCTCGGTCAGGCCTTTCTTGACCTTCTTTCCGGCGCCGGACCCGGCCCCCCCGAGACCTGTCAGCGCGGTCTCGGCCCCGGTGGCGGCCGTGGCCACCTCCTGCGCGGCCGAGGCGGCGTCAAGCGCCTCGTAGCGCATCTGCTTGAGCGCGTTATAGGCGTCCGGGCCGACGCCTTGCAGGCTGGTGCCGAAGAGATCGTTGAACCCCTCGGCGATGTCCCAGGTGAAGGTGGCGAAGGCGAGGGCCATCTCTTCCAGCGCCTCGAAGAACTTCGCCTTGAGCTTGTACCAGGCGGCGGCAAAGCCCCCGGCCTTGCGCACCGCATCGAGGATGGCGAGGCCGAGCTCGCCCATGGCGACGACCAGAACGCCGACGCCGGTGGCGGCGATCGCGGTGCGCAGCCCGGCCATGGAGACCGACAGCGCCATCGTGGCCAGACGCGCGGCGAGCGCGGCGGCCTGCCAGGCGATCAGCCCGGCGGTGAAGGCGGCGGCATAGGCGGTCAGATGCGGCAGCGCCGCCATCAGCCCGTCGATCACGCCGCGCAGAAACCCGCCCTCGCGCATGGAATTGACGAAGGCGCGCGCCATCGCCTCGACCGCCGGGGCGAGATCGGCGGCAATGCGGTTGCGCGTGGCTTCCAGGACGACCGAAATGTCGTCAAGCGCCCGCTGCGCCGCGCGCAGCGCTTTGACCGCATCTGTCCCGAGCACGGCGCCAAAGCTGGAGGCGCTCTCGCCGAGGCGTGCCATTTCCGCGCCATTGGCGCGCAAAAGCGGCAGCAGCAGCGTGGAATCGTCGGCGATGGCCTCCATGTAAAAGGTCATTTCCGCCTGCGAGAGGCCGGCCTTTTCGAGGCTCGACACATAAAGCTGCAAGGCCTGCGGCCCCGAGAGATCGCGGAAGGCCTGTGCGGTCACGCCGACGCGGGGCGCGATCTTTTCGAAGAAATCCGCCATCTCGCCGCCGCCGGTGGAGAGATAATCCCCCACCTTGTCATTCACGTCCTTGAGGATATCGGCGAGCTTTTCCTGTTCGATGCCGACCGTCCGCGCCCCGAAGGACCATTGCTGCAGCTCCTGCGCCGAGGCGCCCGCAACCTGCGACAGGCGGGTGATCTCCTGCGCGGAGCGCGCGGCCGAGGTGACGATCGCGGCCAGGGCCGGGCCGCCGATCGCCGCGCCGATGGCGGAGATCGCGGCCGAGGCGGCCGTGGCCGCGCCCTTGAGCGTGCCAAGCGAGGCCGTTGATCTGGCAACGCCCTTTTGGAAGCTGGCGCTGTCGAGGCCGAGATTGACGCGCAGCGCGCCGATCACTGCGGAGGCAGACATGGGCATTCCCCGAAAAGACAGGGCCGCCCGAAGGCGGCCGGGTTTGGGATCAGGGCCGGGGGCGCAGCGCCATGGCGATCAGCGCACCCCGGACCCGTTCATGATCCAGCTCGCGCGCGCCCTGCGGGGGCGCGGCGGCGGCATCGTCCGGCCGGAACTCCGGCAGGTTTTGCGGATCGTGGAAGGCGAAGGCCACGAGCCCGGCCAACTGGTGATTGAGGGCGCGGGCGGCCTCAATCCCGGCGCGCTGCCGCGTGGCGGCGCCGCGCAGGATCATCACCGCCTCGCGCGGGGTCAGATCCCAGAAGCCCGGATAATCCTGCCCCGCCTCAAGCCAGGCGCGCAGCAGCGCGCTCAGGGGGTCCGTTTCTTCCGGCCCGCCCCGTTTCCCCCGGTCTCTCCGGCATCCGCCCCCGGAGCGCCCGCCTGCGGGAAGGCGGCGCGGATCGCCTCGCCCAGCAGCCGCGCCGCTTCGGTCTGGCCGATCTCATCCATCAGATCGCCCGCCGCCTCTTCGGTGAGGCCCTCATGCGAGAGCGCCGCCCAGACCATGCGGCGGATGCGCCGGGTGTCGCCGGGGCTCTGTTCCAGCGCGGCCATCGCCTCGAGCAGGGTCTCGCCCGCGGCGTCCTGATAGCGGACAAGGGCGTTGGTGGAGAGCCGGAAATACCGGTCCCCGGCGAAGGGCACCGCGCCGCGCAAGCTGTTCATGCCGGTCATGCCTTCGTCCCCTTGGTCCAGATCACGTCGCCGGTGGTGCGGATGCTGATCGTCATGGCGATCAGGCCGGTCACGTCGTTGCCCTCGACCTGCGGGGTCGGGAAGCCGCGGAACTGGAAGACATCGCCGGTCTTCTGGCCGGGGGCGGGCTTGAGGGTGGTGCGGTAAAAGACCGGCTCATCGCGGGCGGAATCGGCGATCTGCTGTTCGTAGCCCGCGGCGGTGTAGCCGCAGGGCAGCGAGATCTCGCCCGCGTCGCGCATGCCGCGGACGTATTCCTTGAAGCCGTTCGGGCTGTCGAGCGAGGTGGCATCGATGTAATCGGTGCTCGGCGCGGGGATGGCGATGCCCTTGCATTCGGGGATCGCCGCCCAGGCGACGCCATCGGTGGAGCGCTCGACGGTTGCCCCGTAAGCGATGATCTGTTTGCTGGCCATGCGGCCCTCCTCAGCTGGTGTAAACCGTGATGAAATCGAGCGAGACCCGGAACGGGGCCTCGCTGTCGTGTGAATCGCGCGTGCCCGCGTGAAAGACCCCCTGAAACCCGCCGCCGCTGTAGCCATCGAGGGCGGCGCGCACGGCGCGGGAAAGGCGCTTGGCTGCGCCATAGCTCTCGCCGTAGCAATCGACCTGGACCCGGCCGCGGGAGACGCCATCGGGGCCGGACAGGAGCAGCCCGCCGGTGTCGGAGATCGTCCAGAGCACGAGGCGCGGGCAGGCCGTGTCCAGCGGGTTGGCGCCGAAATCGATCCGGTCGCCAGCCAGCGCCGTGACCGCGTCCGAGGCCAAGAGGGCGGCGCGAAAGCTGTCTTCAAAGCTCTCTTCCATGGATCAGAAGATCCTGTAGCTGTGACGCGGCAGCGCGGCGCCGAGCGGCTTGCGCGCCACCAGTTCGACCCCGACCAGCCGGTAGCCATGCTGCGCGGCGAGATCGGCCAGCAGCTTCACCACATCATCGGGATGCGCCTTTTCCTGTTCCATCAGCCTTTCTCCTTTGCGGCCGCCCGCCTGGCCGCCTTTTCGATCTCGACCCAGAGCGTCTTGCCCAGCCGATCGAGGGTGGGTCTGCCCTCGGCCTCCCAGGCGGGGCGCAGGAAGGGGCGGGGTGCGGTGCCGGGGTGCTGCGTTCCGGCGAACTGACCGCGGTTGCGGTGCGGCTTGGTGCCGAATTCCACCAGATGGGCGTGATTGCCCGCCAGTTTGTAATCGGGGCCGAGGAACATCTCGACCGCGGCCTTTCCCTCGGCCTGCAGCTTGCGGTTTGCCCGCTGCTGGCGCTTGCTCAGCTTGGTGCTGATGCTGATCGAGCGCTTCAGTTTGCCGGTCGGCCCCTCGGGGGCGAGCGCCGCGGCCAGATCCACCACCGGCCGGGCGGCGGTCTTCAGCGCGCGGCGCATCACCGCTTTCGCCGTGGCGGTCTTTTCGATCTGCGCCAGCGCCTGTTCGAGCTCGCGGAACCCTTCCAGCTTCACCGTGCCGGTCATACTGCCTCCTTTCGGTTTGGGACCGCCGCAAGGGAAAGCTCGATCAGCCCGGCGCCCGGGGCGCAGATCCCGCGGATCTCCCAAAGCTGGCCGCGCGCCCGCACCCGGTCCGCGGCGGTGATCTGGCGGGCGAGGCGAGAGGCGCGCAGGCGCAACCTTGCACCGCGCCGCGTCCCGATCTGCCCGGCCGCGGCGGCTTCCTCGCCCAGGCTCTCGCGCAGGCTAGCCCAGAGGGTCGCCAGCTCTTCCCAGCCGGTGAAGGTTCGGCTCAGCCCGTCATCGCCGAGCCGCGGCCGCAGGATCGTTGCCCTTGTGTCAAGGCGCTCGCCCATTCTCAGCCCCCCGAAAACACGCGCGGGCGCAGATAGCGGGCGTGCCGGAGCATCGCGCGCGCGCCGAAGGACAGCGCGCCGGGGCTTGCCGCCTCGCCCGCGATGGTGATCCCGGCCTCGTGCCATTCCCGCGCGATCAGCACGATCGCCTGGCGCAGCGGCAGGAGCGCGGGATTTCCGGGATCGGCGCCGACCGTGGCGGTGACGGTGACGGGGCAGGGGGCGGCGATGGACGGCAGCGCGCCCGCGGCAAAGTCGAGCCGCGGCTCGTCATGGGCGAGGCGCAGCCGCCAGCGCCCCGGGTCAAGCGCCTGCGCGCCCGTTTCGGTCTCGACCACGACTTGCGCCACCGACAGCACCGGCGCGCAGGGAAACCACCAGCGCCGCAGGCCGGGCACGGCCTCCAGCGTGATCTCCACCTCGCGCGGGCCGAGTGGGCGGTTCGTGGCCTGTTCGACCAGGCTTTGCGCCGCCGCCAGACAGGCGGCGAGGGCGGCATCGTCCTCGCTCCCCTCGTCCATATGGGTGGCGCGCTTGAACTCCGCCACGCTGACCGCGGCCGGGACCGCTCCCAGAACGCGCATCAGCCCGCGCGCCCCTGCACCGGCGGGGCGCCGTCTTCGGCGTCATCGTCAAGGTCTTCGCCTGCGCCGTCGTCATGATCGACGAGCACGAACTCCGGCTCGGCCGCGTCGTCGTCGATCCCGTCATCGGGGCCTTCCGCGCCGGGATCGGCGGCGGGCTCTTCCGCGTCGCAGGCCTCTTCTTCGGCCGGATCATCCCCGGCCGCCGTCCCTGCGGCGAGCGGCACCGCCTTGCCCCGGGCCACCAGCGCCGCGGCCTCAAGCGGATCGAAGCCCGCCACATCGCCCGCATGATAGGGCGGCGCGGCGGCGAGGAAGGTCAGCACCACGCGCTGGGGGGCTTCCCGCCCGGCGGCCGGGTCGGGCGCCAGCGGCGCGGCTTTCACCGCCTCGGCCGCGCCGCTGGCGATCAGCGCGCGCGCGACGGGGGCCTCGAACCCGGCAATCTCGCCGGTGTTGTAGGGCGCGGAGCCCCGCAGAAATCTTACCGTGACCAGCCTGGCCATGTGTCATTCCTTTCCGGTCAGAAGGCGGGCCGCGACCGGGCGCGGCCCGGGGGGATCACAGCGCCCAGCCGATGCCCTGCAGCCCGGCGATCGCCACCTCATGTTCGGGGGCAAAGTCATGCTCGGCGATGGCGCGCATCAGCGTCTGGTCATTGGCAAAGGCCGATTGCATCTCGCCATTGGCGTCGAGATAGGCGGCCTCGGTCGATTGCGCGATCCGCAACAGGCCGCTTTCGCCGATCACCAGATAGGAGAAATCGGCAAACATCACCTCGGTCTCGTTCGCCCCGGCGCCGAGGTTGTTGGGCAGCTGGGTGGTGGTGTGGATCGGAAATCCCATCAGCTCGCCGCGCGCGTCGATCGAGGGATAGAGCGCATTGCCATGCATGTCCTTCAGCGCGGCAAGGAAGTTCTTCGCCCCCGGGCGCATGATCCAGCCCGGCGTGACCATCAGGATATTGGCATCCTCGACCAGCGAGACGAGCTTGCGCAGCGCCTTGTCGATCGCCAGCGCGTCGGTGCCCGCCACCGCGCCCAGCCAATGCCCCGCCGGGATCCAGTTGCGCGCGCCCTTGGGCGCCTCGTTCGTGCCGTCGCCGCGCAGGAAGGCCAGATCCTCGCGCGCGCCCATCACCTTGAGCAGATCATCGCGCACGAGCGCGCCCATCTGCAGCGAGGAATAGGAGAGCAGCGAATTCGAGATCGGCACCAGCGCGCGCAGCTTCTTGAAGCTCTGGTCGACGGCATCGAAGCTCGGGGCGCTGGCGCGCGGCGCCACGGTCTCGCCGCCATAGCCCGCACTCGCGCTGCCCGCCTGACGCGCCTTGCGCAGCTGCCCCGCGGGCATCGGCACCACCCGCGCCCCGGCGCGGCGCATCACCACCCGCGGGCGCAGCATCCCGATCAGATCCGCGGCCAGCGGGCGCGGCACCGTCACGCCGCCCGCGGTCACTTCGGTCGCGTTGAGCGCGGCCGCGACCTGGCCAAAGCCCGCCCGGTCCAGCTGGGCGACGGCGCGGCCCAGATCGCCCTTGTGCGCAGCGAGCGCGCCGACGATCAGCCCGACCTCGATGCCCTTGTGCGCGGGGTCTTTCGGCACCGCCGCCGCGCCCGCCCCAAGGTTCGCGCCCGGGGTCGCGCCCGGATCGGTGTCGCCCGGCCCCGCGGCGGCGGCCTGCGCGGCTTCCACCGCCTCGGCGCGCTTCACTTGTTTGTCGGCGGCCTCGAACGCGCCCTGCGCCGCCAAAAAGGCGGTTTCCGCCGCGCTGATCGCCGCCGCATCGGGCGTCTCGGCTGCTTCCAGCGCGGCCAGCGCTTCGGCCTTTTCGGCCATGCCATCCGCCGCCGCCTTTCGCGCGCGGCGCAGATCATCGATCGTCATCGTTCTTCCTTTCCGGGATCAAACTTTCCGGGATCAAAGGCCGCGGCGCCGGGCGCGCAGCCACATTCCCCGCCGCCACCGCGCGCGGGGTCACACCGGCCGGGGCCGGGATGTCTCAGAGACGGGCTTGCGCCCGGGATGTCTTAAAGACGGGCCTTCGCCCGGGCCGCCGCGGCCAGCGCCCGCGCCCCCCGCGCCATCCCCTTGCGGGGGGCGGGGGCATGGGCGGCCCGCATCCGGGCATAAAAGGCGGCGCGGGTCTCGATCCGGTCGGCGAGCCCACGCGCCAGCGCCTCGGCGGGGTCAAAGACCGCGCCGCCATCGGCCGGATCGTCGCTGACCGAAAGCCGCGCGGCGAGATCTTCGGGCGCGATGCCGCGCCCTTCCGCCACCGCCGCGTGAAACCGTGCCTCGGTCTGATCAAGGCTGCGGCGGATCTCGGCCTTGCCGTCCTCGGTCGCCGGATCGGGCCATTTTGCCCGGGCATGGCGCGAGGTGAAATCGAAGAGCTGCACCCCCGAGGCGGCCCCCGGCGCGACATTGGCCGCCGCCGTCACCGCCACCCCGATCGATCCCACTGCCGCGCCGGGCGTCATCACCAGCTCGCGCGCCTGGCTGGCCAGCCAATAGCCCGCCGAGGCGGCGAGCGGCGCGGCCAGCGCATGGACGGGCTTCACGGCCGCCAGATCGCGCAGCGCCGTCACCGCATCCCCGATGCCAAGCGTATAGCCGCCGGGCGTGTCGAACTCGACCACCACCGCCGCCACCGCCTCATCGGCGGCAAGCTCGGCGCAGGCCTCGGTGATGCCGCGATAGGTCGCCCAGCCCAGATAGCGTTCCAGAAGCTCCGAATTCGGCGTCAGCAGGCCGCGCACCGGCATCACCGCAAGGCCGCGCTCGCGCGTGTAGCGCGTCAGATCGCCCGCCAGGACCTGCGGCCCTGTTGCCGCCGCCGCGGGCCAGGCCGTTGCCAGAAGCTCGGCGGCCCGCGCCGTGTCCAGCGCCATCAGCCCGCCGCCCGCGGCCAGCACCTCCCGAACCGTTCTGCCCATCTCTCAGCCTTCCTTCCCGGTTGCGCCGTCGTCCTTGCGGGTCATGTTCGGCGGCGGATAAAGCACGTCGCCGCCCGCGATCGGGTCCTTGCCCTCGATCGCGCGCCCTTCGTTGGGCGTCAGGATCGGCCCGCCCACCGCCTTGGTGATCGCCTCGTAGCGTTCCTTCGTCGTCGCCATCAGCAGCGCGTCATACTGGTGGCGCAGGAACAGCCCGGCGCGGCGCTCGGCCTCGCTGAGCAGCCCCTGGCCCAGACCCGTTTCAAGGAACTTGCCCCAATGCGTCAGGCATTCGGCCTTGTAATCCAGCGCCTGCTGCTCGCCGTTCGCCTTCACCCCGTATTCGAGCATCTGCAGCTTGGCGGGCGGCACCCGGTAGAGCGCCGCGATCTGTTCGCGGTCGAACTTCTGCGAGGCCAGCAGCTCCAGATCCGCCGCCGAGAGGCCAAGCGACTTGATGTCGTCGCTTTGTCCGATGATCAGCACGCCCTCGTCGGCATCCTCGGCCATCGCCGCCTTGAGCCGCGCCCGCGCGCGCTGCCAGGTCTCGTCATCGGCGCCGAAATCCTCGAGCTTCGCCACCGCCTTGAAGCCCTTGCCGCCCGCCAGCCGCGCCGCCGCCTCCTGACGCGCAAGGGCAATGCCCAGTGTCTCGGCCGCCACCTCGATCGGGCTGCGCCCGGTCCAGCCGTCCTCGGCCATGTAGCGCAGATGCGCCATCACCCGCCCCGAAACGCGGCGGTGTACCTGCGCGCCGTCCTCAAACTCGTAATAGCGTTCGCGCCCGGTGCGCAGCACGGTGCAGTGATCGGGCCGGATCGCCTCGATCAGCGTCACCTCGCCCGCGCCGTCGCGCGGCGCAAAGGCAAAGCCGCGGCCGCGCAGGGTGAAGGCATAGCCGATGGCAAAGCGCATCACATGGGCGGGCACGCCGGGCGCGGCCTCGGCATTGAGCAGGTGATCAAGCGGATGCTCGCGCAGCCGGACCTCGCGCCCGCTGCCGTCGCGCTGAAACACACCTAGCGGCAGCTTTGCCAGATCGCCCGCGATCACCGTGCAGGCGGCCACCACGGTCGCATGCTTTTGCGCCAGATCGGGGGTCACCCGCGGCAGGCTGCGCACCCGGCTTGCCCCCGCGATCCCGAACTCGCGCCAGCCCGCATCGTGCGAGACGGGCAGGGCGGCCGCGCCCGCCGTCGCCCGCCCCAAGGCCAGTCCGGTCAGCGCCGGTTCGATCCGCGCCGCGGCAGGCGGCATGGCAGGCGACGTGGCACGGGCACCCAGGCCCAGAAGACCGCGCAGGTTCATAATGTCTCCACCCCTCTTGCTTGCTTGCGCCTGCGCTCGCCCGCGGCGGCGCGTCCCACCGCCATGATCATCGCCACCGCGGCATCGATCCGCCCGGTCGAGCGTTTCTTGTTCGGCTTGATGTTCTCGGCCGCATCCTCGTCGCGATGCACGTTGCCCACCTGCCAGGCGAGCACCGGATTGCCGCCGTGGCGGATGCGGTTTTGCGCCACCAGTTCCTCGACCCGCTTCATCGGGTTTGACATGCTGGCAAAGCCCTGCCGGTGCTCGACCATCGGCAGGCGTTGCTTTGCCAGCCGGTCGGCCATGTACTTCATCCCCCAGGGATCATAGGCGATCTCCTGCACCGCGAATTTTTTGGCGATCCAGCCGATCCGCGCCTCGATCTGCGCCTCGTCGATCGAGCCGCCGGTATGCACCTCCAGCCAGCCCTGGTCGCGCCAGGCGACATATTCCCGTTTCTCCTTTTGCGCCCGCACGATGAAGCCCTTCGGCCCGGCAGGCAGGAAGGTGTAGGCGATCAGGTAGATCAGCCCGTCGAGCGGCACCGCGACGACAATCGCCGTGGTGTCGATCTTGTTCGACAGGTCCACCCCCACCCAGGCATCGCGGCCGTAAAGCATGCGGGGATCGAAAGGCGCATCGGCCGCGCCCTGATCCCAGCTCTCGCGCGCGATCCACATCTGTTCGCCCTCGGTCCAGAGGTTGCAGTGGAAGCGCTTGAAGTTCGGCATCGAGGCGGCGATCGCCGCCGCTTTCGAGGCCGCCTCGTGCATCTTCTCGATCGGCTTCGACACGCCGAGGTTCGGATTGCCCATCGGCCAGAAGGCCGGATCGAGCGGGTCGCAATCGGCGGGCGGCTCGGCGACGAAGCCGAAAAAGGCGTCGTCCGTGATCGCGCCGCGCAGCACGCCCTCGGCATAGTTGCGCAGCTCGCCGCAGAGCGAATGGCGGTCATGGCCCGCGGTGGTGATCACCCAGTCGATCGGCTGCGCCCGCGCGATCATCGACTCGACGATGGTCTCGGCCAGTTCGCGGTCGGTCCAGCGGTGCATCTCGTCGCGCGCCAGAAAGCTCGGGTTGATCCCGTCGCTGGAATCGCCGTCGCGCGACAGGCATTTGATCACCCCGTCCACCCGCGGCGTGACGATCTCGTGGCGCATCGGCGCCATAAACTCGCGCAGGATCGGCGAGCGCCTGATGATCCGCCCCACCTCCTTGAACAGAAGCCCCGCCTGATCGCGCGTCGTCGCCGCGCAAAAGCCCTGCGGCGCCGCCTCGCCGTCCAGAAGCTGGGTGAACAGCATCGGTACCGCGGTATCGGTGGTCTTGCCGTTCTTCTTGCCGACCTGGTGATAGGTCGAGCGGAACCGGCGCAGCCCCGTGCCCTCGCGCTTCCAGCCAAAGACCGAGCCATGGCGGAACACCTGCCAGGGCTGCAGCTCCAGCGGCTTGCCCGCCATCGGGCCGACCGTATGTTGCAGCATCCGCGCGAAATTGACGATCCGGTCGGCGGCGGCGCAGTCGAAGTAAAGCCCGCGTTCGGCGCCGGTGTCGAGATCGCGCAGATGGCGCGCGCAGGCCAGCCGCACCAGCTCGCCCGCCACCATCCGCCCCTCCATCACATCGGTCGCATAGCGCGAGACCGGGTGATCAAGCGGATGGCGCATTCACCGCCCGCATCAGATCCTCGAAGAGATCGCCCTGGCTCGCCGCGCCGAGCCGCTTCTCGTCGATCGGCGACAGCCCGAAAAGCGCGCCGAGCCGGATCATCCCTTCGAGCGCGGATTTGCGCAGATGCACCTCGGGGCGGGTGCGCTTCTGGTTGCCGTTGCGTCCCGCGCCGGTCTCATAGGTCACGCCATTCTCGCCGATATCGCG
Source organism: Rhodobacter sp. 4.3.4 (assembly GCF_058724655.1). Taxonomy (NCBI): domain Bacteria; kingdom Pseudomonadati; phylum Pseudomonadota; class Alphaproteobacteria; order Rhodobacterales; genus Rhodobacter; species Rhodobacter sp. 4.3.4. The sequence continues at coordinate 1,497,087 of NZ_CM178967.1, forward strand.
CGTCATCGCGATATAGACCGCGACCTCCTCGCAATAGCCCGCGAAGAGCTCGTGATAATGCGGCTCCAGCCGCTTGAGCCGGATCAGCTGCGGGGCCAGCCGCAGCCAGACTTCGCGCGCATCCGCGCTCATGAAGTCGGGCGGCGCCGGACTGGCCTCGTCTTCGCCCTTCATCGGGGTGACGATCCTCAGATTGCCTTTCGCGCCGCGCATGCCGCCCTCGTGTTCCTTTCTTCCAAGTGGGTTTTTGATCCCAATTTCCCGGCCGCGAAAACGAACCTCCTCCCGCCGGTGCGGAGGGAAGGGGGCCGAATTCCGGATACCCCCCGGGGGAGGCTCAGTCCGCGCCGTGCCAGATCTCGCGCGCGGTCTTGCGCGAATGGCAGCGCTTGCACAGCGGCTGCCAGTTCGTCCGGTCCCAGAACTTCTGCGCATCGCCCTTGTGGCGGGTGATGTGATCGACCTCGCGCGCGGCTTCGATCACGCCCAGTTCGGCGCAATCGGCGCAAAGCGGATGCGCCGCCAGAAAGGCCGCCGCCGCCCGCTTCCAGCGCGGATCCTGATAAAGCGTGTGCCAGCGCGTGGCTTCGGCCGAGCGCGCGGCTTTGGCCTTGCGTTCCCTGTCACGGGCGAGATGTTCGGGGCAACGCGAGCCGCCGGGCAGGGCCAGCGCCTCGCAGCCCGGCGCCGAACACAGCTTCCTGATCGCCATGCCGTCCCCGGAAAATGAAAACGCCCGCAAGGCCGGTCAGCCTTCGGGCGCAATTCGAGATCATGCAAAACCCATACGCATTCGCGATTTAACGGTCAAGCGCAAAGTCGCATCCTTTCCAGCGCCGCCGCCAGCGCCTTGCGCAGGACTTCGATGTTCTGCCCGCTCTTCGCCCAGCCATGCGCCAGCAGCACATCGCCGAGGCTCTGGCCCTGCAGGCAGAAACCATCGACCAGCGCCCGGTCCGCGATGGTGCGCGCGCCGCCCTCTTCGGCGCGTTTCGAGGGCCGCACCCGGCGCACCGAAAGCGCCGCGCCGGGGCCGATCAGCGCCCGCATCCGCGCCAGCCGCACCGCCGCCTGGGCGTGCCGTTCGATCCAGTCGAGCCCGCCCGCGCCGCCGCCGCCGAGCCGCCCTTCGAGGCTGGAGCATTTGACCCCGCCCGCCGAGACGAATTCGGCCAGCGCCGCATAGCTGCGCCCCGCCAGAACCTGCCCGGGCGAGAACGGCGCCGCCTGACCGCGCCGCTGCGCCGCCCGTTCCATCTTGTCGAAGAGATCGGCCCGCCGCACCGCATCGCGGCCGCGATAGCCCGCCGGTTCCGCCGCGAAGCCCTCCGCGCCCTTCGGCACCATCGCGACCGGCTGAAACCGCAGCGCGGCGCCCCGCGCGGGCGCGGCCGCGATCTCCGGCCCGCAGCTTTGCGGCGCTGCCGCCCGCGCCATCACGCAGGCCTGCGCCAGCGCCTGCATCCGCGTCACCGACAGCACCACCTCCAGCGGGCCGCCCGCGCCGCCCCGCCGCGCCCAAAGCTCGCTGCGCTCCACCGCTTTCGTCGTCAGCGCCCAGTCAAGCACCTCGACCCAGAAACGGAACTGCGCCCGATCGCGCGCGGCCAGCGCCCGGATCGCCGCGGGATCGGCCGTGCCCGTCAGATGGCGCACCGCCAGATCCGCCAGAACCTTCGCGGGAACGACCCGTCCCCCGGGAAATGTCATCAGGCTCATGCCGCGCGATCCTCTGCGTCCGAACTCTTCATCATCGCTTCCGCCAGCGCCAGATCGGCGTGATAGGCTTCCAGCCAGGCGTGATCCTCGCGGCGCAGGCTGCTGCCGCGTTCCAGCATCTGGCGCAGCCCGGCGCGGCGGCGGGCATTGTCGGCGGCCTCTTCGCGCAGCTTCGAGATCATGTAGCGCCCGGGCGGCGGGCCGAGCCGCCGGGCCATCCGCATCAGCTCGACCAGATAGCCGCCGTCGCGCGCCTCGCGCCCCGCCGCCGAGCGCAGCAACGAGGCGACGTAATCGCTTCTTTGCGGCGGCGGCTGCTCCAGCCCATAGGCCCAGCTCAGCAAGAGCGCCGGTTCCGGCCAGACCCCGCGCGCCTGTTTGAGCGCCATCTCGCACAGGCCCCGCAGGTTCTGTCGGCTCATGTAAGACAGCCTGCGCGCGATCATCGCCTGATCGCGGGCATGGTCCTCGGCCGTCACCTTGCGGCTGCGCCGCAGCCCGGCCATCGGCCCGAGCAACTCGGCGCGCACACGCGCCTCGCTCCGGCCCCCGTCCGGCCGTTCACCGTCGGGGCGCTCCCCGTCCTGTTCCTTGTCCTGCCCTGTCATCGTCCCTGCTCCTTTCTCAGCACTTATCCACATATCCACAGGTTCGCCCGTTCGGGTCTGTCTGAGGATCGGCCTCTATCCCTTTCAATGTCTTGTCCTTTTCTCTGTCGTGCAGGACAGTCCGAGAGTGTCTGAGACTGTCTTGACACTGTCTTTCGGACAATCTTGGACAGTTATTGCCGTTCCGATCTGGCCCGCATGGTCAGCGCCAGCATGTGATCCGACCAGGCCGCCAGCGCCCGCTCGACCCATGCCGAGGACCGGTACTCGCAGCCCTGGCTCACCAGCCATTCATCCATGAACAGCAGCGCCGCGTCGTTCTTGGCCAGATCCGCCGCATAGCCGGAGATCGTGATCCGCAGCCGCTGGCGGCGCTTGGCGGCATTGGCCGCCTCGTTCTTCGCGCGGTTGTCTTCCTTGCGCGCGATCGCTTCGGTCAGGGTGCGCAGCACCATCGGATGCATCAACCGGATCTCGCCGCCATCGCAGCGGCAGCGTTCCCAGCGGTGCAGGGGGCCGTAGGGCAGGCTGCACAGCGCCCGCATATGCACCGGATCGACCATCACCAGCCGCGCCAGAATATCGGTGTCGATCGGCAGCGTGCCGACCGGCGACTGGTCATAGGAGATGAAGATCAGATCGAGATAAAGCGCCCGGCATTCGGCCGTGCCGCGCAAGCGCATGTCGGAGTTCAGCCAGCGCCGCCGCTCCCATGGCACGAAATAATGGCTGTCGAGCCGGTCTTCGTTCGACAGCGGATAGTCGCGGATCTCCTCGGCGCCCACCGGCTTGAAGATCGTGGCGCGCTGTGCCCCGGCCCCATGGAATGCCTCAACCATCGCAGATCCTCCCCGCATTCAGAACTGCCCCGCCGACAGGCGACAGCATCACCTCGCCCTGTGCCCGCGGCCCGCTGATCAGCTTCATGCCCATCGTGCCGCCTCCCGTCCTCAGAACGCCCGCGCGAGCAGGTCATCGACCTCGCCCGCCTCGGGCGGCACATCGACCCCGGCAAAGGCCACCGCCAGCGCCGCCCAGGGCGCGCAGCCGATCCGGTCCAGAAAATGCAGCATGCGCAGGCTCGGCACCGCCAGCAGCACCAGCGCGCCGCCCTCGGGCGGTGCCTGCACCAGCCGCACCAGCCCCGCGGCGTCGCAAAACCGCTCGACCGCGTCGATCTCGCCATCGCCCAAAAGCGCCAGCCGGTCGCGCATCAGCCCCAGAAACCGCGCCATCCGCCCGGTCTCGATCCGCAGCGCCATCCGCGCCGTGCCGCTGGCGCCATCGATCACCACCGCCGGGGCGCCGCTCATGGCCGCCCCCGCGCCGCCGGGTCATGGGCCAGCGGCTCCAGCAGCTCGATCAGCCGCGCCGCCAGCGGGCGCATCTGCGCCGCCTCGCGGTGATCGACGTAACCGTCTGCCACCGCTTCGGAAATCTGCATCACCAGCTCGCCCAGCGAGGCCGCCACCCGCAGATGCTCGGGGTCGCCCGGGTTCGCCTCATGCGCCATCTGCCCGCAGGCCGCCAGAATGTCGCTGGTGAAGGACGGCCCCAGCACCGAGCAGATCGACAACAGCGCGTTCAGCTGCGGCGTCGCCCCCTGCACATAGCTCTCCAGCGTCCGCGTCGGGATGCCCGTCGCATCCGACAGCGCCGGAAACGAGAACCGCCGCCCCCGCCCGACCCGCAGCCGCAGCGCATCCTCGATCCGCCGCGCCGCATCTTCTTGCGAGATCAAAGTGCCGTTTCTCATGGGAGAGGTCCCTCCGCACCGTCAGGATGCCGCGTATCGGTCAAGGAATTTTGGAGTGGAGGCGTTTCATTGGCGGAAGGCCAGTTTTCGTCGAACCAGCGCATTGCCTCGTTGAACCTGCGCAGGGTGATGTCTGCACCGCGCCTGATGGCGGTCAGCTTCTTGCTGTCGCCAAATACGCGATGCGAGACGGTGCTGTCGTGATGAACACCAGCGGCCTCTTTGTAAGCATCAGCCCGAGCGAGAAGTGTTTCGATAGTTTGCATGCCGCGCATAATGCGGTCATTTTACCGCCTTGTAAACGGTCATCTTACCGCTACGCGGATTCCAGTACCTGCGGTAATTTTTACCGCATGGACATGGGGGACGTTCTCGCGCGCATTGCCAAGAGGGCAAACGAATTGGGACTCTCGGAAGCGGGACTCTCAAAGGCCGCCGGTTTGTCGAAAGATGGAATTCGCAACTGGCGCCGTCGCTTCGAGGCTGGCGACGAAGTCGCGGGCGCAAACGTCAGCTCCATCAGCAAGGTTGCCACCGCGCTCGGGGTATCGGAGCTGTGGCTTCTGCACGGCATTGAAGACGCCCAGTCCATCCGTCCCGTCGTCTCCACCATCGCGGTCGCTGGTCGGGTTGGCGCTGGCGCGAAGGTCGATCTGGTTGATGCCTATTGCAAGGGGGACGGCCTCTACCACGTTATCTGCCCGCCGCAGATCAACCCGCATGGGATCGTTGCGGTCGAGGTCGCGGGGACGAGCATGATCCCGACCTATGAGCCTGGTTCCGTTCTGTTTTACAGCCGTGATGCAGTCGGCGTGCCGGTCGAGGCCATCGGCAGGATCTGCGTCTGTGAAGACGAGAGCGGCCGGGCATGGGTCAAGCATATCAAGGTGGGCGCCGAAGAGGGCACCTTCAGCCTGATATCCCTGAACCCCGAGGCTGAGAACATGCACGGCGTACGTCTCAAATGGGCGGCTCCGGTGCGCTTCAGTCTGCCGCGCGAGTATGTGCGGCGCAGCCATCATGCTTGATTGATCCGCTCCGCGCGCCTTTGCGAGGCGCCGTCCTTCCGGGTTTCGTTCGTCATGCGCCTCTCTGGCCCCGCTTCGGCGGGGCTTTTTGCTGTTCTGGCCCTGGTGCTGCGCGCCATCTGCTGAAGTTGGCGACGGCGGTCCAATTACCGCTTATCTATTGACAGCGGTAAAACTACCGCCTAGCTTTCCCGCATCGCCCACCGAAGACCCCGCAAGGCAGATCGTGGGCCAGACAGCCATCACCACACACAGGAGGCAGTGATGCGGCGCGACGAACCCAGATTTTTGCGACTGCGCGACGGGCTTGCCACGTCGCATCACCCCTCTCTCTCGCTTTCCGCCTATGCGGCGATCCTCGCGGCCACGCTGCTCTTTGGCCATCTTGGCCTGCGCACCGCGCTGAACCTCACCCTCGCGCTCGAACCGCACATCTGCCACCCGGCCCTTGCGGCGGCGCCCCTCTATCCCGAGTGCCGCTGACTCCCGGCCGGGCAACTGGCCCGGGCGTTCAAGCGACACCGCGCCCGGGCCCTTTTTCCAGGACACAGGATGCTGGACCAGACCCCGATGAAAGAGACGGCCGCCGATCGCGCGGTGCGCGATCGCGCCTATGCCGTCGCCGCCGACGAGCTGCGCCAGTTTATCGAGCAATACGAGCAGCTTGATGCTGAAAAGAAGGACATCAGCGCGCAGCAGAAGGACATTATGGCCGATGCCAAGGGGCGCGGCTATGACACCAGGGTGATCCGGAAGATCATCGCCCTGCGCAAACGCGACAAGAACGATCTGGCCGAGGAAGAGGCGATCCTCGAGCTCTACAAAACCGCCCTCGGCATGATCTGAGATCCCGTGCGCTGACCCGCACGGGCAAGGCTGCGGCGCGTCATCCCCCCTCCACGCGCCGCAGCCCCCAACACGCGAGCCCCCCATGACCTTTCCTGTCCGCGTCGAAGTCATCGACCCAGAGCTTGACGAAGTGATCCGCGACACCGGCCGGTGCGAGATCGACTATCACAGCCCCGCCGGTCGCGGCTGGCTGCAGGGGCAGATCATGTCCCGCCTGCTGAGCGGCCTTGCGCTGAAAATCACGCCGCTGGCCCGCCCGCGGCCCGTGCCTGCGTCGTTGCGAAGGCCGTCTGACCCTCCGGTGACCGCCCCCGCGCGGGGCGGCATCCCGAGAGACAGGAGAGAGAACTAAGGAGGCACACATGAACCAAGACGCACCGCTCGCGCATCTTCAACACCACCGCCCAGCTGTCGCGGCGGTGATGCGCGACAAAACCGGCATCCCGAATGCATCGGATCGAGAGCTTCACGCCGCCAGAGATGCAGGCCTGATTCGCTTTGAAAACTCGACCGGGCACGGCGTCTGGCGGGTGACCCCACTCGGGGCAGACCTGATGACCGATTACTGACCGGCCTTCTCCGCCCCCGCGCGGGGCGGCATCCCGAGAGACAGGAGCGAAATATGACCATCATCGGGGCAATTCTTGTTTTTGTGTCCGTCTTTGGCATCCTTGCCATCAGGCGGGTGATCATCGCCGATCCGGAAAACGGCGGACCCGATCGGGTGACGGACGGGCTCAGCGTCTTGTTGCCAGCCTATGCCTGCTGTGCGCTTGGCTCTTTGGGCGCGTGGCTCATTTGCGCGGCATGGCAATGATGCGCGTTCTGATCGGCTGCGAAACCTCAGGCGTGATGCGCCGCGCATTCTCGGCCCGAGGGCATGATGCCTGGAGCGTCGATCTGCTCCCCAGCGAGGATGGCAGCAACCGGCACATTGTCGGCGACCTGCGCGACTATCTGGCGGACGGCTGGGATCTGCTCGCCGTGATGCACCCGCCTTGCACGCGGCTGTGCAACAGTGGCGTCAGGTGGCTGCACGAGCCCTCGAAGCGCCTGCCGGAGACCTATGCCGCGGCGGAGCGGGAGGCCTATCTGCACATGAGTCGTGAGGAGCGGCTCGCCTTCCTGTGGGCCGACCTCGACCGCGGGGCTGCACTGTTTGCGACCTGCTGGCAGGCGCCGGTGCCGCGCGTGGCTGTCGAGAACCCGGTGATGAACCCGCACGCGCGCGAACGCCTGCCCGCGGATCTGCCGCGCCCGCAGATCGTCCAGCCGTGGTGGTTCGGTGATCCGTTCTTCAAGGCCACCGGCTTTTATCTGCGCGGCCTGCCGCCCCTCGTTCCGACGAACAAGCTGGTGCCGCCGCGCAAAGCCGAAGAGCCGGAGCGGCACGCGAAATGGTCCGCGATCCACCGCGCCAGCCCCGGGCCGGATCGCTGGAAGATCCGCAGCCGCACCTTCCAGGGCCTCGCCGAGGCCTGCGCCGATCAATGGGGCGGCTTCGTCGATCAGCAACAGGAGGCCACCCATGGCTGACAAAACCCTCATCGGCTGGACCGACGCCACCTGGAACATCATCACCGGCTGCAGCATGGTCAGCGCGGGCTGCACCAACTGCTACGCGATGGGGCTGGCGGGATCGCGCCTGCGCCATCACCCCAGCCGCGCCGGGCTGACCCGCGAAACTGGCGGGCGGTCTGTCTGGACGGGCGACGTGCGGTTCAACGAGGGCTGGCTCGACCAGCCCTTTCGCTGGCGCGCGCCGCGCCGGATCTTTGTCTGCGCGCATGGCGATCTGTTTCACGAGGCCGTGCCGGATGATTGGATTGACCGGGTGTTTGCGGTGATGGGAGAGTGCCGCCAGCACACCTTCCAGGTTCTGACCAAGCGACCGGAGCGGATGAGGGACTATCTCGACGAACGCCGCAAAGGAAGGCCGTTGATGCCATCGATCGGCGGCGGGCTCTTGGGGTACCATCCCTTCAACTGTGAAGTGATGCCGCCGGAGAACATCTGGCTCGGCACCTCGATCGAGGATCAGGCCACCGCAGATGCGCGGATCCCGCATCTTCTCGCCACGCCCGCCGCCGCGCGGTTCGTCTCGGCCGAGCCGCTGCTGGGGGCGCTGGATCTGCGCATCACGCAGGCTCGCGGATCGTCTCGCGTTCTGAACGCGCTAACCGGAACGTCGTTTTCCGAAACAAGTCTCTCGGGGCTTCCTCGGGGACCTGGCCTTGACCTTGTAATAGTCGGCGGCGAGAGCGGCCCGCGCGCCCGGCCCATGCACCCCGATTGGGTGCGCAGCCTGCGCGACCAGTGCGTAAGCGCGGGCGTGGCGTTCTACTTCAAGCAATGGGGTGAGTGGATGTTTCAATCGCCCGAAGGCCGGGCGACAGGATTTTATCGGGTCGGCAAGAAGGCCGCTGGCCGCCTGCTCGACGGGCGCACCTGGGACGAAAGGCCGGGGGCACGGGCTTGCCAGGATGCCCGGCAGGCGCGGAGTTCGGACGAGCCGCCTGCAGGTGCGCCGTCGCGGATTCCCGACGCAACCGGGCGTGGCCAGCCTAGCACGGGGGCGGCGGATGGGTAAACACGAACCGCATTTCGTGCCCCGCCTGTTGCCCGCGCCTGAGGCGGCGCATTACCTTGGCGTCTCCGAAAGCACCTTGCGATTGCTTGAAATCCCGCGCCGAAAGCTGGGGGCGAAACGTCTTTACGACCGCTTCGACCTTGACGCCTTCGCCTCGGCGCTGCCCATTGAGGGCGAGAGCGAAGGGGAAACGGTATGCGATCACCTGTTTGGGGTGTCCAGTTGAAGGGGGTCCGGCGCCAGCGTCGCGGCGAGCGCGTGGTGAAATACCACCGCGCCAGCGGCATCCGCTTGCCGGATCTGCCCGAGACGCACCCGGATTTCGTCGCCGCCTGGGCGGCGGCCGAGGCCAGCCTGACCGGCCCCGCCGCGCTTGCACGCAAGGCGCCGGTCGCAGCGGGAACGCTTGCCGCCGCGATCCGTGCCGAAAAAGCCAGCCGTCCGTTTGCCGAGCTGTCGAGCCTGTATCAGTCGATCCTGCGCAGGGACTTCGACGCGATGGAGGCCGCCTATGGCACGGCACCGCTCAAGGGGCTGCGGTCGCGCCATATCGAGGCCGATCTCGACAAGCTTTCCGCCGATGCTGCGAACAAGCGCCTCAAGGCGTGGCGGCGGGTGATGGGCGGCGCCCGGCGACGCGGCGAGATCGAGTCCGACCCGTCGATCGGCGTTAAACGCATCAAGGTCAAGACCGAGGGCTTTCCCGCCTGGACACAGGACGAGGTCGAAAAGTTCCGCGCCCGCTGGCCGATCGGCACCGTGCAGCGCGCCTGTTTCGAGCTGGTCTGCTGGACCGGCGCGCGGACGAATGACGCGGTGCGCCTTGGCCCGCGCAACATCGACCACGGCGGCGTGCTGAGCTACCGGCAGAGCAAGACCGCCAATCCGGCGATGGTGCCCTGGTCCAATCCGCTGCCGGGCTATGCCGCGGCCTGGGCGGCCGAGCGCGAGACCGTCAAGGCGGCGCTGGCCTGTCTCTCGGGTGGTTTCACCTTCCTTGAGGCGAATGGGCGGGTGCGATCGGTGAAGGGTCTTGGCAACGTGATCAGCGAGGCCGCGCGCCTGGCCGGGGTCGAAAAATCCGCCCACGGCCTGCGCAAATACCGCCTCACCGCGATCGCGGAATCGGGCGGATCGGCGCATGCGATCATGGCATGGGGCGGCCATCAGACGCTGGTCGAGGCCGAGCATTACACCCGTGCGGCGGATCGTCGGCGACTCGTCATGGGTGTGGAACAAGACGGGAACGTTGTATCACCCCGCAGCCCTGATACAAAAACGGCAAAAAAGTGAATAACTTCAATGCCGTTTTGGGGATGTGGTAGGCCTGGAGGGACTCGAACCCCCAACCAAGGCGTTATGAGCGCCCGGCTCTGACCATTGAGCTACAGGCCCGTAGCTTGTGCAATGCTCTAGGCGGGACGGCCGGGGCGGTCAAGCACCGGAATGGGGCAGGGGCGCCCCCTCCGCACCGGCCAAAGCGTGGCGCAGATAGGCGAGGAAGCTGTCGATCTCGGCCTCGGTCGTGGCCCAGCTCGTCACCATCCGCGCCGCCAGCGGTTCCGCGCCGGGGCCGTCAAGCGACTGGTCGAAGGGCCAGAAATAATAGGACGCCCCCGCCGCCTGCGCGGCACGATGGCTCGCGCGGGGGAAGGCGGCGAAGACCTCGTTCGCCTGCGTCGGATGGGTCAGCGCGGCCCCGGGCAGCGCGGCAATGCCCGCCGAGAGCCGCGCCGCCATCGCATTCGCCTGCCGGGCAAGGCGCAGCCACAGATCGCCGTCCAGATAGGCCGCCATCTGCGCCGCCAGGAAACGGTGTTTCGAAAACAGATGCCCGCCGCGCTTGCGGCGCAGCTCGAACTCCCAGGCGCGGGCGGGATCGAAGATCACCACCGCCTCGACGCCCATGCAGCCGTTCTTGGTGCCGCCAAAGCTCAGCACATCGACCCCGGCCTTCCAAGTGATCTCGGCCGGGGTGCAGCCCAGGCTGACCAGCGCATTGGCAAACCGCGCCCCGTCCATGTGCACCGGCAGCTTGTAATCGCGCGCCACGGCACTCAGCGCGGCCACCTCGGCGGGGGTGTAGATCGTGCCCGCTTCGGTCGCATTGGTCAGCGAGACCATGCCGCGCTGCACATTGTGCACGCCCGCCCGCGCGGTATGCGCAATCGCGGCGCGCAGCCCCGAAGGCTCCATCTTCGCATGCGGGCCATCGACTAGCACCAGCTTGGAGCCGCCGGTGTAGAATTCGGGGGCGCCGCATTCGTCTTCCTCGATATGGGCGTTGCGGTGGCAGAAGATCGCCCCCCAGGGCTGGGTCAGCACGGCGCAGGAGAGCGCATTCGCCGCCGTGCCGGTCGCCACCAGATAGACCGCCGCCTGCGGCGCCTCGAAAATCTCGCGCAGATGCTCGACCACCACGCCGCTCAGCGGATCGGCGCCATAGGAGGGCACATGGCCCGCATTCGCCGCCGCCAGAGCCGCCATGATCTCGGGCGCGACGCCCGCGGTATTGTCCGACGCAAACTGCATTCACAGATCCTCGATGATGTAGTCCTGCCAGTCTTCCTCCGGCACCTCGGCCTCGGAGACGGTCCAGCCGCGCACCGATTGCCCCGCTGCATGCACCGTCTCGGGATCGCCCGAAATCAGATAATGCCAGGGTTCCAGCGGCTTGTCCGCATAGCGCAGCCGATAGGCGCAGGTCTCGGGCATCCAATAGGCGCTTTTCTTCAGCGATTTCGGCGTCAGCCGCACGCATTCGGGCACGAATTGATGCCGGATCTCGTAGTTGCGGCAGCGGCAGCTTTCGCCATCGAGCAGACGACAGGCGACGCGGGTGAATTCCAGCTCGCCGGTGTCTTCATATTCAAGCTTGTTGAGACAGCATTTGCCGCAGCCGTCGCAAAGCGCCTCCCATTCGGCGGGGGTCAGCTTGGCCAGCGGCAGGGTCCAGAACTGGGGGCGCAGATCACTACTCATCGCGCGAAAGGTGACTTGGATTTGGGCATTTGGGAAGTCACTTCAGGCTGTGCGCAGGATCTGGCGCGCGGTGTCGCAATCCTGCGCCATCTGCTGCATCAGCGCGGGCAGGCCGTCGAATTTCATTTCCGGGCGCAGATAATCGACCAGCGCAACGGAAAGATGCTGGCCGTAAAGATCGCCCTCAAAATCAAACAGGAAGGTCTCCAGATTGGGGGCGTTTTCGCCAAACATCGGCCGCACCCCAAGGCTGGCCGCGCCAAGGTAAGCCCCCGCCTGCGGCCCGGTCAGCACATCGACCTTGACCGCATAGACGCCGAGCTTGGGCAGATGCAGCCGCGCCACCGACATGTTCGCGGTCGGAAAGCCAAGCTCGCGGCCGCGCTTGTCGCCATGCATCACCTCGCCCTCGATCCGGTGCAGGTGACCCAGCATCTTCGCCGCGTCGCGCACCCGCCCCTCGGCCAGCGCCTTGCGGATATTGGTCGAGGAGACCTCCATCCCGTCGATGTGCAAAAGCGGCGCCACCGTCACGTCAAAGCCGAAGCGGCGGCCCAGCGCGATCAGATCGGTCGTGCCCGCCGCGCGGCCCTTGCCGAAGCGGAAATCGCCGCCCACCGTGACATGAGCGGTGCCCAGCCCCTCGGCCAGCACCTTGCGCGCGAAGGTCTCGGGGTCCATCCCCGCCAGCTCGGGGCCGAAGGGCAGCTGGTAAAGCCGCGTCACCCCCAGTTTCGCCAGCCGGTGTTCGCGCGCTTCGGCATTCATCAGCCGGAACGGCGCGGCCTCGGGGGCAAAGACTTCGCGCGGGTGGGGTTCAAAGGTGATGATGCCCAAAGGCTCGCGGCCGCGGGCCAGGTCGATCACCGATTGATGCCCCAGATGCACCCCGTCGAAATTGCCCATCGCCACCGAGGCGCCGCGCGCCTCGGGGGGAAGCCCCGTCCAGTGGGTATAGGTCTGCATGCCCGGTCTTGTCCCGCCTCCGGCGAGGCCGCCGGTCGTGTCAGTTCTTGCAGGCGGGCGCCAGAACCTGCGCTTCGCCCTCGATCACCACCGTATCGCCCACGCGGCAGCGGGTTTCAAGGGTCACGCGACGCTTCACCGGATCGATCGCCGCCACCGTGACCTCGGCGGTGACGACATCACCCGGCCGCACCGGGGCGCGGAATTTCAGCGACTGGCCCAGATAGATCGTGCCATGCCCCGGCAGCTGCTCGCCGATCACCGCCGAAATCAGCCCGGCCGAGAGCATCCCATGCGCGATCCGGCCCTTGAACATCGTGCCCTCGGCGAAGGCCTGATCGAGATGCACCGGGTTGCGGTCGGTCGAGACCTCGGCGAAGAGTTCGATGTCGCGGTCGGTGATTTCCTTGGTCAGGCTGCGCATCATGCCGACCTCGAGCTCGTCGATGCAGATCGTGCCGCGGGAAATGGGATCGGTCATGGGGGCGCTCCGGCTTGGGGTCATGCTGCGCCGCCGCTTAGCATGGCCGCCCCGACCATGCAAGCGCAGCGAAACTTATGAACCCAAGGGGTGGCGCGGGCGCAAGATAGTTGCTGAGGGCTCAGCGCAGCCGCCCGATCGTATAGCGCGGGTCCTGCTGGCGGGCATCAAGCCAGGCCCGGAGCAGATCCGGGTTCGGATTTTCGACATCGGCGCCGAACTGCTCGGCGGCAAGCCCGCCCGAGACGAAAAGCACGTCGAGGTTCTCGCCCATCGCGCCCGCGACATCGGTGTTGATGCCATCGCCCACCGCCAGCACGCGGCTGTCATCGGTCAGGCCGAATTCCGCCATGCGGCGCCGGGCCATGTCGTAAATCGGCGGATGCGGCTTGCCGAAATAAAGCGCCCGCCCGCCCATGTCCTCGTAAAGCGCGGCAAGCGCGCCGGCGCAATAGATCCGGGTCTCGCCCATGTCCACCACCACATCGGGATTGGCGCAAAGCATCGGCAGGCCGCGGGTCTTGGCCGCAAGGAAGCGGGCGCGGTAGTCTTCGGGCACTTCGTTCAGCTCGTCGAAGGGGCCGGTGCAGACGATGCCCTCGGCCTGATCGAAGGGGACCAGCTCGATATGGCTGCGGCCCTGCCATTCCGGCGGGATTTCGGTGAAGAAGCCGTCGTCCTTTTGCGGCCCGAGGTGCCAGAGCCTGCGCCCGACCGCGCCCGCGAACATCGCATCCTGCGCCGCATCGCCCGAGGTGACGATCGCATCCCAGGCCTCGCGCGGGACGCCCATGCGGTCCAGCCCCTCGGCGACGAAGCGGGCCGGGCGCGGCGCGTTGGTGATCAGGATCACCCGCCCGCCCTGACCGCGGAAGCCTTGCAGCGCGGCGACGGCGGCGGGAAAGGGGGCGACGCCATTGTGCACGCAGCCCCAGAGATCGCACAGAAGCACGTCGTAACGGGCAGAGACTTCGGCGAGCGACTGGAGGATGCGGGTCATGGGGCGGCCTTTCGAAACGGTTTGGTCATCGATGCGGCCAACTTATGACACGGGTGCGACAGAATGACAAAGGGGCACGCGCGGTTGCGGCGCGCGGCGCGGCCGCCCGGGGCAGGGGGGCGCTGCCCCCCTCTTGGCCTTCGGCCAATTCACCCCCCGGGATATTTGAGGCAAGATGAAAGAGCCTGATTTCATCTTGCCTCAAATATCCCGGGGGAGTCCCGGAACGGGACGGGGGCAGAGCCCCCTTCTTGCCCCGGGTGGCCAAGCTGCGGTATCTGTGCATCTCAAGAACACCAATGAAAGCGAGCACCATGTCCGGCGATCTTCTGTCCTCGACCCCGAGCGAGACCTATGACGCGTCCTCGATCGAGGTGCTCGAAGGGCTGGAGCCGGTGCGCAAGCGGCCGGGCATGTATATCGGCGGCACCGATGAGCGCGCGCTGCATCACATGGTGGCGGAAATTCTCGACAACGCCATGGACGAGGCGGTGGCGGGCCATGCGACGCGGATCGAAGTCGAGGTGAACGCCGACGGCTCGGTCACCGTGCGCGACAACGGCCGCGGGATTCCGGTTGATCCGCATCCGAAATTTCCCGGCAAATCGGCGCTGGAGGTGATCCTCTGCACACTGCATGCGGGGGGCAAGTTCTCCAACAAGGCCTATTCGACCTCGGGCGGTCTGAACGGGGTGGGCTCGTCGGTGGTGAATGCGCTCTCCGATCTGATGGTGGTGCAGGTCGCGCGCAACAAGGAGCTGTACGAGCAACGCTTTTCGCGCGGCGTGCCGCAGGGGCCGGTGGTGAAGCTGGGCGCGGCGCCCAACCGGCGCGGCACCACCGTGACCTTTCACCCCGACCCGGAGATCTTCGGTTCGCTGAGCCTGAAACCGGCGCGGCTCTTCAAGATGACGCGCTCGAAGGCCTATCTGTTTTCCGGCGTGGAAATCCGCTGGAAGACGGCGATTGCCGATGGCGACACGCCCACCGAAGCGACCTTCCATTTCCCGAACGGGCTGGCCGATTTTCTGGCCGAAAGCCTGACCGGCGCCTCGACCTATTCCGACAGGCCCTTCGCGGGCCGCGTCAGTTTCGAGGAGAAATACAACATCCCCGGATCGGTCGAATGGGCGATCAACTGGACGCCGGTGCGCGATGGCTTCATCCACAGCTATTGCAATACCGTGCCCACCCCCGAGGGCGGCACGCATGAGGCCGGGTTTTGGGCGGCGATCCTGAAAGGCATCCGCGCCTATGGCGAGCGGATCAACAACAAGAAAGCGGCGCAGATCACCCGCGAGGACATGTTGACGGGCGGCTGCGCGCTGATTTCCATCTTCATCCGCGAGCCGTCTTTCGTCGGCCAGACCAAGGACCGGCTGAGCACGGAAGAGGCCGCGCGCTGGGTGGAAAACGCGGTGCGCGATTATTTCGACACCTGGCTGACCACCGACACCAAGGCGGCGGGGGCGATCCTTGATTTCCTTGTCCTGCGGGCCGAGGAGCGGCTGCGGCGCAAGGCGGAAAAGGAGACCTCGCGCAAATCGGCGACGAAGAAGCTGCGTCTGCCCGGGAAGCTCGTCGATTGCTCGGCCACGAACCGCGAGGGGACGGAACTGTTCATCGTCGAGGGTGACTCGGCGGGCGGCTCGGCCAAGATGGCGCGGGACCGGACGACGCAGGCGCTGTTGCCCTTGCGCGGCAAGATCCTGAACGTGCTGGGGGCGGCCAGTTCCAAGCTGGGCCAGAACCAGGAGATCAACGATCTGGCGCAGGCCTTGGGGGTGGGGCTGGGCAGCAAGTTCCGTGTCGATGACCTGCGCTATGACAAGATCATCATCATGACCGACGCCGATGTCGATGGCGCCCATATCGCCTCGCTGCTGATGACCTTTTTCTTCACCCAGATGCGGGGGCTGATCGACAAGGGGCATCTTTATCTGGCCTGCCCGCCGCTTTACCGCCTCACGCAGGGGGCGAAGCGGATCTATGTCGCCGATGACGCGGAAAAAGAGCTCTGGCTGGCCAAGGGGCTGGGCGGGCGCGGCAAGATCGACGTGCAGCGCTTCAAGGGTCTGGGCGAGATGGACGCCAAGGATCTGAAGGACACGACGATGAACCCGGCGACGCGCAAGCTGATACGGGTGACGATCGACGATGAATTCGCCGGCGAAACCGCCGATCTGGTGGAGCGGCTGATGGGGAAAAAGCCCGAGCTGCGGTTCCAGTACATCACTGAGAACGCGCGGTTTGTTGAGGAACTGGATGTGTGAACTGTAGTGACTTGATATGTGTACGCGAAATGTGTACACATATCTTGTAGCCAAAGAATGCTACCGGTAGGAAAATAGATCAGAAAAACTTCCCTATCACGTAGGAGGACTCAAAAATGCTCGATAAAGCTCAGCAGCAACAAACGAGGCCTCTATGGACTTCGAATACGATGACGACAAACGTCGCAAGAACATCGAGAAACACGGGATCGACCTGCTTTACGGCGCGTTGATCTTCAACGGACCCACGGTTGAAAGCGCGGATACGCGGCAAGACTATGGCGAGGACCGCATCACGGCGATCGGCCTTGTCGGCGATCTTTGCATCGTGACCGTCTACGTTCAGCGTGGTGATGTGATCAGGCTCATCTCGACGCGCAAAGGAGGCCGTCGTGACCGACGCAAATACGAAAAAGCTGTCTCTGGCTGAAATTGCCGCAATGCAGGCTGGGGGGCAGCTTCATCTTTCCCCTGATGCCCCCGAGGTGGATTTGCCCGCGGCTTTCTGGGAAAACGCCAAGGTGGTCGAGCGGGAACCGCGCAAGTCGGTTCATCTGCGTCTTGACCCGGAAGTTTATCGCTACTTTCAGGAAGCGGGCGAGGGCAAGGGGCACATCAAGCGGATGCAGGACGTTCTGGCCGCTTATGTCCGCGCGCAAAAGGCCGCCGGGCATCCGTCGCGCTGACAGCGCGCGCAGGACCGGCGCAGCCTGACCAGGGCGGATGGACTCGTGCCGCCATCCCCGAATCGCCTTAGGGTTGCGCCGTGGGCAAGGTGTCATCTTTTGACAGAATCCGGTTCGCCCGGGCCAAAATCGTAGCTTCCCGCCCCGAAACCGGAGGTTTTTTGCGAAACTGCGCAAAATTTGAGTCAATTTGCGGGCTTTCGCCGCCCGCGTTCAGATTTCGAAAACCATCTTAACCATAACATGGACGCGTCTTCGACAGGCCACACGATCAGGAGTGCCACGCGATGCGATCCTATCTCATTCTGGCCGCCATCGTCGTCTTGACGATTGTCGGCGATTACGCGCTCAAATCCGCAAGCCTGCGCGCCGTGCCGCATGGCTCGCCCTGGTTTCTGGCCGGGGCGGCACTTTACGCGCTGACCGCGCTGGGCTGGATGTGGCTCATGCAGGGCCAGAGCCTGGCGCAGATCGCGGTGCTTTACAGCTCTGCCACCATCCTGCTCCTGACCGGCGTCGGTGTCGTCTGTTTCGGAGAAACCCTCTCGATGCGGCAGATCGCAGGCATCGGCGCGGCACTTTTCTCGGTCGTGCTGATGCAGGCCGAAGCCTGAAGACCCCCTTCCGATACCAGACGAGTGATCCCATGCTTCTTGTAACCCACTATGTCACCCGCAGCGACATCCACGGCCTTGGCGTCTTTACCCGGGTGCCGATCCGCGCCGGCGCCACGGTCTGGCGCCATGATCCGATGTTTGATGTGGACATACCCGCCGCCACGCTGGCACTCTTTCCCGAAGACCTGGCGCAGACGGTTCTGCACCACGCGGAATATCTGCCGCATCTCGGGGTGTTCCGCCTTGGAAATGATGGCGACATGTTCATGAACCACAGCGACGACCCCAGCCTGATCGACCGCGGCGCCGAGATGATCGCCGCCCGCGATCTGGCCGCGGGCAGCGAGCTGACCTGCGACTATGCGCAGGTCCGTGTGCTGGGCTTTGAACATTGCGCGCTGCCGCCGCTGGAGGCGGCTGCCTGATGAGTGGCAACACCCTGCCGCGGCAGATCGTGGTCCTGGTGACCGCGGTTCTGCTCGCGGTGCTGGCGGTGTTGTGGATGTCGCTTGTCTCGGTGCGCGGCCGGATGGATGATGGCGCCGCCGCGGAATCGGTGCAACGCGTCGCCGGGCGGGTGCAGACCCTGCTGGAACAGGTGTCTATTCTGGCAAGCGACTACCACAACTGGACAGACCTTTACATCGATGCGCAAGAGCTGGCGATCGACCGGCTTGCCTCGAATTACGGCATCTCGGCGCATCGCGACGAGGTGTTCCAGTTCGCCGAGCTGTTCGACGGTCCGTTCGCGGCGCCGCTGTCCTGGCATGCCGGGGCCGGGCTTGCGCCGCAACAGGGGTTTCTGACCGAAGAGACGCGGCAGATCCTGCGCCAGACCGTGCCCGCGCTCGACCCGTCGCGTCGCGAAACGCAGGATTATTTCGAGATCCGCGACGGCCAGCCGGTGATGTTCTCCAGCTCCTATCTGCTGCCCGAAGACCCGGCGCTTCTGGCGCGGGTGGCGCCGCGCAGCGCCGCCATCGCCACCATCGGCAAGGTCATGGCGCCGCAGCGGCTGCGCGACATGGAAGACGAGTTCTCGATCACCGGGCTTGTCGTGACGCAGACCCCGCCCGCGGCGGCCGCGGCGATTTCGGTCGCGCTGCCGGGGGTGGATGGCAAGCCCGTGGCCTGGCTGCGCTGGACCCCGCCGCAGCCGGGCACGCTGTTGTTCTGGAAGATGTTTCCGATCATGGCGGGGATCAGCTTCCTGTGCGTGGTGATCTCTGGTGCCGCGGCGCTTTTGTTGCGCGCGAAGGCGGCGGTGCTGATCGAGCGCGAGGCGATTTCCTTTGACCGCGCCCGGATCGATGCGCTGACCGGCCTGCCCAACCGCTTCGCGATGCGCGAGCATCTCGACATTCTGCGGGCGCAAAGCGGCGTCGATTGTGCGGTTCTGGCAATCGATCTGGTGCGCTTCAAGCTGATCAACGACACCGTCGGGCATCTGGGCGGCGACGCCTTTCTGGTCGAATTCGCCGCGCGGCTGCGCACCATCGCCGACGAGACCGCCTTTCTGGCCCGCTATGGCGGTGACGAATTCTTCGTGGTGTTTTCCGCAAGCGCCGGGCTGGAGCAGATCGTTGCCGAAAAATGCCGTCAGATCAGCACTTTGTCCGAAAGGCCCATCCTGTGCAACGGGGTCAGTTTCGAGGTCATGACCTCGAAGGGGCTGGCCTTCGAGGATCGGCGCGGCATGGAACAGGAAGAGCTTCTGCGCCGTGCCGACCGGGCGATGTATTCCGCCAAGCAGCGCGAGACGCCGGAGGTGGTGCGCTATGACAAGCGCATGGAAAGCGAGGATATCGATCACAAGCGGATCGAAAGGGAATTGCGCCGCGCCCTGAGCACGGGCGAGGGGCTGCAGATGCATTACCAGCCGATTGTTCCGGCAAGCCTTGGCGCCGCGCCGATCCGCTATGAGGCGCTGGCGCGCTGGACCTCGCCCGAACTGGGTGTGGTGGCGCCCGACCGCTTCATCAAGGTGGCCGAGGCGAGCGGGCTGATCATGCCGCTGGGCTGGCGGCTGCTGGATCTGGTCTGCGCCGACATGCAGCATCTGGATCAGGCGCGGGTCAGCATCAACGTCTCGCCCGCGCAGCTGATGCGCCGCGGCTTTGCCGGAAAATTCACCTCTGTCGTGCTGGCGCATGGCATCGCGCCCTGGCGGATCGAGATCGAGGTGACCGAGCAGATCGTGGTGCGCGACGATGCCACGATCGAGCAGGAGCTGATCGCGCTGAGCCACAACGGCTTCACCCTGGCGCTGGATGATTTCGGCACCGGCTTCGCCTCGATCGGCTATCTGACGCAGATGCCCTTTGACGTGCTGAAGATCGACCGCTCTTTCGTGCGCTCGATCGAGGACGGCCAGCAGGGGATGCGGATGGTGCGCTCGATCGTCGGTCTGGCGCGGGCGATGGAGCTGTCGATCGTCGCCGAGGGGGTCGAGAGCGAGGCCGAGGCGGTGCTTTTGCGCCGGATCGGCGCCGATTTCCTGCAGGGCTATCATTTCGGCCGCCCGGCGCCGGTTTCGGCCTGGACCCGGCCCGGCGCGGGATCGCCGCCCGATCCATCCTGAGATGCGGCCGTCCGGCCCGGGCCGCTGCGGCGGTTGCGAAAATGTGTGCCGCCAATGCCGAAAATAAAGCTCCCGGTAACGCCGTCCCGGGTAGACTGCGACATCTTGAACCGGAGAAGTCCCGTGACCTTGCAGAATGATCCGTCGCGTCATCCCGAAGGGGCGGTGGATTTCGGTTTTGACGAGCTGTTCTTTTCGCGCACTGACAAGCGCGGCGTCATTCTGGCGGGCAATGACGTGTTCCAGCGCGTTTCGGGCTATGGCTGGGCGGATCTTCTGGGGGCGCCGCACAAGATCATCCGCCATCCCGACACGCCGCGCGCGGTGTTCCGCATCCTGTGGGATGCGCTGGGCAACGGCCATCCGATGGGGGGATATGTCAAGAACCGGGCCCGCAACGGCGATCACTACTGGGTCTTCGCGGTGATCCTGCCGATGCAGGGGGGCTATCTGTCGGTGCGGCTCAAACCCTCGTCGCCGCTGTTCGACAAGGTTCGGACGCTTTACGCCGATCTTGGCCGCCGCGAACGGGACGAGGGGCTTGATCCCGAGGCCAGCGCCCGGATGCTGTGGCAGGCGGTGACCGAAGCGGGCTTCACCAGCTACACCACCTTCATGGCCAGTGCGCTGGGCCAGGAACTTGCCGCCCGCGACATCGGCATGCGCCGCCCGGTCAATCCGCGCACGCAACGGCTGATCGATCTGAACGTCGCGCTGGAACAGGTGACGCAGGAGCAGCGCAAATTGCTGCGCAGCTTCGAATCGCTGCAATCGATCCCGAACAACATGCGCCTTGTCGCCTCGCGGCTGGAACCCTCGGGCGGGCCGGTCTCGGCGATTTCCGAAAACTACCGCGCCTCCTCGCTGGTGATCTCGGAGCGGCTGCGCAGCTTCGTCACCGGCCGCGACAACCTCTGCGACCGGGTCTCGCGGCAGGCGGCGCGGGCGCTGTTCCTGCTCGGGGCGGATCGCGTGCTTGGCGAGATGATCGGCAGCTTCCGCCACGCCGGGCCGGTCGCGGGGATCGACTGGGCGGCCGAGGGGGCGGGGCTGGAGCGGCTGCGCGACAGCGGGCGCGAAGACAGCCGCATGGCGCTGAAAAGCGCGGTCGAGCATGCCGAGGAACTGACCCGGTCCAGCTCGGAAATCCGCCGTCTGATGCTGGGTCTCGACACGATCCGGGTGATGGGGCGGGTGGAATGTGGCCGGTTGCGCGCCAATGGCGGCGGGCTGGCGGCGACGATCGATCAGCTCGATCTGTTCCACGCCGAAATCAAGACCCGGCTCGAAACCATCCTGCGTCTGTCCGAGGAGATCGGCTCTGCGATGAGCCGCTTTGCCAGCACCGAATTCGGCACCGCCAGCGGCTGAGCGCTGGCCCGCGCGGTGCGGACCGGCCGTTTTGCCCATCGCATGCCGCAAAGCCGCGACCTGCTGTCGCAGCCGGGCTTTGCCTTGCGCGCGGCCTGCCCTAGAACGAAGGGTGCAACAGGGAGAGCGCGATGAGTGACGACGCATTGGTGATTTTCACGCCCTCGGGCAAACGCGGTCGGGTGGCCCGGGGCACCCCGGTTCTTGCGGCGGCCCGCGCGCTGGGCGTCGATCTCGATTCCGTCTGCGGTGGCCGCGGCATCTGCTCGAAATGCCAGATCTCTCCGGGCTATGGCGATTTTCCCAAACATGGCGTCAGCGTCGGCGCCGAGGCGCTCAGCCCGCTCAACGCGGTCGAGGAGCGCTACGACCGCATCCGCGGCCTGAAACCGGGCCGGCGGCTGGGCTGTCAGGCCTGCGTGATGGGCGATGTGGTGATCGACGTGCCCGCCGAGAGCCAGGTGCACCGGCAGGTGATCCGCAAATCCGCCTCCGAGCGGGTGATGGAGATGGATCCGGCGACCCGGCCGCTTTACGTCGAAGTCGCCGAGCCCTCGATGCACGAGCCCGCAAGCGATTTCGAACGCCTTGCGGCGGCTTTGGAAAGCCAATGGCAGATCAATGGCTTGCAGGCCGATCTTGCGGTTTTGGCGCAGCTGCAGCCGGTCTTGCGCAAGGGCAATTGGCAGGTCACGGCGGCGGTGCAGGAGGCGGGCGACGGCACCCCGCCGCGGCTTGTTGCGCTGTTTCCGGGCCTGCGCGAGGCGCCGCTTTACGGCCTGGCGATCGACCTTGGCTCGACCACGATCGCGGGGCATCTGGTGGCGCTCGACGATGGCCGGGTGCTTGCTTCCTCGGGGCTGATGAACCCGCAGATCCGCTTTGGCGAGGATCTGATGAGCCGTGTGAGTTACGCGATGATGAACCCGGGCGGCGCGGCCGAGATGACGGCGGCGGTGCGGGGCGCGCTTGCCACGCTGGCCGAGGCGCTGGCGCTTGAGGCGGGGGTGGACCGCGCCGCCGTGGTCGAGGCGGTGATCGTTTGCAATCCGGTCATGCACCATCTTTTGCTCGGCCTCGATCCGGTCGAGCTGGGGCAGGCGCCTTTCGCGCTGGCCACGGGGCAGGGGCTGAGCCTCTCTGCCGCCGAGATCGGGCTGACGCCCATCGCCACCGGCGCCCGGGCCTATATCCTGCCCTTGATCGCGGGCCATGTCGGCGCCGATTGTGCCGCCGTGGCGCTGTCGGAGGCGCCCGAAACCCGCGAGGATCTGTCGCTGATCGTCGATGTCGGCACCAATGCCGAGATCCTTCTGGGCAACAGCACCCGGGTTCTGGCCTGTTCCTCGCCCACCGGCCCTGCCTTTGAAGGGGCGCAGATTTCGTCCGGGCAGCGCGCGGCCCCGGGCGCGATCGAGCGCATCGAGATCGATCCGGTGACGAAGGAGCCGCGCTTTCGCATCATCGGCAACGAATACTGGTCGGACGATCCGGCCTTCGGCACGCCGGCGATCACCGGCATCTGCGGCTCGGGCATCATCGAGGCGGTGGCGGAGATGCGGATCGCGGGGATTCTCGACGCCTCGGGGCTGATCGGCTCGGCCGGGCAGGTGGGCAGCGCGCGCTGCGTGGCGACGGGGCGGACGCAGGAATATGTGATCCATGACGCCAGCCCCGAGGGGCCGCGGATCACCGTCACCCAGGGCGATATCCGGGCGATTCAGCTTGCGAAATCCGCGCTTTACGCGGGCGCGCGGCTTTTGATGGACGAGATGGGGGTGGACCGGGTCGACCGGGTCGTTCTGGCCGGGGCCTTTGGCGCCCATATCAGTCCGAAACATGCGATGGTGCTGGGAATGATCCCCGATGTGGCGCTGGAGGCGGTTACTTCGGCGGGCAATGCGGCGGGGACCGGGGCGCGGATGGCGCTGTGTTCGGTGGCGGCGCGGCGCGGGATCGAGGCGCAGGTGCGCCGGATCGTGAAGATCGAGACCGCGATCGAGCCGCGGTTTCAGGAGCATTTCGTCGCGGCCAATGCGATCCCGCATGCGACCGACTCTTTCCCGCAGCTGAGCACGCTGGTGACGCTGCCCGAGGTCAATTTCAACGCGGGCGGTTCGGGCGAGGGCGGCGGCCGCCGTCGTCGTCGCGGCGGAACGCTGGGTGCTTGACGCGCCCGGCGGCATCGCTTATCTGAACGGCAACGCGGGTGTAGCTCAATGGTAGAGCCGCAGCTTCCCAAGCTGATGACGAGGGTTCGATTCCCTTCACCCGCTCCATCATCCCCGGATTTGCAAGAAAACGCTGCGGTTTGATCGCTGCCAGCGCTGACCTTTGTGGTTCGGCCCGCGGCGGCGGGCCAGAATCAGGATTGATCCGCGGGTGCTTCTGACCGCGCCAGTCTGCGCGCGGCCCACCAGCTGGCGGCCGCCATCGTGCCCGCGGTGGCCAGGCACAGCGCCAGCCCGCCGAATTGGTAGCTCAGCCCCGACAAAAGCGTGCCGATCAGCCGCCCCGCCGCATTGGCCATGTAGTAAAAACCGACATCCCGCGTGATCCGCCGCGCATCGCCAAAGGCGAGGATCAGATAGGAATGGACCGAGGAATTGACCGCGAAGACGAAGCCGAAGGCGAGCAACCCGATGAGCAGCGTTGCAGTCAACCACGGCGCGGGCGCGGGGGCGATCCCCACGGCGAGGCTCAGGGCGAAGGGGATCGGCACCAGATAGCCCGCCCAGGTGATGGCTTTTGCGGTGATCGCCGCCTCGGGCTGGGATTTCGCGCCCAGAAGCCGCGGCGCAAAGGCCTGCACCGCGCCGTAAGCGATGATCCAGAGCGCCATGAAACCGCCGGTCAGAAAGAAGGCCTCGCGTCGGCCCTCGGCGGTGCCGTCGGACAGAACCGCCTGAAAATAAACGGGAAGCCCGACGACGAACCAGACATCGCGGGCGCCAAAGAGGAACATCCGCGCCAGTGACAGCCGGTTCACCTGCGGGTTTTGCGACCGCCAGCCGCCCCAGACCTCCGAAGATCTCATCCGCCCGGGCAGGCCCCTGGGCAGGAAGGCCACGACCGCAATCAGGATCAGGGCCAGCAGCGCCGCCATGCCCCAGATCGCCGGTTTGAAGCCGACAAGCGCCAGCAAGGCCGCGCCAAGGAAGAAGCCGAGCCCCTTCACCGCGTTCTTTGAGCCGGTCAGCACCGCCACCCAGCGAAAAAGCCCGCCGTCCCCGCTGGGCGCCAGAAGCTTGACGGCGGATTTCGACGACATCTTCGCCAGATCCTTGGCCACGCCCGAGACGCCCTGCACCGCCATCACGAAAGCGACCGAGGCGGGGATCGACCAGCCGGGGTCAAGTTGCGTCAGCGCGACCAGTGCCGCGACCTGCAGGCCAAGCCCGCCGTAAAGCGTGGCGGCCAGGCCGAAGCGCGCCGCCAGCCAGCCCGCGCCAAGGTTGGTGGCAATGCCCGCGACTTCATAAAGCAGGAAAAGCCAGGCAAGTTGCACGGCGCTGAAGCCCAGCCCGTTGAACTGCAACAGCACCAGCATCCGCAGCGCGCCATCGGTGAGCATGAAGGCCCAATAGGCGGCGGTGACGGCGGCATAGGCGCGGATCGGATTGTCGGACATGGCGGGTTCCAGTTCGGGCCGCCGGGGGCTGTCTGCCCCCGGACCCCCGAGGATATTTGAAGCAAGATAAAAGGAATATCAGAGGTTTGCGGCGACCATTCGGGCGATATCGGCGAGGCGGCAGACATAGCCCCATTCGTTGTCATACCAGGCGTAAAGCTTCAGCTGCGTGCCGTTCACCACCATCGTCGAGGGCCCGTCGATCACCGCCGAGCGCGGGTCGTTGGTGAAATCCGACGACACCAGCGGCCGGGTCTCGAAGCCGAGGATGCCTTTCAGCGGCCCCTCGGCGGCGGATTTGAGCAGGCTGTTCACGTCTTCGACCGTGGTCGGGCGCGCGAGTTCGAAGACGCAATCGGTCAGCGAGGCATTGAGCAGCGGCACCCGGACGGCATGGCCATTGAGCCGCCCTTTCAGCTCGGGATAGATCAGCGTGATCGCCGTGGCCGAGCCGGTGGTGGTCGGGATCAGGTTCATCAGCGCCGAGCGCGCCCGGCGCAGGTCTTTCGCGGGGCGGTCGACGATCGTTTGCGTGTTCGTCACATCATGCAGGGTGGTGATGGATCCGTGTTTGATTCCAAGCGCTTCGTGGATGACCTTCACGATGGGGGCCAGGCAGTTCGTGGTGCAGGACGCCGCCGTGATCAGCCGCTGGCTGCCATCGTAAAGCGCATGATTGACGCCATAGACAAGGTTCAGCGCGCTTTCGTCCTTGACCGGCGCCGAGACGACGACCTTGCGCACACCGGCATCGAAATAGGGCTGCACCTTCGCCGCGGTCTTGAAATGGCCGGTGCAGTCCAGCACCAGATCGACGCCCAATTCCGCCAGCGGCAGGGCTTCGAGCGTCTTTTCCCGCGTCAGGGAAATGCGCTGCCCATCGATCATCAGCCCGCCTTCGGAGGCGGAAACGGGGGTCGGCCAGCGGCCATGCACCGTGTCAAATTCCAACAGCAGCGCATGGGCCTCGGTATCACCCACCGCGTCGTTCAAAAGCACGATCTCGGCCCCCCGGCCCAGATCGACCAGCCGGCGCAGCAGCAGTTTTCCCATCCGGCCAAGGCCGTTGATCGCAAGTCTGGCCATGGCTCAGCCCTTTTCAAGCGCGATGCCGATCGCATCGATGCGGCTTTGCAGCGCAAGCCGGTCGAGCGTGTCGAAGGGCAGCGCGACAAAGGCGGTGATCCGCGCCCGCAGCGCGCCGTAGGTCTGCGCGAAGACGAGCGCCTTTTCCGCCTCGGTGCCGGTGGCCTTCACCGGATCGGGCAGGCCCCAATGGCCGGTGATCGGCTGGCCGGGCCAGGGCGGACACTCCTCGGCGGCGGCGGTGTCGCAGACGGTGAAGACGAACTCCATCCGTGGCGCGGCCGGGCCTTGGAATTCTGACAGATGTTTCGCGCGCAGCCCCGCGGTGTCATGGCCATTGCGGGTGAGCACCGCGAGCGCGAAAGGGTTGATCGTGCTGCCGGGCCTTGTGCCAGCGGAATGGGCGCTGAACTTGCCCGCCCCCAGATCGCGCAACAGCGCCTCGGCAAAGATCGAGCGGGCGGAATTGCCCGAGCAGATGAAGAGCACGTTGAACGGCGTATCGGGCATGAGATGTGCCTTTTGGAAGAGGGCTTTTGGCATGAGGTCGGGACGGGCCCGGCCCAGATCGAGGGCGAGATAGCCGATCAGGGCTTCGGTTTTGTGAAGGTCGACGGCGTAGAACAGCGACCGCCCTTGCCGGGAGACTGTGACCAGCCCGCAAGCGGTCAGATCGGCCAGATGATGCGACAGGGTGTTTGGCTTCAGCCCCAGCGCCGCGGCGATGTCCGTCGGGCGCACGCCCCGCGGCGCGAAGCGCATGAGCAACCGGAACACGGCCAGACGGCCGGGGTGGCCAAGGCAGGCGAAGGCCGCGGCGGCCTCGGGGGTGGGGTAAGTTTTTTCCATACTTCCTGAATAAAGGAAGTAATGATCCGATCCAGTGAAGTTTTCATGACAGTCGGGCGACAGGCGCCGCCGGACTGTTCAGATTGCGCCCGTTGCGGGGGCAAGGGCGTTCAGGCAGCTTTGCAGACGCAAGCCGGAGATCGCGTCACAGCGCGGCCCGGCCCGCCAGCAGCGCGGCTTCGAAACGGCGGGTGAAATCCTCGGCATCGCCAAGGGTGCGCTCCCAGGCGCCGGTCGCCAGATGCGCCTTGAGTGCCCCGAGCCGCGCCGGATCGGTGCCGATCGCCACCGCCAGATCCTCATAGCCCGCCAGATCCTCGGCAATGCAGTCGGGCAGGCCGATCGCGGTAAGCAGGCTTGCCCCCATCCGCGCGGCAAAGGCCCGGCCGCGGGTGGTGATCAGCGGCAGCCCCATGCGCAAGGCATCCGAGGCGATGGTGCCCGCGTTGTAAGGCGTGGTGTCGAGGAAAAGATCGGCCAAGGCCAGCCGGGCGCGATAGCGCGCCGGATCGGTGCGGGCGGCAAAGATCAGCCGCTCGGGCGCCAGCCCCGCCGCGGCCCAGCGCTCCGTCAGCGCCGCGCGCGATTGCGGGTTGTCGTCGATGATCCAGAGCACCGAACCGGGCACCCGGGCGACGATGCGGCACCAGGCGCCCCAGACCGCCTCGGTCAGCTTGTAATGATGCGAGACGCAGGTGAAGACCACGGCATCTTCGGGCAGGCCTTCCTCGGCGCGGCTGACGGCGGGCAATTGCGGCATGACGCCATCATTGGCCTGATAGCAGCCCGCGATCCGCAGCGGGCGGGGGCTGTAATCGGCCTCGCACTCGGGCGGCACGGTGACCGCGTCGCACAGCAGATAATCGAGTTCGGGCAGCGGCACCGGGCCGATATAGCCCAGATAGGTGACCTGCATCGGCGCCGGTTTCGCCCGCAAGATCGCCGGACGCGCGCCCTTGGTCAGCCCGTTCAGATCGATCAGGATGTCGATTTCATCGGCGCGGATGCGCGCGGCGGCGGCCTCGTCGGTCATCTCCTGGATCGGCACGTGATGGTCGAGCGCCGCCAGCACCCGGGCGCGCACGTCGCTGCCATCGTCGCGGGTCAGGTCATAGCCGTAAACCTCGAAGCGCGTGCGGTCATGGCGTTCCAGAAGCTCGGCGATCAGATAGCTCATCGCATGGCGGCAGAAATCCGAAGACAGATAGCCGATGCGCAGCCGGTCATGGTCATAACCGCCCGCGGGCGCCAGAAGCTGCGGCGCCGCAGGGATTTTGCGGCCGATCCAGCTGGCGCAGATTTCGGCCTGCCGCGCCGGATCATCGACCAGCGCCAGCGCCGCGAGGGGACCGGCATTGAGTGCCGCCATCTCCTCGGACAGGCCGGGCACGGCAAGCCCGGTCACCGGCCAGGCGGTGGTGCGCTGGCGGTTGTGCACCAGATGCTGGATCACGTCGGGCTGGTCGGGGTCGATCAACAGCGCCGCCCGCGCCTCCTCGATCGCCTCGCCCAGACGGCCGCGATCTTCGAGCAGCCGTGCCATCTGAATATGGATCTGCCGTCGCGCCTCGGCGGGGGGCAGGATCTCGCGCCAGACATTCAGCGCCGCGTCGGGGGCGCCTGCCGCCTCGAAGGCCAGCCCGCGGCCAAGCCCCGCCTGCCACAGCCCGGGCCGCAGCCTTTGCGCGGCCTCAAGCGCCGCCGTCGCCTCGACAGGTTTGCCCAGCCGCTGCAGCGCGACGCCCAGATTGTACCAGGCCGCCGCCGAGTCCGCATTCTGGCCATGCTGCAAAAGCCAGGCGCGATAAAGCGCCACCGCCTGCGCCGGGACCACGGCCTCGCCGATGCCCACCAGCCCCTCAAGCCCGAGGGCCGCCACCGCCCGCGCCAGATGCGGCGCCAGATCGCCCTCGGCGGTGAAGCCGCCGGGCTGGTGCAGCGCCGCGGCGATCGTCTGGGTGTCGCCGGGCAGGGGCAGGAACGGAACGACGGATGGCAAGGGCAAACTCCTTCTGGATGCCGACCTTCGCAGAGGCCTCGGCGCGAGCCTCGCATCGCAAGGTAAATACGCGGTAAAGAGCGGCGCTTTTCCCGCGGTTGAATTGAATGTGACCTAATTTTGCAAGGGTGCGCGCGCTGCGAAGGGGCGGATTTAACCGCTTCGTAACGGCTTGCGCGCAGGGTCCGGTGACATGCGTGGCCGAGAACCGGCCGATGCCCGTCGGCAAACGTTCCGACGGTGCAGAATGTTGATCCTTCAACCCGGGAACCTACCATGACTGCCATTTCTCTCATGACGACGGCCCAGATCGCGGCGCTGGAGACCTCCGCGATCGCGGCGCTGACGACGGCCGATGTCGCCTCGATGACGTCGGCGCAACTCGGCGCGCTGACCAGCGATCAGCTGCCGGTGCTTGGCACCGCCAATCTGCGCGTGCTGACCTCGGCGCAGCTGGCCGGTTTCTCCGCGACCCAGATCCCGACGCTGCTCGACACCCAGGTCGCGGTGCTGTCCACCGCGGGCATCAAGGGGCTGACCGCGGCGGCGATCGGCGCGCTCGGCTCGGATCAGGCGGCCGCTCTCTCCTCGGGCCAGCTGGCCGCGCTGACCACGACGCAGCTTCCCAACATCACCACGACCACCCTTGCGGGGCTGACGGCCACCGGCCTTGGCGGCTTCTCCTCGGCGCAGATCGCCGCGCTGAGCAGCGCCGCCGCCGCCGCGCTGACGGCCGAGCAGATCGGCGGTCTCACCACCGCCGCGGTCAAGGGGTTCGAGTCGGCCGAAATCGCCGCCTTCACCTCGGCGCAGCTGGCGGGCTTTTCCACCGCGCAGATCGCGGCCCTTGGCTCGACGCAGCTTGACGATCTGGCCACCACTCAGGCCTCGATGCTGAGCACCGCGCAGGTGGCTGCGCTGAACGCCGCGGCGGTCGCCGGGCTGTCCTCGGGCTTCATCGGTGCGCTGGACAGCGCCCGGGTCGCGGCGCTTTCGTCGAAGCAGGTTGCGGCGCTGACCTCGACGCAGATCGATGACATCACCACCACCGCGATCTCCAGCCTGACCACCGAGGCGGTGAAGGGGCTCGGCTCGGCCCAGGTGAGCGCGCTGACGAACGCCCAGGTGGGCCAGCTGACCACGGCGCAGATCGCCAACATGAGCGCCACCGCCGTCAAGGGCCTGTCCTCGGCGGATCTGGCCACCAACATGAGTTCGACCCAGGTTGCGGCGCTGACCACGGCGCAACTGGCCGCGCTGTCTTCGGCGCAGCTCGCGGGCGTCAGCACCGCCACCGTCGCCGGTCTGACCTCGGCGCAGGTCGGCGCGCTGAGCGCCACCGCCATCGCCGGGGTGACCACCGCGACCGTCGCCGCCCTCACCACGGCGCAGGTCAAGGGCCTGAATGACAAGCAACTTGCCGCCATGAGCACGGGTCAGATCGCGGCGATCGGGACGGCGGCGATCGATGATCTGAGCACGGCGGCGATCAAGGGCCTCGGCTCGGTGCAGGTCGATGCGATGACCACCACCCAGCTTGGCCAGCTGACCACGGCGCAGATCGCGCAGCTCACCACCGCGGGGATCAAGGGGCTTGCCTCGGCCGACATCACGGCGCTCAGCAGCACGCAGATCGGCGCGCTGACCTCGACGCAGATCGCGACGATGACCACCGCGCAGGTGGCCGGGATCGAAAGCGCCGATATCGCTGGCCTGAGCACCTCGGCGGTGAAGGGCCTGACCTCGGCGCAGATCGCGGCGCTCTCCGATGCGCAGGCGGGGGCGCTGAGCTCCACGCAGATCGCCCAGCTCTCGACGGCGGCGGTCAAGGGGCTGAGCACGGCCGACATGGCGGGGCTGACCACGGCCGAAGCGACGGTGCTGACCTCGGCGCAGATCGGCGCGCTCAGCTCGTCGCAGGTCCGGGCGATGACCACGGCGCAGATCGCCGCGCTGGGCACGGCGCAGATCAAGGGTTTCATCGCTGGCAACATGGTCGGCTTCGAAACCGCCGACATCGTGGCGCTGACCACCGCCCAGGCCGGGGCGCTGAGCTCGGTCCAGGTCGCGGCGCTGAGCACCGCGCAGCTGGCGGCGATGGAAACGGCTGATTTTGCCAAACTGTCGAGCGCGGCCGTCAAGGGCCTGACCGCGGCGCAGGTCACCGCGTTGACCACCGCGCAGGCGGCAGCGATCGGCACCGGTCAGATCTCCCAGCTCTCCACGGCGGCGATCAAGGGGCTTGAGACCGCCGATATCGCCGCCCTGGCGGGGGCCACGCTGGCGAAGATGACGACGGCGCAGATCGGTGCCCTGTCCTCGGCGCAGCTGACCGGTCTGACCACGGCGCAGATCAACGGCTCGCTGACGACGGCGCAGGTCAAGGCGCTGGGGACGGCCGCTCTGGCGGGGCTTGGCACCGATGATATCGTGGCGCTGACCGGGGCGCAGGCCGCCGCGCTGGGCTCGGCCCAGGTGAAAGCGTTGAGCACGGCGCAGATCAAGGCGCTTGAGGTCGCGGATTTCGCCCAGCTTGCGACGGCTTCGGTGGCGGCGCTGAGCACCGCTCAGATCGGCGCGCTCAGCACGGCTCAGGTCGATGCGCTGACCACGGCTCAGGCGAAGGTGCTGACGGCGGTGCAGGTGGCCGCGATGTCGACGGCGCAGATCGGCGCGCTCGAAAGCCAGGATTTCGGCACGCTGACCACCGCGGCGGTGAAGGGGCTCAGCTCGGTTCAGCTGGCGGCCTTGACCTCGGAACAGGGGGCGGGCTTCACCACGGCGCAGATCGCCAGCCTGAGTTCCACCCAGATCGGCGCGATGTCCGTTGCGGCGCTGAACGAGCTGACCACGGCCGCCGTTGCGGCGCTGGGCACGAGGCAGGTGGTGGCGCTGACCACGGCCCAGCTCAAGGATCTCGACGCCGGGATGCTTGGCGCGATGGAAACCGCGGATCTTGCGGCGCTGACCTCGACCCAGGTGGCGGCGTTCAGCGCGACCCAGCTCGGCTATCTGACCGACGAACAGCGTTCGGCGCTGCTGCTCTGATCCGATCCGACATCGACCGCTTCCGTTTCGGCGGAAGCGGTTTTCCCGATCCGGGGCTTCCGTCAGGAGGCCCCGTTTTCATATCCGGCCCCGACGGCGCCCCGACACCATCCGGCGCGGCGCTTCGGATCAGAATGCCGAAAGGCCCGGATCGGTTGATCCGGGCCTTCGCGGTCCTGAGGCTTCGCTTTCCGGCGCCGGGCGGGTCAGGCGGCGGCAAGCCGGGTGCCAACCCCCCAGAGCGCAAAGCGGCCATCGCGCTCGACGGTGACACCGGCAAAGCCGGCGCGGGTCAGGTGTTCGGTCAGCGAGCGCGCAGTAAAGCCGGTGCGGTGGCCCATGAAGATATTGCCCTCGGCCAGGGCAGGGCGGTAGCCGTAAAGGATGTCGAGCGGCGAGATCGGGCCGAGACCCGACATATAGGCGGGCTCTTCGAGCTGCCCCTCGGCGATCAGCGTCGCGACCTGCTGCAGATCGGGCATCGTCACCAGCACGAAGCCGCCCGGTTTCAGCACCCGGATGAACTCGGCCAGCGCCACCGGAACTTCATGCGGCGCCAGATGTTCAAGGTTGTGCGACGACCAGACCGCATCGACGCTGGCATCGGCGACGGCCGACATGTCGGTCAGGCTGGCGACGATATCGGGGGCCACGTCGGGATCGATGTCGAGCCGCAGCTCGCGCCAGCCAGAGAGCGGGAAATAGGCCTCGGGCAGTTTCGCCGGATGGGCAAGACCGCAGCCGACATGCAGCACGGTCCGGGTTTCGGTCATCGGCACCGCGGCGGCGGTTTCGATCGGGGTTGCGTCGGTCATGGGGTTCTCCTTCATGGGCGATCTGAAAAACGGGGCGGTGAGGCGATCACGGATCGCGCAGGGCTTCGGCCAATCCGCGCAGGATCGGTTCGAAGAAGGTGGACAGGACAGAGCGGGTGCCGGTGTGGATCTCGGCCGAGAGCGTCATGCCGGGCAGCAGCGTCGCCGAGGGCGGCAGGTTCTGCAGCACCGCGGCGGGATCAAGCGCCACATGCGCGGGATGTTGCGCCTCCGAAGCGCCCTGGGCGCGGTAGCTGGCATGGCCGACCTCGGTCAGGGTGCCGGTCAGCTGGCCATGTTCGCGCCAGGGAAAGGCGTCGATCTTGATCGAGACCGGATCGCCCGCCACGACCCGCCCGGCATCGGTCGAACGCAGCCCGATCTCGGCCAGCAGCGGCACATCGGTCGGCACCAGAACCACCACCGGATTGCCCGCCGCGATCAGGCTGCCGACGCCGCCCTCGGCGACGCGCAGCACCACGCCCGGACGGGGGGCGACCAGATCGGCCATCTGCCGCAGCGCCCGGGCCTTGGCGATCTGCTCCTTGACCACCTGCAGCCGCGGCTGCGCCTCGGCCAGCTGTTCGGTGGCGGTGCGTTTCAGGCCGGTCAGGAACATCCGGTGTTCGGCAATGGCGCGGTCGCGGCGGTCGCGCAATTCGGCCAGACGGCTTTCATGGGCGCGCTGATCGGCCTCGGCGCGCAGCCGCATCAGCCGCGCATCCAGCACCGCAAGCTGCGAGCCGCTTTGCCGTTCGGCGAGCGTGTTGCGCATCGCCTCGACCTCGCGCAAGATCGCAAGCTGCTCGCGCAGCCCCGCGCCATCGCGGGTCTCGGCTTCGATCAGCGCCTCAGCCGAGGCGATCTCGGCCTGCAGCGCCTCGGCTTTGGTGCGGCTTTCCAGCCGCCGCTCGGTCAGCACATCGGCTTCCGCGGCCAGCGCCGGGCCGGTTCCGGCCAACACGCCGCCCTCAAGTTCCGCCGTCAGCCGCGCGATCCGGGCCGCAAGCGCATCGCGCTCGGCCTCAAGCGCGGCCAGATCGGCCTCGGGCTGGGTCGGATCGAGCCGCGCCAGCAGTTGCCCCGCCACGACCACATCACCCGGACGCACCAGAAGCGCATCAAGCCGGGTGCTGGCAGCGGGGCGCAGCAGCAACGGCGGCTCGGCCGCGGCCAGCTGCCCCGGCGCCGTCACCACGACATCGACGCGCAGGATCGCGGCAAGCCCGATCAGCCCCGCCAGCAGCGCCGCCGCCAGAAACGGCCAGAGCCGCAACAGCACCGGCACCGGCTCGACCTGCACCCGGTCAAGCTCTTCCTGAAAGGCGATGGCCTCGCGGTCGATGGAGCCAAGCTGGATCATTCCGTTTGCCCCGCCTGTTGCAGCCACAGATGTCGATAGGTCGGCGAGCGCGCCAGAAGCACCGCATGGGGTGCGAAATCCTCGATCCGGCCACGATCCAGCACCAGGATCGCATCCGAATGCGCCAGCGAACTCATCCGGTGCGAGACCACGATCACCGTGCGCCCCTGCGCGATGGCGGCGAGATTGCGGTTCACCACCGCCTCTGATTCGGGGTCAAGCGCGCTGGTCGCCTCGTCCAGGATCAGGATTGGCGGATCGGCCAGCAGCGCCCGCGCCAGCGCGATGCGTTGCCGTTGCCCGCCCGACAGGTTCGCCCCGCCTTCCTCGACCGGGGTGTCCAGCCCCTGCGGCAGCCGGTCGATGAATTCCGCCGCCCCCGCCAGCGTCGCGGCGCGCAAGACCGCCTCGTGGCTGGCATCGGGACGGGCGAGCGCGATGTTTTCGCGCAAGGTGCCGCGGAACAACACGTTTTCCTGCAGCACGATGCCGACCGAGCGGCGCAGATGGTCCAGGTCGATGTGGCGCGCGTCGTTGCCATCGTACAGGATGCGGCCCGATTGCGCCGAGCCGATCCCCTGCAGCAGCCGCGTCAGCGTGGTCTTGCCCGAGCCCGAGCGCCCGACAATGCCGATCACCTGCCCGGCGGCGATGTCGAGGGTCAGATGATCCAGCGCAGGCGTCGCGGTGCCGGGATAGGTGAAGCACAGATCCTCGATCCGGATCGCCCCGCGCAGCGCCGGGCGGATCGGCCGCACCTCGGGGCCGCGCTCGGGCGGGTGGTCCATCACGCCGCGGAGCGTGCGCACGGCCAGCGCGGCTTCCTGCCATTCGTTGATCAGCCCGACGATCTGCACCAAGGGGCCGGTGACCCGCCCGGAGAGCATCATGAACGCGACCAGCGTGCCGACGCTGATCGAGCCCGACAGCACCTGTTCGGCGCCAAGGCCCAGAACCGCGACCTGCATCAGCCGCTCCATCAGCGAGGTCAGCGCGCTGACGGTGGCGGAAAGTTCCCCCACCTGCCACTGGCTGCGGATGGTGCGCGCCAGCGCCGTTTCCCAAAGCCCGCGCCGCGTGCCCTCCAGCACCAGCGCCTTCACCGTGCGCATGTTGTGCAGCGTCTCGACCAGATGCGCCTGCCGCCCCGCCTCGGCGTCGTAAAGCGCCGAAAGACGGCGCTGCAGCGCGGGCAGGAACAGCGCCAGAAGCCCCGCGATGGTCAGCGCAAAGCCCAGAACGACCAGCGTCATCAGCCCCGACAAAAGCGCCAGAAGCGTCAGCAGAACCGGCAAAAGCGCGGCATCCAGCATCGTCTGAAACAGCCGCCCGACCAGAAAATGCCTTATCTTTTCGGTCAGTTGCATGTTGCGGGCCAGAACGCCCGCGGCCGTCGTCTCAAACACCGACAAAGGCAGCGACAGCAGATGCGCATGCACCGCCGCCCCGATCCGCGCATCCAGCCGCCCGCCGCAGATCTGCATCAGACGCTGGCGCACATAGCTGAAGGCGGCATCGAACAGCACCAGAAACACATAGACCGAGAGCACCGCGGCCAGCGTGTTCCAGCTGTGCGAGGAAATCACGCTGTCGATCATCACCTGCATCAGGAAGGGCAGGGCAAAGGCGATCAGGTTGCCCGCCACCACCGCCACCGCGACGCCGCCAAACAGCGCGCGTTGCTCCAGCAGCGCCGGCACGAACCAGCCCAGGCCAAAGGGCCGCCGCGCCGAGGTTTCGGTCTTGCGCAGCCGCGCCAGAATCAGCCGCCCCGACCAGCGCGCCTCGAATTCGGCCTGCGGCAGGAACAGGATGCCCTCGCCCTCGCGCGCGGGGTCAAGGATGGCGGCATGCGGCCCGGTGGGCAGATCGATCGTATGGGCAAGGATGAACCAGCGGCCGTCCTTGCCCTCGCACAGCGCCGGATAAGCCGAGCCGAGCCCCTTCGCCGTGCGCCAGCTGCCGCCGCTGATCTGGCGGCTGCGAAAGCCCGCGCGCTGAAAGGTCGCCTCAAGCCGGGGGGCGATGCTGCCCTCCTCCAGCGCGGGGATTTCGGTGACCGGCAGGGTGACGCCGTGGTGCAGGCAGATCAGGAACAGGCCCCGCAACGCCGTCATCTGCGGCGAGCCGAGGGCGATGTCTTCCTGTTGGCGGGGCGAAAGCGCGTGAGTCATGCGGGCAAGCTACGCCAGCTTGATTAACAGCTTCTTTCTGCAAAAGAGATTCCGCCGCGATTTCGGGGGGCTGGCCGGGGCTGATTGCGGCGCCATGGGCCTCTTGCGGCTCTGGCCGAACCCGGGCCAATCGCGCTATGAGGGCGCAACCCCGACCCGCGTACGGCCAGGGATATCGACAGGACGGGAGGAACGCGATGACAGAGGATACGAGCAGGCTGGTGCTGACCTTGGCCACGATCGCCGCGATGGCGCTTGGCGCGGCGGCGCATTGGCTCTTTCCGGGGCTGGGCAATGGCTGGGTCGAGACGCTGGCGCTCGTCTCGGTCTTTCTGACCGGCGGGGTTCCGGCGGCCTATCGGGCGGTCGGTGCGCTGATCGAGGAACGCCAGCTGGACATCGACCTTCTGATGGTGGTCGCGGCGCTGGCCGCCGCTGCGGTGGGGGCGGCGCTGGAAGGGGCGGTGCTGCTGACGCTGTTCAGCCTGTCGACCACGCTTGAACACCGGGCGATGGGGCGGGCCCGCCGCGCCATCGAGGCGCTGATGGAACTGCGCCCCGACCGGGCGCTGAAGCGGCGCGGCGAGGACCTGGTCGAGGTGGCGGTGGAAACGCTGGTGCCGGGCGATGTGGTGATCTTGCGTCCGGGCGCGCGGGTGCCGGTCGATGGCGTCATCGTCCTGGGCGAGGGGGCGATCGACGAAAGCACGATCACCGGCGAATCCGTGCCGGTTCACAAGACCCCGGGGGCGCAGGTCTTCGAGGCCACGGTGAACCTGCATGGCGTGCTGGAAATCGAGGTGCGGCGCGAGCTGGGCGAAAGCACCGTGGCGCGGATGATCGCGCTGGTGACCGAGGCGCAGGCGGCGCGCTCGCCCTCGGAGCGGTTCTCGGCCTGGTTCGGCCAGCGCTACACCGTGGCGGTTCTGCTGGCCGCGGTCTCGGCCTTTGCCGCCTTCTGGGCGATCGGGCATGGCTGGAACGCGGCGCTTTACAAGGCGGCGACGCTGCTGGTGGCGGCCAGCCCCTGCGCCATCGTGATTTCGGTGCCCGCGGCGATCCTCTCGGCGCTGTCGGTGGCGGCGCGGGGCGGCGTTCTGTTCAAGGGCGGCGCGGCTTTGGAGACGCTCGCCAAGGTCGAGACCTTCGCCTTTGACAAGACCGGCACGCTGACCACCGGCAAGCAGGAGATCGTCGATATCCACTGCGAGGGCGAGGAGGCGCTGTTCCTGGCCCGTCTGGCCGGGATCGAGGCGCAATCCGAACATCCGATCGCCGCGGCGATCCGCGCCCATGCCGCCCGCCTCGGCATCACCCCGCTGCCGGTGCGCGAGGCCCGGGCCGTCCCCGGCGAAGGCATGGTGGCGGTCGATGACGAGGGGGTGATCTGGGCGGGCAATGCGCGGCTGGCGCAGCGGATGGGGGCGCGGGCGGCCGAGACGCTGGCGCTGCCCGAGGTGCTGGAAAACGCGCCGCGGACGCTGGTGCTTCTGGGGCGGGGCGCGAAGATCCTCGGCGGGGTGACCTGCGAGGACCGCCCGCGCGACAGCACCGCGGCCGGGCTTGCGGCGTTGCGGGCGGGCGGGGTCGGCCATGTCGCGATGCTGACCGGCGACCGGCGCGCGGTGGCCGAGCGGATCGGCGCCGAGCTGGGCATCGGCGCGGATGAAATCCACGCCGATCTGCGCCCCGAGGACAAGGTGAAGATCGTCGCCGATCTGACCGCGCGGGGCCGGGTGGCTTTCGTCGGCGACGGGGTGAACGACGCCGCCGCGCTGGCGCGGGCCGATGTCGGCATCGCGATGGGGGTTGCGGGCTCGGATGTGGCGCTGCAGGCGGCCGATGTGGCGCTTCTGGCCGATGACATCTCGCGGCTGTCGGAAGCGCACCGGCTGGCGCGGCGCACGGCGCGGATCATCCGGCAGAACCTGATCTTCGCGATGGGCGCGATGGCGGTTCTGGTGCTCTCGGGGCTGTTCTTCGAGCTGCCCCTGCCGATCGCGGTGATCGGCCACGAGGGCGGCACGGTGCTGGTGGTGCTCAACGGGCTGCGGCTTCTGGCCGATCCGATCCGCAAAAGCCGGGGCTGAGCCCGCGCCCTGATTCGGCGCCGCGCCGCGCGACCTTGCCGCGACCGGCCCGCCCGGTCCCGGGCGCGGTTTGGCCGCGGCCGTGCCGCGCCCCCGCCACCCTGTCGCCGCAGCGATGAAGAAAGCCGGGTCCGGGCAGGGCCGCGCTAAGGCTCTGTTCACCACGCCGCGGAACTTGCCCCGCAATCCCGGCGGTCCCGGCTTGTCGCACCGCCCCGCGACCGGCTAGGATCAGCGCCGGAAGCGGATCCTCCGGTGGCCATGAAGGCCCTTTCTTCCGCCGCGCCGAAGGCGTTCGCCCCTTTCCGTCGTCGTTGCCGACCGCCCGTCGGTCGCCCGGTCGCGTGCCGCACGCGCCCGGTCAGGAGTGCCCGGATGCCCCTTCCCACCTTCACCGAGGACCAGGCGGTCCAGCAGCTCATCCGCGGCTATTTCGGCGGCTACACCTATGGCTGGGCGCTCGATGCCTCCCGCACGCTGACCTATTCCTTCACCGCCTCGGTCAGCACCGCCGAGCGCGCCCTGATCGAAACCGCGCTGGACAGCTGGTCCGCGGTGTCGGGGATCACCTTCCTGCGCGTCACCAGCGGCGGCCAGATCGGCTTTCAGAACAGCGCCGCCGGGGCCTATTGCGCGATGAGCGGCACCGGCATCAACATGGTCGCCGCCACCGTCAATGTGGCCTCGTCCTGGTTCAGCACCTATGGCGGCACGCCGGGCAGCTACAGCTATCAGACCTATGTCCACGAGATCGGCCATGCGCTGGGTCTTGGCCATACCGGCAATTACAACGGCTCGGCCCGGTTCGCCAGCGATGCGCTTTACGCCAACGACAGCTGGCAGACCTCGGTCATGTCCTATTTCGCGCAGAGCGAGAACCCGAACACCGGCGCGAGCTATGCCTATCTGCTGACGCCGATGGCCTTTGACATCGCGGCGATGCGGGCGCTTTACGGCGCCCCGGCTGCCGTGCATGGCGGCAACACCACCTATGGCAGCGGCTCGACCGCGGGCGACGGGCTCGATTATCTGGGCACGGCCAACCACCGCGCCAATGTCGCCTTCACCCTGATGGACACCGACGGTATCGACACGCTGGATTTTTCCGCCCGAGCCGAGGCGGCGCGGATCAATCTGACGCCCGGGGCGATCTCGGATCTGTTCGGGCAGCGCGGCAATATGGTGATTTATACCGGCACGGTGATCGAGCATGTCCGCAGCGGCGCCGGGGCGGACCGGATCACCGGCAACACCGCCGCCAACCGCATCGCCGCAGGGGCGGGCAATGACACGCTTGCGGGTGGGGCGGGCGATGACACGCTCTCGGGCGAGGCGGGCGACGACCGGCTTGCGGGCGAGGGCGGCAACGATCTGCTGACCGGCGGCGCCGGGGCGGATATCTTCGCTTTCGGCACCGGCTTTGGCACCGACACCGTCGCGGATCTGGTCGCCAGCATCGATTATGTCGATCTCTCCGCCATCGCCGCGATCGCCGACTGGAGCGCGCTGCTGGCGCGGATGGCCGACACCGCCGCGGGCGTGCGCATCGCCACCGCCGAGGGCACGATCCTGATCTCGGGACTGCTGATCTCGATGCTGGACCCGACGCATTTCCTGTTTGCTGGCGGCAGCGGGGCCGGGGGCGGTAGTGGCGGCTCCGGCGGCAGTGTCGGGCTGGTGCTGGCGGGCAGCGCGGGCCGCGACACGCTTCTGGGCGGGCAGGGCGCCGACACGATCGACGGCGGCGCGGGCAATGACAGCATCACCGCGGCGGCGGGCAATGACAGCGTCACCGGCGGCGCGGGCAATGACACGATCCAGCTGCAGGACGGCGATGACATCTTCATCGACGGCACCGACACCGGCGCCGATCTGGTCTGGGGGGGCGCGGGGGCGGATGTGCTGACCAGCCGCGGCGGCGCCGACACGCTTTACGGCGAGGCGGGCGACGATCTTCTGCAGGCGGGGCCTGCGGGCGGTCTGCTCTCGGGCGGGCTGGGCGATGACACGCTGCAAGGCGGGACCGGCGCCGACCGGGTCAGCGACAGCGGCGGCGCCGATGTGGTGAGCCTTGGCGCGGGCAACGACAGCTACATCGGCACCGGCGACACCGCGACCGGGGGCGACAGCGTCTCGGGCGGCGACGGCAACGACCGGCTCGAGACCGGCGCGGGCCGCGACACGATTCTGGGCGGGGCCGGGCGGGACACGATCCTTGCGGGCGCGGGCAATGACAGCGTGAATGGCGGCGCCGATGCCGACAGCATCGATCTGGGGGCGGGCGACGACATCTTCACCGACAGCACCGATGCGGGCGCCGATAC
This sequence comes from Rhodobacter sp. 4.3.4, assembly GCF_058724655.1. Lineage (NCBI taxonomy): Bacteria > Pseudomonadati > Pseudomonadota > Alphaproteobacteria > Rhodobacterales > Rhodobacter > Rhodobacter sp. 4.3.4. The sequence goes on from NZ_CM178967.1 coordinate 1,537,973, forward strand.
GGTTCTGGGCGGGCTTGGCAACGAGGTGCTGACCAGCCTGGGCGGGCGCGACAGTCTGGACGGCGGCGCGGGCAATGACAGCCTGACCGCCTCGGCGGCGGGGGGCGTGCTGCAGGGCGGTCTGGGCGATGACACGCTGCGCGGCGGCGCCGGTTCCGACAGCGCGGCCGATAGCGGCGGCAACGATCTGGTCGATCTGGGCGCGGGCAATGACAGCTATACCGCCAGCGGCGACAGCGCCGGCAATGCCGATACCGTGCGGGGCGGCGATGGCAATGACGTGATCAGCGGCGGCGCGGGCGCCGACAGTCTGGACGGCGGCAGCGGCGACGACCGGCTGGCGGGCAATGACGGCGCGGATGCGATCCTGGGCGGCGCCGGGCGCGACACGATCCTCGCGGGCGCGGGCAATGACACTGTCAGCGGCGGCGCCGATGCCGACAGCATCGATCTGGGGGCGGGCGACGACATTTTCACCGACACCGCCGATGCGGGCGCCGATACGGTTCTGGGCGGGCTTGGCAACGAGGTGCTGACCAGCCTTGGCGGTATTGACAGTCTGGATGGCGGCGCGGGCAACGACAGGCTGACCGCCTCGGATGCGGGTTCGCGGCTGGCGGGCGGGCTGGGCAATGACACGCTGCAGGGCGGCGCCGGGATCGATGCCGTGACCGACACCGGCGGCAATGATCTGGTCGATCTGGGCGCGGGCGACGACAGCTTCACCGCCTCCGGCGACAGCAGCGCCAATGCCGATACGATCTCGGCCGGGGCGGGCAATGACCGGCTCCTGGCCGGGGCCGGAAACGACCTGCTGCTGGGGGGCGCGGGCAACGACAGCCTGAGCGCGGGCGCAGGCAATGACCGGCTGACGGCGGGCACCGGCAATGACACGCTGACCGGCGGCCTTGGCAGCGATGTCTTTGTCTTCGCGACCGGCGACGGCGCCGACCGGATCACCGATTTCCGCATCGGCACCGACGACATCGACCTGCGCGGGGTGGCGGGGCTGGACAGTTTCGCCGATCTTGCGGGGCAGATGACGCAATCGGGCCGCGCCGTGGTGATCCAGCTCGACGGGCTGGTGATCACGCTCGACAATGTCACGACGGGCGCGCTGTCGGCGGGGGATTTCCTGCTCTGATCCGGGCCGCGCCCGCCCCCTTGCCAGAGCAGCCGAAACCCTGTAGCGGGCCTCTTTTCGTCAAAGGGGCCTGCGATGACCGACCTTGCGCTTGCGATCGACTTCGGCACGTCGAATTCCGCCGCCGCCCTCGTGCAGGACGGCCGGGTGCGTCGCCTGACGCTGGACGGCACCGCCGACACCCTGCCCACCGCGGTCTTCTTTCCGGCCGAGCCGGGGCCGATGCGGATCGGTGCCGCCGCCGTTTCGGCGCTGGTCGCGGGCGAGGAGGGCCGCTTCATGCGCGCGCTCAAAAGCGTTCTGGGCACGCCCCTGTTCCATGAACCCCGCCCGATCGGCGGGCGCCGCCGCACCCTGGCCGAGGTCGTCACCGCCTTTCTGGCGGAAACGAAAACCCGCGCCGAGGCGCAGACCGGCCTGTGCTTTTCCCGCGTGCTTTCGGGCCGTCCGGTGCATTTCCACGCCGATCCCGGCCGCGATGCCCGGGCGCTGGCCGATCTGACCGGCTGCCTCTCGGCGGCGGGCTTTGCCGAGATCGGTTTCTGCCCCGAGCCCGAGGCCGCCGCCCGCGCCTGCGCCGATCTGACCGGCACGACGCTTGGTCTGATCGTCGATATCGGCGGCGGCACCTCGGATTTCTCGCTGTTCCGGGTCAGCGGGGCCCGGGTCGAGATCCTGGCCAGCCACGGCATCCGGCTGGGCGGCACCGATTTTGACCGCGCCATCGCGCTGGATCACGTCATGCCGCTGCTGGGGCAGGGCGGGCAGCTCAGGCGCGAATTCGGCCCCGGTCTGCTGCCGATGCCGAACGAGATTTTCGTCGATCTGGCGACCTGGGCGAAGATCCCCTTCCTTTACACGCAAGACACCCGCAAAGCCGTGGCGCATCTGGCGAAATTCGCCGTCGCGCCGCAGCCGATCGCGCGTCTGGCGCGGGTGATCGAGGACGAGCTGGGCCATGATCTCGCCTTCGCGGTCGAGCGCGGCAAGATCGAGGCGAATGCGGGCAAACCCGGTGCGATGATCCGTCTGGGCAAGATCGAGCGCGGCCTTTACGCCGAGATCGACGCCGCCTCGATGGCGGCGGCGCTGGCGCGGGCGCGCGCCGAGCTGGATGCGGCCTTGGCGGAAACCTGCCGTCTGGCGGGCATCGCCCCGGCGGCGGTCGAGACGGCGATTCTGGTCGGCGGCTCCAGCCTGATGGGGCTGGTCGGGCAGGCTGTCGCGGCCGCCTTTCCGCAGGCCCGGCAGGCGCAGGGCGACGCGTTCACCGCGGTCGTCGACGGGTTGGCGCTGACGGCCGCGGGGGGATGATGTTTTGCCCGCTTGACCGTTTCGCCCGGCGGTCGCACAATCGTCACATACTGCCCGGTGTCTTGCCGGGCCGCGCGCGTGGGGCCACCGATCCCTGCCGTCGCGACCTGAGCAGGATGTCGTTCCGTTCCCTTGTCACAGGAGCCGTCCGATGCCCGAGGTCATGGTCCTGCCCGAACTGACTGCGACACCGATTGCCGGGTCCGATCCGGCTTTGGTCGCAGCGCTGGCCGCGGCGCATCTTCCGGTTGACGACCTGACCGATCCGGGGCGGAATTTCTTTGTCTTTACCGATGCTTCCGGGGCGATCTTCGGCTTTGGCGGCTATGAGCTGCCGGGCGATCAGGCGTTGATCCGCTCGATGGTCGTGCCCGAAACGGCGCGCGGGCGCGGCGTCGGCGCGGCGATTCTGGCGGCGCTGCTTGAGCGGGTCACGGCCGCGGGCGCGCGCGAGGCCTGGCTTTTCACCAAACATGCCGCGCCGTTCTTTGCGCATCGCGGCTTCCACGCCCGCGCCCGCTACGAGGTGCCGCCGCCGGTGCTGGCGACGAAACAGGCCAGCTCGGTCTGCCCGATCACGGCTGTGGTGATGAGCCGCCAGCTGCCGGTCTGACCCCGCCCCGCGCAAGCCTTTTGCGCGTTTTTTCGCCATGCACAGGCATGCAGGCAGGCGTCGTCGGCCCACGCCCCAATTTCGCCATATTTCTTAAGTTTCTTTTAACGAGAAGTTAAAGAGGAAACCACCCTTCCGCAAGTCGGCGGGCGGGCGGGCGCGGGCGAGGCCCCGCAACAGCAAGTCAGGCGGCGGACCCGCACACGGGCATAGCAATGACAACTTACAGGATCAGCGGTTACAGCGCCAGCTCAATCAGCTTCAGTGGCGGATCAAGCTTCAGGCTGGATCCGGGCTACGAATCGGCGATGCAGGCGATCACCATCACCGTCAACGACGATGACGCCTATTTCCAAGGATCGGCGACAGGCCAGATGGACCCCGGTCAGACCGCGGTGGTGACGACGGCGAGCGGCTCGGTGCTGGCCTCGGGGGCGGTGCGGCTGGGCACGGCCACCAGTTTCGCCACCACCTCGGGCAACTGGGCGCAGATTTACGATGTCTATGTCGGCAATACGCTGGTCGGTTATGTCTCGACCTCGGCGCTGACAGCGGGCGTGCAGATGTTCGTCACCGGCAGAGCCTCGGCGAATGCGATGGCCTACGACAGCCTTGCCAGCTCGAGCTACAATTCGGCGGCCTCCTCCTCGCTGGTGGGGGGCGCGGGCGATGATTCGATCCGCGCCGGGGCGGGCAATGATACGGTCACCGCCAATGCGGGCAACGACACGATCGATGGCGGCACGGGCAATGACCTGCTGTGGGGAAATGCCGGCAACGACCTGATCCTGGGCGGCGCCGGCAATGACATGCTGGACGGCGGCGCGGGCGATGACACTTTGGCGGGCGGCGCCGGGGCGGATTGCATCAACGGCGGCACCGGCATGGATTATGTCGATTATTCCGCCAGTTCCGGCGCGGTGACGATCGATCTGTCGCGCTGGACGGCGGCGGGGGGCGATGCGGCGGGCGACAGTCTGACCGGCGTCGACGGGGTGATCGGCTCGGCCTATGACGATTCCCTCGTCGGCTTCGACGATGCCGTCTACAGCGGCAGCGACGTTTACACGAACATCTTTTACGGCGGCGGCGGCAACGACACGCTTGATGGGCGTGGCGGCAACGACATCCTTTATGGCGGCGACGACAACGATCTGATCCTGGGCGGCAGCGGCGACGACACGCTGTCTGGCGATGCGGGCGATGACCGGCTTGCGGGCGGGACCGGGTCGGATGTGCTGACCGGCGGCAGCGGCGCCGATACCTTCGTCATTGACGGGCAAAGCGGCACCGACCGCATCACCGATTTCGATTTCGTCAAGGTCGGAGCCAAGACCCGCGACCAGCTGGATGTTTCGGAGCTGCGCACCGATCAGGGCAAACTGGTGAACTGGGACGATGCGGTGATCGTCGCCGATGCCAATGGCAATGCGGTGATCACCTTCCCGTCGGTGACCGGCGGGCCAAGGATCACCCTTGTCGGCACCCCGGCCGATCAGATCAGCCGACCGCTTCTGCATGCGATGGGGGTGCCCTGTTTCACCGCTGGCACCCTGATCGAGACGCCGCGCGGCCCGGTTCCGGTCGAGACGCTGCGCCCGGGCGATCTGGTGGTGACCCGCGATCACGGCGCGGTGCCGGTGCTCTGGTCCGGGGGGCGGAGGCTTGATGCGGCCGATCTGGCGGCGGAACCGGGGCTTTTGCCGGTGACGATCCGCGCAAATGCGCTGGGGCGGCACGGGGCGCTGCTGTTGTCGCCGCAGCATGCGGTTCTGGTGCTGACCGATCAGGGCGAGCGTCTGGTCCGCGCGCGGCATCTGGCCGAGCTGAACGACCCGCGCTTTCGCATCGCGCGCGGCAAGCGTCGCGTCAGCTATCACCATATCCTGCTGGAGCGGCACGGCATCGTCACCGCGAACGGGCTGGCCTGCGAGACGCTTTACCCCGGGTCGATGGCGCTGGCGGCGCTGGGGCCGGTGGCGCGGATCGAGATTGCGCTGGCGCAGCCCTGGCTGGCCGGGGTGGTGCTGGGCACCGCCGATCCGCTGGCGGTCTATGGCCCGACCGCGCGGCCTTTGGCGCTGCGGCGGGGCCTGCGGCTGCTCGATCCGGCGGCACGGGCCGCGCGGTGCGTCGCCTGAGCCTCAGGCGAAGGCCGCCGCCAGCACCAGCCAGCCGCCGATTTCGGCCAGCTGCTGCGCCGCGCCCAGCACGTCGCCGGTCTGCCCGCCGATCTTCGCCCGCGCGACCTGCATCAGCCCAAGCACCAGCGCACCCTGCACCACAAGCAGCGGCACGACCGGCAGGCCCAGACCGAAAGCGGCGCCCATCGCCATCGCGCCGCCCGCCAGCACCCGTTGCCAGGCCGCGCCCGAGGCATAGCGGCCCATGCCCTCGGGCCGGGCCGCGGGCAGCGCCGCCATCAGCACCCCGCAAGCCGCCCGCGACAGGATCGCAAGCCCGATCAGCCCCGCCATCGCCAGCGCGGGCGAAGCCGCAGCCAGCGCCGCCACCCCCTGCCAACGCAGACCGAGCGACAGCACCAGCGCCGCGACGCCATAAGAGCCGATGCGGCTGTCGCGCATGATCTCGAGCCGCCGCACCCGCTCGCGCCCGCCCCAGAAGCCGTCGGCCACATCGGCCAGACCGTCTTCATGCAGCGCGCCGGTGATGATGACCTGCAGCGTCACCGCCAGACCCGCCGCCAAAACGGGCGGCAGGCCAAGCGCCAGCGTGGCGAAAAGGGAAAGGGCAGAGATCGTCCCAACCACCAGCCCGGCCAAGGGATAGGCCCAGACCGATTGCGCCAGCGTCGGCACCGGATCGGCCAGGCGCGGCATCGGCAGGCGGGTGAGCAACAGCACCGCCAGATGCGCCTCGGCAAGCCGCGCCCTGAACCAGCCCCGCTCCATCAGGCGCTGATGCCCGCTTCGGCATAGGTCACCATGCCGTTGTGGCATTCGAGCGCCGCCCGCACGATGCCAAGCGCCAGCGCCGCGCCGGTGCCTTCGCCTAGCCGCATTTCCATCTGCAACAGCGCGCGCTTGCCCATCGTGGTCAGCACCTTCTGATGCCCCGGCTCGGCCGAGGTATGGCCGACGACGCAGTGATCCAGAAGCCGCGGATCGACCTTGAACAGCGTCGAGACCGCGGCGGTCGAGATGAACCCGTCAAGGATCACCGGGATCCGCGCCGCCCGCGCCCCCAGAACCGCGCCGCACATCGCGGCGATCTCGCGCCCGCCAAGCGCGGCGAGCGTCTCCATCCCGCCCAGACCGCCATGCAGCGCCAGCCCCTTGTCGATCGCGGCGATCTTGCGCGCGATCCCGGCCGCATCCGAGCCGGTGCCCGGGCCGACGAAATCCTTGGCGGTGCCACCATAAATCGCCGCCGCCAGGGCCGCCGCGATGGTCGAATTGCCGATCCCCATTTCGCCGATGATCAGCGCATCCGCCGTCGGGTCCACCGCGCCCGCGCCCACATTCAGCGCCGCCACCGTCTCCGCCTCGGTCATCGCCGGACCTTGGGTGAAATCCTGCGTCGGCCGGTCCAGCTCGAGCGAGATCACCTGCAGATCCGCCCCCGCCGCACGGCACAGCTGGTTGATCGCCGCCCCGCCCATCTCGAAATTCTTCACCATCAGATGCGTGACTTCCTGCGGGAAGACGTTCACGCCCTGCGCGCAGACGCCATGGTTGCCCGCAAAGCACAAAGCCTGCGCCTTGGTGATCGTCGGTTGCGCCGTCGCCCGCCAGGCCGCCCAATGCAGCGCCAGCTCTTCAAGCCGACCCAGCGAGCCCACCGGCTTCGTCAGGCTGTTTTGCCGTGCAAGCGCCGCGGCGCGGGCGGTCTCATCGGCCATGGGCAGCCGGTCGGCCAGGGTGGAAATCTCGGCAAAGGAATGGAGTTGCAGCATATTTATTTCACCTTCATTGGCAGGCCCGCGACGGTGAAGACGACTTCGTCCGCCGCCGCCGCGACCCATTGGTTGAGATGGCCCGCATGGTCGCGGAACGTCCGGGCGAGGCGGTTGTCGGGCACGATGCCCAGCCCCACCTCGTTGGTGACAAAAACCACGGGTGCCCTCAGTTCGGGCAGAACCGCAAGAAGCCGCTTTGCCGCAGCCTCCCAGTCATGATCGCCCAGCATCAGGTTCGTCAGCCACAGCGTCAGGCAATCGACCAGCCGCGGCGCATCGTCGGTTTCGCGCAAAGCCGTCACAAGATCGAGAGGTTCCGCCCGCGTCACCCATTCCGGGCCGCGCCTTGCCTGATGCGCGGCGATCCGCTCGGCCATTTCGTCATCCCAGATTTCCGAGGTGGCGATGTAATGTGCGGGCTGACCCAGCGCCAGCGTGCGGGCCTCGGCGTAGCTGCTTTTGCCCGAACGGGCGCCGCCGGTGACGAGAAGGGTGAAAGCCATGAAGCGTTGCCTCTTGTTCCTTGCGGCGGAAAAAAGCAGAAACGGCGGCGGACCGAAAGGAGAAATGCGACGATGGCGGCGGATGTCACGACCGAGCTTTGGCTGATCCGCCATGCGCCCGCGGTTCATGGGGGGCGGCTGGCGGGGCGGCGCGATGTGCCCTGCGATCTGCCGGGCGACGAGGTGCTTGACGCCGTGCGGGCCGCGGTGGGCATGGCAAGCGTCGTGTGTTCGCCCGCCTTGCGCTGTCAGCAGACGGCGGCGGCGCTCTGGCCCGGGGTCGAGCCGCGGCTTGATCCGCGGCTGTGGGAGCAGGATTTCGGCGCCTGGGAAAACCGCCCGTTCGAAGAGCTTCCCGACATCGGCCTGATGCCCTTGGCCGAGGTGGCCAGGCATCGCCCGCCGGGCGGCGAGAGCTACGCCGAGCAATGCGCCCGCGTCGCGCCGGTGCTGCGCGAGCTGGCGGGGCAGGGCGGGCGGGTGGCCGTGGTCGCCCATGCGGGGGTCGTGCGCGCGGCGCTGTCGCTGGCGCTTGGATCGGTGCCTGCGGGGCTGGCCTTTCAGGTGGCGCCCCTTTCGGTGACGCGGCTGGTTGCGGTGCCGGGCGGGCTTTGGTCGATCGCGGGCGTGAACCGGGTTTTCGGATGAGACCCGCGCTGCACATTCCCGGCCATTTCGGCGAGTGGCTGCAGGGCCGCCTTGGCGCCGGGGGGCCGGTGGTTCTGGCGACCCTGCCTGCGCCCGCGCTGGGGCTTGATCTGTGCTACCGGCCCGGCCCGGGGCTGTCGCTGCGGGGCGCGGGGCTGACGCCCTGGCGGGCGCGGCGGTTTCTGGAGCTGCTCGGGCTTTCCTTGCGCGGGCGCATCGTGCTGCGCCCGCTGGTGGCGCCGGGGCTGGGGACCGGGGTCTCCACCGCCTCGCTGGTGGCGCTGGCGCGGCTGGCGGGCTGGGACGGGGCGCCCGGGATCCTCGCGCGGGCCTGTGTGCGCGCCGAGGGGGCCTCCGATCCGCTGATGTTTGCCGCGCCGGAACGGCTTTTATGGGCCTCGCGGCAGGGGCGGGCGCTGGCGGCGTTGCAAGCACTGCCGCGCTATGAGGTCTTGGGCGGATTTCAGGGCGGCCCGGCCCGGACCGAGGCCGCCGACAGCGCTTTTCCTGATGTCAGTGACCTTGTGGCGCGCTGGCAGCGGGCGCAGGGTCTTGCCGATTTTGCCGCAATCGCCACCGAAAGTGCCGCGCGCTGCAGCGCGTTGCGCGGCCCCGCGGGCGAGGTTGCGCCGCAGCTGGCCGCCGATCTGGGCGCGCTTGGCTGGCTGCGGGCGCATACCGGGGCGGCGCGCGGGCTGATCTTTGCGCCCGGCACGGTGCCTGCGGGGGCAGAGGCGGTGTTGTGCGCGGCGGGCTGGCGCGGTTTGCTGCGGATCAGGGGGGGCGGGCGATGAATTTTGCCGCGATGATGGTTGTGGCGCTGGTGATCGATCTGGCCTTTGGCTGGCCCGACGCGCTTTACAAACGCATCGGCCATCCGGTGACCTGGATCGGCGCGCTGATTGCGCGGCTGGAAAAGGGCTGGAATTTCAAGGGCCGCCTGCGCCGTCTGCGCGGGGTGCTGGCCGCTTTGGCGGTGATCGGAACCACGGTGGTCATCGCATTGGCGGTCCAGCTTTGGCTGCCTGCGGGCTGGCCGGGGGTGCTGATCGGCGGCCTGCTGGCCTGGCCCTTCGTCGCGCTGCGCTCGATGCATGATCACGTTGCGGCGGTGGCAAAACCGCTGATCGCGGGTGATCTGCCCGGCGCGCGGCAGGCCGTCTCGATGATCGTCGGGCGCGATCCGAGCCAGCTGGATCAACCGGGCGTCGCCCGTGCCGCGCTGGAAAGCCTGGCCGAGAACAGCTCGGACGGCATCGTCGCGCCCTTGTTCTGGGGCTGCGTCGCGGGGCTGCCCGGCATTGCCGGCTACAAGGCGATCAACACGCTCGATTCGATGATCGGCCACCGCACCGACCGCTATGAGGAATTCGGCTGGGCCTCGGCGCGGATCGATGATCTGGTGAACCTGATCCCGGCGCGGCTGACCGGGCTTTTCTTCGTGCTCGCCGCGCCCTGCCGGGGCCGCGCGCTGGCGGTGATGCAAAGCGACGCCCGCTCGCACCGCTCGCCCAATGCGGGCTGGCCCGAGGCGGCGATGGCCGGGGCGCTGGCGATCCGCCTGTCGGGGCCGCGCATCTATGCCGACCGCGTGGCCGAGGAACCGTGGCTGAACGGCACCGCCCCCGATCCGACGCCCGCAGACCTGGCCCGCGGGCTTGCGCTTTATCGCCGGGCAATGGCAGGGATGGCGCTGGCTATCGGCCTTGTGGCCCTTTTCTGGAGTGTCTTGTGATGCGCGATCATGGCGGAAACTGCGACGCGGCCAAGGCGCAGTATGGCGGCGCGGACTGGATCGATCTGTCCACCGGCATCAACCGCCAGCCCTGGCCGGTGCCCGATCTGCCCGCCCATGTCTGGACCGATCTGCCGACCGCGACGGCCAAGGCGGCGCTTCTGGACGCCGCGGCGGCGGCCTTTGGCACCCCGGCGCCCGGGGTGGCGCTGGCCGGGGCGCAACAGGCGATCCAGCTCATTCCGCGGCTGTGGGCGCCGGGGCGGGCGCGTGTCCTTGGCCCGACCTACAACGAACATGCGGCGGCGCTGCGCGCGGCGGGCTGGCAGGTCGAGGAGGTCTCGACCCTTGGCGCGCTGGCGGGGGCCGATCTGGCGGTGGTGGTGAACCCCAACAACCCCGATGGCCAGCGCCATCCGGCCCCGGCCTTGCGCGCGCTGTCGCTGCAGGTCGGGCGGCTTGTCGTGGACGAGAGCTTCGCCGATGCCTCGCCCGAGGCTTCGGTCACCGCGAAAGCCAGCCGCCGGATGCTGGTGCTGCGCTCGTTCGGCAAGTTCTACGGCCTGGCCGGGCTGCGGCTGGGCTTTGTCTTTGCCGATGCGGCGACGGTCGCGGCGCTGTCCGAGATGGCCGGTCCCTGGCCGGTCTCGGGCCCGGCGCTGGAGATTGGCCGCCGGGCGCTCCTCGACCGCAACTGGGCGATGGCGACGGCGCTGCGGCTGGGCGGGGAAACGATGCGGCTCGATGCGCTGGCGGCGCGGGCGGGCTGGCGGCTTGTTGGCGGCACGGCGCTCTTTCGCACCTATGCCACGCCCGATGCGGCGGCGGCGCAGGACCGCCTGGCCCGCGCCCGGATCTGGTCGCGGGTCTTTCCCTATGCGGCGGAGTGGCTGCGCCTGGGGCTGCCGGGCCATGAGAGTGAATGGATGCGACTGGAAAAGGCTTTGACGGATGAACTTTGAACAGACCCACCGCGACGCGCTGACCGAAGTGCTGCGCTGGCGCCGCGACGTGCGCCATTTCCGCCCCGATCCGATCGCCGAGGAGGTGATCGACCGGCTGCGCGCGGTGATGGACATGGCGCCCTCGGTCGGCAATGCCCGGCCCTGGCGGGTGATCCGGGTGGAAAGCCCGGCGATCCGCGCCGAGGTGCTGGCGAATTTCAACGCTGCGCGCGATGCGGCCGGGTCAGCTTACGCGGGCGATCAGGCCGAGGCCTATGCGAAGCTGAAACTGCAAGGCATCGATCAGGCGCCGTTGCAGCTTGCCGTCTTCACCCATCGCGATCCGCAAGCGGGGCATGGGCTTGGCCGCGCCTCGATGCCGGTGACGCTGCAGCAATCGACGGCGATGGCCATTCATACGCTCTGGCTCGCCGCGCGGGCAGAAAATCTGGGGCTCGGCATGGTTTCGGTGCTCGATCCGAAAGCGGTCGAGCGGCTTCTGGACACCCCGCCCGACTGGGAATTCGTCGCCTGGCTCTGCATCGGTGTGCCCGAATTCACCGATGACACGCCGCTTCTGCACCGCGCCGGCTGGCAGGAAAACCTGCCGACCGAATGGGAGCTGCGTTAACGCGCGAGCCGCAAAAGCCCGGTCACGTCCAGATGCGTCTCGACGTGATCGGCCAGTGCGTCCAGCGCCGCCTCGACCCCCGCGGCATGGCTTTGCCCCGAAGCTTTCACGCCCAGACCTTGCAGGAAGGCGGCGCGGAACGCATCCGCCGCGAAAAGCCCGTGCAGATAGCTGCCGATGACCCGGCCACTGGCCGAGATCGCCCCCTCGGGCTGACCGTCGACGATGGCGAAGGGCCGGGCGCGGTCGGGGCCGTCGGTGCGGCCGATGTGGATTTCATAGCCCTCGACCGCCAGCCCTGACCCCGCATGGGTGGCCCTGGTGCGGGTCAGCCGCTTGTCGGGCGTCATCACCGTCTCGACGTCGAGCAGCCCCAGACCCGGGGTGGTGCCCGCGGGCCCCTCGATCCCCTCGGGATCGGCGACGGTCCGGCCCAGCATCTGATAGCCGCCGCAGATGCCCAGCACATGGCCGCCGCGCCGGACATGCGCCATCAGGTCGATGTCCCAGCCCTGATCGCGCAGGAAGGCCAGATCGCCGCGGGTGGATTTCGAACCGGGAAGGATCACCAGCCGCGCCTCGGCCGGGATCGGCTGGCCGGGCTGCACCATCACCATCCGCACGCCGGGCTCGGCCGCGAGCGGGTCGAGATCGTCGAAATTCGCGATGCGCGAGAGCGTCAGACAGGCGATCACCGTGCCTTCGGTCGCGGGACCCGAGGCAATGTCGAGCGCATCTTCGGCGGGCAGCCTGTGGGCGAGCGGAAACCACGGCAGCGTGCCGAAGCCGCGCCAGCCGGTGCGGGCCCCGATCAGCCGGTAGCCGTCGTCGAAAAGCGTAACATCGCCGCGGAACTTGTTGATCAGAAAACCGGAAATCATCGCGGCATCGGCGGGGTCAAGCACGGCCTGCGTGCCGACGATCTGCGCGATGACGCCGCCGCGGTCGATATCGCCCACCAGCACGACGGGCACATCGGCGGCGCGGGCAAAGCCCATGTTGGCAATATCGCCCGCGCGCAGATTGACCTCGGCCGGGCTGCCCGCGCCTTCGACGATCACCAGATCATGCGCCGATTTCAGGCGCTGGAAGCTTTCCAGCACCGCGCCCATCAGCTGCGGCTTGAGTGTCGCATAGTCCCGCGCCCGGGTGGTGGCGAGCCGCTTGCCCTGCACCACGACCTGCGCGCCAACGTCACTTTCGGGCTTCAGCAGGATCGGGTTCATGTCGGTCACCGGCTCCAGCCCGCAGGCCAGCGCCTGCAGCGCCTGCGCGCGACCGATCTCGCCGCCATCGGCGGTGACGGCGGCATTGTTCGACATGTTTTGCGGCTTGAACGGCGCCACCGTCAGCCCGCGCCGCCGCGCCGCCCGGCACAGCCCCGCCACCAGCATCGACTTGCCGACATTCGAGCCCGCGCCCTGGATCATCAAGGCGGTCACGAGACCCTCCCGGCGCGCGTGCTGAGCTTGCGGGAGCCTCCGGCGGGGATACTTAGGGGCAAGATAAATGAAAGATCAGAAGCGCAGGGGCGCCGCGCCTTGGGCCGCTTGCGCGGGGAAGACGCGGCGCTTTTACCTTGCACGGTCATCGGGATCCCTCCCTGTACCGTAAGACAAGTCTGCCAGAACATGGTTAGCAATTCCTTAACGTCTCCTTAACGTCCGGCCTTTATCTTGCCACAAATATCCCGGGGGTCCGGGGGCAGCGCCCCCGGCCTTGAGATCAGAATTCAACCCCCGGCTGGCCCTTGATCCCTGCCCGGAACGGGTGCTTCACCTGACCCATCTCGGTCACCAGATCGGCCGCCTCGATCAGCGCCTCGGCGGCGTTGCGGCCGGTCAGCACCACATGGGTCATCTCGGGCCGCTCGTCGCGCAGGAAGGCCAGCACCTCCTCGACATCCAGATAGCCATAGCGCAGCGCGATGTTGATCTCATCAAGCAGCACCATGCGGATCTGCGGATCGCGGATCAGCTCCTTCGCCTTTTCCCAGCCCGCGATGGCCGCCGCGATGTCGCGCTCGCGGTCCTGGGTTTCCCAGGTGAAACCCTCGCCCATCGCATGGAACTGGCACAGATCGCCGAAATGCGTGGTCAGAAGCCGCCGCTCGCCGGTATCCCAGGCGCCCTTGATGAACTGCACCACCGCGCAGGGCATCTGATGTGCAATGCAGCGCAGAATCATCCCGAACCCGGCCGAGCTTTTGCCCTTGCCCGAGCCGGTATGAACGATGATCAGCCCCTTTTCGCCGGATTTTCCCGCCATGATCTTGTCGCGGGCGGCTTTCTTCTTCGCCATCTTCACCGCATGGCGGGCCAGTTCGTCCGGTCCAGTCTCGGGGCTGTCGTTTTCGGGCGTCATCGGGGCGGTCCTCGCGCTTGACAATAGATCGCGTCTTGGCCACTCAGGGCAAGCGCTGGTTTCTGTCCTATGACAGGCGAAGAGGGAATGTGAAGGGAATTGCGACGGCTTGGCCGCGAAACCCGACCGCAGCCGCCCCCGCGACCGTGACCGGAGAGGGCGCCCCGAGGCCACTGGCAACAGCCGGGAAGGCGGGGCGACCGTGAGGGGCCCCCCTCGCATCCGCAAGCCGGGAGACCTGCCAGCGCATGGATTTCGGGCGGACGGGGTGTTCCGCGACCGGGGGCAGGGCGCGTGCGCTCTCACTCTGGCCGTTCCCCCAAACCCATCAGGAGGGGCAATGGCCACCACGCTGCATGTCTGCACCACCTGTCGCGGCACCGCCGCGGCCGATCTGACGCCGCGCCCGGGGGAGAGCCTGCATGCCGCGCTTTCCGCCTTGCCCTGCCCCGAAGGCGTCACCGTGGTCCCGGTCGAATGCCTTTCGGCCTGCACCCAGGGCTGCGCCGTCGCGCTGTCCGGGCCGGGCAAATGGTCCTATGTCTATGGCCGTCTCGACGCGCAGGACGCCGAAACGATCCTTTCCGGCGCCGCCCGGTTCGAGGCCGCCGAAAAGGGCCTGATCCCCTGGCGCGAACGCCCGGAGATCTTTCGCAAGCAATGCCTTGCCCGTATTCCGCCGCACATCATCCCCCCGCAGGAGTGACCCATGTCCGATCTGACCAAAATCCCCGTCACCGTGATCACCGGCTTTCTGGGCGCGGGGAAGACCACGCTCATCCGCCATCTGATGGCGAACCCCGAGGGCCGCAAGCTTGCCGTTCTGGTCAATGAATTCGGCACCGTCGGCGTCGATGGCGAGATCCTGCGCCAATGCGCCGATGAAAACTGCCCCGATGAAAACATCGTCGAGCTGGCCAATGGCTGCATCTGCTGCACCGTCGCCGATGAATTCATCCCGACGATCGAGGCGCTGCTGGCCCGTCCGACCCGTCCCGACCATATCCTGATCGAGACCTCGGGGCTGGCGCTGCCGAAACCGCTGCTCAAGGCCTTCGACTGGCCCGCGATCCGTTCGAAGATCACCGTGGATGGGGTGATTGCTGTGGCCGATGCCGAGGCCGTCGCCGCGGGCCGCTTTGCCCCCGATGTGGCCGCCGTCGATGCCCAGCGTCAGGCCGACGAGAGCATCGACCATGAAACGCCGCTCTCCGAGGTCTTCGAGGATCAGATCGCCTGCGCCGATATCGTGCTTCTGTCGAAAGCTGATCTGGCCGGGGAGGCGGGTCTTGCGAGCGCCCGCGCGCTGATCGAGGCGGAACTGCCGCGCAAGCTGCCGATCCTGCCGCTGACCGAAGGGGTGATCGATCCCAAGGTGATCTTGGGCCTTGGCGCCGCCGCCGAGGATGATCTGGCCGCGCGGCCCAGCCATCACGACGATCACGGCGAGCACGAGCACGACGATTTCGACACGGTGGTGATCGAGTTGCCCGAAATCTCCGATCCGGCGGCACTGGTGGCCGCGATTGAACGGCTGGCGCGCGAGCAGAACATCCTGCGCGTCAAGGGACACATCGCGGTTGCGGGTAAGCCGATGCGGCTTTTGGTGCAGGCCGTGGGCGAGCGGGTGCGGCATCAATATGACCGGCCCTGGGGCACGGAGGCCCGCCGTTCCGCACTGGTGGTGATCGCGGAACATGACGATGTCGACGAGGCCGCGATCCGCGCCGTGCTGCTGGATGGGGTTTCCGCCTGATGCATGTCGTCTTCCGCGAAAGCCATGGGCTCGAGGAAACCGCGGTGCCGACCGATCTGGGTCAGCGCCCGGCGGATCTTGTGGTGCTGTCGCTCTCCGACAGCGATCTGGGGGCTTTCGCGGCGGGCTGGAAACGCGCGGGCGGGCGGCTGCCAAGCCTGCGGCTGGCCAATCTGGTGGCGCTGAAACATCCGATTTCCGTCGATACCTATGTCGAAAACACGCTTTCCGGCGCCAAGGGCATCCTGATCCGGCTGATCGGCGGCGAGGCTTACTGGCCCTATGGTCTGGCCTCGGTGCAGGATCTGTGCCGACGCAAGGGGATCGCGCTGGCCGTCCTGCCCGCCGATGGCCGCCCCGATGACCGGCTGGATGCGCTCTCGACCCTGCCGGTCTCGACGCTGCGCCGGCTCAAGGAACTCTGCGATGCGGGCGGCGCGGTGGCGGCGCAGGCGGCCCTGGCGCAGCTGGCCCTGGCCTCGGGCCTTTATGCGCCCCCGGTGCCGGGCGAGAAGCGCCTGCCCGACTGGGGCTTTTACGACCCCGCCGAAGGCGTGATCCCCGCGCCCGAGGGCGATGGCCCCCTGGCGCTGGTCAGCTTCTACCGCTCTTATCTGACCGCCGCCGATACCGCGCCCATTGATGCGCTGATCCATGGCCTGCGCGCGCGCGGTTTCGCGGCTTGTGGCCTTTTTGCGCCCTCGCTCAAATCCGAGGGGCTGGGCGATGCGCTGCAGGCCCGGCTTGACGGTCGCCGCCCGGCGCTTGTCGTCAACGCGACCGCCTTTTCGGCGCAAGGCGCGGATGGCACGACCCCTTTTGACCGCTACGATGTGCCGGTGTTTCAGGTCGCCCTTTCCACCGCCCGCAAGCGCGACTGGGCCTTGGCCGACCGCGGCCTCTCGCCTGCCGATCTGGCGATGCATGTCGTGCTGCCCGAGGTCGATGGCCGTCTTTTCGCCGGGGTCGTGTCGTTCAAGGCGCCCGAGCCGCGCGACCCGGATCTGGAATTTTCCCGCTTCGCCCATCGACCCGATCCGGCGCGGGTGGCGGCCGCGCTCGATCGCATCACCCTTTGGCACCGGCTGGCTGAAACGCCCACTGCCGCGCGCAAACTGGCCGTCGTGCTGTCCACCTATCCCGGCCGGGCCTGGCAGATGGCCCATGCGGTGGGGCTGGATGCGCTCGCCTCGACCGAGGCTTTGCTGGCCCAGCTTGCGACCGAAGGCTATGCGATTGCCCCCGGTGCCGCGCTTGAGACCCTGGCGAGCGAGCGTCTGACCTGGCCGCTTTCCGACTATCGGACCGCGCTCGACACCCTGCCCGAAAAGCTGCGCGCCGATCTGACCGCGGCCTGGGGGCCGCCCGAGGCCGACCCTGCCTGCGCCGACGGTGCCTTTCACTTCGCCGCCCTGCGCCGCGGCGCCGCGCTGATCGCGCTGCAGCCCGAACGGGGCCATGTGCAGACCCGCGACGGCGAGTATCACGACCTGTCCCGAGTGCCGCGGCATGGCTATGTCGCCTTTTATCTCTGGCTGCGGGCCTTGGGCATCGACGCGCTTGTGCATATGGGCGCGCATGGCACGCTCGAATGGCTGCCGGGCAAGGCCGTCGCGCTGTCGGACAGCTGCTGGCCCGAGGCACTTTGCCCGCTGCCGGTGATTTATCCCTTTATCGTCAATGACCCGGGCGAGGCTGCGCAGGCGAAACGGCGCCTCTCGGCCGTGACGCTTGGCCATCTGCCGCCGCCCTTGTCCACCGCCGCCGTGCCCGAGGGGATGGCGCGGCTCGAACGGCTTTTGGACGAATATTCCACCGCCGACGGGCTGGACCCGGCCCGGCGCGACCGGCTGATCTCTGACATCCGCGACGAGGCCCGCGCGAGCGGCGTCGAAGACGATCTGGGCATTCCCGCCACCGCCTCGGCCGCCGAAGCGATCACCCGCATCGACCGTTTTGTCTGCGATATCAAGGAGAGCCTCTTTGGCGACGGGCTGCATGTGCTGGGGCAGGGCGCCTGCGGGGCCGAAGAACAGGCGGGGCTTTCGGCGGCTTTGGCGGGCAAACGGGTGCCCCCCGGCCCCTCGGGCAGCCCGGCGCGCGGGCGCGCGGATGTGCTGCCGACCGGGCGCAACCTGTTCTCGGTCGATCCCCGGGCGGTGCCCAGTCGTGCCGCTTACGCGCAAGGGGTGAAACTGGCCGAGGAGCTGCTGCGAAAGCACTTGCAGGATCATGGCGACTGGCCGAAGGGGCTGGTGGTCGATCTTTGGGGCTCGGCCACGATGCGCACCGCGGGCGAGGAATTCGCCATGGCGCTGCATCTGGCGGGGCTGAAACCGGTCTGGGACGAGGGCGCGGCCCGGGTCTCGGGCGTCGAGGTGATCCCGCTTGCGCTTCTGGGGCGCCCGCGCATCGATGTGACCCTGCGCGTCTCGGGCCTTTTCCGCGACATCTTCCCGGGCCTTGCGCAGCTCTTCGAGACCGGCGCCGAGGCATTGGCGACGCGCGAGGAAACGCCCGAGGACAACCCCTACCGGGCTGCGGCCCCGCGCGTCTTCGGGCCGCGTCCCGGGCAATACGGGCTGAACATGGGCCCGGCACTGGACGCCTTTACCCCCGAAGCCCGCGCAAGGGCCGGCGAGGCCTGGCTCGCGGCCTCCTCCTACACGATTGACAAGAAAGGCGAAATCCGCTCCGACCGGGCGGGGCTTGAGGCCCGCCTGCTGGGGGCGGACAGTTTCGTGCATGCGCAGGATCTGCCCGAAAGCGATATCCTGCTGGCCTCGGATTACGCCGCGCACGAAGCCGGGTTTGCCGCCGCCCTTGCGCGTCTGGGCGCCGAGGCCCCGGCGCTTTATCATCTGGACGCCACCGACCCGAACCGGCCCCGCGCCCGCTCGCTGCCCGAGGAAATCGCCCGCGTCGTGCGCGCGCGCGCCGCGAACCCGGCCTGGGCCGATGGCATGATGCGGCACGGCTTTCGCGGCGGGGCCGAAATCGCCGCGACGCTCGACCACATGGCGGCTTTCGCGCATCTGGCCCAGGTCGTGCCCGCGCATCTTTTTGACCTTTACCACGAGGCGACGCTGGGCCGCGACGAGGTGCGCGACTTTCTGGCCCGCGAAAACCCCGAGGCGCTGGCGGCGATGCGCGATCTGTTCCAACGCCTGGCCGAGGCGGGCCTCTGGCTGACGCGGCGCAATTCGATTGCGGCAAGCCTCGAGGAAAGGCTAGAAGCGCGCCAACCCGAAGGATGACCCCGATGCCCCATGAGTATGAAAAGGACGGCGCGAAGATCTACGTGCAATCCTTTGCCACGATCCGCGCCGAGGCCGATCTGGCCCGCTTCACCCCCGAGGAAGAGGTGGTGGTGGTTCGCATGATCCACGCCGCCGGGATGGTCGGGCTGGAGCGCCACGTCCGTTTCGCGCCCGGCATGGCGATTGCCGCCCGCGCGGCGCTGGAGGCGGGGGCGCCGATCCTGTGCGATGCGCGGATGGTCTCGGAAGGCATCACCCGCGCCCGTCTGCCCGCGGGCAACGAGGTGATCTGCACGCTGCAAGACCCCCGCGTGCCCGCGCTGGCGCAGGAGATGGAAAACACCCGCTCGGCTGCGGCGCTGGAGCTTTGGCGGCCGAAGCTTGCGGGCGCGGTGGTGGCGATCGGCAATGCGCCGACGGCTTTGTTCCATCTTTTGAACATGTTGGAAGATCCGACCTGCCCGCGTCCGGCGGCGATCATCGGCTGTCCGGTGGGTTTCATCGGCGCGGCGGAATCAAAAGCCGCGCTGGCCGTGGCCAATCCGGTGCCCTGGGTCATTGTCGAGGGGCGGCTGGGCGGCTCGGCGATCACCGTCGCGGCGGTGAATGCGCTCGCCTGCCGGAAGGAATAGTCGATGGGACGCATCCTTTGTGCGGGGCTCGGGCCGGGCGACCCCGATCTGATCTCGGTGCGGTCCGACCGCGCCATTCGTGCCGCCACCGACATTGCGCATTTCCGCAAGGCCGGGCGGGCCGGTCAGGCGCGGCGGATCGTCGAGGGGATGCTGCGCCCCGATGTCGTCGAACATGCGATGGAATATCCGGTCACGACCGAACTTCCCTTCGACAGTCCCGACTATATCGAGGCTTTGGCACGGTTTTATGACGATTGGGCGTCGCGGCTTTCGGAACTTTCGAAAACCCGCGATATTGTCGTGCTCTGCGAGGGCGATCCCTTCCTGTATGGCTCGTTCATGCATCTTTACACCCGCCTGCAGGGCCGCGCCGAGGTCGAGGTGATCCCCGGCATTCCCGGGATGGTCGGCTGCTGGTGGGCGACGGGCACGCCGATCACCTGGGGCGACGATGTGCTGACCGTGATGGCGGGCACCTTGCCCGAGGCGGATCTGGTTGCGCATATGAGCCGGTCGGATGCGATCGTGGTGATGAAGACCGGGCGCAACCTGCCGAAAATCAAGCGGGCGCTTGCGGTTGCGGGGCGGCTTGACGCCGCTTGGCTGGTCGAGCGCGGCACGATGCCGAGCCAGCGCATCGCGCGGCTGGTCGATGTGGCCGAGGAGGATTGCCCCTATTTCGCCATCGTGCTGGTGCACGGGCAGGGGCGGCGGCCGGAACTGGGGGATGAGAGATGAGCGGTTGGGTCACGGTTGCCGGGCTTGGACCCGGGCGCGAGGATCTGGTGACGCCCGAGGTCACCGCGGCCCTGGCCGAGGCGACCGATATCGTCGGCTACATCCCTTACGTCGCCCGCATCGCCCCGCGCGAGGGGCTGATGCTGCATCCGACCGACAACCGGGTGGAGCTGGACCGCGCGACGCATGCCCTTGACATGGCGGCAGAAGGTCGGCGCGTGGTGGTGGTGTCTTCGGGCGATCCGGGGGTCTTTGCCATGGCTTCGGCGCTGTTCGAGGCGCTGGAAGCCCATCCCGAATACGCCGGAACCGAGATCCGCATCCTGCCCGGCATCACCGCGATGCTGGCGGCGGCGGCGGCGGCCGGGGCGCCCTTGGGGCACGACTTCTGCGCCATCAATCTTTCTGACAATCTCAAACCTTTCGAAATTCTCGAAAAGCGGCTGCGGCACGCGGCGCGCGGCGATTTCGCCATGGCCTTTTACAATCCGCGTTCGAAATCGCGCCCGCATCAATTCGCCCGCGTGCTGGAGATCCTGCGCGAGGAATGCGAGCCCGGGCGGCTGATCCTGTTCGCCCGCGCCGTGACCACGCCCGAGCAGGCGATCACCACGGTCGAACTGCGCGACGCGACGCCCGAAATGGCCGACATGCGCACCGTGGTTCTGGTCGGCAATGCCGCGACGCGCCGGGTGGGCCCCTGGGTCTATACCCCGCGCGGCGTCGCGCCGTGATCGGCCAGCCAGCCCATCACCCCCGCGAGCGTCGCGCGAACCTCGCGCGCGGGGACGTTGGGCCGGTCAATCAGGATGACCGGCAGGCCAAGGCTGCGGGCGGCGATCAGTTTCGCCTCGGCCCCCGCGCCCCCGGCATTCTTGGCGACGATATGGGTGATGGCTTCGCTGCGCAGCAATTCGCTATCCCCTTGAAGCGTAAAGGGGCCGCGGGCGATCACCGCGCGCGCATCGGGCAGGGGCAGCGGTGCTTCGGGCGGATCGACCAGCCGCAGCAAATAGTGATGCTGCGGTGCGGCGGAAAACGCGTCCAGATGCTGTTTGCCAATGGCAAGGAAGACCCGCGCGGGGGCTTGCGGCAGGGCGGCGACGGCGGCGGCCAGATCGGGCACATGGGTCCAGCGGTCGCCCTCCTGCGCCGTCCAGGGCGCGCGTTCAAAGGCGCAAAGGGCCACGCCGGTCTGCGCACAGGCCGCGACGGCATTGCTGCTCATCTGCGCGGCAAAGGGGTGGGTGGCGTCGATCACATGGGTCACGCCCTCGCGCGTCAGGTAATCGACCAGCCCCGCCACGCCGCCAAAGCCGCCGATGCGCGTGGGCAGCGGCTGGGTGACGGGCGCACCGGTCCGGCCCGCATAGGAAAAGACCGCCTCAAAGCTCTGATCTGCAAGGGTTTTCGCCAGGCGGCTGGCTTCGGTGGTGCCGCCAAGCACAAGGAGGCGTGTCATGTCTGATCCGTGGTTGAGCATCGTGGGTCTGGGCGAAGATGGCCTTGATGGGCTGCCTTTGGCAAGCCGTCAGGCGCTGGAAAAGGCCGAGGTGATCTTTGGCGGGCCGCGGCATCTGGAGCTTGCGGCGGCGGGCAGCCGCGGGCGGGCCTGGCCCGTTCCGTTTGATATCGCGCCGGTTCTGGCCTGCCGCGGCCGGGCGACGGTGGTTCTGGCCTCGGGCGATCCGTTCTGGTTCGGCGCGGGCTCGATGCTGGCGGAGCGGCTTTCCCCCGATGACTGGCGGGCCTTTCCGGCGCCCGGGGTGGTGTCGCATCTTTGCGCGCGGCTGGGCTGGCGGGCCGAGGAGGTCACCGCGCTGGGTCTGCATGCCGCGCCTTTTGGCCGGTTGCTGCCGGTGCTGGGCCGCGGCACCCGGGCCATCGTGACGCTGCGCGACGCCGCCGCCGTGGCCGATCTGGCGGGCTGGCTGGTCGCTAACGGTTTTGGCGCGGTGCGGATGGGCGTGGCGGAGCGGCTGGGCGGTCCGGCCGAAATGCTGCGCAGCATTGCCGCGCAAGACTATGATTTGACGGATGTTTCCGCGCCGGTCACGGTGGCGCTCGATGGTGCGGATCTGGCCCCCGGCGCCGGGCTTTCGCAGGTGCCGGGGCGGAGCGAGAGCGCCTTTGCCCATGACGGGCAGATCACCAAGGCGCCGATGCGGGCTTTGACGCTGGCCGCGCTGGCGCCGCGGCGCGGCGAATTGCTGTGGGACATCGGCGGCGGGTCGGGTTCCGTCTCGGTCGAATGGTGTCTGGCGGGCGGACGCGCGATCACGATCGAGCCGCGCCCCGACAGGATCGAGAATATCCGCAAGAATATAGACACTTACGGGCTTTCCCCGCGGATGCGGGCGGTTCATGGCACGGCCCCCGAGGCGCTGGCGGATCTGCCCGCACCGCAGGCCGTCTTCATCGGCGGTGGCGGGTCGCGGGCGCTGTTCGACCGGCTGTGGGAGTTGCTCGCCCCCGGCACCCGGATCGTCGCCAATGCGGTGACGCTTGACTCCGAAACCCTGCTTGCCGATCTGCACGCCCGTCATGGCGGTCAGCTTTGGCGCATCGACCTTGCCGAGGCGCAGCCGCTGGGCCGGATGCGCGGCTGGGCGCCCAGCCGTCCGCAGCTGCAATGGAGCGGGCGGCGGTGATTGTCGCGGGGCTTGGATTTCGCAAGGGCACCGCGCCCGCCGCCTTTGCGCAGGCGCTTTTGGCTGCGGGGCGCGTGGATGCCCTTGCCACCGCGCGCGAAAAAGCACATGAGCTTGCCGCCGCCTGTCCGGGCTTTCGGGTGATCGGCGTCGATGTGGCGGGGGTGGCGACCCCCACGCGCTCGGACCTTGTGCTGGCGCGCAAGGGCACCGGATCGGTGGCAGAGGCGGCGGCGCTGGTCGCAGCAGGCAAGGGGGCGCGGCTCGTGCTGCCCCGACAGGTGATCGGCGGGGTGGCCCTTGCCGTGGCGGAGGGAGAGGACGAATGACGGTGCATTTCATCGGCGCGGGGCCGGGGGCGGCGGATCTGATCACGATCCGGGGCCGTGATCTGATCGCGTCCTGTCCGGTTTGCCTGTATGCCGGAAGCCTTGTGCCCGAGGCGCTGCTGGCGCATTGCCCGCCCGGCGCCAAGATCGTCAACACCGCGCCGATGAGCCTTGATGCGATCATCGACACGATCGCCGAGGCCCATGCCGCGGGGCAGGATGTCGCCCGGCTGCATTCGGGCGATCTGTCGATCTGGTCGGCGATGGGCGAGCAGCTGCGCCGGTTGCGCGCCTTGAACATTCCCTATGATGTGACCCCCGGCGTGCCGTCCTTCGCCGCCGCCGCCGCGACTTTGGGGGCGGAACTGACGCTTCCCGGGGTGGCGCAATCGGTCATTCTGACCCGCACCTCGGGGCGGGCCTCGGCCATGCCCGAGGGGGAGACGCTGGAGAATTTCGCCCGCACCGGCGCGGTTCTGGCCATTCACCTCTCGGTGCATGTGCTTGACGAGGTTGTGCAAAAGCTGGTGCCGCATTACGGCGCCGATTGCCCTGTTGCCATCGTCTGGCGCGCGAGCTGGCCCGATCAGCGGGTGGTGCGCGCGACGCTGGCCACGCTGCAGACCAGCCTTGGCGCCGAGCTGGAGCGCACGGCGCTGATCCTTGTGGGCCGGTCGCTTGCGACCGAGGATTTCGACGAAAGCCGCCTTTACGCGGGCGATTACGACCGCCGCTACCGCCCCTTGGGCACCCATCCGCGCTTCCCGGAGGGCACAGAATGAGCGGCTTTGTCTCCTTCGTTTCCTCGGGGCCCGGCGATCCCGAGCTGTTGACGCTGAAAGCCGCCGACCGGCTGGCCAAAGCCGATGTGGTGCTGTTTGACGATCTTTCCGCCGGGCCGATCCTTGGTCATGCGCGCCCGGGGGCCGAACTCATCGCGGTCGGCAAGCGGGCCGGGCGGCCCTCGCCGAAGCAGGATCATGTGAACCGGCTGCTCGTCGATCACGCGCTGACCGGTCTGCGGGTGGTGCGGCTGAAGTCGGGGGATTCGGGGCTCTTCGGGCGGCTCGAGGAGGAGCTGGACGCGCTGACCGGCGCGGGCATCCCCTATGAGATCATCCCCGGCGTGCCCTCGGCCTGCGCTGCCGCCGCCGCGGCCGGGCTGCCGCTGACCCGCCGTCTGACCGCGCGGCGGGTGCAATTCGTCACCGGCGCCGATGTGACGGGCGATCTGCCCGAGGGGCTGAACTGGGCGGCTTTGGCCGACAAGGGCGCGACGACCGTGGTTTTCATGGGCAAGCGCACCTTCCCGAAGCTGGCTGCCGATCTGATCGCGCATGGGCTGGCCCCCGACACGCCCGCGCTGCTGGCGGAAGCCGTGGGCCATCCCGAGCAAAGCGTGACCCGTTCGACCGTCGCGGAGCTGGCGGCACGCCTTGCCGCCGAACGCTCCGACAAGCCCGCGCTCATTCTTTATGGTCCGCTTTACGCGCCGGAGGCCTGAGATGATCGAGCTTTCCCTGATCGGCATTGGCACCGGCAATCCGCGCCACATCACCGGGCAGGCGGTCGATGCGATGAATGCCGCCGATCTGATCCTGATCCCGCTCAAGGGCGCGGACAAATCCGATCTGGCCGGGCTGCGCCGTCAGATCTGCGCCGCGCATCTGACCAACCCGGCAACGAAAGTGGTCGAGTTCGCGCTGCCCGTGCGCGATGCGTCGAACCCTTCCTATCGCAAGGGCGTGGACGACTGGCACGATGCCATCGCCGAGGCCTGGCTGGCGGAGATCTCCGCGCATGTTCCGGGGCTTGGCGGTCGGGTGGCGCTGCTGGTCTGGGGCGATCCCTCGCTTTACGACAGCACCTTGCGCATCGCGGAACGCCTCAAATCCCGCCTTGATCTGACCACAAGGGTCATCCCCGGCATCACCGCGATCCAGGCGCTGTGTGCCGCCCATGCGATCCCCCTGAACGAGATCGGCGCCCCGGTGATGATCACGACGGGGCGGCAATTGCGTGACCACGGCTGGCCCGCGGGCACCGATACGGTCGTTGCGATGCTCGATGGCGAGTGTTCCTTCCAGAGCCTGCCGCCCGACGGGCTGACGATCTTCTGGGGCGCCTGTGTGGCCATGCCCGAGGAGGTGCTGATTTCAGGGCCGCTGGCCGAGGTCACGGCGCAGATCCTGCAGGCCCGGGCCGATCTGCGCGCCCGCCATGGCTGGGTGATGGATATCTACCTGCTGCGTCGCAATGCGCCCAAGGCGTGACGCTTCCCGGCCTTGACCTCGCCCCGTCGCGGGGCTACTCCAACGGGCGATGGTTCCCAACTGGACGGGATTAATAGGGAACACGGTGAGGATTACCCATCAGGGGCCTAATCCGTGGCTGCCCCCGCAACTGTGAGCGGCGAGACGACGGTCGAATGCCACTGGCCCCCCCGATCCACCGGGGAGACTGGCCGGGAAGGTGACCCGAGTTGATCGAACCGCAAGTCAGGAGACCTGCCATCGCTCTGGCGTCGCAAGCCTTCCCGGGGCGGGGTGTCTCCGGTCAATCCGAAAGCGGCGCGTTCGATGTGGAGTTGTTCGCATGCATATCATGGAGGGCTATCTGCCCGTCACCCATGCCATTGGCTGGTCCCTTGCCGCCGCCCCCTTCGTCGTCGCGGGCGCGGTGAAGATCCGCAAGATCGTCGCCGAGCGTCCTGAGGCCCGGATGACCCTTGCCGCCGCGGGGGCCTTTGCCTTCGTGCTCTCGGCGCTGAAAATCCCCTCCGTCACCGGCTCGTGTTCGCACCCGACCGGCACCGGGCTGGGCGCGGTTGTCTTCGGCCCCTCGGTCATGGCGGTGCTTGGGGTGATCGTGCTGCTGTTTCAGGCGCTTCTGCTTGCCCATGGCGGTCTGACGACGCTGGGCGCCAACGCCTTTTCCATGGCAATCGTCGGGCCCTGGGTGGCCTTTGGCGTCTATAAACTGGCGGGCAAGGCCGGGGCCTCGATGGCGGTGGCGGTGTTTCTGGCCGCGTTCCTGGGCGATCTGGCGACCTATGTGACCACCTCGCTGCAGCTGGCGCTGGCTTACCCCGATCCGGCCTCTGGCTTCATGGGCGCGGCGGTGAAATTCGGCTCGGTCTTCGCGCTGACGCAGATCCCGCTGGCGATTGCCGAGGGCTTCCTGACCGTGATCGTCGTCGATGCCCTGGCGGGCAAGGTCGATGACAAGGACAAATTGCGCATTCTGGCCGGGGAGGCACGCTGATGAGCAGCAAACGGACTTTGTGGCTGCTGGCCGGAACCGTGGCGCTGGTGGTGGTGCCGCTTCTGATGGGCGGCGAATTCGGCGGCGCCGACGGGCAGGCGGCCGAGCTGATCGAGGCGACCGTGCCGGGCTTTGCCCCCTGGGCCGATCCGCTTTGGGAGCCGCCGAGCGGCGAGGTTGAAAGCCTGTTCTTCGCGCTGCAGGCGGCGCTTGGCGCCTTTGTCGTGGGGCTGGTGATCGGGCGCCGTCAGGGCGCCACCAAGGCCCGCGAGGAAAACGCCCCCGCCGCCCGGTCCGTCCCCGCAGAATGAGCCTCGCCTCGATCGATCGGGTCGCCGCGCAAGGCCGCTGGCGCAACCGCCCGCTGGCCGAGAAAAGCCTGATCGGTCTTGGGTTTCTGGCTTTGGCCGTGACCGTGCCGCCCTTTCCCGGGGCGGTTCTGGTCACGGGCGCGATCCTGGCCTTCACCTTTCTGGGCGCCCGGGTGCCTTTGCGCTTCTGGGCCTCGGTCGCAGTGCTGCCGCTGGGGTTTCTGACCACCGGGGCGGCGGTGCTTCTGCTCCAGATCGGACCGGAGGGCATCGCGCTTGCCCCGGACGGCCCGGCCAAGGCCGCCGCCCTGGTGATGCGCGCCACGGCCGCGACCTGCTGCCTTCTTTTCCTGGCCACCACCACGCCCGCCGCCGATCTGCTCTCCGGTCTGCGTCGCTGGCGCGTGCCGGCAGAACTCATCGAGATCGCGCTTTTGACCTATCGCTTTGTTTTCATTCTGGCCGAGGAAGCCGCGGCGATGACCACCGCGCAGCGCGCCCGCCTCGGCCATGCCACCCGGCGGCGCTGGCTGCGGTCGAGTGCGCAGGTGATCGCGGCGCTTTTGCCGCGCGCGCTGGCCCGCGCCCGGCGTCTGGAAACCGGGCTTGGCGCGCGCAACTGGCAGGGCGAGATGCGCGTCCTCTCCACCCGGCCCGCGGCCTCGCCCCTTGTGCTCGGCCTGATCCTGACCCTGCAAGCCGCGATCCTTGCGGCCGGAGTGTTGCTGTGACCCCGATCCTGGCCGCCGAGGCCCTGACCTACGTTTTCCCGGGCGGCGTGAAAGCGCTTGATGATCTGTCGCTTGCCGTGCCGCAGGGCGAAAGCCTGGCCATCCTTGGCCCGAATGGCGCCGGGAAATCGACGCTGCTTTTGCATCTGAACGGCACGTTGCGCCCGCAATCGGGCCGGGTTCTGCTGGGCGGCACCGCCACCGGCCATTCGCGCAAGGATCTGACCGACTGGCGCCGCCGCGTCGGTCTGGTGCTGCAGGATGCCGATGACCAGCTGTTTGCCGCGACGGTTTTCGAGGATGTCTCTTTCGGGCCGCTGAACATGGGTCTGTCCGAAGCCGAGGCCCGCGCCCGGGTTGAAGAAGCGCTTGCGGCGCTGTCGATTTCCGATCTGCGCGACCGGCCGACCCACATGCTTTCGGGCGGGCAGAAGCGGCGGGTGGCGATTGCGGGCGCGGTGGCGATGCGCCCCGAGGTGCTGTTGCTCGATGAACCCACCGCCGGGCTTGATCTGGCGGGGACCGAGCAGCTTCTGACCCTGCTGCGCGGGCTGCGCGCCGCGGGCATGACGCTGGTCTTTTCCACCCATGATGTCGAACTGGCCGCCGCTTTGGCCGACCGGGTGGCGCTCTTCCGCGCCGGTCGCGTTCTGGCCGAGGGGGCGGCCGAGGCCGTGCTTTCCGACCGCGCGACGCTGGCACAGGTGGGGCTGCGTCCGCCTCTGGTGATCGACCTTGCGCTGATGGCGCGCGATCACGGCCTTCTCGCCCCCGAGGCGGCGCTGCCGAAGACGCGCGACGATCTTGCGGCGCAGATGGCGGGCTGGACCCGGCGTTAGCCCGGTTTTCCTGGCCCGCGCCTTGCGTTACCCTGCTGTCATGGATCAGACGCCCGCCCCCCAGCCCCCCTTGCCCGCCTCGGTCGGTGTCCTTGTCATCGGTGCGGGGCTGGCCGGGCTTTGCGCCGCGATCGAGGCGGCGCGGGCGGGCGCTTCGGTGCTGGTTCTGGATGCCGCGCCGCCCGAAAGGCTGGGCGGCAATGCAAGGCACGGGCGCAACATCCGCATCGCCTCGGACACCGAGACGCCGTTTCAGCGCGACAGCTACCCGGCCGAGGAGTTCGAGCGCGATCTGCTGCGTGTCGGCGCGGGTGATCCCGCTTTGGCCAAGGTGCTGGCCGAAGGCTCGCGCGATCTGGCGGACTGGCTTTTGGCGCAGGGCGTGCGGCTGGAACCCTGGGCCGAGGGCAATCTGCCCTATTCTCGCCGCACGGTGTTTTTGCGCGGCGGCGGGCAGGCCTTGACGAATGCGCTTCTGGCCCGGGCGCGGCGCCTGGGCGTCGAGATCCGCGCCGGGATCGCGCTGGATCAGCTGCCGCCCGAGGCCCTCGATCCGGCGCATGACGGCCCGCTGAGTGTCGCGATCGGCCCGCATCGGATCACCGCGCAGGCGCTGGTTCTGGCCTCGGGCGGCATCGGGGCGAACCGCGCCTGGCTGGCGCAGACGCATGGCGCCCGCGCCGATCACATCGCCAACCGCGGCACGCCCGAACAGCTGGGCGGCCCGCTGTTGCAGGCGCTTGCGCAAGGCGCCTCAGTGGCGGGATTGCCCGGCGATGGCCATGTCGTCGCCGTCGATCCGCGCGCGCCCTTCCACGATGCGGGCATCGTCAGCCGGGTGGACGGGATGCAGCACGGGATCGTCGTCGGCGCCGATGGCCGCCGCTTCGCCGATGAAGGCGCGGTCAGAGGCCCCGAGCGGCATTCGGTCTGGGCGCGCAAGCTGCTTGCCCGTCCCGATCCGCGCGCCTGGATCATTCTGGGCGCCGAGGCGGCGGGCAAGCTGCCGCCGATGGCCTATCCGCCGCTTTGCGCCGAAACCCCCGAGGCTTTGGCGGCGCTGTGCGGCATCGACCCTTCGGGGCTGGCGCAGACGCTGAACCGCCCGCTCGATCCGCCGCGCACGGGCGAGATGGCGCCGCTGGTCGCGCCCTTCCACGCGCTGCCGATGATCCCCGGCATCGGCTTCACCCGCTACGGGCTGGTGGTGGACGCCACCGCCCGGGTGCGCCTGGCCACCGCCGTCGCGCCGCGACTTTTCGCAGCCGGAACAAATATTTGCGGGGCGATCCTGGGGCAGGGTTATCTGTCGGGCGCGGGGCTGACCATCGCCGCCGTCTTCGGCCGCATCGCCGGGCGCGCGGCGGCCAAGCTTGCGCCAAAGGTCCGTTCGCGGCCGCAGCCGCGCCCGCCAATCTCCGTCCCGCCCGCGCCCGGGACCGACCCCTTTGCCGAGGCGAAACGGGCGCTCAACCTGTGCAACAGTTGCGGCTTTTGCACCGGGCTTTGCGCCGTCTTTCCCGCCGCGCAGGGCCGCCCCGATCTGACCCGGGGCGATCTGCGCCATCTGGCGCATCTGTGCCACGATTGCCGGTCCTGCCTGCATGATTGCCAATATGCCGCCCCGCATGCCTTTGCGGTCAACCTGCCCGCGACGCTCTCTGCCCTGCGCCGTGCCGACTACCGCGAGCCGTTGGGCCTTGCGAAAGCCGTCTTTGCGCTTGGCTGCGTTCTGCCGCCGCTTTTGCTGCTGATCCTGCAACCGCTCGAGCGGGTCTTTTCCAGCCACACCGGCCCCGGCGCCTTTTACGCGCTGATCCCGCATCCGGTGATGGCGGGGGCGACGGCGGCGGTGATGGGATTTGCCGCGCTTGTGCTGCTGTTGCGGCTGGCGCTGTTCTGGCGGGCCGGGCGCGGGCCGGTGCCGGTTGACGGGCGTGCCTTGCGCGAGGGGCTGATCGCGGCGCTGAGCCTGCGCAACCTTGGCGATTGCGAAGATCGCCACGGCCCCGCCGGGCGGCTGCGCCGGGTTGCGCATCATCTGCTGGCGGGCGGCTTCGGGCTGACCTTTCTGGCCACGCTCGCCGGGTTCGTGCTGCACAAGCTGGGCCAGCCTGCGCCCTATCCCTGGCTCAGCGCGCCGGTGATCTTCGGAACATCTGGCGGCGTTGCGATGCTGGCGGGGCTGGCGCTGATGTGGCTGCGCCCCGATCCGCTGAAGACCCCCGCGATGGCGCGGTCCGACCGCTTCCTTCGCCTGCAACTGGCGACGCTTGCGGGGACGGGGCTGGCGCTTCTGGCGCTGCGCGACAGCCCGGCGATGGGGCTGTTGCTGGCGCTGCATCTGGGCACGGTGGCGGGGGCGGCGCTGTGCCTGCCCTTTGGCAAGCTCTCGCATGGCGGCTGGCGGCTGATCTCGCTGATCCGGGCCGCCGCCGAGGCGCGGGCGCGGCTTGACAAGGCCCGCCCCCGCGCCGCATCAGGGCGCGTCGGCACGGGAGGGGAAAGATGAGCGAGGGACCGAAAGGGCTTGCGATTGCCGCCCCCGCCTCGGGGTCTGGCAAGACAACGCTGACGCTGGGGCTTTTGCGGGCGCTGACCCGGCGGGGGCTGCGTGTGCAGCCGTTCAAGAACGGTCCCGACTATATCGACCCCGCCTTTCACGCCGCCGCCGCCGGGCGGCCGAGTTTCAATCTGGATGGCTGGGCGATGGACCGGGCCTTGCTGGACACGCTGGCGGGGCAGGCGGCGGGGGCCGATCTGGTGATTTTCGAAGGCGCGATGGGGCTTTATGACGGCCCGCCCGATCCGGGCCGGTGCGGGCGCGGCGCCAGTGCCGAAATCGCGCGGATGTTTGGCTGGCCCGTCGTTCTGGTGCTCGACGTCAAGGGGCAGGGGCAGTCGGCGGCGGCCACCGCGCTTGGCTTTGCCCGCCACCCCGAGGCGCCGCCCCTGGCGGGGGTGATCCTGAACCATGTCGCCAGCCCGCGGCACGAGGCGATGATCCGCGCCGAGATGGACCGGCTCGGCCTGCCGGTTCTGGGCGCGCTGCCGCGCCGGTCGGATCTGACCCTGCCCGAGCGGCATCTGGGTCTGGTACAGGCCGAGGAACAGGCGGGGCTTGACGCGACGCTTGACGCGCTGGCCGAGTTTGTCGCCGCCCATGTGGATCTGGACGCGCTTTTGTCGGCGGCGGGCGCGGGTCCCGCGCCCGGGGCCGGGGCCTGGCCGGTGCCGCCCGCGGGGCGGATCGCGCTGGCCCGCGACGCCGCCTTTTCCTTTGTCTATCCGCATATGCTCGAGGCCTGGCGGCGGGCGGGGGTGACGGTGCTGCCGTTCTCGCCCCTGGCCGATCAGGCGCCCGATGCCTCGGCCGATCTGGTCTGGCTGCCGGGCGGCTATCCCGAATTGCACGCCGGTCGGATTGCCGCGGCCACGCGGTTCAAGGCGGGCTTGCGCGCCTTCGCCGAGACGAAACCGGTGCATGGCGAATGCGGCGGCTACATGGTTCTGGGGGCGTCGCTGGTCGATGCCGAGGGCAGGGCGCATGCGATGGCGGGGCTTCTGGGGCTGGTCACCAGCTATGAAAAGCGGCGCTTGCATCTGGGCTACCGGTCGGCGGATCTGCTGGCGCCTGTGCCGGGATATGACGCGGGATCAAGGCTTTACGGGCACGAGTTCCATTATTCGACGATCCTTGATCAACCCGATGCGCCCTTGGCGAAGGTCTGCGATGCGGCGGGCGCTCCGGTGCCCGAGACCGGATCGACGCGGGGCCATGTGACGGGCAGCTTCTTTCATCTGATCGCGGCGTAGCCGCGTCCGAGCGGTGGTCAGTTCCGCGCCAGCTCGGCTTCCGCCCCGGCGCGATACCAGGCGCGGATCGCGGCGCGGTCCTCGGGCGTCATGACATTCGCTGCGCCGGGCGGCATCGCCGTCGTCAGCCCGGCGAAGATGAAGACGGGTTCCGCCGCCCGCGCCACCGCCTCGGGCGTGTCGAGAAGCAGACCTTTCGGCGCGGCCAGCATCCCCTCGTAGGCCGGTTCGCGCGTGTGGCACATGGCGCAGTTCGCGGTGACAAGGCTTGCGACCTCATCAAACCCCGGGGCTTGGGCAAACTGCAAAGCCGTGCCGGAAAGCGCCGCCTCTGCCTCGGGGGTGTCCTTCGGGCCAAGGGTCGACAGCCAGACGCAGAGGCCAAAAAGCAGCAAAGTCGCCGGGATCGTCCAATACGGCGCTGGCTTGCGCGCGTGGCGGCTGTTGAACCAATGCCGGATCGTCACCCCCATCAGGAAGACCAGCGCCGCGATGACCCAGGCCCAGCTCGTCGCAAAAGCAAGCGGCGCGTGGTTCGACAGCATGAAGAACACCACCGGCAGCGTCAGGTAATTGTTGTGCATCGAGCGCAGCTTGGCGATTTTCCCGTATTTCGGATCGGGGGCGCGGCCCGCCATCAACTCGGCCACCACGATCTTCTGGTTCGGAATGATGATCAAAAACACATTCGCCGTCATGATCGTGGCGGTATAGGCGCCCAGATGCAGAAAGGCGGCGCGGTCGGTGAATATCTGCCCATAGCCCCAGGCCATGCCGGTCAGCGCCACGAGCAGAGCCGCCATGAAAGCCACCGGGTAATTGCCCAAGGGCGATTTGCAGGCGGCATCATAGATCAGCCAGCCCAAGCCCAGCGAGGCCGCCGAAAGCGCCATGCCCTGCCAGGGCGCCCAGGCGATCTTGGCCGGATCGATCAGGAACAGATCCGCCCGGTGCCAATAGACGAGCATCAGCAGCGCCGCGCCAGAAAGCCATGTGGCATAGCTTTCCCATTTGAACCAGGTCAGATGCTCGGGCATCCGCGCGGGCGCGACCAGATATTTGCGGATGTGATAAAAGCCGCCGCCATGCACCTGCCATTCCTCGCCCGCGGCGCCCTTGGGCAGATCGGGGGCAGAGCGCAGCCCGAGATCAAGCGCGATGAAATAGAAGGACGAACCGATCCAGGCGATGGCGGTGACGACATGCAGCCAGCGCATCGCGAATGTGGCCCAGTCCCAGATCAGTGCGGCATCCATGCATATCTCCTTTCGCTCAGGCTAGCGGGGCGCGGGCGGCGTCTCCAGCGCAAAAGCGACGGGGCGGCGTCGCCCCTTGCACTTGCCCGATTTTGCGCCTTTCCTGCGCGGGGATGGCTGCGGAGGAAGCGATGGACCGGCTGAAGATCGAGCCCCTGACGGCCGAGGCCTTCGCGCCTTTCGGCGATCTGATCGACGTGCTGGGGCCGCCCGACCGGCTGATCAATGCCGGGCTTTGCGGGCGCCATCACGATCTGGCGCGGCTTGATTTCGATGCCGAGGGCCGGGCGGGGATTTCGCTCTTCGCGGCGCAGGCGCGGGCGCTGCCCCTTGTTCTGGATCTGCTCGAGCGTCATCCGCTGGGCTCGCAGGCCTTTCTGCCGCTGGATGGTGTGCCGTTTCTGGTCTGCGTGGCCGAGGATGCGGGCGGCGTGCCGGTGCGGTTGCGCGCCTTTCTGACCGTGCCGGGGCAGGGGGTGAATATCCTGCGCAACTGCTGGCATGGGGTGCTGGCGCCGATCGGCGCCCCCGGGCGTTATGCCGTGGTGGACCGGATCGGGCCGGGGGCGAATTTGCAGGAATATCCCCTGCCGGTGCCGGTCCTGGTCGAGGGCTAGCGCCTCAGCCCCAGCCGAGCGCCACCGCCAGATGATAGGTGACGAAACACGCCACCCAGGCCAGGGCGAACATGTAGGCAACCGTCACCCACATCCATTTGCCCGATCCCGTCTCGCGCCGGATCACCGCCAAGGTCGAGATACATTGCGGCGCGAAGATGAACCAGACAAGGAAGGAAAGCGCCGTGGCAAGGCTCCATTGCGCCGAAAGAAGCGTGCCCAGCACCGCCTCGCCGCCGCCCCCGGACACGGCGTAAACGGTGGCCAGCCCGGCCACGGCGATCTCGCGCGCCGCCATCGCGGGGACGATCGCCACCGCCATCTGCCAGTTGAAGCCGATCGGCGCCAGGACCGGTTCGAGCAATTTGCCGATCCCGGCGGCGAAGCTGTACAGGATCGCCGGTTCGGTGGCGCCCGCGGGCGGTTGCGGGAAGCTGGCAAGCGCCCAGATCACCACGGTCATGGTGAAGATCGTCGTGCCCGCGCGTTTGAGGAAGGCCGAGGCGCGGGTGAGAAGCCCGATCAGCACCGAGCGCGGCTGCGGGATCTTGTAATCGGGCAGATCAAGCATGAAGGGCGGCGAGGGCTCGCCGCGCGCGAAAACGAACTTCGCCGCGGCGGAAACGGCCAGCGCCGAGACGATCCCCGCGCCGTAAAGTCCAAACATCACAAGCCCTTGCAGGTTGAAGATGCCAAGGATCGAACGCGCCGGAATGAAGGCCGAGACGATCAGCGTATAGACCGGGATCCGCGCCGAACAGGTCATCAGCGGCGCCACAAGGATGGTGGTCAGCCGGTCGCGCGGATTGTCGATGACGCGCGTCGCCATGATGCCCGGAATGGCGCAGGCGAAAGAGGACAGCAGCGGGATGAAGGCCCGGCCATGCAGCCCGGCGCCGCCCATGATCCGGTCCATCAGAAAGGCCGCCCGCGCCATGTAGCCAAGGTCTTCCAGAAGCAGGATGAACAGGAACAGGATCACGATCTGCGGCAGGAAGATCACCACCCCGCCGACGCCGCCGATCACCGCATCGACAAGGAAACTTTGCACCAGCCCCGCGGGCAGATGGGCGCGGATCAGATCGGCCGCGGCGCCGAAACTGGCGTCGATCAGATCCATCAGCGGCGCGGCGCCGCTGAACACCGCCTGAAACATCACGAACAGAAGGCCAAGCAGGAAAACCAGCCCGAAGACCGGATGCAGCAGCAGCCGGTCGATGCGATGGGTCAGCGTGTCATGTTCGGGCGGCAGCGTCACCGCGCGGGCGATCAGCCTGTCGGCGGCACGGTGGCTGAGCCGCAGATCGGCCGCGTCAGGCGGCGCCCAGAGGTTCGGTCCGGCTTCGGGCACGCCCTCGGCCAGCGTCGCGTCGAGCGTGGCCAGAAGCGCGTCCAGCCCGCCCTTGCGCACCGCGGTCGAGCTGACGACCGGCACGCCCAGTTCCGCCTGCAACGCGGCGCGGTCGATCTCGATCTTCCGGTGCCGGGCAATGTCGATCATGTTCAAAACGACGATCATCGGCAGGCCGGTCGCCACCAGCTCCATCGCCAGCCGCAGCCCCGAGCGTGGCGCGACGGCATCGACGACGACCAGCATCAGCTGCGGCGCGGGTTCGGCCGGATGGCGGCCAAGGACGACATCGCGCGTCACCGCCTCGTCGGGCGAGCGCGCGCGCAGGCTGTGCGTGCCGGGCAGGTCGGTCAACGCGATGCGCCGCGCGCCGGGGGTGGTAAACAGGCCCAGCTTGCGCTCGACGGTGACGCCGGCATAGTTGCCGACCTTTTGTCGCGCGCCGGTCAGCGCGTTGAACAGCGAGGTCTTGCCGCAATTGGGCGGCCCGACAAGGGCGAGGCGGTAGAGATCGGGTGCGGGCATCGGGCTCAGGATACGAGAATCGCCATCGCCTCGCGGCGGCGCAGCGCGACAGTGGTGCCATTCACCCTTACCGCGATCGGGTCGCGCCCGAAAAGCCCCTCATGCAGGATCGTCACCCGGGCGCCCTCGATGAAGCCAAGCTCGATCAGGCGCCGCTCCATTTCCGCCGCGGGCAGGCTGACGGAATGATCGGTGGCGGCGATGTGGAAGACCTGACCCGAATAGCCCTTGTGCAGCACGCCCAGCGGTCGGTGTTCGGCCAGAGGACCCGCCATCGGCTGCGGAAATTCGGACGGGTTCAACATCACTGCGGTCCTTGCGGCTGAGTCGGGAAGATCCCGCCTTGCGTGGCGCGATCATTCCCAGTCCGCTCCGAAGGGTCAAGGCATAGCCGTCCTGCCCGGCCGGGCATGTGCCGCGAAACCCTTTCGGCACCCGGCCTGATGCCGCGCGAGACGGTCGAACAGGGGCGAAAACGCTTGCGGGCGGGCAGCGACAGGGCGTCGCGGTGGCACGGGCGGCGGCCTTCGGTGCGACGGGGTTCCTTGGTGCGGAACCGGCCGCCGCGCAGGGGGCCACGAAAGCCACCGGCTGCGGCAGCCGCGCCCGGATCTGCGGCCAAGGCCCGTCCCATCCTTTTGATTTTCCACGACATGCCGCCTGTCCTTGAGGGGGGCCTGCCGCATCCGTCTGCGCCGTCCGGGGCGGTGGTGGTGCGGGATCGGGCCTGCGGCGCCTGCGCTGCCCGATGCGGTGGCGCAGAGGGCCGGCGCCCGGGCGCCCGAGACCCCCGCCGCTGCAGGCCTGCGACAAAAAGCATCACCTCTGGCCCGGGGCGGCCCCGGGCTTTCTCTTGCTCTGGCCCCGCCGCCTATCGCAGATTGTGCGTCTGGCCGATGCGACGAGACGGCAGATTGGAATATCGGGAGTTGCGATGAAACTGGTTCGCTTTGGAGAGAAGGGCGCCGAGAAGCCCGGTCTCCTGCACGTCGACGGCACGATCCGTGATCTGTCGCGCGTGGTGCGTGATATC
This sequence comes from Rhodobacter sp. 4.3.4, assembly GCF_058724655.1. NCBI lineage: Bacteria > Pseudomonadati > Pseudomonadota > Alphaproteobacteria > Rhodobacterales > Rhodobacter > Rhodobacter sp. 4.3.4. The sequence continues at coordinate 1,574,900 of NZ_CM178967.1, forward strand.
GACGGCAAGGCGCTGAGCGAGGAAGGCCTGTCGAAACTGTTCTGGACCGATGCGGGCAAGCTGCCGATCATTCCCGAGGGGGTGCGTCTGGGCGCCCCGGTTGCCGGGACGGGCAAGCTGATCGCGATCGGTCTGAACTATGCCGATCACGCCGAGGAGGCCGGGCTGACCGTGCCGCCCGAGCCCGTCGTCTTCATGAAGGCGACCTCGGCGATCTGCGGCCCCGATGACGATGTCGAGGCGCCGCGCGGCTCGGAGAAGCTCGACTGGGAGGTGGAGCTGGCTTTCGTGATCGGCACGCGGGCGAAATATGTGGCCTTGGAAGACGCGATGGACCATGTCGCGGGCTACATGATCTGCAACGATGTCTCCGAGCGCAGCTTCCAGATCGAACGCGCGGGGCAATGGGTCAAGGGCAAGAGCCATGACAGTTTCGCGCCGCTGGGGCCGTGGCTGGTGACGAAGGACGAGATCAGGGACCCGCAGGCGCTTGATCTGTGGCTCAATGTGAACGGCGTGCGGCGGCAGACCGGAACCACGGCAACGATGGTCTATGGTGTTGCTTTCCTTGTGCATTATCTGAGCCAGTTCATGACGCTGGAGCCCGGTGACATCGTCACCACCGGCACGCCGCCCGGCGTTGGCATGGGGATGAAGCCGCCGAAATTCCTGCATCCGGGCGATGTGGTCGAACTGGGCATCACCGGGCTGGGCAGCCAGCGGCAAGTCGTGGTGCAGGCATGAGCGCCGCCGCCGGGGCTTTCGCGCGTCTGAGGGCGGGCGATGCCCGGCGGCGGACCGAGTTCACCGTGCCCAGGCGCCGCGCGGTGCTCAAGCGGCTGGCGTCCGAAATCCGCGCCCGCGAGGCCGAGATCATGGCGGCCTTGGCTGCCGATCTGGGCAAGCCCGCGGTCGAGGTGCGGATTTCGGAAATCATCCCGATCCTGTCAGAGATCCGCCACACCTCGCGGCATCTGAAGGCTTGGGCCCGGGTGCGGCGGGTGGCTCCGACGCTCTCGATGATCGGCACCCGCGCGACGATCCGGCCCGAACCCAAAGGCACGGTGCTGATCATCGCGCCCTGGAACTATCCGCTTTGTCTGGCGCTTGGCCCCCTTGTCAGCGCGATCGCGGCGGGCAATGCGGCGGTGGTGAAACCCTCCGAACTGGCGCCCGCCACCTCGGCGCTGATCGCGAAACTCGTTGCCGCCTGCCTGCCCGAAGATCTGGTCACTGTCGTCGAAGGCGGTGTCGAGACCGCGACCGAGCTTCTGGCGCTGCCCTTTGATCATATCTTCTTCACCGGCTCGCCCGCCGTGGGCAAGGTGGTGATGGCGGCGGCGGCGAAGACGCTCGCCTCGGTCACGCTGGAGCTGGGCGGCAAGTCGCCGGTCATCCTTGGCCCCGATGCCGATCTGAAACAGGCGGCGCGGATGGTGGCCTGGGGCAAGTTCCAGAACGCCGGGCAGACCTGCATCGCCCCCGATCACGTCTTCGTCCCCCGCGCGCAGGAAGAGGCCTTCACCAAGGCGCTACGCGCCGAGATCGCGCGGATGTATGGCGCGCGCCCGCAGGCCTCGCGCAGTTTTGCCCGGCTGATTGGCGCGAAACATTTCGAGCGGCTGCGCGGGATGGTCACCGAGGCTGTCGGCCATGGCGCCACCCTGATCGCGGGCGGCGAGGCCGAGGCGGCCAGCCGCTATCTGGCGCCGACTGTGCTGGCCAATGTGCCCGCCGATGCGCGGCTCATGCGCGAGGAAATCTTCGGCCCCGTCTTGCCGGTGATCGCCTATGACGATCTGGACGCTGTTCTGGCCGGGATCGAGGCGGGGGAAAAGCCGCTGGCGCTTTATGTCTTTGCCCGCGACCGGCGGCTGATCGCGCGGATCTGTGCCGCCACGACCTCGGGTGCGGTCGGCGTGAATGTGACGCTGGCGCATTTCCTGCATCTCAATCTGCCCTTTGGCGGGATCGGCCATTCGGGGCTGGGCGCGGCGCATGGGCGCTGGGGCTTTGCGGCATTTTCGCATGAAAAACCGGTGCTTGAGAACCGTTTTGCGGTGCTGGACCCGTTGATGCCGCCCTATGGCAAGCTTGCCACCCGGCTGGCGCGGATCGTGCAGGCGCTGGTCGGCTGAACTCCCCTGAATGCTGCAACTGCGAAGGTGACTTTGCTGCAGAGCAGCGCTACACTCAACCTGCGCGATACCGCCGCCGGACCTGAATCGGCGGGGCGCGGGTGAAACTGGTGTGCATGCCTGCAGGGGGACTCGATGACAGAGCCGACGCCGAAGGATCAGACGCAGCAGGAGGCGGCCGCCAATCCGGCCGCGCCAGACACGGATCAGGCCGCGCTGGCCGCCAAGCAGGCGGCCGCGAAGGAAGCGGCCGAGAAAGAGGCTGCGGCCAGGGAGGCTGCGGCCAAGGAAGCCGCAGATCGCGCCGCGGCAGCTGAGGCGGCAGCGAAGGAAGCCGCCGCGAAAGAGGCTGCCGCAGAGGCCGCCCGCCAGGTTGCGGCGAAGGCGGAGGCCGCGCAGCGGGAGGCGGCGAAGGCCGCTGCCCGGGAGGCCGCCGCCAGGCCGAAGCCCGCCGCGGCGCCGAAAGCCGCGACCGGCCCGAAATCCTCTGCCAAAGCCGCCGCCGAACCGGTCGTGGAAAAGGTCACGCGGACCTCGGAAACCGAGGTGGCCTTTGCGCTTGGCGGGCTGGCGGGCAACAATGCGCATGGGGCAGGGTTCCTGCAGGCGGCGCTGGAAGGGGGCGTGCATCCGCGGATGATTTCCTGCACCTCGGGGCAGATCTACTGGGTCTGGCGCTATCTGCAGGCGCTGGCGGGTGGCGAGAGCCTGGAAACCCATCTGGCCGAGCAGATCGAGACCCTGCAGCCCTTTGGCCAGCGCGACGCCGATCTGATGCATATGGCGCTGTTTGGCAAAAGCGGGGTGTTCCGGCCGTCGCTGTTCGAATGGCCCTTTGACGTGATGCAAAACCTTGCGCGCAGTCTCGATGCGGTCTCGCGCGCGGGGGGAGAGGTGTTCTGGCTCAAGGAGATGATGAGCCTGACCCCGGCGCGCACGCTGGTGCCGCTCTTCCCCGACAGCTTTTTTGAGCAGATCGCGCAGGCCTTCAACGACACCGGGATCGGCATTCTTTTCAATGCCTATGACCCGCGCGAGGGGATCGAATATGTCCATGCCAACCCCTCCGCGCTGGCACAGCTGGGCATTGCCCCCGGCGGCCGCAAAAGCTGGCGCAGCCGCACCATCTATACCAAGATCACCGCGCAGGCGGTGCGCGACGGGCTTTGGCTTTACGAATACGGCTTCGAGGGCGGGCAGGAGGGCGGTTTCGGCGCGCTCGATGGCGCCTATTACCGGCCGGTGCTTTTGTCCGAACTCTCCTGCGCCCGCACCATCCATGTCGTGCGGCCGGTCAACCGCAAATGGCTGGGGCCGCTGCCCGACAGCAAGCTTTCGCTCGAGGACATGAAGACCGAGGTCGCGTTCAACGGTATCTATGCCGCCGAGCGTGACCGGATGCTGATGGTCAACCGCTGGATCGCGGCGGGGATCCTGCGCGATCCGCGCTTTGCCCCGATCGAGATCTATGAGATCGAGATCGAGACGCAGCGCAGCTTCTTCGACTATGTCTTTGAAAGCATGGAGGTGTTCGAAAACGCCCGCGAACAGGGCCGCGAGGCGTTTTCGGGCGGGCTGGCCCCGGCTGAATAGCCCGCCCGCTTGCCCCGCCCCCTTGCCCCCGCCGCCATTTCGGCCCAAACCAAGGCAAAGCGCGGGAGGCGGGCATGGGCGAGACGAAGGGCGGCTGGAAACTTTGGGCAGTATTGGCGCTGCCGCCGCTGTTCTGGGCGGGCAACTTCATCGTTGCCCGCGCCTCGCGCGGCGAGTGGCCGCCGATCGCGCTGTCCTTCGGGCGCTGGTCGATCGCGCTGATCGCGCTTTTGCCCTTTGCCTGGCCCTGGCTGCGCCGGGACTGGCCGCTTTACCGGCGCTATTTCGGGCGCATCCTGCTGTTGACGCTGCCCGGCGTCGCGGCCTTCAACTCGCTCGTCTATTGGGGGCTGCAGACCTCGACCGCGACGAACGGGATGCTTTTGAATTCCACCATTCCGCTGCTGATCATGGCGCTGGGGGCGCTGTTCTGGGGCCAGAGGCTTGGGATTTGGGCGATCCTTGGGCTGATCGTCTCGACGCTTGGGGTGGCGGTCGTCATCTTGCAGGGCTCGTGGGAACGGGCGGCGGCGCTGGATTTCGCGCGTGGCGATCTGATCATCTTCGCCGCGATGGTGGCCTGGGCGCTTTACACGATGGGGCTGAAGACCTTCCCCGCCGAGGTGAACCGCATCGGCCTGCTGGCGGTGCAGATCGCGCTGGCGCTGCCGATCCTTGCGCCGTTCCTGGCCTTCGAAATCGCCGCGGGCCGGGTGCCGGTCTGGACGCCGCCCTCGATCGCGGCGCTGGTCTATATCGGCATCGTGCCCTCGGTTCTGGCCTATCTCTTCTATACGAAGGCGGTGGAGCTGGCAGGCCCGGCGCGGGCGGGGCAGTTCATCCACCTGCTGCCGGTCTATGGCGCGATCCTCTCGGCGGTCTTCCTGCAGGAACCGCTGCACCTTTACCATGCGGCAGGTTTCGGGCTGATCCTGACCGGCATCGTGCTGGCGGGGCGGAAATAGCCGGGCTCCCGGGCGGGGATTTCGCTTGCATTGCGGGGGGGGAGCGCCTAGAAGGCCCGGACTTCCGCGATGACATGAACCGGCGACGCCTCTCGTGGTGGGCTGCGGAAGTTCTGGCCCCCTATGAAGCCGCCTTGTGAAACAGGAGCCTACATGCCGCTTTACGAGCATGTCCTCATTGCGCGTCAGGACCTTTCCAACGCGCAGGCCGAAGGCCTGATCGAACACTTCTCGACCGTGATCGGCGACAACGGGGGCAAGGTCCTCGGCACCGAATACTGGGGCGTGAAGACCATGGCCTACAAGATCAACAAGAACCGCAAGGGCCATTACGGCTTCCTGCGCACCGACGCGCCCTCGGCCGCCGTGCAGGAGATGGAGCGTCTCGCCCGTCTGCATGACGACGTGATGCGCGTGCTGACCATCAAGGTCGACGGCCATGACGAAGGCCCCTCGGTGCAGATGCAGAAGCGTGACGACCGTGGCGACCGCGAAGAGCGTGGCGACCGTGGCGATCGTGGCCCGCGCGGCGACCGTGGCCCCCGCGAAGATCGCGGCCCGCGTCCCGAGCGTCGTTGATCCGAGGAGAGTGACCCATGGCTACCAAACCCTTCTTCCGTCGCCGCAAGGTTTGCCCGTTCTCGGGCGATAACGCGCCGAAGATCGACTACAAGGACGTTCGTCTGCTGCAACGCTACATCAGCGAGCGCGGCAAGATCGTTCCCGCCCGTATCACCGCCGTCTCGGCCAAGAAACAGCGCGAACTGGCGCAGGCGATCAAACGCGCCCGCTTCCTCGCCCTGCTTCCCTATGCCGTGAAGTAAGGAGACCTGAACATGCAAGTCATCCTTCTGGAACGTGTGGCCAAGCTTGGCCAAATGGGCGACGTGGTGAAAGTGCGCGACGGCTACGCCCGCAACTTCCTTCTGCCGCAAGGCAAGGCGCTGCGCGCCAACGACGCCAACATCAAGAGCTTCGAAGCCCGCAAGGCGCAGCTGGAAGCCCGCAACCTCGAGACCAAGAAAGAAGCCGAAGCGGCCGCCGCCAAGCTTGAAGGTCAGAAGTTCGTGGTCATCCGCTCGGCTTCGGACGCCGGGGCGCTTTACGGCTCGGTCACGCCGCGCGACGCCGCCGAAGCGGCCACCGCGGGCGGCTTCTCGGTGGACAAGCGTCAAGTGGCGCTGAAAGCCCCGATCAAGGAGCTGGGTCTGCACGAAGTGCACGTGATCCTGCACCCGGAAGTCCAGGCGACGATCACCATCAACGTCGCCCGTTCGGCCGAAGAAGCCGCCATTCAGGCGGCCGGCAAATCGATCCAGCAGCTGGCGGCGGAAGCCGATGCGGCGGCGGAATTCGAAATCGCCGAGCTCTTCGACGAAGTCGGCGCTGCCGCCTCGGACGACGAATAAGACCCTTCCCCCGGGAAGTGTTGCAACCGCGCCCCTCGGGGCGCGGTTTTGTTTTGGCCGCATGGGTTTCGCGCGGCGGCGAAAAATGCACAAAATTTGACGAAACTGTTTCCCATTTTCGCCTGAATTACACCTCAGGGTTGCATGGCCCCGGTCGGGGCATGGTCAAGTGGTCACGAGTGGCAGGGGCGCTGCCCGGTTCCGGGCCCGGTTCCCGGATCGGGCGGCGCGGCACCTGCAAGGAGGAAGCGATGGAATTCAGGATTGCGGCGATGGTGCTGTTCGGGATGACCCTGAGCATTCTGCATGCCGAAGGCGATCGGCTGGGGGTGCTGGATCGGTTCTGGCCCGATTTCGGCCCGCGCACCCTGGTGCAGATCTCCGAAACCCCCGGCAGCGTGCGGTCATCGTTCGATCCGGTGGCGCTGCCCGAGCCGCCGGTGCCGCGCCCGGTGACGGCGCCCCGATTCGTCCGCGTCGAGTGAGGCCCGCGATGAAAAAGGCCGCCCCGAGGGGCGGCCTTTCCTGTCACTGTCCGGTGACGATCAGAGCTCGTCCAGCGCTTCGATGGCTTTTTGCAGCTCTTCCTTGCTGACCTCTTTCTCGGTCACGGCAGCGCCCGCGACGATGAAATCGATCACTTTTTCTTCGTAGAGCGGGGCGCGGATCTGCTGTTGCATCTGCGCATTGCCCTTGACGAATTCGAAGAATTCGCGCTCGTGGCCCGGGTATTGACGCGCCGCGGCCAGAACCGCCTGCGTCATCTCGGCGTCGGTCACTTCGATCTTCTCGTTGCGGCCAAGCTCGGCGAGCAGCAGGCCCAGACGCACGCGGCGCTCGGCCAGCGCCTTGTGCTCTTCGGTCGGCTCCACCGTGCCATGGTCATGGCCGTGGTGATCCGGGTTTTCCTCGTGCCAGAGCTGGTGCGCGATCTGACCGGCTTCGGCCTCGACCAGCGACGGCGGCAGATCGAATTTCACCTGCGCATCCAGAATGTCGAGCAGGGCGCGTTTCAGGATCGCCCGCGAGGCGCCCTTGTATTCCGCTTCCAGACGCGAGGCGACCTGGCCCTTCAGCGCTTCCAGATCGGCGGCGCCGAATTTCTTCGCCAGCTCGTCGTCGATCTCGGCCGGTTTCGGGGCCTTCACCGCATGGACGTGGCATTTGAAGGTGGCTTCCTTGCCCGCCAGATGCGCGGCGCCGTATTCGGCCGGGAAGGTCACTTTCACTTCCACATCTTCGCCCGCTTTCGCGCCGACGAGCTGATCTTCAAAGCCCGGGATGAACGAGTTCGAGCCGAGCACCAGCGGATATTCCTCGCCCTTGCCGCCTTCGAAGGCTTCGTCGCCGAGGAAGCCCTCGAAATCGATCACGACCTGATCGCCGTCCTTGGCCTTGCTGCCTTTCTTGCGGTCTTCGAAGGCCTGCGCCGATTTCGCCAGGTTTTCCAGCGCTTCGGTCACCGAAGCCTCGTCTGCCTTCACCACCAGACGCTCGAGCGTGACGGTGCTGCGGTCAAAGGCCGGGATCGGCGGCAGGGCTTCATAGGAAACGGTGAACACCGCGTCGGTGCCCGGTTTCCAGTCCTTGCCGTTTTCCATCTCGACCTTCGGCTGCAGCGCCGGACGGTCGCCCGATTGTTCGAGCAGGTCCTTGATCGCGCCATCGACGGAGTCGTTGAGCACATCGCCCAGAACCCGGTCGCCGAAGTTCTTGCGCAGCATCGCCATCGGCACCTTGCCCTTGCGGAAGCCCTTGATCTCGACTTCGGGCTGCACCTCGATCAGCTTTTCGGTGACTTTCGCATCCAGTTCGGCGCCGGTCAGCGTGATCGTGTAGCCGCGCTTGAGGCCTTCGTTGAGGGTCTGAGTGACCTGCATGGGGTTTCCTCTGGTTCGGGCGCGCCGAAAAGACGCGCTCAGGCAAATTTCAGCCGTCCTTCTAGGGGCTGGCGACCTTGCTGGCAAGGCGAAAAGCCGCGGCACGTGCAGGCCCCGATGGCTTTGGCGCGATCAGGCCCGGGCGCAGGGGCGAGGCGGTGGCCGGGCACCGGATGTCACCGCCGCGCGTCCCGTGCCGTGGAAGACCGGCAAGCGCCCGGCGGTCAGGCGCGGGGGGCTTGTGGCAACAGCTGCTGCACGGCGCTTGCGAAAGCGGCCACATCGCCCAGGGGCGCGCTGGCGCTTGCCCCGGCACACAGCCGTCGCCACAGCGTCTCGTCCTCGTCCAGCAACGCCATGAACCGCGCCAGGGCCTCGGGGTTGTCGGGCTCGAAGACAAAGCCGTTTTGCCAGTTGCGCACCAGCGCATCGCGCGCCCCCGCCACGTCCGAGATCAGCACGGGAAGGCCCATCGCCTGCGCTTCGATGACGACATTGCCGAACTGTTCTTCGATGCTGGGCAGGATCAACGCCAGCCCCTGCGCAAGCACGCGCGCCACGCCCTCGGATTGCAGGAAACCGTGAAAGACAACCCGGTCCGTGAGCCCGAGCGCGGCCACCCGAGACCGCAGCTCTGCCTCGCCCGCGCCCGAGCCGCACAGATGCAATTTGCGCGCAGATGCCGGGCGCAGGGCGACGTAGCGGGCAAAGGCGTCCAGCGCCATCGGCAGGTTCTTCTTCGGAACGAAACGCGCGACGATGATGAAATCACGCGCCCCGAAGGCCGTTCCGTCCGGTGCGGGGGGGGCTGCGGCAGCGGCCCGGATGCGGCTGACCGAAAGCGTGTTGTATTGCGCCACGACCGGACGCTTCCTCAGGCCAAGGAAGCGAATATATTCTGCGGACCGTCGTTCAGAGGAGATCGCGCCGTGATACGGGCGCATGAAGACCGATTTCAGCCACTCCCGAAAGACATTCCGGGGATAGTCGTCAAATTTCGAGCATCCCATCGTGAAGACCCGACGGCCGCTCAGGCGCAGGTAAAGGGCCAGACAAAGCACCTCGGGGCGTTCGTAATGGCACAGGAACCAACTGTCGGCCTGCAGCCGCCGTGCCGCGCCGATCAGGGCGCGCAGGCGGCCGAAGAAGCCGGGGATACGTTCGGCAAACAGCGTTTCCTTGCGAAAACTCTCGCGGCTTTCGCTGAGCCAGTCATAGGTTTCGTCGGTACGGCGAAACTCCAGCCCGATGCAGTCGATGCCGTCCCCCATCGCCTTTGCCACCGCATCCACCCGGTCGGCGTGCATCGGACCGAAATTGTTCCAGAAAAAAACGATACGCTGCACCGCGTCGCCTTGTGCCATTGCCGCCTCTCCAATCTCTGGCGAACCCGGAAGAACGGGGTTCAGGAATTCGCCGGGATGTTGGAGCAAATCCCGGTGAAGTGCAAATGGCATCGCCCGCGGCCGCAGCGGATCAGCGCAACACCAGCGCCCGCAGCCGCGGACGGGCAAGCGACGGCCACCACCCCGGCGAGACATTTTGCGCCTCGCGCGTCTCGCTGCTCAGGTCGTCATAGGTCAGGGTCACGGTGCAGGTGGCGGTGATGCCCAGAAGTCCGGCCAGATCGGCTGCGCGCGTCGCCGCTGCCCCCGCGGTGGCGACGTAGCTTGAGGCGCTGGCGCCGGTCTCAAGCTGCGCCCCCCAGGCATAAAAGCCCGAGCTTCCGTCCCCCGCGAAAGCCTGATCTCCGGCAAAAAGACCTGTGTTCGCCTGCAGATAAACCCCGTTCGTCGTGACCGCCGCGACCCCGGTCAGCGCCACGCGCCACCACCCGTTCGGCAGCGCGGTGACGGTGAAAGGCCCCGGTCCCGTGCTGACATAAGCCCCGGTTGTCAGATCGACCGCAAGCCGCGCGTTCAGCATCGAGCTGCAGTTGACATAGACATATCGCGTCCCCGCCGCCTTGAGGTAAACCGAGAACGTATAGGTTGTCCCCAGCGTCGGCGCGTGCATCTGCATGACCCGGTGCAAGCCGTTGCCCGCGGTGCTGACCAGCCGCGTTGCCGTCACCGACCCGTCCGGGGCCACGCCACTGTCTTCGGTGATCGTCAGCCGACTGCCGTCATTCGTCCAGGGCCACAGGCTCAGATCCTGCGAGCGCGGCAACAGGTTCGTCGCAGCGGCTTCCAGCAGCAGGCCGCGCAGGCTGCCGCTCAGCGGCGCATGATCGAAGCGCGGCACATGCGCCGCCGCGCCGACCAAAAGGCCCGCCGCATCGTGGCATGTCGCGCCGGAGGCGCGCGCAAAGCTCATCACCGCGCTGCGCGCCACGGCGACCCCGGCCTTGCGATAGTTCCCCGCGATGAAGTCGAGTTCCGCGATCGGCAGGCCGCCGATCCGGCGCGGCCCCTCGGGCCGCATCCGGAAGATCGATTGAAGCGACAGGTCGGGCACGTATTTCATGCCAGCACCAGGGCATGGATGCCGGTCGCGGTGGTTCCGGTGGCCAGCACGCGCACCACCCCCACGGGCAGATAGGAATAATCCGCCACGCTCAGCGCGCGCGTTTGCCCCGCCACGGTGATCAGCGCGAGGGTGCCGCCGCCCTGCACATAAAGCGAGGTCGCCACGGCGGCCAGATCGGTCGAATCGCTTGGCGTCACCGGCAGGATATCGGTCACCGGTCCTGCCAGCGAGGGTTCACGTTTCTTGAAGGGATTGGTGGTCATGGGCGCCTCTCGAGTGCGAAGGTTGATCCGCCGCGAGGCTGTTGGAACTTCGTTAAGAAGGCTTGAGGGGGGCGGGCGATGGAGGGATTTTGAGCTTTTCACCCGGAAAAAATGCAAAATAGATTAGTATTCCAAGGAATATAGATTTTTCGAGCTGTGTTGCAGCCGTCCCATCCAAGAAAAGAGTGGGGAAAAAAAGAAGGATTGCGAGTAGCCTTGTCGATCGCAGAGGTTTCTCTTCCGTGGAGAAGCTAGAGATTGCAGCCCACAGACCAGAAACCAGCATGATAAAGAAAACAAGCCAGCCGAAAGTGACGACGGAATATGCAAGCAGGGAATCTCGAATGAGGGAGACGTTGAACGCATAGTATTCGTCACCTCCCCAAATTGACCAGGTGACGAAATTCGAGTCGTTTATGATGCCGTTTGGCAGGATATAATACTCGAATTGTTCGAAGAAATAATTAATTCCTTCAACCCTGAGGGATTCGCTTCTGCCCATTGTTCCGGTGCCGGCAATGTATGACTGAAGCTCATTGAGCTTTGAAACCCCCTGAATGTATCTGCTTTCGGAAGAGTTCATGATCTCCCAGATTTTTCCACCGATTTCTGGCAGAAGCGGAATTGTTACAATGAAAAGCAAGAGTGCCAAGGCGGCATTCTTGTTCATTGAAACTGAAATGTTCATCCGCGAAAGCTGAATCTTTATGAAGTTCGTTGAGAAGAAATACAAGAAAAGAAGCAGGGAGAGCGCGGCATAGCCATAATTCTGCCGAACAAATGAAAGGGCGGCGATTCCGGAAACGATGAAGGCAGTTAACAGGCCAAGAGCGTATTTTCCCCGCAGCAGCAAAATTTGCACAAGTATTGGCAAAATGAAGAAGGGGATGGGAACTTTGGAGCCCTCATCGTCCTGCAATTTTAATAGTGCGCCGATGGCGAATAAAATCATGGCAGAGAAAAGAAAAATTAAAAAGAACTCAAGGGTTGCTTGCCCGCCATGTTTGCGTCTGACGGTCGAAGCTAGGGAAATTCCGAAGGCGAGACATATCAAACTACGGAGGCGCGCATAGGATTGGAAAATTTCGGTGTCATGTCGCAGCGCTCCCAATATTGCAAAGAAACCTGCGAAAAATACAAGAATCAAGAATTTCTTGGACTTGATCGCATCTAAAAATATCGCGCGAACCTTTCCGCGCGTAAAATAAAGTGCAACGGCAAAAATAGCGAAAAAAATCTCGGGGAAGAAATGACTGCCGATTCGGAAAAAGTATTTAGATGCGAGCATGTTGAATGGGATGGCAAAAGCCATGATCAACGCGCGGTCGGTTGCATTTGAAAAATAGATCGGCATCTCTTCATTTACTCCGCGCCGAAGTCTCGTCGAGACAGCGGCGGCACATCCAGCGGCAAATGCAGCCCTCTGCGGCGATCTCCGACAGACAGATCAGCCATGCCCTGCCTCCCCATCTGCCGCGCGCCGCGTCCGGAACGACCGCGCCCACAGCAGATACGACAGACAGCGCGCGGCAAGGCGCATTCGTGTTGCGGCGGTGTTGGTATAGGTTTTGCCCGACGACCCCGACAGCCCCTCGATGATCGGAGCGGGCCAGATCGTTACCGCGTCCGAGCTTTCCCCCGTCATCGCCTCGGCATAGGCATGTTCAAGATAATGCCCCGCGTTGTCGCGTACCGAAACGTAGCAGCGTGCCAATCGCTCGGAAAAGAAGGATTTTGACACGATGTAAAACCGCGTGTCGACATAGCTCACCTGACGGCGGCCGGACAAAAGGAACGCGGCCCGGCCATCGAAATGCCTTGCGCAGGCCTCGAAATTTGTGACCCATAACTTTCCCGTGCATTTTGCAAAAGCCGGGGCGTTTTTCAGGATCGTGCTCTTCTCAAGCGCATAGGAAATGATCTCGCCTTCTCCGTAGCCCTTGCCATAGCGCCCCACGGCCTCGGCATCATTTTGAAAAGACAGACATTCGATGGTCAGTCCCGGCCGATTTGGCAAGATATGCTGAACCGCCGCGGTGAAATCGAAATTCGATCCGTCACAGATGACGATCCTGCGCACGCAGGGCAGCATCGCCCAGTGTTTCACAGACAGAAGGATCGCCTCTTCGCGCCGGGCGGCATCGGTCAGCGCGGTCTGTTCCGCGGCGACATGGACAGCGGTCGTCAACAATATCGGAATGTCCGGGACGGTCGCCTTGCCCGGCAAAAGACGCGAAAATGGTTCGAGACGTTTTCCGATGCTGCGGCGCAAGGTTTTCATGTCGTGCCCTCCGTCAGCAGCCTTTCGTTCACCCATCTGATGTAAAGCCCCGCAGCGCCAATTCCCAGGGCGACGCCCGCCACCATGCCCCAGTCCCGCCCCGCCGTGCCCGCTGCCGCAAGGCAAAGCGTCATCACGGCCAGGGCAAGGACCGCGCTTTGGATATTGCCGCGCATCCGGCCAGAGGCCATGCCCAGAACAAAGGCCGGGGCGCCCAGCCCGTTGCACAGGAAACCCACCGCCAAAAGCGCGGCAAACAGGCTGAACTGCGGCTCCAGACGGCCCAGCCAAAGCCAGGACACCAGCGGCGAGGCCAGAACCACCGCCCCAAGCACAAGCGCCGTCACGGTCAGGCTGCGCCGCAACATGCGCTGATACAGATGCCGTGCCGCCTCGAGGTCGGAGGCCATCAGCCGGGTCAGCGCCGGCACCGAGGCCTGCACCCCCGACACCACCGCATTGCGCGGCAGGGCGATCAGCTTGTAGGCGAGTTCGAACAGCCCAAGCAGCTCAAGCCCGCCAAAGCGGCCCAGCAGGATCTTGGCAAAAGGTTCGAAAAACCCGTTCAGCAGGTTTGCCAATTGGGCTTTGACGCTGAACCCCAGCATCTCGCGCAGCACCGACAGCGAGGCCTGAACCGGCAGCAGCGGGCCGGTCCGCCCGGTGATCTGGCGCATGCCCCAAAGGAAGCCGCCCCAGCCGCCCAGCAGCATCAGGCCATATTGCGCGATCTGCCCCCAGGCCAGCGCCGCAAGGCCGATCTTGCCGACCAGGGGCACCACCACGACAAGTTGCAAAACCGTTCCCGCAACGCTCAGCCAGGCCGCCACATAGCCGCGGTGGATCGCCCGGAGCGCGCCAAGCGCCAGACCGGAGAGGTTTTGCAGCAGGAAACCCGCGAAGAGCAGCGGCAAGATCGCGCGCGCGATTTCCACGTCGGCCTCGCTTCCCGGGACGATATGGCGAAGGTTCGCCGCATAAAGCGCCCAGCCCGCCGCCGTCAGCAGCAGGAACAAGGCCGCATTCAGCACGAAAGCCGTGTCGATATGACGGCGCACCTGCTCGGGCTCCTCGGCCGGGTCGAGGGCTGCCGCAAAGCGCACCGCGGCGTTTGCCATCCCCACATCCCCAAGCCGGATGAGGAAGATCCAGGCCATCAGGTTGGACCAGAGCCCCACCGCCCCCAGCCCGCCATGCAGCACCACCAGCCGATAGCTGATGAAGGTTACCGCGATGGTCGCGGCAAAGGCGATCACTGATGTGACGACGTTGCGCCGAAGGTGGAACGGATCAGCCATCTTGGGCGTCGATCCCGGCCGTCGCATCGCGGCGCACAGCCAGCTGCAGGGCGTCGCTCAGCACCGCAAGGCTGCGTTCGCGGAACCGTTTCGCCGCGCGTCGTCCGCCCTCGGCATCGCCTGCGGGCAGGGCGCTCAGGCTCAGGGGGGCATCGACCGCGCCCTCGACGGCGAGACAGGGCCGCGCTTCCTGCCGACACAGGGCTTCGCTCAGCGATCCTGCGCGCACCACGACGGGGCAGCCGAACTGGACAGCGCGCCCCAGAATGCCCGAGGCCTGATCATAAGCGGGATCGTAGCAGCACCAGACGGCACTGGCTGCGGCATAGGCCCCCAAAATCTCGCCATCGCTGACAAAACGATCGACGACCAGCGCCCCAAGCTTTTCAAGCTCGGCCTTTTGCGCCGCAAGCGTCGGGTCGATCCGGCCCGCGACCACGATCTGCCAGCCCTCGGCCGTCAGCGCGCGGGCGGCCGCGGCCAGCCGAACGAACCCCTTGCCGCGCGATTGCAGCCCCAGCGCGACGAGCACCGGTCTGCCCGCTGCCGTCTCGCGGATCTTGCCGCAGAACGCCGCCGCATCGGCATCGGAACAGTCCTTGCCCTGTCGCAGCGCATCGATCACGGCGAAATCCCTGTCCTCCATATCCCAAAGCTGCAGATCATGGACCCAGCCATCCGCAACCGCGGCGAAATCCGGCCGCAAGGAAAAGGGGATGATGGTGAGGGTCGTCACCCGGGGCATCTTCTTGAGCAGTTTCAGCAGGTTGCGCTTGAGGCTCAAGCGCAGGCCGCCGCCATCCAGCGCCGGTCCGGGGCGAAACAGCAACCCCACCGTGCGCCGTCCCAGCAGCTGCCGGAGCAGCGCAGAGGCGACATAGCCCAGGCTGCTGTCTTCGACCATCAGAAAGAACATCGGGCCGCGGTGATGGATCTGCAGCCCCGCGCGGCACACCGTCCCCCCCCCAGAGCCGTTGCACGAAATCCTCGAAAGAGCCGCGATGGCCGCCCCGGGAGCCGCTGAAAAGGATCGGTTCCCCGTCAGACATGCTTCGCCTGTGCCTGCAGAAAATCCGCATAGGCATCTGCGATCCCCTCGGCCAGCGGCCTTGCCCGGTTCCAGCCCATGGCGTGCAGACGCCCCGAGTCCATCAGCTTGCGCGGCGTTCCGTCCGGTTTGCTGGCGTCAAAGCGCAGCTGCGCCGCGTAGCCCACGACCTTTGCGATGGTCTCGGCCAGTTCGCGGATCGTCACCTCGACCCCCGAGCCGACATTGACATGCGCGTCGCCGGAATAGTTCCTGAGCAGGAACACCAGCGCATCGGCCAGATCGTCGCAATGCAGGAATTCGCGCAGCGGCGTGCCCGAACCCCAGACCACCACCTCCTCGGCGCCCGAGACCTTCGCCTCGTGGAACTTGCGCAACAGCGCGGGCAGAACATGGCTGGTGTTCAGGTCGTAATTGTCGCCCGGCCCGTAAAGATTGGTCGGCATCGCCGAGATCCAGTCACGCCCATATTGCCGGCGATAGGCCTGCGTCAGCCTGATCCCGGCGATCTTGGCGATCGCATACCATTCGTTGGTGGGCTCCAGCGGGCCGGTCAGCAGCGCCTCCTCGGGGATCGGCTGCGGCGCAAGTTTGGGATAGATGCAGGACGAGCCCAGAAACAGCACGCGGCTGACATCGGCCTCATGCGCGGCCTGCAGCACATTCGCTTCGATCATCAGGTTCTGATACAGGAAATCGACCGGAAAGTCGTTGTTGGCCTTGATCCCGCCAACCTTGGCCGCCGCCAGCACGATCGCATCGGGGCGATTGGCCGCCATCCAGGACCGGACCTGCGCCTGATCGACCAGATCGACGACATCGCGCCCGGCGGTGATCACCTCGCAGCCCTCGACCGCGAGACGCCGCGCGACCGCGCCGCCCACCATGCCGCGATGCCCCGCAACCCAGATGCGCTTGCCCTTCAGATCGTAGCTCATTTTGTCCTCGTCGCAGTGTCGTTGTCCGGCCTCGTCGTCAGGCCGCCGAAAAGCGCAGCGATCGTGCGCTGCCCTTGCGTGATGTCCCGCGCATGCCGTTCCCGGGCGCTAACGCGCAGCTGCGCCCAGTCGGCCGGTCCGAAGCTCAGCAGTTTGTGCAGCGCGCCCTGCACGGCCGCGGCGAAATCGTCTTCCGCCGGAACCACGGCCAGACAGTTCCGCACCTGATCGCGGATCGCCCCGCGATCAAAGGCGATCACCGCCACCCCGCTGGCCAGCGCCTCGTAGATGACCGTGGGCTGCGCCTCGTGCCTGTATCGGGTGGGGAACAGAAAGATGTCAAGCGCATCGAAGAACCGCCGCTTGTCGGCGTCGTAAAGCGGACCAAGCCAGGTCAGGCCCCCCTCTGCCTGCGCGGTCATGACAAGCTCCTTGTCGCTTTCCGAACGGATGGGGCCCGCCAGCACCATGCGCAGCCGGTTTGCCGAGGCGTCGCGGTGCAACAGGCGGGCCGTTGCCACGAAATCATGCAGGCCCTTGTCGGCATCGAGATTGCTCAGCAGCCCAAGGGTGATCGGCCGCCCGGCCGGCGCCGGGGCGGGCGGCTTTTCACCCCCCGCAGGCACGAAGATCGCGTTGGGCAGGATCGCTGTCTGCAGCCCGTCCCCATAAAGGGCGCAAAAGCTCTCGCGCATCGCCTCGGCCAGAAACACATGCGTCAGGCGCGGCCCGCCGATCCGGCACAGCATCGCCATCAGGCGCATGTGGCGGTTGATATAGGCGTAGGAATGATGGTGCAGCGCCACGTTCAACCCGGCGCCCCGCGCCAGGGCGGCATGAAACAACGTGTAAAGCAGACCCCAGCCGGCGTTGCAGCCCAAAGACAGCTGGTGCTGGCCGCGCGCAGGGGCCCGCACCACCTGTCCGCCGGCGCGGAGATTGCGCAGGATCTGCGCGATATGGCGGAGCAGGGCAGGTTTCAGCGCCGAAGCCGTATTCACCCGCATGACACCGGGCGACGCCTCCAGCTGCGCCGCCAGCGCCCGCGTAATCTCGGCAAAGCCGTGCACCGGAGGGGGGAAGGGGCCGATCATCAGAACCGGAGATTTTTCAGGCATCGTCATCTCTCCCCGCAGATCGACAGACCGGAAAGCGTCGCCGGAACCCGCCACCAAAGCTGCACGCCCAAGCCGCCGCGCCCGCGCAACCCGGGCGGAACCCTGAAGGGCGAGAGATCCTGATAACGGGTCATTCCTGCGGGCCACCCGTCCTGAAGAAGCCTGCGCCGGATGGGGTCTTGCGAAGGCATACGTCTTTCGGGCAGCCGCGCGCAGCCGCCGGAAAACGCGCCTTTGCGGGGAATTGCCCGGCAATCAAGCCCCTCATTGCGCGGTGTCCCGGACGAAGGCATATTCGCGCCCGCCCTCGGAGACGTGATACAGCCGATATCCCACGCTCTGCAATTGCGCGACCGCGGCGAGCGTTTGCTGCGGGGTGCAATCGTGCATGCCATGATGGAATTCGACGCACAGCTGGTCGGGCAGGGGGCCGTTTTCAACGATGTCGGTAATGGCTGCATATTCCGATCCCTCGATATCCATCTTGAGCAGATCGATATGCGCAACGCCGATTTCCTGAACGATTTCCCGTAAGGCGCGCACAGGCAGTTCGACCGCAGCCGCATCGTGGCGTTTCGACGTGGCCGAGAAGGACACATGACCGGGATTTTCCGGTGCGGCAAAACGCAGGATTTCGGTACGATCCGAGAGACCGACCGGGTGAAAACGGAATTGCGGCGGCAAAGACTGGTGGCCCACCCAATCGCGTGACTTCGGTGTCGGGTCGAAGGCATCGACCCGACATCCGAAACGGTCGATCACCGCAAGATCGAAGCTGATGTCCTCGCCGACGCCAAAGCTCAGAACGCGGCTCCCGGGGGTCAAGGAGCCGTCGATGACCGGCCAGCCGCCGTAATCGCTGCCCAGAACCTGATAGCTCCGCGTCACCTCGGGGCGATGCAGCGGAGGACGAAAAGCCCGCTTGAGCTTGCGAAACAGCGTTTTTACGGACATGACCTTGGCTCTCCTTTTGGTTATTCGGATATGCTTCTAAGGTCAGTCGCGCGTCAGCCTGCGTTTGACCCCCCCTGCCATTCAAAGCGCAGATGATGCGCTGCCGTCCTTACCCCTCCACGCTCACCGGCACATCCAGCCCATGCGCCTTGAGCAGTTTCAGCCGTTTCGCCGCCTTCAGATCCTCGACCACCATCTCAGAACACATCTCCTGCGCGGTGATTTCCGGCTCCCAGCCCAGCTTCTGCTTCGCTTTCGCCGGATCGCCCAAGAGCGTCTCCACCTCGGCGGGGCGGAAATAGCGCGGGTCAATGCGCATCACCACATCGCCCACTTTCAGCGCCGGGGCCTTGTCGCCCTCGATCGCGGTGACGGTGGCGATTTCACTCACGCCCTCGCCGCTGAACTCCAGCGTCAGGCCCAGTTCCGCCGCCGTCCAGCGGATGAACTCGCGCACCGAATATTGCTTGCCGGTGGCGATGACGAAATCCTCGGCCGTGTCCTGCTGCAGCATCATCCACTGCATCCGCACATAGTCCTTGGCATGGCCCCAGTCGCGCAGGCTGTCGATGTTGCCCATGTACAGGCAGGGTTCCAGCCCCTGGGCGATATTGCACAGGCCCCGGGTGATCTTGCGGGTGACGAAGGTCTCGCCGCGGCGCGGGGACTCGTGGTTGAACAGGACGCCGTTGCAGGCATACATGCCATAGCTCTCGCGGTAGTTCACCGTGATCCAGTAGGCATAGAGCTTGGCCACCGCATAGGGGCTGCGCGGATAGAAGGGCGTCGTCTCGCGCTGCGGGATTTCCTGGACCAGGCCGTAAAGCTCGGAGGTGGAGGCCTGATAGAAGCGGGTCTTGCTTTCCAGCCCCAGAAACCGGATCGCCTCCAGCAGACGCAGCGTGCCGATGCCATCGACATCGGCGGTGTATTCGGGCGCCTCGAAGCTGACGGCCACATGCGACTGCGCGCCAAGGTTGTAGACCTCGTCCGGCTCCACCTCGCGCAGGATGCGCGTCAGGTTCGAGGTGTCGGTCAGATCGCCGTAATGCAGCTTGAACCGGGCATTGTCGACATGCGGGTCTTCATAGATGTGATCGACCCGCGCAGTGTTGAACAGCGAGGCGCGGCGTTTGATCCCATGCACCTCATAGCCTTTTTCCAAAAGGAATTCAGCCAGATAGGACCCGTCTTGCCCGGTGATCCCCGTAATCAGCGCTTTTTTCATTTTTGTTTTCCCGGTTGGTCACTGCGCTTTTTAACTTGCGCGATCAGATATTCGAATTGATCCAGAATTGTTTCACGGTTCATATGGGTCTGGATAAAGGCTTGGCCATTGCGTCCCATCTGAAGCTGCCGGTCTGGATCCCCAAGAAGGTTCGTGACGGCATCGAAGAGAGCCGCATCATCCCCGGGCGGCACACATAAACCTGCGCCAGAGCGCGCGGCAAGCATGTCAAGCGGGCTGCCCGGCTGCGCGATACAGATGAAGGGCCGCCCTGCAGCCATGATCGAGAACAGTTTGGAAGGGAGCGCATAATTCGCGACATTGGCTGCTTGCGGGACGAGGTGAATATTCGCCGCCTGCAAGGCCGCCGTAAACTCGTCTGCAGGAACCAATGGCAGGAACTGCACGTTGGATATGCCGCGCGCCCGAACCTCCTCTGCAATCCTCTCTCGCTCTGACCCGTCCCCCCGCATCACGACGTCAACGTTGATTGCGCTGTCGGAAAGGCTCTTGAGCAGCGGCAGCAACTGGTCAATGTTCTGCTTCTTGCCGAAATTCCCGGAGTATAGCAGGCTCGGACGTGTCTTCGGGTCAATCGGGACCTCCGGTGCAACTTTTCCCCAGATCGAGATCACCTCGATGGGGCGGTTGCAGCCGATGTCACGCAATTCCTCAGCCATGCCTTCGGTTAAAACGACCACGCGGGCGGCAAAATTCAGCCCGATCCTTTCGACAAGTCGCATCACCTGCAGCATCCCGCTGCTGCGGGTTATTCCGAGAGAGCTCGCCAAGCCGCTTTCGATGTCATGCACCACAGCCAGAATGGGGGCCCGGGTCAGCAGTTGCACCGCTTTTGCACCGTAAAGCGTCAAGACGCTGGGCACATAGGCGACAATGACATCGGTCTTGCGAAAACGAAATGTGAGGGCACCTTTGAGCATATGGGCCAAGAAACGGAGATCGTTCTTGATCCTGTCCTTGAAGCCTCCGGCACCGCGCGCGTTGACGGCGACCCGTTCTATCCGCACACCCGACTCGGTTTCTTGATCCCGTGCGCCATCAGCCCACGCACTGAAGGGTTCAATTGACGGATAATGTGGACGAAATGCGACCGCACGCACCTCATGACCACTTTCCGCAAGGTGGAATGCCAAGTCGGTACAGTATGGGGCGGAACCGATTTCTTCGGGCCAAAAATATGGCGCCAGATACAGGATCTTGGTCATGTTTGTGCGCCCCAGGCGGAGTAGCTTCTATGGTTTGCAGGCATCACAAGAACTTCCCGTTCCCTTGCGCCCGCCATTCCCGCAGGCCGGCTTCAAGCCGGTCCCGGGTGGCAAGCCCCACCTGTTCCGCCCAGCCGGGCAGGATATTGGTCGAGACCATCAGCTTTTCGATACGCTCGGGATGGATGCCAAGCCCCGTTGCGGAAATAGGACGCAACAGCCCCGCCACGGTCTTGAGCGCCGCCGCCGGAACCAGCTTTGTGCGCGCCTTCGGAAAAGCCACCTTGCGGAAGGTCTCGACGATTTCTTCGATCGTGTAGCGGTTGGAGAAGGCGCCGTTGAACAGGATGTAACGCTCCGGTCGCCCTGCCGCTTCCAGCATCCAATCAAGCAGGTCGCCGACATAGATGCAGGATTTGATCGTGTCGCGGCGTCCCGGATACAGAAAAATCCCCCTGCTCAGCATCTTGGCAAGGCGGGTGAAGTTGCCACCCTCGCCCAGACCAAAGACCACGGCCGGGCGTGCGATCACCAGCTTTCGCACCGGATCAGCCTGCACCCAATCGTGGTGGATTTCCTCGGCCATCCGCTTGGAACGACCGTAATCCGATGTCGGGGCAGGGGGCGTCGTTTCATCCTTGGCGATCTCGTTGGGGCCATAGACCGAGATCGAACTGGTGAAGACGATCTGGCGGGTGCCATGCCGCTGCGCGAAACGCGCAATCTGGATCGCGCCGTTCACGTTGGTGCCGTAATATTCCCAAGGTTCGTGGCCCGGCGTCGTATGGACCGCCGCGAGGTTGAAAATCAACGGCACCGCGCCATCGAGATGCAGCCCAGACAGGTCGCGCACATCGGCGATCCGATAGTCGACGCCGGTAACCGGACGTTTTGGTTAGCGGATGTCGATGCTGACGACCTTCTTCGCCCCCATCGAGCGCAGCCGCTGCATCAGATGCGTGCCGATGAAACCGGCCCCCCCAAAGACGACCAGGGTCTCTTCAAGGGACTCTGTCAGTAGGCTGCCGGTCATTGTGTGATCCCCCCGAGATCGCTCATGTCTGCCCTCATCCCTTCGCCCCCTGGCCGCGGGCATAGACATCGTCATAGCGCACGATGTCGTCCGCGCCCAGATAGGCCCCGGTCTGCACCTCGATCATCACCATCGGCAGCTTGCCCGGGTTCTCCATCCGGTGCACCGAGCCGAGGGGCACATAGACCGACTGGTTTTCCGTCACCAGTCGCACGGTGTCATCCACCGTCACCCTGGCCGTGCCCTGCACCACGATCCAGTGTTCCGCGCGGTGGTGATGGCTTTGCAGGCTCAGGCTGGCGCCCGGATGCACGACGATGCGCTTGACCTGAAACCGCGGCCCCAGCGCCAGCGTTTCGAAATAGCCCCAGGGGCGGTGATCCTTCGGGAATTGCACCGCCTGCGCCGCCTTGCGGGCCTTCAGCGCATCGACGGCCTTCTTCACCTCCTGCGCGCGGGACATGTCGGCGACCAGAACCGCATCATTCATCGCCACGGCGATGATGTTCTTCAAACCGATGCCGACCAGCTCCACCCCCTCGCTTTCCGAGCGCAACAGGCTGTCCTGGCACTCGATCGCGGTGGCGCCCTCCGAGGTCGCCACCCCCGCGCTGTCCTGCGTCTGTGCCGCCCAGACCGCATCCCAGCCGCCAAGGTCGGACCATGCGCCGCTGAAGGGCACGGCGGCGAGGTTCGGCGCCCGCTCCATCACTGCATAATCAAGCGAAATCTCGGGCGCCTTCGCCCAGGGCCCGGGGGCAAGGCGCAGAAAGCCCAGATCGGCGCGGGCATCGTCGACGGCGGCGCGGACCGGGGCCAGAACCTCGGGGGCATGGGCTTCGAAAGCGGCGATCATGTCGGCGGCGCGGAACAGGAAGATCCCGGCATTCCAGAGGAAATTCCCCGCCGCCAGCATCGCCTCGGCCCGGGCGAGGTCGGGCTTTTCGACAAAGCGGGTCAAGGCTACCGGCGCACCCTCGGCCCCGGGCGGCACTGAGAGTTCCAGATAGCCATAGCCGGTTTCCGGGCGCGAGGGCGTGATGCCGAAGGTGACGATCTGGCCTGCCGCCACCGCCGCCATGCCGCGCCTCACCGCCGCGCGGAACGCTGCCGCGTCGGGGATGGCGTGATCGGAGGGGGCGACCAGCAGCACCGCCTCGGGGTCCTTCTCGATCACATGCAGCGCGGCGGCCAGCACGGCGGGGGCGGTGTTGCGCCCCTCGGGTTCGATCAGGATCGCGCCCGGATCAATGCCGATCTCGGCCAGTTGTTCGGTGACGATGAAACGGAAATCGCTGTTCGTCAGCACCAGCGGCGCGGCAAATTCCGGCCCGCACAGACGCAGCGCCGAGGCCTGAAACAGCGTCTGATCCCCCAGAAGCGGTACGAATTGTTTCGGATAACTCTTACGCGACAACGGCCAAAGGCGGGTGCCGGAGCCGCCGCACAGAATCGTCGGATAGATCATCGAATAGCCCCCTTGGGAATGCAGGGACGGAAGCACAAATGCCGCAGTGCCGCAAATGTTAATTGGGAATTAACTTAACCGCCACGGCGGCCATCACCGACTTGAGCAGATTTTCGGCATCCGCGGCGGTGTCGGCCTCGGTATAGATGCGAAACTCGGGCGCATTGCCGGAGGGGCGCAGATGCACGATCCGGCCGCCCGCGAGGCCCATCCGCAGCCCGTCGGTGCGATCAAGCGACTCCTCCCGGCCAAAAGGCGCCAGAAAGGCCGCCCGTGCCGCGGCATCGCCGGACAGATGCGCCAGAAAGGCTGCGCTCGCCTCGGTCGGGGTGTCGGTCAGCCGGTCGGCGGCGGTGACCCGGGCGGGCAGGGCCGCCACCAGATCGGCCAGGCTGACGCCCGCGCGTTTCGCCGCCACAAGCGGCGCCAGCATCGGCAGCACCGCATCGCGGGTCATCAGCGCGGGCAGGGGGCCTGCCGGTCCCGTCGCGGCAAAGCCGAGCAGAAACCCGCCATTCGCCTCGAAGCCCACCACCTGCGCGGCGGGGTCCTGCGCCAGCGCCGCCTCCATCGCCGCGATGACAAAGGGCGAGCCGATCCTGGTTCGGATGACGGTTTCAAACTCGGGCATCAGCTCGACCATCGAATTCGACGAGACCGGGGTGCAGATCACCTTGGCGCCCAGAAGCCGCGCGCAAAGCACCCCCAGCACGTCGCCCGCGATCACCCGGCCCGTCGCATCGGCCAGCATCGGCCGGTCGGCGTCGCCATCGGTGGACAAGATCGCATCCAGCCGATGCGTCGCGCCCCAACCGGCCAGCTGCGCCCGGGTCTCGGGATCGACCGCCTCGGTATCGACGGGAATGAACCTGTCCGACCGCGCCAGCCGGATCACCGTGGCGCCAAGCGCCGCAAGGATGTCGTGCAGAACATCCCGCGCCACCGAGGAATGTTCGTAAAGCCCCAGCCGCAGCCCCGAAAGCGCCCCGGCACCAAAGCCAGTCACCGCGCGCGAAAGATAAGCCCGGCCCGCGTCCGGCAAAAGCTGCAGCGGACCGGGGGCAGGGGCCGGAGATGCCGTTCCCAGCGCCGCCAGAATCGCCGCCTCGTCCGCCTTGGAAATTTCGCCCGTGGGCAGATAGAATTTCAACCCGTTGCGATCGGCGGGAATGTGGCTGCCCGTCACCATCACCGCCGCCGCCCCGGCCGCCATCGCCACCTGCGCCAGAGCGGGCGTCGGCAGCGCGCCGCAATCGGTGACGGCCAGCCCCGCCGCCCGTGCCGCGGCGATCACATCCGCGGCGATGCGCGGCGAGGAGGGGCGCAGATCCTGCCCGACGAACAGCCCGGTCCCGGTCGGGCAGGCGGCGACAAAGGCCGCGACATGAGCGCCGACCAGATCGGGCGTCAACTCGACCACCAGACCGCGCAGACCGCTTGTTCCGAATTTCGGTGCCATGGACTTTCCTTTCGTCGGTTGCGTCCTTTTAACCAGCCGGTTCCGCCGCTGTCGAGGGTGCGGGCTGCGGGCCGGGGCGCGATCCGCGGCGCGCTGCGGCCGCTTCAAACCGCCGCCTGTTCCGCCATCCCCAGATTTCGGCGTGCTCGCCGCTATTTTGACCGCAGTCCTGTTGCCCCCTACACAGGGGCCGCGCGAGTTGCTAAAAGCGGTGGCAGTGCGGGTGTGGCGAAATTGGTAGACGCACCAGATTTAGGTTCTGGCGCCTTGGCGTGGGGGTTCGAGTCCCTTCACCCGCACCATCTTGAAAACACTGGTCCTTTTCGGCCCGGCCCTTTCTTCCCCGGTGACCTTCGCTCCGGTTTCGCACTTGGTTTCGCACTTTCACGTTCTGTGCTTGTTCTGTTCGCGGCGCTGCTGCGCCTCCTTCGACGCCCGTTTCTGGCTTGCCTGAGCCCGGTATTTCGCGACCATCGCAAGGGTCTTGTGCCCGGTGACGGCCTGGATCTCGGCATCAGAGCACCCGGCCTCGGCCAGTTCCTTGGCCGCCGTGTAGCGCCAGCCGTGTTGCACGAGGCGTTCCTCACCCGTCCTCGCGCCGATCTTGTCGCGCACCAGTTCGGCCTCGCGCTGCGCCTGCCGCTTGCCAATGTGCTCGGTCAAGTTCTTGGCGAGGATATGCCGTCCGGTCTTGGGCAGGGCTTTCAGATAGGATCTCAGCCGCTCGGGACAGAAGACCTCAATCTTGGCGCCGGTCTTCTCTTGCACGACGCGCATGAATTCACCGTCGAAGTCGGCCCATTCCATCGCGACGCAATCCCCGATGCGCTGGCCGGTGCCGATCATCAACTCATAGATCGTCCGCGCGGTCGTGAGATTATGTTCCTCGCAATACCGCTCATAGGCGCGCAACTTGTCTTCCGGCCAAGCGGCATATTCGCCCCCTTTCAGCTTGGGGATGTCTTCGACGGGGTTTCGCTCGATCCATTCCAGATCGACCGCATGGCGGCACAGGATCGACAGTACCGCGATCCTTTCGTTCGCCTTTGACCATGTGTCTTGCAAAGCATTGCGAACCGCCAACGCATCCTTGCGCCGAAAGGCCCGCATGTCCTTGGCCCCGTTCTTTTCGCGGATCGCTTCGCAATGGCGCCGGTAGTTCGCTTGCGTGCCCTTGCTCAAGGAACGAAAGCTGGGCGACGAATAGTAGCTGACAATCAGCTTGTCCCATGTCGTCTTGGCCGGAGCGTTCCGCTTGCCGCTGCGACAGGCCCAATACTCGCGGAAGAAATCCTCGGAATCGGGGTTAGAGGGCAAACGACGACGGAACTTCCCTTTTCGGAAATAGATGTAGTCTCGCCCCTTGACGGTCTTGAACTCGAGGTATGGCAGGTCAGGTCGTCTCACGGCTCGAACTCCTCATGCTCGACATTCGTGCCATGAAGTGCAGCATCGAGACCCGTCACGATCGGGCAGCTACACGCCGCAGCAGACAAACTGGCGCCGCGTCTCGACCCGGGTCTCGATCATCGAATGGCGGTTCATGAGGCGGGACACGTGCTGGCGGGCTACCTGCTGCGGCGCCCGATGCCGATCTCGGTGCGTCTGACATCGCAGGGCGGCGCCGTGATCAGCCCCAGGCAGCAGTTTCACACGATCGATACCGCATCTGCGGAACTCACGTTTTTGTTGAGCGGGCGGATGGCGGAGATCCTCGTTTTTGGCGATGTGTCGAGTGGCGCGGGCGAAGGCCCGCAAAGTGATCTTGCCCAGGCAACGCGCCTCGCCATGCAACTTGAGCGGCAATGGCATCTGTCTGACGATGGTCTGGCCTGGTTTGACGTCGATGCCTCTGCGCTATTGCTGGCAGATCCGCGGCTGCAGGGCCGCGTGGAATCGCGCCTTCGGGCGGCAGAGACCGAGGCGATGCATCTTCTGTCGCAAAATTTCAAATATATTCATCGCCTTGCGAGGGTTCTTCTGCGCGAGAGGGAACTTGATGCCAACTGGATCCGTCGCATTCTGGCCGGAATCGACCACGAAGAACGACCCGAGGTCGGAGCAGAAATCATTCCGTTCCCGCTGCTGCCCAAGGAGGATTGACTGACAAAAGCAGGACACCGCATCGGTCATGACTTCGCACGGTGGCTTCGTCAGGGGAAAGCCCCGGCGTCCGCCCGGTGTCTGATCCCGCATTTCCCAGGCCTGAATGACAGAGCTGGCCTTCGGAAGGCGCGGACACCCGGTCTTTTGCATGGCGAGGCCTGCCACGTTCACGTCTGGAACACATAAGACCCCGGCGCCGCCTCGAGCGCGGGCAGACCGAATTGGGGGGCCCCAAGCTCTGCGCGTCCCGTCACCACGCCGCTGCTCTGTCCCGAAAGCCAGCCCGCCCATTCCGGCCACCATGAGCCCGACCTTTCGGCACTGGTCTCCAGCCAGTCATCAGGCCCGACATAGAAGGCCCCTTCTGGCCGGTGCGAGACGCGGTAACGGTTGCGCGGATTACCCGGTTCGTTCACGATTCCACTGTTGTGGCCGCCGCTGGACAGGACGAAGGTCACGTCGCAATCGGTGAAAAGCTGCGTCTTGTAGACCGATCGCCAAGGCGCGATGTGGTCTGTCTCGGTCGCCACGACGAACATCGGCGTCGCAATGTCCTTGAGCGCGATCACCCGCCCCTCGACGGCGAAACGCCCCGCGGTCAGACGATTTTCGAGAAACAGCCCCCGCAGATATTCCGAATGCATCCGCGCGGGCATCCGCGTGGTGTCGGCCAGCCAAACGCCCATGTCGGTATGCACCTCCTGACGCCCCAGCCAGTAGCGTTGCACCGCCCGCGACCAGATCAGATCCTCGGACCGGATCGCCGAAAAGGTGCCCGCCATCTGCGGCCGGTCCAGATAGCCCTGATCCCACATCATGTCCTCGAGAAAGGCCACCTGGCTTTCGTCGACGAACAGCAGCAACTCGCCCGCCTCGGCGAAATCAACCTGAGCCGCCATCAGCGTGATCGAGGCCAGCCGGTCATCCCGATCCCGCGCCATGGTGGCCGCCGCAATGGCCAGGATCGTGCCGCCAAGACAGTATCCCACGGCATGAACCTTGCGGTCCGGCACGATGGCGGTGACGGCCGCCAGCGCCGCCATCACGCCATCCTTGCGATAATCCTCCAGCGACAGTTCCGCCTGTTCGGCCGTGGGATTGCACCACGAGATCGCGAACACCGTGAAGCCCTGTCCGACAAGGTAATTCACCATCGAATTCCGGGGCGACAGGTCAAGAATGTAGTATTTCATGATCCAGGCCGGAATGATGAGGATCGGCTCCGCCTGAACCTCGGCGGTCCGGGGCGCATACTGGATCAGTTCGAACAGCGCGTTGCGAAACACCACCCGACCCGGCGTGCAGGCCAGATCCTCGCCGACCCTGTAGCCCTCCGGGGCAGGATCGCGGGTCTGGGTCAGGGTCTTGATCGCGTCATGCACGAAATTGACGGCCCCTTCGGCCAGATTGCGCCCCTGCGACTGGACGGTGGTCTCGAGGATCTCGGGGTTCAGGGCCGGAAAGTTCGAGGGCGACATCACGTCAAGCGTCTGGCGAGCCATGAAACGGGTGCGGTCGGCATCCTCGGGCCGCAGACCGCGCAGATGGTCGGTCGCAAAATCCCACCAATCCTGCGCGGCCAGAAAGGACTGCTGCCACAGGCTGAAGGGCGGCTTCTGCCAGCCGGGGTGGCGAAAACGGTGATCGAAGGGCTTGGGAGCGAAGGGCGGCGTCTCCTCGCCCTGCGCGCCTGAAAGATGCGACATCAGCCTGAACATGTTGCGCTGTGCGCGTTCGATCAGCTCGAGCTGACGGCCCGGAGCCTGGCTCATGTGCTGCGCCCAATCTGTCCAGGCTTCGATGAAGGAATGGGTAGAAATGCCTGCGCTCATCCGGGCCCTGGCGGCGCGCGCAGCCCGGTCAAGGTTCTGGTGCGGATGATCCAAACCGAAGTCCGACCGATCGGACGCTCGTGTGACGGGGGCGACCGGACCCGTTGGCACGACCGGCGCAGACAGATCCTTGGGCATCGAGGACGGACCACGGGGCGATTTTGTCATCTGCCAACCTCCCGATCAAGAACCGCGAAGCACAAACCATGCCGCTGACCGACATGCCCAGTTTCTCCGAGGCCAGAACGTTCGGACCATCCTATGCATGCCCGGCGCCCCGCGCCATGATCGAGCGCAAGTCCGCAGAACGAACGCCCCTCTCAGAAAACCAGATCGGCGGCATAGCCGGAGAGAACCCAGTCCGGCAGCAGCGCCTCGGCCCGAGCAAGACGTCCGGCGGCAAACAGCAGAACCAGACGCGGGGGCTGGTTCAGGCGGGAGTTGTCAAAAACCATGCCCCGGTCGGCCTGCAGCACGGCTTCCCGGATCAGCGGTTGGCCGCGCGTGTAGCGGTCACGGATCTTCGCTTCGGGCACATCATGGCCGCCCTCCTCGGTGCGGGCGCGCACGCGGGCAACGGACAGATCCGGGTCCTCCACCCCCACATGCATGACAATCACCATGTAACCGCGCGCCTGCGCCTCGGTGATGATCGCAAGCTTCGAGGGGTGCGAAAAGACCGTCTCCGTCGCGAAACTCCGCTTGGCCGCCAGCAGTTCTGCCCGGCGCTCGGCCGCGATCTCGGCGGCGCGATAGGAGGCTTGCATCGACAGGTCCCGCAGCTCGTCGCGCTGGATGAGGTCGGCATTGATGAAGGGCCCGGCAAAGCTCGGCGCGACACGGGTCTGATAGAGCGTGGATTTCCCCGCCCCGTTCGGACCGGCAAGCAGGACGAGAGCGGGCCTCATCTTGCCGCGTCAGGCCCGGCATGAACAAGATTTCCGGCCGCATCAAGGCCAACCCCCCGACCCAGCTGGCGCCGCTCGGCGAAGAAGGCCTGTTCCGTCGATGCGGGGGCGGACATCTTTTCCGTAAAGGCATCAAGCCAGGCGATCGCCTCTTCCTCGCGCAGCTCGACCGGATCAAGGTGCCCATCCAGCGCCGCCGTCACCCGCGCATGATCATAGGCTCCGGATTGCTCGATCGCCTTGCCAAGGCGGAGCCAATGGGTGATCTGACCCGCCACGGAGCGGCTGTGCAGATCTGCCTCGCGCCGAACGGCGGCCATGACGTCATCGGCAAGCTTCACGGATTGAGCCATCGGGTCCTCCCTGCTTCAGGAAAGGTAGCATTTTGCCACCCGAAAATCAAGGATGGCGACCGGACGTCGTCCCGGTGGCGCGTGCCAGGCCCTGCCAGACCGGATTTCAAGCGATCCCCGCGCAGAACGGCGGTTTCGCACATTCACCTTGCGTTCCCGCTCTGTCTTGCGAAACAAAAACGCCAGTGCCTTGTTCTTCCACGCAGTTCGTGAATTTTAGGTTCTGGCGCCTTGGCGTGGGGGGGGCGAGTTCCTTCGCCCGCAAATCTTGAAAACATTTGCCCTTTTCAGCTTGGCCGCTGTTTCTCCGGCGGCCTTCGCGCAGCTCTTTTCCTGGCTCAAATACGCCCTGTCGCGGGGGCAGGCTGCGGGTCAGAGGTTCAGCGCGCGAAAGACCTTGGGCAGTTCTTCGGGCAGGTCCTCGGCGATCAGGCCGGGGCCGAAGCTCAGCGCGGCTTCGACATGCAGCCAGGCGCCGGTGCAGGCGGCCTCGAACGGGCCCAGCCCGCGCGCCATCAGCCCGGTGATGATCCCCGCCAGCACGTCGCCCGATCCGGCGGTGGCCAGCCAGGGCGCGGCGCGGGCGCCGGTGGCGCTGTGCAGCGCCGCTTCGCCCGAGGGCTGGGCGATCGCGGTTTCGGGGCCTTTCAGCAGCACCGTGCAATTGATCCGCGCCGCGGCCTGACGGGCGGCCTCGACCTGCGGCAGGGTGGCGTCCTCCAGAGCCTGGGCAAGATCGGGAAAGAGGCGGCGGAATTCGCCCAGATGCGGGGTGATCACCACCTGATCGTGCATCGCGTTGAACAGCGGGGCAGGGTCGGCGGTGAAGGCGGTCAGCGCATCGGCATCAAGCACGGTGGGACGGCGCAGCCAGAGCGCGGCGGGCACCATTTCAAGCGCCCGCGGCAGGCCCAGGCCCGGGCCGAGGCACAGCGCATTCAGCCGCGGGTCCTGAAAATGGCCGCGCAGGGAATAGGCATCGGGCAGGGCGGTCAGCATGATCGCAGTCAGCTGCGCCGCATTCTCGGCCAGGCTGATCTGCGGGCAGGCGAGCGTCACCAGCCCCGCCCCGACCCGCAGCGCGGCCCGCGCGGCCAGACGGGCGGCGCCGCCCTTGCCCGGGCTGCCGGCCAGAACCAGCGCGTGGCCGTGATCGTATTTATGCGCCGCAGGCGATTTGGCGAGGCGGGAACGCATCTCCTCGGTCAAGGTGATCTGGCGGAACATGGCCCCTCCGGCGCGGTCGTTTTTTCCAACCCTGGCACGGGAAGGTGAGAAAAGCGTGAAGATCCGCCTAAAGGCCGATCGGTTTGACGATGACGCCGATGCCCTCGGCGCGCAGCTGCGCATGCAGCGGCTTTTCGCGGTGGAAGGTGACGGCCAGCGAACAGGGCGCCGCGGGCCAGCCCGCGGCATCGGCGCGCGCATCGGCATCGCGCCCCGAGGGCAGGTCGATCGCCAGCACCGGCCGCCCCGCGCTGGCCAGCGCGGCGAAGATCGGCCCGAAACCGGTCAGCGGCCGCGTCAGGCCAAGGCCGAACAGCGCATCGACGACCAGATCGGCGCCGCTGAAATCGGGGGCGGCGGGCAGGGGGGCAATCGTGCCGATGCGCCGCCAGCGGTCGTGATTGGCGCGGGCGTCGGGGGGCAGGCGCTCGGGCTCGCCGTAAAGATACAGCGTCACCTTCCAGCCGCGCCGACGCAGCAGCCGCGCCACCACGAAGCCGTCGCCGCCATTGTTGCCCGGCCCGCACAGGATCACCGCATGGCGCATCCCCTCGGCGGGCAGGCGGAAGGCGGGCCAGGCCTCGGTGATCGCCTCGACCACCGCGGCGCCCGCGCGTTCCATCAGCGCAAGCCCGCTGGCGCGGCCGGAGGCAATGGCAGCTCTCTCAAGGCTGCGCATTTCATCACTCGTCAGGATTTCCGTCATTTGCCGCCTAAAAAGTTTACATTCCGCACAATAAATGTGCCAGCTGCCCAAATCATCATCGCCGTCCCGGGAATCCCCGGGCGCGACGCCTGCGCCAAAAGCTAGCCGATTGCGGGGCGGCGTGGAAAGTGGTGAGACGAGGGCGCAAGATCGAAAGGGGGAGTCGGCATGAAGAAGGTCGAGGCGATCATCAAGCCGTTCAAGCTCGATGAAGTGAAGGAAGCGCTTCAGGAGGCCGGAATTCAAGGGCTGAGCGTGATCGAGGTGAAGGGGTTCGGGCGGCAGAAGGGCCATACCGAGCTTTATCGCGGGGCCGAATATGTTGTCGACTTCCTGCCCAAGGTGAAGATCGAGATGGTGCTGCCCGACGAGATGGTCGATATCGCCATCGAGGCCATCGTCGGCGCCGCCCGCACCGAAAAGATCGGGGACGGGAAGATTTTCGTCTCCTCCATCGAACAGGCGATCCGCATCCGCACCGGCGAGACCGGCGAGGACGCGGTCTGAGACTTCCGGATTTCGGGCGATGGCCCGGCACCCCATGCTCAACGAAAGGGTAATTTGCAAATGAGCGCAGTCAAAAAGGCTCTTGATCTGATGAAGGCGGAGGAGGTCGAATATGTCGACATCCGCTTCTGCGACCCGCTTGGCAAGCTGCAACACGTGACGCTGGTCGTCGATCTCGTCGACGAAGACTTCTTCGAGGAAGGCTTCATGTTCGACGGCTCGTCGATCGCGGGCTGGAAGTCGATCGATCAGTCGGACATGAAACTGATCCCGGACGCCTCCTCGGTCTATATCGACCCCTTCTATGCCGAAAAGACCATGTGCGTGCATTGCAACGTGGTCGAGCCGGACACCGGCGAGGCCTATTCGCGCGACCCGCGCGGCACCGCGCTGAAGGCGGAAGCTTACCTGAAAGCCTCGGGCATCGGTGACACCGCCTATTTCGGGCCGGAAGCCGAATTCTTCATCTTCGACGACGTGCGCTACTCGGTCACCCCGGCCAAGGTCTCCTATCAGATCGACGCCGAAGCGGCGGCCTGGAACACCGATGCCGAAGTCGAGATGGGCAACCTCGCCCACCGCGCCGGCCACAAGGGCGGCTACTTCCCGGTGAACCCGGTCGATGAAGCCCAGGACCTGCGCGGCGAGATGCTCTCGACGATGAAGCGCATGGGCATGAAGGTCGACAAGCACCACCACGAAGTGGCGACCTGCCAGCACGAACTCGGGCTGATCTTCGGCGGTCTCACCGAACAGGCCGACAACATCCTGAAATACAAATACGTCATCCACAACGTCGCGCATGCCTATGGCAAGACCGTGACCTTCATGCCCAAGCCGATGAAGGGCGACAACGGCTCGGGGATGCACGTCAACATGTCGATCTGGAAAGACGGGAAGCCGCTCTTTGCCGGGGACAAATATGCGGATCTGTCGCAAGAAGCGCTCTACTTCATCGGCGGCATCCTGAAACATGCCAAGGC
The DNA here is from genome assembly GCF_058724655.1 of Rhodobacter sp. 4.3.4. NCBI lineage: Bacteria > Pseudomonadati > Pseudomonadota > Alphaproteobacteria > Rhodobacterales > Rhodobacter > Rhodobacter sp. 4.3.4. The sequence goes on from NZ_CM178967.1 coordinate 1,608,290, forward strand.
GCTGAACGCGCTGACCAACCCGGGCACCAACAGCTACAAGCGTCTGATCCCGGGCTTCGAGGCTCCGGTGCTGCGCGCCTATTCGGCCCGCAACCGTTCGGGCTGCGTCCGTATTCCGTGGACCGAGAGCCCGAAAGCCAAACGCGTCGAAGCCCGCTTCCCCGATCCCTCGGCGAACCCCTATCTGGCCTTCGCCGCGCTGCTGATGGCGGGTCTGGACGGCATCAAGAACAAGATCGACCCGGGTCCGGCCTCGGACAAGGATCTTTACGATCTGCCGCCGGAAGAACTGGCCGCGATCCCGACCGTCTGCGGCTCGCTGCGCGAGGCGCTGACCGAGCTCGAGAAGGATCACGACTTCCTGCTGGCCGGTGATGTCTTCACCAAGGACCAACTGGAAGGCTACATGGCGCTGAAGTGGCAGGAAGTGTATGCTTACGAGCACACCCCCCACCCGGTGGAATATCAGATGTACTATTCCTGCTGATTGGCGGGATGGTTCGGGAAAGGGCGCCCCTGGGCGCCCTTTTCTTTTGCTGCGATGCGACTGCGACTCTTTGCGTATTTGAGCCAAGGAAAAACCCGGCGCTTTTTCTTGGTTCAAATACGCCGCGGGGGTCCGGGGGCGCGAAGCCCCCGGCGCTTCCGGTTGCTCCGGACGCTGCGTCAAGTTAGAGAAGGCCAGATTTGTCAAGGAGGCGGGCATGAGCGTGGCATGGGTGTTCCCCGGTCAGGGGGCGCAGACGATCGGGATGGGCAAGGCCTTGGCCGAGGCCTATCCGGCGGCGAAGGCGGTCTTCGACGAGGTCGACGCGGCTTTGGGCGAAAAGCTGAGCGCGCTGATCTGGGAGGGCGAGATCGAGCGGCTGACGCTGACGGCGAATGCGCAACCGGCGCTGATGGCGACCTCGCTGGCCGCCGTTGCGGCGCTGAAATCGGAAGGCATCGAGGTGGGGCAGGCGGCCTTTGTCGCCGGGCACAGCCTTGGGGAATATTCGGCGCTCTGTGCGGCGGGGGCCTTGAGCCTGGCCGATACGGCGCGGCTGTTGCGCATCCGCGGGGAGGCGATGCAATCGGCGGTGCCGGTGGGCGTGGGGGCGATGGCGGCGCTGTTGGGGCTGGATTTCGCCACCGCGGCCGAGGTTGCGGCGGAGGCGGCGCAGGGCGAGGTCTGTCAGGCGGCGAATGACAATGATCCGGCGCAGGTCGTGGTGTCGGGCCACAAGGCGGCGGTCGAGCGCGCGGTCGAGATTGCCAAGGGCAAGGGCGCGAAACGGGCGGTGATGCTGCCGGTCTCTGCCCCCTTCCATTGCGCGCTGATGCAGCCTGCCGCCGACCGGATGGCCGAGGCCCTGACGGCGGTGACGGTCTGCGCGCCTGTCGTGCCGGTGGTGGCAAACGTGCGCGCCGAGGCGGTCTGCGACCCCGAGACCATTCGTCAGCTGCTGGTGGAGCAGGTCACCGGATCGGTGCGCTGGCGCGAGTCGGTGCTGTGGATGGTGGGCCAGGGCGTGAGCGATTTTTGCGAGATCGGCGCGGGCAAGGCGCTGTCGGGCATGATCAAGCGCATCGCCAAGGACACGGTGCAGAAGGCTGTCGGCACGCCCGAGGATGTGGCGGCGCTGAAAGGCTGAGGACGCTGGGGGCTTTGCGCCCCCGTTCGGCGGGGAAGCCTTCCACTGGAAGGCTTCAAAGCACCCGCCTCACCCCGCAGGATATTTATGGCAAGATGAATGCCATCGCAGGAAGGGCTTGCAGATGTTTGATCTGACTGGAAAATCGGCGCTGGTGACCGGCGCTTCGGGCGGCATTGGCGGCGAGGTGGCAAAGGCGCTTTATGCGGCCGGGGCCAAGGTGGCGCTGTCGGGGACGCGGGTCGAGCCGCTGGAGAAGCTGGCGGCGGAACTGGGCGAGCGGGCCTTTGTCTGCCCCGCCAACCTCTCGGACCCGGCCTCGGTCGAGGCGCTGCCGAAGGCGGCCCTTGAGGCGATGGGCTCTGTGGATATCCTTGTGAACAACGCCGGGATTACCCGGGATAACCTGTTCATGCGGATGTCGGACGAGGAATGGGCGAGCGTGATCGATGTCAACCTGACCGCGTCGTTCCGGCTGATGCGCGGGGTGCTGCGCGGCATGATGAAGGCGCGCTGGGGGCGGATCGTCAATATCACCTCGGTCGTCGGCCAGACCGGCAACCCGGGGCAGGGCAATTATGCCGCCGCCAAGGCGGGGCTGACCGGCATGTCGAAATCGCTGGCCTATGAGGTGGCAAGCCGCGGCATCACGGTCAACTGCGTCGCGCCCGGATTCATCGCCACGGCGATGACCGACAAGCTGAACGATGAGCAGAAGGCGAAGATCCTGACGCAGATCCCCGCCGGGCGCATGGGCGCGGCCGAGGAAATCGCCGCCGCTGTTCTCTATTTGGCCTCGCCCGAGGCGGGCTATGTCACCGGCACGACGCTGAGCGTCAACGGCGGCATGGCGATGATCTGAGGCCGCTGGTGTGACGAGTTGCCCCTGCCGCAAGGGCAGGGGCGAAAGCAAAACGGCTTGCCTTGCGGTTTGACTGTGATATGAGCGGCGGGGACGAGCGGGGGGTTCGCCTCGGCTCGCGGCAGCCCCGGCAAACCGGTGTTGAAGCCGCTCGAACGAGCACTGACAGGATGGGTTTCGGCCCCCTAAACGAGGAAGAAACATGAGCGACATCGCAGATCGCGTGAAAAAGATCGTCGTGGAGCATCTGGGCGTGGAAGAGGACAAGGTCACCGAGACCGCCTCGTTCATCGACGATCTTGGCGCCGACAGCCTTGACACCGTGGAACTGGTGATGGCTTTCGAAGAAGAATTCGGCATCGAAATCCCGGATGATGCGGCGGAAACCATCCAGACCTTTGGCGATGCGGTGAAGTTCATCACCGAAGCCGCCTGAGGCTTGCAAGCTTTCCGGCTTGACGAACGGCGCCCTTTGGGGCGTCGTTTGCATTTGGAGGGGCGCGATGCGGGTGTTTGTCGGGATCTTGCTGCCCGAGGCGCTTTGGGGCGCGGTGGCGGCGCTGCAGGCGGAGCTGGGCTGCGGGCGCCCGGTGCCCGAGGAGGCGCTGCATCTGACGCTGGTCTATCTGGGCGAGGTCGATCTGCCGGATCTGGAGCGGCTGCACGAGGCGCTGTCGGCGCTGCGCTTCGCGCCCTTCGAGGTGACGCTGGCGGGGCTTGACGTGATCGCAAGCGGCGAGCGCGGCCGGGTTCTGGCGCTGAATCTGCGGCCAAGCCCGGAGCTGGAGGCCTTGCAGGCGAAGCTGGCGCAGGCGGTGCGGCGGGCGGGGCTGGAGCTGGAGCGGCGCCGGTTTCGGCCGCATGTGACGATTGCGCGGTTCAACGCGGGGCTGGGCGAGACCCAGGCGGCGCGGCTGGGGCATCTGCTGCAGAGCCGCGGCGATGTGGTTTTACCGCTGTGGCGGGTGGGCGGTTTTGTGCTGATCCGGTCGCATCTGACGCGCGAGGGGGCGGAGTATGAGGTGCTGGCCGACTATCCCGAGCCTTTGATGTGAACGGGCGCAGGCGAAGTGACGCCTGCGGCGGCGCATGACGTTGCACGGCTTTTGCGGCCCGTGTAGAAGCGCTTAACGAAACGCGAGAGGGGTTTGCGATGCGTCGGGTTGTCGTCACGGGTCTGGGTCTGGTCACGCCGCTGGCTTGCGGGGTCGAGGAAACCTGGTCGCGGCTTCTGGCTGGTCAGTCGGGGGCGGGGCCGATCACGCGCTTTGACGCCGCCAATGTGGTGACGAAATACGCCTGCGAAGTGCCGCGCGGCGATGGCAGCGACGGCACCTTCAATCCCGATCAGTGGATGGAGCCGAAAGAGCAACGCAAGGTCGACGAGTTCATCCTGTACGGCGTCGCCGCCGCGGTGCAGGCGGTGAAGGATGCGGGCTGGGAGCCCGAGGACGAGGAAGCCCGGTGCCGCACCGGCGTGATGATCGGCTCGGGCATCGGCGGGCTGCAGACGATTGCCGAAACCGCGGTGCTGATCAAGGAGAAGGGGCCCAAGCGCGTCAGCCCGTTCTTCATCCCGGCGGCGCTGATCAACCTGGTCTCGGGGCAGGTGTCGATCCGCTTCGGCTTCAAGGGGCCGAACCATGCGGTGGTGACGGCCTGTGCGACCGGCGCCCATGCGATTGGCGATGCGGCGCGGCTGATTGCGCTTGGCGATGCCGATGTGATGGTGGCGGGGGGCGCCGAAAGCCCGATTTGCGAGATCGGCATTGCCGGGTTCAACGCCTGCAAGGCGCTCTCGACCAAGCGCGCCGACGATCCGAAAGGGGCCTCGCGGCCTTGGGATGCGGACCGCGACGGCTTTGTCATGGGCGAGGGCGCGGGTTGTGTCGTGCTTGAGGAATACGAACACGCGAAAGCGCGTGGCGCGAAGATCTATGCCGAGGTGCTGGGCTATGGCATGTCGGGCGACGCCTATCACATCACCGCGCCGTCGGAGGATGGCGATGGCGGTTTCCGGGCGATGACGGCGGCGGTGAAGCGGGCGGGGATCGATCCGGGCGAGATCGACTATATCAACGCGCATGGTACCTCGACCATGGCTGACACGATCGAGCTGGGCGCGGTCGAGCGGCTGCTGGGCGAGGCGGCCTCGAAGGCGACGATGTCCTCGACGAAATCGGCGATCGGGCATTTGCTGGGCGCGGCGGGCGCGGTCGAGGCGATCTTCTGCATTCTGGCGATCCGCGATCAGGTGGCGCCGCCGACGCTGAACCTGGACAACCCGGCGGTGGAGGCGCAGATCGACCTGGCGCCGAAGGCGGCGGTGAAGCGCAAGATCGACGTGGCGATGTCGAACAGCTTCGGCTTTGGCGGCACCAATGCGGCGCTGATCCTGGGCAAGGTGCGCGGATGATGTGGCGCAACATCGTCTCCAACTTCCTGACCTTGTTGATTGTTCTGATGGTTGTGTTGGGGGGGGTGGTGACCTGGGCGAAGCGTCAGTATGACGGGCCCGGCCCGCTGGCGGCGGGGATGTGTCTGCGCGTCGAACCCGGCGCGAAGTTTCGCGACGTGTCGGAAACGCTGAAGGAAAAGGGCGCGATTTCATCGGCTTATATCTTTCGCGCCGGGGCCGATTACGAAAAGAAGTCGGGCAGGCTGAAGGTGGGGTCCTATCTGATCGCGCCGGGGGCCTCGATGGCGGGGATTGTCGATCAGATCACCGCGGGCGGGCCGTCGAGCTGCGGCACCGAGCTGAATTACCGCATCGGGGTGAATGGCCGGCAGATGATCCTGCGCGCGCTGGACCCGGCGGTGGGCGATTATGTCGAGGTGGCGAAATTCGATCCGAAGCTGGAGCCGGCGCCGGAGGGCTTTGCCGGGCAGGCGGCGCAGTCGGATGTGCGGCTGCGGGTGACGCTGGCCGAGGGCGTGACCAGCTGGCAGGTGGTCGAGGCGCTGAAATCGGCCGATTTCCTGACTGGCGAGGTGGCGAAGCTGCCGCCCGAGGGGAGCCTTTCGCCCGACAGCTACGAGATGAAGCGCGGCGCGAAGCGGGCGGATCTGATCGCCGAGATGACCGAGCGGCAAAAGGCGGTTCTGGCCGAGGCTTGGGCGGCGCGGGCGCCGGGGCTGCCCTACAAGACGCCCGAGGAGGCGCTGGTGATGGCCTCGCTTGTCGAAAAGGAAACCGGCGTCGCCGCGGAGCGCGCCAGGGTGGCGAGTGTCTTCGTCAACCGGCTGGCGCAGGGGATGCGGCTGCAGACCGATCCGGCGGTGATCTATGGCGTGACCAAGGGGCAGGGCGTGCTGGGGCGCGGTTTGCGGCAATCGGAGTTGCGGCGTGAGACGCCCTATAACACCTATGTCATCGACGGGCTGCCGCCGGGGCCGATCTGCAACCCGGGGGCAGAGGCGATCCGCGCGGCGCTGAACCCTGATTCGACGAAATACCTGTATTTCGTGGCGGATGGCACCGGCGGGCATGCCTTTGCCGAGACGATCACCGAGCATAACCGGAACGTCGCGCGCTGGCGGGAGATCGAAAAGACCCAAAAGCCGGTCGCAAGTGACGGAAACTGAAGGAAAACCCCGGCACTGTCCGGGGTTTTTGTTTTTCAGCGGGCGCAACCGAGAATTTAGTACTTGACTTTTCGAACGCCCTAAGGTAGTAATTTGGCATGCTAGGAGAGGTGGGTAAGCGCAACGGGAAACCGTTTGCGCTTTTTTCATTTCGCTCGTGCGGACAGGCATGAGAGGCGGGTCACGCAAAACATGGATATGGGGTTCAAGGGTGGGGACGCTCCTCCGGTGGATTTGCTGGAGGAGACGGAGGAGCTTTATCGGGACATTGCCGGGGAACTAGCTTTGGCGATGAAAGGGGTTCGCCAGGGCGAGGTGAAGGAGGCCAAGGCCGCCGCGCAGGCGGTCAAGGACCTTCGCACGGCATTCCAGATGGTGATGGAAGAAAGGGCGCGTGTTGAAAAACTTCGCAGACAAGTTGCCGGTGTCGGGGCCGGACGCGAGCTTGACCTCGATTCTGCCCGGGCTGAGATCGGGCGCCGCCTGGCTTGCCTGCGCGACGCCGCAGGAGGTTGACGCCTTTCTGGAGGGGCTGGGCGACAATGCGCTTCTGGCGCTGCCCTGGATCTTCGAATTCTGGGCGTTGCCGCATCAGCTGCCCCCGGTGGGGGCGTGGAAAAGCTGGGTGATCATGGGCGGGCGCGGCGCGGGCAAGACCCGGGCCGGGGCGGAATGGGTGCGGATGCAGGTCGAGGGGGCGGGTCCGGCCGATGCCGGGCCCGCGCATCGGGTGGCGCTGGTGGGCGAGACCTTCGATCAGGTGCGCGATGTGATGATCTTTGGCGAGAGCGGGATTCTGGCCTGCTCTCCGCCCGATCGGCGCCCGGAGTGGGAGGCGACGAAGCGGCGGCTGGTCTGGGCGAACGGGGCGACGGCGCAGGCCTATTCGGCGCAGGAGCCCGAGGCGCTGCGGGGGCCGCAGTTCGACGCCGCCTGGGTCGACGAGCTGGCGAAATGGAAAAAGGCCGAGGAGACCTGGGACATGCTGCAATTCGCGCTGCGGCTGGGGCGGCATCCGCAGCAGGTGATCACCACGACGCCGCGCAACGTGACGGCGGGGTTCGAATTCGACGTGCCGGTGCGGTTTGATACCGACCGGATCGCGGTTTCGGTGCAGTCGTTTCAGGCGGGGGATCTGCCGCAGGTGCCGGTGGTGGAGGTGCGGATCTGATGGCCTATCCTGAGGAGTTGAAGGCGCATCTTGCGCAGGGGGTGACGACGCTGGCGCGGGCCTGGGCCTTGGCGCGGACCGACGGGCGGGTGCTGGGCTTCACCGATCATGACCGGGTGCTGCGCTTCGAGGGGATCGCCTTCGAGCCGGGCAGCGGGATGACGGCGAGGGCGGTGCAGCAGGGCACCGGGCTTTCGGTCGACAATACCGAGAGCTACGGCGCGCTGAGTTCCGAGGCGATCACCGAGGCCGATATTCTGGCCGGGCGCTATGACGGCGCCGGGGTCACGGTCTGGCTGGTGAACTGGGCCGAGCCGGGGATGCGGGCGGTGATCTTTCGCGGCCATCTGGGCGAGGTCTCGCGCGGTGCCGGGGCGTTCACCGCCGAGTTGCGCGGGCTGACCGCGGCCTTGGGGCTGGAGCAGGGGCGGATCTATCACCCGCGCTGCGCCGCAGTGCTGGGCGATGGCACATGCCGGTTCGATCTGACGAAGGACGGCTATGTGCTGGAGGCGGTGCTGGGCGCGGTCGAGGAGGCGGTGGTCTTGCGCATCGACGAGGGCGCGGGGTTCGAGGATCGCTGGTTCGAGAAGGGGCGGCTTGTGGTGCTGGAGGGCGCGGCGGTGGGGCTGGTGGGCGTGGTGAAGAACGACCGGCTGCAGGCGGATGGATCGCGGATCATCGAGCTGTGGCAGCGGCTGGGCGCCGATCCGGTCGTGGGGGATCGGGTGCGCCTTGAGCCCGGCTGTGACAAGCGCGCCGAGACCTGTCGGCTGAAATTCGACAATTTCCTGAATTTTCGGGGGTTTCCGCATATTCCCGGGGAAGACTGGCTGGTGTCCTATCCGGTGCAGAGCGGCACCAATGACGGCGGGAGCCTGTTCCAATGAGCGCGCTTGGGCTGCGGGCGGTGGCGATCGCGCGGGACTGGATTGGCACGCCTTACCGGCATCAGCTCTCGGTTCAGGGGGCGGGGACGGATTGTCTGGGCCTGTTGCGCGGGGTCTGGCGGACGCTTTATGGCGCCGAGCCGGAGCTGGTGCCGCCCTATACGGCCGATTGGTCGGAGCCCGCGCGCGAGGAAGTGCTGTGGCGGGCGGCGGCACGGCATCTGGTGGCCTTGCCCACCGGCTCGGGGCCCGAGAGCCCGGGCGAGGTGCTGCTGTTTCGGATGCGCACGGGATCGGTGGCGAAACATCTGGGCATTGCCGCCGAGATCGGCGCCGGGGCGAGTTTCGTGCATGCCTATGCGGGGCATGGCGTGGTCGAAAGCCCGCTGTCCGAGCCCTGGGCGCGGCGGATCGTGGCGCGGTTTCAATTTCCGGAAGGGGTCAGGTGAATGGCGACGATACTGCTTTCGGCGGCGGGGGCCGCGATTGGGGGCGGCTTTGGCGGCACGATCCTTGGCCTGTCGGGGGCGGTGATCGGGCGGGCCGTGGGGGCGACGCTGGGGCGGGTGATCGACCAGCGGCTTCTGGGGTCTGGTTCGCAAAGTGTCGAGACCGGGCGGGTTGACCGGCTGCGGCTGACGAGTGCGGCCGAGGGCGAGGCGGTTGGGCGGCTGTGGGGGCGGATGCGGGTCGCGGGGCAGGTGATCTGGGCGACGCGGTTTTTTGAAACCGCCCAGGTGGAGAAAAGCGGCAAGGGCGCGCCGCGGGCGACGGTGACGCGCTACAGCTATTCGCTGAGCCTGGCGCTGGCCTTGTGTGAGGGAGAGATCCTGCGTGTGGGCCGGGTCTGGGCGGATGGGACCGAGATCGAGGTCTCAAGCCTGAACATGCGGGTTTACCGGGGGGGCGAGGATCAGCTGCCCGATCCGAAGATTGCGGCGGTAGAGGGGGCGGAGGAGGCGCCGGCCTATCGCGGCATCGCCTATGTGGTGATCGAGGATCTGCAGCTGGCCCCCTATGGCAACCGGGTGCCGCAGTTCACCTTTGAGGTGGTGCGCGCGGCGCAGGGCGCGCTGGCGGAGGCCGAGCCCGATCTGACGCGGGGGCTGCGGGCGGTGGCGCTGATCCCGGGGACGGGGGAATATGCGCTGGCGACGACGCCGGTCTATGTCGGCACCGGGACCGGGATCACCGCGACGCAGGGGGTGGCGAACCAGGCTGCGCCCGGCGGGCAGACCGATCTGGTCGCCGCGCTGCAGCGGTTGGACGAGGAGCTGCCCAATTGCGGCGCGGTGTCGCTGGTGGTGAGCTGGTTCGGCGATGATCTGCGCTGCGGGGCTTGCGATGTGAAGCCCAAGGTGGCCTCGCGGCAGGAGGAGGGGGTGAACATGCCCTGGCGGGTGGCGGGGCTGGAGCGGGCGAGTGCCGAGGAGGTGCCGCGGCTCTCGGGACGGTCGGTCTATGGCGGCACGCCTGCGGATGCGGCGGTGATCGAGGCGATCGGCGCGCTGCGGGCGGCGGGCAAGGCGGTGACCTTTTACCCGTTTATCCTGATGGAGCAGCTGGCGGGCAACGGCCTGCCCGACCCCTGGAGCGACGCGACCGGGCAGCCCGCGCTGCCCTGGCGGGGGCGGATCACGCTTTCGGTGGCGCCGGGGCGGGCGGGCAGCCCGGACGGGACGGCGCTGGCAGAGGCGCAGGTGGCGGGGTTCTTTGGCGCGGCAGAGCCGGGGGATTTCGCGATTTCGGGCGGGCAGGTCGTCTATTCCGGCCCCGAGGAATGGTCGATGCGCCGCTTCATCCTGCATTATGCGCATCTGTGCAAACTGGCGGGGGGCGTTGACGCGTTCTGCATCGGCACCGAGATGGTGGCGCTGACGCAGATCCGCGGCCCGGGCAACAGCTTTCCGGCGGTGGCGGCGTTCCGCCAGCTGGCGGCAGAGGTCAAGGCGATCCTCGGGCCCGGCTGCAAGATCGGCTATGCCGCCGACTGGTCGGAATATTGGGGCTATGCGCCCGGCAATGGCGACCGGTTCTTTCATCTGGACCCGCTTTGGGCGGATGAAAACATCGACTTCATCGGCATCGACAATTACCTGCCGCTGTCGGATTGGCGCGACGGCGAGGAACACGCCGATGCGGGCTGGGGCTCGATCTATGCGCTTGATTACCTGCGCGCCAATATCGAGGGCGGCGAATATTATGACTGGTATTATGCCGCGCCCGAACATCGCGCAGCGCAGATCCGCACGCCGATCACCGATGGCGCGCACGGTGAGCCCTGGATCTGGCGGGCCAAGGATCTGCGCAGCTGGTGGCTGAACGACCATCACGAGCGGGTGGGCGGGGTGCGGTCCGAGGTGGCGACGGCCTGGGTGCCGCAGTCGAAGCCGATCTGCTTCACCGAAATGGGCTGTGCGGCGATCGACAAGGGCACGAACCAGCCCAACAAGTTTCTGGACCCGAAAAGCTCGGAATCGGGCCTGCCGCATCATTCCGGCGGGCGGCGCGACGAGCTGATCCAGATGCAATATCTGCGCGCGATGACAAGTTACTGGGGGGAGGCGACGAGAAACCCGGTCTCGGCGGTCTATGGCGGGCCGATGCTGGACATGAGCCGGGCGCATGTCTGGGCCTGGGATGCCCGGCCTTGGCCGCAATTTCCGCTTAACACCGCCTTGTGGTCGGATGGCGAGAATTACGCGCGCGGGCACTGGATTTCGGGCCGTGCGGTGGCGCAGCCGCTGGCGAGCGTGGTGGCCGAGATCTGCGGCGCGGCCGGGATCACCGAGATCGACGTGAGCGGGCTTTACGGGCTGGTGCGCGGCTATACGATGCCGGGCGATCAGACCGGACGGGCGGGGCTGCAGGCGCTGATGCTGGCCTATGGCTTTGAGGCGCTGGAACGCGACGGCAAGTTGTTGTTTCGGATGCGCGACGGGCGGGTGGATGCCGATCTGGCCGCGGCGGATCTGGCGCTGGGCGAGGGCGAGGCGGTCGTCGAGACGGTGCGGGCGGCCGAGGCCGAGATTGCGGGCCGCGTGCGACTGGCCTATGTCGAGGCGGAGGGCGATTTTGAGGTGGGGGCGGTCGAGGCGGTCTTTCCTGATGCGGTGGCGGGGGCGGCGGCGGGATCGGAATTGCCGCTGGCGCTGACCCGGGCGCAGGCGCAGGGGATTGTCGGGCGCTGGCTGGCCGAGGCGCGGGTGGCGCGCGATACGGCGCGGTTTGCGCTGCCGCCGTCGCGGGCGCATCTGGGCACGGGCGATGTGGTGCGGCTGGATCTGCCCGAGGGCAAGCGGCGCTACCGGATCGACCGGGTCGAGCAGGCGGGGCTGCTGCAGGTCGAGGCGGTGCGGGTCGAGGCCGGGATCTATGCGCCCGCCGACGAGGTCGAGGACCCGGCGAGCCTGCGCCCCTTTGCGGCGCCGGTGCCGGTGCGCGCGGTCTTTCTGGATCTGCCGCTGATGAAGGGCGACGAGAATCCGGTGGCGCCGCATCTGGCGGTGACGGCGACGCCCTGGCCGGGGACGGTGGCGGTCTGGTCCTCGGACGAGGATGCGGGCTATGCGCTGAACGCGACGCTTGGCACGCGGGCGGTGATCGGGCAGACGCTGACGCCGTTGTTTCGGGCGCCGCCCGGGGTCTGGGACCGGGGCGCGGCCCTGCGGGTGAAGCTGGCCAGCGGGGCGCTCGAGTCGGCGACGGCGCTTCGGGTGCTCAACGGCGCGAATGCGATGGCGATTGGCGATGGCAGCTCGGACAAGTGGGAGGTGTTTCAATTCGTCGAAGCGGCGCTGGTCGAGGGCAAGGTCTGGGAGATTTCGCTGCGGCTGCGCGGGCAGCTGGGCACCGATGCGCTGATGCCCGAGGTCTGGCCCGAGGGCAGCGTGGTGGTGGCGCTCGATGGCGCGCCCGAGCAGATCTTGCTGCCCGCCTCCGCCCGCGGGCTGGCGCGGCATTACCGGATCGGCTCGGCGGCGCGGTCTTATGACGATCCGTCCTTCCTGCACCGGATCGAGGCCTTTGCGGGGGCGGGGCTGCGGCCCTTCAGCCCGTGCCATCTACGCGCCACGCCGGGGGCGACCGGCTGGGACTTTCGCTGGCTGCGCCGGACACGGATCGATGGCGACAGCTGGCAGGGCTATGAGGTGCCTTTGGGCGAGACGACCGAGCTCTATCTGGTCCGGGTGCTGGAGGGGACGACGGTGAAGCGCGAAGTGACGGTGGGCGCGGCAAGCTGGAGCTATCCGGCGGCGCTGCAGGCGGCGGACGGCATTGCCGGGGCCTTCACGCTGGAGGTGGCGCAGGTGTCCGACGTTTACGGTCCGGGGCTGGCGGCGCGGATCACCGTGGGGGCCTGAGGTGTGCGGCCGATCCTGATCGACGATCTTCTGATCGCGGCGCGGGCTCTGGCCTCGGTGGCCGCCCCCGAGCGTCCGGCGCGGCTGGCACAATGGTTGCGCGAGGCGCATTGGGCCGATCTTTACCGTAAGCGGCTGGCGCGGGCGCATCCGCTTTGGGGCAACGGCTCGCTGATGGGGCGGGCCTTGCGCGAAGCGGGGCGGCGGGGTTTGCGCCCGGACCGGGCCGAGATCGACGCCCTGGCCGAGGTGATCGCGGCGGTGCGGATATGGCGCGCGCGGGGGCTTTGCAGCGCCGCTGAACGGCTCTATCTGAGAGAGGCAGCCTGTGCTAGGCTGACCCAAAGTCAAGGAGAGAGCCATGTCCAAAATCCGTGCCAAGGTCGCTGCCATCGATCCGGTATGGATGCGGATCTGTGAGGAGGCGCATGACGCCGTGGGGCAGGAACCCCTGCTGGGCGCCCTCATCCATGCCGGGCTTTTGCACCATGCGACGATGGAAAAGGCGCTGGCTTACCGGTTTTCGCTCAAACTCGCCTCGGGCGAGATGAGCGAGCAATTGCTGCGCGAGATCGCCGATGACGCCTATGGGTCCGACCCCGGTCTGGGGGCGGCGGCGCGGGCGGATCTGGTGGCGGTGCATGACCGCGACCCGGCCTGCCACCGGTTCTTGCAGCCGATCCTGTTCTTCAAGGGCTATCAGGCGCTGCAAAGCTATCGCATCGCGCATTGGCTGTGGCGGCAGGGGCGCAAGGACATGGCCTATTTCGTGCAGATGCGCACCTCGGAGGCGTTCGGCGTCGACATCCATCCGGCGGCGCGGATCGGGCGCGGGGTGATGATCGACCACGCCCATTCGATCGTGATCGGTGAAACCGCGGTGGTGGGCGACAATGTCTCGATGCTGCATTCGGTGACGCTGGGCGGCACCGGCAAGGAAGAGCAGGACCGCCATCCGAAGATCGGCAATGGCGTGCTGATCGGGGCGGGCGCGAAGGTGCTGGGCAATATCCATGTCGGCGACAATTCGCGGATTGCGGCGGGCTCGGTGGTGCTGGCCGATGTGCCGCGCTGCAAGACCGTGGCCGGGGTGCCCGCGAAGATCGTCGGCGAGGCGGGCTGTGCGCAGCCCTCGGTCAACATGGATCAGCAATTGCGCGGCTGCGACTGCCAGGGCTGAACCGGGCATGGCGGGGCTGACGCGGATCAAGGCGCTGCCCTACCGGATCGTCACCAGGCTGGCGGGCGACGCGATTTCGCTGTTCGCCCGCATCCTGACCGCGCCCCGCGCGATCTGGGCGGGATCGGAGCCACGGCATGGGCCGCGGGTCTATTATTCCAACCATACCTCGAATGCGGATTTCGTGCTGATCTGGACGGTGCTGCCGCCGGTGCTGCGCCGCCGCACCCGGCCGGTGGCGGCGCTGGATTACTGGTTGGCCTCGCCGCTGCGCGCCTTTGCCGGGCGCGACGTGTTCCGCGCCGTGCTGATCGACCGCCGCCCCGAGGCGCGGACCGAAGATCCGGTGACGCAGATGACCTCGGCGCTCGATGCGGGATCGGCCCTGATCCTGTTTCCCGAGGGGCGGCGGAATACTTCGGAGGCGGCGCTCTTGCCGTTCAAATCGGGGCTCTTTCATCTGGCGCGGCAACGCCCCGGGGTGGATCTGATCCCGGTCTGGATCTCGAACCTGAACCATGTGATGCCGCGCGGCAAGGTGATCCCGGTGCCGCTGATCTGCACCGTTACCTTCGGCGCGCCGATCCGCATCGCGCCCGATGAGCCGAAGGAGCGTTTCCTGATCCGCGCGGCGGCGGCGCTGGCGGAATTGGGGGCGGCACGATGACCAGCCTTGCGCCTGCGCTGTTCGGCCTTGGAGCCATCCTCGTTCTGGCAACGCTCCTGGGCCAGCTGCTGCGCGAGGCGATCGCGCCTGACGGATCGCATCCGCTGATCGAGACGATGAATGCCCGGATCGCCGCCTGGTGGGCCTTTGCCGTGCTGATGGCCCTGGCGCTTCTGGCGGGCAAGGCGGGGGTGATCGGGCTGTTCCTGCTGGTGTCGTTTTCGGCACTTCGGGAATTTCTGACATTGACGACAAAGAGCATCGCCGATCACTGGACTTTGGCGGCAAGTTTCTTTCTGGTTCTGCCGTTGCAATATCTGTTCGTCGCGGCCGGGTGGCAAAGCCTTGCCGCCCTGTTCGTTCCTGTGCATGTCTTTCTTTTGCTGCCGGTCATCTCGGCACTGCAGGGGCGGCCCGAGCAGTTCCTGGCCCGGGTGGCCGAGACGCAATGGGCGGTGATGATCTGCATCTATTGCGTCAGTTACATTCCGGCGCTGCTCTGGCTGCCGATCCCGGGGTTTGAGGGGCGCAACCTGCTTCTGATCGCCTTTCTTGTCCTGGTGGTGCAGACCTCGGACATTGCGCAATTCGCCATCAGCCGCGGCATCGGACGGCGGCTTGTCGCGCCGTCGCTCTCGGCCTCGAAGAGCTGGGAGGGGACGGTCGGCGGCATTCTGGCGGCGGTTCTGGTCGGGGGCGCCTTGAGCTGGCTTACCCCGTTTTCCCAGCTGCAGGCGATGGGGATGAGCCTCCCCCTCGCGCTGATGGGGTTCTGTGGCGATCTGGTGATGACGGCGATCAAGCGCGATAAGGGCGTGCGCGACTGGGGCCATCTGATCGCACCGCATGGCGGGTTTCTGGACCGGCTCGACAGCGTGATCTTTGCCGCGCCGATCTTTTATCACCTGACCCGGGTTTTCTGGGCCACCCCCTGAAACGCAAAGGCGGCAGGGTTTCCCCTGCCGCCATGTCGCGGATTTCGCAAAGCTCAGGCCAGCATCGCCATCGGGTTTTCCAGATTGGACACGATCGCGGCCAGAAGCTCCGCCCCTAGCGCGCCATCGATCACCCGGTGATCGACCGAGAGCGTCAGCGCCATCATCGTCGCCACCTCAATCGTGCCCGAGGCCGAAACGACCGGCTTCTTCACCCCCGCGCCCACGGCCAGAATCGCGCCATGCGGCGGGTTGATCACCGCATCGAAGCTTTCGATCCCCATCATCCCCAGATTTGAGATCGCGAACGAGCCGCCTTGGTATTCGTGCGGCGCGAGTTTCCGATCGCGCGCGCGTTTCGCCAGATCCTTCATCTGCGCCGACAGCTGGCTCAGCGATTTTGCCTCGGCATCCTGCAGCACCGGGGTGAAGAGCCCCCCCTCGACCGCGACGGCCACCGCCACATCCGAGGCCTGCATCTGCAGCACCCGATCCCCGGCCCAGACCGCATTCGCCGCCGGCACCGCCTGCAAGGCAAGCGCCGAAGCCTTGATGATGAAGTCATTCACCGAAAGCTTGACCCCGCGCGCCGAGAGTTGCCGGTTCAGCTCCTCGCGGAAGCGCAGCAGCGCATCCAGACGCACCTCGCGGCGCAGATAGAAATGCGGGATCGTCTGTTTCGCCTCGGTCAGCCGCGCCGCAATCACCCGGCGCATGCCATCGAGCGGGATCTCGGTATAGGCGCGGCCCTCGTAAAGCTTCGCAACCGTCGCGGCCGAGACGGGTGCCGGGGCAGGGGAAGTGACAGCGACCGGGGCCGCAGCCGCAACAGGGGCGGGTTTCGCCACCGCGCCTTCAACATCGGCCTTGACGATCCGCCCATGCGGACCCGAGCCTGAAATCGCCGCCAGATCCAGCCCCTTGTCCGCCGCGATCCGCCGCGCGAGCGGCGAAGCGAAGATCCGCGCGCCCGCCGCCTTCGGCACGACCGGCGCCGCGGGCGCCGCCAGCGCGGGCGCTGCAACCGGGGCAGGGGCCGCGGCTTTCGGCGCGGGTGCAACTTCGGCGCTGCCGCCTTCCTCGATCAGCACGGCGATGGCGGCATTCACCTTCACCCCCGCCGTGCCCTCTGCCACCAGAAGCTTGCCGATCACGCCTTCATCGACCGCCTCGAATTCCATCACCGCCTTGTCGGTCTCGATCTCGGCGATGATCTGGCCCGATTTGACCGCATCGCCTTCCTTGACCAGCCATTTTGCCAGCGTGCCTTCCTCCATCGTCGGCGACAGCGCGGGCATCAGGATTTCCACAGCCATCTTTCCCTCACCGATAGCAGACACGTTTCACCGCCGCGACAACCTCGTCCGAGGTCACCAGCGCCAGTTTCTCAAGGTTCGCCGCATAGGGCATCGGCACGTCCTTGCCCGTGCAGTTGATCACCGGCGCATCGAGATAATCGAAGGCGCGCTCCATGATCACCGCCGAGAGATGGTTGCCGATGCTGCCAACGGGCCAGCCTTCCTCGACCGTGACGCAGCGGTTCGTCTTCATCACCGAGGCCAGAACCGTGTCGTAATCAAGCGGGCGCAAGGTGCGCAGATCGATCACCTCGGCACTGATGCCCTCGGCCGCCAGCTTGTCGGCGGCCTCCAGCGCATGGGCCATGCCGATGCCGAAACTGACCAGCGTCACATCCGTCCCCTCGCGCCAGATCCGGGCCTTGCCGAAAGGCACGGTGAAATCGTCAAGCACCGGCACCTCGAAGGAGCGCCCGTAAAGGATTTCATTCTCAAGGAAAATCACCGGGTTCGGATCGCGGATCGCGGATTTGAGCAAGCCCTTCGCATCGGCCGCCGAATAGGGCATCACCACTTTCAGACCCGGGATCTGCGCATACCAGGCGGCATAATCCTGGCTGTGCTGGGCCGCAACGCGCGCCGCAGCCCCGTTCGCCCCGCGGAACACGATCGGACAACCCAGCTGACCGCCCGACATGTAAAGCGTCTTCGCCGCCGAGTTGATGATCTGGTCGATCGCCTGCATGGCGAAGTTGAAGGTCATGAACTCGACAATCGGTTTCAGCCCGCCAAAGGCGGCGCCGACCGCAATCCCGGTGAAGCCATGCTCGGTGATCGGCGTGTCGATCACCCGTGCCGCGCCGAATTCATCCAGCAGCCCTTGGGACACCTTGTAAGCGCCCTGATATTCGCCGACTTCCTCGCCCATCAGAAAGACGGTCTGATCGGCCCGCATCTCTTCGGCCATCGCTTCGCGCAACGCCTCGCGCACCGACATCGTCTTCATCGCCGTGCCTTCCGGCCAATCGGCCGAGGCTTTCGACACCACCGGCGCCGCCGCGACGGGGGGCGCCACAACCGGGGCAGGGGCCGCAACAACCGGCGCCGCCTTCGGTGCAGGCGCCGCTTCCACACCCTCGCCCGAAAGCCGCAGGATCGGCGCGTTCACCTTCACCCCCGAAGTGCCCTCGGCCACCAGCAGTTCAACCACCGTGCCCTCGTCCACCGCCTCGAATTCCATCGTCGCCTTGTCGGTCTCGATCTCGGCCAGGATCTGGCCCGATTTGACCACATCCCCCGCCTTCACCAGCCATTTCGAAAGCCGGCCCTCTTCCATCGTCGGAGACAGCGCGGGCATCAACACGTCAATTGCCATCGTTCTCTCTCCTCAGGCGTAAATATCGGTCCAAAGCTCGGTCAGGGCGGGTTCGGGGCTTTCCTTGGCAAACTCCGCCGCCTCGTTCACGATCGCCTTGATCTCGCGGTCGATGGCCTTGAGGTCCTCATCCGTCGCCTGACCCGAGGAAATCAGCAATTCCCGCACGTTTTCAATCGCATCGCGTTCGTCGCGCATCTTCTGCACTTCCTCGCGGCTGCGGTATTTCGCCGGGTCCGACATCGAATGGCCGCGGTAGCGATAGGTCTTCACCTCCAGAATGAACGGCCCCGCGCCCGAGCGGCAATGCGCGACCGCCTTTTCCGACGCCGCCTTCACGGCGAGCACATCCATGCCATCGACGATCTCGCCCGGAATGCCGAAGGCCTCGCCGCGGGTGTAGATATCGGGCGTCGAGGTCGAGCGTTTCTGCGCCGTCCCCATCGCATATTGGTTGTTTTCGATGACGAAAATCACCGGCAGCTTCCACAAAGCCGCCATGTTGAAGGTCTCGTAGACCTGGCCCTGGTTCGCCGCGCCGTCGCCGAAATAGGCGAAGGTCACATTGTCATTGCCCAGATATTTGTCGGCGAAGGCCAGCCCCGCGCCCAAGGGCACCTGCGCGCCAACGATTCCATGCCCGCCGTAGAAATGCTTTTCCTTCGAGAACATGTGCATCGAGCCGCCCTTGCCCTTCGACAAGCCGCCCTCGCGCCCGGTCAGTTCGGCCATCACCCCCTTGGGGTCCATGCCGCAAGCCAGCATGTGGCCGTGATCGCGATACGAGGTGATGCGCTTGTCGCCCGGCTTCGTCGCGGCCTCCAGCCCCACGACCACCGCTTCCTGCCCGATGTAAAGGTGGCAGAAGCCGCCGATCAGGCCCATGCCGTAAAGCTGACCCGCCTTTTCCTCGAACCGGCGGATCATCAGCATGTCACGGTAATATGTGAGCAATTCTTCCTTCGAGACATTGGGGCGCGCTTGCGCCGCGGTCTCGGGGGTCTTGCGTGTCGCCATCGGACAGCCTCCCAGGTCGTGATAGTTCAACGTTAAACCATTCCCTACAGCATGCGACGAAAAGATGCAATCGCGCGCAAGCAAAACGCCCGCACGAGGGCGTGCGGGCGCGAAAACAGGCTTTAAGATCGCTTAACGGATCACGATTTCATCGCCGCGCAGCGTGCCCAGCACCTCGCGCGCGCGTTCATCGAGCAGATCAAGGTCGAGATAATCATCCGAGAGCCGATGCGTCAGATTCGCCATCCGCGCCTTTTCGGCCTGCAGCTTGTCGCGTTCGACCGTCAGCCGCTCGATCTCGGCATCGACCTGGACGCGGTGAAAGATGCCGTTCGGCCCCTGCATCGCGGCAAAGGCGAAGTTCAGCCCCAGCACGGTGGCTGCGGAATAGAAGACGAAGGGAACGACCCGCGGGCCTTTCGGGAAATTCATGCTCTGCCTTTCCTGCCGCCTCTGCCGGGCGCTTTCGCAACCATGCCACAAAGGCCGCGGCGTGAAAAGGGGCGCAAACAAACGGGCCCCCGATGGGGGCCCGCAAGATCGTGTCAGCGCAGATCAGCCCGCGCCCAATCAACCGGCGATCGAGGCGCGGTAGATGCTGTCGATCGCCTCGCCCAGCGCGGCGTCGAATTCGGCATCGGTCATCTGCGCGGTCAGCCCCTCGGTCAGCGCGCGGCTGAACGAGGCGATCATGCCCGTGTTGCGGGCGAGAATCGCATTCGCATCGGCGCGCGCATAGCCGCCCGAGAGCGCCACGACCTTGATCACATTCGGATGCTGGACGAGCGGCAGATAGAAATTGTCCACCGTCGGCAGGCTCAGCTTCAGCATGACGGGCGAGGAGACGGTCTCCAGCCCGGCCAGCAGCGCATCGCGCAGCAGCGCCTCGGCCTCGATCTTGTCGGCGATCGAGATCGTCACCTCGGGTTCCAGGATCGGCACCATGCCCGCGCCCAGAACCTGCTCGCCCACTTCGAACTGCTGCTTCACCACCGCGGCAATGCCCATCGGATCGGCGGCCGAAATCACCGACCGCTCCTTGGTGCCGAAAATCCCGGCCTCGGCGGCACGCTCCAGAAGCGCATCCAGCGTCGGCATCGGTTTCAGCATCTGGCAGCCGTTCTTTTCCTCTTCCAGACCCTTGTCGATCTTCAGGAAGGGCACGACCCCGCGCTTTTCCCACAGATAGGTGGCGGTCGGGATGCCGTCGATATCGCGGTCCATCGTCTGTTCGAACAGGATCGCGCCCACCACCTTGTCGCCGGTAAAGGCGCCCGACTTGATGATCCGCGCCCGCATCGCATGGATCAGGTCATACATCTCGGCTTCGTTCGAATAGGCGTCTTCGGTGATGCCATAGAGCCGCAGCGCCTTCGGCGTCGAGCCGCCCGACTGGTCAAGCGCGGCAATGAAGCCCTCGCCCTTGCGCATGTGTTCCATCATCGTCTTCGCCATCTTCGACCCCCGATCCTGGGCCCGGGCCATCCCGGGCAGTGACTTTTGCAATTGCAGCCCCCGGTTAAACCCTTGTGGCTATCGATGCAATTCCGGTTCCGCTAACAGCCGCGGCAGACATGAAAAAACGGGGTGCCGCGGGGCACCCCGTTCCGTCTTCTCCCGAAGCCCGGGCTTATTTCATCAGCGCCGCGACGCCGGGCAGTTCCTTGCCTTCCATCCATTCCAGGAAGGCCCCGCCCGCGGTCGAGATATAGCTGAAATCCTCGGCTGCACCGGCCTTGTTCAGCGCCGCCACGGTGTCGCCACCGCCCGCAACCGACACCAGCTTGCCCGCCTTGGTCAGATCGGCCGCCTTCTGCGCCGCCGCATTCGTCGCCGCGTCAAAAGGCGCGATCTCAAAGGCGCCCAGCGGCCCGTTCCAGATCAGCGTCTTGCTGGTTTCGAACACCTTGGCGATTTCCTCGACCGATTTCGGCCCGGCATCGAGGATCATCGCATCGGCCGGGCAATCGGCATTGCCGACGACCTCGTTTGCCGCGCCTGCCTTGAACTCGCGCGCCACCACCACATCGGCGGGCAGGTGAATCGCACAGCCCGCAGCAGCCGCCTTTTCCAGGATCTCGCGCGCGGTTTCCGCCATCTCGTGTTCGGCCAGCGACTTGCCCACATCGATCCCCTGCGCGACAAGGAAGGTGTTCGCCATGCCGCCGCCGATCACCAGATGATCGACCTTGGTGACAAGGTTGCCCAGCAGGTCGAGCTTGGTCGAGACCTTGGCCCCGCCCACCACCGCCGTCACCGGCCGCACCGGATTGCCCAAAGCCGCTTCCAGCGCCTTCAGCTCGGCCGCCATCAGCCGCCCTGCCGCCGCGGGCAGGATATGCGCCACGCCTTCGGTCGAGGAATGCGCGCGGTGCGCCGCCGAAAAGGCGTCGTTCACATAGACCTCGCCCAGCGCGGCCATCGCGGCGCTCAGTTCCGGGTCGTTCTTTTCTTCACCGGCATGGAAGCGGGTGTTTTCAAGCAGCAGCACCTCGCCCGCGGCCAGCGCCGCGACCGCGGTCTTGGCCGGGCCGCCGATGCAGTCTTCGGCGAATTTCACCGGCACGCCCAGCGCCTTGGCCAGTTCCGGCACCAGCGGGCGCAGGCTCATTTCCGGCACCGGCTTGCCCTTCGGGCGGCCGAAATGCGCCAGCAGCACCGGCTTGCCCCCCTTGGCGAGGATGTCCTTGACCGTGGGCGCGATCTTCTCGATCCGCGTCGCATCGGTCACCACCCCGTTTTCCACCGGCACGTTGATATCGACGCGCACGAGCACCACCTTGCCCGCAAGATCCATCTCGTCGAGCGTTTTCCAAGCCATATCCGTTCTCCAATTGTGGGTCGCAAGGCGGGGGCCGTCCACCTGCGGCTCGCGCAAAATTGCCCGGATGTGACGGGGTCGTCAACGCCTTGCGGTCCCGCAAGGGGCGAAAACCCGCCCGGCTGCGACGATATTCCCGCGTCGCTTTGCCCTTTTCACCGCCGCCCGCAGCCCCTAAGTTGCGCCCAGACCAAATGCAGGAGAGCCCCATGGCCGAGATCAAGGATCCCGAAAACACCATCATCATCACCCTCAAGGACGGGCCGGTGGTGATCGAGCTTCTGACCGATGTGGCGCCGCTGCACTGCGAACGGATGAAGCAGCTCGCCCGCGACGGCGCCTATGACAACGTCGCCTTCCACCGTGTGATCGACGGCTTCATGGCGCAGACGGGCGATGTCGAACACGCCAATATGGAAAAGGATTACAACCCCCGTCGCGCTGGCACGGGTGGGTCGCAATATCCTGATCTGAAAGCGGAATTTTCCAAGGTGCCGCATGCGCGCGGCAGCCTTGGCGCGGCGCGGTCGATGAACCCGAACTCGGCCAACAGCCAGTTCTTCATCAACTTCGCCGACAACAGCTTCCTCAACGGCCAATATACCGTCTACGGCCAGGTGATCTCGGGGATGGAATTCGTTGACAAGATCGCCCGCGGCGAGCCCCCGGCGAACCCTGACCGGATGATCACCGTGCGGGTGGCGGCCGATGCGTAAGCTGCTTCTCGCCACGGCACTGGCCTTTGCGGCCACGGCGGCGCTGGCGCAGGATGGCACCACCGCGCCCGACGGCCCCGGCCCGAACCTCGTGCTCGAGATCGGCGGCTCGGTCTCGGGCAAGGTGGTGATCGACCTGACGCCCGATGTCGCGCCCCAGCATGTCGAGCGCATCACCCAGCTGGCCAATGAACATGCCTATGACGACGTGGTGTTTCACCGCGTGATCGAGGGCTTCATGGCGCAGACGGGTGACGTGCAATTCGGCAAGCGCGGCGGCGATCTGTCGATGGCGGGGATGGGCGGGTCGACATACGGCGACCTTCCGGCGGAATTCTCGAACCGCTCCTTCGCCCGCGGCATGGTCGGCATGGCCCGCTCGGCCAGCCCCGACTCGGCCAACAGCCAGTTCTTCATCATGTTCGACGCCGCGCCGCATCTGGATGGCCAATACACGATCGTCGGCCATGTGGTCGAAGGCATGGATCTGGTCGACAAGCTGAAAAAGGGCGCGCCCCAGCTGAACGGTCTGGTCGAAGACCCCGATTACATCGTCAAGGCCACGATCGAGTGAGACGGGTGCAAGGGGCGGCGCAGGGGGGCGCTGCCCCCCTGACCCCCCGGGATATTTAAGGCAAGATGAAATGGAAAAGGGCGCTCCGCTTGGGGCGCCCTTTCATCTTGCGACAAATACCTCGGGGGCGTGGGGGCAGCGCCCCCACCGCGTCTTCAGCCCAGAGAAACCAGCGCATGGCGCTTCTTGCCTGCGCTCAGCTTCACCGGCTGGGCCAGATCGGCGGCCGAGAACATCCGCCCCGCGTCAAGGCAGATTTCGTCGTCGACCTTGAGGCCGCCTTCGGAAATCAGCCGCTTGCCGTCCTTGCCGGTCTTCGCCAGCCCCGAGCGCACGACGAGCTGCGCCAGGCTGATCCCCTCGGCCACTTCCTCGGCGCCCAGCACCAGCCGCGGCAGATCCTCACCGATGCCGCCCTTCTCGAAGACCTCGCGCGCGGTGGCCTCGGCCGCCGCCGCCGCCTCGGCGCCATGCAGAAGCGTCGTCACCTCATTGGCCAGAATGATCTTGGCGCCGTTGATCTCGGAGCCTTCCAGCTTGCCCAGCCGCTCGCATTCCTCGACCGGCAGGTCGGTGTAAAGCTTGAGGAACCGCCCCACATCGGCATCGGTCGTATTGCGCCAGAACTGCCAGAATTCATACGGGCTCAGCATCTCGCCATTCAGCCAGACCGCGCCACCCTGAGACTTGCCCATCTTGCGCCCGTCCGAGGTGGTCAGAAGCGGCGTCGTCAGCCCGAAGACCTCGCGATCCAGCACCCGGCGCGTCAGATCGACGCCGTTGACGATATTGCCCCACTGATCCGAGCCGCCCATCTGCAGCAGGCAGCCATAGCGGCGGTTCAGCTCCAGGAAGTCATAGGCCTGCAGAATCATGTAGTTGAATTCAAGGAAGCTCAGGCTCTGTTCCCGATCCAGCCGCGATTTCACCGAGTCAAAGCTCAGCATCCGGTTGACCGAGAAATGCCGCCCGATGTCGCGCAGGAATTCAAGGTAGTTCAGATTGTCCAGCCATTCGGCATTGTTGCGCATCATCGCGCCATTGCCGTCGTCCTTGTAGTCGAGATAGCGCGCAAAGACCCGCTGCATGCCCGCGATATTCTCGTCGATCCGCTCGGGCGTCAGCAGCGGCCGTTCCTCGGAGCGGAAGCTCGGATCGCCCACTTTCGTCGTGCCCCCGCCCATCAGCGTGATCGGCTTGTGCCCGGTCTTCTGGAACCAGCGCAGCAGCATGATGTTCAGAAGGTGCCCGACATGTAGCGAGGCCGCCGTGGCATCATAGCCGATATAGCAGGTCACCATGCCCCCCGCCAAAGCGGCGTCAAGGTCCTGAAGATCGGTGCAATCGGCCAGAAATCCGCGCTCGATAATGACGCGCAGGAATTCCGATTTCGGATGATAAGTCATCGTGCTTGTCCCTTCGCTGGTGCCATGCGTATATCGGCGCAAGCGCAAAAGGGGAAGAGATGTTGAAAACAGGCGCAAAACCCGGGCCGGTCTGGTGCCTTGGCACAATGTCGGGAACCTCGCTCGATGGCGTCGATGCGGCGGCGCTTTTCACCGATGGCCATGCGATCCTTGATTTCGGCCCCTCCGCCTATCGCCCCTATACCCCCGCCGAGCGCGGCACGATCCATCAGGCGCTTGGCCGCTGGCAGGGCCAGGATGGCGTGGCCGAGGCCGCCGAAGTGGTCGAGACCGCGCATGCCGAACTGCTTTCGGCGCTGCTGGCCGATCTGCCCGGGGGGGCGGACGAGGTGTTGGTCGGCTTTCACGGCCAGACCCTGGCGCATGATCCGAACGGGCAGCACGGGGCGCGGCGCACGCATCAGGCGGGCGATGGCGCGGTGCTGGCCGAGGTGCTGGGCCATCCGGTGGTCTGGGATTTCCGCTCCATGGATGTGGAGCTGGGCGGGCAGGGGGCGCCTCTGGTGCCGTTCTTCCATTTCGCCTGTGCGAAATGGGCCGGGCTTTCGGCGCCTTGCGCCTTTCTCAATCTGGGCGGGGTGGGCAATGTCACCTGGCTTGACCCGCGCCTGCCCGCGCCCGAAGCCGAGGGCGCGGTGCTGGCCTTCGACACCGGCCCGGCGAATGCGCCGATCGACGATCTGATGCGCCGCCGTCTGGGGGCTTCCTGCGATGTCGGCGGCGCGCTGGCGCTCTCGGGCCGGGTGGACGAGGCCGCGGTGAGGGCTTTCCTTGGCCATCGGCATTTCTTCCGCATGCCGCCGAAGTCGCTCGACCGCAACGAATTTGCCGAGGCGCTGGCCTTTGTCGACAGTCTCGACGATGCCGATGCGGTGGCGACGCTGACCGCCTGTGCCGCCGCCGCGGTTGCGCGCGGCTTCGAGCATTTCCCCAGCCCGCCCGGGCTGGTGCTGGTCTCGGGCGGCGGTCGGCGCAATGCCGCGATGATGGCGGAGCTGGCGGCGCGGCTGCCCTGTGCGGTGGCGCCGGTCGAAGAGATCGGCCTTGATGGCGACATGCTCGAGGCGCAGGCCTTCGCCCATCTGGCGGTCCGCGTCGCGCGCGGCCTGCCGACCTCGGGGCCTTCGACGACGGGCGTTGCCGCGCTGGTCGGCGGCGGCAAGGTCAGCCGGCCGCGCTGACCCGGTTCCGGTCAGCGCCCCTTGGGCGGGGGCTGGCCGATCTCGATCCCCGGTGCCGCCATCTCGAACCCTTCGAAGCGAAAGCCGGGGCTGACGGTGCACCCGACCAGCGTCCAGTCTCCCAAGGTCCGCGCCGCCTGCCAATGGCCCGCGGGCACGATGCCCTGCACCACCTCGGCGCCCAGCACGTCGGGGCCGAGCCGCAGCCGCGTCACCGGCCCGGCGTCGCTGGCGGCCATCCGCAGCTCCAGCGGGCTTCCGGCGTGAAAATGCCAGATCTCGGCGGCGTCGACGCGGTGCCAATGGCTGGCCTCGCCCGCTTTCAGCAAAAACAGGATCGCCGTGCCCACTGGGCGCGCGCCCGGTTCCGCCTCGGCCACCCAGGTCTGGCGATACCAGCCGCCCTCGGGATGCGGTTCCAGCCCCAGTGTCGCAATGATCCGATCTGCTTCGCCCATGATCCCTCCCTTGTTTTTTCTTGGCGCAAATACGCCCGCCGGAGGCTTGAAAGTCAAAGAAAAACCGCCGCCGGCGCAGGGCCAACGGCGGAATTTGCGTATTTGGACCAGGAAAAAGCCGAGGCTTATTTCAAAATCGCACGGCCCATGTATTCGGCGGTCTCGCCCAGCATTTCCTCGATGCGGATCAGCTGGTTGTATTTCGCCAGCCGGTCCGAGCGCGCCAGCGAGCCGGTCTTGATCTGGCCGCAGTTCGTAGCCACGGCGAGATCGGCGATCGTCGCATCCTCGGTCTCGCCCGAGCGGTGCGACATGACGTTGGTGTAGCGCGCCCGATGCGCCATATCGACCGCCTTCAGCGTCTCCGAGAGCGAGCCGATCTGGTTCACCTTCACCAGCATCGCATTGGCGACGCCTTTCTTGATCCCCTCGGCCAGACGCGCCGGGTTGGTGACGAACAGATCGTCGCCCACCAGCTGCACCTTGTCGCCCAAAGCATCGGTCAGCAGCTTCCAGCCTTCCCAGTCATCCTCGGCACAGCCGTCCTCGATCGAGATGATCGGATATTCGGTGCAAAGCTTGGCCAGATAATCGACATTCTCGGCCGAGGTCAGCGACAGGCCCTCGCCCTTCATCTCGTATTTGCCGCCCTTGAAATATTCGGTCGAGGCGCAGTCGAGCGCCAGATAGATGTCCTCGCCCGGCTTGTAGCCCGCCTTTTCGATCGCCTTCAGGATGAAATCGAGCGCGTCGCGGGTCGAGGCGAGCATCGGCGCAAAGCCGCCCTCGTCGCCCAGACCGGTCGAGAGCCCCTTGGCCGACAGTTCTTTCTTCAGCGTGTGGAAGACTTCCGAGCCCATGCGCACGGCGTCGCGGATATTGCCCGCGCTGACCGGCATGATCATGAATTCCTGAATGTCGATCGGGTTGTCGGCATGTTCGCCGCCGTTGATGATGTTCATCATCGGCACCGGCAGGATGCGCGCCGAAGTGCCGCCGACATAGCGATAAAGCGGCTGCGCGGTGAAATCGGCGGCGGCTTTCGCGCAGGCGAGCGAGACGCCAAGGATTGCATTCGCGCCCAGACGGCCCTTGTTGTGGGTGCCATCCAGCTCGATCATCAGCTTGTCGATGCCTTCCTGATCGGTGACATCCTCGCCCACCAGGTTTTCGGCGATCTCGCCATTCACCGCCATCACGGCTTCCAGCACGCCCTTGCCCATGTAGCGCGCCTTGTCGCCGTCGCGGCGTTCCACCGCCTCATGCGCGCCGGTCGAGGCGCCCGAGGGCACGGCGGCCCGGCCCATCGTGCCGTCTTCGAGGGTCACATCCACCTCGACGGTCGGATTGCCACGGCTGTCGAGAATTTCGCGCGCGTGGATGTCGATGATCGTGCTCATGCGAGTGCTCCGATTGGTAAATCGCCTTCTGCTTAGCCCAATGCAGCCGCAGCGAAAAGGCCCTTGCCTGTGGTAACGGCGCTGTTAGCGTCCGACTTTTCGTGAATTTTTCGCGTCAGGCGGCGGGGGGCGCGGCCTTGGCGCGGGACCGTTCGCGCGCCAGCGTGTAAAGCCCAGAGGCGACGATGACCGCACCGCCGATCAGCGTCCAGCGGTCGGGGGTTTCAGCGAAAACCGCCCAGCCGATGATCAGCGCAAAGATCAGCCGGGTGTAGCGGAACGGGGTGATCACCGAGACCTCGCCCAGCCGCATCGCTGCGATCAGAGCGTAATAGCCCGCCGTGCCAAAGATCAGCGCCCCGGCGATGCCCGCCAGATCGAAGGCGGTGGGCACGACCATCGGGCCCTGAAACGGCACAAGCAGCGCACCCGCGGGAATCACCGAGGCAAATCCGTAGGTTGCAAGCTGCATCGAGGTGATGGATTTCGGCACGCGACGGGTGACGACATCGCGCGCGGCCAGGCCCAGCACGCCGACGACGGCGAAAAGCGAGAGCAGCGAAAAGCCCTCGGTGCCGGGGCGGATTACGATCAGCACGCCCAGAAAGCCGACGCCGATCGCCGACCAGCGCCGCCAGCCGACCTGCTCGCCAAGGAACAGCGCGGCGCCCAGCGTCACCGCCAGCGGCGTCGCCTGCAAGATCGCCGAGGCCTGCGCCAGCGGCGTGAAGGCCACGGCGCAGACGAAGGCCAGCGTGCCGATCAGCTCGCCGAAATTGCGCCCGATCACCGCCGGCGCCAGCAGATCGCGCGAAAACAGCCGGTCGCCGTTGCGCAGCGCCAGCGTCGCAAAGATCGCCGTGCCGCCGACGCCCAGCAGCATCAGGATTTCGCCCACCGGCAGATGCCCGGCCAGGAGTTTAACGCACATGTCCTCGATGGCGAAGCCCGCCATCGCAAGCACCATCAACAGACTTCCGCGGAGATTTTCAGCACCATGTCCCATGGCGGTCCCCTGCCAGCGCGCCGCCGAAAGGTCCAGAGCGGGATTGTATCCGCCACAAGTCAGGTGCCGCAGAAGGTGCGGGTGACGCGCTCCCCGGCTGTGGGGGCGGCCTCATAGGCGGCAAATTCGGGCGCGGGATCAAAGGGATGGGCAAGTGCCGCCTGAAGCTGCCGGAACGGGGCGAAATCGCCCGCGACGGCGGCGGCGATCACCTCTTCCAGACGGTGGTTGCGCGGGATCCGCACCGGATTGGCGGCCGAGAGCACGACTTGCGGCACCACCTCGCGCGAAAGCCGCGCCTGCCAGGCGGGCGCCCAGCTGTCAAAGGCGGCGGGATCGGTGAATTCCGCGCCCGCCCGCCCGGTGGCCAGCCCGCGGAAGGTGCGGGTGAAATCGGCGCCCTCGCTGGCCATGCGCGACAGCAGGCTGTCGATCAGCGGCCGGTCCTCGGGCGTGGCGCGGGCGATGCCGATCTTCCGCCCCATCCGATAGAGCCATTCCGCCTGATACGCGGGGGCAAAACCGTCGAGCACCGCCTGCGCCTCGTCCACCGCCGCCGCCTCGGGGCCGATCAGCGGCAAGAGACACGAAGCGAGCTGCGTCAGGTTCCACAGCGCGATCTGCGGCTGGTTCGCATAGGCGTAACGCCCCAGACGGTCGATCGCGGAAAACACCTTTTGCGGCTGATAGGCGTCGAGAAAGGCGCAGGGGCCATAATCGATCGTCTCGCCCGAGAGCGCGCAATTGTCGGTGTTCATCACGCCATGGATGAAGCCGAAAGACAGCCATTGCGCCACCAGACTTGCCTGTGCGGCCACCGCGGCGGCCAGCAGGCCAAGTGCCCCACCGGCCTCGGGGTAATGGCGGGAAATCGTGTATTCGCAAAGCGTTGCAAGCGCCTCTTCATCCTGCCGCGCGGCGAAATATTCGAAAGTGCCAACCCGGATATGGCTGGAGGCGATGCGCGAGATCACCGCGCCCGGCCGGGAAAACCCGTCGCGATAGACGCTTTGCCCGGTCAGCACCGCGCCAAGCGCCCGCGTCGTCGGCACGCCAAAGGCCGCCATGGTTTCCGACACCAGATATTCGCGCAGAACCGGCCCGATCCAGGCCCGCCCGTCGCCCCCGCGCGACCAGGGCGTGCGGCCCGCGCCTTTCAGCACCCAGTCGAACCGGGCCCCGTCCGGAGCGACGACCTCGCCCAGCAGGATCGCCCGTCCGTCGCCCAGCTGCGGCACGAAGGCGCCGAACTGATGGCCCGCATAGGCCTGCGCGATCGGCGCGGCGCCCTCTGGCACCAGATTTCCGGCCAGAACCGCCGTGCCCTCGGCGCTTTCGAGCCAGTCCGCATCCAGCCCCAGCCGTTCGGCCAGCGCCCGGTTTACCACAACTGCAGCGGGTGCCGTCCCCGGTGTCGGAGCCTGCCGGGCAAAGAACCGCTCGGGCAGGCGGGCATAGGACGGGTCAAAAACCGGATGCATGCGTTAACATTTGGACCGGGCGCGTCTTTGGTCAAGGAAAACTGCGTCTTTTCCGCAAGAAAAAGCGGGCGTTTCCCCGGGGCAAATACGCTTCTGTCTCAGAGCCGGGACAGCCGCTCGGTCAGCAGGCTGTAGAAGCCCTCGGCGTCGATGTCGCGCAGGAACAGCGCATTCGGGTCGCGCGGCGTCACCCGCCACCAATCGGCGACGGTCATGCCCATGGTCAGCTCGGACTGGGTCTCGATCTCGACATTGATGAAGCGGCCCTCGAACAGATCGGGGCGGATCAGCCAGGCGATGACGCAGGGGTCATGCAGCGGCGCCCCGTCCGAGCCATATTTCGCCCTGTCGAAGCGTTCGAAGAAATCGGCCCAGCTCGCCACCGCGGTGCCGACCGGGGTGTTCAGGGCGCGGAAGGCCTCGATCCGCGGCCTTGTGGTCAGCGCCTTATGCGTGGCATCGAGCGGCACGACCACCAGCGGCGCCCCGGATTTAAACACGATTTCCGCGGCTTGCGGGTCGACGTAAATGTTGAACTCGGCCGCCGGGGTGGTGTTGCCGGCCTCGAAACAGGCGCCGCCCATCAAGACGATCTGCGCGACTTTCGAGACGATCTCGGGGGCGCGGCGGAAGGCCGTGGCGATATTCGTCAGCGGCCCGAGCGGGCAGAGCGTCACCGTGCCCGGCGCCTCGGTGCGCAGCGTCTCGATGAGGAAATCGACCGCATGCATGTCTTGCAGGGCCATCGTGGGTTCGGGCAGGGCGATGCCGTCAAGCCCGGTCTTGCCATGCACATATTCCGCCGTCACCAGCGGGCGCAAAAGCGGCCGGTCGCAGCCCGCGAAAACCTTCACATCCCGCCGCCCGGCCAGCTCGCAGACGATCCGCGCGTTCCTTGTCGTCAGCGCCAGCGGCACATTGCCCGCGACACAGGTGATGCCGAGAACCTCAAGCTCCGGGCTGCCCAGCGCCAGAAGGATTGCTACGGCGTCGTCCTGGCCCGGGTCGGTGTCGATGATGATCTTGCGCGTCATGTTTTGTCTCTGCTTCCCGGCCTCTGCCTTCGGGCCGTGCCCTCAGCCCGCCATCGCGGTTTCCAGCGCCTCCAGCGCCGCCATCCAGAGTTCCTCGGCCCGCGCCATCGCTTCGCGCGCCTCGGCGTGTTTGAGCATCCATTTCTCGCGCTCGGCGGCACGGGCGGCTTCGTAAAGGGTAGGATCGGCGAGCTTCTCGTCAAGCTTGCCAAGCATCTCGGCCAGTTTTTCGACCCGGTCTTCGCATTTGCGCGCCTCGGCGCGCAGCGCCAGAATCCGCTCGCGCGAGGGCGGCGGGGCCTTCTTTTCCACCGCTTTCGGCGCGGGCTTGTCGTTGGGATCGCCCGCCAGCAGCTCGGCGCGATAGGCTTCGAGATCCGCGGCATAGGGCGCCACCGCGCCGCCCTTGACCAGCCAGAGCCGGTCGGCGACGAGCGACAAAAGGTGCATGTCATGGCTGACCAGGATCACCGCGCCGGAATAGGCGGTGAGCGCCTCAACCAGCGCCTCGCGGCTTTCGATGTCCAGGTGGTTTGTCGGCTCGTCGAGGATCAGCAGATGCGGCGCGTCCAAAGTGGCCAGAAGCAGCGAGAGCCGCGCCTTCTGCCCGCCCGAGAGCTTGCCCACCGCGGTTTCCGCCTGATCCGCCAGCAGCCCGAAGCCCGCAAGACGGGCGCGCAGCTTCGCCTGATGCTCCTCGGGGCGCAGGCGTTGCAGGTGCAAAAGCGGCGTCGCCGCCAGGTCGAGTTCGTCCACCTGATGCTGGGCGAAATAGCCGATCCGCAGCTTCGACGAGCGCGCAATCCGCCCCTCGCAGGTCTCGAGCTTGCCCGCGAGCAGTTTCGAGAGCGTCGATTTCCCCTCGCCGTTGCGGCCCAGAAGCGCGATCCGGTCATCCTGATCGATGCGCAGATTGAGCCGCCGCAGGATCGGCTTGTCGCCATAGCCCACCGCCGCGCCGTCAAGCGTGATGATCGGCGGCGAAAGCTGTTCCGGCACCGGGAAGCTGAAAACCTGTTTTGCCGCCTCCTCGGGGGCGGTGATCGGCTCCATCTTTTCCAGCATCTTGACGCGCGCCTGCGCCTGCGCGGCCTTCGTCGCCTTGGCCTTGAAGCGATCGACGAAGCTTTGCAGATGCGCGCGCCGCGCCTCCTGTTTCTTCGCTGCCGCCGCCAGATTGGCCCGCGCCGCGGCGCGTTGGCGGGCGAATTGATCGTAAGGCCCGTTCCACAGCGTCAGCTTGCGGTTTTCCAGATGCAGGATCGCGCCCACGGCACGGTTGAGCAGATCGCGGTCGTGGGAAATGATGATGACCGTATGCGGGTAGCGGGCCAGATATTGTTCCAGCCAAAGCGCGCCTTCGAGGTCGAGATAGTTCGTCGGCTCGTCGAGCAGCAACAGATCGGGCTGGGCAAACAGCACCCCCGCCAGCGCGACGCGCATCCGCCAGCCGCCCGAGAAATCCGAACAGGGGCGGCGCTGCGCCTCGGCGTCAAAGCCCAGCCCGCGCAGGATCGCGCTCGCCCGCCCCTCGGCCGACCAGGCGTCGATATCGGCAAGGCGCGTCTGGATTTCCGCGATGCGACCCGGATCGGTGGCCGTCTGCGCTTCCGCCAGCAGATCCGCGCGTTCGGTATCGGCGGCCAGCACCGTATCCAGAAGGCTGGTCGCGGAGGAGGGCACCTCCTGCGCGACGCCGCCGATGCGGGCGCGCTGGGGCAGGCTGATCTCGCCCGATTCGAGCGCAAGCTCGCCCCGGATCAGCCGGAACAGCGTGGTTTTCCCCGCGCCATTGGCGCCGACAAGGCCGACCTTGTGGCCGGTGGGAATGCGGGCCGAGGCTGCGTCGAACAGCGGGCGGCCCTCGATGGCATAGGTGATGGCGTCAAGCGTGAGCATGGTCTGGCTCTGCCTCAGCCGGGCGCGCGCGTCAATGCCGATGCGCCCCCGGCCGCCTTTTGCGCATTTGTCGCATTTCCTGCCCAAAACGGCAGTTGCCCGGGGGTTTTCAACATCCCTGCCGCATGATAGCAGGCGCCAGACGCTTTTCTGACCGGCTCTCCGGTCCCCAACCAAAGAGGCTTCCCCTCATGGCCATCGAACGCACGCTTTCGATCATCAAACCCGACGCGACCCGCCGCAACCTCACCGGCAAGATCAATGCCAAATTCGAGGAAGCGGGCCTGCGCATCGTCGCGCAAAAGCGCCTCAAGCTGAGCCTGGAACAGGCCGGCAAATTCTACGAAGTGCACAAGGAACGCCCCTTCTATGGCGAGCTGTGCGAATTCATGGCGTCCGAGCCGGTCGTCGTGCAGGTGCTCGAAGGTGAAGGCGCGATCGCCAAGAACCGTGAAGTGATGGGCGCCACCAACCCGGCCAATGCCGCCGATGGCACCATCCGCAAGGAATTCGCCCTCTCGGTCGGTGAAAACTCGGTCCATGGTTCGGATGCGCCGGAAACCGCCGCGGCGGAAATCGCCTTCTTCTTCTCTGGCCTCGAACTGGTCGGCTGAGTGCTCAAGCTTTCGGCCTGCGGCTAGCGCCGAAGGCCGACACCGATTTCGTCAAGGGCCGCCTCGATCCCGGGGTGGCCCTTTTCGCTGCCCCGGGTCCGGGCTTTCAGCGCCTCGAAACTGACCCGCAGCGCGTCTTTTTCGGCGCCCCGGCAATCGTTCCAGGGGCGGCCCTGCAGCGCCATCACCAAAGCATAATAGCCGATGAAATGCGGCGGATTGCCCGCGCGCAGCCAGGCTTCATAGGCGGCATCGGCGCCCATGGCGCGCAGCGCCCCGGCGCTGGCGATGCCCGCCCGCAGGAAGCCTTCGGCGGTGGCGGGGCCGATGCCGGGAATGTCGGTCAGCGGAGAGGAAGAGGGAAGGGGGGACTGCATGGGACGCTCCGGATCAGAAGAACTCTCTTCGATCAGGAGCTGCCCCGCAAGTCTGCGCGGCCTTTGGCCTGCGCGGCGGAGCCGGTCAGCGGCCCCGGTCCGAGGGCCTCAGATCGAGGCCCAGTCGGTAAAGGTCTTGCCAGCCTGCACGGGCTTTTCCGCCTGGCCCTGCTGCTGCACCGACGCTTTCGCCTCGGTCTGCTGAGGGTGCACGCCTTCCTGCCGGTCGGAAGACACCATTCCCATTTGTTGCGTCTGTTGCATGTCGGGCCTCGCTTTGTCGCCTTGCCCCGGCATGGGGCGCCTCAATTGCGGCGACACTATGACGCAGCTAAACAGGCCCGCGCGAAAGTTCAACTCACGATGAAAGGAGCGTTAGCGTTACCCGGAAGGGCCGGGCGGAAAATGGCCGACCCCGCGCGCCGAAACGCCGCGGGGCTGCCGGAATCCCGTTGATTTTGAAACATTTCCGTGAGGCGCGCTCAGGCCTCAAGATCCGCCGTCAGCGTCGTGCGCGCCCGCGCCCCCGCGCCGCAAATGCCGATCCGCGGCGCCCCGGGCAGGCGCAACAGATGCTCCAATGCGACGTTGTCGCGCACCAGATCGCCCACGGAATGGCTGTCCATCGCGGTGTAGAAGGCCTCGAGCGCCGCCTCGATCGCATCGCGGAAGCGGCAGGCCCCGCAGAGCGGGCAGGTGTTGTTCTCGCCGTCCAGACATTCGACGAAGGGCAGCACCGCCTCGAAAGCGCGCAAGACCTCGCCGACGCCGATCTGATCCATCGGACGCGCCAGCCGCAACCCCCCCGACCGGCCGCGCTGCGTTTCGATGAAGCCGCGCTGCGCCAGCGTGTTCACCACCTGCGCCAGATGGTTTTCCGAGGCGTTGCAGGCCTCGGCGATTTCGTGCTTGCGCACGATCCTGTCGCCGTTCACGGCACAGAACATCAGGGTGCGCATTGCCAGGTTGGTCCGGGTCGTCAGTCGCATGCTGGCTCCAGAGGTTGCCGAAGACGGAATAGGCATGTCACAGATATTGTTTTGACATATGTCAGGATTTTGCGGCGATTGACAGTGCAACGGTGTCCTTGCGGCAATATGTCTGCAAGGTATTCCTTTTGCTGCAAATCCTGGCGCGGTCCGCATCGGGCTGACGCCAAAAGAACAGGCGCGGGGAAGATCCCCGCGCCTTTTGTGCCGCAAATTTGCGCAGACCTCAGTTCATGTGCTCGGGCCGGGGCGTCTGGGCGCTGCGCACCGGCAGGATCGGATGCACCACCTCGGGCTGCTCGCCGGTCAGCGTGCCAAGGAAGGCGGTGATCTGATCGACCTGGGTGTCGTCGAGCGTCGCGCCCAGCTGCGAATTGGCCATCACCGACACCGCCTCGCGCAGATCCCAGACCTTGCCGGAGTGGAAATAGGGCGCGGTCAGCGCGATGTTGCGCAGCGGCCCGGCGCGGAAGACATATTCGTCATCCGCCGTCGCGGTCACCGCAAAGCGGCCCTTGTCGCCCGCGGGCAGCACCTCGGCGCCGGGTTTTTCCACCACGCCGAAGGGATAATAGCCGTTGCCGCCGATGTTGATGCCATTGTGGCACGCCGCGCAGCCGGTATCGATGAAGAGCTTCAGCCCGGCCTTTTCATCCGCGCTCATTGCCCCGTCGGCGCCCATCAGCCATTGGTCGAATTTCGAATTCGGCGTGATCAGCGTGGCCTCGAAAGCCTCGATCGCCAGCGCGAAATTGTCAAAGCTGATCGGGTCTTTCTGCCCCGGGAAGGCCTTGGCGAAGGCCTCGACATAGCCCGGCATCGATTGCACCGTGGCGACCAGATTCTCGGGCGTGTTGTTCATCTCGACGCCCGCCTGCACCGGGCCCTTGGCCTGCGCCGCCAGATCGGGGGCACGGCCATCCCAGAATTGCGCCACGTTGAAGACGGCGTTCAGCGCGGTGGGCGCATTGCGCGGCCCCTTTTGCCAGCCATGCCCGATCGAGGTTTCCAGCCCGTCCACCCCGCCCAGACCCACATTGTGGCAGGACTGGCACGAGAAGACGCCCGATTTCGACATCCGCGGATCAAAGAACAGCATCGCCCCCAGATCGATCTTGTCGCGGGTAACGGCGTTGTTGTCAGACAGTTGCGGCGCCTGCATCGGGATCACTTCGAACAGGCCCCGGGCCTCTTCGCGCAGCGCCGCATCTTCGGCAAGGGCGGGGGTGGCCAGCAGCGTCGCCACGGCCAACAGGCGGATCTGGGTGCGTTTCATCTGTGTCCCTCCGGGTCTTTTGAATATGGAATACTTCTAAACAGGGCGGGGTTGCGGGGTCTTGATCTGCGTCAAGTTGGAATAAGTCCAGATGTGGCGGGGTGACGCAGGGTCGTGATGCAGGTTCTGGGCCTTACGCAACTCTAGCAAGGCGCCATGGGATGAAAAGGGGGCATGGCCTGCGATGGCGGGCGCGCAGGTCGCCATCTGGTTGATCGCGCTTTGCGCTGGCACACCCCGCAAGGGCGTCAACGCATCGTGACGAAGCCCGAGGGGCTTGCACAGTCCCGTTCCCCTGCCTACATCGCGCTGACCACCTCGCGCCCCCGGGCGGCAACACGGAGACATCATGCGCAGCACCTTGCACTATTTCAGCTGGGCATTCGGGTTCACCGCGGTCGGCCTTGCCCTGGCGATGTGGCTTGGCTTCACCTATGAGCACACGACCCACGGGGCGCTGTCCTTCTTCTTCGTCGCCTGCGTGCTGGCGGTGCTGGAAATCTCGCTCTCTTTCGACAATGCGATCATCAACGCCAACAAGCTTGGGCAGATGACGCCGGAATGGCAGCGCCGCTTCCTGACCTGGGGGATCCTGATCGCCGTCTTCGGCATGCGGATCCTGTTTCCGCTGCTGATCGTCGTCATCGCCGCGGGCATCGGCCCGATCGAGGCGCTTCGCATCGCCGCGACGCAACCGGCGGAGTATTCGCGCATCATCGGCGAGGCGCATCTGTCGATCGCGGCCTTTGGCGGCGCCTTCCTGATGATGGTGGCGCTGAGCTATTTCGTCGATGAAAGCAAGGAAGTGCACTGGTTTGTCGCGCTGGAACGGCGGCTCAGCTCCTGGGCCTCGATCCGCGGCATTGAGGTCGGTTTCCTGCTGGCGATCGTGCTGGGCTTTGCCTGGTGGCTGCCGGTGAAGACCGAGGGCACCTTCCTTGTCGCCGCCTGCACCGGCCTTCTGACCTTCCTCGCGGTCGAGGGGCTGGGGCAGGTGCTCGACAAGGCCTCGCTCTCGGGCGATGTCGCCAAGGGCGGGCTGGGCGCCTTTCTTTACCTCGAGGTGCTTGACGCCTCGTTCAGCTTCGACGGGGTGATCGGCGCCTTCGCCTTGACGCAAAACCTGTTCCTGATCGCCATCGGCCTTGGCATCGGCGCGTTCTACGTGCGCTCGATGACGGTGATGCTGGTCGAACGCCAGGCGCTGAGCGAGTTCCGCTATCTGGAACACGGGGCGTTCTGGTCGATTCTGGTGCTCTCGGTGGCGATGTTTGCGCAGACCCTGATGCATGTGCCGGAATGGGCGACCGGGCTTCTGGGCGTCGTCTTCATCGGGCTGAGCCTGATGTCCTCGCTGCGCTGGCGCCGTTCCAATCCGACCTGACCCCCGGGCCGATATCCCCAAGCAGCGAAAAGGGCCGGTGCAGACCGGCCCTTGGTATGTGTCACGCGCCTGCGGTGTTTTTCACGAGGCGCGGCGGAAGCCCTGCGCCCCCGCGCCCTCGTTGCCGGTGCGGAACACCGCGCCGCGCGCCGACAGATGCCCGGCCTGATCGCGCAGCACCGCCACCGCGGCCGAGCTTTCCTCGAACATCGCGGCGTTTTGCTGCGTCACCTGATCGAGCTGGTTCACCGCCGTGGAAATCTCGCCCAGACCCGTCGCCTGCTCCGTCGCCGAATTGGCGATCGCCTGCACCAGCGTATCGACCTCGGCGACGAGATGGTCGATCTCGTCCAGCGCCTGGCCCGAGGAATTCACCAGATCCACCCCCTGCCGCACCTGCCGGCCCGAGGTTTCGATCAGCTCCGCGATCTCGCGCGCCGCTTCCGAAGAGCGCTGCGCCAGCGCCCGCACCTCGGAGGCGACAACGGCAAAGCCGCGCCCGGTCTCGCCCGCGCGCGCCGCTTCCACCCCCGCATTCAGCGCCAGAAGATTGGTCTGGAAGGCGATGTCGTCGATGACGCTGGTGATGCGCGAAATCTGTTCCGAGCTGCGGGCGATGTCGTTCATCGCCGAAATCGTCTCCTGCACGACGCGCCGCCCCTCGGTCGAGCGGTGCCGCGCCTTGCCGACCGCGCCCGCCGCATTGCGCGCCCCCGAGGACGAGCTTTCCACCGAGGAGGCGAGCTGGTTGATCGCCGCCGCGGTTTCCTCAAGCGAGGCGGCCTGGGTTTCGGTGCGCCGCCCCAGCTCCGCCGAGGCCCCGGACAGGCTTTCGGTTTCGCTCTGGATCGATTGCGCGCTGTCGAGGATCGAGCCGACCAGTTCGGCCATGCGCCGGATCGCCTCGTTGTAGTTCTGCCGCAGCGCTTCGAATTCCGCCGCCATCGGCCGGTCGAGCCGGTGGTCAAGCTCGCCCGCGCTGAGCGCGGCAATGGCCTGTTCGAAGTCGAGAATCGCCTCCTTGCGCGCGGTGACATCGGTGGCGAATTTCACCACCTTGTAGGGCTTGCCCTCGGCGTCAAGGATCGGGTTGTAGCTGGCCTGAATCCAGACCTCCTGCCCGGATTTTCCGATCCGGCGGAATTCCCCCACTTGCGGCTTGCCGGCGCGCAGATCTTCCCAGAAGCCGCGATAAGCGGGATTGTCGCGCTCGTCCGCGCTGAGGAAGGTGGAATGGTGCTTGCCGACGATGTCCGGCAACGCATATCCCAAAGCCCGCAAGAAGATATCGTTTGCCGTCAGGGTGTTGCCGTTCATGTCGAATTCGATCATCGCCTGCGACCGGTTCAGCGCCGTGATCTGCCCGGCCTGATCGAGAGAGACCCGCTTCACTTCGGAGATGTCGAAGGCGAATTTCACCACCCCGTTCAGCTTGCCGTCCAACCCGAACAGCGGGTTGTAGGTGGCACGCAGCCACAGATCCTTGCCGCCCTTGGCCACGCGCTGGAACTCTCCGTCGATCACCTCGCCCGCGTGCAGCCGGGCCCAG
Source organism: Rhodobacter sp. 4.3.4 (assembly GCF_058724655.1). Lineage (NCBI taxonomy): Bacteria > Pseudomonadati > Pseudomonadota > Alphaproteobacteria > Rhodobacterales > Rhodobacter > Rhodobacter sp. 4.3.4. The sequence continues at coordinate 1,647,454 of NZ_CM178967.1, forward strand.
AACTGCGCATAGTCAGGCAGATCGGCTTTGCCCGCGGGCATGAACAGGGCATGGTGCTGGCCGATCAGTTCGGCGCGCGTGTAGCCCGAGGCCTTGAGAAAGTTCTCGTTCACCTCGGTCACGATGCCGTCCAGGTCGAACTCGATCACCGCGGCAGAGCGGTGGATGGCCCGGAGCATCGCCTCCATCCGTTTCGCGTTCCGTGTCTTTTCCGTGACATCGGTGGCGAAGTTCACAATGTGACCGACCTTGCCCGCGTCGTCCTTGACCGGCACATAGGTCGCTTCGAGCCAGATCGTCTCGCCGTTCTTGCGCCGACGCGCGACAGTGACATTCTGCGCCTTGCCCGCGCGCAGCTCCTCCCAGAACGGCCCTTTTCCAATCTGTCCAGCCTCTTCGGGCGGCATCAGCACGGCCACGGGCTTGCCGATCAATTCCTCCGGCGCATAGCCCAGCAGTTCGGCATAGACCGCATTCACATGGCGGATCGTGCCGCCGATGTCGATGACGACAACCGCAAGCACCGTATCAATGGCGCTTCGCTTGGCTCTTTCGAGAATCGACTCGGTAGCGGGCTTCGGGCGGAAGAACATGACGACTCCGGTGAGACATTGCAGCGCACCTACCTTAAGCACCGGGTCTTGCCGTGACGTTAATCCGCGTCGTTTTTTTACGCCCGGTCCGCGTCCTTCGCCCAGCTTTGTATCACCTTGATATAATTCGCCCGCTCATAGCCTTCGGGGTCCTCGATCGCGCCATGCGCCAGCATGCCGCGCACCGCGCCCAGATGGGTCATTCCCCGCGCCGCCAGCCAGTCTTCAAGCCCGCGCACCAGCACCTCCATATGCCCCGGCCCGTGCCGCAACAGCGCCGAGGTGCTCATCACCACATCCGCCCCGGCCAGAAGATAGCGCACCACATCCTCGGCGCTTTCGACCCCGGTCGAGGCCGCAAGCGAGCCGCCCAGCCGCCCCGAAAGCACCCCCACCCACAAAAGCGGCAGCCGCATCTCGTAGCGGCTCGACAGCTGCAGCGCGGGCGTGACGCTCAGCCCGACCGGGTCGATCTCGGGCTGATAGAAGCGGTTGAACAGCACCACCCCCTTCGCCCCCGCCGCAACGATGCGCCGGGCCATATGCGCGGGCGATGAAAAATAGGGCCCGATCTTCACCGCCACCGGGATCTTCACCGTGTCGCAGACCGCGCGGACCACATCGAGCGTGCGCCGCTCCACATCCGCGCCCGAGACATGCGGATCGGTGGGCAGGAAATAGACGTTCAGCTCAATCGCGGCGGCGCCCGCTTCCTCCATGTCATGCGCGGTGTCGGTCCAGCCGGTGTCGGTGGTGCCGTTGATCGAGGCGATGACCGGCACGCTCAGCGCCGTCGCCGCCTTTTCCACCAGCGCAAGCGTGTTCGAGCTGTCGAAGGCAAAGGCCGCCTGGGCCGGAAAATAGCTCAAGGCCTCGCCGTAGCTTTCGGTGCCATGTTCGACCAGCTGATCAAGGATGCGCTGCTCGTGCCAGATCTGCTCCTCGAAGACCGAGGGCAGCACCACCGCGCCGGCACCACACTCGGCCAGCTGCTGGAGCACATCCAGCCGCGCGTTCATCGGGCTGGCCGAGGCGACGATGGGGCTTGGCAGCTCAAGGCCCAGATAGCGGGTTTTCAGATCCATTCCGGGCTCCTCACATCTTTCCGGCCGCGCCCAGGGCCCGGGCCGGGTCCGGTCCCGCATCCATACGTGTAAACTCCTCGTAACTGCGATATTTTTCAAGCACCGCCTGCTGCGCCTCGTCAAGCAAGGCGGCGGCCTCTTCGGGGCGGGTGGCGGTCAGCGCGGAGTAGCGCAGCTCGTTATAGGCATAGTCCTTGAAGGGCAGGGTCGGGCGCGGACTGTCGAGCCGGAACGGCGCTTGCCCCGTGCCGCGCAGCTGCGGGTCATAGCGCAGAAGCGGCCAGTAGCCCGAGGCGACGGCGCGGTCCTGCTGATCGAGCCCGCGGCGCAGGTCGAAGCCATGCGCGATGCAATGGCTATAGGCCAGGATGAGGGACGGGCCGTCATAGGCCTCGGCCTCGCGGAAGGCCTGCAGCGTCTGTTGCGGATTGGCCCCCATCGCCACCTGCGCGACATAGACATTGCCGTAAGCGACGGCCTGCAGTGCCAGATCCTTGCGCGCGGTGCGCTTGCCCGCGGCGGCGAATTTCGCAATCGCGCCCAAGGGTGTGGCCTTCGACGCCTGACCGCCGGTGTTCGAATAGACCTCGGTGTCCATGACCAGCACGTTCACGTTGCGCCCCGAGGCCAGAACGTGATCGAGCCCGCCATAGCCGATGTCATAGGCCCAGCCATCGCCGCCGACGATCCAGATCGAGCGCCGCACCAGATGGTCGATCACGCTCATCAGATGTTGCGCGCGGCTGTCGTCGCGATGGGCCAGAAGTCGCGTCTTCAGCGTCGCCACAAGCTCGCGCTGCGCCCGGATCTCGCTTTCGCGGATCTGCGGCGCCGAGAGGATCGCGGCCACCAGCTCCTCGCCGACCTCGGGCGCCATGTCCTGCGCAAGGCTTCGGGCCAGCTCCAGATGCTTGTCGGCGGCCAGCCGGAAGCCCAGACCGAATTCGGCGTTATCCTCAAAGAGCGAATTCGCCCAAGCCGGGCCGCGGCCTTCGCAGTTCTTCGTCCAAGGCGTCACCGGCAGGTTGCCCGAATAGATCGAGGAACAGCCGGTGGCATTGGCGATCATCAGCCGGTCGCCGAAAAGCTGGCTGAGCAGCTTGACGTAAGGCGTTTCCCCGCAGCCCGCGCAGGCGCCCGAAAACTCGAACAGCGGTTCCAGGAATTGCACGCCTCGGACATTGCCGAAATCGACGCGGGCGCGGTCATTCACCGGCAGATGCGCGAAGAAGGCCATCGCTTGCCGCGCCTCGTCCAGCAGCGGCGCCTTCTCGGTCAGGTTGATCGCCTTGACGCCCGGCTCGACCGGGCTTTGCGCCGGGCAGGCCTCGATGCAGAGCCCACAGCCGGTGCAATCCTCGACATGGAATTGCAGACTGAACCGCGCGCCCGGATAGCCGCGGGCATTGACCGGGGCGGATTTGAACCCCTCGGGGGCGCCTTCCAGCAGGTCCTCGTCGAAATATTTCGCCCTGATGACGCTGTGCGGGCAGACAAAGCTGCATTGCCCGCATTGGATGCACAGATCGCTGCGCCAAGCCGGAACCTCGTCGGCGACGTTCCTTTTCTCCCAGGCGGCGGTGCCGGTCGGGAAGGTGCCATCCGCAGGCAACAGGCTGACCGGGATCTCGTCGCCGCGGTCCTCCATCATCGGCGCGGTGACGCGGCGGACGAACTCGGGCGCATGGGGCGGCACGACGGGCGGCCGCTCGAAGCTTGAGGTGACGGCGCCTGGCACTTTCACCTCCTGCAGCCGTGCGAGCGTGCCATCGACGGCGGCGCAGTTCTGCTCGATCACCCGTTTGCCCTTGCGGCCATAGGTTTTCCTGATCGCGGCCTTGATCTGCGCGATGGCGTCCTCGCGCGGCAGCACGTTCGAGAGCGCAAAGAAACAGGTCTGCAGGATGGTGTTGGTGCGCCGCCCCAGCCCCACCTCGCGCGCGGCGGTGTTGGCGTCGATGACGAAAAGCTTCAGCCCCTTGTCGAGGATCGTCTGTTGCATGGACCGGGGCAGGCGGTCCCAGACCGTGTCGGGGCCGAAGGGCGCGTTCAAAAGCACCGTCGCGCCGGGCGCGGCCACGCGCAGCACATCGATTTTCGACAGGAAGGGGAATTGGTGGCAGGCGACGAAATTCGCCTGATGGATCAGATAGGGCGCCTTGATCGGCCGCGGCCCGAAGCGCAGATGCGACACCGTCTGCGCCCCCGACTTGTGGCTGTCATAGACGAAATAGCCCTGCGCACAAAGCCCCGCCTCCTCGGCCAGGATCTTCACCGAATTCTTGTTGGCGCCCACCGTGCCATCAGATCCAAGGCCGAAAAAGACTGCGCGAACAACATCTTCCGGCTCGGTGTTGAAATGCGCATCGACGCTCAGGCTGGTGAAGCCGAGATCATCGGTGATGCCCAGGGTGAAGCCCTGTTTCGGGGCGTCTTGCGCCAGCGCGTCGTAAACCGCCTTCACCTGCGCCGGGTCGAAATCCTTGGACGAAAGCCCGTAACGCCCGCCGGTGATGCGCGGCAGGGTTGCGCGCGCCCCGGTGGCGACCGCCTCGCACAGCGTTGCGACGACATCGAGGAACAGGGGCTCGCCGGGGGCGCCGGGCTCCTTGCAGCGATCGAGCACCGCAAGCTTCGTGCAGGACGCGGGCAGGGCGGCCAGAAAGGCCGCGCCCGGGAAGGGGCGGTAAAGCCGCACAATGAGCGCGCCCAGTTTTTCGCCCGTGGCGTTCAGCGCGGTCAGGGCTTCTTCGACCACCTCGGCGCCCGAGCCCATGATGACGATCACGCGGGTTGCCTCGGGATCGCCCAGATAGTCGACCAGCGCATAGCGCCGCCCGGTCAGGGCACCCAGCCGCGCCATTTCCGCGGCGACGATCCCGGGCACGGCGGCGTGGAACGGATTGCCCGCCTCGCGGCCCTGAAAGAACACATCGGGGTTTTGCGCCGTGCCCCGCACGACCGGGTTTTCGGGCGACAGCGCCCGGGCCCGATGCGCACGCACCAGATCATCGTCGATCATCGCGCGGATCGTTTCGTCGGGGATCAGCCGCAGCGTGTTGACCTCATGGCTGGTGCGGAAGCCGTCGAAGAAATGCACGAAGGGCACGCGGGCGCGCAACGTGGCGGCCTGCGCGATCAAGGCCATGTCATGCGCCTCCTGCACCGAGGCCGAGGCCAGCATCGCAAAGCCCGTCGCGCGCACCGCCATCACGTCGGAATGATCGCCAAAGATCGACAGCGCATGCGTGGCCAGCGCGCGCGCCGCGACATGAAACACCGTCGGCGTCAGCTCGCCCGCGATCTTGAACATGTTCGGGATCATCAGCATCAGGCCTTGCGAGGCGGTGAAGGTCGTCGTCAGCGCGCCGGCCTGCAACGCGCCATGCACCGCGCCCGCCGCCCCCGCCTCGGACTGCATTTCCTGAATCACGGGCACATTGCCCCAGATGTTCGTCACCCCGCGCGCCGCCCATTCGTCGGCCAGTTCCGCCATCGTCGACGAGGGCGTGATCGGATAGATGCCGCAGACCTCGTTCACCCGATAGGCGACATGGGCGGCGGCGGTATTGCCATCCATCACCGCCTTTGGCCCAAGCGCGGCGGGGCTGTGCTGTTCCGCCTTGCTGTCACGCATCGGGGGCCTCCTCGGGGATCATCGCAAGCGCCCCGCAGGGGCATTGTTCGGCGCAACTGGCGCAGCCGGTGCATTTCGTCAGCTCGATGCGGTAGCCGCGGCCGGGGCCGTGCTTGACGATCGCCTGTTCCGGGCAGGCGGCAAAGCAGTTGTCGCATTCGTAGCACTGGCCGCAGGAATAGCAGCGTTGCGCCTCGTAGCGGGCTTCCCTTGTGGTCAGCCCCTTGCGGATTTCCTGAAAGCCCCCCAGCCGCGCCGCCTCGGCCAGACGGCGCTGCGCGCTTTGCGCGGCATCGGCATAGACCGGCAGGTTGAGACAGGAAAACCCGGCCAGAGGGGCAGGGGGTTCGGGCCGATGCGTGCCGCCCGCCAGCCAGGCGTCGATATGGCGCGCGGCCAGTTTGCCATGCCCGGTCGAGATCGTCACCGATTGTTGCGCAGGCACCATGTCGCCGCCCGCGAAAATCCCCGCAGCCCCCGTCTGCATGTCGGGGCCGACGACGACCGCACCATCCGGCGTGAAGGCAAGCCCCGGCACGGCTTGCAGAAATCCGCTGTCCGATTGCTGACCGAGCGCCAGCACCAGCGCATCCGCCGAAAGCGTCTCGATCTCGCCCGTGGGCTGCGGACGGCCCTCGGCATCCAGCTCCATCCGCTCGATCTGCAGATCGGAGCCCGAGATTTCCTTGATCGTCGAAAGCCAGCGGATCTTCACCCCCTCTTCCAGCGCCTCGTCGGCTTCAAACCCATGCGCGGGCATATGGGCGCGGTCGCGCCGGTAGACGATGATGGTTTCGGTGGCGCCCAGACGCTTGGCCGTGCGCGCCGCATCCATCGCGGTATTGCCGCCGCCATAGATGACGACGCGCCGCCCCAGCATCGGCGGGGCCGCAGACGAGGTGTCGCGCAGAAGCTTCACCGCATCGAGCACCCGGGCGGCATCGCGCGCCGGGATCTCGACCCGCTTGCCCATCCCGGCCCCGATCGCCAGAAACACCGCGTCAAAGCCGCCCGCGGTCTTTTCCGCCATCAGGTCCGTGACCTTGTGGTTGAGCGTGATCCTGACGCCGAGCGCTTCGATCCGCGCCACATCCGCGGCCAGCTCCGCCCGCGGCATCCGGTAGGCGGGAATGCCGAAATGCATCATCCCGCCCGCCACCGGCCCGGCCTCGCGGATCTCGACATCATGGCCAAGGCGGGCGAGGTGATAGGCGGCCGAAAGCCCCGCGGGGCCTGCGCCGACGATCAGGACGCGTTTGCCCGTGGCATCGCGCAGGCGGTGGAAGGCCCAGCCCTCGCGCGTGGCCATGTCGCCCAGAAAGCGCTCGACCGCATGGATCGACACGGCGCTGTCGACCTCGGCGCGGTTGCAGCCCGACTCGCAGGGGTGATAGCAGACGCGCCCATGCACGGCGGGCATCGGATTGTCTTCGGTCAGCTTTTCCCAAGCCTGGCGGTAGCGCCCCTCCTGCGCCAGCGACAACCAGGCGCGGATGTTTTCCCCCGCCGGGCAGGCGGCCTGACAGGGCGGCGTCAGCGAGACATAGGCGGGATGCTGGCGGCGCACCGGCCCCGTGCTGCCCCGCGATCCGTTTGGAACGATCAGGGGCGTCAAATCCCGTAGCCGCGTGCCCATGCTCTTCTCCGGTGCTGGTGTCCCGACCGGGAAAGCCTAGCCCGCCCGGGCAAGGGCGTGCATGATTTGGATCACGTCCAAATCAGCAGGCCCGGACCGATTGTTGCGGACCGGGCCTTCGATATTGCGGGCCGTTGCGCCCTCAGGCGGAAATCGGGTGCTGCCAGTCCGAGCCCGAAGGCCCGTCGAAGAAGCCATCGGCAAAGCGGCCGCCGGGCGCCTCGGGCAGAAGTTTCGCCACCAGATCGGCGGGCGCGATCTTGCCCGCCAGACGATCCGCATAGCCTTGGCACAGCCCGTTGAAATCGCCCGTCTGCGGCGAGAGCCGCAGCGCCGAAACCCCCGCCTCGGCCAGAGCCTCGGTGTAATAGGCCGCGCAGCCCGTCGCGGCGGAGAGCGTCTGCACCCCGTTCACCGACAGGAAGGCCTGACCGTCGAGCGTGTCGACCTCGCGCCCATCCAGATCGGCGCCGCAGATGAACTGGCAATTGTCCTTGGCCCGGTCATGCAGCCGCGCATGATAGCAGCGCGCCGACATGGCCAGCGGCAGCCGCCCGTGGCCCCAGACCTCGACCGCCACGCCCGCCTCCTTGCCCGCCTTGCACAAAGCCGCAATCGACTTCAGCGGCAGCTCGGGCGGCAGACAGATCCGCGTCGCACCGCGCCGCGCCAGATAGGCCAGCGTGCCCTCGTTATAGACGTTCACCAGCGGACCAACCCAGAAGGGCGTGCCCTCGGGGATGTGCTTGAGCGCGGTGATATCGTTGATCTCGACCGGCAAACCCATGTCGAACAGGTCTTTGGTCTTGGCGCGTTCGCGGTTGAGCGTGATCAGGCCAAGCGTGGAGAGCGCCACTTCCTTGCCCGCATCCCGCAGCGTCGCGACGATCAGCGGGATGTCATGTTCCCAAAACGGCAGCCGTTTCGAGCAGACCACCTCGCCCACCACGACACGCGCCACCGGCGCCGCGCGCAGGCGTTCGTAAAAGCCCCGTGTCGCATCGGTGGTCCAGAAAAACAGGTTGGCACCAACCGTGAGGTCCATCGTCATCTTCAAATCCTCAACGCCAGGTCTTCGCATAGGCCCCGGCCGTGGCCTGCTGGCCCTCGGTCAGACGGGCCAGTTCGGCCAGCGGCAGATCGCGGCCCTCGGCCAGCGCATCGGTGGCGGCGCGGAAGGCGCGCACCACCTCGGCCACATAGGCGCGCGAGCGCTGCCGCCCCTCGATCTTCAGCGCCGTCACCCCCGCCTTGGCCAGCGCCGGGATCAGGTGGCGGGCGTCAAGGCTCACCGGATCTTCGAAGACATGGCCGGTCTGCTCGCCAGAGGTGAAACAGCCCTTGCACAAGGTCGGATAGGGCGCGGGTTGCTCTTTCGGCGTGCGGTGGATGGTGAAGCCGCCCAGCTTCGCCGCCAGATCCGGGCCTTCCTCGGCATAGACGACGTGAGAGGCGGGCGAGCAGACGCCGTTCATGTTCGGCGACAGCCCGGTGGCATAGGAGGAGAGCGCGCAGCGCCCCTCGGCCATCACGCAAAGCCCACCAAAAACAAAGGCTTCCGTCTCGACGTTGATTTCCTTGTTGATCGCGGCAATCTCCTGCACCGTCAGCACGCGCGGCAGGACAACCCGTTTCACGTCAAAGGTTTCGGCGTAGAAGTTGATCGCATCGGGGTTCGAGGCCGCCGCCTGCACCGACAGATGTCGGCGCAGCTTCGGGTGATGCGTCGCGGCGTAATCCAGCAGCCCGATATCGGCAAGGATCACCGCATCGACGCCCGCGGATTCGGCATCGGCCAGCCGCTGATGCCACAGCTTTTCGGCGCCCGCGCGCGGGAAGGTGTTCAGCGCCACCAGAACCTTGGCGCCGCGCTTGTGCGCCCCGGCCACGGCGGCGGTCAGTTCCTCGGTCGAGAAGTTCAGCCCCGGGAAGTTGCGCGCGTTCGTCTCGTCCGAGAACCCGCAATAGACGGCATGCGCCCCCGCCTCGACCGCGGCGCGCAGGGCGGCCGGGGTGCCCGCGGGGCAAACAAGTTCCATCATGTCCAGTCTCCTGCCAGCGTATCGACGCGGTGCAGCACCACGCCCGAGCCTTTTTCGGCGAGGCTCACCGCCTGTTGCACGAAGGGTTTCAGCGGACCCGCCATCTCGGCCAGTTCGGCGGCAAGGTCAAGTTCCGCATCGTCAATCGCATTGCGCAGCGCGACCACGGCCGAGGTGTCGCCCTCGACCACCAGATCGCGCGAAAAGAACAGCGCATCGCCGTCATAGGCGCCATGCATCATGCCAAGGAAAGCCGCGATCGGCCCGGCAATCCGCGCCTCGGCCATCGGTGCGGTGCGATGCGCGCTGACCTTCACGCCGCCCGCGCGCAGATCCAGAAGCAGCAGGAAGGGCAGGTCGGTCGGGTCGAGCAGGAAGCGGCTTTCGCGATAGTGCCCCAACCGGGCGAACAACCCGGGGTGGCGTGTGGCAATCCGTCGCGCCAGCATCGAGAGCGTCACCGAGAGCGGTGCCAGCGGCAGCGGCCGCATCGCCTGTCCCAGCAGGCTGGGCAGGCGGGGAATCGTCTGGTCATGGTCGGACATGGCGCTCCTTTCGTCGGGCGGATGGCCCCTCCGCTAGATGAGCCGCTTTAACGCGGCTCACAATGCGGCAACTTGATCAATGTCAAACCTCTCTTTAACCGGGGATGCTAGCCGACCCAAGACCTTCCGGAGGATTTCATGCGCAGCCTGCCCGTTTTCACCGATCTGCGGTCCTTCCTTGCCTGGGCGAAATCGAAGGGCGATCTGCGCGCGATCCCCGAGCCTGTCGCGACCGATCTGCAGATGTCGGCGGTGCATCGCGCGGTGCTGGAACAGGGCGGGCCGGTCTTGCGGTTTGACGCGCCGGTGCTGCCTTCGGGGGCGCGCTCTGCGATTCCGGTGGTGACGAACCTGTTCGGCACCACCGACCGGGTGGCCGCGGGGCTGGGGCTGCGGCTCGATCAGGTGCCCGAGCTTGGGCAGTTTCTGGCGGATCTGAAATCCCCCGCTCCGGTCGAGGGGATGCGCGATGCCTTTTCCCGCCTGCCGATGCTGAAGGCGGCGCTCTCGACGCGGGTGAATGTCTCGAAGAAAGGCCCGGTGCAGGATGTGGTGCTGGAGCCGGGCAAGGGGCTGAACCTGGAGGATCTGCCGGTGCAGAAGCTCTGGCCCGGCGATGGCGGGCGGCTCTTCACCTGGCCTGTCGTGATCACGCGGCCCTATGGCAGCGCCGCCGATGCGGTGATGAGCTACAATCTGGGCATCTATCGCGCGCAGCTGCATGGGCCCGAAAGCATCATCATGCGCTGGCTGGCGCATCGCGGCGGGGCGGCGCATCACCGCAGCTGGCTTGCCGCGGGGCAACCGATGCCCGTCGCGATGGTGCTGGGCGCGGATCCGGCGACGCTGCTTTCGGCGGCGCTGCCCTTGCCTGAACAGGTGTCGGAACTGACCTTCTCGGGCGTGTTGCGCGGCGCGCGCAGCCATCTGGTGCCCGCGAAAACCGTGCCGCTGATGGTGCCCGCCGAGGCCGAAATGGTGATCGAGGGCTGGATTCATCCCAATGACACCGCGCCCGAAGGCCCCTTTGGCGATCACACCGGCTACTATAACTCGGTCGAGCCTTTCCCGGTGCTGCGCGTCTCGGCGCTGACCCATCGCAAGGACCCGATTTATCTGTCCACCTACACCGGCCGGCCGCCGGACGAGCCCGCGATCATCGGCGAGGTGTTCAACCAGCTTGCCATGCCGGTCTTCCGCCAGCAGATCCCGGAGATCCGCGATCTGTTCCTGCCGCCTGCCGCCTGTTCTTACCGCATCGCCGTGGTGCAGATCGCCAAGCGCTACCCCGGTCAGGCGAAGCGGGTGATGATGGCGCTTTGGGGGATGCTCGCCCAGTTCAGCTATACGAAGATGATCATCGTGGTGGATGAGGACATCGACCCGCGCAACTGGGACGACATCGCCTGGGCGATGGCGACGCGGATGGACCCGGCGCGCGATACCGTCATTCTGGACCGCACGCCGATGGATTATCTCGATTTCGCCTCGCCCATCGAGGGGTTGGCGGGCAAGATCGGCATTGACGCGACGAACAAGATCGGCACGGAAACCACGCGCGAATGGGGCACGGTGATGAAGATGCGCCCCGAGGATACGGCTTTCGCCGAGACGCTGCTGAAGCGCCATTTCCCCGGCGGTGTGAAATGAATGCCCGCGTCGTTCTGGGGGTTTCCGGCGCCTCTGGCGCGCTTCTGGCGCTTGCCGTGGCCGAGGCGCTGGTCAAGGTCGGGGCGGAAATCGATCTGGTGGTCTCCTCCGCCGCGAAGCTGACCTTCGCGACCGAGATCGACATGGGCGCGCTCGAGCGACTGCAGGGGATGGCGGCGCAGGTGCATGCGATCGGCAATGTCGGCGCGGCCATCGCGTCCGGGTCTTGCCCCGTTGCGGGGATGATCATTGCGCCCTGTTCGATGCGCTCGCTGGCCGCCGTTGCCCATGGGCTGGATGACAACCTGCTGACGCGCGCGGCCTCGGTGCAGCTGAAGGAGCGCCGTCCGCTGATCCTGCTGGCGCGGGAGGCGCCGCTGACCTTGGCGCATCTGCGCAACATGACGGCGGTGACGGAAATGGGCGGCATCATCCTGCCGCCCGTGCCCGCGTTCTATCTGAAACCCCGGACCGTCGAGGAGATCGCGGCGCAGATCGGGGCCAGGGCCGTCGATCTGCTGCGGCTGGGTCCGGCGCAGGCTCAGGCCTGGTCGCCCTCGCCCTGATCCCTGATCTTCGGGCCGTGGCCCAAGGGCCGCGCCCCCGGCGTGCCGGGTTGCAGTTTCTCGCCGGTCAGCGCGGGCCAAAGCCCGACCAGCATCGCCGCATAGGCTGCCGCGAACAGAGCCGCCGAGGCGAGCAGTGCCCGCGGATCTTCGCCCAGCGTGCGCAGCAAGGTTGCCGCGATCAGCAGAAGCCCCGCGGCCTTGAGCGGCGCCGTGGCAACCGAGCGGCGGCCCGATTGGCCGAGGCTCATCTTGATCATCACCGCCGAGGACAGGCCCGCGACAGCGCCGATGGCGAGCAGATGCACGGCGCCCGGATAGATCTGCATCGCCATCACCCCGGCCATGCCCATCGCATAAAGCCCGGTGCCCAGGCACAGAAAGCCGATGTGAAAGCCCGAGAGCAGCGCATCATGCTTGAAGGCCCAGCCATTGCGAAAGCCCATCGCGCGGAACAGGTTCGTCGCCCCGGCGAGCACCAGCACGGCGCCAAAGGCGCGCGGCGGCAGGAAGGCCGCGGGCACGCAAAAGGCGGTGAAGATCGGCCCCCAGGTGTCCAGCCCGCTTGGCCGCGGCAGCGCGGTCTCGCCCTTGTGCACCATGGCGTTGCGGGTCAGCCCCGCGGTCAGCCTGCCGCCAAAGGCCGCGTTCATCGTGGCACAAGCCATCAGCCCCGCCATCGCGCCCTTCGGCGCCAGCCCCGGGGCAACGCCCATCCAGTCCAGATGCATGATCAGATCCGAGACCCAATGCAGCAGGAAGATGCCCAGATAAGAGAGCGTTTCGAGCTTCTTCAGCCGCGCAACCGGCCAGGCCATCTTCGCCACCACCAGAACGCCAAAGCCCAGATCGATCAGCGCAACGACCGGCGCGGGGATGAAGGCCGAAAAGGCGATCGCCAGCCGCCCGGCGAGCCACAGCCCCGCCAGCGCCGGAAAGTAGATCCCCTGCAGCGCTTTCGGCGCCGAGGCAAGGAAGATCCCCGCCAGCACCGCGCCGCCATAGCCAAAGATCATCTCATGCGCATGCCAGTCGACGGGCATCGCGCGGCTGGGCAGCAGATCGGTGCGCAGCCCGGCGGCGATCCAGTGGCCCCAAAGCGCCATCGCCCCGATGGCAAAGAGGATCGCGGCAAGGTAGAAGGTGCGGTGACCTTCGCGGAAGATGCGGGACATGGGGCCTCCTTGGTCTTTGGCCTTTCCTGCCTGCACCTTTGCCGTTTCGCAAGCCCCCGGGCAGGCGGCACGTTGGCTCACCCGGGTCTTGATGGCGGGCCTTGATCCGCGGCGGCGGCGGCGCTAGGGCAGGGGGATCACAGCTTCGAGAGCCGCATGACCGCCACCGCCGCCAAGACGCAACGCCTGTTCGGGCTGGATCTGCTGAAACTCTTTCTGGCGCTTCTGGTGGTGACGATCCACGCCAACCCGTTTCGCGGTGTCAGCGACGAGGCGATGTGGGCGCTTGGCAATGGTCTGGCGCGGATTGCGGTTCCGGCGTTTTTCGTCGTCGCGGGCTATACCTTTCGCCCCGAGGTGCCGGGGCGGTCGGTGCGGCTGGTGGGGCGCTATCTGAAGCTGCATTTCCTCTGGCTGGCGATTTACCTGCCCGCCTGGTGGCAGACGGTCTGGGACCACGGGCTGATCGAATATGCGAAATTCTGGGTCTTCGGCTATTGGCATCTGTGGTTTCTGGTCGGCCTCGCGATCGCGGTGGGGCTGTCGCAGCTGGTCTGGCGGCTGTCCGACCGGGTGATCTGGACGATTGCGATTGCGGTGCTGCTGGCGGGCTTTGCGCTGCAATGGGCGATCGGCTTTTACATCCTGCCGCGCGGCTTCTGGCCCGATGCGAAGAACGGCGTGCTGATGGGCTTCCCGTTCTATCTGATCGGCTACATGAGCCGCCGCAGCGGGCTGGTCGAGCGCATTCCCTTGCGGGTGGCGTTTTGGGGGTCGTTGATCGGGCTTTGCGCGGTCGTGGGCGAATCCGAACTGATGAAGGCCTTGGGCGGCGCGCATCCGCTCGCCCCCGAGACGCTTCTGACCGCCGCCGTCACCGGCCCGCTTCTGGTCGCGCTTGGGGTGAAGGCGCGGGGCTTTCCCGACTGGCTTACGCGGTGGCCCGTGGGCACGCTCTCGGCCGGGATCTATTTCCTCCATGTCGGCATCGTGATCTGGCTGAACCACTTCACCCTGCCGCGGGTCGAGGTCTATCTCATCGCCGTCACCGGGGCGACGCTGATCACGCTCGGCCTGATCCGCACCGGGCTGGACAAGAAGCTGTTCTGACGGGGATCTGACCGAGGCCATCGCCGAGGTCCGGCGCAACGGCTGTCCTGTGACCGCCGAGGGACCAAAGGCCCTCGGCCAGCGCCCGCCCCGCCCCCGGCGGGCGCTTCTCGCCCGCCGGGACGGGCGCTGGCCTCTGTTGCGCCTGGGGATGCTATCTTGTGTCCGCGGTCGCGCACGGGCGGGGAAACGCGGGTCGCGTTTCCTGTTCCGCCCGAAACTCCACCTGAAGCCCGGATCGCCGCCTCACATCCCCTTGGCCCGATCCCGCAGCGCGGTGCCAACCTCCGCGATCACCGCCGCAACCCCGGTCAGCTGCTCTGACAGCGGCGAGGAGCGGCGCCACACCAGCCCCACCCGCCGCGACGGCGCAGGCGCGGCCAGACGCGCCACCGACACCGGGGCCGAGCGGGTCTCGACCGGCAGCGCGATCTCGGGCAGCAGCGTCACCCCGATCCCGGCGCCGACCATCTGCGTCAGCGTGGCCAGCGACGAGCCCTCCATCACCGTGCGCGGGGTCACGCCGCCCACCTTGCAGAATTCCAGCGCCTGATCGCGGAAGCAATGCCCCTCCTCCAGCAGCAAAAGCCGCATCTGCGGCAGCGCCTCGGCCGAGGGCACGGGCCTGCCCGCCTCCGCCGCGGGCCGCACCAGCACGAAATCCTCGGTGAAAAGCGGCACCTCGGCCAGCGAGGGCTCCGAGACCGGCAGGGCCAGGATCGCCGCATCCAGCTGCGCCTCGGTCAGCGCCGCGATCAGCTTGCCCGTCACCGCCTCGCGCGGGGCCAGTTCAAGCCCCGGATGGCTTTGCGCCAGCGCGCCGACCAGCGCGGGCAGAAGATAGGGCGCGATCGTCGGAATGACGCCCAGCCGCAGTGGCCCCGAGAGCCGCCCCTGCGCCGCGCGCGACAGATCGGAGAGCTCGTCCACCGCGCGCAGGATCGCCCGCACCCGCGGCACCATCGCCGCGCCCAGCGCCGTCAGATGCACCTGCCGCGGGCCGCGCTCGAACAGCGCCGCCCCCATCGTCTCTTCCATCTCGCGGATCTGCACCGAAAGCGCGGGTTGCGAAATCGCGCAGGCCTCGGCGGCACGACCGAAATGGCCGCTGCGCGCCACCGCATCGAAATAGCGAAGCTGTTTCATTGATAGGTTTAGCATAGTGAAAAGTTATCGCATACTTCAGATAATGCAATTGGAATTTATCAAAATCGCCTTCTAGTTTCATCGCAACAGCAACAAACCCAGCGGAGGACGCGATGGACAGCAAGGACAGGGCGACCGGCAAATGCCCGGTGATGCATGGCGCGGTGACGGCGGCGGGGGGGTCGAACACCGGCTGGTGGCCGAATGCGCTCAACCTCGATATCCTGCATCAGCATGATGCCAAGGGGAACCCGTTGCACGGGTTCGATTATCGCGCCGCGGTCAAGGGGCTGGACGTGGCGGCGCTGCGTGCCGATCTGACGCGGCTCATGACCGACAGCCAGCCCTGGTGGCCGGCCGACTGGGGCCATTACGGCGGGCTGATGATCCGCATGGCTTGGCACGCGGCGGGCAGCTATCGCGCGGCGGACGGGCGCGGCGGCGGCAATACCGGCAACCAGCGCTTTGCGCCGCTGAATTCCTGGCCCGACAACGTCAGCCTCGACAAGGCGCGGCGTCTGCTGTGGCCGATCAAGAAGAAATACGGCAATGCCGTCAGCTGGGCCGATCTGATCCTGTTCGCGGGCACGGTGGCTTACGAGTCGATGGGGCTGAAGAGCTTCGGCTTCGGCTTTGGCCGCGAGGATATCTGGGCACCGGAAAAGGATGTCTATTGGGGCGCGGAACAGGACTGGCTGGCGCCGTCCGAGGGGCGTTACGGCGATCTGAGCAAGCCCGAGACGATGGAAAACCCCTTGGCCGCGGTGCAGATGGGGCTGATCTATGTGAACCCCGAGGGGGTGAACGGCGAGCCCGACCCGGCGCGCACAGCGCTTCATGTCCGCGAGACTTTCGCGCGGATGGGGATGAATGACGAGGAAACCGTGGCCCTGACCGCGGGCGGCCATACGGTCGGCAAGGCGCATGGCAATGGCGATGCCAAGGCGCTGGGGCCGGACCCGGAATCGGCCGATGTGACCGATCAGGGGCTGGGCTGGTCGAACCCGCATCAGGGCGGGCAGGCGGCGCAGGCTGTCACCTCGGGGATCGAGGGCGCCTGGACGACGCATCCGACGCGCTGGGACATGGGCTATTTCGAGATGCTTTTCGGCCATGACTGGGAGCTGACGAAATCCCCCGCGGGTGCCTGGCAGTGGAAGCCGGTGACGATTGCGGAAGGTGACAAGCCGCTCGATGCGACCGACCTGACCACCCGCCACGATCCGATGATGACCGATGCCGACATGGCGATGAAGGTCGATCCGGTCTATAACGCGATTTGTCAGAAATTCATGCGCGATCCCAAGGCCTTCGACGACGCTTTTGCGCGCGCCTGGTTCAAGCTTCTGCACCGCGACATGGGGCCGAAGGCGCGCTACATCGGCCCCGATGTTCCGGCCGAGGATCTGATCTGGCAGGACCCGGTGCCGCAGGGCCCGACCGGCTGGGACGTGGCTGCGGTCAAGCGCGCGATTGCCGCGGCGGGGCTTTCGGTCTCTGATCTGGTGGCGACGGCCTGGGATTCGGCGCGCACCTTCCGGCAGTCGGATTATCGCGGCGGCGCGAATGGCGCCCGCATCCGCCTTGCGCCGCAAAAGGACTGGGCGGGCAACGAGCCCGAGCGTCTGGCGCGGGTGCTGTCGGTGCTTGAACCGATCGCGGCGGCGGCGGGGGCCTCGGTCGCAGATGTGATCGTGCTGGCGGGCAATCTGGGCGTCGAACAGGCCGCGGCGGCGGCGGGTTTCGCGCTGGAGGTGCCCTTCACCCCGGGCCGGGGCGATGCGACCGCGGAGATGACCGACGTGCCAAGCTTTGACGTGCTGGAGCCGGTGCATGACGGGTTCCGCAACTGGCTGAAGGCGGATTACGCGGTCTCGCCCGAGGAGCTGCTGCTGGACCGGGCGCAGCTGATGGGGCTGACGGCGCCGGAAATGACGGTGCTTCTGGGCGGTCTGCGGGTGCTTGGCGCCAATCACGGGGGCAATCCGCAGGGCGTCTTCACCGACCGGCCGGGCGTTCTGAGCACCGATTTCTTCACCACGCTGACCGACATGGGGCTGAGCTGGCACCGGGTCGGGGGCGGCTACGAGCTGCGCGACCGCGCGACCGGGGCGGTGAAATATAGCGCCAGCCGGGTCGATCTGGTCTTCGGCTCGAACGCGATCCTGCGCGCCTATGCCGAGCTTTACGCGCAAGATGACGCCGCGGCCCGGTTCGTGGCCGATTTCACCGCCGCCTGGGTCAAGGTGATGCAGGCTGACCGCTTCGATCTGCGCGCCTGAGCCCCCCGAAGGCCGGTCGCAGATCCGAAAGGCCCCGCCGCCTGCGGGGCCTTTTGGCGCGCGGGGGCGGCATCGCGTGCCATTGACTTTGCCCCCGCCTTGGCAAAGATTTTGCGCGCAAGGTGCAAGGGGCGCCTTGCGCAAGCCTCATACCGACCCGAGGGAGGGACCATCCTTGGCCATTATCGATCATCCCATGCTGCGCCCGCTGCCGATGCGGCTTTTGCCCGTGATCTTCCTTGTCGGCTGGGCCGTGTTCGAGGCGGTGTTCCTGGGCGGCATCGTCTGGCCGATCCTGTTCATCGGGGCTGCGGCCTATTGCTATTATGTGCTGATCCACACCTATACGCCGCCGGGCGAAAAACCGTCGAAAGACGCCTGAGCCCCGGTTCCGCACCATCCCGGCCCGGTCCCCCCGCGGGACCGGGCCTTGTCTTGCGCCGCCCCCCGGGAACCGATCAGGAAACGATCCCGCCGCGGTGTTTCCCCGCCGCGATGCCCTCGCCCGTGGCAATTTCCGGTCGCCGCCCCATATCCGGTTCATGCCCCCGCCGGAGACCGCGATGACACGACCCCTCTTTTCCGCATCCCGAGGCCCTTCATGACACCCCGTCTGACGGTCTGGTTCGACAGCGGCTGCCCGCTGTGCCGGCGCGAGATCGCGCTGATGCGGCGGCTGGACCGGCGCGGGGCGATCGCCTTCGTCGATCTTGGCGCGGCCGGGGCGGATTGTCCGATCGACCGGGCCGAGTTGCTGGCGCGGTTTCATGCGTTGGAAAACGGCAGGCTGCTCTCGGGCGCGGCGGCTTTTGCCGCGATGTGGCGGGCGATCCCGCTGCTGCGTCCGCTCGGGCGCCTGGCGGGCTGGCCGCCGCTTGCCCCGGCTTTCGAGGCGGCCTATCGCCGCTTCCTGCGCCTGCGTCCCCGCCTGCAACGGCTGTTGCGCTAGGTCCGGCGCAGGCGACGGCTTTCTTCGCGCCCGGGGATGTCGTATGCGAGGGGAAACGAACCAGGACAGATCATGCGACCTTCTCTTGTGGCTCTTTTCGTTTTCCTGCTGGTGGCCGGCTGCATGGCGGGCAATGGCGCGGTGGTCCGGGGCGCCGGGCCGGATGATCTTCTGAAGCTGCGCGACGGCCCGGGCCTGTCGCACAAGATCATCATCGGCCTGCCGGATGGAACCCGTCTGACACGTGGCGACTGCGTGACGCGGCAGGGCAGGGTCTGGTGCCGGGTCGCCCTGACCGACCGGCCGCAGATTTCGGGATATGTTTCGGCCGAATATCTGGCCCACCGCTGAGCGGCGCGGGCGTCTTGCGGACCGCGGCACCCCGCGCAACCGCATGGCGCCCTTGCGGCACCGAGCCTTGGCTCAAAGAGGCGATGGCTTGTATCAGCCGGATCCTGAGTGAGAAAGATGAGGCGCAAACCGCCATCGTCTGAGCATTTCGAACACGTGTAGCGTTGAAATGGCGGAGAGGGAGCCCGCCAAAGACCGGCTGCGACCTGTCGCACGGCTGCGCATCTCACCCGCATAAGATCAAGGGCATAATGGTTTTCAACTCGCCAAGCGTTGCAATGCGTTGCAAACAAGCGTAACCTTTTAGGAGGGTAGCAGTATGGGTGTTTCAATGCCGCGCATCGCCAAGGAACTTACCCCGCTCGAAGTGAAGAACCTGCGCCACACCGGCAACGGCCAGAACGCGGTTTTCGCGGTGGGCGGCGTCTCTGGCCTTCTGCTCCAGATCACCCGCACCGGGGGCCGCACTTGGCTTCTGCGCGTCACAGTCGGGGCCAAGCGGCGCGAAATCGGGCTGGGTGGCTTTCCCGATGTGACCCTTGCGCAAGCGCGGGAACGGGCGCGGGAAGCCAAGGACCAGATCCGCAAGGGCCTAGACCCGGTGGAAGAACGCAAGGCTGCCCGGTCGGCGCTGATCGCCGCGCAGGGCAGGGGCTTGCTGTTCAAGTACGCGGTTGACCGCTGCCTTGCCTCGAAGCTGGACGGTTTCAAGAACGCCAAACACCGCGACCAATGGCGCAACACGCTCGACACCTACGCCGTGCCGGTTCTTGGCCTCATGACGGTTGAGCAGATCACCACGCAAGACGTGCTGCGCGTCCTGCAACCCATCTGGCAGAGCAAGACCGAAACCGCCTCACGCCTGCGCGGGCGGATTGAGGCGGTGTTGAGTTGGGCGACGGTGGCCGGGCATCGCACGGGCGACAATCCCGCGCGCTGGGCGGGCAACATCAAGGAACTTCTGCCCGCCCCCGACAAGGTGGCCGAGAAGGACAACCACCCGGCCTTGTCCCTGGACGACATGCCCCGGTGGATGGCCGAGTTGCGCAACCGCGCGGGCTTCGGGGCACGGGCGCTGGAATTTGCCGCTCTGACTGCCGCCCGGTCGGGCGAGGTGCGGGGCGCGACATGGGCGGAAATCGACCTAGAGCGGGCGCTTTGGGTGGTGCCTGCCGAGCGCATGAAGATGAAGCGCGAGCACCGGGTGCCGCTCTCGCCCGCCGCCGTGGCGCTGTTGAAAGCCCTGCCGCGCCTTGAGGGCAACCCGCTTGTGTTCCCGGCCCCGAAGGGCGGGCAGTTGTCCGACATGACCCTTTCCGCGACCATGCGCCGGATGCACGAAGCGGAAGTTGCCGCCCAGCGCCCAGGCTTCGTGGATCCCCGCAACAAGCGCCCCGCCGTGCCGCACGGGCTGCGCTCGACCTTCCGCGATTGGGTGGCCGAGGCGACGACATACCCCGGCGAAATGGCCGAGGTTGCGCTGGCACACCGCATCAGCAACGCGGTGGAAGCGGCCTATCGTCGGGGCGATATGGTGGAGAAACGCCGCCGCATGATGAGCGATTGGGCCGAGGCGCTGGGCGGTGAGCGCAAGGGCGGTGAAGTGGTGAGGTTGGGGTGAACGAGCAATCAGAAGCTTGGTTCCTAGAGGCCCTGAGCAATCGAAGCCGTGCGCTGTTGGACCGGCTGAAAACTGGCGAGACAAACGAGGCCTATATCGCGCTTGACCTGATGCGCGCGATGCTCTCTGCCCATCTTGGGGGTATGGCGCCTGAGACTGTCAGAAAAGCCCTTCCGGTTGAGGCGTGGCGCAGTGATTGTTTGCCGGTGCCAGTTGCCTTTCTTCGCGTCTTGGCCCTTGGATGGGAGCAATACCTCTCGGAGCAGGAGAAACCACAAGGCGAAGGTCTTTCTCTCGGTCAATGCCTTGGCATCGAAGCGCGGCGCAGCGGAAGCCGAGGCTCTGCGAAACGAATGCACACCCGCGACCAGCATCAAGCGCTTGCGAATAGCGTTTCACGCCTTTTGCTCAAAGGGCACGGAGGAGCGCAGCTAAAGGAGATGGCTGCATTCGAGCAAGTTGCCTCAGAAAACGGCGTAAGCGTCACGACCGTTCGCAATGCTTTTCGCAAGTATGGCAAGCCGAACATGGGCTTATATAAAGCGATGGCAAAAACCTCCTGAGGTTTTTGCCCCCGCATCAGCGTGAAACCTGAATAGGCCAGGCGCAATCTGTCGCCAATCGCAACACCGATTGGAGGCAACGGCGATGACCTGACCCCGACCGAGGGCGCGCTCATCATGGCGCTGATCGAAACCTTCCGCCGTACCCTCGAACTCACCGACATCGAGAAACGCCTGAGAGAATTGGAGGCGAAGCAATGACCCTGAAAAGCCGGATCGAAACATTGGAACGCCGCGCCGGTGTGAGCCAAACAAGCTTGCCGGAAATCATCCTTCATTGCGGGGTGAGCCAAGATGCCTCGGGGGAGCTGGTTTCCCGCCCCGGCTTCGCGGTGTTCATCGGCTTTCCCCAAGGAAGACCTGATAGCCCTCGACGGCGAGACCAACGAGCAATTCAGCGCCCGCGCCGAAAACCACCTGGCCGAACTCAAACGGGCCAAATCCATCATCGAGCAGAAAGGAGCCTGACAGATGGCAGACCTTCAACAATTCACCGGCGCGACGCCGACCGCGACCGCAGCACCGTTCTACGTCGAGGGGCCAGACGGGGCGATTGTCGAGTTTCCGGCAGGCACCGACATGGCCACAATGGAGCGGGCGATGGCCGGCCATTATGGCACTGCGCCCAGCGCCACGCAGCCTCATTCGCCGCAGCCCACACCAGAAGCCCAGATCATCGCTACGACCAAAGACGGCGGCGTCGTGCGCAGGCGCGAGGATGGCACACTTGGCTTTTCAAGCCCCGGCATGTCCACCAACGACCAAGAGACGATCAAGCGTATCATGGAAGGTGCCACGCCCGCCGATGCGTCAGTTTATTCGGAGGTCTCCACAGGTGGCGGCATTGGTGCTGCGGCGCGCGGGGCGCTTCAGGGCATTTTGTTCGGGTTTGGCGATGAGGTCGTCGCGCGCGGCATCTCTGCTTTGCCGGGCGGCGGATCTTATGAAGCAGAATTGCAGCGCGAGCGGGCGCGACTGGCGAAGGGCGAAGAGGAAAACGCCGCGGCGCACTGGTCCGGACTTATCCCGGGAGCAGTCGCTTCGTCTCTGGCAGGCTGGGGCGCTCTTGGTGTCGGCGCGAAAGGCGCGACGGGTCTTGGAACCGCCGCCCGAGGTGCCGCAATGGGCGCGGCCGAGGGTGGGCTCTATGGCGCTGGGAACGGCGAGGACACGCGCAGCCGCATCAAGGGGATGTTGCAGGGTGCCTTGGCTGGGGGAGTCGTGGGCGCCGCCGCTCCTGCGGTAGTCCATGGCGCCGCCGGGGCGGCCGGAGGTGTCCGCGACATGATCATGGGTGGCGTAGATGCCGCGCTCAACCGTGGCAGTGCGGGCCGGGCGAATTCCGCGCTGATGGAAACCCTGCGCCGATCCGGTCACACGCTCGACGATGTGGCGAACGCGGTCGAGACCGCGGCGCGAGAGGGTCAGCCCGAGTTTCGTCTCATGGACGCGATGGGAATCGCCGGGCAGCGCCGGACGAATGGCATCGTGCGGGCGGGCGGCGATGGGGCCGAGGAAGTCGCGCAATTCCTGCGCCAGCGCCAGATGGACCAGCCCGACCGCATGGCCGGGTTTGTCGATGAGGCTTTCGGCATGGGCGGCAAGAGCGCCAAGCAGACGCAGGACAGCTTGGTGTCAGCGCGCGGTGTCGCCGCGGATGTGGCCTATGATGCAGCGCGCAAGGGGGCTGGGCCGGTGGACATTCGCGGCGTGCTGGCGGCGATTGATGACCGGATCGGCCCCATGCAGGGCAGCGGCGTGACGGGCGATGGGATCGACGCCACCCTGTCGCGGTTTCGCTCGCGCCTCGCCGCGCAGCCGGGCGGGGAGGCATTCCCCGGCGCGTCGTCGGTTGAACTGTCCGATTTTGACCGCGTGCTGGGCGTGAAGCAGGATCTGCAAGACGCGATTGGCGTCGCGGTGCGCGCCGGGCGGAACAATGAGGCGCGCGAGCTTGGCAAGGTGCTGGCGCAGATCGACGGCGCGCTTGAGGGCGCCTCGGGCGGCTATCGCGCCGCGAATGATGGCTTCCGGCAGGCGTCGCGCGTGATCGATGCCGTGGACACGGGCGCGCAGTTCGCCAAGGGCGGGCGCTATTCCGACACGATTGCCGCGTTCCGGTCCATGACGCCGGAAGAGCAGGCCGCGGCCCGGGCTGGGTATGGCGACGACATGCTGGGCCGGATCGAGCGGAACAGCGCCAGCACGGCGAACCGGGCTAAGGTGTTCAGCAGCACGAAAGCGCAGCAGGAAGCCGACGCGATGGCGCTTGACCCGGGCCTGTTCAGGAACCGCCTTGGCCGTGAAAACACGATGTGGGAGACGCAAAACCGCGCTCTCGGCGGCTCCCAGACCATCGGGAACGACGCCGACGTGAAAGGGCTTGAGGGTGCCGCGACCATCGGACGGATGATCCGCGACGCACTGATGGGGAACCCGGCGAATGCGACAATCGGGCTCGTCGGCCATGTCGCGCCGAAGCTGACCGGCCAGAACGAGGCGACGCGCGCGCTGATCGCAAGGGCACTCATGTCGGACGATCCGCGTGCGGCGCTGGCCTCTGCGATGGCGCAGAGTGGGCGGGAAGAGACGCGGAAACAGGTCGCTGCGGCGCTGGCGCGGGCAATCGGGCGCGAGGCATATCAGGCTAGGTGACGCTGGAGTGAAAGCGTGAGGGCGCGGGGGATTGGCCTGCAATGCGGTCTGTTGCTATCATCCTCCGTGCCCAACTTCTGAGGATCCGACGAGATGAACGATTCCGAAGAATTTACTCACCACGAGAGACTGGCCTTTCTGGAAAAGAAAGTCGAAGAGCAGGAGGCGCAAATCGACACTCTGCGCAGTGCCGTGGCTACGCTTCTGATCGACAGCGCATTCAGGGCTAAGGACCCATGTTGCACTCGTGAGCTTGCCGGACTTCGGGATTATGCGAGGCAGAAGGCGGATGCTGGCGGAACGAAGCATCTTTCTGCGAGTTTCTTCAAACATCGCGCGGATGGCCATCAATGGCTGTTAGACGAAGTGGCCTCGTTGGCCAGTGCGATGTCGGGAAACTACCGGCGGCGAAGCGCCATCGGTTTTATCGATGACCGAGAGTACGACCACGCCATGCGGATGGCTGAACGCCTTCAGCGGCTCGCGGATTGATCCCGGCAAGGTTTCGCGCCTTCGGTTTTCACCGCTGTCTTGAATGCCGTGAAGAGGCGCCACACAGGCACACCGCGAGTCATGGCTGAAGCGTAACCGCGCCTGATGTGTAGGTTGTGACATGCTGGTGAGGGCCTAAAGCTTGAGCGCCACCCCCGGCCCGGTCGCAACCTGGCCACCTTCGAGGAACTGAACGCCGCGGGCTTCCAGTGTCAGCCGGACAAGCTGAATGGTTGAAGCTTTGCCCTCGCCCTTGTCCAATTTGTTCAACGTGTTTCGGTGCAGGCCGGTGGACTCTGCAAGCTCCGGGTTGCTCAAGCCCAGCGCGGCTTTTGCCATTTTGAACTGTTCAGGCGTCATTCGCTCTCCAAAATAGTGCTATCGGCACATTTTATGGGTTGACGGCACATGCCAAAAGCCCATTTAATATGCTAGCAGCACATTTGATCGGGGGCAACCGCCATGACCATCAACCGCTCCGAACTCTTCGCCCTCGCGTGGGAACTCGCCCGGCAAGACCTGTGGAGGTTGCGCCTTCCTGCCTCGCGCCTTCGCGGCCTCTTCCCCGCTGCCCTGTCGCGCGCTTGGACGATCATGAAGGGCCGCGCCACCTATCGCGCCCGGTGCATTGCGGCGGCAGCGACGGCCCGCCCGGTCGAAGAGATCCGCACAGAGATTGTCACCCTCGAATGCAAGGATTGCCTGTGCGGGGCCGATTGGCTGCGCCTCGACGCCCTGCGCGCAGAACTCAACGCCGCCTTTGCGATGGCGGCATAACCCGGAGGAAATGATGAACGACCAAACCCCTGACGCCTTCACTGGTTGCCCCGGCTTTGGCGCCCAGGAAGCCCACCGCCTCGCCCTCTTCGCCCAGATCACCGGCACCAATCCGCCGCCCCCGACCGCGGCCGATGGCGAAGAGGCGGTGATCAACCGCGACTTCCTCACCTATTGCCGGGAAACGGGCCTGCGCCTCGATTGGCTGATCTTCGGTGAAGGCAGCATGCTCCGGCAGTCGGCAGACCACAGCCCGGTGATGGCGCTTTTCGAGGAATGGAAGCTTCTCACCAATTTCATGAAGAGCTCGCCCGCTGTCGATGATGATGACCTCGAGCCGCTCGCAATGGAGCAAGAGGCCATCACAACGCGGATGGTCAACACGACTTCGACGAGCGCCCTCGACTGGATCGCCAAAGTCTACGCCTTCACCGAGCGGGGCGACGACTGCGGCATCCTGCGCGATGGCTTTCAAGCGCTCTGGGCCGAGGCGGAAGTGATCCTGAAAAGGCGCGCGCAATGACCCTCGAAGAAGCCGACAAGGAATACAACGAACTGATGGCGAGCCTGGATGAAGTCGAGCGGATGATCTTGCGGGCGGCCATCCTCGGCCGCGGGCGTGGCGTTCTGACCCTCGAC
Source organism: Rhodobacter sp. 4.3.4 (assembly GCF_058724655.1). Classification (NCBI taxonomy): domain Bacteria; kingdom Pseudomonadati; phylum Pseudomonadota; class Alphaproteobacteria; order Rhodobacterales; genus Rhodobacter; species Rhodobacter sp. 4.3.4. Next base: position 1,672,968 of record NZ_CM178967.1, read on the forward strand.
CGACTCAAGACTGAGGTGCCCGATATGCTCGATCGGCATCGCGCAGGTAAGCCCGTCTGCATCGAGGAGATTCAGGCGCTTTACATTGCTCCGGCCGCTCCGACCGAGGTGATGCTGAAAGGCGGTGCGCTGTGGACGAGATGAAAGCGGCATCGCCGCAAAGCCCCGTGATGATGCTCTTCGAAGACTGGAAGTCGGTCCACAAGTTCGTGGCCGAGACCCGCCCTCGCGAAGAGGACATGCCCCGGATTCTCGAAGTGCAGGAGGGCATCGCGAAGCGCATGTGCGAAATCCCATCGACCTGCATTCGCGATTGGGTCGCCAAGGTTTACGCGCTTTCCGAACGCGGTGACTGTGCCGGTGCACTTGACCGGCACCAGACCCTTTGGGCCGAAGCGGACGCCTTCCTGAAAGGGGGCGCTCAATGACCGCGAAAACCATCCGTGACCTGCAGGGCGAATGCTGCCAGCTTTCGTGCCTCGCCGCTGGCCTCGAAGTCCTTGAATGGGAAAGCTATGGCGATGGCCCGCAAGCGCAGGCGGCGCGCGGGGCGCTGCGGCCGATCATTCTCGGCCTTGTCGAGCGGCTCAACGCCCTGAGCAACGACCTCGATGAGATCGAAGGGCGTTATCAGCCCAATCCCAAAGCTGCGAAAGAAGGTGCCCAATGACCGTGAAACCCATCAACCCTGAGCGCGCGGCCTATGACGTGCTGAACGGGGCGCAAGCCCTTCGCGGCCTTGCCGGTGAACTCGCTGGGCATGGCGCCGATACGCCCCTGACTGCCGGCGAGCGGGATCATCTGATTTTCGTGATGGAGATGATGGCCGAGCGGGCGGAACTCTGCGCCGCGCATTGGCTCGACAACAAGAAAGGGGAGGCGGCGCAAGCCTGAGATTGATGCAACTGAGGGCCCGCATTCCGCGGGCCTTCTTTCACCGCGAGATGCCCGTAGCGACGAGCCGCACCGATGAACATGGAGTATTCGATCAACCGGCAATGGTCGGACCAATACCTTCCCGCGATCCGGCGAATTGTCGGGGCGCATCTTCTGCGCGCCGCCCCTGACTGGCTCGACATGCGCCACGCCACAGACCTGATGATGCTCGACGGGCGAGACATTCGGGTTGCGGCCCGCGTGCGGCGCCCGGGCTATGCGGCGCGCTATCCCTTCGAATTCACGCTTCGCTCGCAGCTGGCATCCGGCGCGATGACCGAGCTTGAGAAGGTCGTGAACGGCGAAGGCGACTGGCTTTTCTACGGTCACGCGGGGGACGACGGGATGAGCTTCGACCTGTGGTGGCTGATCGACCTGCGCGCCTTCCGTGCGGCACTCATCCGTCACGCCATGAACGGCTACCCGTTGCGGTGCGGGAACAAGGCAAACACCGATGGCACCTGGTTCAAGTGGTTCGACATCCGGTCGTTTCCGGCCGATCCGCCGCTGGTGATTGCGAGGGGTGGGCGCAGGTACGCATTCGACGACTGTGCACTTACCCTTGCCCGCAAAACCGCCTGAACCTCCTGCAAACATCTGATCATATGCAAGAAGCGGTGTTGGAATACTCAACACCGCTAGTGTCGCCGCCAAGGCGCGTCACCTCGCCCCGGTCATGCGCAGCGTCGCATTCCTCGGCCAGGCGCATTTCGGCGCAGGCACTATCGGGGCAGCTGTCGCGCGAAATCGCATCCAAGCGCAAAGCAGAAGGTGGGTGCGTTGGCGGGTGTGGCCGCAAGAGCGGCAAATTTTTCAATCATATCAAGGGTAAGTGGCGGAGAGGGAGGGATTCGAACCCTCGGACCCCTTGCAGGGTCAACGGTTTTCGAGACCGCCGCAATCGACCACTCTGCCACCTCTCCGTCTCAGGGGTCGTCGTGAGGCGGGTGTTTAACGTCAGCCTCGGAGGGCTGCAACCGGTTTTTTCATCCCCGGACAAACTTTTTCATCCGGTCCTTTTCGGCCTGTCCTGCGGACCGGAAATCCCCGCCGCAGACCCGCGGGCGTAAACCGGATCCCATCCGGCGGGGGCATGCCAAAACCCCCGCCGCGGCGGATGATCTCCGACGACCGCAGATTGTCCGTTGAAATCTGCGTCATTTCGTTGAACATCCGGCACAATGGCCAAACAGGCGGACAAATCGGCATCATGGACGAGACAGACAGAAACATCTGCGCGCTGCTGGGCGAGGATGCGCGCCAGTCGATGGCGCAGCTGGGCGCGCGGGTGGGGCTTTCGTCCTCGGCGGTCAATGACCGGCTGCGGCGGTTGCTCGACCGTGGCGTCTTGCGCGGCCTCCGCGCCGATGTCGATCCCGAGGCGGTCGGCCTGCCCGTCGCCGCCTTCGTCTGGATCGCGCTGGCCGAGGGCATCGACGAGGCCGCCTTTCGCGCCGCCATCGCCGAAAACACCGCCGTCACCGCCTGTCATCATGTCACCGGCGGCTGGTCCTATCTGGTGCAGATCCGCGTCGCCTCGCTGGGCGCGGTCGAGGATTTTCTGGCCGCGCTGAAACGGGCGGGCTGGATCGCGCGGACCGAAACCATGCTGGCGCTCTCGACCGTGGTCGAGCCGCCCTTTCGCTACAGGAGATAGAATGGACGCGCTGGTGCTGTTCGGAAAGGGGCTGTTCATCGGGCTGGCGATTGCCGCGCCGATCGGGCCGATGGGGGCGCTGTGCATCCAGCGCACGCTGGCGTGCGGGTTCTGGGCGGGCGTCGCGGGGGGGCTGGGCACGGCCTTGGCCGATCTGACCTTTGCCACCGGCGCCGCCCTCGGCTTTGCCGTCTTCCAGGATCTGGTCGAGCGTATCGCGGTGCCGCTGGGCCTGATCGGCGGGGCGTTCCTGATGGGGCTCGCCTGGAACGGCTGGCCGCGCGGGCAGGGGGGCGAGGCCGTGGCGGCGAAGATCCCCGAGGCGCGCGGCCTGTGGCGCACCACCCTTGTCACCTATGGGCTGACGATCACCAACCCGCCGACGATCCTTTTGTTCGCGGCGATCTTCGCCGGGCTGGGGCTGGCGCAGAGCGGATCGGGGCCGGCGATCGTGGCGCTAGTTCTGGGCGTGTTTCTCGGCTCGATCGGCTGGTGGGCGTTCCTGTCGGGCCTGGTTGCGGCGCTCCATCACCGCCTGCCGCCCGCCTTCGCGCTCTGGACGGCGCGGGTCTCCAGCCTGACGATGGCGGGCTTCGGCCTTTGGGCTTTCGCCTCGGTCTTCTAACTGTCGGGGGCGATCAGGCCAAGGCCGCGCAGATAGACGCCGATGCCGCTTTCCAGCAGATCCTCGGGCGAGAAGGGCGATTGCGTGCCGGGGGCGGCGCGGGCGTAAAGCTCGACGACACCATGCGAAAGCGCGCGCACATGCGCCGCCACCATCGACGGCGGCGGGCGGCGTCCCTCGGGGATATGGGCCGAGAGCGCCTGCGTCGCCTTCAGCGCCACCGCCTCGGCCCGTTCCATCCCCGCCGCCAGCTCCGGCGAGCGGTTGGGGCTCAGCCCGCTTTCGAACATCGCCATGTAATGGCCGGGAAATTTCTGTGCGAAGGCGAGATAGGCCCGCCCCGTCGCGCCAAAGGCCGAGAGCGCCGTCGGCTTGCCGCCGTTCCAGGCATGCTCCATCAGATCGGCGAAGATCGCATAGCCCTGGCGCGCGCATTCGGCGATCAGATCCTCGCGCCCGGCAAAATGGCGATAGACGGCGGCGGGGGTGACGCCCGCCTCCTTGGCGGCTTCCGACAGGGTGAAGCCCTGCGCGCCGCGCGCCGCAATCAGCGCCAGCGCCGCCTCGACCAGGGCTTGGCGGAGGTTGCCGTGATGGTATCCCGCCTTAGCCATCGATGTGATCGATGCCCCCGCAGATCAGCGGATCGGGCGTGCCGATCGCCGCCCGGTCCTTGCCCGGATAATCGAGCGCGCCCAGCACGGTCTGGATCGCGGCGAGGCGGGCGCGATGCTTGTCATCGGCGCGGATCACCGTCCAGGGCGCCGCCGCCGTGTCCGACCGGCGCAGCGTTTCCGCGATGGCACCCGTATAGGCGTCCCATTTGCGCAGACCCTCGACATCGATCCAGCTGAGCTTCCATTGCTTGAGCGGATCCTGCTCGCGCTCAAGGAAGCGCTTGAGCTGCTCGGCCCGGTCCACCGACAGCCAGAGCTTGACCAGCACGATCCCCTCATCGACCAGCATCTTCTCGAAGCCGGGCAGCTGGGCAAAGAAATGATTGCGCTGTTCGGGGGTGCAAAAGCCGAAGACATGCTCGACCACGCCGCGATTGTACCACGACCGGTCGAACAGCGCGATTTCCCCCGCCGCAGGCAGCCGTTCCACGTAACGCTGGAAATACCACTGGCCCTGTTCGCGCTCGGTCGGCGTGGGCAGGGCGACGATGCTGGCCTGGCGCGGGTTCAGGTTTTCGCGCATCCGCTCGATCGTGCCGCCCTTGCCCGCGGCGTCGCGCCCCTCGAACAGCACCACCAGCCGCCGCCCGTCCTGTTTCAGCCCCCAGCTCATCTTCACCAGCTCGACCTGCAGCGACCGCATCTGCGCCTCATAGGTCTTTTTCGCCAGCGCCGTGCGATAGGGGAAAGAGGTCGAGACGATCTCGTCGGGTTGCGCCGTCTCGATCGCCCGGCGCAGGCTTTCGGGGGCGTCATGATGCAGGAACCGGGTGATTTCGCCAACGAAGGGCAGGTCGGGAAAGCCGCTGCCCGCTCTGGCCGCATCCCCGGGCCCGGTCCCCTCCGCGGTGTCGTGATCCTTGCCCATGCGCCGCCCTTTGAATGTGAAGCGCCTTCACTATAGCGGCCCGCAAGCCGGAGGCAAAGGCCAGCCGGCCGGGCGCAGCAGCCCGGAGGGGTGATTCGGTTCGCGGCCCTTCGTCGCAATGCATAAAATGTGATTCGTCACATCGGCAGTGCATTGGCGAACAAACAGGCGGTTTCCTGCGCTTTGATCGCAATGAAAGAACAATGCGGCGGCGGCGATTGTTCCGGCGGCTGCCGAAGAATGGTGCCATATCGGAAACGCGCGCAGTGCCAGATTGTCGACGATCTGGAAACGCCGGATCGGGGGCGCCGCGCCGATGCCCCGGAACCCACCTTGCGGGGCAAGGTTAATGGATCGCAAACGCAATAAATTTTAGCCTTTTTTCTGCTTTTCGGGGTCCCCGGTCCAGGGTCGCGGAAACAATCGCTGCGGCAGAGGTGCCAAATCACCGCGGCGGGCGGACAATTACGGGGTGAGCGGGGAAAGTCAGCGCCGGAATGTGGCAGATTTCCGTTCCCCGCGGCCCGGCCTCTTGCTATCACATAAGGGCCCATGGTGGGCATCGGCCGAGGGGTGGCCGGGGACGTTCGACATCTTCGGATGCTCGGGATGGTTGGGGTTATGCTGCCGTGACCGGGATGATCTGTCATCCCGAAGCGACGGCAAGGTGTTCAAGGCAGAAGTACCGCTTTGGCGGCTGCCGTGTTTCCTCCGCTCTGACCTGGCCGCGCGAAAATGTCGCGTCCTGACAGCTGTGCTGTCCATCTGGACGCGTGACGGGCGCTGCACGGGGCAGGGCCAAAATATAAAGGTTTGCGGGGCATTGTCTTCGCCAATCGGGCCAAGGAGAGGCTGCCATGACCTATACTTTCAGCGACCGCACGATTTTCGCGTGGGACCTGTCGCAGATCACCTCTTCGCGATCCGACCTTTTCGCGCCCAACAGCGCCGGGCTGCCCTATGCCAGAGGCGCGACCTTCACCATCAGCCCCGCCGCGACGGTCAACGAGATCACCGTGCGCGACAATGACGCCTATTTCAACGACGCGGACAGCTACTACGGCGTCGGTGGCGACGATGACGATGACGACGATGACGGCGGCTACGTCTATGGCGTCGACAGCGACCCCGACCAGACGCTGAATTCCTACGAGACCCTCGCCGGCGCGGGCTATGGCCCCGCCTCGGGCCGCATCGCCCCCGAATATGCCTATACCGTCTGCCCCCCCGGCTGTACTGATCCCTCGGGCTACATCACCGTTTATGCCGTTGAAATGGCCGACAATCGCATGGTCGGCCTCGTCTCCTCGGCGCCGCTGCAGAAGGGGGTCGCCTATACGGTCCTCGCCTGCACCAACAACTGCCCCTCGGTGCCCTATGCCTCGCTTGCGACCTATCCGAAGCTTGACGGCATCGTCGACGGCACCGCGGGCGCCGATCTGATCGACGCGGGCTACACCGGCGACCCCGAGGGCGACAGGATCGACGCCAACGACTATCGCGGCGGCCATGCCGACAGCGTTCTTGCGGGGGCGGGCAATGACACGATCCGGTCGGGCGCGGCGGCCGATACCGTCCATGGCGAGGACGGCAACGATCTGATAGACGGCGGCGCCGACAATGACCTGCTTTATGGCGGCAACGGCAACGACACCTTTGTCGGCGGTGCGGGCAACGACACCTTCCACGGCGACACCGGGCTTGATGTCATCGACTATTCGAAGTCGGGCGCGGCGGTGAATGTCAACCTTGGCACCGGGGCGCTTTCGGGCGGCGATGCCACGGGCGATTCCCTTGGCTCGGGCGTCGATGGGGTGATTGGCTCCGGTTTCAACGACAGCCTTGTCGGCTTCGACCATCAGGGCACCTCGCCCGCGGACACCTATACCAACGTCTTCCGCGGCATGGGCGGCAATGACACGATCCGCGGCCTGGGCGGGGATGACAGCCTTTACGGCGGTGCCGACGACGACAGCATCGAGGGCGGCACGGGCAACGACTATATCGAGGGCGACGGCGATCTGGACAAAGGCGCCGCCGCCGTCGATCTGACGATGGACTGGCAGAAATTCGGCCAGAATAACGGCGCTATCGTCAACGGCTCGTCCTATGACATGGGCGGCGTGCGGGTGACCTTCGGCTTCACCGACCAGACCTGGGGCGGCACCGCGACCTCGACCAATGCGGCGCAATATGTCGAGGCGGGCGACGGGCTGAACGGCGCGGGCGGGCTGCAACTTTATGGCAATGGCGGCCAGGGCAACACCTCGACCACGGCGCTGAATTTCACCTCGAGCAATGCTGATTACGCCTCGGCGGTGACCGATGTCAGCTTCCGCATCAACGATATCGATATCGGCCCGAGCGGTGACTTCCATCAGGACATCGTCACCGTCCGCGCCTATGACGCGCAGGGCAATCTGCTGAACGTCACCTACACGCCGGAAGGTGCGCAGACGGTGTCGAACGGTACCGTCTTCGGCCGTGATCTGGATACTGGCGGGTCGCTCTCGCCCACCTCGGCCAGCGGCTCGGTGCTGGTGCATATCGATGGCGTCGTGGCGCGGATCGAGATCGACTACAAGAACGGCGGTCCCTCGGATCAGGGGATCACCGTGACCGACATGACCTGCACGAGCGTTCCGGTGCAAGGCGCGGGCGAGGCGGGCGATGACACGCTCTCGGGCGGCGAGGGCGATGACACGATCCTCGGTCAGGGCGGCAATGATGTCATCAGCGGCGGCGCGGGCAATGACCGGATCTCGGCGGGCGATGGCCGCGACGTGATCCAGGGCGGCGCGGGCGACACGATCGACGGCGGCGCGGGCGGCGACGATTACGACACGCTCGACATCCGCGGTCAGGGCGACTGGCGCGTGGTGAACCGGACCGCCGACAGCAACGGCAACGGCTACAACGGCACCGTGGAATTCCTCGATGCCGACGGCAAGGTGACCGGGTCGCTGAATTTCACCGAGATCGAGAATATCACCGGCGACAAGGTCAACCACCGCCCCGATGCGGTGAACGACAGCGCCACCGTGGCCGAGGACGGCACGAAGACGATCACCGTTCTCGCCAATGACACCGACCCCGATGGCGACAAGCTGACGGTGACCGGCGCCACCGCGCTGCATGGCAAGGTGACGGTCAATGCCGACGGCACGCTGACCTATGTGCCCAATGCAAATTACAACGGCCCCGACACCATCACCTATACGGTGCGCGATCCGGGCGGGCTGACCGATACCGCGACGGTGAATGTCACCGTGACCCCGGTGAATGACGCGCCCGATGCGGTGAACGACAGCGTGGCGACGAAGTTCCAGACCGCAGTCACCGTGCCGGTTCTGGCCAATGACACCGACATCGACGGCGACAAGCTGACGGTGACCGGCGCGTCAAGCCCGAACGGCACCGTCAAGGTGAATGCCGACGGCACCATCACCTTCACCCCGGCCACCGGTTTTTCCGGCGCGGCCACGATCACCTACACCGTCTCGGACGGCCAGGGCGGCACCGATACCGCAACGGTTACCGTCACCGTCGGCGCCGATCCGCGCGACGGCTACGTGGACGGCACGGCGGGCAATGATCTGATCGACACCGGCTACACCGGCGATCCGCAGGGCGACCGGGTTGACGGCAATGACGCGATCCTGCCGGGGGACGGGCCGAATGACGACCGCATCCGCGCCGGGGCGGGCAATGATACCGTGCTGGCGGGGCTTGGCAAAGACACCGTCACCGCAGGCACCGGCAATGACTCGGTCGATGGCGGCGAGGGCGACGACAGCCTTTTGGGCGAGGGCGGCACCGACACGCTGCGCGGCGGCGACGGCAATGACACGCTGGATGGCGGCGACGACAGTGATCTGGCGGTGGGCGGCAAGGGCGACGATCTGCTGATCGGCGGGCTTGGCAACGACACGCTGGAAGGCGGAGGGGGCAATGACACCGCGCAGGGCGGGGCGGGCGATGACAGCATCACCACCGGCCTCGGCTCGGACCGGGCCGAAGGCGGCGACGGCAACGACTATATCAACACCCGCAATGATCAGGCGCTGTCGGATCTGGGCTATCCGGGTTATCTGCCGCGCGACACCGACCCGAACGACGACCGCGACACCGTGCTGGGCGGGGCGGGCCATGACACGATCCTGACCGGCGACGACGCCGACAGCATCGACGGCGGCAGCGGCAATGACGTGATCGACGCGGGCGTCGATGCCGACACCGTTCTGGGCGGCGAGGGCGACGACACGATCACCTCGGGCGAGGGCTCGGACCTGGTCGAGGGCGGCGCGGGCAATGATGTCATCTATGGCGGCCTTGGCCCGACCGTGCCCGACGTCATCAACATCCCCGACGCCACCGATCTGGTGCAAAACAACGGCATGGACACGATCCGTGGCGGCGACGGCAATGATGTCATCTATGGCGAGGATGACGACGACCTGCTTTACGGCGATGCCGGCAATGACACGATCGACGGCGGCATCGACGAGGACACGATCTTCGGCGGCACCGGCAATGACAGCCTGACCGGCGGCGACGGGGCGGACCAGATCTCGGGCGGTGATGACCGCGACACCATCCGCATCGCCACCGCGGCGGCGGGCGCGGGCGACGTGATCGACGGCAACGAGGGCGGCGACGATTACGACACGCTGGATCTGACCGGGGCGGGCCGGACGAATATCCTTTATGACCCGAACAACCGCGAAAACGGCACGGTGCAGTTCCTCGATGACCATGGCGCAGTCATCGGCACGCTGACCTTCACCAATATCGAAAAGATCATCTGCGACCGCGATGGCATCGTCAGGGGCACGGACGGCGCCGATCTGATCGACTATGACTACACCGGCGATCCCGACGGCGACCGGATCGACCACAATGATGCGATCATCCCGGGCGACGGTTCGCAGGATGACCGCGTTGTGGCCGGGGCGGGCAATGACACGATCCGTTCGGGGCTTGGCAACGATACCGTGGACGCGGGCACCGGGGATGATCTGGTCGAGGCGGGCCTGGGCAATGACTCGGTGCTGGGCGGCGACGGCAAGGACACGATCTTCGGCGGCGATGGCAATGACACGCTGCTGGGCGGCGCGGGCGATGACAGCCTTGACGGCGGCAATTCCGCGGACAGCCTTGATGGCGGCGCGGGCAATGACACGCTTTTGGGCGGCGAAGGCAATGACACGCTCTCGGGCGGGGACGGCGACGACAGCCTGGATGGCGGCAATTCCTCGGACAGCCTTGCTGGCGGCGCGGGCCATGACACGCTTCTGGGCGGCGAGGGCAATGACACGCTCTCGGGCGGGGACGGCAATGACAGCCTGGATGGCGGCAATTCCTCGGACAGCCTTGACGGTGGTGCGGGCCATGACACGCTTTTGGGCGGCGAGGGCAATGACACGCTCTCGGGCGGCGAGGGCAACGACAGCCTTGATGGCGGCGCTTCCTCGGACACGCTGGATGGCGGGGCGGGCGATGACACGCTGATCGGCGGCGAGGGCGACGATTCGATCCTGGGCGGGGACGGCAACGATCTGGCTGCGGGCGGGGCCGGGCAGGATACGATCCGCGGCGGCGCGGGCGATGACACGATCACCGGTGACGATGGCGATGACCGGCTTTATGGCGATGCGGGCAATGACAGCCTCTCGGGCGGTCTGGGCCAGGATCTGCTGGAAGGCGGGGCGGGCAACGACACGCTGATTGGCGGCGAGGGGGTCGACACGCTTTCGGGTGGCGATGACCGCGACGTGTTCGTGGTGGTCAACCGCGATGGCGGCAACCATGATGTCATCGACGGCAACGAGGGCGGCGACGACTTCGACACGCTGGATCTGACGACGGCGGGGCCGCTGCGGATCAACTACGATCCGACGAACCCGGAAAACGGCACCGTCACCTTCCTTGACGATCACGGCAATGTCACCGGCTCGCTGACCTTCCGCAACATCGAGAAGGTGATCCCGCCCTGCTTCACCCCCGGCACGCTGATCGCGACGCCGAAGGGCGAGCGGCTGGTCGAAGAGCTGCGCGAAGGCGACAAGATCCTGACCCGCGACAACGGCATTCAGGAAATCCGCTGGATCGGCCGCACCGATCTGACCCGGGCGCAGCTTATGGCGACGCCGCATCTGAAGCCGGTGCTGATCCGGGCGGGCAGTCTGGGCAACGGTCTGCCGGAACGCGACATGCTGGTGTCGCCCAATCACCGGATGCTGGTGGCGAACGAACGCACGGCGCTTTACTTCGAGGAGCATGAGGTGCTGGTGGCAGCCAAGCATCTGATCGACAACCGCGGCGTGAAGCCGGTGGAGACGCTGGGCACCAGCTACATCCACTTCATGTTCGACCGGCACGAGGTGGTTCTGGGCAACGGCGCCTGGACCGAAAGCTTCCAGCCCGGGGATCAGTCGCTGCAGGGGCTGGGCAATGCGCAACGCGCCGAGATCCTCGAGCTGTTCCCCGAGCTGCGCAGCCGCGACGGAATTGCGGGCTATGGCGCGGCGCGCAAGATCCTGAAAAAGCACGAGGCGGCGCTGCTTCGGCATCGCTGAGCCCCGGCTTTGATCGAAACGACTGCGGCGCCCGGGGCCTCCCCCGGGCGTTCTGCTGTCGGAGCGCGATCAGGCAGGACCGGGAAAGTTCCGACAAGTTGTGACAATTTCGGGATTTTTAACCCGTTGGAAAGGCGCAGGCCGGAAGATGCCGGAAAGCCGGGGCCTCGGGTGTCCCCGGTGGTTCCGGGTCAGGATGCGCGGCATGATAGCGACGGGCAATTTCACGCAGGGGGCGGCGTTCCTCGGCAGTCCCCCCGGGCCGTGGGGCAACACCGGCGCCATGGCCGAGGTCCGTTTTCAGTTCGACGGCTATGACGGTCTGGGCGGCCGGGTCGAAGGCCGCGATGCCGCGGGCCTGCAGTTGTTCGCACAAGAGATCGCGCAGGTCACCGCGGCGGTGCCCTGTTTCACCGCCACAAGCCTGATCGCCACGGCGCAGGGGCTGCTGCCGGTTTCGGCGCTGCAGCCGGGGGCGCGGGTGATCACCCGCGACAACGGCATGCAGGAATTGCTCTGGGTCGGGCGTCGTCGCTTCGGCTGGCAGGCGCTCGGACTCAATCCGCTGCTGCGCCCGGTGCGAATCGCCGCCGGGGCGCTGGGGCAGGGCCTGCCCGAACGCGACATGCTGGTGTCGCCGAACCACCGTTTCCTGACCTGTCTGCCGGGCAGGGGCGAAAGCGGCGAATCGCTGACGATGGCGCGCGATCTGGTCGGGCTTGACGGCATCACCCGTCACGCCGCCGCCGGGGTCGACTATTGGCAAGTGCTGTTCGCCCGTCACGAGCTGGTTCTGGCCGATGGCGCCTGGTCGGAAAGCTTCCTGCCGACCGAGACCAGCCTGGCGGCGCTGGAAAGCGACAGCCGCGACGCGGTGACCCGGGTCCTGCCGGAGCTGTCGGCCGCATCGGGTCCTCCCGGACCCGCCGCGGTGCGTCCCTTTGCCGAGATCGGCTCGGCGGCCTGAGGCGCTGCCGTTTTCCCGCCATCATAGCGCACCGGCTTTGCCGCTTTTGCGGCCCTGATCTGCCATTGTGCTGACCCATCGTTGCGGAAACCCCGATCCGGGCAGGCAAGACCCAATGGCGATCACCGGCACTGACCAGCACGATACCCTGACCCGAACGGCTGTGGCTGATACGCTCCTTGCGGCGATGGGCCTGGAGAGCTGGGCCGACAGCGACGGGCCGGGCGCCGTCCTCTGGCGGAGTGGCGCGACGCCCCCCCTTCCCATGATCGAAAACGTTGAAGTCTTTCGCAATCTGCCCTGTTTCACCTCCGGCACGCTGATCGAGACCAAGCGCGGTCAGGTGGCGGTGGAAAAGCTGCGGCCGGGCGCGCGGGTGTTGACGCGCGACAATGGCTATCGGCCGATCCGCTGGATCGGGCGGCGGCGGCTGGGGGCGGCAGATCTGGCGGCGGCGCCGCAGTTGCAGCCGGTGCGGATCGCCGCGGGCGCCCTGGGCGAGGGCCTGCCCGAGACCGACATGCTGGTGAGCGGGCAGCAGCGGATGCTGATGTCAGGGGCGCGGGCAGAGCTGCTGTTTGGCGAGGCCGAAGTGCTGGCGGCGGCGGCGCATATGCTGGGCCAGCCCGGCATCACGCGGCACCGCTGCGCCGAGGTCACCTATCTCTATCTGATGTTCGACGCACATGAGATCATCCGGGCCGATGGCGCCTGGACCGAGAGCTTTCAGCCCGTTGAGCCGACGCTTGCCCATCTGGATGCGCCGCAACGTGCGGAATTGGCGGCGATTTTCCCCGATCTCGAGAAGACGCTGCCGCGCGGGCGCTGGACGGCGGCGCGGCGCGCGCTGGAGCCGCATGAGGTGCGGGTGCTGATGCGCCGCAACGCCGCCTGAATGGAAAAAGGGCCGGATGCGATGCACCCGGCCTCAGGAAGAGGCCGACAGGGGACTGCGGCGCTCGGGATCAGAAGGCCGAATACTGCGGCGGCAGCGGTTTCACCGCGCCGCGGGGCGCAAGGCCAATGTCGCGCAAAAGGTGATCGTCAAGGCGGGCCAGCGCCAACCGGGCGCGGCGGTCATCGCGCCAACGGGCAACCACGCCCAGCACGACCGCAAGCGACGACGGCGCGGAACGACGCGACAGCGACGGGACGGGGTGGGTGAGGCTGAGCATGAGGCACCTTTTCTGTATTGATACAATTCTATATTTGCTGCTAAAAAGAGATTACAATTCCCGCACAAGCGGCGCGAGGGAAACATTGTGACTGATACAAGTTGGAAGCCCGACTTGCCGGTGCAATCCGGCCCGAAATATCTGGCGCTGGTGCGGGCGCTGCGCGAAGGCGTGCGGCGGGGCGATCTTTCGCCCGGATCGCGCTTGCCGACCGTGCGCGATCTGGCGTGGAAACTGGGGGTTACGCCCGGAACTGTTGCCCGTGCCTATCAGATCGCCACGCAGGAGGGGCTGCTGGAGGCGGCGGTGGGGCGTGGCACGTTTGTATCGACACAATCGCGCCGTCTGGGGCCGACCGAATCGCTGTATCAACAGCCGCTCTCGGACCCGGCGGCGGATGGGGTGATCGACCTGCGCTCGCCGCAATTGCCCGATGTCGGACAATCGGTGGCGCTGTCGCAGGCGATGGCCGATGCTGCGACCGAACTGGGCGAGCATTATCTGGAATATCCCGGTCTGCGCCGCGACCGCTATTGCCGCGAGGCGGCGCTGGAGTGGTTTTCGCATTGCTCGCTGCATGGGCAGATCGGCGCCGATGACCTGGTGCTGACGCATGGCGGGCAGAATGGCATCTCGATCGTGCTGCAATGCTGCCTGCGCGGTGACCGGCCGGTGGTGCTGTGCGAGGAGCTGGCCTATCCCGGTTTTCGCCATGCCGCGCGGCTGAGCCGGGCCGAGGTGGTGCCGGTCAAGCTTGATGACGAGGGGATGATCCCCGAGGCGCTGGATGCCGCCTGTCGGCGCTATGGCGGGCAGGTGGTCTGTGTGACGCCCGATGCGCAGAACCCGACCACGGCGCGGATGTCGAACCGGCGCCGCCAGGCCATCGCCGAGGTGGCGCGCAGGCATGATCTGCAGATCATCGAGGACGATTGCTACACCGCGCCGGTCTCGGGGCTGGAGGCGATCCGGGTGATCGCGCCGGAACGGACCTGGCATGTGACCTCGCTGTCGAAGACGATCTCGGCGGGGATGCGCTTTGGTATCGTCATCGCCCCCGAGGGCATGGGCGAGGCCGGGCGGCTGACGGCGCAGCACAGTTTCTTCGGCCTGCCGCGGCCGGTGACCGACATCATCACCCGGCTGTTCAGCAGCGGCGAGGCGATGCGGCTGCGCCAGGCCGCGCAGGAGGTGATGAGCCGCCGTCTGCAGATGGTGGTGCAGGCGATGGAGGATCACGACATCGCCTGGCAGCCGGGGCTGAGCTTTGTCTGGCTGCGGCTGCCGGCGGGCTGGCGGGCCTCGACCTTCGCCCGCATCGCCGAGGCGGAGGGGGTGCTGGTGCGCTCGGCCGATGAATATGTGCTGGCCGATGGCCATGCGCCCAATGCGGTGCGCTTCGCGCTGGCGGGGGGCGTGCCCGAGGACCGGCTGATGCGGGCGATTGCGAAACTGCGGGCGCTGCTGGAGAATCCGCCCCGCGATCTGCCGGTCTGAAACTGCACGTTTCGGTTGCAAAACGACAGCAATGCTGCCGCTTTACCGGGCGCTCGCGGGAATTTTCCCGATGCCGGGGGCAGGCCGGGACATCGCCCCCCTTTCCTCTGCCGAAACCTTGTGCAAATTTGGCCCAAACGCGCCTGAGACGCGCTGAGGGAGAATAGAGGATGTCGGTATCTCCAACCCGGCGGTGGGCGCGCTCGGAGGCGGCCAGCGGCTGGTTCATGGTCAGCCCAACGCTGATCTATGCGATTCTGTTGCTGGCGGCGCCGCTGGTGACGATTGTCGCCTATTCCTTTTTCAAGGACGGCTATCTGGTCGTGGTGCATGAATTCACCACGCAAAACTATGTCGAGGCCTGGTCGGACCCGATCTTCCGCACCATCCTGTTGCGCTCGGTGCTGGTGTCGGCGCTGGTGACGCTGGTCACCGTGCTGCTGGCCTTTCCGATCGCCTATTTCATCTCGTTCAACGTGCCCGCGGCGCAGAAGTCGCGCTGGCTGTTCCTGATCACCATCCCGTTCTGGACCTCGTATCTGATCCGGGTGTTCCAGTGGAAGGTGATCCTGAACTTCAACGGCGTGGTGAACTCGACGCTGATGGGGCTTGGGATCATCGACAGCCCGTTGCAGATGCTGAACTCGGTGGGGGCCATCGCGATCACGCTGGCGCATGCCTATGCGCCCTTTGCGATTCTGCCGATCTTCGTCAGCCTGGAAAAGATCGACCGCTCGCTGCTGGAAGCCGGGCAGGATCTGGGCGAAAGTCGGCTGATGACCTTCTGGCGGGTGACCTTGCCGCTGGCGATGCCGGGGGTGATCGGGGCGGTGATGATCGTCTTCATCCCGACGATCGGGGATTATGTCACGCCCGAGCTGATCGGCGGCGGCAAGCTGCCGATGGTGGCGAACCTGATCCAGAAAGACATGCTGAAGATCGACAACAAGCCCCTTGGTGCGGCGGTGGCGGTTTCGGCCATGCTGGTCGTGTCTGCGGTGGCGCTGATCTTCCTGTTCCTCAACCGTCGCTTCCTGAGGGGGGGCAAATGAAGGTTTCCGGTCTGAGAGGCTATGCCTTTCTTTATCTTGCCTTCCTTTACGCGCCGATCCTGCTTCTGCCGGTCTTCGCCTTCAACGACGGCACGGTGATCGCCTTTCCGCTGAAGGGGTTCACGCTGAAATGGTTCGGACAGATGTTCGAGAACCAGTCGCTGGCGACGGCCTTGACGAATTCGCTGATCGTGGCGGTCTCGACCGCGATCCTGGCGACGGCACTGGGCATCTTTGCCGCGCGCTCGGCCACGCGCTACAATTACCCGGGCAAGGCGGGGGCGATGGGGCTGATCATGCTGCCGCTGGTGATGCCCGAGATCATCCTGGCGGTGTCGCTGCTGGTGGTGCTGCTGGCGATCGGCGTGCCGATGTCGATCTTCACCGTCATCCTTGGCCATGTGCTGGTGGCGACGCCCTATGCGATCGCGGTTCTGAACGCCGCCTTCTCCTCGCTCGACCGGTCGCTCGAAGAGGCGGCCTATGATCTGGGCGAGACGAAATGGTCGACCTTCCGGCTGATCATCCTGCCGCTGGTGACGCCCGGGATCATTTCCTCGGCGCTGATGGCTTTCACCATCTCGCTCGACGAATTTATCATGGCCTTCTTCCTGGCGGGCGAGCAGACGACGCTGCCCACCTATATCTATTCGCAGCTGCGCTTTCCGAAACAGATCCCGATGATCATGGCGCTTGGCACCGTGCTTGTGGTCTGCTCGGTGCTGCTGCTGACGCTTGCCGAATATTTCCGCCGCCGCGGCATCGCGAAGACCGGCGCCAAAGACACTGGGGGGTTCCTGTGAGCCAGAACGTCATCACCGCGAAAGTGCCGCTCGAGCAGCGCAAGAAGATGATCGAATTCGATCGCGTGCACAAATATTACGGCGATTACCACGCGCTGCGCGGCATCACCGCGACGATCCGCGAGGGCGAATTCTTCTCGCTGCTGGGCCCCTCGGGCTGTGGCAAGACCACGCTTTTGCGCACCATCGCCGGGTTCGAGGATATTTCCTCGGGCGCGGTCTTGATCGACGGCAAGCACATGGAAGACGTGCCGCCGAACAAGCGCCCGACGAACATGGTGTTTCAAAGCTATGCGATCTTCCCGCATCTGAGCGTGGCGCAGAACGTCGGCTTCGGGCTGCGCCGCGATCCGCGGTCGGAGGCCGAAAAGGCCAAGGCCGTCGAAGAGGCACTGGAGATGGTCGGCCTCAAGGGCTATGGCGCGCGGGCGGCGCATGCGCTGTCGGGCGGGCAGCGGCAGCGGGTGGCGCTGGCGCGGGCGCTGATCCTCAAGCCCAAGGTGCTGCTGCTGGATGAACCGCTCTCGGCGCTGGACAAGAAGATCCGCGAGCAGATGCAGATCGAGCTGATCAAGCTGCAACGCGAGGTGGGGATCACCTTCGTTCTGGTGACGCATGACCAGGAAGAGGCGCTCGTCATGTCGGACCGGATCGCGGTGATGTTCGAGGGCGAGATCGCGCAGCTGGCCGATCCGGAGACGCTCTATCGCCGTCCGGCCTCGCGCCGGGTGGCCGATTTCATCGGCGTGATGAATTTCCTGCCCGCCCGGGTGCTGGGCGAGGGCGGCGGCCATGTGCAGCTGGAGGTGGCGGGGCTGGGTCAGGTCGATGTGACGGACGAGCAGGCCTCGGCCAAGCCGCAGGGCGGCGAGGCGGCGGTCGGCTTCCGCCCCGAGACGCTGACGATCCTTTACGAAGGGCAGGTGGCGCAGGACCGCGACTCCCCCGGCGTGATCGACGAGGTCGTCTATTACGGCGACATGACCTATTACGACGTGAAGCTGGACGGGGTGGAAACGCCGGTGCGGATTTCGATGCGCAATGTCTTCGGCCGCCCGGTGCTGGATGTGGGCACGCGCACGCGCGTCGCCTGGTCGCCGGGCGCGCTGGTGCTGTTTCGCTGACAGCTGCCGAGCACAGGGCGGGGGCGCTGCCCCCGCACCCCCGGGATATTTGAGGCAAGATGAAGAACGCCTCGCAAGTCTTTATCTTGCCTCAAATATCCCGGGGGTGAATTTCATTCGGCACGAATGAAAGAGGGGGGCAGAGCCCCCCTTTTTCGTCTTATTCCGAGCGCGAGGCGCGTTTGCGCTCATGCGGGTCCAGAAGCCGCTTGCGCAGGCGCACGATTTTCGGCGTCACCTCGACCAGTTCGTCGTCGTCGATATAGGCGATCGCCTCTTCCAGGCTCATCCGCACCGGCGGCGTCAGGCGCACGGCCTCGTCCGTGCCCGAGGCACGCACGTTCGTCAGCTTCTTGCCCTTGAGCGGGTTCACCTCGAGGTCATTGTCGCGCGAATGCTCGCCGATGATCATGCCCTCGTAGATCTGCTCCTGCGCGCCGATGAAGAGCTTGCCGCGTTCTTCGAGGTTCCACAAAGCATAGGCGACCGAGACGCCATTCTCCATCGAGATCAGCACGCCCTGACGACGGCCCTGGATCGGGCCCTTGTAGGGCACCCAGCCGTGGAAGATCCGGTTCAACACGCCGTTGCCGCGGGTGTCGGTCATGAATTCGCCCTGATAGCCGATCAGCCCGCGCGAGGGCACATGGGCGACGATCCGGGTCTTGCCGTGACCGGCGGGGCGCATCTCGACCAGATCACCCTTGCGCGGCCCGGTCAGTTTCTCGATCACCGCGCCCGAATATTCGTCATCGACATCGACGATGACCTCTTCGATCGGCTCCATGCGTTCGCCGTTTTCCTCGCGGAAGATCACCCGCGGACGCGAGATCGACAGCTCGAAGCCTTCGCGGCGCATGTTTTCGATCAGAACGCCCATCTGCAATTCGCCGCGTCCCGAGACGACGAAAGCATCGCCCGAGGGCGTGTCCTCGACGCGGATCGCGACGTTGGTTTCGGCTTCCTTCAGCAGCCGTTCGCGGATGACGCGCGATTGCACCTTGGTACCGTCGCGGCCCGCAAGCGGGCTGTCGTTGATCCCGAAAGTAACCGAAATCGTCGGCGGATCAATCGGTTGCGAGGGGATCGGGGTGTCGATTTCCAGCGCGCAAAGCGTGTCGGCCACGGTCGCCTTGGTCATGCCGGCGATGGTGACGATATCGCCCGCTTCGGCCAGGTCGATCGGCTGTTGCGTCAAGCCGCGGAAGGCGAGGATCTTGGTGCAGCGGAATTGCTCGATCCGTTCGCCGGTGCGCGAGAGCGCCTTGAGCGTGTCGCCGACCTTGAGCCGCCCGGCCTCGACGCGGCCGGTCAGGATGCGGCCGATGAACGGGTCGGCCGAAAGCGTGGTGGCGAGCATCTGGAACGGCTCGTCGGCGCGGAATTCCTGTTTCGGCGGCTCGACATGTTCAAGGATCAGATCGAAGAGCGCGGAGAGATCCTGCCGCGGCCCGTCCAGTTCACGGTCGGCCCAGCCGCCGATCCCCGACGCATAGACATGCGGGAAATCGAGCTGCTCATCGGTCGCGCCAAGGTTGGCGAACAGGTCGAAGACCTCGTTCAGGGCGCGGTCAGGCTCGGCCGCGGGCTTGTCGACCTTGTTCAGCACGACAATCGGCTTGAGGCCCAGCGCCAGCGCCTTCGAGGTGACGAATTTCGTTTGCGGCATCGGGCCTTCGGCGGCGTCGACCAGCAGGCATACGCCATCGACCATGCTCAGGATGCGCTCCACCTCGCCGCCGAAATCGGCGTGGCCGGGGGTGTCGACGATGTTGATCCGCGTGCCCTTCCATTCGACCGAGGTGCATTTGGCCAAAATGGTGATGCCGCGTTCGCGTTCGATATCGTTGCTGTCCATCGCGCGTTCCGCGACGGCCTGATTTTCCCGGAATGCCCCGGATTGGCCCAAAAGCTTGTCCACCAGCGTCGTCTTGCCGTGGTCAACGTGTGCGATGATCGCAATATTGCGAATGTCCATGAAGTCCGCCTGTTCGAGATTTGTGCTGCCCTTACGGGAAAAGCAGCCGTTTGGCTAGAAGGAACCGCGTCAGGGATGCCCTGCGGATGAAAACAGGTTGATGACGAGGATGCCCGCGATGATCAGTCCGATGCCGAAAAGCGCGGGCGCGTCGAGTTTTTGTTGAAAGATCAGCCAGCCCGAGGCGGTGATCAGCACGATGCCGATGCCCGACCAGAGCGCATAGGTGATGCCAAGCGGCAAGGTTTTCAGCACGAGCGTAAAGAACCAGAAGGCGACGCCGAAGCCGAAAAACACGCCCAGCGTCGGCCAAAGTCGCGTGAACTGGTTTGAGGCCTGCAGGCAGGTGGAGCCGAAGGTCTCGAACAGCACCGCGATGAGAAGGTAGAGATAGGGTTTCATCACGACACGATATACCAGTCGCGGCGGTGGTTGAAGGCGATGACGAAGTTCAGAACGACGGCGCCGAGCAATGACCAGCCGATCCGGTCGAGCGGCAGGATCAGGCTGGCGATGGCAAAGAGGATCAGGTCATGGGCGAGCTGCACATGGCCCGCGCGCCAGCCGTAGCGGTCCTGCACGATCAGCGCGACGATCGAGACGCCGCCCAAGGTGCCGGAATGACGGAACAGGCCCAAAAGCCCGACCCCCGCCGAGACGCCGAACAGAAGCGCCGCGGCGGCAGGGTGGATCGTGTCCAGGACAAGGACGGGTTTGAGCGCCTCGGCCAGGATCGAGACGAAGGTCACGGTGACCAGCGATTTCACGCAAAAGACCGGGCCGCGCGCCCACCAGGCCAGCGCGAAGAAGGGGATGTTGAGCCCGAAGAACAGCGTCGAGAAATTGAGCCCGGTGGCGTAGGACAGGATCAGCGCCGTGCCCGCGGTGCCGCCCGTCACCAGCCCCGCGGCGCGCAACAGGTGAATGCCCAGAGCGGCTTGCGCCGAGGCGAGGATCAGCCCCTGAGCGTCCTCGAAAAGCGTGTAGCGGCGGGGTGATGGGTCAGCACTCATGACCCGAATATGCGTCAGAATTGCTGTCCTGTCAACGGATCAGGTGGCGATATAGCGGTCGCGGCGGTGGTTCATTGCGATGACGATGTTGATCACCAGCGCGCCCAAGGCCGAGATTGCGACGGTTTGCCAGTCGCGCAGGGTCAGGGCGAGGCCGAAGACGCAGGCATCGAAGATCAGCTGCGTCCAGCCGGCGCGAAAGCCGGTGCGGTCCTGCAGGTAAAGCGCCATGATGCCGACACCGCCGAGGCTGGCGCCGTGGCGAAAAAGCGCAAGCAGGGCTGAGCCGGAGAGAAAGCCGAAGATCACCGCGCCGACCAGCGGGTTGACATTGGCGAAGCTGACATAGCCGGGCAGGAAGGCGGCCAGCGCCGACAGCGCCGCGACCGAAAGGAAGGTCTTGATCACGAAGCCCAGCCCCATGCGCCGGTAGCCGAACCAGTAAAAGGGAATGTTGATCGCGAAGAAGACCGGGCCGAAGCCCCAGCCGGTGGCATAGCTGATCAGCACGGCCAGCCCCGCGGTCTGGCCGGTGACAAGGCCAAGGTGGGTGAGCAGCACGATGCCGAAGGCGGCCATGGTCGTGCCATAGGCGATGCCCTGGACATCATCCAGCAACGTGTGTTCGACGGGGTTTTCGGCGATGATCTCGGTCATGCGGGCTTTTCTCATGCGCCGCCGCCTCGGGCAAGGGGCTGTGGCCCTGCGGACACGGAGGGCGCGTGTCAAGCCCTGCCGTCGCCTTTTTTCTTGGCGCGACTCGGGGGCGCGTGCATGTTCCCCGCATCCGGCAATTCAGACAGGGAGGGCGGATCATGACGATTTATGCATCCATCCTCCGAACCGGTGGGCTCACTCGCGCTGCGGCAACCGCTGCCGCAGTCAATGGCACCCGCGTTTTCGCGTAAGCCGTCCGCCCCGGTGTCTTTGCACCACGTCTGATCTTCGACCGGATCCCCCCCCAAGCCTGCGTCTGGCCCCTGGCCCGTTCCGGTCTTTTCATCCCAACCCAGAGGCCGGTGCCCGCACCGGAAAGGACATGACCAGAACCGACGATTTCGCGCTGTCGCTGAGACTTGATCTTGAAACGCTGCTGGCGGCGCATGGCCCGCGGCTTGTGCTGCTGAGCCTGATGGCCGCGCTTGTCCGCCATCACCGCAACCGCGGCCTTGCCACCCGCTTTGCCGAGATGGACGACCATATGCGCCGCGACATCGGCCTGCCGCCGCGCGGGCCCACGCCGCCGATGCCGCATTGGACGCATTTCGGCTGGTAACATGCAAAGCCCATCGCAAGGCATTGAAAAAGGGCCGGGAAATCCCGGCCCTTGCAGTTTCGAAAAGATGCCGGATCAGCCCGCCAGCGCCTTGTTCAGATATTCGTCGACCTTTTCCAGATAGCCCATCGTGGTCAGCCACTTCTGATCGGGGCCGACGAGCAGCGACAGGTCCTTGGTCATGAAGCCGTCTTCGACCGTCTGCACGCAGACCTTTTCCAGCGTCGTCGCGAAAGTCATCAGCGCCGCGTTGTCGTCGAGCTTCGCGCGATGCTTCAGGCCGCCGGTCCAGGCGAAGATCGAGGCGATCGAGTTCGTCGAGGTCTCCTTGCCGGCCTGATGCTGGCGATAGTGACGGGTGACGGTGCCATGCGCGGCCTCGGCCTCGACGATCTTGCCATCGGGCGTCATCAGAACCGAGGTCATCAGGCCGAGCGAGCCGAAGCCCTGCGCCACGGTGTCGGATTGCACGTCGCCATCGTAGTTCTTGCAGGCCCAGACATAGCCGCCCGACCATTTCAGCGCCGAAGCCACCATGTCGTCGATCAGACGGTGTTCGTAATGGATGCCCGCCGCCTTGAATTTATCAGCGAATTCTTCCTCGTAGACCTTCTGGAACAGGTCCTTGAAGCGGCCGTCATAGGCCTTGAGGATGGTGTTCTTGGTCGAGAGATAGACCGGCCAGCCCTTCATCAGACCATAGTTCATCGACGACCGGGCGAAGTCGATGATCGACTGATCGAGGTTGTACATCCCCATCGCCACGCCAGCGCCGGGGGCGTCGAAGACGGTCTTTTCGATCACCGTCCCGTCCTCGCCGACGAATTTCATCGTCAGCTGGCCCTTGCCGGGGAAGTGGAAATCGGTGGCGCGGTATTGATCGCCAAAGGCGTGGCGGCCGATCACGATCGGCTGGGTCCAGCCCGGCACCAGACGCGGCACGTTCTTGCAGATGATCGGCTCGCGGAAGATCACGCCGCCCAGGATGTTGCGGATCGTGCCGTTGGGCGATTTCCACATCTGCTTGAGGTTGAATTCGGCCACCCGGGCTTCGTCGGGGGTGATCGTGGCGCATTTCACCGCCACGCCGACCTCTTTCGTCTTCAGCGCGGACTCGATGGTGATCTGGTCATTGGTGCGGTCGCGTTCCTCGATACCGAGATCATAGTAGAGCAGGTCAATGTCGAGATAGGGCAGGATCAGCTTTTTCTTGATGAAATCCCAGATGATCCGGGTCATCTCGTCGCCGTCCATCTCGACGATGGGATTTGCTACCTTGATCTTCGACATTGGGCCCTCATGCCTTGGTGACTCGTTGCCGCTTTTTAGCGGGTTTGCGCGGGTTTGACTAGTCTTGTATGCGATTGCATACCGATTTCGGAATCAGAGGCCACGGGCGCTGAACCAGGGGCGGATCTTCGCCTGCACCCAGTCCCAGACACCGGGCAGGCCGCGGGCGACCTTGGTGCCGACGCGGGTTTGTAGCTGATCCCAGGTCACGTCATATTCGAGCCACGACCCGCCGCCGGAAAGCTGGTTCAGCAGCACCGGCTGCACCCGGTCGAGCGATTTCGCGTAGATCGCCGTGGGGGTTTCGGCGGCTTCGAACTCTTCCCAAAGTGCATGAAGATCCTCGCCCAAATCCTTGGGCAGAAGGCCGAAAATGCGCTTGGCGGCTGCGGCTTCGGCGCTTTGGATTTCGGTCGAGCCATGGGCGGCGCCGCCCGCGGAATGGATCGGCACATCGCCCACGTCGATTTCCACAAGGTCGTGGATCAGAAGCATCTTGACCGCGCGCAGCGGATCGACGCCGGGTGCCGCTTCCTCGGCCAGAACCAGCGCATAAAGCGCCAGCGTCCAGCTGTGCTCGGCCGAGTTTTCACGCCGCGACCCGTCATGGATCGGCGTCGCCCGGGTGACCGATTTCAGCTTTTCCGCCTCCAGCAGGAAGGCGAAAAGCTGATCGCGCCGCGTGGCTTTCGCCGTCCCGCTCATGCGTCCCGGAGCGCCTTCAGCCGCGCCTCGAAGAAGTCGCGACCGCGATCGGCTGCCATATAGGCGCGGCAGGCGGTCATGAAGGCCTCCTGCATCGAGGGCGAGGAGGTGCCGATGAAATTGCCGACCTCCATGAACAGCCGGTCGGCCTTGTCGCCCAGCTCGCGCTGCGCCGCGATCACGTCACGGGCGAGCGCCTCGGCAAGCTCCTCGGTCAGCGCCATCTTACCGCGAACCCTCGGTCAGGCGGCGGCGGACATAGGTCTGCACCGTCTCGATCATCGGCTTCATATGGGCTTCGTCATCCTTGAAGAAGTGATCCGCCCCCTCGACCTCCGAATGGGTGATGGTGATGCCCTTCTGCTCGCGCAGCTTGCCCACCAGCGTCGCCGTGTCCTTGGGCGGGGCGATGCGGTCAGCGCTGCCGTTGATGATCAGCCCCGAAGACGGGCAGGGCGCCAGGAAGGAGAAATCGTAGATATTGGCGGGCGGCGCCACCGAGACGAAGCCGGTGATTTCGGGCCGGCGCATCAAGAGCTGCATGCCGATCCAGGCGCCAAAGGAAAAGCCCGCAACCCAGCAATGTTTCGAATTCGGGTTCATCGCCTGCAGATAATCGAGCGCCGAGGCGGCGTCGGACAATTCCCCGATGCCCTGATCATATTCACCCTGGCTGCGCCCCACGCCGCGGAAATTGAAGCGCAGCACGGTAAACCCGAGTTTGTGGAAGGCATAATGCAGATTATAGACAACGCGGTTGTTCATCGTGCCGCCATATTGCGGATCGGGATGCAGGATGATCGCGATCGGCGCATCGGGGGCGGGCTGCGGATGGTAACGTCCTTCGAGACGGCCCTCGGGGCCGGGGAAGATCACTTCGGGCATGTTCTCTCGCCTGCTGCAACGTTCTCGGGGGATCTGCGGCGGTGCGCAATCTTGACGCTTTTACCGCAAGACCCTAGGACGAAAACGTCCCGGCACGATGCCGGGATTTCGGATGCAATCGAGTTAAGCGGCCCAAGGCGCGTCGTCAATGCTTCGCCGCAGTTTCGGCGGGGTTTCCGATGCGCCGCTTGGCTTTGGCGGGGGGAAACCATGAAACTTTCGACGAAGGGGCGCTATGCGATGGTCGCGCTGGTCGATCTGGCCACCGTCGGGCCGGGGCAGATGACCTCGCTGGCCGAAATCTCGAAGCGGCAGGATATTTCGCTGCCCTATCTCGAGCAGCTTTTCGTGCGGCTGCGCCGGGCCGGGCTTGTCGCTTCGGTGCGCGGCCCGGGCGGCGGCTACCGGCTGGCCAAGACGCCCGCCGAGATCCGCATTTCCGAAGTGTTCGAGGCGGTCGATGAGACGGTCTCGGCGCTGCATGTGGGCGCGGGCGCCTCGGGCGGGGTGTCCGGCTCGCGGGCGCAATCGCTGGCGAACCGGCTTTGGGAAAGCCTTTCGGCGCAGGTTTTCGTCTTCCTGCATCAGACGACGCTGGAAGACGTGGTGAAGAATGGTCTGAAGCCTTGCCCTGCGGTGCCAAGCCTGTTTTCAGTGGTGGATGACTGACCGCGCGCCGATCACGGGCCTGATCGAAGGGCGTATTTGCGCCAAGAAAAAGCTGAGCGTTTTTTCTTGGATCAAATACGCTCTTATCGCGGGTGGGGTCTGCGCCAAGACGGGGATTGGATGACACGGGCTTATCTCGACTGGAACGCGACGACGCCGCTGCGCCCCGAGGCGAAGGCGGCGATGGTTGCGGCGATGGAGGTCGTGGGCAATCCGTCTTCGGTCCATGCCGAGGGGCGCGCGGCCAAGGCCTTGATGGAAAAGGCCCGCGCGCAGGTGGCGGCGGCTTTGGGAGCCGAGGGGGCGGATATCGTCTTCACCTCGGGCGCGACCGAGGCGGCGGCCTTGGCGCTTGCGGGGCGGGGCTGTGCGGCGGCGGCAATCGAACATGATGCGGTGGCAGCCTGGTGTGCCGACAGGCTGCCGGTCGATGGCTTCGGGCGGGTGGTGGTGACCGATCCGGGCCGCGCGACGCTGCAGCTGGCCAATTCCGAAACCGGGGTGATTCAGGATCTGCCCGCGGGGCTCTGGGCCGCCGACCTGACTCAGGCTTTCGGCAAGCTGCCCATCGCATTCAACTGGTTGGGCGTGACCTGCGGTTTCGTTTCCGCCCATAAACTGGGCGGGCCGAAGGGGATCGGGGCGCTGGTGCTGCGCCGTGGCACGGAGATTGCGTCGGCTCTGAAAGGCGGCGGGCAGGAGATGGGGCGGCGCGCGGGCACGGAAAACCTCATCGGCATTGCCGGTTTCGGCGCCGCGGCCGAGGCGGCGGCAGCCGACTTGGCACGGGGTGTGTGGGCCGAGGTTGCGGAAGTTAGAGATATTCTAAAAGAGGCACTGGAATTCCCGACGAAAGAAGTCTATTTTCCGGGATGGGAGACGCCGGAAGGGGAAACGGCTGGGCGGCCACAGGTCCTGCCCAACACGCTTTCGGTGATCGCTCCGGGCTGGAAAGGCGAGACTCAGGTGATGCGCATGGACCTTGCGGGCCATGCGGTCTCGGCGGGGTCGGCCTGTTCCTCGGGCAAGGTCCGCGCGAGCAAGGTTTTGCGCGCGATGGGCTGGTCCGACGAGCAGGCAGGGTCTGCGATCCGGGTGTCGCTCGGTCCGGGGATCGGACGGGACGAGATCTTGCGCTTTGCCGGCACATGGCGGGCGGCATATGAAAAGCACCGCGCAAGGCGCTGACGCGGAAGGGGAAAAGACGATGACGCAGGACCAGGATATCCGCGAGGGCGTGGACCGCGAGACGGTCGAGACGGTGCAGAACATGGGCTCCTACAAATACGGGTGGGAGACCGAGATCGAGATGGAATATGCGCCCAAGGGCATTTCCGAAGATATCGTGCGGCTGATTTCGGCGAAGAACAACGAGCCGGACTGGATGCTCGAGTGGCGGCTGGAGGCCTATCGGCGCTGGGTCGAGATGGAGATGCCGGATTGGGCGCTTCTGAAGCTGCCCGAGATCGACTATCAGGATCTTTACTATTATGCCCGGCCGAAAAGCATGGTCGAAAAGCCGAAATCGCTTGACGAGGTCGATCCGAAGCTGCTGGCGACCTATGAGAAACTGGGGATTCCGCTGAAGGAGCAGATGATCCTGGCCGGCGTCGAGGGGGCCGAGAATATCGATCTGTCGAACCGGCAGGTGGCGGTGGATGCGGTGTTCGATTCGGTCTCTGTCGGCACCACCTTCAAGGAGAAGCTGGCCGAGGCCGGGGTGATCTTCTGTTCGATCTCCGAGGCGATCAAGGAGCATCCCGAGCTGGTGAAGCAGTATCTGGGCTCGGTCGTGCCGCAGACCGACAACTTCTTTGCGACGCTCAACTGCGCGGTCTTCTCGGACGGGTCTTTCGTTTATGTGCCGCCGGGGACGCGCTGCCCGATGGAGCTGTCGACCTATTTCCGCATCAACGCGGAAAACACCGGGCAGTTCGAGCGCACGCTGATCATCTGCGACAAGGGCGCCTATGTGAGCTACCTTGAGGGTTGCACGGCGCCGAAACGGGACACCGCGCAACTCCATGCGGCGGTTGTGGAAATTGTCGTTCTGGAAGATGCCGAGGTGAAATATTCCACGGTGCAGAACTGGTTCCCCGGCGATGAGGAGGGCAAGGGCGGCATCTACAACTTCGTCACCAAGCGGGCCGATTGCCGCGGTGCGCGGGCGAAGGTGATGTGGACCCAGGTCGAAACCGGCTCGGCGATCACCTGGAAATATCCGTCCTGCATCCTGCGCGGCGACGAGTCTCAGGGCGAGTTCTATTCGATCGCCATCGCGAACAACTTCCAGCAGGCCGATACCGGCACGAAGATGGTGCATCTGGGCAAGAACACGCGCTCGCGCATCGTCTCGAAGGGGATCTCGGCGGGGCAGGCGCAGAACACCTATCGCGGGCTGGTCAGCATGCATCCGCGGGCGAAGAATTCGCGCAACTATACGCAATGCGACAGCCTGCTGATTGGCGACAAATGTGGGGCGCATACGGTCCCCTATATCGAGGTGAAGAACAACTCGTCCCGGGTCGAGCATGAGGCGACGACCTCCAAGGTCGACGACGATCAGCTGTTCTATTGCCGCGCCCGGGGCGTGGGCGAGGAAGAGGCGGTGGCGCTGGTGGTCAACGGCTTCTGCCGCGAGGTGCTGCAGGCGCTGCCGATGGAATTCGCGATGGAGGCGCAAAGCCTCGTTGCGATCAGTCTTGAAGGCTCGGTGGGCTGAGGTGGCGGAGATGAGCTCCGGGATCGAACGGCCGCAAATGATCCTGCCCGAAGCCGAGGCCGAGGCCTTGCGGGTGGCCTTTGCCGCGGCCGGGGTGATCCTCGAATATGGCTCGGGCGGATCTACGGTGCTGGCGGCGGAAATGCCCGGCAAGGTGGTGTTCTCTGTCGAAAGCGATCCCGACTGGCTGGCGATGATGCGCAGCTGGTTCGAGGCCAACCCGCCGCAAGCGCAGCTGGTGCTGCATCACGGCGATATCGGGCCGACCAAGGCTTGGGGGAAGCCGAAGGATAACGCCGCTTTCCAGAAATGGCCCGACTATCCGATCAGTGTCTGGGACCGGCCCGATTTCGTCCACCCCGATCTGGTGCTGATCGACGGGCGCTTTCGGTCGGCCTGTTTCCTGACCACGCTGTTTCGCATCACCCGGCCGGTGACCGTGCTGTGGGATGATTATACGATCCGTCCCGAGTATCATCCGATGGAAACCTTCTGCCAGCCCGTCCGCACGATCGGGCGCATGGCGGAATTCCATCTGACCCCGACCGCCATCCCGGCCGAGAAACTTGGCCTCATCCTTTCCACCTATCTGTGCCCGAACTGACCCGGCGCCGCTGACCGCAAGGACGAAAACATGCTTGAAATCAACAATCTGCACGTCAAACTTGAAGAAGGCGAAAAGGTCATTCTGAAGGGGATGACCCTGACGGTCGAGACGGGTAAGGTGCATGCGATCATGGGGCCGAACGGCTCTGGCAAGTCGACGATGAGCTATGTGCTGGCGGGCCGTCCGGGCTATACCGTCACCGGGGGCTCGGCGAAGCTGCAGGGGCAGGAGCTTCTGGAGATGGAGCCCGAGGCGCGGGCGGCGGCGGGTCTGTTCCTGGCCTTCCAGTATCCGGTCGAGATCCCGGGCGTGGGCAACATGACCTTCCTGCGCACGGCGCTGAATGCGCAGCGCAAGGCGCGGGGCGATGACGAGCTTTCGGCGGGCGAATTCCTGAAACTGGTGCGCGACAAGGCGAAATCGCTGAAAATCGATGCCGAGATGCTGAAGCGTCCGGTCAATGTCGGCTTCTCGGGCGGAGAGAAAAAGCGCAACGAGATCCTGCAGATGGCGATGCTGGAACCGAAGATGTGCATCCTGGACGAGACCGACTCGGGGCTTGATGTCGATGCGATGCGGCTGGTGTCCGAAGGCGTGAACGCGTTGCGCTCTGCCGGGCGCAGCTTCCTTGTGATCACACACTATCAGCGGCTTCTCGATCATATTCAGCCCGATGTCGTGCATATCATGGCCGATGGCCGCATCCTGCAGAGCGGCGGCCCCGATCTGGCGCTGGAGGTCGAGAAGAACGGCTATGCCGAGATCCTCGCTGCGCATGGGATGACGGAGGCGAAGTGATGGCGACGAAAGAGGAAATCCTTGCGGCGCGGCTTGCGGGCCTCGCCGCCGCTCCGGGGCTGGCCGGGCCGCGGGCGGCGGCGCGGGCGCGTCTGACGGCGATCGGCCTGCCCGGTCGGCGCGACGAATACTGGCGCTGGACCGATCCGGCGGCGCTGAATGCGCTTACCCCCGCGGCGGCGACAGCGGCCGAAGAAGACGAGGCCCCGCTGTTCGATGCGCTCGACCGGCTGAAGATCGTTTTCGTCGATGGCGTCTTCGATGCCGCGGCCTCGGATGATCTGGTGCTGGCCGGGGTCGAAATCGCGCGGCTTGCCGATAAGATCCCGGGCTGGGCCGAAGCGCTCTACGGCACGCTGGAAGCCGCGGGGCAGGAGCCGGTGAAACGGCCCTTTGCGGCGCTGAACACGGCGCAGGCGACCGATGGCGTCCTGATCCGGGTGACGGCCGCTGCCGCAAAGCCGATCAACCTGATTTATGTCCATAAGTCAGAGACTTCCGATCCGATCCTGCATCATCTGGTGCAGCTGGAACCGGGGGCGGAGCTGACGCTTCTGGAAACCGGACCGGCCGGGGCGCGGTTCAACAAGGTGATGGAGGTCGATCTGGCCGCGGGGGCGCGCTTCCATCACATCCGCGCGCAAGGACCGGACAGCGAACGCCGCGCCGTCACCCATGTCTTCGCGCGGGTTGCGGAAAAGGCGCTGTTCAAAAGCTTTACGGTGACTGTCAACGGCGCGCTGACCCGCAACGAAGCGGTAATCGAGATTATCGGCAATGATGCGGTGGCCCATGTCGCCGGGGCCGCGCTTGGCGATGGCGCGACCGGGGCGTTTCATCACGACGATACCGTCTTCGTCACCCATGCCGGGCTGCGCTGCGAAAGCCGTCAGGTGTTCAAGAAAGTGCTCAAACACGGCGCCATCGGCACGTTTCAGGGCAAGATCCTGGTCAAACCCGGTGCGCAGAAGACCGACGGCTATCAGATCAGCCAGTCGCTGCTGCTCGATGACGACAGCCAGTTCCTTGCCAAGCCCGAGCTCGAGATTTATGCCGATGATGTGAAATGTTCGCATGGCTCGACCACCGGGGCGATCGACGAGACCGCGCTGTTCTATCTGCGCTCGCGCGGCGTCCCCGAGGAAGAGGCCAAGGGCTTGCTGGTCCTGTCCTTTCTCGCCGATGCCATCGACGAGATCGAGGATGCGGGGCTGAAAGAGGAGATCGTCGCGCGGCTGGAAACCTGGCTGGCGCGACACAGGGGCTGAGGAGAGAGACATGGCCGCGGTCGAAGACATCCTGCGCAGCTACCGGCGCCCGCGCGTCGTGATCCGGGAGCATCTGGCGCGGATGCGCTCGGAGCCGCGGCTGTTCAGCTTTCTGTTCTCGGCGCTGTTGCTGATGTTCGTGGCGCAATGGCCGGCGCTGGCGCGGCAGCATTTCCAGACCCCGGATGTGCCGATGCCGGGCCTGCTTCTGGGCACGGCGCTGGCGCTGGCGGCGACGACGCCGTTCTTTTACGCGCTGGCCTTTCTGGTCACCCAGGTCACCCGACTGTTCCGCGGTCGCGGTGATGGTTACGGCGGCAGGCTGGCGCTTTTTTGGGCGCTTTTCGCGGTCTCGCCGCTGATGCTGCTGCAGGGGCTGACGCAGGGCATGATCGGGCCGGGGCCGCAGGCGAATGCGGTCGCGGCGGTCGTTTTCGCGGTCTTCGCGGTGATCTGGGGCGCGGGTCTGCGGGTGACCCAGTTCGAGGGCCGGACATGAGCTTTGCGCTCTATCTGCAGCTGGTGCGGCTGAGCTTCGTCGATCCGGCGACGGCGGCGCTTCGGGTAACCCGGCTCCTGGACCGTGCCTCGGTGCGATGGCTGGCTTTCGGCGCGGTGATTGCGGCGGGCGCGGCGCTTGGACTGCTCAGCGAGATCCTGTTTGCGCTGATCACCGGCATCGATCTGGGACCGGCGGCTTCGCCCTTTCTGATGGCGGCGATTCAGGGCGCCTTGCTGATTTATTCCGCCTTCGCCATGGCCTTCTTCGGGCGTCAGTTCGGCGGTCAGGGCCGGTTTGGCGAGGCTTTCGCGCTGATGGTCTGGATTCAGGCGATCATGCTGGGCGCGCAGCTGGTGCAGGCGGCGGTGATGCTGCTGTTCCCGATCATCGGCGTGCTGATGACGCTGGCGCTTTTCGGCGTGCTTTTGTGGCTGATCACGCTGTTCACCGCGGCGCTGCACGGGTTCGAAAACCTGCTGCTGACCGGGGCGGGCGTGCTGGTGGTGTTCTTCGGCTCGGCGATGCTGATCGGCTCGGGCCTTCTGGCGACGGGGCTCAGCCCCGCGCTTTTGACGGAAAGCTGAGGGAACAGAATGTACGATGTCGCCCGGATCCGCGCCGATTTCCCGATCCTGTCGCGGCAGGTGAACGGCAGACCGCTCGTCTATCTCGACAACGGCGCCTCGGCGCAAAAGCCCGCCTGCGTGATCGAGGCGATGACGCAGATGTACACGCAGGATTATGCTAACGTTCACAGGGGCTTGCACACCCTTTCGAATATTTCGACCGAGCGTTATGAGGCCGTGCGCGGCATCATCGCCCGGTTTCTGGGCGCCCCTTCCGAGGACAAGATCGTCTTCACCACCGGCTCGACCGAGGGGATCAATCTGGTATCCTACGCCTGGGCCGCGCCGCGGCTGCAGCCGGGCGACGAGATCGTGCTGTCGATCATGGAGCATCACGCCAATATCGTGCCTTGGCATTTCCTGCGCGAGCGGCAGGGCGTGGTGCTGAAATGGGTCGAGATCGAACCCGACGGCAGCCTGCCCGCGGAAAAGGTGCTGGAAGCGCTCGGCCCGCGCACGAAGCTGGTGGCGATCACCCAGATGTCGAACGTGCTGGGCACGGCGGTCGATGTGAAGACGATCTGCGCGGGGGCGCACGAAAAGGGCGTGCCGGTGCTGGTCGACGGCTCGCAGGGCGCGGTGCATGCGCCGGTCAATGTCGCCGATCTGGGCTGCGATTTCTACGCCATCACCGGGCACAAGCTTTACGGGCCAAGCGGCTCTGGGGCGATCTACATCAAAAGCGCGCGGATGGCGGAGATGCGCCCCTTCCTCGGCGGCGGCGACATGATCGCCACTGTCAGCCGCGATAGCGTCACCTACAACAGCGCGCCGATGAAATTCGAGGCGGGCACGCCCGGGATCGTGCAGCAGGTGGGCCTCGGCGTCGCGCTGGACTATCTGATGGGCCTTGGCATGGACAATGTCGCCGCGCATGAGGCCGCCTTGCGTGCCTATGCCGAGGCGAAGTTCAAGGGCCTGAACTGGCTGCATATTCAGGGCAACGCCAAGGACAAGGGGGCGATCTTTTCGATGACGCTTGATGGTCCGGCGCATGCGCATGACATCTCGACGATTCTCGACAAGCGCGGCGTGGCAGTGCGGGCGGGGACGCATTGCGCGATGCCGCTGATGGCGCATCTGGGGCTGAGCGCCACGGCGCGGGCCTCGTTCGGGCTTTACAACACGACCGAGGAGGTCGATGCGCTGGTCTCGGCGCTGGAGCTTTGCCACGAGCTTCTGGCCTGAGCAAACTCGGCCAAGAAAATCCGGTCAAAGCGGTTGCAGCCGGAAAAGCTTTCGAGTATCAACCGGTCACGCGGCACCCGTAGCTCAGCTGGATAGAGTACTGCCCTCCGAAGGCAGGGGTCACAGGTTCGAATCCTGTCGGGTGCGCCAAAACTCCCCCGGAACTTCGTCAAAATACATCTATGGAATGTGGTTTTACGCAGGGTTTTCCCCTGCCGTGAAAACCGCTCAACAGATTGGCGCAAAACAGAAAAGCGCCGCAAGGCGACGCTTTCTCCGGAAAGTTTTCCTCAGGGGGAAAGGCGGGCTCAGCCCTGCCAGCTGCGGATGTCACCGCAATCCATATGCACGAAATCCGAGCGCGCATATTTGCCGACGCCGCCCGCGCGACAGGACAGGGCGGCGGAATAGATCTGCCCGACCGAGCGCGATTTCATCCGCAGATCCGCCGCCATCCCGCGCATGTGCAGCGAATTGCGCGCCACCCCGCCCGAGCGCGCGCGCAGCATCGCATTGGTCGCGGGCGAGCGGTAGCCCGACAGCAGCATATAGGGTTCGGAGGTGTCGAGCAGACGATGCGAGGCGGCGGCGATATCGACGGTGCGCGGATCGATCGTCTTGATGTCATTCGTGCGCCAGTCGCGCATGAAACGGGTGATTTCCTTCATCGCCTCGGGGATATATTCGCCCTCGATCCAGTAGATCGTATCAAGGCGTTCGCCGGTGCGGCCGGAATACATGTGGATCCGACGGATGTCGCCTGCGCCACGCAAAAAGCTGAAGGCGTTGGAGGCTTTCGGGGCAGCTACCACAAGCGTGGCAGCAAAGGCCGCAAGAAGCCCGCGACGAGAAGTCGTGATCGTGCTCATATTGGTTCGCCTGTCCCTCGGTCTGTGCCGTCTGAAGTTCGCGGCTTGATCCGGACTTACCCGGATTCCGTGGCAAACTTATGGCACGAAGCGAATCGTGTTTCAAATTGTCATTTTTCGCGGGTAGGGAAAACCGGACCTTTTCGGCAATTTCTTGCCGGAGCCCGCTTCTGTGGCCGGTTTGCATCTGTCCCGCAGCCGAGGCGGGGAAAGCCCCGGCGAAACCGCCTGCGGGGTGGACTTGGCCCCGGTTTTCCCACAGGTTGCGAGCTGCTTTTCTGTGGCGGGGACAGAATGACTGCATCTTGTCTTGGGGTTGGCCGGGCCGCCCTTGTTGCGATGATGATGGCCGGGGCGGCACTGGCGCCCTTTGTCGGGGCAGGTCCGGCCCGGGCGCAGATGCTTTCGGGCTTTGCCCAGGCGGTGGCGGAAACGGCGGCGGCCGAGCCCGCGCTGGCCGCCTTTTATGCGGCGCGTGGCCATGCGCCGCTCTGGACCACCGCCGAGGCCGCGTCGCGTCGGGCGGCCTTCTTTGCCGCGCTCGATCAGGCCGATGCCAATGGCCTGCCGGTGGCGCGCTATGGCGCCGAGGATCTGCGCACCCGTTTCGCCACGATCGAGACCGAACGCGAGCGCGGCCAGCTTGATGCGGCGATGTCGCTGGCCTATCTCGCGTGGGCGCGCGACATTTCCTCGGGGGCGCTCGAACCGAAGAAGATCGATGCCGGGATCGTGCGCGACATTCACCGCCCCGATCCGCAGGCGCTGCTGAACGGGCTGCTCTCCAGCCCCGCCCCGGCGCGGTTCCTGCGCGATCTGGCGCCGAAATCGCCGCGCTATGCGGCGCTGGTCAAGGCGCGGCTCGATCTGCAGGCCGAGATCGCCGCGGGCGGCTGGGGGCCGCAGGTCGCGGCAAAGCGGCTTGGCCCGGGCGACAGCGGTCCGGCGGTGATCGCGCTGCGTGACCGGCTGATCCGCATGGGCTATCTGGGCCGTTCGGTCAGTGCGACCTATGACGGCGCCCTGCGCAAGGCGGTGCAGAGCTATCAGCTGGATCAGGGGCTCAAGGCCGATGGCGTCGCGGGCGAGGGCACGCTTTCGCGGATCAACCGCGCCCCCGAGGCGCGGATGAAAGCGATCCTTGTGGCGATGGAGCGGCTGCGCTGGATGAACGGGCTGGATCTGGGCCGTCGCCACATCTGGGTGAACCTGCCCGATTTCACCGCCCGCATCGTTGATGACGGCAAGATGAGCTTCGAGACGGTGACCGTGGTCGGCATGAACCAGGGCGACCGCCGCACGCCGGAATTTTCCGACGTGATGGAGATGATGGTGATCAACCCGAGCTGGTCGGTGCCGCGCTCGATCACCGTCAAGGAATATCTGCCGATGATGCAGCGCAACCCGGGCGCGGCAGGGCATATCCAGCTGGTGGACAGCCGCGGCCGGACGGTGTCGCGCGAGTCGGTGAATTTCGCCGCCTATAACGCGCGCAACTTCCCCTTTGCGATGCGCCAGGCGCCCTCGGACGGCAATGCGCTGGGGCTGGTGAAGTTCCTCTTCCCCAATCCCCACAACATCTATCTGCATGACACGCCGTCGAAATCCCTGTTCCAAAAGGATGTCCGCGCCTTCAGCCATGGCTGCATCCGGGTCGGGCGGCCCTTTGATCTGGCCTATGCGCTGCTCGCCGCGCAGGAGACCGACCCCGAGGGCTATTTCCAGTCGGTGCTGAAGACCGGAGCCGAGACGACGGTGAAGCTGCGCGATCCGGTGCCGGTGCATCTGGTCTATTTCACCGCCTTCCCGAATGCCCAGGGCCGGATCGAATATCGCGAGGATGTCTATGGGCGGGATGCTGCGCTCTTTGCCGCTCTGGAGAAGGCGGGGGTGGCATTGGGGCCGCTGACGAATTAAATCGGGGACGAGGCGCGGGACGGCGCCGGTCAACGAGAGGCAAGATCCATGGCGCAGACGGTCGAAACCATTGCACGGGCTCTGGCGGCGCGGGCGGAGGGCGATCTGTCCCTGCCGATCGAGGGCGCTTCCGAGCCGCAATCGGCAGGCCCGCGTCAGATCGCGCTGGCGATGAGCGCGAAATACATCCCGGGGCTGGCCGCCGGTCAGGCGCTGGCGGCGATCCTGCCTGAGGGCACGGATTGGCAGGCGCTGGGGCTGAAGGCGGCGATTTTCGTCGCCCGGCCGCGGCTTGCCATGGCGGGGCTGTCGAAAGCCTTCGACCCGGGCCCCGAGATCGCGCCGGGGATTCATCCGACGGCCGTCATCGATCCCAGTGCCGAGATCGGCGCAGGTGCGGCCATCGGCCCCTTTGTCGTCATCGGGCGGGGCGCGCGCATTGGCGCCGGGGCACGGATCGCGGCGCATGCCTGTATCGCCGAAGATGTAAATATCGGCGAGGAAGCCCTTGTTCTGCAAGGCGTAATGATCGGCGCCCGGGTGGTGATCGGAGATCGGTTCATCGCCCAGCCCGGTGCGGTGGTGGGGGCGGACGGGTTTTCCTTTGTCACGCCGGAAAAATCCGGGGTCGAGGAAATCCGCGAGACGCTTGGCCAGCGCGAGGCGATCACCGAACAAAGCTGGACCCGGATTCACAGCCTGGGCACCGTCGTCATCGGCGATGATGTCGAGCTGGGCGCCAATGTCTGCATCGACCGCGGCACGGTGCGGGCGACGATGATCGGCTCGGGGACGAAACTCGACAACCTGGTCCACGTCGGCCACAATGTGCAGATCGGCCGCGATTGTCTCTTGTGCGGTCAGGTCGGCATCGCGGGCTCGTCGCGCATCGGCGACCGGGTGGTGCTGGGCGGCCAATGCGGGGTGAACGACAATATCTTCGTCGGCGATGACGTGATCGCGGGCGGCGCCACCAAGATCTTCACCAATGCCCCCGCAGGGCGGGTTTTGCTTGGTTATCCGGCGGTGAAGATGGAAACCCATGTCGAAGCCTGGAAGAACATCCGCCGTCTGCCGCGACTCTTTGCGCAAATGGCCGAACTTCGGGAAACTGTTACAAATCTCACGCAGAAAAAGGGCACGGAGTAACAGCCAGATGAGGCCCGACGTGCAGGACAAGATTCTCTCGATCATCGCCCGCGAAGCTGCGATGGAACCGGCGGAAGTGCGCCCGGAGATGACGCTTGAGGAGCTGGGGCTCGACAGCCTCGGCCTTGTCGAGATGATCTTCGCGATCGAGGAGACCTTCGGGGTCTCCGTTCCCTTCAACGCCAACGAACCGACGCAAGGCGAGTTCGACATTTCCTCGGTCGGCGCCATCGTGCGCGCGGTGGAGCGGCTGATCTCGGGGCCGCAGGCGGCGCTGGCGTGACCCAAAGACGTGTGGTGATCACCGGGGCCGGAACGGTCAATGCGCTGGCCCCGGATGTGCAAGGCACTTTCGCCGCGATGGCGGCGGGGCGTTGTGGTATCGGGCCGCTCGACTTTCCCGATGTCGAGCGGCTGACGATCCGGATCGGCGCGCAGGTGCAGGGCTTCCCCCCCCGAAAGCCATTTCGACAAGGGCAAGCTGTCGCTTTACGACCGTTTCACGCAATTCGCACTGGTCGCGGCGCGACAGGCGATGGCGCAGGCCGGTCTGCCGCAGGAAAGCTGTGATCACACCCGCTGGGGCGCGATCATCGGCACCGCGGGCGGCGGCAATGCGACGGTGAACGAGGCTTATCGCGCGGTCTATGCCGAGGGCAAGAACCGGGTGCATCCTTTCACCGTGCCGCGGCTGATGGGCAATGCGGCGGCGTCGCATCTTTCGATGGAATTCGGGCTGATGGGGCCCAGCTTCGCGGTGGCGACGGCCTGCGCCAGTTCGAACCATGCGCTGGGTCTGGCGTTTCAGATGATCCGCGCCGGGCTTGCCGATGGCATGCTGGCGGGCGGGGCGGAATCGATGCTGAATTTCGGCGGGCTGAAGGCCTGGGAGGGGCTGCGGGTGATGTCGCCCGATGGCTGCCGCCCGTTCAGCGCCAGCCGCAACGGCATGGTCCAGGGCGAGGGCGCGGGGGTCTTCGTGCTCGAGACATTCGAGGGCGCCAAGGCGCGCGGCGCCGAAATTCTGGCCGAGATCAAGGGTTTCGCCATGACCTCGGACGCAAGCGACATCGTCATGCCCTCGCGCGAGGGGGCGGCGCGGGCGATGCGTCTGGCGCTGGTCGACGCCGGGATCGCGCCCGAGGCGGTGGAGTATGTGAACGCCCATGGCACCGGCACCGCGGCCAATGACAAGACCGAGGCGGCGGCGCTGGCGGATATTTTCGGCGCGGATCTGCCGCGACTGCCGGTCAGTTCCACCAAGGCGATGCACGGTCATTGCATCGGCGCCACCGGGGCGATCGAGCTTCTGGCCTGTCTGATGGCGCTCAACGACGGGGTGATCGCGCCGACGCTGGGCTATGACGCGCCCGATCCCGACTGCCCGCTGGATGTCGTGCCCAATGTCGCGCGTCAGGCGCAGGTCAAGACGGTGATGACCAATGCCTTTGCCTTTGGCGGGCTGAACGCGGTCCTGATCCTGTCAAAAGCATGACGCCGCCCCGAAAGGCGGCGTCTTTCAATATCTTGCACGGCGATCCTTAGTTTCGGATCACTTCGGCTGCATCGCATCCCAGGCGGCGCTGAAGCCTTTGAGCGAGATCGCCAGCTCCACCTTCTGATCGGGCGCGCGCATCGGCACGATCGTCATGGCGATCTTCTTGCCCTTCTTGAACAGATCAAGCTCCTCGGCTTTCAGCACGACGTTCGAGAAGCAGCCGACCTGCGAGCAGAAGGAATAGGGCAGCGTGATCGGTTTTTGCGTGTCGATCTGCAGCGTCACCCCGGCGGTCAGCGCCGATT
Source organism: Rhodobacter sp. 4.3.4 (assembly GCF_058724655.1). Lineage (NCBI taxonomy): Bacteria > Pseudomonadati > Pseudomonadota > Alphaproteobacteria > Rhodobacterales > Rhodobacter > Rhodobacter sp. 4.3.4. The sequence goes on from NZ_CM178967.1 coordinate 1,712,192, forward strand.
CCAGCGGCGTGGCGATGGTGGCCCCGGCCACGGCTTCCTTGCCCTTCGGCAGGCCCAGAACCGAGATCGAAGCGACCTTGTTGCCGTCCTTGTCGGTCAGCAGCTGGAACATCTCGCAAGGTTCGTCGCCGCTTTCGACGCGCAGGCACTGCACTTTCCAGTCGCCTTCCGTGGCCTTGACATAGGGCTCGGGCTCGGCGGCAGGCTCGGCCGCTTTGGCCGCGGGCGCCGGGGTTTCGGCGGTAGCAGCCGGAGCCGCGGGGGCGGGCGCGGCGGCATCCTCGGCCAGCGCCATCGGCGCAGCAAGGCTGGCGGCCAGCACAAGAGCAAGGGAAGCGGTGTTTTTGATCATGAAATGTCCTCCATGGGGATGGTGCCGCCTTAGCATGCCGCCCGAAGCCTGTCAGGGGCAAAAGCGCCCCTCCGGCCGCGGTGGCGGGGGCTGGCGGTGAAACTTGCGTGAGCAGGCTTGGGAGGGGCTGATAAAGAAGGGCTCCGTTGACCGGAGCCCTGTATTCCCCCTGTCGGACTGGCCGACTATGTCATTGCGAAAACGCTAGTGCGGAATATCCCGCAGGTCAACACGCAAATATGATCGGCCGCGCGCGATTTTGGTTCCGATCCTGCGGGCAGAAGCGAAAAAACCGCGCCCGAGGGCGCGGCCAGTCTGACAGGGAGGAAGTGTCCCGCGGCCAATCGGCCCGAAGCGGGACAACTGCAGACTGGCACAAAGGTGTTAAGCAAGTATTCTCGCCAATATCAGGAACGCGGCCCCGGTCGGGCCGGGGCAGCAGCGGGGGAACGGATGAGCGCAGGTCTGACCGGGGCGGGGATCTTTGTCGGCGGCGGGGGCGAGGGCTATGGCCAGCCGCAGGAGCTGCTGCTGAAAGCGGGCAACCGGCACGGGTTGATCGCGGGGGCGACGGGCACCGGCAAGACGGTGACGTTGCAGGTTCTGGCCGAGGGCTTCTCGGCCGCGGGGGTTCCGGTGTTTCTGGCCGATGTGAAGGGCGACCTTGCGGGGCTTGCCGCGGCGGGCGCCGAGACCGGCCCGCTGCATGAAGCCTTTCGCAGCCGCGCCGCAACGATCGGCTATGATCTCAGCTATCGGGCCTATCCGGTCACGTTCTGGGATCTCTTTGGCGAACAGGGCCATCCGGTGCGCACGACGGTGACCGAGATGGGGCCGCTGCTGCTTGCCCGGCTGCTTGATCTGAGCGAGGCGCAGGAAGGCGTGCTGAACATCGCCTTTCATCTGGCCGATGCCGAGGGTCTGGCGCTGCTCGATCTGGCCGATCTGCGGGCGATTCTGGTGCATGTGGGCGAACGCGCGGCCGAGCTGAAACTGCGCTACGGCACTGTCTCGGCCGAGTCGGTGGGGGCGATCCAGCGCCAGCTGCTGATCCTGGAAAATCAGGGCGCGGTGCAGTTTTTCGGCGAACCGGCGCTTGATCTGGCCGACATGATGACGCTGGCGCCGGACGGGCGCGGGCAGATCAACATTCTGGCCGCCGACCGGCTCATGGTCCGCCCGCGGCTTTATGCGACCTTCCTGCTCTGGCTTCTGTCGGAGCTTTTCGAGGCATTGCCCGAGGTCGGCGACCCCGAGCGGCCGCGCTTCGTGTTTTTCTTCGACGAGGCGCATCTGCTGTTTGACGACGCCCCCAAGGCGCTGGTGGACAAGGTCGAACAGGTGGCGCGGCTGATCCGCTCGAAAGGTGTCGGCATCTATTTCATCACGCAAAACCCCGCCGATGTGCCCGAGGTTATCCTGGGCCAGCTGGGCAACCGTGTGCAGCATGCGCTGCGTGCCTTTACAGCGCGCGATCAGAAGGAGCTGCAACGCGCCGCCGAGACCTATCGCCCCAATCCGCGCTTCGACACCGAAACCGCGATCCGCGAGCTGGGCACCGGCGAGGCGGTGACCTCGTTTCTGGAGCCGAAGGGCGCGCCCGGCATGGTCGAGCGCACGCTGGTGCGCCCACCGCAATCGCGGCTTGGCCCGCTTGAGGCCGGAGAACGCGCGGCGCTGCGCGCGGCCTCGCCCCTTGGCGCGACATATGATCATGCGGTGGACCGGCCCTCGGCCTTCGAGATCCTGACCGCGCGGGCACAAAAGGCGGGTGCCGAAGCTGCCGCCGCGGAAACTTCCCCCGCGGCGAAGCTGGAGTTCAACCGCGCCCGCCGGTTCGAGGCGCCGCAGCCCAGGCCCGAGGTCGCGCGCCGACAGGCCGGGTCGGCCTCGCGCAGCGACAGCATCGCCGAGGTCTTCGGCAAATCGCTGGCGCGGCAGCTGGGCCGCGGCGCCGGTCAGCAGATCCTGCGCGGGGTGCTCGGCTCTCTGTTCAAAGCGCGTTGATCGGGGCGCGCTGATCCGGGGAGCGTTGCTCCGGGATCAGGCGACGCGGATCTGCGCGGGCAGCCGGGCTTGCGGCAGCATCCGCGCCTCGGCCATCATCGCGATCAGCACCTCGATGTGGCGCAGGAAGCTGTAGGCGGCCTCTCCGGCCTGGCGGGCGGCTTCCAGCCCGGCCTCCTCGTCCAGCAGCGCGCGCAAGGCCTCTTCGGGGCCGGGCAGCTCGCGCTTGGCCAGCAGCCGGCGCAGATCGCGGCTGCGGTCGTAATCGCGCTGTCCGAAGCGCGCGGCCCGGATCAGCAGTTTCGGACGGCGCAGACGCGCCATCTGGTCGATCTGGTCGGTCATCGTGATCCCCTCACTCGGTCCGGGCCAGGCTGGCGCAACCAAGACGGGTGTTGCGCAATTATTCGCGCAACCGAGCGCTGCGTTTGGAAATCTTTAGAGTTTATAAAGAATTTTCGAGATCGCCCCATTTCTTAACCAAGGGGTAGCCAAAGCAACCCACGGTTGCAGATGCTGTTTGCGCTATCCATGCGCCAGCGTGTCGATGGGAGACCGGAGATGACGACCATGCACGATCGGGAGATGCTGCCAGCCTGGTTGCCCGACCATGCACGGCTTTATCTGCGTCACGTCGAAGACGGCGTGCCGATCCGGCAACTGGCGCGGGCCGAGGGTTGTCACGCCTCGACCATCCTGCGCCGGGTGCGCCGGATCGAGCAACGCCGGGACGATCCGCTTGTCGACGAGGCGCTTACCCGGTTTGGCCGTTTTGCTGCCGCTGCATCTGCCGCCCCGACCAGAAAGGATGACACTGCGATGACCGCTCCGATCCGCCCGACTGCGCCGCAAGCCCGCCCCGATGCGGCCGCGCCCGATGGCCATGACCTCGAGACGCTTTCGCGTGAGGGGCAGCGGGTGCTGCGCCGTCTTGCCGAGCCGGGGGCGCTGTTGATCATCGCGCCCGACATGGAAAAGGCGGTTGTGTTGCGGGGCACGGTGCGCACGGCGGTGGTGACGCGCGCGGTGGCGCAGGGCTTTGCGCTGAACGGCTGGATCGGGGTGCAGCACAGCGGCCGGGTGACGAGCTACGCGCTTTCCGCCGCCGGGCGGGCGGCGCTGAAGCGGTTGCTGGAGGCGGAGGCGCTGGCCGAGGGGCGCGATCCCGAGGCGGAGAGCACACCGCAGGCCGAGCGTCACCGCGACTGGGGCGAGCGCCTGGTGCATGAGGGGCAGGGCCGGGTGACGCGGATACGGATGAACCTGGCCGAAAGCCCGCTTGGCGTGCTGGCGCGGCGGCGCGATGCGGATGGGCGGCCGTTTCTGGCGCCCGATCTGGTGGCGGCGGGGGAACGGCTGCGCGAGGATTTCGAACTGGCGCAGATGGGGCCGCGGGTGGCGCAGAACTGGGAACGCTTCATGACCGGCGGCGCGCGCGGCCAGTATCGGCCCGATCTGGGGCACGGCGGCCCGGGCGGGTCAGAACGCGCCCGCGAACGGGTGGCGGCGGCGCTGTCCGAGCTTGGCCCGGGCCTGGGCGACATGGTGCTGCGCTGCTGCTGTTTTCTCGAGGGGCTCGAGACGGCGGAAAAGCGCATGGGCTGGTCGGCGCGTTCGGGCAAGATCGTGCTGCGCATCGCGCTGATGCGGCTCAAGCGCCATTATGACGAGACCTATGGCGGCGCTGCGCCCTTGATCGGTTAGCCGGGCCGGGGTGGCACAGGCGGTTTGCATCGGGCGGGGTTTCGGCCTATCTGGGGGCAATCCCGCTGCGAAAGGAAGCCCGATGCCCGACATTCAGGACCCGGCCCACAAGGCACCCAGCCTGCGTCACCCGGAAAAGGCGCATCGCCCCGACAATGCCCAGCCGAAGAAACCCGGCTGGATCAAGGTCAAGGCGCCGATCTCGCAGGGCTACAAGGACACCCGCGATCTGTTGAAGACGAACAAGCTCGTCACCGTCTGCGAGGAGGCGGGCTGTCCGAATGTCGGCGAATGCTGGAGCCACGGCCACGCCACGATGATGATCATGGGCGAGACCTGCACCCGCGGCTGCAGTTTCTGCAACGTCGCCACCGGCAAGCCCGAGGCGCTTGACGCCTTCGAGCCGGGCCGGGTGGCGCACGCGGTGGCGACGCTCGGTCTGAAACACGTGGTCATCACCTCGGTCGATCGCGACGATCTGGAGGACGGCGGGGCCGAGCATTTCGCCCAGACGATCCGCGCCGTGCGCCACCGCGCGCCGGACACGACGATCGAGGTGCTGACCCCGGACTTTCTCAAGTGCGGCCCGGAAGCGCTTGAAAAGGTTGTCGAAGCCCGGCCCGACGTGTTCAACCACAACCTTGAGACCGTGCCCGGCCTTTACCCGACCGTGCGGCCCGGGGCGCGCTATTTCCATTCCTTGCGGCTGCTGCAACGGGTCAAGGAACTCGATCCGGCGATGTTCACCAAATCCGGCATCATGGTCGGTCTGGGCGAGGACCGGCAGGGCGTCAGCCAGGTGATGGATGACATGCGCGCCGCCGATATCGATTTCCTGACCATCGGTCAGTATCTGCAGCCGACGCCGAAGCATCATGCCGTTTCCCGCTTCGTGACGCCCGAGGAATTCGCCGATTACGAAAAGGCGGCCTATGGCAAGGGCTTCCTGATGGTCTCGGCGACGCCCCTGACGCGGTCGAGCTATCACGCGGGCGAGGATTTCGCCAAGCTGCGCACGGCGCGGCTGGCGAAGCTGGGGCGCTGAGCCCTAGCGCGGCAGACCTTCGAGCGGGCGGATGCGCAGCTGGCTGATCCGGTTGTCCTTGCGCCCGGTCACTTCGAAGCGGAAGCCGTGGAAGGAGAATACCTGACCGACCTCGGGGATGGACTGGGCCTCGTGGATGACGAGGCCCGCCACCGTATGCGCCTCGTCATCGGGCAGCGCCCAGTCGGTTTCCCGGTTCAGGTCGCGGATCGTCATCGCGCCTTCGACCAGATAATCGCCCGTCTCGGTCGGTTTCAGCTGCCGCCCCCCGCGCGGGTCGAATTCGTCGGTGATCTCGCCGACGATCTCTTCCAGAATGTCTTCCAGCGTCAAAAGCCCTTTCAGATCGCCATATTCATCGACGACCAGCGCGAAATGGGTGCGCCGTTTCAGGAATTCCCGCATCTGTTCATCGAGCGGCGTCGTTTCCGGGATGAAATAGGGCTTCATCGCCACTTTCATCACGTCAAGATCGCTGACGGAATCAAGCTTGCCATCGCCGCTGCGCAAGAACCGCTCGACCGCGCGCAACAGATCCTTGGCATGCAGGATGCCCACCACGTTTTCCCGCTCGCCCTTGTACAGCGGCAGCCTTGTGTGCGGCGAGGCCAGAACCTGCGCCAGCACCTCGTTCGGGTCGTCCTCGGCGTCGATCATCTCGATCTGGCTGCGGTGGCGCATGATCTCGGCGACGCTGCGGTTGCCCAGATCGAGCGCCCCCAAAAGCCGGTCGCGGTCGGCCTTGTCCACCGTCCCCTCGGAGGCGCCAATCGCCAGCGCCCCGGCGATTTCCTCGTGGATCGAGAACATGTTCTGGTTCGCATCGGTGCGCAGCCCGAAGACCCACAGGATCGCGCGCACGATCATTCGCACCACCGTCACGATCGGGCTGAGCAGCCGGATCAGCACCCGCACGATCCGCGCCACCCGCGCCGCCACCGTCTCGGGGGTGCTGATCGCCCAGGTCTTCGGCAGCACCTCGGAAAAGATCAGCACCAAAGCCGTCATCACCAGCGTCGCCAAAGCCACGCCGGATTGCCCGAACAGCCGCGTCAACAGCGCGGTGGCCAGCGCCGCCGACATGATGTTGACGACATTGTTGCCCAGAAGCAGCGCGCCGATCAGCCGCTCGTTGTCCTCGGTGATCTCCAGCGCCGCCTCGGCCCCCTTTTCGCCCCTGTCGGCGCGGGCCCGCAGCTTCGGGCGCGAAGCCGCCGTCAGCGCGGTTTCCGAACCCGAAAAGAAGGCCGAGAGCATCAGCAGAACGACGATCCCCCCGGCATTGAGCCAGAACGCCATGTCGAGACGATCGGCAAAGGCGGAAAGGGCGGCAAGAACGGAGATATCTGTCATGATGACCGATGATGGCGCGTTGCGGCGCCGGGATCAAGCGGGCGGATCATCCCGGCGGGCCAGCGGATGATGGCTCAGCACCAGATCCTTCAGCCGCTCCTCCAGCACATGGGTATAGATTTCGGTGGTGGACAGATCGGCATGGCCCAGCAGCGTCTGGATCACCCGCAGATCGGCGCCGCCCTGCAACAGATGCGTGGCAAAGGCATGGCGCAGCACATGCGGCGTCACCCGCGCCGGGTCGAGCCCCGCCGCCAGCGCGATGTCCTTCAAAAGCGCATGAAATCCCTGCCGCGTCAGATGCCCTTCCTTGCCCGAGGACGGGAACAGAAAGCGCGAGGGCGGCAGGCGGCGGGCGATCCGCGCCGCCTCCTCGGCGGCATCGCGGGTGACGAGCCAGGCCGTCAGCGCCTCGCGCGCCGGGGCCGAGAGCGGCACCATCCGTTCCTTGTCGCCCTTGCCGCGCACCATCAGCATCGCCGGATTGCCGCGCGCCGCCGCCACGGGCAGGCCCACCAGCTCGCTCACCCGCATGCCGGTGGCGTAAAGCAGCTCCATCAGGCAGCGGTTGCGGATCTGCTCGGCCGGGGTGCGGCCCTGATCGCGCCCGGCCTCCAAAAGCGCCTCGACCTCCTCGAGGCTCAGCGTTTTCGGCAGCCGCTGTGCCTTGCCCGGACCCGAGATCTGCAGCGTCGGATTATCGCTGCGCCAGCCCTCGTCATAGGCGAAGCGGTAGAATTGCTTCACCGCCGAAAGCCGCCGCGCCCGGGTCGCCTTGGCCAGCCCCTCGGCTTCAAGCCGGACCAGCCAGTCCTCGACCGCGGCCCGATCCAGCGTGATCAGATCAAGGCCCTTCGCCGTGGTGAAGTCAAGAAAATCGCTCAGATCGCGGCCATAGGCGGCAATCGTGTTGCGCGCCGCCCCGGCCTCGGCGGCCTGCGCTTCAAGGAAGACGGCGATCCGTTCGCGCGGCAGCATCGGGATCATCCGCGCCGCTCCAGGATGATCAGTTGCAAGGCCGTGCGCCGCGCCAGGCTTTCGAACCCGGCCTTGCGCAACAGCGTCAGACCGGATTCAAGCCGCCGCGCCTCGCCCTTGGCGCCTTCGGAAATGTCATCGACCGCCGCCAGCAGCGCCTCGCCCAGCCGGTCGGGCACAAGGCCCGCATAGGCTTCGGGCAGGGCGGCGGGCGGGGCGTCGAAGACCCGCTTCACCGTCAGCCCCAGCAGATCCTGCGCCTCGACCGGCGCGGTGTCGCCGCGGGCAATCCCGATCAGCAGCGGTTCTTGTGCCGCAGCGTCTGCTTGGGTCCGCGCGACAGTCTCGAAGGCGCCGGTCAGCAGCGCCAGCCGCAAAGCCAGCCGTTTGGCCTCTCCGGTCAGCGGCAGATCCAGCAGACGCGGGGCGAACATCGCGGCGAAAGCGGTTTCCAGCTCCTGCGCCTGCATCAGCTCCCAGGCGGCGGGCAAGATCTGCTCGACGCGCCCGACATCACTTGCAGAAAGGGCCGCATCCAATTGGGAAACAAGGGAAACCCGGTCCCACACCCCGCCCGAGGCAGAAGCGCGGTCCTGGGTGTAAAGCCCAAGCAGCTGGTTTGGATCGAGCACCCCCATGCGCGAAAGCCGCTCCGCCGCCTCGAGTTGCGCCTTCCATCCGGCATTGGCGCGCAGGTCGGAACGGGCAAAGGCGACGGGCAGGGTCGTCGTCGCCATCGGCTGGCCGATCGCCTCCATCAGCCGGAAGTTGAGCGGATTGGGCCTTGTGAGCGGCGGCAGATCGGCGGCGCCATCTGCGCCTTCGTCATCCAGAAAGCGGTCCAGAAGCAGCGCGGTCTCGCTGTCGATCTGCCCAAGCGCCCGCCCGGTGCCCAGCGTCAGCATCGCCGCATCCCATTTGCCCCGCCGCGCAAGGCAAAAGATCCGCGCCGGATAAGAGGGCGCGACGGCGGGCGTTTTCTCCATGATTTCACAGGCATGGTCTTCCTCGCCCAGAAGCAGGGCGACATCGAAGCGGCGCCGGAAAATCTCGGGGTCGGAGGGCTCGGCCTGTTCCAGAAGCGCCATCGCCTGATCCAGCGCGCCCAGATCCAGCAGCCGGTCGATGCGGGCCAGAAACAGCACGTTCTGCCCCTCGGGCGCGGGGGTGATCGGCGGGTCCAGCTCGGCCAGCATCAGTTCAAGCAGGAACGCCTGCACTGCGGGCAGGGTATCGAGCCGCTCCTTGCGCAGCGCCGCGGCCAGATCGACCTCGGGCGTCGCGCCCCAAAGCCCGCGCGGCAGGCCAAGGCGACTGGCGGGCAAAAGCCCGAGACTGTCGGCATTGCGCGCAGAATCCAGCGAGGCGACGCCGATGTGCTCCACCGTGCCCGCGCCCGAAACCGGGGCCTCGCCCGCGATGGGGGGCAGCACCGCCGCCGAGCCGCCGCCGGGGCGGACCGGCACGCCGCTGACCGAGGTCGACAGCCAGTCGATCGCCGACATCGGCGCCTCGGCCCACGCCGGGGGGGCGGGCCAAAGACCCAGCGTCAGGGCCAGAAACAGGCGGCGATCAATCGTCAAGCCCCGCCCCCGCAGCTTCGGTCGCCGGGGCCGGTTGCGCGGGGGCCTGCGGGGCCGGGGAAGCGGCCGCCGGGGCGGCCGGAGCCGGGGCCGCAGCCGGGGCCGGGGCAAGATCGGGCAGGGCGACGGGGCTGCGGATTTCGACCGGATCGGCCGTCATCTCGCCGAAATAGGCATAGCCAAGCGTGCCCAGCACCGCCGCCAGAAGAAGAACGAGAATGACCTTGAACATGCGCCCCATGTGTCTGCTTTCTTTTCTTATGCTCGTCCGCGATCGCCTGCACCGGCGGCGCGTCGTTGCTGCGGGGATGCCGCCGAAACGTCGCGCTGGCAAGATTATATATGGCATTTCGACAAAGTTCACGCCATTGAGGGGCGCAAAGATCACGAATGCGCAAGCGCCCGCGGGCGCCGGGCCGGGGAGGGCTGCGTGACCGGGCAAGAGCAAGTTCACCCGCATCTGCAAAAGACGATCGTGCTGGTGGGGATGATGGGGGCGGGCAAGACCGCGGTGGGCACCGCGCTGGCGCGGGCGCTGCGGGTGCCGTTTCACGACAGCGACGAGGAGATCGTCAAGGCGGCGCAGCGTTCGGTTGCCGAGATTTTCGAACGCGATGGAGAGCCGTTTTTTCGCGCCCGCGAATCGGAGGTGATCGCGCGGCTGCTGGCGGGCGCGCCCGGGGTGGTCTCGACCGGCGGCGGCGCGTTTTTGTCCGAGACGAACCGGGCGATGATCGCGCGGCTGGGGGTTTCGGTCTGGCTGCAGGCGGATCTGGAGCTGCTCTGGACCCGGGTCAAGGGCAAGACGACGCGGCCGCTTTTGCGCACGCCCGACCCGAAGGGCACGCTCGCCGAGCTGATCGAGCGGCGCTATCCGGTCTATGCGCTGGCGCAGGTGGCGGTGGAGGCCGAGCCGGGGCTGTCGATCGAGCAGATGGCGCAAAAGGTGATCGAAGCGCTTCGGGGTCGCCCGGGGCTGTTCGCGGAGGAGTGAATGACCGAAGTGGTGAAGGTGGAGCTGGGCGCGCGCGCCTATGAGGTGCGGATCGGTGCCGGGCTTTTGGCGCGGGCGGGGGCGGAAATCGCGCCCTTGTTGCGCAAGCCCAAGGTGGCGGTGGTGGCCGACGAGACCGTGGCCCGGTTGCATCTGGAGGCGCTGCGGGCGGGCTTGGGCGATATCGAGATGGTGTCGATGACGCTGCCCTCGGGCGAGGGGACGAAAAGCTGGCCGCATTTCGAGCGCGTCTGCGAATGGCTTCTGGCGCAAAAGGTCGAGCGCAAGGATATCGTTGTCGCTTTTGGCGGCGGAGTGATCGGCGATCTGGTGGGCTTTGCCGCGGCGGTGCTGCGCCGTGGCGTGCGCTTCGTGCAGATCCCGACGACGCTTCTGGCGCAGGTCGACAGTTCGGTCGGCGGCAAGACCGGGATCAATGTCGCGGCGGGCAAGAACCTGATCGGCGCGTTTCATCAGCCTTCGCTGGTGCTGGCCGATATCGGGCTGCTCGACACGCTGCCGCCGCGCGATTTTCTGGCCGGTTATGGCGAGGTGGTGAAATACGGGCTTCTGGGCGATGCGGCGTTTTTCGACTGGCTCGAGGCGAACGGCCCGGCGATGGCGGCGGGCGACCGGGCCTTGCGGCAATATGCGGTGCGGCGCTCGGTCGAGATGAAGGCCGAGATCGTCGCGCGCGACGAGACCGAAGAGGGCGACCGGGCTTTGCTGAATTTGGGTCACACCTTCTGCCATGCGCTGGAGGCGGCGACGGGCTATTCCGACCGGCTTTTGCATGGCGAGGGGGTGGCGATCGGCTGCGCGCTGGCCTTCGAGCTGAGCCAACGGCTGGGGCTGTGTGCGCAAGAGGCGCCCTCGCGCGTGCGGGCGCATTTGCGCGACATGAAGATGAAGGTGGAACTGGCTGATATTCCGGGCGAATTGCCCGATGCCGAGGGGCTGATCGCGCTTATGGGCCAGGACAAGAAAGTGCTGGATGGCAAGCTGCGCTTCATTCTGGCGCGCGGGATCGGCGCGGCTTTTGTCACCTCGGAGGTGCCGCGCGAGGCGCTGAAAGACCTGCTGGCCGAAGCTTTGGCGCGGCGGTAAGCCATGAAAAAGGCCTGACCGCGCCGGGCGGTCAGGCCTTGCAGAAGCGGCCCTTGCGGGTCACTCCCATTCGATCGTGCCCGGGGGCTTGCTGGTGATGTCGTAGGTCACCCGGTTGATGCCCTTGACTTCATTGATGATCCGCGTCGCGGTTTCGCCCAGGAACTCATGGCTGAACGGGTAGTAATCCGCCGTCATGCCATCGACTGAAGTCACCGCGCGCAAAGCACAGGCGTAATCATAGGTCCGCCCGTCGCCCATCACGCCCACCGTCTTCACCGGCAGGATCGCCACGAAGGCCTGCCAGATCTCGTCGTAAAGCCCGTGCTTGCGGATCTGGTCGATATAGACCGCATCGGCCTTGCGCAGGATGTCGAGTTTTTCCCGCGTGATTTCGCCGGGGCAGCGGATGGCGAGACCCGGACCGGGGAAGGGATGGCGGCCGATGAATTTCTCCGGCAGGCCAAGTTCGCGGCCAAGGGCGCGGACTTCATCCTTGAAAAGTTCACGCAAGGGCTCGACGAGCTTCAGCCCCATCTTTTCCGGCAGGCCGCCGACATTGTGGTGCGATTTGATCGTGACCGAGGGGCCGCCACTGAACGAGACCGATTCGATCACATCGGGGTAAAGCGTGCCCTGGGCGAGGAATTCGGCGCCCTCGATCTTGTTCGCCTCGCGCTGGAACACGTCGATGAAGAGCTTGCCGATGGTCTTGCGCTTCACTTCCGGGTCGGAAACGCCCTCGAGCGCGCCGATGAACAGATCGGCCTCGTCGGCGTGGATCAGCGGGATGTTGTAATTGTCGCGGAACATCGAGACGACCTCGTCGGCCTCGTTCAGCCGCATCAGCCCGTGATCGACGAAGACGCAGGTCAGCTGATCGCCGATGGCTTCATGGATCAGCACGGCCGCGACCGAGCTGTCAACGCCGCCCGAGAGGCCGCAGATCACCCGCTTGTCGCCCACCTGCGCGCGGATTTTCGCAATGGCGTCATCTTTGTAAGACGCCATCGTCCAGTCGCCGGTGAAGCCCGCCAGCCGCACGAAATTTTCGTAAAGCTTGGCGCCTTTCGGGGTGTGGTGCACCTCGGGGTGGAATTGCACGGCGTAGAAATGGCGCGAGACATCGGCGGTGATCGCGAAGGGCGCGCCGGGCGAGGTGCCATAGACTTCAAAGCCCGGGGCGATGCGGGAGACGTGATCGCCGTGGCTCATCCAGACCTGTTCGGGACCTTCGTCGAACCAGCCGCGCAAAAGCGGCAGGACATTTTCCGTGGGGCTCACGAAGGCGCGGCCGAATTCGGCGGTGCCGTGGCCGGTCTCAACGAGGCCGCCCAGTTCCTGCATCATCACCTGCTGGCCGTAGCAGATCCCAAGGATCGGCACCCCAAGGGTGAAGGCGGATTTCGGCGGGCGGGGGGAACCCTCCCGGGTGACCGAATCCGGGCCGCCCGAGAAGATGATGGCCTTGGGGGCGAAATCCTGCAGGAAGGCGTCGGTCACCTTCTGATAGGGGTGGATTTCGCAATAGATGGAAAGCTCGCGCAGGCGCCGGGCGATGAGCTGGGTCACCTGCGAGCCGAAGTCGATGATGAGAAGGCGCTGATGCTGGGTCATGGATGCGGAATAGGTTGGGATGGTCTGGAAAGCAAGAGGCCGGGGGCGCTGCCCCCGGACCCCCGGGATATTTGTGGCAAGATGAAGGGAGGAGCGTCCCTTATCTTTCCGGCAGAAGGCCCCTTGGGCTGAAGCGCAGCACCAAAAGCAGGATCAGCCCCATGATCACCAGGCGCATGTGCGGCGCCGAGTCGAGCAGATGGGTCTTCAGCGTGCCATCGGCCAGATGCGTCGAGACCATGCCCATCAGCGTCGGGCCCCATTCGCCCGCCTTGATCCAGACGAACCAGATCAGCAGGCCGCCCAAAACCGAGCCCCAGTTGTTGCCCGAGCCGCCGACGATCACCATCACCCAGATCAGGAAGGTGTAGCGCAAGGGGTTGTAGGCCGAGGGCGTCATCTGCCCGTCAAGCGAGATCAGCATTGCTCCGGCAAGGCCCAGCACCGCCGAGCCAAGGATGAAGATCTGCAAATGCCGACCGGTGACGTTCTTGCCCATCGCGGCTGCGGCGATCTCGTTGTCGCGGATCGCCCGCATCATCCGGCCCCAGGGCGAGTTCAGCGCCAGCTGCGCCGCCCAGATCAGAAGGCCCAGAACCGCGACGAAGAGCAGGCAATAAAGCACCTTCACCAGCAGCGTCGAGCCGGTCATCGGGTCAAGCCCGAAGCTGGTCGCACGCGCGACAAAGCCCGGGTCCTGTTGCAGGTCCGTCTCGTAAGGCACGGGCCAGGGACGCGGAATCCCGTTCACGTTCAGAACGCCACGGGCCAGCCATTCCTCGTTGCGCAGCACGGCGACGATGATTTCCCCGATGCCGAGCGTGGCGATGGCGAGATAGTCCGAACGCAGGCCAAGCGCGGTCTTGCCCACCACCCAGGCGGCGGCGGCGGCCAGAAGCGCGCCCACCGGCCAGGAGATCAGCACCGGCAGGCCGATGCCGCCCAGATAGCCATAGGCCGAGGGGTTGATCGCCTGGATCGCCGCGACCGCGGGGTCGAAGACGGCGCGATAGGCGAAGAAGCCCGCAACCAGCGTGGCCGCAACCGCCAAGCCGCGCAGACGGGCGGGCAGGCGGCCATGCAGGAAGACCGCCGCCACCAGCGTCGCCATGGCGATGCAAAGCGCGATCAGCACACCCCAGCCGCCCGCGGCGAAGGCGCCGGGCGTCGGCGGCATCGAGACCAGCACCGGCGCAAGCCCGCCCAGGGCCAGAAAACCGACGACGCCGGTGTTGAAAAGCCCGGCATAGCCCCATTGGATGTTCACGCCGAGCGCGAGGATGGCGGAAATCAGCCCCACCCGCAGGATGCCCAGCGCATTGTCCCAATGCCCCGAAAAGAAGCTGTTCGAGACCGTGCCTTCCAGGATGAACAGGACCGCAAGCGCCCCGAACATTGCGGGCGCGCGCCATTTGCCGCCCTTGGCGGCTTTCGGTTGATGCGTGCTCATACCGATTTTCCTTTGAACAGACCGGTGGGCTTGAACAGCAGCACGATGATCAGGATCGCGAAGCTCACCGCGAATTTGTATTCGGTGGACAGCAGTTGCAGCAGCCCCTCGGGTTCGTAGCCGGGGACCAGATACATCGCCACCTTCTTCCAGGCATAGGTGACCGAGACCTCGGAAAAGGCGATCACGAAGCCGCCGGCAATGGCACCCAGCGGATTGCCGAGGCCCCCGACGATCGCCGCGGCGAAGATCGGCAAGAGCAGCTGGAAGTAGTTGAAGGCCTTGAACGACTTGTCGAGGCCGTAAAGCGTGCCCGCAATGGTGGCCAGCGCCGCGGCGATCACCCAGGTCACGGCGACGACGCGGTTCGGGTCGATGCCCGAGAGCAGTGCCAGATCCTCGTTGTCGGCATAGGCGCGCATCGATTTTCCGGTGCGGGTCTTCGCCAGGAACCAGAACAGCGCCCAGACGACGAGTGCGGCTGTGATCACAGTGATCGCGGTACTGCCGCGAATGGCCAGCGCCTCGGTCAGGCCGGTCGCGGCCTTGAAATCGGCAGCCGAGATCAGGAATCGGGCGCCATCGGCGTATTTGATCTCGTCGACGCCGATCAGCACGCGGGTGAGGCCGTTCATCACGAACATCACGCCGACCGACACCATGGTGATGTAGATCGGTGCGGCGCGGACTTTCCGATAATAGCTGTAAACCACCTTGTCGGTCGCCAGCACCATCGCCGCCGTCAGGGCGATGCCGAAGGGCAGGGCCAGCAGCGCCGTCGGCAGCGGACCGAAGCTGATGCCCGCCGATTGCAGCCCCCAGGTGACCAGGATCGTCAGCGCGGTGCCAAAGGCCATGGTGTCGCCATGGGCGAAGTTCGAGAACCGCAAGATGCCATAGATCAGCGTCACGCCCAGCGCGCCCAGCGCCAGTTGTGCGCCATAGGCGGTGGCGGGAACGATGATGTAATTCAGGATCGCCACGAAGGCATTGAGGATATCCATCACTGCACCTCCTCGCAGCGGCCTTCGAAGGCGATCACGAGGGCTTGTCCCTCGGATTGGGTGTGGATCGACAAAACGGCCCCGGAATCGCCGAAGTCGGAGAAGAAATAGGAAGACCCGTCAGAGGGTTGAGAGGCAAAGCTCATTTGCCCCGAGACCGGATCGAAGCCCCCCGCAAGGGCGATCTTGGCGCGGTGGTCGCGGAAGGTGGCCTCGGCGCCATGGGCTTCCAGGGTCACGTTGTAATCTTCCTCGCCGCAGCCGCCCGAGATGCAGGATTGGGTGAAGTGACAGTTCAGCACGAAGGCGCGCTCGGGGTGGATCGTCTCGGCCTGCACCGGCGCGGCCAAGAGCAGGGTTGCCAGAAGGGATGTTTTCATCTCAGCCCCCCAGGAAGGTGCGGCGGACCTCGGGATCGGCCATAAGTGCCGCCCCGGTGTCGGTGTATCTGTTCGCGCCCTGCACCAGAACATAGCCCTGATCGGCGATTTCGAGCGCCTGCCGGGCGTTCTGTTCCACCATCAGGATCGAGATTCCGGTCCGCGCCACCTCGATGATGCGGTCGAAAAGCTCGTCCATGACGATGGGCGAGACCCCGGCGGTGGGTTCGTCCAGCATCAATAATTTGGGTTTCGTCATCAGCGCGCGGCCGACGGCCACCTGCTGGCGCTGCCCGCCCGAGAGTTCCCCGGCGTTCTGATGGCGCTTTTCGCGCAGGATCGGGAACAGCTCATAGACCTGCTCCATCGTGTCGCGGAAATCGTCCTGCCGGATGAAGGCGCCCATTTCGAGGTTCTCCTCGACCGACATCGTCGGGAAGACGTTGTTCACCTGCGGCACGAAGCCCATGCCCTTCTTCACCCGCTCCTGCGGGGAAAGGGCGCTGATGTCCTCGCCATCCAGCGTCACCCGGCCGCCGCGCAGGCGCAACATGCCGAAGACCGCCTTCATCGCGGTCGATTTGCCCGCACCGTTCGGGCCAACGATCACCGCGATCTGGCCCTTTTCCACCTTCAGCGTGCAGCCGTGCAGGATGTCGGCGGCGCCATAGCCGCCGGTCATCTCGGAGGCGTCGAGAAAGCTCATTGTTGCGCCTCCGCCTTGATCTTGTTCTTCAGACCGCGGCCCAGATAAGCCTCGATCACCGCTTCGTTCTGCATGATCGTGGCCGGGCTGCCCTCTGCCAGCACCTTGCCCTCGGCCATGACGATCACCGGATCGCACAGGCGGCCGATGAAATCCATGTCATGTTCGATCACGCAGAAAGTATAGCCGCGTTCCTTGTTCAGCCGCACGATCGCATCGCCGATCGTGTTCAGAAGCGTGCGGTTCACCCCGGCGCCGACCTCGTCCAGAAAGACGATCTTCGCCTCGACCATCATCGTGCGGCCCAGTTCCAGAAGCTTCTTCTGGCCGCCCGAAAGGTTCCCGGCGCGTTCGTTCTTGAGATGAGAAATCGTCAGGAAGTCAAGGACTTCATCGGCCTTCTTCAGAAGGGCCGCCTCTTCCTCGGCGATCCTTCCGCGCCCGAACCAGGCGTTCAGAAGCCGCTCGCCCGACTGGCCCGAAGGCACCATCATCAGGTTTTCCCGCACCGTCATCGTCGGGAATTCATGCGCAATCTGAAAGGTGCGCAACAGCCCCTTGTGAAACAGCTCATGCGGCTTCAGGCCGGTGATGTCCTCGCCCGCCATCGTCACCCGCCCCGAGGTGGGCTTGTGCACCCCGGCGATGACGTTGAAAAGCGTCGACTTGCCCGCGCCATTCGGTCCGATCAACCCGGTGATCGACCCTTTGGCGATTTCTAGCGAGGCACCGTCAACGGCGTGAAAGCCGCCAAAGTGCTTGTGCAGGTTCTCGACCCGGATCATGCAGTCCCCTCGGTGGCCCCGAAGGGCCGGTCTCTGTGCCGTTTTCGGCTTTGTTTTCAAAGGAAACAGCCCGGATTTCTCCGGGCTGCTTCGATCTCTTTCGAAACCTCAGCGGTATTTGACGGTTTCGATCTTGTCGTCCTTGATCTCGATTTCGCGGAAAGTGCCAGCGGATTCGCCCGCACCGATCAGCTCGACCGCGGTCGCGCCCTGATAGTCGATGTCCTGACCGGCGGCGATCAGGTCCAGCGCCTTGCCCAGCTCGCCGGGAAGGATCTTTTCGCCCGGAGCATTGGCGATCTCCGTCACCTTGCCCTTGTAGACGGCCGGATCGGTCGAATTGGCAGCCGCCATCGACAGCATGATCAGCGAGGCGGCATCATAGGCCTCGCCCGAATAGACGCCGGTGCCGTCAAAGCCCGCAGCGGTCGCGAGGGCGAGGAACTTGTCCTTGCCTTCGCCTTCCGACGACGGCATCTGGCCGAAGGAGCCGTTGACTTCCTTGCCGAAATCGGTCTCGAGCTTGCCGCCGACCATGCCGTCGGGGAAGACGAAGGTCGAGAACGCGCCGGTGTCGAGCGCGCCGCGCAGGATGCCCGAACCGCCCTGATCGACATAGCCCGCGATCACCAGCGCCTCGCCACCGGCCGAGGCCAGCGAGGCGACTTCGGCGGAATAATCCGGCTTGCCGTCGTCATGCGCGGCATTGATCGTGACCTTGCCGCCCTTGGCGGTGAAGGCGGCGGCGAAGCTGTCGGCCAGGCCCTTGCCGTAGTCGTTGTTGGTATAGGTCAGCGCCACCGATTTGATGCCGTGTTCCATGATGATGTCGGTCATCACTTCGGACTGGCGCGCATCCGAGGGCGAGGTGCGGAAGAACAGGCCGTTGTCTTCAAGCGAGGACAGCGCCGGCGAGGTGGCCGAGGGCGAAATCATCACGACGCCTTTCGGCATGGCGACGTTTTGCAGCGAGGCGACGGTTTCGCCCGAGCACATGCCGCCGACGATCCCCTTGACGCCATCGGCGGTGATCAGTTTTTCGACGGTGGCCGAGGCTGCCGCCGAGTCGATGCAGGTGCTGTCGCCCCGCACGCCCACGACGGTCGCGCCGCCCATGAACTTGCCCGAGTCGCTCACTTCCTTCATCGCCAGTTCGGCACCCTGCGCCATCGCGGGCGACATCGATTCAAGCGGACCAGTGAAGCCAAGCGAAATGCCCAGTTTCACTTCGTCGGCAAAGGCACCGCCAGCGGTCAGCGCCAGCGTGGCACTTGCCAGGAGAAGCTTCTTCATGTGTTCACTCCCAAATTGGAACATCGTCCTGGCGGCGCAGGTTAGAACCGGAAACTGGAAAAGAAAAGAAGCCAGTTGGTCAGTTTCTGGTCGGATCGGGTCCGTTTTGCGCAACATTCTGACGCATCAGTCAAGAAACGCCTCGTCGAGCCCGTCCAGAACCGTTTCCGGGACGAGTTCGGCCTCCTCCTCCTCGGCCCCGCCCGAGGTGCCGCGTTCGCGATAGGGCGTGGTCTGGTAATGCGCGCGGTAGCATTTCGAAAAATGCGACGGCGAGGCGAAGCCGCAGGCCAGGGCCACGTTGATCACGCTCATTTCCGTTTGCATCAACAGGTTACGCGCCTTTTGCAGGCGGATCTCCATGTAATAGCGCTTCGGCGAGCGGTTCAGATAGCGGCGGAACAGCCGTTCCAGCTGCCGGGTGGACATGCCGACATCCTCGGCCAGTTTCGCCGGGCTGATCGGCTCTTCGATATTGGCCTCCATCTGGCCGATCACCTGGGCGAGCTTCGGATGGCGCACCCCGATGCGGGTCGGAATCGACAACCTCTGCGTGTCCTGATCGGTGCGGATCGAGTTGTAGATCAACTGATCGGCGACCGTATTGGCCAGACCCTCGCCATGATCGCGGGCAATCTGTTTCAGCATCAGGTCGATCGAGGCCGTCCCCCCGGCCGAGGTCAGCCGGTTGCCATCGATCACGAAGACCGATTTCGTCAGCTTCACGCCTTCGAAATCCTCAAGGAAGCTGTCCTGATTCTCCCAGTGGATCGTCGCGCGCTTGCCTTCGAGCAGACCGGCCCGGGCCACCGCCCAGGCGCCGGTGCAGAGGCCGCCCACCGCCGCGCCGCGCCGGGCCTCGCGGCGCAGCCAGTTCAGGATCGGCTTCGTCGTCGCCTCGGCCACATCGATGCCGCCGCAGACCAGCACGGTGTCATCGCGCGAGATCTCCTCCAGTCCCATGTCGACGCGCAGCACCGTTCCGTTCGAACAGGTGACATCCTGACCGTCTTCCGAGGCCAGTTTCCAGTCGTAAAGCCGCAGCCCCGAGACCTGATTGGCCAGTCGCAGCGGCTCGATGGCGCTGGCAAAGGCCATCATGGTGAAACGGTCGAGCAGCAGAAACACATAGCGGCGCGAGCGTTCGGGCGCCGTCAGGCGCACGGTGCCCTGCGACGGCGCGGGACGGGTATGGGTGCGGGGCGTGGTCGAGGGGAGGCGCATTTTGCGACGTCTTTCATGTCGTTTCATGCACGAAATCAGGCTTTGCGTCACAGCGCAAGGGGGCCTTTCGGTCAGGGCAAACCGCTTGCCAGATCAGAGAGAGGGGCCGAAAAACGGGTTTGTTCTATTTGACGCATCGCTTTATAAGGCCGGGCGACGAAAAGCCCTGAAGGGAGTGGATTATGGCCAAGGCATGGACGAAATCGGACTGGCGCGCGAAGCCGCGGGTGCAGATGCCCGATTATCCCGACGCTGCGGCCCTGACCGCGGTCGAGGCGCAGCTGGGCAAGATGCCGCCGCTGGTCTTTGCCGGTGAGGCGCGGCGGCTCAAGGCCGATCTGGCCAAGGCCGCGAAGGGCGAGGCCTTCCTGTTGCAAGGTGGCGATTGCGCCGAAAGCTTCACCGAATTCCATGCCGACAACCTGCGTGACACGTTCAAGGTGTTGTTGCAGATGGCCATCGTGCTGACCTGGGGCGCCAAGGTTCCGGTGATCAAGGTCGGGCGGATGGCGGGGCAATTCGCCAAGCCGCGCTCGGCGCCGACGGAAATCATCGGCGGGGTCGAATATCCGAGCTACCGCGGCGATATCGTGAACGGGTTCGAGGCGACGCAGGAAGCCCGGCTGCCCGATCCGAACCGGATGCTGCAGGCCTATACCCAGGCGGCGGCCTCGCTCAACCTGCTGCGGGCGTTTTCGACCGGCGGCTATGCCGATATTCACCGCGTGCAAAGCTGGATTTCGGGCTTTACCGACGAGGCCGATGCCGCGCGCTATCGCGAAGTGGCCGAGCGGATCTCGGATGCGATGGATTTCATGGCCGCCGCGGGCGTGACCTCGGAGACGGCGCATCAGCTGGGCAAGGTGGATTTCTACACCAGCCACGAGGCGCTGCTGCTGGAATATGAAGAGGCCCTGTGCCGGATCGACAGCACGACGGGGCTGCCGATCGCGGGTTCGGGGCATATGCTGTGGATCGGCGACCGGACCCGGCAGGTCGATGGCGCGCATGTCGAATTCTGCCGCGGCGTGCAAAACCCGATCGGGTTGAAATGCGGCCCCTCGACCACCGAGGAAGACCTCAAGCTGTTGATGTCCAAGCTCAATCCTGCGAATGAGCCGGGGCGTCTGACGCTGATCGCGCGCTTTGGCGCGGGCAAGGTGGGCGAGCATCTGCCGCGGCTGATCCGCACCGTTCAGGCCGAGGGGGCGCAGGTGCTTTGGACCTGCGATCCGATGCATGGCAACACGATCAAATCGGCCTCGGGCTTCAAGACGCGGCCGTTTGAATCGGTGCTTCGCGAAGTGCGCGAGTTCTTCGCCATCCACAAGGCCGAGGGCACGATCCCGGGTGGCGTGCATTTCGAGATGACCGGCAAGGATGTGACCGAATGCACCGGCGGCGTGCGGGCGGTCTCGGATGAAGACCTGTCGAGCCGCTATCACACCGCCTGCGATCCGCGGCTGAATGCCAGCCAATCGCTGGAGCTGGCCTTCCTCGTCGCCGAGGAGCTGCAGGATCTGCGCGTGATGAAAAAGGCGGCGGGGCTTTAAGAGTGCCCCTCAATGCACTGATCTAAAAAGAAAAGACCCGGCACTTGGCCGGGTCTTTTTCTTTCGGGCTTACTTCACCACCCGGAACATCGCCCGGCGTTCCTCGGGTGTCATCGCCGAAACCGGCGGCTGCGGCGGCTGCGCCACCGGGGTCCGGGCGGCGGGCGCGGGGGCGAGCGTCGGCGCTTTCGGCGCCGCCAGATGCGGCAGGCGCTTGCCCAGACCGAAGGCCTCGGGCGTCACCGGCGCGGGCTGCGGCGCGGCAGAGGCGCAGGGTTTGACAGGCTGCACATGCACGGCATCGACCAGGAAGCGGCGCGGGGTGCGGCCGATGCCCTGACCTTCGCCGACAAGGCAGCCCAGAATGCGGGTCACATCGCCCATGTCCGAGGTCATCGGCAGAAGCAGCAGCCGCGCCGTCATCGGCGGCTTGCCGATCCCGGCCTCTGCGGTCAGCACCAGTTCCGCGATGGCGGGGCCCTGAAACACCGCCTCGGTCGCGTCGGCGACACGCTTGCGGCCCTCGGGGGTGAACATCGCGGTCAGCGGCATTCCGCGAATTTCCATCCCCATCAGATCGTTCAGATGCATCCCCGCCAGACGGAAGCGGCCCATGCCGGGGGCGACGCGTTCCAGAATGAAGGCATATTCGAGCGCGTTTTCCAGACCGCGCGGGTCGATGTCGGCGCGGGCGGGCACGTCGCGACCGGCGCGCAGCCCTTCCCAATAGGCGCGCATCTGCGCCACGATGCGCCGTCCGACGCCAGCCTGCCCAAGCCGTGCCACTTTTTCAACTGTGTCGAAGTCGCGGTCCATCGTCATTCTTCCCGTGTTTGCGGCCGCAGCCGCGCCATCCCGATGCAGCCTGAGGCTGCGACTGTCCCTGCAGCCGAGGCTGCCGTCCCCTGCACCCCCGGCCTTTGGCGTTTCGGGTCTTTCGGTTGACCCCGGGGATGAAATGCTTACTGAAGTCTTAATACGCCTTTTTTCGGCCACATGGGGAACTAAAGTCTTAAATGGTTAAACCTGTCTCTAACGCCCGAACGCCACAAGGCCCGCTTTCGATGACCGGCTTTGCCGCGGTTTCCGGCTCCGGCCAGGGTCACGACTGGGTCTGGGAAATCCGCTCCGTCAATGGCAAGGGGCTGGATCTGCGGCTGCGCCTGCCCGAGCTGGAGGGGCTGGAAGGGGCCGCGCGGGCGGCTTTGACGCAGCGGGTATCGCGCGGGAATATCCAGCTTTCCCTGAGGCTTGTGCGGGGAAGTGCAGCAGAGCGGCTGCGCCTTTCGGGGCCTGGCCTGACCGCCGCGCTGGCGGCTTTGCGCGAGATCGAGGAGGCGGCGCGGCTGCATGGGGTCAGCCTGGCGCCGGCGCGGGCCACGGACCTGCTGTCGCTGCGCGGCGTGCTGGATCAAGGCGGGGCCGAGACCGAGGATCAGGCGCCGCTGCGCGATGCGCTGCTCGCCGATCTGGATCGGCTTTTGGTGGATTTTCTGGCAATGCGTGCGGCGGAAGGCCGTCAGCTTGGTGGCATAATTGTGGCGCAGATCGACAGAATCGCCGAGCTGACCGAACAGGCGGCCAAGGTGGCCGAGGCGCGGCGGCCCGAGGTGGCGGCGGCGTTGCAGGCGTCGCTTGCCCGGGTGCTGGAGACCGGGGGCGATCCGCAGCGGGTGGCGCAGGAGCTGGCGCTTTTGGCGGTGAAGGCGGATGTGACCGAGGAAATTGACCGGCTGCGGGCGCATGTGGCGGCGGCGCGGGCGCTTTTGGCCGAGCCCGGGCCGATCGGGCGCAAGTTCGATTTCCTGACGCAGGAATTCGTGCGCGAATCGAATACGCTCTGTTCGAAATCGGGATCGACCGCGTTGACGGCGATCGGGCTTGACCTGAAACATGTGATCGACCAGATGCGCGAGCAGATTCAGAACGTGGAGTAAGTCATGCCCGAAATGCGGCGCCGGGGCCTTTTGATCATCCTGTCCTCGCCCTCGGGGGCGGGAAAGTCGACGCTGGCGCGGCGGCTGATGGCCTGGGATGCGTCGCTGTCGTTTTCGGTCTCGGCAACGACGCGCAACCCGCGCCCGGGCGAGGTGGACGGGCGGGAATATTATTTCCGCAACCGTGCCGAATTCGAGGCGATGGTGGCGGCGGGCGAGATGCTGGAACATGCCGAGGTCTTCGGCAATCTTTACGGCACCCCCTCGGCCCCGGTCGAGGCGCGGCTGGCCGAGGGGCGCGACGTGATCCTCGACATCGACTGGCAGGGCGGGCAGCAGGTGCGGCGCTCGAAACTGGCGCAGGATGTGGTGTCGATCTTCATTCTGCCGCCCTCGATTGCCGATCTGGAGCGCCGGTTGCGGATGCGCGCGCAGGACAGCGACGAGGTGATCGCCGGGCGGATGGCGAAAAGCCGCGACGAGATCAGCCATTGGGGCGAATATGATTACGTGGTGATCAACCGCGATATCGCGGCGTCTGAGGCCGAGCTGGTGACGATTTTGCAGGCAGAACGGGCGCGGGCGGTGCGCCAGCCCGGGCTGACCGAATTCGTGCGCGGGCTGAACAGGGAGTTCGAGGCACGATGATCTATGCGCTGGACGGGATTGCCCCGGTGCTGGGGCCGGAGGTCTGGGTGGCGCCCGATGCGAATGTGATCGGCAAGGTGGTGCTGGAGGAGGGCGCCTCGGTCTGGTTTGGCTGCAGCTTGCGCGGCGACAACGAGGAGATTCGGGTCGGGGCCGGAACGAATTTGCAGGAATCGGTGATCTGCCATACCGACATGGGGTTTCCGCTCGTCATCGGCGCGCATTGCACCATCGGGCATCGGGCGATGCTGCATGGCTGCACGATCGGCGAGGGCTCTCTCATCGGGATGGGGGCGGTGGTGCTGAACGGCGCGCAGATCGGGCGCGGCTGCCTGATCGGTGCCGGGGCGCTGATCACCGAGGGCAAGGAGATCCCGGACGGATCGCTGGTGATGGGCGCGCCGGGCAAGGTGGTGCGGGCGCTTGATGCGGTGGCGCAGGCGCGGCTGTTGCAATCAGCCGTGCATTACCGCGCCAATGCGGCGCGGTTCGCCCGCGGGTTGACGCCGGTCTGATCAGTTCCAGGTGGGCGGCACTTCCAGAATGTCGAAATCGCGCGCTCCCCAGATCTGGCGCACTTCGGCACAGACGATCGCGGTATTGGGCAGGGGCGGCGAATAGGCTCGCAGCGGCCCCTGATAGCCCAGCCGGTCGAGCAGGCGGGCGAGATTGAGGATGTCATGCCCCGGGCTGAACAGCGGCGAAAGCACGACATCGGGGCAGACGCGGGCGAGCATCCCGGCGTCGATCTTGGCCAGCCGTGCGATGGTGATCGAAGCGCCCTGCACGCCGCGCAGCGCACGCGGCAGGGATTGCGACGGATCAACCACCAGGATGCGGCGTCCGGCCAGCGTCAGCTCGGCGGGTTCAAGACGGTGTCTGCCTTTGGGAGAATCGGTCGGCGGGGGCATCATTCCATCCGGTATTGCGATGGAACCCCATCGCTTATGACACTTTGCTCCGCGAATTGTGCAAAAGCTTAGCCCCCCTCGCTTTTGCATGCGGCCTTGAACTTGCGTATCGTTTCCCCGAAGCTTGTTCGGGTCAAGCAGTGGAAATGGCAGGGTGACCGAAAAATGGCGGATTCGTCAATAATCTCCTTGGCCGATACGTTACCGTTTCCGATCCTGCTCGTGTCTCCCGCGCAGCGGGTGCTGCATGCCAATTCCGGCGCCGAAGCGCTGCTGGGAACGGGGCTGGTGGGGCGGACGCTGGTGACGGTTTTGCGCCAGCCCGGGCTGATCGAGGCGGTCGAGGCGGTGCTGGCCGGGCAGGGGCGTCAGCAGGTGCGGCTGCGGCTGGGCAGTCAGGGGCGGGAGTCGCAGGTGCTGGTCACGGTCGCCGCACTGGCCGAGGGATCGCTGGTGCTGACCTTCGAAGATCGCACCGCGGTCGAGACCGCCGAGGCGATGCGGCGCGATTTCGTCGCCAATGTCAGCCACGAGCTGCGCACGCCGCTGACCGCGCTGATGGGCTTTGTCGAGACGCTGCGCGGCGCGGCCAAGGATGATCCGGTGGCGCGCGACCGCTTTCTGGCGATCATGGAACGGGAAGCCGGGCGGATGAACCGGCTGGTCGGCGATCTGCTGTCGCTCAGCCGGGTCGAGGCCGAGGAGCGGCGGCGGCCGACGACGGGCACGGATCTGGGGGCGGTGTTGCGCGGTGCGATGCAGGCGCTGGCGCCCCTGGCCGAGGCGCGTCAGGTGCAGTTGCTCCGCGAGGGCCTGACCGAGGGGCTGAAGATCCCCGCCGATCCCGACCAGCTGACGCAGGTTTTCACCAATCTGATCGAGAACGCGATCAAATACGGCGGCAGCGGCGGGGAGGTGCGGATTTCCGTCGATAAGATCGATTATGAGCCGGTTTTGCGGGGCGCGGCCTTGCGGGTCGTGGTGGCGGATCGTGGCGAGGGCATCGATCCGATTCACCTGCCGCGACTGACCGAGCGGTTCTATCGCATCGACACCCATCGCTCGCGCGAACAGGGCGGAACCGGGCTCGGGCTGGCAATCGTCAAGCATATCGTGCTGCGCCATCGCGGGCGGATGAAGATCGAAAGCGAAAAGGGGCAGGGCAGCCGGTTCCTGATCCTGCTGCCGGTGTCCTGATCCCGAGGGGTTTCCGGGGGGGCGTTCGACCGGAAGGCCTTCCAGCGGAAAGCTTTCCGATCCTGTCTTGTCGCGGGATATTTTCAGCAAGATGAAAAGGATAGAGTTTGTTCTTTATCCGTTCCCGTGTCTTCAGCTCAGCCAGAGCACGCCATTCGGGCCTAGCTGCACGGTGCCTTCCTTGATCGTTGCCGCCACCACCGGTCCGGTCGGTGTGCCGATAATCCCGCTCAACGATACCGGATCAGGGCCGAGATTGAACAGGCAGGTCAGGCTTTCCGTCTCGGTCTCGCGCCGGAAGCCCAGCACCGGATCGGGCAGGTCAAGGAAGCGGGTGCGGCCGGTGCGCAGCGCGGCGCTGGCGCGGCGGAAGGCCAGAACGGCGCGGTAATGATGCAGCGCCGAGGCCGGATCGGCTTCCTGGGCGGCCACATTGCGCGCCAGCTGCGGGGCCTTGACCGGAAGCCAGGGCTTGACCGTGCTGAAGCCACCCTGCGTCGTGCCATCCCAGACCATCGGCGTCCGACAGCCATCGCGCCCCTTGTTTTCCGGCCAGAAGCGCAATCCGGGCGGATCGGTCAGCTCCTCATAAGCGAGGTCGGTTTCGGTCTGCCCCAGTTCCTCGCCCTGATAAAGCCCGATCGTGCCCTCGAAGGAGGCCAGCATCGAGATGGCCAGTTTCGCCACCGCATCCTGTTGGCCGTGTTTCGCCCAGCGGGTGACGTGACGATTGACATCGTGGTTGGAGAAGGACCAGGACGGCCAGCCGTCGGGGGCGGCGCGGAAAAAGCCGTCAAGCACCTTGCGGAAATGCGCGGGCGCGAAGTTTGGCCCCAGCATGTCGAAGCTGTAGGCCATGTGCAGATGCGCCGCTCCGGAGGTGTATTCGGCCATCAGGGGCAGCGCGCGATGCGGCACTTCGCCGATCTCGCCGACCATGCAGCGGTTCTCGTACTGATCCAGAAGCTTGCGCATTCGCGCAAGGAAATCAAGGTTTTCCGGCCGGTTCTTATCGTAAGCGTGATCTTGCATGTCATAGGTCGAGACCGGGGGCCAGCGCGCCGGGTCGGGGGGCATCGGCGGGTTGTCGCGCAGTGCGCCATCGTGGATATAGTAGTTCACCGTGTCGAGCCGGAAGCCGTCGACGCCGCGATCAAGCCAGAACCGCAGCACATCGAGCATCTCGTCCTGGACCTCGGGATTGCGCAGGTTCAGATCGGGCTGCGAGATCAGGAAATTGTGCAGATAATACTGGCCGCGCTCGGGCGCCCATTCCCAGGACGAGCCGCCAAAGACCGACTGCCAGTTGTTCGGCGGCGATCCGTCGGGCTTCGGATCGGCCCAGACATACCAGTCGGCCTTGGCGCCACGCTTTTTCGAATCGGCAAACCAGGGGTGGCGATCCGAGGAATGGCTGAGCACCTGGTCGATGATCACCTTGAGACCAAGATCATGGGCGCGGGCGAGCAGCGCGTCGAAATCTGCCAGCGTGCCGAACACCGGATCGATGTCGCGATACTCCGACACGTCATAGCCCATGTCCTCCATCGGCGAGCGGAAAATCGGGCTGAGCCAGATCGAATCTGCGCCGAGCTTTGCGACATGGGGCAGCCTTTCGGTGATGCCTTTCAGGTCGCCGATGCCGTCGCCGTTCGAATCCTGAAAACTGCGCGGATAAATCTGGTAGATCACCGCGCCCCGCCACCAATCTCTGCCCATCGTCATCTCCGTGCCACTATATGAAGCAAGCATAGGCGCATTCCTTGCCGCGGCAATGACAGAACGTCCGATGGGGCGGGTTCGGCTTGACGGCGGCGGGGCGGCATCCCATCAAGGGGGTGGGAGAACGAAGAAGGGTTTGACAGTGAGAGATGC
Source organism: Rhodobacter sp. 4.3.4 (assembly GCF_058724655.1). Classification (NCBI taxonomy): domain Bacteria; kingdom Pseudomonadati; phylum Pseudomonadota; class Alphaproteobacteria; order Rhodobacterales; genus Rhodobacter; species Rhodobacter sp. 4.3.4. Next base: position 1,739,895 of record NZ_CM178967.1, read on the forward strand.
AAGCGCGCCCAGCGTCGAGGCTTTCCGGGCGGAAATCCTGCGCCATCTGACCTATTCCATGGGCAAGGATGCGGGCCATGCCTCGCTTTACGACTGGCGCATGGCATTGAGCCTTGCGCTGCGTGATCACATTGTCGGGCCCTGGTTCGACGCCACCCGGCAAACCTATGACCAGGGCCGCAAGCGGGTCTATTACCTGTCGATGGAATTCCTGATCGGCCGGATGCTTGAGGATGCCGCGATCAATCTGGGCATGCGCTCGATTGCGCGCGAGGCGATCGAGGGGCTGGGGCAGGACTGGCATCAGGTCGTCGAGGATGAACCGGATGCGGCGCTTGGGAACGGCGGTCTGGGGCGGCTTGCGGCCTGTTACATGGAAAGCATGGCGACGCTGGGCTGTGCGGGGTATGGCTATGGGATCCGCTACGAGCACGGGCTTTTCCGGCAATGGTTCGATGCCGGCAAGCAGGTGGAGACCCCGGAGGACTGGCTGAAACAGCGTCACCCCTGGGAATTCGAGCGGCCCGAAGTCTGTTATGAGATCGGGTTCAAGGGCACGGTCGAGATCGTGAACGGTACATCGGTCTGGACACCGGCGGAAACGGTGATCGCCGAAGCTTATGACATGCCGGTGATCGGCTGGCAGGGACGCTGGGCAAACACCTTGCGGCTTTGGGCGGCAAAACCGACGGCGCCTTTCGATCTGGCGCGCTTCAACCATGGCGATTTTGCCGCCGCTGCGGAGCCGGAGGCCTTGGCACGCACGCTCAGCCGCGTGCTCTATCCCGATGACACTACGTTCCAGGGCAAGGAACTGCGCCTGAAACAGGAGTATTTCCTGACCTCGGCGGCGTTGCAGGACATCTTGCGCCGTCATTTGGCCGCCGGTCTGGCCCTGACAGATATGCCTGATCACGTCGCGATCCAGATGAACGACACCCATCCCGCGATCGCAGGTCCAGAGCTGATCCGGCTGCTCAGCGACGTGCATGGCATGAGCTTCGATGAGGCGCTGGAGATCGGCGTCAAATGTCTGGGCTATACCAATCACACGCTGTTGCCCGAAGCGCTAGAACGCTGGGCGACCTATCTGATGAGCTCGGTTTTGCCGCGGCATATGCAGATCATCGAGGCGATCGATGCCTGGCATTTGCGGATGAATCCGACGCGACCGCATTATGTGGGGATCGTCAAGCATCACGAAGTGCGGATGGGCGAATTGGCCTTCATCACTTCGCACAAGGTGAATGGGGTTTCGGCGCTGCATACGGAGCTGGTGAAGAAGAACCTGTTTCCCGAACTTGACAAGCTGCATCCCGGGCGGATCATCAACCAGACCAACGGGGTGACGCCGCGGCGCTGGTTGCGCATGGCCAATCCGGCGCTGTCGCGGTTGATTTCCGAGGCCATCGGCTCGGGCTGGGAGGCGGATCTCGACCGTCTGCGCGAACTGGATAAACTGAGCGAAGACAAGACGTTCCGGGACGACTTTGCGAAGGCCAAGCGGGAAAACAAACTCGCTTTGGCACGTTGGATCGCGCAAACGCAGGGGGTGGCGGTCAACCCGGATGCGCTGTTTGACGTGCAGGTCAAGCGGATCCACGAATACAAGCGTCAGCTGCTGAACATCCTGCAAACGATCGCCGAGTGGCATGTCATCCGCTCCAATCCGACCGCCGAGGTCGTGCCGCGGGTGAAGATCTTCGGCGGCAAGGCCGCGCCCGGATATCAGGCCGCGAAAGAGATCATCCGGCTGATCAACGATGTGGCGCGGGTGGTGAACAACGATCCTTACGTCGGGGACCGGCTGAAGATCGTGTATCCGCCGAATTACAATGTCTCGATGGCAGAGCGGTTGATCCCGGCCGCGGATCTGTCCGAACAGATCTCGACCGCGGGCAAGGAGGCCTCGGGCACCGGGAACATGAAATTCGCGCTGAACGGCGCGCTGACCATCGGCACGCTGGATGGCGCCAATGTGGAGATCCGCGAGCAGGTCGGGGCGGAGAATTTCTTTCTGTTCGGCCTCACCGCGGAAGAGGTGGTGGAGCGGCGCAAGGATCCCGAACATGCGCGCCATGCGATCCTGAAAAGCCAGCCGCTGCAGGATGTGTTGCAGATGATCGCCGAGGGGCGTTTCTGTCCCGAGGAACCCAGCCGCTACCACGGTCTTGTCCATAACATGTGGCACAGTGATTATTTCCTGGTCGCGTCGGATTTCGAGGCCTATCGCGATGCGCAGACGGAAGTGGACCAGACCTTTGCCGAGCCGGATCGGTGGTGGCGGATGGCGATCCTGAACACGGCGCGGATGGGGTTTTTCTCCTCCGACCGCGCCATTCGTGGTTACATGACGGATATCTGGGGGACCGAATCCGCCCTTTGAAGGTGAAGGAATGTCGATGATCTTGTCTGCCGAGGCGCTGGCGCTGGCCGAGGGCCGGCATGACGATCCGTTTTCGATTCTGGGCTGGCATCAGACCCCGGAGGGGGGCCGTGTCGTGGCGCTCGTGCCGGGGGCCGAGCAGGTCTGGGCCATTTCCAAGGAAACCGGGGCGGAATCTGAACTTCAACATGTAACCGGCGGACTCTTTTCAGGAAAATGGGAAGGCGAAGGATATCGTCTGCGCGCTCGCAATGCGCAATCGACCTGGGATTTCGAAGATGCCTATGCGTTCGGTCCGGTGCTTGGCGAAATCGACGAATATCTGATCGGAGAAGGGACGCACCGCCGTCTGTGGCAGGTTCTGGGCGCGCATGTGATCTGGCACGAGGGGATCCGCGGCGTGCATTTTGCGGTCTGGGCGCCCTCGGCGCGACGGGTGTCCGTCGTCGGCAATTTCAACATCTGGGACGGCCGCCGACATCAGATGCGCCGCCGCGGCGCGACGGGGGTTTGGGAAATCTTCGTGCCCGGCCTGATGGCGGGCGAGGTCTACAAATATGAAATCCTGTCGGCCGATGGTGTCGTTCAGCCGCTCAAGGCCGATCCGGTCGGCTTCGGCGCCGAGCATCCGCCGCAGACGGCGTCTCAGGTGCGCGAGCTTGGGCTGCATCTGTGGGGCGACGGCGCCTGGATCGGGCAGCGCCAGAAGATGCAGGACATTCATGCGCCGATTTCGATTTATGAGGTGCATCTCGGGTCCTGGCGACGGATCTGGGATCAGGGGGGGCGGCCTCTGAGCTATCAAGAACTCGCCGGACAACTGGTCGATTATGTCGTCGAGATGGGGTTCACGCATATCGAGCTTTTGCCGATAACCGAATTTCCCTTTGACGGATCCTGGGGCTATCAGCCGATCGGGCTTTATGCGCCGACCATCCGCCATGGTCGCCCCGAGGAATTCGCAGCCTTTGTCGATGCCGCGCATCGCCGCGGTGTGGGGGTGATCCTGGATTGGGTGCCGGGGCATTTTCCGACCGACGATCACGGATTGCGTCGTTTCGACGGCACCTCGCTTTACGAACATGCCGATCCGAAAGAAGGGTTCCATCAGGACTGGAATACCCTGATCTACAATTACGGTCGGCGCGAAGTGAAGAATTTCCTGCTGGCCAATGCGCTGTTCTGGCTTGAGGAGTATCACCTCGACGGGCTCAGGGTCGATGCCGTGGCCTCGATGCTTTATCGCGACTACTCGCGACGGGATGGCGAATGGGTGCCCAATGCCCATGGCGGCCGGGAAAACCTGGAGGCGATCGATTTTCTGAAAGAGGTCAATGCCGAGGCCTATGGCGGCGCCCCGGGGATCATGACGGTGGCCGAGGAAAGCACGGCCTTTCCGGGGGTGACCCGGCCGGTGCATCTGGGCGGGCTTGGCTTCGGTTACAAGTGGAACATGGGCTGGATGAATGACAGCCTGCGCTATTTTTCCCGCGATCCGATCCATCGCCGCTGGCATCACAATGAACTTACGTTCGCAAGTTCATACACTTACAGTGAGAACTTTATCCTGCCGATCAGCCATGACGAGGTTGTTCACGGCAAGGGATCCATGCTGGGCAAGATGCCGGGAGACGGGTTGCAGAAATTCGCCAACCTGCGGGCCTTCTATGCGTTCCAATGGGCGCATCCGGGCAAGAAACTGCTCTTCATGGGGCAGGAGTTCGCGCAGGGGCGCGAATGGGCGCATCAGGGCGCCCTTGACTGGCACCTTCTGGATGACCCGCTGCACCGCGGCATGCAGGCTTTGGTGCGCGATCTGAACAAGCTTTATCGCGATACCCCGGCCTTGCATTGGGGCGATTGCGACCCCTCCGGTTTCGACTGGATCGAGGCGGATGATGCCGAAGCCTCGGTTTATGTTTTCGAACGTCGCGCCCCCGGGGCGGATCCGGTTGTGGTCGCGGCCAATCTGACGCCAATCGACCGCACCTATCGCATCGGCCTTCCCCAGGCGGGGACCTGGTGCGAGATCTTCAATTCCGACAGCGGCTATTATGGCGGCGCGAACTGGGGAAATCTCGGCGCGATCGAGGCTGAAGAGATTGCCACCGCACGACGCCCGTTCAGCGCCGAGGTCTATCTGCCGCCACTCTCCGTGGTGATGTTCACGCCCGCCTGAGGCGCAAGGGAGGAAAGCATGAAACCGCAACCGAACCAGAGGCTTTCGTCACAGGCCATGGCCTTCGTTCTGGCGGGCGGTCGGGGGAGCCGTCTGAATGAATTGACCGACCGGCGTGCGAAACCTGCGGTCTATTTCGGCGGCAAGACGCGCATCATCGATTTTGCATTGTCGAATGCGCTCAACTCCGGCATTCGCAAGATGGCAATCGCGACGCAGTACAAGGCGCATAGCCTGATCCGTCACATGCAGCGGGGCTGGAACTTCTTCCGTGCGGAACGGAATGAATATCTTGATATTCTTCCGGCAAGTCAGCGGATCGATGAAAGCAAATGGTATCTGGGCACGGCCGATGCCGTGGCGCAGAACATCGACATCATCGAAGATTATGACGTTAAATACGTGATCATTCTGGCGGGCGATCACGTCTACAAGATGGATTATGAGGTGATGTTGCTGCAGCATGTGCTGAGCAAGGCCGATGTGACGATCGGTTGCCTGACGGTCCCGCGCGCCGAAGCCTCGGCTTTCGGTTGTATGGCTGTCGACAAGACCGGGCGCATCACCCAGTTCGTCGAGAAGCCGGCCAATCCACCGGGGTTGCCCGAAGATCCGACCCATTCTTTGGTCTCGATGGGGATCTATGTCTTCGACTGGGTGTTCCTGCGCGAGTTGCTGATCCGCGACGCCGAGGATCCGCATTCAAGCCACGACTTTGGCCATGACCTGATCCCGCAGATCGTGAAATACGGCAAGGCGATGGCACATCGTTTCTCGGAAAGCTGCGTGACCTCGGGGCTCGAACACGAGCCTTATTGGCGCGATGTCGGAACGATCGACGCCTTCTGGCAGGCCAATATCGACCTGACGGAATTCACGCCGAAGCTTGATCTTTATGATAATGCCTGGCCGATCTGGACCTATGCCGAGATCGTGCCGCCGGCGAAATTCATCCATGACGAAGACGGGCGGCGCGGCAGTGCGGTCAGTTCGCTGATCTCGGGGGATTGTATCGTTTCGGGCTCCGAAGTGCGCAACTCGCTGCTGTTCACCGGATGCCGGGCTCATAGTTGGTCGACAGTTCAACATGTTGTCGCCCTTCCTTATGTCGATATCGGCGAACGCGCGCAGCTGAAGAATTGCGTCATCGACCGTGGGGTGAAGGTTCCGCCGGGGCTCGTCGTCGGCGTGGATCCGGAGGAAGATATGAAGTGGTTCCGGCGCACCGAGGGGGGGATCGTGCTGATCACGCAAAGCATGCTTGACGCCCGCGCGGCGGCTCTGGACTGAGGCGGCAACAGCTTTGATGCAAACTGCAACCAGATACGCATAATCAAGGGGACGGGGATGAAGCGCGTTCTTTCCGTTGCGTCCGAGGCGGTTCCGCTGGTGAAGACCGGCGGCTTGGCCGATGTGGTCGGGGCCCTGCCCGAAGCCCTGGCGGGACAGGGCTGGGACATGCGGGTGATGATCCCCGCCTATCGGGGCGTGCTGGATCGGCTCGGGGCGACGACCGTTGTCTGGAGCGATCCGGACCTTTTTGGCGGACCGGCCGAATTGCATCTGGGCAAGGTCGGGACGATGGCGGTGATGGCGCTGCATGCACCGCATCTCTACGATCGGGCGGGCGGTCCCTATTCTGATATCCATGGCGATTTTGGCGATAATGCCGAGAGATTTGCCGCCTTGTGCTGGGCGGCGGCCGCGGTCTCTCGTGAAGGGCTGGGCGACTGGCAACCGGATGTGCTGCATGCGCATGACTGGCAAGGCGGCCTTGCCCCGGCCTATCTGCGCTATGCCGGTGCGACCCTGCCCAGTGTGATCACAATTCACAACATGGCCTTTCAAGGACGCGTCGGAGCCGACAAATTGGCAGCCTTGCGCTTGCCGCGCGAAGCTTTCCATCGCGATGGCTATGAGTTCTGGGGGGATATCTCGACCCTGAAGGCCGGGCTGACGACTGCCGATGCGATCAATACTGTCAGCCCCCGCTACGCCGAGGAACTGATGCGCGGCGAATATGGCCAAGGGCTGGAGGGGGTGATCGCTGCACGGGCCGGGGTGGTTGTCGGAATTCTGAATGGCATCGATGATGGCGTCTGGAATCCGGAGGCCGACCCCGACTGCGTGTCGTTCTCGGCTGCGAGCCTGTCCGGGAAGTCAATAAATCGCAAGGCGTTACAGGCTGAATTTCAACTTGAAAAGAAGCTTGACGGACCTTTGATGATCCTTGTCTCTCGGCTGACGGCCCAAAAGGGGATCGACCTTTTGCCGCCTGCGATCGAGGAGTTGGTTGCCAGAGGCGGGGCGCTTGCCGTGCTCGGCTCTGGCGATTCCTGGGCCGAGGATCTCGTGCGTGGTCTGGCCGCGCGCTTCCCCGGCCGGGTCGGGGTTCGGATCGGTTATGACGAGTCGCTGAGCCACCGGATGTTTGCGGGCGGGGATGCCGTGCTTGTGCCCTCGCGCTTCGAACCCTGCGGTCTGACGCAGCTTTATGGGTTGCGTTACGGCTGCCTACCCCTGGTTTCTGCGGTCGGAGGCCTTGCCGACACGGTGATCGGGGCTTCCCCGGCAAGCCTGGCGGCGCAGGCGGCGACGGGCATCGTGTTCCATCCGGTCGATGCTTTGGCGCTGCGACAGGCGATGCGGCGGCTGTGCGATCTGCATGCTGATCGCAGGATCTGGACGGCGATGATGAAGCGGGCAATGAAGTCCGATCTTGGGTGGTCGCGTTCTGCGGCACGCTACGCGGCATTTTACGAGCGGTTGCTGGCGCAATGAGGATCGGACCGGGAAGGGCCGAAATCCTGGGGGCAATCCCGGTTTCCGGGGGCGTGAACTTTGCCCTGTTCTCGGCCCATGCGGAAAAGGTTGAGCTTTGCCTGTTCGACGGTGACAGGGAGACCCGACTTGTCCTGCCAGGTCGTTCCGGGGATGTCTGGCATGGGTTTGTTCCCGGTCTGCGCCCCGGTGCGGAATACGGTTACCGCGTCCATGGCCCCTGGGCACCCGAGATCGGGCACCGGTTCAACCCGTCCAAGCTGCTCGTCGATCCCTATGCGCGGGCGTTGACCGGCCCTCTGGTCTGGGGCGCGCCGATGCAGGGCGGCGTCGGTTCGACCCGACCGGATCGACGCGATTCTGCCGCCGTGATGGCGCGCGGGATCGTTTGCGAAATTCAGAAGCCAACTTGGGATCGGCCCATAAGAAGCTGGTCACAAACAATTATTTATGAAGCGCATGTGCGCGGTCTGACGATGCAGCACCCCGATGTCCCGGCCGCCTTGAGAGGTGGTTACGACGCGGTGGCAACGGCGCCGATCATCGAACATCTGAAACGGCTTGGCGTCACCGCGTTGGAGTTGTTGCCCGTCGCAGCCTTCATTGATGACCGCTTTCTGGTCGAGAAAGGCTTGCGCAATTACTGGGGGTATCAGCCGATCGGGTTCATGGCCCCCGATCCTCGATATGGTTCACGCGAGAGCTTTCGCTCCATGGTCCGGTCTTTGCACGCGGCGGGGATCGAGGTCATCCTGGATGTGGTTTTCAATCACGCAGGCGAGGGTGACGGGGCCGGTCCGACCGTGAGCCTGCGCGGAATTGACAATAATTCCTATTACAGGTTGTGCGAAGGTGGACGCTCTTACGTCAATGACACCGGAACGGGGAATACGCTCAACCTTGCGCATCCGATGGTTCTGCGTCTGGTGATGGATGCCCTGCGTCACTGGGTCGAAGAAATGGGGGTCGATGGTTTCCGCTTCGATCTGGCAACCACGCTTGGTCGGACCTCCACGGGGGAATTCAAGGAGCTGGCCTCGCTGATCTCTGCGATCCGGCAGGATCCGGTTTTGAACGCGGTGAAACTGATTGCAGAGCCTTGGGACATCGGTCCCGGCGGCTATCGTCTTGGCGCGTTTCCCTATCCGTTCGTCGAATGGAATGATCGCTTCCGCGATGGCGTGCGGCAGTTCTGGCGTGGCGATGCCGGGTTGATTCCGGAGCTGGCGCGGCGCGTTGCTGGCTCTGCAGAGATCTTCGATCATCGTGGCCGACCCGCGACGACTTCGGTGAACTTTCTCACGGCTCATGATGGCTTCACCTTGCATGATCTTGTTTCCTATACGGAAAAGCGAAACGAGGCGAATGGTGAAAACAATCGGGACGGTCACAACGCCAATTTTTCGCAGGCGTTGCAGGACGCCGGCGCGAAAGCGGCGCGAAAGCGGGCAATGCTGGCGACGCTGATACTGTCGCAAGGCGTCCCGATGCTGCTTGCCGGAGACGAGCTGGGCAATTCTCAAGCGGGCAACAACAACGCTTATGCGCAGGACAATCCGATCGGCTGGATCGACTGGCAGACTGCAGACGAGGCGCTGATTGCCTTTGTGGCGCGCCTCATCCGGCTGCGCCGCGATCATCCCGTGCTGCGGCAGACCCGTTTTCTGCATGCCAAGATGCGCGCTCAGGACGGGGTCCGCGACCTGATCTGGCGGCTGCCCTCCGGTGCCGAGCTGTCGTCGCAAGATTGGCATGATGCCCAGTCGCGTTGTCTTTGTGTCGAGGTGCGGGGAGCAGCCGAAGGCCCTCGGGGTCTTGCCGCGGGCGAGGCGATGTTTGCCGTCTTCAACGCCGGGGACGCGATCGAGGTACATCTGCCCGGGGGCCAATGGCGGCTTCTGATCGACACGGCCGACCCTGATCGCCCTGAAGCCCCGCATTTTGCCGCAGCGACTTGCGTCGCGGCGCAATCCGTTCAACTGTTCATCCGATCGACTGCACGGCAGGAGCCAAGTCCATGACCACCCATCCGACGCGCCCGTTCGAGGGCCAAAAACCCGGCACCTCCGGGTTGCGCAAGAAAACACCCGTCTTCATGCAGCCGGGCTATCTGGAGAATTTCGTCCAAAGCACCTTCGATGCGATCGGCGGTGTTGCGGGCAAGACGCTCGTGCTTGGCGGCGATGGCCGCTATTTCGGCGCCGAAGCCGCTCAGGTGATCCTGAAGATCGCGGCGGCTGGCGGCGCGGCGCGGGTGATCGTGGGGCAGGGGTCCTGGCTCTCGACACCCGCGGCCTCCAATTTGATCCGCCTTCGCAAGGCCGATGGCGGCATCATCCTTTCGGCCAGTCACAATCCCGGCGGCCCCGAGGAGGATTTCGGGGTCAAATACAACATGGCCAATGGCGGTCCCGCACCCGAGGCGGTGACGGACGCCATATTTGCGCGCACGCAGGTCATCGACTCTTATCGCAAACTCGAGGCGCCAGATGTCAATCTGACGATGGTTGGGGAAAGCCGTTTGGGCGAGATGGTGGTGGAAGTCGTCGATCCCGTCTCAGCCTATGCGGACATGATGGAATCCATTTTTGATTTCAAAGCCTTGAAAGGTCTTTTTCACGAAGGCTTCACGATGCGGATGGACAGCATGTGCGCCATCACCGGTCCCTATGCGGTCGAGATATTCGAAAAGCGGTTGGGCGCGGCGAAAGGCACGGTCGTTCACGAACAGCCGCTTCCGGATTTCGGCGGCATGCATCCGGATCCTAACCCGACCTGGGCACATGAGCTGATGGCCGAGATGATGGGGCCCGATGCGCCCGACTTCGGCGCAGCCTCGGACGGAGACGGGGACCGCAACATGATCGTCGGTCGCGGTATCTATGTGTCTCCCTCGGACAGCCTTGCCGTCATCGCCGCCAATGCGCATCTGGTGCCCGGTTACGCGCAAGGTTTGAAGGGGGTGGCGCGGTCGATGCCGACCTCTGCCGCGGTCGATCGGGTGGCGGAAGCCTTGAAATTGACGTGCTATGAAACGCCGACGGGGTGGAAATTCTTCGGCAACCTGATGGATGCTGGACGCGTCAGCCTTTGCGGGGAAGAGAGTTTCGGCACCGGCTCCGACCATGTTCGGGAAAAGGACGGGCTCTGGGCGGTGTTGATGTGGCTCAACATCATCGCGGCCCGAAACATGGGCGTGGCCGAGATCATGGCGGATCATTGGGAGACCTTCGGGCGGAACTACTATTCGCGGCACGACTACGAGACCTTGCCGGTCGATCTGGCCAACGCCATGCTCGGTGATTTGCGCGATCGGCTTTCGTCCTTGAAAGGGACGCAAGTTCAGGGGCTTGTGGTGCAAGATGCAGATGAATTCAGCTATGAGGACCCGGTCGACGGCTCGATTTCGGCGCATCAGGGCTTCCGCATCCTGTTCGAGGGGGGCTCGCGCGCAGTCTTGCGTCTGTCCGGTACCGGCACCGAAGGCGCAACGCTGCGTGTCTATCTCGAGCGGTATGTCGCCGGACCGGAGGGCCTGACCGAAGATCCGCAGGTCGCCTTGGCGCCGATCATCGCGGCGACGGAGGATCTTGTCGGGATCAAGGCCCGGACGGGGCGTGCCGGTCCGGATGTGATTACCTGATCAACAAAGGCGCCACCTCGAAGGGGTGGCGCCTCATACTTCTGCTCAAAAAGTCCCATAATAGGGAGAATGCGACACTCAAAACTGTGTGTGTGGTGTTTGCCGCTTACTGGACAGAAGACCGGAGCAGTATTGCAGGCTGCTCAGCCAAACTACCGGTGGTTTTGCGGCAGTTTTGAGGCCGGTCGGGCGCCGAGCGGTAGTTTCGCGAATGCGCCAGTAGTGCGGAGACCCTGGCCCGACGCCACCAGCAAGCTGGAGTGGACCGAGTCTCGGCCGTGAGATCGCGCGGCGCCGCTTGCTTTCAAACCAGGTGCCTGGCAGGTCAGAGCGACGCCGGAAGAGCGTCTCGCGCAGGTGCCGCCATATCCTGAAGCGCCTGGTTTCGGCGGGCGAGGGTCTCGTGCCACTCCTGTGCCTCCCGATCCTTGAAGAAGGCGGCAGATGGCGCTAGGCGTGTGACAGCTTCTTCGACTTCCTCAAGCTTCACGCGGAAGAACTCCTTTCGGAAGTTGGACATGTTGATTCTCCGGTCGGCGAACTCGCGGTGAAGCGCTCCTTCTAGGGTCGGCGCCTCGTCGCTGTAGATCATCGCATGGGTGTCGAAAGAGAAGGGCACAGAGGCATCGCCCAGCTCTCTCACCCTGTCGTCCGGGTCCAGGCGACGGGTGAGGCCGATCTTTACCACGTCCTCGCCGAAGGAGCCGATGTTCGAGATGATGTAAACGTAGCCGGACTTCGTCATCTCGGCCATGGCGCGAGCCCGCTCGCTCGCGCTGTGCGCTTCCGCAAGAGAGGCTTCGAGTTCGGTTATGCGGCGACGCATCTCATCGGTCGCAGAGCCAGCCTCCGCCTCTTTGCGTGCTTTGTCGAGAAGCTCCTGGTATTTCCGTTCGGCGCGCTCTGCGGACTCTGCCTCGGCCAGCAGTTTCTTCTCCTCACGCTCCATCCGGGCCAATTCGGCACGTTCGTCCTTCTCGGCCTTCAGGCGCTCGCGACATTCATGTGTCAGCCGCAGTTCCTCGATCTTTAGCGCAACATAGGCGTCGCTGATCGAGAGATTCATCGAGCTGTTCTCGCGGTTGATCGCGGCCGCTGCAGCCACGATCCGCTTCTCCATCGCCACCGCGTTGTTCCATCTGGTGTTTGCGATGGCAGCTTCACACTCGTTGTTGAAAGCACGCATTGTCAGGCGCACCTGCCGATTGACCATTGTCTGACCCTTCGACCGGCTTCCATCGACAGTCCAGCCCGTCGGACAGATGGTGGCAGATCCCTGCGTAATCATCGCCTTCTGACGCTCACGCACTTCCTTGATGCGGGACTTGTAGGTCTCGCTGTCGCCAAAATCGAAGTGCGGCTCGTAGACGCCCAATTCAGCGAACGCGAGTCGCTCGTCGTAGATCGCCACCTGTTGTTCAAGTCGATCGAATACCTTGCGTTTCTCAGCATAGCTGGCACGCAGGTCTTCTACCCGCCGGTTCTCATCAGCAGCAGCGGCTTCTAACTTCTTTAGTTCATCGTCGACAGACAGGATAGGCGCAAACCGCCCGCGCATTTCGTCTAAGATACCCGACAACCGCGCGCATTCGTGCGCATTCTCGTTTTCCAATTCGATAATCCTGCTCGCGCCGCGGCGCGCCTTCCGGGCGCAAATCAGCCACAGGATAAGGAAGAGTGGCGTTGACAGGAACCAGACAAGGATTCCTAAGGTCATCGGGTCGGTGAGGCTGATCGTGTTACCCATGGCAATCTCCCATTAAATAAATCACGTAAATTGAGCGTGGACATAAGAAGAATGCGGCGGAGTTCCGTGATCAGCGCATCAAACTCAAATTCATTCACGCCAAACTTCCCTCACACACGGTCAGAATCTAACCCTAGCGCAAAACCTATGCCTGCTGCAGTCTTTTATCCAGCCCGGTGGAGCGTGTGGTGGAACAAGGAAGGTTCTCTATAGCAGTCGCGAAGACACGTTGATCACCCAATATTATGACCTGTTCCGTCGCACGCGTGATGGCCGTGTAAATCAGTGTCCGGTCCAAGAGGCGGGATGGGAAGACCGGAATGATGACGCGCCGCCACTGAGACCCCTGGGCCTTATGGACCGAGATGGCATAGGCCAGTTCTACGTTGTCCGCGTCGGCTGCATCGAGTTCGAACGGTTTGCCATCCAGCGTGACGTGTCCGATGCCGTCGATCACCGACTGGACGCGGCCCATCGAGCCGTTCATGAGTTCCCGGTCCCAGTCGTTCCGTGTCCAGATGATCGGATCGCCCTCGGCAATGTCGCTACGACCGGGGAAGAGGGCGCCGTCGGTGGCGCGCCGGCGCAACTCATGGAAGTGACGATTGATGGCGTCTATTCCGGCCGGTCCAGCCTTGACCGGAGCAATGATCTGGGTGTCGCTGGAGTCGGCACCCGAGGATCGCAGATCCCGTCCGATCTCGCTGATGACGCTAATCGCGTATTCGGGTGCGGTGGGGATGAAGGAGACGCCAGGGCGGATCCCCTCATAGGTTGCGGGGGCAGGGGTTTTTCCCAGCCGCACTGCCTCGGCAACAGAGGGGATGCCGCTCGCATCAGATTGACGAAGGACCCGATTCAGCACCACATGAGGTATGCGCTCGGTCTGGCAGAACACGTGGAATGTCAGGCCGAAGCCGATCGGGGGTAACTGGGCCGGATCTCCCACCAGCATAAGGTTGGCGTCTCCTAGCACCTTCAGGATCCGCCACAGTGTCGGCAGGTCGAGCATCGACGCTTCGTCGACGATCACCATGGCGCCCGGCGGCACCGCTTCGGCGTCGGAGCGCGCCATGGATTGAAGAAAGCCGGCGATGGTTCGGGCCGGACGGCCGGTCGCAACGGCCATGCGCTGCGCTGCGCGACCGGAGAGCGCCATCAGGTGCAGGGAGCGGCCGAAAGACTCCGCGAGGTCACAGATGCCGCGGAGAGACGTGGTCTTGCCCGAACCGGCATATCCGCCGAGCACCATCACCCGTTGGGAAAGCGCTGTCCGGATCGCCGTTTTCTGCCTGTCGGTAAGGGGATGGAATTGACTGGCGTCGAAGGCCTCAATTCGGGCTTCGACCAGCTTCGGGTCCGGTTTCGGAACCACCAGGTCGTGATAAGGTTCAGAGCGTAGGCAGTCGGTGATGGTGCGGGCGATGAACTCTTCCATCACCGCAGCTCCGAACGGCTGCAGGCCATCGCTAAGCCGACAGGCTCCGCCGCTCTCCACCGCGGCGTTGATCGCCGACAGCGCGGGGTGTCCGGCGGGCGCCGCTGCGCTATTGAGGAGCTTCGCGACGCCCGCCTCGACGTCGCGTTCCGCCGCGAATGTATCGTTCCGGTCCAGCGCGGCGTAGAGCACCGCTTCGACCGCCGCCACTGCGCGCCGCGGATCGTCTGGCGCGATGCCAAGGGCCGTCGCAATCTGCTCGACCCTGCGCCAAGGCAAGAAAGCAGTTAGGAGGTAGGGGTTCTCCCTGAGAGCCTCGACCCCTTCGCCACCCCAGCACCGGGCAACCCGGATCGCGGTCAGAACTCCGACGGCCTCGACCACCCCGTTTCGCTCCAGCCAGTCAAGAAGATCGGCCTCCGGTGCCTTAACGTCGAAGGCAGCGAAGGTCGTCTCGGCCAGATCGTGCCCTAGGATCTCGATGATGCCGGGATCCCGAACAGCCAAGGCGTCGCGCAGATAACGTCCAAAGCGATCGGCGAGCCGCGCCGCCAACGCCGTGCCGATCCCGCGGAAATCGCTGTCCGCAGCCATGAAGTTCGCGAGCGCGCCGTGGAGTTTCGGCATCGGGATGATGCTGGTGGACTGATCTTGACGCTTCGGAGATCGGGTCACTCGCCGAGGTCCTCAAAGAGCGGTCCGGCGCCCGTTGGGCGGGAGCGGCGACCAGCGGTGATAAGGTGTTCCTCAATCAGGCACTGCTGCCGCATGCGGGCGCGCAGTGCCGCGTTGCGTGCGGTCATCTCGCTGAGGCGCCGTTCGAGGAGGGCAACCCGGCGCTGCTCCTCGCGTAGACGTGCCAGCGGGACCATGGCCTCGGGGGAATTGTTTACAGTGCTGTCGGCTCCTGCCTCCTCGATGCCGGTCAGTCCCTTGGCCTCTACCGCCGCCTCGATCATGGCACGGGCGTTTCGGTTCTTGTAGAGGATCTGGCGGTCAAAGCCACAGGCGACGGCCACGGCCGATACATTCAACTTACCGTTGCGCACGGGCAGGGCCTCGACATGGGCAAGGTAGTGCTCGAGTCGCGCCTCGTACTCCCGGGCCATGTTGAGTGACGATTTCCCGGTCATGTCCGGCCTCCACGCGTCCTGGGCGTCGTCGGGTTGCGGTTGATCGGGGCAAGCGGCCGGTCGAGATCGCCCTCCGGGATCTGCCGCACGCGGGCCCCGTTGATAAGCCGAAGATTTCGTTCGAGAAGCGTTCGGTTCTCGGCCTCGAGACGGTGGATCTCGGCCTCGAGGCGGTCGATGTGTGCCTGAAGGGCGTCGATCTTACGCGTGGTCGGGCGCGGTCCCAGGACACGCTGGCGAGGGGCCTCCGACTTGGCGAGGCGCGCCTGTTTCAGATCCGGAATGCGGCGCAGTGCCTCCACGGCCCGCTCAATGCCAAATTCTTTCAGGACGAAGGTCCGCACCTCTGGCCATGATGGCACGTCCGATCGGCCGATGATCCAGTCCGCGGTCATCGCAATCTCGGCCGCGCTCATGTGGCGGTTGGGTCTCAGCCTACTCATCGATAGGCCCCGAGTGGTACGGGACCGTTCGGATCCGCGCCAAAGATTTCCCCGGTGCCACCGGATCAAACTGTGGTGTGGGTGCCATCTTAGCCACCAAGATGGGTGAGCCATCGACCACATCAGCGCTTTCGAGGATTGCGACCAGCTGTTCGAGACGGGCAATCTTGCGATCGAAGGTCTCCATCCAGCGCGGCGAGGCGCGAAGGCCCCCAGCGATCCGCTCCCGCGCCCGAGCCTGCAACTGACGCTCGCGCTCCAGTTCCCGTCGGATGTTCGCCAGCTTGACATCGGCCCCCTTGATGCAAACCAGATGGGTGCAGTTCAGGCACTCCCCGAACATCTGGCAGGGGTTCTGCCGCAGGGACTGCAGGCACCAACCGAAGGGCGTGGTGTGCGCGGTCTCTTTAATCTGGGCGATATCGAAGGCGGTCTCGCTGTCAATCGGGATCGGGGCAAGGCTCTCAATGTCGCGCGCCTTGCGGATCCGTGTCAACAGTTCTCGGGCGGTCTCGTGGTCGTAGGTGCTGTTCTGCCGAAGGCTTTTTCGTCCGGACCAGAGCGCGATGTCGGCAGGCGGCACCGAGGCCTTGGCGGCGAGCGTGTTAAGGTAGTGGCGAGGCTTGTGGGTATTCACGATCAGCGGCGAGCCGTCCGGCAAGCGGATTCCCATCTCCTCGAAGATGGAGGTGGAAGGTTCGCCCGGAAAACCCTGAAGTGCCGCCATGATTTGGTGGTAGGTGATCGGTTCCACGCGATCGAGCCGTCCTGCGTCCGAGACCGTCACGAAGATGCTATGCGGATGCGCCACCATCAGCGCCCGCTCGTAAGGGATGTGCGCGTCGCCGGGGAGGAACGGCCAGTCCTTTGGCGTCTTCCCAAACTTCGCCTCGCCTGCGGCCGCGGCGCGCGCGAGGCGACGGGCGGGCTCGGTATGGAGCTTGATGCGCGCGAGTGCCTCCTGCGCAACTGCCACCATCGCCTTAGGTATGAACTTGATCTGAGGCGCGCCACCCTTCTTCGGCCACCAGCGCAAACCCGCTTGGTAGCCGTCGCCAGGATCGAGCACCGCATCACAATCCACTGGCAGCTCAAGGATTTCCGAGATGCGAGCCGGGGCGCAGCAGAGCAACGCGAGCACGGCGGTAGTGACCTGCTGACGCGGCGTCTGGGCGTTCACGAAAGCCTCGGTCACGGCTTCGAGCTCGTCCCGGCTGAAGGTGCGGTCGTCGTCGTAGGCGCTGAGGCGGGATTCCATGGAAAAGCGCCGCCCGCCACTCGACCACTCGAATGGCGACCGGACCACGCCCGCCGCGTTCAGCGCCTGCGCTACCCATTCAAGCGCCTTCGCGCGCTGTTCGACACCATAGGGTTCGCCGCCTTCCGCGCGGATGCGGTCGATCGCGGCATCTAAGAAGGCCGGCGTGACATCGGCAGGCTCGTTAACCCCGGCCTCCAGCATCACCGCCGCCAGTACGCGCATCATCACGACCGGCTTGGTATATTTCCCGATCTGGCGCTTTCGGCCGAACTCTTCCGCAATCTTGAAGGCGACATAGGCGCGAGCGAAGGCTCCGAACGCACCAGTCAGGTCCGGCCCCTTTGAACGGCCACCTGCAAAAGTTACATAAGTGGGCGCGTTAACACGCTCCGGCTTTGCGAGACCCGTCAGGTCCCACGCCGGAGCCTCCCAGACGATGGCGGAGGCCGCCATGAAGGGCAGGGACCTCGCGGCCGCGACATAGTCGACAAGATTTTCGTCGCAGTCCTCACCGCGCGGGCGGAACGTAATTATCTCAGCCATCAGCGACCTCCTGTTGCTTGATCGCCTCCAGAAGGTCCATGATCGCCACGATCGTCGCGGTACGGGCCTCGGCCACTTCGGCGTGGCCGGCCTCGATCAATTCGCTCTGCCGGGCGAGAAGGGCCGCCAGCAAGGACTCATGTGGTGCCCCGGCCCAAGCCCTGAACTTGCGGCAGGTGTAGCAGGCGATCGGAGCCACTCCGGCGTCGATTGCCTGACAACCACCGATCTCGCAAGATCCGACCCCGGTCAGGTCCTTATCGCGAAGCACCGCATCCGGATATTGCTGCGCCTGTCGGTCTTTCGCCTCCCGCACGATCTTCCCAAGGAACCGGTCGGCAATCGGGATGAAGGCCTCGCCGACCAGTCTCTCCATGCGCTGGAAGTGATCGATCCCCGCGTCCACATAAGCTTGGCAGCTTTCGGGGCTGGAATGGCCGGCGTTGGCGGCGATCTCCAGAGCGTTGCAGCCGTTCATGGCGAGACCGGTCAGTACCGTGTGCCGTTCACGCTGCGGGTTCACGACCAATATGCGGCCGCTGATTGGGCTCGCCACAGCGAGGCGGGCAAACAGCCTCACGAAGACTTTCTGTATGCCGCTTTTACCTTGATGGTGTTCCAACCCAGATGAGACAGCGACGACCATGCGTTTTGGTGGGAAGAGTTGCGCGTCTTCCGGATCCTGTCCGTGGGCTAAACGAGACAGGACATTGCTCTCGATATGAAGGAACAGCACATCCGCCAGCCCCTGGGTGATTGGCTTCCACGGCATGAACGCGCCGCGCTCCGGAATCCCACGCTGTTTCAGAAGCGGGATCCGAACCTCGACGCGCTCTCCGTTGCGCCGTAGGTCGCATACCTTCATGGCCGCAAGTTGTGCTGGCCTCATTCCAAGGCCACGGAACATCCGCACCACCGTATAATCGTACAGGTCGACCTGGCCCGAGTTGAATGCTGCGTCGAGCGCCGCTTTCAGCGCCGCGTCCTCGGCAGGACGATAGGCCCCAGCATCGGGGTCCCATGTGCGCACCGCATCCTTGTCATTCTTCGGTGGCACCCGAATCTGAGCGATGAAGTCGTGCGTCTCTGGCAGGATTCCGGGCAGCTTCAGCGTCCTCCAGGTTTCTGTAAGGATACGAAGCTGTCCGAGGTGCGCGACGTTGCCGCGCGCGCACCAGTGAGCGACATCCTCCGCGTCGATCTCTTCGACCGGCCCATCGCGACGTTGCTGTGCAAACAGAACAAGGTTTCTGAACTGGCGGAAGGCTGCATCGACTGTTTTGAGATTTCGGGTGCCGACCATGGTACTCATCAATCGCTTCGCGGACGTGAGCAGGTCGTCCGACAGGCTATTTCTCAATAGGGTAAAGTCGATATTGACGGCACCGCTGAGGGTGCGGAATGCCCAGAAATCCTGCTCGGGATCGAACGGTGTGCCATCCGAGGCAAACGCTTGCCGATATTCAGACCGAACTACAGGCGTCAAAGTCGTGGGAAATTTCACGAACGGCTCTCCTGAACTCGGAGTCCTGCCTTGAAAGCGGCTTCGGTCAAGTGATCGCCTCGGTATTCAGCAGCCATCTTGCTCAGATAGGACCAACCGCCAAGGAAGTTGGCGAAGCGCGCGAAGTCCTCGGCGCTGATCCGGGCTGCAATTGCCCAGTCGGCCAGGTTCTGAATCCAGCCATGCCGAAGGTGGTGTGGCGTCAGTCCTTCGATTCCGAGATGCTGTCCGAGTTCGTGGACCACTCGGCCGACGGTGCGATCGGAGATTGGCGTCCCATGTGTACAGTTGTCGTGGCTCAGGAAGACAAAGGGCGAACCGCGCTTCTCTGCCGCGTCGCTTCCCGGGCCCAACATGTAGTCCTCCAGCGCTTGCGCAACAGTGGGGCCGAAGGGCACGATCCGGTCGAGGGTCTTTGCATTAGGCTCACGGGTCCGCGGGTCTTCCGGATCGTCATGCCGTCGCTCCACCCGGATCTCGCAGGCTGCAAGATCAATGTCCTCGGGCTTTAACTGCCGTGCTTCACCTTGACGAATGCCGGATGCCACCAATAGGCAGACGAGGGCCCAGTTGCGCCGCGCCATCGCTTCCGTCTTCCAGACGTCGAAGGGGTCGCCCGCGGCAGCGAAAGCGGCAACGCGAGCTAGATCGGCAGCCTGTATAATGTTTCTGATCCGCGAGGACTGGATCCTTGGCTGGTGAACCGCTATGCGAGCGGCCATATCCTTGCGCGCGACAATCCGCTCGGCGAGCTCCAGCGAACGCTTTCGAAGATGGGCCTCGGACATGCGCCCAACGAAATCGAAATAGCGGGCAGCCGTCGCCAAGCGCCGACACTTCAAGGTATTACTGACGATGTCGGCCTTCGACATGGTGAGACCGCGGCGCATCTCCGTTACCTCGGGCAAAGTGATCCGTCGCAGAGCCGCGGTCTTCAGCCCGCAGGCTTCCGCCAGTGTCTCAATCTCGTCCAGACCGAAATACTCGCCAGCCTCGAGCCGCGCATTCAGGTCGATGCGCTCCCGAAGCGCCCAGAGCCCGAGGTGAACCAGATCTGAGGCTTCCGCGCCCATGGTCTCTGACGAGTGGCCATGTGAACGCCGCGAGAGAGCCAGCGCCGTCGGGTAGTATGCCGGCGCGCCGGCATCGTCGATAACGGTGACAAAGCGTTCGCCATCCGCGAGGATGTAGCGCTGTACGCGACAAAAATACCGGTTCGTGGCAGGGGGAACATAAGACATTCGGCGCGCCTCCGAACGAAATAAGAACACATTCGGCAAGCTCATGCAATCACGTCACTAAGAGGGCAAAACTACCGCTTTTCGTGGTGAGATTCTGATAATCAGTATTATGTAAAATATAGACGCTGTCGGACTTCCATCACGGGATCAAGATCGTGCAGCCGGTGGTTTTTCGGCTCTCAAGCGCTGTATGGGCAGCGGCGACATCTTTCAGATCATAACGCTGCCCGATTTCGACCCGGATCGTACCATCCGCAATCAGATCGAAGATCTCGCGGCTGGCCTGACGCAGCCAACCCGGTTGCGCCGTATGATGGAACAGCGACGGCCGCGTCAGACGCAAAGAGCCGCGCGCCAGATCGGAGATGCGGAAATCCAGCGCCGGACCCGAGCTTTGCCCGAAACTGACCAGCGTGCCGAAGGTCTCCAGCACCTCGATCGATTTCTTTACCGTCACCGCACCGACCGAGTCGTAAACCGCCTTCACGCCCTTGCCATCGGTCAACCGCATCGTCTCGGCGACGAAATCCGTGGTCTTGTAGTCGATCACCGCATCATAACCATGCGCCAGCGCCAGGGCGCATTTCTCGGGCGTGCCCGCCGTGCCGATCGCCCGCACGCCCTTGTGCTTCAGCCATTGCCCCGCCAGCAGCCCGACTCCGCCCGCCGCCGCATGCACCAAAACGCAATCCCCCGCAGCCACCGGATAAGAATGATGGATCAGGTAATGCACGGTCAGCCCCTTGAGCATCACCGCCGCCGCGATCTCGTCGCTGATGCCCTCCGGGATCGGCACCAGATCACTGGCCGCGATCACCCGATGGCTCGCATAGGCGCCATTGCGCACCGTATAGGCGACGCGCTGGCCCACCGGCAGATCGACCCCGGGTCCGACCGCCTCGATCACCCCCGCCGCCTCGCCCCCGGGGATCAAATTCGCGGGCACGTCCCAGGGATAAAGCCCGGTGCGGAAATAGACATCGATGTAATTCAACCCGATCGCGGTCTGGCGCAGCACCACCTCGCCCGGGCCCGGCTGCGGCAGGTCCCAATCGATCCGGCGAAAATTCTCGACGCCGCCCGGGGCGGTCACCACCATCGCATAGCGCATTGCAGTCTCCTTCCGACAGATGCTCCGCAGCCGATACCAACCCGGCCTGCGGACCGTTTGCGCTCACAATGGCCCCGTGATCACGACGCGTCAATGAGCGGAATCGTCGGGAAATAACTGCCCCGAAGCGCCAGGATCGCCTCCCACAGCCGCTCGGCCACGGGGCGTGGCACCTCGTCCTCGCGCCGGACCATGAACCAGTTGCGCACGATCGGCAGACCCGGCGCCGAAAGCTCCAGAAGCCGCCCCGATCCCAGCTCCTCGGTTACCGTATGCAGGCTGAGAAACGCAATCCCAAGGCCCGCCATCACCGCCTGCTTGATCGTCTCGTTGCTTTCCATCTCCATCGTCTTGAAGGCGCGGCCATCCGCCACCCGATCCAGCCAGCGCTCCATCAATATCCGCGTCCCCGAGCCCGGCTCGCGCGTCAGGAACACCTCGTCGAGCAGCGCATCCGCACTGACCCCCTGCCCCAGCAGCCGATGCCCCGGCGGCACAAGCAACGTATGCGGATGCGGCCCGAGCGGCTCTGCCAGAACCGTCGGGCGCCGCGGCGGCCGCCCCATGATCGCAATTTCAAAGGCGCCACGCTCCAGCCCCTCGATCGTGGTTTCGCGGTTGCCCACCCGCAGCGCCACCTCGATGTCCGGGTGCGAAAGACTCAGGGCCTTGACCAGCCTTGGCGCGAAATATTTTGCCGTCGAGACCACGCCCAGCGTCACCCGGCCGGTTTTCCCGCGTGATAGCGCTGCCAGATCGGCCCCGGCCTGCGACAAAGCGTCTTCGATCCGCTTCGCCGCCGACAGCATCGCATGGCCGGCATCGGTCAGGTCCGACCCCGCCCCATCCGCCGCCCGCTGCAACAGGCGAACTTGAACAGCGTCCTCCAAGCCTTTGATTTGCGTATGAATTGCTGGCGTCGTCAAACCAAGCGCCTGTCCCGCCGCGGTCAGCGAGCCCCATTTTGCAACCGCTCTGAGCGCGCGCAGTTGCTTCATCGTGATCCCGTCCAGCCGGACCATGTTAAATTTTCCTGAAAGCGAGTTGCCGAATTTCAAATTTGCATGAAACCGCTTTCGGCGCAACGTCCGGCCAACCGAATGAGGAGGAGGCCATGGCGATCGAGCTTGAAGGTCTCGGGCTTAGCCCGGAACTGGCGGATGTGATGACCCGGCTGGCGCGTGTGGGGGCGGATCTGGCCCGCACCATCGCCCGCAACGGGGTGGAGACGGACCTGGCTGCGGGGGTGGGCACCAATGCCGGGGGCGATGGCCAAAAGGCGCTCGACGTGATGGCCGATGACGCCTTCCGCGAGGCGCTGACCGGCACGGCCGTCGCCTATTACGCCTCCGAGGAACAGGACGAGGTGGTGACGCTGGGCAAAGGCACGCTGGCGCTTGCCATCGACCCGCTCGACGGCTCTTCGAACATCGATGTGAACGTGTCGATCGGCACGATCTTCTCGATTTTCCCGGCCACAGACGATCCGAACACCAGCTTCCTGCGCAAGGGTTCGGAACAGCTGGCGGGCGGCTATATCATCTACGGGCCGCAATGCGCGCTGGTTTGCAGCTTCGGGCGCGGCGTGCATCACTGGGTGCTCGATCTCGACAGCCGCAACTTCAAGCGCCTGCCCGACATCAAGATGCTGCCGCAAGACACTTCGGAATATGCGATCAACGCCTCCAACTACCGGCACTGGCCCTCGCCGATCCGCGCCTTCATCGACGATCTGGTGGCGGGCGCCGAGGGGCCGCGCGGGCGCAATTTCAACATGCGCTGGATCGCCTCGCTCGTTGCCGAAACCCACCGCATCCTGATGCGCGGCGGCGTCTTTCTTTACCCAGGCGACGAGCGCAAGGGCTATGCCCGCGGCCGTCTGCGCCATGTCTATGAATGTGCGCCGATCGCCTTTCTGATCACGCAAGTGGGCGGCGGCGCCACCGACGGCTGCGAGGACATCCTCACGGCCATTCCCGAAAAGCTGCATGCGCGCACGCCTTTCGTTTTCGGCTGCGCGGCAAAGGTGGCCCGCGTCACCGCCTATCACGACCTGCCCGGGGAGGAGACCTCGGCACTTTTCAACACCCGCGGTCTTTTCCGGAGCTGATCCCATGTCGAAAAAACACCCCATCATCTCTGTCGTCGGTTCCTCGGGGGCGGGCACCTCGACCGTCAAGGCCACCTTCGACCAGATCTTCCGCCGCGAGGGGGTTAAAGCCGTCTCGATCGAGGGCGACGCCTTCCACCGCTTCAACCGCGCCGACATGAAGGCGGAACTGGAGCGCCGCTATGCAGCGGGCGATGCCACTTTCTCGCATTTCTCCTACGAGGCGAATGCACTGGAAGATCTGGAGCGCGTCTTCCGCGAATATGGCGAAACCGGCAAGGGCCGCAGCCGTCACTATGTGCATGACGCCAAGGAATCCGAGAAATACGGCGTCGAGCCGGGCCATTTCACCGATTGGGCGCCCTTCGAGGAGGACACCGACCTGCTGTTCTACGAGGGCCTGCATGGCTGCGTGACGAATGATCAGGTCGACATTGCCGCCCATGCCGACCTCAAGATCGGTGTCGTGCCGGTGATCAACCTCGAATGGATCCAGAAGATCCACCGTGACCGGGCGCAGCGCGGCTACACCACCGAGGCCGTTACCGATGTCATCCTGCGCCGCATGCATGCCTATGTGCATTGCATCGTGCCGCAATTCTCGCAGACCGACATCAACTTCCAGCGCGTGCCGGTGGTCGACACGTCGAACCCGTTCATCACCCGCTGGATCCCGACGCCGGACGAAAGCCTGATCGTGATCCGCTTCCGCAATCCGCGCGGCATCGACTTCCCCTATCTCACTTCGATGATCCATGGGTCCTGGATGAGCCGGGCGAATTCGATCGTCATTCCGGGCAACAAGCAGGATCTGGCGATGCAGCTGATCCTGACGCCGCTGATCGAGCGGCTGGTTCGCGAAGGCCGCCGCGCCCGCGCCTGAAATGGCGTGATGTCAAGACATTGGCGAGGCCCGGCAAACCGGGCCCGCCGCCAGGACGAAGGGCTCATCAGGGAGGAGGAGCCATGAAAGACCTCGATATGGCGCAAGAAACGCGGATGGCCAACGCCATCCGGGCGCTGGCGATGGATGCGGTGGAACAGGCGAAATCCGGGCATCCCGGCATGCCGATGGGCATGGCCGATGTGGCCACCGTTCTTTTCAACCGTTTCATGAAGATCGACCCCGCCGCGCCGAAATGGCCCGACCGCGACCGCTTCGTGCTCTCCGCGGGGCACGGCTCGATGCTGCTTTACGCGCTGCACCATCTGCTCGGCTATGCCGACATGGGGATCGAAGAGCTGAAAAACTTCCGCCAGCTTGGCGCCCGCACCGCCGGCCATCCCGAATATGGCCATGCCGACGGCATCGAGATGACGACCGGCCCACTGGGTCAGGGGATTGCGACCGCGGTCGGCATGGCCTTGGCCGAGCGCATGAAGAACGCCCGCTATGGCGATGATCTGGTTGATCATTTCACCTATGTCATCGCCGGGGACGGCTGCCTGATGGAGGGCATCAGCCACGAGGCGATCGACCTGGCCGGGCATCTGGGGCTGGGCCGTCTGATCGTGCTTTGGGATGACAACCGCATCACCATCGACGGCGACACCGATCTTTCGACCTCGACCGATCAGAAGGCCCGCTTTGCCGCCTCGGGCTGGCATGTGCAATCCTGCGACGGTCACGCGCCCTCCGAGATCGCCGCCGCGATCGAGGCGGCCAAGGCCGACCCGCGGCCCTCGATGATCGCCTGCCGCACCGTGATCGGCTTTGGTGCGCCGAACAAGCAGGGCGGCCATGACGTGCACGGCGCGCCCTTGGGCGCCGAGGAAATCGCCGCCGCGCGGGCCTTCCTTGACTGGCCGCATGCCCCTTTCGAGATCCCTTCCGAACTCACCGCGGCCTGGGGCCGGGTTGCGGCACGGGGGGCTTCGGCGCGGGCAAACTGGGAGGCGCGGTTGCAAAACCACGCTGCCCGCGCCGATTTCATCAAGGCCGAGGCCGACGACACATCGGCCCTGCCCGCCGCTATTGCTGCCTATAAAGCGCGTCTTTCGGCGGACAAGCCGAAGGTGGCGACGCGCAAGGCCAGCGAAATGGCGCTCGAGGTGGTGAATGCCACCCTGCCCCACTCGGTCGGCGGCTCGGCCGATCTGACCGGCTCGAACCTGACCCGGTCGAAGGGGATGGTCTCGGTGAAACCGGGCGCCTTTGCGGGCAACTATATTCACTACGGAATCCGCGAACACGGGATGGCGGCGGCGATGAACGGCATCGCGCTGCATGGCGGCCTGCGCCCCTATGGCGGCACCTTCATGGCTTTCGCCGATTACTGCCGCCCGTCCATTCGCCTCTCGGCGCTGATGGGGGTTCCGGTCACCTATGTGATGACCCATGACTCGATTGGCCTTGGCGAGGACGGCCCGACCCACCAGCCGGTCGAGCATCTGGCCAGCCTGCGGGCGATCCCGAACCTGAATGTGATCCGCCCTGCCGATGCGGTCGAAACCGCCGAGGCCTGGGAAATCGCCATGACCTCGACGGCGACGCCGAGCCTGCTGGTGCTGTCGCGGCAGAACCTGCCGACCCTGCGCACGACGCATGTGGCCGAGAACCTGACCGCGCGGGGCGCCTATCTCTTGCGCGATCCCGAGGACCGGCAGGTGACGCTGATCGCCACCGGCTCCGAGGTCGAGATTGCGCTCGCGGCCGCCGATCAGCTGGCCAAGGAAGGCATCCGCGCCGCCGTGGTCTCTGCCCCCTGTTTCGAACTTTTCGCGGCGCAACCGCGCGATTACGTAACCAAGGTTCTGGGCACGGCGCCGCGGGTGGGCTGCGAGGCTGCGATCCGGCAAGGCTGGGGCATGCTGCTTGGGCCGACCGATGCCTTTGTCGGCATGACCGGCTTTGGCGCCTCGGCCCCTGCCCCACAGCTTTACCAACACTTCAACATCACCGCAGAGGCGATTGTCTCTGAAGCAAAAAACCTGATCTGAGGGAAAAGATGACCGTCAAAGTTGCCATCAACGGTTTTGGCCGCATCGGCCGCAACGTGCTGCGTGCCATCGTCGAGTCGGGCCGCACCGATATCGAAGTCGTCGCGATCAACGACCTTGGCCCGGTGGAAACCAACGCCCATCTGCTGCGTTTCGACTCTGTCCACGGCCGCTTCCCCGCGACCGTGACCACCGGCGAAGACTGGATCGATGTCGGCCGCGGCCCGATCAAGGTCACGGCGATCCGCAACCCGGCAGAGCTGCCCTGGGGCAATGTCGATGTGGCGATGGAATGCACCGGCATATTCACCACCAAGGACAAGGCCGCCGCGCATCTGCAAAACGGCTCGAAGCGGGTTCTGGTCTCGGCGCCCTGCGACAATGCCGACAAGACCATCGTTTTTGGCGTGAACCACGGCACGCTGACCAAGGAAGACATGGTGGTGTCGAACGCCTCCTGCACCACGAACTGCCTGAGCCCCGTCGCCAAGGCGCTGAATGACGCCATCGGGATCTCGAAAGGCTTCATGACGACGATCCACAGCTATACGGGCGACCAGCCGACGCTCGATACGATGCACAAGGATCTTTACCGCGCCCGCGCCGCCGCGCTGAGCATGATCCCGACCTCGACCGGCGCCGCAAAGGCCGTGGGTCTGGTGCTGCCGGAACTGAAGGGCAAGCTTGACGGCGTCGCGATCCGCGTGCCGACGCCGAACGTCTCGGTGGTGGACCTCGTGTTCGAAGCCGCCCGCGACACTACCGTCGCCGAGGTGAACGCCGCGATCCGCGCCGCTGCCGATGGCCCGCTGAAAGGCGTGCTGGGCTATACCGACCAGCCGAACGTGTCGACCGACTTCAACCATGATCCGCATTCCTCGGTCTTCCACATGGATCAGACCAAGGTGATGGAGGGCCGGATGGTCCGCATCCTGTCGTGGTATGACAATGAATGGGGCTTCTCGAACCGCATGGCCGATACCGCCGTGGCGATGGGCAAGCTGATCTGAGAAAAGCCGGGGGCGGCTCGCCCCCGGACCCCCGGCGTATTTCGGCCAAGAAAAAGGCCGCGAACTCAAGGAACTGAGAAAATGGCACTGATCACCCTTCGGCAACTGCTGGACCATGCTGCGGAATATTCCTACGGCGTGCCCGCCTTCAACATCAACAACATGGAACAGGGCCTCGCCATCATGGAGGCCGCCAAGGCCTGTGACGCGCCGGTCATCATCCAGGCCTCGCGCGGGGCGCGCAGCTATGCCAATGACATCATGCTGGCGAAGATGATCGAAGCGCTGGCCGCGATCTATCCGAACATTCCGCTCTGCATGCATCAGGACCACGGCAACAACGAGGCCACCTGCATGACCGCGATCCGTCACGGCTTCACCTCGGTGATGATGGACGGCTCGCTTGAGGGAGATGCAAAGACGCCCGCAAGCTACGAATATAACGTCGATATCACCGAGCGCGTCTCGCGCATGGCGCATTGGGTCGGCGCCTCGGTCGAGGGCGAACTGGGCGTTCTGGGCTCGCTGGAAACCGGGCAAGGCGAGGCCGAGGACGGGCACGGCGCCGAAGGCGTTCTGGATCACAGCCAGCTGCTCACCGACCCCGATCAGGCGGTGGATTTCGTAAAGAAAACGCAGGTGGACGCGCTGGCCATCGCCTGCGGCACCTCGCATGGCGCCTACAAGTTCTCGCGCAAGCCCGATGGCGATATCCTCGCCATGTCGGTGATCGAGGCGATCCACAAGAAACTGCCGAACACCCACCTTGTCATGCACGGCTCGTCCTCGGTGCCGCAGGATCTGCAGGACATCATCAACGAATTCGGCGGGGCGATGCCGCAAACCTTCGGCGTGCCGGTCGAGGAAATCGTGCGCGGCATCAAGATGGGCGTGCGCAAGGTCAATATCGACACCGACTGCCGCATGGCGATGACCGGGCAGTTCCGCCGCATCGCCGAGCAGAACAAGGCCGAATTCGACCCGCGCAAATTCCTCAAACCCGCGATGGATGCGATGCGCGATCTGTGCAAGGCGCGTCTTGAAGCCTTCGGCACCGCGGGCCATGCTTCGAAAATCAAGGTCATCCCGATGGATGACATGGCGAAACGCTATGCCAGCGGCTCGCTTGCGCCGAAAACCAACTGATCGAAAGGACCCCTCATCATGGATCAGTCTAACCGTTACGCCCGGCTTGACCTCAAGGAAGCCGATCTCATCGCCGGCGGGCGCCATGTGCTTTGCGCCTATGTCATGAAGCCCAAGGCGGGCTACGGCTATCTGGAAACCGCCGCCCATTTCGCTGCCGAAAGCTCGACCGGCACCAACGTCGAAGTGTCCACCACCGACGATTTCACCCGCGGCGTCGATGCGCTGGTCTATGAGATCGACCCGGAAAAAGAGATCATGAAGATCGCCTATCCGGTCGAGCTTTTCGACCGCAACATCATCGACGGCCGGGCGATGCTGTGCTCGTTCCTGACGCTGACGATCGGCAACAACCAGGGCATGGGCGACGTCGAATACGCCAAGATGCACGATTTCTACGTGCCGCCCTGCTATCTGCGCCTGTTCGACGGTCCCTCGATGAACATCGCCGACATGTGGCGTGTTCTGGGCCGTCCGGTGGTCGATGGCGGCATGGTGGTCGGCACGATCATCAAGCCGAAGCTGGGCCTGCGTCCGAAGCCCTTTGCCGATGCCTGCTATGAATTCTGGCTGGGCGGCGATTTCATCAAGAACGACGAGCCGCAGGGCAACCAGACCTTCGCGCCGCTGAAGGAAACCATCCGTCTGGTCGCCGATGCGATGAAACGGGCGCAGGACGAGACCGGCGAGGCGAAGCTTTTCTCGGCCAACATCACCGCTGACGACCATTACGAAATGCTCGCCCGCGGCGAATACATCCTTGAAACCTTTGGCGAAAACGCCGATCACGTCGCCTTCCTCGTGGATGGCTACGTCACCGGCCCGGCGGCGATCACCACCGCGCGGCGCTCCTTCCCGCGGCAGTTCCTGCACTATCACCGCGCGGGCCATGGCGCCGTGACCTCGCCGCAATCGATGCGCGGCTACACCGCCTTCGTTCTGTCCAAGATGTCGCGTCTGCAAGGCGCCTCGGGCATCCACACCGGCACCATGGGCTATGGCAAGATGGAGGGCGATGCCTCCGACAAGATCATGGCCTATATGCTGACCGATGATGCCGCGCAGGGCCCGTTCTACCATCAGGACTGGCTGGGCATGAAAGCCACGACGCCGATCATCTCGGGCGGCATGAACGCGCTGCGTCTGCCGGGCTTCTTCGACAACCTCGGCCATTCGAACGTGATCCAGACCTCGGGCGGCGGCGCCTTTGGCCACCTTGACGGCGGCACCGCCGGGGCGAAATCGCTGCGGCAGTCCTGCGATGCCTGGAAGGCGGGCGTGGATCTGGTGACCTATGCGAAATCGCATCGCGAACTGGCCCGCGCCTTCGAAAGCTTCCCGAGCGATGCCGACAAGCTCTATCCGGGCTGGCGCGTCGCTCTGGGCGTGAACTGAACGCCGTGCTATCCGGGCGGGGGGACACCCCCGCCCCAACCCCTCAGGAGACCGACATGACCTTCGACCGTTCCATCAAGATCGCCCCCTCGATCCTTTCTGCCGACTTCGCCGATTTCGGCCGTGAAATCCAGGCCATCGAGGCGCAGGGCGCCGATTGGGTGCATGTCGATGTGATGGATGGGCATTTCGTGCCGAACCTCACCTTTGGTCCGCCCGCCGTCGCCGCCTTCCGCAAGCATGTGAAAACCGTGATGGACGTGCATCTGATGATTTCGCCGGTCGATGCCTATATCGACGCTTATGCGCAGGCGGGCGCCGATGTGCTGACGGCGCATGTCGAGGCCGGGCCGCATATCCACCGCACGCTGCAGGCGATCCGCGCCGCCGGGATGAAATCGGGCGTGGCGATCAACCCGGGCACCCCGGCTGAGGCGATCGAGCATGTGCTTGATATTGCGGATGTTGTCTGCGTGATGACGGTGAACCCCGGCTTTGGCGGGCAGAAATATATCGACATGACGGCCAAGGTGCGCAAGCTGCGCGCGATGATCGGTGACCGTCCGGTGCATATCGAGATCGACGGCGGCATGGACCCGGTCACCGCGCCCCTGATGGCGGCCGCGGGCGCCGATGTCTTCGTGGCCGGTTCGGGCGTCTTCAAGGGCGGCTCGGTCGCGACCCCCGAGGTCTACGGGCGCAACATCGCCGCCATCCGCGCGGCGGCACAAGCGGCGCTTTAAGATCATGGCGGTGTCCCCTCCGGTCTGCGATTTTGGCTGGAAAGCCCCGGATTTCCGCCTGCCCGACACCTCGGGCAGGCTCTGGAGCCTCGACGACATCCGTGGGCCGAAAGGCCTGCTGATCATGTTTATCTGCAACCACTGCCCCTATGTTCAGGCGATCCTCGACCGGCTGCAGCGCGATGCCGAGGCGTTGATGGATCTGGGCATCGGCGTGGCGGCGATTTCGTCAAACGATGTCGAAAGCTATCCCGAGGACAGCCCCGAAAACATGGCGCGGCTGGCGGCGGAACGGGGCTTCCGCTTCCCCTATCTTTTCGACGAAACGCAAGCTGTGGCAAAGGCTTACGATGCGATCTGCACACCGGATTTCTTCGGGTTCAACGCCGCATGTCAGCTGCAGTATCGTGGCCGTCTGGACGCCTCGGGCCGCACCGCCGGCCCGGCCGATGCGCGGCGCGAGCTTTACGAGGCGATGGTGAGCGTGGCTGAAACGGGTCAGGGGCCGCGGGACCAGATCGCCTCGATGGGCTGTTCGATCAAATGGAAAGAGTGATGGTGCCGGCGCTGATTTTCGATCTCGATGGCACGCTGATCGATTCGGCGCCCGCCATCCACAAGGTCTCGAACGATGTGCTGCAGGCACGCGGTTACGCGCCCCTTGGACTTGATCAGATCCGCAGTTTCGTGGGGCAAGGCGCCCCCCATCTGGTGCGCTGCCTGCTGACCAGCGCGGGCGAAGACCCGGCTGGGCCGCTTTTTGACGCGATCTATGCCGATCTGGTCAGCCGCTATGAAACCGATGTCGAGGGCAACACCCTCTATCCGGGTGTGATCACAGCCTTGCAGCGTCTGCGGGCGATGGGCTGTCCGATGGCGATCACCACCAACAAGCCCTACAAACCTGCGCTTGCGGCGATCGCCCATGTCGGACTGAGCGATTATTTCCAGCTTGTCATCGGCGGCGACAGCCTGCCCACGCGCAAGCCAAACCCCGGGATGGTGCAGGAGGCGCAAAAAGTGTTGCGCCGCGATCGGGCGCTTTACATCGGCGACAGCGAGATCGACGCGCAGACCGCCCAAAACGCAGGCCTGCCGTTCCTGATCTACACGGAGGGCTATCGCAAGACCCCGGTCGAAGATTTGCCCCATGCCGCAAAGTTTCAGGATTTCAACGCCCTGCCGGGCATCGTTGAGGAATGGGCATGGAGCTGAAAGCGCTGATTTTCGATGTCGACGGCACTTTGGCGGAAACCGAAGAAGTGCATCGTCAGGCCTTCAACGAGACTTTCGCGGCGCAGGGTCTCGACTGGCACTGGTCGAAGGAAGATTATCGGACGCTTCTGCGCACCACCGGCGGCAAGGAGCGGATGGTGAAACAGCGCGAAGATCTGGGCTCCGGCCCCTCGGATGCGCAGATCGCCGATCTGCACAAAGCCAAGACGCAACGCTATGTCGAGATCATCGCTTCGGGACAGGTCAGCCTGTTGCCGGGCGTCGCGGAGCTGATTTCCCGCGCCCGTTCCGCCGGTCTGCGCCTCGCCATTGCCACCACGACCTCGCGGGCCAATGTGGAGGCGCTGATCGCCGCCACCCTCCGCAAGCCCGCCGGGGAGATTTTCGAGGTGATCGCCGCAGGAGACGACGTGGCGCAAAAGAAACCCGCCCCGGATGTCTATCTGCTGGCCTTGCAGGGCCTTGGCCTGCCGCCCGCCGCCTGTCTGGCCTTTGAGGACAGCCGCCCCGGTCTTGCCGCGGCGAAGGCCGCCGGGCTGCGGGTCGTCCTGACGCCCTCGGAATACACCCGCGGGGATGATTTTTCGGCCGCAGACTGGGTGATCCCCGATCTGACCGCCGCCGCGACCAAAGCGATCCCGGATCTGCCCTGATCCCCTTGCGCCCGTCGGCAGCGCGGTCCAGACTGGCCGCGGAACTTGCCGGAGGAAGACATGGACCTGCGTACCCTGACGCCCGATTTCGCCGTGGCGCCGCAGATCGCCCTTGACGATATTGCCGAGGCCGCCCGCCTCGGCTTTCGCACGCTGATCAACAATCGCCCGGAGGAAGAGGTCGAGGCCGGTCTCAATGCCACGCTGCAGGCCGCCGCCGCCGCCGCGGGGCTGTCCTATGTGCATCTGCCCTATTATCCGGGCGAACTGACCCCCGATCTGATCGCCGGTTTCGAGCAAGCCCTTGCCGCGGCCGAAGCGCCGGTTCTGGCCTGGTGCCGCTCCGGGACACGATCCTCGCATCTTTGGGCCCTGAGCCAGGCCGGACAGCGGCCGCTTGGGGAGATTTTTCAGATTGCTCAAAACGCGGGCTACGATCTCTCTGGCCTGGTACCGATGCTGCGCGCCAAGGCCGGCGACAGCGGTGCCGCCGTATAAAGATCGAAACTTAACCGCCTGGTAAAAAAGCATAATTGCACATCTCCCCTCGGGATGGTGCAGTCTGCGACCTTCTGACATGCCACGCGCTGCTGCGCGGAACGGACTTGCGCCCATCGGTTGGCACATGGCAAAACGGTGATCTGTGCAAGCTTGCGAGGTGTGAGACGCGCGCAATGCTGGATCATCTTGAACAACTTCTGGTCGCCGAGGACATCGCGACCATCTGGAGCATGCATTGCACGCAGATGGCGAGATTCGGCTTTGATCGTCTGATCTACGGGTTCACCCGGTTCAGCGCGACGCAGAGCTTTGGCTCGCTCGACGATACGCTGATCCTGTCCAACCACGATCCGGCCTATCTGAATGCCTTTCTGGGCGCCGGTCTCTTCTCGGAAGCGCCGATGGTGAAATGGGCGATCGATTCGGTGGGGGCCTGTTCGTGGCGCATGGTCGCGGAAAAGATGGCCGCGGGCGAGCTGACCGAGGGCGAGCGCAAGGTGATCGAGCTGAACCGCCGTTTTCAGGTTCTGGCGGGGTATTCGATCGGCTTTCCCGACACCTCCGCCCGCGCCAAGGGGGCGATCGGCCTCTGTGCGAAGCCCGGCCTTACCCAGGCCGATGTCGATGCGATCTGGCAGGAACACGGCCGCGACCTGCGGGTGCTGAATTCGATCATGCATCTGAAAATCAGCGCGCTGCCCTTTTCGACCACGCGTCGCCCTCTGACCGCGCGCCAGCGCGAAGTGCTGGAATGGGTCGGCGACGGCAAGACCTCGGCCGATATCGCGCAGATCCTCGGCCTGACCACGGCCACGGTCGAGAAACATCTGCGCCTTGCCCGTGAGGCGCTCGAGGTCGAGACCACCGCCCAGGCGCTGCTCAAGGCGTCGATGCAGAAGCAGCTTTTCATCACCTCCGCCCCCTAGCCCGGTCGCCGCCTGGCCCGGGAAAGCTGTCCAAAAGGGCTGCGACATTCTGGCAGGGTAAGGAATACCTGACTACTCCGAATCCACAGAAATGACTTAGATACACGTGTTCCGTGAGTGGTGGCTTCGGCCAGGAACAGGGAAGCAGTCGAAGATTGATCCGGCGAGATCCCACCCGGTTTTCCGGTACGGCCCAGCGGGTTTATTTTAACCCGTCTGGGCCGTTTCAATTTTATGCATTAAATATGCAGAATACGCCCTGACAGGGCATGGCCTCGCAGCTGCGCGCTCCGCACCGAAAGAAAACGCCGCCCCGAAGGGCGGCGCTGTCTTTGCCAAAGGGGCAGCGCTTACGCGCCGACCATCTTCGCCACTTCCGCGGCGAAATCCTCTTCCTTCTTCTCGACGCCTTCGCCCACGGCAAGACGCGCAAAGCCGGTGATTTCCACGCCCGCCTCGGTCGCGGCCTGGGCCACGGTCACATCGGGGTTCATCACGAATTTCTGGTTCACGAGGGTCACTTCCTCGAGGAACTTCTTCATCCGGCCCGGGATGATGTTGTTGTGGATCACCTGCTCGGGCTTCGGCTTGGCCGAGGTGGCGTTCTCTTCCAGCGCCTTGGCGGTCTGCACCTGCAGCTCGCGCTCCAGCACGGCCGGGTCAAGGCTGGCTTCGTTCAGCGAGATCGGCGCGGTCGCCGCGATATGCATCGCGAATTGCTTGCCGATTTCCTGCGCCTTAGCGGCATCGCCCTTCAGCGCGACCAGAACGCCGATCTTGCCCATTTCCGGGGCGGCGGCATTGTGGACATAGGAAATGATGGTGTCGCCTTCCAGCACGTGCAGGCGGCGGAAGGTCATGTTTTCGCCGATGCGCGCGATGGCTTCGCCGATCACTTCGTCAACGGTCTTGCCGTTCAGCGCCGCGGCCTTCACCACTTCGACCGATTCGCCCACTTCCAGCGCGGTTTTCGCCACGTCGCGCACCAGCGCTTGGAAATCGGTGTTCTTCGCAACGAAGTCGGTTTCCGAGTTGATCTCGATCGCGACACCGCGGCCGGTGGTCACGGCGACGCCGATCAGACCCTCGGCGGCAACGCGGTCGGCCTTTTTCGCGGCTTTCGCCAGGCCCTTTGTGCGCAGCCAGTCGATGGCGGCATCCATGTTGCCGTCGCATTCGGTCAGCGCCTTCTTCGCGTCCATCATGCCGGCGCCGGTGGTTTCGCGAAGTTCTTTCACCATCTGAGCGGTGACAGCCATGGGAACTCTCCTTGGAATGGGGTGAGGGCGGGGTTACCCCCGCCCGATGAAGCTTGTGTGACGGCCGGGCCTCAGGCCTCGGCAACGTCCTCGACCGGGGCTTCTTCCAGCGCGCCCAGGTCGACACCGGCGGCGCCCATCTGGGCGCTCATGCCGTCCAGCGCCGCGCGCGAGACGAGGTCGCAGTACAGCGCGATGGCGCGGGCGGCGTCATCGTTGCCGGGGATGATGTAGTCCACGCCCTTGGGCGAGCAGTTGGTGTCGACCACGGCCACGACCGGGATACCCAGCTTCTGCGCTTCGAGGATGGCGAGGTCTTCCTTCGACACGTCGATCACGAAGAGCAGGTCCGGCAGACCGCCCATTTCGCGGATCCCGCCCAGCGAGGCCTGCAGCTTGGCCTGCTCGCGTTCCATGCCCAGACGTTCTTTCTTGGTCAGGCCTTCGGCGCCCGAGGCCATGATCTCGTCGATCTGCTTCAGACGGGCGATCGATTGCGAAACCGTTTTCCAGTTCGTCAGCGTGCCACCCAGCCAGCGGTGGTTCATGTAGTATTGCGCGCATTTTTCCGCGGCATCGGCGACGGCTTTCGCAGCCTGACGCTTGGTGCCGACGAAGAGCACGCGGCCGCCCTTGGCAACCGTGTCGCGGACCACGTTCAGCGCCGCATCCAGCATCGGCACGGTCTGGGTCAGGTCGATGATATGGATGCCGTTCCGCTCGCCATAGATGAACTCCGCCATGCGCGGGTTCCAGCGTTGCGTCTGGTGGCCGTAGTGAACGCCAGCTTCAAGAAGCTGACGCAGCGAGAAATCGGGAAGCGCCATGTTCCATTCCTTTCCGGTTTGCGCCTGAGCGGAGGATTTCAGGGTCGCCCCCAACCGGTGGACCGAACGGGGATGTCTCCCGCCGTTGGCCCGCCTCCGCCTGTGAAGTGCGCGCCCTATAGACCAGCCGTCCCGCTCTGGCAAGCCCCCGCCCCCGTCTTTGGCCAAGGATGCCGCCGACAATGCCCCGGGCGGGGATAATTTCGGCAAGATAAATCCGCCTTCCGCGCCCGGTCCTCTTTATCTTGCCGCAAATATCCCGGGGGTGAGGCGCGAAAGCGCCGAGGGGGCAGCGCCCCCCTTGCCCTCCCGGCCAAGCCGTAGCACCAAGGGAGCATGAAAGACACTCCCGACATTCTGTGCATCGGTTCGGTCCTGTGGGACATCATCGGCCGCGCGCCGGTGCATATGCGGGCGGGCTCCGACGTGGCCGGGCGGATCACCCGCCTGCCCGGCGGCGTGGCGATGAACATCGCGATGACGCTGACCCGCTTCGGCCTGCGCCCCGCCATCCTGACCGCCATCGGCCGCGACGCGCAGGGCACCGAGCTGGTGCAATCCGCCGAGCTGATGGGGATCGACTGCAGCTTCCTCTATCGCTCGGACGATCTGCCCACCGACCGCTACATGGCGATCGAGGGCGCGAATGGTCTGGTCGCGGCGATCGCCGATGCCCATAGCCTCGAGGCCGCGGGCGACAAGATCATGCGCCCGCTCTGCGATGGCCGT
This sequence comes from Rhodobacter sp. 4.3.4, assembly GCF_058724655.1. Taxonomy (NCBI): domain Bacteria; kingdom Pseudomonadati; phylum Pseudomonadota; class Alphaproteobacteria; order Rhodobacterales; genus Rhodobacter; species Rhodobacter sp. 4.3.4. Next base: position 1,776,780 of record NZ_CM178967.1, read on the forward strand.
CTGGGCAGCGTGACCGCCCCTTGGACCGGGCCGGTGGCGCTTGACGGCAATCTGACTCAGGCCCTGCTGGCCGAGATCGCGCGCTCGCCGCTTTTCGCCGCCGCCGATCTGCGGGTGGCGCCCGCCAGCCCCGGCAAGGCGGAACGGCTGGCGCCGCTGCTCGCGCAGCCCAATGCGACGATCTATGTCAATCTCGAAGAGGCCGGGATTCTGTGCCAGCGCAGCTTTGCGGGCGCCGAGGCCGCGGCCGAAGCCCTGCTCGCCCGCGGGGCCCGTCATGTGCTTGTCACCGATGGCGGCAAGCCTGCCGCAGACGGACGGCAGGGCGCGGGTGTCGTCATCGCCGCGCCGCCGCCCGTTCTGGTCACCCGCGTCACCGGCGCGGGCGACACGTTCATGGCCGCCCATCTGCTGGCCGAGCGCGAAGGCGCGGACCGCGAGACCGCCCTTGACCGCGCCCTTGCCGCCGCCGCTCGCTACGTCTCCGGAGACAAACCCACATGACCGACCTGCCCCTTGCCTTTGCCCCCGAAATCCGCGCCGCGCTTGACACGGGCCGCCCGGTCGTTGCGCTCGAAAGCACGATCATCACCCATGGCATGCCGTTTCCGCAAAACCTTGAAACCGCGCGCCGGGTCGAGGCCGAGGTCCGCGCCGCCGGTGCCACCCCCGCCACGATCGCGGTGATGGGCGGGCGCATCCACATCGGCCTGACCGACGCGGAGCTGGAAGCCCTTGCGCAGGCGACGGGGGTGATGAAGCTCTCGCGCGCCGATCTGGCCTTTTGCCTCGCCACCGGGGGCATCGGCGCCACCACGGTTGCGGCGACGATGATCTGCGCGCATCTGGCCGGGATCGCGGTCTTCGCCACCGGCGGCATCGGCGGCGTGCACCGCGGCGCCGGGGAGAGCTTCGACATCTCGGCCGATCTGACCGAGCTGGGCCTGACCCCTGTCACCGTCGTCGCAGCCGGGGCCAAAGCCATCCTTGATCTCAACAAGACGCTGGAAGTTCTTGAAACAAATGGGGTTTCCGTGATCGCCTTCGGTCAGGACGAGTTCCCCGCCTTCTGGTCGCGCAGCTCGGGGCTGCGCGCGCCGCTGCGCGCCGACAGCGCATCCGAGATCGCCCGGGCGCATCTGCTGCGCGCCCATCTTGGCCTTGCGGGCGGCCAGCTTGTCGCCAATCCGATCCCGCCCGAGGCCGAGATCCCCCGCGCGGCGATCGGGCCGGTCATCGAAGCCGCGCTGGCCGAGGCGGCGGCGCAGGGCATCGCGGCAAAAGCCGTCACCCCCTTCCTGCTGGCGCGCATCTTCGAACTGACCGAGGGACGCTCGCTTGCCGCCAATATCGCCCTTGTCCTGAACAACGCCCGCCTTGGCGCGGCTATCGCCTGTGAAATCGCGGCGTTGCGGTGACCGGCACAGTGCGTCCACCGTCCGCCGATCCCAACTCCGGTGCAAACACGAGGCCCAGCATGACCGAGCATGACCCGCATCCGACGCCGCAAGAGCAGCTCTCGCTCATGCCGCAGCCGCACAAGCGGGGATTTCTGGCCGGGCTGCGGGCCTCGTTCCTGACCGGGCTGATCGTGATTGCGCCGATTGCCGCGACGCTGTGGCTGATGTGGACGCTGGCGGGCATGGTGGATGGCTGGGTGCTGCCCTTCATCCCGGCGCATATGCGCCCTGAAACCTATGTCGGCACCAACCTGCGCGGCGTGGGGGTGGTGATCTTCCTGCTCTTCACCCTCACCGTGGGGGCGCTTGCGCGCAACTTCATCGGCCGTGCGGTGATCCGCTTTGGCGAGTCGCTGGTGGACCGGATGCCGGTGGTGCGCTCGGTCTATAACGGCGTCAAGCAGATCGCTGAAACCGTGCTGAGCCAGGGCGACACGAAATTCGACCGCGCCTGCCTGATCGACTATCCGCGCGAGGGGCTGAAGGCGATCGCCTTCGTCTCGGCCCGGGCCAAGGGCGAGATCGCGCTGCAGGCCGCGCCCGAAGACCCGCTGATCTCGGTCTTCCTGCCGACGACGCCGAACCCGACCTCGGGTTTCCTGCTATATGTGCCGGAAAGCCAGATCACCTATCTCGACATGTCGGTCGAGGATGCGGCCAAGCTGATCATCTCGGCCGGGCTCGTCTATCCGTCGGAGAAGAAAGTCGACCCCTCCGCGAAGACACCGAAGACCGCGGTCTGAAACCGGTTTCGCCGCGCAAGCGCGGCGACCCGCGGGGGCTCCGCCCCCGCACCCCCGGCGTATTTTGCCAAGGAAAATCAGAGCCTTCTTTTGGATTGCGGGCCGTCTTTCATCTTGCCTCAAATATCTCGGGGGTCCGGGGGCAGAGCCCCCGGCAGGTCGCCTCGGGCTTGCCCCGAGGCGAAATCCCCTAGAGCGCCGTCCAGCCGCCATCCACCGAAATCGTCGTGCCGGTGATCTGCGCCGCCGCCTCGGAACACAGGAAGACCGTCGTCCCGCCCAGCTGCTCGACCGTCGCGAACTGCTTCGAGGGTTGCCGCGTCAGCATCACTTCGCGGATCACCGTCTCGCGGTCCATCCCGTGCACCTTCATCTGATCGGGGATCTGCGCCTCGACCAGCGGCGTCAGCACATAGCCCGGACAGATCGCGTTGCAGGTGATCGGCTCCTCGGCGGTTTCCAGCGCCACGGTCTTGGTGAAGCCGACGATGCCGTGCTTGGCCGCCACATAGGCGGATTTGAACGGCGAGGCGGTCAGCCCATGCGCCGAGGCGATGTTGACCACCCTGCCCCAGCCCGCCGCCCGCATCAGCGGCAGCGCCGCCGCCGTGGTGTGAAACGCCGAGCTGAGGTTGATCGCCAGGATCGCATCCCATTTCTCGACCGGGAACTGATCCACCGGCGCCACATGCTGGATGCCCGCATTGTTCACCAGGATGTCGCAGCGCCCCGCCTGCGCCACCAGCGCCCGGCACTCTGCGCCTTGCGACATGTCGGCCTTGATGTAGCGCGCCGTCACCCCGAATTCGGCGCCAAGCGCTGCTGCCAGGGCGTGATCCTCGGGACGATCGGTGAACGAGTTCAGCACCACATCGGCCCCGGCCCGTGCCAGTTCCCGCGCCACCCCAAGTCCGATCCCCGAATTGGATCCGGTGATCACCGCCGTCTTGCCCTTCAGGCTCATGGTTCCCTCCTCCAGCCGTTGCGCAGAAAGAAGTAACCCCCTCGCACGGTTCCGCAACTGCGAAGCGCGGCGCGAAAAGAAAAAGACGCCCGCGCAAGGCGGGCGTCAAGTCATGAGGCAGGTTTCATACAGGCAAGAAACCTATCGAGCAGTGATCTTCTTATAGCCCCGCGCGGCGCCGCTTCCAAGGGAAAAGTTTGCCTGGGCTTTCGGCAGGCGTTAGCTTGGCGCCTGAAAAGACAGGCAAACGGGAGATTGTTGCGATGCAGGGATCGGTGTTTTTCCGCACTCTCGCCCTTGTGATATTGGCTTTTGGCGGGGTTTTGACGGGCTTTTCGGTGCAGGCCGGGCCGATGACCGGAATCGCCATGCAGGGGCAGCCCGCGCTTGATCCCGAGCGGATGCACCTGCCCTATGCCGACCCGCAAGCGCCTTTCGGCGGCCGGATGCGGATGGGCGAATCGGAAAGTTTCGATTCGCTCAACCCCTGGATCCTGCAGGGACGCCCGGCGCAGGGGATTTCGGGCTATGTCACCGAATCGCTGATGCTGCGCAGCTACGATGAACCCTTCAGCCTTTACGGGCTCCTGGCCGAAACCATCGAGACCGATGAGAGCCGCTCCTGGGTCGCCTTCACCCTGCGCGCGCAGGCGCGGTTTTCCGATGGCAGCCCGGTCACCGTCGAAGATGTGATCTGGTCCTTCGAGACGATCGGCACCAGCGGCGGACCGCGCTATCAGACCGCCTGGAAAAAGGTGAAATCGATCCGCCAGACCGGGCCGCGCAGCCTGCGCATCGACTTCACCGAGCCGAACCGGGAACTGGTGCTGCTGATGGGGATGCGCCCGGTCTTGTCGAAGAAGCAGTGGCAAGGCCATGATTTCGCGTCTGAAATGCAGATGGTCCCGATGGGCTCGGGGCCTTATGTCATCGAAAAGGTCGACATGGGCCGGTCGATCACGCTCCGGCGCAATCCCGATTGGTGGGGCAAGGATCTGCCTATCACCCAGGGGCTGCATCATCTCGATCAGCTGCGCTGGGAGTATTTCGGCGATCAGAACGTGATGTTCGAGGCCTTCAAGGCCGGCGAGATCGACCTTTACCGTGAAACCAATGCCGTGAACTGGGACAGCGAATATGATTTCCCGGCGGTGACCGCGGGGCGGGTCGTCAAGGAAGAGATCGCCCATCAGCTGCCCTCGGGGATCAAGGGGCTGGTGATGAACACGCGCAAACCGATTTTCGCCGATTGGCGGGTGCGGCAGGCGATGATCCTCGCCTTCAATTTCGAATTCGTGAACAAGACCCTGACCGGTGGCCGCGAGCCGCGGATTTCCTCATATTTCGCCAATTCGGCGCTGGCGATGCCGCCCGGCCCCGCGACGGGCCGGGTGGCGGAGCTGCTGGCGCCCTTTGCGGCGGATCTTCTGCCCGGCACGCTGGAGGGCTATGCGCTGCCGGTCGCCGATGGCACGGCGCAAAACCGGCCCAACATGCGCGCGGCGTTGAAATTGCTGGAGGAAGCGGGCTGGACCGCGGGCGAGGACGGGGTCTTGAAGACGGCCGCGGGCACGCCTTTCCGCTTCGAGATCGTGCTGCAGCAGGGCGCCTCCGAATCGCAAACGGTGGTCGACATCTATCTCGAGTCGTTGCGGCGGCTGGGCATCTTTCCGCGGGTGACGGTGGTCGATGACGCGCAGTTTCAGGCGCGCAAGACCAGTTACGATTTCGACATGACCTGGATGTTCGTCGCCACCTCGCTCTCGCCCGGCAACGAGCAGTCGCTTTACTGGGGCGCGAAGGGGGCCGATGCGCCCGGGTCGCGCAATCTGATGGGGATGCGGGATCCGGCCGCCGATGCGATGATCGCGACGCTTCTGGCGGCGCAGACGCCCGAGGCGTTCACCGCCGCGGTGCAGGCGCTGGACCGGGTGCTGATCGCGGGGCGTTACGTGATTCCGATCTGGTATGCGCCGGTTGTCCGGGTCGCGCACAGTCGCGACCTTCACTTTCCGGCAAGGGTTCCGCTATACGGGGATTGGCCGGGCGTGACGCCCGATGCATGGTGGCATGAGGTGAAGAAATGAAGAAAGCGATCCTTGTGATGGTGCTGGCCGCGGCCCTTTCGGGGTGCAACACGGTTGCGGGCGTCGGCGCCGATGTGACCGATGGCGCACATAAGGTGCAAAGCTGGTTCTGATCCGCATTCCGCGGCGCAGGCAGAAATTTTCCTTTTCAGACCGCAATATGCGGCGCAAGATCGAGACCTGCGGAAGGGCTCGGAGACGGAGGTCAGGATGAAATGGCATCATGTGCAGGACAATTGGCCTGCCTTCTTCGAAGCGATCCTCGACCGTTGGCCCGATGCCGACGAGGCCGAGCTTGACGAGATCGACGGCGATCAGCGCGCCTTCATCGCCTATATCATCGAGCTGACCGGGCAGGAGCCCGAGGAGGCCCGGGCCGATATCCGCGAATGGCTGAGCGGGGAACTGCCCTCGGACGTGGTGATGGATCCGCGGCACGACAATCATTCGATCGCGCTGTCGAAGAAATACGTCCCCGAGGGCGAAGACGAATACGACGACGATTCGCGCTTCGGCGACGAGGGATGATCCTGCACACGGCAAGCTGATCGCGCGCCGCTTGCAACCGCAGGCGGCGCGGCTTAGCAAGACGCATGCTGTCGATCCATACCTCCGCCCCGCTTGCCCCGCCGCCCGCCGCCTTCAACATGGCAGCCCATGTGCTTGCCCGCGCAGATGCGCTTGCCGACCGCTCGGCGCTGCAGATCGTCGGCCCTTCCGGGGCTGAACGCTGGTCTTTCGGCCGTCTGGCCGCGGCGGTCCGCGGCACGGGGACCGGGCTTTTGCAGGCCGGTCTTGTGCCCGGTGATCGCGTGCTCTTGCGGCTGGGCAACACCCCCGAATTTCCGGTGGCGTTCCTTGGGGCGATTGCGGCGGGCCTGATCCCGGTGCCAACCTCGGCGCAACTGACCGGGGAAGAGATCACGAAGATGGCGGCGCAGATCACCCCGGCCGCGGTGGTGGCCGGAACGGGGGTTGCGCTTCCCGATCATCCGCCGATGATCCTGACCGAGGCCGATCTGAAGCGGTTCGAAACCCTGCCGCCCTGTGATTATGCGCTGGGTTCGGCCGATCGGCTTGCTTATATCGTCTTCACCTCTGGCACTTCGGGCTCTGCGCGGGCGGTTTGTCATGCCCATCGTGCGATCTGGGCGCGGCAGATGATGCACGAGGGCTGGTATGGGCTGACCGGCTCGGACAGAATATTGCATGCCGGCGCGTTCAACTGGACCTATACGCTTGGCACCGGGCTGATGGATCCCTGGACGGTCGGGGCAACCGCGCTCATTCCTGCGCCGGGGGTCGAGCCTGCCACGCTGCCGTTGCTTCTGCGGCGCTTTGATGCGACAATTTTTGCAGCTGTTCCGGGTGTTTATCGGCAGCTTTTGAAGCAGCATGCAAAGCTTGACCTGCCGCGTCTGCGGCATGGCCTTTCGGCGGGTGAAGCGCTGCCGCGCCTGACCCGGCAACATTGGACCGAGGCCAGCGGCACCCCGATCTTCGAGGCGCTGGGCATGTCGGAATGCTCGACCTTCATCTCCTCCTGCCCGGCAAATCCGGCCCCGGAAGGAACGATGGGCTGGCCGCAACCCGGAAGACGGGTCGCGGTGCTGTCGCCCGAGGGCGAGCCGCTGCCCCGGGGTGAGCCGGGCGAGCTGTCGGTGCATCGCAGCGATCCGGGGCTTTTCCTTGGCTATTGGGGCGCCGAAGCCGAAGCACGGGCAAAGTTCACCGCGGATGGGGACTGGTTCCGCACCGGCGACATCGTGCGGATGACCGAGAGCGGCGCCATCGCTTATCAGGGCCGCGGCGACGACATGATGAACGCGGGGGGGTTCCGGGTCAGTCCGCTTGAAGTCGAAGCCGCCATGGTCAGCTGCCCCGAAGCGGGCGATGTGGCCGCAATCGAGCTGCGCCTGTCGGAAGAAACCAGCCTGATCGCTCTGGCCCATACGGGATCGGCCTCGGCCGAGGCGCTTGCCGCGCATGCCACTGCGCATCTGGCGCGCTACAAGCAGCCCCGGATCTACCAGCATTTCCCGACCCTGCCGCGCAACCGCAATGGCAAGATCGACCGAAAGGCCTTGCGCCAGCTCTGGCCGACACTTGCAGACAGGGCCAGAAGCAAATGATCGCACTGGATATTTTCGCAGACCCGACGTGTCCGTGGTGTTATCTTGCCAAAGCGCAGCTTGACCGTGCGCTGGAAGCACGTCCCGGTCATCCGTTTCTGATCTCCTGGCATCCGTTCCAGCTCAACCCGACCCTGCCCGCCGATGGCATGGACCGCGGGGCCTGGTTGCGGGCGCGGTTCGGTGCGCAAGCCGATCAGGCCGACCTGCCGGTGCTTGAAGCCGCCCGGACCGCCGGAGTGGCGTTGAACCTGCCAATAATCGCCCGCGTGCCCAATACGCTGAACGCCCATCGCCTGCTGCATTGGGCCGGGATCGAGGGCGCGCAGACTGCCGTCATGGCGGGTTTGCTGCGCGCTTATTGGCGGGATGGCCAGGATATCGGACAGACCGACATCCTTGTAAACATCGCCGCCGCGGCCGGGCTGGAGCCGGACATGATCCGCCGTCTGCTTGCCACCGAAGCGGATATCGACACCATCCAGTCCGGCGCGGCGCATGCGCGCGAGCGCGGCATTGTCTCGGTGCCAACCTTCATTCTCGACAATTCTCATGTGATCACAGGAGCCCAGCCCGCCAGGCTCTGGATGCAGATCATCGACGAGATCGCTGCGGCGTAGTTGCGCATTTCTGCACGGCAATGTGCTGGACTGCGCACTGGTTTTCGTCGCGCAGTCGGATATGGTTCTGCGCAACCCTGAAAGGCTGTGCATGTCCGACCCTCACGCATCTGCGGCGCCCGCCCGCATTCCTGTTTTCGAATTCACCGCGCTGATGGCGCTTCTGGCCGCAACGGTCGCATTTTCGATCGATGCGATGCTGCCTGCGCTGCCCGAGATCGCGGCCAAGCTCTCTCCCGAGTCGATCAACCGCGCGCAGCTTGTGCTGACCTTCTTCGTCCTTGGCATGGGCGTCGGAACTTTCGTCGCCGGTCCGCTTTCGGATGCGATCGGGCGCAAGCGGACGATCGTCGTCGGCGTCAGCATCTTCGTGACCGGGGCCGTCATCGGTGCCTGGGCGCAAAGCCTCGAAGTGCTGCTGGCGGCACGGTTCATACAGGGTCTTGGCGCCGCGGCGCCGCGGATCGTGCCGATGGCGCTGGTGCGCGACATGTATTCCGGGCGCGAAATGGCCAAGGTGACCGCCTTCATCATGATGGTCTTCATCCTCGTTCCCGCGCTCGCCCCCTCGGCCGGACAGCTGATTATCGGTTTCGCGGGCTGGCGCGGCGTGTTCTATGCCTTCATCCTGTTCGCGCTGATCGGCCTTGCCTGGCTCAGCCTGCGCCAACCCGAAACTCTGACGCCCGAGCGGCGGCGCCCGCTGCGGGCAGGCCTGCTCTGGGCGGGCACCAAGGAGATCCTGGCCGATCGCGATGTGCGGCTTTGCATCCTCACGATGACACTTGGCTTCGGACAGATGTTCGCGCTGCTTTCCTCGTCACAACAATTGTTTGCGGCCTTCGGCGCAGTTGAGAGCTTTCCGAAATGGTTTGCGCTCATGGCGATTCTTGCGGGCTCTGGCACGGCTTTCAACGCGCTCTTCGTGATGCGTCTGGGGATGCGCCGGATGGTGCGGGGAACCTATATGATGCAGGTCGTCTCCTCGGGCGCGATGCTAGTGCTGATCCTTTACGGTGCGGTGACACCGCCGCAGGGCTTCGCTTTCCTGTTCGTCTGGACGGTCACGGTCTTCATGATGGCGGGGATCACCTTTGGCAATCTGAACGCGCTGGCGATGCAGCGGATGGGCCATCTCGCCGGTCTGGCCGCCTCGGTCGTTTCGGCACTCTCGACGATGGGCGCAGTGCTGATCGCCGCTCCGGTCGGGCTGATGTTCGACGGCACGGCCCTGCCGATCGTCGTCGCGACGCTGACCTGCTCAAGCCTCGCCGTGATCCTGATGGGCTTCGTGCGCGAGGCCGCATAGGGGGCGTTACGCCCCCTTTTTCTTCTCGGCCTTCTTGCCCGCAACGACCTTCTCGGCAAGATCGCGGGCAATCGCGAAGGCGCCCTTGATCTTCTCGGCCTCGTTCGTCCAGTCACGCCGCACCACGACCTTGTTGCCGTTGATCTTCGCGGCCCCGCGTTCGGCGCCGATGAAGTCGACCAGCCCGGCGGGGTTCGGGAATTTGTCCAGATGGAACTGCACCGTGGCGCCTTTCGGCCCGGCATCCATGCGCGAAATCTGCGCCCGCTTGCACATCGCCTTGATCCGCACGACCAGCATCAAGGTGTTCACTTCCTTCGGCAGCGGCCCGAAACGGTCGATCAGTTCGGCCGCAAATCCCTCCATCTCGACCTTGCTCGCAAGGTTCGACAGCCGCCGGTAAAGCCCCAGTCGCACATCAAGATCGGGGATGTAACTCTCTGGAATCATGACCGGAACGCCAAGGTTGATCTGCGGCGACCAATCTCCGTCGCCAGTCGTTTCGGTCAGCTCGCCCGATTTCAGCTTCGAGATCGTCTCCTCGAGCATCGCCTGATAAAGCTCGTAGCCGACCTCCTTGATATGGCCCGACTGCTCCTCGCCCAGAAGATTGCCCGCCCCGCGCAGATCCAGATCCTGGCTGGCGAGCGAAAATCCCGCGCCCAGATTGTCGAGACTGCCAAGCAGCCGCAGCCGCTTCGTCGCCTGCGGCGTCAGCGGCAGGCGCGGCTTCGTCGTCAGATAGCAATAGGCGCGCAGCTTCGAGCGCCCGACCCGGCCGCGGATCTGATACAGTTGCGACAGGCCGAACATGTCGGCGCGGTGCACCACCATCGTATTCGCCGTGGGAATATCGAGACCGGATTCGACGATCGTCGTCGCCAGCAGCACATCATGCTTGCCGTCGTAAAAAGCGTTCATCCGGTCATCAAGTTCCCCCGCCGCCATCTGCCCATGCGCGACGATGAAGCTGACCTCGGGCACATGGGTCCGCAGGAAATCCTCGACCTCGGCCAGATCCGAGATCCGCGGCACGACATAGAAACTTTGCCCACCGCGGTAATGTTCGCGCAGCAGCGCCTCGCGGATGGTGACGGTGTCGAACTCGCTCACATAGGTGCGGATCGCCAGCCGATCGACCGGCGGCGTGCCGATAATCGAGAGATCGCGCACCCCGGTCAGGCTGAGCTGCAGGGTCCGCGGGATCGGTGTCGCGGTCAGCGTCAGCACATGGATCTCGGACCGCATCTCCTTCAGCCGCTCTTTGTGCTGAACGCCGAAATGTTGTTCCTCATCAATGATCAACAGGCCGAGGTTGCGGAATTTTACGGCCTTGGCCAGAACCGCATGGGTGCCGATCACGATATCCACCGTGCCATCCGCCAGCCCCTCGCGGGTGGCGTTCGCCTCCTTGGCCGAGACGAAACGGGACAGCGGCTTCACCGTCAGGGGCGTGCCGCGGAACCGCTCGATGAAGGTCTTGGCATGCTGACGTGCCAGCAGCGTCGTCGGCGCGATCACCGCCACCTGCATCCCGGAGCTGGCCGCGACAAAGGCCGCCCGCATCGCCACCTCGGTCTTGCCAAAGCCGACATCCCCCACCACCAGCCGATCCATCGGCCGACCGGCGGCAAGATCGGTCACCACGTCCTCGATCGCCGCCATCTGGTCGTCGGTCTCGGTATAGGGGAAGCGCGCCGCGAAGGCCTCCCAATCGTGATGCGCCGCCTCGAGGATCGGCGCCGGGCGCAGCAGCCGTTCGGCCGCAATCCGCATCAGCCGGTCGGCGATCTGCCGGATCCGCTCCTTCAGCTTCGCCTTTTTCGCCTGCCAGGCGCCACCGCCCAGCTTGTCGAGCAGCCCTTCCTCGTGCCCGTAACGCGACAGCAGCTCGATATTCTCGACCGGCAGATAAAGCCGATCCCCCCCGGCATATTCGAGCAGCACGCAGTCATGCGGCGCGCCAAGCGCCGTGACCGTCTCCAGCCCCTTGTAGCGCCCGACACCGTGATCGACATGCACGACAAGATCACCCGGAGACAGGCTTTGCGCCTCGGTCAGGAAATTCTCGGCCTTGCGCTTGCGGCGCGGTTTCGCCACCAGCCGGTCGCCCAGAACATCCTGTTCCGAGATCACCGTCAGCCCCTCGGCCTCGAAGCCGGCATCCAGCGGCCAGACCGCAAGCCCCAGCCCGTCGATGCCGCGCGCATCGGAAATCAGCTGCGCGCCGCTCAGACCTTCGTCTTCCAATAATCCTTTCAGCCGTTCGCGCGCACCTTCGGACCAGCTTGCGATGACCACCGGACCAAGCCGCAGTCTTGCTTGCACATGATCCTTCAAGGCCGCGAAAAGGCTGACGTTTTCCAGCTGGCGTTCGGGCGCGAAATTTCGCCCGATGCGACCTTCGGCATTCAGGATGCCCGGCCCGGGCGGCGCGGGCAATACCTGCAATTTCAGCACGCGATGCCGCGCCAAGGCGGTTTCCCAGGCTGTTCCATCCAGATACAGCAGCTCCGGCGGCGCGGGCTTGTAGACCGTATCCAGCCGATCACGCCGGTTCATCGCCTCGCGCCGCGTGTCGTATTGATCGGCGATGCTGTCCCAGCGCGCTGCGCGTTGCGGCTCGACCTGATCATCCAGCATCACCGTGGCTTCGGGCAGATAGTCGAACAAAGTCTCGAGCCGATCATGGAAAAAGCCCAGCCAATGTTCCATCCCGGCATGTTTGCGCCCGGCCGAAACCGCTTCATAAAGCGGATCATCTGCCCCGCCCGCGCCGAATTCGATCCGATAATTCTGCCGGAACCGGGTGATCGAGGCCGGATCGAGGATCACCTCGCTCACCGGGGCGAAATCGATCTGCGAGAGTTTCTCGGTGGTGCGCTGGTTCGCCGGATCGAAGCGCCGCGCCCCGTCCAGCACGTCACCGAACAGATCCAGCCGCACCGGACCGCCTTCGCCCGGCGGATAGATGTCGATGATGCCGCCGCGCACCGCATAATCGCCGGGCTCCGACACGGTCGAGACCGGCGAGAACCCCATGCGGACCAGAAACTCCTTCAAGGCCTTGTCATCGATGCGCTGCCCGACCCGGGCCGAGAAACTCGCCCCCGCCACCAGATCGCGCGCGGGCAGCCGCTGCGTTGCCGCCGAAAGCGTGGTCAGCAGCACGAAGGGCCCCGTGATCACACCTTTCGCCAAAGCCGCAAGCGTCGCCATCCGCGCCGCCGAGATCTCGGGATTGGGCGAGATCCGGTCATAGGGCAGGCAATCCCAGGCCGGAAAGGTCAGAACCACCGCCTGCGGATCGAAAAAGGCCAAAGCCGCCCGCATCGCCTCGAGGCGGCGGTCATCGCGCGCGACATGAAGGACGGGCTTTCCCCTGGCCAGTTCCTTGACCAGAAGTTTCGCGTCATGGCCCTCGGGGGCGCCGGAGAGAAGGAAATGCTGCATGGGCGAGAGGTATCGGAACGCGCGGACCTGTCAAGGCCTCAGCCGAAGGGCGAGAGCTGCAGGTTCTGGAACATGCCCCACAGCGCAGTGAAAAAGATCGAACCCATCCCGATCACCTGCACCGAAACCCGATGCCGCAACAGGATCCGTGCCACCCCCTCCACCTCAGGCGCTTCGGCCAACAGCGTCTCCAGCCGCGCCGCCGTGCGCAGGCTGAGCAGCCCGACCCCGCTTAACGGCAGCACGATCAGCGCCACCGCCTGGGCGAATTCGACCCGGAAGACGAAGCCCAGCCCCAGGATCAGGCTGAGCAGGAACGAGGCGACCAGCGTCAGCATCACCCCCGCCTCGCGGCCGATCGAGAGCAACCGGCGCACATGCACCGCGGTCAGCATCAGCATGTCCTCGGCCGCGGACCCGCCCCGGCGCCGCGCCCGCAAGATCAGATCGAAGGGCACGCCAAGCGGGTAATGCGAGGCCGTCGACCAGGTCACCGCCAGGGCGATCCAGTACCAGAGGTTCGAAAACGACCGCATGTCGATCAGCTCGAAGATCGTTTGCACAATATCCAAGGTCTTGCCCGCCCGTTGCCTCCCCCCGGTTTCGCGCATCGGCACCCCGGTTGCAAGCGCGCCCTCGTGCGGGCGCGACAATGCGGGGCTTGAGCCGGTCTGCGATCCATGGCACCCACGGCGGCGAAGGAGACCGCCCATGACCCTGATCACCCCCCCCTTTCCCACCAATCGCCTGCGCCGGATGCGCCGCACCGAAGCCCTGCGTGACCTCGCGCAGGAAAACCGCTTGTCGGTCAAGGACCTGATCTGGCCGATCTTCATCACCGATGTTCCCGGCGCGGATGTCGAAATCTCCTCGATGCCGGGTGTCGTGCGTCGCACCATGGACGGCGCGCTGAAAGCGGCCGAGGAAGCCGCGACGCTTGGCATTCCCGCGATCTGCCTTTTCCCCTACACCGATCCGGCGGTGAAGACCGAGACCTGCGAAATGGCCTGGCAGCCCGACAACTTCACCAACCGGGTCATTGCCGCGATGAAACAGGCGGTGCCCGAGGTCGCGATCATGACCGATATCGCGCTCGATCCCTACAACGCCAACGGCCACGATGGTCTGGTGCGCGACGGCATCATCCTGAACGACGAAACCACCGAGGCGCTGGTGAAAATGGCGCTCGCCCAGGCCGCGGCCGGGGCCGACATCCTTGGCCCCTCCGACATGATGGATGGCCGCGTGGGCGCGATCCGGCAGGCGATGGAGGCCGCCGGTCACAAGGATATCGCCATCCTCAGCTATGCCGCGAAATATGCCTCGGCCTTCTATGGCCCGTTCCGCGACGCGGTCGGCGCCTCGGGCGCGCTCAAGGGCGACAAGAAGACCTATCAGATGAACCCCGCCAACAGCGCCGAGGCCCTGCGCAATGTCGCCCGCGACATCGCCGAGGGCGCCGACATGGTGATGGTGAAACCGGGCATGCCCTATCTCGACATCTGCCGTCAGGTGAAAGACGCTTTCGGGATGCCGACCTATGCCTATCAGGTCTCGGGCGAATATGCGATGCTGATGGCGGCGGTGCAGAACGGCTGGCTCAACCATGACAAGGTGATGCTGGAAAGCCTGATGGCCTTCCGCCGGGCCGGTTGCGATGGCGTGCTGACCTATTTCGCCCCCGCCGCGGCGAAGCTGATCGGCGCCTGACCGCGCATCCGTGGTCCTTGGCCGCGGGCGCAAGTGACAAGCGTCCGCGGCTGCGCTAGTCTCGCCGCAACCGGTCCGTTCAGGCCCGGAAAGACACGGAGCGAGCAGATGGCAGAACTTTCAAGACGGTCCCTTCTCGTGCTTGGCGGCGCCAGCCTTGGTCTGGCCGCCTGCGGCAATGGCGTGGGCTCGAACGGTGCGACCACAATCGATGCGCGGGTCAATGCCACGCGCGACTACATGTTGCGCAGCTTCCCCTCGACCAGCCAGTTGCTGAGCAAATCGGTCGGCGTGCTTTACATGCCTTTGATGACCGAGGCGAGCTTCGGTTTCGGCGGCGCCTTCGGTCGCGGCGCGCTGCGGATCAACGATGTCACGGTGGATTACTATTCCGCCGCCTCGGCCTCGTTCGGCTTCCAGATCGGGGCGCAGCAATATGCCCATGCACTGTTCTTCATGACCGAAAAGGCGCTGGCCGATTTCCGTCGCGCCGATGGCTGGGAGCTGGGGGCCGATGCCCGCTATGCCCTGCCCGATGGTGGCGGCGCGATCGGCACCGACACCACCACGACGCTCGCGCCGGTGGTGGTGCAGGTCTTCGGCCAGTCCGGCCTGATCGTCGGCGCTTCGCTGGCCGGGACGAAATACACCCGCATCATTCCCTGAAGACGATCCTCCAGAAACCAGAAAGGCGCGGAATTTCCCGCGCCTTTTCATTTGGATACGGGCCGAAGTTCAGATATCAGCCGCCGTAGATCACCTTGACGTAATTCGTCGTCTCCTGATAATCCGGCACGCCATCGGCCTTGTCCACCGCCTCGGGACCGGCGTTATAGGCCGCCAGCGCCAGACGCCAGTCGCCAAAACGGTCATACATCATCCGCAGATAGCGCGCGCCGCCGTCCAGATTCTCGATCGGGTCGGTCGCATCGACGCCCAGAAGCTGCGCCGTGCCCGGCATCAGCTGCGCCAGCCCCGTCGCCCCTTTCGGCGAGACCGCGCCGGGGTTCCAGCCGCTTTCCTGCTGCACAAGGCGCAGGAACAGATCCTCCGGCACGCCATGCCGCGCCGCCGCCGCCTTGGCATGGGCCAGATATTCGCCCTTGTAGCGGCCGCTGTAGCGCGGCACCATTCCCGAGGACCCCAGCCCGCCCTTTGGCGCATCGGGCCGCAGCCGCACCGAATTGTCATATTGACCGGAAAGACGACCATCCAGCAGCGCAAACTGATTGCGCCGCACGGTGGATTGCGACTTCGACGAGGCCCGCCCCAGCACCAGCCCCTCGGCATCGGCCTTGGTAACGGCCGCCGGGCTGACCGTGATCGCCATCGCAAACCCAACCGCTGCAACGATTTTTCGCATTCACAACCCTGCAGCTGCCCTTTACCGGCGCAACTATAGGGGCAATCCCGCGCTTTGCCTAGCGTCTTGCGCAGCGGCGCAAAGTCTGGGCAAACTATCGCCCAACGGCCTCTGGCCTGCGCCGTGCCGGTGTGATTTGGCAGGGCGGATGAAGGAATCGCCGGGGATCCCGGCCAAAGCGGAGTGTTTCATGGCAGGCGTCAACAAGGTCATTCTGGTCGGCAATCTGGGCCGCGATCCGGAAGTGCGCACGTTCTCGAATGGCGGCAAGGTCTGCAACCTGCGCATCGCCACCTCGGAAACCTGGCGCGACAAGCAGACGGGCGAGCGCAAGGAACGCACCGAATGGCATTCCGTCGCGATCTTCAACGAGCCGCTGGCGAAGATCGCCGAGCAATATCTGAAGAAGGGCTCGACCGTCTATATCGAGGGCCAGCTCGAAACCCGCAAATGGACCGACCAGCAGGGCCAGGAACGCTACACGACCGAGGTGGTGTTGCGCCCCTATACGGGCAACCTGACGCTGCTGGGCGGCCGGGATGGCGGCGGCGCGGGCGGTGGCGGCGGTGGCAATTACGGCGGCGGCGCGCAGGGGGGCGGTTATGGCGGCGGCTATGATGACGGCCCGGGCTATGGCGGCGGCTCCCCGGCCCCCTCGGGCGGTGGCGGTGGTGGCCGTCCGGATTTCGACGACGACATCCCGTTCTGACGACAGGGGGCCGCAAGGCCCCCTTTCCTTCCCCCCCCGACATCCCCCGTTTCGGCTTTCATCTTGCCAAAAATATCCCGGGGGGAGGCGAAGCCGGGGGGCAGCGCCCCCCCTCGCGCTCAGCCCAAAGCGCGCAGCCGCGCGATCAGGCTTGAGGTGTCCCAGCGCCCGCCGCCCATCTTCTGCACATCCTTGTAGAACTGATCGACCAGCGCCGTGACCGGCAGGCTGGCCCCGGTTTCATTCGCCGTGGCAAGGCAGATCCCCAGATCCTTGCGCATCCAGTCGACGGCAAAGCCGAAATCGAAACGGTTTTCCGCCATCGTCTGCGCGCGATTCACCATCTGCCAGCTGCCTGCCGCGCCCTGGGAAATCACCTCGACCAGCGCCCCGGTATCAAGCCCGGCCTTTTCGGCGAAATGCAGCGACTCGGCCAGACCCTGCACCAGCCCGGCAATCGCGATCTGGTTGCACATCTTCGCCAGCTGCCCCGCGCCGCTTTCGCCCAGCCGCCGACAGATCCGCGCATAGGCCGCGATCACCGGCTCGGCGGCGGCATAATCCGCCTCCGTGCCGCCGCACATCACCGAGAGCACGCCATTCTCCGCCCCCGCCTGCCCGCCCGAGACCGGCGCATCGACGAAGCCCAGCCCCCTCTCGGCCGCCAGCGCCGCAAGCTCGCGCGTCACCTGCGCCGAAACCGTGGTGTGATCGACGAAAATCGCCCCCGGCGCCATCCCGGCGAAAGCCCCCGAAGCCCCCAGACAAACCTGGCGCAGATCGTCGTCATTGCCGACACAGGCGAGGACGAACTCCGCCCCCGCGGCCGCCTCGGCCGCGGTTGCCGCGCGGCGGCCCGGGTGTTTGGCTTCCCAGGCCTCGGCCTTGGCTGCGGTGCGGTTCCACACCGTCACCGCATGACCCCGCGCCGCCAGATGCCCCGCCATCGGAAAGCCCATCACCCCCAGGCCCAGAAACGCCACCCTTGCCATCGCCATCCCCCTGCACGCGTTTGCGCGTTGAATATTGCCTGTCCGTGACTTAGTAACGCCCCCGCCTGCCCCGTCAATTCTTCGCGTCACATCCCGGTCAAAGGTCCTCGCATGTATCGGCTGTTCACCTGGTTGGTCCGCATCGTCATGACCTTGCTTGCGCTGGCCGTGCTTGCGGCTTTCGGGATCTGGTATTTCGCCACCCGCTCGCTGCCCGATTACGACGCCACCTATCAGATGGAGGGACTCTCGGCCCCGGTCGAGATCGTGCGCACGACCGAGGATGTGCCGCATATCTTCGGCAAGACCGATGCCGATGTCTATTTCGCGCTGGGTCTGGCCCATGCGCAGGACCGGCTGTGGCAGATGACGCTGGCACGCCGCACCGTGCAGGGCCGGCTGAGCGAGGTCTTCGGCGCCACGACCCTGAAGACCGACGAGCTGATGCGCCGGCTTGACCTTTACGGCGCCGCCCAGGCCTCGGTCGCGGCGCAGGACCCGGCAACGACCGCGGCGCTGGAGGCCTATGCGCGCGGGGTGAATGCCTGGATCGAAGAGGTGAACCGCGCCGCGCTGGGCCGGGGGGCGCCCGAATTCTTCCTCTTCGACGCCGAGATCGCCTATTGGACCCCCGCCGATTCGATCGCGCTGCTAAAACTGATGGCGGTGCAGAACGCCACGCAGATCGACACCGAGGTTCTGCGCGCCCAGCTCTCGATGCTGGGTCAGGGCTGGGCGGCGGATCTGATGCCCGCGGTGCCCGGCCCCGGCACCATCGCCCTGCCCCGTTATGCCGCGCTTTTCCCGGGGCTTGACCCCGCGCAGCTGCAAACCGCGGCGGATGCCGAAGAGCCGCTCTCGCCCTTTGCGCATCGCGATTTCGCCGCCGCCTCGAACGCTTTCGCCGCCGCCCCCGCACGCTCGGCCGCGGGGGGCTCGCTTCTGGCCAATGACCCGCATGCCGCCTTTTCCGCCCCCTCGCCCTGGTATCTGGCCCGGCTCGAGCTTTCGACCGGCGGCGTGATCGGCGCCACCATCCCCGGCATTCCCGCGATCCTGACCGGCCGCAGCGACCAGCTTGGCTGGGGCATCACCGCCGCCTTCGCCGATGACCAGGACCTGTTCGTCGAGGAACTTGATCCGAAAACGCCCGGGCGCTACCGCAGCCCCGAGGGTTGGGCCGAGTTCACCACCCGCAAGGTGATCGTCACCGTCAAGGATGCCGCGCCGATCACGCTGACGCTGCGCTGGACCGAAAACGGCCCGGTGCTGCCCCCGGGTCACTTCGATCTGGGCAAGATCACCCCGCCCGGCCATGTGATCAGCCTGGGCTGGTCGGCGCTGTCGACCGCCGACACCTCGATGAGCGCGGCGCTGAAGATCATGCAATCGAAGACCGTGCCCGAGGCGGTGGCGGCGGGCGAAGGTTTTATCGCCCCCGCGCTCAATCTGACGCTGGCCGATGCGACCTCGGTCGGGCTGGTGACGCTGGGCGCGCTGCCGCTGCGCGATCCGGCCAATGCGACCGAGGGGCGGATGCCGCAGCCGGGATGGCTTTTGGCGAACCGCTGGCATGGGCGGCTGCCCTATGACAGCAATCCCCGGCTGCTCAACCCCGAGGGCGGGATCGTGGTGAACACCAACAACAAGCTGATCGACCGGCCGTTTCCGCTGCATGTCAGCCACGACTGGGGCGACAGCCAGCGCGTCGCCCGGCTGACCCGGCTGATGGGCGAGCGCGAGGTGCATTCGCGCGAAAGCTTCATCGCGGTGCAGACCGATACGGTCTCACCCGCCGCGCGCGGGCTTTTGCCGCTGGTGGGCGCCGATCTGTGGTTCACCGGCACCCCCGCGCCCGAGGGCACGCCCGAGCGCTTTCGCCAACGCGCGCTGGAGCTTCTGGCCGCCTGGGATGGCGACATGAACGAACACCTGCCCGAGCCGCTGATCTATGCCGCCTGGATGCGCGAATTTCAGGACCGGCTGATCCGCGACGAGCTGGGCCCGGAGCTTGCGGCGAAATTCATCCATATCGAGCCGCTCTTTCTGGAAAAGGTGCTGCGCAACGTCGATGGCGCCGCGCGCTGGTGCGACGTGCTGCAATCGGCGCCCTCGGAAAGCTGCACCGAGATCGCCCGGGTGTCGCTGGATGCGGCGCTTCTGGAGTTGCAGGAGAAATACGGGCCGCAGATCGAAAGCTGGCGCTGGGGCGACGCGCATGAGGCCAGGCACGATCACACGGTTCTGGGGCGCAATCCGCTGCTTGGATGGCTGATGAACATCCGGCAATCGACCTCGGGGGGGGATTTCACCCTCAACCGCGGCCTGACCGCGGGCACCGGCCCCGATCCCTTCGCCAATGTCCACGGCGCGGGCTATCGCGGCGTCTATGATTTCGCCGACCCGGATTCCTCGGTCTTCATCATCGCCACCGGACAATCGGGCCATCCGTTCTCGTCCCATTACGACGATCTGGCTGATCTGTGGCGGCGCGGCGAATATGTGCCGATGTCGCTCGACCCCGAACTTGCGCGCGCCGCAGCCGCCGGCATCACCCGGCTGGCCCCCCCCGGCGCTTCCGAGTAAGCGCGAAAGGGCGTATTTGCACCAAGAAAAAGACATCCGCTTTTCTTGGCTTAAATACGCCCTTTCAATGGCTTGCGCAGCAAAGCTAAAGTGCGACGAACTTCGACTTCTGCGCCTCGGTCCAGCGCAGACGCAGCTGCCAGCCGTCTTCGCCCTGCAGCTCGCTGCGGATCACGCCCTGCGCGTGCAGCCAGGCATGTGCCTTGCCCGCGGTGAAGGGCAGATCGAGGTCCTCCTCGATCCAGGCCTCGCCCAGACGCGCCTCGATCGCCGCCACCAGCGCGCCGATCCCTTCGCCCGAGAGCGCCGAGACCGCCTGCACATCCGAGCGCCGCGCGTCCTGCACCAGCAGGCCCTGCCGCACCGCCTCGGACAGGGCGTCGATCTTGTTCCAGACCTCGATCAGCGCCACATCCTCGGCCACGCCCAGGGATTCGAGGATCTCGCCGACATCTTCGGCCTGTTCCTCGGTCTCGGGGTGGGAAATGTCGCGCACATGCAGGATCAGATCGGCCTCCAGAACCTCCTCCAGCGTCGCGCGGAAGGCCGCCACCAGCTCATGCGGCAGGTCCGAGATGAAGCCCACCGTGTCGGAAAGGATGATGCGCCGCCCCGAGGGCAGCACAAGGCCGCGCATGGTCGGATCAAGCGTGGCGAAAAGCATGTCTTTCGCCAGCACCTCGGCCCCGGTCATGCGATTGAAAAGCGAGGATTTTCCGGCGTTCGTATAGCCCACCAGCGCGACGATGGGAAAGGGCACCTTGCGCCGCGCCGCGCGGTGCAGCTCGCGCGTTTTCACCACCTTCGCCAGCTGCCGTTTCAGCCGGATCACCTGATCATCGATCGCGCGGCGGTCCGCCTCAATCTGCGTTTCGCCCGGACCGCCGACAAAGCCGAAGCCGCCGCGCTGCCGTTCAAGGTGGGTCCAGGCCCGCACCAGCCGGGTGCGCTGATAGGAGAGCGCCGCCAGTTCCACCTGTAACACGCCCTCGCGCGTGCGTGCCCGGTCGGCAAAGATCTCGAGGATCAGCCCGGTCCGGTCCAGAAGCTTGACGCCCCATTCCTTTTCCAGATTGCGCTGCTGGATCGGGCTCACCGGGCCATCGACCAGCACCAGATCGACCTCGGCCGCGCTCAGGCGTTCCTTCAGCTCGGCCATCTTGCCGGTGCCGAAAAGATGCCCGGCATGGGGTTTGGGCAGGCGCACGATCTCGTGGCCCATGATCTGCAGATCCGGCAGCGCAGCCGCAAGCGACACCGCCTCGGCCAGCCGCAATTCCGGCTCGCGCCGGGCATCGACCGCCTTCAGGTCCGGGTGCAGCACCCAGACGCGGGTCGGACGGTCTTTCGAAAGGATGGGATCGCTCAGTCTTCGCCCTCGTAGAGAGAAATCGGCGAGCCGGGCATGATCGTCGAAATCGCGTGTTTGTAGACCAGCTGCGATTGGCCGTCACGGCGCAAAAGCACGCAGAAGTTGTCAAACCAGGTGATCACGCCCTGCAATTTCACCCCGTTGATGAGAAAGATCGTGACCGGAACCTTGGTCTTGCGGACGTGGTTGAGGAAGGCGTCCTGAAGGTTCTGTTTGTCGGCAGCCATTTTTCTTATGCCTTTTTTTCTGTCTTGTCCTGTCGCGCGGGGCCGGTTTCGGTCTCCCTCGCGCCAGTATGCGCAAAGGTGCAAGAGATTCCAGCCAAAAAGCAGAGACTTGCGCCCGGGGCACGGAATTTGACGTTTCCTGTCGCCCGCGGAGCGCAGTCGCGGCCTCAGACCTCGTCGCCCGCGGCTTCGATCTCGTCCTCTTCGGCCTCGTCGAAGCCCGCCCCGCCGCGCCCGGATTTCGCCGAGGTGACGACGCCGAGCGATTTCAACTTGCGGTGCAGCGCCGAGCGTTCCATGCCGACAAAGGCCGCCGTCCGCGAGATGTTGCCGCCAAAGCGGTTGATCTGCGTCAGCAGATATTCGCGCTCGAAAAGCTCGCGCGCCTCGCGCAAGGGCAGCGCGGCCAGCTGGCCGCCCAGCACGATCCGCCCCTCTTCGGGCAGCGGCGCATTGCCCGGCAGCTCGCGCGCCTCGATCGGCCCGGTGCCATCGCCGAGGATCAGCACCCGCTCGATCACGTTGCGCAATTCGCGGATGTTGCCCGGCCAGTCCATCGTCTGCAGGCTGGCCACCGCTTCCTCGGACAGCGGCCGCAGCGCCAGACCCTGGGTGCGGTTGAAGACCTCGATGAAGTGACCCGCGATCAGCGGCACATCCTCGCGCCGCTCGGAGAGCGAGGGCACGGCGATCGGCACCACATTAAGCCGGTCGTAAAGTTCCTGGCGGAACCGCCCGGCGGCGATTTCGGCACTCAGGTTGCGCGTGGTCGAGGAGATCACCCGCAGATCGACCCGCACCTTGTCGGACCCGCCAACGCGGGTGAATTGCTGTTCGGTCAACACGCGCAGGATCTTTGACTGCGTGCCAAGCGGCATCTCGGCCACTTCGTCGAAATAGATCACCCCACCATGGGCTTGTTCCAGAAGGCCTTTTTCAATTCCGCGTTCCGTGGTCTCGCGGCCAAACAGCACCTCTTCCATCCGCTCGGGGGCGATTGTCGCGGAGTTCACCGTGACAAAGGCCGCCGCCGCCCGGGTCGAATGCTGGTGGATGTAACGCGCCGCCGATTCCTTGCCCGAGCCGGGATCGCCGGTCAGCATCACCCGCCCGTTCGATTTCGTCACCTTGTCGAGCTGATCCTTCAGCCGCCGGAACGCCGCCGATTGTCCGATCATGTCCCCCGAATGCAGATCCCGCCGCCGCAGGCTGGAATTTTCCCGCCGCAACCGGCTGGTTTCCATGGCGCGGGAAATCACCACCATCAGCTGGTCGATGTTGAAGGGCTTGGAGATGAAATCGTAAGCGCCCTGTTTGATCGCGGCCACCGCGATCTCGATATTGCCATGCCCCGAGATGATGATGATCGGAATATCCGGGTTGTCGCGCTTCACCGTCTTCAGAATGTCGATCCCGTCCATCCGGCTGTCCTTCAGCCAGATGTCGAGGATCATCAGCGCCGGGGCCTCGGTGTTGATCGCTTCCATGCAGGCGTCGGAATTGGCCGCCGTCCGCGTCGCATAGCCTTCATCCTTGAGGATGTCGGCGATCAGGTCGCGGATGTCCTTTTCGTCATCGACGATGAGAATGTCGCTCATGGCTCACTATCCTTGATGGCGCGCAGCCCGGATCGGGCGCGAGGCAGTCTGATTTCGGCGCAGGCGCCCATATGGGCCTCCGGGCCAAAGGCGGGGGCATCGGTCAGAACCAGCATGCCGCCGTGTTCCTCGATGATCTTCTTGACGATGGAGAGGCCAAGGCCGGTGCCCTTGGCGCGGGTGGTCACATAGGGCTCGAAGAGCCGCGCCCGGTCCGGCGGCAGGCCGATGCCATTGTCCATGATCCGGATCTCGACCGCTTCGGGCTCGGCGCGCAGGCTGACGCGGACCTCGGGCGCGTAGCCTTCGGGGGCGCCCTTTTCGATCAGGGTTTCGATCGCCTCGCCGGCGTTCTTGATCAGATTGGTCAGGGCCTGGCTGATCATCGTCGCATCAAGTTCGACCACCACCGGCCCCTCGGGCAGATCGGCCGACAGCTTCGCCCCGTGCAGCGATCCTTCCTGCAACAGCACCGCATCGCGGGTCAGCGCCACGATGTCATGATCGCGCCGGTCCGGTTCCGGCATCCGGGCAAAGCGGGAAAATTCATCGACGATCCGGCGCAGATCATCGGTCTGGCGCACGATCACCCCGGTCAGTTGCTCCAGCGCCTCGGCCTCTTCGGGGGCGACCTGACGGCTGAACTTGCGCTTGATCCGCTCGGCCGACAGTTGGATCGGCGTCAGCGGGTTCTTGATCTCATGCGCGATCCGCCGCGCCACATCGCCCCAGGCCGCCATCCTTTGCGCCGAGACCAGCTCGGTCACGTCGTCAAAGGCGACCACATAGCCCTCGCGCTGCCCCGAGCTCCGCCGCTCGGCCATCCGCACCAGCAGGCTTTCCAGCCGCCCCTCGCGCGAGACCCGCACCTCCTCTTGCACGACGGCATGAAGACCGTCCTGCAACTTATGGAAAAGAGAAGAGAATTCAGGAACAGCCTCGGCCAGCGGACGATCGGTGTCGCGCGCGGCGGCCAGCTTCAGGATCCGCACCGCCGAGGGGTTGAGAAAGTCGATCCGCCCCTCGGCATCCAGCCCGATCACCCCCGACGTGACCGAAGACAGCACGGAATCGAACATCCGGCGCTGCTCGTCGGTCTCGCGATGCGAGGCCACCAGCTCGGCGCGCTGCCCCTTGAGCTGGCCAGTCATGCGGTTGAAGACCTGCCCCAGCGTGGCGATTTCGTCATCGCCCTCTTCCTCGATCACCCGCGCGTCCAGATCGCCCGCGCCGACCCGCTCGGCCGCCGCCGCCAGCCGCCCGATCGGGCGCGAGAGCCGCTCGGCGAACCAAAGCCCCGCCCAGATCGCCGCCAGAATCAGGATCAGCGCGAAACCGACATAGATCAGCCCGAATTCGAACAGCACCCGCCCGCGCGAGGTCTCCAGCTGCTGATACAGGCGCACCGTCTCGCGGGTGTTGTCGAGCAGCGACAGGATCTGGCCATCCACCGCGCGCGAGACGTAAAGATAGCGGTCGACATAGGCGTCGAGCTTGATCAGCGCCCGGAATTCCGAATTCGCCCAATCCTCGATCAGCACGGTGTCGCCCCGCGCCGCCGCGACCACCTTTTCGGGCGGCGGGGTCTCGTAGTCGAAGAGATATGAGCGATCGCCGCGGGCGATGATCGCCGCGCCGCCGTCGATCACATAGGCTTCCTTGAGCCCGCGCTGGATCGCCTGCTGCCCCGCCACCAGCCATTCGCGCAGATCGCCGTCATCGGCAAAGGTCGCCGCCTGACGGCGCAGGTTGAGAAACCCGGCCAGCGCCCCGGCATCCTGCACCAGATCGTGGCGGTGTTCCTCCTGATAGGCTTCGGCGGCCGAGAGCGAGGTGCCGACGACCGACCGCACCCGGTCGGAAAACCAGCCCTCCAGCCCGATATTGACGGTCAGCCCGGCAAACAGCGCCACCAGAACGGTTGGCACCAGCGCGATCCCCGCAAAGACCCCGGTCAGCCGCAGCGTCAGCCGCGAGCCCGTTGCCCGCGCCCGCCGCGCCGCGATCATCTGCGTCAGCCGCAAAAGGATCAGCCCGGCGAGGACCAGGAAATAGATGAAGTCGGCCAGAAGCGTCAGCCGCAGCCCGATGCTGTCGGCGCCCTGCCCCAATGGCCCCAGCACGACAAGGGTAAGGATCGCCAGCGCCGGACCCAGCACCGCAAGGCCAAAGACGAACCCGCTTTGCACCCTGCGCTGGCGCCGCAGCCGCGCCAGCTTCTCCCAAGCTGAGCCACTCCTCGTCATGGACACGACGGGTCCCCCGGTTCTCCGCCGCGGCGAATCCCGTGAGGTGGATTTGCCACAAATACCTGTGGCCCATTTACATCAGTTTGCGCCGCCTTGTCACCTGAATATCCAGATCGGTGATCTTTTTGCGCAAGGTATTGCGGTTGATCCCCAGAAGATCGGCACATTTGGCCTGATTGCCGCCGGTGGCATCCAGCGCAATCTCGATCAGCGGCGCTTCCATTTCCGCCAGAATCCGGTCGTAAAGCCCGGGCGGCGGCAGGTTGCCGCCATGCAGATCGAAGTAGCGCCGCAGATGCCGGGCGATCGAGGCGGAGAGTTTCTCGCCCTCGCCACCCGCGCCGCGCAACGGCTCGACCGCGGGCTGATTGCCCAGAACGAATTCGACCTCGGTCCGGGTGATTTCCTCCTCGGACGCCGTCACGACGAGCCGCCGCACGGTGTTTTCCAGCTGCCGGACATTGCCCGGCCAGGCATAGGCGCGCACCAGCCCCATCGCCTCGGCCGAGAAGCGGCGCGTGCCCAGTCCGTCGCGCTCGGCCCGGCCGAGGAAATGCTCGGCCAGAAGCGGGATGTCCTCGACCCGTTCGCGCAGCGCGGGCACCGCCAGCGTCACCCCGCCCAGACGGTAGTAAAGATCCTGCCGGAACCGGCCCGCCTCCATCAGCGCGCCCAGATCGACCTGGGTCGTCGCCATGATCCGCGGCGCGGGATCGGGCAGCGCATCGAGCATCCGCACGATCCGGCCCTGCGTTTCGTCATCGTAATCGCCGACCTCGTCAAAGACGAGCGAGCCGCCCTTGACGCGCGCCAAAAGGCTGGAGGGGCCGTCGGCGCCGATCAGATCGGCCGCCTGCGCCACCACGAAGGGCAGCGTGCGACGGTCGGAAAAATCGTGAATCGCTTTTGCGATCAGCGACTTGCCGGTGCCGGATTCGCCCATGATCATCACCGGCAGATCGGCATTCATCACCCGCGCGACAAGGCGGTAAAGCGCCTGCATCGCCGCCGTGCGCCCGACCAGCGGCAGATCGGTGCCCTCGGGGCGCGAGGTCTCGATCACCTTCGGCACCACCTGCGCGCGGCGCTTGAGTTCCAGCGCGCGCGCCGCCCGTTTCATCAGATCGGGCAGATCGAAGGGCTTGGGCAAGTAATCATAGGCATCCGCCTCGGCCGCCTGAATCGCCGTCATGATGGTGTTTTGCGCCGAGATCACGATCACCGGCAGGCCCGGCCGTTCCCGCGCGATCCGCGGCAGCGCCTCGAGCCCGTTGCCGTCGGGCATGACCACGTCGGAAATCACCAGATCGCCCTTGCCCTCCTCGACCCAGCGCATCAGCGTCATCAGGGACGCCGTCGCATGGACCTTGCAGCCGGCGCGGGTCAGCGCCTGGGTCAGAACGGTGCGGATCGTGCGGTCGTCGTCGGCGACAAGAACGGTGCCATCCATCGATCAAAACTCCTTCGGGGCAACGGGCAAGGAAATGCGGAAAACGGTGCGGCCGGGGGCGCTTTCGACGCTGATCCAGCCGCTGTGCTCAGAGATGATCTTCGAGACCAGCGCCAGGCCAAGGCCGGTGCCGTTCTCGCGCCCGGAAACAAAGGGCTCAAAGATCGAGCTGGCAATATCGGCGGGAATGCCCGGACCGTCGTCGATCACCTCGACCTGCAGCGGCAGCCGTTGCCCGCCGCCATCGGGACGGCGCAGCCGCAGCGCATAATCGTAAAAGGTGCGCAGCCGGATCGTGCCTTGCCCCTTTGCCGCCTCGGAGGCGTTCTTCAGAAGGTTCAGGAACACCTGCGTCAGCTGATCGGCATCGCCCAAGGTCGGCGGCAGCGAGGGGTCGTAATCCTCGACGATCAGCATATGCGCGCCAAAACCGACGCCCGCGGATTTCCGTGCCCGATCAAGCACATCGTGGATGTTCACGGATTTCATCTCGGGCGGGCGCACATTGCCGAACTGTTCGACCTGCTCCAGCAACTTCACGATGCGGCGGGTTTCATCGACGATCAGATCGGTCAGTTCCAGATCCTCGCCCGACAGCCCCATCGACAGAAGCTGCGCCGCCCCGGCAATTCCCGCCAGCGGGTTCTTGATCTCATGCGCCAGCATCTCGGCCATGCCGATGGCAGAACGTGCGGCCGATTTCACCAGGCTGGCCCTGCCCAGCCGGTCGGCAATCTCGCGCGGCGAGATCAGCAGCAGCACCGTTTCCGGGTCGTCGGCGATCGGCGCGGCCTGCAGGTTGCATTGCACCGGGGCGCGTTCGCCCGTGGTCAGATCGACATCGTTGACGAACAAAGCCGAGCGGTTCTTGCGCACCCGGGCGAAAATCTCTTCCAGCGGCGCGGAGATCGCCAGCCGCTCGCCCAGCACCTGTCCCTTGAGCGCGCGGGCCGAAAGGTTGAAGAACAATTCCGCCGCCGGGTTGATCTCGATCACCCGGTCGTTGACATCCAGCATCAGCGCGGGCAGCGGCAGCGAGTTCCAGATGATGCCGGGCGGGGGCAGGTTCATGCGGCCTCCCGGTCGGAAAAGGCGCTGCGGATCAGCGCCAGCGTGGCAGCGGGATCGGTTGCGCGCATCATCTCGGCGCGCAGCGGTGCAGCGGCGGTCTCGGCGTACCAGCCCAGATGCTTGCGTGCGATGCGCAGCCCCAGATCACGGCCGTAAAAACTAAGGATCGCCTCGTAATGCTCTGACACAAGATCGGAAAATTCAGATCCCGCCGGAAGCTTCGGACCCGTCTTGCCAAACAGCGCCGCGGCGATCTGCGCCAAGCGCCAGGGCGCCCCCTGCGCACCGCGCCCCACCATCACCCCCGCCGCGCCACTTTGATCAAGCGCCGCGCGCGCCGAGGCGGCATCGACGATATCGCCATTCGCCACCACCGGCACCGAAACCGCCTGCCGGATCGCGGCAATCGCCCGCCAATCCGCCGCGCCGGTATAAAACTGCATCCGGGTCCGGCCATGAATGACGATCATCTTCACCCCCGCGGCTTCGGCCCGTGCGGCGATCTCGGCCGCATTCAGCTGATCGCTGTCCCAGCCCAGCCGCATCTTCAGCGTCACCGGCAGGTCCACCGCGCCCACCACCGCCTCGATCAGCCGCAGCGCATGATCGGGATTGCGCATCAGCGCCGCCCCCGACAGCCCGCCCGTCACCTTTTTCGCCGGACAGCCCATGTTGATGTCGATGATCTCGGCGCCCATGTCGGCGACGATCTTCGCCGCCTCGGCCATCGGCGCCGCCTCGCGCCCCGCCAGCTGCACCGAGGTCGGCAGCCCCGCCGTCAGTTCCGCCTGCGCCTTGGCCCGGACCGAGGGCTTGGCGGTCAGCATCTCGCCGCTTGCGACCATCTCGGAGACGACAAGCCCCGCCCCAAAGCGCGCCACCATGCGCCGGAAGGGCAGATCGGTGATGCCCGCCATCGGCGCCAGCAGCACCGGAGGGTCGAGGCGAAGTCTGTCGAGCAGGATCGTCACTTGGTCTCTCTCTTGCAACTGCCCAAGGAAGTAGCGACAGGCGGCAAGAATCACAATTGCGTCCGGTGATTCGCCCCCTCGCCCAGGCGGGAAAAATCGGCATCTGCTCATATTTTGAGCGATCAACTGCGGCTCTGTGTGCATTGCGCCCGCGCGGCGCATGTCCTAAGCCTTCGACAGGCAAGGAGGCATCATGACGGTTGCGGTGATCATCGTCGCGGCGGGTCGCGGCACGCGGGCGGGCGAAGGCCTGCCAAAACAATGGCGCGATCTGGCCGGGCGGCCGGTTCTGGCACAGACGGTTGCGGCTTTCGCGGGGCTGGGCCGGATTCTGGTCGTGCTGCATCCCGATGACATGGGGCTTGGCATGGATCTGCTGGGCGGCTCGGTCGTGCTGGTCGCGGGGGGGGCGACGCGGTCGGAAAGCGTGAAGAACGCGCTTGAGGCGCTCGAGGGCTCGGATGTGACGCGGGTGCTGATCCATGACGGCGCGCGGCCGCTGGTTCCGGCTTCGGTGACGGCGGCGGTTCTCTCGGCGCTCGACACCACCCCGGGGGCCGCGCCCGCCCTGCCCGTCACCGATGCGCTTTGGCGCGGCGAGGCCGGTCTGGTGGCGGGCACGCAGGACCGCGAGGGGCTTTATCGCGCCCAGACGCCGCAGGGCTTCCGTTTCCCCGAGATTCTGGCGGCGCATCGCGCCCATCCGGGCGGTGCCGCCGATGATGTCGAGGTCGCCCGGCACGCGGGGCTTTCCGTGGCGATCGTTCCGGGGCATGAAGACAATCTGAAGATCACCTATGCGCCGGATTTCGCCCGCGCCGAGGCGATATTGCGTGAAAGAAAGGGGCTGACGATGGATGTGCGACTGGGCAACGGCTATGATGTGCATGCCTTTTGCGAGGGCGATCATGTGGTGCTGTGCGGGGTGAAGGTGCCGCATGTGAAGGCGCTGCTCGGCCATTCCGATGCCGATGTGGGCATGCATGCGCTGACCGACGCGATCTATGGCGCGCTGGCCGAGGGCGATATCGGTCGTCATTTCCCGCCCTCCGATCCGCAATGGAAGGGCGCGGCGAGCTGGATCTTCCTTGATCATGCGGCGAAACTGGCGAAATCCAAGGGCTTCCGCATCGGCAATGCCGATGTGACGCTGATCTGCGAACGGCCCAAGGTTGGCCCGCATGCGGGCGCGATGGCGGCGGAACTCGCCCGGATCATGCAGATCGAGCCCTCGCGCGTGTCGGTCAAGGCCACGACCTCCGAGCGTCTGGGCTTCACCGGGCGCGAGGAAGGCATCGCCTCGATCGCCACTGTGACGCTGATCGGCGCGTAAGATGGCCGCCCGCTGGCTGCAGGCCATCACCACCTTCGGCTTCGTCGGCCACTTGCGCCCGGCGCCGGGCACCTGGGGCACGGCGGCGGGTCTGGCCCTGCTCTGGGCGGTCGAACGCTTTGCCGGATTTGGCCCGCTTGTGGTGGCAACGGCTGTGATCACAGTCTTGGGCTTCTGGGCGGTGGCGCGGGAATTGCGCGACCGCCCGGGCGACGATCCGTCGGAAATCGTCATCGACGAGGTGGCGGGCATCGGTGTCGCGCTGATTTTCCCCGCCGCCGGGTTCTGGCTGCGGGACATGTCGATGGTCTGGCCGGGTCCGGTGGCGGCCTTCCTGTTCTTTCGGCTTTTCGACATCTGGAAGCCCTGGCTTGTCGGCCGCGCCGACCGTCGCGGCGATGCGGCGGGGGTGATGCTTGACGATCTCTGGGCGGGGCTCTTTGCAGGTATCTGCACCGTGATCGCGGCCGGTCTCTGGCATGGGTTCATCCGATGATCGCCGTGGAAGTGCTTGATGCGGCGCAAGAAAAAGGCATCCGCATTGCCACGGCGGAAAGCTGCACCGGCGGCATGGTCGCCGCGGCCCTGACCGAGATTCCTGGTTCCTCGCGCGTCTTTGAGCGCGGTTTCGTCACCTATTCGAACGCCGCCAAGGTCGAGATGCTGGGCGTTTCGCCCGCGACGCTCGAGGCCTTTGGCGCGGTGTCGGAACAGGTCGCGCGCGAAATGGCCGAGGGGGCGCTGGCCCGTTCTGCCGCCGATCTGGTGGTGTCGATCACCGGCATCGCCGGTCCCGGCGGCTCCGAGTTCAAACCCGAAGGCCGGGTCTGTTTCGGCCTCGCCCGGCGCGGCGGTGAAACGCGCAGCGAAACGCAAGAATTCGGCGCCCTGGGCCGCGCGGTCGTGCGGGCGAACTCGCGCGATCACGCCCTGTCGCTGCTGGCGGCCGCGCTTTCGTAACCTGCCGCGGTTCCGGGCTTGGAGCATGTCGCCGCGACCGGCGCCTTTTTCGGGCCATTTCGGCATGCTTCGCTGCAGCCAACCGACGCAAGGGAATGGGTTGACCGTGGCAGATACCGCCCGGGTCTGATCGGTGCCCGGCCTCGGGTGATGTCTTGCCGTTGCCAATGGTGATTATCGGCACGGTCGCAGGCATTCCGTGCCAGGAATTCGGTCTGATCGCGCGAGAAAGGTTGAAACTGGACGATTCGCGCGATGTCTTCGCCGTGCAGGGCGTCGGCGGCTTTTTTGGCAAAATCATGATGGCCGTTCATGGTGCAGCAAGTTTTACCACACAGTTCGGCGCGCTTTTCAACCTCGGCCTCGATACGGTCGCACTGACCTGCGGCATCGCCCGCCGTAGCGCGGGTCTTTACGATGCGCCTCGACAACGAATCTCAGAGCAACGGGCTTGAGAGCGCCCGGGACTTGAACTCCTGATCACAAGCCCTTGTCTTGAAACAGAAAGGCCGCCAACAGGCGGCCTTTTTCAACTTCGTTCATCGCCTGGATCAGCTCTGCACCCGCCCGGACCAGCCATAAAGCGCGACCGCCCGATCTTCGAAGGCCTTCACGATCATCCGCATCGCCTGATCGAAAACGATACCGATAACCCCCTGCAGCAGCGCATTCTTGAATTCGAAATCGACGAAGAAATCGACCTCGCAGCCCCCCGGCCGGTCCGAGAACTGCCACCAGGAATGCATGTGCTTGAACGGCCCGTCGAGATATTGCGTATCGACGCGGAAGTTGTCGGGGTCGAGCACGACGCGGGACCCGAAGCGCTCGCGGAACACCTTGAACGAGATCACCAGATCCGCTTCCATCAACTCGGTGCCCGGACGCGGCCCGGGCTTGCGGGCGCGGATGCGGGCAGCGGAATTCCAGGGCAAGAACTCGGGATACCGCGCTACATCGGCCACAAGCGCATACATCTGCGCCGCCGAATAGGGCATCAAACGCTGTTCGGTGTGCCGCGGCATCGTGCCCGTCTCCCTTTTCCCGCGCCTCTTCTTGCGATAAAGCAACCGAATTGCAAGGGCCGAGAGGCCGCAGGAGGAACGATGTCGCAAGACGGTTACGTAATCGACCAGATGATCTCGGCCAAAGCCATTGCGGCCCGGGTCGAAGCGCTTGGCGCCGAAATCACCGAGGCCTTCAGGGACACCGACCGGCTGGTGGTGGTGGGGCTGTTGCGAGGCTCCTTCGTCTTCATCGCCGATCTGATCCGCGAGATCGGCGTGCCCTGCGAGGTCGATTTCCTGGAGGCCTCAAGCTACGGGAACGACACAACCTCCACCCGGGAAGTGCGCGTTCTCAAGGACTTGCGCGGCACAATTGGCGGGCGTGACGTGCTGGTCGTGGAAGATATCGTCGACACCGGGCATACGATTTCGAAAGTGATGGAAATGCTGCGCGCGCGTGCACCGCGGCGGATCGAATGCTGCGCCATGCTCGACAAGCCGTCGCGCCGCGAGGTCGATGTGAAGGCGCGCTGGACCGGCTTCGAAATCCCCGACGAATTCGTTGTCGGCTACGGGCTCGACTATGCGCAAAACCACCGCAACCTGCCCTTCATCGGCACGGTCCGCTTCACCGATCCGCAAAAGTGATCACGGCCCGGAGGAGTTCCGGGCCCAGACCCTCATTGCTCCGGGCCTGCCAGAAGCGGGGAGATCTTGCGTGTGATCACATCTTCAGTCAGCGGCCCGGCGATGCGGGTCAGGATCCGTCCCGTGCCATCGACCACAAAGGTCTCCGGAACCCCGGCAACGCCCCAATCCAGCCCCATCCTGTTGCCGGGATCGGCGCCAAGCTTCGTGTAGGGGCTGCCCATCTCGGCCAGGAACCCCTGTGCCTTGTCGGGCGCATCCTTCCAGTTCACACCCATAATCTGGATTCCGTCCTGTTTCAGAGCGATCAGATAAGGATGTTCGACCCGACAGGGGGCGCACCAGGAGGCCCAGAAGTTCACCAGCTTGATCTTGCCGTCGCGCAGATCGGCATCGGTGAAAGGCACCTCCGCCGCCAGCGGTTCAAGCCGGACCGCGGGCGCCTCCTTGCCGGCAAGCGCGGTCGGCATGGCATTCGGGTCATTTTGCTGCATCGCGAAATAGCCCGCGCCCACAAAGCCCGCCATCACCAGAAGCGGAAGAAACATCAGGGGCTTAGCCATTGCTCTTCATCCGTTCTTCCTGCGCCTTCAGCGCCCGTTTCACCTGCGCGCCGCGGATCAGCGTGGCCGCAACCAGCCCCGCCAGCAGCACCAGCGTCACGCCCCACGACGCAAGGATCGTGACCGCGTATTTTCCGAACTCGGGCATCATGCCATGCGCTCCCTTTGCTCGAGGGCCTTGAGACGGCGGGCGCGGATCTCCGTGCGGGTGCGCAACAGCAACAGAGCCACGAACAGCATCCCGAAACCGATGAGCGACAGCACCAGAGGCTGCCAGTAAACATCCGCGATATGCTCTTCCTTGTCGAGGCTGAGCGTCGAGCCCTGATGCAGCCCCTGGTTCCAGAAGATCGCCGCATAGCGCGAGAGCACCGCGAAGACCGAGCCGACCAGACACAGAACGCTGGTCAGATCGGCGGCGGTGTCGGGGTTGTCGATCGCTTCCCACAGCGCCATGTAACCCAGATAGAACAGGAACAGGATCAGGAACGAGGTCAGCCGCGGGTCCCATTCCCACCAGGTGCCCCACATCGGCTGCCCCCAGAAGGCGCCGGTAATCAGCGCGATCAGCGTCATCACCATGCCGATCGGCGCCGCCGCCTTCGCCGCCAGCGCCGAGACATGATGACGCCGGATCAGCCAGATCAGCGAGGTGACCAGCATCATCACCCAGATGTTGATGGCAAATGTCGCCGCCGGAACATGGACATAGATCACCTTCACCGTCGCGCCGAACTCGGCGGCGACCGGGGTGAAGAAGAACCCCCAGACGAGCCCCGGCACGAGCGTCAGAACCGTGGCGCCAATGACCCAGGGCAGAAGCCAGCCCGAAGTCTGCATGAACCTGACCGGGTTTGCATATTCCCAGATCGACATCGGCTTCCTCCCTCTCGCGTCCCGTCGGACATGTCACGCTTTGCCACGGCGCGGATTGACTCGCATCAAGCTGGAACAGGTCTCACCGCAAATTGACCCGGATCGCCGCCGCCGAGGCAAAGGGCACCAAGGCCACGGTGGCGGCGGTGATCCCCGCCAGCATCGCAAGCGGCACCTGCGTTGCCATGCCCTCGGCGCCGCGCCGCACCAGCTCGGCGCCAAAGATCAGCGTCGGCACATAAAGCGGCAGCACCAGCAGCGACAAAAGCAGACCGCCGCGCTTGAGCCCCACCGTCAGCGCCGCGCCGAAAGTTCCCAGCACCGAGAGCGCAGGCGTGCCCAGAAGCAGCGAGACCTCGAGCCAGAGATAGGCGGAGGCGGGCAGATGCAGCAGCACGGCGAAAAGCGGCGCCGCCAGCACGAGCGGCAGCCCGGTGGTGATCCAATGCGCGAGCGCCTTGATCGTCACCACGGCTTCCAGCGGGATCGGCGCGGTCGCCAGAAGATCGAGCGAGCCATCCTCGAAATCGAGCGCGAAGATCCGGTCGAGCGACAGAAGACACGCGAGCAAGGCCCCAAGCCAGAGGATGCCGCTGGCAATCCGGGCCAGAACCTCTCCCTGCGGGCCGACGCCGAAGGGCACCAGCGTCACCACGATCAGGAAAAACGCCAGCCCCAGCCCGAAGCCGCCCCCGGCCCGGATCGCCAGCCGCAGATCCCGCGCCAAAAGCGCCATCATGGCAAAATCCTCCGCCCGTCACAGATCTCGGCAAGTGCGTATTTGGACCAGGAAAAAACGACATCGCATTTCCTTGGGACAAATACGCCCTTTGGCGGCAAGATCCGGGCGCCGCGGTTCACAGGAAGGCTCCGTCAAAGTCGTGATCGAAGGCGCCGCGATGGCCGCCCGCAGCGGGCGGACGCGCCCTGAACGGCGCAAGATCCAGAACCTTGGCCTCGGACAGGCCCAGATCGATATGGGTCGCCATCAGCGCCGCCCCGCCTGTCGCCAGATGCGCCCGCACGGCTTGGGCAAAAAGCGCGACCGAAGCCGCATCCAGCGAGACCGTCGGCTCATCGAGCACCCAGACCGGACGCCCGGTGACCAGAAGCCGCGCGAGGCCAAGCCGACGCTTCTGCCCGGCCGAAAGGCTTGCGGCGGTGCGGTGTTGCAGCGCGGTCAGGTTCATCTGCGCCAGCGCCGTCTCGACAGTATCGGTCGCATAGATCGCGGCCCAGAACTGCAGGTTTTCGCGCACCGAAAGCGTCGCCTTCAGCCCGTCGGCATGGGCGGCATAGGCCATCGCTTCGGGCGGCATCGAGATCCGGCCGGCGAGCGGCGGCTGCAGCCCGGCCAGCGTGCGCAGAAGCGTCGTCTTGCCGATCCCGTTCGGGCCGCGCAGCACCAGCGCATGGCCCGACGCCAGCGAAAAGCTCACCCCTTCGAGCACGGCAAGAGAGCCGCGGCTGACGGTGAGCTGATCGACGGCAAGCAGCGTCATGCCGTCGGCACCGCGCCCGGCAGCGGCAAAAGGGCCGCGGCGACGCGGCGGCCCTCGGACAGAAGCACATTGTAATGGCGCGCGGCCGAAGCGGTGGACATCGGCTCCGCCAGCACCCCAAGCGCTTCAAGTTCCACCTGCAAGCCCTTGGGAAGATGGGCGATATCTGCGCCCATCCCGCATAGCAGCAGATCCACCTGCCCCGCCAGGGCGCGCAGCGCGTCAAGATCGTCGAAGCCGGTCCAGGAAGTCGCCGCCTCGGCGCGGATCAGCAGACCGCCCCGATGCACTGCCCCGGCGATGCGAAAAAAGCCAGGCCCGTAGCCGTCGATCGGCAGCGCCGATCCGAAGCCCGCCTCACGGCTTTGCATCTTGCGCCCCGTCCGAGAAGAACTTGTCCGAGGGGTCCTTCTTCTCCTTGTTGCGGTCAAGGCCGATGAACAGCACGATGTTCTTCGCCACATAGACCGAGGAATAGGTGCCGGTGAACACCCCCCAGACCATGGCGAAGACGAAGCCGCGGATCACGTCGCCGCCCCAGATCAGCATCGGCACCAGCGCCAGAAGCGTCGTCATGCCGGTCATCACGGTGCGCGAGAGCGTTTCGTTGACCGAGAGGTTCATCACGTCGCGCAGGGGCATCGTCTTGTATTTGATCAGGTTTTCGCGCAGCCGGTCAAAGACGACAACGGTGTCGTTGATCGAATAGCCGGTGATTGTCAACAGCGCCGCCACCGTGGTCAGATCGAATTTCAGCTGCAGCACGGCGAAAAGCCCGACCGTCAGCAGCACGTCATGCACCAGCGCCACCACGGCGCCGAGCGCGAATTGCCATTCGAACCGGACCCAGATGTAGAACATGATCATCACAGTCGCCGCCAGGAGCGACCAGACCGCGGTCCAGACCAGCTCGCCCGAGACCTTGGGGCCGACGGATTCAAACGAGGTGACCTTCAGCGCCGGATCGACAGCGGTCAGCGCGGTCTCGACCTTGCTCACCAGCTCCTGCCCCTGCGCGCCCTGCCCCTCGGCGCCCTGCCCGTCGTCCTGCATCTGGATGCGGATCATCGCCACATGCTGATCGGCGCGGAAGCTGGGATCGCGCACCTCGGAGATGATCACGTCGCCCAGATTCAGCGGTTCGAGCGCCGCACGATAGACGCCGACATCGATCGCCGTCGTGGATTCGGTGCGGATCGTCGTGCCGCCCTTGAAATCGATGCCGAAGTTCAGCCCGATCACCATCGGCAGGATCACCGACGCGATCATCAGCACCACCGCGGCGCCGAAGGTCGCCCATTGCCAGCGGAAAAAGTCGAAGTTGGTCTTTTCGGGAACCAGTTTCAGACGGAAAGCCATGGTGGTTCCTCCTCAGATCACGATGGTCTTGGGACGACGCCAGCCGTACCAGATGACGATCATCAGCCGGACCACCCAGATCGCGGTGAAGATCGAGGCGGCAATGCCGATCATCGTGGTCACGGCAAAGCCGCGCACCGGCCCGGCCCCCAGCACGAACAGGATCGCCGAGGACAGGAACGAGGTCACGTTGGCATCGATGATCGCCGACATCGCCTTGTCAAAGCCCAGCTCGATCGCGCGCACGGGCGATTTGCCCGACCGGATCTCTTCGCGCATGCGCTCGTAGATCAGCACGTTGGCATCGACCGAGGTGCCGATGGTCAGCACGATCCCGGCGATCCCGGGCAGGGTCATCGTGCCGCCGATCGCGCCCATCACGGCGAAGATGAAGGCGATGTTGATGAACAGCGCCACCGAGGAAAAGAAGCCGAAAAGCCCGTAGGAGGCGATCATATAGACCACGACCGCGGCAAAACCGATGAGCGAGGCGACCATCCCCGCCTTGACGCTGTCGGCACCGAGTTCCGGCCCGATCGTGCGTTCCTCAAGGAAGGTCATGCCCGCGGGCAAAGCGCCCGCCCGCAAAAGCAGCGCCAGATCGGTGGCTTCCTCGACGCTGAAGCGGCCGGTGATGATCCCCGATCCGCCCGCGATATGCGCCTGGATCGTCGGCGCCGAAATCACCTTGCCGTCCAGCACGATGGCGAAGGGCTCGCCGATATGGCCGGCGGTATAATCGCCAAAGGCCCGCGCGCCGCTGACGTTGAAACGGAACGACACCGCCGGGGTGCCGTTGTCGTCGGTGGTCGGGCGCGCATCGGTCAGATCGTCGCCCGTCACCACCGGAACTTCGTCGAGCAGGTGGTAAAGCCCCTGCCGCTCGGCATCGGGCAGCAGCTGATTGCCCGAGGCGACCGGCGCATTCGGGTTCGAGGTGGTGCTGAGCACCGGATGGAAGGTCAGTTTGGCGGTGGTGCCGATCAGATCCTTCAGCTCCTGCGCCGAGCCGATGCCGGGCACTTCGATCAGGATGCGGTCGGTGCCCTGACGCATGATCGTGGGTTCGCGCGTGCCCGCGGCATCGACGCGACGACGCACGATTTCCAGCGATTGCTGCATGGTGCGGTCATCTGTGGCTTTCTGTTCCGCCTCCGAAAGCCGGAAGACGACGGTGTCGCCCTCGGCCGTCACCTCGTAGTCGGACTGGCCGACCCCGGTCAGGCTGACCACCGGGCTCGCCAGCTTGCGGGCGGCTTCGACGGCACGGTCGATCTGCGTGCGATCGCCGATCTGGATGCGCAATTCGCCGTCGGGCGCAGGCACACGCCGAATCGCACCGATCGTGGCGCGTTCGGCCGCCAGAACCTTGCGCGCCTCGGGCCAGAGCGCATCCATCCGGGCCTTGTGGACCTCGTTCAGATGCACCTCGGCCAGAAGATGCGCGCCGCCGCGCAGATCAAGACCCAGATTGACCAGCGCCGAGGGCGCCCAATCGGGCCAGGCGGCCTTGGCGGCCTCCTGGGTCTCGGTCATCGCCCCGGTCTTCTCGAAGGCGGCAACGGCGTCGTTATGCCCCTCGACACGGGCATAGAACATGTTGGGCGCCGCCGTGATCAATGCCGCAAGGCACAGACCCAGAATGACGAGACGCTTCCAAAGCGAAATCTGCAGCATGGCGGCGCGGCCCCGGTTCAGGTCAGCTATTGGCGGCCGGTTCGGTCTTCGACAGAACCTGCACAACGGCACTGCGGATCATCCGCACCTTCATGTCCTTGGCGATCTCGACCTCGATTTCGCCGTCTTCGCGCAGATGCACGACCTTGCCGATGATGCCCGCCTGCGTCAGCACCATGTCGCCACGCCGCAGCGCATCGACCATCGCCTTGTGTTCCTTGGCCTTTTTCTGCTGCGGGCGGATCAGCAGGAAATACATGATCACGAAGATCAGGATCAGCGGCACGAATTGGCCGAAGGCGGCCATGCCACCGGCGGCGGCAGAGGCATCCTGAGCATAGGCGGGAGTGACGAACATGGCATGGTCCTTTCGTTAGGGCCGTGGGGGCGATGCCCCGGTTTTCGGCGGGCACCCTAGCCGCGGCCCCCCGCAATGGCAAGGCGGTCGCGGCAAAGCAGCCCGGTGCTCACGGTTGTGTCAGGAAAAAGGGGGCGCTGCCCCCCTTCGGCTGCGCCGAAGTCACCCCCGCCGCTTGCGGCGGGGGCAGAGCCCCCGCCTCAGCGGGCCGGAAGCGCGCGCTCGACCAGGCGGGCAAAGAAGCTGGCGCCAATCGGGGCGGCCTCGTCGTTGAAATCGAAGGCCGGATGGTGCAGCCCCGCCCCCGGCCCGGTGCCGAGGAAGAGATAGGCGCCGGGCCGCGCCTCGAGCATATAGGAAAAGTCCTCGGCGCCCATTTCGCGCCCGGAATCGTCCCGCACCGCCTCGGGGCCGGACACTTCGCGCGCCACTTCGGCGGCAAAACGGGCCTTTTCGCCATCGTTGATGGTGGGCGGATAGCCCTTGTCGTAACGGATCTCGACCGAGACGCCAAAGGCCGCCGCCGTGCCCTCGACGATCTCGTGGAAGCGGCGCTCGACCATCGCCCGCACCTCGGGGGTAAAGGAGCGGATCGTGGCGCAGAACCAGCCGGTCTCGGGGATGATGTTGTTCGCGGTGCCGACATGGATCTGCGTCACCGAAACGACCAGCTCGTCCATCGCGAAAAGGTTGCGCGAAACGATCGTCTGCAGCGATCCGACCATCGCGGTGATCGCCGGGATCGGGTCGATGCATTCATGCGGCGTCGCCCCATGTCCACCGCGCCCCGTCACCGTGACCCAGGCGGTATCGACCGCGGCCATCAGCGCGCCCTGGGTGGTGTGGAAATGGCCAAAGGGCAGATTGGGCGCATTATGGATGCCGTAAACCTCGGTGATGGCAAAGCGGTCCATCACGCCTTCGCGCACCATCACCTCGCCGCCGCCGCCGTCTTCCTCGGCCGGCTGAAAGAGCAGCGCCACGGTGCCGGCGAAATTCCGCGTCTCGGCCAGATACTTGGCCGCGCCCAAAAGCATCGCCGTATGGCCGTCATGGCCGCAGGCATGCATCTTGCCCTCGTGTTCCGAGGCATAATCGACCCCGGTGATCTCCTCGATCGGCAGCGCATCCATATCGGCGCGCAGCCCGATCGTGGGCCCGTCCTGACGGCCCTTGATCAGCGCCACGATGCCGGAAGTGGCGATGCCCTCGTGGATCTCGTCCACGCCGATCTCGCGCAGCCGCTCGGCCACATAAGCGGCGGTTTTCGGCAGCTGGAATTCCAGTTCGGGGTGACGGTGCAGCCATTGCCGCCATTCCTTCATCTCGGGGGCAAGGGCGGCAATGCGGTTGATCACGGGCATGGTGGACTCTGGGTTTTGGAAAGCGATACTGGATTAGATGGACCTGCAGGGGGCAAGAGGCAATGGCGAAACCGACCGATCCGGGGATCTTCGTGCAAACCGACAGCGTGGGGGCGGAAACCGAGCGGCTGGCGGCGATCATGGCCTGTCTGCGCGACCCCGAAACCGGCTGCCCCTGGGATATCGAGCAGGATTTCGCCACCATCGCCCCCTATACGATCGAAGAGGCGCATGAGGTCGCCGATGCGATCGAACGCCAGGCCTGGGGGGAATTGTCGGGCGAATTGGGCGATCTGGCGCTTCAGGTTGTCTTTCACGCGCAGATGGCGGCCGAGGCCGGGCATTTTTCGCTGCTGGATGTGTTGCGCGGGATCAATGCGAAAATGATCGCCCGGCATCCGCATGTCTTCGGCGATGAAAGCCGTGTGAAGAGCGCCGCGCAACAGACGGAAGATTGGGAGAAAATCAAATCCGCCGAGCGTGAGGCCAAGGCCGAGACCGGGGTGCTGGATGGCGTCGCGCTGGGGCTTCCGGCGCTGACGCGGGCGCTGAAGCTGCAAAAGCGCGCGGCGCGGGTGGGGTTTGATTGGCCCTCCACCGCCGAGGTGGTGGCGAAGATCGTCGAAGAGGCAAACGAGCTGGTCGAGGCCCGCGATGAACTTGGCCCCGCGGAGATCGCCGAGGAATATGGCGATCTGATGTTCGTGATGGTGAACCTGGGGCGGCATCTGGGGCTGGATGCCGAGGCCTGTCTGCGCGCGGCGAATGGCAAGTTCACCCGGCGGTTTCAGTTCATCGAGGCGGAGCTGGCCAAGGCGGGCAAGCGGCCCGCCGACAGCGATCTGGCCGAGATGGATGCGCTTTGGGATGCGGCGAAGCGTTCGGGGCTGTAAGCGGGGCTCTGCCCCGCACCCCGGGATATTTGCCGCAAGATAAAATCAGAACAGCGCCTTGCGCAGCATGTTCAGCGCGACAAGCATCAGAAACCCTGCGAAGAGGCGTTTGAGCGGTTTCGGGTCAAGCCGATGCGCGAGCGCGGCGCCCCAGGCGGCGGTGACGGCGGTGGTGGCACCGATCACGACAAGGGCCGGAATGTTGATCGCGCCCAAAGTAAAGGGCGGCGCATTCTCAACCGGCGTCAGCAGAAAGGCCAGCGTCGAGGGCACCGCCATGATCGCGCCGAAGCCCGCCGAGGTCGCCACGGCGCGGTGGATCGGGATGCCGTGCAGCGTCTGCATCGGCGTCGAGATCGACCCGCCCCCGATGCCAAGCAGCACCGACACCGCCCCCATCAAGGGTCCGAACCAAAGCCGGAAGCCACGGCCCGGCATGCCCTCGGCGATGCGCCAGCTTTGCTTGCCAAAGGCCATGTAAAGCGCGATCCCCATCACCAAAGTGCCGAAGATGATCGTCAGCGCCTGGGTGTCGAGATGCGACACCAAAAGCACGCCGATCAGCGCCCCGGCGGCGACAAAGGGCGCCCAGTCGCGCAGAAGCTGCCAGTCGACCGCGCCCTTGCGGGCATGGGCGGTGACCGAGCGCGTCGAGGTGATGATGATCGTCGCCATCGAAGTGGCGACGCAGACCTGCATCAGCCCCTCGGACCCATAGCCCAACCCGTTGAAAAGATAGAAGAAGGCGGGCACAAGCACGATGCCGCCGCCCACCCCCAGCAGCCCCGCCAGCACCCCGGCGAAAGCGCCGACCGCCAGCAGGATCGCGACAAGCGGCAGGATCGTCGTCAGAGGATCCATCTCAGGCCTCACCCGTCACTTCGGCCAGCGCCTGATCGTAAAGCGCAAGTCCGGCCCCGGGCCGGGTCGCCCCCTCGGACAGCACCCGCCGCCAGCCGCGCGCCCCCGGACGGCCATGGAACAGACCCAGCATGTGCCGGGTGATCTGGTGCAGCCGCCCGCCCGCCGCCAGATGATCGGCGATATAGGGCTTCATCGCCTCGGCCACTTCGACCGCCGAAAGCACCTCTCCCGCTCCCCAAAGCGCGACATCGGCGCCCGCCAGAACCGCCATCGGCTCCTGATAGGCGGCGCGGCCAACCATCACCCCGTCCATGCCCGCGGCCAGATGCGCCTCGACCTGATCCAGCGTGCCGACGCCGCCGTTCAGGCTCAGATGCAGCTGCGGAAATTCCCGCTTCATCGCATGGACCATCGGATAGTCGAGCGGCGGGATTTCGCGGTTTTCCTTGGGCGACAGCCCCTGCAGCCAGGCTTTGCGGGCATGCAGGATGAACCGGCGGACCCCGGCCTCGGACACGGTTTTCAGAAAGGTGGGCAGCACCTCTTCGGGGATCTGATCATCGACGCCAATCCGGCATTTCACCGTCACCTCGACCGCGGCGGCATCCTGCATCGCCGCGACACAGCGGGCGACCAGATCGGGCGTTTTCATCAGCACCGCACCGAAAGCCCCCGATTGCACCCGGTCCGAAGGGCAGCCGACATTCAGGTTGATCTCGTCATAGCCCCAGTCGCGGGCGATCCGCGTGGCTTCGGCCAGTTCGGCCGGATCGGAGCCGCCCAGCTGCAGCGCCACCGGATGTTCGACCGCACTGAAATCCAGCAGCTGCGCGCGCTTGCCATGGATCACCGCCGGGGCGGTGACCATTTCGGTATAAAGCAGCGCCTGGCGCGACATCATCCGGTGAAAGACCCGGCAATGCCGATCGGTCCAGTCGAGCATGGGCGCAACCGACAGGCGCGCATGTGAGGAAACACCGGCAACACCTTGTTTCGCATTCATTTCATGCGCAGCGCCCGGGGGCAAGCTTGACGTCATCGAAGGTATTTTCCGCTTCCAATGCCCCGGAAATCCGAAATCGATCCCGGGCGATGCTGACTGTCGACAAGGGCAATCGCCCCAGACGCAGATCATAAAGAGCGCCGCAGGGATCGTCCACCGCCTTTGGCGCACCCAAAACCCCCGGACGCGCTGCGCCCGGGGGATGGCAACCTGGCACGCGGTCGGTTCCCGCCGTG
Source organism: Rhodobacter sp. 4.3.4 (assembly GCF_058724655.1). Classification (NCBI taxonomy): domain Bacteria; kingdom Pseudomonadati; phylum Pseudomonadota; class Alphaproteobacteria; order Rhodobacterales; genus Rhodobacter; species Rhodobacter sp. 4.3.4. The sequence continues at coordinate 1,820,486 of NZ_CM178967.1, forward strand.
ATCTACAGGAAGGCGTCCGGCACGGCGGCCTTTTTGCGGGCCACATAGTCGGCCAGCGCCTCGTTGATGCCCGGATCGATCGCCGGGGCCTGATACTCGCCCAGCATCTTCTTCACCCGCACGCTGGCCAGCGTCGCCGTGTCGCGCGCGCCTTCCTCGTCCCAGGTTTCGAAGGGCTTGTAGTCGAACAGATCCGTCTTCCAGAACGCCTCCTTGAAATTCGCCTGGGTGTGCGAACAGCCCAGGAAGTGACCGCCCGGGCCGACCTCGCGCAAAGCCTCCATCGCCTGGCCGTTCGCGCTCATGTCGACGCCCGCGGCAAGGCGATGCAGCACGCCCAGCTGATCGGCATCCATCACATATTTCTCGTAAGACGAGACCAGACCGCCTTCGAGCCAGCCGCAGGCATGCAGCATGAAGTTCACGCCCGCCAGCAGCCCGATGTTGAGCGTGTTCGCCGTCTCATAAGCCGCCTGCGCATCGGGCAGTTTCGAGCCGCAGAACGACCCCGCCGAACGGAACGGCAGCCCCATCCGCCGCGCCAGCTGCCCGGCGCCCAGGGTGATCTGCGCCGCCTCCGGCGTGCCGAAGGTCGGCGCCCCCGAGTTCATGTCGATCGAGGTCACGAAAGCGCCGAAAATCACCGGCGCGCCCTTGCGGATGATCTGGCTGTAGGCGACGGCCACCATCACCTCGGCCAGAACCTGCGTCAGCGTGCCCGCGACCGTCACCGGCGCCATCGCGCCGCCGACAATGAAGGGCGAGACGATGCAGGCCTGGTTCGCGGCGGCATAGACCTCCAGCGCGTCCATCATGATCGGGTCGAAGGTCAAGGGCGAGTTGATGTTGACGAGCGAGGTCATCACCGTGTTCTCGTCGACGAATTTCTCGCCAAAGAGGATCTTCGACATCTCGATCGAATCGACGCAGCGCGAGCGTTCGGTGACCGAGCCCATATAGGGCTTGTCCGAGAGCGTCATATGCGCATGCAGCATGTCGAGGTGACGCTTGTTCACCGCCACATCGGTCGGCTCGCAGACGGTGCCGCCGGAGTGGTGCAGATATTTCGACATCTGCCCGAGTTTGACGAAATTGCGGAAGTCGGCAATCGTCGCATAGCGCCGCCCGCCCTCCAGATCGCGCACGAAGGGCGGCCCGTAAACCGGCGCCAGCACAAGGTTTTTTCCGCCGATGGTAACATTGCGTTCGGGGTTGCGGGCATGCTGCACGAAGCTTGCGGGCGCGGTCTTGCACAGCGCGCGCGCAAGGCCCTTCGGGAAGCGGACCCGCTCGCCCTGCACATCGGCGCCCACCGCCCGCCAGCGTTCGAGCGCCGCCGGATTGTCGACAAAATTGACGCCGATCTCTTCCAGCACCGTCTCGGCATTGGCTTCGATCAGCTGCAGCGCTTCCTCGTTCAGGATTTCGAGATTCGGGATGTTGCGCTCGATATATTTTGCGAATTCGACCCGGACGGCCGTGCGTTCGGCCCGCCGGGCCGCCCCGCCGCCGCCGCGCGCCCGCCGTCCGCCGCCTGCCGCCTGTTCGATCTCTTCGCTCATCGCGCACCTCCGCTTGGGTCTGAGACGATTTTACCTGACGATGGCCCGCCTTCATGCGCGGTTTGCGACATCAGCGATAAAGAAGCGACCGGCCGGCGTGGAACAGATGTACCTTTTCCGGCGCCGCGGTCAGGCTGACGCTCTGATGGCGCAGGCCGGCATGAATGCCCGGCAGTTTCGCGATCACATGTGGCACCCCCGGCTGCGCCGCGAAGTACAGCAGCGTCACCTCGCCAAGCGCCTCGACGATCTCGACGGTGCCAGTGAAAAGACCGCCCTGTGTGATCACGGTCAGATCCTCGGGCCGCACACCGATGTTCACCCGCAGGCCGCGATCTGCTTCGGTCGTCGTCACGGTCGATTCCGCCATGCCTCCCCCGTCCAGCGTGATCACGGTCCGCGCCCCGGTCGCCGTGATCACACCCGACAGCAGGTTCATCTGCGGCGAGCCGATGAATTGCGCGACGAATTCGGTTTCGGGGTGCTCATAAAGCTGCAAGGGCGTGCCGACCTGGGCGATCCCCTTGTCTGCCAGCACGACAATACGGCTGGCCAGCGTCATCGCCTCGACCTGATCATGGGTGACATAGATCATCGTGCGCTCGGGCATCGCCTCTTTCAGCTGCGCAATCTCGATCCGCGTCGCGACGCGCAGCGCGGCATCAAGGTTCGAGAGCGGCTCGTCGAACAGATAGACCTTGGGATCGCGCACGATCGCCCGGCCGATGGCGACGCGCTGACGCTGCCCGCCTGAAAGCGCCTTTGGCAGCCGGTCGAGAAAGGGAGTCAGCTGCAGGATGCGCGCGGCATTTTCGACAGCCTTGTCAATTTCTTGCCGGGGTTTCTTCGCAATCTTCAGGGCGAATTCCATGTTCTGGCGCACCGTCATATGCGGGTAAAGCGCATAGGATTGAAACACCATCGCGATGCCGCGTTGCGCGGGGGGCATGTCGTTCACCCGCACACCATCGATGCGCAATTCGCCCGCGCTGATCCGTTCCAGCCCCGCAATCATCCGCAGAAGCGTCGATTTTCCGCAGCCCGAGGGGCCGACGAAAACGATCAGCTCCCCCGCCTTGATGTCGAGGTCGATGTCCTTGAGCACATCCACCTCGCCATAGGATTTGCCGACGCCGGTCAGCTTCAGATCAGCCATGGCGGCCCCCGTTCCGGCGCAAGATCGCATGGCCCCAGGGAGGCAGCGCCACCGCGCCCGCTACCGATGCAGCGCCGTCGAGCACGTCCCATTCCCCCGGACAGCTGACAGGTGCAGGATTATCGGTCAGGTTGAACAGGCAAAGCAGCTCGGTTTCGCCCTTCGAGCGCAAAAACCGCAGCACGCCCGCCTCGGCCGCGATCCCGGTCATCGCGCCCGAGCGCAAGGCCGGATGGGCCTGGCGCAACGCGATGGCCCGGCGATAATGGTGGATCAACGCCCCGGGATCGCCTTCGACGACATCGGGCGCGCGCGCGCAATGGCAGGCGGGAACCGGCAACCAGGGTTTCACCGTCGAAAACCCGCCCTGCGGATCGTTGCCCTGCCAGACCATCGGCGTGCGGCAACCATCGCGGCCCTTGAACTCGGGCCAGAATTCCTTGCCATAGGGGTCTTGCAGATCCTCATAGGCGATCTCGGCCTCGGGCAGGCCCAGTTCCTCGCCCTGATACAGGCAGACCGAGCCCTTGAGGCACATCAGCAGCGTCGTATAGCAGCGCGCCGCCGCATCACAGAGCCCCCATCGGCTGATGTGGCGCATGACATCGTGGTTGGAATAGGCCCAGCAGGCCCAGCCCCCGGGCGCCACCATTTCGACCTTGCGGAAGACCTCGGCGATATACTCGGCACTCAAGGCCGCATGGCCCGACAAAAGCTCGAAAGCATAGGACATCTGCATCGCATCCGTCCCCGAAGTATATTCGCCCAGGATCTCGAGACCGCGCTGGCTGTCGCCGATCTCGCCCACGGCGGCGGCCTTGTAGCCCTCCATCAGCTTGCGCAATTTCCGTAGAAAAACAATGTTCTGCGGGTGGTTCTTGTCGTAGACATGGCGCTGGTGATTGTAGGGGTTGACCTTGGGCGCGGTCTGATCGTTGCGCTCTTCGACCGGCAGCGGCGGGTTGTCGCGCAACTCGGCATCATGCATGTAGAAGTTGATCGTATCGAGCCGGAAGCCATCCACCCCGCGATCGAGCCAGAATTTCGCGACCTCCAGAAGAGCCTCCTGCACCGCCGGGCAATGGAAGTTCAGGTCGGGCTGGGCAGTCAGGAAATTGTGCAGATAATATTGTTCGCGCCGGGCATCCCAGGCCCAGGCCGGACCGCCAAAGATCGACAGCCAGTTGTTCGGCGCCGTGCCATCGGGCTTCGGCTCGGCCCAGACATACCAGTCGGCTTTCGGATTCGTCCGGCTTTTGCGGCTCTCCTGAAACCACGGATGCTGGTCGGAGGTATGCGAGAGCACAAGATCGATCAGCACCTTCAGCCCGAGGTCATGGGCCCGGGCGATCAGCGCATCGAAATCCGCCAAAGTGCCGAACAGCGGATCGACATCGCAATAATCGCTGACATCATAGCCGAAATCCTTCATCGGCGAGGTGAAGAAGGGCGAAATCCAGATCGCCTCGACGCCCAATCCGGCCACATGATCCAGCCGCCGGGTGATCCCGGGCAGATCGCCGACGCCATCGCCATTCGTGTCCTGAAAGCTGCGCGGGTAGATCTGATAGATCACCGCGCCACGCCACCAGTCGGGGGATTTCTCAAGGAAGGTCATTCAGCCACCTTTCACCGAGCCGGCCAGAAGGCCGCGCACCAGGTATTTCTGCAACGCAAAGAAGACGAAGAGCGGCACCGCGATCGAGACGAAAGCCGAGGCCGCCAGAATTTCCCAATCCCCCCCGCGCGAGCCCAAAAGCGCGCGCAAAGCCCCGGTCATCACCTGGGTATCGGTGGAGTTCCCAAGGAAAACAGTGGCTACGAGGAGGTCGTTCCAGACCCAGAGGAACTGGAAAATCGCAAAGGAGGCCAGCGCCGGGAAGGACAGCGGCAGCACGATGCGGCGAAAGATCTGGAACTCGGTCGCGCCATCGACGCGGGCCGACTCGATGATCTCGCGCGGCAGGCCGACCATGTAGTTGCGCAACAGGTAGATCGCGAGCGGCAGGCCGAAGCCGGTATGGGCGAGCCAGATGCCGAGGTAGCTTTGATCGAGGCCGATCTGGTTGTGCAGTTTCAGAAGCGGGATCAGCGCCAGTTGCAAGGGCACGACCAGCAGGCCGACGATCACCGCCACCAGAAGCGCGCGGCCCGGGAACCGCATCCAGGCCAGGGCATAGGCGGCAAAGGCGGCAATCAGGATCGGGATGATGGTCGCCGGGATCGTCACCGTCATCGTGTTCAGAAAGGCCCGGCCGATCCCCTCGGCTGTGATCACACGGGCATAATTCTCGGTGGTCAGACGCGGCGGGGCGAGCGTGGTGACGAAGATCCGCATGCCCCGGCCCTCGGTGAAAGCCGTCGGAGAGGTCAACCGATAATCACCATTTTCCAAAACCGTCAGCCGTTGCCCGTCTTTCAGATCGGCCGTCTCTCCGGGCTGGTAGGCGCTTGGCGCCTTTGAGGTCACCCCCCAGGATTTCAGCTCAGCTTCGGGGGGTAAGACATTGCCGGATATGACGAAAAGATCTCCCTCCCGGATCTGGTCTGCCGCCGTTCCGGCGCGCACGAACGTGCTCGCCGTGGCCGAAAAGGCCGCCCGCCACCAGCCCGAAGTGATGATCTGATCGCGGTCGCGAAAGGACGACACCAGCAAGCCCAAAGTCGGGATCGTCCAGAGCAGCACCAGCGCCGCCGCCGCCAGATTGACCGCCCAGGCCAGCGCCGAAGACCGCCCGGCCACGCCATTAGCGCCCCCTGCATTCATCCCTGCATCTCCCGGTTCGCCGTGCGGATGTTCCAGACCATGATCGGCGTCACCAGAGCCATGATCACCAGCGCCACGGTCGAGGCCCGCCCGGCATCATTCGCCCGGAACATCCAGTCGAACATCAGATTGGCCATCACCTGCGTGCCCCATTGCCCGTTCGTCATCGTCAGCACGATGTCGAAAACCTTCAGCACGGTGATGGTGATCGTCGTCCAGACGACGGCAATCGTGCCCCAGATCTGCGGCACCTTGATGCGGAAAAAGATCTGCAACGGCGTCGCCCCGTCGATCGTCGCCGCCTCGAGGGTTTCCTCGGGGATGCCGCGCAGCGCCGCCGAGAGGATCACCATCGCAAAACCGGTCTGGATCCAGATCAGCACCACCATCAGCAGCAGCGAGTTCCAGCCCGGCACCGTCAGCCAGGCCCGCGCCGTGCCGCCCAAAGCCGTGACCAGCGCCGAGAGCAGACCGATCTCCGCCTGCCCCTCGCCGCGGTAGTCATAGACGAATTTCCACACCACCGCAGCGCCAACGAACGAGACCGCCATCGGCATGAAGATGAGCGATTTTGCGACATTCCCCCAGCGGATTCGGTCGGTCAGGGCGGCGGCGACCAGTCCGAAAAGCGTCGCCACAGTTGGCACAACAACGAGCCACAAGGCATTGTTACGCAAGGATTCATGGAATTTGCCATCGGCCATCAGCCAGCGGTAGTTCGCCCATCCCACAAAGGCCTCGCCGCGGCTGTCATGGAACGACAGCCAGACCGAGACGAAGATCGGATAGACCAGATAGACCGCCAGGGCGATCAACGCCGGGCCCAAAAACAGCCAGGGCCGGATCGCCGCCGCCCGCGCCAGATTGCGGCCGATCTTCGGCCCGCGCGGCGGCAGCAGCGCATCCAGCACCAGGTTCGAGATCCAGAACCAGGCAACACAGCCGAAGACGCCGATGACGATGATCGACACCGCCGAGATCGCCTGCGCCATCAAACCCTGCTCCATCCGCCCCCCTCCCGAAGCGGGGCGACAGCCACCCCCGGCGTGCCGCGCCCGTCAGATCATCCGATCACTTGATCGCATCCCAGGATTTCTGGATCTGCGCCGCGACGGTGGCGCTATCCTTGCCGCCGACATAATCGACCATGCCGGTCCAGAACGTGCCCGCGCCCACCGCGCCCGGCATCAGATCCGAGCCGTCGAAGCGGAAGGTCGAGGCGTTGAGCAGGATCTCGCCCATCTTCTTCAGCGTCGCATCGCCATAAACCTCGGGGTTCACGGTCTTCAGCGGCGTCAGGAAGCCGGTCTGCGCCATCCAGATCTCATGCGCGATCGGGGTTTGCAGGAAGTCGAAAAAGGCCTTCGCCGCCGGGCTTTCGCGCGTCATCACGAAAACCGTGCCCGCCCCCAGCACCGGCTTGCCCAGATCCTTGCCCGCATAGGCCGGGAAATAGAAGAAATCGACATCCTCGCCAATCTGCGTGCCTTCGGGAAAGAAACTCGGGATGAACGAGGCCTGCCGGTGCATGTAGCACTGCGGTGGCGCGGTGAAGAGCCCCTTCGGGCTGTCGCGGAAATCGGTCGCCCCCACGGCGCCCGCGCCCCCGGCCACAAAGGCGTCGGTCTTTGCGAACCAGCCGAAATCATCGATCGCGGCCAGAACCTTGGGGTCGGTGAAGGGCAGCGCATTCGTCGTCCAGGCGTCGTAATCCTCGGGCGTGTTGTTGCGCAGCATCATGTCCTCGACCCAGTCGGTCGCAGGCCAGCCCGTCGCGGGGCCGGAGCCCAGCCCGATGCACCAGGGCGTGCCGCCGTCTGCCACGATCTTTTCGGTCAGCGCCTTCAGCTCTTCCATCGTCTGCGGCACCTCATAGCCCGCATCCTCGAAGTTTTCCGGGCTGTACCAGACCAGCGATTTCACATCGATCTTGTAAAAAAGCCCATAAAGCGCCTTCGTGCCATCAGGCCCGGCATAGCTGCCCAGATCGACCCAAGATTGCCCGGCGGCGTAATTCCCGGCCAGCCAAGCCTGCGCCTCGGCGCCCAAGGGCACCAGCTTGCCCCGCCGCGCCAGATCGGCGGCCAGCCCGGGCTGCGGCACCACCGCGATATCGGGCGGCGACCCAGCCTCGACATTGACCATGATCCGCTGCTCGAAGCCATCGCCGCCGTTATAATCGACGCTGGCCCCGGTCGCCGCCTCGAAAGCCGCCAGAACGGTTTCGAACAGGGCCTTGTCCACCCCGCCCCAGGGCCCGTCGATCACCAGCTTCTGCCCCGTCAGATCATGGCCCGCCTTGAATGCGTCGAAACTGTCCCAATGAAACCGGGCATCCTCCCCCGGCGCGAATTTCATCTCGCGCGCCAGCGCACCCGAGGTCGCAAGCGCAAGCACCGCTGCGCCCAGCAAAAGATGTTTCGTCATTCCGTCCTCCCGAGACCGGGCCTTCGGCCCTTGCCGCTGCCGCCCGGGACTGATCCGACTCGACCCCAAAGCGCTTTGGATGCAAAAGCGTCCTCCAAAGCCGTTTCAAAGTCAACCGCAACGCAGGCTGCAACAGCAGCAATCGCAGGGGTTCATGCTGCATCCGCAGCATCCGCCGCCGCGCCACGATCCGATTGACGCCCCCCGGGCAAGAGGATTACGCTCGGTCCATCCAAACCGCTTTGAACTGCGGTCAAGCCGGACCCCGCCATGACTCTCAAAGACCTCGCGCAGCATCTGGGGCTTTCGCCGACCACCGTCAGCCGGGCGCTGAACGGCTTTCCCGAAGTGGCCGAGGCGACGCGGGCCCGGGTCGAGGCGGCGGCGCGGCAGTACAACTACCGGCCGAACACCCAGGCGAAGCGGCTGGCCACCGGAAGGGCGATGGCGATCGGCCATGTGATCCCGATTTCGACGCAGCACGAGATCGTCAACCCGGTCTTTGCCGATTTCATCGCCGGCGCGGGCGAGGTCTATGCGCGGGCGGGCTATGACATGCTTCTGACCATCGTGCCCGACGCCGATCAGGACCGCGCCTATCGCGAGATCCGCTCCAAGGGCAATGTCGATGGCATCATCCTGCATGGGCCGCGGGCGGGCGATGCGCGGATCGCGCTGCTCGAGGATCTGGGCCTGCCCTTTGTCGTGCATGGCCGCGCCTCGGGCATCACCCGCCCCTATCCCTTTGTCGACGTGAACAATTCCCGGGCCTTTGAACGGGCGACGCGGTTCCTGCTCGACCTGGGGCACCGCCGTATCGCGCTGGTGAACGGCATCGAGACGATGGATTTCGCGCTGCGCCGCCGCCGCGGGTTTGAGCGCGCGCTGGCCGCGGCCGATCTGACCCCCGATCCCGGCCTGATGGTGGCGGGCGAGATGACCGAGGCGCAGGGCCATGATGCCGCCCGCGCCATGCTGCGCCGGGCGGAGCCGCCGACGGCTTTCCTGACCTCCTCGCTGCTCTCGGCGATGGGCGTGCGCCGCGCGCTGTGGGAGGAAGGTCTGGAGATGGGCCGCGATGTCTCGATCATCACCCATGACGACGAGCTGGGCTATCTGAAGAACGGCGCCGAAGAGCCGATCTTCACCGCCACCCGCTCTTCGGTGCGCGAAGCGGGGCGACGCTGTGCGACGATGCTGTTGCGACGGATCGAGGCGCCAGAGCCCGAGCCGGTCTCGGAGCTGCTCGAGGCGGTTCTGGTGCTGGGAAGCTCCACAGGACCGGCCCGCAACCCTATGGCTTGGAAAGAAAATCCATGACCGCCCTGCCCCCGCGTTCAGCCTTTCCGGAAGGCTTCCTGTTTGGTGCCGCCACCTCCTCCTATCAGATCGAGGGGCATGGGTTCGGCGGCGCAGGCCCGACGCATTGGGACACATTCGCAGCCACGCCCGGCAATGTGAAGGGGGCGGACACCGGCGCCCGCGCCTGTGATCACTATCACCGCTGGGCCGAGGATCTTGACCTTGTGGCGGCGGCGGGCTTTGATTCCTATCGCTTTTCCACCTCCTGGGCGCGCGTCCTGCCCGAGGGCCGCGGCGCGGTGAATGCCGAGGGGCTCGATTTCTATGACCGTCTGCTCGATGGGATGCTGGAACGCGGGCTGAAACCGGCATTGACGCTTTACCATTGGGAGCTGCCCGCGGCGCTCTCCGATCTGGGCGGCTGGCGCAACCGCGACGTGGCGCATTGGTTTGGTGATTTCACCCGGATCATCGCCGGGCGGCTGGGTGACCGGCTCTGGTCCGTCGCCCCGATCAACGAGCCCTGGTGCGTGGGCTGGCTGTCGCATTTCCTCGGTCTGCATGCGCCGGGCCTGCGCGACATCCGCGCCACCGCCCGGGCGATGCATCACCTTTGCCTGGCGCATGGCACGGCGATCGGCGTGCTGCGGGCCGAGGGGGTCAGCAACCTCGGCGCCGTGTGCAATTTCGAACATGCCCTGCCTGCCAACGACACCCCGGAATGTCACGCGGCCACAAGGCGTTACGATGCGATCTTCAACCGTTTTTTCATCGAGGCGATGTTTCAGGGCCGCTACCCCGAGGAAGTTCTGGAGGGCTTTGCCCCCCATCTGCCCGCGGGCTGGGAGCAGGATTTCGCCACCATCACCGCGCCTTTGGACTGGTTCGGGGTCAACTATTACACCGCCAAACGCATCGCCCCGGCGCCCGGTCCCTGGCCCGGCACCGCAGAGAGGCCCGGGCCGCTTCCCCAAACCGCTTTGGGCTGGGAAATCTGCCCCGAGGGCCTGCGCCATCTGCTGATACGCCTGCAGCGCGACTACACCGGCACGACACCGCTTTACATCACCGAGAACGGCATGGCGGCCGAGGATAGGTGGGTCGACGGCCGCTGCGTCGATGCGGATCGCATCGCCTATCTGGCCGCGCATCTGCAGGCCTGCCGCGCCGCGATCGCCGCGGGGGTGCCGCTTGCGGGCTATTATGCCTGGTCGCTTCTGGACAATTACGAATGGGCCGAGGGCTATTCGGGCCGCTTCGGACTGGTCCATGTCGATTTCGAAAGCTTGCAGCGCACCCCCAAGGCGTCCTATCACGCGGTCAGGAAGGCTTTGGAGCGCTAACATGATCACCGCCACCCCGAACCGTTACGCGCTTCTGGCCGATATCGGCGGCACCAACACCCGGGTGGCGCTGTCCGAACACGGGCGGCTTCTGCCCGAATCGATCCGCCGCTATGCCAATGCCGGGCGCCCCGCGCTGGAGCCGATCCTGGCGGAGTATATGCAGACCGAGGGTGTGGGCGATCTGGCGGGCGCCTGTGTCGCCGCGGCGGGGCCGGTGCGCGACGGCACGGCGCATATGACCAATCTTTCCTGGGTGATCGAAACCGCCGCCGTCGCCCGCGTCACCGGCGCCGAGACGGTGGCGGTGCTGAACGACCTGCAGGCGCAGGGCCATGCGCTGGGCCATCTTGCCCCCGAAGCCGTGGCAACCGTGCTGCCGGGCCAGCCTGCGCGGCCCGGCTCGGCGCAGCTCGTCATCGGCATCGGCACCGGCTTCAACGCCGCCCCCGTGCATGAGGCGCCGGGCGGACGCATCGTCACCGCCTCGGAATGCGGCCATGTCACGCTGCCCACCGTCACCGACGAAGACATCCGCCTGATGCGCTTTGTCGAGGCGGCGCATGGCTTTGCCGCGGTCGAGGATGTGCTCTCGGGCCGCGGTCTGGAGCGCGTCTTTGCTTTCGTCGCCGCCGAGGCCGGGCAGCCGCAAAGCCGCTCCGCCGCCGAGGTGATGGCCGAAATCACCGCCCGCAGCCCGCTTGGCGTTGAAACGGCGCGCATTTTCGTGCGCCATCTGGGCGCGGTCGTGGGCGATCTGGCGCTCATTCACCTGCCCTTCGGCGGCATCCATCTGTGCGGCGGCGTCGCCCGGGCCTTCACCCCGCTGCTGTCCGAGTTCGGACTCGCTGCCGCGATACAGGCCAAGGGCCGGTTTTCCGATTTTCTCGCCGCCTTCCCGCTGCGGGTGATCGAAGATGACTACGCTGCCCTTGTGGGTTGTGCGACCCATCTGCACGCGCTGGCGCCGCGGATCTGACCGAACTGCGTAAAAGGCGACAGGTTGGGGCGGAAAAACCCTGTGTCGTCAAACCTTATTTAACCCGCAGCCGGTAATCCTCTTTCATGCAGGAATGAAAGGGGAACACGTGTCCGTTTTCCAAACCCATATTTTGGCGAGGTCGGAATGACCACGATTGCCCTCGCCTCCCGGCTCGACCTGTCTCAGGTCACACCGCTCGCCACGGCCTTGCGCGGTGCGACCGGAACCGATCTCGTCCTTGATGCCTCGGCCGTCACCCATCTGGGCGGCCTGGCACTGCAAGTCCTCGCTTCCGCCGCCAAAAGCGCCCGGCAGGCCGGAACTTCCCTCATCATCACGCCGCGTTCGGAGGCTTTCGACGACGCTCTTGCCGTCTTCGGTGTCACCCCCGCGGATCTTCAAACCGGAGAGGCCGCATGAGCCTGACTGTTCTGGCGGTCGATGACAGCCGCACCATCCGCGACATGCTGAAACTCGCTCTGACCGATGCGGGGATCACGTTGCACCTTGCCGAAGACGGGGTCCACGGGCTCGAAGTGCTCGACGGCATCGCCCCCGATGCGATCATTTCCGACATCAACATGCCGCGCCTTGACGGTTTCGGCTTCATCGAGGCGGTGCGGGCGCAAGACAAGCACCGGGCGACGCCGATCCTCGTGCTGACCACCGAATCGGCGCCCGAACTCAAGGCGCGCGCCCGCGCGGCCGGGGCCACCGGCTGGATCGTGAAGCCTTTCGACCCGCCGAAGCTGGTCAAGGCGCTGCAAATGGTTACCGGCTAAGGAGAGCATGATGGCAACGGACCCGATGGCAGAAATCCGGGCCAGTTTCTTCGTCGAATGCGAAGAACTGCTCGAAAGCCTGCAGGATGCCCTGTCCGACATGGAAGAGGGCAACCACGACAACGAGACGATCAACATCGTCTTCCGCGCGGTCCATTCCATCAAGGGCGGCGCGGGGGCCTTCGGGCTTGACGCGCTGGTCGGTTTTGCCCACCGCTACGAAACCGTTCTGGACGAGCTGCGCTCGGGGCGGATGACGATCACGCCCGAGGCGATGAAGCTGTTCTTCCAGGCGGCCGACTTCCTGCAAGACCATGTCCGCGCAGCCCGCGACGCCGCCCCCCCGCCCGAAGGTTCGGAAGGGTGCCTCGTCGCGCTTGAAGCGCTGATCGGCGGCGGCGCCGGTCCGGTGGTCGAGGAAGAGGTGACCGATTTCCAGCCGATGGGACTCGCCTTCGATTTCGGCCCGGTCGAGGAAACGCCGACCACCCCGGTCTGGACGGTGCGATTCCGTCCCGCCGCGCGCTTTTCAGCTCGGGCAACGAGCCGCTGCACCTTCTGCGCGCGCTCGGCAAGCTGGGCAACGCCACCACGCGCTGCGATCTGACCCGCCTGCCGACGCTCGAATCGCTTGATCCCGAGGGCTCCTGGCTGGAATGGACGGTCGAAATCACCGGTGATGTCACCGATTTCGACATCCGCGAAGTGTTCGACTTCGTCGAAGATGTCTGCGAGATCGAAATCACCCAGGGCGCGGCCGGGACCGCGCTGCCCGATGCGGGCGGACTCTCGCTGCCCGATTTCGGCGCCCCCGGGCTGCCCGATCTACCGCCGCTGGCGCAGGACCCGGAAGATCCGGTGCCGCTCGCCCCCGCTCCGGCGCCGCAGGCCGAGATCGTCCCGATGCCCAAATCCGAACCCCGGGCCGAGGTCCCTCCGCCCCCTTTTGCCGCGGCTGACCTGCCGACCGCGCCAGCTGCTGGCCCGGCTGGCGCCGCTGCACCGCGCGAAGCCGCCTCCGAGCCCTCGGCGACGGTGCGGGTCGATCTCGACCGCATCGACCGGCTGGTCAACCTCGTGGGCGAGCTGGTGATCAACCAGGCGATGCTGGCGCAAAGCGTGGCCGAAGCCGGGCTGCCGCCGAATTCGGCGGTGATGACCGGGCTGGAAGCCTTCATGATGCTGACCCGCGACATCCAGGACAGCGTGATGATGATTCGCGCCCAGCCGGTGAAGCCGCTGTTCCAGCGCATGGCGCGGATCGTGCGCGAGGCCTCGGGCGCCGTCGGCAAGGAAGTGCGTCTGCGCACCGAGGGCGAGGCGACCGAAGTCGACAAGACGGTGATCGAACGGCTGGCCGATCCGCTGACCCACATGATCCGCAACGCCGTCGATCACGGGCTCGAGCGGCCGGACAAGCGCCGCGCCGCGGGCAAGACCGCCGAAGGGGTGATCACGCTGTCGGCCCAGCATCGCTCGGGCCGGGTGGTGATCGAGGTTGCCGATGACGGCGCCGGGATCAACCGTCCGAAAGTGCGCGAGATCGCCATCTCCAAGGGGCTGATCCCGCCGGATGCGCAGCTGAGCGACAGCGAGATCGACAACCTGCTGTTCCTGCCCGGCTTTTCGACGGCGGATCAGGTTTCGGCGCTGTCGGGCCGCGGCGTCGGCATGGATGTGGTGCGTCAGGCGATCCAGTCGCTCGGCGGTCGCATCACCATTCATTCCGAACCCGGCAAGGGCACACGCTTCTCGATTTCGCTGCCGCTGACGCTGGCCGTGCTGGATGGCATGGTGGTGAATGTGGCGGGCGAAACCCTGGTGGTGCCGCTCTCCGCGATCCTGGAAACCGCGACGCTGACCGACGAGGACATCCGCGCGCTGGGTCCGAACACCAACGTCATCCATGTCCGGGGCGCCTTCGTGCCGCTTTATGACCTCGGGGCGGAACTTGGCTACCGCGCGCCGAAATCCAGCTACGCGGGCGGCATCGTGCTGCTTACGGCGCAGGAAAACGGCACCCGCTCCGCCCTTGTCGTCGACTCGATCCTCGAGCAGCGGCAAGTGGTGATCAAGGGGCTGCAACGCAGCTACGGCCATATCCCCGGCGTTGCCGCCGCCACCATCCTTGGCGATGGTCAGATCGCCCTGATCCTTGACCCGCCCGATCTTGTTCAAAACGCTTCCGGACGCACCCGGAGCCCAGCCTTCGCTCTTGCAGGATGACCGCCATGACCCTGGAAAAAAGCTCGCAAAACTCCTCCGAAGTCGAACTCCTGTCATTCCGGCTCGCCGACGAGGAATACAGCGTCGATATCATGTCCGTGCGCGAAATCCGCGGCTGGACCCGGGCGACGCCGCTGCCCCATGCGCCGATGCATGTGCGCGGCGTGATCAACCTGCGCGGCACCGTGCTGCCGGTGGTCGATCTCTCGGTCCGGCTTGGCATGGAACCCGTCGTGGGCGATGCCCGCAACGTCATCATCGTGGTGCAGGTGGGGTCGCAAACCGCAGGCCTTCTGGTCAATGCGGTCTCCGACATCCTGGCGCTGCCGCGCACCGAACTGCAGCCGCCGCCGGAACTGGCGGCCGATTGCGCCCACAGCTTCATCGAAGCGCTGACCATCGTCGACGGTCGCATGATCCGCGTCCTCGACCTCAGCGCCGTGTTGCCGGACGAGAACGCCGAGGCGGCATGACACAGCACCCTTCCCAGCTTGCGGTTCCCCCCGCTCCGAACGAAAGCGAACTGACGGCGATCGCCCGCGTTCTCTATGAGCAGGCGGGGATCGTCCTTGCCCCGGGGAAGACCTCGATGGTGCAATCGCGGCTTGGCAAGCGCCTGCGCGCCCTCGGCCTGAAGGATTATGGCAGCTACATCCGCCTGATCACTTCGGACGAGGGGCACGAGGAACGGCGCGCGATGATCTCGGCGCTGACCACGAATGTCACCCAGTTCTTCCGCGAGAACCATCACTTCGAGACCCTGCGTTCGACGACCCTGCCGCCGCTGATCGAACAGGCGCGGGCGGGCAAGAAGGTCCGGATCTGGTCGGCAGGCTGTTCGACCGGGCAGGAAGTGTTCTCGATCGCGATGGTGCTTGCGGACATGGCGCAGGATCTGGCCCGGCTCGACATCCGGCTGCTGGCCACCGACATCGATCCGCAGATGATCGCCCGCGGCCGTGCGGCGGTCTACGAGGAGAACACTCTCGCGACGATCCCGAAGCCGCTGCAACGCTTTGTCACCGTCGAAAAGGACGGCGTCCATATCGTGCCGATGCTGCGCAATCTGGTGTCGTTCCGCGAACTGAACCTGCACGAGACCCCCTGGCCGATGCGGGGCCGGTTCGACATCGTCTTTTGCCGCAACGTCGTGATCTATTTCAGCCCGGAAGATCAGCTGCGCCTCTGGCGTCGCTTCGAATCGGTGCTCAATCCGGGCGGATGGATGTTCGTCGGTCATTCCGAACGCATCCCGCTCGACCCGCCGTGCCAGCTCTCGACAGCCGGCATCACAACTTACAAGCTTCCCAAAACGGAAAGCCCGATCGGAGGCCCGAAATGGCACTGAGAGATCAATTGAGGGTCATGGTCGTGGACGACATGTCCACCAGCCGAGGTCTGATCACGCAAGCGCTGGATGCGATGGGCATCCGTCAGGTCGGCTATGCGACCGACGGGCCCGGGGCGCTGCAAATCCTTGAAAAGACGCCGGTCCATCTGGTGATCTCGGATTACAACATGCCCGGCATGGATGGGCTTCAGCTGCTGCAGGCGCTGCGCACCAATCAGCGCACCAAGGGGCTCGGCTTCATCCTGATCACCGGCCGCGCCGATCGCGAGATCATCGACACCGGCAAGCGTCTGGGAATGAACAACTTCCTGAAAAAACCGTTCACGCCGCAGGAACTGCGCGGCTGCATCGAAGCGGTGGTGGGCCGGCTATGATCGAGCTTCCCAGCATCGCCTCCATCCCCATCGAGCGGAGGGATCTTCCGCTCGACGCCCTTGCCGCGCGCATCGGCGATGAACTCGACACGCTCGCCCGGCTCTCCTCGGAGGTGCAGCGCGCGATTTCGCTGTGCCATTTCGCCGATCACACCGATGCGGCGGCGATCCGCGGCTTGCAGGGGATCGACCGGATCACCCAGGCGCTGGAGGATCTCGGGCGTCTGATGTCCGCCGTCTCGACGGAAATGCCGCAGGATGTGAAGCTTCACGCCGTGCCGATCCTGTCGCGGCTGCGCCTGCACGAGCTGGCCACGAACCTCGATCCCGAACAGCAACGGCACGAGGTCCAGCAAGAAGAACAAGGCGAGATCCAGTGGTTCTGAGGCGGTTCGGACCACCGGCTCTTCCCGTCGCGCAGCCGGCTGCCCAGATCATCCGCTGAAGTCCTGACTGAGCGCCCAAGCGCACCGATGTCGACCTGCCGGTCGCGTCGGTGTTTTTTTATTTCGGCCCGATGGCACCGACGGGGAGGGCGCGGACACGGAAAACCCCGGATCGTTGCCGATCCGGGGCCAGTCTTGCCGTCACGCGGGCTCAGAACAGCTCGACGCCGTTGCCCGCCGCCGGGACCGGCGGCGTCTCGACGACGCGGGTCTCGCCCAGCAGCCGCTGCCGCGCCCGGCCGGTTCCGGGCCAGAACTCGACCCGGCGCGCCTGGGTGCCGCCAAGGCTCTGCCCGGTGCATTCGATCCCTTCGCGGCGCAGGAAATCGAGCACGAATTCCGCATTCTTCTGCCCGACATCGGTCAGCCCCGCGATCATCCGACCGCCCCCGAACACCTTCGCCTTCAGGCGTTTGCGATTGGCGCCATCCTTGATCAGCGCGTTGATCAGCAGCTCCATCGCATTGACGCCGAAGCGGGCAGAGTTCAGCGAAGCCCCGGCGCCATCGGGCAGCAGGAAATGGTTCATCCCGCCGACCTGGCCGCTCTCGTCATAAAGGCAGGTCGCGACGCAGGACCCGAGAATGGTCGAGATCGACGCCTCGGCCCCCTTGGCGGTGATGAATTCGCCCTGCGCGATATGGAGGGTCTTGTGCGGTCCGGCCATGATATTACCCCCGTGACGATTTGAACTGCATTTGACTGCCGGCACACAATTGCAGCACCGACTGGGACATCTTGCCGATCGGCACTGCCTTCTCGGCGGCCCCGATCTCGAGCGCGGCGCGGGGCATGCCGAAGACGACACAGGTCGCTTCATCCTGCGCCAGACAACGTGCCCCGGCCTGGCGCAGACGCTTCATCGCCTCCGCCCCGTCGCGCCCCATCCCGGTGAGCATCACCGAAACCACCTTCTGCGCGATTGGCACGGCGGAATCGAACAGCACCTCGACGGAAGGCCGGTGGCCGTTGCGCTTGTCGCTGGCGACAAGCTTACAGCGCGGCGGCTCTGCCGGGCTGACCGCCAGATGATAGTCGCCCCCGGGCGCCAGATAGACCCGGCCCGGCAAAAGCGGGGCACCGTCACGGGCCAGCTCGACCGAGGGCACCATCCGCCCATCCAGCCGACGGGCAAAACTGGTCAGAAAGCCCTCGGGCATGTGCTGGGTGATCAGGGTCGGCGGACAATTGCGCGGATAGCCCGAAAGCAACGTCTCCAGCGCATCCACCCCGCCGGTCGACGACCCGATCAGAACGTATTTGCCGTTCCATTTGAAATCTTCGGCGGGGGTGATCTGCGCGCGCGGCCCCGGGCTGCGCAGCCGCGCATTCGCCGCCGCGACCAGAAGTTCGGCCAGATTGAGGAATGTGTCCGAGAGCCGGTCGAAGCTCGGCTTGCCGACGCATTCGACCGCACCAAGCGACAGCGCCTCCAGCGCCGCGGCCGAGCCCTTCTGGGTCTCGGTCGAGATCATCACCACCGGCATCGGCCGCAGCCGCATCAGCTTCTCGAGAAATTCGAGCCCGTTCATCCGCGGCATCTCGACGTCAAGCGTCAGCACGTCGGGGGACAGGGCCTTGATCTTTTCCCGCGCCTCAAAGGGATCGCTCGCCTCGCCGACCACGACGATGCGCGGATCCGCGGCCAGCTTGGTGCGGATCAAGGCCCGAATGGTCGGGGAGTCATCGACGATCAAAACGCGTTTCGGTGTCATTTCATTTCCCGTTATGGCGACGGCGCGCCCATTTGCGGTTCAGTCTCAAAAGTCGACCCATTCGCTCCCATCTTCGGCAATCGCCAGCGCGCCGCGACTGCGTGGCGGCACGGCGGCCTTGGGCGGGCGCGGTTTGACGGGCAGCGCGACAGCCGCAGCCGGCGTCACCGGCGGCGCAGCAACCGCAGCCGGCGTGACCGGCGTCACGACCGCCTCGGCGGGCGGGGGCGCTTCGGCGGCCTCGGGCGCGCGGAACCGCGCCGTGGTGGCGGTCAGCGCCTGCACCCCGCGGCTGAGCGCCTGCGCGGCGGCGGTGGTTTCCTCGAACATCGCGGCATTTTGCTGGGTCACCTGATCGAGGTCGAGCATTGCGCGGTTGATTTCCGACAGGCCGGTCGATTGTTCGCGCGCCGAGGAGGCGATCTTCGAGACGCGCCCGGCAATATCATTGACCGAGACCAGGATGCCATCCAGCGCCTGCCCGGTCTGACCGACCAGGTCGACCCCGACCCGCACATGATCCGAAGAGACGCTGATCAGGCCGGAAATCTCCTGCGCCGCGGCCGAGGAGCGCTGCGCCAGCGCCCGCACCTCCGAGGCGACGACGGCAAAGCCGCGTCCCGCCTCGCCCGCCCGGGCGGCTTCGACACCCGCATTCAGCGCCAGCAGGTTGGTCTGGAAGGCGATGTCCTCGATCACCCCGATGATGCGCGAGATCTTTTGCGACGACTCGGCGATCTCGCCCATGGCGGAGACCGCCTGCTGCACCACCTGCCCCGAGCTTTCGGCGCCGATCCGGGCCCGTTCGACCACCTGATCCGCCTCGGAAATGCCCGCCGCCGCGGCGCCGATCGAGGTGGTCAGCTGATCCAGCGCCGTCACCGTCTCGGCCAGCGTCGCGGCTTGCCGTTCGGTGCGCTGGCTCAGATCCGAGGCCGCATTGGTGATCTCGCTCACCTCGCCATCGATGCTTTGCGCATTGTCGATCACCACCCGCATCGCCGCGCCAAGCGTAGAGGCGGCATTGTTGAAATCGGTGCGCAGCTGTTCGTATTCGGGCGGGAACCCGCGCACAATCCGGCTGCCCAGATCCCCCCGGGCCAGATCCTCCAGACCGACCCGCAGCGCCTCGACCACGCCGCGCTGCTCGGCCAGCATCGTCTCGTTGCGCGTCCGCGCCCGCTCCAGCGCCTGTTCCGCTTCGGTGATGTCATTGGCGATCAGCACGATTTTGAGCATGTTGCCCGCCCGGTCCGGCACCGGCGTGACACTGCCCTCGGCCATCACACGCGTCCCATCGGCGCGGGTCAGCGCGAAGCGGCCGATCAGCGGCTCGAGCCGTTCCAGCCGCGTCCAGAACCCGGCCAGCGCCCCCTCGCCCTCGATCAGACCGGCATGGCTGCGCCCGGTCAGCGTCGCCTCGGTCTCGCCAAGCGCCGCCAGCACATTGGCATTGCCGCGCGCAACCCGGCCCGCGGGCGAAAACTCAAGCATCAGCTGCGTGCTGTCGAGCGCGTTCAAAAGCGCCCGGGTCATCCGCAGCTCGGTCACGTCGCGCCATTCGACGACAAAGCCCAGCTGCGCGCCATCGGGCGTGCGAATCTCGGAAAAATCGACGCCAAACCGGCCTTCACCCACCGCGATATCGCGCCGCAACGGCAGCTGCGCCGGATCACGCAGCAAGGCCCCGATCTCGTCGCTCAGCGGATAAAGCGCCGCAAGCGATTGCCCCACAAGGGTTTCGGGCTGAAGCTCGGGCTGACGAAGACGGAAATCGGCCAGTTTCGCCTCGACCAGCCTGATCAGCGCCGTATTCACATAGGTGATGGTCAGATCGGTCGCGACCACCATCAGCGCCGCCGAAGAATTGCGAAAGGCCGTTCCCTGCACCATCGCCGCATGGCGGGTGGCTTCCGAGGCGGCCAGATCACCGCGCAAGGCCTCGACCGCCTGGGCGATCTCGCCGACCTCGTCGCGCAGGCCCGTCCCCGGCACATGCAGCGCGTGATCGCCGCGGCTGATCCGATTGACCGCCCCCGCAAGCTCCTGCAGCGGACGGGCAAGACCGCGCGCCATCCAGGTCGAGATCGCCGCCAGACCGGCAATCAGCAAAGCCGCATTCAGGCCCAGCTGCCGCGCCAGCTCCCGCGCCGGGGCGAACAATTCACGGTCGGATTGCTCGACCACCAGCGCCATCGGACGGCCGAAAACCTGCACCGGCGCATGAACCGCCAGAACGCTGCCGCCATCGACGCCCGATTGCTCGATCCTGCCGGTTTCGCCCGCCAGCGCCGCGGTCACGGCGGGGGTCTTCACCGTCGTTCCGGGGCTGGCCGCGCCCGCACGCAGCTGCGTCTGCAATATCCCGCTGCCATCGACCAGATAGGCCTGCCCGGTCTCGCCCAGAGATTGCGGCGCGGTGATCATCGTCAGCAGCGGATCGAGTCGCGCCGCAAAGGCGAGAACGCCCAGCGATTTCCCCTCGGTGCTGCGCACGGACTGCGCCAGATAGGCGACAGGCCCGCCCCCCGGCCCGGCGGCGACGAATTCGGAGATTTGCGGAACCTGGTCGGAACTGGCCTGCGCCTGCGCGACGACGCGCGCGAGCGGGCTTTGCCGCAGCGCCGGATCGGTCAGATCGGCGGCGAATTCCGGCCCCTTGCGCAGCGAATAAAGCACCCGCCCCTGCGGATCGACAAAGAACAGATCGGCCAGACCGCGTTCCTTGGCCTGGGTCACGAAGCCCGGATGCGCGCGCCGGTGAATGATCCCGAAATCATTGATATCGCCCGCGAAATCAAGCTTCCAACGCTCCGCCTCGGGATGCGGGTTGGTCTCGACCCAGGCATGACGCAGATTGTCGGCCGCCCCCGCGCCCAGCATCTTCCAGGCGCCCGAGAAATCGCGCATCAGCCGCGCCGTGCCCTGGTTGACCGCCATCGCCCGCAGTTCCGACTGCACCTGATCGGCCCAGCCCTGCGCGTCCCGCGCCCGCGTTTGCAGCGTCAGCTCAAGCCGCTGACTGCCCTGCTCCAGCAGCAGATTGCGCGCCTCGCGGTAAGAGGAAACCCCCATCACCGCAAGCGCGCCCACGGCAATCGTCACCAGCATCAGAGGCAGCTTCAAGCGCAGCTTGAGGCTTTTGAAAAAGGGCATTCAGCATCTCCAGCGCAGCGCCCGGGCGGGCAAAACGAGGCCGTGCCCCGGGGCACTCGTTGGAACATGACTGGAACTTTTGAAGATTCACTTAAGCGAAACGAAGGCTTGCGCTCTTTTCTTGCGCCAGATCACACCGCCAGACGCGCCCGTAACAGCCCAAGACGGCGGGCGAATTCGGTCCCGTGCAGGGTCCCCGTCGCGATCCGCCCGGGCGATTGCGCCGCGCGCTGCAACACCCCGGCCGCCTGCCATCCGCTCAGCGCCGCAAGCCGCGCCGCAGGCGTCGCAGCCCGCAGGGCGCCGCGCGCGGCGGCAAGCCGCGTCAGCCCGTCCCGCGCCAGATCCGCCAGCAGCCCGGGCTCGGCCCCGGCCAAGGTCAGCCGCCCCCGCACCGTCAGCTCCGGCAGCGCGATCAACCAGTTCGCCAGCCCCGCCGCAGTGCCATGCGCACGCAGGACGGTCTCGGAGCCAGCGCCAAGACAGGCCCCGGCCGCCGCCGAAAGCGCCCCCGAGGTCGCCTCCAGATAGTCCCAGAGCCGCGCCGGATCGGCAAAGCCCGCGCCGTCACAATCCGCCCGCCGCGCCTCGGCAACGGCGATCAGGCCCTGCAACGCCGCCGCGGGCAGAAGCTCCAGCGCCGGGCCGATCTCCTGCGGGACCGGCCTGCCCTGCGCCGCCAGCGCCTCCAAAGCATCGATCCACCATTGCAGCCGCATCTGGGCCACCAGCGGCTCGGCGCTGGCCCAGGGCGCCTGCGCGATCGCCAGATTGGCCGCGTAAAGCGCGAAAAGCGCCGCCCGATCCGGCCCGGGGCAGGCCATGACGGCGGCAAAGCGGTCGGGATCGCCGGAAGCCAGCCGCTCGGCACAAAGCGCGACCGGATCGCTCATGCCGGTTCGGCCCCGTCGCGGATCAGCTTCCAGATGATCGCATCGAGCAGCGCCTCGAAGGAGGCGTCGACGATGTTCGGGCTGACCCCCACGGTCGACCAGCGCTGGCCGTGCCCGTCCTCGCTGTCGATGATGACGCGGGTCACGGCCTCGGTGCCGCCTTGCGTGATGCGGACGCGGAAATCGACCAGCTTCATGTCCTCGATGCAGCTGGTGTAGGGGCCCAGATCCTTCACCAGCGCTTTTGACAGCGCGTTCACCGGGCCGCGGTCATGCCCCTCGGCATCCATGCTTTCCGAGACCGACAGCATCTTGTCGCCGCCGATCTTCACCACGACCACCGCTTCGGATACCGAAACCATCTGATCATAGCGGTTCTTGCGGCGTTCAACGATCACGCGATAGCGTTTGATTTCAAAGAATTGCGGGCAAAGCCCCAGCACGCGCCGCGCCACCAGTTCAAAACTCGCCTGCGCGCCGTCATAGGCATAGCCGCGATCCTCGCGCGCCTTGATCTCGTCCAGGATCTGCACCAGCCGCGGGTCTTTCGGATCGACCGCAATCCCCATCGCCGCCAGCCGTGCGCGCAGGTTCGACTGCCCGGCCTGATTGGACATCGGGATCAGCCGGGTGTTGCCGACTGTTTCGGGCGCGATATGTTCGTAGGTCGAAGGGTCTTTCAGGATCGCCGAGGCATGCAGCCCCGCCTTGTGCGCGAAAGCCGAGGCGCCGACATAGGCGGCCGAGCGCAGGGGCACCCGGTTCAGAATGTCGTCCAGACGGCGCGAAAGCCGCGTGATGCCTGTGAGCTTCGCCTTGGAAATACCTGTTTCGTAAAGGCTTTTGTAAGGCTCTTTCAGCAGCAGCGTGGGGATCAGCGTGGTCAGGTTGGCATTGCCGCAGCGCTCGCCCAGACCGTTCAGCGTGCCCTGCACCTGCCGCGCGCCCGCGTCGATCGCAGCGAGCGAATTCGCAACGGCCATGCCGGTGTCGTCATGGCAATGGATGCCCAAGTGATCGCCCGGCACCCCCGCGGCGATGACGGCGGCGGTGATCGTGCCGACCTCGGCGGGCAAGGTGCCGCCATTCGTGTCGCACAGGATCACCCAGCGGGCGCCAGCCTGATAGGCGGTCAAACAGCAGGCCAGCGCATAGTCCGGGTTCGCCTTGTAGCCGTCAAAGAAATGCTCGGCGTCAAACAGCGCCTCGCGCCCTTCGGCCACCATATGGGCGACGGAAGCGCGAATGTTTTCAAGGTTTTCCTCAAGCGTGAGGCCAAGCGCGGCGGTCACATGGTAATCATGCGTCTTGCCGACCAGACAGACCGCGGGCGTGGCCGCATTCATCACCGCCGCCAGCACGTC
This sequence comes from Rhodobacter sp. 4.3.4, assembly GCF_058724655.1. Classification (NCBI taxonomy): domain Bacteria; kingdom Pseudomonadati; phylum Pseudomonadota; class Alphaproteobacteria; order Rhodobacterales; genus Rhodobacter; species Rhodobacter sp. 4.3.4. Next base: position 1,844,332 of record NZ_CM178967.1, read on the forward strand.
ATCATTCGCGGCCGAGCGGCCCGCGCGTTTCGTCATGCCAAAGGCGGTAAAGGTCGCCCGCGTTCTGGGCCGCGCGTCAAAGAAATCGCTGTCGGTCGGGTTCGCCCCCGGCCAGCCGCCCTCGATATAATCGACGCCGATATCGTCAAGCGCCTCGGCAATCGCGATCTTTTCCGGCACGGAAAACTGCACGCCCTGCGTTTGCTGGCCATCGCGCAAGGTGGTGTCGTAAAGGTAAAGCCGTTCCTTGGCCATCACAGCCCCTCCAGCTTCGCCGCATCAAAGCCGGGGCCGGGCAAAAGTTCGACGCCTGCCTTCGACATCCGCACCTCGACCCCCGCCGCCATCAGCGCGGATTTCAGCGCATCGACCGGGGCGAAGTCCTTGGTTTCCATCGCTTTCGCGCGCAGCTCGGCCAACTTCGCGGCAAGGAGTGACAGATCAACCTCGGGCGCCTTCGCCCAATCGCCCATCTCGTCGACGAGCAGCCCCAGCATCTGCGCCGAGCCCTTGAGGAGCGCAGGCTCCCCCGTCAGCCCATGCAGCACCGCGATGGCGCCCGCGGTGTTCAGATCATCGGCCAAAGCCTCCAGCACCCCGGGCGCCACCTCATGCGCGGGCGCAACCCCCGCCGTCAGCGCCCGCCATTTGCGCAACGTCGCCTCGGCTTGGCTCGCCTTCTCGGCGGTCCAGTCCATCGGCTTGCCGTAATGCGTCTGCAGGAAGACGAACCGGATCACCTCGCCCGGAATGCCCTGATCGAGCAGATCGCGCACGGTGAAGAAATTGCCCAAGGACTTGGACATTTTCTTGCCCTCGACCTGCAGCATCTCGTTGTGCAGCCAGACATTGGCGAACCCACCCTCGGGATGGGCGCAGCAGCTTTGCGCGATTTCGTTTTCATGATGCGGGAATTGCAGGTCGATCCCGCCCGCGTGAATGTCGAAACTGGCGCCCAGCAGTTCATAGGACATGGCCGAGCATTCGATATGCCAGCCCGGACGGCCGCGGCCCCAGGGGCTGTCCCAGCCCGGAAGATCCGCATCCGAGGGCTTCCACAGCACGAAATCCATCGGATCTTCCTTGAAGGGCGCCACCTCGACCCGCGCCCCGGCGATCATGTCATCGACCGAGCGCCCCGAGAGCGCGCCGTATTCGGCATAGCTGCGCACCCGAAAGAGCACATGGCCGTCCTTGGCATAGGCATGACCGCGGGTGATCAGATCGGCGATCATCGTGATCATCGCCCCGATGTAATCGGTCGCCCGCGGCTCGTGATCGGGGCGAAGCGCCCCAAGCGCGTCCATGTCGGCGTGATACCAGCCGATCGTCTCCTCGGTCCGGGCGCGGATCAGCTCTTCCAGCGTGCCGGGAGCGCCCGCCTCTTTGCGCGCCAATGCGGTCGCGTTGATCTTGTCATCGACATCGGTGAAATTGCGCACATAAGTCACGTGATCCGCGCCATAGACATGGCGCAGCAGCCGGTACAGCACGTCAAAGACCACGACCGGCCGCGCATTGCCCAGATGGGCGCGGTCATAGACGGTCGGCCCGCAGAGATACATCCGCACATTTTGCGGATCGAGCGGGCGGAACGTTTCCTTGCGGCGGGTCTTGCTATTGTGCAGGCGGATCATCGGCTTCCTCGCAACTTTGTCCTTGCGGAGTAGCGCAATTACCGGCGCGAGGGAACAGCAGAACCGCCTAGGCGGCCACCGCCGGGCGTTGCGGAGCAAAGGGTTCGATCGTCAGCGACGCGCCTTCGAAGATGCAGAAAGAGCCGGGCGGCACCGGGGTCCAGTCGCCCTCGCCGTCTTCGAGCGGTTCGGAAACGACGGCCCGGCCCAGCCGGGTGTCGGACCAGCGGTGATAAAGCGTCGGCGCCAATTCATCCGACGCATAGCGCACCGCATAAAGCCGCTGGCCATCGGAAAAGGCCGCGGTCAGGCGCATGTGCGGCCCCTGCCCGCGCTCGCGCGAGAGCGATTCCAGCCGCGCCGTCGCGCGCTCCAAGGCGCCTTTCGGATCGTCGTCCAGCCCCTCGGAAAGCGCGAGCAGAAACAAGGCCTCGCTGTCGGTGGCGCCCTTGCGGTGGGGATAAAGGTGATCGGGGATCAGCATTTCGCCCGCGCGGCGAAAGGCGTTGTAGCCACCGATCTGGCCGTTGTGCATGAAGCTCCAGCGGCCGACGACGAAAGGATGGCAGTTGTTGCGCGAGGTGGCGGTGCCGGTCGAGGCCCGCACATGGGCCAGGAAGAGCGGCGATTTCACCTGTGCGGTCAAAGACTTGAGGTTCGGGTCCGACCAGGCCGGCATGACATCGCGGTAAAGCCCGGGCTCGGGGCGCTCGCCATACCAGGCGACACCGAAGCCGTCGGCATTGATCGCCGTGTGACATTGCGTGGCGCAATGGCTCTGGTGGATCAGCGAATGTCCCGGTTTCGAGACGATATCCTCAAGAAAGATCGGTTCCCCGACATAGGCTGCCCAACGGCACATTTTCCGGCCCCAAACAGGCGGTTGGCTCCGCCCCGGTTGGCGTTGACATGATGCTGTTACAGTAACGCAATCCGGGACGGGGCGAAAGTCAGGCGTTTTCCTCGACGATCACGAGATCGCGTTCCGAGGCGCCTTTGGCATGCGACAAAGCGGCCTGATAGGCCTCGGACTGGTAGCAGGCGACCGCGGCTTCAAGGCTGGGGAAGCGCGCCACCACATTGCGGGCGCGGTCGTTGCCTTCCAGCTGCACATAGCGGGTGGCGCGGGCGAGGAAGACCCCGCCATGCGCCGCAATCGCCGGGCCTGCGGCGGCGGCATATTTGCCGTAAGCCTCGGCGTCGAGCACCTTCACATGGGCAATCCAGAGCGCCGAGGGCATCAGAGCGCCTCCAGCATGGCTTTGACCGCGGCCACTGCGTCGTCGGCTTTCGCCGGATCGGCCCCGCCCGCCTGCGCCATGTCGGGGCGGCCACCACCGCCCTTGCCGCCCAAAGCCGCCGCGGCGACCTTGACGATCTCGACCGCGGAAACGGTGCCGGTCTTGTCCGCCGTCACCCCCGCCGCACAGGCCGCCTTGCCGCCGGTATCGGCCACAACCAGAACCGCGCCCGAGCCGACCTTGTCCTTCAGCCCATCGACCAGCGCCGGAAGATCCTTGCCGGACACCCCCGAAACCACCTGAGCAATGAAGCGCAAACCCTTGATGTCCAGAACTTCCGGACCACCGGCCGCGCCGCCGCCCATAGCGAGTTCGCGGCGCAGCTGCGCCACTTCATTCGCCAGCGCCTTGCGTTCCTCGGCCAGCGCCTTGACCCGGTCGGCCACTTCCGCGGGCGAGGTCTTCAGCAGCGCCGCCACATCCGAGAGCCGCGCGTTCTGCGCCTTCAGCCAATCGAGCGCCGCCTGACCGGTCAGCGCCTCGAAGCGCCGCACACCGGCCGAAGACGCGCTTTCGCCAAGCGCAACAAAGGCGCCGATGTCGCCGGTGCGTTTCACATGGGTGCCGCCGCAAAGTTCAAGGCTGTAGGTTCGCCCGTCATGCCCCTTGCCCGAGCCCAGAAGCTCGCCCATCGAGACGACGCGGACCTCATCGCCGTATTTCTCGCCGAACAGCGCCTGCGCCCCCAGCGCCCGGGCGTCGTCGGGCGTCATGATCCGGGTCTCGACCGGGGTGTTTTGCCGGATGAAGGCGTTCACCTCGGCCTCGACCGTCATCAGCTCCTCGGCCGTCATCGCCTTGCCGTGGCTGAAATCGAACCGCAGCCGATCCTCGGCATTGAGCGAGCCCTTTTGCGCAACGTGATCGCCAAGCGCGCGGCGCAGCGCCTCGTGCAGAAGGTGCGTCGCCGAGTGGTTCGCGCGGATCGCGGAACGCCGCGCGTGATCGACCTCCAGCTTCGCGGGCTGGCCCTTCGTCACCTTGCCCTCGGTGACCTCGCCGATATGGATGAAGACGCCCGCGACCTTTTTCGTGTCGGTGATGCGGATTTCGGCGCTGTCGGTGCGGATGATGCCGTGATCGCCGACCTGACCGCCGGATTCGGCATAGAACGGCGTCTGGTTGACGACGATCTGCACCGCGCCGGTGGCTTCGGTCACTTCCGCGCCGTCAATCACCAGCGCCTGGATCTGCCCCTCGGCGGATTCGGTGTCATAGCCGAGGAATTCGGTGACACCCGCGCGTTCGGCGATCTCGAACCAGACTTTCGCATCCTTGGCCTCGCCCGAGCCCGACCAGCTGGCGCGCGCCTTGGCCTTTTGCTCCTCCATCGCGGCATCAAAGCCCGCGGTATCGACGGTGCGACCCTTTTCACGCAAAGCGTCCTGCGTCAGATCGAGCGGGAAACCGTAGGTGTCGTAAAGCTTGAACGCGGCAGGGCCCGGCAGCTCCGCCCCTTCGGGCAGCGCGGCGAGTTCGTCATCGAGCAGCTTCAGGCCCCGTTCCAGCGTCACCTTGAACCGGGTTTCCTCGAGCTTCAGCGTCTCCTCGATCAGCGCCTGGGCGCGGACAAGCTCGGGGTATGCCGCCCCCATCTGCCGCACCAGCGCCGGCACCAGCTTGTGCATCACCGGGTCTTTCGCCCCCAGCATATGCGCATGCCGCGCGGCGCGACGCAGGATGCGGCGCAGCACATAGCCGCGGCCATCGTTGCTGGGCATCACCCCGTCGGCAATCAGGAAACTGGTCGAGCGCAGATGGTCGGCGATGACGCGGTGATGCACCTTGCCCGCCCCATCGGGATCAGCCGAGGTCGCATGGGCCGAAGCCTCGATCAGCGACCGCATCAGATCGGTGTCGTAGTTGTCGTGCTTGCCTTGCAGCAGCGCGCCGATCCGTTCCAGCCCCATGCCGGTGTCGATCGACTGCATCTCCAGCTCGACCATCGAGCCGTCCTCGAACTGCTCGTTCTGCATGAAGACGTTGTTCCAGATCTCGATGAACCGGTCGCCGTCCTCGTCTTTCGAGCCGGGCGGGCCGCCCCAGATATGGTCGCCGTGATCGAAGAAAATCTCGGTGCAGGGGCCGCAGGGACCGGTCGGCCCCATCTGCCAGAAATTGTCCTTGGTGGCGATGCGGATGATGCGGTCGTCGGTCAGGCCCGAGACCTTTTTCCAGATCGCCGCCGCCTCGTCATCGGTGTGATAGACGGTGACCAGAAGCTTCGACTTCGGAATGTCGAAATCCTTGGTCAGCAGCTCCCAGGCATAGGTGATCGCCTTTTCCTTGAAATAATCGCCAAAGGAAAAGTTGCCGAGCATTTCGAAGAAAGTGTGGTGACGCGCGGTATAGCCGACGTTGTCGAGGTCATTGTGCTTGCCGCCCGCGCGGACGCATTTCTGCGCCGTCGTCGCGCGGACATAGTCGCGCTTTTCCACCCCGGTGAAGCAGTTCTTGAACTGCACCATGCCCGAGTTGGTGAACATCAGCGTCGGGTCGTTGCGGGGAACCAGCGGAGAGCTTTCCACCACGCGGTGACCGTTCTTTTCGAAGAAGGCAAGGAAGGTGGACCGGATGTCGTTCAGACTGGGCATGGGCAAGCCTTTTTTGCGGATTTCCCCCCGTTTAGCGGCCCGGCCCGGCCCTGTCCAGAAAGCAAAACGGCCGGGGGAACCCCGACCGTCCGTTGCGCCGGTCCGGCGCGGCAGCCAGCTGCCGCCTCACTCCTCGGTCAGATCTTCCGCGGTCGGCTCGACACCGAATTCAAGCCCGTGGCTGGCGCGGATCTTGTCCTCGATCTCATAGGCGATATCGGGATTGTCGCGCAGGAATTGCTTGGCATTCTCGCGGCCCTGACCGATGCGTTCGTCGCCATAGGAATACCAGGCGCCCGATTTCGCCACCACACCCGCCTTGACGCCCAGATCGACCAGCTCGCCGACCTTGGAAATGCCCTCGCCGTAAAGGATGTCGAATTCGACCTCGCGGAAGGGCGGCGCCACCTTGTTCTTCACCACCTTGACCCGGGTCTGGTTGCCGATCACCTCGTCGCGGTCCTTGATCGCGCCGGTGCGGCGGATGTCAAGACGCACCGAGGCGTAGAATTTCAGCGCATTGCCGCCCGAGGTCGTCTCGGGCGAGCCGAACATCACGCCGATCTTCATCCGGATCTGGTTGATGAAGATCACCATGCAGTTCGAACGCCCGATCGAGGCGGTCAGTTTCCGCATCGCCTGGCTCATCAGCCGCGCCTGCGCGCCCACGGTCGCATCGCCCATGTCGCCCTCGATCTCGGCCTTCGGCGTCAGCGCCGCCACCGAGTCGACCACGACCAGGCTGACCGCGCCCGAGCGCACCAGCGTATCGACGATTTCCAGCGCCTGTTCCCCGGTGTCGGGCTGCGAGATCAGCAGATCTTCCAGGCTGACGCCCAGCTTCTTCGCATAATAGGGGTCCAGCGCATGTTCGGCGTCGACAAAGGCGCAGACGCCGCCCTTTTTCTGCTCTTCCGCAATGCAATGCAGCGTCAGCGTGGTCTTCCCCGAGCTTTCCGGCCCGTAGATCTCGATGATCCGGCCCTTCGGCAAACCGCCGATGCCAAGCGCGATGTCAAGGCCAAGCGAGCCGGTCGAGGTCGCCTCGATCTCCGGCGGCGGGTTGTCGCCGCCAAGCTTCATGATCGAGCCCTTGCCGAACTGCCGTTCGATCTGCGCAAGGGCCGATTCCAGCGCCTTTTGCTTGTCTGCCTTGCCTTTGTCATTCATCTCGAACAAGCCCGTCGTTGCCATCTGTCGTCCCCTTATCCCACAGGGCGTGCCGCGCGGCAATCGACCGAGCGCATCGCATCCGTTCCCGTCTTGTTCTCATCATATGAGTACAATTGCGGAACATTGCAATCAATTTTTCCACAATCCGCCCCGGCAATCGGCTCAGGTGCGCAAGACGCGGACAGGGTGCGGCCCGGCTTTACCGCACCGGGGTCTTTCAGTAAGCAGGGGCGGAACGTCTCGGGAGGCACCGGAACATGCTGATATTCTGGGAACAACGGCTGGTCTTCCTGGCCACGCCCAAGGCGGGCTCGACCGCGGTCGAAGTGGCGCTCGAATCACTCGCCAGCGTCTCGATGCAGCGTCCCGCCCCGATGAAGCACATGAGCGCCAGCGACTATCATCAGGTGCTCGCCCCCTGGCTGGCCGCCCGGGCGGGGGCGCCCTTCACCACCGTCGCGCTGATGCGCGAGCCGATCGGCTGGCTGCGCTCCTGGTATCGGTTCCGCACCCGCGACGACATGGAAGACCCCGATCACCCGATGGCAGGCAAAAGCTTCGATGCTTTCGCGCAGGATTACATGGCGCCGAAGCCCTCGCCGCAGGCCGATATCGGCTCGCAATCGGCGCATCTGTGTAGCCCGGAAGGCAAACCGCTGGTTGATCGCATCTTCCGCTACGAGGAGATCGACGCGTTCATGGATTTCCTCGAAGACCGGCTCGATTGCGCCATCACCCTTGCGCGGGTGAACGTGCCGCCCGCGGCGGATGTGGCGTTGCAGCCGCAGACCGAGGCGGCGCTGAAACAGGCGATGGCCGCCGATTTCCGGCTTTACGACAGCCTCGCCTGACCGCCCTCAGCCCCGCGCCCGCCGGGCGATCTGGTTCTGCACCGTCGCCGTCAGCTCGCTCAGCGAGAAGGGCTTGGGCAGGAACACCGAATTCGGGGTCGGCGGGCGGCCTTCGCGGAACACGTCCTCGGCATAGCCGGAGACGAAGACGACGGCGGTGCCCGGCCGGGTCTTCAGCGCCTCGGCAACCCAGGTCGGACCATCCAGGCCGGGCATGATCACATCGGTGACGAACACGTCGAACTGCAGCTGATCATCTTCCAGAATCCGCAGCGCCTCTTCGGCATTCTCGGCCTCGAAGACGGTGTAGCCGCGCAGTTTCAGCGCCCGCGAGGCAAAGGCCCGCACCGGCGCCTCATCCTCGACCAGAAGCACCATCGCGGCGGAATTCTCCTCGATGCTTGGCAGCTCCATCGTCGGTTGCGCCGGTTCCTGCTCGATCTCCGAGGGCCGGTCATGCGCCGGCAGGAAGAGCGTGAAACAGGTGCCCGAACCGAGCACGGAATCGCAGAAGATATAGCCGCCGGTCTGCTTGACGATCCCGTAGGCGGTCGAAAGCCCCAGCCCCGTCCCCTCGCCCGGTTTCTTCGTCGTGTAGAAGGGTTCAAAGATCTTGCCCAGCTTGTCGGCCGGGATCCCCACCCCCTCGTCGGTCACTTTCACGACGACATAATTGCCCTTTGGCACCGCGGCGCGATCGCGTTTGAGATCCTCGATCAGATGCAGGTTCTCGGTCTCGATCCGGATCTCGCCCCCGCCCGGCATCGCGTCGCGGGCGTTCACCACCAGATTCATGATCACCTGTTCCAGCTGGCGCTTGTCGGCCCGGATCGGCGCCAGATTGGGGTCATGCGTCAGCGTCAGCACGACCTTTTCGCCAGTCAGCCGGTTCAGCAGATGCGTCAGATCCGACAGCGTGTCGCGCAGGTCGATGATCCGCGGCTTCAGCGTCTGCTTGCGCGAAAACGCCAGAAGCTGACCGACCAGCGAGGCCGCCCGATTGGCGTTCTGGCTGATCTGGTCCAGATCGGTGTAATCGGGGTCGCCCTTGTCGTGGCGCAGCATCAAGAGATCGCAATGCCCCGAAATCGCCGTAAGCAAGTTGTTGAAATCATGCGCAACGCCGCCCGCAAGCTGACCGATCGCCTGCATCTTCTGGCTTTGCACGAACTGGCCTTCCAGCGTCTTCAGCTGCGTCGCATCCGAGAGCACCGCAATCAGCCCCGGCCGCCCCTCCTCGATCACCCGCGCCAGCGTCACCTGCAAGAACACCTCGCGGTCGCCGCGCCGCGCCCGCAGCACCTCGGGGCGGCGTTCCGTCCGCCCGGCCACCGCATCGACCACCCAGTCATCGACCGGACGCCCCAGCCCCTCGAACAGCTCCGACAGCTTCGTCGAGGCCGGGATCTGCCCCAGAAGCCCGCGCGCGGCCCGGTTCACCTCGATCACCCGGCCATCCACCGTCAGCCGCATCAGCGCCACCGGCAGGGCCTCGAACGAAACCGGATCGGTCGAGGGCGCCCGGCCCGGCGCGACGGGCATCAGATAAATCTCGTCACGCCCGCTCGCCCCCTCGATCTGCGCCACCATGCAGCGCAACGGCCCTTCGATCGTGGTGATCTCCTGTTCCTCGCCAGACCGGATCGGCATTTCGGTAAAAATGCGATCCAGCGTGCGGACGCGCTCGCCCACCAGCCGCCGCAGGGCTTCGTTCATGAACAGGATCGTGCCCGATTTCGAGGCCGTCAGCATCGGCAGCGAGATGCTCTCCGCGCCGCGCCCGCCCACCGGCCGCTCGGCCATGTCTTCAAGCCGCCACAGGAAACCGCCGCCCTCGATCTGATGCACCGAAAGCCGCACATGGCCGCGCCGCGTCACCATATCCTCGCGCGCCGCGCCAAGCGCCGCCGCCTTCGACTGCAGCCGCGTCAGCATCGCCCCGGGATTGGCAAAGATCTCGCCCAAAGCCCGGGTCAGCGTCTGCCCCTCGCGCGTGCCGAACCGCTCGACCGCGGCGCGGTTCTGATAGCCGATCTCGCCCTCGGCATCGGTGGTGAAAGAGGGCGAGGCATCATGCATGATGAAGGCGGAAATCGCCCCCGCAACCTGCAGACGCCGCCGCGCCAGATACCGCTGCGCCAGCTTCGCCACGACAGCCAGCAGCAGGAAACTGCCCGACATCGAGAGCAGAAGCGTCGTCAGCACCCGATCTTGCACGAAATACCCCGCCGTCCCGGCCAGAAGGCCAAGCACAAGCAGCACCAAAGCCCCGGGCGCAATCAGGGCCGCGGACCGGCCAAGGGCCTGCATGGGCTGATCGGGATGTACCACTGGCGTCTTCCTGCGCAGAATCGTTTCCTCGCATTGCGGGTCATTTCGGTTAAAGCCTGATTAACAAAAACAGCGCTCAACCTAAAGATGTATCACGAAAGTTCTCGTTACGTTCACAACCGACACAGACGCGCCGCGAAGAACCCGTCCCCCCCGTCGCGCGGGGAATAGCGGCGGCACTCCGCAAGCGCGAATCCGCCGCGCTGCACAAAGACCGCGATCCGCGCGTCATTCTCGGCGGAAAGCAGCGAACAGGTCATGTAAAGAAGCTGCCCGCCCGGCGCAACATGGCCCGCGGCCCGCGCGAGGATCTGATCTTGCAGCGCCGTCAGCTCGGCCAGCCGCGCCGGGGTCAGGCGCCATTTCGCCTCGGGCGTCCGCCGCCAGGTCCCCGAGCCCGAACAGGGTGCATCGACCAGCACCAGATCGAAGACGCCCGAGACCTTGCCCGGCGCGGCCAGCGCGATCCGCGCCCCGGCCCGCGTGGCGCGCGGGGGAATGTCCTTCATCCGGCCCGGGTCAATGTCATGCGCGGTGATCCGCGCCCCGGGATGCGCCGCCGCCAGCGCCAGCGCCTTGCCGCCCCCGCCCGCGCAATAATCCAGCACCCGCGCCGCCTCGGGCAGCAAAAGCCCGCCCAGAACCGCCTGCGAGGCGACATCCTGCAACTCGACCAGCCCCTGCAGATAGGCCTGTGACGCGGCAATCCTGCGCGCCCCTGACAGAACCCGCAGCGCCGTGGCCGCCAGCGGATGCGGTTCGGTGCCGATCCCCTCCTGCGCCAGCGCCTGCGCCGCCCCGGCCACGCTGGCCCTGGCCAGATTGACCCGCAAAAAGACCGGCGCCCGCGCCCGCATCGCTTCGGAAACGGCGTCGAAATCGGCCCCCAGATCAGCGCGCAGCTGCCCCAAAAGCCAGTCCGGCCAATCGCTTGCAGCCAGATCCGCCGCTGCGGGCACAGGCCTTGCAAGCGCTGCCGCCTCCGCCCCGGTCAAAGCCGCCGGGGCATGGCCCGCCCCGGTGAAGACAGTGGCCGGATCGAACCCCGCCGCCCGGCACATCCCCAGCATCAGCCCGCGCCCGTCCGCCGCCCCGCCAAGCGCGGCAAAACTGCCCCGGCAGCGCAGCGCGTCATAGACATGATCGCGCAGCGCCGCCCGATCCCCCGATCCGGCAAAGCGATGCGCCCGCCCCCAGTTCGTCAGCGCCCGCTCCGCCGGCTCGCCCGCCGCGATGGCGTCAAGCAGCGTGATGGCAGCGGCAATACGGGCAGCGGGGGTCATGGGCACTCCTTTGCTTCACACCTAACCGCCTTGGAGCAAAACGAAAAGACCCCGCCGCAGCGGAGCCTTTCGAAACGGTGAAGTCGCACCGCGTCTGTGCTTTTCCTTGGCAAAATACGCCCTTTTCCTGGGGGGTGCGGGGGGCGAAGCCCCCCGCGGGTCGCCTCGGGCAAGGCCCGAGGCGAAAGCTCAATGCGCCACCGCCCCTGCCGCGCCAAGCCCGGTTTCCGAGCGCACGAATTGCGCATCATAGCCCGCCTTGTCCCGCGCCGCCCGGGCCGATGTGTCGGTGACCGAAAAGACCCAGATCGCGATGAAGGTCGTCGCCATCGAGAACAGCGCATATTGCGACCAGGGGAAGATCGCCGTCTCGAACTTGAACACATCGACCCAGACCGCCGGACCCAGCACCACCAGCAGGATCGAAGTGACCAGCCCGATCAGCCCGCCGATGAAGGCACCGCGCGTCGTCATGCCCTTCCAGAAGATCGACAGGAACAGCACCGGGAAGTTCACCGAAGCCGCCAGACCGAAGGCCAGACCCACCATGAAGGCGATGTTCTGGTTCTCGAACATCAGCCCCAGCACAATCGCCAGCACGCCCAGCACCAGCGTCGCAATGCGCGAGACCCGCATCTCCGCCTTGTCGGCCGCAGCCCCCTTTTTCACCACATTGGCGTAAAGATCATGCGCAACCGCCGAGGCCCCCGACAGCGCCAGCCCCGAGACCACCGCCAGAATCGTCGCGAAAGCCACCGCCGAGATGAAGCCAAGGAAGATGTTCCCGCCCACCGCCTGCGCCAGGTGAATGGCCGCCATGTTGCCACCGCCGATGATGCCCTTGGCATCGAGGAACTCGGGGTTCTTGCCGACAAGGGTGATGGCAAGGAAGCCGATCGCCGTCGTCAGGACGAAGAAATAAGCAACGAATCCCGTGGCATAGAAGACGGATTTGCGCGCCTCTTTGGCGTCGGGCACGGTGAAGAAGCGCATCAGGATATGCGGCAGACCGGCCGGGCCGAACATCAGCGCCAGCGCCAGCGACACGCCCGAAACCCAATCCGTCACCAAGGGCGTCGGCTGCAGGATCTCGGCGCCCTTGGCATGATTGGCCAGCGCCTCGGCCATCAGCCGCTCGGGCGAGAAACCGAATTGCGCAAGGCCAAGGACCACCAGCAGCGTCGCCCCCGAGAGCAGCATCACCGCCTTGACGATCTGCACCCAGGTCGTGGCCAGCATGCCGCCGAAGGTGACGTAAAGCACCATCAGCACCCCCACGAGGATCACCGCGTAACTATAGGGAAGACCGAACAAAAGCTGGATCAGCTTGCCCGCCCCGACCATCTGCGCGATCAGGTAGAAGACCACGACCGTCAGCGCGCCAAGCGCCGAAAGCGTGCGGATGCGCGTCTGCTCCAGCCGGAACGAGGTGATGTCGGCAAAGGTGAACTTGCCCAGATTGCGCAGCCGCTCGGCGATCAGGAACAGAATGAAGGGCCAGCCGACGGTGAAGCCGACCGTATAGATGGCGCCATCGACACCCTTGGCGAAGACCATGCCGGAAATGCCCAGAAACGCCGCCGCCGACATGTAATCGCCCGCGATGGCCAGACCGTTCTGAAAGCCGGTGATGCCACCGCCCGCGGTGTAGAAATCGGCGGTGGATTTGGTGCGTTTCGCCGCCCAGCCGGTCAGGATCAGCGTGGCCACGACAAAGAACAGGAACATCGCGATCGCGGTCCAGTTCGTCGGCGCCTGCTGCACCGCGCCCTGGATCGCCTCGCCCGCCGCAAGGGCCGGACCGGCAAAGGCGGTCAGCGCCGCCGCAAGAATATAACGGGTCATCATCGGCCTCAGTTGCGCAGAACGGATTTCAGCATCCGGTCGAACTCGCCATTGGCGCGGTGCGAATAGAGGCCGGTCAAAAGGAAGGACAGCGCCAGCACGCCGAAACCGGCGATCAGCCCGGTGCTCCACGACCCCAGAAGCGGCGCCGCAAAAGCCGCGGGCAGCAGGATCGCAAAGCCGATGTAAGCCGCATAAACGGTGCAGATCAGCGCCGTCAGGGTCAGCGAAAACCGGTTCCGCCGGGCCACGAGCGCTTTGAACTCGGGCTTGGCGAGGATCTTCTCATGCATGGGTGTCATCCCGTCCTCCTCATTTTGACGGGTCTCGGTATCGTCGCCTTACCGATCCGCAAAGCCTCGCGGCAGCGCAGCGAAAGATTCTTGCGCGCGCCCGTCGATGCCCGCGACGAAACCTGTCAAAAATGTTGCAAAACCTTGCGAAATGTTAATGCCGATTTGCACAGCCGCAAAGTTGCTGCCCAAAAAATGAGCGATTCCAACGCCATGGCCGCGAAAAACCGCCACCCATTCGCTGGGCGCGATTCGGCCATGCATTCAGCGCATTGCAAAAAGGGGCAGACGCGGCGCCGGATTACTGCCGCAACAGCCGCGCCTCGGCGGCATCGGCCTTGGCCCAGCGTTGCACCCCCGCGGTGATCGCCGCCACCATCTGCGTCCGCCAGGCCGCATCATGCAGCCGCGCCCGGTCGATATCCGAGGACATGAAGCCAAGCTCCAGCAGCGCCGAGGGAATGTCGGGCGAGCGCAGCACGGCGAAATCCGCCCCCTGCACCGGATGGCGATGCATGCGCAGCCCCTCGCTCTTGATCGCGCCCGAGAGCACCTGCCCGAAGCGCACCGCGCGGGGCTGCGTCTCGGTCCGGGCCAGATCCATCAGCACCCCCGCCACCGCATCGTCATGGCCCGCCAGATCGACGCCGGCCAAGAGATCGGCGCGGTCATGCCGCTCGGCCAGTTTCTGTGCCGCGCTGTCCGAGGCAGTCTCGTCAAACAGATAGACCGTCGCCCCCATCGCCTCGCCCTCGGGCAGGGCATCGGCATGCAGCGACAGGAACAGATCGGCTTCGAACTCATGCGCCAGCGTCAGCCGAGTATCGAGCGGCACGAAGATGTTTTCCTCGCGCGTCATCTTCACCTCGATGCCTGCCCGGGTCAGCGCCTCTTTCAGCTCGCGCGCGAAGGTCAGCACCAGCACGGCTTCGGAATAGCCATCCGCCTCGGCGCCGGGGTCAAGCCCGCCGTGCCCCGGGTCCAGCACCACCCGCAGCGGCGCCGATCCGTCCTGCCGCCGATGCGGCGTGGCGGTCGGCACCGGCTGCGGCAGATCCCATAGCGCCGATTGCGCGGCACCGTCGCGGGCGGCGAACTCGGTCGCCTCGACCCGTTCGAGCACCAGATGCAGGTTCGGCGCCGCGCCCGTGCGCTCCTCGGCCGAGACCAGCCGCACCGGCCCGGTCAGCTCGGCCACAAAGCGCGACCAGCCAGGCCGAAACGCCCCCCAGCGGATTTCGCCCAAAAGCCCCTTTTGCGCGTAATCCTTTGGATTGGCGGCGGAAAAATCCACCTCGCGGAAATCAACGACCAGCCGCGGCGGATTATCGAGCAAAAAGGCGCGGAACGGCACCGGCTGGCTCAGGCCCAGCGTCACCTCGGTCACGAAGGCCGAGGGCTGCGCGACAGAGGTGCGCGCAGGCTCAAGCCGGGCCAAAGCCGAAAGCTGCGGCTCCCGCGCCGATGCGGGGACCGCGAGCGCCAAAAGCGCCGCGAGAACGAGGAAGATCCGTGCCATGCCTGCTCCGTTTTTCGCCATTATAGCGCAAGCGCCCCGGCACGGGAATCCCGCTCAGCGGTTCGCCATGAAACGGGCGAGCCGGTCGAGGCCCTCCTCGATATCCGCCGTCGCCCGGGCATAGGAAAAGCGCAAAGTGGTGGCGCCGCGCACCGGGTCGAAATCAAGCCCGGGCGTGACGGCAACGCCTGCCTTTTCAAGCACTTCCGCCGCGAAGGCGCGGCTGTCGGTGGTCAGGTCGGAGACATCGGCATAGATATAGAAGGCACCATCGGGCGGCGCGATCTTGGTGAAGCCCGCCTTCGGCAGACGGTCCAGCATCAAGGCCCGGTTCGCCGCATAGACGGCCCGGTTCGCCTCCAGCTCCTCGGTCGCGTCGAGCGCGGCAAGGGCCGCGATTTGCGACGCGTGGGGCGGGCAGATGAACAGGTTCTGCGCCAGCCGCTCGACGGTGCGGATATGGGTTTCGGGCACCACCATCCAGCCCAGCCGCCAGCCGGTCATGGAGAAATATTTCGAGAAAGAGTTGATCACAAAGGCCGCGTCGCCGATTTCCAGCGCCGAGACGGCGCGGTTTTCATAATGCAGCCCGTGGTAGATCTCGTCCGAAACGAAGGCCAGATCGCGCTCGGCCGCCGCCGTCATCAGCGCGGCAAGCTCGGCCCGGCCCAGCATCGTGCCGGACGGATTGCCCGGCGAGGCGACGATCAGCCCCTGCACCCCCTCGGGGATCTCGGACGGCACGGGCTGGAAGCGGTTCTCGGCCCGGGTCAGGATATCGACCGGCGTCACCGACATCGCGCGCAGGATCTGCCGATAGCTCGGATAGCCGGGCGCCCCCAAAGCCACCCGGTCGCCCGCATCGAAGAGCGCCGAAAAGGCGAGGATGAAGGCCCCCGAAGAGCCCGGCGTGACGACAACCCGGTCGGGGTTCAGATCGACGCCATACCAGCGTTTGTACAGATCGGCGATGCCGCGGCGCAGCTCGGGCAGGCCAAGCGCCACCGTATAGCCGAGGCTCTCCCGCTCCAGCGCCGCCGCCATGGCCTGCCGCGCAAGCCGCGGCGCAGGCGTCGAGGGCTGCCCCACCTCCATATGGATGATGTGCCGACCGGCCGCCTCGGCCGCGCGGGCGGCTTCCATCACATCCATCACGATGAAGGGATCGACCTGTCCCCGGTTCGAAAAACGCATCGCTTCCTCCGTGGTTTCGCGGCGGCCATAGGCCCGCGCGCGTCCCGGGTCAATGGCGAAACCGGCAAGGCCGGTCTGCTTTTCCCTTGCGCAGGCGGCGGGCTTTGGCCACTCTCGCGCCGATCTGATACGGCCCCGAAAGGACCACGATGAAACACCTCTCCCTTGCCGCCCTGACGATGGCCGCCGTTCTTGGCACGCCTGCCGCCGCGCTGGACCTTTCGGCGATGAGTGCCGCGGACAAGGCCGCCTTCGGCGAGGCGGTGAAAACCTATCTGATGGAAAACCCCGAGGTTCTGGTCGAGGCGATCAACAAGCTCGAGGAACGCCAGCAGGCGGCGCAGGCCGACAATGACAAGGTTCTGGTGCAGTCGAATGCCGAGGACCTGTTTCATTTCGCGGGCGACTGGGTTGGCGGCAACCCGGAGGGCGACGTGACGATGGTCGAATTCATTGATTACAAATGCACCTATTGCAAGAAGGCCTATGAGGTCGTCGAAGAGGTGTTGAAAAAGGACGACAAGATCCGGTTCGTGGTCAAGGAATTCCCGATCCTGTCGGAGCAATCGGTGCTGGCGGCGCGGTTCGCGGTGGCGACGCGGCAGGTGGCGGGCGACGCGGCCTATGAAAAGGTGCATGACGCGCTGATGGCGGTGCGCGGCGACATCACGCTCGACAGTCTGCAGCGGCTGGCCGAGGCGCAGAAGATCGACGCCAAGGCAGTGCTGGCGCGGATGAACACCGAGGAGGTGACGGCGGTGCTGCGGACGAATGCGCAGCTGGCCGAGCGGATGGCGATTGCGGGCACGCCCGCCTTTGTCGTCGGCGGGCAGCTCCTGCGCGGCTATGCCCCTGCCGAGGTGATGGCGCAAATCATCGCCGACGAACGCGGCTGATCGCGTCAGCTTGCGTTTCCAAAGGGGGCTGCGGCCCCCTTTTTCAGGTCTGCCCCCAGCGCGCCAGCGCCGTTTCCGCCGAGATCCGGGTTTGCGCCGACCCGGCCCCGATCGCGCCGGGCGTGCGCGAAAGCTTCGGCGCCGGGGCGGGCTGCATCAGCCCCTCATGCGCCAGATAGGCGCCGCGGTCGCGGTTGTGCGGATGCGCCGCCGCTTCGCTCAGGCTCAGCACCGGCGTCGCGCAGGCATCCGAGCCGTCAAAGATCGCCTCCCACTCCGCCCGGCTGCGCTCGGCAAACCGCGCCTGCAGCGCCGCGCGCAGAGCGGGCCAGTTGCCGGGGTCATCCCGGTCGGGCAGCTCGCCCGGGGCAAAGCCCGCAAGGCGCTGGAATTCCGCCCAGAATTTATCTTCCAGCGGGCCGATGGCGAAATGCCCGCCACAGCCGCAGCGATAGGTGGTGTAATAGGGCACGCCGCCATCGAGCAGATTGCCACCGCGCGGCGCCGCCCAGAGCCCCTGCCCCGCCAGCCCCGAGATCATCCCCATCAGATGCGCCACCCCGTCGGTGATCGCCGCATCGACCACCTGCCCCTGCCCAGTGGCGCGGGCATGAAGAATCGCCGCCAGCATCCCGAAGGCCAGGTAAAGCCCGCCGCCGCCGAAATCACCGACAAGGTTCAGCGGCAGCACCGGCGTTTCGGCGGTGCCGATGCAGCCAAGTGCCCCCGAAAGCGCGATGTAATTGATGTCATGCCCCGCGGTCTGCGCCAGCGGCCCGCTTTGGCCCCAGCCGGTCATCCGGCCGTAAACCAGCCGCGGGTTTTCGGGAAAGGCATCCGGGCCAAGACCCAGCCGCTCCATCGCGCCGGGCCGCATCCCCTCGATCAGCGCATCGGCGCGGGTGATCAGCTGGCGCGCGACCGACCGGCCCTCGGGGGATTTCAGATCCAGCTCCAGCACGTCGCGGCCCCGGTCGAGCGGATCGACCGCCATCCCCAGCACATGCGCCGCAGCCCCCCGGGCGCCGGGGCGGGCGATGCGGATCACCTCGGCCCCCATGTCGGCCATCAGCTGCGCGGTGAAGGGCGTCGGACCAAGGCCCGAGATTTCGACGATGCGCAGTCCGGTGAGTGGGCCCGTGGTCATGCAATCCCCCGCGAAAAGGCCGGGGGCTTTGCGCCCCCGGACCCCCGCAGCGTATTTCCACCAGGAAAAATCGAAAGCCGGTTTGAACGTTACGCTGCGTCAGCGGGCACGGCGGACCCGGGGCGGTGGTGTTCGTTGTAATATTCCCATTCGCCGACCTTGCGCCCGTCGGGCAGCTTGCAGATGGCATCGCCCCCCGGGGTCAGGTCGTTGAGCAGCACCTCGCCGCCCTGATCGACGCAGAAGACAGAGGCCGGATTGGCCATGCCCACAGCTTTGCCAGCGGGCGGGGCGGCCTCGGTGCAGGCTGCCAGCGCCAGCAGCAGCAACGGAAGATATTTCATCGCGACCTCATGTGACAGCGGACGACTGCGGAGAGCATCCCACAGAGGAGCGGCCGGAGCCAGCGCGGATTGCGCCCCGGGCCAGGTCACGACGCCGCCTTTTCCTCCAGAGCCAGCCATTCTTCCTCGGCCGCGGCCAGCGCCGCCTCGCGTTCGACCAGCATCTGCGAGGCCTTGGCGAATTTCACCGGCTCGCGGGTGAACAGATCGGGGTCCGAAAGCAGCTCGTGCAGCTTGCCGATCTCGCGTTCGAGCTTTTCCATGATCCCGGGCAGCGCCTCGAGCCGGTGCTTTTCGGTGAAGGTCAGGCCGGTTTTCTTCGGCGCGTCCCTCGGCGCCTCGGCCGGTTTTTTCGGTGCGGTCTTTTCGGGCGCGGCGGCAGCGGCGGGGGCGGTCAGCGCCTTTTGCGTCTGATAATCGCTCCAGCCGCCAGCATAGACGGTGGCGCGGCCGTCCCCCTCCATCGCGATCGTCGTGCTGGCGACACGGTCGATGAAATCGCGGTCGTGGCTGACCAGAAGCACGGTGCCGTCATAGTCGCCCAGAATATCCTGCAGCAGATCAAGGGTTTCGACATCCAGATCGTTCGTCGGCTCGTCGAGCACCAGAAGATTCGACGGCTTTGCCATGATCCGCGCCAGCAAAAGCCGCGCCCTCTCGCCCCCCGAAAGCGAGCCGATCGGCGCCCGGGCCTGTTGCTCATCGAACAGGAAATCCTTGAGATAGGCCACGACATGTTTGGGCTGGCCGCGCACCATCACCTGATCGGACCGGCCCGAGACCCGCATCTCGGGATCGTTCACCAGCCCGTCCCAGAGCGTCATCGAGAAATCCAGCGTCGAGCGGGTCTGATCGAAGACCGCCATCTCGAGGTTGGTGCCATGGGCGACCGTCCCCGCATCGGGGGCCAGCTCGCCGGTCAGCATTTTCAGAAGCGTGGTCTTGCCCACGCCGTTCGGGCCAACGAAAGCCACCCGGTCGCCGCGCAGCACGCGCAGATCGAAGCCCTTGACGATCGCCTTGTCGCCGAAGCGTTTCTCCAGCCCCTTCGCCTCGATCACCCGCTTGCCCGAGGCTGGACCGCTTTCCAGCTCCATCAAGGCGGTGCCCTGTCGGCGGATCTGCCCGGCGCGTTCGGCCCGCAGCGCCTGCAACGCGCGGACCCGGCCCATGTTGCGTTTGCGGCGGGCCGAAATCCCCTCGACCGCCCATTTCGCCTCGGCCTTGATCTTGCGGTCCAGCTTGTGGCGGGCCTCGTCCTCCTCGGCCCAAAGCGTCTCGCGCCAGTCCTCGAAATGCTCGAAGCCCTTCTCGAGCCGCCGCACCTGGCCGCGGTCGATCCACAGCACCGCCTGCGTCAGATGGCGCAAAAAGGCGCGGTCGTGGGAGATCAGCACATAGGCCGTGCGGGTGTCGCGCAGATAGTCTTCCAGCCAGCCGATCGCCTGAACATCCAGATGGTTCGTCGGCTCGTCGAGCAGCATCAGCTCGGGCGCCTCGGCCAGAAGCTTCGCCAGCGCGGCGCGGCGCCGTTCCCCGCCCGAGGCGGTGGCAACCGGCGCATCGGGACGGAATTTCAGCCCCTCGGCCACCATCTCGATACGGTAGCGCTCGGCCTCGGAGAGCCCCGAGGCGGCATAATCGCCCAGCGTCGCAAAGGCCGAAAGATCCGGCTCCTGCTCCATATAGCCGACGCGGGTGCCGGTGGGCACGGTGCGGGCGCCCTGATCGGGTTCGACCAGCCCCGCCATCACCTTCATCAGCGTCGATTTGCCCGAGCCGTTGCGGCCGACAAGCGCAACCCGGTCGCCCTCCTGCACGGTCAGGTCAAGCCCGTCGTAAAGGGGAGTACCGCCGAAGGTCAGCGAGATCGAGGAGAGCTGAAGAAGAGGTGCGCGTGCCATGTCCTTCCGCTAGCCGGGCGGCGCGAAAAGGTCAACGGGGAGGGGGCGCTGCCCCCTACCCGGCCACCAGCCGCAGCGCGCGGGCGCGCTCGGGCGGGATCGCGCCGATTTCAAGTCCGGTAAAGACATGCAGCGTGCCCAGATCCTCATCGACCACCGCATGATCGGAAACCCAGCCGCCCATGCCCAGATAGGACCGCAACAGCGGCGGCATCTTCAGCATCGCCTGTTTCGGATCGCCCTTGCGCCCCAGAAGCTGGCGCGCATAGCGGATCACCTTCGGCGCTTTCACCCGCACCCGCCAGCGCTTCGGCGCCAGATGGCGTTCGGCCAGAACCGCGAAAGCATCGGCGCAGCTGTCAAAATCGGTGGTCAGGAAAGACGAGCAGCCAAACAGCATCCCGATTCCCTCGGCATCGACCAGCCGCGTCACCGCCCCCCAGGCGAGGCGCAGGATATCGGGATCGCGGCAGTCGGGATCGACGCAGAACCGCCCCATCTCCAGCATCCGCCCGGCATAGGCCGAAAGCGGCGTCAGGTCATAGAATTGCGCCGAATAGCTGCGGTGCAGCTCGCGCCCGCTTTCCAGCGGCAGCAGGCGGAAGCAGCACACCAGCCGGCCGCTGCCCACCTCCTCGACCAGCACATGGCGGCAGGCCGCGTCGAAAGCATCGGCATCGAGCGCCTCGGCGGCGGCCAGCCCCCGCCCGCGGGCCGAGACGAAAGCCCGCCAGCGCAGCGCCTGCGCCGCCTGCACATCCGCCTGCGATTGCGCGAGTCGGGCCGCGTAACGGCCCCTCGAAAGCGAAAACATCGGCTCCCCCGGATCAGTCGCACCGATCCTACGGCAAAGACCTGACAGCGAAAAGACATTCGGCTGCGACCGAAGCGCCCCTTGCGGCCGGGTCCGCGGGACGGGACCCGGTGCGGGGTCCCGGCCCGGTCATTCCTTGAGCAGCTTGCCCGCCGACACCCGCCCGAACGAGCCCATCAGCTCGCGGATCAGGCCCAGCCCCTTGATATTGCTCTTCGTCACCCGACGCGACAGCACCACGACCTCGCCCCGCTCCATCCCGAAGCGCTCGACATTCTCGACCATGCCCTTGTCGTCGAAGCTGATCGCCACCACCTGCCGGTCGATTTCCTGCGGCGCGCGCGCGCCGTAATGCTTCCAGCGCGAGCCGACATAGAACCAGCCCGAGCCCTGCAGAACCCCCATCGAGGAGGGACGGCCGATCACCGCCGAGACCTCCTCGCGCGAGCTTTTGCCGACTTCGATCTTCGCCAGGTCGGTTTCGGTCGGCACATAGCCGTGGTTCTGATAGATCGGGGTGCAGCCCGCCGCGACCAGCACCGCCGCAACGATGACATGACGCGCCATGCGGCGAATTCCGAACCTGCTGCTCAAGCCTACCCCCTCTTGCCTCGTGACCTCGGGCCTTCTATCCCGATTACAACAGGATGCCGCCGCCCTCAAGCGCCTCGACCATCCTGACCCGCCTGCGATCCCGGAGACCGTGATGACCGACACCGATGCCCTGCCCTTCAGCCATGCGCTGCGCCCCGCCGAGCTGGCCGCGCGCAAGCCCACCCGCTTCGACATCGCCCCCGACGCCGCCACCTGCGCCGCCATCGCCGCCTGGGCGGGGATCGAGGCGCTGGAAAGCCTGCGGCTCAAGGGCACGCTGACGCCCACCGGCCGCTCCGACTGGGCGCTGGACGCCGAATTCACCGCCCGCGCCGTGCAGGCCTGCGTGGTGACGCTGGCGCCCGTCACCACCGATCTGCGCGAAACCGTCGCCCGGCGCTATCTGGCGCAGATGGAGATGCCCACCGGCGACG
Source organism: Rhodobacter sp. 4.3.4 (assembly GCF_058724655.1). Classification (NCBI taxonomy): domain Bacteria; kingdom Pseudomonadati; phylum Pseudomonadota; class Alphaproteobacteria; order Rhodobacterales; genus Rhodobacter; species Rhodobacter sp. 4.3.4. The sequence goes on from NZ_CM178967.1 coordinate 1,866,486, forward strand.
AGATCGAGATCCCCGAGGATACCGATGCCGAACCGCTGCCCGACCGCATCGATCTGGGCGCGGTCGCGCTTGAGGTGCTGGAACTGGCGCTGCCGCTTTATCCGCATGCGCCCGATGCCGCACCGGTCGCGGCCCAGGCCGCCCCGCCCGGGGCCGCGCCGATCCGCGACGAGGACACCCGTCCCTTCGCCAATCTGAAAAGCCTTCTGGGCGGCAAGGCCGGGGGGGAAGACGACAAGTCCTGAGCGCGGCATTCCGGCCCGATTGCGACGCGGTTGTGACGGTGCCGAAAAAAGCTGCAAAAAGGGCTTGCAACGGGGCGGAACTCCAGTATGTTCCCGGCCTCATTCGAACGCAGGGTTCGCCCCCGGTCCGCCTCTGGCTGCCGTGACGAAACCCCAGGCAAAACAGGGCCTTGCGCCCCCAGAACCGAGGTTAGACACATGGCCGTCCCGCAGAACCGAGTCACGCGCTCCCGTCGTAACATGCGCCGCGCGCATGACGCCCTTGTGGCCGCCAACCCGGCTTCGTGCCCGAACTGTGGCGAGCTGAAGCGCCCGCACCACGTTTGCGGCGCCTGCGGCCACTACGACGACCGCGAAGTGGTTGCGCAAGCGACCGAAGTCGATCTGGACGACGACGCGGCGTAAGCCCGTCCCTCCGCCATGGTCAAACTGTTCAAACAGGAGACGACCGCGGTGGGAGCAGAAGCTGACGTTACGTCAAGTTGCGGCTGTCCTGCAGCCGCTCAAGCGCCGGACATGTCCGGCGCTTTGATTTCCGGCGTCCCGGTTTCCGCCCCGCTCGTGCTGTCGATCGATGCAATGGGGGGGGACCGGGGCCCCGCCGCCGTCCTTGACGGGATTGCGCTGGCGCGCCGGACCTATCCCGATCTGCACTTTCTGGTGCACGGCCCCGAAGCCGAGCTGGCGCCGCTGGTGGCGGCGCGCAAGCTGTCGTCCTGCGTGACGATCCGCCACGCCACCGGCGTGGTGACGATGCATGACAAGCCCTCGGCGGTGATGCGCGGCGGCAAGGACACCTCGATGTGGTCGACGATCGATGCGGTGCGCGACGGCGCGGCGCAGGTCGCGGTGTCTTGCGGCAATACCGGCGCGCTGATGGCGGTGTCGATGCTGCGGCTGCGCAAGGTCAAAGGCGTGAACCGGCCTGCCATCGCCGCCTTCTGGCCGAGCAAGAACCCCTCGGGTTTCAATATCATGCTGGACATGGGCGCGGATGTGAAAGCCGAGGCCCGGGATCTGCTGACCTATGCGCTGATGGGCTCTTCCTATGCCCGCAACGCGCTTGGCCTTGAACGGCCGCGGGTCGGGCTGCTCAATGTCGGCACCGAGGAACACAAGGGCCATGCCGAGCTGAAGACCGCCGCCGAGATGATCGGCGCGATGCAGGAGCCCGGCGGCTATGAATTCGTCGGCTTCGTCGAGGGCACCGACCTGCCCGGATCGCGCGTCGATGTGATCGTCACCGATGGTTTCACCGGCAATGTGGCGCTGAAGACCGGCGAGGGCACGGCGAAATTCGCGGGCGAGCTGATGCGCGAGGCTTTCACCTCGAGCTGGCTGGCGAAGATCGGGGCGTTGCTGGCCGTGGGGGCACTGAAGCGGCTGAAGGCGAAGATCGACCCGCGCCGGGTCAATGGCGGGGTGTTCCTTGGCCTGAACGGCACCGTGATCAAGTCGCATGGCAGCGCCGATGCGACCGGGGTAGCGGCGGCGATCGACCTTGCGGCGCGGCTCGCCGGTCTGGGCTTTGCCGAACGTCTTGCGGCCCGGGTTGCCCTTGCGTCAGCAAACGGTCAGGATGCAGCCTCGGCGGAGGCAGGAATCGAGAACGCAAAATGACGATCAGAGCGGTGGTCCGTGGCGTGGGGCATTATCTGCCCGCGCGCGTGGTGGAGAATGCCGAGTTCGAGGGCAAGCTCGACACGACGGATGAATGGATCAGGTCCCGGACCGGGATCGAGCGGCGCCATTTCGCCGCCGAGGGGGAGACCACCTCGCAGCTGGCGATCAGGGCGGCCGAGGCGGCGCTGGCCGATGCGGGCCTGAGCGCGGGCGATATCGACGCGATCGTGGTGGCCACCTCGACGCCGGATTTCACCTTCCCCTCGGTCGCGACGATGGTGCAGGCGGGCTTGGGCAATACCAACGCCTTTGCCTATGACGTGCAGGCGGTCTGCGCCGGCTTCGTCTTCGCGCTGGCGAATGCGAACGGGCTGATCCTCTCGGGTCAGGCCAGGCGCGTGCTGGTGATCGGCGCCGAGACCTTTTCGCGGATCATGGACTGGGCCGATCGCGGCACCTGCGTTCTGTTTGGCGACGGCGCCGGGGCGCTGATCGTCGAGGCGGCCGAGGGCACGGGCACCGCTGCCGACCGCGGCATCCTGTCGAGCGATCTGCATTCGGACGGCCGCTACCGGGAATTGCTTTACGTCGATGGCGGGGTGTCGACCAACGGCCGCTCCGGCCATCTGCGCATGCAGGGCAATGCGGTGTTCAAGCATGCGGTGCAAAAACTGGCCGAGACCGCGCATACGGCGCTTGATAAGGCCGGTCTGACCCCCGACGACGTGAGCTGGATCGTGCCGCATCAGGCGAACCTGCGCATCATCACCGCCACGGCGGAACGGATGGGGGTGCCGATGGAGCGGGTGGTGGTGACGGTGGCCGATCACGGCAACACCTCTGCCGCATCGATTCCCCTGGCGCTTTCGACGGGACGGGCGCGCGGGCAGATCAAGGCGGGCGATCTGATCGTGACCGAGGCGATTGGCGGCGGTCTGGCCTGGGGATCGGTGGTCCTGCGCTGGTAAAGACGCGATTGCGGCGGAAAAAGCTGTCTCAACCTTGCCGCGCAAGCCATTGATATTGACTCGGGAAATACTTGCCCCCATCGTGAGCCATATCGTTCCGGGGGGATTGAGATGTCAGAGAAAACCCTGACCCGCATGGATTTGAGCGAAGCCGTGTTCCGCGAAGTCGGGCTGAGCCGAAACGAATCCGCGCAGCTGGTCGAAACCGTGCTGCAACATATGTCCGACGCGCTGGTGCGCGGCGAGACGGTCAAGATCTCGTCCTTTGGCACGTTTTCCGTGCGCGACAAGACCTCGCGCATGGGGCGCAACCCGAAGACCGGCGAGGAAGTGCCGATTTCGCCGCGTCGGGTGCTGTCGTTCCGGCCCTCGCATCTGATGAAGGACCGGGTTGCCGAAGGCAATGCAAAATAGGACCGGTTGAACCGGTCCCCAAGTTGAGCCCGAGCAGGGGATGATTGCGCCGCGATGACGAAGTCAGCCGAGGCCTTCCGCACGATTACCGAGGTGGCAGAGCTCCTCGAAACCCCGACGCATGTGCTGCGATTCTGGGAAAGCAAGTTTCCGCAGATCAAGCCGGTGAAGCGGGCGGGCGGGCGGCGTTATTACCGCCCGGCCGATGTCGCGCTGCTGGTGGGGATCAAGCATCTGCTGCAGGTCGAGGCGCTGCCGATCAAGGAGGCGCAGGCGCGGCTGAAAGCGCAGGGCGCGAAAAAGGTTTCGGCGCTTGGCGCCGAGATGCTGAGCGCGAACCTGCCGCGCGAACCCGTCCCCGAGGGCCCGACCGCGCCGCCCCCCGCCACCGAGGCGATCGTGGAAGAGCAGGCGGTCGCGCAACAGCCGGTGGCGGAGCTTCTGGCGGAACCGCCCGAGGACTGCGCCGCAGAGGATTCGGACGTCCTGCCCGAGGAAGCGGAGCCTGTCACCGAAGCGGTTCTCGAGGAGCCGGTCCGGGAGCTTCTCGGCGAAGCGTCCGAGGACTGCGCGGCAGAAGAACCGGCTTTTGTTCCTTGGGAGTCGGAGCTGACGGTTGAAGCGGCTCTGGAAGAGCCGGTCCCGGAGCTTCTGGCAGAAGCGCCCGAAGACTTCACCGCGGAAGACCCCGCCCTCCTCCCCGAGGCAGCGGAAACGACTGTCGAAGCGGCTCTGGAAGAGCCGGTCCCGGACCGGCTGACCGAAGCGCCCGAAGACTTCACCGAGGAAGAACCGGCCTTTGTCTCCGAGGAAGCGGAACCGACTGTCGACGCGGCTCTGGAGGAGCCGGTAGCGGAACTGCTGACCGAAGCGCCCGAAGACTTCACCTCGGAAGACCCCGCCCTCCTCCCCGAGGCAGCGGAAACGACTGTGGAAGCGGCTCTGGAAAAGCCGGTCGCGGAACTGCTGGCGGTAGAGTCCGAAGACTTCACCGAGGAAGAACCGGCTTTTGTCGCCGAGGAAGCGGAAACGACTGTCGAAACGGCTCTGGAAGAGCCGGTCCCGGAACGGCTGACCGAAGCGCCCGAAGACTTCACCGCGGAAGACCCCGCCCTCCTCCCCGAGGAAGCGGAACCGACCGTCGAAGCGGCTCTGGAGGAGCCGGTCGCGGACCGGCTGACCGAAGCGCCCGAAGAATTCACCGCGGAAGAACCGGCTTTTGTCGCCGAGGAAGCGGAAACGACTGTCGAAGCGGCTCTGGAGGAGCCGGTCGCGGAGCAGCTGGCGGAAGCGTCCGAAGACTTCACCGAGGAAGAACCGGCCTTTGTCTCCGAGGCTGCGGAACCGACCGTCGAAGCGGCTCTGGAAGAGCCGGCCCCGGAACGGCTGACCGAAGCGCCCGAAGAATTCACCGCGGAAGACCCCGCCCTCCTCCCCGGGGAAGCGGAACCGACCGTCGAAACGGCTCTGGAAGAGCCGGTCGCGGGGCTGCTGACGGAAGCGCCCGGGGAAGTCGCAGCAGAGAACTCGGGCCTTCTGCCCGGGGAAGCGGAACCGACTGTCGAGGCAATGCCGGAAGAGCCGGTCGCGGAGGGGCTGGCAGGTTCTTTCCCGGAGGCCGCAGCTGCCGCGCCTTTGGACGCCGAGGTCGCGCCGACGCTGACCCCGGAGGAGCTGGACCGGATCGACGCGGAACGGCGGATCGAACGGGCCCGGATCGAGGCCGAGGCACGGGCGCTGGAAGCGGCGCAGGCGGCGGTCGAGCAGGCCCGCCGCGAGGCCGAGGCGGTGCGTGCAGAATTGCGGCGGCTGCGCCGCGAGGCGGAAAATGCCCGGGCGGAAGCGGCAAGGGCCAAGGCCGAGGCGGAACTTGCCGCCCAGGTCGCGGCCGCGGCGCGGGCGGCCGCCGAGGCGGAGCCGCCCGAACCGGCGCCGCTCTCCGATCTGCCCCCCCTGCCCGAGCCGGACCCAGCCGCCTTGCCGCTGGCCGCGGCGGCGCCCGAGACGGCGCCCGAGACAACGGCGGAGATCGAGGACGAACCGCCCTTCGAGGACATCGCCTATCGCTTCATCGCGCCCCGGCCGCTGGCGCGGCCCGCGGCGATGGTGACGCCCGATCCCGCGCCGGAGCCGGTGCCGCCCCCCGCCCCGGAGCCTGCGCCTGCGCCGGAACCGGCGCCGCAGCTGCCGATTCAGGGCTCGTTGTTCGACTATATTGCGCCGCCTCCGAAAGCTGCGCCGAAACCCGCGCCGGTCCCTGAACCCGAGACTGTGCCCGAGACTGCGCCGGTGGTGGAGCCGGAACCGGAGCCGGTTTCGGCCGTGGCCGCATTCCCGGCAGTGCCTGCTTTCGTCGCGCCCGAGCCGATTCTGGTCTTTGCCGCCCCGCCCGAACCGGAGCCCGAACCGGAACCTGCGCCCGAACCGGCGTCGGAATTCGATCCGCTCGACCGGGTGGTGTCGCTGATCCTGAGCGGCACCGCGCCGCTGCAGGTGGAGCTGGCCGCTGCCGGGCAGATCGATCCGACGGCGAATCCTCTGGGCGCCTTGCGCGAGGATCTGACGCGCTTTGCCCCCGACGCGCTGTCGCCGATCGAGCGGATGCGGCTTCTGGCGGCGCATGACCGTCTGGTGCGGCTGGCGGGCCGTCTGGCACAGCCGCCCCGGCCGGTTCCGGCGCGGCGCTGAGGATGTCTGCCGCCCCCGCCCGCAAGTCCGTGCAAAAAATTGCGTTTTGCCGCTTGCACCCGGGGGCGCAATGGCTCTATATGCGCCTCGTCGGGCCGTGGCGCAGCCTGGTTAGCGCGTCCGTCTGGGGGGCGGAAGGTCGTGAGTTCGAATCTCACCGGCCCGACCATCAAAAGAACGCTCACTCCTTGCGGAGTGGGCGTTCTTTTTTGATCCACTCCTGTTGCGCGAGGCCGCGATGATGCATGGTGTTCTTCCCGACCGCGCCCTGCGCGCGATGATCGCCCGCGGCGAGATTGCCGCCGCCCGTCCGGTGACCACGGAACAGATCCAGCCCGCCAGCCTTGATCTGCGCCTGGGCGAAGTTGCCTATCGCATCCGGGCCTCGTTTCTGGCGGGGCGTGGCCAGCGGGTCGAGACGAAACTGGCCGAGTTCGAGATGCACCGGATGCGCCTGGCCGAGGGCGCGGTGCTGGAAAAGGGCTGCGTCTATCTGGTGCCGCTGATGGAGCGTCTGGCGCTGCCCGCCGGTCTGACCGCGGTCTCGAATGCGAAAAGCTCGACCGGGCGGCTCGATCTGCTGACCCGGGTGATCACCGATGACGGCTCCGAATTCGACCGCATTCCCGAGGGTTACGCCGGGCCGCTTTACGCCGAGATCTGCCCGCGCTCGTTTTCGGTGCTGGTGCGGCCGGGGATGCGTTTGAACCAGATCCGCTTTCGCGCCGGGCAAGCGGCGCTCTCGGACCCCGAGCTGAAGGCGCTGCATGCGGCCGAACCGCTCGTCAGCGGTATCGGGCACGGCGGGGCGGTGATCGACCATGGTCTGGGCTTTTCCGTCGATCTGCGCCCGGCAGAGGGCGATCTGGTCGGCTACCGGGCGAAGCCGCATACCGGGGTGATCGATCTGGACCGGATCGCACATTACCCGGCCTCGGATTTCTGGGAGGAGGTCCGCACGCGCGAGGGGCGGATCATTCTGGACCCCGGCGCCTTCTACATTCTGGTCAGCCGCGAGGCGGTGGTGATTCCGCCCGATTTCGCCGCCGAGATGGCGCCCTATCTGGCGATGGTGGGCGAGTTCCGCGTGCATTATGCGGGCTTTTTCGATCCCGGCTTCGGCCATGGCGCGGCGGGGGGCGAAGGCTCCAAGGGCGTGCTGGAGGTGCGCTGCCACGAGGCGCCCTTCGTGCTGGAACATGGGCAGGTGGTGGGGCGGCTGGTCTATGAGCGCATGGCCGAACGGCCGGAGCGGCTTTACGGCGCCGGGATCGCCTCGAACTATCAGGGCCAGGGGCTGAAGCTTGCCAAGCATTTCCGCGCCGGGTGAGGGGCGCGCGGCTGGATTTCGCCTCGGGCACAGCCGAGGCGACCCGCCGGGGGGCGCTGCCCCCCGGACCCCCCGGGATATTTATGGCAAGATGAAAGAGCGCGCAGGGCTTTGGGGAAAACGCAAAAAGCCGGGGTTTCCCCCGGCCTTTGTCATATCTGTGACCCCGTTCAGCCGATGCGGTAGTTCGGGCTTTCGCGGGTGATCTGCACGTCATGGACGTGGCTTTCCTTCAGCCCGGCGCCGGTGATGCGGACGAACTGGCAGCCGCCCTGCATCGAGGCCACGGTGGCATGGCCGGTGTAGCCCATCGCCGCGCGCAGCCCCCCCACCATCTGGTGGATGACCGTCGCCACCGGGCCCTTGTAGGGCACCTGGCCTTCGATCCCCTCGGGGACGAGCTTGTCGGAGGCGGCGTCCTTCTGGAAGTAGCGGTCGGCCGAGCCGCGCGCCATCGCGCCAAGCGAGCCCATGCCGCGGTAGGATTTGTAGGACCGGCCCTGATAGAGGATCACCTCGCCGGGGGATTCATCCGTGCCCGCGATGGCGCTGCCCACCATGGCGCAAGACGCCCCCGCGGCGATGGCTTTCGCGAAATCGCCCGAGAATTTGATGCCGCCATCGGCAATGATCGGGATGTCGCCCGCGCCCGAACAGGCATCCATGATCGCCGAGAGCTGCGGCACGCCGACCCCCGCGACGATCCGCGTGGTGCAGATCGAGCCCGGGCCGATGCCGACCTTGACCGCATCCGCGCCCGCCCCGATCAGCGCTTTCGTCGCCTCGGCCGTGGCCACGTTGCCCGCACAGACCTGCACCCCGGGCGCGAAAAGCTTGATCCGCTCGACCGCTTTCGCGACACCCTCGGAATGGCCATGCGCGGTGTCGATGACGATCAGATCGCAGCCCGCCTCGATCAGCGCAACCGAGCGTTCATAGCCCGCATCCCCCACGGTCGAGGCGGCGGCGACGCGCAGGCGGCCCTTGTCATCCTTGCAGGCCTGCGGGTGCAGCACCGAATGCTCGCTGTCCTTCAGCGTCAGAAGCCCGGTCAGCTTGCCATCGGCGTTGACCACCAGCAGCTTCTCGATCCGGCGCGCTTTCATCAGGCTCATCGCCTCGTCGCGGTCGGCCGGTTCGCGCAGCATCGCCAGATTCTCGCGCGTCATCATCGCATGCACCGGGGTCGCGTCATCGGTGGCAAAGCGCATGTCGCGGTTCGTCACGATGCCGACGACCTTGCCCGCCACATCGACGACCGGAAAGCCCGAGACGTTGTAGCGTTCGCGCAGCGCTTTCGCATCGGCAAGCGTCTGCTCGGGCGTCAGCGTGATCGGGTTGTAGACGATACCGGATTCGAAGCGTTTCACCCGCCGCACTTCCGAGGCCTGCTTTTCCACCGTCAGGTTGCGGTGGATCACCCCCATGCCGCCCGCCTGCGCCATGGCGATGGCCATGTTCGCCTCGGTCACCGTATCCATCGCCGAGGACAGAAGCGGAATGTTCAGACGGATCGAGCGCGTCACGCGGGTCGAAACATCGGCCTCCGAAGGCAGCACGCTTGAGGCTGCGGGAACCAGAAGGACATCATCGAAGGTGAGGGCCTCGCGAATCTGCATGGGGGACTCCATCGGCAGGGAACGGTTGGCACGTCCCTGTTTCATGGCTTGGCCTCCGACGCAAGCCCTCAGGCGCGGGCGGCGCCGGTTTTCGCCGCCAGATCGCCCTTTGCCCACATCTTGTAAAGGCGGATGGCGATGGCCGGAATGAGCAGCGTCGCCGCCACCAGAGCCACCGCGCCCGGAAGCCGCCAGAGATCGTCCAGCGAGAGCCAGAGCGTCGCCGTCGCCGCCAGCGGGAAGGTCAGCGCCCCCCAGAGCGGCGAGAAGCCCGCCGCCAGCAGCCAGCGCCCGCGCAGCACGAACAGCGCCAGAAGCAGCGCCGCGCCGAGGGCAAAGACCCAGGCCAGCGCGAGCGCGCCGAACTGAGCCGCGGTGGTACCAAAGACCGCCGCCGGGGCAAGATGGATCGCCAGAAGCGGGCGCAGCGGCGCGGGCACGGTCTCGCGGGCCAGTTGCCGCAGCGACAGGCTCCAGATCACCAGCGCGCAGATCAGCGCGACCCAGAACAGCGCCGCCGCCACCGTCGCAAGGCCAAGCTGCGCCGCCACCAGCGCCGCCACGATCCAGCCCGAAAACAGCAGATGCCAGGTCGGATTGACGCGGCGCTGCTCGGCCGGGCCGGTGGCGAAAACGTAAAGCATCGCCGCGCAAAGCCCCAGATGCAGCGCCCCCGCCCCGGCCAGAACCGCCATCGCCGCGCCGGGCAGATAGGGGCCAAGGATCGCCGCGATCAGGTAAAGCATCAGCACCCCGGCCGAAAGCCCGGCCCGGCCGGGCAGGATGCGCAGATCCTCCAGCACCACCGCGGGGCGGCGCAGGAGCTTGCCCAGATAGGCCAGGAAGACGAAGGCGCACAGCAGCGTGACCGCCCCGCTCAGCGCCTCGGCAAGGCCGGGGGGCAGACCGAAGACCTGCGCCGCCTTGCGCCAGCCAAGCGCCAGCGCCGCAAGGCCGAGGGCGGGCGGAAAGATCGCAGGAGGGGTGCGCTGCCAAAGGCCGGGGGGCGTGGATTGCGGAAAAACAGGGGCCATCGTGTCGGTCTGCCTTGGCTGGGGCATGTCGGAACGCCGGACATGCGGGATCGGGCGGAAATCTTGCAGAAGAGCCCGGGCAAGAAAAGGGCAAATCGGCGCCCCTCACTCCGGCCCCTCACCCGCGGCCCGGCAGCACCCAGACGGTGGCACCCAGCGCCTGCACCGCCGCGCCGGTGCCAAGCTTGAAGCGCATCAGCCCCGCCCCGGCCTCGGAATTGATGTCGCCCAGATCGAAGTGCCGCACGCCCAGCGCCCGCAGCCGCAGCGCCGCCTGCCAGAGCAGCAGATTATGCGCCCCCGCCGCCCGGCCCTCGGGCCCCGACCAGCCCAGATGGTAGCTTGCCCCCGCCCCCGCCCGCAGCACCATCACCCCGGCCTTGCGCGGCGCCGCGGCGGTGCCCGCCGAAAGCACCAGCACCGATCCCGGGTCGCGCTGCGCCCAGGCGGCGGCAAAGGCCGGCGGCAGGGCGCGGTAGCCGCGGTCCTGGCGCTGCTGCGCCTCGGCGGCGATCAGCCAGTCGGCCGCAGGCTCGGGCCGCACCCGCAGCCCGGAACGTTCCGCCGCGACCAGACGGTTGCGCCATTTCCCCTGCAGACCGGCACGCAGGGCGGTATCATCGGGGGTCAGATCCCAGATCGCCTGATGGCGCGCGGTGATCAGCGGCACCAGCCCCGGCCCCGCCACCGGCGTCTCGGGGGTGGCGATCAGCAGCCCCGGCAACGCCCGCGCCAGGGCGCGCAGCGCCCGCCGCCTTGTGTCCTCGCACAGATCGGGCGCAAAGACCGGACCGCGGCTGCACAGCCACAGCCCGCCCCGCCCCAGCACCTGCGCCAGCCCGATCCGCCGCCCCGCGGCAAGGATCTGCAGCCGCCGCAGCCCGCGTCCGGCCGCCGCCGCGATCTCGCCGTAACAGGCCCGGGCCTGCAGCGCCGCCGCAGGCGAAAGCGCCGCCACCGCCGCATCGAAGGCCCCCGGCTCGGCGGGGGCAAATGGGATGATCTCGATCCTGTCCATGGCGTCATTAAAGCCCCGTTTACCTAATTCGGGGTTAATGCCCCCCGGAGGCCCCGATGACCCGCAAGAACGATCCCCCGACCCCACCCCGCAGCCTGCCCCAGATCCCGGCTCCGCGGCCGACATTGTGGTTTGCCCTGATCCTTGCGCTGGGGCTTTCGGCGCTGTGGCTTTGCGGGCTTGGTCTGTGGTGGCTGATCGCGGCGCTGATCTGAGACCGCAGCCGCACAACCCAGACGCGCATTTTCACCCTTCTGCGGATGCGGCAACGCAGCGAAAACCCGCCGCCCACCCTCGCAGCTGCGGCAACTAAACCGTTGAGTTTACGTTATTTTGTGGCAGTTCGGTCACATGACCCTACGGTAACCTCACGTGGACGTGACGTAAGGCCGCAGTCAGAATTGATTCACCTTGGCAGCGTGATACCGTTCCCCTTGGGAGAAGAGTCCAACACGCTCTAGGGATGAGAATCACATGAAAAAAATATTGATGACGGCCAGCGCCCTTGCCCTTGGCGCGACAGCCGCCACTGCGGGGGGTATCGAACGGTCCAGCCAGTCGGTGGGGATCCTGTTCGAGAAAGGAAACTACGCCGAGTTGAACTTTGGCGGCTTCAGCCCGGATGTTTCGGGCACGGTCGGCGGCGGCGTCGTGTCTTCGGGCGACATGACCGGGGGCTTTGGCACCTACAGCCTGGGCTACAAGCGCGCGCTGAACGACAAGATCGACATCGCCTTCGTGCTGGAAAACGCCATCGGCGCGAATGTGGGCTACCCGACCGGAACGGGCTATCCGATCGCGGGTTCGACCGCCGAGGTCGAGAACATGTCGCTGACGGCAATGATGCGCTACAAGATGCCGCAAAACTTCTCGGCGATCGGGGGGGTTCGGGCCTTGCGCACCAGCGGTGTGGTCAACCTGCCAGCGGTCGGCGCCTATAGCTTGAGTTCCTCGACCGAAACAGACTTCGGTTATCTTGTCGGTGTGGCTTGGGAAAAACCCGAAATCGCGGCACGCGTAGCGCTGACTTACAACTCCAAGATCACCCATGATTTTGATGCCCGTGAAGCGAGCCTTCGCACAGGTGGCGCGCCTCTGGACAGCGTCTTCTCAACCACGGTGCCGGAATCGGTGAACCTTGAGTTCCAGACTGGGGTCGCCAAGGATACGCTGGTTTTCGGCTCGGTGCGCTGGGTGCACTGGAAGCAGTTCGAGATCGCCCCGAAGCATTATACGTCCGCTCTCCTTGATGGCGGCTTGGGACAGTATCCGCTGGTCAAATACCAAAGCAACACCACCACCTATTCGCTCGGCCTTGGCCGCAAGTTCAACGACCAGTGGTCCGGCGCGGTGGTGCTGGGCTATGAGGGGTCGAGCGGAGACACGACCGGCCAGCTTGGTCCGACCGACGGCTTCCGCTCGATCGCGCTGGCGGGCACCTATCAGGCGACCGAGAATGTCAAGGTCACGCTGGGCGTACGCTATGTCGATATCGGCGATGCGACCACGCGCGACATTGGCGGCAAATTCGCCGACAACTCGGGCTGGGGCGCGGGCGTGCGCGTGGGCGTCAGCTTCTGATCTTTCCGGCAGGTCCGAAATGCACGAAAGGTCCGCTCCGGCGGGCCTTTCGCCGCTTTCCGGCGATTGTCCTTGGCACAAGTTCCGGGTGGCCCCGCCGCCCTGCCCCGGCTAGCGTGCCGCCATCATGACCACGACCCGCATCCCCCCGCTTGCCTGGGCGCTTCTGGCGGCCCTTGCCCTGATCTGGGGCACCTCCTTCCTGTCGAACCGCGCCGCGCTGACCGGCACCGGCTTTCTGACCACCGTCACCTGTCGCGTCACCGGCGGCGCCGTTCTGTTATGGCTCTGGGTCGCGCTGCGCCGCCTGCCCCTGCCCGATGACCCGCGCTTTCTGATCCGCTTCCTGATCCTGGGGGCGCTGAACAATGCCATCCCCTTCTCGCTGATCGTCTGGGGCCAGCAGCATATCGACTCTGGTCTGGCCGCGATCCTCAACGCCTCGACCGCGCTTTTCGGCGTGCTGGTCGCCGCCGCGGTCTTTCCCGACGAGCCGCTGACCCGGCGCCGCCTTGCAGGCGTCTGCCTTGGCTTTGCCGGTGTCGTCCTGGCCATCGGCCCTGCGGCGCTGGGCAGCTTCACCCTCAGCTCGGCGGCGCAATGGGCGATCATCGGCGCCTCGCTCACCTATGGCTTCGCGGGCGCCTATGCGAAAAAGGCGATCACCGGCCTTGCCCCCGAGGTCGCCGCGGCGGGCATGCTGACCGGCGCGGTCGTCTGGCTGGCCCCCGCCATGCTGATCTTTGAAGGCGTGCCGAGCTTCGATTACCGCGCCGAGGTCTGGGCCGGTCTGATCTGGCTCGCGCTGGGCTGTTCGGCGCTGGCCTATCTGATCTATTACCGCATCCTGGCGATTGCGGGGGCGGGCAATCTGTCGCTGGTGACGCTGCTCATCCCGCCCGTCGCCATCGTCGCAGGCGCGCTCGTCTATCACGAACGCCTTGGCCCGCATGCGCTTTCGGGTTTCGCCGTGCTGGCTGGGGGACTTTGGCTCACCAATTCGCGGCCAAAACCGCGTGACGGCGACCGCGGCGCGCGCTAAACCCGGGCCAAACGAGGGGGCTCGCATGATCTACGCAAACCGCGCCGAATGGCAGACGGCCAGCCGCAAACGGGTGTTGTTCTTCGGCATGTCCGGTCTGGGCAAGACCTATCTGGCCAACATGCTGCGCGCCGCCCCCACGGGCTGGTTCCATTACTCGGTCGATTACCGCATCGGCACGCGCTACATGGGCGAGTATATCGCCGACAACTTCAAGCGCGAGGCGATGAAGAACCCTTTCCTCGCCGAGCTGCTGCTGTCCGACTCGGTCTATATCGCCTCGAACATCACCTTCGACAATCTGGCGCCGCTGTCGACCTATCTGGGCAAGCCCGGGTCCGAGGCCAAGGGCGGGCTGACGTTCGAGGACTACATGATCCGGCAAAACCAGCACCGCGGCGCCGAGCAGGCCGCGCTGATGGACACGACCTATTTCATCGAACGCTCGCAGGCGATCTACGGGCTGCCGCATTTCGTCTGCGACTGCGGCGGCTCGATCTGCGAGGTGGTCGACCCCGAGGACCGGAACGACAAGATCCTGCGCGAACTCTCCGATCATCTGCTGATGGTCTGGATCGAGGGCAGCGCGGAACATACCGAGGAGCTGGTGCGCCGCTTCGACCGCGCGCCAAAGCCGATGTATTACCAGCCCGCCTTTCTGGAAAGCAAATGGCTGCAATACCGCGTCGAGCGGGGCCTGCGCGAGGACGAGGTGAACCCCGACGATTTCATCCGCTGGACCTATCATCAGGCGCTGGCGCATCGGCAACCGCGCTATGCGGCGATGGCGCGGAACTGGGGGATCAAGATCGCCGCGTCAGATGTCGCCCTTGTCCGCGACGAGAAAGACCTTACATCGCTCATAGCCGCGGCGCTGCCCGCCTGAGGCGCGTCTGAACATCCTCTGCCAAGTCTCGGCCCAGTATCGGAACAACCATGCCCATCACCCTGCCTGCCACGCTGCCCGCCTTCGACATCCTGTCGCAGGAAGGCGTGATGGTGATGACGCCCGAACGCGCCGCGCGGCAGGAAATCCGGCCCTTGCGCATCGGGCTTCTCAATCTGATGCCGAAGAAGATCCAGACCGAGAACCAGTTCGCCCGGCTGATCGGCGCGACACCGATCCAGATCGACTTCCAGCTGATCCGGATGACCGAGCATCAGACGAAGAACACCGCCGCCGAGCATATGGCGGAATTCTACCGCCCCTTCGCCGAGATCGCCGCCTCGGGCGAGAAATTCGACGGGCTGATCGTCACCGGCGCGCCGATCGAGCATCTGGCCTTTGAAGACGTGACCTATTGGGACGAGCTGCAGCGCGTCTTCGACTGGACGCAAAGCCATGTGTTTTCGACCTTCGGCGTGTGCTGGGGGGGGATGGCGATGGCCTATCACTTCCACAATGTGGCCAAGCACATGCTCGATGCCAAGGCCTTTGGCTGCTTCCGCCACCGCAATCTGGCGCCGACCTCGCCTTATCTGCGTGGCTTTTCCGATGACGTGCTGGTGCCGGTGAGCCGCTGGACCGAGATGAAGCAGGACGAGCTTGACCGGGCGGGGCTGCGCACGCTGATCGCGGGCGACGAGACCGGGCCCTGCCTCGTCGAAGACCCCTGCCACCGCGCGCTTTATGTGTTCAACCATTTCGAATATGACAGCACGACGCTGAAGGACGAATACGACCGCGACGTGGCGGCGGGCAAGCCGATCAACGTGCCTGCAAATTACTACCCCGACGACGACCCCTCGCAGCTGCCGATGAACCGCTGGCGCAGCCATGCGCATCTGCTTTACGGCAACTGGGTCAATGCGATCTATCAGGACACGCCCTACGATCTGGCGCAGATCGGCAGCTGATCCGGTCCAAGATCGCGCTTGCGGTCCTGGCCACACGCAGGCTATGAGCACGGCACCGGGTGATTAGCTCAGTTGGTAGAGCGCCTCGTTTACACCGAGGATGTCGGGAGTTCGAGTCTCTCATCACCCACCAGCCCCACTGCACGCCAAATCGGCCCGATTACCTGCTGTAATAGTCGCGATACCACGCGACGAAGCGGGCGATGCCGTCACGAAAATCGGTCTGCGGCCGGTAGCCGGTCAGGCTGTGCAGCAAGGACGCATCGGCAAAGGTCGCGGGCACGTCGCCCTTTTGCATCGGCAGGTAATTGCGGATCGCCGTCTTGCCCAGACAGGTCTCGATCGCCTCGACGAAATCCAGAAGCCGCACCTTGTCGGAATTGCCGATATTGACGATGCGGAACGGCGCCACCGGCGACAGGCTGTCGCCCGCGGGCACCAGCCCATCTTCGGGGCGCTGCGGCACCGCATCGATCAACAGCCGGATGCCGCGCACGAGGTCGTCGATATAGGTGAAGTCGCGATACATCTCGCCGTGGTTGTAAATGTCGATCGGACGGTCATCGAGGATCGCATCGACGAATTTGTAAAGCGCCAGATCCGGCCGCCCCCAGGGACCATAGACGGTGAAGAAGCGAAACATCGTCACCGGCAGGTTCCACAGATGCGCATAGGCATGGGCCATGCTTTCATTGGCCTTTTTCGTCGCCGCATAGATCGTCAGCTGGGTATCGGCCCTGTCGGTCTCGGCAAAGGGCATCTTTGTGTTGCCGCCGTAAACCGAGGAGGTCGAGGCGATCAGCAGATGCCTGACCTGCAGCCGCCGCGCCGCTTCGATCACGCTGAAGGTGCCGATCACGTTGCTGTCCAGATAGGCGCGCGGATTTTCAAGGCTGTAACGCACCCCGGCCTGCGCGGCCAGATGCACGATCACCTCGGGGCGGAACGCGTCGGCCACGGCATCGAAGCGGGGCTGATCTTCCAGCATCGCCTCGGTGGCGCTGAAATTCGGATGCGCGCGCAAGATCGCATGCCGGTCGTGCTTGAGCGCGACATCGTAGTAATCGGTCATCCCGTCGTAGCCCTGCACCCGCCAGCCCTCGGCCAGCAGCAATCGGGCAAGGTGGAAGCCGATGAAACCGGCGGTGCCGGTGATCAGGACGCGGGGAAGCTCTGCGCTCACGGCATGTCTCCGTTCATGGACCAAGGGCGTCGCGCCCGGCGCGGACCGGCGACAGCTGCGGCGCCCGCACGGCCTTTGCCCTAGCCAATGCCATCCGCAACCGGCCCCGTCAATTCCGCAGCGCCCGAGCCTTCCCCGCGCCCGATATCGCGGGCCCCGCACGGCAGGCCGGACGGTGCCGGGAGGGTGCCGGAAAATCCCGGCCATTCGCTTCAAGTTTGACACGAAGAACACCCCTCGGTCGGGGCGCTGCTTACCAGTCGTTAACATCCTTGCTGTCTGCTGGGCTATGGGTGTCGGGGAAGCATGATGGTGAGGGCCATCCCCCCGACGTGAAGTGGGAACGAAGGGGTAATCTATGTGGGAACAGGCAACCCGCCTGCGGGCCCTGCGGCGCTTTTCGGCGCGCAGGATCGCGGGCGCTCTTGTGGTCTTTGGAGTGATCGGCGTGCCCGGGGGGGCGCCGCGGGCGCAGGACATCTATCTGGCCGCCAATCCGCTGATCGTCACCGCGGACCCGGGCGGCTATGTTGGCAAACGCAGCGACCAGATCGACCGGATGCGCTCGATCGGGCAGCGGGTCGAGTTGCGCGGCACGTGCCTGTCGGCCTGCACGATGTATCTGAGCCTGCCCAATGTCTGCGTCGCCCCGGATGCGGTTCTGGGCTTTCACGGCCCGAGCAAGAACGGCGTTCCCTTGCCGGAGCACGACTTCGACTATTGGTCGCAGGTGATGGCGCGCAACTACAGCGAGCCCTTGCGGTCGTGGTTCATGACCAAGGCCCGCTATCTCACCAACGGCTATTACAAGGTCAGCGGCGCAGCGCTGATCCGCATGGGCTATCCGCGCTGCTGAGACGGGGCCGAGCAACACCGGCGGAGCCTTTCGGTCCCGCCGGAACGGCCTTGAGGCCGGGCTGATCGCTGCGCCCGCCGCGGCGATCCGGCCAGCCGCCCCCTAACAGGCTGCTGAAGAAGTCGGCCCTTGGCCCGGTTTGAGGAACATGATTCACCCTCGGCACGGTAACGTAGGGGGCAAAGATGCGGGGGACGGACGAGACGAGCGGGTCGCTGTTCAGCTATGTCGATCTTGAGGCTCGCATCCCCGCGCGGCATCCGTTGCGCAAGATCAGGCAGGTGGTGAACGAGGCGTTGGCGAGCCTGGATGGCGAGTTCGATGCGCTTTACACCGATTTCGGCCGCCCTTCGATCCCGCCGGAACGGCTGATCCGGGCCAGCCTGACCCAGATCCTGTTCTCGATCCGCTCCGAGCGTCAGTTGATGGGACAGATGCAGTATAACCTGCTGTTCCGCTGGTTCGTCGGTCTCGGGATTGACGACGCCGTGTGGGTGCCGACCGTCTTCACCAAGAACCGCGACCGCCTGCTGACGACCGAGATGTCGCGCAAGGTGATGGCGGCGATCCTGGCGCATCGCGAGGTCGCGCCGCTGTTGTCGGACGACCATTTCTCGGTCGACGGCACGCTGATCAAGGCTTGGGCGTCGATGAAGAGCTTCCAGCCCAAGGCGGACGACACGCCGCCCGACGACGATCCGGGCAGCCCGACCGGACCCGACACCGCCCCCGACACAGCCCCCGACACAGCCATCGAAGAAGCAGACCAACCCACCGAGCCCGAGGCCGCCCCGATGCACCGCGACCACCGCCAGAACCGCAATGCCGAAGTCGATTTCCGGGGCGAGAAGCGGTCCAATGCCACCCATGCCTCGACCACCGACCCCGATGCGCGCCTTTACAAGAAATCCCCCGGCACCGGCGCCATGCTCTGCTTCATCGGCCATGCCCTGATGGAGAACCGGAACGGGCTCATCGTGCAGGGCGACCTGACCCAGGCGGATGGCCATGCCGAACGGCGCGCCGCGCTGGACATGATCCATCGAAATTCCCCCGGATCGACCCGGCGATTGACGCTGGGAGCGGACAAGGGCTTCGACGCCGCCGAGTTCGTCGCCGACCTGCGGCAAGCCTGTGTGACCCCGCATGTCGCGCAGAAATCCCGATACTCGGCGATCGACGGCCGCACGACCCGGCACGAGGGTTACGCCCTGTCGATCAAAAACCGCAAACGGATCGAAGAGGCTTTCGGCTGGGCCAAAACCGTCGGCGGCATGGCCCAGACCGTTTATCGCGGCGTCGAACGGGTGCGTTCCCGCTTCATCCTCACCATGGCCGCAAACAACCTCGCCCGACTGCCCCGGCTGCTCGCAGCCTGATGCTGGGAAACCGCGCCAGGCATGTAGATCGCCAGCGTCGATCGAGCCGAAACCAAACCCAGCAGGTTGCGCCGAAAGAAAACTGTTCCGCAAAGGCGACTTCTTCAGCACCCTGCTAAAGCCCGATCAGGCGGCGGATATCTTCGGGCGTGGCGCCCTCGGACCGGTATTTCGCCAGCGCGCGGGCATCGTCGCGCTTGGCCAGGCGCTTGCCCGCGGCGTCGCGGATCAGGCCGTGGTGGTGATAGACCGGCACCGGCAGACCAAGCAGGCGTTGCAGCGTGACATGGATGCAGGTCGCCTCGAACAGGTCTTCGCCGCGGCTGACATGGGTGACGCCCTGCGCCGCATCATCAAGCACCACCGCAAGGTGGTAAGAGGTGCCCATCTCGCGCCGGGCCAGAACGATATCGCCGACGCTGCGGATCATCGTTTCGGGGTCGATCCGGTGATGGCCGCGATGCGCGGGGCCGGTTTCCTCAAAGCCGGTTGCGGTCGCGGCCAGATCCATGCGCAGGCGCAGCGCGGTGTCGGGCAGACCCTCGCCCGGGCGCGGACGGCCGCTGTCGCGGCAGGTGCCCGGATAGACGATGCCGTCGGGGCCAAGCGGCACCCCCTCCTGCGGCGCCGAGGCCGCCTGTTCGATGTCGCGGCGGCTGCAGGCACAGCGGTAAAGCAGCCCCCTTTGCCAAAGCGTCGCAAGGGTGTCGCGATAGAGGGGCAGACGGTCGGACTGCCGCAGCACCGGCCCGTCCCAGGTGATCCCGAGCCAAGCCAGATCCTCAAGCAGCTGCGCCTCCCACTGCGGTTTCGCGCGGGCGCGGTCGATATCCTCGATGCGCAGCAAAAACCGCCCGCCCGCCGCCCGCGCCATGTCATGCGCGATCAGCGCCGCATAGGCATGGCCCAGATGCAGCGGGCCGGTGGGCGAAGGGGCGAAACGGGTGATCACGCCTGCGCGGCGAGCCAGGCGGTGAAGACCTCCTTGGCGCGGTCGGTATAGCCCTTGTAGCGGTCCTTGCGGCCGCGCCGCCCGCCGCGCGCGTCGTCGAGCGGCGGAAACAGGCCGAAGTTCACGTTCATCGGCTGGAAGGTCTTGGCCACCGCGCCGCCGGTGATGTGATGCACCAGCGATCCCATCGCGGTCTCGGGGCCCGGGGGCGGCAGGGTCCGCCCGAGGATCCCGGCCGCGGCCATCCGCCCGGCCAGCAAGCCCATCGCGGCGCTTTCGACATAGCCCTCGACCCCGGTGACCTGACCCGCAAAGCGCAGGTTCGGACGCGCGCGCAGCCGCATCTGATCGTCGAGCAGCGTGGGAGAGTTTAGAAACGTGTTGCGGTGAATCCCGCCCAGACGCGCGAAAGACGCCTGCTCAAGCCCCGGAATCATCCTGAAAACAGCGGCTTGCGCGCCATACTTCATCTTGGTCTGAAAGCCGACGATGTTGTAGAGCGTGCCAAGCGCATTGTCGCGGCGCAGCTGCACCACCGCGTAAGCCTTGGTCGCCGGATCATGCGCATTGGTCAGCCCCACAGGCTTCATCGGCCCGTGGCGCAGCGTCTCGCGGCCGCGTTCCGCCATCACCTCGATCGGCAGGCAGCCGTCGAAATACCCGGCGGTTTCGCCTTCGTGGAACTCGGTCTTCTCGGCGGCCAGCAGCGCGTCGATGAAGGCCTCGTACTGATCCTTGCTCATCGGGCAGTTGATATAGGCGGTGCGTTCTTCCTCGGTCTCGCCCTTGTCATAGCGGCTTTGCCGCCAGGCGACCGACATGTCGATGGTTTCGGCATGCACGATCGGCGCGATCGCATCGAAAAACGCCAGGCTTTCCGCCCCGGTGACGGCGCGGATGCTCTCGGCCAAGGCGCCCGAGGTCAGCGGCCCGGTGGCGATGATCCAATGCCCCTCGGTCGGCAGCTCGGTGATCTCTTCTTCCGCCACGGAAATCAGCGGATGCGCCCGCAAGGCCGCGGTGACGGCGCCCGAAAACGCCTCGCGGTCCACCGCCAGCGCCCCGCCCGCAGGCAGGGAATGGCGGTCGGCCGTGGTCATGATCAGCCCGCCCGCCGCCCGCATTTCCCAATGCAGAAGGCCGACGGCGTTCCGTTCGTCGTCATCCGAGCGGAAGGAATTCGAGCAGACCATTTCCGCGAAATCGCCGGAACGATGCGCAAAGGTGCCCACGCGCGGGCGCATTTCGTGCAGCACCACGGGAACCCCCGCCTGTGCCGCCTGCCACGCCGCTTCCGAGCCGGCCAGACCGGCGCCGATGATGTGAAGTGTGTCCATGCCGCCTGATAGCGCCCCAAGGGAGCGCGTGCAACGGTATCGGATCGCGGGATCAGATCAGCGCGATGCGCTCGCGCCGTTCGGCATCGGGGAAGGGCCGGTAAAGCCCGACCGAGTAAGAGGCGATCATCGCATGCATCAGCTCGTAATGCCGCATCTCGCCCTCGGTGAATTGCGCGACTGAGCGGAAAGCCTTTTCCAGCGCCGACATGCTTTCGAATTCGACTTCCAGGATGAAGCCCGTATGCGGCCCCGAGGCCAGCCCCATCTTGCGCCGCATCAGCCGCCAGCCGCCGATCAGGCCTTCCTGCTTCAGCTCGCTCATCCATTGTTCGACCGAGGCGGCAAAGGCCAGCGCCTTGGCATCGCTCTTCAGCTCGATCATGCAGTGATAAAGATCCATGCTTTTCTCCCCCGGACAGAGACAGAAAAGCATGGATGTCTTGAGAATGGCTTAAGCGGCTCAGTCGCCGATGATCGCCTGCGACAGCCCGCGCTTGCCGAAGGTGACACCATTGCCGCCCATCAACAGCTTCACGCCCAGACCCATCGTCAGCTCGCGGTCGGACTGGTTGCCATCGACCAGCCCGAGCGAGCCGTCGATCTTCACCCCCGAGGACATCGCATAGCCCAGCGTCGCGTCGATCGCGGTGGTGTCCGAGCCGTGATCGGCATCGACCGTCTTCAGCCGCCCGCCCAGCGACAGCGCATCGCTCATCGCATAGCGGCCATCAAGGCCGAGGATCGTCGCGTCATTGCCGTCGTTCTTCAGCAGCGTCGCATCGCCCTCAAGCGTCAGCAGGCCGAACTCATGCTTGGCCTCCAGACCGTAATGCTCCATGTGATTGCCGCCGACCCACTCGTGGCCCAGAAAGCCGCCGACCGCGAAACGGTCATTCACATGGCCGATGCCATGCAGGGTGATATTCGTGGCTTCCTTGTTGCTGTCGGTGAAATGGTGCTGCGCCACATCCGCCTGAACGGCAAAACCGGGGGTGATGCCATATTCCAGCGCGCCTTCCAGCGCGAGATTGTTCTTGTGGCGCTGCTGCCCTTCAAGCAGCCCCGACCAGCTGAACCCAATCTCCGCCCCGCGCACCGAGCCTTCGGCGAGCGCAGTGACGGGAAGCAGCGCCGCAACCAGCGCCAGCGGGACAATCTTGTGCATCTTCAACCTCATGGAGTTTGTTCTTGGTCTTGGTTTGTTACGCTTCGGCCTCGTCATCGCCCGGATCGGCGACACGGGCGACCGAAACGACCTCTTCTTCGGCGCCGGTGTTGAACACCTTCACCCCCCCGGCGGCGCGGGAGCGGAAGGAAATCCCCGCCACCGGGCAGCGGATCGATTGCCCGGTCGAGGTGGCCAGCATCACCTGATCGGTCAGCTCGACCGGGAAAGAGGCCACCAGCGCCCCGCCCCGCATCGATTTCTCGAACGCCGTGACGCCCTGACCGCCGCGGCCACGCACCGGATAGCTGTGGCTCGAGGAAATCTTGCCCAGCCCCTTGGCGGTGATCGTCAGGATCAGATCCTGCGCCGCCAGCATCTCGGCATAGCGCGTCTCCGACAGCACGCCCTCACCGGTCTCGCTGTCCTCCTCGGCATCGGCCTCGGTCTCAAGCTCGTCCTCGGTCTCGCCGCCAAGCTCGGCGCGGTAGCGCTTGACAAAGGCGTCGCGTTCCCAGGGTTCCGCCTCGAAATGGCGGATCACCGACATCGAGACGACCTTGTCGCCCTCGGCCAGCCGCACGCCGCGCACGCCGGTGGAGGAGCGGCCCTTGAAGATCCGCACCTCGGTCACCGGGAAGCGGATGGCCCGGCCCGCGGCCGTCACCAGCATGATGTCGTCCTCCTCGTGGCACATCCGGGTGTCAACGAGCGTCACGCCTTCGGGCAGTTCCATCGCGCGCTTGCCGTTTTTCATCACCTTGGCGAAATCCGACAGCGCGTTGCGGCGCACGTCGCCGTCCGAGGTGGCGAAGAAGACCTGGAAGTCGTCCCAGGTTTCCTCGGGCGCGTTGACCGGCATCAGCGAGGCGACACTGACGCCTTGCGGGATCGGCAGGATGTTGACGATCGCCTTGCCCTTCGAGGTGCGGCCCGCCAGCGGCAGGCGCCAGCATTTCAGGCTGTAGACCATGCCATCGGTGGTGAAGAACAGAAGCTGCGTATGGGTGTTGGCAACGAAGAGTGTCGTCACCACATCGTCTTCCTTGGTCGCCATCGAGGCGAGCCCCTTGCCGCCGCGGCGCTGCGCGCGGAACTCGGCCAAAGGCGTGCGCTTGATGTAGCCTCCGCTGGTGATGGTCACCACCATATCCTCGCGCTCGATCAGGTCCTCGTCGTCGAGATCCCCGGCCCAATCGACGATCTCGGTGCGGCGCGGCACGGCATGGGCGGCGCGGACCTCGCGCAACTCGGCTGCGATGATCTCCATGATCCGCTCGCGCGAGGCCAAAATGGCCAGATAATCGCGGATCTTGCCCGCGAGTTCGGCGAGTTCGTCGGTGACTTCCTGCACGCCCATCGCGGTCAGGCGCTGCA
This sequence comes from Rhodobacter sp. 4.3.4, assembly GCF_058724655.1. NCBI lineage: Bacteria > Pseudomonadati > Pseudomonadota > Alphaproteobacteria > Rhodobacterales > Rhodobacter > Rhodobacter sp. 4.3.4. Next base: position 1,890,157 of record NZ_CM178967.1, read on the forward strand.
GCCGCAGATCAAGGATCGCGCGGGCCTGAACTTCCGACAGGTTGTAGGTGCCGTCGTCATTGACCGGATGCAGCGGGTCATCGATCAGCCGCAGATATTCGACGATCTCATGCGCGGGCCAGCGCCGCGCCATCAGCCGGTCGCGCGCCTCGGCCGGGTCTTTCGAAGACCGGATCGTCGCCACGACCTCATCGACATTCGAGACGGCAACGGCCAGACCGCAAAGGATATGGCTGCGCTCGCGCGCCTTGCGCAGCTCAAAGGCCGTGCGCCGCGCCACCACTTCCTCGCGGAAGGTGATGAAATGGCTCAGGAAATCGCGAAGCGTCAGCTGCTCGGGCCGCCCGCCGTTCAGCGCCAGCATGTTGCAGCCGAAGGACGTTTGCAGCGGCGTGAAGCGGTAAAGCTGGTTCAGCACCACATCGGCCGTCGCGTCGCGCTTGAGTTCGATCACCACCCGCACACCGACACGGTCGGATTCGTCGGCGATGCCGGAAATCCCCTCCAGCTTCTTCTCGCGCACCAGATCGGCCATCTTCTCGATCATCGTCGCCTTGTTCACCTGATAGGGAATCTCGTCGATGATGATGGCGAAACGGTCCTTGCGGATCTCCTCGATCCGGGTTTTCGCCCGGATGATGACGGAGCCGCGGCCTTCCAGATAGGCCTTGCGGGCGCCGCCGCGCCCCATGATCTGCGCCCCGGTCGGAAAATCCGGGCCGGGCACATAGTCCATCAGCGCTTCCGAACTCAGATCCGGGTTCTCGATCAGCGCCAGCGTGGCGTCGATCACCTCGCCCAGATTGTGCGGCGGAATGTTCGTCGCCATGCCGACGGCGATGCCGCCCGCGCCATTGACCAGCATGTTCGGGAACCGCGCCGGCAGAACCGTCGGTTCCTTGTCCTTGCCGTCGTAGTTGTCCTGAAAATCGACCGTGTCCTTCTCGATATCGGCGAGCAGGAAGGCGGCGGGTTTGTCCATCCGCACTTCGGTGTAGCGCATCGCCGCGGCGCTGTCGCCATCCATCGAGCCGAAGTTGCCCTGCCCGTCCAGAAGCGGCAGGCTCATCGAGAAGTCCTGCGCCATCCGCACCAGCGCGTCATAGATCGCGGCGTCGCCATGCGGGTGGTATTTCCCCATCACGTCGCCCACCGGACGCGCCGATTTGCGATAGGGCTTGTCATGCGTGTTGCCGGTCTCATGCATCGCATAAAGGATGCGCCGGTGCACGGGTTTGAGCCCGTCGCGCAGGTCGGGAATGGCGCGCGACACGATCACGCTCATCGCGTAATCGAGGTAAGCGGTCTTCATTTCCTCGGCGATGGAAACCACCGGGCCCGCATGGTGGGCACGTTTCGGGGTGTCGCCGGAGGGGTCCGAGGTGTCGATGATATCGGTCACGCGGGGCTTCTTCTGCCAGATTTTGTTGTGCCGCCTTATATCGCAACCCATGGCTTGGGTGCAACGTCGAATGGCGCACCCGGCGGGAAAGGTCGGATTCTGCGTATTTGGACCAGGAAAAAACGGCTGCTTTTTCTTGGTTCAAATACGCCCTTGGCGCTCAGCGCCGGGCGCGGCGGTCGCTCAGGAGCGCGCCGATCCAGAGGCCCGCGAAGATCAGCGAGAAGAGCGCGTTCAGGTTCGGCATGGTGATGCCCAGGATCTGCCAGGTGATCTCGTCGCAGCGCACCAGCGGCGCGGCAGAGATCTGCGCCATCAGATCCTGCGCCGAGAGGCTTGAAATCGGGTTCGAGGTGCAGCTGTCGGGACCGGCAAAGATGTGGCGCTCGACCCCGGAATGATAGAGGCCGAAGCCCGCCGTGGCCAGACTGGCCAGCGCGCCGAAACCGGCAAAGGCCATCGGCAGCCGGAAGAGCAGCATCAGCGCCCCCAGAATGGCCGCGACCAGATGCGGCCAGCGCTGCAGCACGCACAGATCGCAGGGCGGAAATCCCAGCGCCTGAAAGATCAGCGCCGCGATCAGCACCGCGGTCGAACCGGCGGCGGCAAGCGCGACAAGCCCGCGCGGGGTCAGGATCGGGGGCATGTTCAGGCTCCTTTCAGGACAAACCAGGCCGCGGCAAGCAAAAGCAGCAGCCCACCCGCAACCCAGGCCAGACGGCGCTCGACAAAGGTGGCGATGCGCGCGCCGAATCGCGCCAGCAGCCAGGCGAGGCCGTAAAACCGCGCCGAGCGCGCGACGATGGCCGAAAGAATGAACAGCACCGGATCGAAACTGAGCACACCCGCAAGGATCGTCACCACCTTCATCGGCGGGATATGCGCCAGCCCCGAGGTGACCAGCATGATCAGGATCGCCCAGGTGCCCGCGCCGTCGCGCAGGGCCTCGAAGGTCGCCATCTTGCCGGTCGCCTCCAGGAAGGGCCGCGCCAGCAGGTCAAAGGCGTAATGGCCGATGCACCAGCCGAAGATGCCGCCCAGAACCGAGGCGACCGAGGCGATCAGCGCATAGCGCCAGATCCGGTCGGGCCGGGCCAGCCCCATCGGCACGAAAAGCACATCGGCCGGGATCGGAAAGAACGAGCTTTCGGTGAAGGAAATGGCGCCAAGCGCCCAATCTGCGCGGCGGTGCCCGGCCAAACCGAGGGTCCAGCGGTAAAGTCGTTCGAACATGGGCCCCCGCGACTGGTTCCGGCGTCTTGGCCGTGCATCGCAAGGCGGGCGGGCGGCGTCAAGGCGGGGAGCGACGTTTTCTCCCTGTCCGGGGCGGCTTTGGCGGGCAGATTGCGAAACCGTGATCGGAACCGGCGCGACGACGGCAGCGGGGCGATGCGCGGATCGGCAAGACCGGGCCCCGCGCCCATCGTCGCGTTTGCTCTTGTCAGATCCGCCGCGCGAGGGTAGATGCGAAGAGCTGGCCGTGACGGAGCGCATCCGCCCCGGACCGGCTATCAAAACACCGTCCGCGGCCTGGACTTCGACCCGGCTCTACCTTGCAGGCGGTGCAATGTGCGGGTGTGGCGGAATGGTAGACGCGACAGACTCAAACTCTGTTTCCGCAAGGAGTGTCGGTTCGAGTCCGACCACCCGCACCACAAAACCAGTCCATCATATTGATTTTGCTTAGGTTTTTACCCCGACGCACTTCCCGGCCCCACATGCGGCCCCACAGTCAGGCGACGGTGGTGCCCTCCCCTCCCCGCAGCCATCTGTCCATTTCGTCGGCATGCACGCGACTCCCGCGCTGCCTGTGGATGGTGATTTCACCACGCGCCGCGGCGCGATAGACGGTCGCGCGGGACACACCGAACCAGAGCGCAACATCGGACACGCGCACCCAGATCGGACGAACGGGAATCTTCGGGTCATGCTTGGTCATTTCGACACCTCGTCAAGGCAGCGCCAGGGCTGCGGTCGTGTTTGAAACAAAACGGTGAATCGCAGGGCGACCTGCGTCTCGATCGGCTCAGCCATTGCGGACCTCCTGCTGCCGCTCGACGCAGCCGCCCCATTGATCAGCACAGGCCTCGGCGAGGCCCTGGAAGGTGCGGCTGCGGATCTTCCACCGATCCGGCCCGGGGCTGGCGCGGTGGATCGCGGACCATTTCGCGTGCCGCTCCGGCTCTTCGGCTTTGCGCGGCGGCACCAGCTTGTTCGTCGGGACGAGGGGCGGCAGGCCGCGCAGATAAAAGCCGGTGGCCTTGAAGAACGGCTCCCCGAACCACCACGGCTGGACGATCTGCGGGCGCGGCAGATCCGCGGGCAGGCGTTCGCGCGCGTGCGGGTTCATCACCGGGTTCTCGACAGCCACGCGCGGCACTCGGCTTTGAGCCGGGGCCGATCGACGGGCTTTGCGGGCCGAAGACGAAAGCCGCGCTCCTCGCCTTCGGGCGCAGCCGCGGGCTCGCGACCGGGCGCGATTTCGGGCCGGTCATCGAGGCGCTGATGGGCGCAGATTCGCCCTGCCCCGACATTCCCTGGATGGCCGAGGCGCTGCGGCTGCAAGGCCTGCACGAGCGGCGCGAAACGGCGCGGCTGCGCGACTGGCTCGATCCGGCGGCCAAGGCCATCGACCCGCGCGCCGTGCCCTGGTGCGGCGCCTTCGTGGCAAGCTGCCTGCGCGCGGCGCTGCCCGGGGTGATCCTGCCCGACACCCCGCTTGCCGCCCGCGCCTGGGGCCGCTTTGGCGATCCCGTCGCGCCGGTCTTCGGCGCGGTGCTGGTCTTCTGGCGCGGCGCCCCCTCCGGCTGGCAGGGCCATGTCGGCTTTTACCGCGGCGAGGATGCAGGTGCCTATCACGTTCTGGGCGGCAATCAATCCGATGCCGTCACCATCACCCGGATCGCCAAGACCCGCCTGCTCGCGGCGCGCTGGCCCGCGGGCGTGCCCGTCACCGGACGGCCGGTCCGCCTCACCGCCGCGGGCATCGACCTCTCCAGCAACGAAGCCTGAACCCCCAGGGAGACCCCGATGACTGACACCCTCCTCGCCACGATCATCGCGCAGATCGTGCTGCCGATCGTCGCCACGATCACCACCGCGCTGATCGGCTGGGCGGCGGCGAAACTGCGCGCGCGCTGGGGCATCGAGATCGAGGCCGCGCAGCGCGAGGCCTTGCATCAGGCGCTGATGACCGGCGCGCAGCTCGCCCTGACCCGGCGCGGGCGACGGCAAGACGGCCGCGATCTCGACCTCCTCGCCCGGGATGCGGTCGCCTATGCCCAGACCTCGGTCCCCGATGCGATCCAGGCCCTCGCGCCGCGCGATGGCGTGCTGAAAAACCTCGCCGCCGCCAAGATCGCGGCCCTGAGCCGGTGAGATCGCCCGCCGGGAAGGTTCTGTAAAGATTGATGTTTTGGCCTCTTGGGAGGCCAGAGGGGGCGCCAAGCGCCGAATGGCGGCCTGGGTGCTGTAAAAGCCGATCCATTTACCGATGATTGCGCACGCGCAGAGGTGCCGGTTTCGAAGGCATGCAGATAACAGATAGACGCACTCATACTTCAGCGACCGCCATAGCCGCCCGATCATCACGTTGTCATCCAACGCCCGCGCCCGTGCATCGATATCTTCACCGCCGCGTTCAGCAACACCCTGGTCGGTGTTGAAGATTTCCGGTCGGCCATGGCTGGCGAGCACCTGCTCCAGAGCTTCGATGCCAAATTCAACGTCCATCGCATTCGACAGCCGCCGTGCCAGCCACGTTTTTCGTTCTCGTCTTCCTTGGCAAGCTTGAATAAGCTATGTTGCGATGGCATGCTCAACAAACGCGATGGGTAGTAACGAAGGAATGAAAATGAGCAGATCACTGTTACTTAAATCTCCCAGTATGGACGATGAATTTTTCACCAATGTCAGATTTGTTGAGCCTGATGATGCGGATTTCATTTGTAACTTGCGCGCCGACCCTAAGCTGAATCAGCATATATCAAAAAGCTCCCCTGACGTTGCAGCGCAAAGGGCGTGGATCGAAAGGTACAAACAGCGCGAAGCGGCTGGTGAGGAATTCTATTTTGTTATCCAGCATCAATTGAAAAGTTTCGGCGTTGTCCGAATGTATGATTTCAGAGGCAATTCGTTCTGCTGGGGCAGCTGGATAATTTTACCAAATAGACCTGCTGGCTTGGTGACATATTCAGCGGTAATGATTTACGAAATGGGCTTCGACATTCTGGGCTTCGAGCAATCACATTTTGATGTTCGCCTCGGAAATAAGAACGTAATAGATTTCCACTTGCGTTCCGGGGCATTGCCAACACTCAGAGATGAAGTAGATCAGCACTTTATATTTCAAAAAGAAAAGTGGCCGGACTTCAAATCCGCTAGCGAAGTTCAGATCCGATCTCATCGTATTTTCCACGGATAAATCACAGTTACCGCAGGAAATCGCCGCCCCTTTCCGGTACGAGACTTATGGGCGGTGGAAAACTGTAAGGGTTGGACGGATTTTTCAAAATCGCGGAAGTGTCATAACGGCAAATATTGTGGTTCGTCAGGCCGTGTTGACCAAACGGATGCCCGTCTACGGTTTGCGGTGACTCAAGATCATCTCTACGTGGGAGGTGACTTTGGTACACAACCTGATGCGGGGACTATCCTGATTTTGGGCGCTGACGTGGGCTGACCTTACCAGATCAGCCCACGCTTGGCCGCAGCTGCCCCCCCCTGCGCCGACTCGCCGGTCGCGTAGTCAGCCCACCGCCGCATGAGCGCGGCGCGCTGGTCGGGGCAGGCGAGGATCACGGCATCGAGAGACCCTCAGTTGCGCGGCGTTCCGGCTCAGACTGGAGTCAATGTCGGCCTCGTTATGTTTTTGCCGTTTCGGCTGCTCTTTTTCTGCTCCATCCATTATGCATAGCTTTTTTCACTGTTTGTTCTCAAAGTCGGTTTCCCGTCGGATGCGTCAGGCGCGGCCGGGATCGGTCAGGATCTTGTAACCGCGATCGGTCATGCAACGGTCCACGACGCGCCGCGGCCCGTAGGTGACCAGATCGTAACTGTAATCGCCACTGCCCGCGGCGGCGATCGCGCCCGTAGCGGCGCCCGCGGCAACATAGTCGCCCTGATAGCCGGTGTGATTGCCTGCGGCGGCGCCGACCAGCGCCCCGATCAGGATCCCGGCCACGAGCTGCTGCTGCATCTCTTTTTCTTGCCGTTGCTTGTAATCGGCCTCGACCTTGAGCGCGATGGACCGGCAATGCTCCAGATCGGCTTCGAATTTTGCCGGACGGACCTTCGCCGGATCAACGACCGGCCGATATTCCTGCAGTGTCTGCACCGGCTCACAGGCGCACAAAGCCACACATGCCGTCAACGAAACAGCAACGGATCTGATTGTTTTCACGGAAGATTCCCTCAAAGCTTCAATGAGGGCAGGTTTGTGTGCGCGCTCCCGGATTGGCAATGGTCTTTCCTGTCATGCGGGATTTTGGCGCAGCCGTGCGGTCGCACTCACGGGTAGCTCGGACGGCCGCGGGGCTACCGGCAAGACCGTTCCGCCCCCGATCTTTGGGGGGGCGCCTTCGGCCTGTTCCATTCTGCACGGACGGCCGCGTGAGACGCCGACCGCTGCGCGGGACATTTCTGTAACGAGTGACGTTTTGGCCTCTTGGGAGGCCAGAGGGAGCGCCAACCCCCTCCGACACGGGGCGAACCGCTAAGAACCCCCGTCGACCAGCCTAAGCTCATGGCCGCTCCCCCTCGCGAGGGAGGGCCCTTGAAACATACTCAGATGATGGAGTCCATGATTCCCGTCGCGCCGGTTGCCCCTGCGGCACCCTGGCTCGGCGGCAAACGCAACCTGGCGAAACGGATCTGCACGATCCTCGACGAAACCCCCTGCCGGACCTATTGTGAGCCCTTCGTGGGCATGGGCGGGATCTTCCTGCGCCGCCGCGCCCGCCCGCGGGCCGAGGTGATCAATGATGCGGGCCGCGACATCGCGAACCTGTTCCGGATCCTGCAGCGGCATTATCCGCAGTTCCTCGAAATCCTGCGCTTCCAGCTGACGGTCCGCAGCGAGTTCGAGCGCCTGCTTGTGACCCGGCCGGACACCCTCACCGATCTCGAACGCGCCGCGCGGTTCCTCTATCTCCAGCGCACCGCCTTCGGCGGCAAGGTCAGCGGCCGCAACTTCGGCGTCAGCCGCGATCGCCCCGGCCGCTTCAACCTGCTGACGCTGGAACCGATGCTGGAGGATCTGCACGCGCGCCTCTCGGGCGTGGTGATCGAATGCCTCGACTTCGGCGCCTTCATCCAGCGCTATGACGCGCCCGAGACGCTGTTTTACCTCGACCCGCCCTATTGGGGCTGCGAGAGCGATTACGGCAAGGATCTGTTCAGTCGCGACGATTTCCAGCGCCTGGCGGATGGGCTGCGCGGCCTCAAGGGGCGGTTCCTGCTCTCAATCAACGACGTGCCCGAGATCCGCGAGATCTTCTCCTGGGCAGAGATCGAGCCGGTCCGCACCACCTATTCCATCGCCGGGAAAGGCCAAAGCATCCCCGCCGCCGAGCTGCTGATCCGCGGGAATGGGAGGTAGCGGGGGAAGGGAAAGGCGTGGGGGGGCGCCTGTGTGTAGTGACGCAGGCCCCGTTACGGCTTCTCGTTCTTGATCATAGCCAGAACAGGCCGGTTGCGGCGCGCATGATCGCAGAGAAGAACGTTTCGAGCACGGCACGGCCGAGGCCGAACCGTTCAAGCGGTGGCCCGCGAACTGAAGGGGAAAAGGCCTCGCTTGCCGGGTTTTGACAGCGTTGCGATTGCGACAATGCACGGCTTGGCAAGCAAGTGTTGCTTGGGCTACAGGAAGGTCGGGATTGAGATTGAGGTGAATTATGCAGTATCGGCGAGAGATTGACGGGTTGCGTGCCGTGGCCGTTTTACCAGTTATTCTTTTCCATGCCGGATTTAGCATATTTAGCGGTGGTTATATTGGCGTTGATATATTTTTTGTAATCAGCGGCTATCTCATCACAAGCATACTGATTGGAGAAATTGAAGATGGCAATTTTTCCATAGCACGCTTTTACGAGCGCAGAGCAAGAAGAATTTTACCTGCGCTCTTTTTCGTCATGTTCGCATGTCTGCCATTTTCTTACATGTGGATGATGCCTGAACAGCTTGAGGATTTTGCAGCAAGTGTCGTGACTGTTGCACTTTCCATCTCAAACTTCTTTTTCTTAAGTCAGGTTGATTATTTCGCACCAAGCGCTGATTTGCAGCCTTTGCTGCACACTTGGAGTCTGGCGATTGAAGAGCAGTATTATTTTCTATTCCCATTGCTGCTTCTGGCCCTGCGCGGATTTAAGCGCAAAACCGCCGCATTTTTTGTTGTTGCGTTAGTATTGCTGAGCTTCGCCTTTGCCGAATGGGCTTGGCGGGAAAATGCCGAACGAAGCTTCTTTTTTACAATTTCCAGGTTCTGGGAAATTGGCGCCGGCTCAATTTGTGCCTTTGGGATGGCGGGGCGCGAGCAAAGATCGAGCAACATTCTGAGCGCCATCGGCTTGACGATGATTATTTATTCGATCTTTGCATACGATGAAACAATACCCTTTCCAAGTGCTTATACATTGGTGCCAGTGGCAGGCACGGCGCTTGTGATACTTTTTGCCGCCCAAGGCACATGGGTTGCGCGACTGCTGAGTTTGCGCGCATTTGTTGGAATCGGATTAATTTCTTACAGCGCATACTTGTGGCATCAACCACTGTTCGCCTTTGCGCGTCTGCGTAGCTTGACGGAACCAAGTCATGCGTTGATGGCTGCATTGGCTGCTGCGTCCTTTCTGCTTGCTTGGGTAACTTGGTATTGGGTTGAGCAGGCGTTTAGGAAACGCGCAAATCCCTTGCTTTTAACAAGGCGCAGTGTGTTTGCTGCGAGTGGGGCGGTTGGCGCCGTGTTTATTTCTGTTGGAGTGGCTGGTTACGTTGGCAAGGGTTTTGACTGGCGTAGTAACGGTGCAATTTCTCTTAAGCAGCTTGATAAACGTATAGAGATTAATCCCGGTCTGCATATGGACTGTGAGGGAGGATTTAACGATAACCCAAACTGCAGAACAGGAGATCATGCGCATGTTTTGCTCTGGGGTGACAGCTTTGCAATGCACTTGGCGCAGGGCATTTTAGAAAGCGCCGGAAGCTCGTCGTTCGAGCAGCAAACTCTTTCGCAGTGCTCGCCAATATTAGGCATTGCGCAAGTTAGGGGGTGGGTGTCGGGTAGAAGTGCTGAGGCTTGCAGAGAATTCAATTCGCGAGTCTTGCAGCTAGTCAGGGAAAATAAATATGATGTTGTGGTTCTGTCTTCGCCATTTGGTGGCGTGCTTGGAGGGGAGGTGAAAATTGGCACAGGGGAGGTGAAGAGTTCTCTTCAGATCGCTGAAGTTTCAGAGGCATTAAGAGAGACTGTGCGCTTGATACGAGAATCTGGCTCGCGCGTGGTAATCGTTTCTCCAACGCCGAGTAGCGGTTGGGATATTGGACAGTGTTTGACACGCGCTACTTACCTTGATGCAGACGAAGCTTCTTGTGACTTTGCACTAGATTTGGAGGAAGATCGTTTTGAATTGCTTAGGAGTTTAGAAAGTTACTTGGCAGTCTACTGGCTGCATGAAGACATTTGCGCGGATGGTGCATGTGATGTGATGCAGGATGGTGTATTTATTTACAGGGATACTGGACACTTAAGCAAAGAAGGAAGCGCATATTTGGGCCGACGAAATGGATGGATGGACGAGTTTTTGCGAATAGCAAACTAGCTTATAGCGTGCACAAATAGGATTTTTCGCAAGAAGATGGACGAATATGAAAACTACTGTGGCAAGTTTAGGGTCCAGACTCATTGATTTTCACAACCAGAACAAGACGGTTGCGGCGAGGAGGATGGCAGAGAAGAAGGTTTGTGGACAGCGGTCGTATCGGGTTGCCACGCGCCGCCAATCCTTCAGTCGGCCGAACATGATCTCGATGCGATTGCGGCGCTTGTAACGCCGTTTGTCGTATTTTACGGCCTTCTTGCGAGACTTCCGGCCGGGGATGCAGACCTTTATCCCCTTTTCTTGCAAGGCCTCTCTGAACCAATCAGCGTCATATCCTCGATCGGCCAGAAGCCAGCCCGCCTTCGGCAGACTGCCGAGCAGGGCCGCCGCGCCGGTGTAGTCGCTGACCTGACCGGGCGACATGTAGAACCCGATCGGCCGCCCCTTCGCATCGGCAACGGCGTGCAGTTTGGTGTTCATTCCGCCCTTGGTTCGCCCGATCTGGCGCCCGCGCCCCCCTTTTTCACCCCAAGGCTTGATGCCGTGCGGTGTGCCTTGAGATACGTCGCGTCGATCATGATCGTCATGTGCTCGGCCCTTTCAGCGGCCAGGCCAATCATGATCCGGGGTAAGCACCCGGTTGTGGCCGCCTTCTGATGCTGCCTGTTTCAGCCTAACCACCCGTCGTTATTGACGTCGTTAGCGACGTCGTCTGTGGCGGATGGGATCATGCGGCAAGAGATTTTGACGGGGGTTGAGCGGCGGCGGCGCTGGTCGGATGCGGAGAAGCGGTCGATCCTCGCGGAGGTTGGCGTGGATGGGGCGCGGGTTGCGGATGTCGTGCGCCGTCACGACCTGACCCGGCAGCACATCTATCAATGGCGGGCGGAGTTCCGGCGGCGGGGCGAAAGCTTGACGGAGGAGACCGCGTTCCTGCCGGTGGAGCTGACGACCGAGAAGACGGTCACGCCCGCCGTCACACCCTCGCCGGTCGAGATCGTGCTGATGAACGGTCGGCGCCTGCGCGGGATCGAGGGGCTGTCGGCATCAGGGCTCGCGCAGCTGATCCGGGTTCTGGAAGGCGCATGATCGGGCCGGGGAACGGCGTGCGCGTTTTTCTTGCCGCCGGCACGACAGACATGCGGTGCGGGATTGCCGGGCTCTGCGCGCGGGCAAAGAAGGTGTTGGGCGAGGATCCGGCGGGTGGGGCGCTCTTGGTGTTCAGAGGGCGCATGGGCGACCGGCTGAAGATCCTGCACTGGGATGGGCAGGGCTTTTGCCTTTATTACAAGGTGCTCGAGCGCGGCCATTTCCCTTGGCCCAAGGCCACCGAGGGTAAAGTTGCACTGACCCCGGCGCAGATGGCGATGCTCTGGGAAGGCATAGACTGGCGCCAACCACGCTGGACGAGCGCGCCGACGCGGATGTGAGTCAAAGCGCCGCTTAGCCCTTGTTTTGTTGAGATTACGGGCTGCAGCATGGTACCTTTGGCCATGTCGCTCACCGCCGCTTCCCTGCCGGATGACCCCGCCGCCCTGAAGGAGATGATCCTTCAGCTGCAGGCCAGCCTGCGCGCGCATGACCTGCTGGTGCAGTCGCTGCGAATGCGGATCGCGCGGCTGCGGCGGCAGGCTTTCGGCAAGGGCTCCGAGAAGGTCGCCCGCGAGATCGAGCAGCTGGAGTTCGCGCTCGAGAGCCTGCAGGTGGCCGAGGCCGAGGTTGCGCCACCGCCCGAGCAGGACAGCGTCGAGACCGCGCCGGTCTGCAGCACGTCAGACGACCAAGGCGACGCCGAAGCCTCGGAGAAGGCGCCGCGCCGACGCCCGCGGGTGTCGCCCGACACGCCGCGCGAGCGCCGCGAGCTCGATCCCGGCGAGACCTGTCCGGAATGCGGCGGCGCCCTGCGCCTCGTCGGCGAGGATGTGAGCCAGATCCTCGAGATGATCACGGCCCGGCTGAAGCTGATCGAGGTGGCGCGGCCGAAGAAGTCCTGCCGGTGCTGCGAGAAGATGGTGCAATGCCCGGCGCCGACCCGGCCGATCCCTGGCAGCCTTGCTGGTCCGAGCCTGCTCGCCTTCATCCTCGTCGCCAAATACGACGACCACCTTCCGCTCTATCGCCTGAACGAGATCTTTGCCCGGATGGGCGCTGACATCCCCGACACCACGCTTGCCGGCTGGTGCGGCGGCGCGATGCGGACGCTGGCGCCGCTGGTCGAGCTGATCCGCAAGGATGTTCTGGCCTCGGACCTGCTGCATGCCGACGACACGCCGATCCGGGTGCTCGACCGCGCGAAGAAGGGCGAGCTTGGCAAGGGCGTGAAAGAGGGGCGGATCTGGGCCTATGTGCGTGACCAGCGGCCCTGGTCGGGAGCCGCGCCCCCGGCGGTGGCCTATCACTTCTCACCCGATCGCAAGGGCGAGCACCCGCAGAAACACCTCGGGGCGGGCAAGGGGATCCTGCAGGCCGATGCTTACGCGGGCTTCAGGGATCTCTATCTGGCAGAGGGAAATGGCGAGGCCAGGTTCCAGGAGGCCGCCTGTTGGGCGCATCTGCGCAGGGCCTTTTTTGACGTCGAGAAGGAGACCGGCTCGGAGATCGCCCGCGAGGCGCTGGAACGGATCGGTGCGCTTTATGACATCGAAGCGCAGATCAACGGCCGCAGTGCCGACGAGCGCCACGCTGTCCGGCAGGCGCACAGCCGCCCGAAGGTCGAGGCGTTCAAGGCCTGGGCGGAGGAGAACCTCGACTATATCTCGGGCAAGAGCGATCTGGCGAAGGCGTTCCGCTACGCCCTGAACCGCTGGGACGCCTTTTGCCTCTTTCTCGAGGATGGGCGCGTGGCCATTGACAACAATCCGGCCGAGCGCGCCATGCGCCCGATCGGCGTCGGGCGGAAGAACTGGCTTTTTGCGGGCAATGACGCCGGGGGCGAAACCCTGGCGCGCGCGATGACCCTGATCGAGAGCGCGAAACTGAGCGGTCTCGACCCGCAGGCCTATCTGGCCGACGTGCTGGCGCGCATCAACGACCACATCAACCCGCGGCTTTACGAACTGCTCCCCTGGAATTGGAAGCCCCTGCCAGCCGGTGACACCAAGATCGCCGCCTGATCGGCGCAGATCTCGTTGACGTCGCTAACGACGCCAATAACGACGTCGTATCAGGCACCCCAGATATCGCCCGAACGCGCAAGGGCGGCCACAATCGAGCGGTTACGATCCGGGCGAAGACCCCGTTGTCGCTCCAGCGTTTCCAACGGTTGTAGAGGGTCTTGGCTGGCCCGTATTCCTTTGGCGCATCGCACCAGCGCAACCCATTGCGATTGGTGAAGATTATGCCGCTGAGGACGCGACGATCATCAACGCGGGGCTTGCCATGGCTCTTCGGAAAGAACGGTTTGAGACGCTCCATCTGGGTGTCCGTCAGCCAGTAAAGATTGCTCATAGATCAGGTCTCTTGGCAGAGCCTGAATCACGCCAAATGACTGAAATCAACGGGTCTGGAGCCTAGTATACCATGAAGAAGTGCGCCGCTGCGTCAAATTGTCGCCATATTCCATCATGAGTTGTTGGATACAAGAATACATTACCATTTAGGTTAGAAACCCTTGTCGTTCCATTCACAGACTTGAATATAAACAGCAGCAGTTACCACGAACGACACCATGACTAAGAAGGCCGATGCTTGACTAACAATGCCAAAATTCTCCAGTATCAAGCCGATGATTGAGCCAACAACCATGGGTATTATGATGGCAAAAAGACCATAGTCTAGTGGGATGAATGCACTAGCTTGGCATCCAAGCTTTTTCTTCATTATCTTATAAAGCCGATAGTAGAGCATTTTCACCTCACAAGAGTTAGGGTCCAGACTCATTGATTTTCACAACCAGAACAAGACGGTTGCGGCGAGGAGGATGGCAGAGAAGAAGGTTTGTGGACAGCGGTCGTATCGGGTTGCCACGCGCCGCCAATCCTTCAGTCGGCCGAACATGATCTCGATGCGATTGCGGCGCTTGTAACGCCGGTGTAGTCGCTGACCTGGCCGGGCGACATGTAGAACCCGATCGGCCGCCCCTTCGCATCCGCGACGGCGTGCAGTTTGGTGTTCATGCCGCCCTTGGTTCGCCCGATCTGGCGCCCGCGCCCCCCTTTTTCACCCCAAGGCTTGATGCCGTGCGGTGTGCCTTGAGATACGTCGCGTCGATCATGATCGTCTTGTGCTCGGCCCTTTCAGCGGCCAGGCCAACCATGATCCGGGCGAAGACCCCGTTGTCGCTCCAGCGTTTCCAACGGTTGTAGAGGGTCTTGCCTGGCCCGTATTCCTTTGGCGCATCGCACCAGCGCAACCCATTGCGATTGATGAAGATTATGCCGCTGAGGACGCGACGATCATCAACGCGGGGCTTGCCATGGCTCTCCCTTGGCGTGGCGCTAGCCAAGCCATCTCCTTGCCCAGCCATATCAGCAACGAACCGCGACTTCGAGCGCAACGTTATAGACAGGCCAGTTCGTCGTACGGTGGCGGGCGGGCTTGGGCTTGCTCATGCAATCCGTCTAACCGCATGGATTCGTGATATGAATCCTTTGCAGTTTGAGCTCTGCAACAACGCCTGTTCCGTAGTGCGCATCAGAGGTCGTCATCACTCCACGCCTCATCAAGCGCTTCCGGCGGCGGCAGATGGCCGTAGAAAGCTTGGCGATGCAGGTGGATGTTGATGCGCGCTGAATACATTTTTGGCATAGTGTCAATCGCGAAGGTCTGCCCGGCGGCTGCCCCCTCTATCAACTGCTCGCCCCATATGCACAGTCCGCCCGTCCACTTCTTAGACTTTTCGATGATACGCTTCGCGGCTGTCTGGAATGACAACGGGCCATCATTGTCGCGCGCAATGACCCAACCGTCATCTGTTGGATAGTCGATCCGGTTCTTGGGGGTGCTGGCGTGCCCATATGTCCGAGGCTTAGTTGAGCCCCAGTCACCGTAGACAATCCTAGGATGGTTCGTCGCCCGCCTGATCTGAGCGAGAAGCTCACGGTTGGAGAAGCTCAACTCCTCGATCCCATCGAACCCCGTGAAGTCGCTGGGGAACGTGGTGCAGCACACGGAGATTGGGATTTCAGGCTGTATGCCCTCAAAGAAGCTCTTGATGTAGCCTGCAGCCGCCGGAGCAACGTCAAGGGCGCTGTCCACACGCCCAAAGTTAAACACAACCGCATAGTCGACTGCACCCTCGGCAGAGAGTTCCGCGACCAAGTTGGGCATCCAGGTCGGAATGCCCAGCCCCGCCATGTTCATCCGCAGGCAAAAGGATCGGTCATTCTCACGCGCCCATGCGATCTGCGCCCGGGCGCTCTCAATCGTCGCGCCAGCCATCAGCAGGCAGGGGTTGGCGTTCGGGTAGGGCAGAAGGAGCGCCTGCCAAACAGCCACGTCAGCCGGTCGCTTGGCGAGTTCGGCCCAAGCCTCCTTCGCCTCGTTGCTGTTGTCCCCGGGGTGGTAGTAGGTATCCACGTCGATGAAGTAGGGCCTGCTTGGGTAGGCGTCCTCAAACATGTCGATAGCCTTGGAGAGCGGGGATGTGGCCATCCAAGGGGCCAGCAACACAAGCGGCGTGAGCTGGTCCTTCGTGCTGCCGGGCAGTTCCTTCAACCCGATCAGTTCGGCGCGGCGGATGCACAGCGTCACGAGGTAATCTGTCACTTCCATTTGCCGCGCCGCCCCTTCACACCATCTGGAGTTTGATTTCCATTGCCGCTGTTGAAACCCCGAAGCGCCGGGCGAGGTCTTCAATCACCTCGCTGGTCATCGGGCCGTTGTAGTCAGCCGTGGCCTGGGCCAGCAGATGTGAGGGGATCACGAGGTCGGACGCAAGCCGGTTCGCCTCATACTCAATCTGGACTGGCTGGCTGGGTGCACGGAGCAGGACATTCTCAGACCACCCGCCCTCGGCCACGATCTTGTCGCGGTGCAGAAGGAAGTGCGCCAGCTCGTGGGCAAGGGTGAAGCGCTGGCGGTGCTTGGCCTCGTGGCGGTTGATGCGGATCACGAAGTCCCCGTCCTCCTGGCGGATCTGCCCAGATGTGCCGCGCGGCAAGGTGGACAACAGGACCTTGACCCCCAACCGCTTAGCAATGGCCCCCAGCTTGACCGGATGCTCAGACAGGAAGCCATCAATCTCCTGCCGCACCTCAGCGGGAAGGTTCAGGTATTCCCGTGAGGGCGACTTGACCTCCCAGTCGTTTGAAGTCGCCATGTTCCTCATGCTCCCGTCCATTGTTGCTCCCCCCTGTTTTGTCACGTCTGGTCGCCTAGGTCTGGCTCCGGCTCACCGCTCTGCAACCGCATCGCCACACGCTCAAAAACCTCGTCAAGTTCGCCCTTACGGGCCATATCTCTCAAGATGGTGTGGCCTAACCCGGCGGCCATGGTCTCGCTGATCTTGGCCGATGCTGCGTCCTTCGCTTCGGTGGCAGCCTCAGCCTTGATCTCGCGCAGGGTCTTTAGCAGGCTGCTGAAGAAGTCGGCCCTTGGCCCGGTTTGAGGAACATGATTCACCCTCGGCACGGTAACGTAGGGGGCAAAGATGCGGGGGACGGACGAGACGAGCGGGTCGCTGTTCAGCTATGTCGATCTTGAGGCTCGCATCCCCGCGCGGCATCCGTTGCGCAAGATCAGGCAGGTGGTGAACGAGGCGTTGGCGAGCCTGGATGGCGAGTTCGATGCGCTTTACACCGATTTCGGCCGCCCTTCGATCCCGCCGGAACGGCTGATCCGGGCCAGCCTGACCCAGATCCTGTTCTCGATCCGCTCCGAGCGTCAGTTGATGGGACAGATGCAGTATAACCTGCTGTTCCGCTGGTTCGTCGGTCTCGGGATTGACGACGCCGTGTGGGTGCCGACCGTCTTCACCAAGAACCGCGACCGCCTGCTGACGACCGAGATGTCGCGCAAGGTGATGGCGGCGATCCTGGCGCATCGCGAGGTCGCGCCGCTGTTGTCGGACGACCATTTCTCGGTCGACGGCACGCTGATCAAGGCTTGGGCGTCGATGAAGAGCTTCCAGCCCAAGGCGGACGACACGCCGCCCGACGACGATCCGGGCAGCCCGACCGGACCCGACACCGCCCCCGACACAGCCCCCGACACAGCCATCGAAGAAGCAGACCAACCCACCGAGCCCGAGGCCGCCCCGATGCACCGCGACCACCGCCAGAACCGCAATGCCGAAGTCGATTTCCGGGGCGAGAAGCGGTCCAATGCCACCCATGCCTCGACCACCGACCCCGATGCGCGCCTTTACAAGAAATCCCCCGGCACCGGCGCCATGCTCTGCTTCATCGGCCATGCCCTGATGGAGAACCGGAACGGGCTCATCGTGCAGGGCGACCTGACCCAGGCGGATGGCCATGCCGAACGGCGCGCCGCGCTGGACATGATCCATCGAAATTCCCCCGGATCGACCCGGCGATTGACGCTGGGAGCGGACAAGGGCTTCGACGCCGCCGAGTTCGTCGCCGACCTGCGGCAAGCCTGTGTGACCCCGCATGTCGCGCAGAAATCCCGATACTCGGCGATCGACGGCCGCACGACCCGGCACGAGGGTTACGCCCTGTCGATCAAAAACCGCAAACGGATCGAAGAGGCTTTCGGCTGGGCCAAAACCGTCGGCGGCATGGCCCAGACCGTTTATCGCGGCGTCGAACGGGTGCGTTCCCGCTTCATCCTCACCATGGCCGCAAACAACCTCGCCCGACTGCCCCGGCTGCTCGCAGCCTGATGCTGGGAAACCGCGCCAGGCATGTAGATCGCCAGCGTCGATCGAGCCGAAACCAAACCCAGCAGGTTGCGCCGAAAGAAAACTGTTCCGCAAAGGCGACTTCTTCAGCACCCTGTTAGAGCCACTAGACCGATGACCAGCGCTCCGACCGTTACCGCGAGGCCGATGGCGCCAAGGAAGATCGTCACCACTGTCAGCAGTAGGTCCACATAGTCTGCTCTGGTGGGGTCAACGTGGGCGACCTGGCCACTGTTGGGCAATCCCCACCCGAACCAGACGACCATTGCTACCACAGCGGCGAACCCGCCGATGATTGACCCCAGGAGCGCTGAGCTCACTTTACCCATGCGACCTCCAGATGAGAACGAAAAAGGAACATATTTCGATGAATTGTAAACTGCCTTGATAAAATCGTCGATAGACAATCCACAGCGCCCCATTTGGCGAAAGGCAGCCGAGTGGAAGCCATACAGCGGTGCCACAAGACTTGCCGAAAGTCGGGTTTGAGCCGCTCGCGTCGCGAGTTTGCGACGCCAGACCCGACCAGATCAGCCCGCGCTCGGCCTCAGTTGCACCACCTGCGCCGACTCACCGGTCACATAATCCGCCCATCGCTGCATGAGCGCGGCGCGCTGGTCGAGGTAGTCGGATCTGGCGTAGGCGCGGCGCACCTTGTTGCCGATGACGTGGCCAAGCGCCGCCTCTGCCGCCAGATCGTGCGAGCCGTCCAGCGTATCCTGCACCCAGGTTCGGAATGTCGTGCGAAAGCCGTGCGGCCTGCCCGCCTCGCCAATCTTGTTGACCGCCTTCAGCAGCGCATTCTGGCTGATCGGTTCGCCGCGATCGCCCGGGAACAGCAGGCCGGTCTCGGGGTCGTTCGAGAGCCGCCGCGCCTCGGCCACGATGGCAAGCGCCTGGGACGAAAGCGGGACGCGGAAATCCGTGGCCGCTTTCAGCCGCCCCTTCACGCGCTCTTTCGGCACGATCCACAGGCTGCCGTCGATTTCGTTGAAACGCGCGCCCCGGGCCGCATCCCCCCGGACCGCGGTCAGCAGCAGCAGGCGCAGGCACATCAGCCCGGAGGTGTCCCCGGCCAGCCGCGTGAACAGCGCCGGGGCATCCTGCCAGCGCGTCGCGGCGATATGCTCGGGCTCGATGTGCAGATCCCCCAGCAGCTCGCGCGCCGCGGCCAGCGTGTCGGGGTCGACGGCATAGCCGATGAGCTTGCCCTTCTTGAAGCAGAGGTTAAGCCGCGAATAGGCCTTCTCGGCGACCGTCGGCTTCGTGCGCCAGATCGGCTGCAGCACGCGCACGAAATCGGCGGTCCGGAGCGATGACACCGGGCGCTTGCCGATCTTCGGCAGCACATGGACGCGCAACGGCGACATCCAGCGCCCCGCCTCCCCCTCGCCCTTGAGCGTGTGCTTGATCGCGCCAAAGACGGTGTCCACAAAATCCGACAGCGACGGGTCCTCGCGCGTTGCCGCAGCATCCCTTTCGCGCGCCCGCTCGGAGATCGGGTCCCGGCCAGCTGCGAGCACCGCAGCCCAGCGATCGCGCTCGCGGCGCGCCTGGGCGAGGGTCACGGCATTAAGAGAACCCAGCCCCATGTCGCGGCGCCGCCCCGCTGTCCATTTCGGCGGCCTGCGGCATGGTCAAAGGCGGCGTCTCGGTCCCCCGGTTTCAAGCTGGCGTTCAGCCACCCCGTCCATCGCCTTTGCACCCGGTTTCCGGCCAATCCGGGGTCGGCCAGACCGGCTCATGTCGCTGCGCGGCAATCCTCCGCCTGACCGCCATTTCAGGGTCGGCGCGGGTGGCTGTGGTGCCAAATTGTCCCGCCCCCTTGCGCCCAGGCACAGGCCCGCGCGCCGGTGTTGAGTCCGATCCGATTTCCTGACATGGTTGTGGCGAAGAAGAACCCAAGTCGAACTTGTGCCGGGAACAGGCTCACCAAAGAATGCAGATGACCTTGCCTTTGCGACACCTTGCCCCGTGCATTCCTGCTGTCCTGCTCCTGGGAACCCTGACCGCACAGGCCGAGGGTGTCGGCCTGTCCACCTACGGCACCCCGGGGCTGATCGACATGCCCAGTGCCACAGTCACCCGCGACGGCACATTGCACTGGACCACCTCGGCCCTGTCCGGGCACACCCGCAACACCTTGCATTTTCAGATCACCCCGCACCTGTCCGGGGTGTTCCGGTATTCGATCCTGAAAGGCTACTTCAACACCGACCCCGAAGAGCCGAACCTCTACGACCGCAGCTTCGACCTGCACTACCTGTTCCGCGAGGAAAGCCCGCAGTTTCCCGCCCTTGCGGTCGGTCTGCGCGACTTCGGGGGGACGGGCATCTTCGGGTCCGAATATGTCGTCGCCTCCAAGCACTTCCTCGAAAACCGCCTGACCGTTTCCGGCGGCATCGGCTGGGGGCGGCTGGGGTCCTATGGCGGGTTCCGCAACCCGCTTGGCGCCATCGACAGCCGGTTCGAGTATCGGCCCGGTTTCACCGGCATCGAGGAAACCGGCAGGGTGGCGATCAACCGCTTCTTCCGCGGCGATGCGGCGCTGTTTGGCGGCGTTGCATATCAGCTCAATGACCGGCTGCGGCTTGCCGTCGAGTATTCCTCGGATGCCTACAAGCAGGAAACCTCGCGCATGGGGTTCGAACATCGCACCCCGCTGAACTTCGGCGTCACCTATCGCGCCACGCAGAACCTGACCGTCAATGGCTTCGTGATCGGCGGGGCGCAGCTGGGGCTGGGGTTCACCTATCTCATCGACCCGCGCGCGCCGCGGATGCCGGGCGGCACCGAGCGCGCCGTTCCCGCGCTTTTGCCGCGCTCCGAGATTGCCGCATTGGGCTGGTCGGTTGACGATCCTGACGCCAATCGCGGGCGCTTGCGGGCGGCGCTCGACCGTCAGGGGCTGGTGCTGGAAAGCTATGCGCAGGAGGGCGAGACCGCCCGGATCGTGCTGCAAAACGGCAGCTATCGCGCCCAGCCCGAGGCACTTGGCCGGGCCGCGCGCGAGATGGCCAACAACCTTCCCCCGGAGATCGGGCGCTTCGAGATCACCCTGACGGCGAATGGCATGCCGACCTCGCGCAGCACCTTCCGCCGCGCCGATCTTCAGGCGCTCGAACATGGCTGGGATGGCAGCTGGCAAAGCTTCGTGCGCGCCGATATCACGGATGCGCCCGACCGGCTGCCCGCCGATCCGGGGCTTTATCCCGATCTCGACTGGAGCCTTTTGCCCTATTTCCGCTCCTCGCTCTTCGACCCGGACAGCCCGCTGCGCGCCGATTTCGGCCTTGCCGCCAGTGCCACCTATCACCTGGCCCCGGGGCTTTCGCTGGAGGCGGTGGTCCGGCAAAAGGCCTTCGGCACGCTGGATCAATCGACCCGTCCCTCGACCTCGATCCTGCCGCATGTGCGCTCGGACGCGCCGCTTTACGACAAGCTGAGCGGGCCGCAGGTGACACAGCTGACCGCCGATTACCTGTTCCGCCCGGGCGGCGATCTTTATGGGCGGCTGTCGATGGGCTATCTGGAGCCGATGTTCGCCGGGTTCTCCAGCGAGATCCTGTGGTATCCGCAGGGCAGCCGTCTCGCGCTCGGCGCCGATCTGAACTATGTCGGGCAGCGCGATCCGTTTTCCCGCGTCGGGCTGACCGACTATCGCATCGCAACCGGCCATGCCTCGGCCTATTACGATTTCGGCAACAGCTATCGCGGCCAGATCGACGTCGGCCGCTATCTGGCGGGCGACTGGGGCAGCACGGTAACGCTGGCGCGCGAATTCGACAACGGCTTCCGGATCGGCGCCTTTTTCACCCTGACCGACGTGTCTTTCGACGATTTCGGCGAGGGGTCCTTTGACAAGGGGATCAGCTTCTCGATCCCGTTGACCTGGATTTCGGGCGATCCGTCGCGGCGCAATTTTGCCCAGACGATCCGGCCGATTCAACGCGATGGCGGGGCGCAGCTTTCGGTGGCGCACCGGCTTTACGAAGAGGTTCGCGGCGCCAATGCCAGCGACATGGAACACCATTGGGGCAAGTTCTGGCGATGATCCTGCGGCAGTTTCTGGGGGGCCTTCTGGGGACGGCCGTGGTGGCGGCTGTGCTTTCGGGCTGTTCCTCCGATCCAAGAACGAATGCGCTCTTGCGCTCTGCCCTTCCCGGCAAGGCGCGCGAGCCCGAACCGAATGCGCAGTTCGTGGCCGCCTATCAGGCCAAGGCCCCGGGCGTTGCGGCGGCGGTCGAAAGCCGCCCCGAGGCGATCGCGGTGCTTTTGCGGCAGGCGGTGTCAGAGACGCGCGGCGTCGAAACGATGATCGCCGCCGACGGCTCGCAGCTGATGTTCGATCGCGGGGTTCTGGTCGGCAGCCGCGGCTTTGGCTACGATCTGATGGCCGCTGAGGTGTCGCAAAGCGTGGCCCTGGTGCGAAGCCTCTCGACCGGGGTCTCGACCCGGTTGATGACGCTGATCGATGGCGATGACCATGCGGTGACGCGGGCGTTCCGCTGCCAGATCAGCCCCGGCAAGATGGAGCCGGTGGTGATCGGCACGACGCCCGTGGCGGCGCGCACCGTGACAGAGGACTGCCGTGGCACGCTGGCGCAGTTCTACAATTTCTACTGGGTGGTGCCCGGCACCGGGGAAATCATCCAGTCCAGCCAATGGGCCGGGCCGCTGACCGGCAAGATCTCGCTGCGCAAGGTCGATCTGAGCCAGCTTTGAGACGGGCCCCGCCCCGGCCGGTCACGGTGGGGCGGGCGAATCTGACCGCCGGGCGGATCAATCGACGTAATATTTCGCCCCGTAGCCGGAATAGGCGCCATAGCTGCCGTATTTCCCGCCGTATCCATAGCGCTTCATCTCGGCCTGATCGATCTGCCCCATCACGAGGCCCGTAACCCTTTGATTGACCGAGTCAAAGAGTTGCAGCGCCTCATGCACCTGCGTCTGCGAGGTGGCGTTCCATTTCACCGAGAAGATCACCGCATCAACCGATTGCGCGATGATGCGGGCATCGGGCACCACCAGAACCGGCGGCGTGTCGATCAGGATATAGTCGAAGCGCTGGCGCATCTGCGCGAGGAAGTCTTTCCAGGCATCCGACATGAACAGGTCGGCGGCGTTGATCCGGGTCTTTTCGCCCATGAGCAGCGACAGGCCCAGATCGGGATGCTGGATCAGCGCCTCGTCGGGGGTGCAGGCGCCGGACAAAAGCGACACCAGCCCTTTCCGGTTCTGGAACTGCGGGAAATATTCGCCCAAGGTGTTGCGGCGGATATCGCCCTCGATCAGCAGCACCGATTTGCCGATGCCGACAAGGTTCATCGCCAGTGCCAGCGAACAGGTCGTCTTGCCCTCGCCCGGCACCGAGGAGGTCGAGAGGATCACCTGCGGCGGCGTGTCGATATTCGAGAGCAGCACCGAGGTACGCAGGTTGCGCACCGCCTCCATCGCCGCCGAAGACGGCTTGGTGGCGAGATAGTCGAGAATCTCGGTGCGGGTGGCCCCCGGAATGATCGGGATCTGCCCCATCACCACGACGCCGGTGGTTTCTTCGAGCTGCCGCGCGGTGCGGAAGCCCTTTTGCAACCTCTCGCGCACAAGCACGAGGCCGACGCCCGCCATCAGCCCCAGAAGGCCGCACATCGCCAGGATCAGGCTTTTGCGCGGGGCGGTGGGCGCATTCGGGACGACGGCGGCCGACAACAGCCGGCTGTCGGCCTGCTGGATGCCCTGCTGCGCCGAGGTCTCCTTGAGACGGCCGAGGAAATATTCGTAAAGGGTGCGGTTCGCCTCGGCTTCGCGGGTCAGTTGCTGCAGCGCGATCATGTCGTCGCCCTGCCGCGAGATCTGGCTGGCCAGCGCGGTCTCGGTGCTTTGCAGCGCCTCGAGCTGATCGGCAAGGCGGGCGCTGTCCAGCTGCGCCCGGGCCAGAATCCGGTTGTAGAGCGTGTCGAATTCGGGGTCCATCGCCGCGGCCAGCCGCTCCAGCTGCCGGTCCTGCGCGGCGGCCAGTTTTTCGGCCGGGGTTTTGGCGGCCGACAGCGCGGCAAACCGCGTCGCGGCGGTTTCCGCCGAAACCCGGGTATCCTCGATCCGCTCGCGCAGATCCTTGATCTGCACCTGCATCGCCGAGAGCGAATTTTCCGAAATCAGCGAAGTGCCCGCGTTGAAGGACTTCACCTTTTCCTCGGTGGCCTCAAGCTCGCGCTTCAGTTCTGCAACGCGATTGGTGAGCCAGGAGGTCGCCTGTTCGGTCGCCTCGAATTTCACCTCGATCTGATTGAGGATGTAGCGCCGCGCCCAGGCATCGGCGATCCGGGCCGCCTTTTGCGCATCCTCGGACTGGACGGAGACCTCGAACACATAGCTGGCCGGGACATTGCGCACCGAAAGCGCTTTCAGCGTCGCATCCACCACCCCGGCCCGGACCGCCACCGGATCGGGCGTCTCGGGGGTGGAAAACCAGCCCTTGATCCGCGCTTTCAGCGACGGCGAGCGCAGCGCGCTGTTGAATTCCGGGTCGGACAGAAGATCGAGTTCGGCGACGACCTTCTCGGCCAGCCCGCGCGAGCGCAGCACCTCGACCTCGGTGTTCAGCTCGTCGGACTCGCCCGTCAGGCTGCCCATCATCCCTTTCAGATCAACCACCTGCGGCTTGCGGGTATCCAGAACCACCGTCGCCTTGGCAGTATAGATCGGCGTCGCGATCCCATAGGCATAGACCAGCCCGAGAAAAGCCGCCGTGCCCACCGATGCGGCGATCACTCTCCAGCCCGCGCGCAGGCTCATCAGCACCTGGCCAAGATCGATCACATCATCCTCGGCACCGGGACGATCCACTTTGGGGAGAGAGGAGTTCATCTGCATTCCATTGAAACCGTAACGTCGCCACCTGATCAGGTCAAATCAGCCGGGCCATCCGACGCGCTCAGGAATATGCTGCAACGCGGCCCGGCGGTGACTTTCTGCAACCGCAAACCTTGCCGCAACCCATATCAGATAATCGCGGTCAGGCTAGGCGGTTTCGCTCAAAAAGTCGCATTGTCCCTCGGAAATGAGCGCCGCCGTCAGCCGACCGCTCGCAAACGCGCCGGTATCGACGGAAATCACCCCGTCGGCGCAGCGACCGGCCTCGACGATCACATGGCCATGCACGATCCATGTCCCGTCGGTGCGCCGCCTGCGGCCGAAATCCGCCGCACCCCAGGTCAGCGCCTGCGCGGATTGCTGCGCGATCGGCAGCCAGGGATCGGCCCCGGCATGGGTGACGACGACATTGCCGCTTTGCCAAAGCCGCGGCAAGCTGCGCAGCCAGGCTTCGAGATCGGCACCAAGCGCGGCGCGCAGACGGTCGCGCAGGGCGCGGCACTGCTCCGGCTCGGGGGCGGCCCCGATCGGGCCGATCCCGAAACTGGCCATGCTCTGCAGCCCGCCATTGCGCAACCAGCGCGCCGCTTCGGTCTCGGGCCTGTCCAGAAAGCGCAACAGCATCTCTTCGTGATTGCCCAGAAGCACCGTCAGCGCATCGCGGCGCGCGAAGACCAGACGCAGCACCCCGGCGCTGTGCTCGCCGCGGTCGATCAGATCGCCGACCAGGACAAGATCGGCTTCGGGATGCGCCCCCCCGGCCCGCGCCAGCAGCCGTTCCAGAAGCGTCAGGCAGCCGTGAACATCCCCGATCACCAGCACCGGCCGCGCCGGGCGCAGCGGTGCAAAAGGCGCCGGCGCCATCGGCCCCTGCCGCGCGCCGCCCCGGGACCCGGACCAAAGCCGCCGCAACGAACCAAACGTAAAGCGCATCGACACCCTCCTCGTAGCGAATCTGACCGAATCATCCTGCGCGTGTAAAGCCGCCGAAGCTGCGCATCGGCCAGCATCGGCGCAGAGTCCAGCGCCGTTGCGGACAGAAGCCGCCGCAAAATGCGAATTTTAACCTTATTTTGCGACACTTTTGAGCAATTCCCCGACCCCGCCCCACCTTTTGGATTGCGAAGTGGCCACGGTTGCGCCACAAACCTTACTCGATTGTTAATGTTTGAGGGCGCGCAAAACGCGGTCAATGTCCTGAAGCTTTGAAAAGAGCGCGTGCGATCACCTTTCTCCGTTGAGAACACCCCTATTATGAACCTGGAGTGCATGATGGCCTTCCGTGACATCGCTTCCGATGGGCGTGATTTTGGCGCCCGGGAAAATGACTTCGCAGAGTCCGAACTGCCCCCTCGCGGAATTTACGCGCGGTTCGGCAAACGTGTCCTTGACCTCGCTCTGGCGGTTCTGATGTTGCCCGTGCTGGTGCCGGTGATCGCGCTGCTGTGGCTTTGGGTGCGCGCCGATGGTCATGCGGCCTTCTTTTGTCAGCCCCGCATCGGCAAGGGCGGCAAGGTCTTCACCTGCTACAAGTTCCGCACCATGGTCCCGGATGCCGAGCGCGTCCTTGAGGAGATGTGCGCCCGCAATCCCGCCGTCGCGGCGGAATGGAACACGTTCCAGAAACTGCGCAAAGACCCCCGCATCACCCGCGTGGGCCAGCTGTTGCGCAAGACCAGCCTGGATGAATTGCCCCAGATTATCAATGTCTTGAAAGGCGACATGAGCTTGGTCGGGCCGCGCCCCTTCCTGCCGTCGCAAGACCGGATGTACCGCGAGGCCGGCGGCCGGGTCTATTACCGGATGCGTCCGGGGGTCACCGGGCTTTGGCAGATCATGAGCCGTCACGACACCACCTTCGCCTCGCGGGTGAGGTTCGACGAGACCTATGGGTCGAAGCTGACGATGCGGGGCGATCTTTCGCTGATCCTGCGCACCGCCACGGTGGTGCTGCTGCGCACCGGTGCCTGAGGCCGGAGGCGGGTGGCGGGTGGCGGGAAAGATTGCGAATCTCGCGTTTGCAGCATAGAGCAACGAAGGGCCGCCCCGGGTGCAACCGCTCGGGGCGGCCTGTTCTGGAAACGCCGTTCGTCACCCTTTTCCGACGTGACCGGCAAAGCCCCTGACCCAGTTTGACCCGGAGATGAATTTGCGCCTGCTGACCGTGCTGCTGACCGCAACGATGCTCACCCAGCCGCTCGGCGGATGCGGCGTCGCCTATCACAGTTCCAAGGTCCGTCCGGGCGTCAGTGCCGAGGGCAAGGTGCGGGTCCTGCCGATCACCGCGGAATCGGTTCTGGTGGCCAATGCCGCCCCCTATCAGCCCAGGCAACTGCCCGCCTATTTCAATCAGACCGCGAGTCTTGGCGGCGCCATGTCGGCACCGATCGCCCCGCCCAAGGGCGCCTTCGACCAGGTCAGCCGCCCGCTGGATCAGGAAACCCGCCTGCCGCCGCCGCTTGCGCCCTCGAATTACCAGATCGGCGTGGGGGATGTGGTGCTGCTTGCCACGCCCAAGGAAGGCTCGACGGTCGAGCAACTGACCGGAATCCTGGCCGCCCAGACCGCGCGTCAGGGCTATACGGTGCAGGATGACGGCGCGATTTCGGTGCCGACGGTCGGCCGGGTGCAGATTGCCGGGCAGACGATCGACGATGCCGAGGCGACGCTGTTCCAGCGCTTCCTCGACAAGAAGATCGACCCGACCTTCTCGCTCGAGATCGCCGAGTTCCATTCGAAGAAGGTCTCGATCGGCGGCGATGTCGCCAACCCGGGGGTGGTGCCGCTGACGCTCTCGCCGCTGCATCTGGACGAGGCGCTGGCGGCCGTCGGGGGGGTGAAATCGGCCGATATCGACTCTGCGCTGGTGCGGATCTATCGCGGAGGCAAGCTTTATCAGGTGCCGCTCACCTCGGTCTATGAAAAGCCCGAGATCGGCCAGATGCCGCTGGCCGCGGGCGACAGCCTGTTCGTCGATACCGCCTATGAGCTGGACAAGGCCGCAGCCTATTTCGAGGAACAGATCAAACTGGCGAGCTTCAAGCAGAACGAACGGAAGACACGCCTGGAAGCCCTGCAGACCGAGGTGGCGCTGCGCCGCGGGCAACTTGCGGAATCGCGCGAGAATTTTGCCACCCGGCTGGAACTTGGCGCCGAGGCCCGCGACTATGCCTATCTCACCGGCGAGCTTGTCAAGCAAAGCCGCTATCCCCTGCCCTTCGACCGCAAGGCGACCCTGGCGGATGCGCTTTACGATGCCGGCGGCGGCTTGCAAACCGCCAAGTCGAACCCGAAGGAAATCTATGTCCTGCGCGGTTCGACCGATCCGCTCGACTATGACGGGATCACCGCCTGGCATCTGGACGCGCGCAATGCGGCAGCGATCCTGCTGGCCACCCGCTTCGACCTGCACGCCAATGACGTGATCTTCGTGGCCGCGCAGCCGGTCCAGCATTGGGGCAATGTGGTCAATGCGATCACCCCTTCGCTGATCGTGACCTCGCTCGACGCCGCGGCGAAGTAAGACACCTTCGCCAAAGGAAAAGGGCGCCCGTTGGGGCGCCCTTTGTCATTACGGGATCCGGGTCCGGCCCGGACGCAATCAGTTCGTGGTCGAGGTGGTCGAGTTCGTGCCGCCGCCACCGCCACCGGCGAGGGCAGCCACCCCCAGCGCACCGGCAAGGGCGGGAGCAAGGAACACGATGTTGGTCGCGGCGCCAACAGGCAGAGCACCGCCGGGCAGAACCGTGCCGGGCGTGGCCGCGGGCGGCGTGGTGGCCGCCGGAGGCGTTTGCGGCTGGGCCACTTCAGCGAAAGCAGGAGCGACCAATGCGAACACTCCCAGAGTTGCCAGAACGAGCGACGATTTCATCGGGGTCTCTCCTAGAGATGTCAAAATATCAATCGTCCCTTTCTAGCATGCGACGCGATTCATGCACAGTCCGCAATCGCAAAAATTGACGATCATTTTCACTTCGGACAGCCGAAACGGGCTTCAGACCTCGCCGCTGCCTAGAAGTTTAGCAATTCGCCCGGGGCCTGACCGTCGCAAGATAAGCCTTTTTTAAGCCCCCCCGGCTCTACTGGCAGCGACGCTGGTGGAGCGTCTGGGGTGTCGCGCTGAGGCGCAACAAGACTTGGGGTGATTCATGACTGCATTCTTCGTACGCCGCAAGGCGGGACGACTGGCCTCGCTTGTCCTGTCGTCGGTTCTGGTGCTGGGTCAGGCGGCAGTGCCGACGCTCGCGCCGACCGGGGCCGAGGCGCAGGCGATACCTGCGGGATATTCGCGGCCCGCGCCGATCATCGTGCGCAACGATCCGGGCGGCGATGTCGGGGCGCGCGCCAACAAGATCCGGGCGATGGCCGATTCCGGTCAGTCGGTCGAGATCCGCGGCGCCTGCTATTCGGCCTGCACGATGTATCTGGGCCTGCCCGGCAGCTGCATCAGCCGCAACGTGCAGTTCGGCTTTCATCGGCCCAGCTTCTATGGCGCGGCCCTGGCCCCCGATCAGTTCGAGTTCTGGTCGCGCATCATCGCCGCCCATTACCCGCCGGCGCTGCGCAACTGGTATCTGGCGCAGGGGCGCTACAGCGCCAGGCTGCAGATGTTGTCGGGCGCCCAGCTGATCGACCTTGGCATCCGCGAATGCGCCTGAGCCCGATCGCCGGGCGGTGCGACCAGAAACGCACCGCCCCGCGCAAGATCTGACCGGCTCCGTGCCCCCGGGAAAACCCGGTGGGCACGCGCCGCCTCACTCGGTCATCGGCGTCAGAATCTCGACCTCTTCGCCACCGCGCAGCGCGGTGTAGAAACAGGAGCGGCGGTTGGTGTGACAGGCCGGACCCGCCTGCGTGACCAGCAGCAAAAGACAATCCCGGTCGCAATCGATCCGCAGCTCGACCAGCTTCTGCACATGGCCCGAGCTTTCGCCCTTGGCCCAGAACGCCTGCCGCGACCGGCTCCAATAGGTCACCTGCCCCGTCGCCAGCGTCCGTGCCAGGCTCTCGGCATTCATCCAGGCCATCATCAGCACCTCGCCGGTGCCCGCCTCCTGCGCGATCGCCGGGATCAGACCATTGGCATCATATTTCAGGCTCTGCGGATCGAAACCCATGCTTTCCTCCCTGCGTGTCCCGGTCTATCTAACCGGCGCAGCCTGCGGGGAAAAGCCATGAGCGATGCCGATCTGTTCAAACTCTATGCCGATCGCGTGCTGGCGCTGGCCGCGGCGATCCCGCATACCGAGCCCCTGTCCGATCCGGCGCTGCGGGCCACGAAACGGGCGCCGCTTTGCGGCTCGACCGTCTCGGTGGCGCTGCGGCTGGAGGACGCGCGCATCACCGCCTTTTCGCAGACCGTGCATGCCTGCGCGCTGGGCCAGGCCTCGGCCGCGATTTTCGGCGCCGGGGTGATCGGGCGCTCGCGCGCCGAGGTGCAGGCTTTGTGCGAGACGCTCGCCGAGATGCTCAAGGGCGGCCCGGTGCCCGCCGCGCCCTTCGCAGACTACGAGGTGCTGACCGCCGCGCGCGACTATCCGAACCGCCACGCCTCGATTCTGCTCGCGCCAGAAGCGACTTTGGCGGCTTTGTCGGCCGTTTGAGACCGGACCTTAACTCTTGCGCAAGGGGCGCATGCGATGGTGGGGTGAAACTCATCCGGATCTCGCATGACCCATCCCGCTGCCTCCTCGTCTCTTCCGACCAGCTCCGAAGGGCGCATTACCCGCATCGCGACGGACGCGCTCGAGCTGGGCCGGGATGTCGCCGAGGTGGCCGGTGCGCTTGAAGCGCTTGAAAAGCTTGCGGATTCCCAGATTTCTCTGTTGCGCGGCGCGCAAACGGCGGCCGAGACGGTGCAGGACGCGAATGCCCGGGTGCTCGATGGCGCGCAGCGCGTTGGCCAAAGCGCCGATGCGACGCTCGGCATGGTCGAGGAGACGGCGGCGCAGCTGCGCGAAACCTCGGCCCATGCGCAGACGATCGCCAGCTGGGTGCGTTCGGCGATCGCGCGGATGGAGGAGCTGAACGAAACCCTGACCCGGGTGCAGGCGGAAAATGCCGGCATCAAATCCGTGGCGATGCAGGTCAACATCCTGGCGATCAACGCGAAAATCGAGGCCGCCCGGGCGGGCGACGCAGGCCGCGGCTTTGCCGTCGTGGCCGAGGCGATCAACGAACTCTCGCGCAAGACCGCCGCCGCTTCCGAGGGGATCGGCAAGGCCGTGGGCGGGCTGACCGGCTCGATCCGCGCCCTGCATGAGGAGGCGGGGGCGATCTCGACCGATGCCGATGCGGTGCTGAGCGGCGCGACGGGCACCGATGCGGCTCTGGGGCGGATGCTCGGCGGGCTGACGCAGACCCGCGCCGCGGTGACCGAAATCGCCACCCGCGCCGCCGAGGTGAACAGCGCCAACGCCTCCTTTGGCCCGGCGTTCCGGCGCATGGCCGATGGCATGCAGCAAACCTCGACCGAGGTGCATGAGGCGACACAGAAGACCCGGACCCTGATCATCGCCGGCGAGACCATCGTGCAGGAGGCGGTCGAGCTGGGCGGGGCGCTGGCCGACACGGCCTTCATCGAGGCGGTAAAATCCGCCGCCGAAGAGGTGGGGCAGCTGTTCGAGGCGGGGATCGCCGCCGGACGGATCAGTGCGGGCACGCTCTTCGAGGCGCGTTACAGCCCGATCGCGGGCAGCAATCCGGCACAGGTGATGGCGCCCTTCACCGGCTTCACCGATGCCGTCTTGCCTGCGGTGCAGGAACGGGTGCTGAGCCTCTCGCCCGAGATCGTGTTTTGCGCCGCCGTCGACCGCAACGGCTATCTGCCGACGCACAATCGGAAATTCTCGCAGCCGCAGGGGCCGGACCCGGTCTGGAACGCTGCGAACTGCCGCAACCGGCGCATCTTCAACGACCGCGTCGGGCTGCGCGCCGGGCAATCGACCGCGCCCTTCCTGTTGCAGATCTACCGGCGCGACATGGGCGGCGGCACTTTCGTGCTGATGAAGGATCTCTCGGCGCCGATCTTCGTGTCCGGGCGGCATTGGGGCGGGCTGCGTCTGGCCTACCGGATGTAAAAAACGCCGCCATCCGGGGATGGCGGCGCAGGAAGCGCTTTCCGGGCAAAGCCCTTGGGGACAGGCGGCCGTGATGTGATGTCAGGGTCGCGAAAGCGCGTGGCAGTGACGGTCAGAGAAGGCCGGGCAGATACAGCACGGCAAGGAAAGTGGCGCAAAGCGAGAGCGCCCCGATCATGTCCTGCGCCAATTCGGCGGTCTCACGGGCGAAAAACGGGGTCGGACGGTTCTGCATCTCAGGTCTCCTTCATGTTGCCATTTTGTTCTCATGTTCCGCCCGATGCGTCAAGAACATTTTAAGAACATTCAACCAACCTCGATCAGCCGGATCGCCCGGTCCTGCTCGGTGAGCCACATCAGCATCCGCGCCGCCTGCCCGCGCGGGCTGACCAGCCCCGGGTCCATCGCCAGCAGCGCCCGCGCATCGCTTTGCGCCAGCGCCATCAGCCCGGCCTGCCGCTCCAGATCGGCGATGCGGAACCGCGGCAGGCCCGATTGCGCCGTGCCGATCACATCGCCCGCGCCCCGCATCGCAAGGTCTTCTTCCGCAATGCGAAATCCGTCCTCGCTGTCGCGCAGGATCGACAGCCGCCGCTCGCCGCTCTCGCTCAGCGGCGCCTGATAGAGCATCAGGCAGGTCGATTTCGCCGCGCCCCGCCCGACCCGACCGCGCAGCTGGTGCAGCTGCGCCAGACCAAAGGTCTCGGCCCGCTCGATCACCATGATCGAGGCATTTGGCACGTTCACCCCCACCTCGATCACCGTCGTCGCCACCAGAACCCGGGTCTTGCCGCTGACAAAATCCGCCATCGCGGCGTCCTTTTCGGCGGCCGGCAGCTGCCCGTGCACCAGCCCGACGACCCCCTCGCCCAGCACCATGCGCAGATGCGCGAAACGCTCCTCGGCCGAGGCCAGATCGACCCGTTCGCTTTCCTCGACCAGCGGGCAGACCCAATAGGCCTGCCGCCCCTCGGCCACGGCGCGGGCCAGATGCGCCACCACCTCGCCGATCCGCGCCGTCGAGATCAGCGCCGTCGTCACCGGCTGCCGTCCGGGCGGTTTTTCGTCCAAAAGGCTTACATCCATGTCGCCATATTGCGCCAGCGCCAGCGAACGCGGGATCGGCGTCGCCGTCATCACCAGCACATCCGCCATCTCGCCCTTGGCGCCCAGCTCCATCCTTTGCGCCACGCCAAAGCGGTGCTGCTCGTCGATGATGACCAGCCGAAGATCCTGAAAAACAACGTCTTTCTGAAAGACCGCATGGGTGCCCAGCAAAATCTGGATCCGCCCCTCGAGCAGATCCGTCAGCTTGCGCGCCCGCTCCGCCCCCTTGTCGCGGCCGGTCAGAACCTCCATCCGGACGCCTGCCGCCGCGGCGAGCGAGCCCAGCCCCTCAAAATGTTGCCGCGCCAGAATTTCGGTCGGCGCCATCAAGACGCCCTGCCCGCCCGCCTCAACCGCGGTCAGAAGCGCCAGAAAGGCCACAAGCGTCTTGCCCGCCCCCACATCGCCTTGCAAGAGCCGGTTCATCCGGCTGGGCGTCGCCATGTCGGCCGCAATCTCGCGACTGGCGCGCAGCTGCGCGCCGGTGGGCTGAAACGGAAGCGATTTCAGCACTTTGGCCGTCAAGGTCCCGGTGCCCTCGGTGCTTCGCCCCTTCGGATGGCGGGCCTGACGACGGGCCAGCGCCAGGGTCATCTGATGCGCGAAAAGCTCGTCATAGGCGAGACGCTGGCGCGCGGGGGCGGTAGCCGCGGTCTCGGCATGCGCCTGCGGTGCATGCGCCGCGCGCAGCGCCGCGGCCCAGTCGGGCCAGCCCTCGCGGGCCTTCAGCGCGGCATCGATCCATTCCGGCAACGCGGGCAGCCGCGCCAGCGCCCCCTCGGCGGCCTTCGCCATGACCCGCTGCGTCACCCCGGCCGTCAGCGGATAAACCGGCTCGAAGCGCGGCAGCTTCCCGACCTCGTCCAGCGGCAGGACGTGATCGGGATGCACCATCTGCGCAAAGCCGTCGAACAGCTCAAACCGCCCCGAGACCAGCCGCCGCCCGCCCTTGGGCAGCAATTTCTCCAGATAATCGCCGCGCGCGTGAAAGAAGACGAGGGTGAATTCCGCCCCCGCGCCATCGCGCACCAGCACCCGCGCGGGGCCAGCACGGTTGCGCGCCGCCATATGGGTCAGCACCTCGACCTCGACCGTCACCGTCAGCGGCGGTGTCACCTCGCGGATCGAGCTGACCGGACGGCGGTCGATCACCGCCTGCGGCAGCGTGAAAAGCACATCGCGCGGCCGGGTAAGGCCAAGGTTTTCCAAGGCCTTGGCCGTCTTCGCCCCGATCCCGGGCAGGGTCTCGATCGCGGCGAAAAGCGGGAAAAGCGCGGCCGGCCGCCCGGTCATGTCGCCCCGATGAGGCGCAGCCAGGCCTCCTCGTCGATCACCCTGACCCCCAGATCCGCGGCCTTCGTCGCCTTCGACCCGGCGCCCGGACCGGCCACCAGAATGTCGGTCTTGGCCGAAACCGAGCCCGCGACCTTGGCGCCCAACGCCTCGGCGCGCGCTTTCGCCTCGGCCCGCGTCATCCGTTCGAGCGTGCCGGTGAAGACAACGGTCAGACCGGCCACCGGGCTGTCAGTTGCGCGCGGCGTGGCGGGCTCGACGGTCAGATGCGCCACCAGCCGGTCGATCGCGTCGCGTTCGGCGCCGGGATGGAAGGCCGCGGTCACCGAAGCGGCCAAAGTCTCGCCGACGCCATCGATGCTGAGCAGCTCCTGCCAGTCGGCGCTCTCGGGCACGGCGGCGCGCATCGCGGCTTCGAACCGGTCCCAGGTCAGATAATGCGTCGCCAGAAGCGTGGCCGAGCTTTCGCCGACATGGCGGATACCCAGCGCGAAAATCAGCCGGGCGAGCGGGATTTTCCGTTTCTCTTCAATCGCCTGAAACAGGTTTTGCGCGGATTTCTCGCCCCAGCCCTCGCGGTTCTTCAGCTGTTGCAGCCCCGTGCCGAAGCGCGCCTGCAGGGTGAAGATCTCGGCCGGTTCGCGGATCCAGCCATCCTTGTAAAAGGCCTCGACCTGTTTTGCGCCCAGCCCCTCAATGTCGAAAGCGGCGCGCGAGACGAAATGTTTCAGCTTCTCCACCGCCTGCGCCGGGCAGATCAGTCCGCCAGTGCAGCGGCGCACGGCATCGCCTTCCTCGCGCAGGGCCTCGGAGCCGCATTCCGGGCAAAGATGCGGAAAAACAAAGGGTTGTGAGGCGGGATCGCGGCGCAACAGATCAACATCGGCGACCTTGGGGATCACGTCACCGGCGCGGTAGACCTGCACCCAGTCGCCCTCGCGGATGTCCTTGCCGTCGCGGATCACCTCGCCCTTCGAGGAGAGCCCGGCGATGTAATCCTCGTTGTGCAGCGTCGCATTCGAGACGACGACGCCGCCGACGGTGACCGGCGCGAGCCGCGCCACGGGCGAGAGCGCCCCGGTGCGGCCGACCTGAATCTCGATCTTTTCCAGCCGGGTCCAGGCCAGTTCGGCGGGAAATTTATGCGCAATCGCCCAGCGCGGCGTGGTCGCGCGAAAGCCGAGCCGCGCCTGCAGCGCAAGATCGTTGAGCTTGTAGACGACGCCGTCGATGTCATAGCCAAGCGTGGCCCGCTGCGCCTCGATCGCGCGATACTGGGCCAGCATTTCGGCGGTATTGGCGCAAAGCCGGGTCAGCGGATTGGTCTGAAAGCCAAGCGCCTTGAGCCGTTCGATCGCGCCAAATTGCGTGTCAGAAAGCGGTTCGGACAGAACACCCCAGGAATAGGCAAAGAATTTCAACGGTCTGGAGGCAGTGATCCGGGCGTCGAGCTGGCGCAGCGAGCCCGCCGCGGCATTGCGCGGATTGGCGAAGCTCTTCTCGCCCCGCTCTGCCTGCCGCGCATTCAGCGCCGCGAAATCGGCGTGGCTCATGTAGACCTCGCCGCGCACCTCCAGCACGGCGGGCGCCCCGGTCAGGCGCTGCGGAATGTCGGCAATGGTGCGGGCGTTTTCGGTGACATTCTCGCCCAGCGCGCCATCGCCGCGGGTCGCGGCCTGCACCAGCAGCCCGTTTTCATAGCGCAGGGAAAGCGACAGACCGTCGATCTTCGGTTCCGCGGTGCAGGGCAAGGCGACCTCGGGGCCAAGCCCGAGATAGCTGCGCATCCGCCCGTCGAAATCCGCCACATCCGTATCCAGAAAGGCGTTTTCCAGACTGAGCATGCGAATTTCATGCGCGACCTTGGCAAATCCTTCGGCCACGGCAGCGCCAATCTTTGTCGTCGGACTGTCCGCCCGTGCCAGATCGGGAAAGCGCGCTTCAAGCGCCGCCAGACGCCGCTTCAGCGCATCATAATCGGCATCCGAAATCTCGGGCGCATCAAGGGTGTGATAGGCATGATTCGCCGCTTCGATCTGCGCAACAAGCGCCGACACTTCCGCCCCTGCTTCGGCAGGGGTCAGGCTGTCCAGGTCCGAAAACGGTGCTGCATTCGTCATGACTTTCCTCCAGCTGTCCCATTTAGGGGCAGCCGCAAGGAGCGTCCAGAGAGAAGCGGAGACTCAGGCGCCAACGACCATGCGGCGGTCGAGGTCGCCCTGATCAGGGTCCCGCAGCACATAGCCCCGACCCCAGACGGTCTCGATATAGTTCTCGCCACCCGTCACTTCGGCCAGCTTCTTGCGCAGCTTGCAGATGAAGACATCGATGATCTTCAACTCGGGCTCGTCCATGCCGCCGTAAAGATGATTGAGGAACATCTCCTTGGTCAGCGTCGTGCCCTTGCGCAGGCTGAGCAGCTCCAGCATCTGGTATTCCTTGCCGGTCAGATGCACCGGCTTGCCGCCCACTTCCACCGTCTTGGCGTCGAGGTTGACCGAGATCTTGCCGGTGCGGATGATCGACTGCGAATGCCCCTTCGAGCGGCGGATGATCGCATGGATCCGGGCCACCAGCTCTTCGCGATGGAAGGGCTTCGTCATGTAATCATCCGCGCCGAAGCCGAAGCCCTTGATCTTGTTCTCGGTGTCATCGGCACCGGTCAGGATCAGAATCGGCGTGTCGACCCGCGCCAATCGCAGCTGTCGCAGCACCTCGAGCCCGTTCATGTCGGGAAGGTTCAGATCGAGCAGGATCAGGTCGTAGTCGTAAAGCTTCGCAAGGTCGATGCCTTCTTCACCAAGGTCGGTGCAGTAGACGTTGAGGTTGGCATGGGTCAGCATCAGCTCGATGCTGCGAGAGGTCGTCGGGTCGTCCTCCACCAACAAAATCCGCATCCTGGGTTCTCCGCATTAATCCCTCGATCACGTTTGATCCTGGCACCAAATGGTTAACACGTAGTTACTGTCGCAGGATTCTGTTTATTTGCAACCTAAAGTTGTCGGTACTTTTGAATCGCCGTCACTTTCAGCCCTGCGATGCCGTGTTTCTTCACCGCTTCGGCCCAAATATCGAATTCTTCCTCCGACA
The DNA here is from genome assembly GCF_058724655.1 of Rhodobacter sp. 4.3.4. Lineage (NCBI taxonomy): Bacteria > Pseudomonadati > Pseudomonadota > Alphaproteobacteria > Rhodobacterales > Rhodobacter > Rhodobacter sp. 4.3.4. Next base: position 1,927,615 of record NZ_CM178967.1, read on the forward strand.
ATCCGTAACGTTCAAGTACTTCCGAACGTCCGATCAGGCCATGCGTCACCGCATGCACGATGATGGCCTTGCGCGACGCCACCCAGCGACGCGTTTCCTTCGGCGGCAGATCGGCCCGGGTCAGAATCGTCCCGTCAGGCAGCGTAACTGCGCGCGGACCATCCACTTTTTTCAGGTACATGGGCTCACCCCCCTCGTCTTCATGGGGGCAGAATGCGCCGGGGGCCTTAACGCTGGGTTTAGCCAAGGGTTGAGAGTAGATAGCATTTTCCTATATTCGTGCAGGTCTGGTTAAAGGACTGTTGCGATGCCGAAAGATCTCCCCCTGAATTCGCTGGGCCTGCCGAAAGCGCCCGCCGAGACCCGCGTGGTCGTCGCCATGTCGGGCGGTGTCGACAGTTCGGTCGTGGCCGCGATGCTGAAGCAGGAAGGCTATGATGTCATCGGCGTGACGTTGCAGCTTTACGATCACGGCGCGGCCTTGGCGAAAAAGGGCGCCTGCTGTGCGGGGCAGGATATCCACGATGCCCGGCGCGTCGCGGAGGCCATGAACTTCCCTCACTATGTCCTTGATTACGAAAACACTTTCCGCGAGGCCGTGATCGAGGAATTCGCCGATGCCTATCTGGCCGGGGCGACGCCCGTGCCCTGCATCCGCTGCAACGAACGGGTGAAGTTCAAGGATCTGCTGGAAACCGCCCGCGATCTGGATGCCGATTGCATGGCGACCGGGCATTACATCCAGCGCAAGCTGGGCGCCCACGGGCCCGAGCTGCACGCCGCCGCCGATCCGATGCGCGATCAGAGCTATTTCCTGTTCTCGACCACGCCCGAACAGCTCGCCTTCCTGCGATTCCCGCTGGGCCACCTGCCCTCAAAGGCAGAGACCCGCAAACTCGCCGCCAGATTCGGTCTTGTTGTCGCCGACAAGCCCGACAGCCAGGATATCTGCTTCGTGCCGAACGGAAATTACGCGAGCGTCATCGAGAAGCTGCGCCCCGGTGCCGCCGATCCGGGCGAGATCGTCGATCTTGCGGGGAAGGTGCTGGGCCATCACAAGGGCGTGATTCATTACACCATCGGGCAGCGCCGCGGCCTTGGCATCGGGGGCTTGGGCGATCATCCGCTTTACGTGGTGAAGCTGGACCCCGACACGCGCCGGGTGATCGTCGGCCCGAAAGAGGCGCTCGCCACCCGCCTGCTGCGCGTGGCCGAAATCAACTGGCTCGGCGACGCCCCCTTCGAGAGCCGCCCGGACTGGGAAGTCTCGGTGCGCATCCGCTCGACCCGGGCGCCGCGTCCGGCGATCGTGCGGCCGCTCTCGGCCAACACCGCCGAGGTCGAGCTGATCGAACCCGAGGAAGGCGTCAGCCCGGGTCAGGCCTGCGTCTTTTACGAAACCGAAGGCAGCCGGATCTTTGGCGGCGGCTGGATCGTCAAGGCCTGAAGGCAGGGGGCGGCCCGGAACGCCCGCCCCAATCCCCGCACCTGTGCCTGTGCCCCTGCCTGCGCCGCGACAGCCACCCTTGCGGCGCCCCGGCGCAAGCCAGACATCGCCCAAATTTCAGGCTTCTGCCCGAATTCACGCGCCCTTGCGACGCGTGACATCTCTTTGCCGTGGCATATGCGCCGCCTCTGCCTAAAGTCGGGGCAACACGGGGGAAGACCATGGCCATTCACGCATCCATTCATCACCTGACGCATTATACCTATGACCGGCCGGTGACCCTGGGGCCGCAGATCATCCGGCTGCGCCCGGCGCCACATTCGCGCACACGGGTGATTTCGCACAGCCTCAAGGTCAGCCCGGGCGGCCATTTCGTCAACCACCAGCAGGACCCCTATGGCAACTGGCTGGCCCGCTTCGTCTTTCCCGAGCCGGTGACCGAGCTGAAGATCGAGGTCGATCTGGTCGCCGACATGACCGTTTACAACCCGTTCGATTTCTTCCTGGAGGAAACCGCCGAGCATTGGCCCTTCGACTATCCCGAGGATCTGCGCGAAGACCTGTCGATCTACCGCACACCGGAACCCGAGGGGCCACGGCTGGCGCAGTTCATCGGCACGATCGACTTCAGCAAGACCCGGACGGTGGATTTTCTGGTTGATCTGAACGCCCGGATCGCGCGCGAGGTGCGCTACACGATCCGCATGGAACCCGGGGTGCAGACGCCCGATGAAACGCTGGGGCTGGCCTCGGGCTCGTGCCGCGACAGTTCCTGGCTGCTGGTGCAGGTGGCGCGCCATCTGGGGTTTGCCGCCCGCTTCGTCTCGGGCTATCTCATTCAGCTCGCCCCCGATGTGAAGGCGCTGGATGGCCCTTCGGGAACCGAGGTCGATTTCACCGATCTGCACGCCTGGGTCGAGGTCTTCCTGCCCGGTGCGGGCTGGGTGGGGCTTGACCCGACCTCGGGGCTTCTGGCGGGGGAAAGCCATATCCCGCTGGCGGCCACCCCGCATTACCGCAATGCCGCGCCGATCGCGGGGGGCTTCACCGCCGCGGGCACGCCCGAGACGCGCTTTACCTTTGACATGCAGGTGAAGCGGGTGGCCGAACATCCGCGCATCACCAAGCCCTTCTCCGACGAAGCCTGGGAGCGGCTCGATGCGCTGGGCCACCGGGTCGATGACGCCTTGCGGGCGGGGGATGTGCGGCTGACCATGGGGGGGGAGCCGACCTTCGTTTCGGTCGATGATTTCGAGACGGCGGAATGGAACACCGAGGCCGTCGGGCCGCAAAAACGCGCGCGCGCCGATGATCTGATCCGCCGCTTGCAGGCGCGCTTCGCGCCGGGGGGCTTTTTGCATTACGGCCAGGGCAAGTGGTATCCGGGCGAGAGCCTGCCGCGCTGGACCTTTTCGCTCTACTGGCGCCGCGATGGCGTGCCGGTCTGGCAAAACCCCGATCTGATCGCGCGCGAAAACGCCGAAACGGGGGTCGGCCCCGCCGAGGCCGGGCGCTTCATGGAACGCTTCGCCACGCATCTGGGGCTTGATCCGGTCTTTGCCCAGCCCGCCTATGAAGACCCGGGCGAATGGATCCTGAAGGAAGCGAACCTGCCGCCGAATGTCAGCCCGGAAAACCCGAAGCTGAAGAACCCCGAGGATCGCGCCCGTTACGCCCGCGTCTTCAACCGCGGCCTGACCGAGCCCTCGGGCTTCGTGCTGCCGATCCAGCCCTGGCAGGGCCGGGCCGGGGGGCGGCGCTGGCGCTCGGAACTCTGGAAGCCGCGGCGCGGGCATCTGTTCCTGGTGCCCGGGGACAGCCCGGTGGGGTTCCGCCTGCCCCTCGGCGCCCTGCCGTATGTGCCCGCCGACTCCTATCCCTATTCCTACCCGGCCGATCCGACCGTCGAAGTCGGGCCGCTGCCGGATTTCAGCGCCGCCATTGCGGAACGGCGCGCGAAGATCCAGGCCGAGATCGACCGGCTGGCCGCCGAGGAAGCCCGGGAACAGGCGGCCTTCCTGCCTGCGGTCAGCCCGGAGCATCAGCAGAAATCCACCCGGACCGAGAGTGACCCGACCGAACGGCAAGCGCTTTTGGCGCAGGGCACCGACCCGGCCACGGGGGCGGTGCGCACGGCGATTGCGATCGAGCCGCGCGACGGGCGGCTGTGCCTGTTCATGCCGCCTTGCGACACGCTCGAAGACTACCTCGACCTGATCGCCAGCGCCGAGGCGACGGCGGCCGAGCTGAACCTGCCCATCCATATCGAGGGCTATGCGCCGCCCCATGACCCGCGGCTCAACGTGATCCGCGTCGCCCCCGATCCGGGCGTGATCGAGGTGAACATTCACCCCGCGCACAGCTGGGAGGAGTGCGTCGCCACCACCGAGGCGATCTATGCCGAGGCCCGGCTCTCGCGTCTTGGCGCCGACAAGTTCATGATCGACGGGCGCCACACCGGCACCGGCGGCGGCAACCATGTCGTCGTCGGGGGCGCGACGCCGAATGACAGCCCGTTCCTGCGCCGCCCCGATTTGCTCAAATCGCTGATCCTGATCTGGCAGCGCCATCCCTGCCTGTCTTACCTCTTCTCGGGTCTCTTCATCGGGCCGACCTCTCAGGCGCCGCGGATCGACGAGGCGCGGCATGACACGCTTTACGAACTCGAAATCGCGCTCGCCCAGATCGGTGACCCCGTGCATGGCGGCAACCTGCCGCCGCCCTGGCTGGTGGACCGGCTGCTGCGCAACATGCTGATCGATGTCACCGGCAACACCCATCGCGCCGAGATCTGCATCGACAAGCTTTATTCCCCCGATGGCCCCACCGGCCGTCTGGGTCTGGTCGAGTTCCGCGGCTTCGAAATGCCGCCCCACCCCCGGATGAGCCTTGCGCAGCAACTGCTGATCCGGGCGCTGATCGCGCGCTGCTGGGCCGCCCCCGTCACCGGCCGCCCGGTGCGCTGGGGCACGGTTCTGCATGACCGTTTCATGCTGCCGCATTACCTGTGGGAGGATCTGCTGTCGCTGCTGGCCGATCTGCGCGCGCATGGCTTTGACTTCGATCCGGTCTGGTTCGAGGCGCAATCGGAATTCCGCTTCCCCTTCTGCGGTCAGATCGAGGCCGAGGGCGTGCATCTGGAACTGCGTCAGGCGCTGGAGCCCTGGCATGTGCTGGGCGAGACCGGCGCCATCGGCGGCACGGTGCGCTATACCGACAGCTCGGTCGAGCGGCTGCAGGTGAAGCTCACAAGCCTGCATCAGGACCGCTATACCGTGATGTGCAACCGCCGTCCGGTGCCGATGACGCGCACGGGCACCGCGGGAACCTCGGTCGCGGGGGTGCGCTTCAAGGCCTGGCAAGCGCCCGCCGCGCTGCATCCGACGCTGCCGGTGAACACGCCGCTGGTCTTTGACATCTACGACCGCTGGTCGGGCCGGGCTTTGGCGGGCTGCACCTGGCACGTCGCCCATCCGGGCGGGCGCAATTACGACACTTTCCCGGTCAATGCCTATGAGGCCGAGGCGCGGCGCCTTGCCCGTTTCGAGCCGATGGGCCACAGCCCCGGCGCCTATGTCCCCGCCCCCGAGACGCCGCATCCGGAATTTCCGCTGACCCTTGACCTGCGCCGTCCCATCGGGCTTGAGTGAGGCTCAAGCCCCGGTGCCCCATGACCCAGACGCCCCCGCCCCATCCCGCGAATGACCTGTTCGCCCATTACCGGCTCTCGCCCGGGGTGGCGGACGAGCTTTTCGATGCGGCGGGGCAGATGCGCCCGGTCTGGAAGCGCTTTGTCGAGCGCTTCGCCCGGCTCTCCCCGGCCGAGATCACCGCGCGGTTCGAACGCGCCGACCAGTATCTGCGCGATGCCGGCGTCTTCTTCCGGCAGTATTCGAATGATCCGCTGGCGGAACGGGAATGGCCGCTTTCGCATGTTCCGGTGATCCTGCACGAAACGGAATGGGAGACGATCTGCGCCGGGCTGACGCAGCGCGCCGATCTGCTGGAAGCGGTGATGGCCGATCTTTACGGCCCCGGGCGGCTGGTCAGCGAGGGCCATCTGCCCGCCGAGCTGATCGCGGGCTCGCGGCAATGGCTGCGCCCGATGGTCGGCATCACCCCACGCGGCGGCTATTTCCTGCATGTGCTGGCCTTCGAGATCGGCCGCGCCCCGGATGGCCGCTGGTTCGTGCTGGGCGACCGGACGCAGGCGCCCTCGGGGGCAGGTTTCGCGCTGGAAAACCGCATGGCCACGGGCCGCATCTTCCCCGAACGCTTTCCGCGCGCCCATATCCACCGGCTGGCCGGGTTCTTCGGCACCTTCCGCGCCGCGCTGGAGCGGCTGGCCCAGGCGCCGGGCGGGCAGGAACGCGCCGCGGCGATCCTGACGCCCGGCCCCTCGAACGACACCTATTACGAACACACTTATATCGCCCGCTATCTGGGCCTGATGCTGCTCGAGGGCGAAGATCTGCTGGTGCAGGACGGTCAGGCGATGGTGCGCACGATCGAGGGGCCGCAGCCCTTGGGGGTGTTGTGGCGGCGCATCGATGCGGCCTTTGCCGATCCGGTGGAGCTGGACGCCACGAGCCAGATCGGCACCCCCGGTCTGGTCGAGGCGATCCGGGCGGGCAATCTGGCGCTGGTCAATGCGCTGGGCTCGGGCGTGATGGAGATGCGGGCGATGATGGCCTTTCTGCCCCGCATCTGCGAGGTGCTGCGCGGCCAGCCGCTGAAAATCCCCAATATCGCGACCTGGTGGTGTGGCGGCACCACCGAACGCGCCTTCGTGCGCGCCCATGCCGAGCGGATGATGATCGGCTCGGCCTATGCCTGCGATCTGCCCTTCGATCTGGGCGCGGCCACCGCGCTGGGCGGCACCTTGCGCGGCACAGCGCGGGCGTCGATTTCCGACTGGCTGGAGGCCGAGGGGCAGATGCTGGTCGGCCAGGAGGCGGTGACGCTGTCCACCACCCCCGCCTGGGTCGACAGCGGCACCGGCGCAAACCGGATCGAGCCGCGGCCGATGACGGTGCGGGTCTTTGCCGCCCGCGATGCGACCGGCAACTGGACCTTCATGAAGGGCGGCTATGCCCGCATCGGGCGGTCTGGCGACACCACGGCGCTGGCGATGCAGCGCGGCGGCGCCGTGGCCGATGTCTGGGTCGTCGCCGACCGGCCGGTGCGGCAGAAAAGCCTGCTTCCCCGGCCGGAAAAAGGCGTGCGCCGGGCCAGTCCGGGCATCCTGCCCGCACGGGCGGCCGACAATCTTTACTGGCTGGGCCGCTATGTCGAACGCACCGAAGACGCGATCCGGCTCATTCGCGCCTATCACCTGCGCCTGGCCGCCACCGACAATCCCGAAGACGCAAGGCTGCGGCTGTTGCGCAGCTTCCTTGGCGGCTATGGCATCACGCTGGGCCAACCCGTTCCCGGCGCGCTGATCGACCGGATCGAGGCCGCCCGCGGTTGCGCCGCCAAGGTCCGCGACCGGTTTTCGACCGACGGCTGGGCGGCGCTGGCGGATCTTGCCCGCACGGCCCGCTCGATGAGCCAGACCGCGAAACCGGGCGATGATGCCGCCCGCGCGATGTCGGTGCTGTTGCGCAAGATCACCGGCTTTTCCGGCCTTGTGCATGAAAACATGTATCGTTTTTCCGGCTGGACCTTCCTCAGCTTTGGCCGCGCGCTCGAACGGACCGATGCGCTGACGGCGGTTCTGGCGACTTTCGCCGATACCAGGGCGCCCTCGGGCTGTCTGGATATCGCGATCGAGGTGGCCGACAGCGTGATCACGCATCAGCGCCGCTACCGCATGGAACGCTCGCGCGAGACGGTGGTGGATCTGCTGGCGCTGGATGGCGACAACCCGCGCTCGATCCTGTTTCAGATCGCGCGGATGCGGGCCTTGGCCGCCGATCTGCCGCATGCGCGCGAGAACGGGCGGCTGGCGGCGCTTTCGCGCGCCATCGTGCCGGTCGAAAGCCTGCTCTCGGTCGCTGCGCCCGATGACATCACCACGCAGCGGCTGCTGACGCTGCGCGCCGAGGTGGCGGAGATTTCAAACCTCGTGACGCAAAGCTATCTGGGGTAGGTCATGCGCTACGACATCAAACTGGCGATCGACTACGATTACGCCGCGCCCTCGGATCATCTGCGCAATCTGGCGCGGCTGCTGCCGCCCGACATTGCCGGGGCGCAGCGGGTGGTGGCGCGGCGGCTGACGCTCGACCCGGCCCCGGACGAGCGCCGCGACGGGCTGGATTTCTTCGGCAATGCGGTGACCTCGGTGGTCTGGCACCGCCCCGTCGCCGATGTGCGCTTTGAACTTTCCGCAAGGATCGAACGGCTGGCGCAGCCAGTGCCGCTCGACCTCTCGCCGTCGCTGCCGAAACTTGGCGCCGAGATCGCCGCCGAGACGATGCTGGCCCCCACCGCCCCGCATCATTTTCTGGGCGCCTCGCCGCGGGTCGTGCCCTGCCCCGAGATCACCGCCTTTGCCCGCGCCGCGACCAGCCGCACGATGACCGCCGCAAGCGCCGTTGCCGCCGTCGGCCATGCGCTGCACCGGCACATGACCTTCGACGCCGAGGCGACGACGGTCGACACCCCCCCGCGCGAGGCCTTCGCCCGCGGTCGCGGCGTCTGTCAGGATTTCACCCATGTGATGATCGCCGCCCTGCGCGGCATCGGCATTCCCGCGGGCTATGTCTCTGGTTTCCTGCGCACTTTTCCGCCACCCGGACAGCCGCGGCTGGAGGGCGCGGATGCGATGCATGCCTGGGTGCGGGCCTGGGTCGGGCGCGAAATGGGCTGGATCGAGTTCGATCCGACGAATGATCAGACCGCCGGGGTGGATTTCGTCACCGTCGCCGTCGGCCGCGATTACGACGATGTGGCGCCGATCCGCGGCGCCTTGCGCACGACAGGCCCGGCCAAGACACGACAGGCGGTCGACGTGCTCGCACTGGATGCCGAATGAACCCGCCCGAGCTTTTGCCCCTTGGCCTTGACGGCGTGCTGATCCGCTTTGCCACCACCTGGTCGGAGGAAGCGAACAGCGCCGCGCAGGCCCTGGCGGCGGCGCTCAGCGCGGATCCGATCCCCGGCCAGACCGAGGTCGCCCCCGGTCTGGGCTCGGTGCTGCTGCGCTTCGACCGGCTGGCGACCCAGCGCGCCGAGGTGCTGGCCGCGCTGCGGCATCGGCTGGATGGCACGCCCGCAGCGCCGGTTGCGGCGCGTCATTGGCGCGTGCCCGCCTGTTTCGGCGGCACCTGGGGCGCCGATCTGGCCGAGGCCGCCGCCTTGGCGGGCCGCAGCGAAAGCGCTTTGATTTCCGAGCTTTGCGCAACGGACCTGCGGGTTCTGGCACTGGGCTTCGCGCCGGGTCAGCCTTACTTGGGCACCCTGCCCGCGCATTGGCAGATGCCCCGCCTGCCCGCGCTGACGCCACGGGTCGCGGCGGGCACGATCACCACCGCGCTGCGGCAGATCGTGCTCTTCGCCGCGCCCTCGCCCACCGGCTGGCGGGCGCTCGGCCGCACCGCCTTTCGCCCCTTTACGGCAACGGCCGGGGCGCCTTTCCTGCTGCGCCCGGGGGATTTTCTGCGATTCACCCCGACAAGTGCAGAAACCATCGCCATGCTGCTCGACAAAGGCGATCCCCTGGGCGGTGCGATTCTGAGTTTTCCGAAATGACAGGATATATCGAAGTCATTTCCGCCGGTCCCGGAATTTCGGTTCAGGATTTGGGGCGGCCGGGCTACACCGCCTTCGGTCTCTCGACCGGCGGCGCCGCAGACCGCCGCGCGCTCTGGGAAGCCGCGGCGCTTCTGGGGCAATCCCGGCCGCAAGCCGCGCTGGAACTGCCGTTGACGGGCGGGCGGTTTCGCATCACCGCCGCCAGCCGCATCGCGCTGACCGGGGCGCCGATGCAGGCCAGTTGCGACGGCAAGCCCTTGATCTGGAACGCATCTCATGCGCTGACGCCCGGCGCGGTGCTGGATCTGCGCCCGGGCGAGAGCGGTGTTTACGGCTATCTGTCGCTCGCGGGCGGACTTTTGACGCCGGAAACGCTGGGCGCCCGCGCCACCCTTGCCGCTGCGGAACTGGGCACAGTGGTTCGCGCGGGCCTGCGCCTGCCCTTCGGTCCCGATCCGGCCCCCGATGCTGCACCGCAGCATCTGCCGCCAGAGGACCGGTTCACCGGCGGCGCGCTGCGGGTGATCGCCGGGCCGCAGACCGCGCTTTTCGACGCCGAAACGCGGGCCCGCGCCTTTGCCACTAGCTTTCGCGCCGGTCCGGCCAGCCGTCAGGGGCTGGCGCTGGTTCAGGACGGCGGCCCCTTTGCCACCGAAACCTCCGGGTTGCTCTCGGATTTCATCGGCCCGGGGGACCTCCAGATGACCGGAATGGGACAAGCGGTTGTGCTTCTGGCCGATTGCCAGACGATCGGTGGCTATCCCCGGCTTGGCACGGTGATCCCGGTTGATCTGCCCCGCGCCGCGCAGGCCCGCCCCGGAACCGCCCTGAGGCTGGTCGAAATCCCGCTCGATGCTGCCGAGACCGCCTCGCCGCCCGAGGCGCTCTGGCTGGCGCAGATCCGCCGCCTGCTCCGCCCGCTGCGCCGCGATCCGCGCGACATTTCCGATCTTCTGGCCTATCAGCTGATCTCGGGCATGATCCGCGGCGACGAGGAAGACGCATGAAGCTTGATCTCAATTCCGACATGGGCGAAGGCGCGGGCGCGGATGCGGCGCTGCTTGAGGTCGTGACCTCGGCCAATATCTGCTGCGGGCTGCATGCGGGCGGGCCGCTGGAGATGGCGCGGGTGATGGCACTGGCGGCCGAAAAGGGCGTCGGCCTCGGCGTGCATCCGGGCTTTGATGACCGGGCAAATTTCGGCCGCACAAGGATGGTGCTTTCGAAATCCGAACTGGTCGATCTGATCGCCTGGCAGACCGGGGCCATGGCCGCCGTGGCACAGGCCAAGAGCTTGAAATTGAGACATTTCAAGCTGCACGGGGCGCTCTCGAACATGGCGTCCGAAGATTCCGATCTGGCCCGCAGCTGCTATGGCGCGGCGCTGTCCGTCGTGCCCGATCTGAAACTGATGGTGCTTTCGGCCACGGCGCAGGAGGCCGCGGCGCAGGATCTGAACGCCGATTGGGCGGGTGAGATTTTCGCCGACCGCGCCTATAACGACGACGCAACGCTGGTCGATCGGTCGCTTCCGGGCGCAGTGCTGCACGACGCCGAGGAGGCCGCGGCGCGGATTCTGGCGATGCTGCGCGCAGGTGCGATTATCTCGGCCAGCGGCCATCGCATCCCGGCGCGGATCGATACCGTCTGCCTGCATGGAGACACGCCGCAAGCCCTTGAAATGGCGAAATTGCTGCGCAGCAAATTGCAGGCCGAAGGGGTCGTGATTCAGCCGCTTTGAAGGCAGGCCAGAACCGAGCGCGCCGCACGCAGGCCCGGGGCTTCGCCGCCCTCGCCCAGACGCTGCATCGTCAGCTCCATCGCCGCGATCTGTGCCGCGCGGCGCGCGGGATCGTGCAGGATCGCATGCAGCGCCTGCGCCATCGGCTTTGCCCGACAGGCCGGGCCAAGAAATTCCGGCACCGCCCGGGTTTCGGACACCAGATTGACCAGCGTCACCGTGTCGATCAGCATCGCGCGCTTGGTGATGTGCCAGGTCAGCCAGTTCATCCGATAGCCGATCACCATCGGCACCCGGTTCGCCGCCAGTTCCAGACTGACCGTGCCCGAGGCCGCCAGCGCCAGATTGGCCGTGGCAAAGGCCGCGCGCTTCTCGGCCGGGTCCGAAATCACATTCGGCACCTCGTCCCAGCGGCAGGCGAGCTTGCGCACCTCCGGCGCCACGCCGCGCACGGTGGGAATGAGCACGCGCAGCCCGGGCACATCGCGCCGCAGCGCAGCGACGGTCGCGGCGAAGCGCGGCATCAGCCGCTTCACCTCGCCGCGCCGCGAGCCGGGCAGACACAGCAGCACCGGCTGATCGGGACCGATCATCAGCGTCTGGCGCAGCGCGGTTGCTTCGGCCTCGGTCGCGCGCGGCTCGGCCACGACCGGATGGCCGACGAAATCGCAGCTCATCCCCGCGGCGGTCATGTAGGGCGGCTCGAAGGGCAAAAGCGCCAGAACGTGGTCGATCACTTCGGCCATCTTCGCCGCGCGCCCGGGACGCCAGGCCCAGACCGAGGGGGCGACGTAATGCACCGTCTTTTGCGCCGGTCGGGCGGTCTTGACGATCCGCGCCACGCGCAGACAGAAATCCGGGCTGTCGATGGTGATGAGCGCGTCGGGGGCGGTCTCCAGAACTGCCTGAGCCGTCTCGGCAATGCGGCGTTTCAGCTGGCGATATTTCGGCAGCACCTCCAGCAGCCCCATCACCGATAGCTCTTCCATCGGAAAAAGGCTTTTCAGACCAAGGGCTTCCATCTGCGGCCCGCCGATGCCCGCGAATGTCACACCGGGAACGAGCTCGATCAGCGCCGCCATCAGTGCCGCGCCCAGCTTGTCGCCAGAGGCTTCGCCGGCGACGAGAAAAAGCTTCACGGGCTGCGCCCCCAGAGGAAAATCCCGGCCGCTTCGGCCGCCGCAATCGTTGCCGCGCGATCCAGAAGCAGCACGCCGCCCGCCTCGAAGACGATGCCGCAAAGCCCCGCCGCGGCGACCCTGGCCACCGTCTGCGGACCCAGTGCGGGCAGGTCGATGCGCCGATCCTGACCCGGTTTCGGTGCTTTGAAAAAGACGCCCGCCTTCGGCATCGGCACCAGCCCGCGATGCGCGGCAACGAAATCAAGGAGCGCATCGGTGCCCGGAAGCGCCTCGACCCCAAGGCAGAGACCACGGGCCACCACCGCCCCCTGCCCGACATCGACGGCGCCCAAGGCCGCGACGATTTCCGCTGCGCGTGCAGCATCAAGCTGGTCCTGATCGCCGACGCTGCCGCACAACAGCCCGTCGCCCGGCACAAGATCCGGGGCGATGCTGTCGGCGCCGATCACCTCGAAGTCCCAGTCCTCGAAAAGCGCGATCACCGCGCGCAGCGTCGCGTCATCGCCCGCCTGCATCGCCCCCACAAGCCGCGGCACCAGCGCGGCGGTGCGGGCGTCGAAAAGCTCGGGCTCCAGCTTCGGCCGTTGCATCGCCCCCGCAAAACAGACGCGCCGGATGCCGCGATCCGTCAGCGTGTCGAGGAAGGGCACCAGCCGCTCGATGCGGAACGGCAGCACCGATCCGCCCGGCGCGGGCTGGCCTTCCAGCGCGCAGACCAGCATCCCGGGCGCGGCCTGCAAAAGCAGCCCGGGCAGCGCGCCGCCCCCGGCGATCAGCGCGGTTTCAGATCCGACGCTCATCGCGGCGTCAGGAAGCTGCGGTCCGAAGGACCAAGGATGAAATCAAGCACTTCGCGGACATGGGCACTGTCGGTGCCCTCTTCCGAGAGTTTGCGGGCCTGTTCGCGGAAATTGCCATCGCCAAGCGCCGCGTAAAGTTCGCGCAATGCCGAAATTTCGGAACGTTCGACACCGCGGCGCTTCAGCCCGACAAGGTTCAGCCCCTCCAGCCCGGCGCGCGGCCCGGCGACCAGCGCATGCGGGATCACGTCCGAGGCCACCATCGACAGCGCCCCGATGATCGCGCCATGGCCGATGCGCACCCATTGATGCACGCCCGAAAGCCCGCCGACGATCACATCGTCTTCGATCACGCAATGGCCCGCGATGGCGACCGAATTCACCAGAATGACGCGGTTGCCGATCTGCACGTCATGGGCGACGTGACAATTGGCCATGAACAGCCCGTCATCGCCCACCCGGGTCACGCCGCCGCCGCCCTCGGTGCCGGAGTTCATCGTCACATATTCGCGGATGCGGTTGCGCGCGCCGATCACCAGCCGCGTCTTCTCGCCCTTGAATTTCAGATCCTGCGGGATCTGCCCCAGCGAGGCGAAGGGAAAGACCACGGTGCCCGCGCCGATCTCGGTCGCACCGGCGATCACCACATGGCTTTTCAGCTCCACCCCCTCGGCCAGTACGACCTCGGGGCCGATGTGGCAAAAGGGGCCGATCAGGCAGCCGGGGCCGATCACCGCCCCCGGCTCGATCACCGAGGAACCATGCACGCGGGCGGTTGCATCAACGGCCATGGTCAGCCCTTCAGATCCATCATCGCGGTGAATTCGGCGGTGGCGGCCAGCTGCCCCTCGACAAAGGATTCGCCGAGGAATTTCCACACCTTGCCACCGCCGCGCTTGACCGTGACCTTCATTTCAAGCACGTCGCCCGGCACCACCTTGCGGCGGAACTTGCAGGCGTCGATCGCCATGAAATAGGTGCCAAGCGGCTTGTCGATCACGTTCATCGAAATGCCCACGACCACCGCCGCCGTCTGCGCCATCGCCTCGACGATCATCACCCCCGGCATCACCGGTTCCTCGGGGAAATGGCCGGTGAATTGCGGCTCGTTGTTGGTCACGCATTTGATCCCCACCGCGCTTTCGAAAGGCACGATGTCGCGCACCTTGTCGACCATCAGGAAGGGGTAACGGTGCGGGATGATCCGCTTGATCAGGCTCAGATCGGCGCTGGTGTAGGGGGCGGGTTCGCTCATCTTCGATCCTTCCAAAACGGGCCCGCGGCAGGGTCGGGGCCTTTGGCCGTTGCTAGCGTCGCGCGTTCCGCTTGGCAAGGACGGGGCGCATCGGCATGGGCGGCTATTCGCCGCCACCCGCCCCGTCCCCGGGCTGGCCGGGCGCGGCGGCGGCGGGGCCGGTCCCCAGACGCGCATCCATCAGCCGCGCCAGATCGCCGGTGATGTCAGCCGCTTCCAGACCGCGGATGATCGCGCGCCGGTCCAGCACCATCACCGCGCCGCGGCGGGTCAGGATCTCGTCGATCAGCGGACCGGAGGCGACATAAAACGCCTGCCGTGCCGCCTCGTAGCTTTGCGTCAGCGCCTGCGCCTTGGCCTTTTGCGCCGCACGGATCCCCGTCGCGCGTTCGTCGAAGGCATCGGCCTCGGCGCGAAAGGCCGCGGGCGTCAGCTTCGCCCGGCGTTCGGTAAGCAGCTTTTCTTCGGCGATCAGGTCATCGGCGATGCGGGTGTTTTCCGCCGCAAGCGCCGCCGACTCGCGCGCCAGCCCGGCGGTGATCGCCTTGCCCCAAAGCGTGTCGTCAAAGAGCCGCTCGATATCGAGCGTCAGCACCGGCAGCGCAGGCGGCTTGTCCTGCGCCAGACCGGGCAGCGGCGCCAGCATCAGGCCGAGCGCCAGAACGCACAGGCGCAAAAGGCCGGGGATCGCCCCCGGCCCGATCTGTCCTTGGCGGCGCATCTTCCGCATCGGCTCAGAACTTCGTCGCGATGGTCAGGTCGAAATTCTGCTCCTCGTCGTAATCTTCCTTTTTCAGCGCCGTCATGAAGTTCAGCCGCAGCGGGCCAAGCGCCGAATCCCAGAACACCGAGAAGCCGACCGCAGAGCGCAGATGCATCGAATCATCGACCGTATCGGTGCGGTTCGGACCGCCCGCGGTATTGTCGAGCCCCCAGACCGAGCCGGTATCCCAGAACAGACCGCCATGAATGCCATACTCTTCGGGCAGGCCGAGCGGGAACTCGGTTTCCAGACGCAGCGCGGCGTAATATTTGCCGCCTAGGGCGTCCTGGTTCGGCACGTTCCGATCGCGCGGGCCGTAGCCATTGCCCTCAAAGCCACGCACCTTGTTGTTGCCCGAGAAGCGATCCAGAACCGTCAGCGTGGTATCGCCCCGCGCGGCGATCGCCCCGCCCTCCAGCTCGGCGCGCAGGGTCACATCCTCGTTCCAGACCTTGCGCTCGGCACGAAGCAGCGCCGTGGTCTTCAGCGCCTCGACATCGCCGCCCAGACCGTAAAGATCCTGGCTGAAACGGAAGGTGAAGCCGGTGCGCGGGTCGATGCCGGTGCGGCGGGTGTCCCAGGTGTAGGTATAGCCCGGGCCCATGCTGTTGCGCTTGCCCTCTTCGTCGCTCAGGATCGGCGAGGAGCCCACATCATCGGCGGTCCCATCGGGATCGATACCGCCCGCCGTATCGCCATCCGGGTCGGCATTATAGTCCTTCACGCCGTAAAGCTCGTTGCGCAGGAAGCTGTAGCGCATTTCCAGCCGCGCGTTCCGCGCAAGCGGGAATTCCAGCGAGGGCGAAATCCCCATCATCTTGGTATTGTAATCGGAATTGTCGTTTTCCGAAGTGTTGTACCAGATCCGGAACCGCCCCTTCAGGTCGCGGCCCAGCAGATGCGGTTCGATGAAGTCGATCGAATTCTGCTGGTTGTCCTTGGTCGTGCCGATGGAGATGCCCAGATATTGCCCGCGCCCCAGGAAGTTCGCTTCCTCGAGCGAGGCATTGATCCCGAACCCGGCCGACGCCCCGTAGCTGGCACCAAAGGTCAGCGAGCCGGTCGGCTGTTCCTCGACATCGACGCCGACGATCACCTGATCGGGGCCGGTGCCCGGTTTCGTGCCGACATCGGCCTTGGAGAAGAAGCCAAGCGCGCGGATCCGTTCGGAGGCGTTCTTGATTTCGCGCGGGTTGAAGGGATCGCCTTCCACCGTGTTGAATTCGCGCCGGATCACGCTGTCGAGCGTGGTGGTGTTGCCCTCGATGTCGATGCGCTCGACAAAGACGCGCTCGCCCCGCACCAGCGCGAATTCGACGTTCAGCGTCTGCGTGCGCGGGTCGCGGGTGATGCGCGGCTCGACGCGGACGAAGTTGACGCCCTTGCGCAGCGCCACCTCCTCCATCCGGGTCACGGCGTAATCGATATCGGTCGGCGAATAGATCCGGCCCGATCGGATCTTGGCCAGCCCCGCGAAATCCTTGACATCCAGTTCGGGCACTTCGGAGACCGTGGTGATCTGGCCGAATTTGTATTGCTGCCCCTCGCGGATGTTGAAGGTCATGAAGAAGCCTTCGCGGTCGCGGGTCATTTCCGAGGAAACGCCGGTCACTTCCACATCCGGGTAGCCGCGCGAATGGTAGAAATCGACCAGCATCTGCCGGTCCAGCTGCACCCGGTCGGGCACGAAAGTGTCGCGCTGGATCAGCCGGTGCAGGATGCCCGCCTGCTTCGTGCCCAGAACGTCGCGCAGACGCCGGTCCGAGAAAGAGCGGTTGCCGGTGAAGGTGATGCGGTTGACCTCGGAGACGGCGCCTTCCTTGATCTCGAAGACCACATCGACGCGATTGCCGTCGCGCTTGATCACCTTCGGATCGACACGGGCCGCCAGACGGCCGGCGGTGGCATAGCCCTCGGCCAGCGCGGCGGCATCGGCTTCCAGCGTCGCCGGCGACAACACCTTGCGCGGCTGCGTCTTGACGATCGCGGCCAGCTTGTCATCCTTGAGGATCTTGTTGCCTTCGAAAGCGACGATGTTGACGGTCGGATATTCCTTGACCCGGATCACCAGCGTATTGCCCTGCGGCACGATCTCGACGCGCTCGAACAGGCCCGAGCCCTGCAGCCGCTGAAAAGCGTCGTTCAGCGCCCCGGCGCTGACCTTGGCGCCCTTGGCGATTCCGGCATAGCTGAGGATCGTCGCCGGTTCGATCCGCTCGTTGCCCTCGATCTTCACGTTTCGAAACGCGTAGTCCTGCGCCAGCACGGGCGCGGCAACAAAGGCGCAAGGCACGGCAAAGGCAAGGAATGTGCTGGTCGCAAGCGTCCCCAGACGGGCCTTCGCCTTGGGCTTGGCAAGTTGCAGCCGGATCGTCATCGCACTCTCCCCGTCAGGTCGCTTGGCGCAGTTCTCTGACGTGACTAACCAGAAAGACGGCCCTTGTCAAAGCGACAGACCGTGTTCAGGCGCAAGGACGCCGCGAGATATGGTAGATCGGTCAAAGCTGATGCAGGGTCGGATCGATACCGGGCAGCAGCGCCGAAACTCCGATGCCGATCGCCAAGGCCGCGGCAAGGGCCAGGAAGATCGCCACCGGTACCAGAATACGGTCGGCCGCCAGATCGAAAACGAGCGCGAGGCTCCGGTATCCGTCGCTCAGAACCGCCTGCATGATCGGGTCTCCCTTGGTTCCCGGAACGGAAATACCCGTTCAATGCGGCGAAATCAGGGCGGCCAAATCGGGGCCTATCGGGGCAGGTCCGGGCTTTGCCGCCCCGCCCCGTCCGGTCTCAGCACACCAGATCGTTCCACAGGCCAAAGGCCATCAGCGCCAGCACCAAAGCCAGCCCGACCGAGACCAGAAGGCTCATCACCCGATCCGACGGCGGCTTGCCGGTGACCCCTTCCCAGAGGTGGAACATCAGATGGCCGCCATCAAGCACCGGGATCGGGAACAGGTTGATGAAGCCCACCGCGGTCGACAGCATGGCGATGAACCAGATGAAATCCGCCACCCCCGCCTTGGCCGCCGCGCCCGAGCCCTCGGCAATGCCGATGGCGCCGCGCAGGTTGCAGCTGGAAATCTTGCCCAGCACGATATGTTCGATCGCCGAGACCGAGGCGGTGATCGCCCCCCAGGTCTGTTTCGCCCCGCCCACCAGCGCCTCGACCGGGCCGATCGCCTCAGTGACCGGGCTGAAGCCCGGACCGGCGATCAGGCCGATCTTGTAATCGCTGACGAAACTGCCGTCGGGGCGCGGGATGTCGACGATTTTCGGCGTCAGCGTCACCGAAAGCCTGCTGCCGCCCGTGCCCTCGGCGGCGGGACGCCACAGATCCAGCGTCAGGGCGGCGCCCTTGCCCGCACCGACCTTGGCGACCAGATCGTCAAAGCGCCAGATCGGCTGCCCGTCGATCGCGGTGATCACGTCGCCCGCCCGGATGCCCGCCGCATCGGCGGCCGAATCCGGCAGCACCTGTGCCGCGCGCGGCGGCGCCAGCTGCGGCCCCTCGACCACCAGATCGGTGCCGTCGCGCAGCACGCGATAGCTGAGGAAGGGTTTTTCCGGCGTCACCACCTCGCGCAGCCGGTCGTAATCGGGCAGCGTGACGCCCTCGATCGCCAGAAGCCGGTCGCCCGGGCGCAGATCGCCCGAGCCGCCGGGCAGCGCCACCAGCTCTGCCACCTGCGGCGGCACGGCGGGCTTGCCCTCCCAGGCCATCGCCCCGGCAAAGACCAGGATCGACAGGATGAAGTTGAAGACCGGCCCCGCGGCAACGGTCGCCGCCCGCGCCCAGAGCGGCGCGCCATGCATCGACTGGCGGCGCTCCTTTGCGTCCAGCCGCGCCATGGTTTCCTCGTCCACCCCCGCCGAGGTGGCATTGGCATCGCCCAGAAACTTGACGTAACCGCCCAGCGGGAAAAGCGAAATCTTCCAGACCGTGCCATGCTTGTCGACCCGGCTGATCAGCTTTGGCCCAAAGCCGATCGAGAAGGCCTCGGCCTTGATGCCGCACAGCCGCCCCACGATGTAATGGCCGTATTCATGCACCGTCACGATGATCGAAAGCGCGACGACAAAGGCCAGCACGGTCTGCAGCATCGAAACGAGGTCGGGAAGAAAATCCAAGGGTCAGGTCCTTACTGTCGGCACAAGGCTGCGCGCAAGCGCCCGCGCGGTGGCATCGGTGTCCATCACCATATCGAGACTGTCGAGCGGTTTTCCAAGACCATGCCGCGCGGTCATCTCGGTCAGCACCGCCTCGACCAGACGGCTCATCGCCAGAAAGCCGATCTCCTCGCCGATGAAGGCATCAAGTGCGGCCTCCTTGGCGGCGTTGAAGGCCGCCCCCGCGGTGCCGCCCATCGCCATCACCTCGCGCGCCAGACGCAGTGCGGGGAACCGCTCTTCATCGGGGGCGCGGAAGGTCAGCGCGCCGATCTTCGCCAGATCAAGCCGCGCCACCGGCAGCTCGGCCCGCTCGGGCCAGTTCAGCGCATAGCCGATGGCATGACGCATATCGGGCGCACCCAGATGCGCCATCAGCGCGCCATCCTTGAAGCCGACCAGCGCATGCACCAGCAATTCCGGATGCACCAGAACCTCGATCTGCTCGGGCCGGACGCCGAAATATTCCTTGGTTTCAATCAGTTCCAAGGCCTTGTTGAACATCGATGCGGAATCGATGGTGATCCGCTGCCCCATCGCCCAGTTCGGATGGGTCGAGGCCTGCGCCACCGTCGCATCGGCCAGTTTCTCGATCGGCCAGTCGCGGAAGGCGCCGCCCGAGGCGGTGATGATGACGCGCTCGACCGCTGCCATCTCTTCGCCCACCAGCGCCTGAAAGACCGCCGAATGTTCGCTGTCCACGGGCAGCAGCCGCGCGTTGTGTTTCGCGGCCTCGGCCAGAAGCAGCGGCCCGGCGGTGACGAGCGATTCCTTGTTCGCCAGCGCCAGCGTCGTGCCCTGGCTCAGCGCGGCAAAGCCCGGCGCCAGACCCGCGGCGCCGACAATCGCCGACATGATCCAGTCGGCCGGACGCAGCGCCGCCTCGATCAGCGCGGCTTTCCCCGCCGTCGCCTCGATGCCGGTCCCGGCCAAAGCCTCGCGCAACGCGGGCAGGCAGTCTTCATGCGCGGTCACCGCGACCTCGGCCCGGAAAGCCCGCGCCTGTTCGGCCAGAAGCTTGATGTTGCGCCCCCCAGACAGGGCCACCACCTGAAAGGCCCCGGGCCTGCGGGCGATCAGGTCAAGCGTATTGACCCCGATCGAGCCGGTGGACCCGAAAACCGTAATGCGTCGCATGACTTAGCCTCCGAAAAGCGTTTGCGGCATCAAGGGCACGAGCACAAGCACCACCACGGCCGCGCCAATCAGCGCGTCGAACCGGTCCAGCACTCCGCCGTGACCGGGGATCAGGGCCGAGGAATCTTTCACCCCCATCCGCCGCTTGATCGCGCTTTCCGCGATGTCGCCCATCTGCCCGGCAAGCGCCACAATCGGCGAAAGCCAGACGAGCGCAAGACCGCCCGCGCCCGCTGCGGCGAAAAGCCCGCCCACGGCCGCGGCGCCAAGCCAGCCCGCCACCGTGCCCGACCAGGTCTTTTTCGGCGAGACACTGGGCCAGAATTTCGGCCCGCCCAAGGCGCGGCCCGCAAAATACCCGCCCACGTCCGAAGCGACGATGACGCAGACCAGCCACAAGATCACCTCGGGCCCGACCCCCAGACGCAGCGCCACCAAAGCATAGCCCGCCAGCAGGATCAGCACCGCATAGGCGGCAAAGATCGCCCGGTCGCGGCGGGCCGTGGCAAAGCTGCCAAGCGCCGCGGGCAGGATCAGAAGCGGGGTCAGAAACCACAGATGCCCGAAGACGACGACAAACAGCGCCGCCGCGGCGGTCAGGCCAAGCGCGACCGCAGGCCAGCGCGCCCCCCCCTCGGGGCGCGTCATCGCCGCCAGTTCCCAGATCATCAGCCCGGTGACCAGCACCGCCAAGGCGATGAACGGCAGCCCGCCCAGCCAGATCGCCAGCGCCCCCACCGCGACCATCGCCAGCCCCGAGCCCGTGCGCGCGCGCAGATCCGACCAGTTCCCACTCATCCCTTCACCCCGCCGAAACGCCGCTCGCGGCCACCGAATTGCGCCAGGATCGCCGCCAGCGCCGCCGGGTTGAAATCCGGCCACAGCGTCGGCGTGAATTCATATTCCGCGTAAGCCGCCTGCCAGGGCAGGAAATTCGACGTTCGCGTCTCGCCCGAGGAGCGGATCACCAGATCCGGGTCGGGGATCGCCGCGGTGTCGAGATGGCCCGCAAAGACCGCCTCGGTGATCGCCTCGGGGGCCAGCCGCCCCGCCGCAACCTCTGTGGCCAGCGCCACCGCCGCCCGGCGCAGCTCGTCGCGGCCGCCATAATTGATCGCCACGGTCAGGTTCAGCCGCGCATTCATCGCCGTGCGCGCCTCGATCCCGTCCATCAGCCCGCGCAGCTTGCCATCCAGCGGCCCGCGGTCACCGATGAAGCGCATCCGCACCCCCTCGGCGGACATCGCATCGGCTTCGCGCTGGATGTAGCGGGCAAAAAGCGACATCAACCCAAGGACTTCCTCGGTCGAGCGCTTCCAGTTCTCGGTCGAAAAGGCATAAAGGGTGAGCCATCTCACCCCCAGATCAGGGCAGGCGCGGACGATCTCCTTGACACGTTCCGCGCCCTTCCGGTGCCCGACCAGCCGCGGCCAGCCGCGCTGCCTGGCCCAGCGGCCGTTGCCATCCATGATGATCGCGACATGCGAAACGCCGTAATCGGTGACGCCACCGCCGGTCGGCGCGGGTCGGGGCTCGGTCGCGGTCATCATCAGCCTTTCTGCACGTCTCAGACGTGCATGATCTCCGCCTGCTTGCCCTCAAGCGCCTTGTCGACGAAACCGATGTGCTTTTTCGTCAGCTCTTCGATCTCGCCTTCCCAGAACTTCACGTCGTCTTCCGACATGCCGTTGCCCTTGGCCTTCTTGATCTGGTCCATCCCGTCGCGGCGCACGTTGCGGATGGCGACGCGGGCATGTTCGGCATATTGCGCGGCGACCTTGGTCAGCTCGCGGCGGCGTTCCTCGTTCAGCTCGGGGATCGGCAACATGATGATCGGGCCGTTGGTCTGCGGGTTGATCCCCAGGCCCGAATCGCGAATCGCCTTTTCGACCTTGCTGATCAGGCCCTTGTCCCAGACGTTGATGGTCACCATCCGCGGCTCGGGCACGTTGATCGTGCCGACCTGGTTGACCGGAACCAGCGACCCATAGGCATCGACCATGATCGGCTCGACCATCGAGGCCGAGGCGCGGCCGGTGCGCAGCGTGCCGAATTCATGCTTGAGCGCATGCATCGCGCCCTCCATGCGGCGTTCGAGGTCGTCGGTGTCGATTTCAATATCGTCGGACATGGGGTCCCCCGCTTTTTTCCGTTTTCGTCTTCATAACGGGGCGGGCGGCGCTTGGATAGGGGCCAAGCGCGCACACCCGTTCCGTCGCGTCACGTGCCGCCGATCTCAGCCCTGCACGCGGGTATAGGTGCCCTGCCCGGCCAGAATGGTGCGGAACCCGCCCGGCTCATCGAGCGAAAAGACGATGATCGGCAGGTTGTTGTCCCGCGCAAGCGCAATCGCCGAGGCATCCATCACGCCCAGATTCTTTTGCAGCACCTCGTCATAGCTGACGGTATCGTAGCGCTTCGCATGGGCGTGTTTCTTCGGGTCCATGTCATAGACGCCATCAACCTTGGTGCCCTTGAAGATCGCCTCGCAGGACATTTCGTTCGCCCGCAAGGTCGCCGCGGTGTCGGTGGTGAAATAGGGGTTGCCGGTGCCCGCGGCAAAGATGCAGACGCGCTTTTTCTCCAGATGGCGCACGGCGCGGCGGCGGATATAGGGCTCGCAGACCTGATCCATCGGGATGGCGCTGATCACGCGGGTAAAGACCCCCATCGATTCGAGCGCGCCCTGCATGGCCAGCGCATTCATCACCGTGGCCAGCATCCCCATGTAATCGGCCGTCGTGCGCTCCATCCCCTGCGCCGAGCCGGCAAGGCCGCGGAAGATGTTGCCGCCGCCGATCACCATGCAGATCTCGACGCCCAGATCGCGAACCGATTTCACCTCGCGGGCGATGCGCTCGACGGTCGGCGGATGCAGGCCGTAGCCCTGATCGCCCATCAGGGCCTCGCCGGAAATCTTCAGAAGCACGCGTTTGTATTTCACGATCGGTTCGTCTGTGTCGGTCATCGCGGCTCCTCGGCGGTCCCTGGTTGTCATCGGGGCGCAAAATGTCGCAAATGGCGTTCGGGATCAACCTCAACCGCAGCCTCGGGATCATCGCCGTGTTCGACCTTGCCGCCCTGCCCGATGACCGCCCGGTGCTGATCGCGGGGGCGACGGCCTCGGGGAAATCCGCGCTGGCGCTTGAAATCGCTGAAAAATCCGGCGGCGTGGTGGTGAATGCCGATGCGCTGCAGGTCTGGTCGTGCTGGCGCGTGCTCTCGGCCCGGCCTTCCGCAACGGAAGAAGCCCGCGCGCCGCATGCGCTTTACGGCCACCGCGCCCCGGGCGAGGAGTATTCCGTCGGCGCCTGGCTGCGCGAGATCGGCCCGATCCTTGCCGCCTTTCGCGCGGGCGCCGGGCCGCGCCCGATCATCGTGGGCGGCACCGGGCTTTACCTGAGCGCGCTGACCGAGGGGCTGGCCGAAATCCCCGCAACCCCCGCCGAGATCCGCGCCGAAGCCGACCGCCGCCGCCTGAGCGAGGGGCACGCGGGGATGCTGGCCGAGCTGGACCCCGCCACGCGCGCCCGCGTTGACGGCCTGAACCCGATGCGGGTGCAACGCGCCTGGGAGGTGATGCGGGCGACCGGCCGCGGGCTGGCCGCCTGGCAGGATGACACACCGCCGCCGCTGCTGCCCCTGGCCGCCGCCGTGCCGCTGCTGCTCTCGCCCGGGCGCGACCTTCTGGCGGCGCGGATCGATGCCCGCTTCGAGACGATGCTTGAGTCGGGCGCGCTGGACGAAGTGCGCGCCGTCCTGCCCCAGTGGGATGCTTCGGCGCTCTGGGCCAAGGCGATCGGCGCCCCCGAGCTGGTCGCGCATCTGCGGGGCGAGATCGATCTGGCCACCGCGACCGCGCGCGCCAAGGCCGCGTCGCGGCAATATGCGAAGCGGCAACGCACATGGTTTCGTGGCCGGATGGGGGGCTGGCACAACATCCTGCGGGGCTGAAACCGGGCCGCGCCAATTTCGGCGCAACCGTGTTTTTCGTTGGATTAACAAGGGGATCTTCCCTATCCTTGGGGCGACCACCGCCGCCCCGGAAGTTTTCGTGACCCTTTTCAAGACCCCCCCGCTCGCGCCCTTTGCCAAGACCCCGCGCCCGGGCGCCCTGTCCGTCGCGGCCAGGCCCGCCCGGCCGAAGTCGCTTTTGCCTGAACCGCCCTCGGTGCCGCGCATCGTGCCGATCGCTCGGCTCGCCCAGGGCGGACGCTGGCGGGTGGAGGCGATGCGGGCGCTGTCGGAACCCTGTTTCCTGTGGTTCACCCGCGGTCAGGGCCGCATCACCATGGGCGGTGTGACCCGCGGCTATGGCCCCTATTCGGCCGCCTTCCTGCCCGCGGGCGTGATGCACGGCTTCGAGATTTCCGGCCAGACCACCGGCCTGGCGGTGTTTTTCGGCAAGAATTCGGAGCTGACGCTGCCGCATGCGGCGCAATATCTGCGCGTGCGCGAACCTCCGGTGCAGGCCGAGATCTCGGGGCTGATCGAATCGGTGATCCGCGAGCTGGAAAGCAACCGCCCCGGATCGGACCGGGCCGCGCTGCATTATCTGGGGCTGTTGAGCGTGATCATCGAACGTCAGGGCATGTCGCAGGCGGCCGAGCCCCGCGCGTCGGAGGCCGCGCGCAAGCTTGTTACCCGCTATGCCGCTGTTCTGGAACGCGATTTCCGCTCTGGCCTGGGGGTGGCGGATTATGCCGCGCAGCTCGGTGTGACGGCGACGCATCTGACGCGCTCGTGCCGGATCAGCTGTGGCCGGGCCGCCTCGGAGCTGCTGCAGGATCGCCGCCTTTATGAAGCGCGTCGGCTGCTGAGCGAGACCGGAACCCCGGTCAAGGACATCGCCGCCGCCCTTGGCTTCAACAGCCCCGCCTATTTCACCCGCGCCTTTCAGGCCAGGGTCGGCAAGACCCCCTCGGCCTTCCGCAAGGGCGGCTGAGCCGAAGCCCGCCGCCCCGCCCTTGCGCGCGGCGGGGCCATCCCTATCTAGGCGGAGCAGACATTAACGGAGTATTCATGGAACGCGCGATCGAACGGGTGCTTTTTTCCAGCCGCTGGCTGATGGCACCGATGTATCTGGGGCTGGTGGGCACGCTGGCGATCCTGCTCTGGGCCTTCGTGCTGGAGCTTTACCATTTCGCCCTGCAAATCCCGCAGATGGAGGTGGATATCGCGGTGATGGGGGCGCTGTCGCTGATCGACCTCAGCCTGGCCGCGAACCTGATCCTGATCGTGATCTTCTCGGGCTACGAGAATTTCGTTTCGCGCATGGACACCAAGGGCCACGAGGACCGGCCGGACTGGCAAAGCGAGGTCGATTTCTCGACGCTGAAGCTGAAGCTGGTCGCCTCGATCGTTGCGATTTCCGGGATTCACCTGCTCAAAGTGTTCATGGATATCGAAAAATACCCGGCTGAGAAGATCACCTGGATGGTGGTGATCCATCTGGTCTTCGTCATCTCGGGGGTGCTGCTCGCGCTTATGGACTGGATCGGCAATCAGGCCAAGGCGACCAAGAAGTCGGCAAAATAAGCCCGGTCCCGGAATCGGAACAGGCCCGCGGTCCGACCGCGGGCCTGTCGCTTTTGCTCAGGCGGCGGAGCGATGCGCGCCCTCGCCCGCCGCGGGCAGGTGGAACCGCTCGACGGTCTGGCGCAGATCGCTGCCCTCGCTGGCAAGCGCCCGACCCGATGCCGCCGACATGTCGGTCATGTTGGCGATATGCTGCGTCGTCTGATCAAGCTGGGTCACCGCGCCGTTGATCTCGACGATGCCGCGCGCCTGCTCCTCGGCCGAGGCGGCGATTTCGCCCATCCGATCAAAGATTTGGCGCACCGAGGCCACGATGTGATCGAGCGCCGCGCCGGTCCGCCCCACCATCTTCACCCCGTCCTGCACCTGCGTGGTCGAGGTTTCGATCAGTTGCGAAATCTCCCGCACCGCATCAGACGCCCGCTGGGCCAGCGCCCGCACCTCGGAGGCGACGACGGCAAAGCCGCGTCCCGCCTCGCCCGCCCGCGCCGCCTCGACCCCGGCGTTGAGGGCGAGCAGATTGGTCTGAAAGGCGATTTCCTCGATCACATGGGTGATGCGCGAAATCGACTGCGACGAGGCCTCGATCTCGGCCATCGCCGCGACGGCCTCGGCCACCACCCCGACGCCGCTTTCCGCATTCTGACGCGCCTGCGCCGCGATCTCGCGCGCCTGCGCCGCCCCCTCGGCCGCCGAAGAGACCGAGCTTGTCAGCTGGTTGAGCGCCGCCGCCGTCTCCTCCAGCGCCGCCGCATTGCGTTCGGTGCTGTGCGCCAGCTGCGTGCTGGCTTGCGAAAGCTTGCCCGCCTCGGCATCGACCCGCGTCGCCGACAGGTCGATCTGCGCAAGCGCATCGCCCAGCTGCCGGGTGGCGGTGTTGAAATGCAGCCGAAGCTGATCGTATTCGCCCGGCAGCGGCGTTTCGATGACACAGTTCAGATCGCCCGCCGCAACGCTTTCAAGCGCCTTCGACAGAGCCGCGACCACAAGCTGCTGCTCGTCCAGACGCGCCCGCGTCTCTTCGGCGCGACGGGCCGCCTCAAGCCGCTCCGCCTCGGCGCGCTGACGATCCCGCTCCAGCGCCTCGGCCTCGGTGCGGCGCCGCTCGGCCTCGGCCCGCTCGGCCTCGGCCCGGGCGCTTTCTTCGGCGCGGCGTTTCGCCTGTTCCTCGGCCTGCAGCGCCGCCTGCATCCGGGTATTTTCCTCAAGATTGGTGCGGAACACCACCAGCGCCCGCGCCATGTCGCCCAGCTCATCCTTGCGCTCGGTCCCGATGATCTCGACATCGGTCCGCCCCTCGGCGATCGCCCGCGTCGTCACCGCCTGACGCTGCACGCAGGCCGCAATGTGCCGCCCCCCCGCCCAGGCCACGCCCGAGGCCAGCACCAGCGACAGCACCACCGCAATCGCACTCAACCGGGTCTGCGCCGCCAGCATTTCCGCGGCCAGATGATCGGGCGATGCGACGACATAGATGCCGATCGGCGCCCCCGAGAAATCCGTCACCGCAACGGCACGGCCGACATGGGGCACGCCGTCGAATTCCCGCAGCAGATCGAGGCCGCCCGACTGCATCACCTTCTCGAAATCGTCCGGCTCCAGCATCGGGGCCTCGCCGGTGGTCTCGGCCTTGCGCTCGATCTTGCCCGCCTCTCCCGCCGGGGGAACCGCGTAGAATTCGAATTCGTTCCCGGTATCCTTCGACAACGCCGAAAGGAAATTCGCATCCATGTCAAAGCCCACTTCGACGGTGCCGACATGACTGCCCTGCCAGCTGATCGGGGCCACGCCGCGCACGCCGACCCCGGTCCTGCCGCGTTCGAGCCCGCGCAGGGGCACATGTTCCGCATTCGCCTTGACCACCATCGGACGGGTTTTCGTCAGATCCTCGCCCCGCTTGGCCAGATCATGCACCCGGATCAGCGACGTGCCCGGCGGCACATGAAAATGCAGCTGCGTCATTCCGGTCTGGGCCATCATCGCCTTGATCGAACCCGCCAGCATCGTCTCGATCGCGGTGTCATCCCGGCGCGAGACGGCCTCCTGGATCGCGGGCACCCCCGCGATGATCTGCGCCATCGACAGCGCCTCGGTGGTGCGGGCCTCAATCGCCAGCCGCAGCGCCTCTGCGGCGACGGCGCGTTCCGTGGTATAGGCGGCGTTCAGCGTGCGCTGCCCGACCAGCACCATGCCGGAAAGGTTGAGCACGATCGCGATCACCGCGGTGAGCAGGGGAAGCAAAAGGATCTGTCTGCGAAGCGTCATCGACGGTCTCCATCGTCAGGTGCAGCCGTCCTACCCGCAATTGGTGAATCGCTTGTTGCCATAATCAACCTTGGGTAGAATTTTCCGCAAAGAAGACCCCAGACGAAAACCGGGCCGCCGCGTGGGCGACCCGGTTTCCGGGCAACAAGATCCGACATCAGGGCCGCGGCCCCGCCGGGCGGGGTCAGAAGAAGCCCAGCTTGTTCGGGTTGTAGCTGACCAGCATGTTCTTGGTCTGCTGGTAGTGATCCAGCATCATCTTGTGGGTTTCGCGCCCGATGCCCGACTGCTTGTAGCCGCCAAAGGCCGCATGGGCCGGATAGGCGTGATAGTTGTTCACCCAGACGCGCCCGGCCTGAATGTGGCGGCCAAAGCGGTAGCAGGTGTTGATGTCGCGCGACCAGACGCCGGCGCCCAGCCCATACATCGTGTCATTGGCGATATGCAGGGCCTCTTCCTCGTCCTTGAAGGTGGTGACGGACACGACCGGACCGAAGATTTCCTCCTGGAAGACGCGCATCTTGTTGTGGCCCTTGAGGATCGTCGGCTGGATGTAGAAGCCGTTCGCCAGATCGCCGCCAAGGCTGGCCGCATCGCCGCCACACAGGACCTGCGCCCCTTCCTCGCGGCCGATCTTCAGATAGGACAGGATCTTGTCCTGCTGTTCCTGGCTTGCCTGCGCGCCGACCATCGTCTCCATCAGCCGCGGGTCGCCCTGCTTGATCGCCTTCACCCGGGCAATGGCGCGGGCGATGAACTCTTCGTAGATGTCCTCCTGGATCAGCGCGCGCGACGGGCAGGTGCAGACCTCGCCCTGGTTGAAGGCGAAGAGAACAAAGCCCTCGACCGCCTTGTCAAGGAAGGCGTCATCTTTCGCCATCACATCCGAGAAGAAGATGTTCGGCGATTTGCCGCCCAGCTCCAGCGTCACCGGGATCAGGTTCTCGGTCGCATATTGCATGATCTTGCGGCCGGTCTCGGTCGAGCCGGTGAAGGCGATCTTGGCGATCCGGTTCGAGCGGGCGAGCGGCGCGCCGACATCGGGGCCCATGCCGTTGACGATGTTCAGCACACCCGGGGGCAGCAGGTCCTTGATCACATCCATCAGCACCATGATCGCCGAGGGGGTCTGTTCGGCCGGTTTCAGCACGATGCAGTTGCCCGCCGCCAGCGCCGGGGCAAGTTTCCACGCCGCCATCAGGATCGAGAAGTTCCACGGGATGATCTGCCCGACGACGCCCAGCGGCTCGTGGTAGTGGTAAGCCACGGTGTCATTGTCGATTTCCGACATCGAGCCTTCCTGACCGCGCAGCACCCCCGCGAAATAGCGGAAGTGGTCAACCGACAGCGGAATGTCGGCGGCGGTGGTTTCGCGGATCGGCTTGCCATTGTCCCAGGTCTCGGCGGCGGCGAGCAGATCAAGGTTCTGTTCCAGCCGGTCGGCGATCTTCAAAAGCACGTTCGAGCGATGCGCGGCCGAGGTGGTGCCCCAGGCGCCCTTCGCGGCATGGGCGGCATCGAGCGCAAGTTCCACGTCAGCGGCGGTCGAGGCAGCGACTTCGCAGATCTTCTCGCCAGTGATCGGCGTGATGTTGTCGAAATACTTGCCGCCGACCGGCGGCGTCCACTTGCCGCCAATGAAGTTGTCGTAGCGCGGCTTGAAGGGCGACACCATCACCCCCTTGAAATCATGCGGCATGTCGTTGGCCATCTTGTCCTCCCTGATGGTCCGACCCCCTCTCCGGGGCGTCGATGGGGAAAGACTGCGCCTCTTTGCGATTCTTGCATAGCGGCTTTGTTTTGGCGTTATGGCTGATCTGTTTCACCACCGAGACAGGTGCAGGCGCAGCATCGCAAAATCCGTAAAGGCGGCGCGAGGTCGCAGGCGGAGAAAGGGGGGCTCTGCCCCCCTCGGCTGCGCCTCACCCCCCGGGATATTTCGGGCAAGATGAAAGCACGGAAAAGCAAAGGCGCCCCGTGGAGTGCCTTTCCCTTTATCTTGCCTCAAATATCCCGGGGGAGTCCGCTTGCGGACCGGGGGCAGAGCCCCCGCCTTTCAAACGCTGAGACCAAGCGCCTTGGCCTTGCGATAAAAGGTGGCGCGGCCGATGCCGAGATCGCGCGCCGCGGCCGAGACATTGCCGCCCGCGCGCGCCAGCGCCCGCACCATCTCGGCCCGCTGCGCCTCGGCCAGCGCGCCCTGGCCCTCGTCGCGCTTGCCCCCGAACAGATCGGTCGCGGGCACCCGGCCCATCTGCGCCTCCTCCAGCCCCAATTGCCTGCGCGCCGCCCGCGTCGCCCCGATCACCAGATCGTCGCGGTCGAGCGCCAGAAGCACCACCCCCTGCGGGCTCTCCTCGGCCGCGGCGGTCGAGAGGATGCGCGCCCCCTCGAAGGAGGCGCGAAACAGATCCGCTTCGATCCGGCTGGCGGCATCCTGCACCGTCAGCGCGACCAGACGGGCATAGCCCTCGGTCATGTCCGCGCGCGCGGAAGAAACGTCGATCACCCCGGCCAGCTCGCCCCGCGCCCCGAAAACCGGCGCCCCCATGCAGGTCAGCCCGGTGTTGGTGGCGCGGAAATGCTGGTCGCGCCAGACCGTGACGGGCCGCCCCTCGGCCAGACAGGTGCCGATGCCGTTCGTGCCCTCCTGCCCCTCGGACCAGTCCGAGCCCGGGGCAAGGTTCGCGCGGTGAAAGGCCCGCCGGTCGGCCTCGCGCATCCGTTCCTCCAGCACCAGCCCTTCGGCATCCGAGAGGAAGACGGCACAGCCCGCCTCGCAGGCGGCGCGGGCGAGCCGGTCGAGCACCGGGGTCGCGACACGCAGCAAAAGCCCCGCCGCCTCGCGCCGGGCGGCGATATCGGCGGCGGTCAGCCGGTCAGAGACCCGCACCCGCGCCGGATCGAGCTTGTGGTGGATCATCGAGCGGCGCCAGCTGGCCGCAAAACCCGCGCGCGCCCCGGCATTGGACGAGGCGACGACCGCTTGCACGATCTCGGCATGGTTGCGCATGGGGGCAGAAAGACGCATCGGAAAGCCTCCCCTCTTTTCGGTGCTTTCCGCAGGATAAGCGCTTCGCAGCGTCACGCAAGAGCGGGCTTCGCCCCGCGCCGTCAGTCCAGGGGCGCGTCCGCGGCGGGTTCCGCCTGCCCGTCCTCATGGCGCTTGCCGCGAAAGCCGGTGGCGACAACGAATTTTTCCGAAGAATCCTTGCGGCTTGAGGGCGGCTTCATGTTCACCACCTTCTCGAAATTCTTCTTCAGGACCGTCATCAGCCCCTGCTCGGCGCCCCCCGCCAGCACCTTGGCGACAAAGGTGCCGCCCAGTTCCAGCACGTCGAAGGCGAAATAGGCGGCATGTTCGCAAAGCGTGATGATGCGGAGGTGATCGACCTGCTGGTTGCCCGAAGCGGCCGCCGCCATGTCCGACATCACCACATCGGCGCGGCCGCCCAGCCAGGCCTTGACCTTGTCATCGGCGCCATCTTCCAGGAAATCCAGCTGATGCAGCTCGGCCCCGGCGATCGCCGCCACCTCCTGCAGATCGACGCCCAGAACGGTGCCGACCTTCTTGCCCGATTTCTCGCCCAGCGCATTCACCCGCGCCACGGCGACCTGACACCAGCCCCCCGGCGCGCAGCCCAGATCGACCACCCGCGCCCCCGGCACGAGGAAACGGAACTTGTCGTCCAGTTCCAGGATCTTGTAGGCGGCACGGCCGCGATAGCCCTCTTTCTTCGCGCGCACCACATAGGGGTCGTTCAGCTGCCGTTCCAGCCAGAGCGTCGACGAGAGCTTGCGCCCCTTCGCCGTCTTCACCCGCACCCGAAGATCGCGCTGCCCGCGCCCCGAGGTGTTCTTGCCAGAGCCCGCACCACCCGATTTGCCGCTGGGGGGTTTCGTCATTTCATCTCTCCCTCGATCGGCTTCATTTCTTCGATCACGCCATCCTCGGCCATCTGCGCATAAAGCAGCCCCTCGCGCAGGCCGCGGTCGGCCACCGACATCTTGTCCGTCGGCCAGACCCGCATCAGCGCCTGCAGGATCGCCGCCCCCGACATGATCAGCGTGTGCCGGTCGCGCCCGATGCGCGGATCGGCGCGGCGTCCCTCGGGGCCAAGCATCAGAAAGGAGCGGATCACCGCGTCAATCTCGGTCGAGGTCATCGTCAGGCCATCGACCCGGTTGCGGTCATAGCGCTTGAGGTTCAGATGGCAAGCGGCAACCGTCGTCACCGTGCCGGAGGTGCCGATCACCTGAAACCCCTCCTGCGGCGTGCCCGAGGCGTAGGGCGTGAAATCGGCCAGCTTTTCCTCGAAGAACCAGGACATCAGCGCGAACCGCGCGGCGTCATCCTCGACATCGCCGAACTGATCCTTGAGCGTGGCGACGCCCAGCGGAACGGACATCCAGTCCACCACGCGGGCCTGCGGAATGTCGCCCTCGGGCTGATCGAAGCCGCCCGACAGCCGCATGATCGAGCGCGGCCGGTCCGAAGGCGGCACGCGGGACACGTCGATCCAGACAAGCTCGGTCGAGCCGCCGCCGATATCGACCACCAGCACCTGTTTGCTGTGCGGATTGACCAGCGGGGCGCAGGAAATCACGGCAAGCCGCGCCTCTTCCTCGGGCGGGATGATTTCCAGCGGCAGCCCGGTTTCGCGCCGGACATAGCGGATGAAATCGCGCGCATTGCCGGCGCGGCGGCAGGCCTCGGTCGCGACCAGCCGCATCCGCTTGACGCCATGGGTCTCGATCTTGCGGCGGCAGATCTGCAACGCCTGCACCGTGCGCGCCATCGACGAGCGCGACAACCGGCCCGAGGCTTCCAGCCCCTGACCGAGTTGAACAGCCTTGGAAAAGCTGTCTACGACCTCGAACTGATCGCCCTGCGGTCGGGCAATCAGCATCCGGCAACTGTTGGTGCCGAGATCGAGCGCAGCATAAAGCTCGCCCGGCTCGGCGGGGTGGGATGCGGCGCGTTCGACCGGTTTCGGGATCGCGCCCGCAGCCCGAGGACGCCTGGGCGCCATCTTACGCCCTCCGATTTCAAGTTACCCCCTAGGTAGCGCGGGGCGTCCGAAGGATCAAGCGCCCGATGACAAGTTCGTGACGTCGCCAGTCCGAAGCAAGGCGGGGGGCGCTGCCCCCCGGGCCTGCGGCCTCCCCCCGGGATATTTGGGGCAAGATAAAGGGGGCGAATTTATCTTGCTTCAAATATCCCCGCCGGAGGCTCCGCCGCGCGGGGCAAGGAACCGGCACGGTTGTCGCCAATCTGGCGCAACATGTCGAAATCCGTCACCGGGCGCGTCGCAAACGGGCGTATTCCTGTCTCAGAGGGAATCACGCACATGGCTGAAATCACGATCGTCTTCTGGCGCGACATCCCGGCGCAGATCATCGCCGGGACCGGTCGCAAGGCCGTCAAGAAACCTTTGCCCGAACGCTTCGAGCAGGCGATCGACCGCTGCGCGATGAAGATCGGCGCGAAGGACAGCGACGCTTACCTGGCCGAATGGCGCAAGGTGGTGATCGGCAGCCGCGACGGCACGGATGCCGAAGCGGCCGAGGCCGAGCTGGCCCGGGTTCTCTGCGACTACGACACCGCCGCCTTGCTGCGGTTGATTGGCAATGACGGCTGGGACCAGGCCCGCCCCTCTGACGGAGAGATCTGATGGCGCTTTTGAACTTCCGCCGCGAGGCCGAGACGCCCACCAACGGCACGCTGGCCGCCTTCCTTGACGGCTTCTCGATCGAGGTGATGCCGCGCACCGCCGAAAAGATCGAGGATTTCCGCGCCCTTCTGCCCGCGGGTACCCGCGTCTATGTCGCCCATATCGAAGGCACGCCGATCGATGAGATGGTCGCCACGGCGAAGCGCCTGCGCGCCGAAGGCTTCGAGCCGATGCCGCATTTCCCCGCCCGGATCATCCGCGACGCCTTGCAGCTGCGCGACTGGGTGGCGCGTTACAAGGGCGAGGCCGGGGTGAAACAGGCGCTGCTGCTGGGGGGCGGCGTCAAGACCCCGGTGGGTAGCCTCGACAATGCGCTGCAGCTGGTCGAAACCGGGGCTTTTGCGGGCTTCGAGCGGCTGCATTTTGCCGGTCATCCCGAGGGCAACCGCGACATCGACGCTGACGGCACCGACAGGATCGTCATGCAGGCGCTTGCCCTGAAACAGAAATTCGCCGACACCACCGATGCCGACACGGCCATCGTGACGCAATTCGCCTTTGAGGCCGGGCCGATCATCGCATGGGTCGACCGTCTCGCCGCCGAGGGCATCAGGATGCCGGTGCATATCGGCATCGCGGGTCCCGCGAAGCTGCAGACGCTTTTGAAATTCGCGATTTCCTGCGGTGTCGGACCGTCGTTGAAAGTGCTGCAAAAGCGCGCCAGGGACGTGACGAAGCTGCTCACCCCCTTCGAGCCCACCGATCTTCTGATGGATCTGGCCAGGCACAAGGCCAAACATCCCGATTTCGGCATCGAGTCGGTGCATTTCTTTCCGCTCGGCGGTATCAAGACCAATGCGACCTGGATCGCGGACAAATCGAAAGGCTGAGGCATGACCCGTACCGTTCTGGAAAGCAAATCGAAGACCGTGGTGATCGGCTTCGACGAGCCCTTCTGCGTCATCGGCGAGCGGATCAACCCGACCGGGCGCAAGAAACTGGCCGCCGAGCTGGAGCTGGGCGATTTCACCACCGTCGAGAGGGACGCGCTGGAACAGGTGGCCTGCGGGGCAACGGTGCTGGATATCAACTCGGGCGCGGTCTTCTCGAACAAGATGGCCGAAGATCCGCGCTATGCCGACAACAATTTCGTCGAGCCGCCCTTGATGCGCGATCTGATCACCCGGGTGCAGGCGATCACCGATGTGCCTTTGTGCATCGACAGCTCGGTTCCGGCCGCTTTGGAAGCGGGCTTGGCCGCCTGCGAGGGGCGACCGCTCTTGAATTCGGTCACCGGCGAGGAAGAGCGGCTTGAGCGCGTGCTGCCGCTGGTGAAGAAATATAACGTGCCGGTGGTGGCGATCTCGAACGACGATACGGGCATTTCCGAAGACCCCGACGTGCGCTTTGCCGTGGCGAAGAAGATCGTCGAACGTGCCGCCGATTTCGGCATTCCGGCGCATGACATCGTTGTTGACCCGCTGGTGATGCCGGTGGGCGCCATGGCCTCGGCCGGGCGGCAGGTGTTCACGCTGGTCAACCGGCTGCGCACCGAGCTGGGCGTCAACACCACCTGCGGCGCCTCCAACATCAGCTTCGGCCTGCCGAACCGGCATGGCGTCAACGCCGCCTTCCTGCCGATGGCGATCGGCGCGGGGATGACCTCGGCGATCATGAACCCGGTCCGCAGCCAGGAGATGGAGGCCATTCGCGCCGCCAATCTGCTGATGAACCACGATGACAATGCGATGGACTGGATCCGGCTGTCGAAGGTGCTCGAGGCGATGAAAGAGGGCGCAAGCTTCGCCGAGGCCTCGGCCGCCGCCGCTTCGGCCGCGCGCGGCGGACGCCGCCGCGCCCGCTGAGACGGCGTGATTCGCGCCCCTGCGACGACGCGCCCTGGCGCTTGCAGACGCCCCGGCCCCGGCCGGGGCGTTTCGTTTCCGACCGCGCCGGTAATCGCGCGCCATTGCCCGCCGTGCCGCGATCAATGCCCTCCGACCCGGCTGCTTCGACCGCCCGCCTTAAGGTTTTCGACACAGTGATTAACGAAGTGTAAAAAAATCTGCCGTTTCAAAACCGGAAACAGCCCCGGCCGGACAGGGCAGGTCGCGCCGAAATCGCAGCGATGATTCGCCGCGACACGCCGTCACTGTTTCCCCGTTTCGTCCAACGACGGCGCAAGCGATTGAATTGAGGCTACAATAAGGCGTGTACATGGCCCTGTCATGACACTATATCTGGACTTGCCACATTAATTTCTTATTGAAACCCGAAGAATTACCGGTCTTTTTTGAGGCCTGTGCCGAGTTTTGGCACCCTAACCTGGGATACGCACTGCCATGCGTTTGAACTGTCTGCCGCCTCAGGCGGCTTTCGCGGCTGCCCCCGCGAAAGCCCCCCGGTCCGGGCGCATTGCGCCGCGGGCCCCGCACGCTCGGGCTGCCCTCTCGGGGCTGGCTCTGGCCGCCGCGCTGTCCGGCTGTGCCGCTCCGCCGGGGGGCGGCGAGGCGCCGACCTCGCGCGCCTCGACCGCCACGATCGACATGCCGCTGGCCGATCCGACCATCGGCCAGCCGACCCCCGCCCCCCGCACCGGGGCGCTGCCTGCCAACAGCGTGCTGGCGCGCGATTTCATGGAACTGAACTTCCTGCTGGAATCGGGCCGCCCGGTGCCGCAGTTCTCGCGCTTCGAAGGGCCGATCAGCGTCACGCTGCAGGGCACCGCCCCGCCCACCGCCGCGACCGAGCTGTCCCGCCTCGTCACCCGGCTGCGCAATGAGGCGCATATCCCGATCTCGACCGGCGCGGGCGCCGCCAACCGCATCGGCATCGCCTTCGTGCCGCGCGCCGAGATGAGCCGCGAAGTCCCGAATGCCGCCTGTTTCGTCGTGCCCAATACCGCCACCTGGTCCGAATATCGCGCCACCCGCCACACCGCCGCGGGCGACTGGACCAAGGTGCAGCGCCGCACCGCCGCCACCGTCTTCATCCCCGCCGAGGCGACGCCGCAGGAGCTGCGCGACTGCCTGCACGAGGAGACCAGCCAGGCGCTCGGGCCGCTGAACGACCTGTACCGGCTCTCGAATTCGGTCTGGAACGACGACAACTTCCACACCGTGCTGACCCGCTACGACATGATGCAGCTGCGCGCCGTCTATGCGCCCGAATTGCACTCGGGCATGTCGGTGCCCGAGGTGCAGGCGAAACTGCCCGCCGTCTTCGCCCGGATCAATCCCGCAGGCGGCAAGGTCACCGGCCTGCCCGAAAACCCCACCCCGCGCGCCTTCGTCACCGCGCTTGAACGCGCCATCGGCCACGGCTCGCAGGGCGCGCGCAAGGCGGCGGCGATGACGGCGATCCAGATTTCGGCGACAGAGGGCTGGCGCGACACAAGGGCCGCCTTTGGCTGGTTCGCGCTGGGTCGGCTGAGCGTTTATGACGACCCCGAGACCGCGCTCTCCGCCTTTGCCAATGCCGGCGCGATCTACCGCGCCACCCCGGGCGCGGGCATCCAGTCGGCCCATGTCGACATGCAGCTGGCGGCCTTTGCGCTGTCCTCGGGCCGGGCGTCCGATGCGATCGCGCTGGTGAACCGGGCGGTTCCGCAGGCGCTGACCGGGGAAAACGCGGCGCTGATGGCGACGCTTTATCTGATCCGCGCCGAGGCCTATGAAACGCTGGGCAATCGGGCACAGGCGCAGCAGGCGCGGCTCGACTCGGCGCAATGGGCGCGCTACGGTTTCGGCTCGGATGCCGCCGTGCAAGCGCGCGCGGCCGAGGTGGCAGCTCTGGCGCGGGCCGGGGCGCGATACAACTGAGGCGCGGCTGACCCCCGCGCCTTGGCAGCGGCGCGGGGGGTTTTCGATGTTCCTGCCTTTCTTCGACACTCTGCGCCGCCATGGCGTGCCTGTCAGTCCGCGCGAATATCTGTCGTTTCTCGAAGGCCTTGCGGCGGGTCTTTGCACCTTTGACATCGACGGTTTCTACTATTTCGCGCGCGCGGCGATGGTGAAGGACGAACGCCATCTGGACCGTTTCGACCGGGCCTTCGCGGAAAGCTTCCGCGGCCTTGACGCGATCCCGCCCAAAGCGGTGCTCGACGCGCTGGACCTGCCCGAGGACTGGCTGCGCAAGCTGGCGGAAAAGCATCTGAGCGCGGAAGAAAAGGCGCAGATCGAAGCACTGGGCGGCTTCGAGAAGCTGATGGAAACCCTGCGCGAAAGGCTGAAAGAGCAGGAGGGGCGCCATCAGGGCGGCAACAAATGGATCGGCACCGCCGGAACCTCGCCCTTTGGCGCCTATGGCTACAACCCCGAAGGGGTGCGGATCGGGCAGCTTGAGAGCCGTCATCAGCGCGCGGTCAAGGTCTGGGACAAGCGGGAATTTCGCGATTTCGACGACCGGGTGGAGCTTGGCACGCGCAACATCAAGGTGGCCTTGAAACGGCTGCGAAGCTGGGCCCGGCACGGCGCCGCCGAGGAGCTTGATCTGCCCGGCACGATCCGCGCCAGCGCCGAAAGCGGCTATATCGACGTGAAGACCCGGCCCGAGCGGCACAATGCGGTCAAGGTGGTGCTGTTTCTGGATGCGGGCGGCTCGATGGATGCGCATGTGCAGCTGGTCGAGGAGCTGTTTTCCGCCGCGCGCAGCGAATTCAAGCATCTGGAGCATTACTATTTTCACAACTGCCTTTACGAGGGGGTCTGGCGCGACAACCGCCGCCGCTGGGACGAGCTGACCCCGACCTGGGAGGTGCTTCACCGCTACGGCTCTGATTACAAATGCATTTTCGTGGGCGATGCCTCGATGTCGCCCTATGAGATCAGCCATGTCGGCGGCGCCAACGAGCATTGGAACGCCGAAGCCGGGGCGGTCTGGCTGGCCCGCGCCCGGGCGCAATGGCCCAGCCATGTCTGGCTCAACCCGGTGCCGGAACGGCAATGGGGCTACACGCAGTCGATCGCGATGATCCAGGCGGCGTTTGAAGGCCGCATGTTCCCGCTGACGCTTGACGGCATCACCCGGGCGATGAAGCAGCTCGGCTGAGGGCGCGGCAGGGATTGACCCGGACCGCCCCCGGCCCCATCTTTGGCCGATGCTTCTGCGCCTTCTGCCCTTCCTGCTGACGATCCTTGCCGCGCTTGCGATGTGGCATTTTTCATCGCGCAACCTGCTGCGCCAGCTCTCCGCCCGCTCGGTGCCGCTGGCCGAGCCCGGTCTGGCCCCGGTGCTTGACCGGCTGCGCGCGGCGCTGGGGGTCCCGTCCCTGCCCGTCTTCGTGCTGGACGATCCGAAAGTGAACGGCCTGGCCGCCCCCGATGGCAGGGTCTTTCTGACCGAGGGCTTTCTGGCGCTTTACCGCAGCGGGCAGGTCAGCGCCGAGGAGCTGGCCTCGGTCATCGCCCATGAGATCGGCCATGTGGCAAGCGGACATGCGCGGCGGCGGATGATCGATTTCACCGGGCAGAACCTTTTGCAGCTGCTGCTGGTGGGCGTGCTGGTCCGGATCGTGCCCTTTGCCGGGGTCGGGATCGCCGGTCTGATCACCACCGCCCTTGCCGCCCGGCTGAGCCAGCGCGACGAATATGAGGCCGATGCCTTCGCCACCGCGCTGCTGATCAAGGCGGGGATCGGCCCGGACCCGCAGCTGAGCCTGTTTGCCCGGCTCGACCGGCTGGTGGGCGCGGGGGCTGCTGCGCCCGCCTGGGCCTCCTCGCATCCCGAGACGACGCGGCGCATGGCCGCGATCCGCGCCAATGTCGCCCGCTGGACTGCGGCGTAAGTCACAGCGCGGCGCCGATTTTTCCGCTATCACCGGGCAGGCAGAAGCAGGACCCAAGATGAGCCAGACCGTGCGCAAGCGCCGGGTGTTCTACATCCCCGGCTATGATCCGATCCACCCGCGGCGCTACCGCGAGCTTTACCGCAGCGAGGGCACGGCCCAGGCGGCGATTTCGGGCTATGCGCTGGCGCTGGCGCCCAAACGCGCGGGCGGCCCCTATGGCTGGCATGTCCGCGCGACCCAGGACGGGCAAGCGGTCGAAGCCGATGTGGAGGTGCTGATCTGGGCCGATATCGTGCGCGACAGCATGGCGGCCACGATCCCCGCGACCTATCTGCAGCTGATGCGCACCGCCTGGGCCTATATCGGCTCAGGCGCGCTGTTTCGGCTGATGCGGCTGCGCAAGGGGCCGGTGATCGCGGCACTTTACCCGATTGTGGCGCTGATCGTGCAGGCGCTGGCGGGGCTTGGCGCGGGGGCAGCGCTGGCGGCGCTGATCCTCTGGCCGCTGCCCGATTTCCGCTTCGATTGGGGGCTTGGCCTTGCGCTCTGCGCCGGGGTGACCTGGGCGGTGCTGCGCTGGTTTCGCAAGCACGATGGCCGCTTCTACGCCTATTACCTGATGCATGATTACGCCTTCACCGCGCGCTGGGGCGGCGCCAATCCGGCGGCGCTCGAGGCCCGGATGGCGGCTTTTGGCGACACGATCGCCCAGGCGCTGACCGAGGACTGGGACGAGGTTCTGATCGTCGGCCATTCCTCGGGCGCGCATCTGGCGGTCTCGGTTCTGGCCGATCTGATCCGCGCGGGCCGGGTGCCCGCAGCGGGGCCGCGGCTGGGCTTCCTGTCGCTGGGCCATGTCGTGCCGATGGTCAGCTTCCTGCCCGAGGCGAAACGGCTGCGCGCCGATCTGGCCTATCTGTGCGCGCGGTCCGAACTGACCTGGGTCGATGTCACCGCCCCGGGCGACGGCTGCGCCTTTGCGCTGTGCGATCCGGTCAAGGTCTCGGGCGTCGGCCCCG
Source organism: Rhodobacter sp. 4.3.4 (assembly GCF_058724655.1). Classification (NCBI taxonomy): domain Bacteria; kingdom Pseudomonadati; phylum Pseudomonadota; class Alphaproteobacteria; order Rhodobacterales; genus Rhodobacter; species Rhodobacter sp. 4.3.4. The sequence goes on from NZ_CM178967.1 coordinate 1,968,056, forward strand.
CCGGTCAACGCCAGCCGCTGATCCTGTCGGCCGCCTTCACGAAAACCCTCTCGCCCGCGCGCTGGAAGCAATTGCGCTGGCGCTTCTTCCGGCTGCATTTCCAGTATCTCTGCGCCTTTGATCGCCCCGGCGCCTATGATTACTTCCGCATCACCGCCGGGCCGCTGACGCTGGCCGAACGCTTCGCAAAGACGCCGCCGTCAAAAAGCGTGATCGACAGGCCGGTGAACCGCTTCACCTCGGTAGCATAGGGGGCGCTGCCCCCCGTCCCTGCGGGACTCCCCCCGGGATATTTTCAGCAAGATAAAACCGGATGCCTTTCATCTTGCTCGAAATATCCCGGGGGGCCGAGGCATCGCCCCGGCGGGGGCAGCGCCCCCTCGCCCTCAAAGCCGGTAGATCGCCGCGTATTTGCTTTCGAGATAGTCCAGAAACGGCTCTTCCGAAGGCTCGAAGCCGCAGGCGGTCACGATCGTCTCGCGCGGGGGGCGCAGCCCGCCATGGCGTTGCAGATTTTCGCGCAGCCAGTCGGTCGCGGGTTTTGCCGTGCCCTCGGCCAAAGCGGCGTCGATGTCGGGCACCGCCGCGCGCATCGCGGTGTTCAGGCAGCCTGCATAGACATTGCCCAGCGTATAGGTCGGGAAATAGCCGAAAAGCCCGCCCGCCCAATGCACATCCTGCAAGAACCCCTGCGAGGGTTTCTCGACCGCCACCCCGAAATCCGACAGGAACCGGGCGTTCCAGGCCTCCTCCAGATCGGCGACCTCCAGCTTGCCCGCGATCAGCTGCCGTTCCAGATCGAAGCGCAGCATCACATGCAGGTTGTAATGCAGCTCGTCGGCCTCGGTGCGGATGAAGCCGGGGGTCACCCGGTTCACCACCGCATGGAAGGCCTCGGCATCCGCGACACCGAAATCGCCAAAAGCATCAAGCATGCGCTGGTAAAGCCAGCCGGTGAAGGCGGCCGAGCGGCCAAGCTGGTTTTCATAGATCCGGCTCTGGCTTTCATGCACCCCCATCGAGACACCGCGGCCAAGCGGCGAGAAGGCATAGTCCGCCGAGATCCCCTGTTCATAGCAGGCGTGGCCGACCTCGTGGATGGTGGAATAAAGGCAGTTGAACGGATCGCTTTCGCAAACCCGCGTGGTGATGCGCACATCCCGCCCCGAGCCCGAGCAGAACGGATGCACCACCAGATCGAGCCGCCCCATCGTCCAGTCATAGCCAAAGGCCGAGGCGCAGATCCGCGCAAGGCGCAGCTGCGTCGCCTCGGGGAAGACATGGGTCAGCGCGGGCGGCTGATGTTCCGATCCCAGCACCTTTTCGCGCAGGCTGACCAGGCGCGGCCGCATCCGGTCGAACATCGCGCCAAGCTGGCGATGCGTCGCGCCCGGTTCGAAATCATCAAGGAGCGCATCGTAAAGATCGCCTTGCGACAGGCAGGCGGCCTCCTCGCGCTTCAATGCCACCATCTGTGCCAGCGTCGGCAGGAAGGCGGCCGCATCCTCGGCCGCGCGCGCCTCGGCCCAGACGCCCTGCGCAAGCGAGGTGAGCCGCGCCAGTTCGGTGGCCAGCCGCGCCGGAATGCGGGTGGCACGGTTGTAATTGCGCCCGGCCAGATCAAGCAGGCGGGCGTCCGCCTCGGTCGTCGCCTCGGCGCGGGCGAGCCAGTCTTCCAGCCGCGGATCGGTGCGGCGCGCATGCAGCACCGATTCCAGCGCCGCCAGTTCCTCGGCCCGCTGCTCGGCGGCACCGCGCGGCATCATCGTTTCCTGGTCCCAGCCCAGACGCTCGGCCACATGGCCAAGCGCCTCGGTTTCACGAAGATAGGCTTTCAGGTCGGCCAGAGCTGTCATTTGATCCCCCGGATCGATTGCACGCGCGGATAGCGCGCGAGGAAGCGCGCGCGGATGAGAAAGAGCCACAGCACCAGCGCCCCGGCCAGATGCGCCAGCCGCAGCGCCAGCGGATCGCCATGCAGCAGCGTGACGACGCCCAGAACGGCTTGCAGAAGCATCCAGACGGTTGCCAGCGCAAAGGCCGTGCGGGTGACGCCATGCACCGAGCGGCGCGAGCGGATCAGCGCGAAAGCTGCAAGCGCCAGCAGCAGATAGCCGAGCGCCCGGTGGCTGAACTGCAAAAGTGCCTGATTTTCCAGAGCATTGCGCCAGATCGGTTGCAGCGAGAGCAGGTCGGGCGGCAGCCAGACCCCGCCCATCAACGGCCAGTCGGTGAAAACCGCCCCCGCGCCAAGTCCGGTCACCAGCCCGCCCACGAGCAGCTGCAGGAAGCTCAGATGCATCAGCCCCGTCGCCAGACCGACGAGCCCCGGTTCCGCCTGACGCCGCGCCGAGATCAGCGCCGCCTCGGTCCGCGCGGCCAGAAGCGCATACCAGAAGGCAAAACCCGCCAGCGCGAAGGCAAGGCCCAGACGCAGCGTCGCAAAGGGCGCGGCGCCAAGGGTCGTTTGCGCCCGTTCGATCTGTGCCACGACCAGATCGGCGGCCTGCGCCACCCGTTCCTGCGGCGTCGGCGGGGCGATCACGGGCGCAGGCGTCGGCGGCATCGCGGGCAGAAGCTGCAACGGCGGCAGGGCGCCCGTTTGCGGCAGCACCTCGGCCGCGGGCGCGGGGGCAAGGGCGCGCGACAGCTGCGCGAGCGGCGCCGGGTCCGAGGCCGCCAGCAGCAGGCAGCCCAGCCCCAGCCCCGCCACGCGCATCCCCCAGCCCGGTGGCAGGCGGCGGCTGACAGTCAACCCCAGTGCGCCAAGCGCCCAGACCGCAAAAAGCGCCAAGCCCGTGTAGGGCTGCGCCAGATCAAGTTCCGCAATGCCAAGGCCCGGCGTCGCATCCAGACCCAGTTGCAGCACCGCAAGCACGATCAGCGACACCATCCAGAGCAGCACCGCCTTGCGCGCGCCTTTGGGCCGCGCGTCGATCATGCCGCCCTTCGGCGCCACCGGCATCTGTTTCGGGGTCTCGACGCCCACCTCTTCAAAGATCGCGCGCGAGCGGTTCTTGACGGGTTTCATCCCCATGCGGGCCTCCTGTCGCTTTCGCGCGACACTAGGGCGCGGGGCGGGCGGGGGCAAGGGGATTGGCACCGACCCGGGCGGCAGGGCGGTGCGGATCGTCCCGCAACCCTCGGGACAGGAAGGGTTTTTCGGCGTCATCGCGAGGCGCGGGCGCAGCCCTTGGCGCAAATGTCGCGCCCCCGCGACCCGGCGGGCGGATCAGTCGCGGTTGCGCAACAGCTGGCGCAACATCCCGTGCAGCGTCTGCACATCGGCGCGTGTCAGGCCGAACCGGCTCCACATATTGCGCAGATTGCGCTTCATCATCGGCGCCTTGCCCTCGGGGAAGAAGAACCCGGCCTGCTCCAGCCGGTCCTCGTAATGATCGCCAAGCTTCTCGATTTCGAGCGCATTGGCCATTTCGGCCCCGGCCAGACCGGGATCGATCGCGGGGGCGTCACTGCCCTGACGGGCGAATTCGTAAGCCGTCAGCAGCACCGCCTGCGCCAGATTGAGCGAGAAGAATTCGGGGTTCACCGGCACGGTGATGATCGCATTCGCCCGGATGATGTCGTCGTTTTCCAACCCGGTGCGTTCCGGGCCGAACATCACGCCGACGCGCTGACCGGCGGCGATCCGCGCCCGCGCCTCGGCCATCGCGGCCTCCGGCGTGTAAATCGGCTTCGTCAGCTCGCGCCCGCGCGCGGTCGTGGCAAAGACGAAATCGCAATCACCAATCGCCTCGGCCGTGGTCGCGAAGACCCCGGCATGGTCCAGCACCTTGCCCGCCGCCCCCGAGGCCATGGCGACCGCCTTCGGGTTCGGCCAGCCGTCGCGCGGATCGACGAGCCGCAGGGTCGAAAGCGAGAAATTCAGCATCGCCCGGGCGGCGGCACCAATATTCTCGCCCATCTGCGGACGGATCAGGATGAAGACGGGGGTCTGATGCGAAGTCATGCCCCCCGATACAGAAGCGCAAAGCCGCTGGCAAGGCGGGGCGGCCTGCGCTAGAAGGCGCCAAACCCGAAAGGAGCCCCCATGTCCGAGGATCGCCCGCAGCTTTATCTGGCCACCCCGCCCAGCTTCGATCTGGACGTTTTCCCGCAGCTGCTGGCGCGCGTGCTGGGCGCGCAGGAGGTGGCCTGCCTGCGTTTGGGTCTGGCGACCAAGGACGAGGACAAGGTGATGCGTGCCGCCGATGCGGTGCGTCAGGTGGCGCATGACTTCGACGTGGCGCTGGTGATCGAGAACCACATCGCGCTGGTGGAACGGCACGGGCTTGACGGCGTGCATCTGACCGACGGCGCCCGCACCGTGCGCTATGCCCGCAAGGAGCTGGGCCAGGATGCGATCGTGGGCTGTTTCTGCGCCGCCTCGCAGCATGACGGCATGACCGCGGGCGAGGCCGGGGCGGATTATGTCTGCTTCGGTCCGGTGGGCGAAACCGGCCTTGGCACCGGCGCCCGGGCCGAACGCGACCTGTTCCAGTGGTGGTCCGAGGTGATCGAGGTTCCGGTGGTGGCCGAAGGCGCGCTGACCGAGGATCTGGTGCGCGAGCTTGCCCCGGTCACCGATTTCTTCGCCGTGGGCGAAGAGATCTGGACCGCCGAGGACCCGGTGGCGGCGCTGGGCCGTCTTGTCGCGGCGATGGGCTGATGGCGGAATTCTGGCTGGGCGATTCCAACGGCCCGATGGGCGATGTCGGCGCCTTCATGGGCTCCGAGCTGCGGGTGGACCGCGCCGATCTGGCCGGTCACATCGGGCAGTTGGGCGAAGACCGCGTGCTGGTGGCGCTGGTCGGCGCGCCCGGTTCGGGCAAGTCGCATCTGGCGGCGGAACTGGCGGCGCAGTTGAACGCCCGCAGCCCCGGCCGCGCCGCGATCCTGCCGATGGACGGGTTTCATCGCGACAATGACTGGCTGGATGCGCAGGGCCTGCGCGCGGTGAAGGGCCATCCCGACACCTTCGATGTCGAAAGCCTTGCCGTCTGTCTGGCGCAGGTGAAGGCCGCAACCGAAGAGTGCCCGGTGCCGAGCTTTGATCGGGCCGCGGATGCCGTCGTGCCCGCGGGCGCGGTGATCCCCGCCACGGCGCAGGTGATCCTGGTCGAGGGCAATTACCTGCTGCTGACCCGCCCGGGCTGGCGCGATCTGGCGCCGCTGTTCGATCTGTCGGTCCGGCTGGCCGTGCCCGAGGCCGAACTGCGCCGCCGCCTCATGGCGCGCTGGTCCGACCTGGCGCTGGCGGAAGCCACGCGCCGGACCGAGGAGAACGACCTGCCGAACGGGCGCTTGCTCATCAACGAAAACCGGGCCGCGGATCTGGTGATCTTCGGTTGAGCGGGGCTCTGCCCCGCACCCCGGGATATTTATGGCAAGATGAAGGCCGCAGTTTCATCTTGCCATAAATATCCCGGGGGGAGTCCGCAGGACGGGGGGCAGCTCCCCCCTGCCCGGCCCGTTGGCTGACGCTGCGTCAGCCTTTGGCTTGCCCGCCCCGGCTGCTAGGATGCGCCATTCCCCGGAGGTTGCGATGACACGACATGAGCTGGCCCATTCGTTCCGCGAGCATTTCGCCGATGGCGTGATGCATGTGCTGGGCGTCACCTTTGCCGTTGCGGCGGTTTCGGCGCTGATGGTCTGGGCGGCGATGGCGGGGCTTGGGCCGAAAATCTGGCCACTGGTCGTCTATGCGGTCGGGCTGATCGCCTCGTTCGGGTTTTCGGCGGGCTACAACCTGACGCTTTATGCGCCTGCCCGCGCGGTGCTGCGCCGTTTCGACCATGCCGCGATTTATCTTTTGATCGCCGGCACTTACACGCCGATGGCGCTGATCGGTCTGGGCGGAAAGGTGGGCATTGCGCTGACCGTGACGATCTGGACGCTGGCGTTGATCGGCATGGTGATGAAGCTTGGCTTCTTTCATGCCGCCGAAAAGGCCGGGTTCCTGCTCTACCTCGTGATGGGGCTTTTGGGCCTGGTCGCGATCTGGCCGCTGATCGAGCGGCTGCCGCTCGCCGTGCTGATCCTTCTGGGGATCGGCGGCGCGGTCTATCTGCTGGGCACGGTGTTTTACAAGCTGAAGCGGATGCCGTTTTCCCGCGCGATCTGGCACGGCCATGTGATCGCGGCGGCGGCGACGCATTACGCCGCCGTCATCCTGATCGCCGGGCATTAACAGGCTGCTGAAGAAGTCGGCCCTTGGCCCGGTTTGAGGAACATGATTCACCCTCGGCACGGTAACGTAGGGGGCAAAGATGCGGGGGACGGACGAGACGAGCGGGTCGCTGTTCAGCTATGTCGATCTTGAGGCTCGCATCCCCGCGCGGCATCCGTTGCGCAAGATCAGGCAGGTGGTGAACGAGGCGTTGGCGAGCCTGGATGGCGAGTTCGATGCGCTTTACACCGATTTCGGCCGCCCTTCGATCCCGCCGGAACGGCTGATCCGGGCCAGCCTGACCCAGATCCTGTTCTCGATCCGCTCCGAGCGTCAGTTGATGGGACAGATGCAGTATAACCTGCTGTTCCGCTGGTTCGTCGGTCTCGGGATTGACGACGCCGTGTGGGTGCCGACCGTCTTCACCAAGAACCGCGACCGCCTGCTGACGACCGAGATGTCGCGCAAGGTGATGGCGGCGATCCTGGCGCATCGCGAGGTCGCGCCGCTGTTGTCGGACGACCATTTCTCGGTCGACGGCACGCTGATCAAGGCTTGGGCGTCGATGAAGAGCTTCCAGCCCAAGGCGGACGACACGCCGCCCGACGACGATCCGGGCAGCCCGACCGGACCCGACACCGCCCCCGACACAGCCCCCGACACAGCCATCGAAGAAGCAGACCAACCCACCGAGCCCGAGGCCGCCCCGATGCACCGCGACCACCGCCAGAACCGCAATGCCGAAGTCGATTTCCGGGGCGAGAAGCGGTCCAATGCCACCCATGCCTCGACCACCGACCCCGATGCGCGCCTTTACAAGAAATCCCCCGGCACCGGCGCCATGCTCTGCTTCATCGGCCATGCCCTGATGGAGAACCGGAACGGGCTCATCGTGCAGGGCGACCTGACCCAGGCGGATGGCCATGCCGAACGGCGCGCCGCGCTGGACATGATCCATCGAAATTCCCCCGGATCGACCCGGCGATTGACGCTGGGAGCGGACAAGGGCTTCGACGCCGCCGAGTTCGTCGCCGACCTGCGGCAAGCCTGTGTGACCCCGCATGTCGCGCAGAAATCCCGATACTCGGCGATCGACGGCCGCACGACCCGGCACGAGGGTTACGCCCTGTCGATCAAAAACCGCAAACGGATCGAAGAGGCTTTCGGCTGGGCCAAAACCGTCGGCGGCATGGCCCAGACCGTTTATCGCGGCGTCGAACGGGTGCGTTCCCGCTTCATCCTCACCATGGCCGCAAACAACCTCGCCCGACTGCCCCGGCTGCTCGCAGCCTGATGCTGGGAAACCGCGCCAGGCATGTAGATCGCCAGCGTCGATCGAGCCGAAACCAAACCCAGCAGGTTGCGCCGAAAGAAAACTGTTCCGCAAAGGCGACTTCTTCAGCACCCTGTTAAAGCGGGTCGATATCCCCCGCCGCGCGCTCGGCGTGGAAGGCGGCCACGAAGTCCGAAAGCCGCCCGGCCGTGATCGCATCGCGCAGACCCGCCATAAGATCCTGATAATACTGCAGGTTGTGCCAGGTCAGCAGCATGCCCGAGATCATCTCCTGCGCCTTGAAGACATGGTGCAGATAGGCGCGGGAATAGTTCCGGCAGGCCGGGCAGCTGCAGGCCTCGTCCAGCGGGCGCGGGTCATCCTGATGCCGGGCGTTCTTGATGTTGATCTGGCCGCGCCGCGTCCAGGCCTGCCCGGTGCGGCCCGAGCGCGAGGGCAGCACGCAATCCATCATGTCGATGCCGCGTTCGACCGCGCCGACGATGTCGTCGGGCTTGCCCACGCCCATCAGATAGCGCGGCTTGTCTTCGGGCAGGAAGCCGGGCGCGTAATCCAGGACCGAGAACATCGCCTCCTGCCCCTCGCCCACGGCCAGACCGCCAAGCGCATAGCCGTCAAAGCCGATGTCCTTGAGCTTCTCGGCACTTTCCTCACGCAACTCCCGCGTGACGCCGCCCTGCATGATGCCAAAGAGCGCATGGCCCGGCCGGTCGCCAAAGGCATCGCGGCTTCGCTGCGCCCAGCGCATCGACAGCCGCATCGATTTCGCCACCGTCGCGTCATCGGCGGGCAGCGCCGGGCATTCGTCAAAAGCCATCACGATATCCGAGCCCAGAAGCTTCTGGATCTCCATCGAGCGTTCGGGGCTGAGATGGTGTTTCGAGCCGTCGATATGGCTGGAAAAGGTCACGCCCTCCTCGGTCAGCTTGCGCAGGGAGGCAAGGCTCATCACCTGAAACCCGCCCGAGTCGGTCAGGATCGGGCGCTCCCAGTTCATGAACTTGTGCAACCCGCCCAGCCGCGCGATGCGCTCGGCCGTGGGGCGCAGCATCAGGTGATAGGTGTTGCCCAGAAGGATGTCGGCGCCGGTGGCACGCACGCTTTCGGGCAGCATCGCCTTGACCGTGGCGGCGGTGCCGACGGGCATGAAGGCGGGGGTGCGGATCTCGCCGCGCGGGGTGTGGATGACGCCGGTGCGGGCGGCGCCGTCGGTGGCGGAGAGGGTGAAGCTGAACTGGGTCATCGGGCGCTCCTTTCGGCCGCATGTAGCAGCGCCGGGCCGAAAGGGAAAGCGACGCGCGCGGGCAGGGTTTCCAAGCGGGCGGGGAAGGCTTTCGCCTCGGGCAAGCCCGAGGCGACCCGCGGGGGGCTCCGCCCCCCGCACCCCCCCCAAAAAAAGGAAGGGCGTATTTTGCCAAGGAAAAGCGGGGCCTTTGCCCTTTGACGGGCGCGGCACGCCCCCCGCAAGGGCAGCCTGACCGGGCTTGTTTTTTCTTGGCGCAAATACGCCGGGGGTGCGGGGGCGGAGCCCCCGCCCGGGTCGCCGAGGCCCCGCCGCGGCGAAATCCCACCTGGCACGCGGCTTTCCGCCCGCAGCGACGGCCTTTACCTCCCCCCCTGATACCCTATATAAACTCTAGGAAATAGCCCGAGAGAGTCATGACCAGCACCGAACACGCGCTCCCCGAAGGGGCCCCGCTGATTGCCCCGTCCGATATCGAGCACCCGCTTTACGCCTCGGTGGTCGAGGCCTGCCGCACCGTCTTCGACCCGGAAATTCCGGTCAACATCTTCGATCTGGGCCTGATCTACACGATCAGGATCGGCGAAGACGGCGTCGTCGCCATCACCATGACGCTGACCGCCCCGGGCTGTCCGGTGGCGGGCGAGATGCCGCAATGGCTGGCCGACGCGGTCGAGGCGGTCGAGGGCGTGCAACGCTGCGAGATCGAGATGACCTTCGACCCGGCCTGGGGCATGGACATGATGTCGGACGAAGCCCGGCTTGAGCTTGGCTTCATGTGATTGTGCAGGGCGGACAGAGCGTCTGTGCAGCCCGGCCCTTGCCTGACCTTGCCGATCCTTTAGGCTGAGGGCCTTCTTGAACGGAGGGTCAGATGACCGACACCCTGTTTTCCCCCGGCCAGCTTGGGGAGATTTCCATCGCCAACCGCGTCGTGATGGCGCCGCTTACCCGCAACCGCGCCCCTGACCGGATGCCCACCGATCTGACGGTGGACTATTACCGCCAGCGCGCGACGGCCGGGCTGATCATCACCGAGGGCGCGCAGATCTCGCCCCTGGGCCAGGGCTATGCCTGGACGCCCGGCATCCACACCGAGGCGCAGGCGGCGGCCTGGGCCCGGGTCACCGAGGCCGTCCATGCCGAGGGCGGCAAGATCGTGATCCAGCTCTGGCATGTCGGGCGCGTCTCGCATGAGACGATCATCGACGGGCAGACCCCGGTGGCGCCCTCGGCGTTGTCGGCCGCCTCGAAGACCTTCGACGGCACCGGCTTTGTCGAAACCGGCATGCCGCGCGAGATGACCGAGGAGGACATCGCCCGCAGCTTCCTCGATTACGGCCATGCGGCGCAGCTGGCGAAACAGGCGGGCTTCGACGGGGTCGAGGTGCATGCGGCGAACGGCTATCTGATCGACCAGTTCCTGCGCGACACGTCGAACAGGCGCAGCGACGGCTGGGGCGGCCCGGTCGCCAACCGCATTCGCTTCCTTGAAGGCGCGGTCGATGCCTGCGTCGCGGTCTGGGGCCCGGGGCGGGTGGGCGTGCGGCTCTCGCCCTTCTCCAACGCCAACAATGTCGGCATCGACAGCGACACGCCTGCGCTGTTCGGGGCGGCCATCGCGGCGCTGAACGACCGGCCGCTGGCCTATGTCCACATGGTCGAGGGCCAGACCGGCGGGCCGCGCGACTGGCCCGCGGGCGCGTTGGAAGCGCTGCGCGACGCCATCCGCGCCCCCTATATCGCCAACAACGGCTACGAGCGTGACAGCGCGATCGCCGCGGTGGCGACAGGCACGGCGGCGGCGGTGGCTTTTGGCAAGCCTTTCATCGCCAACCCCGATCTGGTGGCGCGGCTGGAACGGGACGCGGCATGGAACCCGCTGCGGCTGGCGCTGATGTATGGCGGCGGCGCCGAGGGCTACACCGACTACCCCTTCCTGCCCTGATCTCTTCGGGCGGCCCGGCAGGCTTGTCGGACCGCCCACGCACCCTAGCTATGGGCGAAAGGAGCCCCCATGTTCGCACTCCCCGGCAAGCCCCCCGTCACCCTGACCCCCGCGGCCATCGCGCAGATCGCCGAGCTGATGGCGCGCGAAGGCGCCGCGGGCTTTCGCATCGGCGTGAAAAAGGGCGGCTGCGCGGGCATGGAATATACAATGGAAATCGCCGCCGAGGCCGATCCGATGGATATCGTCGTCGAGGCAGGCCCGGCCCGCGTGCTGATCGCACCCTTGGCGCAGATGTTCCTGATCGGCACCGAAATCGACTACGAGGAAACCATGCTCGAATCGGGCTTCAAGTTCCGCAACCCGAATGTGGTCGAAAGCTGCGGTTGCGGCGAATCGGTGAAGTTCCGCGACGCGCCCGCGGGCTGAGGCCCATTTCTTGCTTGCGCGGACCGCGCGCCTGCCTAATCTGCGCCCGATTTTGGCAAGGAGGCAGGAATGCGCAGAAAATTGGCCGCGGGCAACTGGAAGATGAACGGCACCAAGGCAAGCTTGGCCGAGGTGGCGGCGCTGATCGCGGCGCATCCCGACCCGAAATCCGACGTGCTGCTCTGCCCGCCTGCGACGCTGGTCGCGGCGATGGTGGCGACGGCGGCGGGCAAGATCGCGGTCGGCGGCCAGGATTGCCACATGAAGGCCGCAGGCGCGCATACTGGTGACATCGCGGCCGAAATGCTGGCCGATTGCGGCGCCTCCCATGTGATCCTCGGCCATTCCGAACGCCGCGCCGATCATGGCGAAAGCTCGGAAATGGTCGCGGCCAAGGCCACTGCTGCCCGCGCCGCCGGGCTGGTCGCGGTGATCTGTGTGGGTGAGACCGAAGCGCAGCGCGATGCGGGCGAAACGCTGGCGCTGGTCGGCGCGCAGCTGGCGGGCTCGGTGCCGGATGGCGCGACGGCGGCGAATACCGTCATCGCCTATGAACCGGTCTGGGCGATCGGCACCGGCCGCACGCCCACGCTGGAACAGATCGCGGAAGTGCATGATTTCATGCGTGCCGAGCTTGTCGCCCGCTTCGGCACCGAGGGCGAGGGCATGCGGCTCCTCTACGGTGGCTCGGTCAAACCCTCGAACGCAACCGAGATCTTTGCCACCTCGAATGTCGATGGCGCGCTGGTGGGCGGCGCTTCGCTCAAGGCCGCCGATTTCGGCGCGATCCTGAGCGCGCTCGACGCGGCCTGAGGCAAGGCTGGGGGCGCTGCCCCCAGACCCCCGGGATATTTGGAGCAAGATGAAATCAGCTTCGGTTGTTTTTCATCTTGCTCCAAATATCCCGGGGGGTGAATGGCCGACAGGCCAGAGGGGGGCAGCGCCCCCCTGCCCGGCCCGACCGGGTCACACCGGCAGAATCGTCGTCGACTTGATCTCTTCCATGCTCAGAAGCGCGGTGACGTTGTAGATCTTCACCTCGGAGATCAGCGCCTGATAAAAAAGGTCATAGGCGCGCGCATTCTTCACCCGCACCTTCAGGATATAGTCGATATCCCCCGCCAGCCGATGCGCCTCAAGCACCTCGGGGCGCGCGCGCAAGGTGGCCAGAAACCGGCGCTGCCAGTCTGCTTCGTGTTCCGAGGTCCGGATCAGCACGAAGAAACAGGCCTCAAGCCCCAGCGCCTCGGCATCGAGCAGCACCGTCTGCCGCCCGATCACGCCCAGATCCTTCATCTTGCGGATCCGGTTCCACACCGGGGTCTTCGACGAGCCCACCTTGCGCGCGATCTCGTCGAGCGACTGGCTCGCATCCTCCTGCATCTGAAACAGGATCTTCCGATCCATCTCGTCCAACCGGACCGCCATTCGCCTTTTCCCCCGTTTCGCAGGAAATCTCCTTGTCAGGACCCAGAATAGGAAACGAAGTTCCTTATTCGCAAGGGGGCATGGCGTTCGCGGGGAAAAATTTCCTATATTGCGCGAAAGGAGACCGCCATGACCCAGACCCTTCGCACGCCCGAGACCGACGCCCCCCGCAGCACTGGCCATGTGACGCTGGCCGGGGCCGGTCCGGGCTGCGCGGATCATCTGACGCTGGCGGTGGCGCGGGCGCTGGCCACGGCCGATGTGATCTTGCATGACCGGCTGGTCTCGGCCGAGGTTCTGGCGCTGGCCGGACCGCAGGCGCTGCGGATCGAGACCGGCAAGACCGGCTTTGGCGCCCATATGCCGCAAGAGGAAATCATCGCGCTGATGCTGGGTTTCGCGCGCACCGGGCGCAATGTGCTGCGGCTGAAATCGGGCGATCCGGGCGTCTTCGGCCGTCTGGGCGAGGAGCTGGACGCGCTTGATGCCGCCGGGATCGGCTTCACCATCCTGCCCGGGATCACCGCCGCCTCGGCCGCCGCCGCCAGCCTTGGGCAAAGCCTGACCGAGCGCGGCCGCAACCGGGAGCTGCGCCTGATCACCGGCCATGACATCGCGGGCTTTGCCGAGGCGGATTGGGCAGGCCTTGCCCGTCCGGGCGCGGTCGCCGCGATCTACATGGGCAAGAAGGCCGCACGTTTCCTGCAAGGCCGGCTGATGATGCACGGCGCGCTTGCCACGACGCCGGTGACGCTCGTAGAAAATATTTCCCGCGCCGAGGAGCGCGTGATCGCCACCACCCTTGCCGATCTGCCCGCCGCCGCCGCGCGTCTGGAAGGTCCCGCCGTCATCCTGTTCGGTCTCGCCCCCCGCGCGGCCGCCGCCCAATCGCTCGAGGCTGTGATATGAGTCGTTCCTTTGTTCCGAAAGTCGTCAGCGCCAATGATCTGCGCGCCGGTCATGTGGTCTATTTCTCGGCCGCCGAGACCTGGGTACGCGATATCGCTCAGGCCGAGGTGCTGACCGACGAGGCCGAGGCGCAGCTGCGCCTGCTTTCCGCGATGGGTCACACGACGGTTGCGGTGGGGGTCTATCTGGTCGATGTGACGCAAGGACCGCAGGGGCCGGTGCCGGTGGCGCTGCGCGAGCAATTCCGCGCCAGGGGCCCCTCGATCCGCCCGACGAAAGAAGCCGCCAAGGACGCCGCACATGTATGAATATTCCGACTTCGACGAAGCTTTCGTGCGCAATCGCGTCGCGCAGTTTCGCGATCAGGTGGCACGGCGGCTCGACGGCAGCCTGACCGAGGAGGAATTCCGCCCGCTGCGGCTGATGAACGGGCTGTATCTGCAGCTGCATGCCTATATGCTGCGCGTCGCCATCCCCTATGGCACGCTCTCGTCGAACCAGATGCGGGCGCTGGCCGATGTGGCGGACCGCTTTGACCGCGGTTATGGCCATTTCACCACCCGCCAGAACATCCAGTTCAACTGGATCAAGCTCACGGACACGCCCGACATTCTGGAGCGGCTGGCCGAGGACGGGCTGCATGCGATCCAGACCTCGGGCAATTGCATCCGCAACGTCACCACCGACGCCTTTGCCGGGGCCGCGGCGGATGAGATCGAAGACCCCCGCCCCTATGCGGAGCTGATCCGGCAATGGTCCTCGGATCACGCCGAATTCCAGTTCCTGCCGCGCAAGTTCAAGATCGCGATCACCGGCAGCCCCGAGGATCGCGCCGCGATCCGCGCCCATGATGTCGGGCTGCAGCTGATCCGCCGCGGCGCCGAGACCGGGTTCCGCGTGCTGGTGGGCGGCGGGCTGGGGCGCACGCCGATGCTGGCGCCCGAGCTGCGCGATTTCCTGCCCAAGGCCGATCTGCTGCCCTATCTGGAGGCGATCCTGGCCGCCTACAACCTGATCGGGCGGCGCGACAACAAATACAAAGCGCGCATCAAGATCACCGTCTTCGAAACCGGGATCGAGCCGTTCCGCGATCTGGTCGAGCAGGAATTCGCCCGCATCAAGCCGCAATTCACCGGCGCCGATCAGGCGCTTCTGGCCGGGATCACCCCGCATTTCGCCCTGCCCGATCTGGTCGCGAAAGACCCCGCCCCCTATGCCGAGGCGCGCGCCGCCGATCCGGCTTTCGCCGCCTGGGCGAAGCACTCCGTCACCGATCACAAGCGCCCCGATCATGCGGTGGTGACGATCTCGGTCAAGACCCCGGGCGAGGAACCGGGCGATGTCTCGGCGGCGCAGATGCGGGCCGTGGCGGATCTGGCCGACCTTTACGGCTATGGCGAGCTGCGCATTTCCCACATGCAGAACATCGTTCTGCCCCATGTCGCCCGCGCCGATCTGCCCGCCCTTCATGCCGCGCTGCGCAAGGTTGGCCTCGCGGCGGCGAATGTCGGGCTGATTTCCGACATGATCGCCTGCCCGGGAATGGATTACTGCGCGCTGGCCACGGCGCGGTCGATCCCGCTGGCGCAGGATATCGCGCGGCATTTCGAGACGCTGGATCTGGTCGACACCATCGGGCCGCTGCCCCTGAAAATCTCGGGCTGCATCAACGCCTGCGGTCATCACCATCTGGGCGCCATCGGCATCCTTGGCCTTGATCGCGCCGGAGCCGAGAATTACCAGATCACCCTTGGCGGCGCCGAGGGGCCCGAGGCCGCGATCGGCGAAAAGATGGGGCCGGGCTTTGCCTATGACGCGGTCGTGCCCGCGATCGAGCGGCTGGTGCGCGCCTATCTGGCGCTGCGGCTTTCGGAGAGCGAAACCTTTCTTGCCACGCTGCACCGGCTGGGGCGCGAGCCCTTCCGCGCCGCCCTTTATGATGAGGCCCAGGATGCTGCCTGACATCGGCCCCCGCGTTGCGGCGCTCAATGACCGCTATCGGCATCATGCCGCGATTGCGGTGATGGAAAAGGCGCTGGCCGATCCCGACACCGGGCGGGTGGCGATGGTCAGCTCGTTCGGCGCAGAATCGGTCGTGCTGCTGCACATGGTCTCGCTGATCGCCCCGGCGACGCCGGTGCTTTTCGTCGACACGATGATGCTGTTTCCCGAGACGCTGGCCTATCAGCAGGAGGTCGCTTCGAAACTGGGCCTGTCGGAGATCCGCACCATCCGCGCGACGAAAGCCGCGCTGGCGCTGGAGGACCCCGATGGCACGCTTTATCAGTTCGACACCGACGCCTGCTGCAATCTGCGCAAGACCGTGCCGCTGGAAACCGCGCTCTCGGGCTTTGACGCCTGGATCACCGGGCGCAAGCGCTATCAGGGCGCGACGCGCGCCGAGATCGACTTCTTCGAGGTCGAGACACCGCAGCGGATGAAGATCAATCCGCTGGCGCATTGGGGGCGCGAGGATCTGGAAGAATACATGGTGCAAAACCGCCTGCCCCGGCATCCGCTGGTGGCGCGGGGCTATCCGTCCATTGGCTGCGCGCCCTGCACCTCGCCGGTGAAACCGGGCGAAGATCCGCGCGCAGGCCGTTGGCGCGGCTCGCAAAAAACCGAATGCGGCATCCATTTCATCGGCGGCAGGATGGTCCGGGTCAAACCGGCCGAGGAGTCCGCCGAAGGCAGCGACAAGGACAAGGTGGCATGAGTGTGATCGTGCGCGACACGGGCTTTGCGCCCGAGGATTTTACCGGGATTGCCGTCGAGATCCCCCCCACCACCGCCCCCGACGCGCTGGCCGGGCTGGTGGCCGGGGCTGAACTGGTCAAGGTGCTCTTCCCCAGTTTCTCGGACGGGCGCGGCTTCACCCTTGGCCGGCTGATCCGCGATGCGGGCTATACCGGCCGCCTGCGCGCCAGCGGGCCGATCATCGCCGATCAATACGGCATGGCCCGGCGCTCGGGCTTTGACGAGGTGGAGATCCCCGAGGATCTGGCCGCCCGGCAGGGCGAGGCGCAATGGCTGGCCCGCGCCGACTGGCAGGCGCATGACTATCGCGCGCGGCTGTTCGGCTCGGTTGCGACAGCGTGATCGCTTGACGCGAAAGGTCGCAGGCGGCATCTGCCCATAGTCATGGCAGGCCGCGGCCTTTTGTGGTAATTGCGGCGCATGTTTCCTGCCGCGCCTTCGCATGCGCCGGTGCGGCGCTTCTTCATCGCCCCTTCGGGCCTCAAAGACGAGACGACCGTGAACGAGACCACGCCGATTGCCCCCGCGAAAGTCCTGCCCGATGCGCAGACGGTGACCTCTGTCCGGCACTGGACCGACACGCTGTTTTCGTTCCGCGTCACGCGGCCGCAGACGCTGCGCTTCCGCTCGGGCGAATTCGTGATGATCGGGCTGCTGGATGACAACGGCAAGCCGATCATGCGCGCCTATTCGATCGCCTCGCCCGCCTGGGACGAAGAGCTCGAATTCTACTCGATCAAGGTGCCCGATGGCCCGCTGACCTCGCGTCTGCAGCACATCAAGGTCGGCGAGCAGATCATCTTGCGCCCGAAACCCGTCGGCACGCTGGTGATCGACGCGCTTCTGCCCGGCAAGCGGCTGTGGTTCCTCGCCACCGGCACCGGGATTGCGCCTTTCGCCTCGCTGATGCGCGAGCCCGAGGCCTATGAGAAATTCGACGAAGTCATCATGATGCACACCTGCCGCACGGTGGCCGAACTCGAATACGGCCGCCAGCTGGTCGAGGCGCTGCAAGATGACCCGCTGATCGGCGAGATGGTCGAGGGCAAGCTGAAATACTACCCGACCACCACGCGGGAAGAGTTCCACCACATGGGCCGGATCACCGACAACCTCGCCTCGGGCAAGGTGTTCGAGGATCTGGGGATCACGCCGATGAACCCGGAGACCGACCGGGCGATGGTCTGCGGCTCGCTGGCGTTCAACGTTGATGTGATGAAGGTTCTGGAAAGCTACGGCCTGCGCGAGGGCGCCAATTCCGAGCCGCGCGAATTCGTGGTGGAAAAGGCCTTCGTCGGCGACGGCATCTGAGCCGGCCGATCCGGTTTGAAACGGGCCGCCCTTCGGGGCGGCCTTTTTCTTTGGCGCGGTGGAGGACCAAAAGAAAACGCCGCCCCGGGGGGGGGCGGCGTTTGTCGATGTCAGGCGCGCGGCGCTTATTTCGCGGCAGCAGCAGCGGCGGCAGCTTCGGCAGCGGCAGCGGCGGCGACAGCAGCTTCGGCAGCGAGTTTAGCAGCCTCGGCAGCGGCAAGCGCGGCGGCAACCGGGTCAACCGGAGCGGCTTCAGCGGCCGGAGCGGCAGCTTCCGCGGCCGGAGCAGCTTCAACAGCCGGAGCAGCTTCCGCAGCCGGGGCAGCTTCAACAGCCGGAGCGGCTTCCGCAGCCGGAGCGGCTTCCGCAGCCGGGGCGGCTTCAACAGCCTGGGCAGCTTCCGCAGCCGGGGCGGCTTCAACAGCCGGGGCGGCTTCCGCAGCCGGAGCAGCTTCCGCAGCCGGGGCAGCTTCCGCAGCCGGGGCAGCTTCCGCAGCCGGAGCAGCTTCAACAGCCGGGGCGGCTTCCGCAACCGGGGCGGCTTCCGCAGCCGGGGCGGCTTCCGCAGCCGGGGCAGCTTCCGCAGCCGGGGCAGCTTCCGCAGCCGGGGCGGCTTCCGCAGCCGGGGCAGCTTCCGCAGCCGGGGCAGCTTCCGCAGCCGGAGCAGCTTCCGCAGCCGGAGCAGCTTCCGCAGCCGGAGCAGCTTCCGCAGCCGGGGCAGCTTCCGCAGCCGGGGCAGCTTCCGCAGCCGGGGCAGCTTCCGCAGCCGGGGCAGCTTCCGCAGCCGGGGCAGCTTCCGCAGCCGGGGCAGCTTCCGCAGCCGGGGCAGCTTCCGCAGCCGGGGCAGCTTCCGCAGCCGGGGCGGCTTCTTCAGCCGGAGCAGCAGCTTCCGCAGCCGGGGCAGCAGCTTCAGCCGCCGGAGCGGCAGCGGCGGCCGGGGTTGCCGGCACGCCCGGCGGCAGTTCATCGACAGGCACGGTGACCACGGTGCGACCCGGCGACATCAAGCCAAGGATCAGGGCCAGCAGGATCCCCCCGCCGATGATGCCCAGCGTCGCCTTGGCATTTTGCGGCAGGTCTTTCCAGTTCACTTCGGTCATTCTTCCCCCCTTTTCATGATGGGATTCTCATGGGAACGATCAACATTTTCAACTATCGCCTGCACTTGGGAATTAGGAAACGTGTCGCATTGCCGCCTTTTTCGAAGCACAAGCCGATTCCCGCCGAAGCGGCTGCGGAATCCGGTTGAAAGACCCGGCCCCTGCCCCTATTTTGCGCGCCAAACGTTCACCACAAAAGGACCAAAGCCATAGCCCGCAGACCGCACAATGCCCCGCCGCAACGCGAGACCGGCCCCCGGATCAACGAACGCATCCGCGCGCCTGAAATCCGCCTGATCGGGGCGGATGGGGAAAACGTCGGCGTGGTCACCCCCGCCCGTGCGATGCAGATGGCCGAGGAGGCCGGGCTCGACCTCGTGGAAATCTCGCCCACCGCCGTTCCCCCGGTGTGCAAGATCATGGACTTCGGCAAGTTCAAATACGAACAGCAGAAGAAAGAGGCCGAGGCCCGCAAGAAGCAGAAGGTCATCGAGATCAAGGAAATCAAGTTCCGTCCGGGCACCGACACGCATGACTACGAGGTCAAGATGCGCTCGGTGATGAAATTCCTGGAGGAAGGCGACAAGGTCAAGGTCACGCTGCGTTTCCGCGGCCGCGAGATGGCGCACCAGCAGCTTGGCATGGAGCTTTTGAACCGCGTCGTCGGCGATGTCGGCGATGCCGGCAAGGTCGAATCGATGCCGAAGCTTGAAGGCCGCCAGATGGTGATGATGATCGCGCCGAAATAAGCGCCGCGATCTTCCCCGCAAGCCAAGGCCCTCCCTGCGGAGGGCCTTTTGCTGTCTCCGCCTTCCGCTGTCACCAGCTCGTGACAGGAGTTGACTGGACCCTGCGGCGCAGACCCCGAATGATGCATGTGCAATGCGCCGTTTCAGGAGGTCCGGATGCCCCGTCTTACCCCCCGTCTTACCCGTCGTCTGCTGCTTGGCTCGGGCGCCGTGGCGCTGTTTGCGCCTTCGATGCTGCGGGCGAATACGCAAGACGTGCCGATGGCGGCCCAGCCCGCGATCATCGCGCCGCCGACGCGCGCCAATATCTCGGGCTTCCGCCAGATCGACTGGCGCGCGCATTTCGACCGGCTCGACCGGGTCACGCTGATCGCCGACACGGTCTCGAAGGCGTTGCATTACTGGGCGGTCGAGGGGGCGGATTATCGCGTCTATCCGACCTCGGTGCCCAAAAGCCCCGAACTGACCCGCACCGGCTATACCGAAATCGTGCGCAAGCGCGAAAACCCGGGCTGGACGCCGACCGCCTCGATGCTGGCCGCCGATCCCAGCCTGCGCCCGATGCCGCCCGGCCCCGACAATCCGCTGGGCACCCGCGCGCTTTATCTCGACTGGCCCGCCTATATCATCCACGGCACCCATGACACCCGCAAGATCGGCCGCAAAAGCTCTTCGGGCTGCATCGGGCTGTTCAACGCCCAGGTCGAAGAGCTTTATCCGCTCTGTCCGGTCGGCACGCAGGTCAAGGTGATCTAGGCCAAGGCCCGGGGGCCAGCCAAGGCGAAACGGCAGATGCGACCGGACCAAAATAAAGCGCTGCGGGAGGGAGGCCCGCAGCGCGTTATTTGGAACCCGACGAGGGAGAACGTCCGGGTCCTGGCTCAGGTTCCGCCGGCTTGCGCCGTTTCAGGGAGATCGGGAACCTGATGCGCCTCTTCTAGCGGCTTTGCGCGCCGCCCCACTTTGACATAGGTCAACCCGCCCTTGGGGCCTGGTGCGACATTTTGGCAGCACCCCTCGACGGCGGCGGCGGCAAAATTCCGGACCGCCCTCAAATGTCCATGATTGGCTTTCAAACTGCGGCCACGGCGCATAATCTGCACCGGAAGGAAGGCAGGACCGCATGAACGACGCAAAGACGACGACCGAGGCCGAAACCGCCCCGCCCGTGCCGCAAGGTCCGGTCCGGCTGAGCGTTCTGGGCGGCGATCCGGCCCTGTCGCAGGCGTTGCGTCGCGGCGGCGCGCTGGTGGCCGATGCCGAACCCGGGCCGAAACAGGCCTCGGCGGCGCTTCTGGCACAGTTTCACTACGGGCTTTCCTCGGCGCGGGCCGGGGCTTTGGGCGATGTGCGGCTGCTTGCGCAGCTGATCGCGGCGGCGCGGGGCGAGGCCGGGCCGGTGTTCTGGCCGCAGCCCGACGGCACGCTGGTCGATGCCGCCCGCCCCGGGGTCGATCCGGCGGGCCTGCCCGATCTGGCCAGCGCCACCGCCTACCGGCAGGCGCATCTGACGGCGCTGGCGCGACTGCTGGCCGAAACCGAAACACTGGTGCTGCCGCTTGCCGCCCCCGCGCTGCTGTGTGATCCGGCCAGCGGCCAGGTCTTTCCCCGCCCGCCCGCGGGCCTGCATGCCCCCGACTGGCCCGAGGCGCGGATGAGCGCCCGCGATCTGGACGCCGGGTTTGCCCGGCTGGCGGAGGGGCTGGAGGCGCTCAACCCGAGACTGCAGCTGTGCCTGATCGTGCTGCCCGCCCCTTCCGGCGCCCGCGCCGAGACCCGGGCCAGCCATGCGCTTTTGGCCGCCCGCGCCGCCGACTGGGCGCGGGACACCGCGCGCGTGCGGCATGATCCGGTGCTGGATGCGCTCGTTGGCCGGCTTCTGGCGCCGGGGGGCGCGGCGGCCGATCCCGACCCTCTGGCGGCGCTGGTCGTGCGGCTGTGCGGCGGCGCCGATCTGCGCGATCTGCTCGCACAGGGGGCCGCACCGCCCGCCGCCGCCGTCGAAGCCGCCACCGAAGGCAAACAGCGCACGAAAGACCCCGAGCGGCGGGCCCGGCGCAAGGCCCGGGCCGAGGCCAAGGGCAAGGGCAAGGCCGCGAAGGTGATGTGCGAGGATGAATTGCTGGAGGCATTCTCGAAATGACGCTGCGGCTGTGCGTGATCGGCAATTCCCATATCGGGGCGCTGAAACTGGGCTGGGACCGGCTGATCGAGGAGGCCGTGCCCGGCTGGGACGCGATCGAGCCGGTGTTTTTCGGCGCCCCCGCGGACGGGATGCGCCATGTGGCCCTGCAGGGCACGGCGCTGGTGCCGACGCGGCCGAAGATCACGGGCCATTTCCGCACGCTGTCGGGCGGCTATGACCGGATCGAACTGTCCCGCTTCGACGCCTTCCTTCTGGTGGGGCTGAACATGTCGTCAAAGCGGATCTTGCGGTTTTACAAGACCCATGCCTGGGTCGGGCTTGCCGGCACCGCGGGCAAGACGCTTTTGCATCCGGCCTTTGCCACGGCGTTTCTGACCGAGCGTTACAGCGCGACGCAGCTGGTCGATCATGCCCGGACGATTGCCCGGGCGACGGACAAGCCGGTGCTGGCGCTGGCCGAGCCGCATTGGGCCGACTGGGCCCGGCAACCGCCCGAGGGCGTCACGAATTACGGCTGGGACGCGGCGATCCTTGCGGGCGACGGCCCGGCGATTGGCGCGATGTTCGAAACCGCAGCGGCCGCGGCGCTGGCGCCGCATGCGCGCTTCATCGCCCAGCCCGCGGCGACCGTGGCCGATGGCGTCACCACCCGCGGCGCCTATAACAAAGAGGCTTCGCGGCTGATTTCCGGCGAAGGCGGCGGCACCGACGCCTCGCATATGAACGCCGATTTCGGCTTTGCAGTCTGGGCGGCGGTCCGGCCTGCCCTGGCCGGGATCTGCCCCCAGGAAGGAGTGCCCGCATGACACGCTCGCCCTATCAAGGCATCGACGCCCGCGCCTTCTGGCGCACCGGCCTGGCCGAGGCCGCCTATCCGCCGCCCGATCTGTACCGGCCGCGCTGGGGGCTGACGAAGACCGACCGGATCGTCACCGCGGGCTCCTGCTTTGCCCAGCATGTCGGCCGGGCCTTGCGCAAAAACGGCTTCACCGTGCTCGATGCCGAGCCGCGCCCCGCGGGCATCGCCCCCGAAGACGGGCCAAGCCACGGCTATGACATGTATTCCGCCCGCTATGGCAATATCTACACCACCCGCCAGCTGCGCCAGCTGCTCGAGGAGGCCTGGGGCAAGGCCCCCGATTTCGACGCGATCTGGGAAAAGGACGGCCGGTTTTACGACGCGCTGCGCCCGAATATCGAACCGGGCGGGTTTGCAAGCGCCGCAGCGGTCAAGGCCGCCCGCGCGCAGCATCTTGAAAAAGTGCGCGAAGTTTTCACGCAGGCTGATGTCTTCATCTTCACCCTGGGTCTGACCGAGGCCTGGGTTCACAAGCCCTCGGGTCAGGTCTATGCCACCGCGCCCGGCACGATCGCGGGCAGTTTCGACCCGGAAATCCATGCCTTTGCGAATTTCCGCGTCTCCGAGGTCAAGGCCGATCTGGAAGCGGCGCTGGCACGGCTGAAGGCGCTCAACCCGGCGCTGCGGGTGCTTTTGACCGTCTCGCCGGTGCCGCTGACCGCCACCGCCTCGCAGGCGCATGTGCTGCCCGCGACGGTGCTGTCGAAATCGGTGCTGCGCGCGGTGGCGGGCGAGCTGCAGGCCGATGACGCGGCGGTGGATTATTTCCCGTCTTATGAACTGGTGACCTCGGTCAAGGCCGGGGCGGGCTGGTTCGAGCCGAACCTGCGCTCGGTGCGCGAGGCGGCGGTGGCGCGGGTGATGGCGGTCTTCACCCGGGCGCATCTGGGCGCGGCGGCTGTCCCCCTTGATCCCGAAGACGCGCCCGCCGAGGCAACCGCCGAAGACCGCGCCGCGCGCCGCGCCGAACGGCAGGAGCGCAAGGCCGCCCGCGAAGCCCGCCGCGCGGCACGCGGGGCCAAATAAGCCGCCGCGGCGGGTTCAGCCCTCGGGCCGGGCCGCCGCGCGCCTTTCGCGCCGCTCGGTCCTTTCGGCCCGCCGCGCCATCCGTGCCGCGCGCCGCTCTTCGCCCTTGAGCTTGCCTTCCTTGCCCGGTTCAGCCCCGGGCCCATCCTTGGGCCCGTCCTTGGGCCGATCCTTGCGCCGCCGCAGCACCGCCCCGGCCTCGGGCACGTCGCGGCGCGCGCCACGCGCCAGCGGCTCGAAATGCAGCTTGCCGCTCAGGGCATCCTCGAAGACATGCACCGCGGCATGGATCTCGGCCTCGGTCATCGCCGGGATTTCGGCGCCTTCGGGCAGGAACCCGCCCGCGACCAGCGCCCGGCCAAGCGCGGGCAGATCGAGCTGGCCCACCGAATGCCGGTCCGCCCGCTTGCGGTCCGAGCGCACCCAATCCTGCTCGATCACGTCGATCACCAGCGGCGCCCGCCCGGTGAAGGCGGTCAGATGGGTGACGATGCTGTCCGACACGTCCGACACCCGGCGCCGGATCATCGCCACCTGCTGATCGCGACGGCCCACCATCGCCACCATATGCAGCGCCGAGCCATCCAGCGCCACCACCTGCCGGGCCGCCTTGTAATGGGCGATCTGCGATTCAAGACTGTGTTTTTGCGGATGGAAAATCTCGTAGCCCGCCGCCGAAAGCGCCGCCTCGATCCGGTCCTCGCCCAGCACGCCGCCGCGCGCAGCCCCCAGGGTGGAACGGGAAATGTAAAGCTTTTCCGAACCTTGCGGGGCGATATTGCGGGCGAAACGGGTCGCGAAAAAGGCCCGGAACGGCGCGGTTCCGGCGGCGATCGGGCCCAGACCGAAACCCTGTCCGGGCACTTCCAGCCGCTCGACCCGGGTCGGCTGCGCCAGAATGCGGATCGGCACATCGATGCCGAGCAGGTCGAAGAACAGCCGCTGGAACGGTTGCAGCTTCAGCGCGCCCGCCTCTTCGATCGTCTCGCGCTTGACGGTAAACAGGATGCCATCGACCGGCCCCTCGACCGCGTCGAGCGCCCAAAGCCGCGGCGTGCTTTCGACCAGAAAATGGCCGAAGTGATTGAGCAGCACCCCGCCCCAGATCCAGCGCCCGGGCAGATCGGCCACCGGCTCGGGGCGGATCTCGGGCTCAACCATCAGACGACGACCCCGCCAGAGCACCCCCTCGTGGACATAGCCGCCAGCGGCGTCGAAAATGCCCATCGGCTGCACCATGTCGGGCACGCTTGGCGGCACGACCAGCGCGCCGGGCACAGGGCGCAGGCGCGTCGACCAGCCCCCCTGCGGCTGCGGGGCGCGGGCGGGATCGTCTTCGCGTGCCGACATCGGCGCCTCCGGGGTTATTTCGTGACCTTGGTCGGCCTGCGGATCGTCGCGGGGGCCTGACGGATCTTCGCGAAGATCGGGTAATCGGCGGCGGCGAAGGCATCGGCATCGACGCTTTCGAAACAGTCGTAGAAGCGGCCCACGCCATAGGGCAGCAGATCGACCGTGGTCCATTCCGCCACGATCGCCTCGTAATTGTCGCGCAGCACGGTGTTTGCCGGGTCGAGGTTCGAGACCAGGACCAGCCCCGTCGGGCGGCAGTTCAGCACCGTCAACTCAAGATCGGGGCGGTATTTGCGCAGGATCGGAATGAGTTTCCACACGTCGCCCGTCCAGGGCCCCTTGGGCAGGTTCTTCAGATCGCGCGTCAGCATGCGCTGGTTGAAAGGCAGGCAGTCATGCAGCGCGATCACCCCGTTAGGGTCCGACACCGCCTCGGTGTTCATGAAATCGCGCAGCAGATATTCAAACAGATGCATCCCATCAAGGAAGGACAGCGACAGCTTGATCCCCATGCGATCGAGCATCCCCGAGGCGAAGAAATCGTCGCTCGTCTGCTGGAAGATCAGCAGCTGCGGCTTGGCACCGATGATGTTCGTTTCCGCCTTGAAGAAGGGATCGACGGCGATCGTCTTGCCCATCACCGGGGCAAAGCTGCGCCCGGCGCGGCAGCCGATTTCCATGTACCAGTCAAACACCATCCGGCTGTGCAGCTCGTCCAGAAACAGGCTGTATTTCTGTCCGGGGTTGCGGCGCAACCCCACCTTGCCGTCTTGCTCGTCCATCTGCACACCCTTTCCTGGTCGGGGCATTCTATCCGCAATCACCGGCTTGGCAAGGATAGGACCCCGCGCCCAGTCATCACGGGCTTTGGCCGATTTCGCAGCGGATTTCGGGCAATTTCCGGGCAGCGGCTCCGGTCCCCCCGTCGCCACGGGCGCCGCAATCGGCAGGGAAGATCAGCGCGCGTTTGAAAGCGGGCCGGGGCCCTGTTAGAACGTCTCAAAACCGGGGGCAGCATGAACGGATCGACGGTCGTCGCGCGGCAATTGCAGGGGAAGAGCTTCGGGGCCGGGCCTGCGGGGCTGCGGCTGCTGGATGCCGTGATCTGGCCCGAGAGCCGCAACGGCCGCCCCGGCCGCACCCTGCGGCTGTTCTTCGCCAATCCCGCCTTTGCCGGGCAGATCGCCCCCGATCCGCCCGCGGGCGGTTTCGAGGTGATCGACCGGCGCGAGGTGGCGGGGGGCGTGATGGTGCATGGCCGCGCCGCGCCCGAGGGGCCGCTGCGGCTTGGCCTTTGCCCCGGGGCGATCCGCCCGGTGACGCCCGAGGGCGAGGCCCCCGCCCCCGGCCCGGCGCCGCAAGGCCCGGTGGCGGCTTTCGATATCTCCCCCGCGCCCGCCGAGACCGATCTTTTCGCGGGTAAATTCTGTCTTTTCGCGCAACGGCTTGAGGAAAGCGCACAGGGCATCGTTGATTGGCTGGTCTGGCATCACGACCAGCACGGGGCCGAAGCCGCGCTGATCCTGGACCGCTCGCCCCCTGACAGCGACGCGCTGCACGGCCCGGCTTTGGCCGCGGCGGTGGCCGATCTGCTGGCGGCGCGCGATATCGCGATGACGGTTGTCGTGCTGTCCTCGGATGTGCCGCTTGGCAAACCCGATCACGGGCCGGAAAACCACCCGTTTCACGCCCCCGACGCGCCCGGCAAGGACCGGATGGAGGTGCCGCCGAACGATCCCTGGCGGGCGCCGCTGGGTCAGGGGATCGTGTTCGAGCTGGTGAAATGGCGCTTTCTGGCCCGCGCCCGCGTGGTGTTGCAGCTTGACGTGACCGACATCCTGCAGCCGCGCGCCGCGGGCGGGCCCTCGGCTTTCGAGACCTGTCTGGAGGCCCCCTCGGGCATGGTGACGCTGGTGGGGCGGCGGGTCTATCCCTGGCGGGTGCGGGCGGGGGCCGAGGCGCGGTTTTCCGATCACCTGTGCCGGCAATTCGACGCGACGCGCGGCATTGCCCGCTGGGGTGTGGCGCCGGGCAAGGTCGGGCTTGATGCGACCTGGCGGCTGCTGCGCATCGCCTATACGAAACCCGATCCGGCCAGCCTGATCCCGTTCTGGCGCGCGATGGGGCTGCGGGTGCCGGGGCGGGCGGCCTCCGAACTGGCACCGAAGACCTCGTTGATCGAAGACCCGGAACTCTTTCGGGTTTCGACCGAAATCTGGGGGGCGAAACCGATCCGCCCGCCGGTCTCGAAACCGCGCCCCGCGCCGCTGCGCGCGACCGAGGCGGGCCGCACCTGCATCGTCACCACGATGAAGAACGAGGGGCCCTTCATCCTCGAATGGATCGCCTATCACCGCGCCATCGGCGTCGATGATTTCCTGATCTATACCAATGACTGCACCGATGGCACCGACACGATGCTGGACATGTTGCAAAGGAAGGGGATCTGCCAGCACCGCGACAACCCGTTTCGCAGCATGGACATGCCGCCCCAGCATGCGGCGCTGGAAAGCGCGGAAAAGGAGCCGCTGATCCAAAATTGCGGCTGGGCGATCTGCATGGATGTCGATGAATTCATCAATGTGAAGATCGGCGACGGCACGCTTCGCGCTTTGTATGAGGCGATGGGCACGGCGAACATGATCGCGCTGACCTGGCGGCTTTTCGGCAACTCGGATGTGCACGACTATCAGGACCGCTTCCTGCTGGAGCAATTCACCACCTGCGCCCCCGAGATCGTGCGCAAGCCGCATCAGGCCTGGGGCTTCAAGACGCTGTTTCGCAACATCGACATCTACAAGAAGCTGGGCGTGCACCGGCCCAAGGGGCTGTTGCCCGATCTGTGGGATCAGGTGCAGTGGCTCAATGGGTCGGGCAAGCCGATGCCGCGCGAAATGTATCGCAACGGCTGGCGCTCGACCGCGACAAGCTACGGCTATGACTGGGTGCAGCTCAACCATTACGCCGTGCGCTCGGCCGAGAGCTTTCTGGTCAAGCGCGACCGCGGAAGGGTGAACCATGTCGACCGCGATCAGGGGCTGAACTACTGGTTTCGGATGAATCACAACGCGGTCGAGGAGCGCTCGGTCCAGCGGATGATCCCGCGGGCGCGGGCGGAATTCGAGCGGTTGCTGGCGGACCCGGAAATCCGCGCCGCACATGAGTTTTCGGTGGCGGCGCATCGGGCGAAGATCGCAGAGCTGCGCGCGACCGAGGCTTATGCGAATTTCTACGCCGAGCTTTGTTCGGACCGCTTCGAAAAGCTCTCGCGGCTGCTGCATGTCTTCGGCTCGGCGGTGTTCAATGCCGGTCCGGGGGTGATCCCGGAGGATCTGCACCTGCGCGACCTGCCGGCTGATTTCTTCTTCACCGTGGACCACGAGGGCGAGGCGAACCACTGATGCGGGCGCTGGCCATTCTGACGGTGAAGAACGAGGCGGCCTTCCTGCTGGAATGGCTGGCCCATCACCGCGCCGTGGGGTTCACCGATTTCCTTGTCTTTTCCAACGATTGCAGCGACGGCACCGATGCGCTTCTGGACCGGCTGCAGGCCTTGGGCGCGCTGACCCATGTCCGCAACCCCGGCCCCTGGCGCGAGGGGCCGCAATGGGCGGCGCTGAAGCTGGCGGAGAAGCATCCGCTGCTGCGCGCCGCCGATTGGGTTCTGGTCCTCGACATCGACGAATTCGTCAACATCCATGCGGGCGACGGCACGCTGGCGACGCTGACCGCGACCCTGCCCGAGGCGACGGCGATCGCGCTGACCTGGCGGCTGTTCGGCAATGCGGGGGTGGTCGATTTCACCGATGCGCCGGTGACGGCGCAATTCCTGCGCGCCGCGCCTGCGGGGATGACCTGGCCCTGGCGGGCCAGCCTGATCAAGACGCTGTTTCGCAACGATGGCGCCTATCGCAAACTGGGCGTGCATCGCCCCCGCGCCCCCGATCCGGCGCGGATCGCGCAGACGCGCTGGGTCGATGGCAGCGGCCGCGCCCTGCCCGACAGCTACCGCAGCGGGCGGCTGTTCACGCCCCTGGGCCAGGACCCCTGGCAGCTGGTGCAGCTCAACCATTACGCGCTGGGATCGATGCAGGGCTATGTGCTCAAATGCGACCGCGGCCGGGCCAATCGGGACGCCTCGGCCTTCGATCTGAGCTATTGGGTCGAGCGCAATTTCTGTGGCGTCGAGGACCGCACGATTGCCCGCTATGCCGATGCGACCGCCGCCGGGATGGCGGGGCTGCGCACAGATGCCGAGATCGACCGGCTGCACCGCGCAGGCGTGGCCTGGCGGCACAAGCGCTTTGCCGCGCTGATGGCCGAGGAGCCGTTCCGGGCGCTCTTCGGGCGGCTGATGCTGACCCCGCCCTCGCAGCCGCTGCCGCCGCCGCTTGCGGCACGGATGCGGGCGCTCGGACTGGCCGCCGAAGCGCGTCCGCCCAAGGTGTAACCGGCACGGAAACACTGCCCCGCCTTTGGGCGGATTGACGCCCACCCCTTGACAATCAACAGGAATTTATCGCCGCGCGCGCATTTCCGACAGGCGGCGGGAATGATAGATTAACCCTGTTCAGGCAGTCTTCCGCACAGAAGCAGGAGAGCGGCGATGGACGGGGGAAAGTTGGAAACCAGCACGATGCGCGATCTGAACGACAGCGACTGGCTGCGCCACATAGAGGATCTGGGCGAGCTTGAGGGCTATTGGGAGCCGCTGGGCGCCAGCCATTCGGTGCTTTTTGCCGACCGCGGCCCGGTGCTTCTGGTCAGTTTCGAGATCCGCGCCGCGATCCGCGCCCGCTCTGACGATCAGCTGCCGCTCGGCTTCACCCTTGCCGGGGCGGGCGGCCATTCCAGCCTGACGCTGATTGCCCATGACGAGAGCTGGTTTCGCGATCCCGCCGTCTATGCCTATATCGACCGCCTCGTGGACGAGGCGTTTTTCGAGGATTTCGACCGCGTGGTGTTTTACGGCGCGGGCAGTTGCGGCTATGCGGCGGCGGCCTTCTCGGTCGCGGCGCCGGGGGCGACGGTGATCACGCTGGCGCCGCAGGCGACGCTCGAGGCGCGGCTGACCGCCTGGGATGACCGGTTCCGGCGGCGGCGGCGGCAGAATTTCACCGACCGTTACGGCTTTGCCCCCGACATGCTCGATGGCGCCGGGGCGGTGCATGTGATCTACGACCCGCTGATCAGCCCCGATGCGATGCATGCCGCGCTGATGGCGCGGCCGCATGTGACGCTTCTGCCCTGCCGCAATCTGGGCAGCACGCCCGAAAGCGCGCTGGCCGAGATCGACGCGCTCGAACCGATGCTGGCGCAGGCCTGCGCGGGCACCTTCACCGCCGCGGTGTTCTGGCGGCTCTGGCGCGGGCGGCGCGAGGCAATGCGCTATCTGCGTCGGCTGGCGGGCTATCTGGACAGCGCGGGCCGCCCCGGGCTGGAGGCGATGCTGTGCCGCAACGTGGTGCGGCGGCTGGGCTGGCCAAGGTTCCGCAACCGGCTGATGGTGCTTGAAGATCAGCTGCAGACACCCGGCCCCGCGCGGCCCGGAGAGGCTTCGGCGGAACCGGTCACGGGCGACAGCACCGTCGGCTGAGCGCAAGGCCCGCGCGGCGGATCAGACCGGCGCCGCCACGGTCTCGCCATCTTCCTCGGCGCTCTCGTCGTCATGCGGCCGGAAGACATGGGTGGTGACCTGACGGCGCAGGATGCCCCGCGAAACCTGATCCAGAATCAGCTCTTCGGGGGCGAACAGCGGCGCCGGGGTGAAGACCTCGGACACGGTGGCGATTTCAAGACCCAGCGCCCGCAGCGCCTGTATCAGCGCCTCGTCGGCGCGCACCAGCAGCCGTTCCGCCTCGATCTGGCAGGGCGCCCGGAACTGTCCCACGCAAAGCGCCGCCAGGACCAGATCACCGCGCACTTCGGTCAGGGTTTCTTGCGACATCGCCCGCTCCTTGCGCAACCTTCGACTGGCCGAGTATCGGCCGCGCAGGCGTCCGGCGCAAGAGGATGGGCCGCCGCAGGGCCAGGCCCGCGGCGGCCGCCGATGTTTCAGAACAAGGAGCGGCCGCGGAACACGTGCGGCACGATCTCGTCACGGGTGATCTGATGCAGCGCCAGTTCGGCATCCGACATCGCCCGCAGCCGGGTCACCTCGCGCAGACGCGCGCCGGTTTCCAGCACCTCGACCAGCCCCTCGCCCAAGGCCGAAGGAAGCCGCGACAATCGCGCCACCATGCCCTTGTTCGG
The DNA here is from genome assembly GCF_058724655.1 of Rhodobacter sp. 4.3.4. NCBI lineage: Bacteria > Pseudomonadati > Pseudomonadota > Alphaproteobacteria > Rhodobacterales > Rhodobacter > Rhodobacter sp. 4.3.4. The sequence goes on from NZ_CM178967.1 coordinate 1,999,029, forward strand.
TGTCTTGGCAGGCGCTTCGGACAGTTCGACATAACTCATGGAAACCTCCTGACAGGGTGCAGAATGTTTCCTCCCTGCGCGGGATATAGGCAGCGGACGGGGAGCCGACAAGGACCTGCGCCGAAACCCCGCCCTGCATTTTCTGCAATGCAGCGTCAACAATCCGTGAGCGGATCAGCAGCGATAGGCCTTGGCGGTGAGCAGATAGACCGGCTCGCCCGGCATCACCGGATCGAAGACGACGGTATTGGCGCCGTCGCTTTTCGCCATGTCAAGGACCTTGTTGCGGGCATAGCGTTCCGCCTCGCGCCCGACGAGGGGGCCGTAAAGCCCGGGTTCATTGGTGATCGTGCTGGTCAGGCGGCATTGCGCCACCTCGGCCGCAGTGGCGATGCGCACCTCGGGCACGCCGCGAAAGCCCGGATCGTTGCAGCCCGCAAGGGCGGTGGCGGCGGCAAGGCCCGCCAAGGCGATGAACCGTGTCGTCATGTCTCTCTCCATCCTCCCCCGAGGCCCGCGCAAGGTGACGCATGCGGCAGCCGTCGTCCAGAGCCCCAAGGTCACATCAGCGCGAAGCCGCCTGCGCGGCGGGACAAAGCTGGCACTGGAAATGCCGCGGCCTTGGGTGTAACCGGGGCGCATGACCCGCATCACCCTTCCCCGCCCCGACGACTGGCACCTGCATCTGCGCGACGGCGCGATGCTTTCGGGTGTCCTGCCCGAAACCACGCGCCATTTCGCCCGCGCCATCGTGATGCCCAATCTGGTGCCTCCGGTGGTGACCGGCGCCGAGGCCGCGGCCTACCGCGACCGCATCCTGGCCGCGCGCCCCGCTGGCGCGGCCTTCGAACCGCTGATGACGCTTTATCTGACCGAGACCACCGATCCCGCCGATGTCGCGGCGGCGGCGGCCTCGGGTTTGGTGAAGGCGGTGAAGCTTTACCCGGCAGGCGCGACGACGAATTCGCATTCGGGCGTGCGCGATTTCGACAAGGTCCGGGGCGTGCTGGAAAAAATGGCCGAGATCGGCCTGCCCCTTTGCGTGCATGGCGAGGTCGTCGATCCCGCCGTCGACATCTTCGACCGCGAGGCGGTGTTCATCGAGACCGTGCTCGATCCGATCCGCCGCGCGACGCCCGGGCTGCGGGTGGTGATGGAACATATCACCACGAAAGACGGCGTCGATTATGCCCGGTCGCAAGGCGACGATCTGGCGGCGACGATCACCACCCATCACCTGATCCTCAACCGCAACCATATCCTCGTCGGCGGGATCAAGCCGCATTACTACTGCCTGCCGGTGGCGAAACGCGAACACCATCGCCTGGCGCTGCGCGCGGCGGCGACGAGCGGCGAGGCGCGGTTCTTCCTGGGCACCGATTCCGCGCCGCATGTCGATCCGCTGAAGGAATGCGCCTGCGGCTGCGCGGGCTGCTTCACCGCGACGAACACCATGCAACTGCTCGCCCATGTCTTCGAGGAAGAGGGCAAGCTGGTGAAGCTTGCCGCCTTCGCCTCGGAAAACGGGCCGCGCTTTTACCGCCTGCCGGTCAATACCGCGACGCTGACGCTGGAAAAAACCGCCACGCCCGCGACCTGGCCCGCCAAGATCGAGACCGGCGCCGGTCCCGTCACCGTCTTCGACCCGGGCTTCCCGGTCTTCTGGCACGCAATCGACTGATCCTTTTTCTTGGCCAAAATACGCCCTTTTCCACCCGCGCCACAGGCACCACGGTCGAAAAGAGGCGTATTTGCACCAAGAAAAAACAGCATGAGGACACCCACATGATCCCCTCCTCCTATCCCGCCAAGGAAGAAATCGCGCGTCTGACCGCGCGGATGCTTCTGGAAATCAAGGCGGTGCATTTCAACGCCGAGACGCCCTTCACGCTCGCCTCGGGCCTGCCTTCGCCGACCTATATCGACTGCCGCAAGCTGATCAGCTATCCGCGCATCCGCTCGACCCTGATGGATTTCCTCGCCGTCACCGTGCTGCGCGACGCGGGTTTCGAGGCCTTTGACAATATCGCGGGCGGCGAGACCGCGGGGATCCCTTTCGCCGCAATGGTGGCCGAGCGTCTTGCGCTGCCGATGACCTATGTGCGCAAAAAGCCCAAGGGCTACGGCCGCAATGCCCGCATCGAAGGCGCGATGACCGAAGGCCAGCGCGTGCTGCTGGTCGAGGATCTGACCACCGATGGCGGCTCGAAGCTGAGCTTCGTCGATGCGATCCGCGAGACCGGCGCGACCTGCGCCCATACGGCGGTGATCTTCTATTACGGCATTTTCCCGGAAACCGTGCCCAATCTGGCCGCGCATGGGGTGCAGCTGCACCACCTCTGCACCTGGTGGGACGTTCTGGCCGAGGCCCGCGCGCAGGGCGCCTTTGACGCGGCGACGCTCGACGAGGTCGAAGCCTTCCTGAGCGCGCCGCGCGCCTGGCAGGACGCCCACAGAAAGGGCTGAGATTTCCGGGGAGAAACCCGGGGACAGGCCTGTGGATGAAATGGGGAAAACCCTGGGCGACTCGCCCGCCCGGGGAAATGCGCTCAATATCTTGTGGCGTTTGGTGGAAATTCCCCCAGAAATACGCTAAACTGCAGCGCGGTTGCGCTTTTGTCCACAGGGTTATCCGACCCTGCGGAGGATTTCCGTTTTCTCCGCCCGCCGCTAGAAGAGCCCGGGGGATGGGATCATGAGGCAGAAATGAACACGCTTGCACCGATCAAGTCCGAGATGCCGGAAGAAGAGGCGCTGCCGCATAATATCGAGGCGGAACAACAGCTTCTGGGGCTGATCCTGACGAACAACGATGTCATGGACCGGATCGCCTCGGTGGTGCGGGCGGAGCATTTCTTTGAACCCGTGCACCGCACCATTTTCGAAGTGGCGGCGGCGCGGATCCAGAAGAACGCGCTGGCCTCGCCGGTGACGCTCAAGGCCTATCTGGAGGACGACGAGGGGCTCAAGGCGCTTGGCGGCGCCACTTATCTTGCGCGTCTTGCCGGGGCGGCGATCTCGTCTTACGCGGCGCGCGACTATGCGCAGATGATCCATGATCTGGCGCTGCGGCGCGAGCTGATCCGGCTCGGCAAGGATCTCTCGGCCTCGGCACAGAAGGTCGAGGTCGGGCTGGAACCCGAAGACCTGATCGTGAAGACCGAGGGGGCGCTTTACAAGCTGGCGGAATCGGGCACGGCCGACAAGGGATTTGTGAGCTTTCTCAAGGCGGTGACGGAAGCCGTGCAATCAGCGAACGCCGCCTATCAGCGCGAAGGGGGGCTCGCGGGCGTCTCGACCGGGCTGCGCGATCTCGACCGGAAACTGGGCGGGCTGCACCCGTCCGACCTTCTGATCCTGGCCGGGCGCCCCTCGATGGGGAAGACCTCGCTGGCCACCAACATCGCCTTCAACATCGCCAAGGCCTACAAGCGCGGCATGCGCCATGACGGCACCGAAGGCGCGGTCGAGGGCGGCGTCGTCGGCTTCTTCTCGCTCGAGATGAGCGCCGAGCAGCTCGCCGCGCGGGTGCTGTCCGAGGCCTCCGAAGTGCCCTCGGAACAGATCCGCCGCGGCGACATGACCGAGGCCGAATTCCGCCGCTTCGTCGAAGCCGCGAAGGCGCTGGAAACCTGCCCGCTTTACATCGACGACACCCCCGCCCTGCCGATCTCGCAGGTGGCGGCGCGCTGTCGGCGGCTCAAGCGCACGCATGGGCTGGATGTGGTGATCGTCGACTATCTGCAGCTTCTGCGCGGCTCGGGGCGGACCGACAACCGGGTGCAGGAAATCGGCGAAATCTCGATGGGGCTGAAGGCGATCGCGAAAGAGCTGAACATTCCGGTGATGGCGCTGTCGCAGCTGAGCCGGACGGTGGAAAGCCGCGAGGACAAGCGGCCGCAGCTGAGCGACCTGCGCGAATCGGGCTCGATCGAACAGGATGCCGACGTGGTGATGTTCGTCTATCGCGACGAATATTACCACGAGCGTCTGAAGCCGCCGGAAGACGATCCGAAATTCGCCGAATGGATGCAAAAGGCCGAGCGCGTGCATGGCAAGGCCGAGGTGATCCTGGGCAAGCAGCGCCACGGGCCGATCGGCACCGTCGAAGTGGCGTTTGAAAGCCGCTTCACCCGGTTTTCGGACCTCGCCCGGCCTTGGCAGGGCGACGGTTCGGACGGGTTCTGAGGCAAAGCCGGGGGCTTCGCGCCCCCGGACCCCCGCGGGATATTTGTGGCAAGGTGAAAGCCAATCCGGGGTGTTCTTCATCTTGCTCGAAATATCCCGGGGGGCTCAGGGGGGCAGAGCCCCCCTGCCACATCTGCCGCCGGCGCGCGCGCTCACGGATGTTTGCGCTTGACCTTCGGCCCCTCAGGCTCAAGAAAACCGCATGACCACAGCATCGCTCCGCATCGATCTTGACGCCGTGCTTGCCAATTGGCGGGCGCTTGACGCAATGACTTCTGCCGCCACCGAGACCGGGGCGGTGGTCAAGGCCGACAGCTACGGCCTTGGCGCTGCCCGGGTGGCACAGGTTCTGGCCCGGGCGGGGGCGCGCAAATTCTTTGTCGCCGCCGCCGAGGAAGGCGCCGCCGTCCGCCAGGCCCTTGGCGAAGGCCCGGAGATCTTCGTCTTTTCCGGCCATATGGCGGGCGACACCGAGATGATCGGCGATCTGGGCCTGACGCCGATGCTGAATTCGGTAGACCAGGTGAAACGTCATCGCGACGCCCTGCCCGGCGCGGCTTTCGGCGTGCAGCTGGATACCGGGATGAACCGGCTTGGCCTTGAACCCGCCGATTGGGCCGCTGTTTCGGCCGAGCTGATCGCCGCCGGGCCGAAGCTGGTGATGAGCCATCTGGCCTGTTCGGACGAGCCCGACCATCCGATGAACGCGATGCAGCTGAGAAACTTCCGCGCCATGACCGACGGAACGGGGCTGAAACGCGCGCTTTCGGCGACGGGCGGCATCCTGCTTGGCCCCGGCTATCATTTCGACGTCACCCGGCCAGGCATCGGCCTTTACGGCGGGCAGCCGTTCACCGCGGCGCGTCCGGTGGTGCGGCTCTCGCTGCCGGTGGTGCAGATCCGCAAGGTCGCGCCGGGCGAGACCGTGGGCTATGCGAACAGCTGGACGGCGGCGCGGGAAAGCCGCATCGCCACCGTCGCCGCGGGCTATGCCGACGGGCTCTCGCGCCGGTTTTCGGGCAAGGCGACGCTCTGGGCGGGCGACACCCCCTGCCCGCTCGTCGGCCGGGTTTCGATGGATTTGATCACCGTCGATGTCACCGATCTGCCCGAGGTGCCGCAAAGCCTTGATATCCTTGGGCCGCATCAGGGCGTCGATGCCCTGGCCGAGGTCGCGGGCACGATCGGCTATGAGATTCTGACCGCGCTGGGGCAACGCTATCAGCGCGCCTATGTCGGGGGGCTGGCGTGATCACGACCGCTCTGGCCGCGCTTGGCCGCACCGTTCTTGCGGCGCTTGCGGGGGCGGGCCGGGTCAGCCTGTTCACCGGCGCGGTGCTCAGCCACATGCTGCGCCCGCCGTTTTACGGCCGCGAATTGCTGCAGGCGCTGGTGCAGATCGGCTGGCTGTCCTTGCCGGTCGTCGGCATGACCGCGCTGTTCACCGGGGCGGCGCTGGCACTGCAAATCTATGCGGGGGGGGCGCGGTTTTCGGCCGAAAGCGTCGTGCCCTCGATCGTCGCGATCGGGATGGTGCGCGAGCTGGGTCCGGTGCTGGGGGGCCTGATGGTCGCGGCGCGCGTGGCCAGTTCGATTGCCGCCGAGATCGGCACGATGAAAGTGACCGAGCAGATCGACGCGCTCGTGACGCTGTCGACCGACCCTTTGAAATACCTGGCTGTTCCGCGGGTTCTGGCGGCGACGCTCTCGGTGCCGCTGCTGGTTGCCGTGGGCGATGTGATCGGTGTCATGGGCGGCTGGCTGATCGGCACCGAACGGCTTGGCTTCAACTCGGCCACCTATATCCGCAACACCTGGGAATATCTGGAACTTTGGGATGTCGGCTCGGGTCTGGTCAAGGGCGCGGCCTTCGGCTTCCTGGTCGCGCTGATGGGCTGCTATTACGGGATGAATTCGGGCCGCGGCGCGCAGGGCGTGGGCCGGGCGACGAAATCTGCGGTCGTCGCGGCCTCGGTCGCGATCCTTGCCTCCAACTACCTGCTGACCGAGGTGTTCTTCTCCAAATGATCGAGATCGAAACCCTCGCGAAATCCTTCGGCTCGAAACAGGTGCTGCGCGGCGTGTCCTTGCGCGTCGAGCGCGGCGAAAGCCTTGTCGTCATCGGCGGCTCGGGCACCGGGAAATCGGTGCTTTTGAAATGCATCCTTGGCCTCGTGACGCCTGACGCGGGCACGATCCGGGTCAACGGCGCCCCGGTGGCGCAGGGGCGCGAAGAGTTCCTGTCGCGGTTTGGCATGCTGTTTCAGGGCGCGGCGCTGTTTGACAGCCTGAGCGTCTGGCAAAACGTCGCCTTCCGGCTGCTGCGCGGCCCGCACAAGCGCCCGAAAGCCGAGGCCCGCGCCGTGGCGGTGGAGAAACTCGCCCGCGTCGGCCTTGGCCCCGAGGTGGCGGACCTGTTCCCGGCCGAACTCTCGGGCGGCATGCAAAAGCGGGTGGGCCTGGCCCGCGCGATTGCCACCGACCCCACGGTGATCTTCTTCGACGAGCCGACCACCGGGCTTGATCCGATCATGTCCGGGGTGATCAACGATCTGATCAATTCGGTCGTGCGCGAGATGGGCGCGACCGCGATCACCATCACCCATGACATGTCCTCGGTCCGGGCCATCGCCGACCGGGTGGCGATGCTGCATGACGGGCAGATCCGCTGGCATGGCACGATCGCGGAAATGGACACGACATCTGACCCTTATGTGACGCAGTTCATAAACGGCCGGGCCGAGGGGCCGATCGCCGCGATCCGCTGAGGCGTGCAGGCGGCGCTTGCCGCCCGCGCGGGGCTCTGCCACAAGGGCGCATGGCCAAGGCATCCGCAAACTTCACCTGCACCGACTGTGGTGCCGTCCATCGCAAATGGTCGGGGCGCTGCGACGCCTGCGGCGCGTGGAATTCGATCGTCGAGGAGGCGCCGCTCTCGACCGGCCCCGCGGGCAAAAGCCTGGGCGGCGCCAAGGGGCGGCGCATCGATCTGACCACGCTCGCCCATGAAGAGGCGCCGCCGCCGCGGACCCTGTGCGGGCTGGCGGAGTTTGACCGGGTGCTGGGGGGCGGGCTTGTTCCCGCCTCGGCGATCCTGGTGGGGGGCGATCCGGGCATCGGGAAATCGACGCTGCTCTTGCAAGCTGTCGCGGCCTTTGCCCGCAAGGGCTTGAAATGCCTTTATATCTCGGGCGAGGAGGCCTCGGCGCAGGTGCGGATGCGGGCCTTGCGGCTGGGTCTGGCCGATGCGCCCGTCAGCCTTGGCGCCGAGACCAACCTGCGCGATATCCTGACCACGCTCGAGGCGGAACGCCCCGATCTCGTCGTGATCGACTCGATCCAGACGATGTGGGCCGACATGGTCGAGGCCGCGCCCGGTTCGGTCAGCCAGGTCCGCGCCGCCGCCCATGAGCTGGTGAGCTTCGCGAAATCGCGCGGCGTTTCGGTGATCCTGGTCGGCCATGTCACCAAGGAGGGCCAGATCGCCGGGCCGCGCGTCGTCGAGCACATGGTCGATACCGTGCTTTATTTCGAGGGCGAGCGCGGCCATCAGTTCCGCATCCTGCGCGCGGTGAAGAACCGCTTCGGCCCGGCCTCGGAAATCGGCGTTTTCGAGATGACCGGCGGGGGCCTCGCCGAGGTCGCCAACCCCTCGGCCCTGTTTCTTTCCGAGCGCGGCCAGCCCGCCCCCGGCTCGGCGGTCTTTGCGGGCATTGAGGGCACGCGGCCGGTGCTCACGGAAATTCAGGCGCTTGTCGCCCCCTCCTCGCTGGCATCGCCCCGCCGCACCGTGGTCGGGCTCGATTCGGGGCGGGTCTCGACCATTCTGGCCGTGCTGGAAAGCCGCTGCGGCATTCCCTTTGCCGGGCTCGATGTGTTCCTCAATGTCGCGGGCGGGCTGAAGGTGCTGGAACCCGCCGCCGATCTCGCCTTGGCGGCGGCGCTGCTCTCGGCGCGCGAGGATGTGGCGCTTCCGGCCGATCTGGTGATTTTCGGGGAAATCTCGCTTTCGGCGGCGCTGCGCCCGGTGGGACAGGCGGAAAACAGGTTGAAAGAGGCGGAGAAACTTGGTTTCTCACAGGCGATCCTGCCGGTGGGCACCAAGCTTGAGGGCGGGGCGGGGATGGCGCTGCGCAAGCTGCCCGACCTCGTGACATTCGTTGGGGACATGTTCGGCGCGGGCTAGCGTCACAGGGGGTTTGGAACCATGGAAGGGTTCACCATCGTCGACGCCATCGTGGCGATCACCATCATCCTGTCGGCGATCCTCGCCTACAGCCGCGGCTTCGTGCGCGAGGGGCTGGCCATCATGGGCTGGATCGGCGCCGCGGTGCTGGCCTATACTTTCGCCGATGCCGCCAAGCCCCTGATCGCGCAACTTCCGGTCTTGAACAAATTCCTGGCCGACAGCTGCGAGCTGGCGACGATCGCCGGTTTTGCCGCGGTTTTCGCGCTCTCGCTCGTGCTCTTCTCGATCCTGACGCCGCTTTTTGCAACGCTGGTGCAACGCTCGGTTCTGGGCGGGCTCGATCAGGGCCTGGGCTTTCTCTTCGGCGTCGCGCGCGGGGTGATCCTGGTGGCGGTGGCCTTTGTCGTCTATGACAAACTTGTCACGGCGCAGGCGATGCCGGTCGTCGACAATTCGCGCTCGGCCAAGGTGTTTTCGAAGCTGAGCGGACAGATGGACGACACCATGCCCGATGATGCGCCGGGCTGGATCGTCGCGCGCTACGAAACCCTGGTGGCGAAATGCACCCCCGCGGCCGAGCCGGTTCTGCCCGGTGGCGTGACGCCCCCCGCCAGCAACTGAGCCATGAGCCGCGCAAAATCGTGACAGCTTTGTAAGGAATTCCGAGCGGGAGGGCTTAACACCCCTCCCGTTTCGCGTTAAAGCCGCGCCAAGCCCAAGATCCCTGGAGCCTTCCCATGACCTTTGCCGAAAAAACCTTCCTGTCGCATCCGTTTGACGACGACAAGCTGAAGGAGGAATGCGGCGTTTTCGGCGTGATCGGCGTCGCCGATGCGGCGAATTTCGTGGCGCTCGGCCTGCATGCGCTGCAGCACCGCGGCCAGGAAGCGGGCGGCATCGTCGCCCATGACCCGGCCAAGGGCTTCAATTCGGCGCATCGTTTCGGCTATGTGCGCGACAATTTCACCAAGGCCTCGCTGATGGAAACGCTGCCGGGGCCGCTCGCCATCGGCCATGTGCGCTATTCGACGGCGGGATCGAAGGCGGCGGTGATCCGCGACATCCAGCCCTTCTTCGGCGAGTTTTCGATGGGCGGCTGTGCCATCGCCCATAACGGCAACCTGACGAATGCCGATGCGCTGCGCCGCGAGCTGATCGACCGTGGCGCGATCTTCCAGTCGGGCTCGGACAGCGAATGCATCATCCATCTGATGGCGCGGTCGATCCAGACCAACCATGCCGAGCGCATCGCCGATGCGCTTCGCCGCGTCGAGGGGGCGTTTTCGGTGATCGCGATGACGCGCACCAAGCTGATCGGCGTGCGTGACCCCTTGGGCGTGCGGCCGCTGGTGCTGGGGCGGCTGGGCGATCATGGCTATGTGCTCTCGTCGGAGACCTGCGCGCTCGACATCATCGGGGCGGAGCTGGTGCGCGAGATCGAGCCGGGCGAAATGGTGATCATCCACGAAGGCCAGATCGAAAGCACCCGGCCCTTCCACGCCGCGCAACCGCGGTTCTGCATCTTCGAGCATGTCTATTTCTCGCGCCCCGACAGCATCATCGGCGGCCGTTCGGTCTATGAGACGCGGCGCCAGATCGGGGTGGAGCTGGCGCGCGAAGCGCCGGTCGAGGCCGATCTGGTCTGCCCGGTGCCCGACAGCGGCACCCCCGCCGCGATCGGCTACAGCCAGGAATCGGGCATCCCCTTCGCGCTTGGCATCACCCGCAACCAATATATGGGCCGCACCTTCATCGAGCCGACCGAGCAGATCCGCAACATGGGCGTGCGACTGAAGCTGAACGTCAACCGCTGCCTGATCAAGGGCAAGCGCGTGGTGCTGGTGGACGATTCGGTGGTGCGGGGCACCACAAGCCGCAAGATCAAGGAGATGATCCTGGATGCCGGCGCGGCCGAGGTGCATTTCCGCATCGCCAGCCCGCCCACCGCCTGGCCGTGTTTCTATGGCGTCGACACGCCGGACCGCAACAAGCTTTTGGCGGCGCGGATGTCGGTTGCGGAGATGCGCGACTGGATCGGGGTGAACAGCCTTGAATTCATCTCGCTCGACGGTCTTTACCGCGCCGCGGGGGCCGAGGGCGGCCGCGACAACGCCTGCCCGCAATATTGCGACGCCTGTTTCTCGGGCGATTATCCGGTGAAGCCGGCCGACCAGATCGGCAAGGGCTTCAAGATGAAGGGCTGAGGGGGTGTTTCGCCTCGGCTGACGCCGAGGCGACCCGACGGGGGGCTCCGCCCCCCGCACCCCCCGAGCGTATTTTGCCAAGGAAAAACAAGGCCATTTTCGTCACGATGCCGGACGGAAAGCGCCTGTGCCCCCCTTTCGCCTTGCTTCAAATATCCCGGGGGTCCGGGGGCGGAGCCCCCGGCGGGTCGCCCCGGGCGAAGCCCGAGGCGAAACTCTTCCCTCAACCGAAATCCGCAGGCTGACGATGGCCGGTCGGCTGCGCCGAGATCGGCGGCTCTCTCCAGCGAAACAGCACCAAATGCCAGCGCTCGGGCGCGGTGCGGGCGGTGTAGATCATCCCGTCCGCGCCGCCCGCGCGCGCCGCATCGGCCACCTGCCAGCTTGAGGCCACAAAGCCCTGCGCGCGCTCGGGCAGCCAAGGCACCGCCGCCAGCCGCGGATCGACGCCCCAGGCGGCGCATTGCGCGCTGTCGCGCAGATCCAGCACCCGCGCGGGACCGATCGTCAGCTCGCAGATCACCCGTGCCGGATCATCCGGCCCGATGTAAACGCGCACCGCGTGTTGTGCCCAGTCGGGCCGGGGCGAGACATACAGCGTCGGCTGGAAATCATGGTGAAAGCGGCCCTCGCGGCTCGGTGCGGGGGAAAGCGCGGCCCCGGCATAGGCCGCGGGAACGATGCGATAAAAGCGGCCCGAGATCTGCGAAAACGCCCCCGCCGTCACGCCCCGGCCTGGCGGCTCAGGCGCGCGCTCAGCCGCTCGGCCACGGCGGGGGTGACGAATTTCGACACATCGCCCCCCAACCGGGCGATTTCCTTCACCAGCTTCGAGGCGATCGCCTGGCGCCGCGCATCGGCCATCATGAACACGGTCTCGACACTGGCATCAAGCGCCCGGTTCATCCCAACCATCTGGAATTCATATTCGAAATCGGCCACCGCCCGCAGCCCGCGCACGATCACCCCAGCGCCGACATCGCGGGCACAGTCGATCAGCAGGTTCTCGAACGGATGCACGACGATCTCGCCGCCGCGCCGCGCGGTGATCGGCGCGCATTCGGCCTGCAACATCTCCACCCGCTCCTCGAGCGAAAACAGCGGCCCCTTGTCACGGTTGATCGCCACCCCGATCACCAGCCGATCCACCAGCGCCAAAGCGCGCTCGATGATATCGATATGCCCAAGCGTCACCGGGTCGAAGGTTCCGGGGTAAAGGCCGATCCGCATCCAGTCCTCCTCAGACCGCAGTCACCGAAAGGTGAGCGCACGCAACAGCATCGGCGCGGAATTTGCAAGCCGAAGCAGCCGCGCCGATGCGTCACAGCGCACGCGTCGGCGAGGCCACGCCCGCGCCCGCAACGGCCAGCCCCTCCAGCCGCGCCACCTCGCGCCGCATCCCGCGCCCCAAGGCCTCGGCCAGCCGGTCGAGCCGTTCCGAGCGGCGGTCATCGGCATGGCGAATGAGCCAGAAGGCACGCGACAGCGCGATCTGATCGGGCAGAACCCGCACCACCCCCGGCGTGAAGGGCAGCGCGAAATCATGCACGATGCCGAGGCCCGCCCCCGCGCGCAGCATCTGCATCTGCACCGAGACCGAATTCGAGGCCAGCTCCACCTTGTCGGCCCCGGTCTGCGCCAGATAATCCAGTTCCTTGTCGAAGATCATGTCGGAAATATAGCCGACGATCCGGTGCCCCTTGAGCTGCGCCCGTTCCCGGATCGGCGGGTGGCGGAGCAGATAGGCCTCGTGCCCGGCCAGATGCAGTTGATAATCCACCAGTTTCTGCACCGTCAGCCGCCCGGCGGAGGGCGGAGACACCGCAATCGCCATATCCGCCTCGCGTTTCGAGAGGTTGAAGACCCGCGGCAGCGCGACGATCTGGATTTCCAACCCCGGATGGGCGTCGCAGATCTCGGCGCAGACCTGCGGCAGCAGGTAATTGGCGCAGCCATCCGGGGCGCCGATGCGCAGCTGGCCGGTGATCTGGCCTGCCGCGCCCGAAAGCTCCTCGGTCGCGGCGGCGAAGGCGGCCTCGGCGGCCTCGGCATGGGGCATCAGACGCGCGCCCTCGGCGGTCAGCGCGTAGCCCTGCGGCGATTTCGCGAAAAGCTTCGCCCCCACGGCTTCCTCCAGCCGCGCCACCCGCCGCCCCACCGTCGCCGCGTCGCATTTCAGCCCCCGCCCGGCGCCGGACAGGCTTTCTGCCCGCGCCACCGCCAGAAACACCCGCAGATCATCCCAGTCCATCGCCGCACCCTTTGCAAAACTGCAAAACGCTTTTGCCTGACTTCCTCTTTTGGCGGCATTTTCGCAAGGCTAATGTGGCGCAAACCTGCCAGGGAGGATGGAATGAAAGAGATCGGACACTGGATCGACGGCAAGATGGTCGCGGGCAGCTCGGGCCGGTTCGCCGAGGTGATGAACCCGGCCACGGGCGAGGTGCGGGCGAAAGTGGCGCTGGCCAGCAAGGCCGAACTGGACGCCGCCGTCGCCGCCGCCGAACGCGCGCAGCCCGGCTGGGCCGCGACGAACCCGCAGCGCCGCGCCCGGGTGATGATGAAATTCGCCGATCTGATCAACACCCATATGGACGAGCTGGCGGAGCTTGTCTCGGCCGAGCATGGCAAGGTGCTGGCCGATGGCCGCGGCGACGTGCAACGCGGGCTTGAGGTGATCGAGGTCTGCATGGGCGCCCCGGCGCTGCTGAAGGGCGAATATACCGATGGCGCGGGACCGGGCATCGACATCTATGCGATGCGCCAGCCGCTGGGCGTTGTTGCGGGGATCACGCCCTTCAACTTCCCGGCGATGATCCCGCTGTGGAAAATGGGCCCGGCGCTCTCGGCGGGCAATGCGATGATCCTGAAACCCTCGGAGCGCTGCCCCTCGACCGCGCTGCGCTTGGCGGAACTCGCCAAGGAAGCGGGCCTGCCCGATGGCGTGCTGCAGGTGGTGAACGGCGACAAGGAAGCGGTGGATGCGATCCTTGACAACGACACCGTGCAGGCGGTGGGCTTTGTCGGCTCGACGCCGATCGCGCAATATATCTATGGCCGCGCCTGTGCGAATGGCAAACGCGCGCAGTGCTTTGGCGGCGCCAAGAACCACATGCTGATCATGCCCGACGCCGATATGGACAAGGCCGCCGATGCGCTGGTGGGCGCGGGCTACGGCGCGGCGGGGGAACGCTGCATGGCGATTTCGGTTGCGGTGCCGGTGGGCAAGGGCACGGCCGAGGCGCTGATCGAACGGCTGATCCCGAAGATCGAGAAGCTGAAGGTCGGCCCCTATACCGGCGGCGCGGATGTCGATTTCGGGCCGGTGATCACCCGGCAGGCGAAGGAGCGGATCGAGGGGCTGATCACCTCGGGCGTCGAGCAGGGCGCGAAGCTGGTCGTTGACGGGCGCGGGTTGAAGATCCAGGGCTATGAGAACGGCTATTACGTCGGCCCGACCCTTTTTGACGCGGTGACGCCCGAGATGGAGATCTACAAGCAGGAAATCTTCGGCCCGGTGCTGAGCGTGGTGCGCGCCGAGACCTACGAAGACGCGCTGAAGCTGGTGATCGACAATGAGTATGGCAACGGCACGGCGATCTTCACCGCGGATGGCGACACGGCCCGCGATTTCGCCAGCCGCGTCAATGTCGGCATGGTCGGCATCAACTTCCCGATCCCGGTGCCGCTGTCGTATTACACCTTTGGCGGCTGGAAGAAATCGGCCTTCGGCGATCTGAACCAATACGGGCCCGATGCCTTCCGCTTCTACACCAAGACGAAGACGGTCACCGCGCGCTGGTTCTCGGGGATCAAGGACGGCGTGGCGCTGAACTTCAAGGCGCTCGACTGAGGCAGATCAGGGGGGCCGCGCCTGCGGCGCGGCTTGCCCTTCGGGCCAAGGCGTATTTGTGCCAAGAAAAAACAGGGTGTTTCACCCTGGTTCACAGATCCCGGGGTGACTTGGCCGAGAGGCCAAGAGGGGCAGCGCCCCTCCCCCGCCCTTGCAAAACTTGTGCAAGGATCAGAAATTAAACGGATGTTCAATTCACGCGGTTTGGGAGGGGCGCATGGATTTCGCGTTGAGCGAGGAGCAACAGGCGATCTTCGACATGGCCTTCGCCTTCGGGCAGGAGGAGATTGCGCCACAGGCGCGCGCCTGGGAGGCGGCGGGGACGATCCCGCGCGATCTGTGGCCCAAGGTGGCGGCGCTGGGGCTGGGGGGCATCTATGTCTCGGAGGACTATGGCGGTTCGGGGCTGAGCCGGCTTGATGCGACGCTCGTTTTCGAGGCGCTTGCGATGGCCTGCCCCGCCGTGGGCTCGTTTCTGTCGATCCACAACATGTGCGGCGGCATGATCGACAAATTCGGCAGCCCGGAGACGAAGGCCCGATGGCTGCCAAAGCTGTGCAGCATGGAGACGATCTTTTCCTACTGCCTGACTGAACCGGGCTCGGGCTCGGATGCGGCCGCCTTGCGCACCCGCGCCGACGCCGTGCCGGGCGGTTACAAGCTCAATGGCACCAAGGCCTTCATCTCGGGCGGCGGCTATTCCGACGCCTATGTGACCATGGTCCGCACCGGGGGCGAGGGGCCGAAGGGCATCTCGACCGTGGTGGTCGAGGCGGGGACAAAGGGGCTGAGCTTTGGCGGGCTTGAGGACAAGATGGGCTGGCGGGCGCAGCCGACCGCGCAGGTGCAGTTCGACGATTGCATGATCCCGGCGGAAAACCTTGTGGGGGTCGAGGGCAAGGGGTTTGCCTATGCGATGGCGGGGCTCGATGGCGGGCGGCTCAATATCGCGGCGTCGGCGCTGGGGGGCGCACAGGCGGCGTTTGACGCGACCTTGCGCTATATGGGCGAGCGCAAGGCGTTTGGCCAGTCGCTCGACCAGTTCCAGGCGTTGCAATTCCGGCTGGCCGAGCAGGAGGTCAAGCTGCAATCGGCGCGGATCTTCCTGCGGCAGGCGGCTTGGAAGCTCGATCATGCCACCCCGGACGCGACGAAATTCTGTGCCATGGCAAAGCTTTACGTCACCGACGCGGCCTTTGAGGTGGCCAACCAATGCCTGCAGCTGCATGGCGGCTATGGCTATCTGGCCGATTACGGCATCGAGAAACTGGTGCGCGATCTGCGCGTCCATCAGATCCTGGAAGGCACCAATGAAATCATGCGGTTGATCATCACCCGCAACCTGATGGCGGAGCGCGACCGATGAGTGACTGGATCCTGACCCGGAAAGAGGGCCGCGCAGGCCGCATCACCTTCAACCGTCCGCAAGCGCTCAATGCGCTCGATCACGACATGGCGGCGGCAATTGAAACCGCGCTTCACGACTGGCGCCATGACCCGGCGGTCGAGGTGGTGGTCATCGACGCCGTGGGCGAGCGCGCCTTTTGTGCGGGCGGAGACATCGCCACGATCTATCAGCTTGGCAAAGAAGGCGATTTCGAGATCGGGCCGCGGTTCTGGCGGGCCGAATACCGGCTCAATGCGCGGATCAAGGAGTATGAAAAGCCGATCCTTGCCTTCATGCAGGGCTTCGTGATGGGCGGCGGCGTCGGCATCGGCGGGCACGCGCGCCACCGCATCGTCGGCGACACCACGCAAATCGCCATGCCCGAAACCGGCATCGGCCTGATCCCGGATGTGGGCGGCACCTTGATCCTTGCCCTCGCCCCGGGGCGGATCGGCGAATATCTGGGCCTGACCGGCGGGCGCATCGGCGCGGCGGATGCGATCCACGCGGGCTTTGCCGATCTTTACATCCCCGAGGCGGACTGGCCCGGCCTGATCGCCAGGATCACCGAGACCGGCGATCCCGGCTGCCTGCCCGGGCACTTTGCCCCCGCGCAAAAGGGCCGTCTGGCCGATCTCCGCCCCGAGATCGAAGCGGCTTTCGGCGGGGGAAGCCTGCGCGAAATCGTCGGAACCCTTGACCGGATGCAGGGCGATTTCGCGCAGGACACCGCAGCGACGCTGCGCCGGGTCTCGGCGCTCTCGGCCGAGGCGACGCTGCGGCTGATCCGCATGACCCGGGCCACGCCCACCATCCGCGCGGCGCTGTCGAACGAGTTCCGCTTCACCCTGCGCGCCGTCGAGAAGGCGGAATTCCTCGAGGGCGTGCGGGCGCAGATCATCGACAAGGACCGCAAGCCGAACTGGCGCTACAGCCTCGACACCCTGCCCGAGGCGCTGCTGGACGAGCTGCTCGCCCCCCTGCCCGCGGGCTGGGACATTCCTTTCGACGCCTGAAGATCGCGTCACAAATCCTTGGGAGAAAACATGAAAATCGGGTTCATCGGACTTGGGAACATGGGCGCGCCGATGGCGGCCAATCTGGCGAAAGCGGGCCATGCGGTGACGGGTTTCGATCTGGCCGCACCGGCGCCCGAGGGCGTCGCGCAGGCGGGCAGCATTGCCGAGGCGGTGCAGGGCGCCGAAGTGGTGATCACCATGCTGCCCAATGGCGCGATCCTGCGCACGGTGGCGCGGGAGGCGCTGGCGGCGATGACGCCCGGCGCGGTGCTCTGCGATTGCTCGACCGTCGATGTCGAAAGCGCGCGCGCCGTGGCGGCCGAGGCGGCGACGGCGGGGATGGGGGCGCTGGACGCACCGGTCTCGGGCGGCATTGGCGGGGCGGGCGCGGGCACGCTGACCTTCATGGTCGGCGGCTCCGACGCGGCCTTTGCCACGGTGCAGCCGCTTTTTGACGTGATGGGGCAGAAGGCCGTGCATTGCGGCGCCTCGGGCGCCGGTCAGGCGGCGAAGATCTGCAACAACATGATCCTCGGCGTCACGATGATCGCCACCTGCGAGGCCTTTGCACTGGCCGACAAGCTGGGGCTGGACCGGGGCAAGATGTTCGACGTGGTCTCGACCTCCTCGGGCTACAGCTGGGTGATGAACGCCTATTGCCCCGCCCCCGGGATCGGGCCGAAAAGCCCGGCGGACAATGGCTACAAGCCCGGATTCGCCGCGGAACTGATGCTGAAGGACCTGCGGCTGAGCCAGCAGGCGGCGGCGGGCGCCGATGCCGACACGCCGATGGGCGAACTGGCCGCCGCCCTTTACGCCCGCTTCGTCGAGGAGGAGGACGGCAAGGGAATGGACTTTTCCGCCATGCTGCCACGGTTCGAAAAGCGCGGCCGCGGCTGAGCGCCTCACCCGGTTGCGCTTGCGCCGGGCGGGGGGGGGGATTAGATAAGACGCATGGACTGGATCGACACTTCCCCCGCGCTCGCCTGCCTTGACGCCCCGGCCCGTGCCGCGCTCGCACCGCTTGTGCCAAGCGAGGTGCCAAAGGGCACCGTGCTGTTTCGTCCCGGCGATGCGGTTCAGGGCTTCGTGCTGATGCTCGATGGCCGGATCGAGGTCTTCCTGACCGGGGCGAATGGCCGGGAACTCCTGCTTTACGCCGTCGAGCCGGGGCAAACCTGCGTGCAGACGACGCTGGGCCTTCTGGGCGAGGCCAGCTACAGCGGCGAGGCGATCACCACTGCACCTTGTCGCCTTGTCCTTGTGCCCCGCCCCATCTTCCTGAAACTGATGGAAACTTCCCCCGCCTTCCGCAGCCTTGTCTTTGCCGCCATGGCGGTGCGGATGGAGGAGGTGATCCGGCTGATGGAGCGGGTCTCGTTCCAGTCGGTCGAAAGCCGTCTGGCGGGCTGGCTGGTCGCGCGCGCCGAGGCCGGGCGAGTGCAGGCCACCCATGCCGAGATCGCGGTGCAGATCGGCTCTGCGCGCGAGGTGGTGTCGCGCCGGCTGGACGCCTTCGCGCGCCGCGGTTGGGTGCGCACCGAACGCGGCGCGGTCGAGCTGCGCGATGCGCCCGCGCTCGCCCGCCTCGCCGCGACCGAGGCTTTGTGACGAGATCACCGACAGGCGCAACGGCCCCCTGCTAAGGTCAGCCATCGGCCGGAGACCCGGCCTGCTGACATCAAGGGAGCAAGAGATGTTCAAGACCAATGTGGGCGGCATGGACAAGAAACTGCGCATCGCGGCGGGGATCGCGCTGCTCGTGGCCGGGCTTCTGACCGGCGGCGAAGCGGGCTACAACTGGATTTTCCTGATCGGCGTCGTGCCGCTGGCGACCGGGCTTCTGAACACCTGCCCGCTTTACAACCTGCTCGGCATCAACACCTGCAAAAGCTGAGCCCAAGCTTCCGGCAGAGCTGATTGCCCGCCGCGGCCCCGGTCGCGGCGGGTTTTCCTTGCGGCGCCCCCTCAGACCGGCCCGCTCAGACCGGCTTCCGCGCGACGATGTAGCGGCTGTGCTTGCCCTTGCCGAAAGTCCGCTCTTCCTCGATCACGAAACCCGCGGCCGTGATCAGCGCCCGCAGCTCGGACGCCCGCAGCGCGCGGGCGGGCGGCATCCAGCCGCGCAGCCGCAAAAGCGGCAGGATCGCCTTCATCCAGAGCGGCAGATCGGCCAGACACCAGGTCTTCGACAAAAGCCGCCCGCCCGGTTTCAGCTGATCGAAAAGCGCGGCCAGCGTCGCCGCGGCATCGGGAACCAGATGCAGGATGTGAAAGGCGCAGATCACGTCGAAAGGCGCCTCGGCATGGCGGGCCTCGGCCGCGGCCAGCCGAAATTGCACCTGCGCGCAGCCGGGCTTGGCGCAGGCGATGCGGTGCATTTCCGGCGAAAGATCGGTGGCCAGCCACAGCCCCACCTGCGGACCAAGTCGCAGCGCCGTCGTGCCGGTGCCGCAGCCGATTTCCAGCACCTTGTCACCGGGGCCGAGCCGCGCCGCCACCTTGGCCAGCATGTCCTCGTAAGCGGCGGCATCGCGCACCGGCCGCGCCGCATAGCGTTCCGCCACCCGATCCCAGAAACCGATCTGATCCGCGCTCATTCCGCCGCCACCTTGATCCCCAGCATCGGCGCCAGATAGCGCCCGGTATGGCTCGCGGGATTGGCCGCGACCTGTTCTGGCGTGCCCTCGGCGACGATCCGCCCGCCGCCGTCTCCGCCCTCGGGGCCGATGTCAAGGATCCAGTCGGCGGTCTTGATCACGTCCAGATTATGCTCGATCACCACGACCGTATTGCCCTGATCCACCAGAGAATGCAGAACTTCCAGAAGTTTGCGAACATCCTCGAAATGCAGCCCCGTGGTGGGTTCATCGAGGATGTAAAGCGTCCGCCCGGTGGCACGCCGCGCCAGTTCCTTCGACAGTTTCACCCGCTGCGCCTCGCCGCCCGAAAGCGTCGTCGCCTGCTGGCCGACCTTGATATAGCCCAGGCCCACCTCGACCAAAGCATCCATCTTTTCGCGGATCGAGGGCACGGCCTTGAAGAATTCCTGCGCATCTTCCACAGTCATTTCAAGGACATCGGCGATGCTCTTGTCCTTGAACCGGATCTCCAAAGTCTCGCGGTTGTAGCGGTGGCCCTTGCAGGTCTCGCAGGTGACGTAAACGTCGGGCAGGAAGTGCATCTCGATCTTGATCACGCCATCGCCCTGACAGGCTTCGCAGCGCCCGCCCTTGACGTTGAAGCTGAACCGCCCGGGCTTGTAGCCGCGCGCCTGCGCCTCGGGCAGCCCGGCGAACCAGTCGCGAATGGGGGTGAAGGCGCCGGTATAGGTCGCGGGATTCGAACGCGGCGTGCGCCCGATCGGGCGCTGGTCGATGTCGATGACCTTGTCGAGATGCTCGAAGCCCTTGATACTGTCGCAAGGCGCAGGCGTTTCCCGCGCGCCGTTGAGCCGCATCGCCGCGGTTTTATACAGCGTCTCGATGGTCAGCGTGGATTTGCCACCGCCCGAGACGCCGGTCACGCAGACGAATTTGCCAAGCGGGAACGCGGCCGTCACATCTTTCAGGTTGTTGCCACAAGCCTTTGAAACGACAAGCTTCTTGCCATTACCCTCGCGCCGGTGCGCGGGCACCTCGATGCGCCGCGTGCCCGCCAGATATTGCCCGGTCAGGCTCGCCGGATCGGCGGCAATCTCGGCGGGCGTGCCCTGCGCCACCACCTGCCCGCCATGCACCCCCGCGCCGGGGCCGATGTCGAAGACATAATCGGCATGGCGGATCGCATCTTCGTCATGTTCGACCACCAGCACCGTATTGCCCTGATCGCGCAGGTTTTTCAGCGTTTGCAGCAGGCGGTCATTGTCGCGCTGATGCAGCCCGATCGAGGGTTCATCAAGCACATAAAGCACCCCCGTCAGGCCGGAGCCGATCTGGCTGGCCAACCGGATGCGCTGGCTTTCGCCGCCCGAAAGCGTGCCCGCCGCCCGGCTCAGCGTCAGGTAATCCAGCCCCACATTGATCAGGAAGCCCAGCCGCTCGCGGATTTCCTTGAGGATCGGCCGGGCGATCTCGTTCTTTTGCTTGCTCAGCTGGCCGGGGATGTCCTCGATCTTCGCGAAGGCCTCCTTGATCGACATTTCGACGATCTGGCCGATGTGCAGCCCGGCGATCTTCACCGCCAGCGCCTCGGGTTTCAGCCGGTAGCCGCCGCAGGCGCCGCAGGGGCGGTTGTTCTGATAGCGCTCGAATTCCTCGCGCACCCAGGCGCTGTCGGTCTCGCGATAGCGCCGCTCCATGTTCGGGATCACGCCTTCGAAACTGCGCGTCACCTCATAGACCCGGCCGCCCTCGTCGAAGCGGAACGGGATCTCATCCTTGCCGGAGCCATAGAGAAACAGCCGCTGCACCTCGGGCGGCAACGCCTTCCAGGGCTTCTTCTTGTCAAAGCCGTAATGTTTCGCCAGCGCGTCGATGGTCTGGATGAAATAGGGGCTTTTCGACTTCGCCCAAGGCGCGAGCGCCCCGGCGGCCAGCGTCAGGGATGTGTCGGGCACCACCAGCCGGTCATCGAAGAACAGCTCCACCCCCAGCCCGTCGCAGACCGGACAGGCGCCGAACGGCGCGTTGAAGGAGAAGAGCCGCGGCTCGATTTCCGCAATGGTGAAGCCACTGACCGGACAGGCGAATTTCTCGGAAAACGTGATGCGCTGCGCTTCCTTGCCCGCCTCGGTCTCCTCGGCACTCAGCGCCTCTTCCCAAAGCGCGATGCCATCGGCCAGATCCAGCGCAGTGCGGAAACTGTCGGCCAGCCGCGTCTCCAGCCCGGGCCGCACCACGATCCGGTCCACCACCACATCGATGTTGTGGCGGAATTTCTTGTCCAGCACGGGCGGCTCCTCGAGGTCGTAAAACGCCCCGTTCACCTTCACCCGCTGAAACCCCGCCTTGCGCCATTCGGCAAATTCCTTGCGATATTCGCCCTTGCGATCGCGGATCACCGGGGCGAGCAGATAGCCCCGCGCCCCCTCCTCCATCGTCATGACGCGATCGACCATGTCCTGCACCTGCATCGCCTCGATCGGCAGGCCTGTCGCCGGGCTGTAGGGCGTGCCCGCGCGGGCAAACAGCAGCCGCAGATAGTCGTAGATCTCGGTCACCGTGCCAACGGTCGAGCGCGGGTTCTTCGAGGTCGTCTTCTGCTCGATCGAAATCGCGGGCGACAGCCCCGAGATATGATCGACATCGGGCTTGCCCATCTGGTCGAGGAACTGCCGCGCATAGGCCGACAGGCTTTCGACATAGCGGCGCTGCCCCTCGGCATAGATCGTGTCAAAGGCCAGCGAGGACTTGCCCGAACCCGAAAGCCCGGTGATCACCGTCAGCGCATCGCGTGGAATGTCGAGATCGACGCCCTTGAGATTATGCTCGCGCGCCCCGCGCACTTCGATGAACTTTTGCTCGGCCATGCCCGCCCCCAGATGTCAGGCCCCATAGATAGGGGGTCGCGCCCGAGTCTCCAACGAGAAATTGCGAACGTAACAGGAACTTTCCCCAAAGGCCGCCCCGGGGCGCGGCAGCGGTGGCGCGATCATTCAAATCTTCGCATGTATGATATGAAAACGCTTGAAACGCGCCCGGCTTTGGCGGCATGACGGGGAAAGCGCCGGTCGGGGCGCCTGGAGAGGGAGGTCTTGATGTTCAACTTTCTGCGCTCCGCCGCGTCGGGCGGGGCTCGCGTGCAAAAGATCGACCCGCGCGCGGCGGTGGCAAAGGCGGCCGCGGGCGAGATCGTGCTGATCGACGTGCGCGACGGGACAGAGCTGCGCGCCTCGGGCACGGCCAAGGGGGCGCTGCATGTGCCGCTCGCCGCGGTGAAAATGAAATGCGACCCGTCGAGCCCGGAATGCCTGAAGGAACTGTCGGTGGACAAGCCGGTGGTTCTCTACTGCGCGATGGGCGGACGCAGCGCCGGGGCGGCGCAGATGCTGATCCAGATGGGCTACACCGAGGTCTATAACCTTGGCGGCTTCAACGACTGGGTCGCGGGCGGCGGCGCGGTTGCTCGGGTCTGAAAGGCAGGGGGGCGCTGCCCCCCTCTTTTGCGCTGACGCGCAAAATTCACCCCCCGGGATATTTACCGCAAGGTAAGATGAAAGGGGCGCTCCGCGACGGGCGCCCTTTCATCTTGCCTCAAATATCCCCGGGGGTGCGGGGGGCAGCGCCCCCCGCCGCTGTCACATGTGCAGCGCGCGCCCATAGGCATCAAGCACCGCTTCATGCATCATCTCGCTCAGCGTCGGATGCGGGAAGACGGTGTGCATCAGGTCTTCCTCGGTGGTTTCCAGCGTGCGGCCGATCACATAGCCCTGGATCATCTCGGTCACCTCGGCGCCGACCATATGCGCGCCCAAAAGCTCGCCGGTTTTCGCGTCGAAAACGGTCTTCACCATCCCCTCGGGCTCGCCAAGCGCAATCGCCTTGCCGTTGCCGATGAAGGGGAAGCGACCGACCTTGACCTCGTAACCCGCGGCTTTCGCCTTTTCCTCGGTCAGCCCGACCGAGGCCACCTGCGGCGTGCAATAGGTGCATCCGGCAATCGTGCCCGGCTTGATCGGATGGGCATGCTTGCCCGCGATCAGCTCTGCCACCATCACGCCTTCATGGCTGGCCTTGTGCGCCAGCCACGGCGCCCCGGCGATGTCGCCGATGGCGTAAAGCCCCGGAACGCCGGTGCGGCAGAACTCATCGACAACGACATGGGTGCGGTCGATCTTCACGCCCAAGGCCTCCAGCCCCAGCCCCTCGACATTGCCGACGATCCCCACCGCCGAAATCACCGTGTCGAACTCGGCAGTCGTGGTGCCCTTCGCATCCTGCAGATGCGCCACCACCTTGCCCGGGCTGCGGTCAAGCTTCACCACCGTCGTCTTTTCGAGAATCTTCATCCCTTGCTTGACGAATTGCTTCTTCGCAAAGGCCGAAATCTCGGCATCCTCCACCGGCAACACCCGGTCCATCACCTCGACCACCGTCGTCTCGGCGCCCAAGGTGTTGAAGAAAGACGCAAATTCGATCCCGATCGCGCCCGAGCCGATGACCAGCAGCTTCTTCGGCATCCGTTTCGGCACCAGCGCATGCTTGTAGGTCCAGACCAGATCGCCATCGGCCTCGAGCCCCGGCAGGGTCCGCGCCCGCGCCCCGGTGGCCAGGATGATGGCCTTCGCCGTGATCTCCTCGACCCCCGCGGCGGTTTTCACCGCCACCACGCCCGGGCGCGGCAGCGTGGCCTCGCCCATCAGCACGGTGACCTTGTTCTTCTTCAACAGATGCCCGATGCCGCCCGACAGCTGTTTCGCCACCGCGCGCGACCGCGCCACCACGGCGTCGAGATCATAGCCCAGCCCCTCGGCCTTGAGCCCGAAATCCTTGGCGCGCTGCATCAGGTGAAACACCTCGGCCGAGCGCAACAGCGCCTTGGTCGGGATGCAGCCCCAGTTCAGACAGATGCCGCCCAGATGCTCGCGCTCGACGACAGCCACCGACAACCCCAGCTGCGCGCCGCGGATTGCCGCGACATAGCCCCCCGGTCCCGCACCGATCACGATCATGTCGAAGCTCTTGGCGGCCATCCGTCCCTCCATCTCAAGATGGTTTGGCATTAAACTATTTTTGCGCCCGCTTCAAGAAGCCGCACCCCGAAATGAAAACGCGCCCCCGAAAGGGCGCGTTGCAGGATCTGTCGGCACGATCAGCGCGCGACCTGGGCCAGCATGCGTTCATAGCCGCCCTGCCACAGGAACGCCGCCTCCTCGTCCGAGGAATAGCGGCCGACGACTTCGTTGCGCCAGGGAAAGCGGCCGAAGCGGGCGATCACCGCGCGGTGCGCTTTCGCATGCCGCAACTGCTCGTCCGGCATCCGTTCCGCCGCCAGACGCACGCCGCGTTCCTGATCGGAGAGGTTTTCGGAATGCATGAACGGCACATAGAAGAACTGCCGCAGCGGATCGACGATCTCCATGTCGAAGCCGCGCTCGATCGCGGCATCGGCCACCTTGCGGGCCTGCGCATCGGTCGCGAAGGCCAGTTTCTCGCCGCGGAACATGTTGCGCGGCATCTGATCGAAAAGGATGCAGAGCGCCAGCGCGCCCACGGCCGATTGCGCCCAGTCGTCACAGGCGCCGGTTCGGGCGCGGTCCCACAGCCCCTGATAGCGGGCGCGGATCTGCGCATCAAGCTCCGGCGTTGCATTGTACCAGCGTTCCCGACCGACCTCGTCGTGCCAGAAAGCGATCACTTCGGTGATCTCGTCCATGGTCCCCCCTTGGGTTAGGAGCAGCGCTTTCAGCGTGCCAACCGGCCCGCGAATTGCAAGCGCTACCCGCCCCGGCCCGGGATCGGTCTGCAACTCTGCCCCATTCTGCCCAAAGGACAGGCCGCTTGCCCAAGCTTCAGGCAGATCGCGAAGCCCTGCCGCCCTCGCCCGAGTCGAGCACCGCCTCGACCGCCAGCGCCGTGGCTGCGGGCGAGACAACGGCGAAAGAGGCGGGGAAGGCCCCGGCCCGTCCGGGCGCGCGCAGGATGCGCCAGCCCGCGTAAAGCGCGATCAGGGTCATCAGGATCGCGACATAAAGGAAGAAGCCCGAGGCGCCGGTGCGCTCCATCAGCCAGCCGGTGACCGGCGGGCCGGTGATCGCGCCGACGCCGTTGACGAACAACAGCCCGCCCGAGGCCCCGGCCATGTCGGTCGTGTCGAGATAGTCATTCGTATAGGCGATGAGCAGGCCGTAAAGCGGGTTCGCCACGCCGCCGATCACCGCACCAAGCCCGACCAGCGCCCAGAAGCCGGGCGCCAGCAGTGCCGCCGCGAACATCGCCGCCGCGCCGATCACCGCGACCTGCAAGATCAGCTTGCGCCGGTCCATCCGGTCCGAGATCCAGCCGATCGGATATTGCGCCACAAGCCCGCCCAGATAGATCGCACCGACAAAGATCGAGATTTCCCGCACCGAAAGCCCGGCGCTGGTGCCCCAGACCGAGACCATCCCGAACAGCGCCGAAAACACCCCGCCCATCAGGAACATGGCGACGACGCCCAAGGGCGAGACGGCGAACAGCTTGCGGAAATCGAGCCGTCGCACCTCGGCGAATTCGGGGGCGGGGGCGACCGACAACAGGATCGGCGTGAAGGCCAGCGACACCAGCACCGAGGGGATGACGAAAAGCAGATAGCCCCCCGGATCGCCGACATTCATCAGCGCCTGCCCCGAGATGATGCCGATCATCTGCACGATCATATAGGCCGAGAGCGCCTGCCCGCGCATCCGGTTGCCGACCGAGGCATTGAGCCAGCTTTCCGCGGTGATGTAGACGCCGGAAAAGGAAAAGCCGATCGCCACCCGCATCGCAGACCAGGCGATCCAGTCCGGCACGGCCGGGTAAAGGATCAGCACCGCGGAAATCAGCGAGCCGAGCGCCGCGAAAACCCGCACATGGCCCACCCGCGCGATCAGCTGCGGGGTGAAATGCGAGCCGAGCAGAAAGCCCGCGAAATAGGCCGACATCACCACCGACATCTTGTAGGTGCCGATCCCCTCCAGCGCGCCGCGAATGCCAAGCAACGTGCCCTGCATGCCGTTGCCGACCATGAGCAGCATCACGCCCAGAAGCAAAGGCCAGGTGGTGCGCAGGACGGACAGCATTGCAATACTCGCAGTTGAGGGGGGGCCTTATCCGGGTAGCAGAAGCGAGGCGTCACCATAAGAGAAGAAGCGATAACTCTTCGTGAGCGCGTGATCGTAGATCGCCCGGATCCGGTCCTGCCCCATCAGCGCCGAGACCAGCATCAGCAGCGTCGATTTCGGCAGGTGGAAATTCGTCATCAGCGCGTCGGCGATGCGGAAACGGTAGCCCGGATAGATGAAGATGTCGGTGGTGGCGGCGAAGGGCGCGATCACCCCCGGCCCGGTGGCGGCAGATTCGATCAGCCGCAGCGCCGTGGTGCCGACCGGGATCACCCGCCCGCCCGCAAGTTTCGTCGCGTTGATCTCGGCGGCGGCCTGGGCCGTCACCTCGCCCCATTCGGCATGCATCCGATGCGTCGTCACATCCTCGACCTTGACGGGCAGGAAGGTTCCGGCGCCGACATGCAGCGTGACCTCGGTGAATTGAACACCTTTTTCGCCCAGCTTTTCAAGGAGTTCCGGGGTAAAATGCAGGCTGGCCGTGGGCGCGGCAACGGCCCCCGGATGGCGCGCGAAGACGGTCTGGTAATCGGTCTTGTCCTGGTCATCGGGGGCGCGCAGCGCCGCGATATAGGGCGGCAGCGGCATCGCCCCGGCGCTCGCCAAAGCCGTATCGAAATCCGGGCCGGTCAGGTTGAAGCGGAGGCGCAGCTGCCCCTCGGCAATCGCCTCGACACGGGCGGAAAGCACGTCGGAAAAGACGATCTCCTCGCCCTCCTTCAGCTTGCGCAAAGGCTTCGCCAAGGCCATCCAGTCGCCGCAGGGCGCGGGTTCGAGCAGCGTCACCTCAACCCTTGCCACGACTTCGCCTTGCGCGCTTTGCCGGGTGCGCCTCCCCGAAAGCCGCGCCGGAATGACCTTCGTCGTGTTCAAGACCAGCCGGTCGCCCGGCCCCAGCAGATCGGGCAGATCGGCCACGGTCAGATCGCGGATCGTGTCGGGCGTCGCCACCAGCAATTTCGCCGCCGTGCGCGGACGGGCGGGACGGGTGGCGATCAGCCCCTCGGGCAGCTCAAAATCGAAATCGGAAAGGTTCATACTGTGACCAGTTTCGGCGGCGCGCGGCGGAAGATCTCGCGGAACATGCCGGGGGTGAAGATCGAAAGCGGGTTGATGGTGATGCGCGGCGCCTCCGAGGAGCCGCGCATGCGGTAGTTGAAGCCGAACAGCCCCTCGCCCTTGCGGGCGAAAATCTGGCCGATGGAATTGACAAGGTAGAACGGCGTCACCACGCCCTGCATGTCGATCGCCTTGCTGTCGGGGTAGTAATTGCCGCTCATCGTGACGCCCATCGAGGCACCGACCGCCTGCCCCGAGGTGACGGAAACCCCCTGCGGCGACAGATGGAACCGCCCGGCGACATCGCTGAACAACAGCCCGTCGCCATTGAGCTGCTCCAGAAGCCCGATTACCGAGGCGGCCGAGAGCATCGAGGCCAGCACCGGCGCATCCTGCACCCGCAGGTTCGAAATCGCCAGCCGCCCGTCATAGCTTTTCGTCTCGACCGGCATCAGCGTCAGATCAAGCGTGCCGCCGCGGGCCTTGGAAAACACCCCCGCCGCCGCCAGCGCCGCCCCCGCATCGGGCCCGGTGATCCGCACCGCCGCCCGGCCGTTTTTCGCCGGAACGACCGCGCCCGTCACCTCGGGGCCGCCATTGACCTTGCCGCGGAAATCGCCCGAAAAGCCGCCCCGCGTGGTGAACTGCCCCGCGAACGGCGCCAGCGCGATCCCGCCCGAGACCGTCAGCCGGTCGAGCCGCGCCTCGATCCGGTTGCCGCCGCCCTTGGCCGGGGACCCGCCGCCACCACCGCCGGCCCCCGAGGCGCCGCCAAACCGCGCCTTGCGCAGATCCAGCCGCCCGGAATGCACCACCACATCGGGCACCCGCCCCTTGCCGCGCCCCACAAGATCGACGGCGCCGTCAAACCAGCTGCCAACCGCAAGCTTGCCGAAGATCGCCTTCTCGAAGCCCTTGTCCGACAGCTGCAACCGCCCCTCGGCGCTCAGCCCCGGCGCCGAGGCCTTCAGCCTTTCGACCGTTGCCACCGGCCCCAGATGGCCCGCAAGCTCGATCCGCCCCGCGGCCGGGGCGCCCTTCGACCAGCCAAGTTCCGGCACCGAGAGCACCAGCCCCTTGAGGTCGGAGGCAAAGCGATAGGCGGGCGGCTGTCCCTTGTGCAGATCAATCACCAAAGAGCCCCAGCCCTCGCCCCGCACGGCCCCTTTCGGCAGCGCGATGCGGAAGTGATCCAGCGCGGCGGGCGTGACCTCGACAAAGCCGTCGACGCGCGAGACGCCGCGCGCCTCCGGCCCGAAGCGCTGCGACCAGCGGCCCTGAAACGGCACGATGTCGAACAGCCCCGCCCCCGAAATCACCATCCCCGCCCGGTCGGCGGTCAGCGTCAGCCGCGGCGCGGCGATCTTGTGGCCGGGCACGATCTTGTCGGACACGACATCGGTCAGCCGCGCCGCCACTTCGAAATCGACATCCTCGGTCAGGATGCGCTTCTTCATCTGAAAGCGCAGCCGGGTGCGCGCCTCGGCCCAGCCGGTGGCGATATCGGTGCCCAGCCCGGCCTTCGACATGAAATGGAAGGGCTCCTCGTCCAGCAGCGCCAGCGCCGCCGGAACCGGGGCGCGGGTGACCAGCTTGACCTCGGCGCGGGCCGGTTTTTCGCGGATGTCGGGCACGGTCATCACCGAATCCGCCACCTCGATCTGCCCGCCCGAGGGGGCGCGCAAGGTGCCCTCCTCGACCATCAGCGTATGCTTGTTCTCGGTGATGCCGGCAAAGCCGCGACCCTCGCGCACGGGGGGCAGCGTGCGCAGCACCCTGACCTCGGCGCCGCGGAATTCATAGCCCAGCTCGACCCGCGGCGGCGTCGCAGGAACCAGCCGCAAGGCCGTGTGAACATTGCGCAATTCGCCGGTGGCGACGTTTTCGGCCAGCCATTCGCGGGTCGGCGGCACCAGCGATTTCGGCCAGAGCGCCAAAAGATCGGCGCTGGAAATCGAGCCCACCGCGGCATCCATCGCCACCCGCCAGCCCGTCGGACCGGCCAGAACCTGCCCCGCCGCCGAAATCCGCCGCTTGCCCTCGACCAGCTGCACCTGCCCCAGATCGACGCGGAACGGATCCAGCCGCAGCCGCAGATCGAGCGCCCCTTGCGAAAACCGCGCCGGTTTTTCAAACAGCCCCTCCGGGTCCGAGGCGATGTCGGAAAGCTGCACCTGCGCCAAGGCCTCGCGCGGCAGGCCCTTGTCGAAATCGCGCAGCCGCACCTGCCCCGTCGCCGCCAGCCGCAAGGCCCGGCTTTGCAGATCGAGCCGGGTGATCTCCACCACGCCGCTGTGCGGCCGATAGGCCAGTTTCAGATCGGCGCCGTCAAAGGCGACGGGCTTGACCGCCTCGGAGGGGCGCAGCGCCCCCGGCCCGATATGCAGACTGGCATCCAGACGCCGCAGCGTGCCATCCTCGGTGATCCCCGAGCGCAGCGTGCCCGAGATCGGCGCGTCCAGCGTGCGCAAAACCGCCAGCGCGGGCGATTGCACCGCCAGATCGGCGGCGGGCATGCCGGTCACCGCGGCGCCGAAATCCGCCGCCGGGCTGCGTTTCGAGGTCGAGGCGGTCAGCGCCACCTGCGCGGGCAGCGCATCCTGCTGGCCGACATCAAAGCCCAGCGTCAGCGCGATCGCCTCGGCACTCTGGCTCAGGTGGAACCGGCCCTCGGAAATTTCCCAGACCCGCTCGGCCCGTTCATCGACGATGCGGATATGCAGATCCTCGGCCGAGACCTCGGCCACGCCGCGCAGCGCAGGCGTGGCGAACAGCGCCTCGATACTGTCGGTCACCTTCAGCGGATCGGTCAGATCGAGCTTGATCGCCCCCGCCCCGGCATCGCCCAGATCAAGGTCGAGCCGCCCGTCGGCAGCCCGATACAGCGCCACCGAGGCGCCGCCGATCTGCAGCCTTTGCGGCAAAAGCCGCCCCTGCAGCAGCCCCTCGGGGCGCAGCCGGGTCCGCACCTCGGGAAAGACCGCCAGCGGCAGGCCGGAGGGCTGGGCGATCTGCACCATTGCCAGCCGTACCTCGGGGGCGAAACCCGCCTCGATCACCAGCGCGGCCGAGCCCAGATGCACCCGCATCCGCCCGGCCAGCGCGGCATTGGCCCGCGCCTCGATCCGGCCCAGCAGCGCCTGCGGGACCGGCACCGGCAGATGCGTCAGCGCCAGCCCCGCGACCCCAAGCCCGACCGAGCCCAGCGCCAGTCCGAGGATCAGCCAGATCCCCAGCCTGCGGCGCGTCCGCCCCGCCCGCCGCTGGCGCGGTCTGTGGTTTTCCTCCGCCCCGGTCATCCTGCCCTTGCTCTGCCTCGGTTCTGCTCTGCCTCGGTTCCGCCCCGCGTCCGGCCCTTTGACCGCGCGGTTTTCTGCCCTACTTCTATTGTCGCATCCGAAAAGGAGGAACGCAAATGATCGCTATCGGCGAAAAGGCGCCCGATTTCACCCTGCCCGTCACCCGCGCGGGCGCCGAACCGCAGGAGCTGACCCTCTCCGCCCTCGCCCCGCGCAAGGTGGTGCTGTATTTCTACCCCAAGGACGACACCCCCGGCTGCACCACCGAGGCGCTGGATTTCACCCGCCTTGGCGCCGATTTCGACGCCGCGGGGGCGATCGTGGTGGGGATTTCCAAGGACAGCCCGGCATCGCATGCGAAATTCTGCGCCAAACATGCGCTGGGTGTGGCGCTGGTGTCCGACAGCGCGGGCACGGTCTGCGACGCCTATGGCACCTGGGTCGAAAAGAACATGTATGGCCGCACCTCGATGGGGATTCAGCGCGCCACCTTCCTGATCGACGCGACGGGCACGGTGGCGCAGGTCTGGCCCAAGGTCTCGGTCAAGGGCCATGCCGAGGCGGTTCTGGCCGCGGTGCAGGCGCTTCGCTGACCGCTGCACTGACCCGATGGGCGAGTTTCGGCAGATTTTCGCCCAAAATCCCCCCCCGGCAGCGGGCCACGGCCCGCCGGGGGGGAAAGCGGTTGCGCCCCGGGCGGGACGCTTGCTAAGTCCGGCGTGGACCCGGCCAGCCCCGGGGCGTAAAGACCGGGCCCTGCCCGCAAGACAGGAAAACCGCTTTGCCCAGACGGATACTCGACCGCACCAATGCGGTGCTCGACCGGTGGCTGCCCGAACAACGGCTGTTCCTGAAATCGGAAGACGCCACGCGGTTCGTGCGGATGCGCCCGCTGACCCAGGCGATGACATTGCTGGCCGTGGCGGTGCTGTTCCTGTGGTCGGTCATCGCCAGCTCGCTGCTGTTCATCGACCAGATTTCCTCGGGCGGCGCGCGCGAGCAATCGGCGATCGCACGGGCGCAGTTCGAGGCGCGTCTCGACAGTCTCTCGCAGGAACGCGATGCCCGCGCCGCCGAGGCGCTGGCGGCGCAAAAACGCTTTCAGCTGGCGCTGGATCAGGTGTCACGGATGCAGTCGCAGCTGCTGCAATCCGAGGAACGCCGCCGCGAGCTGGAAACCGGGATCAACGTGATTCAGGCGACGCTGAAACGCACCATGACCGAACGCGACACGGCGCGGGCAGAGCTGGACAAAAGCCGCGGCAGCGGTTCGGCGGCGGCGCTGCGCCAGCGCGTGGGCGAGATGGACGGCACCGTCGATCTGCTGGCCTCGGCGCTGGATCAAACCGCGCATCAGCGCGACCGCGCCACCCGTGCCGCCGAAAACGCCCGCGCCGAGGCCGATCAGGCGCTGCAGGACCGCCGCCTGATCGAGGAACGCAACGCCGAGATCTTCGACACGCTGGAAGGCGCGGTGACGATCTCGATGGAGCCGCTCGACCGGATGTTCCGCAAGTCGGGGATGGACCCGGATGATATCCTGCGCGAGATCCGGCGCGGCTATTCCGGCACCGGCGGGCCGCTTCTGTCGGCGGCGATCTCGACCAAGGGGGTGATCGACGACGGCGCCGACATCGCCCGCGCCAAAGGCATCCTGAAACAGCTCGACGAGATGAACATGTATCGCATCGCCGTCGATCAGCTGCCCTTCGCGATCCCGATCAAGGGCGGCTACCGCTTCACCTCGCCCTTTGGCTGGCGCTGGGGGCGGCTGCATGCGGGCATCGATCTGGCCGGGCCGGTGGGGATGGATGTGCATGCCCCCGCCGATGGCGTGGTGACCGATGCGGGCTGGGAAAACGGCTATGGCCAGGTGATCAAGCTGCGGCACAAATTCGGCGTCTCGACCGTCTACGGCCATCTGTCCAAAATCCGCGTGAAGGTCGGGCAAAAGGTGTCGCGCGGGGAGATAATAGGTGATACAGGCAATACCGGACGGTCCACGGGACCGCATCTGCACTATGAAATCCGGGTCGGTGGCGCCCCCATCAACCCGATGACCTTCATCAAGGCGGCTCAGGATGTTTTCTAAAAGCAAGATCCACGAACCCGGCCCGAAAGCGGCCTCGGAACCCGAGAAGAAACCCGACACCAGCGCGGTGCCGCCGCGCAGCTTGGGCGAATTCGTCCCCGCCACACCGCGCGCCAAGGCGGCAGCCTCGGTGCTGTCTGCCGATCTGACGGTGACGGGCAACATCAAGACCACGGGCGACGTTCAGGTCGAAGGGATCGTCGAGGGCGACATCCGCGCGCATCTGCTGACGGTGGGCGAAAGCGCCACGATCAAGGGCGAGATCGTCGCCGATGATGTCGTGGTGCATGGCCGCGTCGTCGGCCGCGTGCGCGGGCTGAAGGTGCGCCTGACCTCGACCGCGCGGGTCGAAGGCGACATCATCCACAAGACGATCGCGATTGAATCGGGCGCGCATTTCGAGGGCTCGGTGCAGCGGCAGGACGATCCGCTGCAAGGCGCCAATGCGCCCAAGCTGATGGCCCCCGCGCCGGACATGCCCTATACTGGCAAGTAAGTCTTTCCCGAAAACGGGATGAAAGGGCGGCGCAAGCCGCCCTTTTTGCTTTGGCGGCAGGATCCGGGGGGCCGCGTCGGATCACCGGCGCAAGGCGGGCATGACAGGCGGGCGCCAGCTTGATAGCCTGCACAGGCATTCCGTTCCCGACCTTGCCCCGAGGCGTTTGTCGATGTCCGATCCCAGCCCCGAACCCGCTCCGCATCCGCGCCGCCCCGTGTTGTGGCCCTGGCTGGCTTTTGGCGCGCTGAGCGCGGTTTGGGTGCTGGTGATCGCCGCACATATGCCGCCCGCCCCGTCCCGGCTGCAGCAGGCCCTGAGTGTCGCACGACCCGCGCTGTCGCTGCTGGCCGGTTTCGGGGTGAGCCTGCCCCTTGCCCTGCTCTGGGCCAATCGCAGCCACCTTCGGGCCATGCTGCGCTTTCGCTGGGCCAAGGTGATGGCGGCGGGGATGCTGGCCGGGTTCACCCCGGTAGCGATCTGGGGACCGCTGCCCTCGGCACTCGGGTTCTGGCTGTTTTTCTTTGGCTATGCCGGGATCGCCCGGGCAGATGCCGAATTGCTTCTGCAAACCCTTGTCGCCGGGCTTGGCGCCTTTGTCCTGGCCTATGCCGTCGCCTCGGCGCTGATCTGGGGGCTGACCCGGCGCCGCCGGATCGGGGGTTTTGCGCTCTTTTACCTTGGGCAGGTGGCACTGGTCGTCAGCTTGGGGCTGATCTTCTCGGGCGAGCTTTAGCCCGGCAGCCGCGCCAGCACCTTTTCCACCAGCTCTGCCAGCGGCATCGAGCCGGACAGGTCCAGCACCGGCTCGGGGCGGCCCGAGAGCCAGTTGCGGTGCCGCGTCAGCGAGCGGCCCGAGAAATAGGGTTCGTCATAGCTGGCCGCCCATTTCAGGAATTGCGCATGCGCCAGTTCCATGTCGCCGCCCGGACGGATGCGGTCGCCGAATTTCTCGCCCTCGCGGCGGCGGATGCGGGCCAGCCGCACCGGCGTCGGTGCGGTCAGAAAGACGATCAGATCCGCGCCCGCAATCGCGCCATCGCCCCAGCCATCACAGGAGCCCGCCAGCACCCAGCCGCCATCCCTGCCCTGCCCCAGCTGCGCCGCCGAGATCAGCGCCAGCCGCTCTGCCACCGGGCGCTTTTGCGTGAAGGGCTGGGCGGTGGGCGCCCAGTAGAAATCGTCGGTGTCAAGAAAGGGCAGCGCCAGTTCCGCCGCCAGGGCGCGGCCAAGCGTCGATGTGCCGGAGCCGGCGGCGCCGGTGATATAGACCCGCGCCGCCACCGGCTCAATCGTCCGAATTCGCATCGGCGCGCGACTTGCCCGCCACATCCATCGCCAGTGTCGCCGCCATGAAGGCATCCAGATCGCCGTCCAGCACGCCCTGGGTGTCCGAGGTTTCATGCCCGGTGCGCAGATCCTTGACCATCTGATAGGGCTGCAGCACGTAAGAGCGGATCTGGTTGCCCCAGCCCGCCTCGCCCTTGGCCTCGTGCTGGGCGTTGATCGCGGCGTTGCGCTTGTCGAGTTCGAGCTGATAAAGTCGCGCCCTGAGCGCGTTCATCGCGGCTTCGCGGTTCTGGTGCTGCGATTTCATCGAGCTGGTCACGACGATATTCGTCGGCAAGTGGGTGATCCGCACTGCCGAGTCGGTGGTGTTGACGTGCTGCCCGCCCGCCCCCGAGGACCGATAGGTGTCGATGCGGATATCGCTGGCCGGAATGTCGATCTCGATATTGTCGTCAACGACCGGATAGACCCAGACCGAGCTGAAGGACGTATGCCGCCGCGCGGCGCTGTCATAGGGCGAGATCCGCACGAGGCGATGCACGCCGGATTCCGATTTCAGCCAGCCATAGGCGTTCTGCCCGGAAATCTTGTAGGCGACCGAACGGATCCCCGCCTCGTCGCCCGCGGTTTCCGATTGCAGCTCGACCGTATAG
Organism: Rhodobacter sp. 4.3.4; assembly: GCF_058724655.1. Taxonomy (NCBI): domain Bacteria; kingdom Pseudomonadati; phylum Pseudomonadota; class Alphaproteobacteria; order Rhodobacterales; genus Rhodobacter; species Rhodobacter sp. 4.3.4. Next base: position 2,034,503 of record NZ_CM178967.1, read on the forward strand.
CCCTTTTTCTCGGCCCAGCGGGTATACATCCGCGCCAGCATCGAGGCCCAGTCGCAGCTTTCGGTGCCGCCCGCGCCCGCGTTGATCTCGAGGAAAGTGTCGTTGCCATCGGCCTCGCCATCCAGAAGCGCTTCCAGCTCCTTCGCCGCCGCCAGTTCCTTCAGCGCGCGCAGGGATTTTTCGGCTTCCGAAACGATTTCGGGATCGTCCTCCATCTCGCCCAGTTCGATCAGCTCGATGTTGTCGGTCAGATCGCGGTCGATGCGGCGATAGGTTTCCAGCTTGTCCATCAGCATCTGCCGCTCGCGCATCAGCTTTTGCGCGCGGGCCGGATCGGACCACAGATCGCCATGCTCGATCATGGCGTTGAATTCTTCCAGCCGGTGCGGCGCGGTTTCAAGGTCCATGCGCTGCGCAAGCAGCTTGAGCGTCTTGCGGACGGCTTCCACGATGTTGAGCATTTCGGCGCGCATGGCACTGTCCTTTCGCGGGGTTGGCCGGGTCATACAATCCCCGCGCGTCCCGGGCAAGGGGGGCGGGTGCGCAGACCCGCCCGCCCGCGCTCAGGCCGGTTCGGCTTCCGCCACTTCGGGCATCAGCACCTCGCCGTAAAGCTCGCGCAGCCGCGCCTTGACCACCTTGCCGGTGGCGCCCAGGGGCAGGTTGTCGATGAACAGCACCCGGTCCGGGATCTGCCAGTTCGGCACCTTGCCCTTGTAGCAGGCCAGGATCTCCTCCTCCGTCACCTCCATGCGCAGATGGCGCTGCACGATCACCACCGGGCGTTCGTCCCATTTCGGATGCCGCGCGGCGATGGCGGCGGCATTGGCCACCGCGGGATGGGCAATCGCGATGTTTTCCAGCTCGACCGTGGAAATCCATTCGCCGCCCGATTTGATGATGTCCTTCGAGCGGTCCCGGATCACCATGTAGCCATCCGGGTCGATCGTGGCGATGTCGCCGGTGTCGAACCAGCCGTCAAAGGTCAGCGCCGAGCGGTCCTTGTTGTAATAGGTGTCGACGATCCAGTGGCCGCGGACCTGCAATTCTCCCTGCGTCACGCCATCATGCGGCAGGACGTGACCGGCGCTGTCCACCAGCCGCAGCTGCACCCCATAGGGCGGACGCCCCTGCGACAGACGACGCTCGGCCTGCGCCTCGGGCGGCAGGTCGAGGTGCTTTTGCAACAGCTGGTTCACCGTGCCGAGCGGGCTGGTTTCCGTCATCCCCCACAGATGCACCAGATCGACGCCGTAACGGTCGCGGAATTCCGCGATCATCGAGGGCGGCAGGGCGGTGCCCCCCACCATCGCGCGCTTGAGGCAGGACACATCCGCCCCGGTCGCCTCCAGCCCCTGCAGCAAGCCCAGCCAGACCGTCGGCACGCCAAGCGCAAGGCTCACCTTCTCGGCCGAGATCAGCCGCGCCAGGCTTTCGCCATCCAGTTTCGGGCCGGGCAGCACCAGCTTCGCCCCCACCGAGGCGGCGATATAGGGCACGCCCCAGGCGTTGACATGGAACATCGGCACCGCGGGCATCACCGTGTCACGCGCCGAAAGCGCCAGACAATCGGGCGAATTGCCCGCCAAAGTGTGCAGAAGCGTCGAGCGGTGGGTATACAGCACGCCCTTCGGATGGCCGGTCGTGCCCGAGGTGTAGCACAGCGACGAGGGCTCGGTTTCCGCGATCTGCGGCCATTGGAAAGCAGCATCGCCCTGCGCGATCAGCTCGTCGTAAAACAGCATGCCATCAAGCTGCGCGGCCAAGGACTCGTCGCGCGCGCCCATCATCACCACCATCTTCACGGTGGGCATCTGCTCGATCAGCCCGGCAATGGTCGGCACGAAACCGCGGTCGATGAACAGCACCCGGTCGCGGGCGTCGTTGACGATATAGACCAGCTGCTCGGCCGCAAGGCGCGGGTTCAGCGTGTGGCAGACCATGCCGCCCCCCGAGACGCCGAAATAGATCTCCAGATGGCGCCGCGTGTTCCAGGCAAGGGTGCCGCAACGGTCGCCCTGCATCACGCCATGCATCTCCAGCGCCGAGGCCAGACGCCGGGCATTGCCGATCACCGCACCCCAGCTGGTGTGGGTCACCTCGCCCGTGGTCTCGACCGAGACCACCTCGGTCGCGGCGTGAAACCGCTCGACATGATCGGCCAGCGAGCCGATCACCAGCGGCAGGTGCATCATCGAATTCTGCATCGGTTCCTCCCTCGATACGGACCCGCGGGCAGCCTTCCTCGGGGCCGCAGGCGGGTCTCTCACTCCTCGCGTGTATTCCGACGGCGGAAGCCGGTCGTGTCAAGCCGTCGCACCGGCGAAAGGCCGCAGCGCAGAATTGACGTTACGGCATTGGCTGCGGCGCGGCGAAAATCGCGCGGAGGTTGCATGAGAGGGACCAGGCCCGACCGAGGCCGTCGCCGGGGCCTAAAGCCCCCCCGCTGCGCGGCCCCTTTGCCGGGGAGCAGCCAAAGCAAAACGGCGGCCCCGGGGGACCGCCGTCTTGTCATGTCATCTGCCTCAGTTGCCGGTGATCGGGGCGCCGCCCAGACCCAGCGGCGCCGGGATGCCAAGGCTGGCACCGCCTGCGGGCGGGGTGACCGGCTGGCCCGACGGCGCGCCAAGACCCGGCGGCAGACCGCCCAGACCGCTTGGCGCGGGAACCGCCCCCGGCTGCGCCCCGATCGGCGGCAGGCCCAGCCCGCCCGGCATGCCAAGACCGCCGCCCAGACCGCCGCCGATGCCGCCCGGCACGGTGACCGTCACATGCGAGACATCGACCGGCTTGCCCTTGTAATGCATCACCAGCTGCGGGAAGGCGATCACCACCCCGATCATCACGATCTGGATGCAGACGAACGGCACCGCCCCCCAGTAGATCTGCGAGGTCTTCACCGGCTCGGTCAGCTTGCCCGTCACCTTGTCGAGGAAGGCCGCCTTCGGCGCCACCGAGCGCAGGAAGAACAGCGCAAAACCAAAGGGCGGGTGCATGAACGAGGTCTGCATGTTCACCCCCAGGATCACCCCGAACCAGATCAGATCGATGCCAAGCGCCTCGGCAGGCGCCACCAGCAGCGGCACGATGATGAAGGCCAGCTCGAAGAAATCGAGGAAGAAGGCGAGGAAGAACACCAGCAGCGAGACGAAGATCAGGAACCCGGTCTCGCCGCCCGGCAGCGACACCAGCAGATGCTCGACCCAGATATGGCCGTTCACGCCGTAGAAGGTGAGCGAGAACACCCGCGCGCCAAGCAAGATGAACATCACGAAGGCCGAAAGCCGCGTCGTGGCGGCCAGCGCATCGCGCACCACCTCCATGCTCAGCCGCTTCTTCACCGCCGAGAGGATCAGCGCCCCCACCGCGCCCATCGCGCCACCCTCGGTCGGCGTGGCGATGCCAAGGAAGATGGTGCCCAGCACGAGGAAGATCAGCGCCAGCGGCGGGATCAGCACGATGATGACCTGCTGCGCCAGATGGCTCATCCGGTTCAGCCCCGTCGCCTTGTCGATCAGCGCCAGCACATAGACGAAGATCACCGCGATCGAGGCCGCAAGAATGCCCGCATTCTTCGCCGCGCCGGTGCCCGCCAGCCAGTATTTCGCCGCGATGAAGACGGCGATGCCAATCCCCAGGGCGACGAAGAACGACATCACCCCCTGCCCCAGCGTGCGCGCCTCTTTCGGCAGCGCGGGCATGGAATTCGGCCGGAGGATCGACATCACCAGCACGTAAAGCATGTAAAGCCCGGTCAGCACCATGCCGGGGATCAGCGCGCCCTTGTACATGTCGCCCACCGACCGGCCCAATTGGTCGGCCAGAACGATCAGCACGAGCGAGGGCGGAATGATCTGCGCCAAGGTGCCCGAAGCGGCGATGACGCCGCTTGCGATGCGCCGGTCATAGCCGTAGCGCAGCATGATCGGCAGCGAGATCAGCCCCATCGCGATCACCGAGGCGGCGACGACGCCGGTGGTGGCCGCCAGAAGCGCACCGACCAGGATCACCGCATAGGCCAGCCCGCCGCGGATCGGCCCGAAAAGCTGGCCGATCGTGTCCAGCAGATCCTCGGCCATGCCGGATTTTTCCAGCAATATCCCCATGAAGGTGAAGAAGGGGATGGCCAGCAATGTCTCGTTCGACAAGACCCCCCAGAACCGTTCCGGCATCGCATTCAGAAGCGGCCAGTCCAGGTTGATCGAGCCGCCCGAAAGCGGCGCCAGCTCGACGCCGATGATGAAGAAGACAAGCCCGTTCGCCGCCAGCGAAAACGCCACCGGATAGCCCAGCAGCAGAAAGACGATCAGCGAGACGAACATGATCGGCGCCATGTTCTGCGCGATGAGTTCCATCAGCATCACATGCCGTCCTTCTCAACATAGGCTTCGGCCGCGCCATGATGGCCGGCAAAGGTGTGCGGATCGGCGATCAGCCCCCGCATCACGGCGATCTTCTTGATGATCTCGGAAATCCCCTGCGCGAACAGCAGCGCAAAGCCGATCAGCAACAGCGATTTCGCCGGCCAGATGATCAGCCCGCCCGAGTTCGTCGACACCTCGCCCGAGCGCACCGACATCATCAGCCAGGGAAACATCAGCCACAGCATCAGCACAAGGAAGGGCATCAGGAAGAAGACATGACCGAACAGGTCGATCCAGTGCTGCACCCGGCGCGAGAAGGCGCCATAGACGATGTCAATGCGGATATGTTCGTTCTGCTTGAGCGTATAGGCGGCGGCGAGCAGGAAGGCCGCGCCGAACAGATACCATTGCGCCTCAAGCCAGGCATTCGACGAGATATCGAAGATCTTGCGCACGGCGGCATTGGTGGCCGAGACCAGCACCGCCACCAGAATGAGCCAGGACACCGATTTTCCGATGAATTCGTTGATGCGGTCTATGACCCGTGCGAGGGCCAGCAAAGCGCCCATCGTCTCCTCCCCTTGCCTGATTTCCCTGCCCCGAAGGGGCTGCGGCTTTCCTTGCCGGGTTGCGGGGCGAAAATCAAGGAAAACGGCCCCTTCCGGTCCGATTGCTTTACCAATCCCGCGGGGGCTCGGCGCGGCGAGGGGCCGAACGGGGAAAAGGATGAAGATTTGACCGGCTGAAGAAAGCGAAAAGGCGCCGCCCGCCCCCTGCAACCGGCGCAGGAAACCGTGCCCACCCCGACTCGGCGCCCTGCTTTTTCCTGGTCCAAATACGCCCTTGCGCGGCCAGACCCGGGGACAAATTTTCGGAAATGTCGCCCGACTTGCCGGTTTGCGCAACTTTCGGAACGCATTTTGCCCACCCCGCGACATTAAATTCGCGGATTTGCCGTTGACGCTGTTGCCGCCGCCCCCTAATGTCCGCCGCGGGTATTCGGAAAGGATCAGCGATGCTCTCGCTTCTTGTCGTAGGGAAGGATGGACGCATGGGCCGGTGACGGTCGACCATGATGGTTCCCATGCGCCCTCGCCAGACCAGCGGGGGCTTTTTGTTGAGAAACGGGCGGGGGAGATGCCCCCGGAAAGGACGGAAAAGATGTCGCGGCAGATGACCGGCGCGGAAATGGTGGTGCAGGCGCTGAAGGATCAGGGGGTCGATACGATCTTCGGATACCCGGGCGGCGCCGTCCTTCCGATCTATGACGCGATCTTTCAGCAAAACGACATCCGCCACATCCTCGTTCGGCACGAACAGGCCGCGGTCCACATGGCCGAGGGCTATGCCCGCTCGACCGGCAAGCCGGGGGTGGTGCTGGTGACCTCGGGCCCCGGCGCGACGAACGCCGTGACCGGGCTGACCGATGCCTTGATGGACAGCATTCCGCTTGTCGTCTTCTCGGGTCAGGTGCCGACCTTCATGATCGGCACCGACGGCTTTCAGGAGGCCGACACGATCGGCATCACCCGCCCCTGCACCAAGCACAACTGGCTGGTGAAGGACCCGGCGAAACTGTCGGAAACCATCCATCAGGCCTTCCATGTCGCCACCTCGGGGCGGCCCGGCCCGGTCCTGATCGACCTGCCCAAGGACGTGCAATTCGCCACCGGCCAATACACCGGTCCGAAGCTTGCGCGCGTCGATCACTATCAGCCCAAGGTCAAGGGCGACATCGAGGCGATCACCAAGCTGGTCGAGCTGATCGAAAAGGCGGAACGGCCGATCTTCTACACCGGCGGCGGGGTGATCAATTCCGGCCCCGGGGCGTCGCAACTCTTGCGCGAACTCGTCGATGCGACGGGCTTCCCGATCACCTCGACGCTGATGGGCTTGGGCGCCTATCCGGCCTCGGGCAAATCGTGGCTGGGCATGCTGGGCATGCACGGGCTTTACGAGGCCAATCTGGCGATGCATGGCTGCGATCTGATGATCAACCTCGGGGCGCGGTTCGATGACCGCATCACCGGGCGCGTCGCCGATTTCAGCCCCCATTCGACCAAGGCGCATGTCGATATCGACGCCTCCTCGATCAACAAGATCATCACCGTCGATCTGCCGATCGTCGGCGATATCGGCCATGTGCTGGAAGACCTGCTCAAGGTCTGGAAGGCGCGCGGGCGCAAGGTCAACAAGGAGGGCCTTGCGACCTGGTGGGGCCGGATCGAGGAGTGGAAGAAGGTGCGCTGTCTGGCCTACACCAATTCCGACACGATCATCAAACCGCAATATGCGCTGGAACGGCTGGAAGCCCTGACGCGGGGGCGCAACCGCTATGTCACCACCGAAGTCGGCCAGCATCAGATGTGGGCGGCGCAGTTCCTCGGCTTTGACGCGCCCAACCGCTGGATGACCAGCGGCGGGCTGGGCACGATGGGCTATGGCTTCCCGGCCTCGATCGGGGTGCAGATCGCGCATCCGGATGCGCTGGTGATCAACATCGCGGGCGAGGCCAGCTGGCTGATGAACATGCAGGAAATGGGCACGGCGACGCAGTTCCGCACCCCGGTCAAGCAATTCATCCTGAACAACGAGCGGCTGGGCATGGTGCGGCAATGGCAGGATCTGCTGCATGGCGGGCGCTATTCGCAAAGCTGGTCGGAAAGCCTGCCCGATTTCGTGAAACTGGCGGAAAGCTTCGGCTGGAAGGGGATCATCTGCCGCGACCCGAAAGAGCTGGACGATGCGATCATGGAAATGATCGAGCATGATGGTCCGGTGCTGTTTGATTGTCTGGTCGAGAAGCACGAGAACTGCTTCCCGATGATCCCTTCGGGCAAGCCGCATAATGACATGCTGCTGTCGGCTGATGCGGCGGCCTTTGCGGGCGGCGCCGCGCTGGTGTGAGGTAGAAATGCGAAACTTGTCAGGAATTTCCGCCGTTCTCCTTTGCGTCGCGCTGGCGGGATGCGGCCCCACTGCGAATGGCAAGGCAACGACGAATGTGCCCGATCAGTCGCGGTGGATCGAGACGCGCACGGTAACTGCCGTTGCTAAAGATCAGCCCGAGGCCTTGCGCGGGGTGTTGGCAGACAGCTCGTTTCTCGTGCGCATGATGTGGGGGCGGGAATATGTCTATTTCGCGCCATCCGGGAAAGCGTATTTCTGGGACACGCGCGCGCGCGTGACAGAGACAGGAACATGGACGATTCTGCCCAATCGCATCGGGACGGACTCGGTTTGTTGGGCGAAGGGCGGGTTGCCGGCGGAGATGGCGGGCAAGGCACTTGTGGACAATTGTAGCCCGGCGGCAAGCTTTGTCGGCATCGCCGATTATTTGTCGCGTGGCGATGTCTTCGGTCTGGCCGCCGGGGGCACCCCTGAATGAGAGCAGCCGGGGGGCGCTGCCCCCCGGCCCCCCCGGGATATTTCCGGCAAGATGAAAGACATTCGGAAGGGAGAGGGCAATGGCCGCTCTGAACATCAAGAAAGGCTCCACGAGCCACTCCGCCTATGATCTGCGCGACTTCCATTCGGATATCGAGCGCAGCCACACGCTGGCCGTGATCGTCGAGAACGAACCGGGGGTTCTAGCCCGGGTGATCGGGCTGTTTTCCGGGCGCGGCTACAACATCGACAGCCTCACCGTGGCGGAAATCGACCACAAGGGGCACCGCTCGCGCATCACCATCGTCACCCGCGGCACCGAAGCGGTGATCGAGCAGATCCGCGCCCAGCTGGGCCGGATCGTGCCGGTGCATGAGGTCCACGACCTGACCACCGAGGCGAAGGCGGTCGAGCGCGAACTGGCCCTGTTCAAGGTCACGGCGACCGGCGAGAAGCGGGTGGAATCCTTGCGTCTGGCCGATATCTTCCGCGCCTCGGTGGTGGACAGCACGCTTGAGAGCTTCATCTTCGAGATCACCGGCACCTCGGAAAAGATCGACGCCTTTGCCGAATTGATGCGCCCCTTGGGGCTGGTCGATGTGGCCCGCACCGGGGTTGCCGCGCTGGCCCGCGGCGTCTGAGACCGCGATCTTGCAAAGACTCAGGGGGCCTTGCGGCCCCCTTTTCCGTTCCTCCGGGCCGTTGCGGCCGGGCAGGCATCAATGCCCGACGCCGTTCCTGATCCGGCGCAGCGCCAGCCAGACCACCGCCACGACCAAGGGCGTCAGACCCGCCACCGCCATTTCCTTGCTGACGCCGATTTCCTGGGCGATCGGATAGACCGCATAGGCCGCGAGGCTGACCGCGTAATAGCTGATCGCCACAACCGAAAGCCCCTCGACCGTGCGTTGCAGCCGCAGCTGCAGATCCGAGCGCCGGTCCATGCTTTCCAGAAGCTTCTGGTTCTGCGCCTGCCGCGCCACATCAACGCGCGTGCGCAGCAATTCCCCCGCCCGCGCCGCCCGTTCGACCATCGCATTCAGCCGCGCCTCGGCCGATTTCACCGTCCGCATCGCCGGATCATAGCGCCGGTTCATGAATTCCGAGAACTTCTGCCGCCCGTGAAAACGGCTTTCACGCAGAACCTCGACCCGCTCGTTCACGATCGCCGCATAGGCCGCGGTGGCGGCGAAGCGGAACGTGTTCGTCACCGCAAGGCTTTCCAGCTCCGTCGAGACCTCCAGCAGCCGGTGCAGCGTGTCCTCGGCCGGATGGGCGTCGTCATTCATCAGCGCGACCAGATTGGTCAGCTCGGGGTCAAGCGCGTTGAGCGTCTGCGTCAGCGCCCGCGCCCGGCCAAGACCCAGCATCGACATCGCCCGATAGGTTTCAAGCTCGCAGATCCGCTGCACGATCCGGCCGATCCGCCCCTGCCCCGTGCCGGGCTTGGCAAAGACCGCAAAGCGCATCTGCCCGGCCGAGTCGATGCGGAAATCGGTGGCGACCACCGCGGTTTCCTCCAGCACCCAGGTGCAGACCAGGCTTTCGGGCACGAACCAGGCATCGATCAGCGGCAGGATCGCTTCGGTATCCTCGGGCAGATCCTCGATCCGGATCATCACCGCCGCCAGACGCCGCCCCGGCGCCGACTGGATCCAGTCGGAGGGGAAGACCTCGGCCTCGGCCGGATCGAAGGGCCGCGTCGCAACCCCCGGCGCATAGGCCAGAAAGGTGGTGAATTCGGTGTGGCTGTCCCATTTCAGCGTGTGCCGGCCGATCTCGCCCGAGTAATGCGTGACATCGCCGGGCGGAATCGCGGCGCCGTGACGGGTCAGAAGATCGCACAGATGGGTGTGATCCTTGCTCCGGTCGCGGTTGGCGGCGTCGAAGGGTTCCTTGATCGCAAGATAGACGACATGGGCCGGCGCCCCGACCGAGGGAAAGGGGCGGGCATGCAGCTCGTTCACCAGCGCATAGCGCAGGGGATGGTCGTCGATGGGCGTCATGGTAAACCTTTGCTTGAGGTCTTGTTCTGATCTGGCGTCGAGATAATCCTGCAAGGCGACAGCGCAAGAACGGAAGGGGCGGAATTCTTTCAGGCGCGGCATACCGATGCATACGGGCATTGCTGCAACAGCGCATGGAAAAGGCCCCGGCAGTGCCGGGGCCGCATGCGGCGACCGGCTCCGGGTCAGTCGGCCATCAGCCGCGACACCACCACCGTCACTTCGGGTTTCTTGCCGATCTCTTCCATGGCGACCTGCCGGGCGATGCGGCGCAGTGCCTCGTCCAGCTTGTCGTCATCGCGCACGACCTTGTCGGGCGCCGTTTCAAGGAAGGCCGAAAGCTCGTCCTCGATGATCTTCATCATGTCGCCGCCCGATTTGCCGCGCTCGGGCAGGCCCATCAGCTCGACCCAGGCGTCGCCCAAGGGCATGTCGTCCTCGTCGATGATCACGGTGATCAGCACATGGCCGTTCAGCGCCATGCGGATGCGTTCGCGCACCACCCCGTCCAGCGCCCCGATCAGCACCGTACCATCCAGATAAAGCCGCCCGGTCTCGATATATTCGACCACTTTCGGCGCCGGGCCGGTCAGATCCAGCATCGTGCCATTCGTCGCGATCTCGGTGGCGATGCCCTTCGACTGCGCGATCTTCGCATGTTCGCGCAGGTGGCGATGCTCGCCATGCATCGGAATCAGGATCTGCGGCCGCAAAAGGTCATGCACCGCATCCAGATCGGGACGGTTGGCATGCCCCGAGACATGGTAAAGCCCGCCCCGGTCATCGACCACATCGACGCCCATTTCGGAAAAGGCGTTCATGATCTTGATCACGCCGCGCTCGTTGCCGGGGATCACCTTCGAGGAGAACAGGAACGTGTCCCCCTCTTTCATCGACAGGCCCAGATATTTGCCGCGGCTGAGCTGCGCGGTGGCCGCGCGCCGTTCGCCCTGCGAGCCGGTGACAATCAGCATCAGGTTCTGGCGCGGCACATCGACCGCGTCTTCGGGCTGGATCGTGCCGGGGAAGCCCTTGAGAACATTGGCCTCCTCGGCCACCTGCACCATCTTGCGCATGGCCCGGCCCAAAAGACAGACCGAGCGTCCGGCGGCCCGGCCCGCCTCGGCCAGGGTCTTCAGCCGCGCCACATTCGAGGCGAAGGTGGTGGCCACCACCATCCCCTTTTGCGAGGCGATGAAATCCCGAAGCGGCACCACCAGCGTCGATTCCGAGCGGCCCGGATTATGGGTGAAGACGTTCGTCGAATCGCAGCACAGAACCTTGACGCCCGCGCCCTCGTTGGCGATCTCGTGCCATTCGAGCGGGTCGAAGGGCTCGCCCACCACCGGATTGCCGTCGAGCTTGAAATCGCCCGTATGCACGACGCGCCCCGCGGGCGTGTCGATGATCAAGGCCGAGCTTTCCGGGATCGAATGGCTGACGGGGACGAATTGCACCCGGAACGGTCCGACATCGATCGCCTTCGGGCGCGGCTCGACCACCCGGATCATGTCCGCGGCCAGGCCCGCCTCTTCCATCTTCATCGCGACCAGCGCGGCGGTGAAGCGGCGCGCAAAGACCGGCGCGCGCAGCTTCGGCCACAGATGCGGCATGGCGCCGATATGGTCTTCATGGCCATGGGTCAGGAAGATCGCATCGATGCGGTTGACATTCGCCTCGAGCCAGGCGGTGTCGGCCATGATCAGATCGACCCCGGGCGCGCCGTCCATGTCCGGGAAGGTCACCCCCAGATCGACGACGATCAGCCGCTCTTTCCCCTCGGGTCCGTAGCCATAGACATAGGCATTCATCCCGACTTCGCCGGCACCGCCCAGAGGAAGGTAGATCAGTCGCTCGCTCACGCCCCAAGTCCCTTGTTGTAATCGAAGATCAGACGCAGACCATGCATGGTCAGGTCATCCTCGACCTTGTCGAACAGATCGAAACCCAGATCGAAGAGCGAGGCAAGACCCCCGGTGGCAATCACCTTCATCGGACGGTCACGTTCCATCCGGATCTGCCGCACGATGCCTTCGACAAGGCCGATATAGCCCCAATACACCCCGGATTGAATGCAGGCCACCGTATTCGTGCCGATCACCCCTTGCGGCTTCGTGACATCGACATGCGGCAGGGCCGCTGCCGCCATATGCAGCGCCTCAAGGCTGAGGTTCACCCCGGGGGCGATCACCCCGCCGATATAGGCGCCATCGGGGGCCACCACGTCGAAGGTGGTGGCGGTGCCGAAATCGACGACGATCAGATCGCCGCCATGGCGGTCATAGCCCGCCACCGTGTTCACCAGCCGGTCCGGCCCGACGGTGGTGCCCGGATCGACGCGCGGCGCCACCGGCAAGTCGCAGTCCGGCTTGCCGACGACCAGCGGGCGGCAGTCGAAATAGCGGTTGCACAGAACGCGCAGATTGAACACCACCCGCGGCGCGGTCGAGGAAATGATCGCCGCGGAAATCCTGCCCTGCAGGCCCTTAAGCTGCATCAGCGTATTGAGCCAGACGAAATATTCGTCGGCGGTGCGGCGGTGGTCGGTGGCGATGCGCCAGGTGGCGGCGAAATCCGCCCCGTCCCAGACCGAAAACACGGTGTTGGTGTTGCCGCAGTCGATGCACAAAAGCATGGGCGCCCCTAAAAGAAGATATCCGCCGCCGAGATCGCCCGCCGGTGCCGGTCCGGGCCGGTCCCAAGGATCAGCGCGCCGGTGTCGTCGATCGTCTCGAAGGTGCCCGTCAAGGTTTCCGTGCCGGTGCGAGCGGTGATCCTTTGCCCGATCCTGGCGGCGCGGGCAAGCCATGCCGCGCGAATGGGGGTAAAACCGTAGCGTTCGAAGGTTGCGGCATAATGCGCAAAAGCCCGCGCCAGCGGCGGCAGGAAATCGAGCGGATCGATCCGCAGCCCGGTTTCCCCCATGACCGAGACCGGGGCGACGGCGCCGGGTTCCAGCGCCGCGGCAGGCGGCGCCGCGGCCAGATTGACGCCGATGCCGACGGCGAGATGGTTGATCTGCCCGCCGGTGCCGACGCTTTCCAGCAAGATCCCGGCGATCTTGCCGCCATTCAGCAGCACGTCATTGGGCCATTTGATCGCAGTGACAGGCCCGGGGCCGATGACCTCGGTCAGCGCGGCCTCAAGCGCAAGCGCCGCGACAAAGGAATAAAGCGCCGCGGTGGCGGGGGGGACGGCGGGGCGAAACACCAGCGTGGCAGCGAAATTGCCTTCGGGCATCAGCCAGTCGCGGCCCCGCCTGCCCCGGCCCGCGGTTTGCCGATGCGCAAAAACCCAAGCAGGCCCCGCAAGATGCGGGGCCAGCCGGGCCGCTTCGGCCATCGTCGTATCGGTCTGCGCAAGGACATGGCGGGCCACGCCCTCGGGCCAGTCCCGGGGCCAGTCTGCCTCAGTTGACAAGGGAAGCCGCCGCCGCCTGTGCCGCGCCCTCGATGCCGACCATGTTCACCGCACCGCCGAGCATCGCCACCGCCGCAAGGACAAGGAAGGCGAATTGCAGCGCCGGCATCCGGCCGTCAAGCGGCGCGGTCTTTTCACCGAAATACATGAAATAGACGATGCGCAGATAGTAGAAGGCGCCGATCACCGAGGCCACCACCGCCGCCACCGGCACCCAGAGGAACCCGGCCCCGATCGCCGCCTTGATCACCGCGAATTTGGCGAAGAAGCCCAGCATCGGCGGCACACCGGCCAGGCTGAAGAACAGCACCAGAAGCGCAAAGGCCTTCACCGGATCGGTTTTCGACAGCATGTTCAGCGCGGCGATCTCGGTGACGGCTTTGCCGTCGCGCTCCATCGACAGGATGAAGGCGAAGGTGCCGACGTTCATCACGGTGTAGATCGTCATGTAAAGCAGCATCGATTCCACGCCCGCCGCCGTGCCCGCGGCAAGACCCAGCAGGCCAAAGCCCATGTGCGAGATCGAGGAATAGGCCATCAGCCGCTTGATGTCGCGCTGGCCGATCCCGGCGATGGCGCCCAGATACATCGAGGCCAGCGCCAGCGCGGCCAGGATCTGCCCCCATTCGCCCGGCACCTGGCCGAAAGCGTCATGCACGACCCGCGCGATCAGCGCCATCGCGGCCAGTTTCGGCGCGGTGGCAAAGAAGGCGGTGACCGGGGTGGGCGAGCCCTGATAAACGTCCGGCGTCCACATGTGGAAGGGCACGGCCGAGACCTTGAAAGCCAGCCCCGCCAGCAGGAAGACCAGACCGAACAGCAGACCGATCGGCAGATGGCCCTGCTCGACCACGGTGATGATGCCCGAGAACGAGGTCGTGCCCGCGAAGCCGTAAACCAGCGAAGCACCGTAAAGCAGCAGCCCCGACGACAGCGAGCCCAGCACGAAATATTTCAGACCGGCTTCCGAAGAGATGGCCGAGTCCCGGCGCAGCGCCGCGACGACGTAAAGCGCCAGCGATTGCAGCTCCAGCCCGATGTACAGCGACATCAGATCGCCCGCCGAAACCATCATCATCATGCCGACCACGGCCAGCACGATCAGGACCGGATATTCGAACCGCAGCAGACCGCGACGGCCCAGATAATCCGAACTCATCGCCAGCACCGCCGCTGCCGAGACCAGGATCACCACTTTCGCAAAGCGCGCGAAATCATCGGCGATGAAAAGCCCGCCAAAGGCCGTCTGCGTGCCGGAGCCCAGCCCGATGATCAGAGCCAGCACCAGCATTGTCGCGGCCGAGGCCCAGAGGATCGGTTTCGCCACCCTGTCCTTGCCGGTCCAGACGCCGAAGAGCAGCACCCCCATCGCATAGATGGCCAGCAACACCTCGGGCAGGACGAGAGAGAATTCCGCTTTTGTCATGGGTCTTTCTCCTCAGTTGCCCGCAGTCGCTTGCGCGAGAGTGCCGAGGTCGGCGTGGTAATTCTGGACAAGATGGGCCACCGAAGGCCCGATCAGATCGGTCACAAGGCTGGGATAGACACCCAGAAGCAGCGTCATCGCCACCAGCGGCGCGAAGATCGCCTTTTCGCGCAGGGTCATGTCGGAGATCGTCTTAAGGCTTTCCTTGACCAGCTCGCCAAAGACCACGCGGCGGTAAAGCCAAAGCGCATAGGCGGCCGAGAGGATCACGCCCGAGGTCGCGAACAGCGCCACCCAGGTGTTGACCTGGAAAATCCCCATCAGCGTCAGGAATTCACCGACGAAGCCAGAGGTGCCCGGCAGCCCGACATTCGCCATGGTGAAAAACATGAAGATCAGCGCGTAGGCGGGCATCCGGTTCACCAGACCGCCATAGGCGGCGATCTCGCGGGTGTGCATGCGGTCATAGATCACGCCGACGCAGAGGAAGAGCGCCCCCGAGATGAAGCCGTGGCTGAGCATCTGGAAGATCGCGCCGTCAACGCCCTGCTGGTTCGCCGCGAAAATCCCCATCGTCACATAGCCCATGTGGGCGACGGACGAATAGGCGATCAGCTTCTTCATGTCCTCCTGCGCCAGCGCCACCAGCGAGGTGTAGACGATGGCCACCGCCGACAGGATGAAGACGAAGGTGGTCATCACTTCCGCGCCGACCGGGAACATCGGCAGCGAGAAGCGCAGGAAGCCGTAACCGCCCATTTTCAGCAGCACCGCCGCCAGCACGACCGAGCCCGCGGTGGGCGCCTGCACGTGCGCATCGGGCAACCAGGTGTGCACCGGCCACATCGGCATCTTCACCGCAAACGAGGCGAAGAAGGCCAGGAACAGCAGCGTCTGCACCCCGCCCGTCAGGCTCCACCAGCCGAGGAACGGCAGGCTGTCATGCGGGAAGTCGAAGCTCATCAGCGTCACGATATCGGTGGTGCCCGACATCATATACATCGCCACCATCGCCACCAGCATCAGCACCGAGCCGAGGAAGGTGTACAGGAAGAACTTGAACGTCGCATAGATGCGATCCTTGCCGCCCCAGATGCCGATGATCAGGAACATCGGGATCAGACCCGCCTCGAAGAAGAGGTAGAAGAGCACGAGATCCAGCGCCACGAAGACGCCGATCATCAGCGTTTCGAGGACAAGGAAGGCGATCATGTATTCCTTGACGCGGGCCTCCACATGCCAGGCGCTGGCGATGGTGAGCGGCATCAGGAAGGTGGTCAGCATCACGAACAGGATCGAGATGCCGTCGACGCCGAGCTTGTAATGCAGGCCCATGATCCAGGCCCGGTCCTCGACGAATTGCATGCCGGGGTTTTGCGGATCGAAGCCCGCCAGCAGCAGAAGCGAGACAAGGAAGGTCACGACGGTCGCGGTCAGCGCCACCCATTTCGCATTGCGATCGGCCGCCGGGCCTGACCCGCGGCTGACCACGGCAAGCACCGCCGCCGCCGCCAGCGGCAGGAAGGTGATGATGGAGAGGAGGTTTTGCATCAGTTCATTCCCCCGGTCCGCACGACCCAGAACATCAGAGCAACGATGCCCAGCACCATCGCAAACGCATAGTGGAAGAGATAGCCCGACTGGAGCCGCCCCGCGACGCGGGTGAAGAACGGGATCCAGCCAAGCGCGAGCCCGTTGATCGCCCCGTCGATGACGGCGCCATCGCCGCCCTTCCACAGTTTGCGACCAAGCGATTTCGCCGGGTTCACGAAGAGCAGGTCATAAAGCTCGTCGAAATACCACTTGTTGAGCAGGAAGCGGTAGAGCCCCGGCAGCGCCCGCGCCGTCCGCCCCGGCAGGGGCTTGTCACCGATGTAGTAAAGCCAGGCGAAGAAGAAGCCGGTCAGCATCGCGCCGAAGGGCGACAGCTTCACCCAGTCGGGCACGCCATGGGCATCATGCATCACATGGTTCGTCTCGGCCATGAAGATCGCGCCCTGCGGAGCCTTGGCCACCGCATGATCCGCGGCGGGGTCCGCCATCGCCATCGTGCCGGCCATCGCGGCTTCATGCGCCGCCCCGGTGTCATGGCCCCCGGCCGCCTGTTCGGTGCCGTGTTCCGCCCCATGCGCCTCGCCATGCGCCGCGGCAGGCAGGTTGAAGAAGCTGGCCACCTTGTCGCCGAAGAAGCTGTGATACCAGACCATCCCGGCCAGCACCGAGCCCACGGCGAGCAGCGCCAAGGGCGCCAGCATCACCGGCGGGCTTTCATGCGCGTGCTCATGCTTGTGATGATCGCCCCGCGCCTCGCCATAGAAGGTGAGGAAGATCAGCCGCCAGGAATAGAACGAGGTCATCCCCGCCGCCGCCACCAGCACGTAGAAGGCAAAACCGTTGCCGCTGGCAAAGGCGCTTTCGATGATCGCGTCTTTCGACAGATAGCCCGCAAAGCCCACCGGCACGCCGCCGATCGAGAAGAACGGGATGCCGACACCGGTGATGGCGAGCGTGCCGATCATCATGATCGCGAAGGTGAAGGGGATCTTCTTGCGCAGACCGCCGTAGTTGCGCATGTCCTGTTCGTGGTGCATCGCATGGATCACCGAGCCCGCGCCGAGGAACAGCATCGCCTTGAAGAAGGCATGCGTCAGCAGGTGGAACATCGCGACCGAATAGACCCCCGACCCGGCGGCCACGAACATGTAGCCCAGCTGCGAACAGGTCGAATAGGCGATCACGCGCTTGATGTCGTTCTGCACCAGACCCACGGTCGCGGCAAAGAAAGCCGTGACGGCGCCGACATAGACGACCATCAGCTTGGCCTCGGGCGCATACTCAAAGAGCGGCGACATCCGGCAGACAAGGAAGACGCCCGCGGTCACCATCGTCGCGGCGTGGATCAGCGCCGAAACCGGCGTCGGGCCTTCCATCGCATCGGGCAGCCAGGTGTGCAGGAACAGCTGCGCCGATTTCCCCATCGCGCCGATGAACAGCAGCACCGCGATCAGGTTGGCGGCGTTGAACTCCCACGCCAGGAACTGCAGCTCGGTCTTCGCCAGCTCGGGGGCGGCGGCAAAGATCACATCCATGTCGATGCTGTCGGTCAGGAAGAACAGCCCCAGAATGCCCAGCAGGAAGCCGAAATCGCCGACCCGGTTGACCACGAAGGCCTTGATCGCCGCGGCATTGGCCGTGGGTTTCTTGTAATAAAAGCCGATCAGCAGATAGGAGGCGACCCCCACCCCTTCCCAGCCGAAGAACATCTGCACCAGGTTGTCCGAGGTGACGAGCATCAGCATGGCAAAGGTGAAGAACGAAAGATAGGCGAAGAACCGCGCCTTGTAGCTTTCGTGATGGCTCCAGTTGTCGTCATGGGCCATGTAGCCCCAGGAATAAAGATGCACCAGCGCCGAGACCGTGGTGACGACGATCAGCATGATCGCGGTCAGCCGGTCGAGCCGGATCCCCCAGGCGGTATCGAGCGAGCCCGAGCGGATCCAGTCAAGCAGATGCACATGTTGCGTCTCGGACGGAAGCGTCAGGAAGACCACCCAGGACAGGATGCAGGACAGGAACAGAAGGCCGGTGGTGACGACAAGCGCCCCCTTTTCGGTGATCAGCCGCCAGCCGAAGCCGCCGATCAGCGCGCCAAGGAGCGGCGCAAGCAGGATGATCGTGGTCATGGCCTTACCCCTTCATCACGTTGACATCTTCGACGGCGATGGTGCCGCGGTTGCGGAAGAAGACCACCAGGATCGCCAGCCCGATTGCGGCCTCGGCGGCGGCGACGGTCAGCACGAACATGGTGAAGACCTGTCCGACCAGATCCCCCAGATGCGTCGAAAAGGCGATCATGTTGATGTTGACGGCCAGAAGCATCAGTTCGATCGACATCAGGATGACGATGACGTTCTTGCGGTTGACGAAGATGCCGAAGATGCCGGTGACGAAGAGGATCGCCGCCACAGCAAGATAATGTTCCAATCCGATCGTCATCGCTTCCCCTCCGGGCCCGACCCCGTTGTCTTGTTCTTAGTCATCACAGCCCCTGCCCCGGTTTCACGTCGACCATCTCCAGCGCCTTGGCCGGATCGCGGTGCATCTGCGCCAGCACGTTCTGCCGCTTGATGTCGGTGCGATGGCGCAGCGTCAGCAGGATCGCCCCGATCATCGCGACAAGCAGCACCAGACCCGCGCCCTGGAAGAGGTAGAGGTATTTGTCATAAAGGATCATGCCGAGCGCGGCGGTGTTCTCCACCCCCTCGGGCGCAGGCGCGGCGCGCAGGCCATTGGCGGCATCGGCCGTGTTCCAGACCATCAGCCCGGTGGCGAGCTGCACCAGCATGACGAGCGCGATCAGCCCGCCCACCGGCGCATAGCGCACAAGTTGCCCGCGCAGCGCCGCGAAATCGATGTCGAGCATCATCACGACGAAGAGGAACAGAACGGCGACCGCGCCGACATAGACGATGATCAGCAGCATGGCGACGAATTCCGCCCCCATCAGCACGAACAGCCCCGCCGCCGACAGGAAGGTGAGGATCAGCCACAAAACCGCATGCACCGGGTTCTTCGACAGCACCACCATGAGGCCCGCAACCACCGTCACCACGGCGAAAAGGTAAAAGGCGAATACGAACACCGTCATGTGTTTTCCCCCGATTTCTCGTCAAAGACCTCGCGCGCCAGTTCCAGCGCCTTGGTCATGGCGGGCACGCCGCCGAACATGCTCATCTGAAAGATCACCTCGGCGATCTCCCGCTCGGTTGCCCCGGCCTCGAGCGCGTGGCGGATGGTCAGCCGGATCGGCGCCTCGGCCTGCGCGCCCAGCGTCACCTGACCGGCCAGCGTCACCAGAAGCCGGGTGCGCGCATCCAGCCCGTCGCGGTTGAAGGTCTTGCCGAACCACATTTCCAGCATGTCCGCCGGCATGGTCGGAAACATCTTCTCGAAGGCCTTGGGGTTGAAGCTTTCCAAAGCCGGGTTGAACATCCGGGCCATTTCCGTGCCCTGCTCCATCATCGCCATGAAAAGCTTCTGGAAATCCGCGGTCATCTGTAGGGTGCGTCCATCTCGATGTTGCGGGCGATCTCGGCCTCCCAGCGGGCGCCGTTCTCGAGCAGCTTTTCCTTGGTGTAGAACAGCTCCTCGCGCGTCTCGGTGGCGTATTCGAAATTCGGCCCCTCGACGATGGCATCGACCGGGCAGGCCTCCTGGCAGTAGCCGCAATAGATGCATTTCGTCATGTCGATATCGTAACGCGTGGTGCGGCGCGAGCCATCCTCGCGCGGTTCGGCATCGATGGTGATCGCCTGCGCCGGGCAGATCGCCTCGCACAGCTTGCAGGCGATGCAGCGTTCCTCGCCCGAGGGGTAGCGGCGCAAAGCATGTTCGCCGCGGAAGCGCGGTGACAGCGGCCCCTTTTCATGCGGGTAGTTCAGCGTGGGCTTGGGCGCCACGAAATATTTCATCCCCAGCGCGAAGCCTTTGATGAAGTCCCACAGGACGAAATATTTCGCTGCGCGAACGTAATCGAAAGCCATCAGTTCTTCTCCGCCGGATCGGACTTTCCGGTGCCTTGCTTGAGAGGGCCGGAAACGGTCCATTTCCGGCTGTCGGAGGCGATTTCAAGATCGCCCACGCCAAAATCTCCGCGCCCTTCCAGCGCCCCCACCGCCCGCATGATCGGCGGCGTCTTCGACAGGAACGAGGTGATGTTCTTGCCATCCACCTCAAGCCGGTACCCCTCGACGATCACCGGCACGAGCTTCACCTCGCGGCCATCGAGCGTCAGGGAAAGCGTTTCGCGGTTCGGATCTTTCACGTTCATGCTCCCATGCTCCAGCGGGCCCAGAAGCCGCCAAGGACTTCGAATTTTGCAAGGAAAGCCACGACGACGACCCAGCCGAGCGAGAGCGGAAGGAAGACTTTCCAACCAATCCGCATCAGCTGGTCGTAGCGGTAGCGCGGCACGATGGCCTTCACCATCGCGAAGACGAAGAAGACCGCGGTCATCTTGGCGACCATCCAGAGCACGCCATCGGGCAGGCCCGGAACGGGCGAGAGCCAGCCGCCGAAGAACAGAACCGAGGTCAGCGCGCACATCAGCCAGACGGCGATATATTCGCCCGCCATGAACAGCAGGTAAGGCGTCGAGGAATATTCGACCATGAAGCCCGCGACGAGTTCGGATTCCGCCTCCGGCAGGTCGAAGGGCGGGCGGTTGGTTTCGGCCAGCGCCGAGATGAAGAACAGCGCCACCATCGGCAGATGCGGCAGCCAGTACCAGTTCAGCAGACCGAAATCGCCGCGCTGCGCCTCGACGATGGCCGAAAGGTTCATCGACCCGGTCGAGATGATCACGCCGACGATGATCAGCCCCATCGACACTTCATAAGAGATCATCTGCGCGGCAGAGCGCAGCGAGCCGAGGAAGGGATATTTCGAGTTCGAGGCCCAGCCGCCCATGATCACGCCGTAAACCTCGAGCGAGGAGACGGCGAAGATGAACAGCACGGCGACGTTGATATCGGCCATCACCCAGCCTTCGGCGAAGGGCACGACGGCCCAGCCCAGAAGCGCCAGCACCAGGCTGAGCATCGGCGCAAGGAAATAGACCGGCTTGTCGACGCCCGCGGGAACGACGATTTCCTTGAACACATATTTGGCGGCATCCGCCACCGATTGCAAAAGGCCGAAGGCGCCCACCACGTTCGGACCCCGGCGCATCTGCACCGCCGCCCAGATCTTGCGGTCGCCCCAGACCAGCAGCAAAAGCCCGATCATCACGAAAGCGATGATGCCCAGACCCTGCGCCAGCAGGATGAGGGTCTGTCCAAGTGATGTTGCCCAGAAGTCAGCCATGTTGTCCCTCGGATCCGTCCTGCATCATTCGTTTCAAACCGTCGGAATGCCGCGCTCGTGGCAATCGGCGACGGTCACTTCCGCATCGATCGTGCGCAAGCCCCGCGGCAGCGAGGGCGAGATGAGGTAAACCGCATCCGCCTGCAGGCTGCCGCCCGAGCGTGTCACGTTGGTGCGCACATGCCGGGCAAAGCCGAAGCCGCGGATCTGCGCATATTGTGCGGCGGCGCAGGTGGCATAAGCCGTCACCGCCGCCTTGCTGGTGGTGCCCGAAAGCGCCACCTGAAATCCCACCAGATCGTCATCGAGCAGATGCGTCTCGACCCCCTCATAGGTGATCGCCGCGCCCGAGACCGCCCCGCCCCCGGCTTCGGCGCAGCCGCTCAGCCCGGCCGCAAGGCCGGTCAGAAACGCCACGGGAAGGATCGGGGCAAGGGTCATGGCTTACTCCGCCGCCACGGCCGGGGATTTGCGCCCCTTGGCCTGCGCCGAACACTCCGCCATCACCACCGAAGCGCGCGCAATCGGGTTGGTGAAGTAATAGTCGCCAAGCGCCAGGCGGAAGCTGGCCTTGCCCATGTCGCGCCGCTCGGGCACGGTCCAGCCGTTCTCGGCCAGATGGTCGATGTCGCCCAGATGCGGGTGTTTGGCCAGCATCGCCTGCCGCAGCCCGCCCAAGGCATCCCAGGGCTGCGCCGCGCCCAGTTCCGCCGACAGCGCCCGCAGGATCGCCCAGTTTTCCTTGGCTTCACCCGGCGCGAAAGTGGCGCGGAAGGCAAGCTGCGGCCGCCCCTCGGTGTTGACGAAGAGCCCGTGTTCCTCGGTATAGGCCGCGCCCGGCAGGATGATGTCGGCACGCGCCGCACCGCGGTCGCCGTGGCTGCCCTGATAGATCACGAACGGCCCGCCTTCCGAGGCCGGTGCAATCTCCACCTCGTCGGCGCCCATGTTGTAGATCACCTGCACGCCCTCAAGCGCGACCAGCAACCCGCCATTCGTCACCGCCCCCACATCCATCGCGCCAACGCGCGACGCGGCGGTGTGCAGCATCAGCATCCGCCCCGAGAGCGCCATCGCATTGGCAATGACCGCATCGCCATCGGCCTCGGAAATCGCGCCCTGACCGACAATGACAATGGCGCCTTCCGACGCTTTCAGCCCGGCCAAAGCCGCGCGGTCGGTGCCGACATGCTCGTAGTCATAGGTCAGATCGACCGCCGGGCCGATCAGCTTGACGACCGCGCCCTTGGCCCAGGCCTTGCGAATGCGGGCGTTCAGCACCGGCGCCTCGGTCCGCGGATCGGTGCCGATCAGGATGATTTCCTTTGCGTCGTCAATGTCTTGAAGCGCGACATTGCCGACATAGGCCGAGCGGTTGCCGATCGGCAGACGCGCGCCATCGGTGCGGCATTCGACCGAGCCGCCCTGCCCTTCGATCAGCTGTTTCAGGCTGAAGGCGGCCTCGGTCGAGACCAGATCGCCGACCAGACCCAGAACCTTCTTGCCCCGCATCGCCGCGGCGGCGGCGGCAAGTGCCTCAGACCAGCTCGCCTTGCGCAGCTTGCCGTTTTCGCGAAGGTAAGGCGTGTCAAGGCGTTGGCGGCGCAGCCCGTCCCAGATGAAGCGGCCCTTGTCGCTCAGCCATTCCTCGTTCACGCCGTCATGGTTGCGCGGCACGATGCGTTTGACTTCGCGGCCCTTGGCGTCGATGCGGATGTTCGAGCCGAGCGCATCCATCACGTCGATGCTTTCGGTTTTCACCAGCTCCCACGGACGCGCGGTGAAAGCATAGGGTTTCGAGGTAAGCGCGCCGACCGGGCAGAGGTCGATGATGTTGCCCTGCAGGTTGCTGTCGAGCGTGCCGTTCAGATAGCTGGTGATCTCGCTGTCGGCGCCGCGCCCGGTCTGGCCCATCTGGGTGATGCCCGCGACCTCGGTGGTGAAGCGCACGCAACGGGTGCAGCTGATGCAGCGCGTCATCTCGGTCTTGACCAGCGGGCCGAGGTTCAGGTTCTCGGAGGTGCGCTTGACCTCGCGGAAGCGCGAGACCGAGCCGCCATAGGCCATCGCCTGATCCTGCAGATCGCATTCGCCGCCCTGATCGCAGATCGGGCAATCCAGCGGGTGGTTGATCAGAAGGAACTCCATCACGCCTTCGCGCGCCTTGCGCACCATCGGCGAATTGGTCTTGATCACCGAGGGCTCGCCATTCGGGCCGGGGCGCAAGTCTTTGATCTGCATGGCACAAGACGCGGTGGGCTTCGGCGGTCCGCCGACCACTTCGACCAGACACATCCGGCAGTTGCCCGCGATCGACAGCCGTTCATGATAGCAGAACCGCGGCACTTCGATGCCCGCCTGTTCGCAGGCCTGGATCAGGGTCAGGCTGGGATCGACCTCGACCTCGATACCGTCGATGATGATCTTGCGCAGGGTGCTCACGCTTGGCTCTCCATGTCGAACTTCAGGCGAGGCGCGGGCGCCCCGGAGATGCCGCCGGTGTGGCGGAGGGAATGCGGAATGCGGGGCTCAGCCATCGGCGTCCTCCTCGCGCGGGGCGGCACCGGCTTTGCCGCCGATGATCGAATTGACCGGCGGATGCACCGGGTCCTTCTCCAGCACGATGATCGCATCATGGACATGGATGCCCGAGACCAGATGCCCGAACGGCCCCACCTTCTGCTTGCCGCCATGATACCAGCGATGCATGTCGTCGGTCAGTTTGCGCAGGAAATTGAAGATGTTGTCGGGGGACTCAAGGCCGCCGCCGAAATTCTTCCAATAGGCGCATTGCATGTCTTCGATCATGTAGACGCCGCCCTCGGACAGAAGCGGAAACAGCGTGCGCAGGCTGGCGCGGACATGTTTCATCACATGGCTGCCGTCATCGAGAATGATGTCGACGCCGCCCATTTCCGCGATCACCCCGGCCAGAAACTTCGGATCGGCCTGCGAGCCGATCCGCACCTGCCCCGCCTCGCCGTTGTATTGCGCGCAGTCGGGATTGATGTCGATGCCGAAGATCACCGCCTCGGGGCCGAAATAGCGCCGCCACAGCCCGAGCGAGCCGCCGCGCCAGGTGCCGATTTCCAGCATCCGCACCGGCTTGCCGCGGAACTTCTCGAAATAGCGTTCATAGATCGGCAGGTAATGGTGCCACTTGTGCACCTCCCGCCCCTCGGTCGCGGCGAAAAGATCGACCAGATCGCCGCCGGTCTTGTATTTGCCGCGGATGTCGGCGGCCACATCGGTGCCCTGAAAGCGGAAATTCGGCTTGGCCTTTTTCGCCGGGGTCGCGCCCGCGTCAGATGCCGCCGTCGCCTCAACCGCCGTCGTGCCGTTGTCGGTCTTGCTCATGCACAGCCTCCCGGAAAGATCCACGCGCCTTCGCTGAAATTGTCCCTGTCGCCCGAGACGACACGGCCGCCGCACAGCGCATTGGCGGCGCGTTTCGCCTCGGCGCCCTCGTCATAGCCGAAGGCGGCGGCCTTGCGCGTCACCGCCAGTTCGCCCGAGGGCAGGAAGGCCCCCTGATAGCCCGCAAACTCGGCCAGGCGCGGCGCGCGGGCGCCGCCATCGGGCATCGGGGCCGCCGTGGCACAGCCCGCGATCACCAAGGGAAGCAACAGACTGCGCATCAGTAGCCCTTCCTTTCGTTGACCCGCGGACAGGCCAGATCCAGCCGATAGACGCCGGGCGCCAGCCGCTGCACCTCGGCCGGATCGCGCGAGATCGCCCGCGACGAGGGGCAGACCACATCCACCACCAGCAGCACGCCCTTTTTCAGCTCGCGCTCATCGGTCTCGGTGACGCCCTCGTATTCGACCTCGAAGGCCGAGGTGAAACCGTCCCAGAAGATGCACTCTTCCAGACCCTTGGCGTTCTTTTCGCAATGCTGGCCGCCGGTCAGCACCTGACCGAAATACTCCACCCGGGCGCCGCGCACCCCCTCGGACAGGCGCAGATGCCGCGACAGATCGGGGATGTAGCCCGAAGCGCGCAGGCTGTAATCGGGCGCCTCGGCCAGCGCAGGCATACAGGCGCAGGCCAGCGCCGCTGCCGTCGCCGTCCCCCCCGTCGTGATCCTGTGAAAGCTGCCCGAGCCGGTGGCCATCTCAGATCACTCCGCCGCCATCGCGCCCATGCGACCGGTCTTGCGCGCCTTGATCCGGTCCTCGATCTCCTCGCGGTAATGCCGGATCAGCCCCTGGATCGGCCAGGCGGCGGCATCGCCAAGGGCGCAGATCGTATGGCCCTCGACCTGTTTCGTCACCGAAAACAGCATGTCGATTTCCTCGATCTCGGCCTCGCCCGTCACCAGACGCTCCATCACCCGCCACATCCACGAGGTCCCCTCGCGGCAGGGGGTGCACTGGCCGCAGCTTTCGTGCTTGAAGAACTGCGACAGCCGCGCGATCGCCTTGATGATGTCGGTCTGCTGATCCATCACGATCAGACAGGCGGTGCCGAAGGACGACTGCTTTTCGCGCATGCCGTCGTAATCCATGATCGCATCTTCGCACAGATGCGCCGGAATGACCGGGCAGGAGGCGCCGCCGGGGATCACCGCCTTGAGGTTCTTCCAGCCGCCGCGCACGCCGCCGCCGTGCTTCTCGATCAGCTCTTTCATGCTGATCGACATGGCTTCCTCGACGACGCAAGGCGTGTTCACATGGCCCGACATCGCGAAAAGCTTGACGCCGGTGTTGTTCGGCCGCCCGATGCCCGCGAACCAGGCACCACCACGGCGCAGGATCGTCGGCACGACAGCGATGGATTCGACGTTGTTCACCGTGGTCGGGCAGCCATAAAGCCCCGAGCCCGCCGGGAACGGCGGTTTCATCCGCGGCATCCCCTTCTTGCCTTCAAGGCTTTCCAGCAGCGCGGTTTCCTCGCCGCAGATATAGGCGCCCGCGCCGTGGTGCAGATAGACATCGAAATCATAGCCCGAGCGGCAGGCATTGCGCCCGATCAGCCCGGCCTCGTAGCATTCGTCAATGGCGGCCTGCAGCGCCTCCTTTTCGCGGACATATTCGCCGCGGATATAGATATAGGCCGCCCGCGCCCCCATGGCGAAACCGGCGATCAGCGCGCCTTCGACCAGCGTATGCGGATCGTGGCGCATGATTTCGCGGTCCTTGCAGGTGCCCGGCTCGGATTCATCGGCGTTGATCACCAGAAACGAGGGCCGCCCGTCGGATTGCTTCGGCATGAACGACCATTTGAGCCCGGTCGGAAAGCCCGCACCGCCGCGCCCGCGCAGCCCCGAGGCCTTGACCTGCTCGATGATCCAGTCCCGGCCATTGCCAAGGATCGCCGCCGTGCCATCCCAGTGACCACGCGCCATCGCGCCCTTCAGCGAGCGGTCGTGCATCCCGTAGATGTTGGTGAAGATGCGATCGTGATCGTTGAGCATGTCCATTCCCTCGGTTTCGGCGGGGGCCGGTGCCCGGCCCGCGCGGCATCGGCCTGCGATGCACACGGTCTCCCTCGTCCGGGCCGCGGCCCGGCGCTTCCGGATCTGGTCCGGGAGATCCCGAGCCCCACAGGGCTCGGGATCATTTCTGGCCGCACCAGCGCCTCTCCCCAGACGCCGGGCGGATCGGCCTCAGCCCCGACGGGGCTTTTGCTTGCCTTTCGGCGCAGCCGCCGGCCTGGCAGCCGGTTTCGGCGCAGTGGCGGCCGGGGCGGGCGTCGGCGCGGGCGCCGGTTCGGCGGCCTTGACCGGGGCGGCGGCGGGCGCGGCTTTCACCGGCGCAGCCTGCACAGGCGCGGCTTTCACCGGCTCGGCTTTCACAGGTTCGGGCACTTTCGGCGCTTCGGCGGTCTTCACCGCCGCCGCAGGCGCCGCGGCCGGAACCGCCCGGCGCAACGCGGCCGCTTCCTCAGCCGAGATCGGCGCCTTCGGTTCGGGCAGACCGCAGGTCGCCCAGCAGATCAGCCGCGCCAGGATCAGCCCGGAAATCACCGCGGCAATCGCCGCCATCCAGATCCCCACCGAACCCAGAAGCCAAAGTGCAAAGAAAATAGCGGCTCCGAGCCAACCACCCAGCTTGCGGGCTTTCGTCTGGCAGTCTGTGTCGTTCGTCGACATTTTGCCTTTCCTTTCCCTCTTTCCGTGCCGGGTAGCGGACGTCACGCCGTCCCGGCCTCTGTAGGTTGTCGTTCAAGTCTTCAGATCAGTCGTCCGTCTTCAGTAACTGTTTGTCTTCGCCCGTTCGAGGAAACGGTCAAGCCCTTCCTCGACGATGATCTTCGCCTGAACCACCCAGCGGTCGCCGCTGGCGCGCCCCGGAAAGCCCTTCAGATTGCCGTCGACCCAGGCGATTTCCGCCGGTCCCCAGGCGGCAATCTGGTCGAAATGGAAGATGCCCAGATCGTGCAAAAGCGCCTCAATCGCGGGCCCGATGCTCTCGATCTTCTGCAGCTCATCGGCCTTGCCGTCGCGGGGTGCCGCCAGCGCAAGCGGTTTCTGGCCAGCGGTTTCAGCCGTTTGGGCCGCGCCCGCCGCCGCCCCGGCTCCCTGAGCCGCCGGGGCTGACGTCCCCCCGGCCGGGCCTGCCGCCGCCGCCGCTTTCGCCGCCTCGGCCGCCGCCTGCTGCTGCACCGCCGAGCGCGGCCGCGCCGTCATCAGACCGATCGCGCCCATCTGCCCCGAGACCTGCCATGGGGCGGAAAGCCGCACCTCGGTCCCGTCGATCCGGCGCGTGCCATCGCCCACCGCCACCGCGCGCGCAACCGAGCCATTCTGCGCCTCGCGCGCGCCGGGCGTCGCCGTGCAGCTGGTCAGGCCGGTGGCCGGTTCCGCCCCGAACCGCCCGATCTCCGAGCCCGGCACCGGCGCCTTGCCCGCGGCCAGATCGTCGATCAGCCGCTCCAGCCCCGCTTCGGTCAGGTCTTCGAAGTAATCCTTGCCGATCTGCGCCATCGGCGCATTCGCGCAGGCACCCAGGCATTCGACCTCTTCCCAGCTGAACCGGCCATCGGCAGACAGCGCATGCGGATGCGGCGCGATCTTGCGCTTGCAGACCGAAATCAGATTTTCCGACCCCATGATCATGCAGCTGGTGGTGCCGCAGACCTGGATATGCGCGACCGAGCCGGTGGGCTGCAGCTGGAACATGAAGTAGAAGGACGCCACTTCGAGCACGCGGATATAGGGCATGTCGAGCATGTCGGCGACGTATTCGATCGCGGGCTTCGAGAGCCAGCCTTCCTGTTCCTGCGCGCGAAACAGAAGCGGGATCACCGCCGAGGCCTGACGGCCCTCGGGATATTTGGTGATCTGCGCTTCCGCCCAGGCGCGGTTCGCGGGCGTGAAGGCGAAGCTTTCGGGTTGGTCATGGTGCAAACGGCGCAGCATCAGCGGTCGATCTCCCCGAACACGACATCCATCGTGCCGATGATGGCCGAGACATCGGCCAGTTGGTGTCCCTTGGCGACGGCATCAATCGATTGCAGATGCGCATAGCCCGGCGCGCGGATCTTGGCGCGATAGGGTCTGTTGGTGCCATCGGCGACCAGATAGACGCCGAACTCGCCCTTCGGTGCCTCGACCGCGGCGTAAACCTCGCCCGCGGGGACCTTGAAGCCCTCGGTGTAAAGCTTGAAATGGTGGATGAGCGCCTCCATCGAGGTCTTCATCTCGGCCCGTTTCGGCGGCGTCAGCTTGCCGCGGGCAAGAATGTCGCCCTGCCCTTCGGGCGCGCGCAGCTTCGCGCAGGCCTGCAGGATGATTTTGGCCGACTCGCGCATCTCGGCCATGCGGACAAGGTAGCGATCATAGCAGTCACCGTTCTTGCCCACGGCCACTTTGAAGTCGAATTCGTCATAGCATTCATAGGGTTGCGCACGGCGCAAATCCCAGGCCAGGCCCGAGCCGCGGACCATCACGCCCGAATAGCCCCATTTCTCGATCTCGGCTTCGGTGATGATGCAGATATCGGCGTTGCGCTGCTTGAAGATCCGGTTTTCGGTCAGCAGCCCCTCGATGTCATCCAGCACCCGGGGGAAGGCCTTGGCCCAGGTCTCGATATCGTCGATCAGATCGGGCGGCAGATCCTGATGCACCCCGCCCGGACGGAAGTAGTTCG
This sequence comes from Rhodobacter sp. 4.3.4, assembly GCF_058724655.1. Classification (NCBI taxonomy): domain Bacteria; kingdom Pseudomonadati; phylum Pseudomonadota; class Alphaproteobacteria; order Rhodobacterales; genus Rhodobacter; species Rhodobacter sp. 4.3.4. The sequence goes on from NZ_CM178967.1 coordinate 2,064,063, forward strand.
CGTGCAGACGCGCGCCACAGGCCCGTTCGTAGAAGATCATCAGCTTTTCGCGTTCCTCGAAGCCCCAGAGCGGCGGCGTCAGCGCGCCCACGTCCATCGCCTGCGTGGTGACGTTCAAGAGGTGGTTCAGAATGCGGCCGATTTCCGAAAACAGCACCCGGATCAGCGAGGCGCGACGCGGCACGGCAGTCCCCGTCAGCTTCTCGATGGCGAGGCACCAGGCATGTTCCTGGTTCATCGGCGCCACATAGTCGAGCCGGTCGAAATAGGGCGTGTTCTGCAGATAGGTGCGGCTTTCCATCAGCTTTTCGGTGCCGCGGTGCAAAAGCCCGATATGCGGATCGGCGCGTTCGACGATTTCCCCGTCCAGCTCCAGCACCATCCGCAAAACCCCGTGCGCCGCAGGGTGTTGCGGGCCGAAGTTGATGTTGAAATTGCGGATTTTCTGCTCGCCGGTCAGCACGTCTTCCGAGCCGTCGTCGTAGCTGTTGTGCCGGATGTCGCCGTCCATGCCTCTTCCCCTTGTGCCTTTTGCCTCAGCCGTTCCGGTGCCGGATCAGCTGCGCTTCTCGTCGCCCGGAAGCACGCTCTGCGCGCCTTCCCACGGGCTGAGGAAATCGAATTGCCGGTATTCCTGCGCCAGCTTCACCGGCTCGTAGACGACGCGCTTTTGCACCTCGTCGTAGCGCAGCTCGATGTAGCCCGTCGTCGGGAAATCCTTGCGCAGCGGGTGGCCGCGGAAGCCGTAATCGGTCAGCAGCCGGCGCAGGTCCGGGTGGCCCGAGAACAGGATGCCGAACATGTCGAAGACTTCGCGCTCAAACCAGTTCGCCGCCGGATAGACCTCGGTGATCGAGGGGCACATGACGTCTTCGGGCAGCGCCGCCTTGACGCGGATGCGCTGGTTCTTCCACATCGACAGGAAATGCCAGACCATTTCGAACCGCGCGGGCCGGTCCGGCCAGTCAACGGCGGTCAGATCGACCAGCGTGGTGAAACGGCAGGCGGCATCGTCGCGCAGGAACCGTACGAAATCGACGATCCCCTCGGGCTTGACGATCACCGTCAGCTCGCCCTGCACCACTTCGGCCGAGATCACCTCCCCGGCACGTTTCCGCGCGACATGCGCCGCGAGGTCTTGCAGCTTTTCGCTCATGCTCATCCTCCTCAGCGCACCAGGGTGCCGGTGCGGCGGATCTTGCGCTGCAGCTGCAAGATACCATACATCAGCGCCTCTGCCGAGGGCGGACAGCCGGGCACGTAGATATCGACCGGCACGATGCGGTCGCAGCCGCGCACGACCGAATAGCTGTAGTGATAATAGCCGCCGCCATTGGCGCAGCTGCCCATCGAGATCACATAGCGCGGCTCTGGCATCTGGTCGTAGACCTTGCGCAGCGCAGGCGCCATCTTGTTCGTCAGCGTGCCCGCGACGATCATCACGTCGGATTGCCGGGGCGAGGCGCGCGGCGCGAAGCCGTAGCGTTCCACGTCATAGCGCGGCATCGCGGTGTGCATCATCTCGACCGCGCAGCAGGCCAGACCGAAGGTCATCCAGTGCAGCGAGCCATTGCGCGCCCAGTTGATGATGTCTTCCGCGGTGGTGAGCAGGAAACCCTTGTCCTGCAGGTCGCGGTTGAGCGCCGCGGCAGCCACGTCCATGTCGGCGGCTGCGGTATTCGAGCCGGTCATCACGCCCATTCCAGCGCCCCCTTCTTCCACTCATAGGCAAAGCCCACGGTCAGCACGGCCAGGAACACCATCATCGACCAGAAAGCGGTCATCGACAGGTCGCCAAAGGCCACCGCCCAGGGGAAGAGGAATGCCACCTCGAGATCGAAGATGATGAACAGGATCGACACGAGGTAAAAGCGCACGTCGAACTTCATCCGCGCATCGTCAAAGGCGTTGAAGCCGCATTCATAGGCCGAGACCTTTTCCGGGTCGGGATTGCGATAGGCGATGACCGCCGCGGCCCCGATCAGGATCAGTCCAAGCCCGATCGCCATGGCCAGAAGGACGAGTATGGGAAGATATTCCCGCAACATTCCATGCGTGAGCGCGTCTTGCATCTTTGTGACCCCTTTTGCCCCCAAACTCACCTTCCCGTGCGCGGGGGCGGCAAAGGATGGAATAGCCCTCTCCCCCCCTCCGGTCAACCGCGCGAGGCCCGGATTCTGGGCTTGAGGCACATTTTGTATACCGATGCACACCGGATTTGAGACGTTTCGCCGCTGCGACAAGAAGTTGCCGCAATGCGGCATCATGTCTCGCCCCGAAACGGGGGCAATACCCGGGCCGAATCGGCCAATGCGCGAAATACTCTTGCGAATCTGTCAGTTCACAAGCCAGTGAGGCGCCCGTCGCTCAAAGAAGGCCGCCAGCCCCTCCTGCGCCTCGGCGCTTTCCCAGCGCGCCACCAGCGCGGCAATCGTGCGCTCTTGCGCCGCCGAGTCGAGACCTGGCGTCAACGCCCGCACCAGCGCCTTCGCCTCGGCCACGGCGCCGGGCGCGCAGGCCAGATAGGGGGCGACCTCGGCCTCGATCGCGGCATCCAGATCGGCCGCCGGAACCACCCGGGAAATCAGGTTCAGCCCCACCGCCTCCCTGGCAGAAAACAGCCGCGAGGACATGAAGACCGCCCGCGCCTTCGCCGGGCTCATCCGGGCGATGACATAGGGCGAAATCGTCGCGGGCGTCAGGCCAAGCTTCGTCTCGGTCAGCCCGAAGCGCGCGCCCTCGACGGCGATGGCGACATCGCAGACCGAGATCATGCCGATGCCGCCGCCAAAGGCATTGCCGTGGATGCGCCCGATCACCGGCTTGGGGCAGTCGTTCAGCGCCGCCAGCATCGCGGCCAGGCTGCGGGCACTGGCGGCGCGTTCCTCGGGCGTGGCGGTGATATTGGCCTGCATCCAGCGCAGATCGCCGCCCGCACAGAAGCTTGCCCCCTCGGCCGCCAGCACCACGACCCGCACCGCGGGATCAGCGCCCAGTTCGCGCACCGCGCGGGTCAGTTCGGCGATCACCTGCGCATCAAGCGCATTGTGCTTGGCCGGACGCGCCAGCCACAGCCAGGCCACGCCGCGGGCATCGGTCTCGATCCGGATCGTCTCAAACATCCTGTCCCCCCTTCAGCTTGCGCGCGAGCGCCACCGCCCGCGCCAGCGCCACCGGGTCAAGCCCGGTGTCATAGCCCAGCTCCAGAAGCCGCGCCGCCAGCTTTTCCGTCGCCACATTCCCCGCCGCGCCGGGCGCATAGGGACAGCCGCCCAAGCCCCCCGCCGCGGCATCGAAAACCCGCAGGCCCAGCGCGAGGCTCGCCTCGACATTCTCCAGCGCCCGCCCCGCGGTGTCGTGGAAATGCCCGGCCAGCCGCCCGGGCGGCATCTCGTTCAGAACGGCGCGCAGCATCGCCGTAACCGTCTCGGGCCGCCCCTGCCCGATGGTGTCGCCCAGACTAACCTCGTAGCAGCCCAGATCACGCAGGGCGGCCACCACCAGGGCCACCTGCGCGGGCGCAATCGCGCCCTCAAACGGGCAATCGGTGACCATCGAGACATAGCCCCGCACCGGCAAAAGCGCCGCCTGCGCCGCCTCGACGACCGGGGCAAAGCGCGCGAGGCTTTCGGCAATGGTGCAGTTCAGATTGGCGCGCGAGAACCCCTCGGAGGCCGAGGCGAAGATCGCCACCTCGTCCACCCCCGCCGCAAGCGCCGCCCGAAAGCCCTGCAGATTGGGCGTCAGCGCCGCATAGCGCGTGCCCGGACGCCGGGTGATGCCCGCCAGCACCGCGGCGCCATCGGCCATCTGCGGCACCCATTTCGGGCTGACGAAAGAGGCCACCTCGATGCGCGCAAACCCCGCCTGCGACAGCGCATCGACCAGCGCGATCTTGGCGGGGGTGGCGATGAAGCGGGCCTCGTTCTGCAACCCGTCGCGGGGCGCCATTTCGACGATCTCGACGCGCTCAGCCATCGGGCAGCTCGTAGAAGTCGCGGGCATAGATCGTCACCCCGCCGCGTTCGACGGCGCGGACATGGGCGGGGCGGGCCTGCGCGCGCGCGATCCAGGCGGCGATGGCGGGGAAGCGCTCGCGCGGCACGAAGCGGAACATCGCATCCATGTTGAAGCCGAACATGCAATCGGCGGCCGAGAACTGCCCCAAAATCCAGTCCCGCCCGCTCAGCCGCGCCTCCAGCGCATGCAGGGTGATTTCGAGCCGCTTCGTGTCAAGCCGCATCAGGGGCACCGAGCGGGCAGTTTCGGGGCGCAGGAAGATGTGATGAATATTGAGCGATTGCAGGATGTTGCCCTGGGTTTCGGCGAAATGCATCCACTCAAGGAAAGCGCCGCGGTCGGGGTTCCCCGGCATCGGCGCCAGCCGTCCGCGGGTCTCGGTCAGATATTGCGTGATGGCGCCGGATTCGAAGATCACCCGTCCGTCGATTTCCAGCGCCGGGATGCGCCCGGCCGGAGAGAGCGCGCGGAATTCCGGGCTGCGCAGGCTGCCGTCGGTCAGCGACCAGACCCGGATCTCGGCCTCCTCGTCCAGTTCCTCCAGAAGCCAGAGCACCCGATGCGAGCGCGAGCCCGGGACGTGATGCAGGATCGTCATGCCGCCGCCTCCTCGGCCAGACGGATCAGCGCCGCCCCGGCCTCCACCTGATCGCCCGCGCCCGCCAGCACCTCGGCCACAAGGCCCGCCCGCGCGGCGCACAGCGTATGTTCCATTTTCATCGCTTCCAGCACGGCCAGCCGGTCGCCCGCCGCGACCTGAGCGCCGGGCGCGACGAAGACAGCCTTCACCAGACCGGGCATCGGCGCAAGCGTGAGGCCAGAGGCGGCGGCGCGGCTTTCGCGGGCCAGCGGATCGGGACGGGCAAAACGATGCGCGCCCTGCAGGAACACGGTGATCCCGTCTTCCGCGACATGGATCTGCGCCCCGGTCTTGACGCCATCGACCCACCAGCCGTCCGCATGCAGCGCGCAATCGTGCTGCCCACCGCCGATCTCGACGCGGATCCGGTTCGGGCCGGTGACCTGCAGATGCGCGGGCTCCGCGAAGGGCACCGGACGGCGCAAGGGCGCCCAGAGGGTGAAGCCGCTGCCGGGGGTCTGATGCAGCCCCGCGGCGGCGATCACGGCCAGCGCGCGGGCGGCGGGCGGGACCGGCTGCGGGTCGGTCAGCGCCTGAAGATCGCGGGCGATCAGCCCGGTGTCGACATCGCCCGCGCCAAAGCCCGGATGGCGGGCAAGCCGGGCCAGAAAGCCAAGGTTCGTCACCGTGCCCGCGACCTGCGTGGCCTCGAGCGCCCGGGCCAGCGCATTCAGCGCCGCGGCGCGGGTCGGGCCGTGGGTGATCACCTTGGCGATCATCGGATCATACCAAGGGCTGATCGTATCCCCGGGCCGGACCCCGGTTTCCACCCGCAGCCCGGGGGGGAAGTGCAGGTGCTGTAGCGTGCCCGTGGCGGGCAGGAAGCCTGCGGGCACATCCTCGGCGTAAAGCCTTGCCTCAAACGCGTGGCCCCGGAGGGTCAGATCCTCCTGCCGCGCGGGCAAGGGTTCTCCGGCGGCAACGCGCAGCTGCCATTCCACCAGATCGACGCCGGTGATCGCCTCGGTCACCGGATGTTCGACCTGCAGGCGGGTGTTCATCTCCATAAACCAGAACCGGTCGGGGCGCAGCCCGTCCGAGGCATCGGTGATGAATTCGACCGTGCCCGCGCCCGCATAGCCGATCGCCTCGGCGGCGCGGACAGCGGCCTGGCCCATCGCCGCGCGCATCTCCTCGGTCATACCCGGCGCGGGGGCCTCCTCGATCACCTTTTGATGGCGGCGTTGCAGCGAACAATCGCGTTCATAAAGATGCACGGCGCGGCTGCCGTCGCCAAAGACCTGCACCTCGATGTGACGGGGCTTTTCGACATATTTCTCGATCAGCACGGCGGGGTTGCCAAAGGCCGTCTGCGCCTCGCCCTGCGCCGAGACAAGCGCGGCAGCGAAATCGGCGGCGCGGTCCACCCGGCGCATGCCCTTGCCGCCGCCGCCCGCCACCGCCTTGATCAGAACCGGATAGCCCAAAGCCTCGGCCGCGCCCGCAAGGTGTTCGGGGTCCTGATTGTCGCCGTGATAGCCCGGCACAACGGGCACGCCCGCCTGCGCCATCAGCGCCTTGGCGGCATCCTTGAGACCCATCGCCCGGATCGCATCGCCCGAGGGGCCGATGAACACAAGCCCAGCCGCCTGAACGGCATCGACGAAATCGGGGTTTTCCGACAGGAACCCATAGCCCGGATGGATCGCCTCGGCCCCGGTTTGAAGCGCGGCTTTGATGATCGCATCGCCGCGCAGGTAGCTGTCGGCCGGGCGCGGACCGCCGATGTGCACGGCCTCGTCGGCCATCGCGACATGGCGCGCCCCTGCATCGGCGTCGGAATAGACCGCGACCGTGGCGACGCCCAGACGGCGGGCGGTGTCGATCACCCGGCAGGCAATCTCGCCCCGGTTGGCGATCAGGATCTTGGCGAACATGACGGTCTCCTTCATCAACGGCGAAGGGGGCTCCGCCCCCAGGGCCCCCCGGGATATTTGTGGCAAGATAAAAGCCATCCCCTTTATCTTGCTGCAAAGATCCCCGCCGGAGGCATTGAAAGTTACATGCGGAAGATCCCGAAGCGGGTGGCATCGATCGGCGCGCAGAGGCTGGCGGAGAGCGACAGCGCCAGCACTTCGCGGGTCTTGCGCGGATCGACGATGCCGTCATCCCAAAGCCGCGCCGAGGCATAGAGCGGTTGGCTTTGCCGCTCGAACATCTCCAGCGTCGGGCGTTTGAATTCGGCTTCTTCCTCGGGCGACCACTGCCCGCCCTTGCGCTCGATCCCCTCGCGCCGGACCGTGGCCAGAACGCCCGCCGCCTGTTCGCCCCCCATCACCGAGATGCGCGAGTTGGGCCAGGTCCAGAGGAACCGGGGCGAATAGGCCCGGCCCGCCATGCCGTAATTGCCCGCGCCAAAGGAGCCGCCCACCAGCAGCGTGATCTTGGGCACATTCGTCGTGGCGACAGCCGTCACCATCTTGGCCCCGTGCCGGGCGATGCCCTCGTTTTCATACTTGCGCCCGACCATGAAGCCGGTGACATTTTGCAAGAAAACCAAGGGGATATTGCGCATCGAGCAAAGCTCGACGAAATGCGCGGCCTTTTGCGCAGCCTCGGAAAAGATCACCCCGTTGTTGGCGATGATGCCGACCGGGCAACCCTTCACATGGGCAAAGCCGGTCACGATCGTTTCGCCGAAGCGCGGCTTGAACTCGTCAAAGCGCGAGCCGTCGACGGTGCGGGCGATCACCTCGCGGATGTCATAGGGCGTGCGCAGATCCGCGGGCACGACGCCGAGGATCTCCTCGGGATCATAGGCCGGGTCTTCGGGCGCCTGCCAGTGCACCGTCGCGGGCTTGGCGCGGTTGAGGTGGCTCACGGCCCGCCGCGCCAAGGCCAGGGCATGGGCGTCATCCTCGGCCAGATAATCGGCGACGCCCGAAAGCCGGGTGTGCACATCGCCGCCGCCCAGATCCTCGGCGCTGACGACCTCGCCGGTGGCGGCCTTCACCAGGGGAGGACCGGCGAGGAAGATCGTGCCCTGATCCTTCACGATGATCGTCACATCCGACATCGCGGGCACATAGGCGCCGCCCGCGGTGCAAGACCCCATCACGACGGCGATCTGAGGAATGCCCTTGGCGCTCATCCGCGCCTGATTGTAGAAGATACGGCCGAAATGGTCGCGGTCGGGGAAGACCTCGTCCTGATTGGGCAGGTTGGCGCCGCCACTATCCACCAGATAGACGCAGGGCAGCGCGCAATCCTCGGCGATCTCCTGCGCGCGCAGATGCTTCTTCACCGTCATCGGGTAATAGGTGCCGCCCTTCACCGTGGCGTCGTTGGCCACCACCATGACCTCCTGACCGCAGACCCGGCCGATGCCCGCGATCACCCCGGCGCAGGGGGCCGCGCCGTGATACATGCCATGCGCGGCGGTGGCGCCGATTTCCAGAAACGGGCTGCCGGGGTCCAGAAGCGCCGCCACCCGCTCGCGCGGCGCCATCTTGCCGCGCGCGGTGTGGCGTTTCGTGGCCTCGGGCCCGCCGCCCGAGGCCGCCTGGGCGGCGGCTGCGCGCACATTGTCCAGAAGCGCCAGATGCGCGGCCCTGTTGGCGCGGAAGGTTTCGGAACTGGGCAGGACGGCGGAAGAGAGTTTCATTGCGCCCCCAGCAGTTCGCGGCCGATCAGCATGCGGCGGATTTCCGAGGTGCCCGCGCCAATCTCCATCAGTTTCGCGTCGCGGAAAAGGCGCGAGACGGTCGAGTCATTGAGGAACCCCGCCCCGCCCAGCGCCTGCACCGCCTGATGCGCCTGCACCATCGCCTGTTCGGACGCATAAAGCACCGTCGCGGCGGCATCCTGGCGCGTGACCTCGCCGCGGTCACAGGCTTTCGCCACCTCGTAGGTATAGGCGCGCGCGGTATTGGCCGCGACATACATGTCGGCGATCTTCGCCTGCATCAGCTGGAAAGTCCCGATCGGCTGGCCGAACTGCTCGCGCGTCTGCGCATAGGGCACAACCTCGTCCAGACAGGCCATCAGGATCCCCGTCCCGATCCCCGAAAGCACCACACGCTCATAGTCCAGCCCCGACATCAGCACCCGCACGCCCTTGCCCTCGGCGCCCAGCACGTTTTCCGCGGGCACCTCGCAATCGTCAAAGAACAGCTGCGCCGTGTTCGAGCCGCGCATGCCAAGCTTGTCGAAATGCGCCGAGGTCGAAAAGCCCTTCATCCCCTTCTCGATGATGAAGGCGGTGATCCCCTTCGAGCCTGCCTGCGGATCGGTCTTGGCATAGACCACCAGCGTATCGGCATCGCAGCCATTGGTGATCCAGTATTTGTGCCCGTTCAGCACATAGACATCGCCGCGCCGTTCCGCCCGCAGCTTCATGCCGACGACATCGGACCCCGCCCCCGATTCACTCATCGCCAGCGCGCCGATTTTCGCGCCCGAAACCAGATCGGGCAGGTATTTGCGTTTCTGTTCCGCCGTGCCGTTCAGCTTCAGCTGGTTGACGCAGAGGTTCGAATGCGCCCCGTAAGACAGCGAGACCGAGGCGGAGACACGCGCAATCTCTTCGGTCGCCACCACATGCGCCAGATAGCCCATCCCCGCGCCGCCGTAGTCCTCGGGCACGGTGATGCCCAGAAGCCCGAGCGACCCCATCTCCGCCCAAAGCGCGTTCGGGAACAGGTTGTCGCGATCCACCGCCGCCGCCATCGGCGCCAGCCGGTCACGCGCCCAGGCCTGCACCATGTCGCGCAGCGCAGCGATGTCTTCCCCCAGATCGAACCGCATCGAGCCTGCGAACATCTTCCCCTCCCCGGATTATTGAACGCTTGTTCATTTGTTTCCGCAGCGGGTGATTCCGTCAAGCCGACGTGCCGCAACGTCACATCTTGGAGGCGAGCCGCGAAAGGACAGCGCGCCCGTTGTCCGCCCCCGCAGGCAAGGCCCCTGGCACGAAAATCTCGGCCCGAGCTTTTCGCGCAGGGGTTGCAGAAAGATAATCTTAAAGAAAACAGGATATTTGAACTCCGCGGCGGGAGGTTTCCGACGCGCGCCGGAAGCGTCGCGGAACGCCCCTGTCGGCGGGCACGCCTGTCCTTTCGGACAGGAAACAGACTTAATCCCGCATGGCTTCACCGGGGGCTATGCGAAAATCCCGCGATCGTGCATGATCCAACGGGGGAAAGACATGCGTATCTTCACCACGACGGCCAAGGCCGTGCCGATCCTGAGCCGCTCCCTGCTGGTCGCCGCGGGTCTCGCCCTTGCGGCGCATCCGGCGCTGGCCGAGCGGGCGTCCCCATCCGCCCCTTCGGCGGCCGGGACCGCGCTGCCCGCGCTTGCGGGGCCGGTCCTGCTGACCGTCACGGGCCGGATCGCGGGCGCTGAGGGCACCGGGGACAGTCCGGGGGGGGACAGTCCGGGGGTTGCCAAGTTCGACGCCGCGAGGCTGGCGGCGCTGCCGCGGCGGGAATTCACCACCTCGACGATCTGGACCGAGGGCGTGCAAAGCTTCTCGGGGGTGGAATTGCGCAGCCTGATCGATCATCTGGGGGTTACCGGCGGCACGCTGAAGATCACCGCGGTCAATGATTATTCGATACAGATCCCGGTTTCCGAGGTGGCGGCGGGCGGTGCCCTGCTGGCCGACCTGCGCGACGGCAAGCCAATGACGGTGCGCGACAAGGGCCCGCTCTGGCTTGTCTATCCCTATGATTCGGCGTCAGAATTCAGAAACGAAGTCGTCTACTCCCGGTCCGTCTGGCAGGTCGACCGGATCGAGGTCATGCCTTAACCCGGGGAGCCTGCCCCCTTTCGTATCGGTTTCATGTCGGACAGTTTCCCCTCGTTTCTCGATCCGCGGCGGCGCCTGCGCCCGTACCTGCTCGCAGGGCTCGTCGTGGTGTTCCTTGCTGTGGTGGGGGCGCTTTACCGCTACGGCGTGATGGTGCAGTCGGAAATCGACAATCTCGCCATCGCCAATGCCGACAGCCAGCAATGGACGCTCGCCCAACTCGAGGTGGAATATTTCCACATGGACAGGGCACTGCTGCGCGCCCGCCCCGAAGCGCCGGAAACGATGGCGGAATTCGGCCGCAGCTTCGATATCTTCTACAGCCGCGTGCAAACGATCATGGAAGGGAACGGCTTTGCGGGCATCGTCACCCCCGCGGTTGCCGGACCCGAGATCGCCCGCATCGACGCCTTCCTGCAACAGACGGCAAAGCTGGTCGATGCCGGCCCCGGGGCGCTTGGCCCCGCCCTGCCCGAGCTGCGCAGCCGCGCCGGAGCGCTTGAGGAGGATGTGCGCAAGATCTCGCTGGAAGGCGTGCGCGAATTCGCCAGCCGGGCGATGGCGCAGCGCGAACGGGTGTTCTCCTCACTGATGCTGCTCGCCTCGCTGACCACGGCACTTCTGGCCGCGATCACCGCGGGGCTGGTGATCACCTGGTCGCTGTGGCGCTTCGGGATGCGGCAGACCGGCTCGCTCTCGGCGGCGAAGGCCCGGCTCGAGGCGGTGATCGGCACCTCCATCGACGCGGTGATCGTCGTCGATCACGAGGGCAAGGTGCTGGAATTCAACGGCGCCGCCGAACGGGTCTTTGGCTACAGCCGCGACGAGGCGGTGGGGCAGCATCTCAACGACCTGATCGTGCCCGAGGCAATGAAAGCGGCGAAGGTGGCGGGGTTCAAGCGCTATCGCACCGGCGGCGTGCCGCGGATTGCCGGACACGGGCTGATCGGGCTGCAGGCGCGGCGCAAGGACGGCTCGGTCTTCCCGGCCGAGATTTCGGTGACCGCGACCCGGATCGGCCGCAAGGAAATCTTCGTCGGCTACATGCGCGACATCACCGATCGCGTCGCCGCCGAAAAAGAGCTGATCGACGCGCGCGACGCGGCGATGGCGGGCGAACAGGCGCAGGCGGAATTCGTCGCGGTGATGAGCCACGAGATGCGCACGCCGCTGAACGGGCTGCTCGGCACGCTGGAACTCTTGCGCGAAACCCCGCTCGATGCCAGCCAGACCGCGCTGCTCGCTTCGATGCAGAAGGCGGGCGAAATCCTTTTGTCGCATGTCAACAACACGCTCGATGTCGAACGGCTCGATGCGGGCAAGCTCTCGCTCGCGCGCGCGCCCTTTGCGCCGATGTCGGTGCCGGACGAGATCGTGCAGATGCAGGCGGCGGCGGCGGCGGCGCGCGGCAACCGGCTGACGACGCGCGCGGTGGGCCGCCTGCCCGAGGCGGTCGAGGCCGATGCGATGCGGATAAGGCAGGTGCTGCTGAACCTCGTCGGCAATGCGATCAAGTTCACCCGCAAGGGCACGATCACCCTCGAGGCGGACTATCGCCGCGATCAGGGCCAGCTGACCTACCGGGTCATCGACACCGGCATCGGCATCCCCGCGGCCGAGACCGAGCGGATCTTCGACGATTTCGTCACGCTTGACCCCGAGCTTTCGCGCGAGGCGACGGGATCTGGGCTGGGCCTGTCGATCGCGCGGCGGCTGATGCGGGCGATGGGCGGCCAGATCGGGGTGGAGAGCGTCCCCGGACAGGGCTCGACCTTCTGGATCACCCTGCCCGCGCCGGTGGTGCTGAGCCTGCCCGTCCCGGCGGCGCCCGCGCCGGTGCGGCAGCCGCCCGCGCCCGCGGCGCCCGATGCGGTGTCCGATGCCGCGCCCAGTGCCGTCTCCGGTGCGGCGCCTGATGCCGTGCCCTGTTCCGCCGAGGGCGGCCCGGCGCAGCGTCTGTCGGGCGCGATCGAGGTGCTGGTGGTCGAGGACAATGACATCAACCGCGTCGTGCTGTGCGAAATGCTGCGCCGCGCCGGGCACCGCATCGCGGAGGCGCGCGACGGCGTCGAGGCGGTCGAAAAGGCGGCGGAGCGTCGCTATGACGTGATCCTGATCGACCTGAACATGCCGCGGATGAACGGTGTCGATGCGACCTGGGCGATCCGCGCCGGGGCCGGGCCAAACCACAAGACGCCGATCATCGCGGTCACGGCGAATGTCCTGCCCGAGGCGCGCAACCAGCTGGAGGCGGCCGGGGTCTGCCGGGTGATCTCGAAGCCGATCACCCGCAAGATGCTGGATCAGGTGCTGGCCGAGGAGCTTTGCCCGCGCTTGCGTCAACCGTCGCCGCCCGCCCCCGCGCCCGCGGCGCAGATCGGGCTGCCGCTGGTTCAGGACGAGACCCGGGCCGAGCTGGCGCAATCGCTGGGACCCGAGATGATGGCGCAAACCCTGCAGCGTTTTCTGAGCGAGGGCGCGGCGATGATCGCGGCGCTGACGCCGGCTTCGGCGCAGAATCAGCCCGCGGACACCGCGGCGCTGGCGCATAAATGCGCCGGTTCGGCGGCGCTGCTCGGGGCGGAACGGCTGCATCACCAGCTCAAGATGATCGAGGGGGCGCTGCGGATGGCCACGCCGGGAACGGTCCCCGATGCGGCGACGCTCGCCGCCCTTGACGGGCTTACCGCGCTCTGGAGCGAGACCCGGACCGCGCTTGAAACGGCGCCCGCGTCCCAGGGCTGAGGACTGGGTGCCCCGACATTGCCGTCGTGCGGCGGAGCGAAAGGGTCGGGACGCAGGATTTCGGCACCGCGCGGCTGAAGCTGGCCGATATCACGCGGCGCCTTTTGCGCGATCAGGCCTGAGCGCGGCGGATTTCCTCATCAAGGATACGGGCGATCAGCGCCACATCGGCCTCGCAGAAGGTCAGCGGCAGCCGCAGATCGAGCAGCCCGGCCAGCACCGCATCGGTGCGCGGCAGCGCCTGCGCGGGGGCAAAGCGCCAGCTTTGATGGCGCGAGGTGAAGGCAACGGGTTCCGCTGCGCCGAACCATTTCAGCTCCACCCCCCGCGCGGCGCAGGAGGCGACAAGGGACAGGATGCGCCCGCCCGCCCAGCCGGGCAGCAGGAACTGGAAGGACGAGCCGACAAAGGCCTCGGCCTGGGGCCGGGCGATCAGCCGCAGCCCCGGCGTGGCGACAAGCCCCGCCTCCAGCGCCCGGTAAAGCGCGTTCCAGCGCCCGATCCGGTCCGGCAGCACCGGGATCTGCGGCCGCAAGATCGCGGCGCGCAGATTGTCCATCCGCCCCGAGACATTGGGCGTGTCGTATTTCAGCCCTTCGAACACCTCGGGCGGGGGGGCGGCGGCGTGCCGGGAATAAAGCATGTAAGACCCGGAAAGCAGGATCATTTTCGCCATCAGGACGGGATCGTCCGAGACGATCAGCCCGCCCTCGCCCGAATTCATGTGCTTGTAGGTCTGCGTGGAATAGCAGCCCACCGCCCCATGCCGCCCGGAGGGCACACCGCGCCAGCTGGCCCCCATCGTATGGGCGCAATCCTCGATCACCAGAAGCCCGGCTTCCGTCGCAATCTCCATCAGCCGGTCCATGTCGCAGATATGGCCGCGCATGTGGGACAGAAGCAGCACCCGGGCGCCCGCGGTTTTGGCTTTGGCTTCAAGGTCTTGCAGATCGATCACCAGATCCTCGGTGACCTCCACGAAGACCGGCTCGGCGCCGAGCGCAGCGATCGCCCCGGGCACCGGGGCCAGGGTGAAGGCATTCGTCAGCACCCGGTCCCCCGGGCCGACGCCCGCAGCCCGCAGCGCGCAGCCCATCGCATAGCCGCCCGAGGCGACCGCGAGGCAATATTTCGCCCCGGTGAAGGCGGCAAACTCGACCTCCAGCGCCGCCGCCGCGCCGATCTCGCCCGGCGCGACGTTGTAGCGATGCAGCCGCCCCGAGCGCAGCACGGCGACGGCGGCGGCGATGGCCGCCTCGTCGATCGGTTCCTGCTGGGTGAAATTGCCGGTGAAGACCGTGTCCGTCATGTCTCTTTCCTGCGCAGCAGCATGATGAAAGGCACCGCCAGCAGCGCCGCGGCGGCGAAATAGGCGGCATCGGGGCTTTGCACCGGCGCCGCGTCGGAGAGGAAGAAACCGAAGACCTGGGCGAAGAACAGCGTCCCCGCCAGCATCATCAGGTTGGTGACCGCGCCCAGCCCGCCCTGCAGCGCGCCCTGTTCGCTTTCGGGCACCCGCGCCGACATCATCGCGGTCAGCGCCGGTTGTGCAAAGCCCTCGGGGCCGTGGAAGATCAACAGCACGACGACGCCGACGATGCCGGGCACAAGCCCGTAGCCGAAGGCGGCCAGACCGGCGATGGCAAGGCCAACAAGCGCCGCCCGCCGCTCGCCGATGCGCGCGACGACGGGGCCGGTGAAAAGCCCCTGAAACAGCGCCCAGACGATGCCGAAAGCGGCGAGGGAAACGCCGATCGTGACCTCGGACCAGCCGAATTTCGCGATCCCCCAATAGGACCAGACCGCCGGATAGACCGCCGAGGCGAAGAAATAGAGCGCATAGATCGCCACAAGCGGCAGCACCCCCTTGTGGCGGCGAAAGACGGTGAGGATACCGAAGGGGTTGGCCTCGCGCCAGACCACGGCACGGCGGTTCTCGGGCGCAAGGGTTTCGGGCAAGGCCCGAAGCCCCCAGAGCAGATTGAGCGCGGCCAAGGCGGCGGCGGCCCAGAACGGCACCCGCGGCCCAAAGGCGCCAAGCAACCCGCCCAAGGCTGGCCCCAGCACGAAGCCAAGCCCCAAAGCCGCGCCCAGCCAGCCAAAGGCACGGGCGCGGTCCTCGGGGGCGGTGAAATCGGCGACATAGGCATTGGCGATGCCCTGCGTCGCACCGCAGATCCCCGCCACGATCCGCGCAAGGAACAGCCACAGAAGCGAAGGCGCCAGCGCGCAAAGCACATAATCGACGCAAAGCCCGGCCAGCGACAAAAGCAGCAGCGGCCGCCGTCCGAAACGGTCGGAGAGCGCCCCCAGAAGCGGCGCCATCAGGAACAGCGCCAGCGAATAGGCCGCGTAAAGCCAGCCCCCCACCTGCGCCGCATCCTGCAGCTGCAGCCCGCCCACATCCTCGATCAGATGCGGCAGCACCGGCAGGATCAGCCCAAGCCCGGCCATGTCGAAAAAGACGACGATCAGGATGAAGACCGTCGCACGGCGGGGGTTTGGCACCTCAGCCATGACGCGGCAGGAATTGCGCCACGCGCGGAAGCAGATCGGCGAAACTGTCGAGCAGGGCCTCGGGCGCCAGCCGTTCGATCGCCCGGCCCTCGGGACCGAAGGCGACCAGCAGACAGGGCACGCCCGCGGCGCGCGCCGTTTCCCGGTCAGTCACGGTGTCACCAACCAGAAGAGACCGCGCGACCGTGCCCCCCGCCCGCGTCACCGCGGCATGATAGGGCGCGGGATCGGGCTTGCGGGTGGGCAGCGTGTCGGCACCGACGAGCGCATCGAAAAGCGACGCGACCCCCAGGGCATCAAGCAGTTGCACCGCCAGCGCCTCGGGCTTGTTGGTGCAGATCGCGGTGCGGTAACCGGCGGCCCTGAGCGCGGCCACCGCCCCCGCCGCCCCTGGATAAAGCCTTGAATGCACGCAGATATTCTTGCCGTAATGCAGAAGCAGGCGGTAGTAATCCTCGGCCACCAGCGGGCCGGGATCGGGCGTGCCCAGCCGCGCATGGCCCAGCGCCAGCATCGCCCGCCCGCCCTGAAAGGCGGTCAGCGCATCGGTGACCGGATCAAGCACCGCCTCAAGCCCGCGGGCGACAAAACAGGCATTCGCCGCCGCGATCAGATCGGCCGAGGTATCGGCCAGCGTGCCGTCCAGATCGAAAACCACCGTGCCCATTGTTGCGCCCCCGAAAGATTGCGTGATCCTCGCCCTCTTGCGGCGAGATAGGGTATCGGTAAAACAGGCGAGAGCAGAAGAAAAGGCGTTCCCATGGCCATTGCCCTTATCGTCCTTGCCGCCGGGCAAGGCACCCGGATGAATTCCGACCTGCCGAAGGTGCTGCACCGCCTGGGCGGCGCGCCGCTTCTGGCGCATGCGCTGGCGGCCGGGCGCAGGCTGGACCCCGAGCGGGTGGTGGTCGTGGTCGGTCACGGCGCCGATCTGGTCGAAAAGGCCGCGCGCAGGATCGAGCCCGAGGCCGGGATCGCGCTGCAGGCCGAGCAGCTGGGCACCGGCCATGCGGTGGCGCAGGCGCTGGCGCAGATCCCCGGCTTCGAGGGCAAGGTGGTGGTGCTTTACGGCGACACCCCCTTCATCACCGCGGAAACGCTCGAACGGCTGGTGGAAAGCACGGCCGATGTTGTCGTGCTGGGGTTCGAGGCCGCCGATCCGGGCCGCTACGGGCGGCTGATCGCGGTGGGCGACCGGCTGGAAAGGATCGTCGAATTCAAGGATGCGACAGCAGAGGAACGCGCGATAACCCTTTGCAATTCCGGGGTGATCTGCTGCGATGCCGGGCTTTTGGCGGCCCTTGTGCGCGAGCTGAAAAACGACAATGCGGCGGGCGAATATTACCTGACCGACATCGTGGGCCTTGCCCGCGCCAGGGGTCATCTGGCCGAGGTGGTGCGCTGCGACGAGGCCGAGACGCTGGGCATCAACACCCGCGCCGAGCTTGCCGCCGCCGAGGCCGCCTTTCAGGCCCGCGCCCGCGCCGAGGCGCTGGACAACGGCGTGACGATGGTCGATCCGTCCACGGTCTATTTCGCGCTCAACACCTGCATCGGGCGCGATGTGGTGCTGGGGCCGAACATCGTCTTCGGCCCCGATGTGACGATCGAAAGCGGCGCCACGATCGAGGCCTTCTGCCATCTGGAAGATTGCCACATCTCGCGCGGCGCCACGGTCGGGCCGTTTGCGCGGCTGCGCGGCGGGGCGGAGCTGGCCGAGGATGTGCATATCGGCAATTTCGTCGAGGTGAAGAATGCGATCCTGGGCGAGGGCGTCAAGGCCGGGCATCTGAGCTATCTGGGCGATGCCGATGTGGGTGAATTCACCAATATCGGCGCGGGCACGGTGACCTGCAATTATGATGGCGTGTTCAAGCACCGCACCACCATCGGCGCGCATGCTTTCATCGGCTCCGATACGATGCTGGTGGCGCCGGTGACGGTGGGCGATGGCGCGCTGACCGGCTCTGGCTCGACGATCACCGAGGATGTGCCGCCGGGCGCCGTCGCGCTGGGGCGCGCAAAGCAGGTGGTGAAACCGGGGCTGGCGGTGAAATTGTTCGAACGGCTGCGCGCGCAGAAGGCCGCGCAGAAGAAAGGCGCTTAAATGTGTGGAATCATTGGCGTTCTGGGCAGCCATGAGGTGGCGCCGCTGCTTGTGGAAAGCCTCAAGCGGCTGGAATATCGCGGCTATGACTCGGCGGGCATCGCCACGGTGAACGACGGCAAACTCGACCGGCGCCGCGCCGTGGGCAAGCTGGTGAACCTGTCGGACCTGCTGGTGCATGAACCGCTCGCGGGCAAGGCGGGCATCGGTCACACCCGCTGGGCGACGCATGGGGCGGCCACCACGGTCAATGCGCATCCGCATCGCTCGGGGCCGGTGGCGGTGGTGCATAACGGCATCATCGAGAATTTCCGCGAGCTGCGCGCCGAGCTGGCCGAGGCCGGGATCACGCCCGAGACGCAGACCGACACCGAGACCGTGGCGCAGCTGACCCGACTTTTCATCGACCGTGGCCTGTCGGTGCGCGAGGCCGCGGTGGCGACGCTGCGGAAACTTGAGGGCGCCTTTGCGCTGTTGTGGCTTTTCGAGGGCGAAAACGATCTGATGATCGCGGCGCGCAAGGGTTCGCCGCTGGCCATCGGGCACGGCGAGGGCGAGATGTTCGTCGGCTCGGATGCGATCGCGCTCTCGCCCTTCACCGACCGCATCACCTATCTGGCCGAGGGCGATCATGCCTTCGTCACCCGCGCCGGGGTCGAGATTTTCGACGCCGAAGGGCGGCGGGCGAACCGGGAAGAAACCCGGATCGACCTGTCCTCGACCCGGGTCGAAAAGGCCGGTTACAAGCATTTCATGGCCAAGGAAATCGCCGAACAGCCGGTGGTGCTGGGCGACGCGTTGCGCCACTACCTGACGCAAGAGGGCGTCAACCTTCCGGCAGAGCTGGATTTTTCCGGCCTTGATCGGCTGACGCTGGTGGCCTGCGGCACGGCCTTCTACGCCTGTTCGGTGGCGAAATACTGGTTCGAGCAACTGGCGGGCCTGCCCTGCGAGATCGATGTCGCCTCCGAATTCCGCTATCGCGAGCCGCCGCTGCCCGAAAACAGCTATGCGATCTTCGTCAGCCAATCGGGCGAGACCGCCGATACCTTGGCCGCGCTGCGCTATTGCGCGGAAAAGGTTCGCAAAACCGTCGCCGTGGTGAACGTGCCCACCTCCTCGATCGCGCGCGAGGCCGATCTGGCGCTGCCGATCCTGGCGGGCATCGAGGTCGGCGTCGCCTCGACCAAGGCCTTCACCTGCCAGCTTCTGGCGCTCGCGGTGATGGCGCTGAAGGCGGGGATCGACCGCGGCCATCTGCGCCCCGATCAGCTGGCGGGCCATCTGGAGACGCTGCGCGCGCTGCCCGGGCTGATGAATGCGGCGCTCTCCACCTCGGACGAGATCGCGAAACTGGCGGGGCAGCTGGCCGAGGCGCAGGACATCCTTTTCCTTGGCCGCGGGCCGATGTATCCGCTGGCACTGGAAGGGGCGCTGAAACTCAAGGAAATCAGCTACATCCACGCCGAGGGCTATGCCTCGGGCGAGCTCAAGCACGGGCCGATCGCGCTGATTGACCGGATGGTGCCGGTGATCGTTCTGGCGCCGCATGACCGGCTGTTCGACAAGACCGTCTCGAACATGCAGGAGGTGATGGCGCGGCATGGCAAGGTGCTTTTGATCACCGACGGCAAGGGGATTGCGACGGCGGCCGAGGGCACCTGGGCCAGCCTGCGCCTGCCCGAAGTGGCCGAGCCCTTCGCGCCGATCCTTTACGCCCTGCCCGCGCAACTGCTCGCCTATCACACTGCCATCGCCAAGGGGACCGATGTCGATCAGCCGCGCAATCTGGCGAAATCCGTGACGGTGGAGTGATGGGACGCAAGCGCGGCACAAGGGTGATCGTCGCCGAGGACCGCCCGCTGACCGAGGCGGAAGCGGCGCTGGCCGCCGAGGCCGCGGCCTATGCCGCCTCGGATGCCGATTACACGCAATACGAGGAAACGACCGGGGAAGACGACCTTGGCCCGCCGCCCACGCTGGCCGAGGCGATTGCCGCGCTCGAAGCCTGCGGCGATGCGGAAAAGGCTTTGGGCGCCGCAGCTTATCATAAGGTGGACCGGCGCTATCTGGGCGTGCCGGTGCCCTTGATCGAGGATATGGCGCGGCTTTGGCGGGCGCAGGCGACGCTCGAGGAACGCATCGCGCTGGCCGACGGGCTCTGGCACAGCGACATCCACGAGGCGAAGATCGCGGCGGCGAAACTCTTGACGCAGGCGCGCATCCGCCCCGATGACGCGGTCTGGCGCACCATCGCGGATTGGGTGCCCGGCTTCGACGCCTGGGCGGTGGCCGATCACGCCTGCAATGCGGGCGGGCGGCGGCTGGCGGGCGCCCCGGAACGGCTTGACGAGATCGAGACCTGGCTTGACGCGGAAAACATGTGGACCCGCCGCGCCGCGCTGGTGATCACCCTGCCCTTCACGAAATCGAACCACCCCGACGCCGCCGAACAGGCCGCCCGCGCCCGCGTGCTCGGCTGGTGTGTCCGCCTTGCCCCGGACCGCGACTGGTTCATCCAGAAAGCCATCGGCTGGTGGCTGCGCGAGCTGTCGAAACACGACGCCGAAGCCGTGCGCCAATGGCTTGCCGAGCATGGCACCACGCTCAAGCCCTTTGCCCGCAAGGAAGCCTCGAAATACCTGAAATAGCTTCGGCTTTTTCTTGGCCCAAATACGCCCTTTCGCCGCCCGTCACCGGCGCGCGGCGGCGAAGTCCCGCACCGCAGCGCCAAAGGCCTGAAACAACGGCCGCGACACCGGATCATTCGCCGCATTCCATTCCGGGTGCCATTGCACCGCCAGGGTGAAGCCCGGCGCATCATCCACGAAAATCGCCTCGGGGGTGCCATCCTCGGCCCGCCCCTCGATCACGATGCGCGCCCCGGGCTGGCAAATCCCCTGCCCGTGCAAGGTGTTGGTCAAGACTTCGGTGCGCCCGAACAGGCGCGCAAAGCGCCCGCCCGGGGTCAGCAAAACCTTGTGGCGCAGCGCGAAAGCCTCTTCCAGCGTGCCCTCGGGCGGCATGCGGTGGTTCATCCGCCCCGGCAAGTCGCGGATTTCGGGGTGCAGCGTGCCGCCCATCGCCACGTTGACCTCCTGAAAGCCGCGGCAGATGCCGAAAAACGGCTGCCCCGCCGCCACGCAGGCCCGCACGAGCGGCAGCGTGATCGCATCGCGGGCACGGTCAAAACTGCCGTGCTTGTCGGTTTCTTCGTGGCCATATTCCGACGGGTGGATGTTCGGCCGCCCGCCGGTCAGCAGAAAGCCGTCGCAGACCCGCATCAGCTCGGCAACCGAGACCATCGCCGGATCGGCGGGGATCAGCAGCGGCAGACAGCCCGCAACATTGGCCACGGCGCAGGAATTCATCTGCCCGCCCTCGTGGATCGGATAGCGGTCGTTGATCAGCCCGCGGTTGCCGATGATCCCCACGACCGGGCGATGTCCGCTCTTGTCCATGTCATGCTCCTTTCGCGAAACCGTAGCAAAGCCACGTGCTTGCGCAAAGGGGGACGGCCCGCGCAGGATCTGTGCAAAGGTGCAGGGCCGGGGTTCAGGCGGCGGCGGCCTCGGCGGCCAGCTTGCGGATGCGCTCGACCATCGCCGCCAGCCCGTTCGAGCGCTGGCTGGACAGATGCTCGTTCAGGCCAAGCCGCCCCATCTCGGCTTTCGCATCGACCGCGCCCACCTCGGCCACCGTCAGACCGGCGTAAAGCGCATGCAGAAGCGCGATCAGCCCCTGCACGATCATCGCATCGGACGCGCCTTCGAAATCGAAAACCGCCCCCGGCCCCGTGCCCGAAATCCGCGGCATCAGCCAGACCTGGCTGGCGCAGCCCTCGACCTTGGTGGCGGGCACTTTCAGCGCGTCATCCAGCGCGGGCAGCGCCTTGCCCAGTTCGATCACATGGCGGTAGCGCTCCTCCCAGTCGTCGAGGAAGTCGAAGGTTTCGGCGATCTCTTCGAAAGCGGGGCTGGCCATGGGAAACTCCTGCGTTTTCCCTTGCCTAGCCTTCACGCGGCGGCGCGGCAAGAGGCGCGAGAGCCCGCGCGCAAGCGCCGGGCCAAACGCCGCTTTTCAAACCGGGCCGGATCGGCTACCCAAGTCAGGACTGACCCCAGCCCGTCCGAGGTGCCCGATGTTCCTGCCTCTCCGCCCTGCCCCCGTGGCCCTGTCGCTTGCCCTTGCGCTGGCGCTTTCGGGCTGCGGAGCGTCGAAGCTGAACCCGTGGAACTGGTTCAAGCATGAAGAGGTGACGACGCTCGAACCGAAGGAAGGCTACCCGGATGTGCAAAAAGACCCGCGCGAGCTGATCGCCCAGGTCACCGCGCTTGAGGTGAAACAGACCCAGGGCGGCGCGATCGTCGCCGCCACCGGCCTGACGCCGACGCAGGGCTGGTGGGGGGCGAAGCTTCTGGCGGAAAACAACGGCAAGCCCGTCGATGGCGTGATGACCTATCGCTTCGTCGTCGCCTGGCCTGATCCGGGCAGCCCGGCGGCAAGCCGCGTCAGCACCGCGCAATCGCGCGAGGTGACGGCGGCGGCCTTCATCACCAATGTCCGGCTGGCCGAGGTGAAGAAGGTCGTGGTGATCGGCGCGGGCAATCAGCGTGCGATCAGCCGCTAAGCCCGGCAAAGCCAAGGGCAAAAGAACAAGGGGCGGCCCCGCAGGACCGCCCTTTTTCCGTCGCATCCGCCCTCAATATTGCTCTTCGTAGTGATCAAGCGTGGCGGTGAAGCACGCCGTGCCGCGGGTGGCGCCGCCGAGCGACTGGAACAGCTCGGGCAGCGAGGAGGCGGGCATCAGCGCCTCGAACAGATCCCAGCCCTTCGCCGCCGGATCGGCCGCAAAGCCCAACACCTGCCCCTTGAGCCCGGAAACGAGCGGCGACAGCCCGCCCGCATAGGTCGAGGGCACCGAGATCACCACCTTGCTGACCGGCTGCAGGACGACGGTGCCGATTTCCGCCATCGCCTCGCGCAGCGCCATCTTGCCCGCGGTGCGGAAGGCGTGATCGGAACTGTCCACCGCATGATGCTTGCCATCCGACAGGTTCACCGCCAGATCCACCACCGGATGCCCCTTCGGCCCCGCCGTCAGCGCCTCGCGCGCCCCCGCCTCGACCGAGGGGATGTAGTTGCGCGGCACCGCGCCGCCCTTCACCGTTTCGGTGAAGCGGAAGCCCTCGCCGCGGGCCAGCGGGCTGACCTCGATCACCACATCGGCAAATTGCCCCGCGCCGCCCGATTGCTTGCGGTGGCGGTATTGCTTTTGCGCCGTGCCGGTGATGGTTTCGCAAAGCGCCGCCACCAGCGGCGCGGTGCCCAGCTTCAGCCCGAAATCGGCCTCGAGTTTTTCCAGCACCCGGCGCAGATGCAGCGGTCCTTGCGTGCCCAGCACGGTCTTGCCCGTCGCCGGATCGGTGCCAAGGCTCAGCCCCGGATCGATTTCCAGCAACTTCGGCAACGCCGCCGCCAGCCGGGTCTCGTCGCGCTCGTTTTCCGGTTCCAGGATCAGCCGGTGGTTCGCCGGATGCGCCGCCATCCAGTCGGGATTGGGCAGCAGGCCTTCGGCGGTGTAAAGCGGCCCGGTCAGGCTCAGGTGATCGGTTTTCACCGTCAGCCCGATTTCGCCCGGCTTCAGCGCCCCAAGCTGGGTCTTGCCATCAAGATCGACGATCGACCCCACCGCGGCGCCGCACAGCTTCGCCCCGGGCGCGACCCCCTCGGCCAGCGCGCGCACCAGCACCGTCTTGCCCAGATGCTTGACCGTATCGGCGAGCGCCCCCACCGCCAGCGCGCCGATGCGGGCGCGGGTCTCGGCCACGTCCGGCACTTCATGACGCAGGCTTTTCATCAGCCGCATCATGCCGTTGCCATGGCTGGCCGAGCCCAGCAGCGCGGGCAGAAGATCGTGATGTTGCAAGACCTTGGTCGAGACCTCATAGACCTCTCCGGTCATCGGCGCCTGATCTTCGATCAGCTCGGTCAAAAGCGCTTCGTCGAAATCGGCCAGATGTTCCAGCAGCTCCGCCCGCGCCTCGGCCTCGCGCTCGCGGATTTCGGCGGGCAGCTCCATCAGCGAAGAGCGCGCGTGATCGTGATATTCCCAGGCGCGTTCGGAAATCAGATCGACCGCGCCGATCACCTGACCGTCCTTGCGGATCGGGATCTGCCGCAGCACGATTCCATGCGGGCAAAACGCCTGCAACGCCGCCACGATTTCACTGGTGCGGTCCTGGGCGATGTCGATCTTGTTGATGAAGATGAAGGTCGGCAGGGCCGCGGCCTCGATCAGCCGCAGATAGGGCGCGCAAAGCACCGCCGCCTCGGTCTCGGCGGGCACGCACAGGACCACGGCATCCGAGGCGGCCAGCATCGGGCCAAGCTGCGGCAGGTGATCGGCGCCGCCCGGCGCCTCCAGCAGCGCCCAATCCTCCCCCATGAAAGCGAAACGCGTGACCGCGGTTTCGCCGAAAAGCACATGTTTGCGCGGTTTGGCCCCTTCGAGCGTGGCCAGCGCCCCGGCAAGCGTGGTCTTGCCGGCCTGCGATGGGCCTACGATGGATACGACTTTCATTGGGCACCTCCTCGGATCTGTTGCGCCGGTCATTTTCCGGGCACATGTGATTCTTCTAAAGGTTTGAACGGCTCCCGGCCTTGACCCATGCCAAACAGCGGCTTATCCGAAGAAATTCCGCCAGATCCCGGGGAGACGACGATGAGCGAGTGGCGCACACGCACGAAACTGGTCCACGAGGGGATCCGGCGCAGCCAGTTCGGCGAAATGGCCGAAGCGCTGTTTCTGACCCAGGGGTTCATCTACCCCTCGGCCGGGGCCGCCGAGGCGCGCTTCATCGAGGCGGGCGAGGATGAATTCATCTATGCCCGTTACGGCAACCCGACGACGCGGATGTTCGAAGACCGGATGGCCGCGCTAGAGGGGACCGAGGACGCCTTTGCCTGCGCCTCGGGCATGGCGGCGATCAATGGCGCGCTGACCTGCGGCCTCAAGACCGGCGATCATGTCGTCGCGGCGCGGCAGATGTTCGGATCGTGCCTGCATGTGCTGAAAGTGCTGGCGGGCTTCGGGGTCGAGGTGACACTGATCGACGGTGCCGATCTTGAAAACTGGCGCGCGGCGGTCAAGGCGAACACGAAGATCTGCTTCTTCGAAAGCGTCTCGAACCCGGGGCTGGAAGTCATCGACATCAAGGGCGTGGCCGAGATCGCCCATGCCGTCGGCGCCATTGTCGTGGTCGACAACGCCTTTGCCAGCCCGATCTTTTCGCGCGCCGTGGACCTTGGCGCCGATGTCATCGTCTATTCGGCAACGAAACACATCGACGGCGGCGGCCGGGTGCTGGGCGGCGTCGTCTGCGGCACGCGCGACTTCATCCGCGGCCCGCTGGAAACCTATGTCAAGCACACCGGCGGCGCGATGAGCCCGTTTCATGCCTGGCTCTTGCTCAATGGCCTGCAAACGCTGGATCTGCGGGTGCGCGCACAGGCGGCCTCGGCCAAGGCCGTCGCCGAGGCGATCGAGGGCCATCCGCATCTGAACCGGGTGATCTATCCGGGCCTGCCCAGCCACCCGCAACATGCGCTGGCGATGGCGCAGATGGGCGCGGGCGGCACGATGCTGGGGATCGATTTCGAGGGCGGCAAGGAGGTGGCCTTCCGGTTCCTCGACGCGCTGGATGTGGTCTCGATTTCGAACAACCTTGGCGATGCGAAATCGATCGCGACGCATCCGGCGACGACGACGCACAAGAACCTGAGCGATGAAGACCGCGCGGCAATCGGCATCACCCCCGGTCTGGTGCGGATTTCCTTTGGCATCGAGGATACCGCCGATCTGATCGAGGATATCCACTCGGCGCTGGAAGTCGCTTTGGGCGAGTGCGGCGAGGCGGGCTGAGCGCGGATCAGCCGCAAGGCTTTGAAATCGCGGGGGTCTTGGAGGATTAGGGGACGCGATGCGCCGCCCCCTCTTTCAACCCTGACGCGAATTACATCGCAGTTTAGAAGATTTCCCCGACGCTTTCGTCGTTTCTTGTGCAACTTTGGTTGGACTTTCCGCGTATCACTCCCATATCGAATTTTGCGCGACAGGCGAAAGGGAGACGCCATGAACATCCACGGACGCATCGACACGCCGGACGCGGACGAAGCAAGAGCCGCCCTTGAAGTTCTGCGGGCTTTCGCGGCGCAGGCCCATCCCACCGAGGTGGCGGGGCTTGATCCGGCCATCGCCCGTCTGTTCAACCCGGTGCCCGGCCCCTACCCGGAGCTGGCCCGCGTCTATGACACCGAGTTCCGCCCCGATGACGCCTACAAGGCCGCGATGCCCGATCTGCAGAACGGTCCCGCCTCGCTGATCCGCGGCGCCAAGACCCGGATCGAGCATGTCGGCATCTCGAACTTCCGCCTGCCGATCCGCTACAAGCTGCGGGACGGTGGCGACGTGATGCTGGAAACCTCGGTCACCGGCACCGTCAGCCTTGAGGCCGAGAAGAAGGGCATCAACATGTCGCGCATCCTGCGCAGCTTCTATGCCCATTCGGAAAGCGAATTTTCCTTCGAGGTGATGGCGGCGGCGCTGGATGACTATATCGACGATCTGGAAAGCTTCGATGCGCGGCTGATGATGCGGTTTTCGCTGCCCTTGCAGGTGGACAGCCTGCGCTCGGGCCTGCGCGGCTGGCAATATTACGACATCGCGCTGGAACTGGTGGAACAGGCGGGGGTGCGCACCAAGATCGTGCATCTGGATTACGTCTATTCCTCGACCTGCCCCTGCTCGCTGGAGCTGTCGGAAGATGCCCGCATCCGCCGCGGGCGGCTGGCGACGCCGCATTCGCAACGTTCGGTGGCGCGGATTTCGGCGGTGATCGAGCCGGGCAAGGTGCTCTGGTTCGAAGACCTGATCGAGATTGCCCGGGCGAATGTGCCGACGGAAACCCAGGTGATGGTGAAGCGCGAGGATGAACAGGCCTTTGCGGAACTCAACGCCGCCAATCCGATCTTTGTCGAAGATGCGGTGCGCTCTTTCGCGGCGGGGCTGATGGCCGAGCCGCGGGTGGGCGATTTCCGCGTCATCGCCAGCCATCAGGAAAGCCTGCACAGCCACGATGCGGTGGCCGTGCTGACGGAAGGCCCCACTTTCGCCAGCACGAGCCTTGATCCGAAACTGTTCGCATCGCTTGTGCATGCCGGGTGACGCGATGCGGAAGGCGCCCCTTCCGCCCGTGTGACCCGCGCCCCCCGGGGGATCTGCGACCGGCATCGGGTTTGCCGCGCGCCGATCCCCCGGGGGTTCGTATTTGCGGGAACAAAAACCGAACAGGCCTTGGCTTTGCCCGCGCGCAAGCTATAGTGGCGCCCCATGAGCAGTATCCTTGATGATGACGATTTCGGCGGGCTGAGCCTGTCGCAACGCGCCATGATGGCGGCGCGAGGGCCGGTGGGCCGCGCCGATGACAGCACGTATTTGGATGCCCTGAATGAGGCGCAACGGAGGGCAGCCGATACGCTCGATGGGTCGCTTCTGATGCTTGCGGGCGCTGGAACGGGTAAGACCAAGACCTTGATGGCGAGGGCAAAGCACCTGATCGCGTCCGGTCGGGCGCAGCAATACCAGATTCTTGCGGTGACCTTCACCAACAAGGCCGCGCGCGAAATGCGCGAGAGGTTGACTGCCGATCCCTATTACTTGGAGGAACCAGGGCTGGAATGGCTCGGCACCTTCCACTCTATTTCCGCCAAGCTGTTGCGCCGCCACGCCGAGCTTGTTGGCCTCAAGCATAATTTCACCATTCTGGATACCGACGACCAGATCCGGCTTTTGAAACAGCTGATCGTCGCCGCGAACATGGATGAAAAGCGCTGGCCCGCGCGGCAACTGGCCGGGCTGATCGACAGCTGGAAGAACCGCGCCTGGACGCCCGAACATGTCCGCGGCGAGGAAACGGCGCATTTCGACAACCGCGGATCGGAACTTTACGCCGCCTATCAGGAGCGGCTGCGCACGCTGAACGCCGTCGATTTCGGCGATCTGCTGCTGCATATGGTGACGATCTTTCAGCGTCACCCCGACGTGCTGGCCGAGTATCAGCGGCGCTTCAAATATATCCTCGTCGACGAATATCAGGACACCAACACCGCGCAATATCTGTGGCTGCGGCTTCTGGCGCAGGGGCATCGCAACATCTGCTGTGTGGGCGATGACGACCAGTCGATCTACGGCTGGCGCGGCGCCGAGGTGGGCAATATCCTGCGGTTCGAAAAGGATTTTCCGGGCGCCGTGGTGGTGCGGCTGGAACAGAACTACCGCTCGACCGAGCATATCCTGGCCGCCGCCTCGGGGCTGATCGCCGCCAACCGCGACCGGCTGGGCAAAGAGCTGTGGACGGCGGAAAAGGGCGGCGAAAAGGTCCGTCTGATTGGCCATTGGGACGGCGACGAGGAAGCGCGCTGGATCGGCGAAGAGATCGAGAGCCTGTCGCGCGGCACCCGCGGCCTTGATCCCATCCCGTTGAACGGACAGGCGATTTTGGTCCGCGCCAGCCATCAGATGCGGGCCTTTGAAGACCGCTTCCTGACCATCGGCCTGCCCTATCGCGTCATCGGCGGCCCGCGGTTTTATGAACGGCAGGAAATCCGCGATGCGATGGCCTATTTCCGCCTCGCCGTGTCGCCCGACGATGATCTGGCCTTCGAGCGGGTGGTGAACCTGCCCAAGCGGGGTCTGGGCGACAAGGCGCAGGCGATGATCCGGACCTGCGCCCGTCAGGCCGAGGCGGGTCTGGTGATGGGGGCGAAAGCCGCGCTGCAACAGGGCGCGATCGGCGGCAAGGCGGCGGGCGCTTTGCGCGCGTTCCTCGACGGCATCGGGCGCTGGCATGCGGCGGTGCTGGAGAATGCCGATCACGTGCGGCTGGCCGAAACCATTCTGGAGGAGAGCGGCTACACCGAGATGTGGCTGAAGGAAAAAGCCTCTGAAAAGGCTTCAGGAAAGGAAAACGAGGCCGAAGGGCGGCTGGAGAACCTGAAAGAACTGGTGAAAGCGCTCGAAGGCTTCGAGAACCTGCAAGGCTTCCTCGAACATGTCGCGCTGATCATGGAGAATGACAAGGACCAGTCCGAGGACAAGGTCTCGATCATGACCCTGCATGCGGCGAAGGGGCTGGAATTTCCCGCCGTCTTCCTGCCCGGCTGGGAAGATGGGCTGTTTCCCAGCCAGCGTGGATTGGACGAAGCAGCGCAACGAAATGGAAATGTCGGATGGCTGCGCGCTAAAGAAGAAGAACGAAGACTGGCCTACGTAGGTATCACACGCGCAGAAGTGCTGTGCACGATTTCCTTTGCGGGCAACCGCCGCGTTTACGGGCAATGGCAGTCGCAGCTGCCGTCACCCTTCATCGACGAATTGCCTGTCCAGCATGTCGAAATCCTGACCCCGCCCGGACTTTACGGCGGCGGTTTCGGCGCGGCGACGCAGACCGGCTTTGGCAGTCTGGAGAGCCGCGCGACCAAGGCCGATGTCTACAATTCCCCGGGCTGGAAACGGATGGAAAGCCGCGCCAGCACGCCGCCGCGGCCCAAGGCGCGCACCGTGACGACGGTGGACAGCCTCGCCTTTGGCGTCGGCGACCGGGTGTTCCATGTCAAATTCGGCTATGGCGAGGTGATCGATCTGGAAGGCGATACCGCCTTGATCGAATTCGACAAAGCCGGATCGAAACATGTCAAGGCCGGGTTCCTGAAACCCGCCGTGGGGCTCGACGACGTGCCGTTCTGAGCATGTTTCGGGCGAAAAGGGAAAGGCACTGCCTTTCCCCGCCCGCATCGCAACAGTCGCCGCACGACCGTTTCACCAAGCGCAACAAAGGCCTGCGTCCCGCCCCGGCGGCGCGAATGCGCCCGCCGATGGCGGGGCGGGCGCAGGCCGAGGGCCTTTGGGCCCTCGGAGGTCAGGGGGAAATGCTGCGCGGGGCCTCGGCGATGGCCTCGGCCCGATCGGGCGTCAGACCTGCACCACCCGCACCGAGCCGCCCGCAGCGGTCAGCGCGATCTCGCCCTTGGCCAGCCGCAGCGCATCATTGCCAAAGACATCAAGCCGCCAGCCGGTCAGCGCGCCGACATCGCGCTTGCCCGCGGCGATCCGGTCGAGATCCGAGGCGGTGGCGATCAACTTCGCCGCCACCCCGGCCTCTTCGGATTTCGCCTTCAAAAGCACCCGCAACAGATCCGCCAAGGCCGTGTTCACCTGCAGCTGCGCATCTTCATCGGGCACACGCGGGAAATCCTCGGGCTTGGTGTCAAGCCCCGCCTTCACCGCCGCGATGATGCCCTCCGCAATGTCGCCCCGCCGCGCCTCGCGCAGCAAAAGCCGCGACTTGCCCAGTTCATCAAGCGACACCGGCTTCGTCGAGGCCAGCTCCAGCAGCGCATCATCCTTGAACACGCGCGAGCGCGGGATGTTCTTGCCCTGCGCATAAGCCTCGCGGAAGCGGGCCAGTTCGCGCACGACGGCCATGAAGCGGCCCGAATTCGTCCGCGTCTTCACCCGTTCCCAGGCTTCCTCGGGGCGGGTGATATAGGTCTCGGGGTTCAGAAGGATCGCCTCCTCCTCCTCGACCCATTTCTCGCGGCCGGATTTCTTCAGCTCTTTCGAGAGGAATTCATAGATCACCCGCAGATGGGTGACATCGGCCAAGGCATAGGCCTTTTGCGCATCGGTCAGCGGGCGGCGCGACCAGTCGGTGAAGCGCGAGGTCTTGTCCAGCGACTGCTTGGCGATCTTTTTCACCAGCGTCTCGTAGCCGACCTGCTCGCCAAAGCCGCAGACCATCGCCGCAACCTGGGTGTCAAACAAGGGCAGCGGAAAGACCCCGGCCTCGGTGAAGAAAATCTCCAGATCCTGGCGGGCGGCGTGGAAGACCTTGACCGTGGCCTGATGGCGGAACAGGTCGTAAAGCGGTTCCAGCGACAGCCCCTCGACCAGCGGATCGACCAGAACCGCCTCGCCGTCCTTACCGGGAAGCGCCATCTGCACCAGGCAGAGCTTCGACCAGTAGGTGCGTTCGCGCAGGAACTCGGTATCGACCGTCACATAGGGGGCAGCCTTGGCGCGGGTGCAGAACTGCTCCAGTGCGTCGGTGGTGGTAATCGTCTGCATCGTGCCTTTCCCGGGGATCGCGGGGTCATCCCGCCATGTCTCCGGTTTAGGCATTTGTCCGCACAAAGGAAAGCGTGTCGTTGCAGGAATGCACAAAAGGTTGTGAAACGGACCGCCGCGACAGGTCTGATCGGGCGGTCGCGGTCACAGCTCCAGACGGCTGCGGTTGCCGGTGACGAAGCGGCGCAGCACGGCGGGGTAAAGCTTGTGTTCCTGCGCCAGAACCCGCGCGGCGAGCGTCTCGGCAGTATCGCCCGGCAGAACCGGCACCCGCGCCTGACCAAGGATCGGGCCGTCGTCCAGAACCGGCGTCACCTCATGCACGGTGCAGCCCGCCTCGGCATCGCCCGCGTCCAGCGCGCGCTGATGCGTGTGCAGCCCCGGATATTTCGGCAAAAGCGAGGGGTGGATGTTCAGCATCCGCCCGGCAAAGCGCGTCACGAACTCTGGCGTCAGCACCCGCATGAAGCCCGCCAGACACAGAACATCGGGCTTGGCCGCCAGAATCGGTTTCAGCAGTTCCGCCTCGAAGGCCGCGCGATCCTTGCCGAAGGGGCGATGGTCGATCACCGCCGTCGCCACCCCGAGACGCGCGGCGCGGTCGATCCCCGCCGCCGCGGGATCGTTCGAGGCGACCAGAACCGGCGTCGCATGGCCAAGGCCCTGCATGTCCTCGACGAGGCGGAGCATGTTCGAGCCCCCCCCCGAAATCAGGATCGCAACGCGGGTGGTCACAGCAGGCGGCCCGTATAGGCGACGCCCTGCCCCTCGGTCACCGTGCCGATCACGGTGACGCGCTCGCCCGCCGCTTCCAGAAGTGCTTGCAGCGCCGCGGCCCGGTCGGCCGAGACGACGCAGATCATGCCGATGCCGCAGTTGAAGGTCTTGAGCAGTTCCGGCTCGGCCATGTTCGCGGTTTCCGCCAGCCAGCGGAAGACCGGCGGCAATTGCCACGCAGAAAGGTCGATCGTCGCGCCAAGACCCTCCGGCAGGACGCGCGGCAAGTTCTCGGTCAGGCCGCCGCCGGTGATATGGGCCAGCGCATGCACGCCGCCCGCGCGGATCGCGGCCAGCGCCTGTTTGACGTAAAGCCGGGTCGGCGCCAGCAGCGCCTGCCCCAGCGTGCCTTCGGAAAACGGCGCGGCCGCGTCCCAGCCAAGGCCGGAAAGCTCGACCACCTTGCGCACGAAGCTGTAGCCGTTCGAATGCACGCCGTTCGAGCCAAGGCCCAGCAGCACATCGCCCGCAACCACCCCCGCGGGCAGATCCGCGCCGCGCTCCATCGCGCCCACCGCGAACCCGGCGAGGTCGAAATCGTCCTTGGCATACATGCCCGGCATCTCGGCGGTTTCGCCGCCGATCAGCGCGCAGCCTGATTGCGCGCAGCCCTCGGCGATGCCCTCGATGATCGTCGCGGCCTGCGCGACCTCAAGCTTGCCGGTCGCGAAATAATCCAGGAAGAACAAGGGCTCGGCGCCCTGGCAGACCAGATCGTTCACGCACATCGCGACAAGGTCGATGCCGATCGTATCGACGACGCCGGTGTCGATGGCGATGCGCAGCTTGGTGCCGACGCCATCGGTGGCGGCCACCAGGATCGGGTCGGTGTAGCCCGCGGCTTTCAGATCAAACAGCGCGCCGAAGCCGCCCAGCCCGGACACGGTGCCGGGGCGGCTGGTGCGTTTCGCCGCCGGTTTGATCCGCTCGACGAGCGCATTGCCCGCGTCGATATCCACGCCTGCATCGGCATAGGTCAGGCCAGTCTTGCGCTCGGTCATCGCTGTCTCCGTCGGATTCGTCGTGCGAAGCCCTAGCGCAAAGGGGACCGGTTGAAAAGCACCGCGTAGCGGTCGGGCTCAGCCCGGCTGCGCCAGCGCCGCGCGGCGCCGCTCCAGCGCCGCGGGCGTCCAGACCTCGGCGCTTTTGTAATACTCTTCGAACACCTTCGCGCCTGCGGGCAGCACCACCCAGGGCTGTTTCGTCGCGGTGAAGATATGCACATCGGGCGGACAGGCGGCGGGGGTGTCCAGCGTGCCGACGCGGACAAAGGCCAGCGCCCGCCCTGCCCCGGCATAATGGCTGAAGACCGCGACGCGGCAGGCTGGGCAACGCGCGATTTCCTGCCCCTTGCCCGAGGCCGAGGGGGTCATCACGTATTCAACTGCGCCCGTGACCTCGAGCCGGTCGGTCTCGATCATCGCATTAAGCGCAAAGGCGCTGCCGGTCTCGCGCTGGCACCAGCTGCAATGGCAGGCATGGGTGATCATCGGCGCCGCGGTCAGCCGGTAGCTCAGCTGCCCGCAGGGGCAACGGCCCGTCAATTCGGTCATGCGCTCCTCCTCAGTGCTGCGCCGCCTCCCACATCTGATAGCAGCGCGCGAAACGGGTTTCATGGGCCGCGCGCAGATCCATGGGCAGATCGAGCGCGCGGCGCGGCGAGACATTGAGCACCGGCAATGCCACCGGGCCGCCGAAACGCTCGGCCAGAAAGTCCAAGATGCGCTCCTGCGCCTCGTAGCGGAACAGATGCCGCACCGGACAGCTGCCGTCCTTGAGACTGAGAAACCGCGATTGCGACCCCTCCGCCTCGGGGTTGCCGGGCGTCAGCATGCGCGCGATGAACTGGGCGAAGGTCAGATCGGCGGTCGAGCGGGCGCTGCCCTTCAACGCCGGACGGCTGCGGTAGCGATATTGCGAGCCGTGCCAGTCCAGCGGATGGCGGATCACCGCCATCATCTCGTAATCGGCCCGCAGCAGCGGCTGCAGCGTGCGCAGGTAGCTTGCCACGGTCATGTGCTTGATCTGCGGCGGATCGCGCAGGACGATGGCGGCGCGGGCGTCGAGCGCCGCCTCGATCGCGGTGGTGCCGGTTTTCGGAACCGAGAAGACCACCAGGTTCTCGCGGGGGAACACCATCATCGCTGCGCTCTCGCCTGTTGCGGGGTCGGGGTGAGTATGGCCGCCCGCGCGCGCCCCCGCAAGCGCCGCCTCAGTCGGGCAGCGCCTGCGCCAGCGCGGTGAAATGCTCGCCCCGCTTTTCAAAGTTCGGATATTGGTCGAAGCTCGCCGCGGCCGGGGCCAGAAGCACGGTATCGCCCGGCTCGGCCTCTTCCGCGGCGCGGGCGACGGCGCGTTCCATCGTCTCGCAGATCTCGTGCTCGAGCGGCGCCAGTTCCAGCGCGAAATCGCGCCCCGAATGGCCGATGAAATAGGTCTTCTTCACATTGCCCAAAAGCGGTTTCAAGGCGCTGACGCCACCCTCCTTGCCCATGCCGCCGACGATCCAGCGGATGTTGGTGAAAGCGTCAAGCGCCTTGGCCGCGCTGTCGACATTGGTGGCCTTGCTGTCGTTGACATAGCGCACGCCGCGCTTTTCCGCGATGGTCTGGCTGCGATGCGGCAGGCCGCCAAAACTGTGAAAGGCCTCCTCGATCAGCTTCGGCGCCAGGCCAAGGCTGCGGCAGGCGGCATAGGCGGCGCAGGCGTTCTGGTGGTTATGCGCCCCGGGCAGCGCCTTGACGCCACGGAGGTCGATCGAGGCCACCTGCCGCCCCTTGCGCCATTCCGCCAGAAAGCCCTTGCGCGCAAAGACCGACCAGCCGAAATCGCCCAGCTTCTGCGCGGCGGACACCCGGATCACCCGGTCATCCTCGCGCCCCATCGCCATCTGATTGGCCAGATAGACGCCTTCGGGCTCGTCGACACCGATCACCGCACGGTCGGGCGCGCCTTCGGCAAAGAGCCGGCGCTTGGCGGCGAAATAGCCCCCCATGCCGGAATGGCGATCCATGTGATCGGGCGAAAGATTGGTGAAAACCGCGATGTCCGGCGTCAGCGCGCGGGCCAGATCGGTCTGGTAGGACGACAGTTCCAGCACCACCACCTCGCCGTCAGCAGGCGGGTCAATGTCAAGAACGCCGCGGCCGATGTTGCCCGCCATCTGCGTCGGGCGGCCTGCGTGTTTCAGGATATGGTGGATCAGCGCCGTGGTGGTCGATTTGCCGTTCGAGCCGGTGATGCAGATCGTGCGCGGCGTGACATCGAACTCGTCCCAGCCCGCCGTCGCCCAGGAGCGGAAGAACAGCCCGATGTCATTGTCGACCGGCACGCCTGCCGCCATCGCCGCGGCGATGACCGGATTGGGGCGCGGGTAAAGATGCGGAATGCCCGGCGAGGTGATCAGGGCGGCGATGCCCTCGAAGGCGCCCGCCCGGGTCAGATCGGTGCAGCTGTAGCCCGCGGCCTCGGCCTTGGCGCGGGCCTCGGGGCTGTCGTCCCACAGCACAGGCTCTGCGCCCCCCGCCTGCAATGCCGCCGCCGTGGCCAGACCCGAGCGCCCGAGCCCCAGCACCGCGACGCGCGCGCCCTCATATCCCTGAACCGGTATCATCCGCGACCTCCGTAAGCTGCGGGGGTTTCACACCCCCGCACCCCCGTGGGATATTTGAGGCAAGATGAAAGGAAAAGCCCCTCTTCCCGTTTCACCTTGCCCGAAATATCCCGCGGGGGTGAATTGGGCCGCGCCAGCGGACCAAGAGGGGGGCGCGCAGCCCCCCTTTCGGGCGACGCCGCAGGCGGCGCAACCCGCTTTGTCAAAAGCGGGACCTGACGGACGGCGTGGGGGGGGGGGAAAGGCGGCGGTCGGCCCGGTCTACCCGCATTCCCGGGCCGCCGCACATCCTTGAGGGGCCGGGGCACGCGTTCTGGGGCGCGGCGGCCAAAGCGCGGGCAGCGCGGCAAAAGATCCGATCCGGTGCCCGCCCGGCAGGATCGGTTGCCGGGCACCGGGGCCCGGCTTCCGCATCGGGGGCGGCCTGCGCCCCCGCCGATGTCAGAGGCTCAGCGCTTCTTCAGCGCATAGCCCGCAATCGAGACGAAGCACAGCACCACGGCGCCCGCAAAGGCCACCGGCGCCAGGCCCGGCTGCGTCATCGCGAAGATCAGCGCCAGGACGTTCAGCAGAGCCAGAAACACCCAGACCGAGGTGCGGGCGCGTTCGGCGGTCATCGGCCGGGTATCGGCGCCGACGATCACGTCGAGAAACTTGCACAGCGCCAGCGTGCCGACAGTCAGCGCGAAGACCGGGCCCCAGCCCAGCGTCAGATTGCTCATGCCGGTCAGATTGGCAAAGAACACAAGGCACGGCAGCAGCAGCGCCGCGACTTTCAGCGGGTCCGTGAAGTTCTTGATCATGCGGGTCTTCCTTCCTTTTCAAGGGTCAGCGGATCTTCAGCGTGGCAAGGCCTATCAGCGCGAGGACGACAGAGACGATCCAGAAACGGATCACGACCTGCGGTTCGGCCCAGCCCTTCTTCTCGAAGTGGTGGTGGATGGGTGCCATCAGGAACACCCGTTTGCCGGTGGCCTTGAAGTAAGCCACCTGAATGATGACCGAGAGCGCTTCGATGACGAAAAGCCCGCCAACGACGCCCAGGACAAGCTCGTGTTTGGTGCAAACGGCAATCGCGCCGAGCGCGCCGCCAAGCGCCAGACTGCCGGTGTCGCCCATGAACACCGCCGCGGGGGGCGCGTTGTACCACAGAAAGCCCAGGCCCCCGCCGATCAGCGCGGCGGTGAAGACGAACAGCTCCCCGGTGCCGGGCACGAAATTGACGCCCAGATATTGCGTGAAGTCGGCGCGGCCCACCACATAGGCGATGCCGCCCAGCGTTCCGGCCGCGATCATCACCGGCATGATCGCCAGACCATCCAGCCCGTCGGTCAGGTTCACCGCATTGGCGGCGCCGACGATGACGAACATCGCGAAGGGCACGAAGAAGATGCCAAGGTTGATCAGCACATCCTTGAACACCGGCAGCGCCAGCATGTTGGCCAGTTCCGGCGGATGCATCAGCGCGGCCAGAATCGCGGCGAGCGCGGCGAGCACCAGACCCAGCGCCATGCGGGTGCGCCCCGAGACGCCCTTGACGTTCTGCTTCGTCACCTTGGCGTAATCATCGGCAAAGCCGATCGCGGCATAGCCATAGGTGACGCCCAGCACGATCCAGACATAGCCATTGTCAAGCCGCGCCCAAAGCAGCGTCGCGAACAAGAGCGCCGAGAGGATCAGCAACCCCCCCATCGTCGGCGTGCCCGCCTTGGCGAAATGGGTGGCGGGGCCGTCGTCGCGGATCGGCTGGCCCTTGCCCTGCTTGCGGCGCAGCATGTCGATCAGGGGCCGCCCGAACAGGAAGCCGAAGATCAGCGCGGTGAAGAAGGCCCCCCCGGCGCGGAAGGTGATGTAGCGGAAGAGGTTGAAGAAATCGCCCCCGTCCGAAAGGTTCGCAAGCCAGTAAAGCATTATTCTTTTCCCTTGAAGGCCTCTGCCGCGCCGGGCTGACCGAGTTTTCTGAGCGCGTCAACCACGAGCGAAACCTTCGAGCCTTTCGATCCTTTTACCAGCACCACATCCCCTGCATCGACCAGATGCGGCGCGCGGGCGGCCAGATCCCTGGCGGTCTCGACCCATTCGCCCCGCTTCTCCCGCGGCAGCGCTTCGTGAAGCGCCCGCATCCGCGGTCCGGCCAGATGCACGATGTCTATCGATACCATTGCGGGCAGTTCGGCAATCGCGGCATGAAGCCGCGCCTCCTCCGCGCCCAGCTCCAGCATGTCGCCCAGAATGGCGACGCGACGGCCGCGTTTGACCCGCCCCACCCCGTCGCGCGGAACCTGCCCGGCCAGCACCTCGAGCCCCGCTTCCATCGAGGCGGGATTGGCGTTGAAGGCATCGTCAAACAGATCGAAGCTTTGCGCCTCGTCAATCAGGTCAAGCCAGATCCGCTCGCGCGTGCCGCGCCCGGCAGGCGGCGCCCAAAGCGCGATGTCCAGCGCCGCCACGGCGGGATCGGCGCCCACCGCGCGCGCCAAGGCAAGAACCCCCAAGGCGTTGTTCGCAAAGTGTTTTCCGGGCGTCATTACCTTGAAGAGCATGGGCTTTCCGGCCTGTTCCGCCTGCACGATCGTGGCATCCCCCGCGATCGTCGCCGCACTCAGACGATAGTCCGATCCGGGCGCGGGACCGAAGGTCACCACCTGCCCGGCATGCGCCTTTGCCGCCGCCAGAAGGATCGGCGTGCTGTCCAGTCCGGTGGGCACGACGGCGGTGCCGCCGGGCTCCAGACCGTCGAAGATCGCGGCCTTTTCGCGGGCGATGTCGTCGAGGGTTTCGAAGGCCTCCAGATGCGCCGCGGCGACCGTGGTGACCATTGCGGCATGGGGTCGCGCCATCTTGACCAGAGGCGAAATCTCCCCCGGGTGGTTCATGCCGATCTCGATCACCGCGAAATCGGCCTCGGCGGGCATCCGCGCCAGCGTGATCGGCACGCCCCAGTGGTTGTTGAAGCTCGCCTCGGCGGCATGCACGCGCCCCTGCGCCGAGAGCACCGCGCGCAGCATCTCCTTGGTCGAGGTCTTGCCGACCGAGCCGGTCACCGCGATCACCTGCGCGCGCGTGCGCGCCCGGCCCGCGCGGCCCAGGTCTTCCAGCGCCCGCAGCACATCGGGCACGATCAGCAGCGGGTCTTCCTCGGAACAGCCCTCGGGCAGGCGGCTGACCAGCGCGCAGGCGGCGCCCTTCTTCAGCGCGTCCGCCACGAAATCATGTCCATCGCGCGCGTCTTTCAGCGCCACGAACATTTCGCCCGGGCGAATCGAGCGGGTGTCGATCGACAGCCCCGTCGCCATGAAGGGCCGCGTGGCGCGGCCGCCGGTGGCGACGGCCGCATCGATCGAGGTCCACAAAACAGCCATGTCAGATCATCCCATCCAAGGCAGCAACGGCAATCGAGGCCTGTTCGGCATCGTCAAAGGGGAAGACATCGGTGCCGATGACCTGACCGCGTTCGTGCCCCTTGCCCATGATCAACAGCGCATCCCCCGGGCCGAGCGCATCGACGCCGCGCAAGATCGCCTCGGCGCGATCGCCCACTTCGGCAGCCTCCGGCCCCGCCCCCGCCATCACCGCGGCGCGGATCAGGGCCGGGTCCTCGGTGCGGGGGTTGTCGTCGGTGACGATGACCGCATCGGCATGGGCCGCGGCGGCAGCCCCCATCAGCGGCCGTTTCGTGCGGTCGCGATCCCCCCCCGCGCCGACGATGGCAATGATGCGGCCCAGCACATGCGGGCGCAGCGCCCGCAACGCGGTTTCGACCGCATCGGGCGTATGGGCGTAATCGACGAAAACGGTGGCGCCGTTCGTGCGTGTTGCCGCCAGCTGCATCCGGCCGCGCACGGTGGACAGTTGCCCCAGCGCGTCAAAGACCGCTTTCGGCGCGGCACCGCAGGCGATCACCAGCCCCGCCGCGGTCAGCACGTTCATCGCCTGAAAGCCGCCAATCAGCGGCAGGCGCACCATCTGCGGCCCGCCCTGCCACAGGAAGCGGACATCCTGCCCGCGCGCATCGAAACGCTGGCCCTGCAGCTGGATCTCGCAGCCGTCGCCATGCCCGACCCGGATCAGCTTGTGCCCGCGCGCCTTGGCCAAAGCCGCGATCTGCGGCCCCTTCGGGTCGTCGGTGTTGATCACCGCGGTACCGTCCTCGGGCAGGACCCGGGTGAAAAGACCGGCCTTGGCGTCGAAATATTCCTCGAACGTCGCGTGATAATCGAGGTGGTCTTGCGTGAAATTGGTGAAGGCGGCGGCTTTCAGCATCACGCCATCCAGACGCCGCTGCGCCAGCCCGTGGGAACTGGCCTCCATCGCCGCATGGGTGACGCCCGCCGCCGCCATCTCGGACAGAAGCCGGTGCAGGGTGATCGGCTCGGGCGTGGTATGGCTGGAGGGGGCGGCAAAGGCGCCCTCGACCCCGGTGGTGCCGATATTGACCGCCTCAAGCCCAAGGGCCTGCCAGATCATCCGGGTGAAGGTCGCGACCGAGGTCTTGCCGTTCGTGCCGGTCACCGCCACCATCGTCGCGGGCTGCGCGCCAAAGAACAGCGCCGCCGCACAGGACAGCGCCAGCCGCGCATCCTCGACGACAAGCAGCGGCACGGCGCCGCCCGCCAGCGCCTGCCGCGCGATGTCTTCGCCCGCGCGGTCGGTCAGCACCGCGCCCGCGCCACGCTCCAGCGCCGCCGTCACGAAGGTTGCGCCATGCACCTTGGTGCCGGGCAGGGCCGCGAACAGATGCCCGGGTTTGACGAGGCGGCTGTCCACCGCAAGGCCCGTCACCGCAACGTCGCTTCCCGGGCGGGCGGTCAGCCCCAATGCACTCAAAGGCTTCGCCGTGAGGGCCATATCTTGTGTCCTTGTTCAGTTCCTGCGCCATTTAGAGGCGAAGGCAGGCGGGCGTCAACGCAAGCCTTGAAAACAAGGGCCGGGCAGCCCAGCGGGGCACCCCGGGGTCAGCCCGGATCAGCCCCGGGCGGGCAGCGGCGGGCGGGGAAAGACCCGGTCGAAGCCCCAGGTGAACAGGAAGGTGTAGATCAGGAAGCACACCAGCAGCACCGCCTCCATCGCGACGGCCTCGGTGAAGCTGACGCCGTAAAAGCCCATGAAAAGCGGCACGGTCACAAGCACCAGCCCGGTCTCGAAGCAAACGGCATGCAGCACGCGCAGCCAAAGCGTGCGGCGCAGCCGGAAGCGGTGTTCGACCGCCTCGAAGCCGGTGTTGAAGACGAAGTTCCAGATCAGCGCGATCACCGTCACGAGGACGGAGACGACAAGCGACTGGGCCGCCGGGCCTGCGCTGAGCCGGGTCAGCAAAGCCGTCGAGAGCGCGATGGCCCCGGCTTCGAAGATGAGAACATAGATCAGCCGCCGCAGCGGCGCAGAAAAGATGAACATGACAGAGTATCGCCCGTGGCGTCCCGGTTTTCGGTCGGACCGTCCCGACAGTTGCCTTCGCCCGCTGGCGCCACGGTTTCCGCGCCCGGCCCGCCTAATATCGCGCCGCGGGCGGCGGGGTCAAGGGGCAAGCGGGATCAGCGGGCGGGGCGGCAGGCCAGCGTGCCCGGCTCGCCCGGGGCCAGAAAGGGGCCGCCGGGCGCGGCCGGACGCGGCCGCTCGGGCAGAGCGCGGAGCTTGCCCAGCCGGGCGCGGGGCACGGCAAAGACCAGATCTTGCGTCCGCAGCGCACCATCGGGCCCGAAGCCAAGACGCAGCCGCGACAGCGGCAGGCCAAGATAGCTGCCCTGCAATTGCAGTTCGATCCAGAGCGTGGCACCGCGCTTTTCGGCGCGGATCTGTTCGGGGGCAATCCAGCCGCCCGCGGGCCAGGGCAGCGGCAGGTCACCCGTGGCAAGCGGTCCCTCGGGCGCGGTGGCGGCCTGCGGGAAGCGCGCGCGCAGGCTGGCCAGCAGGGCGCGGGCGGGGGCCGCGGGGGCGCAAAGATCCATCCCCGCCAGAACCTCATCCAGCGCGGGCAAGGCCGGGTCCGGTCCGGGATCGATGCGGAAGATCCTGCCCGCCTCGGTGGTGATGACCAGCCAGCCCTCGACATCCTCTGCGATGAAGGTGACGGGGCTGCCAAGGAAATCGGAGGCGCAGCCGGGCCCGGTGCCGCGCAGAAGATCGGCGCCGCCGCGGCCGGGGATCTGCAGCGAGATCAGCTCGCCCGTGCAGCCCAGATCGGGCGGGATCGGGACGCGGCGGATCGCGCAAAGACCGCGGTAATAGACGCCGCCCGCGCGCGTCAGCTCGCAGGCGCCCGCATAGGGAAGATCGCCGCCCAGCCCCGGCACCGCCGCAGCCCAAAGCAGGCCCAGCGCAGAGCCGAAGGCGACAAGGAAGCGGGACAGAGCGGTCATCGGGGGCCTTTGCGCAAGCCGCGGTCTGGCGCAGCATGGGGCCAAGCGCTGAAGGAAAGCCTAATCCGCCCCGGCCCGGGCGCTTTTTCCCGGTTTTTCGCCAAGGTCCCGGGCAGCGGCCTCAGTAAAAGCCGAGCGCGCGGACCTCGATCTCGGCCTCATGCGCGCGGCCATAGGCGACGACCGCGACCGAGCGCAGGCTTTTCACCGCGGGCGTGCCCGGCATCAGCCGCCCCGAGGCGCGAAAGGCGGTGAAGGGCAGCCGGACCTCGGCCCAGTCGGCGGAGACCTCGAAGGGCGCCTGATAATATTGCCAGGGCATCAGCGTCGCGCCATTGCGCAGATGCGCGAAATAGCGCTGGCCATTGCCGCGCACGATCAGCCGCAGCCCGGTGGTGCCCGCAGGCGGCGGCGCGGCCAGATCAAGCCGCATCTGGATGAAGCCGCCGTTGTTTTCGGTGCTGACCCGGCCGGTCATCCGCGCATGCGGCGGCCCCTCGCCCGTGACCATCTCGAGCCGCCCGGTCGAGACGCCGCCCATCACGGCATCGGTGAAGAAACGCCAGCGGGTTTCGGGATGCATGGTGAAATCCTCGATCACGGTATCGGCGGCAGGGGCGGGCAGAGCCGCGGCAAGCCCGAGCGCCAGCGTCAGAACGAGGGAGATTCGTGCGCGCATCGACCCCTCCCAAGGTTTGCGATGCCCACAGGGGACCATGAAAGCCGCGGTTTGGCCAGCGCTTTCACCGCCCAAGCGGCAGGGCCGGGATCGGCGACCGGGCCGGTTTTCGGTGGCCCTTGCCCCCGCCCCGGTCTAGGCTGGCGCAAATCGCAGGAGACCGCCCGTGTCGCACACCATCTTCATCCTGAACGGCCCGAACCTGAACCTTCTGGGCAAACGCCAGCCGGAGATCTACGGCGCCGAGACCCTGGCCGATGTCGAGGCCCGCTGCCGGGCGCTGGCCGACAGCCTTGGCGTCAGGGTGGATTTCTTCCAGTCGAACCATGAGGGCGTGATCATCGACACGATCCACCGCGCCCGGGACGAGGCGGCGGCGATCATCATCAACCCGGGCGCCTTCACCCATACCTCGGTCGCGATCCTTGACGCGCTGAACGCCTATGACGGGCTGGTGTTCGAATGCCACATCTCGAACGTGCACAAGCGCGAGCCGTTCCGCCATCACAGCTATGTCTCGGGCCGCGCCGATGGCGTGATGGCGGGCTTTGGCACCGAGGGCTATGACCTCTGCCTGCGCCGGGCCTGTTCGCTGCTCGGCAAGGGTCAGTCGAGGGCGTAAACCAGGCCGACGACCAGCGCCGCGGCGGCCATCAACCCAAGGGTGAAGCGCAGGTTCAGCGCAAAGGTGACGCGCTGCGGCGTGACGCCGAGTTCGCGCCCGGTGATGATCGACATCGCCGAGATCGGCGAGGCGGCAATCGCCAGCGCCCAGGCGAAAAGCAGCGCCAGACCCAGCGCATAGGGGTGATCGGCGCCAACCGGCCCGGGCCCGAAAAGGCTGGCCGCCATGATCATCACGATGGTATGCGGGATCATCACCGCGCCGACGGCCGGGATGATCAGCAGACAGCCGAGGATCACCGCAAGCGCCGGAAGGCGGCCGCCCACGATCAGCGCATCGATCCCCGCCGCCTGCGCCGCCGCCGCCACCGCCGCGCCGATCACCGCCGCTGCCAGAAAGATCGTGCTTTCCGTCGCCATCCCCTCGGAGGCGGCGGCAAACCGGGTCAG
This sequence comes from Rhodobacter sp. 4.3.4, assembly GCF_058724655.1. Classification (NCBI taxonomy): domain Bacteria; kingdom Pseudomonadati; phylum Pseudomonadota; class Alphaproteobacteria; order Rhodobacterales; genus Rhodobacter; species Rhodobacter sp. 4.3.4. Next base: position 2,107,532 of record NZ_CM178967.1, read on the forward strand.
CCGCCCCTCGCCTGCCGTCTCGCGCAGCCCCGGCTCCAGCCGCGGCCAGAGCGCGGCCAGAAGCGGCAGCACCAGACAGGCGGCGATCAGGAAGCTGACATCAAGCAGCCGATGCGCGGCAAGGGTCAGGGCGATCAGCCCGGCGATGGCGGCCAGGACCAGCGCCAGCGCCCGGCCCGCGCCCGCAGGCGCCGGGTCCTGCGGGCGCGGGCCTTGCGGAACCGGGGTGGCGGCGGCCTCCAGCAGCGCGGCGACCAGCGACAGGGCGGCGACGATGCCGAAGGCAAGCGCGAAAAAGCGCACCGGATCAAGTGTCGGAATGGCACTGGTGACGATGGCAAAGCCCAGCCCGATCGGCGACCAGACCGTCATCAAAAGCGTGCCGCGCAGCGCTGCAAGCGTCATCGCGCGGCTGTCGATGCCGCGCTTGCCCGCCGCCCTGCGCGCCGCATCATGGTTGCGCGCGATGTCGGAGATCATCCCGATGGTGCCAATGTTGAACAGCACCGAAATCCCCTGCGCGCCCAGCGAGACGGCAAAAACACGGGCGCGGGCGGAATGGGCGAACAGCCCCTCGGCCGCGCGGGCGATCAGCTGCGAGCGCCGCACCGGGGCGCGAATGAGCCCGAGCGCGGTCAGAAAGGCGGAAAAGGCGGTGCCCTGCAGCAGCGCCGCCTGCATCGCGGGCAGCGCCCCGGGCAGGAAGAGCGCAACGGCCAGCGTGGCCAGACCGGCGCCCGCCAGAAACACCTGTGCGATGCGCGAGACCCGCGGCAGCCGCAAAAGCGCCAGAAGGATCGCGGTGAGCGCCGAAAGCGTCAAGAGGCCCCCCGCCCCGGGCAGCCAGTCCGCACCGATCCTGCCCAGAACCAGGCTGAACAGCAGGAACAGCGACAACAGGCCCGCGGCGACAAGGGCGGTTTGCGGGGGAAGGCGAAGGAAGGTTGTCGGCATCATCGGTCCTGAGATCGGGCCTCCGGTCGGGCTTGCCCCTGCATGGCCCGGTTCGCGGCAGGATGCCAAGTCTTTCTGTGTCGCAGCTGATGCGGTTTTGGCATGAGCTTTTCGGCGCCACGGCGCAAAACCCGTCACCGACGGGGGCAAAGGCGACAGGACGGGGCCGAGCCGTGTCGCGAGCCGCCCGAAACCGCCCGGGCGCGGGCCGAAACAGATCTTTGCGCAGCGCCTGCTTGTCTTGTGCCCGGGGCCGTGCTTTCAAATTGGCGATGCCCCTCATCCGCGAGCCCGCCATGCCCAAGCTGCGCCTCAATATCCGTTACCTTCCCTTTCTTGCGGTCCTGCTGCTGACTGCGATTTTCGGCCTTGTGCTGATCTTCGTGCAACAGCTTTGGGTGCTGGCGATCTTCGGGGTCGCCGCCGGGCTGAGCCTTGTCGGCCTTTACGACCTGCGCCAGAGCCGCCACGCGATCTTGCGCAACTATCCGGTGATCGGCCATCTGCGCTACATGATCGAAAGCGTCGGCCCCGAGTTCCGGCAGTATTTCTTCGAATCCGACCGCGACGAGGTGCCGTTCAGCCGGCAGGCCCGCGTTCTTGTCTATCAGCGCGCCAAGGGGGTCGAGGACAAGCGCCCCTTCGGCACGGTCGAATCCGTCTATGCCTCGGGCTTCAACTGGCTGACCCATTCGATCGTGCCGAAAACGATCAAGGACACCGATTTCCGCGTCCGCGTCGGCGGGCCGGACTGCGCCCAGCCCTATGACGCCTCGGTCTACAACATCTCGGCGATGAGCTTCGGCGCGCTCTCGGCCAATGCAATCCTGGCGCTGAACCGGGGCGCGAAACTGGGCGGCTTTGCCCATGACACCGGCGAGGGCGGCATCAGCCGCTATCACCGCGAGGGCGGCGGCGATCTGGTCTATCAGATCGCCTCGGGCTATTTCGGCTGCCGCAATGACGACGGCAGCTTCTCGCCCGAAAAATTCGCGGCGCAAGCCCGCGATCCGCAGATCAAGATGATCGAGATCAAGCTGAGCCAGGGCGCCAAGCCCGGCCATGGCGGGATGCTGCCCGCCTCGAAGATCTCGCCCGAGATCGCCGAGGCGCGCGGCATCCCGATGGGGCGCGACTGCGTCTCGCCCGCGGCGCATTCGGCGTTTTCGACGCCGCTCGAATTCATGGCCTTCATCCGGCAGCTGCGCGAGCTGTCGGGCGGCAAGCCGGTGGGCTTCAAGCTCTGCATCGGGCATCGGCGCGAATTCATGTGTCTGGTCAAGGCGATGCTGGAAACCGGCACAACGCCCGATTTCATCGTCGTCGATGGCAAGGAGGGCGGCACCGGGGCGGCGCCGCTCGAATTCGTCAACCGCGTCGGCATGCCGATGCTCGAGGGGCTGCATTTCGTCCACAACCTGCTGCGCGGGGCGGGGCTGCGCGATCGCATCCGCATCGGCGCGGCGGGCAAGATCGTCTCGGCTTATGACATCGCCCGGGCGATGGCGCTGGGGGCGGATTGGTGCAATTCGGCGCGCGGCTACATGTTCGCGATCGGCTGCATTCAGGCGCAGTCCTGCCACACCAACCGCTGCCCCGCCGGCATCGCCACGCAGGACCCGCGCCGGATGAAGGCGCTTGATGTCGAGGACAAGACCCAGCGCGTCGCGCGGTTTCACCGCAACACGCTCAAGGCGCTGGGGGAACTGGTGGGCGCCGCCGGGCTGTCGCATCCCTCGGAATTCCTGCCCTATCACTTCATGTTCCGCGAAAAGGACAATGCCTTTCAGGACGGCAACGAGGTCTTCGAGGATCTGCCCGAGGGGTTCCTGCTCACCGGCTCGCCCCATCCCGATCTGCAGGCCTGGCTGGACCGCTGGAACCGCGCCTCGGCCGAGACGTTCGAGCCGCTCAGGATGCCGAAAAGCCGTTTTGCCTCGTAAGACGGCGGCGAAGCGGGCAACCGGGGGCCGGGGCCACCGCGCGCGCTGAGGCGCAGCTTCGGGCTGCGGTGATCACGAAAAACCCCCGCGGGCGAGACCTGCGGGGGCGAAGACCGGGGACGATCCGGGGCTCAGATCGCGGCAAAGGCGCGATGGCGCAACCGCTGCGCGATCAGCGTATTCCATTGCCATCCGGCGCGCAGCGGCGGCAGGCAATGGTTCGCCCAGCGGCTGCCACCCCAGCCGCCCTGCCCCGGATCGGGCAGGACCACGATGCTGCACGCATGCGGCACCTGCCATTCCCGCGTCCAGACCAGATCCCAGCGCGGCCCGGCAAAGCGGACCCGCCAGCCCTTGCGGGCAAGATCGGCGGCAAGACCGTCCAGACCGGTCTGCGCCAGTTCCCAATAGGGCGGGCAACGGGTTGTCAGATACAACAGCACCTTGGCAATCATGGGCTCCTCCAGAAGATCAGCCTGCGGTCGCAGGCACCGGAACGGATTGATCGGTGGCCGCCCCCGGCGGGGCGACCGCTTTGCCGTGCCGCGTCAGCGGTGTCACCACGATCCGCCACAGCCGCGGATCGCGGTTTTGCAGGAAATGCCGCCGCGCGTCCTCGGGATCATGGGTGAACCGGGTCTGCACCCGACCGCCGACGCGATGCGGCTGATCGGTGCGGGTATCGACCATGGTCACGGCGTAAAGCGGCGCGGCGGCAGTCATGCGAATTGCCACAGCACAAGGCCGCCCCAGACAAGGATCGCGCCTGCAAGCGCCAGCCCGCGGACGGGCGGATGCGCGCGGCCCAAGACCCGGCCCGACCGCGCGGCCCGGCGCATCGTTCCGGCCTCTTCGAAGGGCTCGATCCCGTAGGATTCGGCCGTGCGCAAGGGCGCGGTGAACTGCATCGGCAGCAGCCTGACCGGCCGGGGACGGGAGGGGATCGGCAGGGCATGTGTCATGACGGATCCTTTCTTGCGACGGGGACGGAACATGGACAATACTCTACCGGATAAGTCGTCTTTACAAGGAAATAATCTCGCCTAATTCCGTCGTTATTTAGCAGTTTCTTCCCCAAAACCGCCGGAACGCCCCGCCAGACCGCGAAAGATCGCCGCGCATGATATTGCTTTCATTGCGCATTTCAGAAGCACCCCACCCGCCCCGCACAGCCGACTCGCTCCGCAGCGCCGCCCCGATGGCCGCAGCCGGGCAAAATGGCGTGGCCGGGAATGACCTCCTGCGCGGGGGGCGCAAAAGGGCAGGATCTTCTCTTTCCCCCCGGGTCTTTGGAACCCGCAATCACGACAACCGTGATAGATATTCCAGAACGCAACCCGACCGCAGAGGTTCCCATGATCAAGACGCTGCTCGTTCCGGGCCTGGATGGCTCGCCCGCGCCGCATTGGCAGGACTGGTGGGCCGCCACCGATCCGACCGCGCTGATGGTCGACCTGCCCTGCCCCGACCGGCCGATGCCCGATCTGTGGGAGGCGGAACTGGCGGGCATGGTGCTGCAACATCCCGGCGCGGTGCTCGTCGGCCACAGCCTTGGCGCGGTGCTGGTGGCGCGGATGCTGTCAAAATGGCCGCAGATCGAGGTGCGCGCGGCGATGCTCGTCGCCCCCGCCGACACCCGCTGCGCCCGCCGGATCGGCCATTTCGGCTCGCCCTCGCGCCGGACTTTGCCGGTGCCAAGCATGGTCGTCGCCTCGCGCAACGACCCCTGGATGAGCTTTGCCCGCGCCAGCGAACTGGCCGCGGCCTGGGGCTCGGAGCTGGTCGATCTGGGCGCCGCCGGGCACATCAATGTCGCCGCCGGTTTCGGCCCCTGGCCCGCGGGCAAGGCGCTGCGCGACCGGCTGCTGACCCGCCTGCCCCGGCCGGTGGAGAAAAGCGCATGAGACAGCTGTTCTGGCGCCCGCCCAGCCTGCGCGACCGGCTGCTGCTTGGCCTGCTGCTGGCGGGCTGGGCAGGGCTGATCGCCGCCATCTTCCTGCAGTGACCCCGAAAGGAGACCGACATGCTTGACGGACGCCTTGACCCCGACCTGATCCGCCTTCTGGCCCCGCGCACCGAAGAGATCCGCCCGCTGCCGCGCTGGCTTGCCCGGCTGCTCACCGGCCGGGGGCGGGAATGACCGCCCAGCCCCCCCTGCGTCGGCATGTGCTGGTCATCGGCGGCGGCGCCTCGGGCGTGCTGATGGCCTATCACCTGTTGCGTGCCGCCCCCGAAACCCGGGTCACCCTGATTGAGCAGGCCCCGCGCATCGGCCTTGGTCTGGCCTATGCGACCGAGGACCCGGGTCATCTGCTCAATACAAGGGTGATCAACATGAGCGCCCTGCCCGAAGATCCCGAGCATTTCCTGCGCTGGCTCTGGCAGGCGAACCGGACCGTCTCGGGCGCCTCTTTCGTGTCGCGGGCGACCTACGGACGCTATCTTGAGAGCCTTCTTGCCCCCTGGGCCGCCGGGCCGCGGTTGCGGCTGGTGCAGGCCGAGGCGGTGCGGCTGACCGAAGCCCCGCCGGGGCGGGTGACGCTGACACTGGACGATCGCCAGACGCTGATCGCCGATCACGCGATCCTGGCCACCGGCCACCCCCGCCCCGAGACGGTGCGGGGGCTGCGGGCCGATGTGTCGCAGCTGAGCCTTGATCCCGCCGCGCCGGTGGCGATCCTTGGCACCGGGCTGAGCATGGTGGATCAGGTGACGACGCTGCTGAAATCCGGCCATCGCGGCCAGATCTTCGCGCTGTCGCGCCGCGGGCTGCTGCCGCGCGTGCATGGGCCGGGAACGCCGCTGGCCACCTCGCTGGGCGAGGTGCCGCTGGGCGCGCCCGCCTCGGTCTTGCTCCATTGGCTGCGCCGTCAGGTGCGCCGTGCCGAGATCGCGGGCGGCAGCTGGCGCGATGCGATCGACGGGCTGCGGCCACATGTGCAGGGGATCTGGAGCGCCCTGCCCGACCCCGAGCGCGCCCGCGCCCTGCGCCACGCCGCGGCCTGGTGGGAGGTGCATCGCCATCGCATGCCCCCCGAAACCGCAAGCGGCATCGCAAAGGCGCAGGCCAGCGGCCAGCTGCAGATCCTGCGCGGCGCCTTCGACCGGGTTGCACCGCACCCCCGCGGGGTCTGGCTGCGCTACCGCCCCTATCGGGAAACCGGCACCACCGCGCTCGATGTCGCCGCGGTGATCGACTGCCGCGGCCTGCGCCGCGATCCCGAAAACGGCGCGGGCCCGCTGCTGCGGCACCTGCTTGACGACGGTCTGGCGCAGATCGACCCGCTGCGGCTGGGTCTTCTCACCGACCGCAGCGGCCGGCTGATCAACCGGGCGGGCGTGGCCAGCCGCGTCCTGCAGGCGATCGGCCCCGCCGCACGCGCGGCGCTTTGGGAAATCACCGCCATTCCCGATATCCGGACCCAGACCGCCCGGATCGCTGCCGAACTGTCGCACAGCCCCGCCCAAAGCTGAAACCAAGGCCGGAAGACGGGCCGCCCCCGCGCAAGCCCGCCACCGCTTCCCGCCGTCCCGATCCCCTCGGGGCGGCGATGTCGTTCAGGCCGCGATTCGGCGGCTTCGCAGCTTTCTTCCCCCAGACCCCTCGGGAGGAGAATTTTCCTCTCGCCGACCGCCCAATAAAACACGCCTGATTTTATCGTCTTTCTCCCGCAGCTCTGCCACTCTGCCCCCATTCCCAGCCCGAACGGCCAAAGGAGACCCCGATGACGCGACATGAAACGACCCTTGCGCCCCCGGAAAGCGGGGCGAAGCTGCCGCCCCCCGGGCTGGCAAAGCGTGACCGGCGCGCGGTGACCGGGTTTGTCGAGCGGCTGCTTGCGGTGGAGGGGCAAAGCACCCCCTTCTTCGCGCTCCTGCGCCAGACCGACGCGCAGCTTGCGGCGCTGCTCGCCTCGGAAGCGGCCACCGCCGCGCGCCCCGGCCCCTACGGCCGCTTTCCGCCGGGGCCGCTTTGCGCCGGAGATCTTGACGGCCCCCCCTATCAGCCCCGCCCCGCGCTGCGCGGGATACTGGGCGAACATCTGTCTGCCGCGCTCGAATTTGCGCATCTTCTGGTGCAGCACCCCGGCGATCTTGGCCCCGATAGCCTTGCCCCTCTGGCGGCGGCGGGGTGGAGCGCCGAGGCCATCGCGGAGCTGACCGAGCAGATCACCGCCGTCGCCCAGCAAACCCGGACGCTCGCGCAGCTTCACCGCCTGCGCAAGGCCGGGGCGCTGCCCGGCTCCGGCGTGGCGCCCCTGCACTGACCCTTTCCACAACCCGCAAAGGACACAAGATGAGCGAACATCCCGAAACCCTCGCCCTGCACGCCGGCTGGCGTGCCGATCCCGCCACCGGCGCCGTTGCCGTGCCGATCTATCAGACGACAAGCTACCAGTTCCGCGACACCGAGCATGCCGCCGCGCTGTTCTCGCTGTCCGAGCTGGGCAACATCTACACCCGGATCATGAACCCGACGACGGATGTGCTTGAAAAGCGGGTCGCGGCGCTGGAGGGCGGCGTGGCGGCACTGGCCGTTGCCTCGGGTCAGGCGGCCTCGGCGCTGGCGATCCAGAACCTGGCGCGGGCGGGCGACAACATCGTCTCCTCGACCGATCTTTACGGCGGCACCTGGAACCTTTTTGCCAATACTTTGAAGGATCAGGGGATCGAGGTGCGCTTCGTCGATCCGCGCGACCCGGAGGCCTTTGTCCACGCCTCCGATGCCCGCACCCGCGCCTGGTATGCCGAGACCCTGCCCAATCCGAAGCTTGAGGTCTTCCCGATCCGCGCGGTGGCGGAGCTGGGTCGGCCGCTGGGCATTCCGCTGATCGTCGACAACACCGCCGCGCCGCTGCTGGCCAAGCCGCTGGCGCTGGGGGCGGCGATCGTCGTCTATTCCTCGACGAAATATCTGGGCGGGCATGGCACCTCGATCGGCGGGCTGATCGTCGATGGCGGGGCCTTCGACTGGGAGGCGCATCCCGCGCGGCAACCGGCGCTGAACACCCCCGACGCCAGCTATCACGGCGCGGTCTGGGTCGAGGCGGTCAAGCCGCTGGGCCCGGTGGCCTATATCCTGAAGGCGCGCACGACGCTTTTGCGCGATCTCGGCGCGGCGATTTCGCCCTTCAACGCCTGGGCGATCCTGCAGGGCATCGAAACGCTGCCCTTGCGGATCGAACGTCATTCGGAAAACGCCGCCAAGGTCGCGGCCTGGCTTGCCGCCCGCCCCGAGGTGGCGCGGGTGATCTATCCCGGGCTGCAGACCGGCGATATCCGGGCACGGGCCGATGCGGCGCTGAAAGGCGGCTATGGCGGGCTGGTCGGCTTCGAGCTGAAAGGCGGGGCCGCGGCGGGCCGCGCCTTCATCGACGCGCTGAAGCTTTTCTACCACGTCGCCAATATCGGCGATGCCCGCTCGCTGGCCATTCATCCGGCTTCGACCACGCACAGCCAGCTTGCGCCCGAGGATCAGGCGAAAACCGGGGTGAACCCCGGCTACGTTCGGCTCTCGATCGGGCTTGAGCATAGCGACGACATCCTTGCCGATCTCGACCAGGCGCTGACGGCACGCTGAGCCACCGCCGCCCGCACAGGAAACCCCCTTCCCAAAACCGGGAAGGGGGTTTTCTTTGTCGTCAATCAGATGCGGGGGCCTATTCGGCCAGCCGCGCAACGGAAACCGCCTGCGTCTCGGTCTGGATCGCGGGCACCAGCGCGCGGAACCTGCCGATTGCGGCGCTGGAGGCGCAGGGCCTTCGCTTCAAAGATGTCGAGCCGGTGTTCCTCGGCCCCGCCGATGCCGCCGCCGCCTTCGGTTCCGGGGCGGTCGATGCCTGGTCGATCTGGGACCCCTTCCTCGCCATCGCCGAACAGCAGTTCTCTGGCCGCGATGAGCCGAACCACGCCGGGTCATCCCCGCGTGGGCGGGGAACAGCGCAATTTCGCGAACGCCTGCGTGGTGCGCGCCGGGTCATCCCCGCATGGGCGGGGAACAGGCCGTTCTTGATCGCTGCACAATGCAGGATCACGGGTCATCCCCGCGTGGGCGGGGAACAGTGCCGCTCGGCCAGCTCGGCTCTAAAATACCGCGGGTCATCCCCGCGTGGGCGGGGAACAGAGGGTCTTGCGTTTCCGGCTACCCTTGCCAGCCGGGTCATCCCCGCGTGGGCGGGGAACAGTTCCCTCATCCTGCGGCCCGCTGAGTGGCCTCCGGGTCATCCCCGCGTGGGCGGGGAACAGGGACTAATGCGCGAAAGCCCCCCGCATACAGTCGGGTCATCCCCGCGTGGGCGGGGAACAGCAGCGTGACGGTCATTCTGGAGGCCACCCCGTCGGGTCATCCCCGCGTGGGCGGGGAACAGACGCTAACCGCCCCAGCCGTAACCTCCTCGATCGGGTCATCCCCGCGTGGGCGGGGAACAGATCAACGCCGATTGATAAGCGTCGGCGCGGCCCGGGTCATCCCCGCGTGGGCGGGGAACAGAGCCGCTGCAGTCCTCCCCGCTCTCCGCCCAGCGGGTCATCCCCGCGTGGGCGGGGAACAGAACGGGAGCAGTGTTTTGACGTGCCATGATCACGGGTCATCCCCGCGTGGGCGGGGAACAGTAAACCGCATTGCGCAACGGACGCGGCATGTCCGGGTCATCCCCGCGTGGGCGGGGAACAGCGATTACACGGCCCGGTGCATGGCCGAGGCGTCGGGTCATCCCCGCGTGGGCGGGGAACAGTGCTTCGGCCGTATTCCGGCGCGCTGACGCTGCGGGTCATCCCCGCGTGGGCGGGGAACAGGCGCGCGTCACGCGTATACGCGCGGGGGAGGCTGGGTCATCCCCGCGTGGGCGGGGAACAGACCGACGAGGATAACGCTGATTGGTGGTTTTCCGGGTCATCCCCGCGTGGGCGGGGAACAGATTTGAAGAGTGCCCGGGAGATTTTCGACAGGCGGGTCATCCCCGCGTGGGCGGGGAACAGGAGCGGCGGATCACGCTGACCTTTGAGGGGCCCGGGTCATCCCCGCGTGGGCGGGGAACAGGCAGTCGTCGAAACAGCTGACCTCGCGCCATTCGGGTCATCCCCGCGTGGGCGGGGAACAGGCCTGAGCCGCCAGCGGCAGCGCGCGCGTCTCCGGGTCATCCCCGCGTGGGCGGGGAACAGAGATATGCGCGAAGCTGGGCTCTCTTGTGGTGCGGGTCATCCCCGCGTGGGCGGGGAACAGGACGCCGACAGCAAAGCAGACGGCGGGGCAGGCGGGTCATCCCCGCGTGGGCGGGGAACAGTGAGACCCCCTAGCGACGGGGTTCGATGCCAGTGGGTCATCCCCGCGTGGGCGGGGAACAGCTTACCCCAATTCCAAACGACTTGGGGAGCGCCGGGTCATCCCCGCGTGGGCGGGGAACAGCGCTTGCGGCGATGATGCGCGCGGATCGCGGCCGGGTCATCCCCGCGTGGGCGGGGAACAGGGTATAAGCCCCAAATCCCGCGCCGCCAGTAGCGGGTCATCCCCGCGTGGGCGGGGAACAGTGTTCTATCAGGCGACGCCGGGTGCGCAGTGGCGGGTCATCCCCGCGTGGGCGGGGAACAGGCGCGGTATTGGCGCGGCTTGGGGTTATATGGCGGGTCATCCCCGCGTGGGCGGGGAACAGCAAAGCTGCGTCGTCATATATCGGCAGCGTTGCGGGTCATCCCCGCGTGGGCGGGGAACAGTCATCGATCCCAACGGCCAATGGGAGACTGATCGGGTCATCCCCGCGTGGGCGGGGAACAGAGGGCACCGTTGCGGACAAAATTTACTGGGACCGGGTCATCCCCGCGTGGGCGGGGAACAGATTGAGGGTGCTATCGTCGGGTTGAATGCCCGCGGGTCATCCCCGCGTGGGCGGGGAACAGCAGGTAACGGATTGTTACGGTGGCGGTGCGCTCGGGTCATCCCCGCGTGGGCGGGGAACAGGACGATTTCGACGAGGATGAGTATCGTTTGTTCGGGTCATCCCCGCGTGGGCGGGGAACAGCTTTCAACCGGAAGCTTGTCGATGTTGAAGAACGGGTCATCCCCGCGTGGGCGGGGAACAGTTGGACGGCAACACCATATCGCGGAGCTGGAGCGGGTCATCCCCGCGTGGGCGGGGAACAGGCCTTTTTGACCAAGTTCCCGGCGCCGGTCGGCGGGTCATCCCCGCGTGGGCGGGGAACAGTCTTTCTGCAGATCCTTGATCTACCGAGATTTTCGCAATGTCAAAGAGCATACCAATTTTTCAAGGCCGCCATCGGCCCGTCGGCATCAGCGATCAGGCCTGAAGCTCACCAGTTTCAAGCCGTCGAAATCCACCGGCATTCTGCGATTCCGGCCGGCGGTGCGGAAGTCGTAGCCCTGATCGGTGGGTGCCTTCCAAACCATCACCGCGTCCCCCGCCTCGAGCCCTGCCAAGACCTGCTCCCAGATCATCTCGCGGGTCCTGGCGGAATAGTCTCCCACATAAACACCCGCGCGGACCTCGACCAGCCAGGCGGAAAGCCGTCCGCGCAGCCGGGGAGGCGCGTTTGAGACCACCACGACGATCATCCGCGATGCCCCGCGTCGCCCGATTGGCCCTCGTCAAAGGCGACGGGCATCGCCTCGGGGGGCGGCTCGGGGCGGGGCATCTCGCCCGCGCTCAGAACCTCCTCTATGGCGGGGATGATCCGGCCCAGAAGCCCGCTGCGGCGGAAGGCATCGCGGCAGGCCAGCCGCACGGCCCGGTCGGGCGACATCTCCAGCTTGCCCTTGGCCGCCTGACCCGCGATGCGAAACGCCTCGGGGACCACGGTCTCCAGTTTGAACAGGTCCGCGATGTCATAGACAAAGGAAAGCGGCTTGCCCGAATGCAGAAAACCGATCGCCGGGGCGTAGCCTGCGGCCAGAACAGCCGCCTCGGACAGCCCGTGCAGGCAGGCGGTGGCGGCTGAAAGACACCGGTTCGGGATGTCGCCCGCCTCCCAGTCGGCGGGGTCGTATTTGCGCCGTTTCCAGTCGACACCGTGCTGTCGCGCCAGCATCGCATAGGTTTCACGCACCCGAACCCCCTCGATGCCGCGCAGCTGGTCGATCGAGCGACGGGAGGGAGCATCTTCGGCAAAGCGCATCGCAAACATCTTGCGCACGACGCGCAGCCGCGCCGCATCGTCAAGCGCGATGCGCGCCTGCCAGAGCAGCCGGTCCGCCCGTGCCCCGCCCGGTTGACCCGCCGAGTAAAGCCGCACGCCGCCCTCGCCCACCCAGGTGATCAAGGTGCCGACCCGGGCGGCCAGCGCAACGGCGGCATGGCTGATCCGCGCCCCGGGTTCCAGCATGATCCCGGCAAGGCCGCCCACCGGGATCTGGGTGCGGGTGCCGTCGGCATTGACCGCGACAAAGGCACCGTCGAGCACGTCGAGTTTCGCATGTTCGACAAAGACCAGCGAGGCGCGGTCCTTGAGCGGGATCGGTTTGGGCGGCGCAAGGCCCGGCAGGACAGAGGGCGCAGCACCGCCCTGCCCCTCCGCGTCGTCGCCCGCGCCGCTCATGCGGCACGCCGGATCAGCATCAGCCCGCAACCGAATGCCTTGGCGCGGCCAAAGCCCTGCGGCAGTTGCGCCAGAAAGGCTGCCGGATCGGAAACCTCGATCTGACCGCTCAGATCAAGGATGCCGAATTGCGGCTGCCCCCGGCGCGGGCCGCGATGCCCGGCCAGAACCTCGACCGAGTAATCCTCGGCCGTGGCGTGGATCAGCCGGAACCCGGCCTTTTCGCCCTGTCGTGCCAGCCAGGCAGCGCCCTCGGCCTGGGCAAGCGCCATGCGCTCCTCGGCCCGGGCCGCGCTTGGCAGGCCATGCAGCGCATCCATCACCACATCAACCCGCGCCCCGCCGCGCTTCATCCGCGTGGCATTGGCGCGCAGCTGGATCACCAGCCGATCCCCCGGCACCAGCGTCGGCGCAAACTCTTTCACCTGATGAGGGTCAAACAGATCGGTCTGCAGCGGCGGGCGGGCCGAAAGGGTCAAAAACACCCCCTCGCGCTCCTCGCGCCACAGGAAATCGCGGCGTCGGTCGGGGCCGTCGGAAAAGATCGACCAGAGCAGATTGTGCGCGGCCGAGCGGCGGTGCCCGGCCTCGGTGGGGAGCAAGAGCGGCGCCAGCGCCTGCGCAGCGGGGGACCGCGCCAGCCGGATGCGCGAGAGATAAAGGCTCATGCCAGCCCCCCAAGCGCGATCTCGACCGGACGGCGGGCGATGGTGCGGGGGGCGAAGTGCCACAGGCTGCGGTCGACGGGGCGGTCGTGGACGATCTCGCCCCGATCGGCATCGACGATCAGCGTGCGGGCGCTCACAGCACCGCGCGCCGCCAGCCAGGGCGGCGGGGTCAGATGGGCCAGCGCGGCCTCGGGCGTTTCGGCGGTGACGATCTTCGCACCCGGGGGCGCCGAAAGCGGGCAGGATTTGCGCCCCAGATACAGGGTGAAGCGTGGGGCGGTCAGCGCCGCTTGCAGGGCGTCAAGCCCCGCGCCGGTAACGGCCACGCCGTAAAACACCCCCGCGCGATAGTCGCGCAGGGTGATCGTGGTAGTGGTGCGCCCGCGCGCCTCGCGCAGCGCCTCGGGGCGGGAATTGGGGCGCTTGGCCGCCGCCGAAGGCACGGTTTCGATGGTGTGATAATCGCGCAAGGGCGCGCCCGCGTCGAAGATCGCCACCGAGACGCCCAGCGCATCAAGGGCGGAAAAGTCGCCTTCGCGTCGGATCCCCAGGGCCGCCCCCAGAAGTCCGAGGATGGCCGAGCGGCCGGGCCAGATCAGCGAGCCGCGCCGCTCGTGCCCGGCCAGCTCGCCCATTGCGGCGAGGCTCGCCGAAAGGCCAAAGATCAGAAAGGGTTGCATCACGCCCCCCGCACCGCTTCGGTGGCAAATCGCACGATCTCGGACAGCGTGCCCGTGCCCGCCAGCGTGTCGAGGGTGCGAAACTCCTCTGGCTGGCCATCGAAGTAGCAGGTGTCGATTTTCGCGGCGGTGCCCTCCAGCGCCTTGACCGAGGCCGATTGCAGGTCGTTCGTGCCCAGTTCCCTCAACTGCCGGTCGACCGGGGTGAAGAAGGCGCCCGACAGGTCGCGCGGCGTGCGGCGGCCGCGTTCGGCGCGGATGTGGAACGCTATCGGGTGGTGGGCAAAGCTGTTTTGCTTGCCGCGCGGCGTCGTTGTCGCCAGCGCCCGGGTCAGCGCCGCGATCCCCTTTTCGGCAAGGTCGCGGTCACCGCCAAGGTTCTCGATCAACAGATCGCAATCGATGCAGACGTAAAGGTAATAGATGCCCGAGCCGAAGGCCGTCTCGCCCAGATGCCCCGCGCCGGTATCCTCGGCCTTGTTCAGGTCGTCGACCGCCGAATACCAGTCTTCCTCGGCATGGGCGGCGTGGGTGGTGATCGCATGGCCCACCTGCACCGCCGCATCGCGGTTGAAATCCGGATCATCGGCCAGCATCCGCCCGAACATGGCGATGTCGATGGCGCCATCGGCCCGGCGCAGGACCGCTTTCTTGAGATCCTTCTCGGCGGGCAGGGCCTCTCCCGCCACGATCCTCTCGGCCAGGTCCTCGGCCAGCTTGCGCTCGGCCGGAGAGATGAAGGCCAGCGTCGTGCCCTTCTTGCCGCCGTCCTTCTTGTCTTCAAGCTTGCCGAAAATGCCCGCCACCTTGTCGGCGGCCTCCTGTGCGGCCTTGTCGGAGGCGCCCTTGCCGGTCAGATGCTTGACCAGCAGATCATGCAGAAGCTTCGTGCGTTTGCCCATGTGGTCGGCCAGATCGAGGGCAAAGAAGCTGCTTTCGCGCAGCGCGCGTTTGAGCGATTGCGACGAGAGCCGCAGCCGCGGCACTCCCCCCACCATCGCCTGTTTCGGGCGGCCCTGATCGTCGCGGTTCGGGTTCGAGGGGCCGTAGCTGGTCAGCAGGTGAAATTGCACGAAAGTGGTCATCGGACTTGCTCCTCAAGGTCTTTTGCGGGCGCCTCGGCGCCGAAATAATCGAAGCACCAGCGCGGCCGGGCGGCCTCCCAGTGCAGGATGTCGGTGGCCAGCGCCGCGACGTTGCATTTGCGCTCGGCCATCGCAATGGCGCGGCGCAGCAGGTCGGTCAGTTCCTCGCCCTCGGCCCGGATCAGGCGCTGAAACCGCAAGGGCGAAAGCACCGGCTCCGCCCCGCCCAGCCGCCGCGCCAATCGCTCGGGCGCATGCTCGCGGACCTCGGCCAGCAGAACGGCCAGCTGCACCAGAGGTTCCGCCTGCGCCGGGCCAAGGCCCAGTTCCCGCGCCAGATCCTGCACCGCCGGTTCGCACAGAACGGCGAGCGGTGCCGCACGACGCAACCGGGCCGACAGCGCCTTGGCCGAGGGCATATCACGCGGCGCGATGGTCCTTTTCCACCAGCCCAGCGCCACCGCGCCCGGCCCTTTCGGTTCGTCCGTCATGCCGCTTTTCCTTTCTTTTTCTCCGGCAAAGGCAGGTTCAGCGCCTCGAAGATGGCCTTGCCCTGCTTGCCGTAGCCCGCAAAGGCCATTCCCAGAAATTTCCTCGCCTCGAACAGACGCTGCATCCGGTCCGTCTCGCGCGTCTCGATGCCGTCGAAGGCGAGCTTTTCAAACTGCCCCATCGCCTGACGCCGCAGGTCGGAGAGCCAGTCCGCCGCCGGATTGCCGCCCGCCCGGATCGTATCCAGATGCGCCAGAAATCGCGTTTCGGTCCGGGCAAAGAAGGTCTCGCGTTCGGCTTCGCGGGCTTCGCCACCCGCCAGCACGGGTTCAAGCGCCCCGCGCAAGGCCACGGCCGCTGCCTCGGCCGCCTCGATCAGCCCGGCAAGGCGCATCCAGCCATCGTCGGTCAGATCCAGCACCGGCTGCTCCGACAGGATGAAATCGCGCGGCTTCATGTTGTCCATCGCCCAGCCCGCAACGATCACCGACCCGCCCCCCTGCCGCCCGTTCCAGTCACGCAAGGAAAGCGCCAGTTCCGACAGCTCGTCCTTTTTCTGTTCGGCAATGATCCCCAGCCAGTTGCGATAACCGAACCGCCCGGCGCGAGGGTGCTTGGGCAGCCATTCCGTGCCCGGCTTCATCCGGTAATAGGGGCTGAGCGGATGCTTCCAAAGCGCGTAATTCGTGCCGTAGGGCCGCTGGATCACCCCCGTCACCCGGCCGTCATCGGCCACCAGCCGCAACCGGCGCGGCTGTCCGAAGAACGCCTCGGGGGCGAACAGCGCCCCCTCGGGCGGCAGGCTCTGCTGGCCGGTGTCCGAGACCCGCGTGGGCCGCATCCACGGCAGATCCTCGACCCGACCGGGCAGGCCATAGGGCACATTGGCCCAGATCAGATCCCACAGGCTGCCCTGCCCCTCGCGCGGGTCGATCAGCGTCACCAAGGGGCCGCCGCCGCGCATCGAAGTGCGGATACCCGCGCCCCCCGCCGGGGCGAAATCCTGCAACGTGTAAAGCGCCATCGCCGCCGTGGGCAGATCAAGGCTGTCGTAACGGTCGCGGTGCATCATCACGTCGGAATTCTTGCCCACGGCACTTTCGCCCGCGCTGTCGATGAACAGCGTATCGACCGGACGCGCGGCGCCCTCGAGCGGGGCGAAATCCTGCAAGAAGCACGGCCCCTCGCCCAGCAGGTTGAACGCCGGGGCAAAGGTGGCCAGCCTCTCGCGCAGCCGCGCGGGATCAGCGGACCGACGGCGCTTCCACTCGGTCACATCGGCGGGCGGATCGGCCAGATAAACCAGCCCGATCAGCAACTCGAGGCAGGCAATGTCGAAATCGGGGCGGTGCCAATCGGGTGCCACAACGTCCGGTTCCGCCATCTGCCACGGGGCGATGGTGCGACGGGACCCATCCCGACACCGCACCGCAATCCATGGATCTTCAATCAAGTTGAGCGTCATCAACACCTCCGCTCACAATCCTTGCGGGCAGTGAAGCACCCGCATCGCCCCCCGTAAAGAGGGCTAATTTCATGAGGTGTCAGGAAGTGACGCCCTCGAAGACAAGCCCGCAGTCACGGTCGTAACGCAAGCCCTTGCAGATCGTGCCGTCGTCAGCCACCGGGCAGAGCCGGACCTCGGCGCGTTTCCAGTCGGGCCAGTCGCGGGTGACAGCGACGATCTGCGGCAAGGTCTGATCGGGCAAGGGCAGCGCATTCAGCCGCACCGCGCGGGCCGAGACCTCCGAAAGCGCCCAGGCCTCGGCTGGAGACAGATCGGCGCCCTCGGCCCAGGGCGCAAGACCCGCAGCGGTTTGCCGCGCCAGAACCAGCGTAAGAGTGGGGCCGCCCAACCGGGTCGGGTAGCTGGTGTCGGGGCTGGCACCGCCGCCGTCGCGATAGCCGCGCGGCAAATCAACCAGGTTGTGTACCGCCTGTGTTCGGGCCGCGGCGGCCTTGCCCAGAGCCTCGGTTTCGGCGCGGACCAAGGCCTCGGGCACTGCTTCGGCCCCCTCGCCATGCACGGCCTCGATCAGGGCGCGCAGGCCGTGCGGCGCCTCGATCCGGCCCACCGCAAACAGCACCTTTGCCGTGCGCCATAGATCGGCCAGATCATAGACCCAGGCTCCCCGCCCCAACGTGCCGCGCAGCCAGCGGTCATCGGTGACGACGGCGGGGTCGGGGGAAAGCACGTGAAGCATCGGCGCGGCCACCGGGCGGGTGGCGGCAGGGCGTTTCTCCATATGCCGCCAAAGCCTGCCTGCGCGCTGGATCAGCGCGGCGATGGGGGCGAGGTCCGAGATCATCACGTCGAAATCGAGATCCAGCGAGGATTCCAGCACCTGTGTGCCCACCAGAACGAAGCCCGCCCGCCCCTGCCCGGCTTTGCCAACCGTCGCCAGAACCTCGGCCTCGATCCGCTTGCGATCACACAGCGCAAAACGGGCGTGCAACAGCCTTGCGGGGATGCCCTGCGCCAAGAGCGCCTCGCGCGCCGCAATCGCCTCGTCGACCGAGTTGCGCACGAGCACGCAGGCCGCGCCCTGCCCTGCCGACGCGACCAGATGCGCCACCGCAGCCTCGACCGTTTCGATCCGGGCAATCGTGACCGGCCCCTTGACCGGGCGCGGATCGGGGACGAAATCGCTTACCGCCGTGCGCCCTGCCACCGTCAGCGCCGGATAGGCCGGGCTGTCGTTCTTGCCGCCATAAATGGCCAAAAGCTTTTCGCGCAGGGAAAGCGGCAAAGTCGCCGTGAGCAGGATGGCAGAACCGCCAGAGGCGCGATGCATCTGCAACAGCCGCTCCAGTTCCTTGGCGATATAGGCTTCTCCCATCTCGTGGACCTCATCGACGATCAGGATTTTCGACGAAAGGCCAAAGTGGCGCAGGGCCTGATGCTTGACCGGCAGCACCGCCATCAGCGCCTGATCAATCGTGCCCACGCCCACATCGGCCAAAAGCGCGCGGCGGCGGCTTTCGGCCAGCCAGTCGGTGCAGGAGGGCTCATCCTCGCCACGGGGGCCATCCTCGACGATCCTGCGGAAATCCTGCGACACCCCCGCACGCCCATGCGCGAGCGTCAGCGTGGGGGCGGCGAAGATGTTCCCCACGATCCGCCCGGCGCGGACAAACATCGCATCTGCGGTGGCCATCGTGGGCAGGGCAAAATAAAGCCCCCGCCCCTTGCCCAGCTGCGCCATCCTCTGTGCCAGGATCAGCGCCGCCTCGGTCTTGCCAGCCCCGGTCTCGTCCTCGATCACCGCCAGCATCGGGCCGTCGGGAAGGGACAGATCGGCACAGGCCGCCTGCATCGGGCGCAGCGCAAAGTCGAAAAGCGGTCCGGTTTGCGGCGTGGTCCCGCCCAGCCCCGCCTCGGCCATCGCAACCGCCGCAACCCGCCGCGCCTGCGCCAGATACTTGGCCAGACCCGGTCCCGGCGCCTGTGCCGAAAACCAGCGGATGTTCGAGCCGATCCAGTCCGCTGCGGCACATAACCCGGGCAGCCACCAAGACAGCCGGGTCGCCTCGGCCAGATCGAGCCCCCGAAGCGAGGCCTCGGGCCAAAGGTCGCAAAACGCCGCGATCGCCCCGGCGGCGGGGGCCGCGCCAGAGCCGACATGGTGCATGGCCTTGGTAAACTCCCGCTGCC
Source organism: Rhodobacter sp. 4.3.4 (assembly GCF_058724655.1). NCBI lineage: Bacteria > Pseudomonadati > Pseudomonadota > Alphaproteobacteria > Rhodobacterales > Rhodobacter > Rhodobacter sp. 4.3.4. The sequence goes on from NZ_CM178967.1 coordinate 2,126,555, forward strand.
GCGCGGGCTTGGGAAGCGCGCCGATGGCAAGATCGGGCGGCCGTCCGTGATGCCCCGCCACGGCGGCATAAAGCTGCCAACGCACGTCGGCATCGCCCCCCAGCCGCGCGGCAAGCCCGGCGTCGTTGTGGTGCAACAGCACCTCGGTCAATTCCCAATGGCGCGGGCCTTGCGCGGGCGCGCCCGCCAGCATCGCGCGGAAGTTGTCGCTGATCTTGCCCAGATCATGCAGCGCCACCAGCAGTACCAGCGCCTGCCGCAGCGGCGGGGCAAAGGCGAAAGGCTCAATAAGGCGCTCGGCCACCGCCGCGACATCCAGCATGTGATAGACTGCCGGATGGGCGGGCAAGCCATCGCCCACCGGGCTTTTGCCGGGCCAGTCGAAAAAGGTCATCGGAAAACTCCACAGGTTCAAAAACAGACCATCCGGGATCGGGCCCGGCAGAGGCTACACCGCGCCGTTTTCCTTCGCCAACAGACCTTGCAGGAACGCCGACCCTTGCGTGGAAAATTTCGCGGCTGCGTCGACAGCCAGTCTGAGCGCGATCGGTTCCGGCGCCCTGGATCTGTTCATACTGGAGGCTTTCGGTCTTGAGAAACCTCTGCCGAAAAGGGATTGAACCGCGCCGGGTTTGCCGGAGGCTGATTTGCGCTCGTTACGCGGCCATGGCTTCAGTTTCCAGAGCTGCAGAGAAGTTGGCCTCGGCTTCGGCGGGCGGCATGTTCCCGATGGGTTCGAGAAGACGGCGGTTGTAGAACCGTCCACCCATTCGAGCGTCGCGTATTCCATGGCTTCTAAGCTGCGCCAGCTATCTCCAATTGCTGCGCCTCCAACGCCGCGACGTCACAGGCCGCTGTCCGCCCCCCTCGATCGATCGAAAAAACGGATGGATCGGTGCTACACTTCTGGGTCGGCGGAGCCGAGAACGTGGTGGGCGTGGCGGAAAGGCGTACCGTCATGACCATTGAAACCCTGCCCGCTCTTCGCCCGGCCCGCGCGCCGTGGAACAAGGGCCGCACCCGCGGCCATCGCTACGGTTTCGACCACCTCGAACAGATGCCGGGTTGCCTCTGACCAGACAATCCGCTCGGCGCGCACTTGCGCAAGCGAGCCATCGGCCAGCACCACGGTCGGTGCGGCGTCTTCGATGATTTCGTCGATCCGCCGGAACCGCCCCTCCGCATCAAGAAACCGATGCCCCGGTGTCACCGTCAGTTCGCGCTCCTCGCCGCCTTCACGCCAACTCAGCCGCAGCCATTCCTCGGTCTCGTTGTGGAACAACCGCACCACCCGTTTGGGCACCAAGGCACCACGACCGAGCTCGGCGGATGGATCGCAGGCAAGAGGAGGTCGCCGGGGCGCAACGCCTCAATCCTCCAGTAACCGTCAGCAGTCAAGATAGTGGTGTCGGATGGAAAACAGTAATCTTCCGCAGGCTGTATCCGCTCAAGTAAATCAAAGTAGGGTTTGAGTTCGTCGGATGTAAGTGGGCGGCCTAACAGGCCGCTGAAATAGTCGACGGACGGGAAAGATCTTCCGGTTCCGAGAATTTACGCGGCTACGTGCCCTTCCGCGCCGCCGCCCTTCGACTTCAGGCGGCGAGCAGCCGGGGCAGTCGCGCCAGATTATTGGCGGCCATCGTCAGAATGAAGCGCGACCGCACCCGATCGAGGCCGCGATACATCATCTGCGCCATTCCCCCGACTGTTTTTGCCCAGCCGAATGCCTCTTCGATCCGCTTTCGGTGCCTCAGCGAGAGGGCGTAGCCGTCGTGGCGGGTGGTGCGACGGTCGATGGCGGAATGTCGGGCCTTTTGCGCAACATGGGGCGTCACGCAGGCCTTGCGCAGGTCGCGGACGAATGCGGCGGCGTCATAGCCCTTGTCCGCCCCCAGCGTCAGCCTTCGGGTCGAGCCCGGGGAATGTCGGTGGATCATGTCGAGCGCAGCTTGCCATTCGGCGTGTCCATCGGCGCGGGTCAGCTCGCCTTGCACAATCAGGCCAGACCGGTTCTCCATCAGCGCATGGCCGATGAAGCATAGTATCGCACCGGTGCCGGGCGATTTCTTGTAAAGCCGCGCCTCGGGGTCGGTGCGCGAAGCGTGCGTTGCGTTCGAGCGTTTCTCGCCCCGGAAGTCGACCTCGGCATTGCGGTTCTGGCGGGGGCTGCGGGGCATCGGATCGGTCTTTGCTTCGGTCGCAGGCATCTCGGGGGTGGGGCTTGGCAGCGACGGTGCGCCGGGATCGTCGTCACCTGGATCCTCGCCGGGACCATCGGCCTCGGGCGGTGGTGCCTTCGGCTGGAAGCTTTTCATCGAGGCCCAGGCCTTCACCAAGGTGCCATCGACCGAGAAATGCTCGTCCGAGAGCAGGGGCACCACCTCGCGATGCGCCAGGATCGCGGCCATGATCTGGCGCGACATCTTGGTGCTCATCAGCCGGTCGCGGTTCTTTGTGAACACCGTCGGAACCCAGACCTGATCGTCGATACCGAGCCCGACGAACCAGCGAAACAGCAGGTTGTAGTTCATCTGTTCCATCAGCTGGCGCTCGGAGCGGATCGAAAACAGGATCTGCAGAAGGCTCGCCCGGATCAGCCGTTCCGGCGCGATGGAGGGGCGGCCGAAGCGGACGTAAAGCCCTTCGAAATCGGCGTCGAGGCTAGCCAGCGCGTCGTTGACCACCAGCCGGATCTTGCGCAGCGGATGCTTGGCCGGGATCCGGTCCTCAAGGTCCACAGAGCTGAAAAGCGACCCGCTCGTCTCGTCCGTGCCCCGCATCTTGATCCCCCTTCGCCGTGGGAAGGGGTGAATCATGTTCTGCATCCGCGGTCGAGGCCGACTATTTCAGCGGCCTGCTAACAGGGTGCTGAAGAAGTCGCCTTTGCGGAACAGTTTTCTTTCGGCGCAACCTGCTGGGTTTGGTTTCGGCTCGATCGACGCTGGCGATCTACATGCCTGGCGCGGTTTCCCAGCATCAGGCTGCGAGCAGCCGGGGCAGTCGGGCGAGGTTGTTTGCGGCCATGGTGAGGATGAAGCGGGAACGCACCCGTTCGACGCCGCGATAAACGGTCTGGGCCATGCCGCCGACGGTTTTGGCCCAGCCGAAAGCCTCTTCGATCCGTTTGCGGTTTTTGATCGACAGGGCGTAACCCTCGTGCCGGGTCGTGCGGCCGTCGATCGCCGAGTATCGGGATTTCTGCGCGACATGCGGGGTCACACAGGCTTGCCGCAGGTCAACTGACGCTCGGAGCGGATCGAGAACAGGATCTGGGTCAGGCTGGCCCGGATCAGCCGTTCCGGCGGGATCGAAGGGCGGCCGAAATCGGTGTAAAGCGCATCGAACTCGCCATCCAGGCTCGCCAACGCCTCGTTCACCACCTGCCTGATCTTGCGCAACGGATGCCGCGCGGGGATGCGAGCCTCAAGATCGACATAGCTGAACAGCGACCCGCTCGTCTCGTCCGTCCCCCGCATCTTTGCCCCCTACGTTACCGTGCCGAGGGTGAATCATGTTCCTCAAACCGGGCCAAGGGCCGACTTCTTCAGCAGCCTGCTAAAGCATCTTCCCTTGCTTCGATTGAATGCAAAATGCCATCAATCACTTTCGTGGCCAAGTTTTTATTCCAACCCGTCGCCCGAGGGTCAGTGCCATCCGCTTTTGGTGGCAGGCGAACACCTGGAAAGCCGAGAAGGTCGCCGGCCATTTCGGCAACAGAGTTGCTGTTGAAGCCGTTAACGACCAACGGCCCGTAGTCTATGTTCAGCGCATTGACAACACGTGCAATCGATACAGCAAGATCCTATCTTGCCATGGCATCCGCTTGAGAGCCAGACCAAACCTGACTGCTGGTTACGCCACTCCAAGTTGACATGAATCTACCGTTGAATACGCCGAAATCTGCCGTACCCAGCGTGGCCGCATCAACGTTGTACATGCCTATGGTATCAAGGGGATTGAATGGCCCGCCCATGGGCTTGATGGCCCCGTCAATGGCAGTCGCGAGACCTTGTATTTCCGCGACGACGACACCGTTATTTTTGAGCACCCAGAACGCATGCGACGCAATTCCGTTTGCCAACGGAATTGGTAGTGGAAGTTGAGCGATCTCTATCGTCCATGCCATTATTTTGTCTCGCTCAATGTAATGCCGGAATTCGTTTCGATTGACGCAACAGTCGAAACAATATCGGCTTTTTTAACGATGATATTCGACGTAAATTCGACTTGATATCGCCAAACCCAGGTTCGCAACGGAAGGTCTGGAGGGCGGACTCCCATGCGGTCCCACTCGGTTTCCCGCTTGATAAATGTCCAATAACAAACCTGATTGCCACAGGTAGCCCCATCTGAAGAAAGGGTCGAAGCTGCTTCTGAAGCGGTCATGTCCTTCACGACAGAAAAAACAGCGTCTTTGAGAATTCCCGCTGATGTTTCGGACTGCGATCTCCGCATTTCGCGGCCGACTTTTGTTGCTTCGATCCCGGGAGATGTGCAGCTCGCAAAACCAACGGCTGTTAGGCAAATGGCCATTACCCGCGCCTGTCGCACTAAATGGGGACGGAGAGAAAACTTTTCAAACGAAAGTAATGAACGCTGAGGTCTAACCGCTTCGGATCTCATAAATTTATCCTTTGCGGCACCGAAAAGTCACCAAGGTAGACGGCGTTTGATCGTTGCCAGCCGAAAGCGCAGGGGCGGAAAAGATACTCACCTCTACCGGCTGCAATGTCTTCTCTCCCGGCCGCCGCATATCCGGCACCTGCGCATACTTGATGTGGAACCGCTTCGCCAGGATCGCGGGCATGACCAGTGCCTCGATCTCGGCCACCTTCATCTCGCGGCCCGCTGGGTCCTGCGTCATCAACCAGACGATCTCGCCCAGAATCTCGGCCACCGTCTTGCCCGCAACCGGATCGACAGGTTTGGTCGCGGGCTGCTCGTCAACGTCCAAGCGCGCCGCTCCGTATGGCAATTTCGCCACCGCCACTCACCATCTTCAACCAAACTTTAATGTCGCGGCACTCAAACAACCTTTGGTTGATTGATCGTCGGCCCAAGTCAAGATGAGTCTGTCGGCACAACATGTGTTCGTGCTGAGCAGTAGCCCAGAAGGCGCGCCACGATCATGGTCGTTCCCAAGGCGTCGTCTTCGGCATGGCCTCTGTCCCCTCGACCTCCCGCAGCATCCCGCCCGCGATCAGCCCCTCGCGAACCCAGCCCAGCGCTTCCATCCGGCCGATCAGTCGCCCCTGGTCGTGACGCACGGCAGCCAAGGGAGCGGAAGTGCTGGCATCCTGCCAAGTCAGCTTCGGCCAGTCTGGCTGCTCCCAGATATACACCACATTCGCCGCACTAAGTGACGATTTTGAGCCGCATTCTCCGCAAGCGCAAGGAAAACGACCGCAAGATATGCGGAGAATGATGGGCCTATTCTCCGCATCTCCGCTTCCCCTTGACCAGTTGGTGCGCCTAAAGCTGTGATGATCCCTCGGACATTGGGTCATCCTGTCCGAGGTTTTGTAACACAAGAAGCCGTTCTGGACAGCTTGGACATCTGTGCCGCGGCTTCTCCGACAGTCGCCCTGCCATGGTGAGGGTGGTGATCAGCACGGCGTCTGAATGCTGCGCGAGCCGGATCAGATGCTCTCCGCTCGGCCCGCGTTCGCCAGACAGCCAGTACTTTGCCGTCCGCTCACTCGCTCCGGTCCAGCGCATCACCGTCTTGATGGCCTGATGTGTTGGCCCCAGTTCGCGCCGCAGGGCATCGGCTATGGCCTTGCGATAGGCGGTCTGATCGGCGCCCAGGTGCACAGTTGTGCCCATTTTCGGCACAGATGTGCCCATCTTGATCCGCATCGCGGCGTCCTCCTTGAGTAAAACATGTGGAGAAGACAACACAGCGGCAGATTCCATTTTGCGCCCCAGCCCATACCCCGGGTCCGACCAGACGGAGACGCCTGCATGAACTGATCGGGAGACGGGAATGGCAGGCAGAGAGCTGCCCTCAAGAAAAGAACCGGCGAACTCCCCGCCACGGCGTCGTGCGGCTGAATATGTCCGCATGTCGACAGACCATCAGAAATACTCGACCGAAAACCAGTCGGACGCGATCCGCAAATATGCGGAGGAACGCGGCTTTGAATTGGTCCGCTCCTATGCCGATGCGGGCAAGAGTGGGCTCAGGATCGAGGGTCGCGAGGCGCTGCAGCAGCTGATCCAGGATGTGCAGGACGGCACCGCGGATTTCGAGCTGATCCTTGTCTATGACGTCAGCCGGTGGGGCCGGTTTCAGGATGCAGATGAATCCGCCTATTACGAATACATCTGCCGTCGCGCCAACAAGCAGGTCGAGTATTGCGCCGAGCAATTCGAAAATGATGGCGGGCCGGTGGCCACGATCGTCAAGAGCGTCAAGCGCGCGATGGCCGGGGAATACAGCCGGGAACTTTCCAACAAGGTCTTCATCGGGCAGTGCCGCCTGATCGAGCGCGGTTTCCGTCAGGGCGGTGCGGCGGGTTTTGGCCTTCGCCGGGTCCTGCTTGACGAACGCGGCGAGGTGAAGGCCGAGCTGAAGCGCGGTGAGCACAAGAGCTTGCAGACAGACCGGGTGATCCTGGTGCCCGGGCCTGAGACCGAGGTAAGAACCGTTCGCTGGATTTACAGCCGGTTCCTCAAGCAGGGCCGTTCGGAAAGCGAAATCGCCGCAGAACTGAACGAGCGCGGGATCCTGACCGATCTCGGCCGGGCCTGGACCCGCGCCACCGTTCATCAGATCCTCACCAACGAGAAATACATCGGCAACAACGTCTACAACCGGCGCTCCTTCAAGCTGAAGCAGAAGCGGGTGGCGAATGGCCCGGAGATGTGGATCCGGTCGGAAGGGGCGTTCGATGCCATCGTCGAGCCGAAACAGTTTCAAAAGGTGCAGGCGATTATCGCCGCCCGGAACCGCCGTTTCTCGGACGACGAGATGTTGGATCGGCTGACCCGGCTGTTCCAGCGCCACGGCTACATATCCGGTCTGGTGATCGACGAGGCCGACGGGATGCCGTCCAGCGGCGCCTATGCCCACCGGTTCGGCAGCCTGATCCGGGCCTATTCCCTCGTTGGCTTCACACCGGACCGGGACTACCACTACATCGAAGTGAACCGCTTGCTGCGGCTGTTCCACGGCGACGAGGTGGAGCGTGTGATCCGCGAGATCACACGCCTTGGCGGCACCGTGACGCGCAATCCGGCGACCGACCTGCTGACGATCAATGGCGAATTCACCGCCTCTGTCGCTGTCGCCCGTTGTCGCGAAACCTCCACCGGCGGCCTGCGCTGGAAAATCCGTTTCGACACCGGCCTCGTGCCCGACATCACCATCGCCATCCGGATGGACCGAACGAACACCGCCGCGCTCGACTATTACCTGCTGCCCCAATTCGAGTTGCGAGCAAAACCCCTGGGGCTTGCCGAGGAGAATGGCCTGATGCTGGACGCTTTCCGATTTGAAGCGCTGGATTTCTTCTTCGACATGGCCCGGCGCGTTCCGGTTGCCGAGGTGACACCATGGTGAGCGAAGTCGAGATGCGGGACGAAGTGCAGATGATCCCGGTTTCCGCCATCACCGTGGAAAACCCGCGCGAACGGTCGGAAAAGACCTTCCGCGCGCTTGTCGACAGTATCGGCAGGGTCGGGCTGAAAAAGCCGATCACCGTCGCCCGGGTCGATGACGAGGCGGGAGTGTCCTATCGTCTGGTTTGCGGTCAGGGTCGGATGGAGGCTTATGTCGCCCTTGGGGAAACCCAGATCCCGGCCATCGTCGTGGATGCGAGCGAGCCCGAGCGACTTCTGCGCAGCGTGATCGAGAATATCGCCCGCCGCCAGCAACGGCCGCTCGAGCTGTTGCAGGACATCGCCATCCTGCGCGACCGGGGCTACTCGGATCAACAGATCGCCGACAAGACGGGGCTTTCCCTCGCCTATGTTCATGAAATCGGCGAGTTGATCGCCAACGGAGAAGAACGCCTGCTGATCGCGGTCGAGACCGGGCAGATGCCGCTCAGTGTCGCGCTCTACATCACGCGGGCCGAGGAGCAGGACGTGCAGAAGGCGCTCGAGGCGGCTTATGCCTCCGGTGAACTGCGCGGAAAGAAATTGCTGGAGGCGCGGCGGCTGGTAGAGTTGCGCCAGCGCCACGGCAAGCAGCGAGGTGGCGCGCGCAACAAACAGCCACGCGCGCGAATGACTTCTGCCGCGCTGGTCAAAGCCTATCGCGCCGAGGCCGAGCGCCAGCAGGACATGGTCCGCAGGGCGCAGTCGACGCGCAGCAGCCTGCTGTTTCTCGATGCGGCATTTGAGTCTCTGCTGAAGGACGAGAACTTTCTGACGCTGCTCCGTGCCGAGAGCCTCGACAGCCTGCCGCGCATCCTCATCGACGGGTTGCGGGAGCCAAGAGCATGACACAGACAGGGAGAATGCCTCCGCCGAAGAGCCCGGGATTCGAGGCGAACCTGCGCACGATCCCGATTGAGGCGATCCTGCCGGTCAAGCAGTTGCCCGTCACCGTGCCCAAGAGCCAGAAATATGGGCAGATCGCCGCGTCGATCCGCGAGGTCGGGCTGATCGAACCGCCGGTGGTCGCCCGCGCGGCTGGGCAGGACGGATCCTTCATCCTTCTGGATGGCCATGTTCGGCTGCATGTTCTGAAGGAAATGGGCGAGACGACCGTCACCTGCCTGGTGGCGACCGACGACGAATCCTTCACCTACAACAAGCGCATCAGCCGCCTCGCCACGATCCAGGAGCACAAGATGATCCTGCGCGCGGTCGAGCGCGGCGTATCGGAGGCCCGCATCGCGGCAGCCTTGAATGTGAACATCGCGCTGATCCGACAGAAGCGGACCCTGCTGAACGGCATCTGTCCGGAGGCGGCCGAACTGCTGAAAGCCCGGCATTGCCCGATCAAAAGCTTCCGGTCCCTGCGGAAGATGAAGCCCCTGCGGCAGATTCAGGCGGCGGAACTGATGATCGCGGCGAACAACTACACGGTGCCCTATGTCGAGGCGATCCTCGCAGCATCTGACGCCACGGATCTGGTTGACCCGGCTGCGAAGAAGCCACCTGCAGGCGTGACACGCGAACAAGCCGAGCGCATGAAGGCCGAGATGGCCAAGCTGCAAAAGAACATCAAGCTGATCGAAGGCACCCTCGGACCCGATCACCTTCGGCTGGTGGTGGCCGGTCGCTATGTCGAGCGGCTTTTGCAGAATGACCGTCTCGCCCGCTACCTCGACAAGAACCACGGTGAAATCCTCTGCGAGTTTCGCCAGATCGTCGCGGGCCTCGCGCAGCCAGTTTCCTCGACGGCGGCGGGAAGCAACAAAGGCGCGTAGGTCTTCGGTCAGCTTCTTGTCGGCTATGGGGACCCGGACCCGAAAGCGCGGGGACCGCGGGAGACGCCGGACGGTGGGCCGGATCGGGTGCGGCGGTGGGGATGGCGGCGAACCCGCTCGCAGCCCGCCAGGCGGGTTTGAGTTTTCACCGGCCCAATGGCCGGTGTCCGTCCATTGAAACAAGCGGGTGCGTTCGCTGCCGAAGGTGAATGCGCCGTTATCATAGCGAAGCCCTGAAGTTTCTCGTGCCACTGGAACCCGAAACCTCTGTGGCGGACGGAGATGAATTCGCTCAGCTGCCTGAAACAGCTTTCATCAACACGCGCGCGCTTGAGCCCGCAACACGGCATAGTCGCTGAGCATCCGGACGACGACCGCGCCTTCCGGTAAAGCCTCCACCTCGTCAGCTGCGCGGGCTTGATCGGCGGCGCTGTAGTCGACCACGGACGGGCAAGGCGAGCGGGCGTCAGAACCGCCCTTCGCGCAGCCAGTCAGCCAGAGCATTGCGATCAGGAGGGCGGCGGGCGCCGACGTCGAGCATCCTGCGGTGGATGGCATCGTTTCTCTCTCGGGCGTCAAGCCGTTCGGCCGCGCGCCCAGCGCGTTCACCGGCACGGCGCAAGTTGAACAGAAACAGCAGGATCGCTGCGGCGACGAGGATCAGGCCTAGCGCCTTTCGCGTCGGGCCATGGATCAGGAGCCAATGGGGCACCGCCAGCCCCGTTTCCAGTCGTCTAACGAGGGCGCTATCCGCGAAGCGCACCTCGATCCGGCCGGTCAGCGCCGCCATGCCGGGATCGGCGCCCTCGATCTTGCCGTCGTTGCGGATGATCTCGATCCGGTCGAGGCCGTCGGAATGGGTGATCTCGGTCGAGACGACGTTGCCGAGCGCGGTGCCGTTGCGCTGCACCACTCCGTTGAAATGGCCGAAGCGCTGCAGGCCCAGCGCGGTTGGGGTTCCTGCGGCCGTGGTGGTGGCTATGGCCGCACCCTACGCGAACAGCCGGGCGGTGGCGATCAGCATGCCCGACCGATTCATTTGCCAGGACAGCTGGTCCATGACGCAGCCCGCACACATCGCGAACCGTTGCACCTCGGGCATCGCCACCTCTATGGCCATCGAGGGAAGGGTCCAGTTCCCCGACTGGAAGGTGTGGATCATGGGCCTGGTCCCCGTCGTGGTCGGGGCGCCGAAGGCGGCCTTCAGCCAGTAGCCGAAAGCCTCCAAATCGGTCGGCGCCACCACCTCGCCATCGGCTGTGACGGCATCCTTGATCGGGGCCGGGGGGGCGGCCCTCGCCCAGCAATTCGGAATTCAGCAGCGGTTGTTCCGCGCCGAGCGTGGTGCGGGCGAAGGGCATCAGCCGACCGTGGCCGACAACCTAGTGGCCGCGGGTTTCGCCATCCGGTCGCAGATCATCTGGGCGAAGAATAGGCTGGTCCTCAGCCGCGGCGATTACCACTGGCAGCACGAACCCTGCTGGTATGCAGTGCGTGCCAAGGGCAAGGGTCACTGGGCCGGGGACCACAAGCAGACCACGCTATGGCAGATCGCAAACCGGGATCAGGACGCCGATACGGTCCACGGCACGCAGAAGCCGGTCGAATGCATGCGGCGGCCGATCCTGAACAACTCGTCCTCCGGTCAGGCGGTCTAGGAGCCCTTCATGGGATCCGGCACCACGCTGAACCCACGCCACGCTCAGCGAAAGCATCCATGACGGCGCCTCGCGCATGATCGACCTGCCCGGCAGCGATCTCCGAACCGGTCATTCGAGCGATGCGCGGCAAGAGGCGTGCGCAGCTCAGAGCCGACATCCCCCCGAGGCACAGCGCAGGGCTTGGCACAGACATAAGGTGCAATTCGTGGACGTTTGCATATCGAGGAACGAAGGGCCGTAGCGCCTCAAGCGCGAAGCTTTCGATCCACCCTGCGCCATTCCCTGTCAGGTCTCCCCAAAACCCGAAGCGGCTCCTTTGCCGCGCGTCAGTCCTGACGCATCAGGAACTCTGCCACCGCCTGAAAGGCCGGCAGCGAGGTCGGGTCGATCCGGCTGTTGGACGCGGTGGGATGAGAGGCGAAACGCACCAGCACCATCTCGGCGGTGGGGTCGACATAGATCGTCTGGCCATGCACCCCGCGCGCGGCAAAGGCGCCATGCGCATTGTGAAGGACCCACCACTGGCTGGTGTAGCTGCCACCCGGCAGCGTCGGATAGCCGCTGAACCTGCTCCGATCCCCCCCCTTCGCGATCTTTTCGACGACTTGCGCCGGAAACACCTGTTCGCCGTTGATCCTGCCCTTGTTCAGCATCAGCAAACCCAGACGTGCCGCATCGCGCAGACCAAGGCTGATCCCGCCCCCGGCAAAAGGTACGCCCTTGCCGTCCACGGTCTGATAGGCGTCCTGCTCGGCCCCCATGGGACGCCAAAGCCGCTCCGAGGCCAGATCCGTCACCGCCTTGCCCGTGGTGCGGCTGAGGATCCAGCCCAGCATGTCGGAATTGATGGTCTTGTAATGGAACGCCTCGCCATGGCTCCCCTCGGGCTGGACCTGCGCCAGATACTCCCAATAGCCATCCGGCCCCTTGTAACCGGCAGGTTTCGGCAACGGGCTGGCGGCGGCGGAATAGACCCAGATATCGGCCTTCGGATCGGCGTAATCTTCCGAATATCTGACCCCCGTCGTCATATCCATCACCTGACGGACGGTCGCAGTGCCAAAGGCGCTTTCGGCAACCTCGGGGATGATCTCTCCGACCCGGCGCGTGTCGTCGAGCGCCCCCTCCGCGATCAGGATCTCGGCCAGAAGGCCCGTCACCGATTTCGTCATCGACATCGCCGCATGTTTCCCGGCCGCGTCCAGGCAGCCAAAGTAGCGCTCATAGACGACCCGCCCCCGGTGCAGGATCAGAATGCCGTCGGTGTAATTGGCATCGAGCGACTCTTCCCAGGTCATCGGTGTGCTCGCCCCGATCGGCAGGAAGGTCAACGCATCGATCCGGGCGCGCAGATCGGCGAAATCCGCCGCCGGGGGATAGCTCAGCGGGACCGGGGCGCCCAATCCGCGGCTGATGGCCTCGGTCGGCAGAAACTCTCGCAGGTGGCAGACCGACCAGCGCAGTTTCGGAAAGCTGAAATAGACCCTGTCCGGCTGGGTGATGATCTTGTCCGCGGGCGGCGGGAAGCCCTGCATCCAGCCCATCACCTGCGGGTCGGACTCCCGTGCCGAGAGCGGCGCCGCCTGGGCGTTGGCGGAGGTCGCGGTGGCAAGCATCAGGACGAGCGCGGCGATCCACCGGAGCCCCTCAGTAGGCGATGACGACATTGACAAATCCTCCTGTCCAAAGCGATGCGTCCCGGCCGACGACCCGGTCAATTCCGGCCCCGGGGAAGGAGGCCGAGACACCGGCGGTCAGAAACGTGTTGCGGGTGATGACCCGGCTGTATTCAAGGAAAAAATCGTCCGCGAGATCGGCCGTCGTCACCCCTGCCACGACCTCGAAATCGGGATCAAGGCGGGTTCCCTGTCCGAACTGGATCGGGCTTCTCAGCTCATTGGCCCGGATATGGGCATAGCGCAGGGTCAGGCTCTCCTGGGGCGAGGGGCTGAGCTGCAGCGCAAGGGACAGGGCGTTCACGTTCGAATTGATGAAGGTCGCGGCGGATTTCGACCCCGTCGCCCAGGCGCTCGGGCTGCCCTGATAATAAAGCGGATCGAAGCGTTCGAGGGTCGCGGTGTCCGGATCATCGCCCGAGAAGGTCTGATAGCCGAGCGTCAGCACCGGCGACCATGGCCTGTCCGCAAACGCGTAGCCGATGGTCACCCGACCGGCCCAGGCTTCCATGTCGATGCGGTCATTCCACTGCCAGGCCAGATCGCCGGTGAAGACCCAATTGGCCAGCCCGGTGTCGAAGGGATTTGTCTTCGCGTAAATGTTCAGCGTCCTCGTCGCCGCGCGCCCGCCCGCCAGGATCGAGGGCGCCCCGATGCCCCCCGGCGCGGCGACGGGATAGGGCGAGCCGGAGCGGATCACGTCGATATAAGTCGCACCGATATAGCCCCCTTTCGGGTCGTCACGGCGCAGATCAAGGCCCGCAAGCGCAGTCCGGCCATTCTGGTCCGGCAATTCGTTCGGGTCCAGATAGAAAGCCGATCCGGTGACAGGCCCGCGCGACAGCTTGCCGAGGGCGGCCATTTCCCAGGCCTTGCGCGGACCGAACTTGAGCGCGCCGCGTTCAAAGCCGTTCGTCGCGCCATTCGCCACCAGCATCCCGGTCCCGAAAGACACCTCGCGCGGCCCCAGCGACAGATCATAGGAGAGGCCCTCGCTCTCCCCGCCCCGGAGGGCGAGATAGGCCTCTTCAAGCGTCGTCGCCCCGCTGTCCTGCGCGGCGAAAGCATCGGTGCCGAAGGTATGGGACAGAACCGCCGAGGCCCCGCCATAAAGCACGGCGCCACCGTCCAGCTGCGCTTCAAAGCTGAGCCCGGGCTTGAGGTAGCTTTCGAGCCATTGCGTATCGGGATCAAACCCGCTTGCGGGCGCGGTTGTCGCCGCCAGATCCCAAAAGAGAGCGCTTTCGCTGACCGCGTTCAGCCCGCCCTGAAGATGCCAGCGCAGGGTGAAGCCGTCACGCGCAAAAAGGGTCGTTTCTTGCGCCAGCGCGGGCTGCACGACGGAGGGCAGCGCCAAAGCGAGGAGAACGACCGCGCCGGGGAGACAGAACCTTTGCATCGACCACCGCGCCCCGCGATCAGCTGCTCCCCCATCCACGCTCCCGCTCAATGACGAGCCCGCCCAAGCGTGGCATGATGACGAACATTTAACGTTCGGATATTTTCACAGTATTCCGGTGAAATATGCCGATGCCGATCAGTTTAATCAACAACTTTTAGTTGCGACCGCGAGCCAAGAATGAGGATCCAGGCAAAGCTCAACCCGATCAGCAGATACAAAAGATGAGTCCAATTTGCAAAAGCGCCCCGGTTCTGTATCCAACCCATCCAAAGCCATCAGTTAAATGATATTCGTGAATATCGGCAATGGGCGGACCGCATCGGTCCCCAACGCCCAGTTCCGGGGAGCAAGGGCCGTTTCCTGCGCGTTTCTGTCGCCTCCGGGGCGCGACGCGAACGGCGGCTGTCGCGGATTTGCTGCGCCAGCAATGCCGCAAACTCACCGACAGCGCACCGCCCTCTGCGACGGAGCTACGTCAGTCTGCACGAACATGACGGTGATCAAGAAGGACGACATCGAGGGACGGGTGCTGCATGCGCTGGAGCATCATCTGATGGACGACGAGGCGGTGCGGGTCTTCTGCGAGGAATATGCGGCGGAGCGGAACCGGCTGGAGAAGGCGGCGGGCACCTTTCGGGCGACGAGAGAGGCGGAGCTGCACTAGGTGCAGCGCGACCACGACAAGCTGGTCGATGCTCTTCTGGAAGGCGTCCCCGCCGCACGGGTGAAGTCGAAGATGGATGCGCTTGCGGCGCGTCAGGCGGAGCTTGAGGCGTTGCTTGCGGCCTCCCCTGCCCCGTCAGTGGTGCGGTTTCACCCGTCGATGGCAGGGACGTATCGGAAGCGGATCCGGGAACTGATCGCGGCGCTGACGGAGCCTGCGCATGCGAGCGAGGCGACGGATGCGATCCGCGGCCTGATTGAGAAGATCGTTCTGCATCCTGTGCCATCAGCGACGGCGACGGGGGGCGTGGAACTGGTGGCAGATCTTCACGGCTCGCTTGCGGCGCTGTTGCGTCTGGCGACGGGTCAGCCTGTGCATGTGGTGACGCGCGTTGCCGCGGGAACTGCGGCTACGGAGATGCGACTCGTGTCGAACGGGACCGCGTCGCGCCCGCAAGCTATTGATATCATGGAGGAATTAGTGTTTGTTGCAGAGGCAGGCAACCGCCGTCAATTGCCCTCCCTCAAATGCGCCGTCTGATTTTTCCAGACAAGCGTCATCTTTGGGCCTCCGCCCGCTCGACCAGCTTAGCAGCCTTGGGATCATAGGTGAAATTCACGATCGATCGGTCCCGGATGCGTTCCACAGCCTCGTCGATCACGAAAAGCGGCACCATGAACCATTCCCGCGGCACGACCGGCTTGCCGAACCTGTCGCGGATTTCCACGTCGAACCGGGCAGGCTCAAAGATGCGGTGGATCAGGTTTTCGAGCTTTGCGCGGTTGATGTTGAAGAGTTCGTAGGTCGCAACAACCTCGACATCGGCCATCAGGAACGTCGGCTGCAATCGTGCGCCGGCGATGCGTTTGCTGACATCGAGGCTCGTCACGCCGATCTTGTGAATCAGGTCGCGATGACTGGCCACCATCGGGTGATCCGATTTGCTGCGCAAAACATAAATCGTCCCGCTGGCCTCGTCGCCCTCTTCCGGCTTATCGGCGAACAGCGGGCCCGCCACGGGTTCGGTGATACGGCGCCCCGCCTCATCCTTGTTGAGCGCCCGCTGCAAGGAACGCATCAGCATGTTGCTCTCGGTTCCGTTGTCGAAAATTACCCGCAGGCGGGCATCAGTCCGACCATGCGCCGTCGTCTCGATCTCACCCATTTCGGCGACATAAGCTTTCTGGCCTCCGACGATGAAGAAGCGCCCCGGTTCGATCTCCGCTTTCATCTCGAACGGGCGCGACAGCCGAATGCAGTCGTCCAGATCGCGCTGGACCTGCTCGAAAAGCGGCTTGAAGGTTGCGAAGTCTTCGCAGCGGGACCGGCTTGCAACCTCTTCTGCGGCCTGTTTTTCGGCGCTTGAGCGGACATGACGCAATTCCGTGATGTCTGACCCACCCACCTCCACGCCCAACTCGGCCAAGAGCGCATCGTCATCAAGCTCGACCTCATCCGCTTCGTCATTGCCTGACGCGGCCCCGAGGAGCCCCTGATGATCAAGCGGTGCGACGAGAGCACGGCATTCGGGAAGCGAGCGGATTCGATCGAGCCGCACAGCGTAAAGGCGTTCGAAGATATCATGCCCCTCGCCATGACGCGGCGCATGCCCATGCTCAGCAAAAAACCGCTGAATGTCCTCGAACCCGGCAATGATCCGTTCTTCTTGTGGCGTCCGGCTGCCGGTCTTCTTTTGCTCGACCTCGACCCCCAGCTCGGCCAGCAGGGCGTCATCCTCATCGGTGAAATCAGCCATCACTTGCCTTGGCCTTCATCTGCTTCAAAAACTCGACCCCTTCCGCCATCCGCCGTTCCCACGGATCCTGCGCGGTGATCGAGGGCAAACGCCCCCGCTCCTGTTTGAACTTCAGCGCCCGTTTGGCAAGATCCCGTGCCTCTTCGAGGGTCAGTTTCACCTTTTTTGCGGCGATGACAGCCGCAACCTGCTTCAGGCTTTCCTCGCTCATCGTCTTGGCAAGGATCGAATAGGCCTCTCCGAACGGGTTGATGCGGTCGATCAGGTCGATGTCCAGATCGCGGACGTTCATGAATTTGCGCACCCCGTCGATCAGCGCTGTGTTCGCGGTCTTTTCCCCTTCTCCGCCGGTTGCCAGTCGCTTGGCCTCCTGCGTCAGGTTCAAAGCGGCGATCGCATGCTGGCGCACCGCTTCCTGATCATGTTCGTCAAGTTCGGGATATTTCTCTTTCACGATCTTGCCCATACGGATCTGGGTCAGCTCCTCGGGCACGAGTTCCTCGCGGTCGAAAAGCCCCCTCTCGATCGCGGGCTTGTCCTGCACGAAGGCGGTGATCACCTCGTTCAGATCCTGCGTGCAAATCCGGGTGGCTTCCTTGCTTTTCGGCTCGACCAGCCCCTTGATCTCGATCTGGAAGGTACCGCTTTGCTCGTTGAAGCCGACGTTGCATTTCATCGGATCATAGCCGCTCTCGCCATAATCGAAGCCGGGCTGGGCCGTGTTCGTCGCCATTTTCGGCTTGAATTCGAAGCGCGGCGCCAGAACCTGCTCCATCAGCAAAGAGGCCGCAATGGCCTTCAACGTGTCGTTGACGGCTTCGGTCACCAGCCCCTGCGAGGCATCCGGCTCGGCGATCAGGTTGGTGAACCGCGCACGGGTCTTGCCCGGTGCATCGCGGGTGGCGCGGCCGATGATCTGCACCACTTCAGTCAGGCTCGCACGGTACCCCACGGTCAGCGCATGCTCGCACCAGATCCAGTCGAAGCCTTCCTTGGCCATGCCCAGCGCGATGATGATGTCGACATGATCGCGGTTCGTCTTTTGCGCCGGATCCTTCAGCGCCGTGGAAACCTTGTCGCGCCGCGGCCCCTCGTCATCGACCAGATCGGCGATGCGCAGCACCCTGCCCGCTGCCGTCTTCACCAATTGGAACCCGGTTGCCTCATCGACGCCCATCCATTCGCCAAGGCTCTCGATGATTTCCTCGACTTCCTTGTGCTTGTCCTTCGTGCTTTCGCGCGAATTCACGTTTGGAATGTGCAGGATCGTTTTTTCCGCCGGATCGAGTACCTTCAGGATGTCATCCACATAGGGGCCGTTGTAAAAGAAATAGCCGATGTTCAGGCTTTTCAGCCATTGGTAGCCGTTGAGTTGCTCGTAATAGGTGTAGGTCACCGTTTCGAACTTCGCCTCGTCGGCGGGCATCAGTACGGCCTCGGCATCGCCGCGGAAATAGCTGCCGGTCATCGCCACCAGATGCACCCGATCGCGGGCAATGAAGGCGCCCAGATGCATGCCCAGCCGGTTGTCGGGGTTGGCAGAAACATGGTGGAACTCATCGACGGCGATCAGCCGATCGTCGAAGGCCTCGACCCCGAACCGCTCCACCGCAAAGCGAAACGTGGCATGGGTGCAAACCAGAACCTTGTCGTTGCTCTCCAGAAAGGCGCCGACCGAGTTCACCTTGCCACCATCGGTACCGGGCGAG
This sequence comes from Rhodobacter sp. 4.3.4, assembly GCF_058724655.1. Classification (NCBI taxonomy): domain Bacteria; kingdom Pseudomonadati; phylum Pseudomonadota; class Alphaproteobacteria; order Rhodobacterales; genus Rhodobacter; species Rhodobacter sp. 4.3.4. Next base: position 2,144,806 of record NZ_CM178967.1, read on the forward strand.
TTGCAGAGGTTCCACTTCGGTTCCACCTTCCAATCCGCCCAGAACCCGAATTGCGACAAGGGTTCGTCGGCGAAGCTGGACCCAATCGACTTTTCCGGCACCACGATGATCGCCTGCTTCACGCCCTGATGCGCCAGCTTGTCGAGCGCAATGAACATCAGCGCCCGGCTCTTGCCCGAGGCTGGCGGGGATTTGATCAGCAGATATTGCTCACCCCGCTTCTCATAGGCGCGCTCCTGCATGACCCGCATGCCAAGCTCATTGGCCTTGGTAGAACTGCCGTTACGGGCGTAGTTGACCGAGACGGAGGGGACGGACTTAATTTTGCTCATGTGAACAACTTCCTAATTTCATCAAATACCGATGGTCCAACAGAGGGCTGCCCAAAAACATCGACTTCCTTAACCCTGCGGCGCTCTAGGTTCACCAGCTCTGAAGGGTCCATCTGACCCGAATATTGGCCAATTGACTGCGTCTTTTCCGGCCAAATGCTGGGCGCAATATTCTTCATATAAGCTTTCCTGGCCGGATCTGCGACCCAAGCGCGTTTCGCCCTGATGGCGAAGCTGAAATCACTGCCCGACGAGCTTGCAAGAGCCATACCCGACGCGCTGCTGAAGTCCTTTGCCGTGCCCTTTGTCTTTTCCAGTTGCAAGATCCCACGGAACTTTCCGACCCAGCCGGGCTCACCTTCAGTTTGGCGCGTCCAGATGACAACCAGCGCGCCATCCACAATCTGGTCAAAAAAACGATCCCGAACCTCCGGGCTCGCAAAGCCCATGTAGCCTTGGTGCTCCGGATTGAAATGACCAAAGGGGCGCAGCCAGACCTGCCCGGCTTGAATGGCTTCACGAGGGGTAATCATGCGCGTTTTCCCGGTTTGGCTGTCATCTTGGTATACATCTCGAACAGCTTTTCCAGCCGTTCGGTGTCGTTCCTGAAGCGGCGGCCGATGTAGATGCGTTCAAGCACCTCGTCGTTGCGGTCATGCGCCTGCCGCAGGTTTTCGGGCATCTTTTCGGGGTCGTAAAGATCGGCGATGGTGGCGGGGAAATGCGCCTCGCGCGCCAGAAGGATGTCTTGGGCGCAGGCGGTCAGGTCGGCCTTGTTCTTTTCGGTGAGGGGAGGAACGGGGAAGGTGTTCCAGCCGAGGGTGTTGGAATAGCGGTAGCGGGTTTCCAGCTTACCGCAGACGGTGCCAATCCAGACAAGGTGCAAACGTGAGGCAATCAGCGCCATGTTCCAGAGAGCGGCGTCGTAGAGGGCGAAAGCCTGATCCTGCACAACACACTCACCGCGTAACAGCCCGACAGGGAGGAATTGACGGTTTTCGGAACTGACCCGCGGAACGATCAGAATGTGCCTCTCGGCGACAAAGGCATCCCGAAACCGGTATGGCGTGTTGGCAAGCTTTTGCGCGGCCTTGTCTTGTTTCGCCTTCAACCGCGCAGCCCGCACCTCTGCCAGCTTCGGCGCGATCGCCGGGATTTTCACCGCGCTGTCGGCTTGAGTGTCATCAATCCAAAGGCAAGCCCTTGGTGCGGCGGAGATGAACTCCTGTGAGCCATACAGAGGCCGAATAAATTCTTTTGCCTCGGGAGCGGCAGAGCAGATCGCCCTTCCTTCATCGACGGAAAAGATAAGGGCGCCTCCGTAGTAGGGGTGGTTGCCAAACTGCATCGTGGCCCGCTGAGAGACAGGTTGCGTCCGGGCAGCAACCTCGACGTTCGGAGCGGCGACAAGGTAAGCGTTGATGTTGGCCGCCTCACGCGAGAGCGTCTCGTTTGAATCGGAAATTGAAAACAAGCGCCGAACCGGGCCTGCTTCTTTGGTGATCCCGACAATCACCACCGTTACGCCCGCATTGTGACTGGCAAGGTTTGCCCATTTGAATGAGGTTTGCGCAAATGAAATTTGATGCCCAGTCTGAAAGATCAGAGGCCAAAGGATGGGCACTTGTTGCCCCTGACAAATCGAATTCGTAGAGACGAACGCTGCAACGGATTTGGTGTGCATGCCGTAATCGGCAGCCTTCATGAACCAACCCGCAACATAATCGAGCGACTTCCAGCCTGTCACGCGCCCATCAAAGATAGTGGCCAGTTCTGATTTTTGTTCGGCGCTCTGCCACTTGCTCCCCAAATACGGCGGGTTCCCGCAGATATACGTCTCCCCACCCTCGTTCTCGAAATCGATCTGCGCCTGATCGAGCGGGGTGTGGAACAGATCCTCGGCGACGAACTTCACCCCGGTCCCGGTCGGCGGGCAGATTGACAGCCAGTCGAGCCGCAGGGCGTTGCCTTGGGTGATCCAGTTCTGCGCGTTCAGCGGCAGGAACTCGGCCCGGGCCGGTTCCTCGCCCCGGTGCAGCACGTCACATTGATATTCGGCAATGATCAGCGCCAGCCGGGCGATTTCGGCGGCGAAGTCGCGCAGCTCGATGCCGCGAAAATTGGTCAGCGGAATGTCGGACTTGCGCCCCGCCTCGCCCCGCCGCCGGTTGATCTCGGCCTCGATCGCGCGCATTTCCTTGTACGCGATGACCAGAAAGTTGCCCGAGCCGCAGGCGGGGTCAAAGACGCGGATCTTGGCCATGCGGGCGCGCAGGGCGGCCAGCTTGCGGGGGGCGTCGCCTGCCTCCTCCAGTGCCGCGCGCAGGTCATCGAGGAAGAGCGGGTTCAGCACCTTGAGGATGTTCGGCACCGAGGTGTAATGCATGCCCAGCGCCGCGCGTTCGCCCTCGTCCGCCACCGCCTGGATCATGCTGCCGAAGATGTCGGGGTTGATCCGCGTCCAATCGAGGCTGCCGATGTGCAACAGGTAGCTGCGGGCGATTTTGGAAAACCGGGGCACCTCGATCGAGCCGGCAAAAAGGCCGCCGTTGACATAGGGAAAGACATTGGCCCAGTTGCGCAGGTCGGCCGCCGCGCGGGCCTCGATGTTCGTGTTCATCGCGCGAAAGATTTCGCTGATCACCCAGTGTGTGTTGGCGCTGTCGCGTTCGCTCATCTGGTCGATGGTGGCGGTGAAGAGGCCGGTGGAGCGGAAGATGCCGGTGTCTTCGGCGAAGAAGCAAAAGATCAGCCGCGCCATGAAGTGGTTCATGTCATGGCGGCGGGCATCGGTGCCCCAGTCGGGGTTGTCCTTGAGCAGTTCGATGTAAAGCCGGTTCAGGCGGCCCGTCGCCTTGATGTCAAAGGCGCTTTCGCGGATCTGTTTGACGGTGGTGATGCCCGCAAGCGGCAGGAAGAAGCCGAAGTGGTCGGGGAAGTCGGCATAGGCGCAGGCGATGGCCGGATCGTCCGAGGCGAGGTCTTCGGCCTCGAGCGTTTCGCCATCGGTGGCAAGGATGAAGCGGGCCTTGGCGCGGGTGGTGGCGGGGCTTTCACGCAGCGCGCGCAGGCCATGGGCCACCTGCCCCGGCTCGCAGGTCAGGATATGGATGTGGTTGACCTGCAAGACGCCGCCCCAAGGACCGGGGATGTCGGATTTGTTCGACACCCCGGTGCGCAGGCGCTTGAGCGTGGTTTCCTTGTTGCCGAAGGCCTCAAGGAACTGAAAGGGGAATTCGGCTCGGTCAAAGGGCTGTTCGGCCAGTTCGGAAACGGCCTGTTCGATTTCGACGGCGTTCATCGGTCGGTCCAGGGGTTGATGAGGGTGGGGCCGCAGCCCTCGAAATCCTTGGTGTTGCGCGTCGCTACGGCGGCACCGGTCGCCGCCGCGATGGCAGCGATCTGGCAATCGGCCTCGGCGATCGGGCGACCTGCCGCACGTCGGCTGGCGGCGATGCGCGCATAGGCGCGGGCGGCGGGGCTGTCGAAGGGCAGCACCCGCCCCGCGAAATCCTCGGCGATCATCGCGTCCAGCGCGGCCTGTAGCCGGTCACGACGCTGACCTTCCGGCAAGATGGCGATGCCCGTGCGCAATTCCGCCTCGGTCACAGAGGTCAGGAACAGATCCGCCGCATCGCGGGCCGCGAACCATGCGAGCACCTCGGGCGAAGGTTCCGCCCGCATCAGTTCAGAGATGACATTGGTGTCGAGCAAGATCATCGGTCAGCCGAAATCCGGCAGGTCGCGCATCGGGCCACGCGAGGGCGGCTCCAGATCGACCCCACCCAGTGCCGCGAAACGGGCGTGGACGGCCTGCCCAAGGTTCCGAGGCGTCTCGGGCGCGGAGACGCTCAGGCGCAGGATGTCACGCACCTCTTCCTCCATCGAACGGCCATGTTCGGCGGCGCGCACCCGCAGGCGGCGCTTCACGTCGTCATCAAGATTGCGGATCGTAATGCTGGCCATCGGACCCTCCGGTTACGCTGCAAAGGTAAGAGATGATTGCACTGCAATCAAGATCAAGCCTCACCTGATGCCTTTGTCAAAGCCATGCCGATCATCGATTCCGGACAGTCTTTCCGCCTGCGCCTCGCTCAATTGCGCCCGCAGCCCCGAGACAAACGCGAGATCCTCCCGCAGTCGCTCCCGCTCCACCGCCAGAAGTTTTTTCACCACCCGCGCGACCATGGCCGCGATCTTGGTGATCAGTTGCAGACCCGGTTTCAGCCGCAAGCCCACTTGCTTACGCTCTTCGACGTCGTGAGGCGCGTTTTCACCCCATTTCACCCTGTTCTCCGACGACGAGAAAACCAGAGCCCCAGAGCACACCGCCTCGATGCCCTCTTCAACCGCGGCAACCACGACCTTGGTCGCCTCCACCTGGCGCCGCGCCTCTGCCAGCCGCCTTTCTGCTTCCTCCCGGTCGTTCACGACCGCCCGAAGCGTGTTTTTTGCTTCCGTCATCCGGTCGGTGATGACACCGACCTCCCTCCGGACCATCGCCAGATTTTTTTCTTCCTGCACCACAAGCACCTGGACCAACCCCAGTTTTTCTTCCTCCAACGCCCGTTCTTGGACCAACCTCAGTTTTTCGCGCAACTCCCGTGCCATTCCCTTCTGCTTCACGGAATCACCCTCAGCCACCAGCGCCTCGGCCCGGGCCTTGTCTCGCGCCCTCTCCGCCTCCTCTTTCTCTTTCCGGAATCGTTCCCGGTATTCCCTCTCTTCCGCAATCTCCGACCGCACCAGCCGCAATTCCGCAGTCGTCCCCTGGATTTCTTCGGTCACCTCCGCAGCCCTGTCCCGCAGCGCCGCCACTTCTCCCCAAGTCTGTTGACACGCGTCCCAGGCCGCATCGGCCTCGTCGCGCAGATGCGCCACCGTTTCGGTCAACGCCACTTTGACCCGCTCCAGCCGCTTCACGTCACGATCCGCCGCTTCTTTCCGGAGCCTCGCCTCCTTGATCGCCCGTTTGCGCGACTTCCGGATCACCTTTCCCCCAAGATCCCGCGCCTCACCGACCGCTTCTCGCGCCCCCTCTTGCGCGACAGAAAGCACCTGCACGGCCTCCGCCTGCGCATCCGCCAGAAGCTTCGCCCGCCATTGCGACGGGGGAACATGCGCCCGCTTCTCCGGCAGCTGTTGTCCCGCCGCTTTCGCCGCACGGGCAGCCTCGGCGCGGCGCTCCCCTCGCGTGATGCCAAGAGCCGCAAAGGCCTCGCCCGCCAGATCCTGCGCCGTCTCGTACCGCGCGATCAGAGGATTGGCCGATGCCTGCAACAAGAGCTGCCGCCCGCTGTGTTTCGAGACCTTTTCGCGCCAGACTGCCACAACGAAATGAATGTGAAACGCCTCTTCATCGGCGTGACCCGAGGCATAGCGCAGCTGCCCATTCGGAAAACTCTCCTGCAGAAAATCCATGGCCCTGGCTTTGAATTCCGCAACCTTGCCCTTGTCCCATTTCGCAATCCCGGCGCCACCGAACCAATCCTTGTTGACCGTGATAATCCCTTCCCGGAGCGGCCCCTCGCTGCAATAATTCCACGGATCGGACAGGCCCAGCACTTTGATTTTTTCGGCTTCTTTTTTCCGAGATTTCGCCTCCAGAGCGCGGATTTTTTCCGCGAAATTTCCTTCCTGAGCCGCTCTGATTTCAGATTTTAGTTTCAGGTCCCAATCCGGCTCTCCCAAAAGTCTCTCGTTGAAAGGCGTTGCCGCGGGATCGACATGTGACAGATCTCCGCCGCGTCGCCGATCATGCATCAAAATACGCCAGATATCCTTCGGATGCAGCCCCTCAAGCCGAAAGACGATCGGAAACCTGTTTTCCGTAACCGGAAATACATTTTCAAATTTTGGCTGGACGGACATGATTTCCTCGTGCATCGTGCTGTGAGGAAACTGTCCAACCTTCCCCCGAAAATCAGCGCACCTTTTTCAATCACAAGCCCGTGAATATTTCACGAGCTTTACTCACTAGGCATTTTGCAATCCGCTGACGCAGATTTCAAAATACCTGTTCGCTCAGGGGATACCCCCGAGACCCCTTCTCGCACTCCCGGACAGGCCGGAAGTGCTGCGACCAGCATGCTGCTGGACCCGGACTCACTTTCCTGAATCAGGTTTTCCTGTTTTCTTCGGATGTGCCTTTTTCGGATTTTGGGACGCCAATCTTTTCACTGAGACGGCCTTGTTCCCGCCCTTGCCGCCCGCCCTGGCCTCGGGCAAAGTCGCCTGACCCGTTTTTCCGGACGCTCGACATCGCCCGCAAACCGACCCTTTCCCCCGATGCCCTCGAGGCGCTTGGCGCCGCGAAGCTCGCCGCGCTCGTCTTCGATGAGGCGACCACGAACGCCGCCTTCAAGCGGCGCGTCGCGGCGGCGCTGGCCGGTCAATCCGGCCCCGAGGCCATCGCCAAGCTGATCGACCGCCGGCTTGCCGGCCTCGAACGCGCCCGTGCCTTTGTCGATTGGGAAAAGGCCCGGGCGTTTCGCGACGATCTCGCCGCCCTTCTGGCCAGCATTCGCAATGAGCTTGCCCCCGCCGATCCCGACCTCGGCGCCGACCGGCTGTTGCGATTTCTCGCCACGCACAAATCCGTCTTCGAACGGATCGACGATTCCTCGGGCAAGCTTCAGGACGTTTACGAAGACGGCATCGGCGCCCTTGGCCCGATGGCGGTCCGGCTTTCGCCCGAGGCGGCCCGCCATTTGCCCGACCGGATCATGGACCGGCTGGGCGAGCTTGAGCATGGCTATCTGCCGCGCGTCGCCGATCAGGTGATCCCGCATCTGGCCTCCGACGTGCTTTCCGCCTGGGAGGAGGATCTGGCCCGCCGCTCGGCCGACCGCCACGCCGAGGAGGCGCCGCAACGCGCAACCGGCCGGTGGTTTTATTCTATGACCGATCAGTGGCGGCAGATCCGGCAGTCGATCGCGCGGGCCCAAGGCGATCTCGACCACCTCATCGCGCTGGAAGGCGAAAAATCGGAACGCGGGCAAGACACTCTCGGCCTGGCAGAGACCTTGCGCGATGCCGGTCGGCTTTCCGAGGCGCTGGATTGGGTGCGCAAGGGCGGGCCGCGCGCACAGTCCACCCTGCTCGATTTTCTCGACGACGCGGACGACAGCGACAGCCCCGCGGTGCGGCAGGCCCTGCTCGAAGCCGACATCCTGAAACGGCTCGACCGGCGCGAGGAAGCCTGCGGGATCCTTTGGGATCGGTTTCGTGACACGCTCGCGCCGCCGATCCTGCGCGCCCATCTTGGGGCACTGCCGGATTTCGAGGATGTCGCGGCCGAGGAAAAGGCGATGGCGGTGGCGCTTGACCACCCCGTGCCGCTCGTGGCGCTGCAGTTCTTCCTCGACTGGAAGCGGCCCGATCTGGCCGCCCGGGTGGTGATCGCGCATCGGGCCGCGTGGTCGGGGTCGGACTGGCACATCCTGCCCGCCATCGCCGAGACGCTGGAGGCAGAGCAACCGCTGGCGGCGACATTGCTCTATCGCGTGCTTCTTGATGACATCCTCGCCCGTGCCCGGTCGAAAGCCTATCCGCATGGCGCGAAATATCTGCAAATCCTCGACCGCCTTGGCCCGGCCAGCGATGCCGACCCCGCGCGGCCGCAGGATATGGAGATGCATGCGACCTATCGGGCGGGGCTGAAGGCAAACCATGGTCGGAAATCCGGGTTCTGGGGTCTGGTCGAGGGACGCGTCATCCGCGAACCGGAGGTGACCTTCATTGGCCGACGTCCTTTGTGGCGGGAGAGTTGAGGGGGGCAGGTCAAGACAGGCAGGCCAATTGAAGCAAATGGCCACTCGCAAGGCGCGCAGGGAGCAGACGCTACGGTCGGGCCGTCGCGCCTCGCGCGGAAGACGTGATCGGCCCCTTGCGGACATTCGACCCTCCTGACGCAGGCCGCCGAAGCGGTCATTCGAGCGATGCGCAGCATTTCGATGCCGCCGGGACTTTCTTCGGCAGCAGTCGGCGTATCTCAGGCGAACAAACCATCGCGCAATGCCGATCACCCCGGTCCCGCCTGCCTCCTGCGCTCAAGCGCCGCGCAGCAGTTTGGCATAAAGCCCGCCTTGCGCGAGCAATGTGTCATGCGTGCCCTGTTCGACCACCTGTCCGGCCTGCATAACCACGATCAGGTCGGCGTGCCGCACCGTCGAGAGCCGATGCGCGATGGTGATGGTGGTGCGCCCCTTTGCCAGCCCCTCAAGCGCCTGCGACATCGCCCTTTCGGTGCGGGTATCGAGCGCGCTGGTCGCCTCGTCCAGAAGCAGGATCGGCGGATCGCGCAGGATCGTGCGGGCCAGCGCCAGCCGCTGTTTTTCGCCGCCCGAGAACCGGAAACCGCCTTCGCCCACCCGGGTCTCGTAGCCCTCGGGCAGGGCGGCGATGACCTCATGGATCTGTGCCACTTTCGCCGCGGCGATCAGCTCGGCCTCGGTCGCCTCGGGGCGGGCAAAGCGCAGGTTTTCCGCCACCGAGGCATGCAGCAGATAGGGCTCCTGCGACACCACGCCCAGCATCTGTGACAGCGTCTCGAAGCTCAGATCGCGCAGGTCGATCCCGTCAAAGCGGATCGCTCCGTGATCGACATCGTAAAGCCGCGCCAGCAGATAGCCGAGCGTGGTCTTGCCCGAGCCGGTCGGCCCGACGATGGCGACATGGCTGCCTGCCGGAATGCTCAGGGTCAGGTCGACGATGGCCGGGCGGGCGGTGCCGGCATAGGAAAAGCCGACATGGTCCAGCTCGATCGCACCGCGCATCCGGGCGCGCTCCAGCGTGACCGGCGCCGGGCGCTCGGTGATTTCGACCGGCGTGTCGAGATATTCGAAGATGCGGGCGAAAAGCGCCCGGGTCTTGCGCATGTCGCGGCCGATTTCCAGCAATTGCCCGAAGGGCCACAGCAGCTGTTCCTGCAGAGCGATCATCGCAACCAGCGTGCCGATGCTGGCCGGATCGTCGCTGCGCATCAACAGCCCGCCCGCCAGCAACGTCAGCGCGGGCAGAACGGCCAGCGCAAAGCCGATCAGCATCCACTGGCCTTCGCCCGCCGTCTGTGCCCGCGCATCGAGCTGCGCCAGATCGTCCGAGAGCCGGGCAAAGCGGCGCGTCAAATGCGGGCCGCGCCCCATCGTGCGGGCCAGGATGATCCCCGGCGCCGAGAGCGTCTCCTGCACCGCGGCCGACAGATCGGCGGCCCGGGCCTGGCGCTGCCAGGTCAGCGCCTCGCGCAGTCTGGCGACGCGGTGGCTGATCAGCACCGTGCCCGGCACGATGACCAGAACGAACAGCGCCAGCCGCCAATCCAGGATCACGATGGCGATGGCGGTCATCACCACCGCGGACAGCGCCCGGCCCAGCTCCGAGGCGGTCTCGGTCATCATCGCCTGCAGGCCCGAAATGTCGCCCGCGATGCGCGATTGCACCTCGCCCGTCCGGGTGCCGGTGAAAAAGCGCAGCGACAGGCTTTGCAGATGCGCGTAAAGCCGGACCCGCAGGTCGTGCAGGAGCGTCTGGCCGATGCGCGCGGTCAGCACCACCTGCCAGGCCCCCACCGCCGCGGCGGCCAGCGCCACCGTCACCATGCCGCCGACCAGAAGCAGGAGCAGCCCCAGATCCTGCCGGGGCAGCGCCAGGTCGATGACGGCGCGCAGCAGGAACGGCCCGGCCAGACCGATCGCGGCGGCGAGCAGCATCAGCGCGACCACCCCGGCGATCCTGCGCCGATAGGGGGCGAAAAGGGCGAGCACCCGGGCAAGCGAAACGTGCCGCGCAGCGAGATCGTCGTAGCCCTCGGCGGTGTCGGGATCATCGGTCATGAAAGGTCTTGCTCCGAAAGGGAAACTTTGCGGCAGGGCAGACGGATTTCCACCGCCAGCCCGGGGCTGTCGGGCAGGATCAGCGCCTCGCCGCCATGGGCGCGGGCGATGGCGCGCACGATCGGCAGGCCCAGCCCCGAGCCGCCCAGGCTGCGCCCGCGCGAGGCCTCCGCGCGCCAGAACCGCTCGAAAGCGCGGGCGCGGCCCTCGGGCGAAAGGCCCGGGCCGCTGTCGGTGCAGCGGAAAAACACCATCTCCCCCGCAACCCCGGTTTCAACGCGCAGCCGGGCTTGGGGCGCATAGCGGCAGGCGTTTTCCAGGACTGCGACAAAGGCCTGGCGCAGCCGCGCCCGGTCGGCCCGGGTCACGGCGGGGGCAAGGCGGCGCGTCACCACCAGCCCGGCCCCGGCCAGCTGTGCGTCGAGCGCGTCGAGCGCCGCCTCGGCCTCCGCGGCCAGATCGACCGGGGCGCAGATCAGATCAAGCTGCCCGGCCGTGCCAAGGGCGAGCGTGCGCAACTCCTCGACAAGCGCCGAGAGGTCATCGACATGGGCGATCAGCCGGGCATAAAGCTGCGGCCCCGGATCGAAGACGCCATCTTGCAAGCCCTGCAAGCGTCCGCGCAGGATCGTCAGCGGCGTGCGCAACTCATGCGCGATGGCGGAATTCGAATAGGCCAGTTCCGCCTCGGCCTGTTGCAGCCGCTCGGCCATGCGGTTGAAATCGGCCACCAGATCGCCCGCCTCGCCGAAGCTGCCGCGGGGCAGACCAGCGCGGGCGGAAAAATCGCCGCTGGCGATCTGGCGGGCCGCGACGGCCACGGTTTCCAGCGGCGCGAGGATCCGCCGCCCCAGCCGCCAGCCGATCAGTGCTGCGGTGGCAAGGCCAAAGCCCAGCACCAGACCGACCATCACCGTATCGCCCAGCCGCCAGCTTTCGTCTGCCGTGGCATCGGGGTAAAGCCATTCGTAGATCACGAAGAAATAGGCCATCATGCCGAGATAGACGACGGCAAAGGCCGTCAGCGTCAGCCCGATCATCGCGCGGGTGATCTGCGAGCGGAGATTGGCGCCCTTAGCGGACATGCGGCGCCTCCAGCCGGTAGCCCACGCCGCGCACGCCGGTCAAAAGCCCCTCGGCCCCGGCGACGGAAAGCTTGCGGCGCAGGTTGCTGACATGGCTGTCCACAGTGCGGTCCAGCGCCTCGCCCTCGGGCAGGCAGGCATCGACAAGATCAGCGCGGGCAAAGGCCCGGCCCGGCGCGGCGGCCATATGGGCAAGGATGCGAAATTCCGTGGGCGTCAGATCGAGCGGCACAGGCCCCGCGGCGGTCTCGACCACGGCGCGGATCGCCTGCGGATCGACGCTCAGCGGACCCAGCCGCAGCACCGTCTCGGGCGCGCGCCCCAAAGTGCGGCGCAGCACGGCGCGGGCGCGGGCCACGACCTCGAGCGGGTTGAAGGGCTTGACCACATAATCATCGGCGCCGATGCGCAGGGCCTGCAGCTTGTCCAGATCCTCGGCGAGCGCCGTGACCATGATCACCGGCGTCTCGCCCCGGCGCCGGATCGCCGCCAGCACCTCGTAGCCGTCCAGCCCCGGCAGCTTGATGTCGAGCACCACAAGATCGGGACGCAGCCGCTGGTGATGCGCAAGCCCCAGCGGCCCGTCGCCCGCACAGATCACCCGGAAGCCTTCGCGGGCGAAATAGCTTTCCAGAATCTCGGCAATCTCGGGTTCGTCCTCGATGATCAGGATCAGCGCGTTCATCATGACTGGCTCCGACGGAAAGGGGCAGCGCGCAGGCTGACAAGGATATAGAGCACGGGAATGAAGAAAACCGCCAGCACCGTGGCCGAGATCATGCCGCCGAACACCCCGGTGCCGATGGCGTTCTGGATCTCGGAGCCCGCACCATGGGCCAGCATCAAGGGCACCACCCCAAGGATGAAGGCAAGCGAGGTCATCAAGATCGGCCGCAGCCGCAGCCGCGCCGCCTGCAGGATCGCGCGACAGGGGCCAAGGCCCTGCTCGCGCAGATGGCGGGCAAATTCGATCATCAGGATCGCGTTCTTGGCGGAAAGCCCGATGATCGTGATCAGACCGACCTTGAAGAAGACGTCATTCTCGCCGCCACGGATCAGCACCGCCAGCACGGCGCCAAGCACGCCCAATGGCACCACCAGCAGCACCGCTACCGGAATCGACCAGCTTTCGTAAAGCGCCGCCAGCACCAGAAACACCACCAGCATCGAGGCTGCGAGCAGGAGGGGCGCTTGCCCCGCGGCCTGCTTTTCCTGCGCCGATTGCCCCACCCAGTCGACCGCGAAGCCTTTGGGCAAGGCCTGCGCCAGCCGCTCCATCTCCGCCATCGCGGCACCGCTGGACACCCCCGGCGCGGCGGCGCCAGAAATCCCGGTGGCGGGATAGCCGTTGAAGCGGCTCAGCGCCATTGGCGCAAAGGTCCAGACCGGCCGGACCACCTCGGCCAGCGGCACCATGCCCCCCTCGGCATTGCGGGTCTCAAGGCGCAGCACGTCTTCGACATGCATCCGCGCCGGGGCATCGGCCTGCACGATCACCTGCTGCATCCTTCCCTGGTTCGGGAAATCGCTGACATGACCCGAGCCGATCGCGGTCGAGATCGTGTCATTGATCGCGGCAAAGGACAGGCCGAGCGCCTGCGCCTTGGGCCGGTCGATCTGCAGTGCGATACTGGGGCCGTCGGGCAGACCCTCGGACATCACATTACGAAGCAGCGGGCTTTCGGTGGCCAGCGCGATCAGCTGATCCACTGCAGCCTTCAGCGCGACAGGCCCCGCGTTGGCGCGATCCTCCAGCCGCAGCGAAAAGCCCGAGGTGGTGCCCAGAGATTCAATCGCGGGCGGTTTCATCACGCTCACCGTGCCCTCGGGCACCTCGGCCATCGCCGCCTCGGCCGCGGCGATTTCGTCATCGACGCTGACGTCGCGATCCGACCAGTCCTTGAGGCTGGTGAAGGCCTGCGCCGCGTTCGGGCCCGATCCGGTGAAACCGAAACCCAGGATCACCGTCGTCTCGTCGATGGCGGGACGGGTGGCGGTATGGGCCTCCAAGGCGGCGACGACGGCGCGGGTGCGCTCGGCCGTGGCGCCGGCGGGCAGTTCGACCATGGTGATGAAATTGCCCTGATCCTCCTCGGGGACGAAGGCGGTGGGCAGGCGGGTGTAGCCGATGGCCAACACGGCAAGCAGCGCCGCATAAAGCACCGCCATCCGCCCGCCACGGCGCAGCACAAGGCCAACCCAGCCGGTATAGCGCGCAGAGAGCGCCGCAAAGCCGCGGTTGAAGGCGCCGAAAAATCCCGTGCTGGCATGGGCCGTTGCGGGTTTGAGCAGCGTCGCGCAAAGCGCAGGCGTCAGCGTCAGGGCCAGAAAGGCCGAGAACAGGATCGAGACCGCCATCGACAGGGTGAACTGCCGGTAGATCGCCCCCACCGATCCGCCCGCCAGCCCCATCGGGATGAAAACGGCGGCCAGAACCAGCGTGATGCCGATGATGGCGCCGGAAATCTCATCCATCGCCTGCCGCGTCGCGGCCTTGGGCGAGAGGCCTTGCCGGGTCATGATCCGCTCGACAGTCTCGACCACGACGATGGCGTCATCGACGATGATGCCGATCGCCAGCACCATGCCGAACATGCTCAGCACGTTGATGGAATAGCCCGCGAGGGCCATCACCGCGAAAGTGCCCAGAAGCGCGATCGGCGCGACAATGGTCGGGATCAGCGTGTAGCGCAGGTTTTGCAGGAAGAGCAGCATGACCAGGAAGACCAGCGCCATCGCCTCGAAAAGCGTGCTGATCACCTTGGCGATCGAGACCTTCACGAAAGGCGCGGTGTTGTAGGAGATCGTCACCTCCATGTCACCGGGCAGGCTTGGGCGCAATTCGTCAAGCCGCGCTTCGATCGCGGCGGCGGTGCGCAGGGCATTGGCGCCGGGCGCCATCTGCACGGCGGCGGCGGCGGCGGGCTTGCCATTCGCGCTGACACTGAAGGCCAGCGTCTGCGCGCCAATCTCCACCCGCGCGACATCGCCGAGCGTAAGCCGCGATCCGTCCGCATTCGCGCGCAGGGGAATGGCGGCAAAGGCCTCGGGCGTGGTCAGCTGGCCTTGCACGATCAGCGGCGTTGAAACCCGCGTCCCGGGCACCGTCGGCGCATCGCCCACCCGGCCCGGCGTCGCGCGGATGTTTTCGCGCGCAATCGCCTCGGTTACGTCGGACAGGCCCAGCCCGTAAGCCGCAAGCTTCGCCGGATCGACCCAGATCCGCAGCGCGCGTTCCGAGCCGAAGGGCTGCACCCGCCCGACCCCGGGCAGGCGTTTCAACTCCTCGGACAGGGTGCGGCTGAGGTAATCGCCAAGGCTCAGCTCATCCATCGCACCGCTGCGGGATTTCAGCGTCAGCACCATCAAAAACCCCGCCTCGGCCGCCTCGACGCCGATCCCGGCACGGCGGACCTCTTCGGGCAGCAGCGCCTCGGCGTTCTTCAGCCGGTTCTGCACATCGACCTGCGCCATTTCCGGGTTGGTGCCCGGCTTGAAGGTCACGAGGACAGAGGCGCCGCCGGTCGCATCGACGCTCGATTCGACCGAAATCACGTTCTTGACGCTGGCCAGTTCCCGCTCGATCGGGCGCACGACACTGTCATTCACCGTCTGCGCATCCGCCCCGGCATAAGTGGCAAAGATGCTGATCGAGGGCGGCGCTACCTCGGGGAAACGCGCGACGGGCAGCTGCGGGATGGCCACAAGCCCTGCCAGCGCAATGAAAATTGCAATGACGGTGGCGAAGATCGGGTGGTCGATGAAGAAACGCGGCATTGGTTCGGCTTACCTGATCTGGGCGGGGGTGGTGGCGACGGCAACGGCGGGGCCCTCGGCCACGCGGTCCTGGCCCAGAACGGCGACGGTCTCGCCCGGGTGCAGCCCCGTGGTGACGATCACCCGCCCGCCAAGGCGCTCGCCCAGCGTGACGGGGCGGCGTTCGGCACGGCTGCCGCCCGAGACGACGACGATCTGCGCGCCGCCCGCGCTGTCGCGCAGCACCGCTTCTTCGGGCACCAGAAGCGCCGCGGGCACCTGGCCGCGCGGCAGTCGCGCCCGGACATATTGGCCCGGCAAAAGCGCAAGGCCGGGGTTTGCGACCGTGACGCGCAGCGTAACGGTGCCGGTGCCCGGATCGATGACGGTATCGGCAAAGTCGAGCCGCCCCCGCGCCGGATGGGGCCGGTCGGCGTCGCCCAGAATCTCGACATCGCCCAACCCCGCCGCTGCGGCGGCCCGGATCGCCGCCAGCTGCGTCGCAGGCAGCCGCAGATCGATGTGAACCCGGTCGAGATCCTGAACCACCGCCAGAGCCCGCTCGCCCCCCGGCGCGGCCAGCGCGCCGATCTCTGCCGCACCTGCCGCGACATAGCCGGTGATCGGGGCCTTCAGCGTGGCCTGTTGCAGATCAAGCCTGCGGCGCTCGACACTGGCCTGCGCCTCGGCAAGGCTGGCCTCGGCCAGAACCAGATCGTTACGGGCGGCCTCGGTCTTTTCGGCGCTGGTGACATCGCGCGCCAGCAGGGTTTCGGAACGACCCAGCGCGCGGCGGGCCTGCTCCCTTGCCGCCATGGCCCGGGTCAGCACCGCCTCGGCACTGACCAGCTCGACCTGCAGCGGCGCGGGATCGAGGCGGAAAAGCACGTCGCCCGCCGCGACCCGGCCCCCCTCTGCAGGGCGTTCAAGGATCAGCCCGCCGACCTGCGGCCGGATCTCGACCCGCCGCGACGCCGCCACCCGCCCCGGAACGGTTTCCGACAGCACGACCGGCTCGGCGGTCACGGTGGCAATGCCAAGGCGCAGCGGTGGGCTCTCGTCCTCGGGCACCCCTGCCACGAGACGGACACTCGGCGCCACGATCAGCGCGCAGACAAGAAGAAGGTTCCAGACGGGCGGGCAGGTCATGGCAATCGGTCCCAGATCGGTTCGGCCAAGCCCATGACAGCCTCGCGTCGATGATTTGCGCAGGGTTTGTGGAGATTTGGTGGAGGCCGCGTCTTCTTGACCTCTCAAGCGCCACCGACGGGACCTTTCCCCTTGATCGGGATGCAGCTTCCGGCTGCGCCCCGATCAGACCCTTCGCAAAGGGATTGTTTTGAAAACTCCGAAAGACTCGTTGCAAAATCTGCAAATCCAGCTATACAGGTTTCAGCGAAGTTTTTCCCGACCGCACCCTGTCTCCTTCATCGGCTTCAGTCTGCTTTCTCGTCTGACCCAGCCGGGCTGTCGCATTCTGCGGGCAGCAATCCCTTGAAGGAGTGAACACGATGGCCAATGGCACCGTGAAATGGTTCAACGCAACCAAAGGTTTTGGCTTTATCGCCCCGGCGAGCGGCACGAAGGACGTTTTCGTTCATGTGACCGCCTTGGAGCGTGCCGGCATCCGCGGCCTGAATGATGGCCAGGCGGTCTCGTTCGATCTTGAGCGCGACCGCAATGGCCGCGAGTCGGCGACGAATCTCGTCCTCGCCTGAGGTTCAGGCAAATAGAAAGCGGGATCGGCCAGACGCTGGACCCGCTTTCCCGGTAACGTTGGAGATGCAATCCGCATCTCCCGTTTGCCGTTCAAGAAAGACCTACGGTTGATTGAAATTATCTGGGGGAAACCCCTGTCCTTCGTCATGTCTCCTGAGGGGGATGTGCAGCAGTTCAGCACGATCGAACAAGTGAAATACTGGTTGCTGAAAAGATGGCCGATTGCCGACGACGCGCGTTTGACGGCCCTGAAGCAGGTCGAAGCCGCCATGGACTGTCTGGTTCCCGTGGGGGTGGCGCGGCGGGCCTTTACCGCTGCGGCGAAATCGGCGGGTTTCGTGCCGGAAGACCTTGTCGGCTACACGGCCCGGCGCGCGGTCGAACACCCTGTCGGCTGCGCGTAACCTTTGCGCCGAGCGGGCCAGAAATCCCGCGCCGCACAGGGTCGTTTTTCAGCGCTCGAATACTGTGGGGCCGGTGGGAGAAATACTCCTGCCAGGCCGGGTTGAAGCTTTATCGACATCGGAGGTCCTCATGTCTGGTCAAATGAGCAAGGCGCGGCAGATTGCGGAAATCGCCTTCAGCAAGACGCAATCGCAATTTCTGGAGCGCACACGCGCGCTTCAGGAACAGGATACCGAGATATCCGAACGCGCCGCCAAAACCCTCCGGCTCAGAACGGCGCGTCTTGAAAGAGAACAGGCCGGAAAGGCAAGTGCCGTTCTGCACACCAAAAACACCGCATGACCCCGACCGGATTGATCCGGATCGGCGTCATCCCCCGCCAAAGGAAATCGAATGTTGAGACCCAAAGACTACGCGGATCGCAGAAGCGACGCGATCACGGCCAAAGCGGCGCTGCTGGCGAAATTCAAATGCGCGACGACCGCGCCTGATCTGGCCGAAAAGCTGGCGGCACGCGCCGACGTGGCACGGTTGCGCGACGCACGGCACGCGGCGCGCGACGCGGAGAAGCTGAAAGCGCAAGAGAGTGCCGCCGCCGAAGCCGCCGCAATTGCCGAGGCAGAGGCGCAGCGCAAAGCCGCCGAAGCCGCAACCCTCGCGGCGGGAAAACTGGCGCAAGCGCGCCGCATTGCGCTGGTGCTGTCCGATGACGCTGCCCGCAAGGCCGCCCGTGACCTGCGCTATGCAAAGCGCAAGGCGGCACAACGGGTCGCCTGATCCCACGGCTTTTAACCGGGATACAGTTCCACGCAGTTGAGATTGTAAGAAAGCGCCCCAAATAACGCCCCGATGACGGCCCCGGAAAGAACCGCGACAAGCGCAAGGGGCCGTCTGCCGCGCCTTGCCAATCCGGCACCCAGGGTCAAGCCGATCAGGAAAGACACCCAGCCATAGGGGGCGAACAGCGTCGAGAGCAGGCATTCGGCGTAGGGTGTCATTGCAGGGCTCCTCCGCAAATTGGCCTGTGAAACTTCCCGGCGGTTCGACCCCGCGCAGGGTCTGGCAGTCAGCCCAGCCGCGATCGCATCGGTCGCATTGCACCTTGTCGCGGGGCGTGGAAGGGTTCAAGGGCCACAGCCGAGAGGAAGTTGCGCGATGTTCGTCACGGCCCTGATGTTCGGGATGATGGTCCTGATCCTTTCCCTCCTGCTCCTGGGCGGATTTCCCCCCCTTTACCGGCCCTTCGGCAAACTATCCGAAGCGGACCTCCGGCGCCTGATCCCGCATCTCTTCCTGATCTTCCCGGCGATGGCCGCCTTCGTGGTGTTCCATCGCCCGGTGCTTCTCATCCTGACCGCGGCGGTCGGGCTCTGGTGCGGTTGGCGCATCCGCCGCCTCATCGCCGCCGAGGGCGCCACGCTTCGCTTCGGACCGGCTTGGCCGATTTTCGCCCTCTCTCCGATGTTTGCCTTTGATCTTTGGACGCTGGGCGGCGCAACCGCCTTTGCCGCGCTCCGGATGTTGTGACCGCCCCGGCGCTGCCTGTCGCTTTGCACGCCCGAACCCGGCTTCCTGGCCAGGCTTGCGCCGGTCTGACGCCTCTTTCCGCCCTTGCGGTATCCGGGTAATCTGGCCGCATGACGAAGAAATACCCCCGCACCTTTCATTTGCCGATCTCGCCCGGCGCTAGCAACGACGACAAGATCATGACCTCGCTCGAGGGGCTTGCCGTCGACGATCTGGTGATCACCGAAAAGATGGACGGCGAGAATCCCACGCTGCACCGCGGCGGGTGCCATGCCCGCAGCCCCGACAGCCGGGGCAACCCCTCGCGCGATTGGCTCAAGGCCTTTGCCGCGGGTATCACGCCGCAGCTGGCCGAGGGCGAGCGGATCGTCGGCGAGAACCTTTATGCCCGCCATTCGGTGGGTTACGATGCGCTGCCCGCGTGGTTTCTGGGCTTTGCCTGGATCCGGGGCGACGAGGTTCAGCCCTGGGATCTGACGCTCTTGCGGTTCGAGGAGCTGGGCATCACCCCGGTGCCGGTGCTCTGGCGCGGACCGTTCCGCCCGGGGCTCTTCGAGACCATCGCGGCGGGGCTTGACCCCGACCGGCAGGAGGGCTTCGTCGCGCGCGTGGCCGCGGCCTTCCCGGAGGCCGAGATGCCGCGCCGGATGGGCAAATATGTCCGCGCGGGCCATGTGCAAAGCGAAACGCACTGGATGCACGCCCCCCTTGTGCCGAACGGGCTGAAAGGCGCATGAGCCTCGGACGGGCCGCCCTGCATCTGGCGCTGGCCGCCGTGCTGACGGTGCTGACGCAACTGGGCGGGCTGGCGTGCTTTACGCCGGGCTTTGGCGGGGGGCGGTGATGATCGCGCCGCTCTTCGGGTGGGTGCCGATCGCCTGTCACGGCGACGGCCCGCTCGCCGCTCGGTTATTTCGCCTTCGAGCCGGTGCCAAGCGCCTGCCCGCCGCGCTTTCCGACCCTGAGCTGGGATCTTGACTGGCTGCAACCGCTTTGGCCTGCTTATCCCCCCGAGCCTGCGCGGATGCGCCTTGTGCTGCGGCTTTTGGCGCGCCGATCCCCGGATCGGCAAGATCTTCCTTGAACCGCATCTGGCGGCGCAATTCGGGTCCGGCGCCGCAAAGATCCGCTTTCAGGGCTGCGCCGCCGCCCGGCATGACGATCACATCCACATCCAGTTGTGACGCCCGTTTGCCGCCCGACGCCCTGCGTGCTCAGCTGACGGGTTTAGCCAGCGAAGTCAGCCGCCGGTTCAGACCCACAATCGCAAGACAGAGCCCGGTGATCAGGCAAAGGCCCAGGTCAGCCCAGTCCAGTTCGGCAAAACCGCCATTGAGTTTCGCAAAGCCAAAGCCGACGCAGAGCGTGGTCAGAAAATTGACGGCGCTTTGTGACGAGGCCGATTTCGGGATCAGCAGCGAAAATCCCGTGAACGCGATCACCACGGCCGCGCGCAGGCCCCAGTCGAGCCCCTCCGACAGGCTGATGCCGCCCTGGCCCACATTCTCCAGCGTGGTCCGAACAAGGTCCGGGTCGTCGGAGAAAAGATCGCGCAGAAACACGCCCGATTGCCGATGAAGTTCCCTCCGCAGCGGTGCCGTGGCAAGGTGAAGCCCAATCGCCAGCACGATCGGCAGGAAGAACAACAGCAGATGTCGAAAGACAAAACCCATCTTGCCCCCCGGGCGGCTCAGCCAGGCGCGTCGATCACCGCCGCCAGCTTCCTCACATCTGCACCATAGAACCCGGCGGCATTGATGCAATTCGTTTCCAGGAGTTTCAAGCCGGTCTCGATGCGGCAGATATCCATGACATAGGCCGTCGCATCGCCCGGGTCCGCCGCGCAAGATCTTGGCAAAGGCCAAGGCCTCCGCGTCGATCTCGGGCCGACAGGTCACCCGGTCGCCTTCCCTGTAAAGCGAAAAGGTAACGACCTCATCCCGCAGGACCCAGATCCGCCATTCCTTCAAAATGCGCACCGGCGGCGTCAGCATCATCCGCGTCTCGGAGCGTAGCGCGTCCGGCGGGATCTCCTCGCGGTCAAGCGTCATCACCTTGCGGGCAATCTCGAGGATCTCGGACGCGCGGCGGACCTTGCCCGCCTGTTCCTTGCCATCCGCGACAGGGCGGAGGAACCAGAGCCGCCCTTCATCGCCCAGTGCCCCGTCGTCCAACCCCTCCGCGATCTCGCGCACAGTACAGAACTTCGTCCCCGGCCCGTTGAGCAGACATGCGGCCCAGGGAGCTTCTTCGACGAACGGGGGATTGTGAACACACCCGGCGAGAGCCCCTTGGCCCGGTCATACCGCCAAAGCGTATAAGCGCCGAAAAGCACCACCGCGTTCGGGTCGCGCACCTCGGGTTCGGGGATCATATCACCGTCGAAGGGCACGACCTTGTGCCAGGAATGCCCTGGCGGTGCGACGTCGCCGAAGATCGAGGACAACGACAAGCATATTGACGTCCACTGCATCCGTTGCGCATCGCCCCAATCCCAACGGCCAAAGCCTGCGTATCTTGCCGTCTCGGGGCACGACGCGAATGGTGGCTATCGCAGATTGCCGCAGGTGCAATGCCGCGACCTCACCGACGGCAATCCGCCCGTCGCGTCGGCGCCCGGCGTCACGGAGCGCAATACACGAATGGCAGAAAGGGGCATGAGCCCCTCGCTGCGGCGCGCTCGAAAAGTCGCTTTTGAGGGCGAGTTCAGGGTTTTTGACGAGCGGATAATGGGGTGGATTCGTAGATTAAACCTTCGACGTCACAGCAGTTGAGATGAGGGCCCCCGTTGAACTGAGGCACCCGCTCTACGGTTAGGGGCAAACGCATCGGCATCAACCGTCTTTCAAGAGGCCATATCGTCAGAAATGCCGGTACACGGTCATTGCCTATCCGCCTCAAGGTACTTTGCAACAATTCGCCGGATTAGCTCCTGCCTCGTTGGTAGCCCATCTTCCCGCTTACGCAGCTCATCAAGCTGCGCAAGCATATCGAGCGGCAGGCGCAGCATTATGTTCTCACCATCGACCTTCGGCCGACCAGTTCGAGCCATTACGATTCTCCTCTTGACAAGGATTGTATATTTATATATTTAAGTCGGGCAGGCAAGAGCTGGAACCTCTCGCCCGCCCACCACAACTGATCTTACGAGGAGATCATTCATGGCTACCCATTGCACTACCACGGCGCGCGCCGTGATGAAACCCGCAGCGGATCCGTCGCCGATCGCGCGGATGTTCCCCCGCTTCATCGTCGCTCTCGCGGCTTACATCGAGGCGGAGCGCGACGCCGAGAGCGATTGGGCCACCGACCCCGCCTGCGTTGAATGGCTGCGAGATGCCGAACGGGCGCGCAGCACCGTTCTGCGCCAGATCCGGCGGCGCCTTCGGCTGAAAGCTTTTCATCGACGCCCAAGCCTTCACCAGCGTGCCATCGACCGAGAAATGCTCGTCCGACAGGAGCGGCGCCACCTCGCGATGCGCCAGGATCGCGGCCATGATCTTGCGCGACATCTTGGTGCTCATCAGCCGGTCGCGGTTCAGGCGATGCGCGGTGTCGGGTTCATCGTTGCGGTGACGGTGGTGGCCGAGGTCGGCGATCTCGGCCGGTTCGACAAACCGAGCCGCCGCTTTCCGAGATCACGCTGCCCAGAAGGCCTTCCAGAATGGCCTCGATATCGCCAGGATCGCCCGCAAGGGGCACATCGGCGCCCCCCCCCTGGCCCCGGGCCAGACAGTCGGGCGGCGCTAGCCCGGCGCGCACCCAGGTGCCCGACAAAACGAGGCTGTCGGTCAGGCCCGGAGCTTTCGTGAAAATCTTCTCGAGCTGCGCTTCGAGCCCTGCGATGAAGTCGCCCCCCCTGCCCTGCCCATTCTCGCGCGCAATCCGGGCATCATCAAGCGCGGCGGCAAGCAG
Source organism: Rhodobacter sp. 4.3.4 (assembly GCF_058724655.1). Classification (NCBI taxonomy): domain Bacteria; kingdom Pseudomonadati; phylum Pseudomonadota; class Alphaproteobacteria; order Rhodobacterales; genus Rhodobacter; species Rhodobacter sp. 4.3.4. The sequence continues at coordinate 2,167,378 of NZ_CM178967.1, forward strand.
GCGGCTCATGTGCTCAGCCTCGATCCCGGCGCGGTCAACCTCTGCAAGCGCCTCAAGCAGAGCCGCAGCGTCCTTCGGTGCCGTGAACAACTTGCGCCCGAAACGCGCGATGTGTTCGCCCCGCACGGAGGCATCGCGGGCCGCGGCAATGACGGCGAGCATGTTCATGACGGTTTCAGAGCGCATCGGAGATCCCGGGTTGGAAGACGCTGAGCGAGACCCTGCTATGGCAGTAGATCAAGCGCAAGCCGTTGGCGTGAGGCCGCGAACTTCTGCGCACCAAGCCCGCCCGCGGCCAGCAGGCCGACGACAGAGCGCCGCGCACAGAAACGGTCACTTATTCCTCGAAGCAAGACGCGTCTGCGCCCCATTCCGGCCCCTTGTGGGAGGCGCATCGCGAATCCTAGCCCCGTCGAAGAGGGCGGATTGCCGTCGGTGAGGTCGCGGCATTGCGGGCGCAGCAATCAACGGAAGCCGCCCTTCGCGGGTTCCATGGGGCGCGACGCGTTGCGCAGTGAGCGGTCATTGGGCGCAGGAAACACGCCTTGCACCCAAGATAGGATGGCGGGGCCGGAACCCGCGTTCGCGCCAAGATCTGAAAGGCCCACGCCGATCAGATCCGTGCCTATGCCGGGGCGCCAGCGGCGGGCACGGCCAGCTTTGAGACGTTGCCGCTCACGTCCTCCGGCTTGCCTTGAGTGAACCTGCGGAGGCTTGCTGGCGCGCCACCGGCCCCGGGGCCGCTATGCCAGAACGTCCCAGGGCAAGATCACCGGCTGTCCTTCATGGCGCGCCAGATAGGGCTCGATCCCGTAGGTGCGGCGCAGAACCTCGGGCGAGAGCGCGGTCTCGGGCGGGCCTGCCGCAGTCAGACGCCCGTCATCCAGCACTGCGACTTCATCGCAAAACCGCGCCGCCAGCCCCAGATCATGCAGGACGCAGATGACCGCCGTGCCCGCGTCGGCGATCCCGCGCAACAGGGTCATGACCTGCAATTGATGCCGCGGATCCAGCGCCGCCACCGGTTCGTCGGCCAGAAGGATCCCCGCCTCGACGGCCAAGGCCCGGGCCAGCATCACACGGGCCCGCTCGCCACCCGACAAGTCGCAGACCGCGCGCGCGGCGAAATCGGTGATCTCGGCCCGCGCCATCGCCAGCGCGACGGCGGCCGCGTCCTGCGCGCTGGCCGGGGCAAAGGCCGCCCGGTGCGGCAGCCGCCCGAGCGCGACGATCCGGGCCACGGGCACCGGCCAGATCGCCTGATGACCTTGCGGCAGATAGGCAATCCGGCGCGCACGCGCGCGCGCTTCAAGCCGGGAAACCGGGGTGCCATCCAGCGTGATCTGTCCCGCGGCAAGCGGCAAAAGCCCCAGGGCCGCCCGCAGCAAGGTCGATTTTCCCGCGCCGTTCGGCCCGACAAGTGCCATCATCCGACCCGGCCTCAGGCTCAGGGTGACGCCATCGATCACGCGGCGGCGGTTCAGATCGACGCTGACCCCGCAGAAGTCCAGTTGATTCACCATGATTGATCCCGCAGTCGGAAAATCAGCGTCAGGAAAAAGGGCGTGCCGATCATCGAGGTGACGATGCCAAGTTGCAGCTCCGGCCCGACCGTGACCACCCGCACGACGATATCCGCCGCCAGCAGCAGCGCGGCCCCGCCCAGCGCCGCGGGCAGCAGAAGCCGCGCGGGCGCATGGCCGACAAGCGGGCGCAACAGATGCGGCACCACCAGTCCGACAAAGCCCACCGTGCCTGCCACGGAAACACCGGCCCCGACGCAGAGGCTGACGCCGATCACGATCTGTGCGCGCACCCGGTTCAGCGACACGCCGAGCGAGCGCGCGGCCTCTTCGCCCAGCGTCAGCGCCTCGAGCCCGCGGCCGGACGAGGCCAGAAGCAGCGTCCCCAGGGCAATAAAAGGCGCGGCGAGGCCAAGATCGGCCAGCGTGCGATCCTTCAGCGATCCCATCAGCCAGAACGCGATCTCGCTGATCGCCCAGGGGTTGGTGGACAGGTTCATGGTGAGCGAAATCAGCGAAATCGACAGCCCGCCGATCGCCACGCCGACCAGCAGCAGCGTGAGCCGGCCGGTGCCGCGCGCGGCCAGAAACCACAAGATCAGCGTCGCGGCCATGGCCCCGCCCAGCCCCCCCGCCGGAAGCGCCCAGGGCAGAACCGCCGCCCAGCCGCTGAAGATGGTGATGACAGCCCCCAAGGCGGCGGCGGAACTGACCCCGGTCACCCCCGGTTCGGCCAGCGGATTGAGGAACAGCCCCTGCAGCGCCGCCCCGGCCAGTCCGAGCGATCCGCCCAGCAAAAGCGCCAGAGCCGCGCGCGGCAGGCGCAGGTCCTGCACGATGCTGGCGATCTTCGGATCGGAATAGCCGAACAGTCCGGCGATGGCCTGACTTGGGGAAATGTCGACATAGCCCAGCGTCAGTGACAGCACGAACAGCGCCAGACAGAGCGCCGTCAGCGCCACAGACAGGGGCACGGCAAGATCGCGATGGGGCGGGGTCGGGATCATCGGGTCTCCTTGGCAAGTTCGGGCCGGGCAAATTCGGGCTGGGCAAATCCGGATCGCGCGGCGGCGAGGGTCTCGATGGCCTTGACCACCACCGGGTGATCGCAGGGCCAGTATTTGCCCGGGACGGCCAGAACCTTGCCTTGTGCGCTGGCCCGGGCAAGCACCGGGTTGCGGCCAAGCACGGCGCGGGCCGAGGGCCGGTCATCGTCGTAATAGGTGACGACATAGCCTTCAGGCGGGGTCATGATCACCTGTTCCAGCGGAATGCCGCCCCAGCCGGGCGGACCGATGCGCGCCTGCAGGTTCTCGTATCCCGCCGCCGACAGCACGGCGTCGACGATCGTGCCCGCGCCCGCGCCGCCGCCATCGGCCCGATAATAGACCACCCGCGGCCGGGGCGTGCCCGGAGGAGGCGCAAGCGCCGCAAACCGCGCGGTCGTCGCGGCGGCCAGATCCTCGCCGCGGTCACGATGGCCGAAGGCCGCGCCGATCCCGGGCGCCTTGGCGGCCAGCCCCGGCAGATCGGTGGCCATTTCGAGCGGCAGTTCGGCCAGACCGAAGCGACCGAGCACACGCCGCGTCTGGGTCGGCGTGCCATGCCCGGTCACCACCAGATCGGCGCCGGAGATCAACAGTTCCTCGATGCTGCCCCGGTTCTGCGGCAGGCCCTGCGCCTCTTCAGCCAGTGCGGAATAGGGCCCCGTGGCCAGGTCCGACAGGCTGAGGATCTGGTCGCGGTCGGCCAGCGACAGCGCCCAAAGATCGCCGCAGAGCGAGGTCGAGGCGATGCGCGGCCGCGTCTCGTCGGCGCCGAAGGCCGCCGCGGCACAGGCAAGGCACAGCCCCGCCGCGGCAAGGGCGATCGCGGGCCTCATGACCGATAGCCCTTGCCAAGCCGGTCGGGCGCCCCGTCGGCCAGACCGATATAGGTACTGCGGACATGATCCCAGGTGGCCAGCCGCGTCCAGTCGGGGATCTCGGCCAGACGGTCATCGGGGGTGATGAACGGGTTCGGAAAGAACAGATGCAAGGCCGGTTCGCCCGCGCCGTTTTCCATCCGGAAGCCCCAGCTGCGCGGGTGGCCTTCGGGATCGAGACTGCGGAAGAACTCGGCCTTGCCGGGACGGCGGCGGGCGACCAGAGCCTCGCCGCCCTGCTTCACCGCGCCTTCATTGCGGCCGATGCACAGGTGAAAATGCCCGAGCCGCCCGTAAAAGACGGTCAGATAGCCGTCGCGCACCGTGATCTTCTCGGGCTTGCCGGGCGGATGCAGCTCATAGGCCGCGCCTTCGATAATCGGGCCGAAGCACAGCCCCTGCCAATGGCTCTCGAAGATGTCGGTCAGGAACCTTTCCAGCCAGTCCTGATCGCGCGGCGCCGGCCACCGATCCTCGGTGGCCAGCCCCTCTGCATTCCGTATCCGCTCCTGCGCGAGCATCTCACTGCCCGTCAAAAGCGATGCGGACGCCCGCATAAAGGCTGCGTTCGGGGGTGTTGTAGCCCTTGTAGGTCTCGTAATCGCGGTCGAAGACATTCTCGATCCGGGCATAAAGATCGGCCCGCTCGTTCAGGTGGTAACTGCCGAACAGATCCACCACGCCATAGCCCGGCACCGGCCCCGAATAGGCGCCGCGGTTCTTGCTGGCATAGCGCAGACGCGCGGTCAGCGACCACGGCTCGGGATCATAGGTCAGGCTGAGGCTGCCCGTGTTCCGGGGTTGCCCGCGCCAGGCCCCGGTCAGCGCATCTTCCGACTGCACATAGGTATGGCTGCCCGAGACCTTCCAGCTTGCCGCCAGATCGGCCGTCATGCCCAGTTCCAGCCCGCGTTCCAGCGTCTCGCCCTCGTTGTAGAAACCCGGACCCGAGGCCCATGCGATCTTGTTCTCGACATGGTTGCGGAACAGCGTCGCGTTGATCTCGCCCCAGGGCAGATAGACATCGGTGCCAAGGTCGAAGCCGCGGCTTTCCTGGGCCGTCAGGTTGACATTGCCATAGGTCGGGTCGAAGAGCTGATACAGGCTCGGGGCCTTGGCGCCCGTCCCCAGGCTGGCGCGCAGCTTGACATCGGTCGTCCCGAACTGCAGCAGATGCGAGCCGGTCAGGCGTCCGGTGTCGAAGGTGCCGAAGCGGTCGTTGTCATCGCGCCGCAGCGCCAGGGTGAAGGTGTCGACAGCGGTGGGCGAAAAGGCCGCCTCGCCAAAGATCGCGTTGGTGCCGTTCGACGCGATGAAATCGCCGCTGAAATTGGTGGTCTGGACGGTTTCATCCTTTTCGCGCGCCACCCCGCCGACAAAAGACCATGTGTCGCTGGGCTTCCAGGTCACGTCATAGCCGTAGCTGGTCATCCGCCCGTCATAGATATCGCCCGAAGGTTCGCGCGAATAGCTGGTGTGATAGGTCCGCACCGCCGCATAGCGCCCGCCATGCAGCGTATGCCGCAGCCGCCCGTCGGCCGCTTCATGCGTCAGCTTGAACCCGAGACGCCATTCGTCCTTGTCCACCGTGTCGTTCTTGTTGCCGCGGGTGTCGTAAAGCGACCAGGTGTCACTGTTCATCCCCGAAAACTCGAGCCGGGTCTGGGACGAGACCTGCCAGCCCAGCACCGTGCTCAGCCCGTTGCCGCGATAGGGGTTGTCGCGCGTCGCATCGGAATGGATCGGCGGTCCGTCGTAATGCGTGGTGAAGGTCGTCACCCGCGCGTCAAAGGCGCCTTTCTTCCACATCAGCGTGGCACTGCCGTTCTTCCAGCCATCGGGACCAAGCGCGGTATCGGTGCTCAGCTTCCAGCCGTCGGTCTCGGCGCGACGGGTGATGATGTTGATCACGCCACCGATCGCATCCGAGCCGTAAAGCGACGACTGGTTGCCGCGCAGAACCTCGATCCGCTCGATGTCGGCGGCGCTCAGATGGTCGAACTGGAACGCGGTCGAACTTGCCGACGGGTCTCCGACGCGGACACCGTCAACCAGGACCAGAACCTGATCGTTGTCCGAACCGCGGATGCTGACCGAGGTCCAGACCCCGGGCCGCTCTTGCGAGACCTGCACCCCGGGAATGCCGCGCAGCGCATCGGTCACCCGGCGGTTCTGTTCGCGCACGATCTTGTCGTGATCGACCACGGTGACCGCGCTGCCGATGGCGCGTGCGGGCAGTTCGGTCCGCGAGGCGGTGATGACGATGGTCCCCAGTTCGGTCGCCGCCTCCTGCGCGAGGGCGGGGGCAGTCAGCGCGGTGGCGCCCAGCAAAAGCAAGGCAAGCGGGGAAAGGCGTAGGTGCATTGGGTTGGGCCCTGAACGTATCGGAGGTGGAAACCGGATACGAGGGCGCCGCGGCAGTCTGATGCTGCCCGGAGATATGTCTGTTCTTTCAGCCACGAACGCATGGTTCTGCCGCCCTCGATCCACTCAAACGAGTCACCGCAGCGGAAAACCGCTCCCTTGGCTGATCCCGGCCGCGGGTTGGGCGACGTTGACGGCAGGTCTCCTGGCTTCCGGGTCTGTGCGGTGGTGCCCCTTCCCCCGGATTTCTCCGGAGTGGTTTTGGCAAACCGCTCGCCGGTTACAGTTGCGGGTACAGCTGCGGAATTGGCCAAAGGCCGCACCGCATTCCCTTTTCACCCCTTGCGGGGCACCGTCACGGGTTGGCATTTCACACAGCCGTCGTCTCGACAAGGGGCATTTTGACGCGACGATCCGGCGGGCATGCAGATCCCGCACCGCGCCGATACGCCCGGAAAATGGCCTTCCCGAGCCGCATTTGCAGGACAGGATGGCGCCGCCGAAGCGGCTTCCGGCGGGATCGCAGATGAGCAGGACAGAGTGTCGCAGGGCGTTTTTCCGGCGGTTTTGACCGGGTTGCCTTTCTCGCGGGACCTGTGCAACGAAATGCAACGTTCGATTGATTCGCCCGAAAATGGAGCCGGCCATGCTGATCAGAACGTTCTTCGACAAGGTCGAGCTTCATCGCGACGACAAGTTCGTAAGTCTTCGTTTTCGCGAGACTTTTCGGGTCATTTCGACCTCTTCGGCGCATGGCGGGCTGGTCGAACATCTCGATGCCGTCTACAACCATCAGGGGTGCGAACCCTCTGGCGCCCATTCCGCCGATGTGCATGCCGCCTATCGCAACCCCACGCTTTACGATGCCATGCTGCTGGCCGAGCACGGCCTTGCCGGGGCTGCCGCGGCGGGCCTTGGCACGGCGGCGAACATGAACAATCTGGCGATCGTCGAAGAACGCTTTCGCGATCTGTGCGTCGTGGCGCTGGCGACCGGCGGGGTCGAGGGAAACGCAGCGCGCGCAGGCGATCCGGCCGGGCTTTACGAATTCGACGGCCGCTATGAACCCGCCGGTGCCGCCGAGCCGCATGGCACGATAAATGTGATGATCGCGGTCAACGTGCCGATGACCGAAGGCGCGCTGGTGCGGGCGGTGATGACCGCGACCGAGGCCAAGGCGGCGGTGCTGCAGGAGCTTTCGGTGCCCTCGCGGCAGTCGCAGAAGATTGCAACCGGAACGGGAACCGACCAGATCGCCGTCGCCGCGCCGACGCAAGGCTGCCGGCCGCTGGTCGGCGCCGGTCACCACACCACGCTGGGCGAGCTGATCGGACGCACGGTGCATGGGGCGATTGCGGAAACGCTGCGGCGCCAGAACGGGCTGACGCCGGTCCGGCAGGGTTCCTGTGCGGTGCAGCTCGCCCGATTCGGGGTGACGCCGGAAAGCCTGCGGGAAGCGGTGGCCGCGCGGCTTTCCGATCCTTTGGCGGGGCTGATGCGCCCGGTTTTTGGCGTTCTGGACCGTGATCCGCCGACCGTGGCGGCGGTCATCGGCCTGGCGCATGTGCATGACCAGACCAGCTGGGGGGTCCTGCCCGCGAGTTGCTGGCAGGAGATGGCAACCCAGCACGGCGCGCTGATCGCGATGGCGGTCTCGGGCCGATCCGATCTGTTTGCCAGCTATCGCACGGCGCTTGCCGGACAGCCGCAGGACCCGACGCCCGGCGGCCTTGTCGGGGTCGTGGCGGCCGCGCTTGCGCTTGGCTTTGCCGACAAATGGCTGCGCACGACAGAGCGGTTGAAACGGGTGATCGAGGCGGCCGACTGAGATGATCGGTGCCGTTCATCCCATTGATCTCATGGTGCTTTGGCCAACCACCGGGTGCCAGTTGCGCTGCCGGTACTGCTACATGCGCGGCGGCGATGCAGCGCGGGAGGACCTCGATCCCGCGGTCTTTGCGCAGGCGCTTGCAACCCTGCCGATCCGCCCCGGCGCGGTGCTGCAGATCGCCGGGGGCGAACCGACGCTGGTGCCCGATCTGCTGGACGAGATCGTGGCCCTTGCCCGCCGCGCGGGCTTTGGCCGGATCCTCGTGCAGACCAACGGGATCGCCATCGATGCGCGGTTTCTGGCGCTGGTCCGGGACAACCGGCTGGGGGTCGGGGTCAGTCTTGACGGCCCCGCCGAGATCAACGACGCGCTTCGGGGACGGACGGCCGAGGTTCTGGCGGGCCTGCGACACCTGGACGCAGCCGGGATCGGCTTTGGCATCACCACGGTGCTGACCCGCGACTCGGTCGCCTCCCTGCCGCGGCTGGCGATGCTGCTGGCCGGGTTTTCGGGGGTGCGCAGCATCGGCCTTGATATCCTGCGGCCGGTCGGGCGCGGTGGCCTCGACGATCTGCCCCGGGCAGCCGAGGTGGCCAAGGCGCATGCGGCCCTGCGCGAGGCCCTTGGCTGGATCAATGCGCGGCGGGCGCAGCCGATCAAGCTGCGCGAAGACAGCATGGTGGGATGCGGCGGGGACAGGACCGGGGCCTATTGCCCGGCCGAACGCGGTGCGGCCGTGGTGCTGGTGCCCTCGGGGGCGCTTTATCCCTGCGCCAGCGTCGCGGGCGATCCAGACTACGCTTGCGGCTCTGCCGGGCGTCCCGATTTCGCCGCTTTGGCGCGGGGGCTGCGGGTGCCGGATGACAGCTGCGCGGGATGCACGCTGGCCGGATGCCGCGGGCGCTGCCCGGCGCGGGCGCTGCTGTCGCCGCGCGCCGCCGGGCTGGATTGCGTCTTGCGGCGGGGCACGGACCGCCAAGCCGCGGAAAGCGCCCGCCATGGCTGACGTTTGCCCCGAAATCGGCGGGCAAGGCCGCGCCACCGCCCGGTTGCGGCGGGATTTCCCGTTCCCGGCCATTCTGGCGCAGGAAGAGATGAAGCTTGCGCTGCTTTTGAACGCGGTGAACCCGGCGATTGGCGGCGTGCTGATCCGCGGCCAGAAGGGCACCGCGAAATCGACCGCCGCGCGCGGGCTGCATGCCTTGCTGCCGCCGTTGCCCGGGGGCGGGCCGCCGCCCTTTGTCGATTTCCCGCTGGGGGCGACCGAGGACATGGTCGTGGGCACGATCGACTTCGAGGCGGCGATCCGCGAAGGCCGCGTGGCGTTCCAGCCCGGCCTTCTGGCCCGCGCGCATCAGGGCGTGCTTTACATCGACGAGGTCAATCTGCTTGACGATCATCTTGTCGACAGCATCCTCGGCGCCGCCGAGACCGGCGAAAACATCGTCGAGCGCGAGGGCCAGAGCCTGCGCCATGCCAGCCGCTTCGTGCTGATCGGCACGATGAACCCCGAAGAGGGCGAGTTGCGGCCGCAATTGCTGGACCGGTTCGGGCTGGCCGTCGCGGTCGAGGGGGAAAGCGATCCGCGCGCCCGCGTCGATCTGATGCTGCGCCGAGAGGCCTTCGACACCGATCCGGCGGCCTTCATCGCGCGCTATCAGGGCGCCGAGGCCGCGCTTGCACAGCGCATCGCCGAGGCCCGGCTGCGGCTGCGCGATCTGGGATTTCCGTCGCATCTGGCCCGCTTCGTCACCGAAATCTGCCAGCGCAATCACGTCGCGGGGCATCGCGCCGATATCGTCATGGAACGCGCCGCCCGCGCCCATGCCGCCTGGGCGGGCCGAAACGAAGTCAGCGCCGATGACATTCTGGCCGTGGCGCCGATGGTTCTGTTGCACCGGATGCGCGCGGGCACGCCCGACATTCCGCCACCGCCCCCCCCTCCTGCAGCGCCGCCGCCGCAATCCGAGGACAGCCCCGAGGAAGAAACCCGCGGCCCTTCGGGGGAAAACGACCAAAACGCGCCCTCGGACGGCAGTTCGGAGGCGGGGTCCGGGGACGAGGCCGATGGCCCGCCGACCGATGCGGGCGCCCCGCCCCCCGATCAGGGCGGCGACGGCGGTGCGGATCGCCCCGCGCCGCCCCCCTCGGCCGAGCCGTCGCAAGAGAGCGAAGACCCGGAGGGAGAGGCGCCGCCCGGCCAGCTTCAGGAGATCGGGGCGAGCTATGCGGTGCGCAAGCTTGAGCCCCAGGGCAGCGATGACGCCTTGCGGGCGGGCTCGGGTCGGCGCAGCCGGTCGCGGTCGGCCACCAAACAGGGGCGCTATGTCAGCAGCACGCTGCGCCGCGGTCGCAACGATCTGGCGCTTGATGCCACGATCCGCGCCGCCGCCCCCTATCAGAGCCTGCGCAAGGCGAGGGCCGAAACCGGCCTTGCGCTGCACATCGCGCCCGCCGACATCCGCGAAAAGGTCCGCGAACGGCGCGTCGGCAGCTTCCTTCTGTTCGTCGTGGACGGCTCCGGCTCGATGGGGGCGCATCGGCGGATGGTCGAGACCAAGGCGGCGATCATGAGCCTGCTGCTCGACGCCTATCAAAAGCGCGACAAGGTGGCGATGGTGGTGTTTCGGCACCGCAGCGCCGAAGTGGTGCTGCCGCCGACCGGCTCGGTCGATCGCGCGGCACGGCTGCTGGCCGAGCTCGAGGTGGGCGGCCGCACGCCGCTGACCCAGGGGCTTGGCGAAGCGGCCAATGTGCTGCGTCAGGTTCAGCGCAGGGATCCGACCGTGCTTCCGCTGGTCATCGTGATGACCGACGGCCGCGCCAATGCCGGGCTTGGCACCGCCCCCCCGCATGAAGAGGCGCTGCAGGCCGCGGCGGGGCTGCGCGAGCGCTATCCCGCGGCCCGGTTCATCGTCGTCGATACCGAGCCGCAGGGCGTCGTCCGGCTGGAGCTGGCGCGCAAGCTGGCCCGGGCGCTGGGGGGCCTTTACTTCAAGACTGATGAATTGCGGGCCGAGGATCTGGTCGGTCTCGCCAGGGAGTTCCGGGAATGACAAACACGACCACGGCGGCGGCGCCGATCTACCCCTTCGTCGCGATCGTCGGGCAGGAGACGTTGAAAACGAGCCTGATCCTGAACGTTATCAACCCCGCGCTGTCCGGGGTGCTAGTGCGCGGCGAAAAGGGCACGGCGAAATCGACGGCGGTGCGGGCGCTGGCCGAGCTGCTGCCAGAGATCGACGTGGTGGCCGACGACCCGTTCCAGAGCGATCCGGCCGATCCGAAGGCGATGGCCCCCGATGTCCGCGCCCGGTTCGAGGCGGGCGAGACGCTGCCGGTGCGGCAGCGCAAGGTGCGCGTGGTCGAACTGCCGATCTCGGCCACCGAGGATCGGGTGGTCGGCACGCTCGATCTGGAACTGGCGATCCGCGAAGGCCGCAAGGTCATCGAACCCGGTCTTCTGGCCTCCGCGCATCGCGGCATCCTTTACGTCGACGAGGTCAACCTGCTTGACGATCACGTCGTTGACGTGCTGCTCGATTCCGCGGCGATGGGCGTCAACACGATCGAACGCGAGGGGATCAGCTTCTCGCATCCGGCCCGGTTCACCCTTGTCGGCACGATGAACCCCGAAGAGGGCGAATTGCGGCCCCAGCTTCTGGACCGTTTCGGCCTGTGCGTTCAGGTCGAGGGGCTGAAAAACCCCGGGCAGCGCGTCGAAGTGGTCAAGCGCCGGGCCGCCTTCGAACAGGACCCGGCCGCCTTCGTGGCGCGCTGGGGCGAAGAGACCGAGGCCTTGCGGGCGGCGATCGCGGTGGCCATTGCCCGCTGTCCGCAGGTGACGGTTTCGGAGGCGCTGTTGTTCGAGATCGCCGAGCGGTCGCTGAAAATGGGCGTCGATGGCCATCGCAGCGATATCGTGATGCTCAAGGCGGCGAAGGCGCTGGCGGCATGGGCCGGGCGCGACGCGGTGACGCCGGCCGATCTTGACGACGCGGCAAAGCTTGCGCTGGCGCATCGCATGCGGCGCCGTCCGTTCGAAGAGATCATGGGCCGACCGACCGCCGATCTGTCGTCCTGAGCCGCCGTTCCAGCCGATCCTGCCCGCCATCGAAGGGAAATCCCGTGCCTGCTTCCCCCCGCACCATCGTGATCATCGATGCCACCTCCGGTTCCTTGCCGATCCTCGCCCGCGCGGTCGCGGACCTTGCGCCTGCGGAGGCGGCGCAGATCAAGGTGATCGCCCGCGCCTCGAGCGATCTTTTCGACGAGAAGCGGATCGCCGCGATCGCGGATCTGGTGCGGGGCGCGGATGCGCTGATCCTGCTGCCGCATGGCGGCCCCGAGTCGATCCCCGGTGCCGACCGGCTGGCGGCGGCGGCGGCGGGGCGGCTGATCCATGTGCAGGCGGGCGCGATGTCGCCCGACGAGGTCGACATGGCGCGCAGGCTTGGCACGGATGTCGGCTCTGACGCCCATGCGCTGCGCTCGGATTACCTGTCGCGCGGCGGCGCGGCCAATCTGCGCGGGCTGCTGTTGACGGTCGCGCGGCAGACCGGGGCGGAACTTCCCGCGCCGCCGCCGCCCGAGACCCTGCCGATCGAGGGCATCCATCACCCGCAATGGACGGGCGGGCTGCGCGACCGCGACGGCTATCTGGACTGGGCGCGGGCGCGCGCGGCCCCGGGGGCGCCGGTGATCGGGATGTGGTTTGCCAACTATTCCTGGGTCAACGGCGATCTGGCCGTCTTCGACGCGCTGATCGCCGAGATCGAGGCGCAGGGCGGCGTGCCGCTTGCGGTCTTTCACAACCGCTTCCGCGATGCCGACCTTGGCAACATGTCGGTGGCAGAGGTGGCCGAGACCTTCTTTCGCAAGGACGGACAGACGCTGATCGAGGTGCTGTTGTCGCCGCAAAGCTTTTCGCTGGCCGTGGGCGGCCCCGGCTCCGAGACCGTCCTGCCGGGGCTTGACGTGCCGGTGCTGCAGCTGATCCAGACCTACAGCCCGCGGGCCGACTGGGAGGACACGCTGCAGGCGGTGTCGCCGATGGATGTCTCGACCAGCGTGGCGCAGCCCGAATTCGACGGCGTGATCATCGGCACCGTCGTCGGCACCCGCGACGAAACCGGCATCGACCCCGCCACCGGCGCCCGTCTGATGCTGCGCACGCCGGTTCCCGAGCGTTGCGCCCATGTGGTGCGATGGGCAATGATGTGGGCGCGGTTGCGCCGCACGCCCCCGGCCGAGCGCAAGGTGGCGATCATCTTCCATCAGTATCCGCCGCGCAACGACCGGCTTGGCTGCGCCTCGGGCCTTGATTCCTTCGAAAGCATCAAGATCCTGCTGGAGCGCATGGCGCAGGAGGGATACCGCATCGACCGCAGCTTCGACAGCGGCGAGGCCATGGCCTTCGAGATGCTCGACCGTCTGACCAGCGACCGGCGCTACCTCACGCCGAAACAGATGGCGGCGCGGGCCGTTGGCGGGATCGCGGATGCCACCGCCGCCCGCTGGCATGCCGAGCGCGGACCGAAGATGCAGGCCGAGATGGACACGAAATGGGGCCCCTGCCCCGGCGTCACCTTCCACCATGACGGCAAGCTTCTGGTCGGGGGCATCGTGAACGGCAACGTCTTTCTGGGCGTGCAGCCGCCGCGCGCCCGGATGGAGGAGGAAGACCAGCCGACGCTGCAGCCCGACGGCCAGCAGATCCACGATCCCTATCTGCCCGCCACGCACCATTACCTGGGCTATTACCGCTGGCTGCGCGAGGAGTTCGGCGCCCATGCGGTGATCCATGTCGGCACCCATGGCACGCTGGAATGGCTGCCCGGCAAAAGCCTTGGCCTGTCGCGCGAATGCTACCCGGACGCAGCCATCTCCGACATTCCCCATCTTTACCCCTATATCATCAACAACCCGGGCGAGGGCACGCAGGCAAAGCGGCGGTCCTATTGCGTGATCCTCGACCACATGATCCCGCCGCAGACCAACGCCGGAAAGACCGAGACCTTCCAGCAGATCGAGGATCTTCTCGAAGCGGCCTATCATGCCCGGCAGGAAGATCCGGGCAAGGTTGCGGTGATTGTCGACAAGCTCTGGGGGCTGACCGCGCAGGCGCATCTGGACGCCGATATCGGCATGACGCGCGATGCGGCCGAGGCCGATCCGGTCGCCTACATGAACAAGCTGCACGGCTATATCGAGACGGTCGATGTGACCAGCATCAACGACGGGCTGCACATCCTGGGGCAGGTGCCGCCGGCCGGGCGGTTCAACGAAACCATGGTGCATCTGACGCGGCTTCCGAACGGCGATGCGGGATCGCTGTGGGATGCAGTGGCCGCCGCACGCGGCTTTGACGGCGAGGATCTGCGCGATCATCCGGGCGATCTGGTGGCGGCGCTGGGCAAGACCAAGGGACAGGTGCTGTCACAGATCCTGACCGATTGCCGCGCCGCCTTCGACGCGCTCGACGCGACCGGCTGGGAGGATGCCGCGATCGCGGCCGAGGTCGAAAGCCGCTTTGGCGGTTCGCCGCGCGTGGCCGAGGCGATGCGCTTCGTGCGCGACGGCGTCCGCCCGAAGCTGCGCCTGATCACCGACGAGATCGACAACACATTGCACGGTCTTGCGGGCGGTTTCGTGCCGCCCGGCGGCTCTGGCAGCCCGACGCGCGGCCGCATCGACATCCTGCCCACGGGGCGCAATTTCTATTCCGTCGATCCCTTCAAGATCCCGACGCCCGAGGCCTGGGAGGTCGGCGTGCGGCAGGCCGAGGCGCTGGTCGCGCGCTACCTTGCCGACGAGGGCCGGGTGCCACGTCAGGTCGGCATCGTGCTGTGGGGCATGCCGACGATGAGCACGCGCGGCGATGACGTGGCGCAGATCCTTTACATGATGGGCGTCCGCCCGGTCTGGGATGCGCGCAGCGGCCGGGTCCGCGGCCTTGAGGTGATCGCGCAGTCCGACCGCAGCTGGCCGCGCATCGACGTGACCGTGCGCACCTCGGGCTTTTTCCGCGACGCCTTCCCCAACCTGATGGAGACCCTCGATCAGGCGGCGCGCATGGTCGCGGCGCTGGACGAACCGGCCGACCTCAACCCGCTGGCCCATAACGTCGCCATCGACCGGGCCGAGCTGATCGCCGCGGGCCTGACGCCGGAAGAGGCCGACAAGCGTGCCGCCTTCCGCATCTATTCGGACAAGCCGGGCACCTATGGCAGCGGGGTCGACGAGCTGATCGACAGCGGCAAGTGGCAGACCCCCGACGACCTGGGCGAGATGTACATGTCCTGGGGCGGCTATGCCTATGGCGCGGGCACCTACGGCGAGGCACGGCAGGACATGTTCCGCAAGCGCATGACCGGGCTTGATCTGACGGTGAAGAACGAGGGCACGCGCGAATATGACATCTTCAGCTGCACCGATTTCAACGCCTATCAGGGCGGCATGAACGCGGCGGTGAAGGCGGTGACCGGCCGACATGTCCGCAGCTACACCGGCGATTCCAACGACCCGCGGCAGCCCCGCATCCGCGCGACCGACGAGGAGGGGCGCTTCATCTTTCGCACCCGCGTGCTCAATCCGAAATGGATCGAGGGCATGAAGCGGCACGGCTACAAGGGCGCGGGCGACCTCTCGCGGCTGGTCGACATCGTCTATCACTGGGACGCCTCGAGCGGCATTCTGGACGATTGGCAATATGAGGAGCTGGCAAAGACCTATGCCTTCGATCCGGCGATGCAGGCGTTTTTCAAGCGCCACAATCCCTATGCGCTGCAAAACATTGCCGAACGGCTGCTCGAGGCGATTTCCCGCGGCCTTTGGGAGAACCCCGGTGCGGCCAAGGATAGTCTGGAGGCGCTGCTGCTTGATGTCGAAGGCTCGGTCGAGGATTGCCTTCTGACGGGGATGACGACGGGCACGGCCCAGGACTAGCGCCCCCCGCGCCGCGGCCGCGCCCTGCGACATTCGGTCAATCCATATATTGACAGCCGTCACATAATGCCCGCAATATGATGTTGCTTCGGTTCTTTCGATTCCGGTCGAAAGCTAAGAGGGAAGTCGGTGCAATGCCGACGCTGCCCCCGCAACTGTAAGCGGCGAGCCAGACCGATCATGCCACTGGGGCGATCCCCGGGAAGGCCGGCGAGGTGTTGACCCGTGAGCCAGGAGACCTGCCGCAGCCACAAGGACACCACGAACGGAGGGTTCGCGGGCTGTGGTCAGGGCGGGTCTTCCCGTCCGGTTCTGCCCGTGCCTTCCGACATGCGAAAGGGCAGACATGAGCATCGTCGTCTATTCGAAACCGGCCTGCGTGCAATGCACGGCGACCACCCGTGCCCTTGACGCGCAGGGGATCGCCTATGACCTGATCGACCTCACCGCGGATGCGGCCGCGCTCATGCGGGTGCAGGAAATGGGCTATCGGCAGGCGCCGGTGGTGGTGGCGGGCGATCTGCACTGGGCGGGTTTTCGCCCGGACATGATCGGCCGTCTGGCCTGATCCATGGCGGGGCTCGTCTATTATTCTTCGGCCTCGGGCAATACTGCACGCTTCATCGAAAAGCTCGGCCTGCCCGCGTGGCGCATCCCCCGTGATCGCAGCGCGCCGATGCCCGACCCGAAGCGGCCCTATGTGCTGATCGCCCCGACCTATGCCGACGGGGAGGGCCGGGGCAGCGTGGCGCCGCAGGTGATCCGCTTTCTCAACGATCCGCAGCGTCGCGGCCTGATCCGCGGCGTGATCGGCGCGGGCAATCGCAACTTCGGCACCTATTATGCCCATGCTGCAGATGTCATTTCCGCCAAATGCAACGTCCCGGTGCTTTATCGTTTCGAGCTTGCCGGAACCGCAACCGATATCGAACGCACCCGCGCGGGGCTGGAAAAATTCTGGAGCACCGAATGCTTGACGCCGTGAAACCCGATCTCGATTACCACGCGCTGAACGCGATGCTGAACCTTTACGACGCCGAGGGACGCATCCGCTTCGAGGCCGACCGGATGGCCGCGCGCGCCTATTTCCTTCAGCATGTGAACCAGAACACCGTGTTCTTTCATAGCCTTGACGAAAAGCTGGGCTATCTGCTCGACGAAGGCTATTACGAGCCTGCGGTGCTGTCCCGGTATTCGAAGGACTTCCTGCACCGGATCTGGGACACGGCCTATGCGCACAAGTTCCGTTTCCCGACCTTTCTGGGCGCGTTCAAATACTACACCTCCTATACGCTCAAGACCCGCGACGGGCAGCGCTATCTTGAGCGGTTCGAGGACCGCGTGGTGATGGTGGCGCTGACGCTTGCGCGCGGCGACGAGGCGCTGGCGCTGGCGCTGATGGAAGAGATGATCTCGGGCCGCTTTCAGCCCGCCACCCCCACCTTCCTCAACGCGGGCAAGGCGCAGCGGGGCGAGCTGATCTCGTGCTTTCTTCTGCGCATCGAAGACAACATGGAGAGCATCGGCCGGTCGATCAACTCTGCCTTGCAGCTCTCCAAGCGCGGCGGCGGGGTGGCGCTTTTGCTCAGCAACCTGCGCGAGGCGGGCGCGCCGATCAAGGGGATCGAGAACCAGTCCTCGGGCGTCATCCCCGTGATGAAGCTGCTCGAGGATTCCTTTTCCTATGCCAATCAGCTCGGCGCGCGTCAGGGCGCGGGGGCGGTCTATCTGCACGCCCATCATCCCGATATCCTGCGCTTTCTGGATACCAAGCGCGAGAATGCCGACGAGAAGACCCGCATCAAGACGCTCAGCCTTGGCGTGGTGATCCCCGACATCACCTTCGAGCTCGCCAAGCGCAACGAGGAGATGTATCTCTTTTCGCCGCATGACATCGCGCGGGTTCATGGCGTGCCGTTCTCGGAGATCTCGATCACCGAGAAATATGCCGAACTGGTGGACGACAAGCGCATCCGCAAGCGCAAGATCAATGCGCGCGCGTTCTTCCAGACGCTGGCGGAAATCCAGTTCGAGAGCGGCTATCCCTATATCCTGTTCGAAGACACGGTGAACCGCGCCCATCCGGTGGCCGGGCGGGTCAACATGTCGAACCTCTGCTCGGAAATCCTGCAGGTCAACGAAGCCTCCGCCTATACCGAGGATCTTGGCTATGCCCATGTCGGCATGGATATTTCCTGCAATCTGGGCAGCCTGAACATCGCCGCGACGCTGGATGGCGCATCCTTCGGCGCCACGGTGGAAACGGCGATCCGCGCGCTCACCGCGGTCAGCGAGATGTCGGCGATCGAGGCCGTGCCCTCGATCCGGCGCGGCAATGACGCCGCTCATGCGGTCGGGCTCGGACAGATGAACCTGCACGGGTTCCTGGCGCGCGAGCGCATCCCCTATGGCAGCCCCGAAGCGATCGAATTCACCTCGGTCTATTTCGCCGCCGTGGCCTATCATTGCCTGCGCGCCTCGAACGCGCTGGCCCGCGAACGCGGCCAGAGGTTTGCCGGCTTCGAGGATTCATCCTATGCCGATGGCACCTTTTTCGAGAAATATACCAGCCGCGACTGGCTGCCCCGAAGCCCGCGGGTGCAGGCGCTTTTCGCCAACCATCCGCTGCCCGGCCGCGCCGACTGGGAGGCGCTGCGCGAGGCGGTGCGCATCGACGGGCTTTACAACCGCTATCTGCAGGCGGTCCCCCCGACCGGCTCGATCAGCTACATCAACCATGCCACCGCCTCGATCCATCCGATCGTCTCGAAGATCGAGATCCGCAAGGAGGGCAAGATCGGTCGCGTCTACTACCCCGCCCCCTACATGACGAACGACAATCTGGACTTCTATCGTGATGCCTACGAGATCGGCCCGCAGGCGATCATCGACACCTATGCGGCGGCCACCCTATGGCGTGGAGTACGATCCCTCCTGGCGCAATCAGGCGGGCGCGGCCAAAACGAAACGAACTGGCAAGGTGCTGAACGACGACCGGGCCGACTGGCGCGAGGCATGGGCGCTGTTCCCCGGCGACGTCGCCTACGTCTGGCACGGTGCCCTGCATGCCGCGACCGTGGCGGACAGCCTGACTGCCGCGGCCTTTGCGATCCGGTCGCAGATCATCTGGGCGAAGAATAGGCTGGTCCTCAGCCGCGGCGATTACCACTGGCAGCACGAACCCTGCTGGTATGCGGTGCGTGCGAAGGGCAAGGGTCACTGGGCCGGGGATCGCAAGCAGACGACGCTGTGGCAGATCGCCAACCGGGATCAAGACGCCGACACCGTCCACGGCACGCAAAAGCCGGTCGAGTGCATGCGGCGGCCGCCCGCGCCGATCCCGACCTTGCGGCGCTGCCCGAGGGTGCGACGCAGGAAGAACTGGCGCTGGCCATGGCGAAAGCAGTGGCGCGTCTGGCCATTCTCGACTGGGAAGGCGTCGGCGACGAAACAGGCACTCCGATGCCGGTGACGCCCGAGGGCATCGACGCCCTTATCGACATCTGGCCGGTTTTCGAAGCGTTTCAGACCCGCTACGTTGCCCGCGGCCTGATGCTGGATGCGGAAAAAAACGCCTCTGCGCCCTCGCCGACTGGTCCTTCGGCGGGGGCGAAAGTTATTGCGCCGCCTGCCACGGCCCCTGCCCCGACTGCCCCGCAAGACTGAACCGGCCGCAGACGGTCGAGGGCGCACAGGTCTGGGATCTGGTGCAACGACTTGGCGGACAGCTGCGCCTCGTCCCCGATGCGGTGCTCGGCTGGGACATGGGCGCGGCACTCGCCCTCGCCGAAGCCCTGGGCGTGAACAGGCTCATGACCGCCGAAACCCTGCCCGAGATCAAGGCGGTGATGGTGCGCAGGCTCAATGAACAGATCGCCGCTCAGGCGGGCCCCTGAACGCCCCGCAGGGTTCAGGGCGCCAGCGTCCGCTGGACGATGTCGGGGTCCTTGTCGATCAGCGCAAGCAGCACCCGCGCCGGGCCTTCCGGGCTGCGGCGGCGCTGCTCCCAGTTCAGGAGCGTGCCCTTCTTCACCCCGATGCTGCGCGCGAAATCGGTTTGCGACAGCCCCGTGCGCGACCGGATCGATTGCACATCAGGCTCGGGCAGATCGATCTCATGCACCCGTCCCCGCCCTTCGCCGCGGGCCTGCGCAAGCGCCTCCTTCAAGCCCTGTTCGATGCTCGCAAATGCCTCGGTCATCTCGTCCTCCTGTAACTCGCCGCCAGCGCAGCCCCGAGTTCGCGCACCATCGCCGTTTCCGCAGCCGTCAGGTTTGCCTTCTCGTTCTTGGCAAAGACGGTGATCAGGAAAATCGGCGTCCCGTCATCGGGGCTGTAGAAATGGATCACGCGATAGCCGCCGCTCTTGCCACCGCCGGGCCGGGCGAAGCGGAATTTCCGCACCCCGCCGCCAATCGCAACGCCGGTCATCGGGTTGCGGGCGACGAAATCGATCACCTCAAGCCGCTCCGCCTCCGACATGAGGCTGCGGGCGCGACGCTCGAATTCCGGGGTTTCGACGACTGTAACGATGGCCATGGCGCAATATGTGCGCCAATGGCGCATAAGTCAATGACGCATCACTTCAAGGAGCCTCGCGATGGCAGAGAAGCGTGTTTCCGTCCGCCTTGTGGCGGAGGGAGGACGGCAGGTGCGCGCCGAGCTGGAAGGGATCGGCGAGGCCGGAGCCCGTGGCTTCGGGCGGCTCTCGTCGGAGATGGAGCTGGCCAACACGCGGCTCGCCGGGTTCGCGCGCAAGGCCGGGGTGGCACTCGCGGCGGTGACGGCTGCGGCCGCGGCGGCGGGCGTGGCGATGGTGCGCTCGGGGCTTGAGACGATCGGCGCGCAGGCGGACATGGCGGCTTCGCTCAAGACCACGGTCGAGAGCCTGCAGGTGCTGACCTGGGCGGGCGAGCTTGCCGGGGTCTCGTTGGGCGAGATCGAACAGGCGACGAAGAAGCTGACGACGCGGCTTTCCGAAGCGGCGGCGGGATCGGGCACGGCCGTCGGCGCGCTGGCGCGGCTGAACCTGACGGCGGCCGAGTTACAGGCCCTGCCGCTCGATCAGCGCATCATCGCCATTCAGGACGCGCTCAATCGCTTCGTGCCCGAGGCCGAGCGCGCGGCGGTGGCCTCCGACCTTTTCGGCGACCGGGCGGCGATTGCCTTTCTACGGATCGGCAGCGCGACGCTGCGCGATGCCGCGAAAGACGTGCGCGAGTTCGGGGTGGCGGTGAGCGCGGCCGATGCGGCGCAGATCGAACGCACGGGCGATGCGCTGGATCGGCTGAGCCTGATCTGGCTTGGCCTGACGAACCGCTTGACCGCCGCCGTCGCCCCCGCGCTTGAGACCGTGGCGAAAGCACTCGCCGATGCCGCGCGCGCAAGCGGCCCGCTCGTCCGAGTGATGAAGACCGGGCGCTGGGCGTCCTCGATGCGCCGGGGACCGTGCACATCCCAAGCTGGGCCAACACCGAATGGCTGAAGCAGCTGGTGGCCGAGCAGCTGGTCACCATCGGCAACAAGCGCGGCTATGCCCACCAGGAATGGCAGAAGATGCGCGAGCGGAACGAGGCGTTGGACTGCCGGGTCTATGCCCGCGCCGCGGCGTGGATCCTCGGCGCCGACCGCTGGGACGAGGCCACTTGGCGGCGGCTGGAGGCACAGGCTGGTGTCGAAACCAGGATGCCAGCTGCCACCGCACCTGATCCTACGCCGCCCGATCCGGCCCAGCCCAAGGCCGGAACCCTGACCACGCCACGCCGGAAACGGCGGGCCTACACCCCGAACTTCATGAGGGACTGATGGACCTGGAACGCATGCAGGCCCTGCTCACGGCGCTGCAGGAAGCCCGCTTCGCCGGGCTGCGCAGTGTCAGCTACGACGGGAAGACCGTGACCTATGGATCGGACGCAGAACTTGCCGCCGCGATCCGCGATCTGGAAGCCCGCATTGCCAGCGCCAGCGGCACGTCTGCCCGCCGCCGTCGCTGGGGCACTGTCGCGACGAAGGGTCTCTGACCATGGTGCTCGAAGCCTTCCGCGCCCGCCTCGGCTCGATCATCGGTGGCTTCGACGCCGCGCAGTCCCATCGTCGCATGCGCGGGTTCCGTGCCACCCGCGCCCATGTGAACACGCTGATCGCCGCCTCGGGTGAGACCATCACCGCCCGGGCGCGCTGGCTCGTGCGCAACAACGGTTATGCCGCGAATGCCGTCGATGCCTTTGCGAACCACGTCGTCGGTGACGGCATCAAGCCCTCATCGAAGATCGCCGATGCCGCGAAGAAGGAGGAGTTGCAGAAGCTCTGGCTCGCCTGGACCGACGAGGCGGATGCGGAGGGGCTGACGGACTTCTTCGGCCTGCAACGCCGGGCGGCGCGGGAAGTCTTTCTTGCAGGCGAGGTCTTCCTGCGCATCCGCACGCGGCGGCCCGAAGACGGTCTGACCGTGCCGATGCAGCTGCAGATGCTGCCGTCAGAAATGCTGCCCCAGGACATGACCCGCGTCCTTCCTGGCGCGGGATCGATTCGGCAGGGGATCGAATTCGACGGGATCGGCCGCCGCGTGGCCTACCACTTCCTGCGCCGCCATCCGGGCGACATGACTGATCCGGGGCTGGCGGGAGAGACGGTGCGCGTGCCCGCGTCCGAGGTCATCCACATCCTCGACCCGGTCGAGGCGGGCCAGCTGCGCGGGGTCTCGCGCTTCGCCGCGGCCGTGGTGAAGCTCTTCACCCTCGACCTCTACGACGACGCAGAACTGGAGCGGAAGAAGACGGCAGCGATGTTCGCGATGTTCATCACCTCCCCCGCCCCGGAAACCGCCCTTGATCCGGCCGAGGACGATCTCGAGGTGGAACCCGGCCAGGTGGTGCGGCTCGATCCCGGCGAGGACGTGACCACGCCCTCGACGCCGGATTCCGGGTCAACTTATGAGCCGTTCCAGTACCGCACGCTGTTGCAGATCGGCGCCGCGCTGGGCGTACCTTACGGCTATCTGACCGGCGACACCGCCAAGGGCAACTTCTCGAACACCCGGATCGCCTTGGTCGATTTCCGCCGCCGCATCTCGGCCTTCCAGCATTCGGTCATGGTCTACCAGCCATGCCGTTCCGTCTGGACGCGCTGGATGGACATGGCCGTGCTAGCGGGCGCCATCGACCTGCCGGGCTATGCGACGGAGCGGCGTGCCTGGCTCGCCTGCGACTGGCTTCCGACCAAGTGGGACTGGATCGACCCGGCCAAGGACGCCTCGGCAGAAATCCTGCAGATCGAGGCGGGCCTGAAATCCCGCACGCAGGCAATTGCCGAGCGCGGCTATGACGCTGAACGGGTCGACCGCGAAATCGCCGCGGAACGGAAGCGTGAGGCAGACCTCGGGCTCGACTTCCGTCGGCCGGGATCGCCCGCACAAGCGGCGGGTGGCGGCGCTGGGCCGGGTGACACCGAGGGCCAGCAACAGGACCAGCAGGTGGTCGGCAACCAGGACGACGACGGCGAGGACCGGGAACCACGGCCCGCGGAGGACGCATGATGCACCACACCCAGATCGCCCAGCGCGTCTTCAACACGCCTCTCATGGTCGATCCTGCCAAGGCGCTGGCCTTCCTGACCGGGCTTGGCCCTCGGATCACCGGCCGGGAAATCAGTGTCGATGGTCTGCAGATCACGGCCGAAGACCAAGCCAGCGCCAGCCTGCCCGCCCGGGCGTCTTTGTTCGGTGATGACCTGACCAACCGCCAGGCACGGAACGGCGGCCAGCACTTCGCCGTTGTCGACGGGATTGCGGTCATCGAAATCTCGGGCATGCTCGTGCATCGCGGGGCCTGGATCGGACACTCCTCCGGCCTGACCTCCTACGAGGGCATCGCCGCCCAGTTGCAGGCAGCGCTGAACAAGGCGGCACCGGCGAATGATGCGGCCTTTGCCTTCAAGACCGGGTTCTCGGCGCGGGCGCTGATCGGCCTCCTCGGCAACGATGATTTCAGCTTCAAGGTCAGCCCGGACGGGTCGGCCTTCTACGACGCCATCCGCATCGACCGCACCAGCGGCCGTTTGGAACTGGCCGAGCCGGTGGTCCTGCCTGCCCATGACGCCGTCCCCTCGCCGCCGCCCCCAGGAAAGCTCGCGCTCTATGCCCGCGACCGGGCGGGGATGGGCTGGCTCGATGTCGAGCGCCCCTCGGGCCGCCACTTTCCGCTCCAGCCGCATTTCGGGGTCAACCGGATCGCGACTTGGGCGCCCTCGACCAGCACGACGATCAACACCAACGGCATGCCGCGCACGGCGGTGGGGACCGCGGCCACGCCGACGCTGGCCACGACCAACCTCTCCACTTCCATGCGCCGCTGGCGGATGACCTCGGCCGCGACATCCGGGGCGGCGGCCGAGGAACGCTCGGCGGGCTGGGTCTGCTGGCGCGGCAACACCGAGGGTCTGGGCGGCTTCACCTATGTGAACCGGCTGTCGATGGTGACGCTGCAGGCCACCGGCATGGGGTTCTTCGGCCTGATCGGATCGGTCGCGGCGCTATCGACCACCCGCTTCAACCGCGCCTGCTCGTCGCTGGGGCCAATCCGCCGGAACATCGGCATCAGCTCGGCGATCGGCACCTGTACCATTCCCGCGACCGTTTCCTCGCCGCAACTGACCGGAGGGATCCCCGCCAGCACCTGCAGGTGCCCCGCCGCAGCCCATCCCGCCACGTCGGCCGGATGACATCCCCAGCGCACCGCAATCTCGTAGATCGAATAGAAGGCAACGGGCGGCAAGGGCATCAGATTACTCCTTCAGACAAACCGTATCCCGCGGCAAAAGCCGCGAGAGGGCAGGTTACAAATGACCCGACGTGCGAAGGCACGTGGGCGGGACAGGGTGCGGAGCGAGTCGTTCTGTGAAACCGCCTGTAATCCAGAGCCATACCGGTTGCGGCACTGGCGTCTGGTTATGTTCGTTTTTCGATTCTTGTGGACTGCTCCCGGAAAGTTTACGCACACGCCAAGCGTGTGTTTACTCACGAGCCCGTGAACAACGGCAGTGATCGACAAGTTCCTGTGGATATCGCCGAACCCCGCCCAGAGGCGACCGGAACAACAGGTTCCGCCAATTCCGCCCCCGTCAAATCCTGCGAACGCGGTTGAACCGAGGACAATGCGGGCCACAGGGGCGATAGCGGCCCAGCGCACCGGAATTGCGGCCGGAAGACGTCGCATTTTGG
Source organism: Rhodobacter sp. 4.3.4 (assembly GCF_058724655.1). Lineage (NCBI taxonomy): Bacteria > Pseudomonadati > Pseudomonadota > Alphaproteobacteria > Rhodobacterales > Rhodobacter > Rhodobacter sp. 4.3.4. The sequence goes on from NZ_CM178967.1 coordinate 2,192,184, forward strand.
CCCTTGCCCGGCGACCAGAAATTCCCCGGCAGCAGCTCGTATTCAAATTATCCCCAATGAAAACAGGGGCGGAACAAGGCCGGAACCGGCAATTCCACCTTCCGCCTGTTTTCCGGCCCGGCCGCTCTGCTTCGCTGCTCCTGACCCCGAGGGGCGCAGGACACGAGGGAGCAGCCGATGAAAGACATCCAGACTGAACCGGACGCGGAGATTGTTGATCTGCTGGCCGACTGGATCAGCCGCGAACAGCTGGCGCAGGCGCTTGGCCTGACCGCCGACACCCTGTCACGCTGGGAAGCCCGACGCCAGGGGCCGCCCTGCACACGCATAGGTCGCAAGACCTACTACCGCCGCGCTGCGGTTCAGGAATGGATCCGGGCGCAGGAGCAAGCGCATCCGGTGCGCAAATCGCGGGGGCGGACATGATGGTGCAGCCCCGCACTTCCGCCTGGCCCGCCGATCGGGTGGCCGAGGCCAGCGCCGTCATCGCCGATGCCGCGCATCACAGCGACCAGCTGCTCCGCCTCGCCTGCACGGTCCTTGCCACCCATGGCGAGAGCGCGGCCGAGCGGGCCGACGCCCGGCGCCTCCAGCTGGTGATCGACGCGCGGCGCCCCATCGCCCGCGCCCAGCGCGAAGATCAAGGGAGGACCGCGCAATGAAACGCCGTGGCACCCCCGAGGCCGATCTGCAGCGTGCCGTCGTGCAGGCCCTGCGCATCGCCCTGCCCCGCTCGGCCATCATCCACCACTGCGCCAACGAGGTGACCGAGGCCGGGCCCCGCGGGGCCAAGCGCCAGGCGATCCTTGTCGGCATGGGCGTTCATGCCGGTTTCGCGGATCTGATGGTCCTTTCCGGCGGCCGCATCCTGTTCCTCGAACTGAAGGCACCGAAGGGTCGGCTGCGGCCGGAGCAGGAGGCGTTCCGCGACGCAGTTCAGGCGCAGGGCTTTGGCTGGGCGCTGGTGCGCAGTCTCGACGATGCGCTGGGCGCGCTGGCCGATCATGGCTTCACGACGCGCATCGCCCCTGCCCCGCGGAGGCCCGCGCCATGAGCCACGAGGCCACCAACTGGGCCATCAAGCAGCGCGGGCTGAAGCCCACGACGAAGATCGTGCTCTGGCACCTCTGCGATCGGTTCAACCCCGATTACGGCTGCTTCCCCTCGCAGGACCGGCTGGCGCACGACTGTGAGATCAGCCGCTCGACGCTGAACGATCACCTTGGCCAGCTGGAGGCGGTGGGCCTGCTGCGGCGCGTGCCGCGGCTCGATCCAGTGACCAAGCGCCAGCTGCCGACCCGCTACATTCTGGGGTTCGAGCCGGGGTTCACACCTGTGGATGTGGTGCCGTGTACGGAAACCGGACACGGTGAGAACGCGGGCGCAGAAAGCCCCGACGGCACAGACGCTTCGGCCCTGGAGGACTCGGCCGATGCCCTGCCGTGTCCGGATTTCGGACACGGGGCTGGCGCGAGGCCCGTGTCCGATTTTCCGGGGAACCCGTGTCCGGAAAACGCCGAAAGCCGTGTCCGAAATTCGGACACTAACCCTGTAAGAGAACCTTTAAGAGAACCAGTAAAGGAGGAGGATGGCGCGCAAGCGCGCGCGGTGATTTCCGATGAGGTTTTCGGGACGCTGCTCGACGCGCTGGGCCTCGATCCCGCCGCCCTGCCCGGCTGGTGGCAAGGCTGGCCGCCGCGGCTGCACGTCCAGCGCTGGCGCGACGAGCTCGGGCTGACCGAGGCCGAGATCATCGCCACGGCCGAAGCCTCCCGCCGGGAGCATCCCGAACCGCCCGATGGCCCGAAGGCGCTCGACCGCGCCATGCAGCGCGCGGCCCAGCGCAAGGCCGAGAATGTTGGTCGGCAGCGGGGCAAGCCCAAGGCGCCCCCAGCCCCGCCCGCGCCCCCGATCACCGATCCGGCCGCCTTCTCAACTCCGACCGCTATCTGCCGATCAGCGCGATCAGCAACACCATGCGCGACGCCATGCTGGCCCGCGGCCTGGTAACGCCCGAGCGCCTGCGTGAGCGAGGAGTGCGGTGAATGGCATGGTGTCACGTCCCTGGCACGGACTGTCCCTCTGCGCAGGCGGCGGAGGCCTTGATCTGGGCCTCATGCTCGCCGAGCCCGGCTATCACACCCGCGCCTTCGTCGAATGGGAGGACTGGCCAACGGCGGTCCTCATCGCCGCCCCGCGCGCAGGCTACTTCGCCCCGGCCCCGATCTGGACCGACCTGCGCAGCTTCGATGCCCGGCCCTTCCGCGGGGCCTTCGATGCCATCCTCGCCGGATATCCCTGCCAGCCCTTCAGCGCCGCTGGCAAACGGGGCGGCGCCGACGACCCGCGTCACCTCTGGCCCGATGTCGCCCGCGTCATCGGGGAATGCCGCCCGGAATGGGTCTTCCTCGAAAACGTCGCCGGACACGTCACCCTCGGGCTCGAGACCGTCCTGCGAGAGCTTTGGGGACTGGGTTACACGCCTGCGGCGGGCCTATTCTCGGCGGCAGAGGTCGGCGCGCCGCACGAGCGGCTCCGCATCTTCATCCTGGCCAACACCGATGAGCCTGCATCCCGGCACTGGCGATTACAACCCGGCCGAGAACAGCGACTTCACCCGCAAGGCCGAGGCGCTGGCTCTGGGCATCGCGAAGGCCCTGCCGAACCACTGGCCGACCCCAGCGGCGCAGAACTGGAAGGGCAGTTCCGAGGCCAGCATCACCCGCACCGACGGCAAGTCCCGGATGGACCTGCTGCACTACCGGGCGGAACAAGGCTTCACCCACCAGGTCCCGGTGACCTTGCCGGATGGGCGGCGGTCCTTGCCACACGCCCCGATCTCGCGCCCGCTTTGGGCTTCGATGATTGCCTCGCATGGGCGCGTCGTCTCGCGGCGGATCCTGAAGGGCCGGTCGCGGCGGCGGCTGAACCCGCTCTTCGTCGGATGGCTGATGGGCTGGCCCATCGGGCACGCGCTCTGCGCCTGCTCGGCAACGGAGTTCACCCTCTGGCAGCAGCACATGCGTGGCGCTCTCTCGCAACTGCCCATGGCCTCGGGCCCATGGATATGGCGGCCGACCAATGCGCCCCAGCCCCCGGCACAGATGGATTTCCTTGAAGGATTGCAGCCATGAGTTTCTACGGCCGCGTCAGCGGTACCAAGATGAGACGCGCGCTGGGCGTGCAAGCCGCGCTGGAATGGGCGTTCCGGATCGAACAGGCGCAGCTGGAACTGCCCCTGCCTCCGGACGTCACCGAGGAAGGGTTCGGCTTCGGCTTGGAATACGTTCTGCTGCAACGGGCTGTGCTGGGCTGCAAGATCGACGGAGGCCAGCACAAGATCGGCGGCTACACCCACGAGGACGCCGAGGTCATCGCCGCCACCGTCGCCGGGATCCCCGACAGCCTCGGCGGTAAGCGCATGGCGATCCGTGTCGCCGAACTGGCTCGCGCCGGGCTGACCCCGGACTGGATGCCCGGCGCCGTCCCGCGCTGCGTGCCGACCATCGTCAAGCAGAACCAGCACGGCATGCACGCAGGCGCTGTCGTCGTGGGCACGGAGCGTGTCCGCGTGCGTGGCCCGGGTGCGCGGGCCACGTGGAAAACCATCGACATCCTCGCCTGCCCGGTCACCTTCTCACCTCACCCCCATCAGATCGAGGCCGCCCGGCGCGGCTATGGCGATTGGTGGCAGGCGCTGGGCTGGGTGCGCGAGGGCCTGATCGCGGGCGGGATGCTGCGCGAGGTCGAGGTCACGTCGGCGATGCCAAAGGCGACGCCTTGGCTCATGGTGCGTTCATCGCGGTAAGGGATTATCGTTGCCTTTTGGCATAAAATGACTATCTTGATGCCAAAGGAGAATGACCATGCAGTTCGCCACGGTCCAGCCGATCATCGCGCGCCCCGACCTTCCCGTCATCACGGACGAGGAAGCGGCGGCGTTGGCGCGCACCACCGTCAACCTGTTCCGCGCCTGGGGCCTGACAGATGGCGACGCGCGCGTTCTCTTGGGCGACATGGCGCAGCGCACCTGGGCGCGCTGGAAGGTTGGCGACATCGGGCGGATAGACCGGGACCTGCGCGCGCGGATGGCGATCCTGATGGGCATCCACAAAGCGCTGCGTTACCTCTTCTCCGACCCCGCTCGCGGTTATGCGTGGATCCGGAAACCCAGCGAGGCTTTCGGCGGGCGCAGCGCGCTGGACATCATGTTGCGCGGCGAGATCACCGACCTGATCGACCTGCGGGCCTATCTGGATGCCGAACGGGGTGCATGGTGAATGTGCCTGTCCGTCGCGTGACATGGCCCCGCACTGTCCGCATCATCCGCTCGATCCACCCGCCCATCGACCTGTTCGAAGACATCGCCGACCCCGCCGATTGGGAGGCGCTGGCCTCGGCCGAGGCCAAGTTCAACCCGCGCATCCGCGACAGCATCGGTGATCTCTCAAAGGTGCCGGTTGCGCGTCGCGTCACCGGCCCGGGTGCCAGCTGGGTCATGGCGCCCTTCGTCCACTGCTCGCCCCTGCGGCCGGGGCGGTTCTCGGACGGCAGTTTCGGCCTCTACTATGCGGGCGACCGCACCGAGGTGGCTATCGCCGAAACCATTCACCACCACGCCCGCTTCATGCGCGCCACGAACGAGGCACCCGGCTGGACATCGCAGTTCCGCGAACTGATAGGGTCCGTTGATGCCGAACTCGAAGACGCCACCGGCCGCGCGGACCTGCTGGACCCCGACGACTATCGCGCCTCCCAGGATTTCGGTGCCGAGCGGCGCGCGGCCGGGTCAAACGGCATCACCTGGCCCAGCATCCGGTATCCCGATGGGGAGTGCATCGCCGTCTTCTGGCCCGACGTGATCCCCATCCCCACCCAAGGCGCGCATTTCGCCTACCACTGGAACGGCGAGGCGGTGGATTTCGTCAAGCAGCTGGACAGCGGCGAGGTGTGGGAGGTGAAGTGATCCGCATTGCCAATTAATTACTGGCGCTTTCTCAATAGTACTCCTTCACATAACCATACGCCTTCTCGAACAACTCTGCATCCTGATGCAGGCGATATTTGAATAACGTCTGGCGAAGCGCTTTCTTGACCTCGCGCTCACCCGCATGCGTGGCCTGCCAGCCATCGAAACGGACCGCACGCACGATCTCGTCGATATCGTCAACGACCCGCTTGACCATCACGGGCGTGTCGCCGTTCCGGGCTTCCTCGAAAAGCGCGGTCAACGCCGCCTTGCCCCGGTCGCTGTCTTCTTCCTCTGGCGTCTCGCGCTCTGCCTTCACCACGTCCTTTGCCAGCGCCAGAAGTTCCTTCAGAAAGTCGATTGACAGCAAGAGACCCTGCTGGTGTCGGTTCTTCAGGTCTTCCAGCCGCTCGCCCAGCGCCTTGAACTTCGGATTCCCCGCATGCTTCCGCAGGCGCCCCGACAGCTTGACCGAGATTTCCTTGGCCTTCTTTGTCGGGTCCGGGTTGCCGAGGACCGCTTCCAGCAGGTCGGCATCCAGAACCAGCGTATCGAGATCATCCCGCACCGCATCGACATGGACATTTTCGTGGATCAGTTCGATGGTCTTTGCACCCAGCCGGTGCCACAGCAGCCGCCCTGTGCCGCTGGAGGGTTTAAGTGACTCGTAGACCTGCGCCAGCCAGCGATAGTCGGTCTCGTACTGCGTCAGCACCGAATCGGGCGACAATGCCTCCCAGATCCGCGCGAGCACACTGAAATCGGCCGCAAAGGCGTCGCGCAGGTCGTTGTTCGGGATGCACTCCTGCGCGGCGATCAGTCCCTCGTAGCCGGTCAGGCTTCGGTCCACGCCCGCGAAATAGCCGAGGCACTTCTGCAGGGCAGTCGGCAGGGCGTTGATCAGCTCGGCGATGTTCGACACCGCCTTTTTCACGCCTTCCTCGTCGAACTGCAGCGCCTGCGCCACGTCGTCGAAGATGCCGAGGTAATCGACGATCAGGCCGTGGGTCTTCTGCTCGCCATAGGGGCGGTTCGTCCGGCAGATCGCCTGTAAAAGCGTGTGGTCGCGCAGCGGCTTGTCCAGGTACATCGTCTGCAGGATCGGCGCGTCGAAGCCGGTCAGCAGTTTCGACGTCACGATGATGATCTTCAGAGGGTCCTTCGGGTCGCGGAACCGGTCGAGCAGCTTCTCCTCGGCATCCCGGTCGCGCTTGAAAGCCGCGTATTCAGGCTCGCCGCTGTTGACCGAGATCACCACGTCCGAAACCTCGGGCGGCAGGTGCCGGTCGAGTTCCTGCTTGTAGAGCAGACAACTCTCACGGTCGAAGGTCACGACCTGCGCGCCAAAGCCGTTGGGGGCGACCTTCTCCTGGAAATGCTTGGCGATGTCGGCGCAGATTGCGGCAATCCGCTTCGGGGACTTCACCAGGATCGACATCTTGGCCGCCGCCTTGCCCAGCCGATCCCGGTCTTCGTCGGTCAGGCCCTGCGTCAGCTCGGCATAGGCCTCCTCGATCGCCTTTTGGTCGATGTGCAGGTCCACCAGCCGCGGCTCGAAATGAAGCTCTTTCGTCGCGCCATCACGGATCGAGTCCCCGAGGCTGTAATGACTCATGTAGCCGCCTTCGTCCGTGTCGGCGCCAAAGGCGTAGAAGGTGTTCTTGTCGGCGCGGTTGATCGGCGTGCCGGTCAGGCCGAACAGGAACGCGTTCGGCAGCGCATCGCGCATCTTGCGGCCCAGATCGCCTTCCTGCGTGCGGTGCGCCTCGTCCACCAGCACGATGATGTTGTCGCGGTCGTTCAGCACGCCATCGGCCTCGGCGAACTTGTGGATCGTGGTGATCACCACCTTCCGCGCGTCCTTGGCCAGCAGGTCGGCCAGTTCCTTGCGGCTTTCCGTGCGGACCATGTTGGCCATGTCGGCGGCGTAGAAGGTGCCCGAGATCTGGCTGTCCAGATCGATCCGGTCCACCACGATCAGCACCGTGGGGTTCTTCAGCGCCGGGTGCAGCCGCAGCTTGCGTGCGGCGAACAGCATCAGCAGCGATTTGCCCGACCCCTGGAAATGCCAGATCAGCCCCTTGCGCGGCTGGCCCGCCACGACCCGCGCGACGATCTTGTTGACCCCGTCCACCTGCTGATAGCGGGCGATGATCTTGATGCGGTGCTTGCCCTTTTGCGTGGCGAACGCCGTGAAGCTGTCGAGCATGTCCAGCACCATGGCCGGGCGCAGCATCGAGGCGGCGGCCTTTTCCACCGCGCCCATCGTATGCGGCCCGTCGCCGTCGCGCCAAGGGCCCCACATGTCGACCGGCATCCGGACCGAGCCGTAGCGGAACTCCTTGCCCTCGGTCGCCACCGAAAAGACGTTTGGCACGAACAGCTCGGGCACGTTGCGTTCATAGTCGTCATGCACCTGCAACGCGGCGTCGAGCCAGCTTTGGCTGGACCGTACCGGCGTCTTGGCCTCGATCAGGACCAGCGGAATACCGTTGACCAGCAGCACCAGATCGGCGCGCTTCTCAGACTTGCCTGCGCGGATGGTGAACTGCTGAGTGACGACGAAACTGTTCTTCTCGATGTCGTCGAAATCGATCAGGCGGATGGTGACGTGTTCGCCATTCGCGCCGAAGGGCATCGATCGTTCGCCCAGCGCCCATGCCGCAAATTCCTCGTTCGCCTTCACCAGCCCGTCCGACCGCGCGCCCATGATGATAGCGCGCAGGCGGTAGAGCACGTCATCGGCTCGGCCAGGGTTAGCGGCGATATAGGGGTTCAGGCGGATCAGGGCGTCGCGCAGATGGGGTTCGACCAGCACCTCTTGCGGCTGGCGGGGTAGGTCGGCAGGGGCGACGTAGTGCCAGCCGAGGCCCGCGATCCTGCCGCCCGAGCGGGCGAGGCCGATGGAGAGTTGCGTCGGACGGACCGAGGCCGCGCCCGCGAGAAGGTCGCGCAGATGGGCTTCGACGGTGTTGGCTTCGGTGAAGGTCATGTTGTCTGCCCGGAAATCGCAGATAGAAGGTCCGCGTACAACTTTTGAGCTTCCTCAATCCGTCGGGTCAAATTTCCGCGTTGAACGCTCATAACCTCGAAAACTGATACGACCTGCTGCTGCTCTGAAAGTGCTGGCTGAGGAATTTTATACTCGCGAACAACGCTAGAGTTGATTGTGTTCAGGCCGCTCGAACTTTTCGCGCGCGTCTGAAAATACTTCTGCCCATGTGGCGAGTTGATCATTTCGCAAATGTAGCGCGGGAGCATATCACCCGACGCACGAATTCTGATCAAATGGTTCTGGTGCAGCGCCCCGGGAATCTCACCTTGCCAAATGGCTGCGCGCCCGATCTCAGACCTCACCGCATGACCTTCCACAACCAGAACGTCGCCAAGTTTTAGCTCGTGGACCGTATCACTGTCAAAAACCCCAATCTCCTTGATTTCTTCGAGATCAAGCGCCCCCCTTTGGACATTGGCCACCCGCAGATAGGGTTTGCAGGCCGAGCTCTCGGCGCGTTTCTGGTTTACCGTTAGTCCATACTGCACATCGGCAACATTACCTATCGCGACCAGTGGCACTGACTTGCTGAGGGAATCTGAAACTGATTTCCCATAGGCAGCCTCTGCCACCACAGTTGAACCGTAGGCATCTTGAAGGGCATACAGAGCGGTGCGACAGGCAGACGCCGCCTCCACCAACCGCGCCTGCTGCTGGATCGGCGGCAGCAGGAACTCGAAGCTGGCAAGGCTGGTCCAGTTGGTGCGCGGCGACAGCGACCCTGCCGAGGTGCCGACGGCATGATCGAAGAAGGCATCGGTCTGGCACAGGAACGGCAGCAGTTCGGGCATCAGCCGGTCGTTCGCCGGCTCCAGCACATAGATGTCGCCAGAACAGACCCCTTCGAAATCCGCCACCGCCACCTTGCGCTGATAGGCGCGGCGCTTGCCGAACAGAACCTGCCCCGGCTTGAACAGCGAGGTGACGTCGGCATCGTCACGATCCTGCACGAGCGGATGCACCAGATGGACCGGTTTCGGGATGATCTCCCGAAGTGACGGATGCCTCTGGCGACGATTATCTGACCCGCCGATGGGGGGCTCGTGTAACGTTGACCAGGTGTTGACAAGAATTTCAAAAGCAAAAACCCGACGGTTTGCGTCGGGTCCTAAGAGTCTGATATATTTGAGAGTATTGGTTGCGGGGGCAGGATTTGAACCTGCGGCCTTCAGGTTATGAGCCTGACGAGCTACCGGGCTGCTCCACCCCGCGTTAGTCCCGAGGGCTTTGTTTTGCGATCGGGGTATTTGGTATCGTTTTGAGAGAACGTTGGCTTCTTACTAGGTTTGGCGGTGACCTACTCTCCCACGTCTTGAGACGCAGTACCATCGGCGTGTTGGCCCTTAACGGCCGAGTTCGGGATGGGATCGGGTGTTTAGCCAACGCTATGACCACCAAACCGAGGAAGAAGCCATGTCCAAGTCGCGTATCAGGAGAAGCTCGCGTGCCGCGGATGCGGCCTCCGGCATTGCGCCTGCGCGGAGCGTTCTTTTCTAACCTTGTGTACACCTGCTTTTGATCATGAGCCTTGCTGCTACTGGATCAAATCAAGCCAATCGGGCAATTAGTACCGGTCAACTGAATGCATTGCTGCACTTACATCTCCGGCCTATCGACGTGGTGGTCTTCCACGGCCCTCAAGGGATACCTTGTTTTGAGGGGGGCTTCACGCTTAGATGCCTTCAGCGTTTATCCTGTCCGTTCATAGCTACCCAGCACTACCGTTGGCACGATAACTGGTCCACCAGTGGAACGTTCACCCCGGTCCTCTCGTACTAGGGGCAACTCCTCTCAAGTATCCTACACCCACGGCAGATAGGGACCGAACTGTCTCACGACGTTCTAAACCCAGCTCACGTACCTCTTTAAATGGCGAACAGCCATACCCTTGGGACCTGCTCCAGCCCCAGGATGAGATGAGCCGACATCGAGGTGCCAAACGATGCCGTCGATATGGACTCTTGGGCATCATCAGCCTGTTATCCCCAGAGTACCTTTTATCCGTTGAGCGATGGCCCTCCCACTTGGGACCACCGGATCACTATGACCGACTTTCGTCTCTGCTCGACTTGTCAGTCTTGCAGTCAGGCAGGCTTTTGCCATTGCACTCAACGACCGATTTCCGACCGGTCTGAGCCTACCTTCGCGCGCCTCCGTTACGATTTGGGAGGCGACCGCCCCAGTCAAACTCCCCACCATGCAGGGTCCCGGACCCGGATAACGGGCCGCGGTTAGACATCAAGAGTGCGAAGGGTGGTATCTCAAGGGAGCCTCCACCGAAACTGGCGTCTCG